>NZ_PZYZ01000020.1 GCF_003047295.1 Nocardioides sediminis
CGGCCTCGCGCAGCGCGTCCCAGTCGCCGTACACGTCGTCGAAGTCTCCACGCCGGTCGGCCGAGCGGCCCTCGGTGTCGATGGAGGCGTGCAGGTCGGTGCGACCCGTCCCCCCGGCGTGCCCGGCCGGGCCGCCGTCCGGCTCCTGCCACGGCAACCCTGTCGGACGTACGCCGTCGCGGGCCAGGCCGTCCGGGCCCGCGAGCGCGGCGACGTGCGCCGAGATGCGGGGGTCGAGCCACGGCTCGCCGGCGCGCACGTACTCCGGGTGCACCGTCAGCCGCGGCCGCAGCTCCAGGCCGCACTCCGCCGTGACCGCCCGCAGCCGGTCCAGCGACGGCCAGGGCCGCTCGGGGTTGACGTGGTCGGGCGTCAGCGGGGACACCCCGCCCCAGTCGTCGATCCCCGCCTCGAGCAGCAGCCGGCACTCGTCCGACCCCTCCGAGCTGTCGACCAGGTTGGGCGGCGCCTGCACGCGAGCCTTGGGGCCGAGCACGATCCGCGTCACCGCGATGGCGGCGCGGTACTCGTCGAGCCCGAGGTCGTCGACGTGCCGCATCGCGGTGTCGGGCTTGGCGCGGAAGTTCTGGACGATGACTTCCTGCAGGCCGCCGTACCGACGCCCCACGGATCGCAGGGCAAAGACCGTCTCGGCGCGCTCGGCCAGTGTCTCGCCGATGCCGACGAGCAGGCCGGAGGTGAACGGGACCGAGATCCGCCCGGCGTCCTCCAGCACCCGCAGCCGCACGTCGGGGTCCTTGTCGGGCGACCCGAAGTGGGCCAGTCCCTTGGTCTCGAAGAGCCGGCGCGACGTGGTCTCGAGCATCATCCCCATGGACGGCGAGACCGGCTTGAGCCGCGTCATCTCCTCCCACGACATGACGCCGGGATTGACGTGCGGCAGCAGCCCGGTCTCCTCCAGGATCCGCACCGCCATCGCGCGGACGTAGGACAGGGTGGAGTCGTAGCCCTGCTCGTCGAGCCACGCGCGTGCCTCGGGCCACCGGTCCTCCGGACGGTCGCCGAGGGTCAGCAGCGCCTCGAGGCAACCCAGCTCCGCACCCTCGCGGGCGACCTCGAGGATCTCGTCGGGAGACATGTACGGCGCCCGGCCTTCGCGCTCGGCCTGCGCGGGCGTCTCGACGAACGTGCAGTAGTGGCACCGGTCCCGGCACAGCCGGGT
>NZ_PZYZ01000021.1 GCF_003047295.1 Nocardioides sediminis
CGATTCGATGCAGGCGCCCAGCTGTCCCCTGACAGTCACGGCTCCTGCTCGGGGTCGGCCGTGCGATCGGCGTACCAAACGGCTGCCGTCGGCATCGCGAACGCAAGCGCCAGGACGGTCACAGCGACGATCCTCTCGCCCGCGCCGTCTCCCACCCACTCGCCGAGCGACGTGACACTGGTCAGCACCACCACGTTCACGACACCAAGGACGGCGGCGACGACGACCGCTGCAGCGCGCCGTCCTCCGGCCCGGCCCACCCCAGCTCGCTGCCGCTCGGGCAGCTCGTCCTGTCCGGCGGCCGCACCGATCAGGGCGCGAGACCGGGACAAGGCGACCAGCGCTGCAGTCCCCGCAAGCGCCCCGACCAGGATGATGGCCAGCGCCCCCGCCACAGGCCTCGCGATGTCGGGTGCGCCCACCCAGTCACCCAGCACGGTGAGCTCTCGCAGCGCGGACGCGGTCAGCACCGCCGATGCCACAGCGAGGACCAACACCGCGGCAGCTCGTCCCCAGCCCGCCGAGGTCGCCGCCGCTCGACCGGGCACCCCCCTCGCGCGCGCCACCGCCCACGCATTCGCGGATCGAGCGCCGATGGTGCCCGCCCACCACAAGGCCACGAGAAGGGCGGACATGCCCAGCACGGCACTCCAGAGGATCACTGGCGTCAGGAGCAACAGGCAGCCCAAGGTGTTGATCCGCAGCGCCACGAACCGGTGGGCGCGGCGCCTGCTCTCGCGCGGGTCCATGCGCACTCCTTCACTAGCCCTCCCACACACCGGGCTCTTGCGCGTCACCGTCCCATGGATGCTCGGTGTGCGTCGGGTGTTCGCGGCGGCTCCGTGGAGTGTTGGCTCGTCTCACAGGCTGCACACGCTGCGTTGCACCACCGCGAGGCATGCGACATGGGCTGAGCGCCGTCGCTGACCGGACTCTCAGGCGTGCGCGCACCTCGGCTGAGCGTGCACTCGTCGCGGCA
>NZ_PZYZ01000022.1 GCF_003047295.1 Nocardioides sediminis
GAATTATTAGAATTAGTAGAAATGGAAGTACGTGAACTTCTTTCTCAATATGACTTCCCAGGTGACGATACACCAATCGTACGTGGTTCAGCGTTACAAGCGTTAAACGGCGTGCCGGAGTGGGAAGAAAAAATTCTTGAGTTAGCACACCACTTAGATACATACATTCCAGAGCCGGAGCGTGCAATTGATAAACCGTTCTTATTACCAATCGAAGACGTATTCTCAATTTCTGGTCGTGGTACGGTAGTAACAGGCCGTGTTGAACGTGGTATCATCAAATCAGGTGAAGAAGTTGAAATCGTAGGTATCAAAGAAACTACGAAAACAACCGTAACCGGTGTTGAGATGTTCCGTAAATTATTAGACGAAGGTCGTGCGGGGGAAAACGTTGGTGCATTATTACGTGGTACAAAACGTGAAGAAATCGAACGTGGTCAAGTATTAGCGAAACCGGGTACAATCACTCCGCACACAGACTTCGAATCAGAAGTTTACGTATTATCAAAAGAAGAAGGTGGTCGTCATACTCCATTCTTCAAAGGTTACCGTCCACAGTTCTACTTCCGTACAACGGACGTAACAGGTACAATCGAGTTACCGGAAGGTGTTGAGATGGTAATGCCGGGCGACAACATCAAAATGACTGTGAGCTTAATTCACCCAATCGCGATGGACGAAGGTTTACGTTTTGCGATTCGTGAAGGTGGTCGTACAGTAGGTGCGGGCGTGGT
>NZ_PZYZ01000023.1 GCF_003047295.1 Nocardioides sediminis
CGGTGATAAAGTAGTAAAACGCGATCTCGCTTCGGGTGGCACGGAAGTATTGAGTTCAACGTTCTTAGATGAAAGTCCAAGTATTTCGCCAAATGGTATTATGGTTATTTATAGCTCTACCAAAGGTACGAGCAAAGTGCTACAATTGGTGTCCGCAGATGGCCGTTTCAAAGCTAACTTGCCGGGAGCAGGTGGACAATTTAAGTTTCCTGCTTGGTCACCGTATTTGACTAAATAAAATAAAATTCTTTTTAGGAGCAACAAATGAAAAAACTAGCTAAAGTATTGATGATTGCGGCACCAGCATTCGTATTAGCAGCTTGCAGCAGCTCATCAGACAATGCTAACGCAAATGCTAACGCAAACGCAGGTCAATTCGGCGGTATGACTGCTGAAGACTTACAAACTCGTTACAACACTGTGTACTTCGGTTTCGATAGCTACGCAGTTGAAGGTGAGTACCAACAACTTTTAGATGCACACGCTGCATACTTAACATCTGCAAACGGTAAAGTAACTGTTGCTGGTCACGCTGACGAACGTGGTACTCCAGAGTACAACATCGCATTAGGTCAACGTCGTGCAGACGCAGTTAAAAACTACTTAGCAACTAAAGGTGCTAACCAAGTTTCAACTGTTTCTTACGGTGAAGAAAAACCGGCTGTGTTAGGTCACACTGAAGCTGACTACGCTAAAAACCGTC
>NZ_PZYZ01000024.1 GCF_003047295.1 Nocardioides sediminis
GCCAAATGGCACGTTATTTCCGTCGTCGTAAGTTCTGCCGTTTCACAGCGGAAAATGTTGTTGAGATCGATTACAAAGATATCGCTACATTAAAGAACTACATTTCTGAAAGCGGCAAGATTGTTCCTAGCCGTATCACTGGTACTCGTGCGAAGTATCAACGTCAATTAGCTCGCGCAATCAAACGCGCTCGTTACTTAGCGTTACTTCCATACACTGACAACCATCAGTAATAGAGAGGTCGAGTACAATGCAAGTTATTTTATTAGATAAAGTTGCTCACTTAGGTTCTGTGGGCGACCAAGTAACTGTTAAATCAGGTTTTGCACGTAACTTCTTAATCCCACAAGGTAAAGCGGTTATGGCAACAGCAGCAAACATCGCTCACTTCGAAGCACGTCGTGCCGAGTTAGAAGCGAAAGCGGCTGAAGCGTTAGCGGCAGCACAAGCTCGTGCAGCTAAAATTGCTGAAATCGCAGCAGTATCAGTATCTGCAACAGCAGGTGATGACGGTCGTTTATTCGGTTCAATCTCTGCAAAAGATATCGCTGATGCATTAACAGCGGCAGGCGTTGCAGTAGCTAAATCAGAAGTTCGTTTAGGTGAAGGTCCGCTTCGCACAACCGGCGAACACGAAGTTAAAGTTCACTTAAAC
>NZ_PZYZ01000025.1 GCF_003047295.1 Nocardioides sediminis
GAGGAGCACGAAGGTTGGCTAATCCTGGTCGGACATCAGGAGGTTAGTGCAATGGCATAAGCCAGCTTGACTGCGAGCGTGACGGCGCGAGCAGGTGCGAAAGCAGGTCATAGTGATCCGGTGGTTCTGAATGGAAGGGCCATCGCTCAACGGATAAAAGGTACTCCGGGGATAACAGGCTGATACCGCCCAAGAGTTCATATCGACGGCGGTGTTTGGCACCTCGATGTCGGCTCATCACATCCTGGGGCTGAAGTAGGTCCCAAGGGTATGGCTGTTCGCCATTTAAAGTGGTACGCGAGCTGGGTTTAGAACGTCGTGAGACAGTTCGGTCCCTATCTGCCGTGGGCGCTGGAGAACTGAGGGGGGCTGCTCCTAGTACGAGAGGACCGGAGTGGACGCATCACTGGTGTTCGGGTTGTCATGCCAATGGCACTGCCCGGTAGCTAAATGCGGAAGAGATAAGTGCTGAAAGCATCTAAGCACGAAACTTGCCCCGAGATGAGTTCTCCCTGACTCCTTGAGAGTCCTGAAGGAACGTTGAAGACGACGACGTTGATAGGCCGGGTGTGTAAGCGCAGCGATGCGTTGAGCTAACCGGTACTAATGAGATCGGAA
>NZ_PZYZ01000026.1 GCF_003047295.1 Nocardioides sediminis
TCCGGTGCTAAGCAAGCGATTAATGCTTTACGACCTTTAACTGCATCACATGTTGCGCCGGTTACTGGGTTTGCTTCACCGTAACCTACTGCAGTTACGTTTGCAGGGTTTTGACCTTTAGAAACTAAGTAGTTAGCTACAGTTTCTGCACGGCGTTGTGAAAGTTTTAAGTTTGAAGCTTCTTTACCGATACGGTCTGTATAACCGTTAACTTGGATAGCTGGAGTTGCTAAACCTAAGTTAGCGATTTCAGTGTTAGCTGCGTCTAAAGCTGTTGCTGCTGCTGGTTTTAAGCTTGATTTACCGAAATCAAATAAAACGTCTGAGCTGAATGCGAAGTTTTTAGTTACAACTTCTGGCTCAACAACTGGTGCTACAGCGCCTTGACCGAAACGGTATGATAAACCTGCTGTTACAGAGTGGATATCAGGAGCATATTGGAAGTCCACATCTTGTGTGCCTGAACGAACTAATGCTTTATTTAAGTTACCCGCTTTGTTTAAGTATTGGTATTCAACACGTGCCGCTAATTCAGGAAGAATTGCGTACTCAACACCTGCACCTAAAATAGTTGATGCTTTTAATTTGTGGAATTTTGTTGTTGATTCGTTA
>NZ_PZYZ01000027.1 GCF_003047295.1 Nocardioides sediminis
GTCACGAGTTGCTTCGTTAGCACGGATAAATGCTTCCACGCCGCCTTCTAATTCAACTTTAACGCCTTTCGCATCAACTTCTACAACTTTACCAGTCAAGATTGCACCTTTTTTAGTGCTTTCTACGAAGTTAGTGAACGGATCCGATTCTAATTGTTTGATACCTAAAGAAATACGTTCTTTAACCGCATCAACTTGTAATACAACAGCTTCTACTTCGTCACCTTTTTTGTAGTTACGAACAGCTTCTTCACCTGTCGCATTCCAAGAAATGTCAGATAAGTGAACTAAACCGTCGATACCGCCTTCAAGACCGATGAAGATACCGAAATCAGTGATAGATTTGATTTTACCTGTCACTTTATCGTTTTTGTTGTGAGTTGCTGCGAAGTGTTCCCAAGGGTTTGCTTTACATTGTTTTAAACCTAATGAGATACGACGACGTTCTTCATCAACTTCAAGAACCATTACTTCAACTACATCGCCTACGCTAACCACTTTAGACGGGTGAATGTTTTTGTTTGTCCAGTCCATTTCTGAAACGTGAACTAAACCTTCAACACCGTCTAAAATTTCAACGAAGCAACCGTAGTCGGTTAAGTTAGT
>NZ_PZYZ01000028.1 GCF_003047295.1 Nocardioides sediminis
GTAAAGAGCAGACAGGTAGTCAGAATTCGTTCGGCAATATTAAAGGCGAACAAAAATTCGAATACGGATTATATGCCGAAGGGATTTGGTCTTTAGGTAAAGTGCTGACCTTAACCACAGGGTTACGTTATGATTACTATGATTTGGATACAGCGGGTAAAGTGGATAAAAACGGTAAACCGCTTGCCGGTAATAAATCGGTATCCGATAAAAGATTAAATCCGAGTTTCGGATTGATTTGGGACATTACACCGAATTTTGCTTTGAATGCTAAATTAAATTATGCAAGTCGCAGCCCTATTTTAGCTTCGGCAAATACCATAACCGATAACCGCGGTTCATTAGATAAAGCCAGAGGCTTACGTTTTATCGATCCTAAATTGAAAACCGAAGACGTACGTTTGGCGGAAGTCGGTTTTGAATGGAAATATGCCGATTTTAATTTAAAAGGCAGCGTGTTCGAGCAAAGAGTTAAAAACTTCTATCAAACGACCAACAGTATCATTAGCAATGCGGGAACCTTAAAAACGAAAGGTTATGAAGCCGAGTTGGATTATCAATGGAACGCATTAAAATTAACCGCCGGTGTGGCGT
>NZ_PZYZ01000029.1 GCF_003047295.1 Nocardioides sediminis
TCCCGGGCTTGGCGGCGTGACTTCAAGATTTCTTTGGCTGTGGCTACGATAGAATTTATTACCGATGTTTTTTACCGTGAAATTCACATTGAAGTTGTCTCGATTAAGCGGCTGCCAGTTTACGAAAACCCTAACACATGCAAGTCGAACGGTAACAGGAAGAAGCTTGCTTCTTTGCTGACGAGTGGCGGACGGGTGAGTAATGTCTGGGAAACTGCCTGATGGAGGGGGATAACTACTGGAAACGGTAGCTAATACCGCATAACGTCGCAAGACCAAAGAGGGGGACCTTCGGGCCTCTTGCCATCGGATGTGCCCAGATGGGATTAGCTAGTAGGTGGGGTAACGGCTCACCTAGGCGACGATCCCTAGCTGGTCTGAGAGGATGACCAGCCACACTGGAACTGAGACACGGTCCAGACTCCTACGGGAGGCAGCAGTGGGGAATATTGCACAATGGGCGCAAGCCTGATGCAGCCATGCCGCGTGTATGAAGAAGGCCTTCGGGTTGTAAAGTACTTTCAGCGGGGAGGAAGGGAGTAAAG
>NZ_PZYZ01000003.1 GCF_003047295.1 Nocardioides sediminis
ACCACCACTCGAGGCCGAGAACGACTACTACGATCAGCCCCACGCCCCACAGGGCGTGACAACCACCCGGTGAGCATCAAACCCGGGGCGGTTCAGGGGTGCCGGGCGTGAGCTTCCACGCACACGCGTGGAAGTGCATCGACGCGCGCCCGTCCCTCAACGCGGTACGACGACCACCTGGTGCTCGTCCTCGTAGACGACCAGCCCGGGGTCGTCGGACTCGACGCGCACCCAGGCGACGCCGTGGCGGTCCAGGATCTCGAGGTGCCCGCGCGTGGCGTCAACGAGGTGGTCGGCGGCGGGCACCTTGAACCACGCCACGGCCTGCGGGTTGACCGCGCGGTCGTAGACCGTCGGGTCGACGGTCGAGGGGTCGGTGTAGGCGTCGTCGAGCCACCGGTTCGTCCGCACTCGGTAGGCCTCGTCGGCCTCGTTGAGCAAGCCCCCGCGTCCGAGCACGTTGACCAGCCCGAAGACGCCGACGTGGATGCCCCGGTCCGACGGCTCCACGGCCTGGAACCGGACGAAGCGGCTCACGCGTCCAGCGTCTCCATGTCCACGTCGTAGGCGCCCTGGACGATGAACTCCTTGCGCGGCGCGACGTCGGAGCCCATGAGCAGCTCGAAGACGTGCGAGGAGACCTCGGCGTCGTCGACGGTCAGGCGGCGCAGAGTGCGGTGGCGGGGGTCCATGGTGGTCTCGGCCAGCTGGTCGGCGTCCATCTCGCCGAGGCCCTTGTAGCGCTGCACCGGGTCCTTCCAGCGCACGTTCTTCTTCTTCAGCTCCGCCAGCTTCCTCTGCAGCTCGTCGTCGGAGTAGGTGTAGAGGTACTTGTCCATCCCCTTCTTGGGGTTGGAGATCTCGATGCGGTGCAGCGGCGGGACCGCGGTGTAGACGCGGCCCGCGGTGATCAGCTCGGGCATGTACTTGAAGAACAGCGTGGCGAGCAGGCAGCGGATGTGGGCGCCGTCGGAGTCGGCGTCGGCCATGAAGATGATCCGGCCGTAGCGGGCGGCGTCGAGGTCGAACGTGCGTCCCGAGCCGGCGCCGACGACCTGGATGATCGCGGCGCACTCGGCGTTCTTGAGCATGTCGCCGACCGAGGCCTTCTGGACGTTGAGGATCTTGCCGCGGATCGGCAGCAGCGCCTGGTACTCGGAGTTGCGGGCCAGCTTGGCCGTGCCCAGCGCCGAGTCACCCTCGACGATGAACAGCTCGGTGCGCTCGTTGTCGCCGGCCCGGCAGTCGGCGAGCTTGGCCGGGAGCGCGGAGGACTCCAGGGCGTTCTTGCGACGCTGGGTCTCCTTGTGCTGCTTGGCGGCGATCCGGGTCTTCGAGGCGCCGACGACCTTCTCCATGACCAGCTTGGCCTGCGCCTTCTCGGCACGCTTGGTCGAGGTGAGGAACTTCTTCAGCTCCGCGGCGACCACCTTGCGCACGACCGTCCGCGCGGCCGGAGTGCCGAGGATCTCCTTGGTCTGGCCCTCGAACTGCGGCTCGGCCAGCCGCACGGTCACCACGGCGGTCATGCCCTCGAGGACGTCGTCCTTGATGACGTTGTCGTCGTTGACCTTGAGCACCTTGGCCGCGCGCATCACGTCGTTGAAGGTCGCGGTGACGGCCTGCTCGAAACCGCTCAGGTGGGTGCCGCCCTTGGGGGTGGCGATCACGTTGACGTAGGAGCGGACCTGGGTGTCGTAGGTGTTGGACCAGCGCAGCGCCACGTCGACGGCGAGCTCCCGCTCGACCTCCTGGGGGGTCATGTGCCCCTGGTCGTCGAGCAGCGGGACGGTCTCGGTGAAGGTGTCGCTGCCCTGCAGCCGCAGGATCTCGGTGACCGGCTCGCCCGCGGAGAGGTAGTCGGCGAACTCCGAGATGCCGCCCTCGTGGAGGAACTTCTCCTCCACCAGCTCGGGGCCCCGCAGGTCGCGGATGACCAGCTCGAGCCCCGGGACGATGTACGACGTCTGGCGGGCGCGGCCCAGCAGCCCCTCGAACTCGAAGGTGGCGTCCTTGGTGAAGATCTGCCGGTCGGGCCAGAAGTGGATCCGGGTGCCGGTCTTGCCCTTGGCGACCCGCTTGCCCTTGCGGGACATCCCCGAGCCGGAGGTGAAGGTGGCACCCGGCCCGTCGCCGTCGAAGGTGCCCGGGACGCCCCGCTGGAAGGAGATGCCCAGTTGGGAGGGCGAGCGGTCGACGTCGATGTCCATCCGCGAGGAGAGGGCGTTGACGACCGACAAGCCGACGCCGTGCAGCCCGCCGGTGGCGACGTAGGAGCCGCCGCCGAACTTGCCGCCGGCGTGCAGCTTGGTGGCGACCACCTCGACGCCGGGGAGCCCCGTCTTGGGCTCCTTGTCGGTCGGGATGCCGCGGCCGTCGTCGTGCACCTCGACGGACCCGTCGGGGTGCAGGGTCACCTCGACCCGGTGCGCCACGCCCGCGAGGGCCTCGTCCACGCCGTTGTCGATGATCTCCCACAGGCAGTGCATCAGTCCGCGGGTGTCCGTGGACCCGATGTACATGCCGGGCCGCTTGCGGACCGCCTCGAGCCCCTCGAGGACGAGCAGGTGCGCTGCGTTGTAGGTGTTGTCTGCCGGTGCTGCCACAAGGGAAGAACCTACCCGCGACACGCCGTACGACGACGCAAGGCACGCTGCCACGGAACCGTCCGGGTCGGGTCTAGCGTCGTAGGTCACAGGAACAGGCAGGACGCACGCAACGTTCGATCAAGCACCGATCCAGTTGTCCCACGGTTACGAACAACCAGCACGGGGTACCGGAAGAAGTGCAAGACTGGACAGGTCAGTACCGAACCACCTGCGGGGAATCTTTTCCCCGGGGGCTACGTTGGGCCAGACACCGATGGAGAGAAATGAGGCCGATGTGACCACTGCCATTGCCCCCCAGCCCGCCGCCCTGACGGCAGGCGACCGCTGCGACCGCTGCGGTGCCCAGGCCTACCTGCGGGTGGAGCTCCAGACCGGTGGCGAGCTGCTGTTCTGCGCCCACCACGCCCGGGAGCACGGCGACAAGCTCCGTGAGGTGGCCTCGTCCGTGCAGGACGAGACCCACAAGCTCGCGGCCACCCCCGCCACCGAGGACTGAGCTCCCCCGACCCCAGACCACTCCAGCGGCCCCGGACTCCACGTCCGGGGCCGCTCGTCATTTCGCGCAGGGCCCGTCCCCGCACCCGACGGCCGAGCGCTGTGGAAGGCTCCCCCGCGTGACCCTCACCGAAGTCCTGATCGCCGTCCTCATCGCCGTCGGCATCGTCGGCATCGTGGTGCCCGTCCTGCCCGGCTCGATCCTGGTCCTGGGCGCGATCCTCGTCTGGGCGAGCGAGGTCGGCACGTCCACCGCCTGGATGGTGTTCGCGGTCGCGGCGACGTTCATCGTGCTGGGCTCGGTCGTGAAGTACGCCCTGCCCGGTCGGCGCCTCAAGGAGGTCGGCGTACCCCGCTCGACCCTGCTGTTCGGCGGGGCCCTCGGGTTCGTCGGCTTCTTCGTGGTCCCGGTCGTGGGCCTCTTCGCCGGCTTCGTGCTGGGGGTCTACGCCGCCGAGCGGCGCCGGGTGGGCGGCGCTGCGGCCTGGCCGGCCACCGTGCACGCCCTCAAGGCCGTGGGCGTGTCGATCTTCATCGAGGCCGTGGCGGCCGTCCTCGCCGCGCTCACCTGGGTGGTGGGTGTCGCGGTGACGCCCTGATGGGCGTGCTGCTGGCGCTCGGGGCGGCCGTGGCCTACGGCCTCTCGGACTTCATCGGCGGTCTCGCCTCGCGTCGTACGTCGGCGTGGCCGGTCGCCTTCGTCGGCGCCGGCGGGTCCCTGGCCGGCGCCCTCGTGCTCGCCGTCGCCGTGCCCGGGGAGGCCACCGGCACCGACCTCGCCTGGGGCGCCTTGGCCGGTGTGGGCAGCGGCACCGGCGGCGCCTTCCTCTACCGCGGCTTCGCCGCCGGACGCATGGGCGTGGTGGCGCCGGTCTCCGCGGTGGGGGCGGCGCTGCTGCCCGTGGTCGTGGCCGTCGCCACCGGCGAGCGGCCCTCGTCGCTGGTCTGGGCGGGCATCCTCGCCGCGCTCCCCGGCATCTGGCTGGTCAGCCGGGAGCCGGGCGGCGCTGGCGGGCTGGCCGCCGGGCTGCTGGACGGCGTGCTCGCCGGCGCCGGTTTCGGGCTGCTGTTCGCCGCCACCGGCCAGATCCCGGACGAGGCGGGCTGGTGGCCCACGGCGGTCACCCAGGCGGTCGCGCTGGTGGCGGTGGCGCTCACGGCCACCGTGCTGCGCGCTGGCTGGGTCCCCCGGCACGCCAGCGAGCTGTGGGGCCTGGTGGCCGGGCTGCTCGCCACGGCGGGGGTGGCGTGCTTCCTGCTCGCCACCCAGACGGGACTGCTGACGGTCGCGGCCGTCGTGACCTCGTTCTACCCCGCGGTCACGATCCTGCTGGCCGCGGCCTTCCTGCACGAACGGGTCCATGGGCTCCAGGGGCTCGGCCTGGCGTTCTGCGGCGTCGCCGTCGCCCTGGTCGCGGCCGGCTGACGCCACGCAGCCGCGGACCCGGTCCCGGCCTCAGCTGGGCGCGAGCCAGGTGCCGAAGCGACGCGTCGCCGGTGACCAGTCGACGACGGCGTTGACGCCGTCGTACACGTCGGTCATCAGGACGCTCACCCGCACCGACGACGGGTCGTCGAGGCAGTCCCGGGACACCCGGAGCACGGCGACGTCCTTGAACCACCGCAGCCGCACGGAGTGCTCGCACTGGAGGGGGGCCCCGGACGCCCGCCACCGGCGCACCTCCGCGAGCTGGTAGTCGGTGCCCGAGGAGAGCCCGGTGTTGAGGACGTACTCCGGCCCACGACGGCCCCGGTCGACGTCGACGTAGGCGCTCAGACCCGCGTCGTTGCGACGGCGCAGGTCTGCGAACCGCACCCGCACGACCACCTGCGACTCCGAGTGCCGCACCGTGGTCGACAGCACGTCGGTGCGCGACTCGGGCGTCTCCGCGGCGTCCTGGAGGGTCTGCGTCGTCGCGTCCGCGGCCACCGGGACGAGCGCCAGCGCCAGTCCCGCGGCAAGCCCGGTCACGAACCTCGTCATCGTGCGCTGCATGGCGGCTCCCCTCGTCGACGGCCCGGCCCCGTCCCGTGCCCACCTGAAGGCTAACCGGGCACGGCCGACGCAGCCCCATCCCGAGAGGTGCCGTGAGTAGCGTGAGGGCATGAGGGCCGCTCCCGTCGTACGCCGCGTGCTGGCGGCAGCCCTGGCGGCAGCGGCGCTCGCGGCCTGCTCCCCCGGCCCCGGGGCGACGCCCGACGCGCCCGGGTCCACGCCGTCAGCCTCCGACACGCCGGAGGCCTCGTCGACGACTCCTCCGCCCGAGGTCGCCGCGTCCGCCGAGGAGCCTCCCACCGTCACGCTGGCCGTCGTCGGCGACGTGATGCTCGGCCGCGGCGTCGCGGCCGCCCACGCCGACCCCACCGTGACCATGCGGGCGATGCGCCCGCTGCTGCGGCGGGCCGACATCACCATCGGCACCCTCGAGAGCACCCTGTCGACCGACGGCTCCCCCACCCAGGGCGGCGACAGCTTCGCGGCGGACCCGGGCGTCCTCGACGGCCTGGCCGCGGCGGGCTTCGACGCGTTGTCGCTGGCCAACAACCACGTCGGCGACTACGGGCAGCGCGCCCTCCTGCGCACCCTCGAGGCCTTCCGCGGCTCGGGCATCGCGCGGTTCGGCGCCGGCCGCGACCTCGCGGCGGCCACCCGGCCCGCCGTCGTCGAGCGGGACGGCGTACGGGTGGGACTGCTGGGCTTCAACGCCATCGGTGAGACCCCGCGAGCCACGCCGACGACACCCGGCGCCCTGTCGGTGCGGATGCCGCCACGCACGGGCCCCCTGCAGCCCGCCGACCTGCGGCACGTGCTGGCTGCCGTACGACGCCTGGACCGGCGGGTCGACGTGGTGGTGGTGCTCCCCCACTGGGGCACCCAGTACACGCACCGGCCCGAGCCGGTCCAGCGCCTCGTGGGGCGCCGCCTGGTGGACGCCGGGGCCGACCTGGTGGTCGGCGGCCACCCCCACTGGGTCCAGTCGGTGGAGCGGCACCGTGGGGCGACCATCGCGCACTCCCTGGGCAACTTCGTCTTCGACATGGACTTCATGGAGCAGACGATGGAGGGGGTCGTCCTGACCGCGACGATCACCGGCGACCGGGTGGTCGACGTGGCGCTGGCGCCCTACCGCATGGACGCGACGTTCACCCCGCGGCCGCTGCGGGGCGCGGCCGCGCGGGAGGTCCTCGCCGACGTCCGCTCCGGCGGCTGACCGCGTCAGGCCCGTGGCGCCGGCGACGGCCGCACCCGGCGACGGGCCAGGGAGAGCGTCCACCCGGCACCCGCGCAGGTGACGATCGCGGCCGCGGCGAAGGCACCGGCGATCCCGTGCCTCTCGGCCACCAGGCCGGCCGCGACGGGACCGCCGGCGAGACCGAGGTCGAGGGCCATGCTCGCCGTCGCGGACGCGGCCCCCCGCTGCTCGGGCGCTGCGGTCGCGAAGATCGCCGAGAAGAACGCCGGGGTGCTGAACACGACCCCGGCCGCGGTCATCGCCGACCCCACCAGCACCGCGGTCGGGGTGGTGGCGAGGGCGAGCACCAGCAGGCCGCCTCCCATCGCGGCGAGTGCCCCCGACGCGAGGACGAGCGGTCGCACGCGGTCGATGAACCGGCCGCAGGCGAGCCGGCCGAACACCACGGTGGTGCCGTAGACGACCATCGGCAGGCTCGTGCCCGCCAGGCCGACGTCCTGCGCGTGGAGCGTGATGAACGCCAGGAACGTGCCCATCGCCACGATCGACACCAGGAAGCCCAGGGCCGGCGCGAGCGCGGGCCGGTGGACGAGCGTCCCGTCGGCCTCGTGGGCGGAGGGGGGCCGGGTCTCGCCGACGAGCCGCAGCAGCGCCACGGCCGCCACGTTGAGCAGGGCGGCGCCCAGCCAGGCCACCCGGAAGCCGCCGGTGGCGACGAGGAGCTCAGCGAGCGGCGGACCGGCCGCGAGACCGACGTAGAGGCCCAGCGAGTTGTAGCTCAGCGCCTCCCCCAGCCTGCCCTCCGGGGTGAGGTCGGCGAGGGCCGCCATCGCGGCCACGAAGAACGCCGCCTCGGCGACCCCGAGCACCAGGCGCAGGAGGACCACCAGCGCCAGCGAGTCGGCGTACGCCGTGGCGGCGTACGCCAGGGCGGCCAGCGCGGCGCCGCCGGTCATCAGGGGCCGCCGGCCCCGCAAGTCCGCCAGACGGCCGGCGAGAGGTCGCAGGAGGAGCGCCGTCACGGCGAAGGCGCCGAAGGCCAGCCCCGCCCCGCGCTCGGACGACCCCAGGGGGCCCGTGACGTGCAGCGGCAGGGCCAGGATCGCGACGCCGTCCGCCGTGAAGTAGGCGAGCTCCGCCGTCGCGAGGGCGACGAAGCGTCGCGTCACCAGTCGCTGGCTGTCGAGGACGTTCGCTGTTGCGGTCATGTGGTCCAGCGTGCGGCCGGCGAGGGACCGCCACATGTGCGGTTCTACCCAGGTCCGTCGTCCGCGAGGGTGCCGACCAGTCCGTGCTCCATGGCGAACAGGGCGGCCGCCGCGCGGCTCGAGGCGCCGATCCGCTCGTAGATGTCCGCGACGTGGCGGTCCACCGTGCGCGGGGACAGGACCAGCCGCTGTGCGATCTCCCGGTTGGACAGCCCGTGGCAGAGCAGGCGCAGCACCTCGACCTGGCGGGGCGTGAGTCCGGCCGCACCGGCCCGCCTCGGGCTCCCCGCGCCACCGGCCGCCGAGAGGACGGCGGCGACCGCGTCGGCGTCCAGCCGCCCCGCCCTGACCTCGGCGTCCAGCCGGGCGGTGGCCTCCCCGGCACCGAGACCCGCACGGTGGGGACGCGGCTCGACCAGCAGCCTCAGGGCGTCGGCCGTCGCCAGCACGCGCGCGGCCATGGGGAGCTGGTCCGCGCGCCGGCCGCGGTGGTAGCCGCTGCCGTCGCACCTCTCGTGGTGCGCGCCCACCAGCTCCGCGACCCCGGCCAGCTCGGGGACCCGCAGGAGGGCACGCTCGGAGTAGTAGGGGTGCAGCCTGATCTGGTCCCGCTCCGCCGCGGTCCACGGCCTCGGGCAGTCCCAGATCCGCCCGGGCAGCCCGACCCGGCCCACGTCGTGCAGGTGTCCCGCCATGCGGAGCTCCTCGGGGTCGTCCAGCCCCAGCACTCCGGCCGCGGTGCCGGCGAGGTCGGCGACGGCCGACGAGTGCCCGGTGAGCCAGGGGCTCTTGAGGTCGACGAGGTCGCCGCAGACCCGGGCGACCTCGAGGCGGCGCGCAGCATCCACCCGGACGACCGGGTCGGGCTCGAGGTCCAGCACGAGGTCGAGCGGGTCGGTGGTGTCGAGGCCCCCGACGAGCGCCGGCAGCTCGGCGAGCGCGACGTCGACCAGCCGCGGGTCCAGCTCGCCACCGCGTCGACGGCGAAGCTGGCGGGCGACGCCCGGGGGTCCGTCGGGGTCGAGGAACATCGCGACGACCCCTGCCACGTGCATCGCGCGGGCCGGGAACGGGATCCGCTCGCCGTCCACCCGCGGGACCCCGCGGCCGTTCCACATGGCCGTCATGTGCGCCAGGGAGGCGACCGCCGTCGGGCTCAGCCCCAGGGCCCGGCCGGCCTCGGCGGCCACCTCGCAGGTCGCGACGGGGGCGTCGCGGGCCAGCCGCGGCATCGTGCGCAGCATGGTGGCCGCCACGCTGCCCCGCGACCGGCCGGTGGCCGTGGCGACGGCCGGCACGACGGAGGTGACCAGGTCGGTGGCCGACGCGCCGTCCGAGCGCAGCAACGCCCTCGTGACGGGCACGTCGTCCCCCCAGACCGAGGCCGTCTCCCAGGCGTACGCAGTGCACCCGAGATGCTCGAGCAGGGAGACCGCCATGACGTCCCGGACCTCGGCCTCGGGACTGCCGACGGCGCGCGCGAGACGCGTCGCGACCACGCACCGGCGCAGCGACTCGTCGGCGAGACCTCCCGTGCCGAGGTCGGTGACACCGGCGAGCCCGGCGAACAGCCCGAAGAGACGGAACACTCCCTCAGCGTGCACCCGCCAGCCAGGCCAGCACCAGCCGGCCGACACGCTCCAGCTGGGCGGGGTCGACGACGTCGGGGGTGTCCTGCGGCGAGTGGTAGCCGGCGTACGGCGTGCTGCCGATCCGGGCGGCGGGAAGGCCCGCGAGGACGAACTGCCAGTGGTCGCTGGAGCGGTCGTAGCCGCGGACCACCGGGACCCCGGTCCGGCGGGCCGCCGCCTGCAGCGAGTCGGCCACCGGGTCCGGGCCGGCCTGCGCCGAGCCGATCGGCACCACGGTCCCGACCCCCACCCGGTCCAGCGACACCATGCCCCGCACGGCCGCGCGCTGCCGCGGCGGCAGGGACCGCACGTAGCGCCGCGAACCGTAGTGGTGGTCGGCGTCGCTGGGTCCCCGGGGCTCCTCCGCACCGAACAGCACGAAGACGACGGGCAGCCGGGTCCGTCGGGTGGCGACCGCGTCGGCCACCGCCAGCAGGACGCCGACGCCCGAGGCGTTGTCCTCCGCCCCCGGCGCCTGCGGAACGGTGTCGAGGTGGGCGCCGACGACCAGGTGCGGCTCCTCGGGCTCGAGGCCGGCCGGCTCCGCCACGAGGTTGACCGACCTGCCGGCCGGCACCGGCACCCCCCACGAGACGCCGCCGGGGACGTCCACGACCTGGGGGCGGACGCCGTAGCCGGACCGTTCCAGCTGACGGGTGGCCCACCGGGCGGCACGTGCGTACGCCGCGCCGGTGGCGGGCCGGGGCCCGACGGTGCCGGCGAGGTGGCGCACCGCGTCGACGGCCACCGACACGGGGAGGTCGCCGGGCCGCACGGCCGGGGACCGCCGAGGCGGCGGTGGCGAGGACGACTCTGCGGGTACCGACGCCGACGGCGACGGCGAGGCGTTCGCGGCCGCGTCGGGCTCCCGGTCGGCACCGGGCGCCGTACATGCGACCGCGGCCAACCCCGCAGAGAGCAGGGCGGCCGCGGTGCGCACGGAAGGAGTGGTCAGTCCAGGTAGTCGCGCAGGACCTGCGAGCGGCTGGGGTGCCGCAGCTTGGACATCGTCTTGGACTCGATCTGGCGGATCCGCTCGCGGGTCACGCCGTAGACCTTGCCGATCTCGTCCAGGGTCTTGGGCTGGCCGTCGGTGAGGCCGAAGCGCATGCTGACCACGCCTGCCTCGCGCTCGGAGAGCGTGTCGAGGACGGCGTGCAGCTGCTCCTGGAGGAGGGTGAACGAGACCGCGTCCGCCGGGACGATGGCCTCGGAGTCCTCGATGAGGTCACCGAACTCGGAGTCGCCGTCCTCGCCGAGCGGGGTGTGCAGCGAGATCGGCTCGCGACCGTACTTCTGGACCTCGATGACCTTCTCCGGGGTCATGTCGAGCTCCTTGGCGAGCTCCTCGGGCGTGGGCTCGCGGCCCAGGTCCTGGAGCATCTGCCGCTGCACGCGTGCGAGCTTGTTGATGACCTCGACCATGTGGACCGGGATGCGGATGGTGCGCGCCTGGTCGGCCATCGCGCGGGTGATCGCCTGGCGGATCCACCACGTGGCGTAGGTCGAGAACTTGTAGCCCTTGGTGTAGTCGAACTTCTCCACGGCGCGGATGAGGCCGAGGTTGCCCTCCTGGATCAGGTCGAGGAAGAGCATGCCGCGGCCGGTGTAGCGCTTGGCCAGCGAGACGACGAGTCGCAGGTTGGCCTCGAGGAGGTGGTTCTTGGCGCGGCGGCCGTCCTCGGAGATCCACTCGAGCTCCTCGAGCATCTTCGGGCTGATCTTGCCGCCCTTGGCGAGCTTCTCCTCGCTGAAGAGGCCGGCCTCGATCCGCTTGGCGAGCTCGACCTCCATCTCCGCGTTGAGGAGGGGCACCTTGCCGATCTGCTTGAGGTAGTCCTTGACCGGGTCGGCGGTCGCGCCCGCGACCATGACCTGCTGCTCGGGCTCGTCGGTGTCGTCGGACGCGGAGACCGTGAAGGCCTGCTTCTCGTCCTCCTTGATGGTCGGGTCGACCTTGACGTCCTTCTCGAACTGCGCGTCGGGCAGGTCGGGCAGGACCTTCTTGCCGTCCGGGCCGATGGTCGCCGGCTCCAGCTCGGTCTCGAGGTCGACCGCGGCCGGCGCCGGCTCGGCGGCGGCCTTGGCGGCCGCCGCCTTCTTGGCGGGGGCCTTCTTGGCGGCCGGCTTGGCGGCGGCCTTGGTGGCGGTCTTCTTGGCCGTCGCCGCGGTGGTCGTCTTGCGGGCGCCCGAGGTCGCCGCGACCGCGCGGGAGGTGTCGACACCGATCTCCACGGAGATCCCGAGCCCGCTCAGGTGGCCGAGCAGGGCCTTGAGATGGCGGGGCTCGACCTGGGCGTCGTCACTGGCCTGCCGGAGGTCGACGGTGGTGACGCTGCCGGCGGGAGTGCCACGCTCGATGAGCGCGACGATGGCCGGGTGCGCCAGCACCTCTGCGGGGAGCAACTTGCGTGCGTGCGAGGACACGAACACCTCTCGTCAGAAGACTTCGGGGCGCGGCAAGGCCCGGTTAAGTCAAGAGCCGCTCTCGCCATTCTGCCACGGCACTCCCCACGGCGGAGAACCTGCGTCGAGATCGCCCCCCACGGAGCGACAAGACCTTGTGCGGGTACGTACAGTCTCCCCCGAGGGGAGTACCTCACCAAGGCCATCCGGTCACTACGGCGCATCGCGCCCCGGGTGGACGCCGATCTCCGCAGCGGATCCTCCGGGCGGGCACCGGCGAGGGAGACCTCAGGTCCAGCAGTCCCTGCGTCCCTGAGTGCTCGAGGAGAAACCCCGTGCTGCAATCCATCGCGTCCCCGACCCTGTGGTGGCTCACCATCGGCGCCGTCGTCGCGCTGCTCGTCGTCGACTTCGTGGCCACCCGCCGCCCCCACGAGGTCTCCATGCGCGAGGCCATCGGCTGGTCCGCGTTCTACGTCGCCCTGCCCCTGATGTTCGGTGTCTACGTCTGGAGCGCCCACGGCTCCGACCGCGGCCTGGAGTACTACACCGGCTACCTCGTCGAGAAGACGCTGAGCGTGGACAACCTCTTCGTCTTCATGCTCCTGCTCTCCGCGTTCGCGGTCCCCAAGGTGCTCCAGCAGCGGGTCCTGCTCTACGGGATCGTGGGCGCCCTGGTGCTGCGCGGCATCTTCATCGCCCTCGGCGCCGCCGCCCTGGACCGCTTCGACTGGGTGTTCCTCGTCTTCGGCGCGATCCTGCTGCTCACCGGCCTCAAGCTGCTCCGCGACGCGGTGTCCGGCCACGACCACGAGGTCGACGTGGACGACATGCGGATCGTGCGCCTCACCCGCCGGGTGATGCCGGTGACCGACGACTACGAGGGCACCAAGCTCGTCGTACGCCGCGACGGTCGGCGCTGGCTGACCCCGCTCGCCCTCGTCGTGATCGCCGTCTTCGCCACCGACGTGGTGTTCGCCGTCGACTCGGTGCCCGCGGTCTACGGGATCACGGGCGACCCCTACCTGGTGTTCGCCACCAACGCCTTCGCCCTGCTCGGCCTCCGCGCGCTCTACTTCGTGCTCCAGGGGGCGCTGACCAAGCTGGTGCACCTGTCCTACGGCCTGGCGGCGATCCTCGGCTTCATCGGCGTCAAGCTGGTGCTGCACTGGGCCCACGAGGTCTGGCCGGAGGTCCCCTCGGTGCCGACGCTCGCGTCCCTCGGCGTGATCCTGGCGATCCTGGCCGTCACGACGACGACCAGCCTGGTCGCGTCCCGCCGCACCGACGCCCGCAACGAGCAGGCCGCCACCGAGCGGTCCGAGTCGGCGAGGACCAACGCCTGACCGCGTGTGGCCCGGCCGTCGCCGGGTGGCCGGCCCCGCTCAGGCGGAGCCGGCCGCCTTGGCGGCGGCCTTGTTCTGCTCCAGTGGGTCCGCAGCAGTGGCTACCGGTGACTGTCGGTCGCGTGCGGAACTCGTCGTCATCGGACCTGATCCGGGTCCGAATCGACGGAACCGCCTAGGGGTGCGTGACCCATAGGCGGTCCAGTCGCGAAAGCCACGCCCCCTGATATCCCGAGCAACGCCGCTTTCGCTGTCAGTGTGCGGGCTCCTGCCGGGGAAAGCGCCAGACGCAGGCAGAGTCTCACCTGTCGGCCAGAGACGATGCCGGTCGGTGAGCGTCCCGGGGCTAGCGGGTGCGTGGACGGTCCGGACCATCCGGCCACGGCGGATTCTCGTCGGCCATGGCGGCTCTCTAGTCCTCCAGGTCGTCCATGACATCACCCGCGGAGTGCCTTTCAGGAGAATCGTCTTGACGTCTACGGTCGAGCTAGCTTGCGAGGTGGGCGCCCACCGCCCGCCCGCGCGCGACACCGCGAGCCGTTGGGACCCATCCCCCGTGCCCCGGCGGCTCGCGGCCTGTCCTCGGTGCGATGCGCCCTCGCGACATGACGACACACCTCTACTCCCCGACCGGGCGCCCCGACTGCGAGCTCGGTTCGAGGGTCGCTGGGGGGGCTACGGAGGTCCGCATGTGGCAGGAACGCGAGGACGAGTGGCATGCGCAGGTGACCTGAGCCGCGCGAACGTCTGCGAGTCCTCACCGAGGAGTACGGCGCGGCTGGATACCGCGCGCTCAGGCGGAGCCGGCCGCCTTGGCGGCGGCCTTCTTCTGCTTCTTGAAGTCCCGCACCTTCTGCAGGGAGGCACCGTCGACGACGTCGGCCACCGAGCGGTGTCCCTCGAGGGCGTAGTCGCCGACGACGGCCTCCCAGCCCTCGGGGCGCACCCCGCGCTGCTTGGCCAGCAGGGCGATGAAGATCTGGGCCTTCTGCTTGCCGAAGCCGGGCAGCGCCATCATCCGCTTCAGCAGGTCCTTGGCGTCGGCGGCCCCGGTCCAGATGCGGGAGGCGTCGCCGTCGTACTCCTCGGTGACGATCCGCGCCAGCTCCTGCAGCTTGGCGGACATCGACCCCGGGAACCGGTGGATGGCCGGGGTGGTGGCCGCCATCGCCGCGAACTCCTCCGGGTCGGCGTGGGCGATCGCCTCGGGGTCGAGGCTCCCGAACCGGTCCAGGACCTTGGCCGGGCCACGGAAGGCATGCTCCATGGGGTACTGCTGGTCGAGCATCATGCCGACCAGGAGGGCGAACGGGGACTCGTCGAGGACCTTGTCGGCGGCCGCGTCGCCGGTGATGTGCACTGCCATGGGAGCAGTATCTCAACCCGGCGCCCGCCGGAGGGCCGGCCGCTGCCGGCGGTCCCGGAGGTTCCGCAGGTGGAGGGCGGCGATCAGCACCAGGAGCGGGGCGTGGATCGCGGGCAGCCGGTGGGCGAACCACTCCGGCAGGAAGATGTCGGTGACCGAGCCGTCGGCCGCGCCGTACCGCTCCGCGACGTCGGTCAGCGGGCACCGGAACCCGTTGCCCGCGAACACCGCCGTCTCGGCCGCGACCACGACGGCGGACGCCGTCACCCGCGGCCCCGACCGCCCGGTCAGCCCGGCCACGAGCAGGTGCACGACGCAGGCCTCGACCGTGAGCCAGGCCAGCGTGTGGACGCCCTTGACGGCAGCCAGCACGAGCGGGCGGGGCGGTGCCCCCGTCCCCGCCCCGCTCGCGGTCACTGCTCGTGCTGGAAGTGCTGGACCTCGGCGTCGGGCCCGGGGAACACCAGGCTCACGTGGCCGGTGTCGGACCACCGCACGAGGTAGGGCGGGCTGCCGTCCTCGTGGCGCACCTCCAGGATCTCCGCGTCCCGGACGTGGTCCCCGACGTGCAGCCCGTGGACGACCAGTCGGTCCCCGACAGAGGCGAACACGACGGCCTCAGCTCTCGGCGCGGCGGACGGGGATACGGCGGGTGCGGTCCTGGTCCTCGTCGAACGGGACGCGCACCTCCAGGACGCCGTCGGCGTACGACGCGCTGATGTCCTTCTCCCGGGCGTCGCCCGGCAGCGTGACGCTGCGCATGAACGACCCGTAGTGCATCTCCTGGCGGTTGCGCTCCTTGACCTCCTCGCGGCGCTCGCCCGAGATCGTGAGGACGTCGCGGTCGACGGTGATCTCGACGTCCTTGTCCGGGTCGATGCCCGGCAGCTCCGCCCGCAGCACGTAGGTGTCGCCCTCGACGTAGTCCTCGACGCGGACCGACGGGGCAAGCCCCATGCCGGGCTCGAGGTCGAACCGGCTCAACAGCTCGGCGATCGGGTTGGCGCGGTGGCGCATCGGCGTGCTCATGTCGACTCCTCTGGACGGGTGGGCTGGGTGGTGGTCTGGCTGGTGCCTGGGCCGCGGACCCGTCGAGTCCCGGCCACTCCCGAGTCAACGCCCGACCGGTGCGGGGGTGCAGGGCCGGAGGTCACATCCGGCGGGGACGAGCGCCCCGACGGCGGCGTACGACGCCCAGCAGGAGCGCCACCACGATCCCGGGCACCACGGCGACGGCGCAGGCCGCAGCGGCCGTCGTCCAGGGCAGCCTCGTCGTGTCGAGCAGCGCCTCCGCGCCGGGCAGGTAGACCCCGGCGAGCTGGAGTGCGGCCGCCGCCGCCACGGCCAGCTCGAGCCGACGCTCGCGCCACCGGCGTGGGCCGCGCGCACGCAGGGCGAGCGCCACCCCCAGCTGCCCGAGCCCCAGGGTGAGGAAGATCGCCGTCCGTCGGTCGGCCACTCCGCCTGCCGCGGTCGCCCCGACCACCAGTGCCGTGACGGCGAGAGCGACGGTCGCCACGACCAGGGCCACCCGGGACGGACCGTCGAGCACGGACTCGGTCCGCGGGCGTGGCGGGCGGGACATGTCGCGGGGGTCGGCGGGCTCCGCGCCGAAGGCGACGCCGGTCAGGCCGTGGGTGAGCAGGTTGATCCACAGGATCTGCGCGGGGAGCAGGGGCAGCGCGAGGCCGATCAGCGGCCCGGCCATCATCACCGCCACCTCGGCCAGCCCGCCGGAGATCGCGTAGACGAGGAACACCCGCACGTTGGCGAAGATCCTCCGCCCTTCCTCGACCGCGGCGACCACCGTGGCCAGGTCGTCGTCCATGAGGACGAGGTCGGAGGCCTGCCGGGCGACCTCGGTCCCGCCGCGGCCCGCGGCGACCCCGATGTCGGCTGCGCGCAGCGCCGGTGCGTCGTTGACCCCGTCGCCCAGCATCGCCACCACCGCGTCGTCGTCCTGCAGCGCGCGGACGATGCCCACCTTCTGCTCCGGCTTGACGCGGGACACCACGGTGAGCCCGTGGTGCGGCACCGTGCCCTCCTCGAGCTCGCGGCCCTCCACGGCCCTGTCCCCCGCGCCGGCGAGCCCGACGCGGCGGGCCACGGACTCGGCGGTGCCGGCGTGGTCGCCGGTGACGAGCACCAGGCGGACCCCCGCGGACCGCAACGCCTGCACGACCCTGCTCGCCTCGGCGCGGGGAGGGTCGCCGACGGCCACGAGGCCCAGCAGCTCCAGCTCCCCGCCCCGCGCGTCGTCGTCCGCGACGGCGATGACGCGGTGGCCGGCCGCGGCCAGCGCGGTCGCCTGCTCGGCGGCCCGCTCCACCTCCGGGCCCGGGCGGACGAGCGCGAGCACGGCCTCGGGTGCTCCCTTGCAGGCCGTCAGCCGGCGCCCGGAGGCGTCCCGGTGCCAGGTCAGCATGTGCCGGGACGCGTGGTCGAACGGCTGCTCGCCCACGCGGGTCCACGTCGCGGCGGTCGCGTCCTGCGGGTGCCCGCCCTTGGCGCCCAGGGCGAGCAGCGCACCCTCCAGAGGGTCGCCCGCCACGGCCCACAGCTCGCCGTCCCGGTGCAGACGGGCGTCGTTGCACAGCACGACGGCACGCAGGAGCCGTGGGAGCAGGGGGTCGTCCCCGGCACCCTCGATCGTCCCGACGGGCGCGTACCCGGTGCCCGACACCTCGTGGGTGGCCTCCGGCGTCCAGACGTGCTCCGCGAGCATCCGTCCCTCGGTGAGGGTGCCCGTCTTGTCGGTCGCGACGACCGAGACGGAGCCCAGCGTCTCGACCGCGGGCAGCGACCGGACGACCGCGTTGCGCCTCGCCATCCGCCGGGCCCCCAGCGCGAGGGCCACGGTGACGACCGCCGGAAGCGACTCGGGCACCGCCGCCACGGCGAGGCTGAGGCCGACGACGAGCATCTCGGCCCCGTCGCGCCCGCCCAGGACGCCCATGGCCACCACCACGAGGGTGAGGCTGCCGACACCGACGACGAGCGCCCTGCTCAGCCGTCGGAGCCGCTCCTGCAGTGGCGTGCGGCGGCTGACCGCCCCCAGCGTGAGGGCGGCGATGCGACCGATGCCGCTGTGCTCGCCCGTCCGCGTGACCACGAAGGTGCCCCGGCCCCGCGTGACCCTGGTGCCGCCCACCACCTCGCCGCCGTCCGCGACCTCCACCGGGACCGACTCGCCCGTGAGCTGGGACTCGTCGACCTGCAGCATCGACCCGGCGACCAGGTCCCCGTCCGCGGGCACGACGTCCCCGGCGGACACCTCGACGAGGTCGCCACGCACGACGTCCGCCGCCGGCACCTCGACGACGACGCCCTCGCGGCGGACCCGGGCCACGGGAGCGACGAGCTCGTCGAGGGCCGCCATGGCCTGCTCGGCGCGGACCTGCTGCACGACGCCCGCGGCGGTGTTGAAGACCACGACGGCCGCGATGATGAGCGTGTTGGACCAGTCGCGCAGCACCAGCGTCAGGGCGGCCGCCGCGAGCAGGAGCAGGATCATCGGGTCGCGCAGCTGCTCCCCCACGCGCGTGAGGAGTCCCTCCCCCGCGGGCCGCGGCAGCTCGTTGGGCCCCTCCTCGAGCAGGCGCTCGCGCGCCTCGGCCGCGGTCAGTCCCCCCGGGGAGGAGCGTGCCCCTGCAGTCACCGTCCCTCCCGTCGACCCGCGCCCCGGCGGCCGGGCACCTCCATGCAACGCCGCCGCCGTCCGCCTGGGAACGGCCCAAGGTCCCGCACGCACCGGGCCGAGGCCCCGGGACCGTTGGACCCGTTCGCGCGTGGCGTTGGCCCCTGATCCGGGCCGGGTGGCGTTCCTAGCGTGGAGAGGAGGGAGAGGAGGGTGCCGTGGCGCGAGCCGGACCGGCCCCGGGACGACGGGGCGAGCGACCGCCCCCGCCGGCCGAGGTCCCGCCGCGCGGCCTGACGCGGGACGAGGCGGGGCGACGGCTGGCTGCCGACGGCCCCAACACCCTGCCCGAGCCACCGAGGCCGGGCCCGCTGACCGAGCTGGCCCGCCAGCTCACCCACCTCCTGGCGGTGCTCCTGTGGATCGCCGCCGTGCTGGCCCTCCTCGCCGGCATGCCGTCGCTGTCGGTGGCCATCGTCGTGATCGTGCTCCTCAACGGGTTCTTCGCGTTCTGGCAGGAGCACCGGGCGGACCGCTCGACCCAGCGGCTCCGGGCCCTGCTGCCGACGGGGGCGCGGGTCGTGCGGGACGGGGCCGCGCAGGTCGTGGACGTCACCGGGCTCGTCGTCGGCGACGTCGTGCTGCTGCAGGCCGGCGACCGGGTGGGCGCCGACCTCCGGCTGGTCGCCGCGCGTGGCCTCACCCAGGACGAGTCGATGGTGACGGGCGAGAGCGGAGCGGTCCCGCACGGGCCCGGTGAGGCCCTGCTCGCCGGCACGTTCGTCGTCCAGGGTGAGGGGACCGGCGTCGTCGTGGCGACGGGCGCCGACACCACCCTGGCAGGCATCTCCGCCCTGGCCTCCACCGCGACACGGCCGCGCAGCCCGCTGACCCGCCAGCTGGACCGGGTCGTGCGCATCGTGGCCGTCATGGCCGCCCTGACCGGGCTCGGGCTCGGCTCGGCCGCGCTGCTGCTGGGCACCGACCCCACCAACGCGTTCCTCTTCGGGGTGGGCGTGGCGGTGGCCCTGGTCCCGGAGGGACTCCTGCCGACGGTGACGCTCTCCCTCGCGCGGGGTGCCCAGACGATGGCAGAGCGGCAGGCGCTCGTACGCCGCCTCGACGCGGTCGAGACGCTGGGTGCCACCACCTTCATCTGCACCGACAA
Source organism: Nocardioides sediminis (assembly GCF_003047295.1). Lineage (GTDB taxonomy): Bacteria > Actinomycetota > Actinomycetes > Propionibacteriales > Nocardioidaceae > Nocardioides > Nocardioides sediminis. Next base: position 19,061 of record NZ_PZYZ01000003.1, read on the forward strand.
GACCGGCACGATCACGCAGAACCGGATGAACGTCGTCGACGTCGTGACGTCGCGCGGCCGGGTGCGGGTCGAGGGCGAGGGCTACCACCCGGACGGGACGCTGGCCGGCGAGCCGGGGGCGACCGCACTGGTGCCCGCGGTCGCCACGGCCGCCACCCGGTGCGTGACCGGGCGGGTGGTGGAGCGTGACGACGACTGGCACGCCGAGGGCGACCCGATGGAGGCAGCGTTGCACTGCCTGGCCCTGCGGTCCGGGGCGGACGTCGAGGAGCCGTCGGTGCCGACCCGGCGTCCCTACAGCCCGGACCGGATGCTCAGCTCCGCATGGTCCGCCGGCGAGGTGTCGGTGCTCGGCGCCCCCGAGGCGGTGCTTCCGCGCTGCCGTGCGGTCCCCGAGCACGTGACCTCGGAGCTGGGGCGTCTCACCCGCGACGGGCGGCGCGTGGTCGCCGTGGCCCGTCGGCGGTGGACCGGTGCGCCCACGGAGGCCGCCGCCGACGCGATGGAGCACGACCTCGACCTCCTCGGCCTCCTCGGCCTCGAGGACCCGCCCCGCGAGGACGTGGACGAGGCGATCCAGGCTTGCCGGCACGCCGACATCCGGGTGGCGATGATCACCGGTGACCACCCCCGGACCGCCGAGGCGATCGCCCGCGAGGTCGGACTGCTGCAGGACGGCGGCACCGTCGTCCTCGGCAGCGAGCTCCCGGAGGCCGAGAGCGAGCTCGCCGCCCTGCTCGACCGCCCGGAGGGGGCGGTGGTCGCCCGGGTCTCCCCCGCCGACAAGCTGCACATCGCCTCCGCGCTGCGGTCCCGGGGGCACGTCGTGGCGATGACCGGCGACGGGGTCAACGACGCCCCGGCGCTGCGCGAGGCCGACGTGGGGGTCGCGATGGGCGCCAGCGGCAGCGACGTCGCCCGGGAGAGCGCGGACCTGGTCCTCCTCGACGACCGGTTCGGGACCATCGTCACCGCCGTGGAGCTCGGCCGGGCGACCTTCCGCAACGTGCGCCGCTTCCTGACCTACCACCTCACCGACAACGTCGCGGAGCTGACGCCGTTCGCGGTGTGGGCCCTCTCCGGAGGCAGCTTCCCGCTCGCCATCAGCGTGCTGCAGGTCCTCGCGCTCGACATCGGCACCGACATGCTCCCGGCCATCGCGCTGGGCGTCGAGCCGCCCCGGGAGGGGATCATGCGCGGCCGCTCCACCCGCAAGGTCGTCGACCGTGCCCTGCTCCTGCGGGCGTTCCTCGTGCTGGGCCTCACGGAGGCGGTGCTGGCGATGACGGCGTTCTCGATGGTGCTGTCGTCGGGCGGCTGGTCCTGGGGGGAGGACCCGTCCACGGAGCTGCTGGCCGTCGCGTCCGGCACCGCGTTCGCGGCCATCGCCCTCGGCCAGATGGCCAACGCCTTCGCGTGCCGCAGCTCGGTCCGTCCCGTGTGGCGGATGCGCCTCCTGGGCAACCCGTCGGTCCTCGTGGCGGTGGCCGCCGAGGCCGTGCTGCTCGTGACCTTCCTGGGCGTGCCGTGGCTGGCCGACCTCCTCGGCGGGTCGTGGCCCACGACGTTCGGCTGGCTCGCCGCAGCGGCGTGCCCGGTCGCCCTGCTCGCGGTCGACGGCGTGGTCAAGACCCTGGGCCGGGGTCGAAGGTCCCTCCCTCCGGCACCGGGACGGGCCGTTCGGCCCTAGGGGGCGGCCTCGTCCGGGGCGTAGACCGGTCCCATGGCGGCACACCCCTACGTCCTGGACTTCGACGAGGTCGGCAACGACGACGTCGCGCTCGTCGGCGGCAAGAACGCGTCCCTCGGCGAGATGTACCAACGGCTGCGCCCGCATGGCGTCCGCGTGCCTCGGGGGTTCGCGGTCACCGCGGCGGCGTACCGGCACGTCCTCGAGGACGCCGGCGCCGTGCCCCGTCTCCGGGAGGTCTTCGCCGGGATGGACCCCGACGACGTCGCCGACCTTCACCGGCGGGCCGCGCGGGCCAGGGAGATCGTCGCGGCGGCACCTCTGCCCGACGACCTGGTGGCGGCGATCCGCGCCGGCTACCGGAGCCTGGAGGAGGAGTACGGCGAGCACGTCGGCGTCGCCGTGCGCAGCTCCGCGACGGCCGAGGACCTCCCCGAGGCCAGCTTCGCGGGCCAGCACGACAGCTTCCTGGACGTCAGCGGCGAGGACGAGCTGCTGGAGGCCGTGCGTCGCTGCTTCGCCAGCGCCTTCACCGACCGGGGCGTCCACTACCGGCACCGCCACGGCTTCGACCAGCTCGCCGTGTCCCTCTCGGTGGGCGTGATGAAGCTCGTGCGCTCCGACCTGGCCTCCGCCGGGGTCGTGTTCACGCTCGACACCGAGAGCGGTTTCCGCGACGTCGTCTTCCTCACCGCGTCGTACGGGCTGGGCGAGAACATCGTCAAGGGGACGGTCGACCCGGACGAGTTCTACGTCCACAAGCCCACCTTCCGGGACGGGCACCGCGCGGTCCTGCGCCGCCGCCTCGGCGAGAAGGGCGTCCGGATGGTGCTGGAGGACCGGGGCGCCGGCTCGGCGACCCGCGACGAGGTGACGCCCGAGGCGGAGCGCGGACGGTTCTGCCTCACCGACGACGAGGTCCTCGAGCTCGCCGGCACCGCGATGACGATCGAGGACCACTACGGGCGGCCGATGGACATCGAGTGGGCCAAGGACGGGGTCGACGGGCTGCTGTACGTCGTGCAGGCGCGGCCCGAGACGGTCGCGAGCCGCCAGCGGAGCACCACCGTCCAGCGCTACGTGGTCGGGTCGCACGGCGACGTGGTCGTCCGCGGTCGTGCCGTGGGCGAGCGGGTGGCCACCGGGCGCGCGCGGGTCGTCCACGAGCTCGAGCAGCTGCGCGACGTACGCCCCGGTGACGTGCTGGTGTCCCGCACGACCTCCCCGGACTGGGAGCCGGTGATGAAGCGGGCCGCGGCCGTCGTCACCGACCGCGGCGGTCGCACCTGCCACGCCGCCATCATCGCCCGCGAGCAGGGACTCCCCGCCGTCGTCGGCACCGGCGACGGGTCGACCCGGATCCGGGACGGCGAGACGGTCACCGTGTCCTGCGCCGAGGGCGAGGTCGGACGCGTCTACGACGGCGAGGCGGCCTACCGCGTCGAGGAGGTCGACGTCGCGGCCATGCCGCGTCCCCGCACCCGCATCATGGTGAACCTCGGCGACCCCGGGCTGGCCTTCAAGACCTCGTTCCTGCCCAACGACGGCGTCGGCCTCGCGCGGCTCGAGTTCGTCATCACCGAGTCCGTCAAGGTGCACCCGATGGCGGCGCTGCACCCCGAGCGCCTCCCCGACGAGGACCGTCGCCGGGTCGAGGAGCTGGTCCGCGGGCACGCGGACGGCGGCGCCTACGTCGTCGAGCGCCTCTCCGAGGGGATCGCCACCATCGCGGCCGCCTTCCACCCCAAGCCGGTGGTCGTGAGGATGTCGGACTTCAAGAGCAACGAGTACGCCAGCCTGGTCGGCGGATCCGCCTTCGAGCCCGTCGAGGACAACCCGATGATCGGCTTCCGTGGGGCCTCCCGCTACGCGCACCCGGCCTACGCCGAGGGCTTCGCGCTGGAGTGCCGCGCCATCCGGCGCGTGCGCTCGGACATGGGGCTGGACAACGTCGTCGTGATGATCCCCTTCGTACGTCGCGTGGCCGAGGCGGACCTCGTGCTGGCGGCGATGGCCGAGCACGGCCTCGGACGCGGCGTCGACGGCCTGCAGGTCTACGCCATGTGCGAGATCCCCAACAACGTGGTGCTCGTCGACGAGTTCGCCAGCCGCTTCGACGGGTTCTCGATCGGGTCCAACGACCTCACCCAGCTGACCCTGGGCGTCGACCGCGACAGCGACCTGGTGGCCTTCGACTACGACGAGCGCGACCCGGGCGTCAAGCAGATGATCCGGCTCGCCGTCGAGGGCTGCCGTCGCAACGGCATCCACTCGGGCCTGTGCGGCCAGGCGCCCTCGGACTACCCGGACATGGCCGAGTTCCTCGTCGAGCTCGGCATCGACTCGATCAGCCTCAACCCCGACAGCCTCGTCCGCACGACCCAGGTGGTCCTCGACCTCGAAGCACGCCTGGCAGCACCCGACGCAGCACCCGACCAGCAACGACTCGCAGAAGAAGGAGAAGGATCATGGAGAGCAAGCGTTGGCACATCGAGCTCTACCTGACCGAGGACGGGCGCACGACCCGGGCCGAGGCGGTGCTGCGCACCAGTGCCGGCACGGAGCTGCGGCACTCGGGAGTGGCGCGCCGCAACCCCGACGACCGCGACGTCCCGGAGATCGGCGACGAGCTGGCCGTCTGCCGCGCGCTCACCGGTCTCGCCCAGGACCTGTTCGAGGCCTCGTTGACCGACGTGGAGGACAACGTCCATGCCTCCCCCACCTTCCGGTCCTGACCCGGCCACGGCGTACGACGTCGAGGTCGAGGACCTCGCGCCGCAACCCGTCGCCGTGGTGAGGGCGCACGTCGGGCTCGAGGACATCGAGTCCTTCCTGGGCGGCGCCTTCGAGGAGGTGGCGACCACGGCCGGCGAGCAGGGCCTCGAGGTGGTGGGGCCGCCCTTCGGCCGGTGGACGCCCCGCGACGGCGGCTTCGACGCCGCCGTCGGCTTCCCGGTCTCGGGCAGGGTCCAGGAACGGGGACGCGTGGAGGCGGACGAGCTCCCCGGCGGCACGGTCGCGCGGACGCTGTACACCGGCCCCTACGACGGTGTCGGCGCCGCCTACGCCGCCACCTTCGAGTGGCTGGCCGGGCACGCGCTCCAGGTCTCCGGCGAGCCGTGGGAGAGCTACCTCGACGGACCCGAGGTGGCCCAGCCGCGGACCCGGGTGTGCGTCCCCTGCTCGCCGCGCACGCCGGAGGGGTCCTGAGCCATGGTGTTCGCCGACCGCGCCGACGCGGGACGTCGCCTCGCGGCCGCCCTGGCGGGGCTCGGCGACCAGGCCCCGGTCGTCCTCGGCCTGCCGCACGGCGGCGTCCCGGTGGCCGCCGAGGTGGCCCGGGCGCTGGGCGCGCCCCTCGACGTCGTGGTCGTGCGCCGGCTGGCCCTCCCGTGGCAGCCGGAGCTGGCGGTGGGTGCCATCTGCGAGGACGGCACCCGGTTCCTCGACGACGACGTGGTCCGCAGCACCGGCACCACCCCCACCGAGCTGTCCGCCGTGGAGGTACCGGCGCGAGCCGAGCTGCACCGACGGGTCACCCTGCTGCGGGAGCACCAGCCGCGACGGCCGCTGCGTGGCCGGACGGTCGTCGTCGTCGACGACGGCGTCGTGACCGGCGCCAGCGCCCGCGTCGCCTGCCTGTCGGCCCGGGAGCAGGGCGCGGCGCGCGTCGTGCTCGCCGTACCGGTCGCGTCGACCCGGGCGGCCGAGGACCTGGCCGCCGACGTCGACGACCTGGTCTGCCTCGAGAGGGCGCCCGGCCTCCTCGCGGTCGGGCAGGCGTACCGCCGCTTCGAGCAGGTCTCGGACGACGAGGTGCTGCGCCTGCTGGGGGCTCGGCACGACAGCGCGCCCGCGCCCCAGTGACCCGCCCACGCGGGCCGAAGGTCCCTGTCGGCGGACCCGGCCACGGGCTTGACTGGAGCCACCGGGACGCCCCGGACACCCCCCGCACCCGAGTCAGTGGAGGCAGCACCGATGGTCCCCGAGACCGCGTCCCTGGAAGCGACCGTCGACCTCGGCACGAGCACGCCGTACGCCGAGGTCCGCGAGACCCACTCGGCGGTGGTCTTCCTCGTCGGTGACCGCGCCTACAAGCTCAAGAAGCCCGTGGACCTCGGCTTCCTCGACTTCTCCACCCGGACCGCTCGGCGGGAGGTGCTGCACCGCGAGCTCGAGCTCAACCGGCGCCTGGCCCCGGACGTCTACCTCGGGGTCAGCGACGTGCTGGACGTCGACGGCGGACCGGGCGACCACCTGCTGGTGATGCGCCGGATGCCCGTCCTGCGCAGGCTGGCCCACCTCGTGCGCACCGGCGCCGACGTGGACGAGGTCGTCGACGACCTGGCGCGCACCATGGCCACGTTCCACGGGCGCTGCGCCCGGGGTCCGCACATCGACAGCAGCGGCACCCGGGACGCGCTGTGGGCGCGGTGGCAGGCCAACACCGCTCGCGCGCGGCCCTTCGTCGGCACCCGGTTCGACGCCACCCTCTTCGAAGCGGTCCAGCGGCTCGTCGAGCGCTACCTGGCCGGCCGGGAGGCCCTCTTCGACGACCGGATCCGGCGCGGTGCCGTCGTCGACGGCCACGGTGACCTGCTGGCCGAGGACATCTTCTGCCTCGACGACGGCCCACGCATCCTGGACTGCATCGAGTTCGACGACTCCCTGCGCCACCTCGACCAGATGGACGACATGGCCTGCCTGGCCATGGACCTCGAACGCCTCGGCTCCCCCGAGGCGGCGACACGGCTCCTCGGCGCCTACGCCAGCCTGGCGGGCGACCCCGCCCCGGCCACCCTGGTCCACCACTACGTCGCCTACCGCGCCTTCATGCGGGCGATGGTCGCGTGCCTGCCGCACGGCCCCGAGCACCGCACCGCGGCTCCGGCGCGACTCCTCAGCCTGGCCCACCAGCACCTGGAGGAGTCCCGGGTGTCGCTCGTCCTGGTGGGCGGCCCGCCCGGGACCGGCAAGTCCACCGTGGCCGCCGGACTGGCCGACGAGCTCGGCTGGACCGTGCTGAGCAGCGACCGGATCCGCAAGGAGCTCGCCGGGATCCCCGCCGAGGAGCACGCCCCCGCGGCCATGGGCCAGGGGATCTACACCCCGGAGTGGACCGAGCGGACCTACGCCGAGATGCTGCACCGCGCCGAGTCCCTGCTGGCGCTGGGCGAGTGCGTCGTCCTCGACGCGACGTGGGGCGAGGAGCGCAGGCGTACGGCGGCCGCGGCCGTCGCGTCCCGCACGTCGAGCGAGCTCACGCAGGTGCGGTGCGACCTGCCGTCGGACGTGGCCACCGCCCGGCTGACCGAGCGGCAGGGCGGCCGCGACCCCTCCGACGCCGACGGGGAGATCGCCCGCGGGCTGGGTGCGTGCTTCGAACCCTGGCCGCAGGCGTGGCGCGCCGACACGCTGCCGCCGCCGGAGTCCGTCGTCGCCCGGCTCCGGCACCGGCTCCAGCCGTGGCGCACCACCCCCCACCTCGCCCTGCCGCGCCTGCCCGCCGACTGAGATGACCGTCGGGCCGGACACGATGCGGGCCTGGGCGGTCAGCGGACGCCCCGGCGGTCCGACGCGGGTCCTCCCGGTCGAGCGCGAGGTCCCGCGTCCGGGACCGGACGAGGTCCTGGTCCGGGTCAGCGCCTGCGGGGTCTGCCGGACCGACCTGCACCTCGCCGACCACGACCTCCCGCCGCGTGCGCCGCAGGTCGTCCCGGGCCACGAGGTCGTGGGCACCGTCGTCGCGGCGGGATCCGCAGCGGGTCGGTTCGGGCTCGGCGACCGGGTGGGCATCGCCTGGCTGCGCCGGACGTGCGGGCGCTGCGGTCCGTGCCGGACCGGGCGGGAGAACCTGTGCCGGTCCTCGCTCTACACCGGCTGGGACGCCGACGGCGGCTTCGCCGAGCTCGCGCTCGTGCCGGAGGCCTTCGCCTACGCGCTGCCCGGCCACCTCGGGGACGAGGAGGCCGCCCCGCTGCTGTGCTCGGGCATCATCGGCTGGCGGGCCCTCAAGCGGGCCCAGCTGCCGCCCGGAGGGCGGCTGGGCATCTACGGGTTCGGCGCCAGCGCGCACATCACCGCCCAGCTGGCCCTGGCCCAGGGGGCGGAGGTGCACGTGCTCACGCGCGAGGAGTCGGCGCGCGAGCTCGCCCTCGAGCTCGGGGCGGCGTCGGCCGGTCCCGCCCACGGCTCTCCCCCGGTGCCGCTCGACGCGGCCATCCTCTTCGCCCCGGTGGGCGACCTGGTGCCGGTGGCCCTGGCCGCCCTCGAGCAGGGCGGCACCCTCGCGGTCGCCGGCATCCACCTGACCGACGTCCCGCGGCTGGACTACCAGCAGCACCTGTTCCGGGAGAGGACGCTCACCAGCGTCACCGCCAACACCCGCGCCGACGGCGAGGAGCTCCTGCACCTGGCCGCGGCGCTCGGGATCCGGCCCCGCGTCACGAGCTACTCCTTCGACCGGGTCGACCAGGCGCTGGAGGACCTCGCCCGCGGTGCGGTCACCGGAGCCGCGGTGGTGCGCCGCGGCGACGGGGTCAGTCGGCCTTGACCGCCAGCACCGGGCAGTGGGCGTCGAGCAGGATGCGCTGTGCGTTGCTGCCCAGGATCAGCTTGCCGACGGGCGACCGCCGGCGCAGGCCGATCACGAGGAGCTCGGCCGAGTTGGCCTCGGCGAGGCTGATGAGGTCCTCGGCGGGCTCGAAGCCCCGCACGAGCTGGCGGATGTCGTACTCGAGACCCGACTCGTCGAGCGTCTTGCGCACGGCGTCCATCTCGCTCTCGGCGGCCTGGGCCCGCTCCTGGTCGTAGTCGTGCCCGCCGCGGTGGGAGTTGACCACCACGAGCTTGCTGCCCCGCAACCTGGCCTCGGAGATGGCGGTCGCGAGCGCGGCCTCACCCTCCGGCTTGGGGACGTATCCGACGACGACGGTGCCCATGGCGCCTCCTTGTGCAGAGCAGACCGGCCGCAGTGGTGCGTGCCGGTGCTTGGCACCGTACCCAATCCGGGGCCCCAGCGGGAGGCTGTGGACGACGAGGCGCGCCGGTCGCTCCGAGCGGGCAGGCTGTGGCCATGCCGGTGCTCGCCCCCATCACCCGCTCCACCCACGTGGCGCTGCGGGCGGCGGTGCTCGACCTCAGGGAGAACGAGCGGCGGCGCCGTCCTCCGCCGACGATGCACGTGGGCCTCCCGGCCCGGTACGCCGCACGCTTCGTGCACGATGCCGGCGGGACGCTGGACCGGTGGCCGGACCAGGCGCTGGCGGCCGACGTGGTGGGTGCACTGCTCCAACGGGCGCGACGTGAGCTCGGTGCAGTACTGGGCGGACCTCCCCCGGTGCCGCTCGCGTGGCTGACACGCGCCGGGTCGCTGGCGGTGCACGACGCCGACGTGACGTGGTCCTCCGCGACCCGGACGGCCTACGCCGAGGCGGAAGTGCCGTGCACCTTCGTCGTGGTCACCCGCGACGGCTGGGTCGACCCCACCACCGGGGTGCGGCGCGAGTGGCGCCGGCTGCGGCGCCGGTCGGGCACGCCTCCCTCGCGGACCTGACGCCCGCCCCTCCCGGAGGACCTGTCAGTCGGTCCAGGTGTGCACCGGCTCGTTGGTGTGCATCCGTGCGCGGTAGTCCTGCAGCGTGGCCCGCAGCGCGTCGTAGGTCTCCATGTCCGTGCGCCGTCCCATCTGGTCCACGAACCACTCGGCGCCGTTGACGCCGAGCAGGCAGCGCTGCTCGATGATGCCGAGGAGCCGGTCGCGCACGTCTGCCTCCACGCCCCGGGCGTCGAGGCCCTCGGCCGCCATCGGCAGCAGCCGACGCAGCACCAGCTCGGTGGCCCGCACCTGACCGATGCCCGGCCAGTAGATCTGGGCGTCGAGACCCTGCTGCGCGGCCACGTGGAAGTTCTCCTCCGCCGCGGAGAAGGACATCTGCGACCACAGCGGCCGCTCGCTCTCCGCGAGCTGGCGGACCAGGCCGAAGTAGAAGGCCGCGTTGGCGATCGTGTCGGCGACCGTCGGCCCCGCGGCGAGGAGGCGGTTCTCCACGCGCAGGTGCGGCACGCCCCCCGCGATGTCGTAGACGGGCCGGTTCCAGCGGTAGATGGTGCCGTTGTGCAGCCGCAGCTCCGACAGCTCGGGGGTGCCGCCCTCCTCGAGCACCTGCAGCGGGTCCTCGTCGTCGGTGATCGGCAGCAGCGCCGGGAAGTAGCGGACGTTCTCCTCGAAGAGGTCGAAGACCGAGGTCACCCAGCGCTCGCCGAACCACACCCGCGGGCGGACGCCCTGCACCTTGAGCTCCTCGCTGCGGGTGTCGGTCGCCTGCTCGAAGAGCGGGATCCGGGTCTCGCGCCACAGCTCCTTGCCGAGCAGGTACGGCGAGTTGGCGGCGACGGCGAGCTGCACGCCGGCGATGGCCTGCGAGGCGTTCCAGTAGGCAGCGAAGTCGTCGGGGCTGGTCTGCACGTGGAACTGGGTGCTCGTGCACGCCGCCTCGGGGACGATCGAGTCCGCCGTCGTGGACAGGCGGTCCCGCCCCGAGATGTTGATGGTGATGTCCTCGCCCCGGGCGTCGAGGATCTGCTCGCTCAGCAGCTTGTAGCGGGGGTTGGGGCTGAGGCTGGCCTGGGACATGTGCCCCTCGGCGAGGGTCGGCAGGATCCCGATCATCACCTGGTGCGCGCCGACCTCGCTGGCCGCCGCCTCGGCGTCGTTGAGCGAGCGCCGCAGGCTCTCCTCGAACGTCGTCAGTCCGCCCGCGCGCAGGGTCGCGGGAGGGACGTTGATCTCGATGTTGAACTGGCCCAGCTCGGTCTGGAAGTCGGGCTTGGCGATGGCCTCGAGGACCTCGCTGTTCTTCAGAGCGGGGTCACCCCGGTCGTCGACAAGGTTGAGCTCGACCTCCAGCCCGGTCATCGGGTCGTCCGTGTCGAACCTCGCCTCCCGCAGCATCCGGGCGAAGACGTCCAGGTTGCGTCGGACCTTCTCGCGGTGGCGTGTCCTGTCGGCGCGCGAGAACTCCTGCTGCTCGACTTCTTCTCCCATGGCCCGACCCTAGTCACGCCGAGCCTCCACGGACAGCCGTCACCCCCCGCGGGATGGACCGGCCGCGCTCGTCATGCGGCCCCGAGGCCCGGGCCGGCACGGAACCGGTCCCAGAGGTCGGGCGAGCACGCCTCGTCCAGCAGGTCGGCCACCAGGCGCGCCAGCGAGTGGTCGGGCTCGACGGCCCGGCACCGCTCGACCGCGCACCAGGCGAGCGCCCCCTCGCCGGCGAGCCACGCGGCGACGGCCAGCACCGAGGCGGGGCCGGCCACCAGCTCGTCGGGGAGCCGCCGCACCGCGTCGCTACACGTCGCGACCCAGCGGGTCGCCGTCCCCCGCGACAGCCCGCTCCACGCCTGGTCGCGTGCCGCCGGGTCCCGGAGCGCCAGCGCGAGGGGCACCAGCACCTCCACCGGCCACGGCTCGAACCGGTCCGCGTCCCCGGCCACCAGGTCCCGCACCTGCGCGGGCGAGAGGGGTGCGGGCGCGGTCGCGAGGAGGGCAGAGGACTCGGCCACGCCGTCCGCAGCCGGATCCAGGGTCGCCCGCAGCTCGGCACGGGAACCCCGGGTGACGCGGCCGTCGAAGACCGCACGCGCCGTGAACGGGTGCGCCCCGCAGTCGAAGGGCACGCCACGGTAGGAGGCCGGGTCGCGGCCGGGGAGCACCGCGAACCACCGTCCGTCGTGGACACGGAGCACGTCGATCACCTCGATGCCTCGTTCGGTGAAGGCCTCCAGCAGGGACCAGGCCGACTCGTCGGCCACGGTGGTGTCGTCGTCGTAGACCACGAAGATCACCTGCCGCACGTGGTGGCGAAGGCTCGGGCGGAGGAGGGCGTCGACGAGGTCGTCGACGTCGTCGGGGTGGTCCGGCAGGTCGACCCGCGCGTGGAAGGAGGGTCGGTCGCCGAAGGTGAGCATGGCGACGGACGTCTCGGGGTTGAACCCGATGGCGATCGGCACGAACGCCAGGATGTCCTCGGGGGTGCGGGCGACCAGCGGTGTGGGTGTCGGTGTGGAAGTCATGCCGGCACGCTTCCCGGCCCGACCGACCGTCCCACCTCGACGGTCCGTCGCTGTGGACGACGACCGTCCGCCGGTCCCCTGTGGACGGGAAGTGGCCTGCGACAATGACGGCATGAGCCGCTCCGTGCCGATCCCGGTCCCGGGCCGGCTCCACGCCTGATGCGTCGTACCGCCTCGGTCCTCCACCTGGACATGGACGCCTTCTTCGCTGCCGTCGAGCAGCGCGACAAGCCGTCGTTGCGGGGACGTCCCGTGGTCGTGGGCGGCACCAGCGGCCGGGGAGTCGTCGCGACGGCGTCGTACGAGGCACGGGTGTACGGCGTGCGCTCGGCCATGTCGACGCGCGAGGCCCGGGCGCGGTGCCCGCACGCCGCGTACCTGTCCGGGCGCTTCCACGCCTACCGCGAGACCAGCGCACGGGTGATGGACGTGCTGCGCGCGGCGTCCCCGCTCGTGGAGCCGCTGTCGCTGGACGAGGCCTTCGTCGACCTCGAGCGGGCGGACCTGCCCGACCTCGAGGTCGGCACCGTCACGGCGTTCGGGGAAGAGCTGCGGGCGCGCGTGCGCGAGGTCAGCGGCGGGCTCACCGGCACCGTCGGCATCGGCACGTCCAAGTTCATCGCCAAGGTCGCCAGCGAGCTCGACAAGCCGGACGGGCTCACGGTCGTGCCGCCCGGGACCGAGCGCGACCTGCTGCGGCCCATGAAGGTCACGGTCATCCCCGGCGTGGGACCCGCCACCGCCGAGCGGCTCCGGCGCGCGGGCATCCACACCGTGGCCGACCTCGAGGCGGTGAGCGAGGACGAGATGGTCCGCCTCCTCGGCAAGGCCCACGGGCACGGGCTCCACCGCCTGGCCCGCGCCGAGGACGACCGTCCGGTCGTGGCCGACCGCGAGACCAAGTCGGTCAGCAGCGAGGGCACCTACGACACCGACCTGACCGACCGGAGCCTGATGGAGGGCCTCCTGACCCGCCAGGCCGCGCAGGTCGGCACCCGGTTGCGCAAGCACGGCCTGTCCGGGCGCACCGTGACCATCAAGGTGCGTCTGCACGACTTCACGACGCTCAGCCGCTCCACCACGTTGCCCAGCCCGACCGACAGCGGGACGACGATCGCGCGCCTGGCCCGGCTCCTGCTCGCCGACCTCGACACCTCCGGCGGCGTCCGGCTCCTGGGCGTCGGGGTGTCCGGGCTCGCCGACTGGATCCAGGAGGACCTCTTCGGCGAGACGGAGCCCGAGCCGGAGGACGTCGTCGTGCCGGAGCCGGCACCGTCCGTGCGCCACTTCTCCCCCGGGATGGACGTCGTCCACGAGGAGATGGGCGCCGGCTGGGTGTGGGGGTCCGGCAAGGGCGTCGTCACGGTGCGCTTCGAGACCGCCGACAGCCCTCCCGGCCCGGTCCGCTCCTACTCGGTCGACGACCCCGCGCTGGCCCCGGTCGCCCGTCCGGCGGAGGACTGAGCCGACCGTCTGCGTCACGGACGGGAACAGCGACGAGATGGGGTGAGGGCGTGGGCGACGGACTCCGACGCTCATGGGACCCATCCGTTCGGGGCACCGGCACGAAGCACCCCTGAGAAGTCCCTGAGAGTTGCAGAGGGAGGCAACTCTCACGCGGGGTGGGACGTCGAGTCAGATGAAGGGCCGACCAAGGTGGGGCCGGGGAATCTCTCGTCCGCGCAGGCCGTTGGAGAAGACGTGGCGGCGTATTCGGCGCACCGCCACGAAGGAGGAGACGACGATGAGCACCGCACAGAGCACCGCCCGGAGCACCCGCACGAGCACCACGCGTGAGATCGAGGGTCGCGACAGCGTCGGCCTCTACCTCGACGAGATCGCCCGCACTCCTCTTCTCGACGCCGCCATGGAGGTCGAGCTCTCCAAGACCATCGAGGCCGGCCTGCTGGCCGAGAAGCTCCTCGAGGAGGGCCGGGTCGGCCGCCGCAAGGGCGGCGCGCCGATGCGCGCCAGCCAGGAGGAGCTCGAGTGGCTGGCCGAGGAGGGCCGCCGCGCCGTCGACCAGTTCATCTCCGCCAACCTGCGTCTCGTCGTCTCCATCGCCCGCAAGTACGGCCGCTCGCAGATGCCCATGCTCGACCTGATCCAGGAGGGCAACACCGGTCTCATCCGCGCCGTGGAGAAGTTCGACTACACCAAGGGCTACAAGTTCTCGACGTACGCCACGTGGTGGGTCCGCCAGGCCATCACCCGCGGCATCGCCCAGCAGGCGCGCGTCGTCCGCCTCCCCGTGCACGTGGTGGAGGAGCTCAACCAGGTCAGCGGTGCCCGCCGCACGCTGGAGCGCCAGCTCGGCCGCGACCCCGAGCCGCAGGAGATCGCCCAGGAGCTCGGCATGGACGTCGACCGGGTCCTCGACCTCCTGTCGTGGGGCCGGGACCACGTCTCCCTCGACACCCCGGTGGACGAGGACGGCGACACCTCGCTCGGTGACCTGATGGCCCAGGAGACGGCCCCCGGTCCCGACCTGGAGTTCCTGGACGTGGAGGCGCGCCAGCGGCTCGACGACCTCGTCAGCCACCTCGACGACCGGGCGGCCGACATCATCCGGGCGCGCTACGGCCTCACCGACGGGCGCCAGCACAAGCTGGCCGACATCGGCGCCAAGCACGGCATCTCGGCCGAGCGGGTCCGCCAGCTGGAGCGGGAGGCGCTGCAGAAGCTCCGCCGCATCGGCGACCCCGACCTCGCAACCGGGACCGCCGCCTGACGGTTCGTCCCGGCGAGTGACGCAAGGCCCGCTCCGATCACGCATCGGGGCGGGCCTCGTCATGTGCGCCGGCCAGGACAGCGTCAGTACGCCGCGGAGCTGAGCGCGGCGGCCGCCTCGCCCGCCAGCGTCGTGACGTCGTCCGGCACCGGGACCTCGGCGGCGGCCCGCCCCTGCCACATCTGCAGCGCGACGACCCGGGCGGCGGCCTCCTCCGCGCGCTCGCGGGTGACGTCGCCCTCGTCGATCGCCTTGGTGAGCACCCGGTGGGTCTCCACGGTGTCGACGGGCATCAGCAGCAGGTCGGCACCGGCGTTGAGGGCGGCGACCGCCGGCTTCCAGCTGGCCGCGACCGCACCCATGCCCAGGGAGTCGGTGATGGTGACGCCCTCGAAGCCGAGGTCGTCGCGCAGCAGGTCGTAGACCTCGGGGGCCAGCGACGCCGGGACCCCGGGCGCGATCGCCGTCAGGTCGAGGTGGCTGGTCATCACCGCGGGGGCGTGGCTGGCGATGGCCGCCTCGAACGGCGGCAGGTCGTGGGCGCGGATCTCGGCCAGGCTCGAGTCGAGCACCGGCAGGGTGTCGTGGCTGTCGCTGGTGGCGGCACCGTGGCCCGGGAAGTGCTTGACGGTCGAGACGACGCCCGCGGCGTCGTACCCCCGGACGGCGGTGGCCGTGGCCTTGGCGGCCACGGCGGGGTCCTCGCTGGCCGACCGGGTGCCGATGGTGGGGTCCGCGGCGCCGATGGTCACGTCCGCGACAGGGGCGAAGACCCAGGTGAAGCCGAGGTCGCGGACCTCGAGCCCGGTGGCGTACGCCGCCTGTCGGACCGCCTCGCGGCCGGCCTTCCCGTCCGCGGTGATGGCGGCCCCGGCCGCGTCGAAGGCGGGGAACTCGGTGGCGATGCCGCGCAGGTGGGAGACGTAGCCGCCCTCCTGGTCGACGCCGATGACCGCCGGGAAGTCGCGTCCGTCCGCGGCGACGGCCTTGCTGATGGCGGCCGTGGTGGCGCGCACCTGCGCCTCGTCGAGGATGTTGCCGTTGGTCACCGACATGCCCGCGAGGTGGTGGTCGCGCACCATCGTCGCCACGGTCGCCGGGTCGGTCCCGTGGTAGCGGCCGACGATGACCTGCCCGGCCAGCTGCTCCGACGTCCACCCCTCGACCAGCTCCTGCGCCTGCGCCAGCTCCCCCACCGTGGGTCCCCAGCCGAGCGCGGCGTCCGGGTCGGGCTCCTCGGGGGCCTCCGGGGTCTCGGCCTCCGCCGTCGTGCTGCTGGTCCCGTCGGTGGCCGGCGCCGGCTCCCCCTCGGGCGAGCCCGCACAGCCACCGATCAGCAGGACCCCCGCCGTGACGGCGGCGGCGGTGGTCAGGAGAGGCAGTCGCACGGCCCGCAGGTTACCCGCGGAGCTCGTCGAGGACCGCTTCGACGCGGGCCCGCAGCTCCTCGAGCGTGCCGTTGTTGTCGATCACGTGCGTGGCGATGGCCCGACGCTCCTCCCGGGTGGCCTGGGCGGCGATCCGGGACTCGGCGTCCTCGCGGGTCCAGCCCCGGTCGCCGAGCATCCGCTCGACCTGGAGGTCTCGCGGGGCGTCGACCACGACGACGGCGTCGAAGGTGTCCGCGCGGCCGCCCTCGGCGAGCAGCGGTATGTCGTGCACGACCACGTCGTCCTCGCCGGCGGTCGCCTCGATCTCGGCCATCCGCTCGATCACCAGCGGGTGGATGATCGCCTCCAGGCGCCGGCGGGCCGCGTCGTCCCCGAAGACGAGCCGTCCCATCGCGGGTCGGTCGAGGTCGCCCTCGGGGGTCAGCACGTCGGGTCCGAACTCGGCCACCACGGCGTCCAGCCCGGGGGTGCCGCGCGCGACCACCTCCCGCGCCAGCGCGTCGGCGTCGATGACGACGGCTCCCAGCTCGGCGAGGATCGCCGAGACGGTGCTCTTGCCCGAGGCCACTCCCCCGGTCAGGCCGACACGCATGGTCACGACGGCCCCTCCGCGCGCAGCCCGGCCTTGCGTGCGTACGTCGCCGCCTGCTCGTCGGCGTCGAGCTCCCCGCGCAGCAGCCGCTCGGTGGTCCAGTGCTCGACCGGCAGCCCGGTCAGGGCGACGTACTGCGCCAGCTCGGGCTCGAGGGTGCGCGCCAGCGTCATCAGGTCCTCGCCGGTCGGTGCGGTGCCGGTGATGGACGGGGAGCCCGCCATCAGCTTGCGCAGCGGCGGGTACGTGCGGAACCGGTCGACCCCGATGTGGTCGGTGACGGCGTCGAGGTGCTTGGCGTGGTCGGCCAGGAGCGAGGCGAAGTCGAGGAAGAGCCACTGGTCGCGCGGGAAGACGGTCAGGCCGTGCTCGACCTGTCCGCCGTAGTAGCCGCGCACCACCCCCGAGGCACGCAGGAAGCGTGCGCGCCCTCCCCGGCCGGTGAACTCCTCGGGCAGGATCGTCGGGAAGGACGGCGGCCGCCAGGCCATCATCTCCGGCCAGTCCGGCGCCTTGTGCGGCTGCCGCCCGCGCACCATCACCCACTGCGACACCAGCCGGTCGATGGGGTCGCGGAAGATCGCGACGAGCCTCAGGTCGGGCAGCTGGTCCCGCATCCGCTCCAGCGTGCCCGGCATCAGCAGGTAGCGGGGCGTCGCGTCCCCGAGCGCGCGTTGCCCCGGCGACGTCCGCCGCACGCCGTACGACGCGTGGTCGGCCTCGAGCCACGTCGACTCGTCGACGTCGAACCAGCCCATCTCCTTGCGCGGCGGTCGCGCGACCTGGGGGTGCTGGTTGAGCATCCACTGGAGCGTGGACGTGCCGGCCTTCTGCACTCCCACGATCGAGAAGGTGAAGGGCAGGAAGTCCTGCCCGGTCGGCGCCTCAGCCACGGTCGAGGAGCTTCTCCACCGCGGCCAGCAGCACGGCCGTGGCCACGCCGTCCATGGCCTCGGAGACCTCGTCCAGCGGTGGCATGGTCGGCGCGAGGCGGATGTTCTCGTCGTGGGGGTCCTGGCCGTGGGGGAAGGACGAGCCGGCGGGCGTGAGGGCGATGCCGGCCTCCTTGGCCAGCTGCACCACGCGGGACGCGGTGCCGGGCATGACATCGAGGTTGACGAAGTAGCCACCGCGGGGCTTGTTCCAGCGCGCCACCCCGTAGCCGTCGAGGCGCTCGGTGAGCACCCGGTCGACCTCGGCGAACTTGGGGGCGATGATCTCGCGGTGCTTGGCCATGTGGTCGCGCACGCCCTGCGCGGAGCCGAAGAACTGCACGTGGCGGAGCTGGTTGACCTTGTCGGGCCCGATGGAGCCGTGGCCCAGGTGGCCGAGGTACCACCGGACGTTCTCGACCGAGGCGGCCAGGAAGGCGACGCCCGCGCCCGCGAAGGTGATCTTGGAGGTCGAGGCGAACATCACGGGCCGGTGCGGGTGCCCGCTCGCGGCGGCCAGGCTCAGGATGTCGGCGCTCTTGGTCTCCTCCTCGGTCAGGTGGTGCAGCGCGTAGGCGTTGTCCCAGAAGATCTTGAAGTCGCGCGCGGCGGTCTCCATCGACGCCAGCCGCGCGGCCACCTCCTGGCTGCACACCGAGCCGGCCGGGTTGGCGTAGGTGGGCACGATCCACATGCCCTTGATCGACCGGTCCTCGGCGACGAGCCGCGCGACCTCCTCGGCGTCCGGGCCGTCCTCCCGCATGGGGACCGTGACCATCTCGATGCCCATCGACTCGAGCAGGGTGAAGTGCCGGTCGTAGCCGGGGACGGGACAGATGAACTTGACCACGCCCTCCTTGCTCCAGGGGCGGTCGCTGTCGACGCCGCCGAAGAGCATCAGGTAGACCAGCACGTCGCGCATCATCGACAGGCTGGAGTTGCCGCCGGCGACCACCTGCTCGGCCTCGACCCCCAGCAGTTCGGCGAACATCTCGCGCAGCTCGGGCAGGCCGGCGAGCCCCCCGTAGTTGCGCACGTCGGTGCCGCTGCGGTCGGTGCAGCCGCGGGGCAGGGAGAGCAGCTCGTCGGCCAGGTCGAGCTGGGCCGACGACGGCTTGCCCCGGGTGAGGTCGAGCGCGAGCCCGCGCGTCTTCAGCTCGTCGTACGTCGCCTGCAGCTGGTCGCGCAGGGCGGCGAGGTCGTCGCGGGACAGGTCGGAGAGCGGCGTGTGGGTCACGCGGCAAGGCTACCGAGAGGCGGCGTCCGGCGAGCGACGGCGTCCACGAGGTCGGGTGGACCTCAGGCCGTGCAGGAGAACGTGCGCCGGTACTGCTGCGGGCTGACCCCGCGCACGCGCGTGAAGTGGTGCCGCAGGGTCGCGGCGTTGCCGAAGCCGACCTCGGAGGCGATCCACTCGATCGAGCGGTCCGACTGCTCGAGCAGCACCTGGGCCGCCTGCACCCGTTGGGCCAGGATCCAGCCGTACGGCGTGGTGCCGGTCTCGTCCTTGAACCTGCGGGCGAACGTGCGGGAGGACATGTGGCTCTGGCGCGCCAGCACCTCGACGCTGAGCTCCTCGCCCAGGTTGGCCTGGATCCACTCCAGCAGCGGCGCCAGCGAGTCGGAGGTGCACTCCGGCACGGGGCGCGAGATGAACTGCGCCTGGCCGCCGGGACGTTGCGGCGGCACCACCATCCGGCGGGCGACGACGCTTGCCGTGGCCGCGCCGTGCTCCTCACGCCACAGGTGCAGGGCGGCGTCGAGGCCGGCCGCGGAGCCGGCGCTGGTGATCACCTGCCCCGAGTCGACGTACAGGACCTCGGGGACGACGCGGGCGAGGGGGAACCGGGCCGCGAGCTCGTCGGTGTGCTTCCAGTGCGTGGTCGCCTCACGACCGTCGAGCAGTCCCGCCTCGCCGAGCGCGAAGGCGCCCGTGCACACCGAGAGCACCCGGGCCCCCCGGTCGACGGCGTCCTGCAGGGCGCGGATCACGGGGGCGGGGACCGGTCGGTGGCGGTCCATCGCCGCCACGCACACGAGGTCGGCCTCGGCCACCCGGTCGAGGCCGTGGTGCACCTCGAGCCCGAGGCCGAGCGAGGTGCGCACCTGCCCCGGCTCCACCCCGCACACCGCGAAGTCGGGCACCGGCAGCCCGTCGTCGCTGCGGTCGACACCGAAGGCCTCGCAAAGCACTCCGAGCTCGAACAGGGCGACGTCGTCCCAGACCAGGACGGCCACGTTGGTGAGCATCCCGCCAGCATGCCGCAGCCGTGGCAGGAAATCAACGCACGTCGGCATTACTGCCACTCGTGGCCGGAACAAGACGAGCGCATGATTACTGCCATGACCACTTTCCTCTTCGCCCTCGCCCTGACCGCCCTCGTCGCGCTGCTCGTCCGGTACGCGCGCCACGACCTCTTCGCCGGCACCGCAACCCGGGCCGACGACCACGACGACCTCGGCCCGGCGGACCCCCGGCGGCACGTGGTCGCCCGCTGGGTCCGCCCGGCCTGACGTGAGGCACGCGCGTGCCAGAACATGACAGGAGGCCCGCCGGCGAACCGGCGGACCTCCTGTCGTGCTGCTGGTGACCCCGTGGGGTCAGCGGGTCAGTTGCCCCCGCCGGTCAGCTTCTCGCGAAGCGCCTGGAGCGCCTCGTCGGACGCCAGCGAACCGCCGGTCTGCTCCTGGGCGGCGGTGTCGCCACCGTCGGAGGAGTAGGACGTGGCCTCGCCGGCCTCGACCTCGGCCTGCTTGGCCTCGGCCTGCTGCTTGACGTGCTGCTCCCAGCGGGCGTGCGCCTTGGCGTACTGGTCCTCCCAGAGGGCGCGCTGCTCGTCGAAGCCCTCGAGCCACTCGCCCGTCTCGGGGTCGAAGCCCTCGGGGTAGACGTAGTTGCCCTGCTCGTCGTAGGTCGCGGTCATGCCGTAGAGGGTCGGGTCGAACTCCTCCACGTCAGCGGCCGCAGCCGTCTCGTTGGCCTGCTTGAGCGACAGCGAGATGCGGCGACGCTCGAGGTCGATGTCGATGATCTTGACCATGACGTCGTCGTTGACCTGGACGACCTGCTCGGGGATCTCCACGTGGCGCTCGGCCAGCTCGGAGATGTGCACCAGGCCCTCGATGCCCTCCTCGACGCGGACGAACGAACCGAAGGGCACCAGCTTGGTGACCTTGCCCGGGACGATCTGGCCGATCTGGTGGGTGCGGGCGAAGTGCTGCCACGGGTCCTCCTGCGTCGCCTTCAGCGACAGGGAGACACGCTCGCGGTCCATGTCCACGTCGAGGACCTCGACGGTGACCTCGTCACCGACGGTGACGACCTCGGACGGGTGGTCGATGTGCTTCCAGGACAGCTCCGAGACGTGCACGAGGCCGTCGACGCCACCGAGGTCCACGAAGGCGCCGAAGTTGACGATCGAGGACACGACACCCTTGCGGATCTGGCCCTTCTGGAGCTGGGTGAGGAAGCCGTGGCGGACCTCGGACTGGGTCTGCTCGAGCCAGGCACGGCGCGACAGGACCACGTTGTTGCGGTTCTTGTCGAGCTCGATGATCTTGGCCTCGAGGGTCTGACCGACGTAGGGCTGCAGGTCGCGCACGCGACGCATCTCCACCAGGGAGGCCGGCAGGAAGCCGCGCAGGCCGATGTCGAGGATCAGGCCGCCCTTGACGACCTCGATGACGGTGCCCTCGACGACGCCGTCCTCCTCCTTGACCTGCTCGATGGTGCCCCAGGCGCGCTCGTACTGGGCGCGCTTCTTGGACAGGATCAGGCGACCTTCCTTGTCCTCCTTCTGGAGGACCAGGGCCTCGACCTTGTCGCCGACGTTGACGACCTCGTTGGGGTCGACGTCGTGCTTGATCGACAGCTCGCGCGAGGGGATGACGCCCTCGGTCTTGTAGCCGATGTCGAGCAGGACCTCGTCGCGGTCCACCTTGACGATGGTGCCGTCGACGATGTCACCGTCGTTGAAGTACTTGATGGTCGCGTCGATCGCCGCGAGGAAGTCCTCTTCGGACCCGATGTCGTTGACCGCCACCTGGGGCGCGTCGTAGTCCGGAAGAGTGGAGATGGTGCTCGTCATAAGGGAAGTGATTCCTTGGATGGTCAGATGTCGTGCGGGCACGCGCAGAAGCCCTCTTTTCACCACCGTGGAGAGATGACGAGCGAGGGTCCGCTCCGTATGGAACCCAGGCAGACCTCTGGCGCACCCTCCAGCCTACGCGGCGGCGACCCGCACCGTCCAACCAGGACGCCGAGCGTGGGCCGGTGGCCGACACCTCGATACCGTGACGTCGTGCAGGACCACCTTCCCCAGGCCGTCCGGGTCGAGCGCCGCCCGGTGGACGAGACCGAGTCCCGCGGCGCCAACGGGCCCGACTGGGACCGCTACGCCGACGAGTACCAGGCGACCCACGGCGAGTTCCTCGGCGACGCGGGCTTCGTGTGGGGACCCGAGGGGCAGACCGAGGACGACCTCGGGATCCTCGGCGACGTCACCGACCGCGACGTGCTCGAGGTCGGCAGCGGCGCCGGGCAGTGCTCCCGCTGGGTGCGCACGCACGGCGGCCGGGCCATCGGCCTGGACCTCTCCCACCGGCAGCTGCAGCACAGCCGGCGGATCGACGAGCTCACCGGCGTGCGCGTTCCCTCCGTGCGCGCCACCGCCACGCACCTGCCCTTCGCGGACGACACGTTCGACGTCGTCTTCTGCTCCTTCGGGGCGCTCCAGTTCGTGCACGACATCGCGGACGCCGTCGCGGAGACCGCGCGGGTGCTGCGGCCCGGAGGCCGCTACGCCTTCTCCATCACCCACCCGACGCGCTGGATGTTCCCCGACGACCCCGGCGAGGGAGGGCTCGTCGCCTCCCAGTCCTACTGGGACCGCACGCCGTACGTCGAGGTGGACGACGCGACCGGGCGCGTGTCGTACGTCGAGCACCACCGCACCCTGGGCGACTGGGTCCGGCTGCTCGCGGGCCACGGCTTCCGCCTCGTCGACCTGGTCGAGCCGGAGTGGCCCGCCCACCACGACCGCGTCTGGGGTGGCTGGTCACGAACCCGCGGGCTGCTCACGCCGGGCACCGCCATCTTCGTCGCCGACCTCGGCTGACCGATCCCTGCAGACGCAGCGACCCGCCCCGGCGGGCCGGGGCGGATCGTTGGCGAGCTGGTCGTCAGTGCTCAGGCGGTCTCGCGCCGACGGCCGGCGAAGACGAGGAACGCGCCGACCAGCAGCGCGACGGCGCCGCCGATGAAGCCGATGAGGGGCACGGTCCGGGTGATGAGTTCGATCTGGCCGCCCGAGTCCTTGGCCGACTCGACGTTGTCCGCGACCTGCTCGTCGGTGAACGCGAGGTCGAGGTCGAGCAGCACGCTGCCGTCCTCCAGCGCACGGACCTCCTGCTGCGCCTGCCGGATGATCGAGCCCGTGACCGGGTCGATCCACAGGTCCTTGTCCTGGGTGTAAACGCCCTGGACGCCGTCGACGACCTCGGCCGGCTGCTCGTCGACGCTGACGTTGTACTTGTAGGTCTCCAGGCCGTCGATCGTCTCGGTGCTCTCGTAGACCGCGTCGACCGGGGCGCCGAGGAGCCCGTCCCAGTAGGGGTAGTCCTTCTTCTCGGCGTCGAAGGGCCACTTGTTGATGAGGCCCTCCTTCTCCTCGGCGCCGGCGGGGAGGTACTCGCCGTTGACGGCCATCGCGTCGGAGCGGTCGGTGGCGAAGACGTCGGTCGAGGCGGAGATGAGGCGCCCCTGAGGATCATCGGCGTCGACGCAGTCCGGGACGTCGCCCTCGTCGATGACCAGGCACAGGGTGTTGACGAAGACGATGACGTCGTCGTCGGAGCGCTTGGAGTCGGCCTTCGTGATGCTGGTGGCCTTGACGTCGAGGCTCTCGATGTCACCGCTGGCGGGGTTGAGCTTGTCGGCCGTGCCCGCGAGGCGGGTCGTGCTGTCGGTGTCGAGCGGCGTCCGCTTCACCTGGCCCGGTGCCCAGATCGACGCCATCAGGCCGACGACCAGCAGGAAGGCGCCGAGGGCCAGGAGCACCCAACCAATGATCTTCCGCACGACGAGAATCCCTCCCAGGAGCCGATGAGTCGCCGAACAGTACCAGCAAGTAGCAAGGATCGCGGCGGAACGGCGCATTGCCTCGCGGGAGGTGTCGCGGAGGGCAGGAACGGCTCCGCTCCGACCTGTCGGAGGCTCGGGTGCGGCCCGTGGATCGTGGCATGATTCGCCGCCGAGGTGAGGACAGTGAATCAACATGTGGGGACCCGGACCGAGCGGGTCCGGGCGGCCACCGAGTGGGTCGTCCCCACTGCCGTCGCCCTGCTCCTCGTGCAGCTGGCCTTTCGGGCGTGGGCGGCCTGGTCGAGCTGGTACTCGACCGATGACCTCGGATTCCTTCGTGAGTCGGACCGCGGTAACCAGTTGTCCTACCTGATGGAGAGGTACAACGGACATCTGATGCCCGGAGGCAAGCTGGTGTTCTGGGGCATTGGAGCTGTGGACACCGCCGCATGGTGGCCGGCTGTGCTCTACCTGGTCGTCGGCCAAGCCATGGCAAGTGCGGCGTGCCTCTGGATGCTCGTCACGCTGTTCGGTCGGCGACGAGCGATCCTGCCGCCGTTCGTCCTGTACCTCTGCCTGCCCCTGTCGATGCCGGCCTTCATGTGGTTCGTCGCTGCAACTCAGCAGCTGCCCCTGCAGATCGTCCTCAGCGTCTCGGTCGCGACCTGGGTCCGGTACCTGCGCGGTGAGGGGCGCGGATGGGCCGTCGCGACGGCCGTCGCCCTCACCGGCGGCATGGTGTTCCGGGAGAAGGCCCTCCTGGTGGTGCCGATCCTGCTCTTCATCTCCCTCTTCTACTTCACCTCGGGCGGGGTGCGCGCCCGGCTGGCGGGACTCCGGCGACAGGGTCCCGGACTCCTGATGATCGTCGTGCTGAGCGCCACGTACGTCTTCATCTATCTGGACGGAGCCCGTGGTCAAGCCTCGCCGGCCACGCTCCAGGTCGCTGCGGATCTTGCCGGCACTCTCCTGGGATCGACCTTGCCCACGGGCCTCGTCGGCGGCCCGTGGCGCTGGGACACCTCCGCGTCCCAGAACTCCTTCGCCGACCCGCCCAGCTGGGCGGTGAGCGCAGCCTGGGTGGCGCTGGGCCTCACAGTCGCGTACGTGGTGCTGCGCCGGCGCCGGGCGTGGTATGCCGTCTTGCTCTTCGCGGCATACGCGGCCGGCACCTACC
Source organism: Nocardioides sediminis (assembly GCF_003047295.1). Taxonomy (GTDB): domain Bacteria; phylum Actinomycetota; class Actinomycetes; order Propionibacteriales; family Nocardioidaceae; genus Nocardioides; species Nocardioides sediminis. Next base: position 43,730 of record NZ_PZYZ01000003.1, read on the forward strand.
TCCTCGTCCTGACTGCGCGAGGAGCCGAGTTCGGGGCGACACTCGGGGTGGACACTCGCTACCTCTCTGACATACCCATCGTGCTGTGTCTCTGTCTCGGACTGGCCAGCACGACGTTGACGGGTGCGCCAGGCAGTTCCGAGCTCCGCGATCCTGCCGTCGTGGCGCGAGCGCCGGCGTGGCTCGGCGTGGCACTGTTGGCATCAGTCGCCATCGGCAGCGCCTACAGCTCGGTCGGGTACGTGCGCCCTTGGCACGACAACGCCGCCCGCGACTTCTTCGCTCAGTTCGATCGCGAAGTGCATGCGCGCGGGCAGGTCGACCTCGCCGATCGCGTCCTTCCCGAGCCGGTCATCTCACGCTTCTTCGCGCCCAACAACAAGCTCTCCTTTCTCGCACCTCTCGTCGACTCCGGTGCGGACTTTCCCGATCTCTCCACCTCGCTCCACGTCGTCGATGACGATGGAAGGCTGAGACAGGCCGACATCAAGGTCGTGCTGGCATCGCGACCCGGCAAGGTGGACGGATGCGGGTGGCAGGTGACTGAGGCGGGCAAGTCGATCCCGCTGATGGGTCGAGCCATCGAGTACGACTGGTGGATACGGATCGGGTACTTGTCCACGGGGCCTTCCACCGCCTCAATCAAGGTCGGTGACACCACGATGGACGTCTCTCTTCGTTCCGGGCTCAACGACCTGTTCCTCCGGGTCGAGGACACCTTCGACTCGATTCGCGTCGATGGTCTGGAATCCGGGGTGTCACTCTGCATCGACACGGTCGAGGTGGGAGGCGTGCGCGCGCGTGATTCGGCATGAGTGAGCGCAGGAGCCCCACCATCGACTTCCCCGCGCTCGACGTCCTGCGCCTGGTGGGTGCCCTGGCAGTGCTGACGACTCATGTCGCCTTCCAGACGGGCGAGTACTTCCGGCACGGCCTGCTCGGGACCCTGCTGGCACGGATGGACATCGGGGTCGCGATCTTCTTCGTCCTGTCGGGCTTCCTGCTGTCCCGTCCGTGGTGGGCCAGCGCCGAGTCCGGGACGCCTCCCCCGCGGGTCGGGCGCTACGCGCTCAAGAGGGTGCTGCGGATCTGGCCCGTCTACCTCGTCACCGTGTGCGTCGCGCTGGCCGTGGTGCCCGGCAACGAGGACACGAGTGTGTCGGACTGGGTCGTCAGCGCGCTGCTCCTCGACACCTACGTGGACGACACCCTCCCGTACGGCCTCACGCAGATGTGGAGCCTGTCGGTCGAGGTGGCCTTCTACGTCGCGCTGCCGGCCCTGATGTGGGTCGCGACCCGGCGCTCGAGGCTGCGTCCCGACGTGGTGCTGCTGGTCGGCATGGTCGTCCTCAGCATGGCGTGGATCGTGTCGCTGGCGCCGGCTCTCGACGGCCTGCGGGAGTGGGCACCCGGGCTGTGGCTGCCCGGCTACCTCTCCTGGTTCGCCGCGGGGATGTGGCTCGCCCGGACGCACGCCCGGCAGCACGCACGCGGGCGTCGCACGCCGTGGATCGTGGGCCTGGGAGCGCAGCCCGGCGCGTGCTGGACGGCGGCGATCGGCCTGCTGCTGGTGGCTGCCACTCCCGTGGCCGGACCCGTGCTCCTCGAGCCCGGCACCATCGGCCAGTCGGTCACCAAGACGCTGCTCTACGCGACGATCGGCCTGCTCGTCGTCGCCGCGGGGGTCTGGTCACCTGCCTCCGGCACCTTCCGGCGTACGGCGTCCGCGCGCCTGCTCCGCCACCTCGGCCACGTCTCCTACTCGATCTTCTGCACCCACCTCATCGTCCTGGCGCTCCTCCAGGAGCGCATGGACTACGAGCTGTTCTCGGGACGCTTCCCGTTGATGTGGGTGCTGACGCTGGTCCTCACCCTGGCCGTGAGCGAGCTGACCTACTGGCTGGTCGAGCGGCCGGGCATGTCCCTGGCTCGTCGGGGCCGACGCGCGGCCACGGCCCAGCACGACACCGCTCCCAGGGTGAAGACCACGACGTAGTGCGGCCACGCCCAGCTGCCGGCCCACGACGACTGCCAGGGGTTGAACACGTAGGCCAGCACTGCGGGCGTCAGGCAGATAGCGATGGCCCACCCCTCCCAGGCCGGACGCAACCGACGCGCGAGCGCGGCGACCCCCCAACCCAGGAGCCCCACGAGCAGGCCGACCCATCCCGAGACCAGCAGCACGAGCGCCGCACACCCCAGGAGGACCAGGCGGGGCCAGCTCGTCGCCTCCGGCACCGGGGGCGGCGATGGCGCCGTCCTCCTCGTCGGCGCCACGAGCAGGGCCACCAGGGCCAGGAGGGCCACGAGTCCCAGGGCGAGGCCCGCACGATAGGTGCTGTCCGGGGCGAAGCGCTCGGACACCGCGTCGTGGCCCGTCGTGCGCCAGCCCTGTCGATAGCCGTCGAACACCTGGGCCTCGAGCCGGGAACCGCCGGACGCCGCCTCCCACCCCGGGTTCGCGTTGCCGCGCATGGCTACGTAGTCGGTCGACACCTCCACCTCCGCCTGCGTCGGCGACTCTTCGGTCACCGGCACCGCCTCGGCGTCCGCCTCCTCGGGCGTGGAACCGAGCACGAGCTCGTCCGCGACGAACGCCTCCGAGGCCTCGAGGGTCACCGTCGACTCGCCCGCCGGCAAGGTCACGACCTTCGTGCCGCACAGGCGCGCCGGCACCGGGTCGCCGTCGAGGAGGTCGCGGGGACTCGCGGTCACCGCGGTCCTCACCGTCCGGCCGTTCACCACGAGGTCGGGGCCCGAACCGCAACCGAGTCCGGTGGCACGCGTCGACGGGTTCAGCGGCAGGTAGGGCACGCCGCGGACGACCATCTCGCTCACGCCCACGGGCACGGCGGACGAGGAGGCGTCGAAGTCGAAGTCGCTGGCCGGCTCGGCCTCCAGCACCTGCAGGGATAGTCGCTTGGTCCGGATCGGCGGGAACGTGGCGGCGCCGTCCTCGTCGAGCACGACCTCCCGTTCGCCGCCGGGCCACGTCATCAGGAGCGACTCGGGTCGGCGGGCAGCCGTGCTCTGGTCGACGGACATGGCCACCCCGCGGAGACGCTGTGGCGCCAGGAAGCGCAGCGCGACCGTCGGTCGGACGTCGGTGACGGGGGCGATCCAGGTGGTCTGCGGGTCCCCGTCGACCATCGCCGTGGCCGACGCTCGTGGGTCGGCCAGGGCCGTGGAGGAGGCATCGACGCCGACCGCCTGACCGGCCTGGACGAGGGCGGACAACGCCGGCCCGCCACGCGGACGCACCGTGAGCGTCGCCTCCAGCTCCTGGGCCTCGCCGAGCGTCACGACCCGGCTGAAGTCGCGCGGCTCCTCCGGCGAGCCGACCTCGCCCGGTCGGCACCGGACCCCGCCGTCGACCTCCGCGCATCCCGTCCGCGCGTCGCCCAGCCGGCGCAGCAGGATGGCGTCCGGAGCCCCCCACTGCTCCGGCAGGGCCGGAAGCACGAGGTCGCGGCGCACCCGGGTGTTCCCGACCTCCACCTCGGCGACGTCCAGCTGGTTGCTGTTCTTGCCGGAGGCGTCCTCGACGACGAGGTGGGTCACCGTTCCCGGACCGGTGATCCGACGCGTCTCGCCGGGGTTGAACTCGAGGTCCGGGCTCTGCCACGACCCCGACCTCACCCTGAGCTGCTCGCTGCCGCTCGACGTGCCGAGCGTCACCGAGATGTCGGTGGCGTCGACCGGCTCGGCGAACTCGACCCGCCAGGACTGCCGGTCGCGCTGCAGCGGCGCCGAGATCCACGACGTCGAGGCGTCGCCGTCCATGGCGGCGTAGGGCAGCGTGCCCGGACGACTTCCTCCCGGCGTCGCCGCGCCTGCGGCGGAGGACGACGCCGTGATCGCCGAGGCGCCGCGCAACCGTGCGGTGGTGGTCCACCGGTCGTGACGAGGCAGCCGGTAGTCGAGCACGCGTGCGCCCAACGACGGCTCGCTGCCGCCACCGAGGGTGGCCGAGGTCGCGTCCGTGATCCGTCCGAAGTTGCGCTCGACGTCCCGCAGCCCGTCCGTGAGGACCAGCGGCCCCGCGGGCCGCTCGCCCGGCGCCACATCGGCCGCGAGCACGGTCGCGCCGCTGCCGACGAGGCCGGCCTCCTGGACGTCGAGCAGGTCCTCGGGACCCCCGACCACCGTCGGCGGCTGGTCCGCACCGGACGCCCGACCCACCGGGTCCGGAACCTCGTAGACCTCGATCGCCGGGTAGGTGGACTGCCACCCGCCGCTGACGAGCGCCCGCGCCAGGTCGCCGACGATGAACGGGGCACCGCCGACCTCCGGGCCGAAGTCGGCCACCCGGCGGAGCCCCGGGGAGTTCTCGATGGCCTGGTGGACCAGCACGGGGTCGGTGACCGCGGCCGACCGGACGAGGTCGTTGCGCACGACCAGGTGGGTGATCCCGGCCCGAGCCAGGTAGTCGCTCAGTCCGGTTCCCCCCTCACCGCGCGCCAGCTCCTGCTCGATCCGGTCGAGCATGCGGATGTTGCCGGCCGGGACGAGTGGCACGGCGTTCCGGACCGCCCACGACGACGAGGCCAGGGACTGCATGGGCTCGTCGCGTGCCTGGCCCCACACGTAGGTGCCGAACGAGGAGCCCGGGACGAGCAGGGCCTGGCCGTCCTCCTGGGAGTCGCCCAGCCACCGGGCTGCGTCGCGCCAGTAGTCGGGGACGTCCTCGAAGCCGTCGTCCACGGCGAGGTCGCCAGCGAGGACCGGAGCAGCACCCGCGGTGAGGGCCAGCACCACCGAGCCGACGAGCACCGCGGCGGTCACGCCGTCGGCACGGTCACCGCGGCGGGTGCGCCTGGTGCGGTACCGGGCCAGGGCCTCCTCGACGCAGAAGGCCAGACCGACCACCAGCGGCAGCCGGAGCACCGGATCGAACTTGTGGACGTTGCGCAGCGGTGCCAGCGCGAGGTCGAGCGCCTCCTTGAGCTGCCCGGCGAAGATGCCCTGGACGGCTCCCGTGTGACCCATGGTCACCAGGAACACGCCGGTGAGGAGGCCCGCGACCAGGAAGCGGCGGTGGGGGTTCCTGCCCAGCATCAGTCCGGCGAGGCCTGCGACGACGAGCAGCCCCGTGTTGAGGACGAGGTACTCCTCGCGGAGCAGGTCGAGGCCTGCGGGCGAGATCGCGTCGACGTACGGCACCCAGTTCGACGTGCCGCGGAGCGTGTCGAAGATGGTCGTCGGGAAGGTGGTGACCGCGGCGGACTCGATGAAGTCGAGGAAGGGAGGGCTGTAGCTCCCCAGGAGGAACAGGGGCACCAGCCACCACAGCGTGCCCAGCAGCGTGAAGACCGGCCACCAGATCATCATCTGACGGCGTCGTGGACCCGCCGACCGGGTGAGCAGCCACAGCGCACCCAGCGGCAGCACGGCGCTGGTGGCCGCGGCGTTGACCCCGCCCACCATGGCGATCGCCATCGCGGAGAGGGCGGCCGCGCGCCGCGGTGAGCCGCGTTCGGCGCCGATCACCAACGGCAGGAGGACCCACGGCGCCAGGGCCATCGGCCAGACCTCGATGGAGCTGGGTCCGATCACGGTGAGCATCCGCGGCGTCAGTGCGTACGTGAGCCCGGCAAGGATGCACCCCAGGTCGGAGCGCACGCCGAGGGCACGCGTGACCTTGGCCGCTCCGGTGAAGGCCACGCACAGGACGAGCGCCGTCCACAGTCTCTGCACGACCCAGCCCGGCAGGTCCAGGAGGAAGCCGAGGGCGAAGAACGGTCCCATCGGCCACAGGTAGCCGTAGGCCTGGTTCTGCAGCTGGCCGAACGCGCCCTCGCCGTCCCACAGGTGGGCGGCCCGGGCGAGGAACTCCAGCGGTGCGATGGCGAGGTCGAGCTTGGTGTCGGCGACGAGCAGTCCGGGCGACTGCGTCATGGCCAGGCCGGTCAGCACCATGCAGACGGCGAGGAGCCGCCAACGGAACCGTGGGACGTCCTGCGTCACTTCTTCCGCAGCACGAGCACGAGGTTCCACGTCACCACCTCTCGCACCACCGGCACGCGCAGAAGCCAGCGGGTCCACCAGGGGTTGTAGCGCGGGAGCAGGTGGACGACCTCGGCGTGCTGCTGGGTCCGCGCCCAGCGCAGGCCGTCCGCGACGGTGACGGCGAAGAGCGACTCGCCGTACTTGTTCTTGGGCTCGTGGCCGTGCTTCGCGGCGTACCGGCGTCGGGCGCGGCGCCCGCCGAGGAAGTGCCACGGTGCGGTCTCGTGGCCGCCCCACGGCCCGAACCACGTCGTGTAGCTGATGAAGGCGAGGCCGCCGGGACGCGTGACGCGCACCATCTCCTCAGCCATCCGCCACGGTTCCGGCACGTGCTCGAGGACGTTGGAGGAGTAGCAGACGTCCACCGAGTCGTCCGCGAACGGCAGCTGCATCCCGCTGCCGATGACGGTCCCGGCGCCGATCTCACCCGCCCCGGCGAGCTCGCCCACGTCGGAGTCCAGCGCGACGTAGGTCGCCCCCGCGGCGCGGAAGGCGTCCCGGAAGTAGCCGGGGCCACCACCCACGTCGAGCAGCAGCGCGCCGTCGAGGTCGGCGTACTCCCCCACCTGCGCGGCGGAGTCCTGCGCCAGGGCGGTGTAGAAGCGTGCGGGGTCCGGCTGCTCGTAGCGGAACTCGTTGAACAGGTGCAGCGACCGCCTCAGGTCGGCGCGCCAGCGACGCCCCGCGGGCGGGGCTGGAGGCACCTTCGGGGGGCGGGTCCGGCTCGGCACGCGCAGACCCTACCCCGCAGTAGATGTACGGTGTGCGCCCATGTCCGACGTCCACGACCTCTCCGGCCGGCACATCGCCTTCTTCAGCTGGCGTGACACGCACAACCCCGAGGGCGGAGGCGCCGAGCGCTTCCTGGAGAAGATGGCGGCAGGCCTCGTGGACCGAGGCGCGAGGGTCACGATCCTGTGCGCGGCGCACGCCGCCGCCCCGCCCGACGAGACCGTGGACGGTGTCCGTTTCCTGCGTCGCGGCACCAAGCTGAGCGTCTACAAGGAGGGCGTCTCGGCGCTGCTGCGGCGCGAGCTGGGACACGTGGACGCCGTGGTGGACGTGCAGAACGGCCTGCCGTTCTTCACCCGCGCGGTCACCCGCAAGCCGGTCATCGTCCTCGTCCACCACGTGCACCGCGAGCAGTGGCCGGTCGTCTACCCCGGGCTCAGCGGCCGCGTCGGCTGGTGGATCGAGCACAGCCTGGCACCCCGCCTCTACCGGTCCTGCCAGTACGTCGCCGTGTCGCGGGCCACCCGCGGCGAGCTCGTCGACCTCGGGGTCGACCGCGAGCGCATCGCCGTGGTGCACAACGGCACCGACCCGGTCGTCCCGGTCGGCGTCGGCAAGGCGGCGTACCCGATGATCGCCGTGGTCGGGCGCCTCGTCCCGCACAAGCAGGTCGAGCACGCCATCGACGCGGCCCTGGCGCTCCGCGCCCACCACCCCGACCTGCGGCTGCACGTCGTCGGGAGCGGCTGGTGGGAGGCCGAGCTCCACGAGTACGCCGCACGGCGCGGCGCCGGCGACACGGTCGTCTTCGAGGGCCACGTCGACGAGAAGCGCAAGCACGAGGTCTACGAGCAGGCCTGGCTGCTGGCCCTCCCCTCCCTCAAGGAGGGGTGGGGACTGGTGATCGGCGAGGCCGGCATGCACCGCACCCCGACCGTGGCCTACCGGTCCGCCGGCGGGACCCGGGAGTCGGTCGCCGACGGCAGGTCAGGACTGCTGGTCGAGGACGAGGCCGCCTTCACCGAGGCGCTCGGCCGACTCGTCCGGGACCACGAGGAGCGGGCGCGCCTCGGCGAGGGTGCGCACGCGATGAGCCACCAGTTCACCTGGGGGCACGCGCAGGAGTCGTTCGCCCACGTGGTGGCGAGCGCGTTGCGCGGCGAGATGATCGACAGCCAGGACCCCGACGAGGAGTGACGGCCGCGTGGCGGGCGCGACGGGCGCCCGCGGGTCACTCGGAGACGGTGCCGTACTCCAGGGTCGGCGCCTCGGCGTTGGCCGGGGACTGGCTGGGAGCACCGGTCTGGGACGAGATGACGCCCATCAGCGTGGTGACTCCGAGAACAGCACCGGCGACGATGCTCACGAGCGGGGCGATGACAGTGCCCATGGTGGGTGACCTCCCTCAGGTTCGGGGCGGACCTTACCAGCCGGTACGCCGCGGCGCGTCATTTCTGACGGTCCATCCCCGACGTGGCGGACGAGCCCGATCGACGGCGCCGTACGGCTGCCACGAAGGGGGCCGCGGCGAGCGCCAGCCACCCCGCCCACGCGGCGCCCACGGCGCCGCGGCGGACCGCTGAGGCCGACCGGGGTTCCGCGGGACCCAGTTCGACGACCGTCAGGTCGCCGTCCAGCGTGGTGGTGCCGGAGACCGCCGGCACGGGGTAGCCCTCGATCTCCTCGACCACCACCACGGAGACACCCACGGCATGCAGCTCCGCGGCCCGCTCGCCGGGCGAGCCTGCCGCCAGTGCCTCGGAGACCCGCGCGGCACGGGGGTCCTCCCCCGCTATCCGGGTCCCCGACACGACCAGCTCGTCGTTGACCACGACCGGCCGGTCGAGGTAGCGCCCGAGCGGGTCCAGCACCCGGCGCCCGCCGTTGTTCCACTCCGGAGCGCGGTAGCTCACGAACGGCAACGACACCGCGTCCCCGGCAGGCGCGGACGCCACCGCGGTCCGGGCCTCGTCGTACGACGCGGGGTAGGCGACCGCGGCCAGCCGTCCACCGACGCCCCACAGCGCGTCCGGCATCAGGCTGACCGGCACGAGCGCGAGCACGCCGCCGACCATCACGCGACCCGCGAGGTCCGGCAGGCGGGCGAGCAACGCGTCCACAGAGACGGCCACGAGCACCACCACGAGCGGGACGGTCAGGCCGAGCAGCCGCGAGCCGTCCCGGACCAGACCCCCGCCGGGCACCGTGGCGGCCAGCCGGCCCAGCGTGTCGGGCGCTGCCCAGCTGACCAGCGCCAGCCCGAACCCGACCCCCCAGCACACGACGAGGCCCCCGAGACCATCCACCCGCGCCCGCCCACGGCCGACCCGGACCAGCGCCACGGCCGCGGCGACGACGACCAGGACCGTCGTGGCCACGCCCGCCCAGCCGGTGCGCGACACCGGGACGAGCTCGGCGTTCCAGATGCCGCCCAGGGACAGCGCGGCCCAGGGCGCCGGCAGCAGCCCCTCGTCCCCCGTGGCGAACAGGGTGGCGCCGACGGGGTCGGAGGTGCCGCCCCCGGACTGCACCAGGCCGGCCACCAGCCAGGGGGCGTTGGCGGCCAGGACCAGGGCCAGGAGCGCGAGGGTGCGCCGTGGACGGTCGCGGTCGGCCCCGCAGGCCAGGGTCGCGACCGCCGTCGCCAGTCCGGCGCTCGCGCTCAGGCTGCCGAGGACGAGCAGGAGCGGCAGCACGAGAGGCAACCGGTCCTCCCTCCGGCCACGTCGCAGCGACACGACGAGCCAGGGCAGCACGGCGTACCCGACCAGCAGCGGCCAGTGGCCGATCAGCAGGCGCTCGACGACGAACGGGTTCCAGACCGCGACGGTGGCCGCGACGAGGCGGGCCGCCGTCGACCGCTCGGCCACCAGGGCCGCCGCCCCCGTGCCGGCCGCCAGCAGGCTGCCGAGCAGCACCACCTTCTGCAGCAGCACCGCGGGGACCACCTCGTCCAGGACGGCGACGACAGCGTCCGACGGCACCGCCCGGGGCAAGGCGCTCCCCAGCCCGAGGGTGTCGGCGCGGAGGTCCAGCTGCGGCACCCACACCATGTCGTAGGTGAGCACGTAGCCCCAGCCGAGAGCGGGCCCGAGCAGCACCACCGAGAAGAGGAAGGTCCACACGGCGGGCAGCGCGGCGACGAGAGGGGTGCGACGCACGTCGGTGGCTCGGGTCACTCCTGGCACCTCCCCTCCTCGCTGCCCGACGGCGCCGCCTCGCGACGCTGGCGCGGAGCGCACGGGCGTTGAGACCCTACTGGCTGACCACCCCTTAGGCTCGCCCCCGTGGCAGTCAAGCAGCGCGTTCGCACCCTCTTCGACAGCAGTACCGGCATGGCCGTGTCGATGGGGATCATGAACGTCGCCACCTACGGCTTCACGATCCTCGCCGCCCCCCGGCTGGGAACCAGCAACTACGGCGCCCTCATCGCGGTGCTCAACGTGTTGATGGTGGTCAGCGTCGGTTCCCTGGGGCTCCAGGCCACCGCTGCGCGCCGGATCTCCACCACACCCGAGCACACCGCCCAGATCGAACGGGCGATCCTGGGGGTCACCTACCGCGCTGCGCTCGCCCTCGGCCTGGTGCTCCTGGTCTGCGCACCGCTCATCAACACGGTCCTCCGACTCGACAGCCTCGCCACCGCCCTCATGGTGCCGTTGGCCGCCGTCCCGCTCACCATCATGGGTGGGCAGGCCGGCATCCTGCAGGGCGAACGGCGCTGGGCAGCGCTCGGCCTGGTGTACGTGGCGGCAGGGGTGCCGCGCCTCGTCCTGGGGACGGCCCTCATCCTCCTGCGTCCGACCGCGTTCTCGGCACTGGTGGGCGTCGTGCTGGGCATGTGCGTGCCGGTCGCGGTCGGCTGGTGGGCCCTGCGGCACAAGCGGAAGGCCGGTCGCACCAGCGCCGAGCACAGTGGACGGGCCATCCTCAAGGAGAGCGTGCACAACGGGCAGGCCCTGCTCGCGTTCTTCGCCCTGACGAACGTCGACATCATCCTGGCCCGCAACGTGCTCTCCGACCACGATGCCGGCCTCTACGCGGCAGGCCTGATCCTCACCAAGGCCATGCTCTTCCTCCCGCAGTTCGTGGTCGTGGTGGCCTTCCCGTCCATGTCCACGGGACGCGAGCGGCGTCGCGCGCTCGTCCTGAGCCTGAGTCTCGTGACCGCCCTGGGCGTCATGGGGAGCCTGGCGGCGTGGCTGCTGTCGGGCCTGGCCATGCGGTTCACCGGCGGGGAGGCGTTCGGGGAGGTCGAGCCCCTGCTCTGGATGTTCGCCGTGCTCGGCACGCTGCTGTCCCTGATCCAGCTGCTCGTCTACTCGGTCCTGGCACGGCAGGGACGCCGCTCCGTGTACGTCGTGTGGGTGGCGCTGGCCCTGGTCGTGGGACTGGGCCTCGCCACGACGTCCCTGGTCGGCCTGGTGACCGTGGTGGTGCTGGTCGACCTGGCGCTGTTCCTCGTGCTGCTCGGCGTGAGTGCGTACTTCGTCCGTGAACCGGTGCAGGACCCACCGGCCCCGGTCGAAGCCCGCGCCTGAGCGGTCGACCGCCCGGCACGCTGACCGTCCCTCAGTGCGCGGCCTCGTGCCAGCTGCGCCCCGTGCCGACGGAGACGTCGAGCGGGACCGCGAGGTCGGCTGCCGCACCCATCTGCTCGCGCACGAGCGCCGCCAGCGCGTCGCGCTCGCCGGTGGCCACCTCGAAGACGAGCTCGTCGTGGACCTGCAGGAGCATCCGGGACCGCAGCCCCTGCTCCCCCAGCGCCCGCTCGACCCCGAGCATGGCGACCTTGACCAGGTCGGCGGCCGAGCCCTGGATGGGCGCGTTCAGCGCCATCCGCTCGGCCATCTCCCGGCGCTGGCGGTTGTCGCTGGTCAGGTCGGGCAGGTAGCGGCGACGGCCCAGGATGGTCTCGGTGAAGCCCGAGCGACGCGCCTCGTCGACGATCCCGCCGAGGTAGTCGCGGACCCCGCCGAAGGTCTCGAAGTACTCGTCCATCAGCCCCCGGGCCTCGCCGGTGTCGATGCGCAGCTGCTGGGAGAGGCCGAAGGCGGACAACCCGTAGGCCAGGCCGTAGTTCATCGCCTTGATCTTGGCCCGCTGCTCGGTGGTGACGGCGTCGGCGTCGACGCCGAACACGCGGGCCGCGGTCATGGAGTGGAAGTCCTGGCCCGACCGGAACGCCTCGATGAGGAGTGCGTCCTCGGACAGGTGGGCCATGATCCGCATCTCGACCTGGCTGTAGTCGGCCGTCATCAGGCACTCGTAGTCCTCCCCCACCACGAAGCCCTCCCGGATCCGGCGACCGGCCTCGGTGCGGATCGGGATGTTCTGGAGGTTGGGGTCGGTGCTGGAGAGCCGTCCGGTCGCCGCGATGATCTGGTTGTAGGTCGTGTGGATGCGACCGTCCGGGGCCACGGTCTTGAGCAGCCCCTCGACGGTCTGTCGCAGCCGGATCACGTCACGGTGCCGCAGCAGGTGCTGGAGGAAGGGGTGCTCGGTCTTCTCGAAGAGCTGCTGCAGCGCGTCGGCGTCAGTGGTGTAGCCCGTCTTGGTGCGCTTGGTCTTCGGCATGTCGAGCTCGTCGAAGAGCACCACCTGCAGCTGCTTGGGCGAGCCGAGGTTGATCTCCTTGCCGATCACGTCGTAAGCGTCCTGGGCGGCCGCGCGGACCTGGTCGCCGAACTCCGACTCCAGTCCCTCGAGGTAGTCGGTGTTGACCGCGATGCCGGTCTGCTCCATCCGGACCAGCGTGCCGATCAGCGGCAGCTCGACGTCGGCCAGCAGCTGGGTGCCGCCGTGCTCCTCGACCGCGACGTCGAGGGCTCCGGCCAGGTCGAGCACCGCCCGGGCGGTGAGCATCGCGACGTCGCTCGCGGTGTTGTCACCGATCGCGTCGAGGGTCAGCTGGTCGCTGTCCCCGGTGTCCTGGCGCAGCTCGCGCTTGAGGTAGCGCAGGGTGAGGTCGGCGAGGTCGTAGGAGCGCTGGTCGGGCTGGACGAGGTACGCCGCGAGGGCGGTGTCGACGGCGAGCCCGTCGAGCTGCCACCCTCGGGCGGCCAGGGCCAGGATCGGGCCCTTCGCGTCGTGGAGCACCTTGGGCCGCTCGGGGTCGGCGAGCCAGGCCGCCAGCGCCGCGTCGTCCTCGGGTGACGCCTCGGCCACGTCGATCCAGGCGGCTGCGCCTTCCGCCGTCGCGACGGCGAGGGAGACCACCTCGCCGGTCCCGGCCCGCCACGACCCCTGCACCGCCACGCCGACCCGCTCCCCTCTCGGGGCATGGCTGTCGAGCCAGGCGGCGACGGAGCCGGGGCCCAGGCGCTCGCCCTCGAGCTCGAAGCCCTCCTCGGACACCTCGGCGCCCGGGTCGGGGTCGATGGTGTCCATCAGGCGGGTGCGCAGCTCCCCGCGGAACTCCAGCTCGTCGAGCAGCTCGAGCCCGGCCGTGCGGTCCCACGGCTGGCGCGCCAGCTCGCCGGGACGCACGGGCAGCGTGAGGTCGCGGACCAGCTCGTTGAGGCGCCGGTTGCGGATCACGTCGCCGAGGTGCGCGCGCAGCGCCTCGCCCTTCTTGCCCGTGATCTCGTCGGCCCGGGCGATCACGTTGTCGAGGCCGTCGAACTGGTTGATCCACTTCGCGGCGTAGCCCTGGCCGACCCCGGGAACACCGGGCAGGTTGTCGGAGGTCTCGCCGACGATCGCGGCCAGCTCGGGGTAGCGGTACGGCGGGACGCCGTACTTGTCCTCCACGTAGGAGGGGGTCAGCCGGGCCAGGTCGCTGACGCCCCGCATCGGGTAGAGCACCGTGGAGGTGTCGGTGACCAGCTGGATGGAGTCGCGGTCGCCCGTGAGGATCAGCACCTCCATCCCCTCGGCCACCGCCTGCGTGGTCAGCGTGGCGATGATGTCGTCGGCCTCGTAGCCCTCGAGCTCGAGGTGCGGGATGTGCAGCGCGTCCAGCACGCGTCGGATCAACGGCAGCTGGCTGCTGAACTCGCCCGGGGTCTTGTTGCGCTTGGCCTTGTACTCGGAGTACTCCTCCAGGCGGAAGGTCTGCCGAGACTTGTCGAACGCGACTCCGACGTGGGTCGGCTGCTCGTCACGCAGCACGTTGACCAGCATCGAGGTGAAGCCGTAGACGGCGTTGGTGTGCTGGCCGGCGGCGGTGGCGAAGTTCTCCACCGGCAGGGCGAAGAACGCGCGGTAGGCCAGCGAGTGGCCGTCGAGGAGCAGGAGCCGGGGGCGGAGGTTACTCGTCTGCGACACGTCGCGACTCTAGCCGTCGCCACGGACACCGCAGGCAGCCCGTCACCGCGTACGACGCCTCGTGCGGGCCCGTGGGTCGCATCGGCCACAATGGCGACCATGAGCGACCAGCCCACCACCGACCTGGCCACCCTGTCCATCGACGACTTCGTCGCGTCGATGCCCGAGGGGATGGGCGCGCTCAGCGAGAAGATGGGCGTGAAGATCATCGAGCTGGGTGCCGACCGCGTCGTCGCGACGATGCCGGTGGAGGGCAACACCCAGCCCTACGGGCTCCTCCACGGTGGCGCCTCGGTCGTGCTGGCCGAGACCCTCGGCTCGATCGGCTCCGCCCTCGTAGCGCCTCCGGACCGCATCCCCGTGGGCGTCGACATCAGCGCCACCCACCACCGCTCGGCCACCTCCGGGACGGTCACCGGGGTGGCGACGCCGGCGCACGTGGGCCGGAGCATGGCCACGTGGGAGATCGTGATCTCCGACGAGCGCGGCAAGCGGCTGTGCACGTCCCGGATCACCTGCGCGCTGGTCCCCGCACGCTGAGGGCCCCGCCCGGCGTCGGACGCGCTCGGACCTGCCCGGCGGCCTCGGCCGTGGCGTGTCAGCCGGCGACGTTCTCCCGGTGGAGACGACGCGCGGCGAGCACCCGGTCGATGTGGCGCGAGCCGCCCTGGCGGGTGGCCGAGCGGCGGGCCGAGAGCTTGGCGCGGACGGCCACGGTGGTGGCCGCGCGGAGCGTGGCCTGCGGCGTGAACGAGAGCCGGGCCATGAAGCGGTTGGCGTCGCGGGAGCTGGAGACCGCTGCGGTCGACAGCGTGCCGATGCCGTGGGCGTCGGCGAACCTGACTGCAGCCTCGATCAGGGCCGAGCCCACCCCGTGCCGACGGAACTCGGGCAGCACGTGGGGCGACACCGCCAGCACAGCGGGCTCGAGGTTGAGCGGGGTGAGCGTGGTGGCGCTGAGGTGGATCGCGCCGGCCACCTGACCGTCGTACTCCGCCACCATCATCGCCTGGTCCGCGTGCGCCTCGACCTCGTCGAAGACGTGCTGGAGGTCGGCGAGCTGGTCGTCGACGGAGCCGCGGCGCAGGATGTCGCCCCACAGCTCCCGCAGGACGGGCAGGTCGTCGATGACGGCAGCGCGCACGGTCACCGGTGTCCGGCTCATGCTCCAACTCCCCAAGGTCAGCCCCGTTTGCTGGTGAGTCCCCCGTCCGCCGGACCCGTTCCGGCGTACCGGGAGGACCCTACGCCCGTCGTGCGGCCGCTGTCCCCCGAGGGTGGAACATTTTCCCTCGGGGGTCGGCAGCGTCACATCCGGCCGTCCTCGTCGCTCAGACGTCGCCGCCGAGGTACGCCGCCCGCACCGAGTCGTCGCCGGCGAGCTCCGCGCCCGTGCCCGACCGGACGATCTCGCCGGTCTCCAGGATGTGCGCGGTGTCGGCACGCTTGAGCGCCTGGGCGGCGTTCTGCTCGACCAGCAGCACGGTGGTGCCCTGCTCGTTGATCTCGCCGATGATGGAGAAGATCTGCTGGATGAACTTCGGTGCCAGGCCCATCGACGGCTCGTCGAGCAGGATCAGGCGGGGCTTGGCCATCAGTGCACGCCCGATGGCGAGCATCTGCTGCTCACCACCCGACATCGTGCCGGCCGTCTGGCTGACCCGCTCCTCCAGGCGGGGGAACAGGTGGAAGACCCGCTCGAGGTCCTGGGCGTAGGCCTTGCTGCGCGCGTCCTTGCGCACGTAGGCGCCCATGTCGAGGTTCTCGCGCACCGTCATGCCCGGGAAGCACCCGCGGCCCTCGGGCGACTGGGAGAGCCCGAGCAGGACGCGCTCGTACGGCGGGAGGTGGGTGATGTCCTTGCCCTCGAACAGGATCCGGCCCTCGCGCACCTTGCGCAGGCCCGAGATCGTCTTGAGCGTCGTGGTCTTGCCCGCACCGTTGGCGCCGATGAGGGTCGTGATGGACCCCTCCTCGACGCCGAAGGTGATGTCGCGGATGGCCTCGATGTGCCCGTAGTTGACGCACAGGCCCTCTACCTCAAGAAGCATCTTCTTCGTCCACTCCCAGGTAGGCGGCGATGACCGCCGGGTTGTCGCGGATCTCGGCCGGCGTGCCCTCGGCGATCTTGCGGCCGAACTCGAGGACCACGATCCGGTCGGTCACGCCCATGACCAGCTTCATGTCGTGCTCGATGAGCAGCACGGTGTAGCCCTGGTCGCGCACCCTGCGGATCAGCTCCATGAGCTGGGCCTTCTCCGCCGGGTTGAAGCCGGCCGCGGGCTCGTCGAGACAGATGAGCTTGGGCTCGGTGGCCATCGCACGCGCGATCTCCAGGCGGCGCTGGTCACCGTAGGAGAGGTTGGCCGCCAGCTCGTCGGCCCGCTTCTGCAGGCCCATGAAGGCCAACAGCTCCATGGCCCGGTCGTGCCCCTCGCGCTCCTCGCGACGGTGCTTGGGCAGGCGGAAGAGCGCGCTGGCCATGCCGGTGGAGTGCTTGGCGTCGGCGCCGACCAGCACGTTCTCCAGCGCGGTCATCGAGCGGAACAGCCGGATGTTCTGGAAGGTCCGGGCGACGCCGAGCTGCGTGATCTGGAACCGCTTGTGACCGGCGATGGACGTCCCCTCGAACCGGATGTCGCCCCGGGTGGGACGGTAGATGCCGGTGATGGCGTTGAAGCACGTGGTCTTGCCGGCACCGTTGGGTCCGATCAGCCCGAGGATCTCACCCTCCTCGATGTGGAAGGTGACGTCGTCGAGGGCCGTCAGGCCCCCGAACTGCAGGGTCAGCGCGTCGATCTCCAGGACGCGTCGCCGGGACGACGTCGTGGTGCTCTGGTCCTCAGACACGGGAGGTCTCCTCTCCGTCGGCGCCCTCTTCGAGGGCCTCGATCTCTGCCGCGGCCTGCTTGGCCCGGACCGTGCGCCTGGGCGGCAGCAGCCCCTCCGGGCGGAAGATGGCCAGCAGCATCAGTGCAGCACCGAACACCAGCACGCGGAAGTCGGTGAACTCCCGGAAGCGCTCGGGCAGGTAGGCCACCAGGAAGGCACCCACCAGGACGCCCCACCGGTTGCCCTGACCACCGATGACAACCGCCGCCAGGAACATGATCGAGAAGAGCAGCAGGAACGAGAGCGGGTTGATGAACGACTGCCGGCTGGCGTAGAGCGCGCCGGCGAGGCCGCCGATGAAGGCGCCGGTGGCGAAGGCCAGCAGCTTGAACCGGAAGGTGGGGACGCCCATCAGCTCGGCGACGTCCTCGTCCTCGCGGGTCGCCTCCCACGCGCGACCGACACGGCTGTCCTTGATGAGCTTGTCGGCGAAGAGCACGATGATGACGACCGTCAGACCCATCCAGTAGTAGGGGATCTGGTCCAGCACCCCGAACTCGATGAACGTCGTGGTGTCGTTGAAGTCGAGCAGCGGCGTGCCGCTGTCCCAGTTGAGGTGCGGGATCTCGAACAGCTCGACGCCCGGCGGCCGGGCGATGTCGTTGATGCCCTTGGACGCACCCAGCCACTCCGTGTTGAGGGCGACCAGACGGATGATCTCGCCGAAGCCGAGCGTCACGATCGCGAGGTAGTCACCCCGGACCCGCAACGTCGGGGCGCCGAGCAGGATGCCCGAGACCGTGGACGCCAGCACCGCGAAGGGAAGGGCCAGGAGGAGCGGCCAGTTGGCGTGGAAGGTCGTCAGGATCGCGGCCGTGTAGGCGCCGACGGCGTAGAAGCCGACGTAGCCCAGGTCGAGCAGGCCGGCGTACCCGACCACGATGTTGAGGCCCAGCGCGACGAGCATGTAGATCGTCACGGTGAACAGGACGCCGCCGAAGTCCGTGCCGGGCGGCGAGATGAACGGCGGCTCCAGCAGCGGGAGGGCGTAGGCGAACACCGCCAGCGCGATCCACATGCCGATCTTGGCCGGCTTCGGCAGGCCTGCGACCCGGCTGCCGAAGGAGGAGGTGATCCCCTTCACGGATGGTGTCTTGCTCATGCGCGTGCCTTTCCGAGCGACTCACCCAGGATGCCGGTGGGCCGGAACAGCAGGATGACGACCAGGAGCACGAAGGCCACCACGTCACGCCACTCGCTGCCGAAGAGGGCCGAGCCCCAGTTCTCCGCGACCCCGAGGATGAGGCCACCCACCAGGGCCCCGCGCAGGTTGCCGATGCCGCCGAGGACGGCCGCGGTGAAGGCCTTGACCCCCAGCAGGAAGCCGACATCGAACTTCGTCGTCTCGATCTTCAACATGTAGAGGAACGCTGCGGCACCCGCCATGAGGCCACCGAGCAGGAAGGTCATCTGCACGGCGCGGGTGGCGTTGACGCCCATGAGGGCTGCGGTCTCGGGGTCCTGGGCCGTGGCCCGGATCCCGCGTCCCATCTTGGAACGCCGCACGAATTGGTCCAGCGCCACCATCATGGCGATGGCCGACACGATCACCAGCACGTCGACCGAGGTCACCTGGTAGTCACCGATGGGGAACAGCTGCTTGTTCTCCAGCACGCTCGGCATGCTGCGGTTGATCCGCGCGCCGCTGACGTACTCCGACAGGTTGTCGTCGAGCCCGAACCACGCGGCGACGCGGTCCCGCAGGCCCATCAGCTCGGCGAGCACGAAGGACGCGCCGATGGCCGAGATGAGGGCGATGAGCCGGGGGGCGTTGCGCTTGAGCAGGGGGCGGTAGGCGAAGCGCTCGAGGAGGAGCGCGATCGTCGCGGACATCGCCATCGCGGCGACCAGCGAGCAGAGCAGCACCCCGATGCCCCGCAGGGTGCTCACGTCGGTGTCCCCGACGAGCAGCATCGTGGTCCACAGCGCGGCGAACGTGCCGTACATGAAGACCTCGGAGTGCGCGAAGTTGATGAGCTGGAGCACGCCGTAGACCATCGTGTAGCCCAGGGCGATCAAGGCATAGATGGCGCCGAACGCGAGACCTGTGACGGTCAGCTCCGCGAAGTTGTTGAACAGGAAGTCGAAGTTCACCAGGCCTCCTCGGCCCCTAGTCGGCACGGTTGCGGCCGGGAGGAAAGCCCCCCGGCCGCAATCGATTCACACCCGTGTCAGACGAGCGAGCGTCACTCGATCTCCTGGTCGCCGACGATCTCGCCGTTCTCGACCTTGTAGGCGTAGACGGACACCTCGGACGGCTCACCGGTCTCGTCGAAGGACAGCTGCTTGGTCACGCCGGCCTCGTCGTAGTCGTTGACGAAGGCGAGCATGTCCTCGCGGTTGTCGATGCCCTCGGCGATGCCGTCGAGGAAGACGTTCGCGGCGTCGTACGCCTCGGCGGCGTAGGTGCCCGGGGCACCCCCGAACTCCTCTTCGTAGGCGGCCGCGAAGTCGGCGACCGCCGGGTCGTCGGCGGGGATGCAGGGGCAGGTGATGTACGTGCCCTCGGCCGCCTTGCCGGCGCCGTCGAGGTAACCGGGGTCCTTGACGCCGTCCGCGACGACGAAGTTGCCCTCGAAGCCACTGGAGCGGAGCTGGCGCACGATCAGCGCTGCCTCCGCGTAGTAGCCGCCGAAGAACACCGTGTCGGCGTCGGACGAGCGCACCTTGGTGACCGAGGCACTGAAGTCGGTCTGGCCGACCTGGATCGTGTCGGTGTCGACGACGAGGTCGCCGAGCTCCTCCTGCACGATGCCGGCGAGACCCGCGCCGTACTCCGAGGCGTCGTCCATCACGAAGACGGCCTTGGCGCCGACGACGTCCTGGATGTACTTCGCCGCGGCAGGACCCTGCGTCGCGTCGTTGCCGAGCGCGCGGTGGAAGGTGTCCCAGCCGTTGTCCGCGAGCGCGGGGTTGGTGGCCGACGGGCTGACGGTCGGCAGGCCGGCCTCGGCGAAGATCGGGCCGGCGGCGGCCGACTCACCGGAGAACGCGGGCCCGACGATGCCGATGATGGCCTCGTTGCCCGCGGCCTCGGTCGCCAGCGACGGCGCCTGGTCGGGGCTGCCCTGGGAGTCGATCTGCTCGTAGGCGACCTCGCACTCGGCGTCGGCGTTGTACTGGTCGATCGCGAGCTGGGCGCCGTTGATGATCGGCTCGCCGAGGCCGGCCGCGGGGCCGGTCTGGGGGCCGAAGAACGCCAGCGTCAGGTCGCAAGCGGCTCCGCCGCCGCCACCATTTGCCTCGCCGTCGCCACCGTCACCCGAGTCGGTGGTGCCACAGGCACTGAGGGCGAGCCCAGCCACGGCGATGAGCGCGACGACCGCGCGCTTGGGCCTCGTGGAACGCAACATTGGTCCTCCGTCTGCTTCGGCCGCGCGGGGTCCCCGCACGGTGGGTGGACGGAAACCTAGCACCACCGATGTGTGCCGGATCACCCTTTCGACGCGAGTTCCTCTGCCGTGACGGTTTTGTGACTGAACTGTTTGCGGGCGAGCGCGGCGCGCAAGGGCTGCGACCCCGGGCCGGTACGACGGGCGCGAGAGGTCAGACCTGTCCCGGACCGTGCTCGACGACGCCCTCGGCGACCTGTCGCATGGAGAGCCGCAGGTCCATGGCCGTCTTCTGGATCCACCGGAAGGCTTCCGGCTCGCTGAGGCCGAGCTTCTCCTGGAGCACGGCCTTAGCGCGGTCGACCGCCTTGCGGGTCGCGAGCGCCTCGGACAGGTCGGCCACCTCCCTCTCCAGCACCGCGACCTCCGCGAACCTGCTCACCGCCATCTCGATGGCCGGCACCAGGTCGGTGCGAGAGAAGGGCTTGACGAGGTAGGCCATGGCGCCGGCGTCGCGCGCCCGCTCGACCAGGTCGCGCTGGGAGAAGGCGGTCAGGATCACCACCGGCGCGATCCGCTCGCGGGCGATGTGCTCGGCCGCGGCGATCCCGTCCAGGACGGGCATCTTGACGTCGGTGATCACGAGGTCGGGGCGCAGCTCCTCGGCCAGCTCGATGGCCTGCCGGCCGTCGGCGGCCTGGCCCACGACCTCGTAGCCCTCCTCGGCCAGCATCTCGGCGAGGTCCATGCGGATGAGCGCCTCGTCCTCGGCGATGACCACGCGACGTACGGGAGAGGGGGCACTGCTGCTGGGCTGCGTCACGGCGGCAAGGCTAGTCGGATACGGTTTGCTGGCCGCAGAGCCCCGGTACTCCAACGGCAGAGAGAGTGGTCTCAAACACCATCCAGTGTGAGTTCGAATCTCACCCGGGGCACTCTGCAGGCCGATGGCGTTGTCGGTCCGGGGTGCCAGCATCCGTCCATGCATGACGCACCCACCCGCAACGAGGCCCTCGCCCTGGTGGCACGCGGGGTCAGCCTGAACGAGACTGCGCGTCGCACGGGTGTCCAGCGGTCGACCATCCGCGCCTGGATGTCGGCGCCCGAGCCGGTGCCGCGTGAGTGCTTCCGGTGCCTGGGACTGCACCCCGCGGCGGCAAGGGCGTACACGGCGCTCCTGGGGTTCTACCTCGGCGACGGGTGCGTCTCAAGATTCCGTCGTCACACCACCCTGCGGATCTCCTGCGACGCCACTCTCCCCGGCATCATCGCGGACGTTTCTTCCCTCGTCGCGGCGGTCCGTCCGTCCGGCGGCGCCTTCCACGTGCGCGCTCCCGGGGTCATCGTGGTGTCGGCCAATTGGAAGCACTGGCCATGCCTCTTCCCACAGCACGGGCCCGGCCGCAAGCACGAGCGGACCATAGCGCTGGAGACGTGGCAGCGGGAGGTGGTCGAGGCCCACCCGGCCGACTTCCTGCGGGGCCTGTTCCACTCCGACGGGTGCCGGGCGCGCAACTGGGCCACCCGGGTGGTCGCCGGCGAGAGGCGTCGCTACGACTACCCGCGCTGGCAGTTCACCAACCGGTCCGACGACATCCGCGACCTCTGCTGCTGGGCGCTCGACCTCGTCGACGTCCCATGGCGACGGTCGGGCCGGTGGGTCGTCTCGGTGTCCCGGCGCGAGGCCGTGGGCCGGCTCGACGCCCTCATCGGACCGAAGACGTGATCAGCGGGCAGGACGGCGGTACGCCGGCGCCACGCCGTTGATGGCGTCGCCCATCTTGTGGATGCGCAGCGCGTTGGTGGAGCCCGGGATGCCGGGGGGCGAGCCGGCGATGATGACGACGAGGTCGCCCTCCTTCACGCGGCCGATCGACAGCAGCGACTCGTCGACCTGGCGCACCATCTCGTCGGTGTGCTCCACCTCGGCGCCCTGGAACGTCTCGACGCCCCACGTCAGCGCCAGTTGCGAGCGGGTGCGCGCCTCGGGGGTGAACGCCAGGACCGGGATCGGCCCCCGGTAGCGCGAGAGCCGCTTGGCGGAGTCGCCGCTGACGGTGAAGGCGACGAGGAACTTGGCGCCCACCGCCTCGGCGACCTCGGCCGCGGCCTTGGCGATGATGCCGCCCCGGGTGTGCGGCTGCCAGTCGATCTCGCGCATGTGGTGCAGGCCGTGGTCCTCGGTGGACTCGATGATGCGGGCCATCGTCTCGACGGCGGTGATGGGGTGCTCCCCCACGCTCGTCTCGCCGGAGAGCATCACGGCGTCCGCACCGTCGAGCACCGCGTTGGCGACGTCGCTGGCCTCGGCGCGCGTGGGCGCCGGGGAGCCGATCATCGACTCCAGCATCTGGGTCGCCACGATGACGGGCTTGGCGTTGCGCCGGGCCTTCTCGATGATCCGCTTCTGGTGGAGCGGCACGTCCTCGAGCGGGCACTCCACGCCGAGGTCGCCACGGGCCACCATGAGCCCGTCGAAGGCGTGCACGATCTCGTCGATGTTGTCGATGGCCTGCGGCTTCTCGATCTTGGCGATGACGGGGATCTCGATCCCCTCCTCGCGCATGACCGTGCGGACGTCCTCGGCGTCGGGGGCGCTGCGCACGAAGCTGAGCGCGATGAAGTCGACACCGAGGTGCAGCGCCCACCGCAGGTCCTCGGTGTCCTTGTCCGACAGCGCGGGCACGGAGACCGCCACGCCCGGCAGGTTGATGCCCTTGTTGTTGCTGGCCTTGCCGCCGACGACCACCTCGGTGACGACGTCGGTGTCGGTCACGTCGACGACCCGCAGACGGATCTTGCCGTCGTCGATGAGGACCGGGTCGCCGATGCTCACGTCGCCGGGCAGGCCGTCGTACGTCGTCCCGCAGACGTCGACGTCACCGGGAACGTCGCGCGTGGTGATGGTGAACCGGGCACCCTTCTTGAGCTTGACCGGGCCGTCGGCGAAGGTCGCCAGCCG
The DNA here is from genome assembly GCF_003047295.1 of Nocardioides sediminis. Taxonomy (GTDB): domain Bacteria; phylum Actinomycetota; class Actinomycetes; order Propionibacteriales; family Nocardioidaceae; genus Nocardioides; species Nocardioides sediminis. Next base: position 66,926 of record NZ_PZYZ01000003.1, read on the forward strand.
GATCTTGGGACCCTGGAGGTCGGCGAAGACGCCGACCCCGTGGCCCGTCTCGTCGCTCGCGCGGCGCACGAGCCGGTAGACCGCCTCGTGGTCGGCGTACTCGCCGTGGCTCATGTTGAGCCGCGCGACGTCCATGCCCGCGTCGACGAGCTGCCGGACGCCGTCGGGGGTGGACACCGCAGGGCCGAGGGTGCAGACGATCTTTGCTCTACGCACACCTCGACCCTAGCGGATCTTTGATCGATCCAAAGGCCCCGTCCGCCGAACGCCGGGTGACCGGTGTCAGACGACCAGCGGTCGCTCGTGCGGCCCGATCGGCGACGGGAGCGTCGTCGAGCCGGTCAGCCAGGTGTCGACGGCCGACGCGGCCGCTCGGCCCTCGGCGATCGCCCACACGATGAGCGACTGCCCGCGCCCCGCGTCGCCGGCCACGAAGACCCCGTCCACGCTCGAGGCGTAGGACGAGTCGCGCTTCACGTTGCCCCGCTCGTCGAGGTCCACGCCGAGCTGCTCGATGAGCCCGGGCTTCTCGGGGCCGGTGAAGCCCATCGCGAAGAGCACAAGCTGCGCCGGGATCTCCCGCTCGGTGCCTTCGACAGGCTGGAACTTCGCGTCCACCTCGACCAGGCGGAGCCCGGACACGTGTCCGTCCTCGTCGCCGAGGAACTCCTGGGTGGACACCGCGTAGACGCGGTCGCCGCCCTCCTCGTGCGCGGAGGAGACCCGGAAGGTCATCGGGTAGGTCGGCCACGGCTGGCCGTCGGGACGGTCCTCCGGCGGCCGGGCCATGATCTCGAGCTGGGTGATGGAGCGTGCACCCTGGCGGATCGAGGTGCCGAGGCAGTCGGCACCGGTGTCGCCGCCGCCGATGATGACGACGTCCTTGCCCGTGGCGGTGATCTGGCCCTCGACGGTCTCGCCGAGCGCCACGCGGTTGGCCTGGGGCAGGAACTCCATGGCCTGGTGGATGCCGCCGAGCTCGCGCCCGGGGACGGGCAGGTCGCGGGCCGCGGTCGCGCCCATGGCGAGCACCACGGCGTCGTACCGCTCGGTCAGCTGCTCCCCCGTCAGCGCCGTGCCCACGTCGACGCCGGCGCGGAAGACCGTGCCCTCGCGGCGCATCTGGTCCAGGCGCCGGTCGAGGTGCTTCTTCTCCATCTTGAACTCGGGGATGCCGTAGCGCAGCAGCCCGCCGATCTTGTCCGCACGCTCGTAGACCGCGACCGTGTGGCCGGCGCGGGTGAGCTGCTGGGCGGCGGCGAGGCCCGCGGGGCCGGAGCCGATCACCGCGACGGTGCGGCCCGAGAGCCACTCCGGCGGCTGGGGCCGGACCGCGCCGGACTCCCAGGCGCGGTCGATGATCGAGACCTCGACGTTCTTGATGGTCACCGGGTCCTGGTTGATGCCCAGGACGCAGGCGGTCTCGCACGGCGCGGGGCACAGGCGACCGGTGAACTCCGGGAAGTTGTTGGTCGCGTGCAGCCGCTCGATGGCGCCGTCCCAGTCGTCGCGCCAGACCAGGTCGTTCCACTCCGGGATGATGTTGCCCAGCGGGCAGCCCTGGTGGCAGAACGGGATGCCGCAGTCCATGCAGCGTCCCGCCTGGGTGTTGATGATGGGCAGGAGGGCGCGGCCGATCCCGTCGGGGTAGACCTCGTTCCAGTCCTTGACACGCTCCTCGACGACGCGTCGCGTGGCGACCTCGCGTCCGTTCTTCAGGAAGCCCTTGGGGTCAGCCATTCTCGGTGCCCTCCTTCATGAGCGAGCGCATGGGCTCGCCGTGGGTGGTGGTCACGGTGCGCTCACCCATGCTCTGCCCATGCTCCCTGGGCGAGCGCCTCTGCGCACCCGTCGTCGTGGTCAGGCCGCGCTCACCCATGAAGCACCTCCATGATCCGTGCGTTCGCCTGGTCCTCGTCGAGACCCTCCTCGAGGGCCTCGGCGCGGGCGTCCAGCACTCGCTTGTAGTCGCGGGGCATCACCTCGGTGAAGCGGCCCAGCGCGGTGTCCCAGTCCTCGAGCAGCGCGGCGGCGACCGTCGAGCCGGTCTCCTCCGCGTGCCGGGTGACCAGGCTCTTGAGCTCCTCGACCGCGTCGCCCTTGACGGGGCCGAGGTCGACGAGCTCGGGGTTGACCCGCCCCTCGTCGAGGTCGAGCACGAAGGCGTACCCGCCGGACATGCCGGCGGCGAAGTTGCGTCCGGTCTGGCCGAGCACGACGACGACACCGCCGGTCATGTACTCGCACCCGTGGTCGCCGACTCCCTCGACGACCGCGGTCGCCCCGGAGTTGCGCACGCAGAAGCGCTCGCCGGCCTGGCCGCGAAGGAAGATCTCGCCCGACGTGGCGCCGTACGCGATCGTGTTGCCCGCGATGATCTGCTCGCTGGCCTCGAAGGTCGCCGACCGGTCGGGGCGTACGACGATGCGCCCGCCCGAGAGCCCCTTGCCGACGTAGTCGTTGGCGTCGCCCTCCAGCCGCAGGGTGATGCCACGCGGCACGAACGCACCGAACGACTGGCCCGCCGAGCCGGTGAAGGTGATGTCGATGGTGCCGTCCGGCAGCCCCTCGCCGCGGTAGCGCTTGGTGACCTCGTGGCCCAGGATCGTGCCCACTGTCCGGTTGACGTTGCGCACCTCGACCTGCGCGCGGACGGGCTCGCCGTCCTGGAGCGCCGGGGCGGCCAGCTTGACCAGCTCGTTGTCCAGGGCCCGGTCGAGCCCGTGGTCCTGGCCCTTGGTGCAGCGCAGGTCCTGGCCCTCGAACTGGCCGAACTCACCCGAGCGCGAGGCTTGGTGCAGGATCGGCGCCAGGTCGAGGCCGGCGGCCTTCCAGTGGTCCACGGCCTGCGCCACGTCGAGCGAGCCGACCTGGCCGATGGCCTCGTCGAGGGTCCGGAAGCCGAGCTCGGCGAGGAGCTCGCGGACCTCCTCGGCGATGTAGGTGAAGAAGTTGACGACGTACTCCGCCTTGCCGCTGTAGCGCTCGCGCAGCACGGGGTTCTGCGTCGCCACGCCCACCGGGCAGGTGTCGAGGTGGCAGACCCGCATCATGATGCAGCCGCTCACCACCAGCGGCGCGGTCGCGAAGCCGTACTCCTCCGCGCCGAGCAGCGCGGCGATCACGACGTCGCGGCCGGTCTTGAGCTGGCCGTCGGCCTGCACCACGATCCGGTCGCGCAGTCCGTTGAGCAGCAGCGTCTGCTGGGTCTCGGCCAGGCCGAGCTCCCAGGGTCCGCCCGCGTGCTTGAGCGACGTGAGCGGCGAGGCGCCGGTGCCGCCGTCGTGGCCCGAGATGAGCACCACGTCGGCGTGCGCCTTGGACACGCCGGCCGCGACCGTGCCGACGCCGACCTCGGAGACGAGCTTGACGTGCACGCGCGCGCTCGGGTTGGCGTTCTTGAGGTCGTGGATCAGCTGCGCCAGGTCCTCGATCGAGTAGATGTCGTGGTGCGGCGGGGGGCTGATCAGGCCGACGCCCGGCGTGGAGTGCCGGGTCTTGGCCACCCACGGGTAGACCTTGTGGCCGGGCAGCTGCCCGCCCTCGCCGGGCTTGGCACCCTGCGCCATCTTGATCTGGATGTCGTCGGAGTTGGTGAGGTACTCCGAGGTGACGCCGAAGCGGCCCGAGGCGACCTGCTTGATCGCGCTGCGGCGCTCCGGGTCGTAGAGCCGGTCGGCGTCCTCGCCGCCCTCGCCGGTGTTGGACTTGCCGCCGAGCCGGTTCATGGCGATGGCCAGGGTCTCGTGCGCCTCCTGGCTGATCGAGCCGTAGGACATCGCCCCGGTCGAGAACCGCTTGACGATCTCCGACACCGGCTCGACCTCGTCGACGCTGATCGGCGCCCGACCGGTCGTCTCGCCGTCCTTGAAGCGGAACAGCCCGCGCAGCGTCATCAGCCGCTCGGACTGCTCGTCGACGCGCCGCGTGTACTGCTTGAACACGTCGTAGCGGCCCGCGCGGGTCGCGTGCTGGAGGCGGAAGACGGTCTCGGGGTCGAAGAGGTGGGGCTCGCCCTCGCGGCGCCACTGGTACTCGCCGCCGATCTCGAGCTCGCGGTGGGCGGGCGCGATGCCGCCCCGGGGGTACGCCGTGGCGTGCCGGCGCGCGACCTCCTCGGCGATGGTGTCGAGCTCGACGCCGCCGAGCTTGGAGGTGGTGCCGGTGAAGTAGCGGTCCACGACCGCCTGGGACAGGCCGACGGCCTCGAAGATCTGGGCGCCGGTGTAGGAGGCGACCGTGGAGACGCCCATCTTCGACATCACCTTCAGGACGCCCTTGCCGAGGCCCTTGATGAGGTTGGCGACGGCCTGCTCGGGCTCGGCCTTGACGTAGTAGCCCTCGCGCGCGAGGTCCTCGACGGACTCCATCGCCAGGTAGGGGTTGACCGCGGCGGCGCCGTAGCCGACCAGCAGCGCGACGTGGTGCACCTCGCGCACGTCGCCGGCCTCCACGAGCAGGCCGACCTGGGTGCGGGTCTTCTCCCGGACCAGGTGGTGGTGGACGGCCCCGGTGAGCAGCAGCGACGGGATCGGCGCCAGGTCGGCGGTCGAGTGGCGGTCGGAGAGCACGATGATCCGCGCTCCCCCGGCGATCGCCTCGGACACCTCGGCACAGATCTCGTCGAGGCGCTCCGCCAGCGCCCGGCCGCCGCCGGCGACGTCGTACAGGCCGCGGGAGACGTGGGTGATGAAGCCCGGCATGTCGCCGTCACGGTTGATGTGGCGGATCTTGGCCAGGTCGTCGTTGGAGATCACCGGGAACGGCAGCACGACCTGGCGGCACGAGGCCGGGGTCGGCTGCAGCAGGTTGGCCTCCGGGCCGATGGTGCCGCTGAGCGAGGTGACGAGCTCCTCGCGGATCGCGTCCAGCGGCGGGTTGGTCACCTGCGCGAACAGCTGGGCGAAGTAGTCGAACAGCAGCCGCGGCTTGTCGCTGAGCGCCGCGATGGGGGTGTCGGTGCCCATCGAGCCGAGCGGCTCCGCCCCGCTGTTGGCCATCGGGGTGAGGAGGATGCGGAGCTCCTCCTCGGTGTAGCCGAAGATCTGCTGGCGACGGGTGACCGAGGCGTGGGTGTGCACGATGTGCTCGCGCTCGGTGATGTCGTCGAGGTGGATGAGACCGGCGTGCAGCCACTCGTCGTACGGGTGCTCGGCGGCCAGCTCGGCCTTGATCTCCTCGTCCTCGATGATCCGGTGCTCGTCGGTGTCGACGAGGAACATCCGGCCCGGCTGGAGGCGGCCCTTGCGGACCACGGTGGCCGGGTCGATGTCGAGCACGCCGACCTCGGAGGCGAGGACCACGAGGCCCTCGTCGGTCACCCAGTAGCGGGAGGGGCGCAGCCCGTTGCGGTCCAGGACCGCGCCGATCTGCGAGCCGTCGGTGAAGACGACGCAGGCCGGGCCGTCCCACGGCTCCATCATCGAGGAGTGGAACTCGTAGAACGCGCGGCGCTTGGCGTCCATCTCGGCGTGGTTCTCCCACGCCTCGGGGATCATCATCAGCACCGAGTGCGGGAGCGAGCGGCCACCCATGTGCAGCAGCTCCAGGGCCTCGTCGAAGGACGCGGAGTCGGAGGCACCGGGCGTGCAGATCGGGAAGAGCCGCTCGAGGTCGCCGGGGATGAGGTCGCTGGACAGCAGCGCCTCGCGGGCCCGCATCCAGTTGCGGTTGCCCATCACCGTGTTGATCTCGCCGTTGTGCGCGATGAAGCGGAACGGGTGGGCCAGCGGCCAGCTCGGGAAGGTGTTGGTGGAGAAGCGCGAGTGGACGACCGCCACCGCGGACGCGATCCGCTCGTCGACCAGGTCCGGGAAGACGTGGTCGAGCTGGTCGGTGGTGAGCATGCCCTTGTAGGCCAGCGTCCGGGAGGACAGCGACGGGAAGTAGACGTCGGTCTCACGCTCCGCGCGCTTGCGCAGGCAGAAGGCGAGGCGCTCGAGCGCCATGCCGCTGACCCGGGAGCCGGCACCGGAGACGAAGAGCTGGACGAACGACGGCATCACGCTGCGGGCGGTCGCCCCCAGGCTCGACGGGTCCACCGGGACCTCGCGCCACCCGAGGACGGTGAAGCCCTCCTCGGCGGCGATCTGCTCGATGCGCTCGCGGGTGGCGGCCACGGCCGCCTCGTCACCGGGGAGGAAGGCGGTGCCGACGGCGTAGCTGCGCGGCGCGGGGAGGTCGAAGTCGACCACCTCACGCAGGAAGGCGTCGGGCACCTGCATGAGGATGCCCGCGCCGTCGCCGGAGTTGGTCTCCGCGCCGGCGGCTCCACGGTGGTCGAGGTTGCGCAGCGCGGTGAGCGCCTTGGCAACGATGTCGTGGCTGGCAACGCCGGTCAGGGTGGCCACGAACGCCACGCCACACGCATCGTGCTCGTGGCGGGGGTCGTAGAGCCCTTGGGGCGGCGGGAAGGCGTGCATCTGGGCTTTCTCCCGTCGTCGTGCACTGGACACCGCTCAGCAGAGGTTCGGTGAGGTCCAGCAGGGGACATGGCGATCGGCAGGGGACGGCGTTGGCCCGCGCGTCACGGAATCTATCACCGGGTGCGCCACCCGGTGAGACGGCGATCTCAGCCCTCAGACGTCTCCGGGGTCGAGGAGCGCGGGGCGGGCTCGTCGTCGGCGTCGGGCTCACGGGTGTAGACGGTCTCCTCGCGGCCGGGGTGCCGGGCCTGCGACCACGCGAAGAACGCCGCGGCGGCCACGAACAGCACGATCGAGGTCCACACGTTGAACCTCAGCCCGCCCACGTCGACCAGCTGCACCTCGTCCACCCGTAGGTTCTCGATCCACACGCGGCCGAGCGTGTAGAGCATCACGTAGAGAGCTGCGACGCGGCCGTACCCCAGCCGGTAGCGCCGGTCGAGCCAGACGATCACGGCGAACGCGGCCAGGCACCACAGGAACTCGTAGAGGAACGTCGGGTGGTACGTCGCGACGTCGGGGTAGGCGTCCGGCCGGTGGGCCGGGTCGATCTCCAGCGCCCACGGCAGGTCCGTGGGGCGGCCGAAGAGCTCCTGGTTGAACCAGTTGCCCCAGCGGCCCAGGGCCTGCGCGACCAGCACCCCGGGCGCGATCGCGTCGAGCATCGGCAGCAGCTTGATGTGGCGGAGCCGGGCGCCGATGACGACCCCCAGCGCCCCCAGCGCGATCGCTCCCCAGATGCCCAGGCCGCCGCGCCAGATGTAGAGGGCGGTGACGGGGTTGCGCCCCTCGCCGAAGTAGAGCTCCCAGTCGGTCAGCACGTGGTAGAGCCGGCCGCCGACCAGGCCGAAGGGCACGGCCCAGATGGCGAGGTCGCTGACGTCGCCGGCCCGGCCGCCGCGGGCCTGCCAGCGGCGCTCGCCGATCCAGATGGCGGCGACGATGCCGGCGATGATGCTCAGGGCGTAGCCGCGGATCGGCAACGGCCCGAGGTACCACGTGCCCTCGCTCGGGCTCGGGATGGAGTGGACGAGGATCTCGGGCAGCATCACGCCTCGCTCAGCAGGGTCTCGATGTCGGCGCGGAACTGGGCCGCCGACGTCTCCTGGCCCCAGTAGACCGGGGCCTCGTCGGCGCCGTCGATGCCGATGACCTGGGTGCCGTGGGTGACGTCGTAGCCACCGCTGGGCAGCTTGTCGCCCTTCTCGACGGCGATGCCCAGGGGCTTCCCGACGGCGGTGATCGTGTCCAGCGGCCCGGTCAGGCCGACGTACCCCTCGGCGTACTGGTCGAGGTAGTCGCGCAGCACGGCGGGTTCGTCGCGGGCGGGGTCGGTCGTGACGAAGACGACCTCGACCTGCTCGCGGTCCTCGGCGTCGAGCTGGGTGATGCCGGTGGTGAGGTTGGACATCACCAGGCCGCAGATGTCGGGGCAGTGGGTGTAGCCGAAGAAGACCAGCGTCAGCGGCTTGTCGGTGTCGTCGGCGAGGCTGTACGACGCCCCCGACGTGTCGGTCAGCGGCTGGCCGTCCACCTCGAACGGCGGGTCCAGGACCGTGCCGGCGAACTCCGCGTCCTCACCGGCCGAGGAGCCGCCGCAGCCGGCGAGCAGGACCGCCGACAGCACGGCTCCCGCGAGGGTGGGGAGGGTCCTACGCACGGCGCACCCCGCCGGCGAGGTCCTCGGTGAGGGCGCGCAGCGCCGCGATGCCCGCTGCGGGATCGTCGGCGTGGTCGAGCAGGGTCCGCACGAAGGCGGAGCCGACGATGACGCCGTCGGCGTACGACGCCACCTCGGCGGCCTGGTCGCCGGTGCTGACGCCGAGGCCCACGCACACCGGAAGGTCCGTGGTGGCCTTGGCGCGCGCCACGAGCGGGCCCGCGAGGTCGCTGGTGGTGGTGCGCGCGCCGGTCACGCCCATGACGGCCGTCGCGTAGACGAAGCCGCGGCACGCGGCGGTCGTCATCGCGATCCGCTCGTCGGTGCTGCTCGGTGCGACGAGGAAGACCTTGTCGAGGCCGTGGGTGTCGGCCGCGGCGATCCACTCGGCCCCGGAGTCGGGGGTGAGGTCGGGGGTGATGAGACCCGCTCCCCCGGCGCCCGCGAGGTCGGCGGCGAACCGCTCGACCCCGTAGCGTTCCACCGGGTTCCAGTACGTCATCACCACGGTCGGGGTGCCGGTCGCGGCGACCGCCTCGACGACCCGGAGCACGTCCTTGGTGCGGGTGCCCGCCTCGAGCGCCGCCTGCGCGGCCGCCTGGATGGTGGGCCCGTCCATCACCGGGTCGCTGTAGGGCAGGCCGACCTCGATGACGTCGCAGCCGGCGTCGACCATCGCCGTGATGGCCTCGATCGACCCCTCGACGCTCGGGTAGCCGGCCGGCAGGTAGCCGACCAGCGCGGCCCGGCCCTCGGCGCGGGCGGTCTCGAAGGCGGTGGCCGTGGTCGGGCTCACGCGGGGCCTCCGGTCTCGTCGCCCGGCTCGCCGGTCTCGTCGTCGGGCTCGCCGAGGCGGAACCACTCGGTGGCGGTGCCCATGTCCTTGTCGCCCCGGCCGCTGAGGTTGATGAGCACGGTCGCGTCCGGCCCCTTCTCGGCGGCGAGCTCGCGAGCCACCTCGATGGCCCCGGCGACGGCGTGCGCCGACTCGATCGCCGGGATGATGCCCTCGGTCCGCGCCAGCAGTGCCAGCGCGTCCATGGCCTCGGTGTCGGTGACGGGGCGGTAGGTCGCGCGGCCCGTCTGGGCGAGGTGGGCGTGCTGCGGCCCCACGCCCGGGTAGTCGAGACCGGCCGAGATCGAGTGGGACTCGACCGTCTGGCCGTCCTCGTCCTGCAGGACGTAGGTGCGCGCGCCGTGGAGGACGCCCGAGGCGCCCGCGTGGATGGTGGCCGCGTGCCGTCCGGTGTCCACGCCGTCGCCGCCGGGCTCGAAGCCGAAGATCGCCACGTCCTCGTCGTCGAGGAAGGCGGTGAACAGGCCGATGGCGTTGGACCCACCGCCCACGCAGGCGGCGATCGCGTCCGGGAGGGCGCCGTACTGCTCGAGGCACTGCGCGCGGGCCTCGTCGCCGATGCCGCGGGTGAAGTCACGGACCATGCTGGGGAACGGGTGCGGGCCGGCGGCCGTGCCGAAGAGGTACGCCGTGTGGTCGACGCTGGCGACCCAGTCCCGCAGGGCCTCGTTGATGGCGTCCTTGAGGGTGGCGCTGCCGGAGTCGACCGCCACGACCTTGGCGCCCAGCAGGTTCATCCGGGCCACGTTGAGCGCCTGGCGGCGGGTGTCGACCGAGCCCATGTAGACGGTGCAGTCGAGCCCGAAGTAGGCCGCCGCGGTGGCGCTGGCGACGCCGTGCTGCCCGGCCCCGGTCTCGGCGATGACGCGCTGCTTGCCCATCCGGCGGGTGAGCAGCGCCTGGCCGAGGACGTTGCGGATCTTGTGGGCCCCGGTGTGGTTGAGGTCCTCGCGCTTGAGCAGGATCCGGGCGCCGACCTGCCGGGAGAGGCGCTCGGCGTGGTAGAGCCGGCTCGGCGTCCCGGCGTAGTCGCGGCAGATCGCCTCGAAGTCGGCGACGAACTCCGGGTCGGCCATCGCGTCCTGCCAGGCCGCGGTGAGCTCGTCGAGGGCCGCGACCAGGGCCTCGGGCATGAACCGCCCGCCCCAGGTGCCGCCGTAGTAGCCCTGCGCGTCGGCGTCGAAGGAACTGACCTGCTGGGTCATCGCTGCACTCCTGTCATGGCGCGCACGGCGCCGGTCGGGTCGCCGTCGCGGACCAGGGCCTCGCCGACGAGCACGGCGCGAGCGCCCTCGCCCACGAACCGCCTCACGTCGTGGGGACCCCCGATCCCCGACTCGGCCACCAGCACCCGGTCGTCGGGGACGAGCGGGGCGAGGCGGCCGAACGTGTCGTCGTCGACGGCCAGGGTCTTGAGGTTGCGGGCGTTGATGCCGACCAGCTCGGCGCCCAGGGCGACCGCGCGCTCGGTCTCGGCCTCGTCGTGGACCTCGACGAGCACGGTCAGGCCGAGCTCCCTGGCCTGGTCGTGGAGGCGGCGCAGGGTGTCGTCGTCGAGCGCGGCGACGATGAGCAGGGCGAGGTCGGCGCCGGCGGCGCGGGCCTCGACGAGCTGGTAGCCCTCGACGATGAAGTCCTTGCGCAGCACCGGGACGTCGACCGCGGCACGGACCGCGACCAGGTCCTCCAGCGATCCCCCGAAGCGGCGCTGCTCGGTGAGCACGGAGATCGCCGCGGCACCGCCGGCGGCGTAGGCCCCCGCGAGGGCTGCGGGGTCGGTGATGTCGGCGAGGTCGCCCTTGCTCGGGCTGCGGCGCTTGACCTCGGCGATGACGCTCGACCCGGGGCTGCGGAAGTGCGGCATCGGGTCGCGGGCGGGGTCGACGTCGGCGAGCGCGGCGCGCACGTCGACGAGCGGCCGGCTGGCCTCGCGACCGGCGAGGTCCTCGCGGACGCCGACGATGATCTGGTCGAGCACGGACATGGGACCAACCCTCTCACTCCCCCGGTGGCCCGGCGGACGTGGCTCAGGCTGCGAGCCAGGACCCCGGCAGGTTGCGTACGACGGTGAAGGCGGCGACGACACCGAGGCCGACCACCCACACGGGCGCGGGCACGACGAGCGGCCGCATCGCCTCTCCGCCGCGCCACACCGCGACGACGCGGCGTACCCACAGCGCCAGCACCACCGGCAGGGCGACCATCAGGAGCAGGTTGCTCGAGGCCGCCGAGGCCAGGTCGAGACGGGTGAGGTCGTGCACCGCACGCAGGCTGCCGCAGGCCGGGCAGTCCAGGTGGGTCAGGACCTGGGTCGGGCACCAGCCCCAGCTCCCGGGACGGTGCGGGTCGCGGACCGCGAGGGCCAGCGTCGCGACGAGCGCGAGGGCGGCGGCGCCGACGGGAGCGGCGAGCCGCTGCGCCCGGCCGCCCACGAGGTCAGTGGGCGTCGTGGGCGTCGTCGTGGAAACCGAGGCGCGCCATCACGAGGAACAGCGGCAGCGCCACGGCGCCCAGCGCCAGTCCGACCCACAGCAGCATCATGTTGACCGGGCTGAGCATCAGGGCGACCGAGCCGACGAGGAAGCCGAGCATCGCCACGCTCACCGCGGTCCACGCAGCGGGGGTGTTGCCGTGGTTGTTGGCCATGGGTGCTCCTTGGTGCAAGGCGTGTGCGGGCGTGCGGTGCTGGCGAGGGGTCCGATCGGCGGTGCCGACCGGACGTCGTCAGTCTAGGGGCCGCCGCCGATCAGTCGGGTCATGGCCCTCGTCGAGGGCCTTCCAGATCTCTAGGTTGCCCTGCGGCTCGGCGGGGGCGGCGTCACCGGCCGGGGCGTCGTACCGGCGGCCCATCTCGGGCCACGCCGGCACGAGGCGTACGGCGAGCAGCGTCGTCACCACGCAGCCGACGGCGGCGACGCAGGCGGCGGCGTACCAGCCGGTGAGGTGCACGGCGGAGGTGTCCTCGCCCGAGGCGGCCTGCAGCTGCTGGGCCACCGAGTCCTGGAGGGTGAAGAACGCCCACACCGTGGTGACGAGCAGACCGACCGCCGCGAGGGCCGCGACACCCATCACGGCCCGCCGGAGCCGGCCGCGGGTGACGAGCACCACGCCCCACCCGGCCAGCACGACCAGGCTCAGGGCGCCGGCCAGCGGCATCTCCCCGATCCCGGCCGCCACGGCGGACCCGACGACGGCGGCGTCCCCGGCGGTCTCGGTGCTGAGCCGGCCCGAGCTCCCCTCGACCCAGGCACGGGTGCCCGCGACCGCGGCGAGCGCGCCACTCGCCAGCCCCGCGAGCACCACCGGGCCGAAGCCCGTCCGCCGCTCGACCGGGGCGTCCTGCTCCGGCTCAGCCATCGAGCCGGTCCGCGTCGAAGCACGTGCGGTCACCGGTGTGGCAGGCCGCACCGACCTGCTCGACCTTGACCAGCAAGGTGTCGCCGTCGCAGTCGAGGCGCACCTCGTGCACGTGCTGCGCGTGGCCCGAGGTCTCGCCCTTGACCCAGTACTCCTGCCGCGAGCGGCTCCAGTAGGTCGCCCGGCGGGTCTGGAGCGTGCGGGCCAGGGCCTCGTCGTCCATCCAGCCGAGCATGAGCACCTCGCCGGTGTCGTGCTGCTGGACGACCGCGGGCACCAGGCCGTCGGCCGAGCGCTTGAGACGGGCGGCGATGGCGGGGTCCAGGTCGGTCACCGCTCCAGTATCAGGGGTCGATCTGCTCGGCCTCGCGGCGGCGCCACGTGGCGGCGCACTCGGCGGTGACGGGCCCGGGTGCGGGCAGCTCGCGGTCGTCCCAGCGCGAGATCGCCTGGACGTCGCGGGTGGTGGAGACGAGGAACGCCTCGTCGGCCTGCCGGGCGACCTCGAGGGGCTCGTCCACCTCGCGCCCGCCGCACCACTCCAGGACCAGGGCACGGGTGACGCCGGCCAGGCAGCCGCTGGCCAGCGTGGGCGTGCGGAGCTCGCCGTCGACGACGTAGAAGACGTTGGACCCGGTGCCCTCGCAGAGGTCCCCCACGGTGTTGGCGAAGACCGCCTCGCTCCCGCCCCGCTCCTGGGCGTGGGCCAGCGCGATGACGTTCTCGGCGTACGAGGTGGTCTTGAGGCCGGCGGTCGCGCCGCGCTCGTTGCGCGTCCAGGGGACGGTCACGACGGCGGTCGACTCCCCCGTCGGGTCGATGGCGGACCACGCGACGACCAGCGTCGGCGTGCCGCCACCCCGGCCGGACCCCATCGGGCCGGGTCCGGCCGTGCAGGTGATCCGCAGCCGGCCGAGCGGGTCGGTCACGCCCTCGAGGACCGCCTCGACCCCGCGTCGTACGACGTCCGGGTCCGGCGCGTCGAGCCCGAGCCCGGTCGCGGAGCGCTCCAGCCGGTCGAGGTGGCGGGTCAGGGCGAACGGGCGGCCTCCGAGGGTCTTGACCGACTCGAAGACCCCGTCGCCGACCGTGAAGCCGTGATCGGTCACCCCCAGCGCCGCACCGGTCGGGTCGGCCAGCAGGTCACCGTTCATCCACGCGCGCATGGCCACACCCTAGGCCGTACGACGGGCCGTCCTGCCGCCGTGCGTCGGGCCGTGGGAGCGCCTCGGGGCGGGCCGCGAACACGCTGTGGGGGACCCCGTTTTGGCACCCGCGGAACCGTCGGCTACTGTTCTGCTCGCACTTCCCGCCGGGTCACCGGAGGGACAGCGCAAGCGGACGTAGCTCAGTTGGTAGAGCGCAACCTTGCCAAGGTTGAGGTCGCGAGTTCGAGCCTCGTCGTCCGCTCGGAGAGGTCTCTCCACCGGGTCCTTCCAGGGAGGGTCCCACCGCGGTGGGTTGGCCGAGAGGCGAGGCAACGGACTGCAAATCCGTGTACACGGGTTCAAATCCCGTACCCACCTCCATCACAATTCAAGACCCGGGCGATTGGCGCAGCGGTAGCGCGCTTCCTTGACACGGAAGAGGTCACTGGTTCAAACCCAGTATCGCCCACCAGCCGAGCACGACCCCTGACCTCCCGGTCAGGGGTCGTCCTGCATTTCCCGGTGCTCGAGGGACCTGGTCTGCGACCCGAGGCTGGCCACCGTGGTGACGGCAAGGACTCCCAGGATCACCGCCAAGGACACGAGCGTGGGGATCGCCGGGACCGACGGCCACGTCAGGTGCCCCCAGTGCAGGGCGAGCTTGACCCCGATGAACGCCAGTACCAGTGCCAGGCCGTAGTCGAGGTAGACCAGCCTCTGCAGCGCACCGTGGAGCACGAAGTACAGCGCTCGCAGTCCCAGCAGCGCGAAGGCGTTGGTGACGAAGACCAGGTACGGGTCGCCGGTGATGCCGTAGACCGCGGGCACGGAGTCCACCGCGAACACGACGTCGGCGCACAGGACCGCGACCACGACCAGCGCGAAGGGTGTCGCGGCGTGCCCACCCTCCGCCCTGACCCACATGGCAGGCCCGTGGTACCCGGCGGTGACCGGGACCACCCGACGTACCAGCCTGACGCTCCGGAGCCGGTCCACCTCCACCTCATGACCCCGCCCCCGGGCCGAGTCCCTCAGGATCCGGACCGCCGACAGCAGCAGGATCAGGCCGAACACGAGGAACGTCCAGTCGAACCGGCTCAGCGCGGCGGCGCCGAGCCCGATGAACACCGCACGCAGGAGCAGCGCTCCGACGATGCCGTACAGCAGCACGCGCTGCTGCAGCTGCTCCGGCACGGCGAAGACTCCGAGCAGGAGCATGAACACGAACAGGTTGTCCACGCTCAGCGACTTCTCGACCAGGTAGCCCGTCAGGTAGTCCAGGCCGCGGCCGGCACCGAAGCTCGTCCAGATGTACCCCGTGAACGCCAGGGGCAGCGCGATGTAGAAGGCCGACCACCGCACCGCTTCCCGCATCGAGACCAGGTGCGGCTTCCGGGTGAGCACGAAGTCACCAGCGAGGAGCCCGGCGATCCCGCCCAGGGTCACCACCCACAGGGTCGGCGTCGCCACCGAGTCGAGCTCGGAGAACATGACGAGGGCAGTCAGCGTGGGTGGGGGTGCGACCAGTCGTGCCCGTGTCCGTGCTGGTGGTGGTGCCGGGCACGGAGCACCCCACTCACCACGAACCAGAGGAGGGCGACGGTCCAGATCACCACACCGATCATGCCGAGCACCTCGCCCGCACTCAGTCCGTCGCTCGCCAGCAGCGGCGAGGCCGAGGCCTGGCAGCCGGTTGCCTGGGTGATCACGCACATGGGGCACCTCCATCGTCGTCGGCGACGAAGGTCTCCCCCAGCGGCTGCTCCGCGCACCGGGCCTGGGAGCCGGAATGACGGCCACGCGGCGTAGGAGGTACTCCCCTTCGACGACGAATCTACCACCGGAGATCGGGACGTAGGAGTCCTTGGCGGACGGACGGTGACCGTCGACGGCTTCGACCGCGCGCAGCTGGTGCACCCCTTGTCCCGTCGTCGCCGACCTGCCTATCGTCACAACGAGTCACGCGACTCGTCGGCCGTCTTCTCGGATCGGCCCGTTCATCGCCCCAGACCCCGGCGTCAGCACTCCAGAACTCCGGGAGCTTGCCGCGATGACCAGCAGAGACCAGGAGCCCGGCGCCGATCATGCCGCCACGCCTGTGGGCCCCACCTCGTCCTCCTCCGCGATCGACTGGATGCTCGACGAGCTGTTCGTGGCCACCCTCGAGCTCGCCGCCTGCGCCGCCGCGTCGGACGCGACCGTACGAGTCAGGATCATGCGTGCGATCGACCGGATCGACCAGGTGATCCCGGAGCTCCGTCGGAGTGTGCTCGCGAGGACGGCGGAGACCGACGGCACGGCGCCGAGCAGCCCCACCACCCGGCACCTGAACAGCGTCTCGCCGCCCCGGGGACGCCCCGGTCGACCGTCGTGATCGCGAGGCGGGTCGCCTGCGTGGGCCCCCTCTCACCTCTTCTGGCGAAGGCGCGCGCTGGGTGAAGACACGGGCCCCGGCGCGGAGTAGCGTCATGGCTGCCGTGTCGGTGGGGAGTCCCTCCCCCGAGATTCCCCGCCGGCATGGTCCAGGGGCCGACGCCTAGGGTGGGCACCATGACCGGTGACGACGTCCAGCGCACCCCGGACGACCACCACATCGTCGTCGACGGCCGTCGGTGGCGCGCCACCGACACCTCGATCCCCGAGGCACTGCGCGCCGAGCTGGTCACGGAGCTGATGCGGGCCCGTCGGCTCGTCAGGAGCCGCGGGGACGAGGTGCGCCCCTTCGTGCACGACGCCAAGGTGGCGCTCGGCGAGCGGGGCGAGCCGTGGTGGGAGGAGCCGTCGGAGGCGGGCCGCCGCGACCGGCTCGCCGCCACCATCCGGGCCCTGCTGCGTGGCCGGGAGACCACGACCATCTGCCCCAGCGACGCGGCGCGCGTCGTGGGCGGCGAGCAGTGGCGCGACGTCATGCCGGTGGCCCGCGACGTCGCCCGGGAGCTGCACGACGAGGGCGTCGTCGAGGTGCAGCAGGGTGGCGAGAGGGTCGACCCCACGCAAGCGCGCGGACCGATCCGCATCGCGCCCGGACCGGCCCTGGAGCGCTGAGCCGCTGGTTGCGCCTCAGCGGCCCGGAAGCACCCGGGCCACCCGGTCGTGGAGGAGCGCCGCCCGCGCCGCGTTGTCGCCGCACGCGCCGTGCACTCCCCCGCCGGGGTGCGCGGAGGCCGACCCGAGGTAGAGCCCCCGGACGGGTGTCTCGGCGCGTCCGAGGCCGGGCACCGGACGGAGGACGAGCTGCTGGTGCAGCTGGGCGGTGCCGCCGTTGAGGGCGCCGCCCACCAGGTTGGCGTTGCGCGCCTCCATCTCGCGGGGTCCCAGCACCCGTCGGGCGAGCACCCGGTCGCCGAACCCGGGAGCAAGCCTCTCCAGGCGCGCCTGCATCCGGTCGGCGAACCGCTCGCAGTCGTCGTGGTCCCACTCGCCGCGGATTCCCTCACCGCCGGCGTCCCCCACCGTGCGCTGGGGCACGTGCGCGTAGGCCCAGAACGACTCGGTGCCCGCCGGCGACCGCGAGGGGTCGGAGGAGGTCATCTGTCCGGTGAGCATGAAGGGCGCGGCCGGCACGACGCCGTTCTGCACCTGTGTCATCGCCAGCGCCATGTCGTGCACCGAGTCGGCCACGTGAACCGTCCCCGCCGCCTGCTCGGGCGCCCCGGTCCACGGGATCCTGCCGTCCAGCGCCCAGTCGACCTTGACGGTGCCGGGGTCCAGCTCGAAGGTGCGCAGCGCCTCGGTGACCCGGTGCGGCACGTCCTCCGGGTCGAGCAGACGGCTGTAGAGCGTCGGCGCCAGCACGTCGGCGACGACCGCGCGGCGTACGGCGTGACGCTCGCCGTCGGCGGTGCGGACGCCCACGACGCGTCGTCCCTCCACCTCGATCCGGGTGACCTCGGCCGACGTGCGGACCTCGCCGCCCTGCGCCCGCACCCGACGGGCCAGCGCCTGCGTCAGCTCACCGGCACCGCCCTCGGGCACCGGGAAGCCGACGGTCTGCCCCATCATCGCCAGCAGCAGCCCGAGCAGCGACGAGCCGGGCGCGTCGAGCGGGATGTCCGCGTGTGCGGCGTTGCCGGCGAGCAGCACGCGCGCCGCCTCTCCCCCGAAGCGCTGGCGTGTCAGTTCGGTCGCCGGGGTCAGCAGGGTCTTGACGAAGCCCAGGCCGCCGACGTGCCGCAGCGCCGCGAGGGTGCCGATCCCGTGGCGCACCGGCGGGAACGGGGTGAGCAGGGCACCGATGAGGTGGGGGCCCACCCGGTCCCACTGCGCGCACAGGTCCAGCCATGCTTCCCCGTCGCCGGGACAGTGCTCCTCGAGCCCCGCGGCGGTGGCCTCCCGGTCCCGGTGCAGGACGGCCCAGCTGCCGTCGGGGAACGGGTGGCCGAGCACCGACGGGGCGTGCCGCCACCGCAGGCCGTGCTCCTCGAGGTCGAAGGAGGCGATGGTCGGCGACGAGGCCGCCAGCGGGTAGAACGCGCTGAAGGTGTCGTGCACGAAGTCCGGGTGCAGCTCGCGGTCGCTGCGCACGGCTCCGCCGACGTCGGGCTGGGCCTCCAGCACGAGGACCGACCAGCCGGCGTCCAGCAGCCGGTTGGCGGCCACCAGCCCGTTGGGACCGGCCCCGACCACGATCGCGTCCCAGGTGTCGGCGCTCATGCTGCCTTCCTCCGCCGGCGCCCCACCTCGACGAGGTTGCGAGCCACCGCGGCCAGCGCGTTGCCGTGGGTCCCGTGCAGGGCGTTGTGCTCCTGCCGCGACGCCAGCACGTTGCCGGGCCCGCGGACGACCTCGCGGACCAGGTCCTGCGCAGCGACCGTGAAGAGCGGCCCCACCATGCGGTCGTAGGCCCACGGGAGGGCGCTGAACCCGAGGCGGATGACGTGGTTGGCCGCGGAGGTCTGGCCTCCGCGCCACGGCCGGTCCACGGTGGCGAGCACCCGGGCGGCCACGCGCTCGGGCGCCTGCACGGGGAACGGTGGGCGGCCCACGGCGTCGCCGTAGGTCGCCGCCTGCTCGTAGATGGGGGTGTCGACCCCGCCGGGCGCGACGTAGCCGAAGCGGAGCCGGGGGCGGTCACGGTTGTCGACGCGCAGCTGGCGGACGAGGCCGCGCAGGCCCCACTTGGACAGCACGTACGCCGCCATGTCGGGCACCGCCATGTGCCCGATCACCGAGCCGACCAGCACGATGCTGCCCTCCTCCTGCTCGCGCAGTACCGGCAGGACGTGACGGACGAGGTTGGCCGACCCGGTGAGGTTCGTCGCCAGCACGCCGTCGAAGACGTCCACGGGTACGTCCTCGATGCGTCCGTAGGCCACCACCCCGGCGGCCCCCACCACGACGTCGAGACGGCCGTGCCTGGCCATGGCGTCGGCGACCGCGCGGCGTACGGCGTCGTCGTCGGCCACGTCCGCCACCGTCACGGTCGTGGAGGCCGCGCCCAGCTCGTCGCAGTCGGCCGCCACCCGGCCCAGCGCGTCCCGGCCCCGGGCCAGCAGCACGAGGTGCTCACCCCGCTGCGCCGCGAGCCGGGCGGTCGCCTCGCCGATGCCGCTGGAGGCACCGGTCACGAGCACCACGCGGGCGGTCATCGACGCCGTTCGGCGATGTAGGCGAGCCGCCGCAGGGTCTCGGTGTTGCGCCACTTCAGGCTCAGCCCACGCACCGGCGGGGGCACCAGCGCCCCCGGTCCCGACACGGGCTCCTCCTCGATGCGGACCTCGGTCTCCGCGCCGACCGGCAGCAGCCGGATCACGACGCGCGCCTCACCGATCGGCCAGCCGCGCGCCCGCAGGGTCAGCGACCGACCCGGCACGGCCTCCGTCACCTCGGTGCTGTCGTTGATGAGCGCGGGCCACAATCCCACCGAGTGGTGCAGCTTGCTGCCCACGGCCGGCCAGGCGTCGTCGACCTCGCGCATCCGGGAGGCGCCCACCACCCACACGGGGTAGAGCCAGCCGTCGCTGAGCACCTCCCACACCTGCTCGGGGGTCGCGTGGACGAGACGGGTGTTCACTGCCATGTCTGCACCGCCATGTGTCGCTCCTGTCGTGGGGCCTCCCACGCTAACGAGCGCCGTCCGCGCCGCCCACCACCCCCAAGGGCCTTCCTCGGGGACCGACCCCGTGGTGTGAGGGAGCGGGTCACTCCTCGTCCGCGGAGTCCTCGCCGTGCGTGCCGGGCCGTGGCGCCCACGGCAGCTCCTTGGCAGGTCGTACGACGATCAGCCGGTCGCCGCGGGCCAGCAGGGTGACCACCGGGTCGAAGTAGCGGTAGACCTTCTCGTCGCGCACGACCGCGATCACCTGGTCGGGCAGCGACTGCGGCTGCTTGCCGACCTCGTTGACCAGCAGGTCCCGCTCCGCGACCTCCAGCCCCTCGCCGTACGTCAGCAGGTCCTCCATCACCGAGCCGAGCATCGGCGACATCGAGGAGAGGCCGAGCAGGCGGCCGACGGCGTCGGAGGAGGTGATGACCGAGTCGGCGCCGGACTGCCTCATCAGGGGGACGTTCTCCTGCTCGCGCACCGACGCCACGATCCAGGCGTCGGGGTTGAGCTGGCGGACGGTGAGGGTGGACAGGACGTTGGAGGCGTCGCTGTCGGTGGTGATGATGACCTGGGTGGCCGTCTGCACGCCGGCGCGCCGGAGCACCTCGCGCCGGGTGGCGTCGCCGGTCACGACGGCGAGCCCGTCGGCGTGCGCCTCCTCGAGGGCGAGCGTGCTGGGGTCCACCACCACGATCGCCTCGCGGTCCTGGCCGTTGTTGACCAGGGTGTCGACGGCGCTGCGGCCCTTGGTGCCGTAGCCGACGACCACGACGTGGTCCTGCTCTCCCATGTTCTTCCTCCACCGGGCGACCCGGAACATCTCGCGGCCCTGGGAGGCGAGGACCTCCAGGGTGGTCCCGATCAGCAGCACCAGGAAGGCGATGCGGGCCGGGGTGATGATGAATGCGTTGACCATGCGGGCCTGGGTGGTCACCGGCGCGATGTCGCCGTAGCCGGTCGTGCTCAGCGTCACCGTCGTGTAGTAGATCGCGTCGGTCAGGCTGACCCCGAAGTCGGGCGGGTCGTTGCCGTCGCGGTAGCCCTCGCGGTCGAAGTAGACCAGCAGGACGGTGCCCACGAGGATCGCCAGTGCGGCGAGCAGCCGACGGCTGAGCTCCCACCAGGGCGACCGGTCGACCTCCGGCAGGGCGACCATGGTCTTGCTCGTCGGGCTCTCGTGACGAGGGGGCAGGTCGGGCACGCTCAGGAGTCTTTCACGGTGATGCGGCTGCGCAGGCGCTGGACGAGCTCGTGCCGCGCACGCGTCGTGGATCCCTGCGGGAAGACGGTGTCGAAGGCGGCGTTGACCGCGGCGCCGATGAGCACGGCGATGGCCAGCAGGTAGAGCCAGAGCAGCACGGCGATGGGCGCAGCGAGGGGGCCGTAGATCGTCCGCGACTCCGCGGCCGTCACGGTCAGCACCCAGCGCAGCACGAACGAGCCGGCGATCCAGGCGATGAGCGAGAACGTGGCGCCCGGGAGGTTGAAGGCCCAGTTGGTCCGCACCGGCACCGACACGTGGTAGAGCGTGGCCAGGAAGCAGATGCACAGGGCCAGCACGAGCGGCCAGTAGAAGCCGATGAGGAAGTCGAAGCGCTCCGGCAGCCACCGCTCGACCAGCGTCGGGCCGGCCACCACCAGCGGGATGCTGACCATCCCGGTGAGCATCGCCAGGACGTAGAGCACGAAGGAGAGCGCACGGGTCTTGACGATCCCGCGGTGCCCGCCGAGCCCGTGCATGATCGTGATGGTGTCGACGAACACGTTGAGCGCTCGGGACCCCGACCAGAGGGCCAGCACGAAGCCGACCGAGATCACGTCGTAGCGCCCGCCCTCCAGGACGGTGTCGATCGTCGGCTTGATGATCGTGTTGACCGCCCGCTCGGTCAGCGCCTGCGACGAGAGGTCCAGGACGGCTTGGCGGACGTCCTCGAGCTGGGCGGCGCTGAAGCGCTCGGAGACGTAGCCGATGGCACCGGCCATCGCGAACACCAGCGGCGGCACCGAGAGGATGGCGAAGAACGCCGCCTCGGCCGCCAGCCCCGTCACGCGGTAGCGCATGCACGCGCCCACCGTGGCGACGACGACGCGCCACAGGTGCTCACGCACCGCCAGCCCCCTCGCCCGAAGGGTCTGCAGCGCCGGATGCTGCTCTCCCACCGAGACCATGGCCCTACGGTATCCACCATGCAGGCCCATCTCCGGGACGTCGCCAACCAGTCCCCGCCACTGGTCGGTCACAACGTCGTCACCTCCGACCTCGCCCTCACCGACGCGGTGCTCCGGCACGCCTCCGCCGACACGCTCGACTCGCTCACCTTGCTGGGAGCCGAGGCCGGCACGGCGGACGCACGCGAGCACGGGATGCTCGCCAACCGCCACCACCCCGAGCTGGTCCCCTACGACCGCTACGGCAACCGCATCGACGAGGTCGCCTTCCACCCCTCGTGGCACTGGCTGATGGAGCGGGCGGTGGGCCACGGGCTGGCCGCGGCGCCCTGGACGTCCGAGGACCCGCACGCCCACGTACGTCGCGCCGCCGGCTTCCTGGCCTGGTCCCAGACCGAGCCGGGCCACGGCTGCCCGATCTCCATGACGTACGCCGCCGTCCCGGCGCTGCGGGCCGACGCGGCGATCGCCGGCGAGTGGACGCCGCTGCTCGCGTCGCTGCGCTACGACCCCGGCGTACGCGAACGCGGGTCCAAGCTCGGCGCTCTGGCCGGGATGGGCATGACGGAGAAGCAGGGCGGGTCGGACGTGCGGGCCAACGTGACCCAGGCGCGGCCCACGGCCGATGAGGGCTGGTACACGCTGCACGGGCACAAGTGGTTCACCTCGGCGCCGATGAACGACGTCTTCCTGGTGCTGGCCCAGGCGCCGGACGGCCTCACCTGCTTCGTGGTTCCCCGGGTCCTCGACGACGGCACCCGCAACCGCATCGACGTCGTCCGGCTCAAGGACAAGCTGGGCAACCGGTCCAACGCCTCCTCCGAGCTCGAGCTCGACGGCACGCTGGCCCAGCGGCTCGGCGAGGAGGGCCGCGGCGTGCGCACCATCATCGAGATGGTCGCCGCCACCCGGCTCGACTGCGTGCTGGGGTCCGCCTCGCTGATGCGCCGGGCGCTCGCCGAGGCGTCGTGGCACGTGACCCACCGCTCCGCCTTCGGCGGCCGGCTGGTCGACAAGCCGCTCATGCAGAACGTCGTGGCGGACCTCGCCGTGGAGTCCGAGGCGGCGACCGCCCTGGGACTCCGGCTGGCCGCGGCCGTCGACCGGTCGGGGGACCCGCACGAGGCCGCCCTGCGCCGGATCGCGCTGCCACTCGCGAAGTTCTGGGTGTGCAAGCGCACGCCCGCCATGGTCGCGGAGGCGCTGGAGTGCCTGGGCGGCAACGGGTACGTCGAGGAGTCCGGCATGCCGCTGCTCTTCCGGGAGTCCCCCCTCAACTCGGTGTGGGAGGGCTCCGGCAACGTCAACGCCCTCGACGTCCTGCGCGCCCTGTCGCGCGAGCCCGAGACGCTCGAGGCCTGGATCACCGAGGTCGGCGCCGCCCGGGGCGAGGACCCGCACCTCGACCGGGCCGTCGACGACACCCTGACCCTGCTGGGCGACGTGACGTCGCTGGAGGTCTCGGCGCGGCGGCTGGCCGGCCAGATGGCCGCCTGCCTACAGGGCTCGCTGCTGGTGCGCTTCGGCCCGCCCGAGGCGGCCGACGCGTTCTGCGCGAGCCGGCTCGGGGCGTCGTACGGCGGCGTGTTCGGCACGCTCGCGGGCGGCGACCTGACCGCGGTCGTCGAACGCGCGACGCCGGTGGTCGCCTGATGGCCACCCGCGAGTGGGACGCGGCGACCTACGACTCCCTCCCGCTCCCCCACGTCGCGTGGGGGCAGCGTGTCCTGGACCGGATGCGCCTCTCGGGCGACGAGCGGGTGCTCGACGCCGGCTGCGGGACCGGTCGCGACGGGGAGGCGCTGCTGGCGCGCTGGCCGGAGGTGCGGCTCGTCGGCATCGACGGCTCCGAGCAGATGATCACCCAGGCCCGCGCCCGGCTCGGCGACCGGGCCGAGCTGCACGTCGCCGACCTGACCGAGCCGCTGCCGCTCGCCGAGCGGGTGGACGCGGTGATGAGCGTCGCGGCCTTCCACTGGATCACCGACCACGAGCTGCTCTTCGCCAACCTCGCCGCGGTGATGCGGCCCGGGGCCCGGCTCACCTCCGACTGCGGCGGTCAGGGACAGCTCGCGGTGCTGACCGCGGCGCTCGTCGAGGTCACCGGCGAGGGCAAGCACGGCACGTCGTTCAAGGGCGTCGACGAGACCCGCGCGTCCCTCGAGCGTGCGGGGTTCGACGTCGAGGGCGTGCGGCTGCGGCCCGACCCGCTCCGGCTCGAGGACCCTGAGCTGCTCGAGACCTACCTCGCGACGGTCAACCTCGGCTCGCACCTCGCCACGCTGCCGCCCGAGGAGCACCGGCCCTTCGTCCGGACCGTGCGCGAGGCGATGGCCGAGCCGGTCATCGACTACGTCCGGCTGGAGATCGACGCCGTCCGCCGCTAGCCGGCCAGGACCACTAGGACCCCAGGGCCGCCGACACCACCTCGCGCGCCTCGGCCTGCACCTGCGCGAGGTGCTCGGGACCGCGGAACGACTCGGCATAGATCTTGTAGACGTCCTCCGTGCCGCTCGGCCGGGCAGCGAACCACGCCGACTCGGTGGTGACCTTGAGCCCACCGATCTTCGCGCCGTTGCCGGGCGCCTCGGTGAGCTTGCCGGTGATCTCCTCCCCCGCCAGCGACGTCGCCGAGACGTCGTCGGGCGAGAGCGCGGCGAGCTTGGCCTTCTGCTCGCGGTCGGCGGGGGCGTCGACGCGGGCGTACGCCGGGTCGCCGTGCTCGGCGACGAGGTCGGCGTAGTGCCGGCTCGGGGTCCGGCCGGTGCGGCCGAGGATCTCGCTGGCCAGCAGGGCGAGGAGGATGCCGTCCTTGTCCGTCGTCCACGTCGAGCCGTCACGCCGCAGGAACGACGCCCCGGCCGACTCCTCGCCGCCGAAGCCGAACGAGCCGTCGATGAGGCCGGGCACGAACCACTTGAACCCGACCGGCACCTCGACCAGCGGCTTGCCGATCGCGGCCGCCACCCGGTCGATCATCGAGCTGGACACCAGCGTCTTGCCGATCCGCGCGGTGTCGGGCCAGTCCGGGCGCGCGCCGCCGAAGAGGTAGCCGATGGCCACGGCGAGGAAGTGGTTGGGGTTCATCAGGCCGGCGTCGGGGGTGACGATGCCGTGCCTGTCGGCGTCGGCGTCGTTGCCGGTGGCGACGTCGTACTCGTCCTTGCGGCGGATGAGCGAGGCCATCGCCGACGGGCTCGAGCAGTCCATCCGGATCTTCTCGTCCCAGTCCAGCGTCATGAAGCGCCACGTCGGGTCGACGAGCGGGTTGACGACGGTGAGGTCGAGGCCGTGGCGGTCGGCGATCTCGCCCCAGTAGGCGACGCTCGCGCCGCCGAGCGGGTCGGCGCCGATGCGCACGCCGGCCTCGCGGACGGCGTCGAGGTCGAGCACCTGCGGGAGGTCGTCGACGTAGCTGCCGAGGAAGTCGTACGACGACGCGGCCGCCCGGGCGCGGGCGAACGGGATGCGTCGTACGCCGTCCAGGCCGGCGCGGATGAGCTCGTTGGCACGGGCCGCGACGACGCTGGTGGCGTCGGTGTCCGCGGGCCCGCCGTGGGGCGGGTTGTACTTGAAGCCGCCGTCGGCAGGCGGGTTGTGCGACGGCGTGACGACGATCCCGTCGGCCAGCCCGGAGCCCGAGGAGCGGCCGCCGTTGGCGCGGATGATGGCGTGCGAGACCGCGGGCGTCGGGGTGTAGCCGTCGCGGTCGTCGACGAGCACGGTCACGTCGTTGGCCGCCAGCACCTCGAGGGCCGTGGCCCAGGCCGGCTCGGAGAGGGCGTGGGTGTCGCGGCCCATGAACAGCGGACCGTCGTAGCCCTGCTCGCGGCGGTAGTCGCAGATCGCCTGCGTCGTGGCGGCGATGTGGGTGTCGTTGAACGACGTCCGCAGGCTCGACCCGCGGTGCCCGCTCGTGCCGAAGGCGACCTGCTGGTCGACGTCCTCGGGGTCCGGGACCCCCGTGTAGTAGGCCGTGACGAGGTGGGCGACGTCGACCAGGTCGCGGGTCTCGGCGGGCTGTCCGGCGCGGGATGCTGCGTCTGCGGGGGCCATGGCGCCATCTTGGTGCCCACCGCTCGCTGCGTCGAGGACCGGCACCCCGGCGGAGGAAATCTCGGGCAGGCTGTCGATCCCGGCCCTGCTCGCCCGTCATGGTGGTGAGGTCGCGACCGCGGCCCACCGACACAGGAGGAACCAGATGAGCCGTTACCTGATCCTGCTCCCGGCGCCCGAGGCCGAGTGGGCCTCGTTGCCGGAGTCCGAGCACGAGAAGGGACACCGCTCGCACGTGCAGTTCCACGAGGAGCTGGGCGCCGGCGGCCACACCATCCTCACCGTGGGGCCGCTCGAGGCGTCGTCGCAGGCCGTCTCGATGCGTCCCGACGGCGACGGCGGTGCGCTGGTGACCGACGGGCCGTTCTCGGAGACCGCCGAGCAGGTCGTCGGCTTCTACCTCGTCGAGAGCAACGACGAGGCCGACCTCCGCGCCGCGTGCGAGCGGTTCGCCGCGCGCGGAGAGCACATCGAGTTCCGCCGCATGGCCGAGTGAGAGGACCGAGAGAGATGACCGAGTACGTCGTGCTGCTGATGGGGGACGCCGAGCGCTGGTGGACCGACCTGACCGAGGAGCAGCGCAAGGAGGGGTACGCCGCCCACGGCCACTTCTCCGCCGAGCTGGAGCGCCGTGGCCACAAGATCACCGGCGGGGCCGAGCTGCACCGCGCGTCGGAGGCGCGATCCATCGCTCCCGGCGCCGACACCGTCACCGAGGGCCCGTGGGCCGAGACCGCCGAGCAGGTGGGCGGTTTCTACGTCGTCGAGTCCGACGACCTCGACGACCTGATGGAGTGCTGCAAGCTGCTCGCCGCCACGGGCGACGCCGTGGAGGTACGCCGGACGGTCACCGACCAGGAGCGCGCGTCGTGAAGTACCTGGTGCTGCTCATCGGTGACGGTGAGCTCAAGCCGTGGTCGGAGCACACCGCCGACGAGCAGTCGGAGGTGATGCGCCGGTTCGAGGCCTTCGACGCCGCGTGCCGCGAGCGTGAGGGGGTGGAGGTCCTTGCCGGCGAGGCGCTGGCCGGCCCCACCCACGTCACGACCGTCCGCACCCGCGGCGGCGAGACCAGGCTGACCGAGGGTCCCTACGCCGAGGTCATCGAGCAGCTGGGCGGGTTCTACCTCGTGGAGGCGCCGGACCTCGACGTGCTCCTCGAGCTGCTGCGGATCCTGCCGGCCTACGACATGCAGCTGTCCCCCGCCGTGGACCCGTACTGACCCGTGACCGCCGCGGACGATGCCCTCGAGCAGGTCGTGCGCGAGGAGTGGGGCCGCCTCGTCGCCCTGCTCCTCGTGCGGTTCCGCCGTCTCGACCTCGTCGAGGACGCCCTCGGCGACGCGGTCGAGGCGGCGAGCCGGACGTGGCCGGTCGACGGCGCCCCCGACAACCCCGCCGCCTGGCTGATGACCACCGCCCGGCGCCGCGTGCTGGACCGGCTGCGCACCGAGGAGGTGTCGCGCCGCAAGCAGGCGTTGCTGGTCACCGACGCCGACCTGCGACAGGAGGGGACGCGCACCATGGCTGACGCCGGGAGCCAGGTCGAGGACGACGTCCTGCGCCTCGTGCTGATGTGCACGCACCCGGCCCTGGCCCCGGAGGCCGCGAGCGCCCTGTCCCTCCGCCTGGTCCTCGGCGTGCCGACCCACGACATCGCCCGGCTCTTCCTGGTGCCCGAGCCCACGATGGCGGCCCGCATCACCCGCGCCAAGAAGCGGATCATCGGTGCCGGCATCCCGTTCGCCGTGCCCGACGCGACGGTGCTGCCCGACCGGCTGGACACGGTCGCCCAGACGGCGTACCTCGCGTTCACGGCGGGCTACGCGCCGGGCTCGGGGCCGGACCTGCTGCGGGCCGAGCTGGCCGGGGAGGCGGTCCGGCTGGTGCGCACCGTGCTGGGGCTGCGTCCCGACGAGCCGGTGCTGGTGGCGCTGCTCGCGCTGGTCCTGCTGCAGCACTCCCGGCGCGACGCCCGGGTCTCCGAGGGCCGGCTGGTGCTGCTGCCGGACCAGGACCGGTCCCGCTGGCACCACGACGAGGTCGAGGAGGCGATGTCCCTGCTCGCCCATCCCGTCCTGACCAGGCCCGTCACGCTCCTGACCGCGTCCTACGCACTGCAGGCGCGGATCGCCGCCGAGCACGCACGGGCGCTGCGCCCCGAGGACACCCGGTGGGAGCAGGTGGTGGCGCTCTACGACGCGCTGCTGGACCTCGCACCCTCCCCCGGCGCCCGGCTCGCCCGGGCGGTGGCGGTCGCCGAGGCGCACGGCCCGGCCGCGGGCCTGGCCGCCCTCGAGGGGGTCGACATCCCGACCGGTCACCGGGTCGCGGCCGTGCGGGCCGAGCTCCTGGCGCGCGGCGGGGACCCGGTCGCCGCGCGGGCGGCGTACGACCAGGCGATCGCAGCGTGCCGCAACGAGGTCGAGCTCGCGCACCTGCGCGAGCGGCGTGCCGCCCTCGGGTGAGGGCTACCCCTTGACGGGCTGCTGCTTGGCCAGGACCGTGAGCCCCTCGTCCACCACGAACCCGCGGGCGAGGTCCTCGTCGGGGTCGACGCCGATGCGGGTGCCCGGCGGGATCACCACGCCCTTGTCGATGATCGCGTTGCGCACGACCGCGCCCTCGCCGACGTGCACGCCGTCCATGAGCACCGAGTCCGACACCTCGGCGCCGTCCTTGACCCACACGGCGGGCGAGAGGACCGACTGGTTGACGGTGCCGCCGGAGACCACCACTCCCGGGGACAGGATCGAGTTGAACGTGGACACCCCGGCGCCGCTCGCCCCCTCGACGAGCTTGGCCGGCGGGTGCGGGCCGTAGCTCGTGTAGATCGGCCACGCCTTGTTGTAGAGGTTGAAGACGGGCAGTGGCGACACGAGGTCCATGTGGGCCGCGTAGTAGGAGCGCATGGTCCCGACGTCGCGCCAGTAGCCGCGGTCGCGGTCGGTCGAGCCGGGGACCTCGTTGTCCTTGTAGTCGTAGACGGCCGACTCGGACTTGTCCACGAACCACGGCACGATGTCGCCGCCCATGTCGTGCTTGGACTGCTCGCGCTCGGCGTCGCGGGTGACGGCGTCACGCAGCGCGTCGGCGGTGAAGACGTAGTTGCCCATGCTGGCCAGCACCTCGTGCGGCGCGTCGGGCAGCCCGACCGGGTCGGTCGGCTTCTCCAGGAAGGCACGGATGCGCTCGGGGCTGCCCGGGTCCACGTCGATGACGCCGAACTGGTCGGCCAGCTCGATGGGCTGGCGGATCGCGGCCACCGTGCAGCCCGCGCCGGACTCGACGTGCGCGGCGACCATCTGGGAGAAGTCCATCCGGTAGACGTGGTCGGCGCCCACCACGACGACGATGTCGGGCTGCTCGTCGGTGAGCAGGTTGAGCGACTGGTAGATCGCGTCGGCGCTGCCGAGGTACCACCGCTTGCCCACCCGCTGCTGGGCCGGCACCGGGGTGACGTAGTTGCCCAGCAGGTTGGACATCCGCCACGTGGTGGTGACGTGGCGGTCGAGGCTGTGCGACTTGTACTGCGTGAGCACGACGACCTTGAGGTAGCCGGAGTTGACGACGTTGGAGAGGGCGAAGTCGATGAGCCGGTAGATCCCGCCGAAGGGCACCGCAGGCTTGGCCCGGTCCGCCGTCAGCGGCATCAGCCGCTTGCCCTCACCCCCCGCAAGGACGATGGCGAGGATCTTCTTGCGGGCGGGTGCGGCGCTCATGTGCCGAAACTAGTGGGGCGCACGGGGCGCGGTCGACCCCCGTCGCGAGTAAGTTCCCCGTCATGCGAATCGACGTGCTGAGCAAGGAGTACCCGCCCGAGGTCTACGGCGGGGCGGGGGTCCATGTCGCGGAACTCGTCCGAGCCTTGCGCGCACAGGAGGGCATGGAGGTGATGGTGCGGTGCTTCGGCGCGTCCCGTGACGAGCCCGGCACGACGGCGTACGCCGAGCCCTCGTCGCTCGCTGCCGCCAACGGCGCGATCCGCACGCTGGGCGTCGACCTGGCGATGGTCGACGACTGCGCGGGCGCCGACCTGGTGCACTCGCACACCTGGTACGCCAACATGGCCGGCCACCTCGCAGGCCTCATGCACGACGTCCCGCACGTGGTCAGCGCGCACTCGCTGGAGCCGATGCGGCCGTGGAAGGCCGAGCAGCTCGGCGGCGGCTACGCCCTGTCCAGCTGGGTCGAGCGGACGGCCTACGAGGGCGCGGCGGGCATCATCGCGGTCAGCGCCGCGATGCGCGACGACGTGCTGCGCAGCTATCCGGCCGTGGACCCCGCCCGGGTCCACGTCGTGCACAACGGCATCGACACCACCGACTGGTCCCCCGTCCACGCGCCCGACCGGGTGCGCGAGCTCGGCGTCGACCCCGACCGCCCGAGCGTCATCTTCGTCGGCCGCATCACCCGCCAGAAGGGCCTGCCGCTGTTCCTGCGCGCCGCCGCACAGCTGCCGCCGGACGTGCAGCTGGTGCTGTGTGCCGGAGCCCCCGACACCCCGGAGATCGAGGCCGAGGTGCGTGGGCTCGTCGACGAGCTGGCCGCGACCCGCACCGGCGTCGTGTGGATCCCCGAGATGCTCCCGCGCCCCGACGTGGTCGCCCTGCTGACCGCCGCCACGGTCTTCGCCTGCCCGTCGATCTACGAGCCGCTGGGCATCGTCAACCTCGAGGCCATGGCCTGCGAGACCGCCGTCGTCGCCACCGCGACCGGCGGCATCCCCGAGGTCGTGCTGGACGGGAAGACAGGGTGGCTGGTGCCGATCGAGCAGGCCACCGACGGCACGGGGACCCCGCTCGACCCCGAGCAGTACGTCGCCGACCTCGCCGCCGCGCTGGTGGACGCCGTCAGCGACCCCGCGCGCGCCGCCGAGCGCGGGCGGGCCGGGCGGCAGCGGGCGATCGAGTCCTTCAGCTGGCCGGCCATCGCGGAGCGGACGCTGGGGATCTACCGCTCGCTGACCTGACCGTCGTACCTCGCCGGGCCGCGCGCAGACACGCGCCAGGTGAGCCGGACTCAGCCGAGGACGAGGCCGGGGTACAGCGGGTGCTTGTCGAGCAGCTCCGCCGACTGGGCCTTGACGCGGTCGGCGACGCCGTCGGCGAGCGTGTACGACGCCTTCGAGGGGCCGCCGGCCTTGGTCGTGCCCGCCTCGGTGTTGCTCAGCACGTCCACGATCAGCTCGGCGACCTTGTCGAACTCGTCGTGGCCGAAGCCGCGGGTCGTGAGCGCGGGCGTGCCGAGCCGGATGCCGGAGGTGTACCAGGCGCCGTTGGGGTCGGCCGGGATCGAGTTGCGGTTGGTGACCACACCCGCGTCGAGGAGCGCCGACTCGGCCTGGCGGCCGGTGAGGCCGAAGGTCGAGACGTCGAGCAGCACGAGGTGGTTGTCGGTGCCCCCGGTGACCAGGCGCGCGTCGCGCTCGAGGAAGCCGGCGGCCAGCGACTGGGCGTTGTCGGCGATCTGCTGGGCGTAGGCACGGAACGAGCTGTGCCGCGCCTCGGCGAGGGCGACGGCCTTGGCCGCCATCACGTGCGAGAGCGGGCCGCCCAGCACCATCGGGCAGCCGCGGTCGACATCGGCCGCGAACTCCTCCTGCGCCAGCACCATGCCGCCGCGGGGGCCGCGCAGGGACTTGTGGGTCGTCGTGGTGACGAGGTGCGCGTGCGGAACCGGGTCCTCGTCGCCGGTGAAGACCTTG
The DNA here is from genome assembly GCF_003047295.1 of Nocardioides sediminis. GTDB lineage: Bacteria > Actinomycetota > Actinomycetes > Propionibacteriales > Nocardioidaceae > Nocardioides > Nocardioides sediminis. The sequence goes on from NZ_PZYZ01000003.1 coordinate 98,350, forward strand.
CCGGCCACGAGCCCGGCGAAGTGCGCCATGTCCACCATCAGCACGGCGCCCACCTCGTCGGCGATCTCGCGCATCTTGGCGAAGTTCACCCGGCGGGGGTAGGCCGAGTAGCCCGCCACGAGCACCAGCGGACGGAACTCACGGGCCTTGGCCGCGACGGCGTCGTAGTCGAGCAGCCCGGTCTCCGGGTCCGTGCCGTACTGCTGCTGGTGGAACATCTTGCCGCTGATGTTGGGCCGGAAGCCGTGGGTCAGGTGGCCGCCGGCGTCCAGCGACATCCCGAGCAGGCGCTGGTTGCCCAGCTCGTGGCGCAGCTCCTCCCAGTCGGCCTCGGAGAGCTCGTTGACGTTCTTGGCCTGGTGCTTCTCCAGGGCGGGGGTCTCGACCTTGTTGGCCAGGATCGACCAGAACGCGACGAGGTTGGCGTCGATGCCCGAGTGCGGCTGCACATAGGCGTACGGCGCGCCGAACAGCTCGCGGGCGTGCTCCGCGGCCAGCGACTCGACGGTGTCGACGTTCTGGCAGCCGGCGTAGAAGCGGTGCCCGACGGTGCCCTCGGCGTACTTGTCGGAGAACCAGGTGCCCATGGTCAGCAGCACCGCCGGCGAGGCGTAGTTCTCCGAGGCGATGAGCTTGAGCGAGCCGCGCTGGTCGGCGAGCTCCTGACGGGTCGCGTCGGCGATCCGCGGCTCGACGGAGCCGATCACCTCGAGGGCCTGCGTGTACGCGCTGCTGATGAGGGAGTCCGTCATGGCCCAGAGCCTAGTGCCGTCGCGTGTTCGACGAACACGGCGCCCATCGCGCGTTAGCGTGGGCGGACCGTCGGAAGGCCACCGCATGCGCGTCCGCCCGTGGGCACTCCTGGGCGCAGCCGCGCTCGTTGCCGCCCTCCTCCCAGCACTCCCCACAGGACCCGTCGCCGCGCAGGCTGCGGACGACGCACGGATCACCGTCACGGGCGCGACGCGCATGTACCCCGCCTTCGACCCGACCATCACCCGGTACGCCGTCCATCCCGCCCCGGACGGCTCGGTGCAGGTCGACGTCACTGACGCCGACGCCGTCTGGATCAACGGGGTCCGCGACGAGGACGGCACCGCGACCTTCGCCGCGCCTGCACCCGGTGACGAGATCTCGATCTTCCTCCAGGACGTCTCGGGTCGCCACGCGTATGCCCTGCACGTGCTGCCGCCAGGGTTCCCCACCCTCTCGGCCACTGCCACGGGCGCTTCCCTGCAGGCCGGCAGCATCGCGCTCACGCTGGACCGTTACGACGGGGTCTCGCCCCGGTTCGAGGCGGTCGTGGATCGCCAGGGCGTCCCGTCGTACACGCGCGCCCACCGCGAGCGGGTGCTGGACCTCAAGATGGCCGCCAACGGCCGCTACACCCTGCACCGCCCCACGACCACGCCCGGACGCAGCGGCGGCGCGCTCGTCGTGCTCGATGACCGGTTCCAGGAGCTGCGGCGGGTCGAGACCACCGGTCTGGTGAACACGGACGACCACGACTCGCTGCTGCTCCCCGACGGCTCGCACTGGCTGGTCTCCTACGAGCCAGATCCCACGACCGGCCTCGTCGACTCGGTCATCCAGCACGTCGACGCCTCGGGGAAGGTCGTCTTCCAGTGGTCGAGCGCACCGTACGCCGACGAGACGGTGACGCCGGACAACGCCGACTACGCACACGTCAACTCGATCGACGTCGCGCCGAACGGCGACGTGCTGGCGTCGTTCCGCCACCTGAGCTCGGTGTTCCTCATCGCGACCCGGGCTCACGACGGCCACCAGCCCGGTGACGTCATCTGGAAGCTGGGCGGGCGCGACAGCAGCTTCACCTTCCCGCCGGGCGACACCGGTCCCTGCGCGCAGCATGCGGCGACCCTGCTGCCGAACGGCAACGTGCTCCTCTTCGACAACGGGTCCACCTCGTTCTTCGGCAACTTGTGCGTGGACCAGGCGCGTCCCGACGGCCCGGCCGTCCCGCGGCCGAGCTCCCGCGTCGTCGAGCTCACCGTCGACGACACCTCGGCCGAGGTCGTGCGGACGTATGGTCCTGCCGACCGGTTCTCCTGGTTCATGGGCTCGGCCGCCCGGACCGGCAACGGCAACGTGCTCATCGGCTGGTCCGCCGACCAGAGGACGATCGCGTCCGAGACCGACTCCTCCGGCGCGACGGTCTGGACCCTGCGCGACGAGCGGGTCGGGGACGGGGCGGCGGGGACCAACGCCTACTTCAGCTACCGGGCGGCGCTCGTCCCGGCGCGTGACGGCTTCGACCCCCAGGTCACGCTCGACGGTCCGGCGGACGGCGCATCCGTGGCGGTGGGCGCCGTCGTCCCGGTGGCGTACTCGTGCACCGACCGCGGCGGTTCGACGCTGCAGGCGTGCGACGGACCGTCCGGCGACCGGCTGGACACCTCGACGACCGGGACCCGGACCTGGTCGGTGACCGCCCGTGACGGAGCAGGCCGGACCACCACGCTCACCCGCAGCTACACCGTCACGGCGGGACCGGTGCCGGCGAGCGAGGTGACCAGCGCGCCCACACCCGTGCCCACGACCGCGGCCCCGGTGCCGCCCGTCGCCGCTGCGAGGGCACTGCCCGACCTGGCCGTCCGACTGCGGCGGCGAGGCTCCTGGGTGGGTGCCGGCGACCGGTCGCCGCTCGAGCAGACGGCCGTCACGAGCCTGCCCACCGGGCGCGCGGCGAAGCGCACGATGGCGCTGCGGGTGACCAACACCGGCACGGCACGGGGCCGGTTCGTGATGCGGGGACCCGTCACCGTCGACGGCGTGACCGTGACCTACCGCGCAGGCGGGGAGTCACGCACCCGGGCAGTGACCGGGAAGGGATGGCGGACGCCTCGCCTCCGCGTCGGTGAGAGCGTGCGCCTGAGGGTCGAGGTCGCCACGACCACGCGCGCCGGACGGGACCTCGTCCGGCTCCCGCTGCGTGCGAGCCGCAGAGGGGCCGCTGACCGAGTCGTCGTGCTCGTGCGTCGTCGGTGACGGCAGGTCGAGGAATGTGACGTGGGACGCACGGAACCCCCGCTCCACGCCTGAGCTCCGGCGGCGCGTCTCAGAATGTGGAGGGCCGTCTCGCATCATGGGATCTCGCCTTGTGGTCGGGCTGTCCGGGAGTTGAGACTCCTTGACATGAGTCTTGCTGCCACCTCCCAGTTTCTCGTGGTCCGTCGCCACGTGGACCTCGGTCGTACGCGCAGCATGATGTGTTGGCACCGCTGAAACTCGCCGCCTCCCCCCGCACATCCGCGCTCACCGTCGCGCGCGGCCACTCAGCGTCAGAAGGACACGACACCGTGACCAGCACCCCGACCGTCCCGGCCGGCAGCTCCTCCCAGCCCGCCGCCACGTCCGCGCCGGCCGCCCGGCCCGTCCGCCGCAAGCGCGGCGAGGGCCAGTGGGCCCTCGGCTACACCGAGCCGCTCAACAAGAACGAGCAGACGAAGAAGGACGACAACCCCCTCAACGTCCGCGCCCGGATCGAGAACATCTACTCCAAGCGCGGCTTCGACTCCATCGACCCGGCCGACCTGCGCGGCCGCTTCCGCTGGATGGGTCTCTACACCCAGCGCGCTCCCGGCTTCGACGGCGGCAAGACCGCCATGCTCGAGGAGGAGGAGCTCGACGACCGCTACTTCATGATGCGGGTGCGCACCGACGGCCAGGTCCTCGGGCCGGAGCAGCTGCGGGCCCTGGGCGAGACCTCCACGACGTACGCCCGGAACACCGCCGACATCACCGACCGCAACAACATCCAGTACCACTGGATCGAGGTCGAGAGCGTGCCGGCGATCTGGGAGCGGCTCGAGTCGGTCGGGCTGATCACGATCGAGGCCTGCGGAGACTCGCCGCGACCGTTCCTCGGCTCGCCGGTCGCCGGCATCGCCAAGGACGAGATCATCGACGGCTCCTCAGCGCTCGCGGAGATCAAGGCCCGCGCGATCGGCAACCCGGAGTTCTCCAACCTGCCGCGCAAGTTCAAGACCGCGCTGACCGGCCACCCCAGCCACGACGTCGCCCCCGAGGTCAACGACGTGTCCTTCGTCGGGACCGTCCACCCCGAGCACGGTCCCGGCTTCGACATGTGGGTCGGCGGCGGACTGTCCACCAACCCGATGCTGGCGCAGAAGCTCGGCGTGTGGATCCCGCTGGACGAGGTGGCCGACGCCTGGGAGGGCGTCGCGTCGATCTTCCGCGACTACGGCTACCGCCGGCTGCGCTCCAAGGCGCGGCTGAAGTTCCTCGTCGCCGACTGGGGCGTGGAGAAGTTCCGCGAGGTGCTCGAGACCGAGTACCTGCACCGGGCCCTCGTCGACTGCCCCTCCCCCGCGACGCCGGTCGTCCAGGGCGACCACATCGGCATCCACGAGCAGAAGGACGGCAAGTTCTACGTCGGCGCCGCGCCGCTCGTGGGTCGCATCGACGGCCGCACGCTGACCGCGCTGGGCGACCTCGTCGAGCAGTACGGCGCGCTGGGCGCGCGCCTCACGGCGTACCAGAAGCTCGTGGTCCTCGGCGTCGACGCCGCGGACACCGACGCCTTCGCCGACGACCTGGAGAAGATCGGGCTGACCGCCCGCCCCAGCAACTGGCGACGCAGCACGATGGCCTGCACCGGCATCGAGTTCTGCAAGCTCGCCATCGTCGACACCAAGGAGCGCGCCCGCAGCCTCGTCACCGAGCTGGAGAAGCGCTTCCCCGACCTCGACACCCCGATCACCGTCAACGTCAACGGCTGCCCCAACGCCTGCGCCCGCACCCAGGTCGCCGACATCGGCCTCAAGGGACAGCTGGTCATGGACGAGGCCGGCAACCAGGTCGAGGGCTTCCAGGTCCACCTCGGTGGCGCCCTGGGGCTGCAGGCCGGCTTCGGCCGCAAGCTACGGGCCCACAAGGTCGCCAGCGCCGACCTGGACGACTACGTGACCAACGTCGTGACCGCCTACCTCGACGACCGCGAGGACGGCGAGTCGTTCGCGACCTGGGCCGCCCGCGCCGACGAGGTCCACCTGCGCGGCGAGCGGGCCACCGAGGCCGTCTGATGAGCTCACCCCACGAAATCGCTCGCTGCGCTCCCGATTCCGCGGGGACCCCGAGATGAGCGAGCGCGCGGTCGCCCAGCACTGCCCCTACTGCGGCGAGACCACCCTGTGGCCGCTGGAGGACGGCTGGGAGTGCCGGTCGTGCCTGCGGGCGTTCGCCGTGAAGTACCTCGGCCTCACCCGTCCCGATACCAGCCGAGGAGGTGCCCGATGAGCCTCTCCACCCAGGCTGCCCGCGACTTCAAGGGCACCCACACCGACGGCCGCTCCCCCGAGGAACTGCGCGAGCTGGTCTCGCACGTCGGAGCCGAGCTCGAGCTGGCACCCGCCGAGGTCATCATCGAGTGGGCCGTGGCGACGTTCGGGGAGCGCTTCTGCATCACCTCGTCCATGGGCGACGCCGTGCTCGCGCACCTCGCCTCGACGGTCGCGCCCGGCATCGACGTGGTCTTCCTCGACACCGGCTACCACTTCGCCGAGACGATCGGGACCCGCGACGCCGTGGAGGCGACGCTGCCGGTCAACCTCCGGACCGTCAGCACCGACCTCACCGTGGCCGAGCAGGACGCGCAGTACGGCAAGGACCTCTACAGGACCGACCCCGACCTGTGCTGCGCCCTGCGCAAGGTCAAGCCCCTAGCGGACACCCTGTCCGGGTACGACGCGTGGGCGACCGGCCTGCGCCGCGCCGAGACCCACAACAGGGTCATCGCACCGGTCGTCGGCTGGGACGCGCGCAAGCAGAAGGTCAAGGTCTCCCCGATGGCGCGGTGGTCCGACGAGCAGGTCGAGCGCTACATCGCCGACAACGGCGTCCTGGTCAACCCCCTCGTCTACGACGGCTACCCCTCCATCGGCTGCTGGCCCTGCACCCGGCGCGTCGCTCCCGGCGACGACCCGCGCAGCGGCCGCTGGGCCGGCACCACCAAGACCGAGTGCGGGATCCACGCATGAACACACCCCGCCTCTCCCTCCACGACAACGGCGTCGATCTCCACCCCACCACCCAAGATGGGAGGCCCCGCTGATGGCCGCTCCTGCACTGGTCGCCCTGGCTCACGGAAGCCGTGACCCCCGCTCGGCCGCGACGATCACCGCGCTCGTCGACGAGGTCCGCTCGATGCGCCCCGACCTCCGGATCGAGCCCGCGTTCCTCGACCTGTCCAAGCCGTCCTTCGAGACGGTGGTCGCCAAGCTGGTCAAGGCGGGCTTCGAGGAGATCGTCGTCGTGCCCCTGCTCCTCACCGAGGCCTACCACGCGAAGGTCGACGTCCCCGAGGCCATCGCCGCCGCGGCGGCCCGCCACGAGGGGCTCAAGATCCGCGCGTCCAGGATCCTCGGCATGGAGGCCACGTTCCTCGAGGTGCTGGACCTGCGCCTGCGCGACGCCCTCAAGGAGGCCCGGGTCCGCGAGCTCGACGCCCTGGTGCTGGCCGCCGCCGGTTCCTCGGACCCGCTCGCCAACCAGGCCGTCGCCCGGCTCGCCCGCACCTGGGGCACCCGGCACAAGCTGCCGGTGACCGCCGCCTTCGCGTCGGCCGCTCCCCCGGCCGCGGGCGAGGCCGTCCGCGCCTTCCGGGCCGAGGGCCGGCGCCACATCGCGGTCGCGTCGTTCTTCCTGGCTCCGGGCTTCCTGCCCGACCGGGCCGCGGAGCTCGCGACCGAGGCCGGCGCGATCGCGGTGTCCGAGCCGCTCGGCGCGCACCCCGAGGTCGCCCGGGCGGTGCTGGCCCGCTACGCCGTCGGCGCCGTCGAGCTCGTCCCCGTCTGAGGCAGCAGCCGCAGCGCCTCGCGCCGTGAGAGCGGCGCGAGGCGGTCGGCGTGCGCATCGACGAAGGCCCGCACCCAGTCGGGGTCGGTGCGGCTGTGCTCGCGCAGCGCCCATCCGACCGCCTTGCGGACGAAGAACTCCGAGCCGTACGCCGAGCCCTCGAGGTTGGCCTCGACGGCGTCGGCGAGCAGCGCGGTGTCGGTGTCCGCGCGGTGCCGCAGCTGGGCGAGGATGGCCGCGCGGCGTACCCACATGCTCTCCTCGTCGGTCGCCCAGCGGCGTACGACGGGGGTGACGGCCTCGCGGTGACCGGCGAGCACCCCGCCGACCAAATGGGCGGAGACCTCGTCGACCACGTCCCACCACGCGCCGGTCACCAGGAGGTGCCGCAGCAGCGGCAGCAGCTCGGGATCGAGCCACGCGCGGTAGTGCCGGTGGCGCAGCAGCGCGATCGCGGCGTACCACTCCTCACGGTGCGTGGCCCCGTCCCACAGCTCGCGGGCCGTGTGCTCCCAGACCTGCCGGTCGTCGAGGCGATGCTCGGCGAGCAGCGGACGCAGGAGCGCCGCCAGCTCCGGGGAGCGCAGCCCGCGGTAGGGCAGCGCGGACTTCATGTAGGCCTGCTGACCGCGCGCCCGCTCGGGGTCGCCCGCACCCGCCAGGGCGTCCCGGATGCTCGCGACGAGGACCGCGTCGGCGCCCATCCGGCTGCCTAACCCACCAGGCGCTCGAGCAGGTGCTCCAGCTGGCGGGCGGGGTCGGTGGTGACGCCGCCGTGCACCGGCCCGGGCTGGAGGACGGTGCTCCGCGGCGCCTTGAGGAACCCGAACCGCTGGCCCAGCGGCTGGCCGGCGGCCTCTCCCCCACGCCGGTCCCCGCGGGCGACGCCCTCGACGAACTCGAGAGCGGCGCACACCTGGTCGGGGTCGAGGTCCGGGTCGAGGGCCGCCAGCCGGTCGCGGTCGCAGAGCCACGCCACGTCGAGGAAGTCGGCCGCCTGGCAGTGCAGCACCACGCCGACGTTGAGGAACTCCTCGCGGTCCGGGCGGGGCACGCAGCGCAGGACGACGTACTGGTAGGGCAGTCGCTTCATGCGCCACCGCCCGGGAGCCACTGGCGGGTGCCGAGGCGGGCGACGAGGAAGTCGACGTACGCCGCCCGCAGCGCCTCGGGCGTCTCGGCGCCGGGCACCGGCTCGAGCCACTCGTCGGGGACCCGCGCCACGACGCTCGCGAAGGCCGCCCGGTCGAGGAGGGGCGACACCTCGGCGTCTGCCGCCGCCACCTCGTCGAGGTGCCGGCCCAGGACGTGGTCCGAGGAGTCCCACGGCTGACGGGCGAAGCGCTGGGGGTCGGTGACGCCGCCGGCCCAGCCGTGGTGGAAGTAGAGCGAGGCACCGTGGTCGATCACCCACAGGTCTCCGTGCCACAGCAGCAGGTTGGGGTTGCGCCACGAACGGTCGACGTTGGCGCAGAAGGCGTCGAGCCAGATCACCCGGGCCGCCTCCGCGCCGGCGGGCCCGTCGGCGTCGAGCACGGCGCCGTCCACACCGAAGGCGCCGGGGAGGAAGTCGACGCCGAGGTTGAGCCCCGCGCTGGCGTTGAGCAGGTCCTGGACCTCCTCGTCGGCCTCGTACCGCGCGATCTCGGGGTCGAGCTCGAGGGCCACCAGACGGGGCGTGCGCAGACCCAGCCGCTCGGCGAGCCCGCTCACGATCACCTCGGCCACCAGCACCTTGAGCCCCTGACCGGCGCCGCGGAACTTGCAGACGTAGGTGCCGAGGTCGTCGCCCTCCACGATGCCCGGCAGGCTGCCGCCCTCGCGCAGGGGCGTCACGTAGCGGGTCACGAACACGTCGGGAAGGACGGTCTCCTCGGCCTGAGCCGGTGTCGCCGTCACGTGACCGGGTCCTCCTCGAGGATGCGGCGCCGCTGCTCGGCCACGTCGAAGTCGGCCTCGGGCCAGGGGGTGTCGAGCTCGTCGAGGACCTCGTGCAGCATCGTGGCAACCGCCCAGTTGCGGTACCACTTGCGGTCGCTCGGGACGACGTGCCACGGGGCGACCTCGGTGTTGCAGCGCTCCAGGGCGATCTCGTAGGCCTCCTGGTAGGCGTGCCACTGGGACCGCTCGTCGATGTCGCCCGGGTTGAACTTCCAGTGCTTCGACGGGTCGTCGAGCCGCGCGAGCAGCCGCTCCTTCTGCTCCTCGGGGGAGATGTGGAGCATGCACTTGAGGATCGTCACGCCGCTGTCCGCGAGCTCGGCCTCGAAGCGGTTGATGGCGTCGTAGCGGCGGGTGATCGCCGAGCGCGTCGTCAGCTCGCGCACCCGGGCGATGAGCACGTCCTCGTAGTGGGAGCGGTCGAAGACGCCCACCAGGCCGGGGCCGGGCACCGCCCGACGGATGCGCCACAGGAAGTCGTGGCGTCGCTCCTCGGCGTCGGGCGCCTTGAAGGAGGTGATCCGCACGCCTTGGGGGTCGATGAGGCCCACGGAGTGGCGCAGCACGCCGCCCTTGCCGGAGGTGTCCATGCCCTGGAGCACCAGCAGGACACGCTGGTCGCCGTCGGCCTTGCCGTGCGCGTAGAGCCTCTCCTGCAGCTCGGCGAGGGGCTCGCCGACGACGGGCAGTGCCGCCTTGCCGGCGGCCTTGTCCCCGTCGAACCCCGGCGTGGAGCGCGGGTCGATCGAGCCCAGGTCGACCGGCCCGGCCGGGACCTGCAGGAGCGGTCGTACGGCCTCGCCTGTGGAACCTGCTGACTTCTTGGTCTTGGCCATGGCCGCAGCCTAGAGCGACTCGACGTCGGTGTCGTCGACCGCCAGCTCGTCCTTGACCACGGCGAACGCCATGCCGGGCGGGTAGCCCTTGCGCGCCAGCATCCCGACCAGGCGACGGGTCGCCTTGTCCGTCTCGACGCCACGCATGCTCCGCAGCTTCTTGCGGACCAGGGCGCGCGCGGCGGCCTCCTCGTCGTCGGGGTCGATCTCGTCGAGCGCATCGCGCGCGACGTCGTCGTCGATGCCCTTGCGGCGCAGCTCCTGGGCGAGTGCTCGTCGGGCGAGCCCCTTGCCGGGCTGGCGGGAGGCGATCCACGCCCGGGCGAACGCCTCGTCGTCGACCAGGCCCACCTCCTCGAACCGGTCGAGCAGGGCGGTGGCGAGGTCGGCCGGCACGTCCTTCTTGGCCAGCTTGTCGGCGAGCTCGCGTCGTGACCGTGCCTGGCCGGTCAGGGCGTCGAGGAGGATCTTGCGGGCCACGGACTCGTGGTCGGGCTCCGGATCGTCGCGCACCGACTCGGACACCGTGCTCGGCAGTGGTGGCGCCTCCGGACGCCGGGCCGACCGGGTCCAGGCCTCGACACCGTCGTGGACGTCTCCCACCCACGACGGCATCGGCCTGGACTCACCCGACCCGGGAGCCTGCTCAGAAGTCATCCACACCGATGGGGTCGTCGGAGAGGTCGGACGGGGAGTCGACCTGGGGCCCGACGCCGAGCTTCTCGAGGATCTTCTTCTCCAGCTCGTTGGCCAGGTCGGGGTTGTCCTTGAGGAACGTGCGGGCGTTCTCCTTGCCCTGTCCGAGCTGGTCGCCGTCGTAGGTGTACCAAGCGCCGGACTTGCGGACCAGGCCGGCCTCGACGCCAACGTCGATGAGGCCGCCCTCACGGCTGATGCCCTTGCCGTACATGATGTCGAACTCGGCCTGCTTGAACGGCGGGGCCACCTTGTTCTTCACGACCTTGACGCGGGTGCGGTTGCCCACCATCTCCTGGCCGTCCTTGAGGGTCTCGATGCGACGCACGTCGAGGCGCACCGAGGAGTAGAACTTCAGCGCCCGGCCACCGGTCGTCGTCTCGGGCGAGCCGAACATGACGCCGATCTTCTCGCGCAGCTGGTTGATGAAGATGGCGGTGGTGCCGGAGTTGTTGAGGGCACCGGTCATCTTGCGCAGCGCCTGGCTCATCAGCCGCGCCTGGAGGCCGACGTGGCTGTCGCCCATCTCGCCCTCGATCTCGGCACGGGGCACCAGCGCGGCCACGGAGTCGATGACGATGAGGGACAGGGCGCCGGAGCGGATGAGCATGTCGGCGATCTCGAGCGCCTGCTCACCGGAGTCGGGCTGGGAGACCAGCAGGGCGTCGGTGTCCACGCCGAGGGCCTTGGCGTAGTCGGGGTCGAGCGCGTGCTCGGCGTCGATGAAGGCGACGATGCCGCCGGCCGCCTGGGCGCTGGCCACCGCGTGCAGCGCGACCGTCGTCTTTCCGGAGGACTCCGGACCGTAGATCTCCACCACACGGCCGCGGGGCAGACCGCCGAGGCCGAGCGCCACGTCGAGTGCGATGGCGCCGGTCGGGATCACCTCCAGCGGAGCGCGGCTGTCGTCGCCCAGTCGCATGACCGAGCCCTTGCCGAACGACTTCTCGATGTTGGCGAGGGCGGCGTCCAGTGCCTTCTCGCGATCTCCACCAGCCATGTGCGTGTCCTTGTCTGATCCGTCGGGTGTGAGGTACGTCTGCGACGCTAGGACGAGCCACCGACAGTGCCTGATCAGCCCCGTCGAACGCTGTGGACCACCTCGCCCTGCGTCGTACCTGTGGACACAATCTAGCCCGAACGCCTGTTCGACTCCCGCACCGTGGCCCGCGTGTCGCCTACCCGGGCGGGGTGACGACGAGCCGGGTCGTCCCGGCGTGACGCGCGGCCTGGCCCGAGACCACGACCGTGAGGGCGAGCAGGCCGGCGAACGCCGCCAGCGCCGGGTAGCCCAGCCAGGCGACGATCACCCCGGCCAGCGCCCCTCCGCCCGCGGCCGTCAGCGACATCGCCATGTCGGAGGTGCCCTGCACGTCGGTCCGCGCGGCCACGGGGGTGAGGTCGGCGATGATCGTCGAGGCCGCGACCGTCGCGGCCGACCAGCCGAGCCCGAGCAGGAAGAGCCCGGCGAAGATCTGCCAGGACGACCCCTGCGGGGCGAGCCCGCACAGCGCGAGGGCCACGAGCAGCACCACTCCCCCGGCCCGCAGCACCTGCGCGCGCCCGAAGCGGTCGGCGGCCATGCCCATGAGGGGCGAGAAGGCGAACATCCCCAGGACGTGCACCGAGATCACGAAGCCGATGACGTGCAGGTGGGCACCCCCGTGCTCCATGTGGAGCGGCGTCATGATCATCACCGTCACCATCGCGGCATGCGCGCACGCCATGCCCACGATGGCCGCCCCCAGCGCGGGCTGCGCGCGGAGCGCGTCGGTGAAGCGGGACCACGAGCGACCCGACCGGGCCTCCGCGGTCGCACCGGCCGCGGCCTGCGCCAGCAGCAGCGGGTCGGGACGCAGCAGCACGGCGACCCACACCGCCGCGACCACCAGGACCACGGCGCCGATGGCGAAGCCGCCGGTGAGCTCGGGGATGCCGAGCCGCCGCGCGAGCGTGGCCCCCACACCGGTCAGGTTGGGCCCCGCGACGGCACCGATGGTCGTCGCCCACACCACGAGTGACAGGGCACGACCGCGCGTCTCCTCCGGGGCGAGGTCCGTGGCGGCGTACCGGGACCCGTTGTTGACCGCCGTGGTGGAGCCCAGCAGCACGGCACCGGTGAGCAGGACCGCCATGGAGCCGACCACGCCGGCGGCCACGCACAGGGCCGCGCCCGTCGCTCCCGCGAGGTAGCCGGTGACGAGGCCGACCCGGCGGCCCCGGCGTCCCATCAACCGCGCGAGGAGGTACGCCGCCAGGGCGGTCCCGAGGACCTGGAAGGTCTGTGCGAGGCCGGCCTGGGCGTCGGACCCGGAGATGTCGCGGGCCAGGAGCGAGGCCGTCGCGACGCCGATCGTGACGCCCACGGCGCCGACGGCCTGGGAGACGACCAGCACCCGCAGCGTGCGCGCCTGGACCCCGGCGTGCGCGACGGCCGCGGACTCGGCGGGCGTGCTCACCGCTGGGACTCCGGGAGCTCGAGCACCTGCCACACCGCCGCCCAGACCTGCTTGGGCGGCATCCCGGCGTCCAGCGCCTCGACCACCGTGCGGCCGCCGAGGTCGCCGATGACGAAGAGCTCGGCCCACGAGCGCGACGACGCCGGACCGAGGGCGTGGTCCAGCCGCGCCCAGAACTCGGTGTGCCTCATCCGCGCACCGCCGTGACCTCGAGCCACGCCTGGGTGTTCCCGTCGCCGTCCGACCGCGCGACCTCGATGTCGTTCCAGCCCGTGCCGGTCACGGCCCCCCGCACGGTATCGGCCTGCCAGTAGGTGAAGTGCCGCGGTGCGCGGACCGCGCCGTGGGTCGACCAGCCCTCGCCGACGCCCTCCTTGACCGAGACGTGCAGCAACCCACCCTGCCTGGTCACGGCCGCCAGGCGGGTCTGGACGGCCGGCAGGTCGGCCCGTGCGACGTGCAGCAGGGAGGCGTTCGCCCAGACGCCGTCGTACGGCCCCTCGGGGGAAGGCAGGTCGTCGACGAGAGGGTCGAGCAGGTCGGCCGCGTGCCCCTGCTCGCGCAGCAGTGCGACGAAGCCCGGCGTGACGTCCGTACGCCGCACGCGCAGCCCGAGGTCCTCCATCAGCGCGGCGTCGCGTCCTCCGCCCGATCCGACCTCCAGGACCCGCCCACCCGCGCCGACGCCGGCGGCGAACCGCTCGACAGCGGCCCGCACGGACGCTGACGGCGCGGCCGTGAGCTCGGCGTACGCGACCGCGTGGAGGTCGTAGGCGCGCACGGTCGCGGCCACCGGGTCGCTCATGCCGCACCCACGTCGTGCACGTGGTGGAGCACGTCGTGCAGGTGGTAGAGCGCCAGGGTCTCCACGGTGAACTCGGAGCCGTTCGAGCGCGTGCCGCGGCGGTGGGCCGCCTCGGCGGGCACGGCGGCGTACACGCCGGCCACGTGCCCGGCGGCCTCGACGAGCTCGACGTCCACCGTCGCCGGGTCCTGCTCGGCGTAGCGCGAGGCCACGGCCGTGGCGTCCTGGTCCCAGTTGTCGAAGCGCGGGCCGTCCTGGGCCAGCATCAGCCCCACGCGCTCGGCGAAGAGCCGGTGCACGTCGCGGACGTGGCAGGCGTACTCCAGCGGCGACCAGGTGCCCGGTGACGGACGCTCGGCGGCGCCGGCGCGGGCGAGCACCCCCGACCACACCATCGCCGAGTCGTGCAGGGCGGCCGGCACGGAGGCGAGCGTGTGGGCGGCCGGGTCGAAGCCGCACTCCTCGCAGGGTCGGTCCAGGACCCAGGTCCAGTCCAAGGTGTCGGGGACGACGGGGTCGGGCTCGGGCATGGCCCCATCCTCGCAGCGGCTCCGCTCGTCCGGCGACCCGGTTCCTCGCGGGCCCGACAGGGCCGGACGCGACCCGCCGGTCCAGACCGGTCGGGCCAGGTGGCGAGAAATCCGCATGATGGTGAACCGGCGCGCCGGGTCGTGGGCACAAGAGGTCGTGCAGGGGATCGAGATGGACGGGGACTGGGAGTCGGCGAGCGACGCCACGCTCGTGGCCGCCGTGCGCGACGTCGACCGGACGGCGCTCCACGAGCTCTTCGTGCGTCACGAGCCGTGGCTCTCGGCGCGCCTGTCGCACCGGTGCCCGGACCCGGCGGTCGTGGACGAGGCGATCTCGGACACCTTCCTCGCCGTGTGGCGCAAACCCTCGTGGCGCGGCGACGGGGACGTCGGCGCCTGGCTGTGGGGCATCGCCATCCGCTCGCTGCTGCACCGGCTGCGCCCCCGCAAGAACGTCGTCGAGCGGCTCGCCTCCCTCCGTGGCTCCCAGGTGCTGTCGGCCGAGGAGGAGGTCCTCGCCCGCGTCCAGTACAGCGACGTGGGCGTGGCCCTCGAACGGCTGTCGCCCGAGCTGCGGGCCGTGGTGCAGGCGACCGTGCTGGACGGACTGACCACCCGCGAGGCGGGACAGCTGCTGGGGATCCCCAGCGGCACCGTGAAGAGCCGGATGAGCCGGGCTCGCACCGAGCTGAGGGAGGCCCTCCTGTGAACGCCTGGCATGTCTCCGACCACGACCTCGCCGCCTACCTGTCCGGCTCCGCCGGCACGGTGCTGACGGCCTCGGTCGAGTCGCACCTCCTCGGCTGCCCCGGCTGCCGCGGGTCGCTCGCCACGGTCCGCGGGCCCGAGGGCCACGCGGACACCGAGAGGCGGTGGACCGCCCTCGTCGAGCGCATCGACCGGCCGCAGCAGTCCTGGACGAGCCGGGTGCGGCCGACGCTGGTCGTCCGGGCCTCGGTGTCGTCCCCCCCGCTCTTCGTCGCGTGGCTCTCGGCCGTCGTCGCCGTGCTGGCCCTGCCCGTGCTGCCGGTGGTGCTGACGGGCCGCGACGCCGCCACCGCACTCCTCGCCGTCGCACCGCTCGCCCCGCTCGGGGCGGTCGCCCTGGCCTACCGGCGTGGCAGCGACCCGGCGGGCGAGCTCGCGCTGGCCGCCCCGCTCGCCGGCTTCCGCCTCGTGGCCGTCCGCGCCCTGCTCGTCGCCCTCGCCGCCGCACCCGTGGGGGTCCTCGCGGCCCTCGCGCTCGGCCTGCCGTCGTACGTCGCGTTCGGCTGGCTGCTGCCCGGCCTCGCCCTCTGCTCACTGGTCCTGCTCGGAGGCACGGTGCTCCGCGACCCCTCCGTGCTCGCCGGTGCTCTCGGCGCGGGGTGGGCCCTGGCCGTCACCCTGCCCGCACTGCGCTCCCGCGGGACCTCGGACCTCGTCGCGGACGTCCTCGCGTCGTCCGGCGTCCAGCTCCTCACCCTCATCATCGCCGTCGCGGCGCTCGCCCTGGCCTGCGCCCGCCGCGACCACGTCACCTACCGGAGGACCGCATGACCATCGTCCACGACCGAGCCGGCACCCTGGTCCGCACGGCCGGCCTGCGCAAGTCGTTCCGCGGCGTCCGCGCCGTGCGGGACGTCGACCTGGACCTCTCCGGGGGCGTGGTCGGTCTGCTCGGCCCGAACGGCGCCGGCAAGACGACCCTGCTGCGGATGCTGGCCACCGTGCTGGCCCCGGACGCCGGGGAGGTCCGGCTGCTCGGTCGTGACCCGCGGGTGCCGGCCGAACGCCTGGAGATCCGCCGGCGGCTCGGCTACCTGCCCCAGGCCCCGAGCCTGTACGGCGGCTTCACCGTGCTGGAGATGGTCGAGTACGTCGCGGTGCTCAAGGAGCAGACCGACGCCGCCGCCCGGCGCCGGGACGCGGTGCGCGTGCTCGAGTCGGTCGGCCTCGGCGACATGCAGCGCCGCAGGATCCGCACGCTGTCCGGAGGGATGCGCCAGCGTGTCGCCCTGGCAGCTGCGCTGCTCGGCCGCCCCGAGCTGCTGGTGCTGGACGAGCCCGCCACCGGGCTCGACCCCGAGCAGCGCATCGAGCTGCGGTCGCTGCTCTCGGAGACGGCGCAGCGCGGGACCGTCGTGCTGTCCACGCACAACACCAGTGAGGTCGCGGCCCTGTGCCAGCGGGTCGTGGTGATGCGCGACGGTCGCATCCACTTCGACGGCACCCCGCAGGGGCTGCGGACCACCGCGGAGGGACGCGTGTGGGAGGCGGAGGAACGCGACCCGCGCGCGGCCCGGAGCTGGATGACCGCCGAGGGTACCTACCGCCACGTGGGCACCCCTCCCGCCGGCGCCACCACGGTGCGGCCGACGCTGGAGGACGGCTACCTCTTCGTGACCGGGGGCTGGCGATGACGATCACTCCGCTCGCGCAGGCCGCGCGCCCCACGTCGCGGTCGATCCGCTGGTCGCCCCTCGTCGGAGTGGCCGCCGTGCTGGTCATCGTCCTGCTCGTCGCCCGGACCGCCCAGCGGCCGTCCGACGTGGTGATGGCGATCGCGGCCGCGGCCCTGGCCAGCGTCGTGGTCGCCTCGCTGCACGACCCGGCGACCGACCTGCTCGCGCCCGTGCCGGTGTCGGTCATGCAGCGCCGCCTCCTGCGGCTGGCCCTGGTCCTGGTGCCGGCCCTGCTGGTCTGGGTGGCGCTGGTCGTGGTGGCGCCACCCTCGCTGGAGGCGACGTCGCCCGGCCCGCTGCTCGCCATGACCGCCGTCGGGGTGGCGGCCGGCGTGTGGTCACCCGCCCGACGTGCCGTGCTCGTGGGAGCCTCGGTGCCGGTGCTCTGGTTCGCCCTGGACATGACCGTGCCGAGCGACGTCCTCCTCGGCGACGCCGCCGGTTGGTGGCGGACCGACCCCTGGCCGGTCGCCGCGGTGGCGCTCGGCGCCCTGGTCGCGGGGAGGCGGCGATGAGCGCCGCGGCCCCCGCCCTCCCGGTCTCGCGACCCCGCGGCCTGACCCGGGGCGTGGTCCGCGCCGTGGCGCTCGCCGAGCTGCGGCGGATCCTGCGCAACCCCGTGCTGTGGGCCGGCGCCGCCCTGTCGGTGTGGATGATGTGGTCGGTCGTCCCGGATCCCGACGAATGGGCCGGAGCGTCGTACGAGGAGATCGCGGTCTCGGTGACGCCGCTCCTCCTTGTCATCTCGCTCGTCACGGCCGTCTCCTTCCACCGCGAACGGGTCGAGGTGGCTCCCGACGCGCCGGTGCGAGAAGGAACCCGGGCCATCGCCCGCCTGGTGGCCGCACTCCCCCTAGTCGGCATCGCCGTCGCGTACGCCGGACTCCTGGCGTGGCGCCAGCGCGACCGCGGCGGGCTCTGGCTCGGCGTCGAACCCGGACGCACCACCGAGGCGCTGTTCACCGCGGGCGAGCTGGCCCAGCCCGTGGCCCTCGCGGTCCTGGCGGTGGCGGTCGGCGCAGTCCTCGGGCGGCGGCTCCCGCACCTCGTGTCGGTCGTCCCGCTGCTGTTCGTCGTGTGGTTCCTCGTCAGCGTCTACTGGCTGTTCGGGCACGAGGTGGTCACGCCGTTCTCGGTCCTCCAGGTCCAGCCCGTCCGGGTGCATGCCGGCCCGGCCACGGCGGACCCGCTCGGATTCCCGGCGCACTGGCTGCTCGAGGGACCCGGGGAGTTCAGCGGCCAGTGGTCCCGCGTGTTCGTGTCCAACGCGCTGGGCTGGTGGCATGCCGTCTGGTTGCTGGGCCTGTCCGCCGTGGTCGGGGCGTTCGCCGTCCCGAAGGGGCGCACCCGCAGGTGGATGCTGGCCGCCGGTTCGGTCGTCGCCGCCGTCGGCGTCGTCGCGCAGTACGCGGTGCTGCCGTGAGGTGGTCGGCCCGCGTGCGGCTGGCGACCGTGGCCCCGTTGCTCGTCGCGCTCGTCGCCTGCGCCCCCGCTGCGTCGGACGACGACGGCGAGCAGATCGTGGGCGGCTCGCTCGCCCCCGCTCCGCCCCCGTCCGCGGACGCCGTACCGGTGGTCGTCGACTCGGACCTGGCTCCCGACGACCTCGCCGCCATCGCCTACCTGGTGCGGCACCCGGACGTCGAGGTGCTGGCGCTCACCGTGCCCACCACCGGCATGGTGACCTGCGGCGGCGGTGTCGACCTGCTCGCCGACTTCTTCGAGGCGATCGACGAGGACCCGGTGCCGGTGGCGTGCGGGGACACCGACCGCGGCCCGCACGGGGAGCCGTTCCCGGTGCCGTGGGCGACGGGGGCTATGAGCCACAGCGGACTCGACAGGACGGGGGCGGGCCCCCTGCCGCCCGTGACGAAGGTCGACGCGGCGACCCATGTCGCCCGGCTCGCGGACCGGGTCGACGGCCTGCAGGTCGTGGCCCTCGGACCGTTGACCGAGATCGCGGAGGTGCGTCGTCGCCGTCCCGCGTCGTACGCGCGCATCGCGGGGGTGACGTCGATGGCCGGGATCGTCGAGGCCACCTCGCACGACGCGGCGCTCGGCGTGGGCGAGTGGAACGCCGCAGCCGACGTGGACGCCTTCGCCGATGTGGTGGCCGGAGAGGTCCCGCTGACGATCGTCCCCGACGACCCGGTCCCGCCCGGCCGCCCGGACGGGCTCGCGGCACCCGTCGTGAGCAGGCTGGGCGGCGACCCGCAGTTCGCCTCGCCGGCCTTCTGGGACCTCGCCACGGCCGGCGTGTTCACCACCCCGGAGGCGGCCACGGTCGCGACCGGCACGTGGGAGGTCGACGTGGAGGACGACCGGGGGCGTCTCGTGCGCACCGGTGATGGTCCGGTGCGCGTGGTCACCGGGCTGGACTCCGGTCTGCTGGACGCGGCCTACGCGGAGGTCTTCGGCGCCGACCTCAGGTGAGCAGCAGCGTGTCGAGCCGACGGCGCACGATCGCGAGGCCGACGAGGCCCATGACGAGCAGGTAGACGACCGAGATGACGCTCTCCCAGCCCGGCGTGCCGGTGGTGAGCTCGCGGCACAGCACGACACCGCGGTAGAGCGGCGTCGCCTCCACGATCCAACGCAGCACACCCTCGTAGGCGGTGACGGGGAAGAAGGTCGCCGAGAACAGGAACATCGGCATCTGGATGAGCGTGATCTTGTCGAAGTCCTGGAAGCTCTTCATCCACGTCGTCAGGGCCATGCAGACGGCACTGAACGCGAAGCCGATCAGCATCGCGGCGGGCAGCGCGAGCAAGGCCCACCACGAGTGCAGCATGCCCATCGCGGCCATCACGAGCAGGAAGACCGCGGAGTAGGTGGACCCCCGGATCTGGCCCCAGGCGATCTCGCCGCGCGCGATGTCGGCCGTGGTCAGCGGGGTGGCCAGCATCTGGTCGTAGAGCTTCTCGTACTTCAGCTTGAAGAAGACGTTGTAGGTCGAGTCCATGAGCGCTCCGTTGAACGCGCTGACCGCGAGCATGCCGGGCGCCACGAACTCGGCGTACGGGATGGCCTGGCCGTTGAACTCGAAGGCATCGATGAGCTGGCCGACGCCGATGCCGATGGAGAACAGGAAGAAGACCGGCTCGAGGAAGCCGGTGATGAACAGCTTCCACGCGGAGCGGTAGGTGATGTAGTTGCGCTGGACGAGCAGGCCGAGGGCCTGGACGGACGTCAGCGGCTCGTAGGGCGTGACCGACATCAGAGCACCAGCCTCCGCTCGAGGCCGCGCGCGGCCCACCACCAGCCGAAGGCCGTGACCGAAACCAGGACGGCGAGGTTGACCAGCGCCAGCGACCAGTCGACGGTGTCGAGGCACAGCATCCGAGAGAGGTTGACGCCGTGCCACATGGGTGTGGCCCGGGCCAGCCACTCCATGACCGGGCCCAGGTTGCTGACCGGGAAGAACGCACCGGAGAAGAGCGTCAGCGGCATCACGCCGAGGCGGAAGATCACCCCGAAGGCCTCCTCGGACTTCACCCGCACCGAGATCCCCATGACCACCGAGGCGAACGCCATGCCGGTCAGCAGCTGGACCGGGAAGGCGAGGATCGGTCCCCACCAGGTCTCGAAGACGCCGAACGGCGCCAGCACCAGCATGAACACCCCGCACGCGGTGACCAGGCGGAACAGCACGAACATCAGGTGCGCGCCGGCGATGTGCCGCGCCTCGAGCGGCGTCGCGGCCTGCGCCCAGTAGGTCTTGTGCCACTTGAGCCCGCCCATGACCGGGTAGGTCGTCTCGCCCACGGCGAGGCCGAGGGCGTGGGCGACCACGAGGCCCGGGACGATGAAGGCCAGGTAGGAGGTGGCTCCCTCGAGCCGTGCCGGGTCGACCTCGATGAAGCCGCCCAGGAGCACGCCCATGGCCAGCACGTAGAAGAGCGGCGAGAAGAACGAGGAGATGATGCCGCCGCGCCAGGTGCGCTTGAAGACCGTCCACCAGTAGTCGGTCTGCCGACCGATGCCCTGGGCCAGCGTGAGCCCGCCGGCCGGTGTCGAGGAGGCGGCCATCAGTCGACCAGCGTCCGGCCGGTGAGCTTGAGGAACACGTCCTCGAGCGTGGAGCGACGGACCAGCACGGCGATCGGCTCGAGCCCGCGCTCGTGGACCCGGGCGATGACCTCCTCGCCGTCGGGGCTGTAGACGAGGATCCGGTCGGGCAGCACCTCGAGCCGGCCGAGGTCGCCGATCTTCTCGGCGATCTGCTCGTGGACGTTGCCCTCGTCGACGATGCCGAAGCGGAGCTCGGCGACCTCGCGCGTCGAGTGCTCCTCGATGAGCTGCCGGGGCGATCCCTCGGCCGCGATGAGGCCCTTGTCCATGACGACGAGGCGGTCGCACAGCTGCTCGGCCTCGTCCATGTAGTGCGTGGTGATGACCAGGGTCACGCCCGCCTGCTTGAGCCGGAAGAGCTGGTCCCACAGCACGTGGCGGGCCTGCGGGTCCAGGCCCGTGGTCGGCTCGTCGAGCAGCAGCAGGTCGGGCTTGTTGACCAGGCTGCGGGCGATGGTGAGGCGTCGCTTCATGCCGCCGGACAGGTCCTCGACCCGCGACCTCGCCTTGTCGGTCAGCTGCACGAACTCCAGCAGCTCGTCGACGCGCGTGTTGACCTCCCCCTTGGGGATGCCGAAGTAGCGGCCGTAGATGAACAGGTTGTCGCGGACGTTGAGCTCGTTGTCGAGCGTGTCCTCCTGGGGGCACACCCCCAGGCGACTCCGGATCGCGGGCCCCTGGGTGGCCGGGTCCATGCCCAGGATGCTGAGCTCACCACCGCTGATCGGGCTGACGCTCGCGATCATCCGCATCGTGCTCGACTTGCCCGCGCCGTTGGGTCCGAGGAAGCCGAACGCCTCGCCCCGCCGGACGTCGACGTCGATGCCCTTGACGGCCTCGAAGTCGCCGAACGACTTGCGCAGCCCCCGCGCCAGGATCATGGATTCACTCACGGTCGTGACCCTATAGATCGCCACCGACGGTGACCGAACCGACGTCCGGCCCGGGCCGGAGGACGAGAAGGACCCGCAGGGGTTCCTCCTCGTCCGATGCCCGGACTAGGACTTCTTGCGTGCCGCCTTCGTGGCCTTCCGGGTCGTACGACGCGACCCGCGGGCCGCGTCGGCGGCCTCCTGCTCGGTGGTGGCGCCCTCGGTGGCCAGGTGGCCGCCGGCGTTCTCGAGGTGGGCGCGGATGAACCAGTGGAACTGCTCGAGCTCTCCGGTCTGTCCGATCAGCAGGTCCTCGGTCACCGGATCCACCTCGCCGACCACGTCGATCGCCGAGCGGTTGTCCTCGATCACGCCGGAGTAGACGAGGTCGAGCGCGCCGAGGTGGGCCTGGGCGGTGTCCTTGCCGATGTCGTAGTCGTCCCACGAGCGTGCGTCGACCAGCGCGCCCGGCGTGCCGACCGGCGTACCGCCCATGGTCGCGATCCGCTCGGCGACGGCGTCGGCGTAGCCGCGCACGACGTCGACCTGCGGGTCGAGCATCTCGTGGACGCCGATGAAGTTGGGGCCCACGACGTTCCAGTGCACGTGCTTGAGCACGAGGTGGAGGTCGGTGTAGGCGAACAGGCGGTCCTGCAGCGCGGAGACGACGGTGGTGCTCTCCTGGGCGCTGAGGCCGGGGACGGTGAAGGTCTGGATGGACGAGCTCTTCGTAGCCATGTCGATGACCCTAGGCAGGCCGGGGAAGGACGTGCCCACCCCTGCGGGCGGGGTGGCGGCGTCGGAGGGCCGGGCGAGCATCCGCGACACGGCACCGTTGTCGGTGCCGTAGGACAGACTGGCCCCATGCCGGCCCTCGACCACTTCAGCGCCCCGACCCGCGCGTGGTTCGAGGCCGCCTTCGCGAGGCCGACCGCCGCCCAGGAGGGCGCGTGGGACGCGATCGCGGCCGGCAAGCACGCGCTGGTCGTCGCGCCCACCGGCAGCGGCAAGACGCTGAGCGCCTTCCTGCACGCCATCGACACCCTGCTGACCGCCGAGCGGCCGGACGACAAGAGCCGGCGCACCCGCGTCCTCTACATCTCCCCGCTCAAGGCGCTGGCCGTGGACGTCGAGCGCAACCTGCGTGCCCCGCTGACCGGCATCCGGCACACCGCCGAGCGGCTGGGCACCAGCCTGCCCGACCTCACCGTCGGGCTGCGGTCCGGCGACACGTCGGCGGCCGACCGACGCAGGCTGACGAGCAGCCCGCCGGACATCATGATCACCACGCCCGAGTCGTTGTTCCTCATGCTGACCAGCCAGGCCCGCGAGTCGCTGCGCGGCATCGACACGGTCATCCTCGACGAGGTGCACGCGGTCGCCGGGAGCAAGCGCGGCGCCCACCTCGCCGTCTCCCTCGAGCGGCTCGACGCCCTCCTCGACGAGCCGGCCCAGCGCATCGGCCTCAGCGCCACGGTGCGGCCGCTCGAGGAGGTCGCACGCTTCCTCGGCGGCAGCGAGCCGGTCGAGATCGTCGCCCCGCCGAGCGAGAAGGAGTGGGACCTGCGGGTGGTCGTCCCGGTCGAGGACATGACCGCCCCCGAGGAGTACGACGAGGAGTCCGGCGACCCGCAACGGGCCACCAGCATCTGGCCGCACGTCGAGGAACACGTCGTGGACCTGGTCGAGCAGCACCGCTCGACCATCGTGTTCGCCAACTCACGACGCCTCGCCGAGCGCCTCACGGCCCGGCTCAACGAGATCGCCACGGAGCGGGCCGGGGGCGATCCCGGGGAGGACGGGGCCGCCCAGTCCGTCCCTGCGCAGGTCATGGCGCAGTCGGGACAGGGCGGCGGCGCCGGCACGATCATCGCCAAGGCCCACCACGGCTCGGTCTCCAAGGAGCAGCGCGCCCTCATCGAGGACGACCTCAAGCGCGGCCGCCTCCCCTGCGTGGTGGCCACGAGCAGCCTCGAGCTCGGCATCGACATGGGCTCGGTCGACCTCGTCGTCCAGATCGAGTCTCCTCCCAGCG
Source organism: Nocardioides sediminis (assembly GCF_003047295.1). Classification (GTDB taxonomy): domain Bacteria; phylum Actinomycetota; class Actinomycetes; order Propionibacteriales; family Nocardioidaceae; genus Nocardioides; species Nocardioides sediminis. The sequence continues at coordinate 121,876 of NZ_PZYZ01000003.1, forward strand.
TCGCCAGCGCCCTCCAGCGCGTCGGCCGCGCCGGCCACCAGGTGGGCGAGGTCAGCCGGGGGGTGCTCTTCCCCAAGCACCGCGGCGACCTGGCACAGACGGCGGTCGCGGTCGAGCGCATGCGCAGCGGCGCGATCGAGTCGCTGTCCGTGCCCGCCAACCCGCTCGACGTGCTGGCCCAGCAGGTCGTCGCCTGCACGGCGATGGAGGACTGGGAGGTCGACGACCTCTATGCCCTCGTGCGCCGCGCCGCGCCGTACTCCGCCCTCCCACGCAGCGCCTTCGACGCCACCCTCGACCTGCTGAGCGGCCGCTACCCCAGCGAGGAGTTCGCCGAGCTGCGGCCCCGCATCGTGTGGGACCGGGTCACCGGGGTGCTGTCGGGACGCCCCGGCGCCCAGCGCCTCGCGGTCACCAGCGGCGGCACCATCCCCGACCGTGGTCTCTTCGGCGTGTTCCTGGTGGGCGACAAGGCGAGCCGGGTCGGCGAGCTCGACGAGGAGATGGTCTACGAGTCGCGCGTGGGCGACATCTTCGCCCTGGGCGCGACGAGCTGGCGGATCGAGGACATCACCCACGACCGGGTGCTGGTCACCCCCGCGCCGGGCATCCCGGGGCGGCTGCCGTTCTGGAAGGGCGACTCCCTCGGGCGCCCGGCCGAGCTGGGCGAGGCCATCGGCAGCTTCACCCGCGAGCTGGCCGGCGCGACCCCGGCCAAGGCCCGCGAGCGCGCCCTCGAGCGCGGGCTCGACGACTACGCCGCCGGCAACCTGGTCACCTACGTGACCGAGCAGCAGGAGGCCACCAACGCCCTGCCCAGCGACACCCAGCTGCTCGTCGAGCGCTTCCGCGACGAGCTCGGCGACTGGCGACTGGTCGTGCACTCCCCCTACGGCACCCCCGTGCACGCGCCCTGGGCGTTGGCGATCAACGCCCGGCTGCGCGAGCGCTACGACATCGACGGCCAGGCGGTGGCCTCCGACGACGGGATCGTCATCCGCATCCCCGACACCGACGACGAGCCGCCCGGCGGCGACGTCGTGGTCTTCGAGCCCGACGAGATCGAGCAGCTGGTCACCCAGGAGGTCGGCGGTTCGGCCCTGTTCGCCAGCCGGTTCCGCGAGTGCGCGGCCCGCGCCCTGCTGCTCCCCCGCCGGGACCCCGGGCGCCGCAGCCCCCTGTGGCAGCAGCGCCAGCGCAGCGCCCAGCTCCTCGAGGTCGCCTCGCAGTACCCGTCCTTCCCCATCGTCCTCGAGGCCATCCGCGAGTGCCTGCAGGACGTCTACGACCTCCCCGCCCTGGTCACCCTCCTCCAGCGGGTGCAGCGACGGGAGGTCACCGTCGTCGACGTCGCCACCCAGACGCCGAGCCCCTACGCACGCAGCCTCCTGTTCGGCTACGTCGCCCAGTTCGTCTACGAGGGCGACTCACCGATCGCCGAGCGCCGTGCCGCCGCACTGTCCCTCGACCAGGGGCTGCTCGCCGAGCTCCTCGGGCGCGCCGAGCTCCGCGAGCTGCTCGACCCCTCGGTGCTGGCCGAGGTCGAGGCCGAGCTCCAGTGGCTGGCCCCCGACCGCCGCGCCCGGGACGCCGAGGCGGTGGCCGACATGCTGCGGCTCCTCGGGCCGCTCGGCACTGCCGAGATCGCCGACCGGTCGGTGGAGGGTGCCGACGTCGACGCGTGGCTGACCACCCTCTCCGACGTACGCCGCGTGGTCCCCGCCCGCATCGCCGGCGAGGAGCGCTGGACGACGGTCGAGGACGTCGGGCGACTGCGCGACGGCCTGGGCGTGCCCGTGCCGCCCGGCACCCCGGACGTCTTCACCGAGCCGCACGAGGACCCGATCGGCGACCTCATCGCCCGCTACGCGCGCACCCACGGGCCCTTCACCACCGCCGACGTGGCGGCGCGGCTCGGCCTGGGCGAGGCCGTCGCCCGTCACGCGCTCCAGCGCCTCGTCTCCCGGGGGCGGCTGCTCGAGGGCGAGTTCCGGCCCTCCGGCAGCGGCAGCGAGTGGTGCGACGCGGAGGTGCTGCGCAAGCTCCGGCGGCGGTCCCTCGCGCGTCTTCGCAAGGAGGTGGAGCCGGTCACCCAGGACACCGTGGCGCGCTTCCTGCCGGCGTGGCAGCGGGTCGGCGGCAAGCTGCGCGGCGTCGACGGCGTGGTGGCCGCCATCGACCAGCTGGCCGGGTGCCCCGTGCCGGCCAGCGCGCTCGAGCCCCTCGTCCTCGCGGCGCGGGTCCGCGACTACGAGCCGTCCTACCTCGACGAGCTCACCGCCTCCGGCGAGGTCGTCTGGGCGGGCCACTCGCCCCTGCCCGGCAGCGACGGCTGGGTCAGCCTGCACCTCGCCGACCAGGCCGAGCTGACGCTGCCCGACATCTCCGACGTCGAGCCCAGTGCCGTGGAGCGTGCGGTCCTCGACGCGCTCGACCCCGGCGGCGCGTGGTTCTTCCGCCAGCTCTCCGACCGCGTGGGCTCGACCAGCGACGCGGAGCTCTCGGCCGCGCTGTGGTCGCTGGTCTGGCAGGGACGGCTGACCAACGACACCGTAACTCCGCTCCGGGCCCTGGTGCGCTCCGGCAACGCGAGCCACCGCACCCGCCGGACGCCGCCCCGGCTCCGCACCGGCGGCCGTCCCGGCGGCCGGATGCCCGTGCGCACGGGACCGCCGGAGACCGCGGGCCGATGGGCCCTGCTCCCCGAGCGCGACTCCGACCCCACCCGGCGTGCCCACGCGACCGCCGAGCACCTCCTCGAGCGGCACGGCGTCGTGACCCGGGGCGCGGTGATGAGCGAGCGCGTCGCGGGCGGCTTCGCCGGGGTCTACAAGGTGCTCTCGGCGTTCGAGGACACCGGCCGGTGCCGCCGCGGCTACTTCATCGAGGGACTCGGGGCCGCCCAGTTCGGCACGGCCGGGGCGATCGACCGGTTGCGCACCTTCGGCGAGCGCGCCGACGCCAAACCGGGAGCCGTCACCCTCGCCGCCACCGACCCGGCCAACCCCTACGGCGCGGCGCTGCCCTGGCCCGATGCGAGCGGCCGGGGCGCCGACCAGACGGGCGACAAGGCCGTCGAGAAGGCCGTCGAGAAGGCCGGACACCGCCCCGGTCGCAAGGCGGGTGCCCTGGTCGTGCTCGTCGACGGCGACCTGACGATGTACGTCGAGCGGGGCGGCCGGACGCTGCTCACCTGGAGCGACGACCCGGAGCGGCTGGTGCCGGCGGCAGCCGCCCTGGCCGACGCCACCCGCCGGGGGGCCCTGGGCAAGCTCGTGGTCGAGCGCGCCGACGGAGCGGCCCTCCTGGGCGGTGGCAGCACCCCGTTGCGTGCTGCGCTGGACGAGGCCGGCTTCGTGGCCACCCCGAAGGGACTGAGGATGCGTGCCTGAGGGCGACACCGTCTACCGCGCCGCCCGCAAGCTCGACCGGGCGCTGACCGGCCACGTCCTGGAGGCGAGTGACTTCCGGGTGCCCCAGCTGGCCACCGTGGACCTGTCCGGGGCCAGGGTGACCGGCACCTTCTCCCGCGGCAAGCACCTGCTGACCCACATCGAGCACGACGATGCCTGGACGTTGCACACCCACCTCAAGATGGAGGGCAGCTGGCACGTCTACCCCCTGCACGAGAAGTGGCGGCGACCGGTGACCCAGGCGCGGGTCGTGCTGCGCACCAACGCTCGTGCTGCGGTCGGGTTCTCCCTGGGGATCATCGAGCTGGTCCCGCGCTCCCACGAGCACGAGGTCGTCGGTCACCTCGGCCCCGACCTCCTCGGGGACGACTGGGACGAGGCGGAGGCACTGCGCCGGCTGCGCAGCGACCCCACGCGGCCGGTGGCCGAGGCCCTGCTCGACCAGACCAACCTGGCCGGCATCGGCAACATGTACATGGCCGAGCTGTGCTTCACCAGCGGCGTCCACCCGCTGCTGCCGGTCGGGGACGTCCCCGACCTCGAGCGGCTCGTGCGCCGGGCCCGGCAGATGCTCGAGCTCAACAAGGAGCGGGCGATCCAGTCCACCACCGGCGACCTCCGTCCCCGCGAGCGGATGTGGGTCTACCGCCGCGACAACGCGCCGTGCCGTCGCTGCGGGACGCCCGTCCGGGTGGCCATGCGCGGACCCGCCGAGCGGGAGCGGGCGTCCTACTGGTGCCCGCGCTGCCAGCCCGAGGGCTGAGCGACAAGCCGTCAGGCGGCGGAGGCGACCACGTCGCCGGCCGACGTGCGGGCCGAGCTGATCGGCGTGGCCTCCACCGACTCCACGCGGCGCAGGCCCTGGGCGAGCTCCTCGACGGCCACGGCGTCGGAGACCTCGCGGAGCACGTCGGAGAGCGGCAGGTCGAGCGCAGAGCACAGCGAGGCGAGCAGCTCGGAGGACGCTTCCTTCTGGCCGCGCTCGATCTCGGAGATGTAGCCCAGGCTGACCCGGGCGTCGGCGGAGACCTCGCGCAGGGTCAGGCCGCGCTGCATCCGTGCGGTGCGGAGCACCTCACCGAGGATGCGTCGAAAGAGCACCATGGCGCTGTCCTTCCCGTCGTGGAGGGCCCGCCCGTGGAGGGCTCCGTGGTGGCCAACGCTACCCGAGCGCTGGTTCTTCCCGCCCGAGCATGCCCAAGAGCACCGACATCGCCTCACGACAGCTCGCGTCCTGGACGGCCGGCCGGTCCCCCTCGAGCGCCAGCAGCCGGGTCTCGACGCCGGTGGGGCCGGCGGTGGCGACCCACACGTGCCCGGCCGGGTGCCCCTCCTGGGCATCCGGGCCGGCGACCCCCGTGGTGGCCATCGCGTACGTCGTACGCAGCAGGTCGCGCACCCCGGTCGCCATCGCGGCCGCGCACTCCTCCGACACCACCCCGTGCTCGGCGACCAGCTCGGCGGGGACGCCGAGCACCCCCACCTTGACCTCCGTCGCATAGGCGACGACGCCGCCCGTCATGCACGCGGACGCCCCGGGGACCGAGGTCAGCGCGGCCGCGAGGCGACCGCCGGTGAGCGACTCGGCGGTCGCCACGGTCTGCCCGCGGGCCGTGAGGAGCGCCACGATGCGCTCGGGGTCCGTGGCCATGCTGGGGACTCTAGCTACGTTGGCTGGCATGGCACTCCCCATCGAGGACTACGCACTCGTCGGCGACCGTGGCACCGCGGCGCTGGTCGGCCGGGACGGATCCGTGGACTGGCTGTGCCTGCCGCGCTTCGACTCCCCCGCCTGCTTCGCCGCCCTGCTCGGCGACGGCGACAACGGCCGGTGGCGCCTCGCACCGTCCGACACCGAGGGCGTGGAGACCTCGCGTCGCTACGTCGGCAACAGCGCGGTGCTGGAGACGACCTTCACCACCCCCACCGGCGTCCTCGTGCTGCGCGACGTCATGCCGACGCGGGACGGCCGGGCCGACCTGGTGCGGACCCTGCGCTGCGCCGAGGGATCGGTCCGGGTGTGCCACGAGTGGGTGGTGCGCCTCGACTACGGGCGCGTCCGGCCGTGGGTGACCCGGCAGCAGGTGGCGGGCCACGAGGTCATCGTGGCGACCGCCGGCCCCGACCAGCTCATCCTGTCGGGCCCGCGGCTCCCGCACGCCGTCGACGGGCACCACGCCGACGAGTTCGACCTCGCCGCCGGCGAGACGATGACCTTCTGCACCACGTGGGTGCAGTCCTGGCACGAGCTGCCCGCCCCGCTCCCCTACGACGACCGCATCGAGGCCACGCGCGTCGAGCACGAGCGCTGGGCGCTGACGTGCGTGGAGGACCTGCCGCACGCCGACCTGGTGCGCCGTAGCCTGCTCACCCTGCGGCTGATGACCCACGCGGAGACCGGAGGGATCGTGGCCGCCCCGACCACCTCGCTGCCCGAGGACTTCGGCGGCGAGCGCAACTGGGACTACCGCTTCTGCTGGCTCCGCGATGCCGCGCTCACGCTGGAGTCGCTCCTCGCCGCGGGCTACACCGACGAGGCGCGGGGCTGGCGGGACTGGCTGCTGCGCGCCGTCGCCGGTGACCCGCAGGACCTGCAGATCATGTACGGCGTCGATGGCGGCCGCCGGCTCCCCGAGCACGAGCTGCACCACCTGGACGGGTACGCCGGGTCCCGGCCCGTGCGCATCGGGAACGGAGCGGTCGGCCAGCGCCAGACCGACGTGCTGGGCGAGGTCATGATCGCCCTCCAGGACGCCCGGGACGCAGGTCTGGTGGAGTCCCCGCAGTCGTGGGCCCTCCAGCGGGCGCTGGTCGACGAGCTGGCCACGCACTGGGACGAGCCGGACCACGGCATCTGGGAGATCCGCGGACCGAAGCGGCACTTCACCCACTCGCGGGTCATGGTCTGGGTCGCCTTCGACCGGGCTGTCCGGGCGGTCGAGCGCCACGGCTTCGACGGTCCGGTCGAGCAGTGGCGCAAGCTCCGTGACGACGTGCACGCCGAGGTCCTCGAGCGCGGCTACGACGCCGGGCGCGGCACGTTCACCCAGCACTACGACACCCGCGAGCTCGACGCCAGCCTGCTCAACATCCCCCTGGTCGGCTTCCTGCCCGGCGACGACGAGCGCGTCCTCGGCACCATCACGGCGATCGAGGAGGACCTCATGCACGACGGGCTCCTGCACCGCTACCGCACCCGCACCGGGGTGGACGGGCTGGAGGGCGGCGAGCACCCCTTCCTGGCCTGCTCGTTCTGGCTGGTGTCCGCCTACGTCCGCGCGGGACGCCGCGACGACGCAACGGCCCTGATGGACCGCCTGTGCGCACTGACCAACGACGTCGGCCTGCTGTCCGAGGAGTACGACACCGACGCCGGGAGGATGGCCGGCAACTTCCCGCAGGCGTTCAGCCACCTGACCCTGGTGCAGGCGGCGCTGGCGCTGCGCTGACGCACGTACGACGAACGGCCCCCACCCCGCGCAGCAGCGCGGGGTGGGAACCGCTCTCCGTGACGGACTGCGTGTCAGCGACGCACGCGCAGCTTGACCAGCTCGCGCGAGCGCTTGGTCTCGTCGTCACCGAGGTAGCGCACCACCACGGTGTAGCGGCCGGGGCGCAGTCCGGGGAGGCGGACCGTGGCCTTGCCCCCCTTGAGCCGGACCTTCGTGGCCGTCGCGGGCTTGCCCTTGACGCTGACCTTGACCTTGCCGGTGGCCTTCTCGCCCTGGGCGCCGACGCGGACCTTCACGACCGTGGCCTTGCCGGCCTTGGCCGTGGCCTTGGCCCTGGCGTCGGACGCCGCCTTGAGCACGTCCACGACGACGGCCTTCTCGGTCACGGCGCCCGAGCCCGCGACGTACCGGACCGTCAGCGTGTGCTCGCCGACGGTCTCGAAGACGGGCAGCTTCAGGTTGACGACCCCGTTGCCGGCGGGCGCCGAGGCGAGCACCGTGGAGCCCTCGCGCACCTCGACGGTGCCGCCGGTGGCGACCGGCTTGCCGTCGGCCGTGACCTTGACGTGCGCCATGGCGCGCGTGCGGTCGACGACCACGCGCTGCGGGGTCACCGTGGCCTCGACGGTGGGCGCGGGCGTGCCGGGGTCGACGGCGGGCAGCTTGATGCCGACGACCTCGGGGTTGTGGTCCGACGCGGCGAAGACGTCGGGGCGGTACAGGTCCGTGCCCACGTAGTTGTAGCGGCTGTACTGGTAGTAGACCGACTCGTTGGCGTTGGTCTCCCACACGTCGACACCGGTCACCATGGCCTTGGCAGCGGCGTTGGCGAAGACGTGGTCCAGCGATCCAGAGGTCCCGGCGAAGCTGTAGGTCTCCTCGTCCGGGTCGTCCGTGGACTTGAGGGACTGGTAGCCGGCCGCCTCGATCTCCTGGACCGGGTCCTCCATCGAGTAGGCGTTGAAGTCACCGGTCAGGAAGACCTTGTCGGTGCCGCGAGCGGCCGAGAAGGTGCTCGCGAAAGCGGTGAGTGCCTTGGCCTGCGCGACACGGTCCGGGTTGGCGTTGCCCTGACCGGTGCCGTCGTCGACACCCGAGCCCTTGGACTTGAAGTGGTTGACGATGACGGCGAACTTCTGGACGTCCGCGCCGCCCTTGGCCTTGAAGACCTGCGCGAGCGGCTCGCGAGCGTTGTCGAACGCCGGAACGTCGAGGAGCTCGCTCTCGCCCACGAGCTCGACCGAGGACGGGTCGTAGATGAATCCGTTGCGGATGACGTCCTCGCTGGCCGGGAGGACGGCGGGCGAGGGCACGAACGCCCAGCGCTGGCCGCCCGCGGCGGCGTTGAGCGCCGCCACCAGGGCCCCGATGGCCTCGTCACGGGAGGTGCCGTCGACGGTCCGGGAGTTCTCGAGCTCCTCCAGGGAGACGATGTCGGCGTCCATGGTGTTGATGGCCTTGACGATCTTGGCCTGCTGACGCTCGAAGTTGGGCTGGTCCCAGGCTCCGCGGGGGCCGTTGCTGCCGCTGCACGACCGCGTGGCGATCGGGTTGTCGTCCCGGTCCACGTACGCCGTGCAACCGTCCACGTCCCCACCGAGGGTGGTGAAGTAGTTGAGCACGTTGAACGTGGCCAGCTTGAGGTCACCACCCACCGGCGCGGGGGCCGCGGGACGGTCCTGCTCGAAGGTGACCAGACCGGTCGGCACGCCCACGACCTGGCGCTGCGGCTGGAGCTTCCACCCGAAGCGGTAGTCCAGGACCACCGGCTCGTCGAAGGTCACAGCGGCACCCACGCGCACGGTGTGGTCGGCGGTCAGCCACGGCAGCGGGCTGTCCTGCCCGGCGGCCGTGTTGGCGGTGTTCCAGTAGTTGGTCGACGAACCGTCGTCGAGGACGACGCGGTGGGCGTCGTTGTACGCCGTCCGCGCGGCGACGCCGGCCGTGTCCTGGGCGTCGACGACCTCGGTCGGCGTGACGAGCGGGATCGTCGAGCCCGCAGCGATGCCGATCTCGCCGAAGAAGCTGCTGGAGGTCACGCCGAAGTCGTAGCTGTCGGTCACGGTCATCGGGGCGGTGGGCAGGAAGGCCTCGCCCTCGAGCTCCTCGCGCTCGGCGTCGAGCTCGGCCGCGGTCGGGCAGTCCGTGCCCGGCAGGGCGCAGTCGGTTCCCGGGATCTCGGTGTTGGGCACCGCCGGAGGCAGCGCCTCGGTGAGCTCGGTGACGGTGGTCGCGTCGATCTCCGTCAGGCCGCTGAACTCCTTGACCTCACCGGACACCTCGACGGAGTCGCCGACCTCGATCCCGCTGAAGCCTGGCTCGTAGACGAAGATGCCGTCGGAGGCACCCGGCGTCGTGTCCGGGCCACCGGTCTGGATGTAGAAGCCGTTGAAGCCACCCGTCGGGAAGGCTGCGGTGACGACCCCGGTCGTCGTGGCGGTGGAGCCCTTGAGCGGGCTCTCCGCGCCCGTGCCCTGGATTTCCGCGATGGTCTTGTCGCCGGCGTCCGGCGGGTCCACGGGCGGCACGACGACAGTCGTGTTGACCGCATCGGGCGTCCCGCCGTCGGTCGCCGTGAAGTCTGCGCTGTTGACGTCGGTGTCCACGCTCGTGGCGCTGCGGGAGAGGGACTTGGTGACGCTGTTGCCCGTGGCGGCCGTGCCCTCGGGCGCGTTGCTGGTGCCCCAACCGACCTTGTCGATGATGTTGGTCGTCGTCGAGGGATCGACGGCTGTAGGCACGGAGGCGAGCGTGATCGTTCCGCCGCCCGCGCCGGGGTTGAGGCCTCCGGCGACCTGGTCCACCCCGGGCACGGCCGATCCGTTCGAGCCGTTGCTGCCACCCTGGACCGTGAAGTAGCCACCCGCGGGCACGGTGCCCGTCAGCGGGACCGCAGTCGAGGACGCGCCGCTGCCGGTCGGCGAGCGGTATTGGATGGAGGTGCCTGCCAGGTCGATGGCGGACGCCGACTTGTTGTGGATCTCGACGTACTTGTGGGTCCAGGTGGCGCCGGTCGAGCCACCGTTGACGTAGACCTCGTTGATGACGAGCGTCGTGCTGACTGCCGTCGCGGTGAGGGGGGTCGCGACGAGGCCGGTGGCCGCGACCGCGAGTCCGACGAGCAGGGAGCTGCGCCGGATGGATGGACGTACGGGCATGGGTTCTCCGAGTGAGGGTGTGGTGGGTGCTGCCGAGGAGGTCGCCCGCGAGGAGGCGGGCAGAGCAGTGGGGGCCCGGCGTACCGGACCCCCACTGGGTTGATCAGCGCTTGACGCGGAGCTTGAAGCGCTCGCTCGTGGCCAGGAAGGTGTTGTTGCCGCGGAACTTCACGACCACCTTGTACTTGCCGGGCTTGGCGAACTTGCGCAGCTTGACCTTGGCCACGCCGTCCTTGACCTTGGCGTTGTACTTGCGGCCGGCCACCTTGACCGTCACGCGGCCCTTGGTCTCGAGGTCGACGGACGACTTGGCCTTGACCTTGATGCGGACCTTGGTCTTCTTGGCCTTGATCTTGCGGGCCTTCTTGGGGAAGACCTTGTGCGACAGGGTCGGCTTGGTCAGCACGACGCTGCGGGCCAGCGTGGTCTTGGAGTCCTGCGCGACGATCCGCACCTCCGTGCCACCGCGGACCGTGAACACCGCGCGGGCCTTGCCGTCGGTCACCGGCACGGTGCCGAAGACCTTGGTCGAGCCGTCCTTCTTGACCCGCACGAGGTCGAGGCGGGTGTTCTTGAAGCTCGGCAGCATGTCGAGGCGCTCGAGGACGACCGTGGCCTTGTCGCCGGCCCGGTAGGTGTCCTGGAGGCCCGAGACGTAGATCTGCTCACGGGCGAAGTTCGGCGAGACCGGCTTGCGGTCCGTGAGGTACTTGATCCACAGGTCGCGGTCGACGAGCCCGGTGTCCTTCATCGTGCCCTCCTTGAAGGCCGTGAAGTTGTCGCCACCGGTGGCCAGGAACGAGAACGTCGAGACCGAATAGGTCTTGGCCAGGTCGATCGGGGCGCCGTTGACATGGATCGAGGTCACGCGCTGGCCGACCGGCTTGCTCGGGTCGAGCGTGGTCTGCACGTTGTCGGAAAGTCCCAGGTGCAGGAACGCCCGCTGAGAGCCGGCCGGCTGCCACTGCTGCTCGAGAATCTTCCTGATCTGGGCACCGGTGAGGGCCACGGTCGAGATGTTGTTGACGAACGGCAGCACGTTGTTGGCCTCGGCGTAGGTGACCACGCCGTCGGTGTTCGCCGGGTTGCTCGTGGTGTCGCCCTTGAACAGCAGGTCGGCACGCAGGCCGCCCGGGTTGGTGATGCCGAGGTCCGGCTTGGCGATGTCGGCGGGGATGCCGTCGCGAAGCGCGTTGGCCACGAGGTCGCCCAGCGGGGACTCCGAGCCGCGGTCCTCGACGGGCTTGCCGGCGGAGTCCACACCGTCGTACGCGCGCGAGATGTCCGCGGTGACGGCACCGACGGGCTTGTCACCGACGACCTTCGCCTCTGCCAGCGCGGCGTCGACGATGCTCTTGACCTTGTCGACGTTGGGGTTGGTGAGGTCCGCCTCGGCGGCACGAGCGACGTTCTTCACGGTGAAGCCGGTGACCGCGGGGCCGCCAGCAGCACCGGCGTCGACGGCCAGCTTGATCTGGCCCACGTTGGCGGCGTACTCACCCGTCTGGATGTAGGCACGCGTGCCACCACCCGGCTTCGGACCCTCCCAGGCGTAGGTCTGGTGGGTGTGACCGTTGATGATCGCGTCCACGCTGCCGGTCATGTTGGCCATCCGGGCGAAGACGCCGCCCTTGGCGACCTCCGCCGCGAAGGACGAGCCGGCGCCGACCGCGGCACCGGAGTGGAACGTGGCCACGACGATGTCGGCCTCACCGTTGGCGGGGTTGCCGTCCTTGAGGATGTCGGCGTACTTCGCGGCCGCCGCGACCTCCTCGGAGAACTGCAGCTCGGCGACACCGGCGGGGCTCACGAGGCTCGGGGTCTCGTCGGTCACGCCGCCGACCACGCCGACGGTGACGTCGTCCGTGGTGTCGGCCGGGGTCCCGTTGTTCACGGTGTACGTCGCGAACGGGTCGAGCGCGGTCGCGCCGGTGGCCTTGATGGTCACGTTGGAGGCGAGGTAGTCCCACTGGGCGTTGCGCGAGCCGTCCGGGCCGATGACGCGGTCCCGCAGGTCCGCCCAACCCTTGTCGAACTCGTGATTGCCGACCGCGGAGGCGTCCAGGCCCAGCACGTTCATCACGTCGATGGTCGGCTGGTCGTTCTGGATCGCCGAGGCGAACTCTGAGGCGCCGATGAGGTCGCCCGCACCGACCATCAGCGTGTTGGCCGGGTTCTCGGCCGTGAGCTGCTCGACCGTGGTCGCCCACTTGGTGGTGTTCGCGTTGATGCGACCGTGGAAGTCGTTGACGGCGACGAGGTTGATCTCGACGTTCGGCGCAGCGTGGGCGGGAGCGGACGTGAGTCCGACCACGGCCAGGGGCGCCGCGAGGACGCCCGAGGCGGTCGCCGCTGCGACCCAGCGGCGCGAGAGGGAGGGAGCTGACACAGGGTGAGCCTTTCCGGGATGTGGGTGAGCCGGGTCACCCTAACCCGCTGCTCGCCTCCCGGAGCCCCTCAAAAGGGTGTGACACGTGAACGTCTGGTGACCGACCGGCTGTCAGCCGACCTGGGCCGTACGTCGCTGCCGCGCGACGTCCCGGAAGAACTCGTAGCCCGACCAGAGGGTCATCGCCACGGCACCGGCCAGGAACACCTGGCTGGTGTAGAAGAGGACCTCGCCCAGCGAGCCGGGCCAGAAGTCGAACGCGCCACCGTGGGCGTCGCCGTGCGGCAACGGCATCAGCAGGCCCGCGAGCGCCACGCCCTGCAACATGGTCTTGATCTTCCCGCTCTGCGAGGCAGCGATCACCACGTCCTTGAGGACCGACAGGCGCAGCAGCGTGACGCTCCACTCGCGCAGCAGCACCACGATGGTGACCCACCACCAGATGTCGCCGACGATCGAGAGGCCGATGAAGGCCATGCCGGTGATCGCCTTGTCGGCGATCGGGTCGGCGATCTTGCCGAAGTCGGTGACGATGTCGTGCTTGCGGGCGATGTCGCCGTCGATCTTGTCGGTGATCATCGCGACCGCGAAGATCGCGAAGGCGACCCAGCGCCACGTGGGCGAGGACCCGTCCTCCTGGAGCAGCGCCCAGCCGAAGAACGGCACGAGCACGATCCGCAGCGTGGTCAGCGCGTTGGGGACGTTCCAGTTGGAGGTCGTGCGGCCGGTGTCGCTCATGCCTGTGCTCCCGTCGGACGTGCGGCGTCGTTCGTCGCTCGCGCGACCGCGTCATTCGTCGCTCGCGCGACCAGCTCATTCGTCGCTCGCGCGACCAGGTCCACCCCGTCGGTGGCCACGACCTCCGCGAGCACGACGTCCCCGACACCCAGGCCGGCGCCGCCCTCGATCGTGGTGGTGCCGTCGACCTCGGGGCCCTGGTGCTCGGCCCGTCCCTCGACCACGCCGTCGGTGACCGACTCGACGAGCACGGAGACGGTCTCGCCGACCCGCTCCTCCGCGCGCTGGGCGTTGAGCTCCTCGACGAGCGCCGTGACGTGCTCCGTGCGGGCGCGGACCTCGTCCTCGTCGAGCTTGCCGTCGTAGGTCGCGGCCTCGGTGCCGTCCTCGTCGGAGTAGCCGAAGACGCCGGTCACGTCCATGCGCGCGGCCTCGAGGAAGTCGCACAGCGTCTGCAGGTCGTCCTCCGTCTCACCGGGGAAGCCGACGATGACGTTGGAACGGACCCCCGCCAGCGGCGCGAGGCCACGGATCTGCTCGAGCAGGCCCAGGAAGCTCTCGGGGTCGCCGAACCGCCGCATCCGGCGCAGCACCGAGGCGCTCGCGTGCTGGAAGGACAGGTCGAAGTAGGGCACGACGCCGGGGGTGCCGGCGATGGCCTCCACCAGCCCGGGCCGGGTCTCCGCCGGCTGGAGGTAGGACACGCGCACCCGGTCGACGCCCTCGATGGCGGCCAGCTCGGGCAGCATCGTCTCCAGGAGCCGGAGGTCGCCGAGGTCCTTGCCGTAGGACGTCGAGTTCTCGCTGACGAGGAACAGCTCGCGTGCGCCCTGCGTCGCCAGCCAGCGACCCTCGGCCAGCACGTCGCTGGGACGTCGGCTCACGAACGAGCCGCGGAAGCTGGGGATCGCGCAGAACGAGCAGCGCCGGTCGCAGCCGCTCGCGAGCTTGAGGGGGGCCATCGGGCCGGAGTCGAGACGGCGGCGTACGGCGCGCGGCCCGGTCGCGGGCGCCCCCGCGCCGATCTCGGAGGCGTCCGAGGGGCCGGCGGGCGCGTGGCCCGGGACCGAGATGGCCGACGCGTCACGGTCCACCGGGCTGATCGGCAGCAGCCGGCGCCGGTCGGACGGCGTGTGCGCCTGGTGGGTCTCCCCCGCGACGATCGCGCGCAGCCGCGCGGCGATGTCGGGGTAGTCGTCGAAGCCGAGCACGGCGTCGGCCTCGGGGAGGGACTCGGCGAGGTCCTTGCCGTAGCGCTCGGCGAGGCAGCCCACCGCCACGACGGCCTGCGGACGCCCGCCGTCCTTGAGGTCGGCGGCCTCCAGGAGCGTGTCGACCGAGTCCTTCTTGGCGGCCTCGACGAAGCCGCAGGTGTTGACCACCACCGTGTCGGCGTCCTCGGGGTCGGCCACGAGCAGGAACCCGTCGGCCTCGAGCCGTCCGGCGAGCTCCTCGGAGTCGACCTCGTTGCGGGCGCACCCGAGGGTCACCACCGCCACGTTGAGGGGGGTGCCGGTCGGCGCGTGGCGGGTGTCAGCAGAAGTGGTCGTCATCGCGTCGTCGAGTATCCCCCGAGGGGTGGCCCCGGACGAAATGGTCAGCGGGGGACGAACGTCCCCTGGCCCGCGATGCCGGGGTCGCCCACCGGCCGCGGGTCTTGGCCGTCGAGCGCGACGGTGACGGCTCCGTCGGTGGACTGCACCCGCACCGGCGGGGCGGCGTCGAGCTCGCGGACGTCCCCCACGGCGAGGTTGCCCTTGAAGACGATCTCGCCCGCGCCGTCGCGGACGACGACGTGGGCACCACCGGTGGCCGCCGTGACGACGACCGGCACGGGGTCGGCCGTCGCCGCCGCGCCCGCACCGCCGGGCCCACCCGAGCCGTTGAGGACCGGCGAGGCGTTGCGGAGCTCGGTCGGGGTGTCCATGACCAGCCGGGCGATCGACCAGCAGAGCACCAGGGCCATGACCACGGCCACGAGGACCGACCAGTTGGGTCCGCCGCGGGTGCTGCGGATCGATCCGTTGGCGCCGGTGGCCAGCTCGGCCTCGAAGACCCGCCGCGGGTTGATCGGGGCGTGCGCATAGCGCTCGTCGTACGACGTCAGGAGCGGAGCGACGTCGATGCCCAGGACCCGGGCCAGCGTGCGCAGGTGTCCGCGGGCGTAGAAGTCGCCGCCGCACGGGGCGAAGTCGTCGACCTCGATCGACTCGATCACGTGCGGACGGATGCGGGTGCGCTCGGCGAGCTGGTCGACGGTGAGGCCGAGCCGGGTGCGGGCCGCGGCGAGCTCGGGGCCCACGACGGGGTCGGCGGCCGGGACGGTCGCGAACTCGTCGATGACCAGCGGCTCGACGACGTCGCCCTGGCGGGCGATCGGGCGCACGCGGTCGCCCCAGGCCTGGGTGTCCTCGACGAGGCTGACGCTGCCCGGACGACGGAGCTCGCGGCCAGCAGGCTCGGACTCGTCCACGCGGTCCAGGTCGCGGCGGACCTCGGAGCGACGGGCGCTCGCGGCCTCGCGCAGCGGGGACGGGGTGGCGCTGGCGACGACCGGCTCCGGCTCGTCGGCGGGGACGTCGGTGTCGTCGGCGCCCGGCTCGAGTCCCGGGTCGTCCAGGCCCTCGGGGTCCTGGCCGTCCCCGACGTCCTCGGTGCGCTCGGACCGGCTCGGCACGAGGGCGGCCAGCCGGGCGATGCCGGCCGCGAGCAACGGGCGCGGGTCGCGGACCAGCGTCGGGTGCTCCGAGGCGTCGACCCCGTCCTCGACGCGGTCGTCCCCGGTGGCGTCCTCGCCGACCTCGTCGTGGACCTCGTCGGTGGACGCGTCGAGCACGACGACCTCGGCCGAGCGCATGGCCACCCGGTCCAGGGCCACGGTCAGGTCGTCCCCGGCACCCAGCACGCGGGTGGAGAGTCCCAGCGGGACCGCGAGCGGACCGCCGTACATGCGCTGGGAGAGACCGGCCTGCCGGCGCCCGCGGGCGTCGAGCTCGTCGAGGACCAGCTCCTCGTTGTGCGCCACCACCACGAGGCGACCGTCGCGGAGCAGCCCGCGCCGGGGGCTGTGCTCCACGTGGTGCACAGCGCTCCACGGGAGGCCGCGCCACGTGTGGCCGAGCCGGATCCGCACGCCCTGCGCGTCGGCGACCAGGAGCGGGGTGCGGGCGTCGACGAAGGCGCGCAGCCAGCCGACGGACACCAGGCCCAGCACGGCCGCCAGCACCCAGTCGAGCACCGCGCCGGACTGGGCGGCCCGCGCCAGGTAGGCGATGGCGACCGCGGCGGCCACCGCGCCCACGGCCGCGGCCAGGGCGCCGTTGCGGCGGACCTCGACCACGTCGGGGGCGACGGACAGCGACTCGCCCGTCCCCTCGCCGGCCCCCTGCGACGCACCGTCGGCGTCGTACAGCTCTGCAGCACCCATCACGCACTCCCCTCGATCGTGGCGATGACCCCGTCGATCTCGTCCGGCTTGACCAGCACGTCACGTGCCTTCGATCCCTCGCTGGGCCCGACCACGCCGCGGCTCTCGAGGATGTCCATCAGTCGCCCGGCCTTGGCGAAGCCGACCCGCAGCTTGCGCTGCAGCATCGACGTCGAGCCGAACTGGGTGGAGACGACCAGCTCGATGGCCTGGACCACGAGCTCCATGTCGTCGCCGATGTCGTCGTCGAGCTCACGCTTGGACTCCTTGGGGGCCGTGACGTCCTCGACGTACGTCGGCTCGAGCTGGTCCTTGCAGTGCTTGACGACCTGCTGGATCTCGGCCTCGCTGACCCAGGACCCCTGCACACGGACCGGCTTGGAGGCACCCATCGGCAGGAAGAGGCCGTCACCCTGGCCGACCAGCTTCTCCGCGCCCGGCTGGTCGAGGATGACCCGGCTGTCGCCGAGCGAGCTGGTCGCGAACGCGAGCCGCGACGGCACGTTGGCCTTGATCAGGCCGGTCACGACGTCGACCGACGGTCGCTGCGTGGCCAGCACCAGGTGGATGCCCGCCGCACGGGCGAGCTGGGTGATCCGGACGACCGAGTCCTCGACGTCGCGCGGGGAGACCATCATCAGGTCGGCGAGCTCGTCGACGATGACCAGGAGGTAGGGGTAGGGCGCGAGCGTGCGCTCGCTGCCCGGGGGCACCTCGACCTTGCCGGCCCGCACCGCCTTGTTGAAGTCGTCGATGTGGCGGAAGCCGAAGTTGGCCAGGTCGTCGTAGCGCATGTCCATCTCGCGCACGACCCAGGCCAGCGCCTCGGCGGCCTTCTTGGGGTTGGTGATGATCGGCGTGATCAGGTGGGGCACGCCCTCGTAGGCGTTGAGCTCGACCCGCTTGGGGTCGACCATGATCATCCGGACCTCGTCGGGCGTCGAGCGCATCAGGATCGAGGTGATCAGCGAGTTGATGAACGACGACTTTCCGGAGCCGGTGGCGCCGGCCACCAGCAGGTGCGGCATCTTCGCCATGTTGGCGACCACGAAGCCGCCCTCGACGTCCTTGCCGAGCCCGGCCACCATCGGGTGGTGGTCGGCCCGCGCGGTGTTGGACCGCAAGACGTCGCCGAGGGAGACGATCTCCTTGTCGGTGTTGGGGATCTCGATGCCGATCGCGGACTTGCCGGGGATCGGGCTCAGGATCCGCACGTCGGCCGAGGCGACGGCGTAGGCGATGTTCTTCGACAGCGCGGTGACCTTCTCGACCTTGACCGCGGGTCCGAGCTCGACCTCGTAGCGGGTGACCGTCGGGCCACGCGTGTAGCCGGTGACGGCGGCGTCGATCCCGAACTCCTCCATCACCTGCATGAGCCGCTCGACCACCGCGTCGCTGGCCTTGGACCGTGCCTTGTGGACCGAGCCGGGCTTGAGCGCCGAGTTGTCCGGCAGGGAGTAGGTGATGTCGCCGGAGAGGGCGAGCTGCTCGACGCGCTGCGGCAGCGGCGTGTGCGGCGGTGGCTCGACCTCGCCGGTCGCCTCGGTGACGACGGCACCCGGGACCCCCGGGGTGGTCTCCGTGGGGGCGTCGGCGAACAGGTCGATGCCCGCGTCGGTGCCCTCCTCGGTGTCCTTCTTGCGACGGCGCCGCTTGACCTCGCGGTCCTCCAGGACCGGGGAGTCGTACGCCGGGTCGCCGGCCTCGGGGTCGATCTCGTCGAGCATGCCGCGGCGGCGGGTGCGCATCGGCGTCGTCGGCGCCTCCAGCTCCCCGGCGGGCTCCTGGGGTGCGGTGCGGCCGAGCACCTTGTCGCGGGCCGCCGCCAGGCGCGTGGGGATCTGGTAGACGGGCGTGGCGGTGATGATCAGGACGCCGAAGAACGCGAGCAGCGCCAGCATCGGCACGACGACGTACGGCGTCCGGAACAGGTCGAGCAGCAGGCTCGACATGACGAAGCCCACCGCTCCCCCGGCCTGCTGCAGCGACGAGGCGTCACCGAGCTCGGGCTGCGGGTTGCCGTTGGCGATGTGGACGATGCCGAGGATCCCCAGCGCGAACGCCGACCAGCCGATGACCTGCCGTCCGGCGGGGCCGTTGCGCTCGGGGTCGCGCAGCGTGCGCCACCCGGCGTAGACGAGGAAGAGCGGCACCAGCCACCCGACCTTGCCGACCGCACCGGCGGTGACCGAGCGCATGAAGTCCATGACGCCGCCCGGCAGCTGCCACCAGACGGCGGCCGCGACGACCATGGCCAGGCCGATGACGAACAGCCCGGCACCGTCGCGACGGTGCTCGGGCTCGAGGTCGCGGGCCGACTGGCCGATCGATCGGGCCACGGCCCCGAGCGCGTGGGCCACCCCCAGCCAGACCGACGCGACGGCGCGACCCAGCGCGCCGAAGGTGCGGGCGACCGGTCCCGGCCCGTTGCGCACCGCCCGCGGGGCGGGACGGCCGGCGGGACGGCGAGCGGGCGTGCGCGAGCCGCCCTTGCTCGTGCGTGCCGGGCTCTTGCTGGTACTCCGGGGTCGGGTGCTCGAGGACCTGGACCCACCACCTCGGGAGGCGGTGGACCTGGACGTGCTCGTGCTCCGCGACCCCGGCGGGGAAGACGTACGGGTCGCCATGCCGCGACCCTACGGGAGAGTCACACCAGCCCCACGGATCACAGGAGCGTGTCGCACCCCCGGCTCGACGCCGGGGACGTCCGCGACACGGGCGCGACACACAAGTGTTACGACAAACCTTCCTTCGGGGGGTTCCGGTGTCACGCCTTCGCTACTTAGGGTGACCGGGATCACTCGGGCGGTCTTGTTCCGAGTGGCGCTCGGAACAACATCGGAGGAAATACGTGAAGCTCCTCAACAGAGGACTTGCGCTGGCGGTCGTGGGGGCTGGCCTGGCGGCCTTCCCCACCATCGGAGCCCAAGCAGAGCCGGCCGCTGCGGCCGACGACAAAGGCCTGAAGGCCATGACGGCGCAGGCGGACACCGCCGTCGCCATGAGCGGTGAGAGCGCGACCGGCAAGGTCGGCTTCATCCGCGTCAAGGGGGACGGCGACCTGATGCCGGGTCGCGCCGGGGACTCCGCCGCGACGGCGGCCGGCAAGACCGACGCCTACCTCGCCAAGTACGGCGCCAACTTCGGCGCTCGTGCCGGTGAGCTCGACCGGAGCGCGGTCGTCCGCAACAAGTTCGGCTGGACGGTCGTCTACAAGCAGGCCTACAAGGGGGTCCCGGTCTTCGGTGCCACCCTCAAGGCCAACGTCGACCTCGAGGGCGACCTGACCGCGGTCAGCGGCTTCGCCGCACCCGGTCTCGACCTCGACGTCACCCCCGGTCGCAGCGCCGACGCCGCGGCCCAGCGGGCCATCGCGACGGTCAAGGCGCACCCGCCGACCACTCACAGCGGTGCCACCTCCGAGGTCTCCGGCCTGCGCGCCGCCTCGACCGAGCTGATGGTCTACCGGCAGGGCGCGGTCAAGGGCGAGACCGGCGACGCCGTGCTCGTCTACAAGGTCGAGGTCACCAACGTCACCAAGGACGGCAAGGGCGGCAACATCCGCGACCACGTCTTCCTCGACGCCGACACCCTCAAGACGGTCAACCGCTACTCCGACGTGCACGAGGCGCTCGACCGCGCCCTGTTCACCACCGACTACGACCCCGAGACCGGCGAGGGTGGCGAGCAGGCCACCCTGGTCTGGCGCGAGGGACAGCCGTTCCCCGGCACCCTCGACCAGGACCAGCAGGACCTCGTCGAGTCGACCGGTGAGTCGTACGCGATGTTCTTCAACACCTTCGGCGTGGACTCCTACGACGACGCGGGCAGCACCATGATCACGCTGCACAACCGTCCGAACTCGTGCCCCAACGCCTCCTGGAACGGCGCCTACACCAGCTACTGCGAGGGCGTCTACAGCGACGACATCGTCTCGCACGAGTGGGGGCACGCCTACACCGAGTACAACTCCGGCCTGATCTACCAGTGGCAGTCCGGTGCCCTCAACGAGGCCTACTCCGACGTCTGGGGCGAGACCCTCGACCAGCTGAACAACCGTGAGGACGACGGCGAGTCGGACGCCCCGCGCGTCGACGGCGAGTGCTCGCAGTACACCCGTGGCGCCATCGGGGCCACGATCAACTCGCCCGCCGAGGTCGCCGGCCCGTGTGCCGGCGCGGTCGCCGCCTCCTTCGGCCCGGTCTTCGACAAGACCGGCACCACCGCCGACGTGGTCGTGGCCCTCGACGCGGCCGACGAGGCCGGCCCGACCGTCAACGACGGCTGCTCGCCCTTCACCAACGCCGCCGACGTGGCCGGCAAGTGGGCCTACGTGGACCGCGGCACCTGCGCCTTCCTCGTGAAGATCCGCAACGCCGAGGACGCCGGCGCGACCGGCATCGTGGTGGGCAACACCGCCAGCGGCTCCATGACCTCCATCGCCGCGCAGTCCGAGCTCTACGGCCTGATGGTCACCAACGCCGACGGCACCGAGATCAAGTCCGCCGGCGCGGTCAACATGACGGTCAAGGACATCGAGACCGATTCCAAGACCGACTCGCACCGCTGGCTGGTCGGCGAGCAGTCGACCGCCTTCGGTGGGGCGATCCGCGACATGTGGAACCCGACCTGCTACGGCGACCCGGGCAAGGTGTCCGACGCCGAGTACCACTGCTCGTCCGACGACAACGGCGGCGTGCACGGCAACTCCGCGGTGCCGAACCACGCCTACGCCCTCCTCGTCGACGGCGGCACCTACAACGGGCAGACCGTCTCCGGCATCGGGCTCGACAAGGCTGCGAACATCTACTTCAAGGCCCAGAACGAGTACCTCACCGAGACGTCCGACTTCGTCGACCACGCCGACTCGCTCGAGGCGGCCTGCGACACGCTCGTCAACAACCCGATCGTGGGCCTCGACCTCGAGGTCGGGGGCACCCCGGAGCTGGTCGACCGCATCACCGCGGCCGACTGCGACCAGGTCACCAAGGCCATCGCTGCGGTGGAGCTGAGGCTCGACCCGACCGAGAAGTGCGGCTGGGAGCCGATCCTGGCCACGACGGGTGAGCCCACCTACACCTGCGGCGAGGGCCGGTCGACCCAGACGCTGTTCTCGGACGACTTCGAGAAGGGCATCGCCGCCTGGACCGCCGACCAGGAGGTCGTCTACGACGGCGCCACCGGCATCCCGTGGGAGGCCTCCACCGAGGCTCCCGGCAACCGTGCCGGTGGCGTGGCCTTCGCCCCCGACCCGTCGTCCGCTGGTGACTGCTCCGGCACCTCCACGGACGTCTCCGGACGGGACTCGATCGTCAGCCCGGCGGTCGCGATCCCGCCCTCGGCCAAGGCTCCGCGACTGTCCTTCGACCACTACGTCCGGACGGAGGCCGGCTACGACGGCGGCAACGTCAAGCTCTCGGTCAACGGCGGTCCCTTCGCGGTGATCGAGGACGCGGCGTACGACTTCAACGGCTACAACGCCACCCTGGAGACCGAGGCCGGCGGCAACACCAACCCGATGGCCGGCGAGCCCGGCTTCAGCGGCACCAACCCCGGTTCCGTCTTCGGGTCGTGGGGCACCAGCCACGTCGACCTCACCAAGGCGGGCGTGAAGGCCGGCGACAGCGTGAAGATCCGGTTCGACCTCGGCCGTGACGGCTGTGGCGGCGTGGACGGCTGGTACGTCGACAACGTCAAGGTCGAGGCGTGCGACGTCAAGGCCGCTCCGGTCCCGACGCCGACCCCGACGCCCACCCCGGCCCCGGGGAAGTCGGAGACCGACACGAAGATCAAGATCAAGCCCAAGAAGCTCTCCTTCAAGGACAACTTCAAGGCCATCGTGAAGGTCAAGGCCGAGGACGGGTCCGAGGTGACCGGTCGCGTCGTCATCAAGATCGACGGCAAGTGGCTCGGCCGGCGACTGCTCGACGACGGGCGGCTGGTCTACAAGGTCCGCAAGAACCTCAAGGTCGGCAAGCACAAGATCGTGGCCATCTACAAGGGCGACGACTCGAGCGAGAAGAGCCGCGACAAGATGAGGTTCCGCGTCCGGCGCTGACCCAGCACAGCACCACCCAGCACCACCACGCAGGGCCCCGACGGACCAGTCCGCCGGGGCCCTGTGCCGTGCAGTCCCGTGCGCAGCGATGCGGATCCAGGCTCAGCGCAGCCCGGCCAGCCACGGCAGCACGACGAGCCCGCTCGGCAGCGCGATCAGCCCCAGCGCGGCCAGGCTGACCAGCACCGACTGCACCCGGCGGGGACGGGTGTCCCGCAGCACCGCGACCCGCTCGGCCAGGCCCGTCCCCGTGGCGCCCAACGCGCCTCCCGGGGTCCGCGATCCGGCCAACGCCAGGAGGGCGGACGCGAGCGCCCGCCGGTCCCCGCGTCGTACGGCGGCACGGTCGGCGAGCACCTCGACGAGCACCTGGACCTCGTGGTGGGCGGCCGCGCTGGACACCCAGCGCGGGAAGGCCCTGTGCAGGACGGTGAAGGCCTCGAGCACCAGGTCGTGCCGGGCCCGCAGGTGCGAGCGCTCGTGGGCGACGACCGCCTCGAGCTCGGCGGGGGCGAGGCGGGTGAGGGTCGACCGGGAGACCACGATCCGCGAGCCCGTCATGCCGGGCACGCAGTAGGCCACCGGCACCTCGTGGTCGAGCACGGAGAGCCCGCGCCCCGCGGTGCCACCCGCAGCCTCGTGGTCGACCCGCGCCAGCAGGTCCACCTGCTCGCGGTGCCGACGCCGCAGCCGGCGCAGCGTGGTTCCGGTGCGGTGGCCGCTGAGCAGGAGCCGCCCGGTCACCACGACCGTCACTCCCCCGGCCAGCGCGGCCAGCACCACGTCGAGCCGGCCCACCTCGCCGTCCCACAGCCGGCTGGTGACCAGCGACAGGCCGGCGCCGAGGGCCGCGAGCACGGCCGCCAGCGCGGTGCTCTGCCACAGCAGCATGGCCGGCACCGGGGTGTGCCGCAGGCCCGGCCAGCGCGCGAGCGCCCACGGCACCGGGCTCGCCAGCACCAGGGCGAGCGCGCCGAGGACGAGGGGTGTCAGCACGGGGGGCTCACCGTCGGGCTGGTCGTCAGGCCAGGTCGTCGAGGGCGCGGCGCAGGGCCGCGATGTCCTCGGGACTGGCGTCCTCCACGAAGGAGACCAGGGCCGGTCCCCGGTCGCCGGCGGCCACCCCGGACAGGGTCTCGCGCATGATCTCGGCCGTGAGCCCCGCCCGGCTGACCCGCGGCCGGTAGCGGTAGGCCCGCCCGTCCCGCTGCTGCACGACGTACTCCTTGCGCGCCAGGCGGCCCATGACGGTCATCACCGTCGTGTAGGCCAGCCCACGGTCGGCGAGCGACTCGTGGACCTGGCGCACGGTCGCCCACTGGTCGTCGTCGAGCGACCACAGCGCGTCCATGACGGCCTGCTCGAGCTCGCCCATGCGGGAGGACCTAGGACCCATGACCGCAAGTCTAGGGGCCCTGCCGGACTAGTTACGACACCACGTAGTATCTACTACCATTCGTAGTAGGTCTTCGCCGGGAAGCGCAGGTACATGGACGTCCTCGAGATCGCACGCTGGCAGTTCGGCATCATCACCGTCTACCACTTCCTCTTCGTCCCCCTCACGATCGGCCTCACGGCGATCGTCGCCGGCTTCGAGACCGCGTGGGTCCGCACCCGCAACGAGGACTACCTGCGGCTCACGAAGTTCTTCGGCAAGCTGCTGCTCATCAACTTCGCCATCGGCGTGGTGACCGGCATCGTCCAGGAGTTCCAGTTCGGCATGAACTGGTCCGACTACTCGCGCTTCGTGGGCGACGTCTTCGGCGCGCCGCTCGCGATCGAGGGCCTGCTGGCCTTCTTCCTGGAGTCGACCTTCCTCGGCCTCTGGATCTTCGGCTGGGACAAGCTGCCCCGCGCGCTGCACGCGTCGTGCATGTGGATCGTGCACATCGGCACGCTCTTCTCCTCGTGGTTCATCCTGGCCGCCAACTCCTGGATGCAGCACCCGGTCGGGCACACCTACAACCCCGAGACCGGCCGGGCCGAGCTCGTGGACTTCTGGGCGGTGATGTTCAACAAGGTCCAGCTGGTCACCTTCCCGCACGTCATCGCCTCGGCGTACCTCACCGCGGGCGCGTTCGTGGTCGGCGTCGCCGGCTGGCTCTACGTCCGCCGCGGCCACGAGCACGACCGCGGCCTCTACCGCCGCGCGGTCCGCATCGGCGCCACCGTCACCCTGCTGGCCGGCCTCGGCGTCGCGGTCTCCGGTGACATCCAGGGAAAGATCATGACCGAGGTGCAGCCGATGAAGATGGCGGCCGCCGAGGGCCTCTTCGACACCGAGCAGCCGGCGTCCTTCTCCGTCTTCACCATCGGCACCCCGGACGGGACCGAGGAGAAGTTCGCCGTCAAGATCCCCGGCCTGCTCAGCTTCCTGGGCACCGGCTCCTTCGACGGCGAGGTGCGCGGGATCAACGACCTGCGCGAGGAGTACATCGAGACCTACGGCCAGGACCCCGGCGCCGCCTACTACACGGCCGGCGACTACGTGCCCGTCGTGCCGATCACCTACTGGTCGTTCCGCTTCATGATCGGCCTCGGGATGGCGGCCGCGGCCGGCGCCGCGCTCGTCCTCTGGGTGACCCGCCGTGGTCGGGTGCCGGGGTCGCGCTGGTTCCCCTGGCTCGCCATCGGGCTGCCGGTGCTCGCGGTCGCGGCCAACTCCTTCGGCTGGATCTTCACCGAGATGGGCCGCCAGCCGTGGGTGGTGTTCGGCCTGATGACCACCGAGAACGCCGTGTCGCCCGGCGTCAGCGTCGCCGAGGCAGGGACGTCGCTGCTCGTGCTGACCCTGCTGTACGCCGTGCTGGCCGTCGTCGAGCTGGGGCTGATCATCACCTACGTCAAGCGGGGCGCCGACCCGTTCGTGGAACCCCCGGACGTGCCCATCGGCGGGCACGACGACGACCGCCCGATGGCGTTCGCCTACTGATCCCCGCTGGGGACGAGAGGATCGACATGGAGCTCACCACCGTCTGGTTCGGCCTGATCGCCGTGCTGTGGATCGGCTACTTCTGCCTCGAGGGGTTCGACTTCGGCGTCGGCATGCTGCTGCCGGTGCTCGCCCGCAACGACACCGAGCGTCGCGTCATGTACAACTCGGTCGGCCCGGTGTGGGACGGCAACGAGGTGTGGGTGCTCGTCGCCGGCGGCGCCACCTTCGCGGCCTTCCCCGAGTGGTACGCCACGTTGTTCAGCGGCTTCTACCTGCCGCTGCTCCTCATCCTGGTGGGACTGATCGTCCGCGGCCTCGCTTTCGAGTACCGCGCCAAGCGCGACGACGACACCTGGCGAGCCCGGTGGGACCTCGCCCTCATCGTCGGATCGGCGGTGCCCGCCTTCCTGTGGGGCGTCGCCTTCGCCAACATCGTGGCCGGGGTGCCGATCGACGCCGACAAGGAGTTCACCGGCACCCTGTTCACGCTGCTCAACCCGTTCGGGCTGCTCGGCGGCCTCGTCACGCTGACCCTCTTCGCGACCCATGGCGCCCTGTTCGTCGCCCTCAAGACCGACGGCGACATCCGGCACCGTGCGCGGGCCCTGGCGCTGCGCACCGGCGCCGTGGCCGCGGTGCTCGCGGTCGTCTTCCTCGTGTGGACGCAGGTCAAGACCGGAACGCCGGTCTCGGCGGCGCTGTTCGTCGTGGCCGCCCTCGGCCTCGTCGGCGGCCTCGTCGCGGCCCGCGCCGGTCGCGAGGGGTGGGCGTTCACCGGCACCTTCCTGGCGATCGGGCTGGCGGTGGCCGGGTTGTTCGTGGGGCTGTTCCCCGACGTGATGCCCTCCTCGACCGACGCGGCGTTCTCGCTGACCACCACCAACGCCGCCGCGACGGCGTACACGCTCGAGGTGATGACCTGGGTGGCGGTGGTGTTCACGCCGATCGTGCTGATGTACCAGGCGTGGACCTACTGGGTGTTCCGCAAGCGGATCGCCGTCCACCACATCCCGACCGCCGCGGCAGCCGCGCCGGCGGGCCGCTGACGATGCGACCGCTGGACCCGCAGGTCCTCCCCCACCTGCTGCCCGCCCGGCGGCCGCTGGCCGTGGTGGTCGTCGTCGGCGTCGTCGGCGGCGTGCTCACCCTGGCGCAGGCCTGGGCGATCGGTGCCCTCGTCGTCCGCCTGGTCAGCGACCCCGCGGGAGGCGAGTGGCACGGTGCGGCGCTGGCGCTGCTGGCCGTCGTGGGCCTGCGGGCCCTCGTCGAGCACGTGGCGGAGCTGGCCGCCGCCCGCTCCGCCGCGCGCGTGTCGGCCGGGCTGCGGGACCGCCTGCTGGACGCCGCCACGGCCAGGCCGGCACCGGGCGGACCGGACCCCGACGACCTGGTCCTGCTGGCCACCCGCGGCGCGACGAGCGTCGAGCCCTACGTCACGCGCTACCTGCCCGCGCTCGTGCTGGCCGCCGTCCTGCCGCCGCTGACGGTGGCCGCCATCTGGTGGCTGGACTGGCTGTCGGGCCTGATCGTGCTGCTCACCCTCCCGCTCGTGCCGGTCTTCGCCGTGCTGGTCGGGATGACGACCCGGGACCGGGCGGCCCGGCAGTGGCGCGAGCTCGGCGTCCTGTCCGGCCACTTCCTGGACGTGGTGCGCGGGCTCCCCACGCTGGTGGACCACCGCCGGGCGCACGCGCAGGTCGACCGGATCGGTGCGGTCACCGAGCGCTACCGCCGGGCGACCGTGGACACGCTCCGGCTCGCCTTCGCGTCCTCGAGCGTGCTCGAGCTCGTCGCGACCCTGTCGGTCGCGCTGGTCGCGGTCTGCGTCGGCCTGCGCCTCGCCGACGCCAGCATCCCCTTCCAGACCGCGCTGGTCGTGCTGCTCCTGGCCCCCGAGGCCTACTGGCCGCTGCGCCGCGTGGGTGCCGAGTTCCACGCCGCCGCCGAGGGGACGGCCGCCCTGGCCGAGGCGACCGAGGCGCTCGCCGCCCTGGAGCGGACCGTCCCCCGCACGGTCGTCCCGGACTCCCCCGCCCTGCGCCTCGCCGACCTCGCCCCGGGCCACCCCGGTGCCCCGCAGGCGCTCACCGAGCCGCTGACGCTGGACCTCCCGCGCCGCGGACTGGTCGCGGTCGCCGGACCGAGCGGGTGCGGGAAGTCGACGCTGCTGCAGACGCTGCGGGGCGAGCTGGCGCCGTACGCCGGGAGGGTCCTCGTCGGCGGCACGGACCTGGCCGACGTCGACGGCGACTGGTGGCGTCGCCAGGTCGCGTGGCTGCCACAGCGGCCCTGGCTGGCCGCCGGCACGATCCGCGACAACCTGCTGCTGGGTCGGTCCGGGGCCACCGACGACGACCTCCGGGCGGCGCTCGCCGCGGTCGAGCTCGACGACGTCGTGGCCGCCCACCCCGACGGGCTGGACCGCCGCCTCGGCGAGGACGGCGCCGGGCTGTCGGCCGGCCAACGGGCACGGCTCGCGATGGCCCGCGTGCTGGTGGCCGAGCGTCCGGTGGTGCTGCTCGACGAGCCCACCGCCCACCTCGACGACTCCACCGAGCGGGTCCTCCTCGACGCCGTGCGCGCCCTCGCCGAGCGGGCGCTGGTCGTGGTGGTCGCCCACCGCGAGGCGGTCCTCGCCGAGGCCGACCGCGTGGTGACGCTCCAACCCCGCACCTCGGCGCCGACGCCCGTCGTCCCCGTCGCCGTGCCGCCGAGGACCGCCGCGGCCACGACCACCTCGGAGGGCGAGGACGTCCCGCCGCCCGGCGCCTGGAAGGGTCCGATGTCCACCGTCCTCGGCGTGCTCTCCACGGCGTCAGGGGTCGCGCTGACGGCCACGGCAGCGTGGCTGATCACCCGGGCCAGCGCGCACCCGCCCGTGCTGGTGCTGATGGTGGCCATCGTCGGGGTGCGCGCGTTCGGCATCGCCCGGCCGGTGCTGCGGCACGCGGAGCGGCTGCTGTCCCACGACGTGGTGCTGCACGAGCTGGCCCGGCGCCGGACCGCGGTCTACGCCGCCCTGGTGCCGCTGGTGCCCGGCGCGCTGCGGACGGCCGGCCCGCGGCGCGGTGACCTGCTGGCCTCGGTGGTCGACGACGTCGACTCGCTGCTGGACGCCCGGCTCCGCGTGCGCCAGCCCGTGGTCACGGCCCTGGCCGTCGGCCTGCTCGCCGTGGGACTCGCCTGGTGGTGGGCGCCGCAGGCCGGCGCGGTGCTGGCCCTCCTCGTGGCGGTCGGCGTCCTCGCCGGCCTGCTCGGTCGCCGAGGAGCGCGGTCCGCCGAGCCCGACCACCTGCACCACCGGGCACGGCTGTCGTCGCTCGTCGAGGAGGTCGTGACCGCCCGCGACGAGCTGCGCCAGTGGCAGGCCTCCTCCGACGCGCTCACCGCCGTGGCTTCCGAGGGCGCGGCCCTCGAGCGAGCCGTACGACGCTCGGTCCGGGCCGTGTCCGCCGGCCACGCGGTCGTCCGGCTGGCCACCGGTGCCGCCGTCGTCGCCACCGCGGCCCTCGTCCCGGCCGGTGCCGTCCCGCCGGCGACGCTCGCCCTCCTGGTGCTGCTGCCCGTCGCCCTGGGCGAGGTGCTGGCCCCGCTCGCCGACGCCGGGGCGCTGTCGGTCCGGACCGGCGCCGCGCGGGACCGCCTGGACCGGCTGACCTCGCTCGCCCCCTGCGTGGCGGACCCGGCCCGCCCGGTCCCGCTGCCCCCGGGCCCGGTCCCGGCACGGCTGGACGCCGTCAGCGCCGGCTGGGGTCCGCAGCCCTGCCTGCACGACCTCGACCTGGCACTGCGGCCGGGCGAGCGGGTGGCGGTCCTCGGACCTTCGGGCAGCGGGAAGTCGACCCTGGCGTCCCTGCTGGTGCGTCACCTCGACCCGACGGCGGGGACGGTGCGGCTGGGCGACCTCGACGTGCGCGACGCCGCGCTGGACGACGTACGCGCGCACGTCGGCCTGGCCGCCGACGACCCGCACGTGTTCGCCTCGAGCGTGTGCGAGAACGTGCGGCTGGCGCGGCCCGACGCCTCCGACGACGAGGTCGCCGACGCCCTCACCCGCGCGCGCCTCGGTGCGTGGGTGGCGACGCTGCCCCAGGGGATGCACACCCTCCTCGGCAGCGCCGGGGTGGCCGTGTCCGGCGGCGAGCGCGCCCGGATCGCGGTCGCGCGCGCCCTGCTGGCCGACGCTCCCGTGCTGGTCCTCGACGAGCCGACGGCGCACCTCGACACGGGAACCGCCCGCGAGGTCGCCGACGTGCTGCTGGCCGGACGGCCCGACCGCACCGTCGTGTGGATCACCCACGGCAGCGTGGGGCTCGACGGCGTCGACCGTGTCCTGGAGCTCGAGGGCCCCGCGGTCAGTGGGCCGGTGCGAACCGCCGTGGCAACGCCAGCGTGAAGGTGCTCCCCCGGCCGAGGGACGAGTCGACGTCGATCCGTCCGCCGTGGGACTCCACGATGCGCCGGGAGATCGCGAGACCGAGCCCGGTCCCCGGGATGGAGAGCGCCTCGGGGTTGCTGGAGCGGTGGAAGGCCGAGAAGAGGTGGACCTGGTCGGCCTCGGAGATGCCCAGACCGGCGTCGGCCACCGCGATCCGCGCCCACGCGTCGTCGCAGGTGATCTCGACCCTGACCGTCCCGCCGGGACGGGAGTACTTCACGGCGTTGCTGACCAGGTTGTCGACCACGAGCGAGAGCTCCTCGGGGTCCCCGGTCACCACCACCTCCTCGCAGCAGGTCTCGGTCACCACCTCGACCTCGCCGGTCTCGGCGAGGAGCGCGACCAGGTCGACGGCCGACCGGCACGTCTCCACCAGCTCGACGCGCTCCCGCACCGACGCGAGGCGATCCTGCACGCGGGAGTAGTCGAGCAGGTTCTGCACCAGGCGGTTGAGCCGCTCGGCGTTGCGGGAGATGGCCTCGACGGAACGGTGCTCGTGCAGCTCGCCCAGCAGCTCGGCGTGGCCGATGATCGTGGTCAGCGGGGTCTTGAGCTCGTGGCTGATGGTGGCGATGAGCTCGCCCTTGTAGCGGTCGAGCTCCCGCAGCTCGGACACCAGCCGTTGCTCGGTCTCGAGCAGCCGCGCGGTCTGGACGCTGCGGCCGAGCTCGCGGGCGATCTCGGTGAGGGCGTCGAGCTCGGCGGTCCCGAGGTGGCCGCGGGTGCCGTTGAGGCCCACGACGAGGTAGCCGAGCAGGTCCAGTGCCACGCCCATCGGCACCACCGCGACGTGGAACGCCCCGACCGAGGTCATCATCTGCTGGAGCCGCGCCAGGCTCTCGGCGGAGAGCACGCTGGTCCTGTCGCTGATGTGCACCGCGATCGGGTCGGCGGTGGGCCACCTCGCGGCGAGGTCCGCGCGCAGGGCGGCCACCGGTGACTGGGCGAGCCCCGGCCGGGGGTGCCCCGCGGCCACGCTGCTGCCGGCGTCGTCGTCGGGGTAGCAGCGGATCCAGACCTGGACGGCGTCGAAGCCGCGGTGGATCGCCTCGCAGGCGTCGGCCAGGATCGCGTCCAGCCCCGGCTGGCTGCCGGCCTGGGCCACCTCCTTGACCGTGGAGCCCAGGCGCAGCTGCTCCGAGAGCTCCTCGCGCTGCTGCGCGTTGCTCAGCGCCAGGCCGGCCTGCACCACGAACATCTCCAGCAGCTCGCGCTCGTGCAGCGACGGCACCCGGTTGCCCGGGGGCAGGTCGACGGCCATGTTGCCCAGCAGCCTCCCCGTCGCCGAGTAGAGCGGGGCGTACAGCGTGTCCTCGGGGTGCCAGGCCTGCGGGTCGTCGGCGTCGGGCTCGAAGTCCGGGATCCAGGCCGCGGTGATGCGCGCCTCGGACATGCGGCCGTGCGGGACGAACCGCAGGATCCCCCAGCGGTCGGCCTGGCGGTACTCGTCCATGATCTCGGCGGCGGGCGTACGACGGCCGAGGATCTGGCGGCGTACGTCGTCGGGGCCGGCCACGGCGGTCATCACCAGGGTGTCGCCCTCGAGGCGCGCGATCGCGGCGACGCCGTAGCCGAGGACGTCGCAGACGCCGTGCACGATCTCCTCGAGCACGTCGGCGGTGTCGGTGGAGGAGTTGACCCGCCGGACCAGCTCGGAGAGGCGCTGCAGGGCAGGCGCGGGTGCCGCCTCCACCTGCTCCCCCGGACGCACCGCCCCCTCCGGCACGCTCAGGCCTCGATCACGACCGGGATGATCATCGGACGACGACGGTGGGCCTTGTTGACCCAGCGGCCGACGACCCGACGGACCGTCTGCTGGAGCTGGTAGGGATCGGTCGTGCCCTCGGCGACGGCCTGGTCGATGGCGTCCACAATGCCGGGCTTGATGGCGTCGAAGATGGAGTCGTCCTCGGCGAAGCCGCGGGCGTGGATCTCCGGTCCGGAGGACACCTTGCCGGTCACCGAGTCGACGACCACGATGACGGACAGGAAGCCCTCCTCGCCGAGGATCCGACGGTCCTTCATCGACGACTCGGAGACCTCGCCGATGGTGGTGCCGTCGACGAAGACGTAGCCGCAGTCCACCTTGCCGGCGATGCTGGCGACGCCGTCGACGAGGTCGACCACGACCCCGTCCTCGGCGATGACGACCCGGTCGCGCGGCACGCCGGTCGCGACCGCGAGGTCGGCGTTGGCGCGCATGTGCCGGATCTCGCCGTGGATGGGCAGCACGTTGCGCGGCCGGACCACGTTGTAGCAGTAGAGCAGCTCGCCGGCGCTGGCGTGGCCGCTGACGTGCACGAGCGCGTTGCCCTTGTGCACGACGTGGGCGCCCCAGCGGGACAGGCCGTTGATGACGCGGAAGACGGCGTTCTCGTTGCCCGGGATGAGCGAGCTGGCCAGCACGACCGTGTCGCCCTCCTCGAGGTGCACGAACGCGTGGCTGCGCTGGGCGATCCGGCTCAGCGCACTCAACGGCTCGCCCTGGGATCCGGTGGAGATCAGCACCTGCCGGTCCGCGGGGAGGTCGGCGAGGTCCTTGGCGTCGACCAGCACGCCCGGCGGCACGTGGAGGTAGCCGAGGTCCTTGGCGATCGCCATGTTGCGGACCATCGAGCGGCCGACGTACGCCGCCTTGCGACCGTGCGCGACGGCGGCGTCGAGCACCTGCTGGACGCGGTGCACGTGGCTGGCGAAGCTGGCGACGATGATCCGCTTCTCCGACTTGGCGAAGACCCGGTCCAGGACCGGCGAGATGTCCTTCTCGTGCGTCGTGAAGCCCGGGACCTCGGCATTGGTCGAGTCGGTCATGAAGAGGTCGACGCCCTCGTCGCCGAGGCGGGCGAACTCGTTGAGGTCGGTGATCCGGCCGTCGAGGGGCAGCTGGTCCATCTTGAAGTCGCCGGTGTGCAGGACCACGCCCGCACCGGTGCGGATGACGACGGCCAGCGCGTCGGGGATGGAGTGGTTGACCGCGATGAACTCGAGCACGAACGGCCCGAACGTGATGGTCTCCCCCTCCTTGACCAGGTGGTGGGTCGTCTCCTTGAGGCGGTGCTCGCGCAGCTTGCTGCCCAGCAGGGCCAGGGTGAGCTCGGAGCCGACCAGCGGGATGTCGCCGCGCTCGCGCAGCAGGTAGGGCGTCGCGCCGATGTGGTCCTCGTGGCCGTGGGTCAGGACCAGCGCCTCGACCTGCTCAAGGCGGTCCCGGATCGGCTCGAAGTCGGGAAGGATCAGGTCGACGCCCGGGTGGTGGTCCTCGGGGAACAGCACGCCGCAGTCGACGATCAGCAGGCGCCCGTCGTACTCGAAGACGGTCATGTTGCGGCCGACCTCGCCGAGGCCGCCGAGCGGGATGACGCGCAGCGCGCCCTTGGCCAGTGGCGCAGGTGTGGACAGCTCGGGATGGGGGTGGCTCAAGGGTCTCCTCAGATCAGGTCGGACGCGGCGAGCCCGGCGCGGAGCGCCGCGACCTCGTCGTCGTCGAGCGGAACGAGCGGTCCGCGCACGTTCCGGTTGTCGAGCACGCCGAGCAGCTGCAGCGCAGCCTTGGCGGTCGTGGCTCCGTAGTTGGGGACGCCCATCACGGCGTCGAAGGCCGGCAGCAGCCGGGTGTAGGTGGCGCGCGCGGCGTCGAGGTCCCCCGCGAGGAAGGAGTCGATCATCGCCCTGAGCTGGTCGCCCGCGGCGTGGCCGACGACGCTCACCAGGCCGCAGCCGCCACTGCTCAGGATGCCCAGGGTGTTGGCGTCGTCGCCGCTGTAGACGGCGTACCCCATCTGCACGAGACGGGCCACGCGGGGCAGGTCGCCCAGGGCGTCCTTGACGCTGTTGACCGTCCCGAGCTCGAGGGAGCGCAGATACGTCTCCATGGCGATCGTGGTGCCGGTGCGGCCGGGGACGTCGTAGAGCATGACGGGCACGTCGGTCGCCTCGGCGACGCTGCGGAAGTGGTGCAGCACGCCCGCCTGGCTGGGCTTGTTGTAGTAGGGCGTCACCAGCAGCAGGCCGTCGACGCCGATCTTGGCGGCCTGCACGGCGAGCTCGACCGAGTGGGCCGTGGCGTTGGTGCCGACGCCCGCGATGACCGTAGCGCGGTCGCCGACCGCGTCCTTGACTGCCTGCAGGATGAGGCCGTCCTCGGCCACCGTGGTGGTCGGCGACTCGCCGGTGGTGCCGCTGACCACGACGCCGTCGTGGCCGTGGTCGACCAAGTGGGCGGCGATGGCCGCGGTGCCCTGGAGATCGACCTCGCCGTCGTCGGTGAACGCCGTCGCCATCGCGGTCAACAGGCGGCCGAACGGTGCTGCGGAGGTCATGGGGTCAGGCTACCGCGCCGCCCGGGTCGCTCCGGTCACTGCAACGACACGAGCCGTACGCCGCGCCCGGCGCGGCCGTGTGGTGCACGCGACGTCGCTCCCCCACGGGTGTCGTGACCGGGGTGTCGGTGGGGGCGCCTAGTGTCTCGGACGTGATCGGACGATGAGCAAGATGGATGCCCTGCGCGCGATGCGTGAGGCCAAGTACGCCGCCAACGAGAAGCGGAGCGCGGCCTCGACCCCGCGATCGGCTGCGACGAAGGCGCCCGTGGCGCCAGCCGCGCCCGTCGCCCGGAAGCCCGCCGCCCCCTCACCCGCTGCGACGGCGGCCGACGCGTCGGCGTGCGGGCACCGCAACATGAGCGGGCGGACGTGCACCCGGGAGGCCGGGCACGCGGCGAAGACGCACCGCTACTCCTGATCCTCCACCCCGGTCGATGACCGGACATAAGGTCCGTCCGTGAGCCGCGTCGTCTTCATGTGCGGGCCGTCGGGGGCCGGGAAGTCGACCTACGCCCGGCGCCTGGAGGCCGAGGGCATGGTTCGCCTCTCCTTCGACGTGGAGATGTGGCGTCGCGGGATCTCGACCGTGCCGCTGCCCCCGGACGTCCGCGAGGAGATCGAGGCCGGCCTGCGGGCCCGGCTGCTGGAGCTGGTGGCGGCGGGCACCGACGTCGTCCTGGACTTCTCGTTCTGGTCGCGACGGATGCGGGACGACTACCGGACGCTGCTGGCCCCGACCGGAGTGGTGCCCGAGACGATCTACCTGGCGACCGACCGCGACACGGTCCTCAGTCGTATGAGGGCCCGGCGCGGCAGCGACTCGGACGACTTCGTGCTCTCGGACGACCTCGTCGCCCAGTACTTCGACCACTTCGAGCCACCGACGCCCGACGAGGGACCACTCACGGTCGTTCGGTAGCACGCGGGCACCGTGAGCCGCGTCGCTTCTCTGCGGTGCTGTGTCGGCGCCTCGCGATGTCGCGATGGCACGATGCGCGCGTGAGCGCGCGTCTGCTGGTGGTCGTCTCGGGCCTGCCTGCGAGCGGGAAGACGACCGTCGGCCGGGCGCTCGCCGATCACCTGTCGCTCCCGCTGCTCGACAAGGATCAGATCCTCGAGGCCCTGTTCGACGGCCTCGGGTGTGAGGACCAGCAACAGCGGCACCGCCTCAGCCGGGCCAGCGACGAGGTCCTGCTCCGCCTTGCCGCCTCGACGGAGGCTGCGATCGTCGTGAACTGGTGGGACCACGACACCGCGCCCGGTCGGTTGCTCGCGATCGCGGACGAGGTCGTGGAGGTCTTCTGCGACTGCCCGGTAGAAGTGGCGGTGGCGCGCTTCGCCGCCCGCAGGCGCCACCCCGGACACCTGGACCATCTCCGAACGCCGGCCGACCACGAGCGTGTGGCGGCGCGTCTGCGCGAGTCCTACCGCGGGCCACTGATGCTCGGCGACACGGTCGTCACCATCGACACCGGAGGGCCGGTGGATCTGGGCGCTGTGGTGGAGACCGTGCGTGCGGCGTTGCCGGAGAGCATCCGCCTGACCGCCTCGTCCTGACCGTCTCCGCAACGCCAGGCACCCCCTTCCGGACGTGCCGGTGACCCCGCCGCTGGTGCTGCGTGGCGGGGTGCGGGGCGCGGTGGCTACTGGTCTGGCGGGTGCAGGTCCGGCTGGCCGCGTTGCTGGTCGCCGCTGTCGGCGCCGGGTTCGGGCCAGGCGCGTCCCGTGCAGCTGCTCCCGGTGTGGTCGCGTCGGTAGGTCCAGCCCAGCGGGCTGGTCCAGTCGAAGACGCCGGGTTCGGTCATCACGTAGCGCCAGCGGCCCTTGGTCTTGAGCCGATGGTGCCGGCGGCACAGGGCGGCGAGGTTGTCGGTGCTCGTCTGGCCGCCGCGGTCGGGATGGTCGTGGTCGTAGGGGACGATGTGGTCGATGTCGCCGTGCCGGGCGTTGCGTCCGCACCACGGGAAGACGCACGTCCCGTCGCGGACGATCACGTAGTCCCGCATCGCCGCGGTCGGGGTGTAACCCTTGGTCTCGAGGCGCTCGCGGAGGTCGATGACCGGCTTGACCACGACCTGGGCGTCGGGGCGTCCGCACCATTGACGGATCTGCTCCACCGACAGCAGGCGTTGGCCGGCCTGCTCGACACGGGCGCACAACGCCTCACCGGTCGCGTCACCAGTCGGGCCCGCCAGGCCGGTGATGGCATCGGCGGACAGGTGCGCATAGATGACGATCTGCGTCACCGGCGCGGCCGGTTTCGCGGCTCGCATCCCGACCACCGCCGACACGTGGTCGCCACCGTCGGTGTCGTCGGTCTGGTCGAAGCCGAGGGTCAGCTGCCGGCGCGCCAGGTCGCCCAGCGCGGTGGCCCGGCGGCCGTCGACGGTGTCGGTGGACCCGAGCTTGGCGAGGTGCTCCGCGCCGGAGGCGACGGCCTCGCGCAGGGCCAGGGCGTCGGGGATCTCCAGGTCGGCCTCCAGGTGCATGGTCCCGTCGAAGGAGACCTGCTGGGTGTCGAAGGTGACGTTGCGCTTGTCCGCCGACTTCTCCAGCGCCTTCTCCACGGCCTCGGGCATGAACCTGACCCGGGCCTCGTCCACCACCCTGCCCAGCGCGGAGGGCGTGAGCCGGTTGGCGCACCAGAACACCTGCCCGTCCACATACGTCGCCGCCTCGAGCGTCAGGTCCAGGGTGGTCTGCGCGATCACCCGCGCCCGCCACCCCGCGACGAGTCCGGCCTGGACTGCACCCCACAGCTGCGGCAGCCGGTAGGCGACCTCCACGCACTCGGTCAGGAACCGCCCCGCCGAGTCGCACGTGCGACCGAGCATGGTCGCGAACTCCGGCACACAGAACTCATCGATCGACGGCGATCCCTCACCCGCGAAGGTCTTCGGCGAGGTGAAGCACGCCTCCGCGTGCACCGGGTCGGCCAGGTGCAGACCCGCCCAGTGCACCGCGAGGCGCATCATCTCCACGTCCTCGGCAGCAGCCCGATCCCGCGATGCCTTCACCGCACGCAACAGCTCGGCCGGAGTGTCCGGCAGAGCAGGAGCGGCGGGCGTCTTCATGGGTCCTATTGCATCAGGGACCACCGACAACGGACCGTCGAAATCCGGCCTACCGACCACACTGTGGACACGACTTTCGACGGGTTGAGAGGCTCGCTGCGCTCCCACCTCAACCACCGGAGCGCATGAGGGGGCGAGCCTCGCCGATGCTCGCACCTGGACTACCGACGAGCTCCACGACGAGCTCCACGAGCGACACCGGACGCGCCGCATGAGGAGCGGCATACTCACGGCATGCCCTACGACGAGGCCCTGGCCGCCCGGGTGCGCGACGAGCTCCTCGGCGAGCGCGGCGTGACGGAGAGGAAGATGTTCGGCGGCCTCGGGTTCATGCTCGACGGCAACATGGCGGTCGCCGCGAGCAGCAGCGGCGACCTGATGGTCCGCGCGGACCCGGCGACGTCCGACGACTGGGTCGACGGCGAGTCGGTCCGCCCCATGGAGATGCGCGGCCGGCCCATGACCGGCTGGCTGCTGGTCTCGGTCCAGTCGCTCGAGGAAGACGCAGCACTCAAGACGTGGGTCACCCGAGGGCTCGCCTACGCCCGGTCGCTGCCGGCGAAGTAGACGCGCTCCCACCAGACCCAGTCGAGGCCGAGATCGGGCCGCGCGACGCGGCGTACCTCTCTCCACTCGACGAGCGAGAACTCCGGATAGACGGCGTCACCCGCCGGCGAGAGGTGCACCTCGGTGAGCACCTGGTGCGTGGCGAACGGCATCGCGGCGGAGTAGACCTGCGTGCCCCCGGCCACGATCGTGTCCCCGGGCAGCGACGCGCACAGCGCCAGTGCGTCGGGGAGTGAGTGCGCGACGTGCACCCCCTCGAAGCCCGGGCTCCAGGATTCCGAGCGAGTGAGCACCACTGTCGTCCGTCCGGGCAGCGGCCGGCCGATGGAGTCCCAGGTGGCCCGCCCCATCAGGAGCGTGTGCCCGAGGGTGACCTCCTTGAAGTGCGCGAAGTCCTCGGGGATCCGCCACGGGATCTCGCCGTCGGCGCCGATGACGCGGTTGTCGCCGTACGCCGCGACCATCACGACGCGCCTGCCCTCGTCCTGCACGGCGCCGACCCTACTGGGGGCGGCTCACCCGGCGCGGACGGGCGACGTCCACCGGACGGGACCGGGCACGTTCGGGCTGAGGCCATCGTCGAGGTTGGCGTAGAAGAGACGGCGCCCCCACTGCTCGCTCAACGCGTTGAACCGCAGCGCAGCAGGACGCCGCAGGCACGCGCGCGGCACGGCCACGCTCACCACGTCGCGCCCGTAGCTGATCCGGTGCCGCACCACGCAGTCGATGTCGCGTCCGCGTTCGTCCATCAGCACCGTGTGGCCGTCGCGGTCACGGCGGGACGCACGGACGCCCAGGGTCGTCTCGCGCCCGTCCCGCGAGCGCATGCCCACCCACAGGGTGAACCGCCGCCCGACCGGCGTCAGCTCCACGAACCGGGCGCGGACGACGACCCGGGTCTCGGTGTGCGTGTACGTCGTCCGGGCGATGTCGCCGATCCGTGCCCCCGGCGCGTGCTGACCGTCCGTCTCCCCCTCACGGACCGTCCACATGTCCCCCGTCCCGTCCCGCACCGAGGCGGAGTCGGCCAGGGCTGGAGCGCCCGTCAGGACCAGCAGCGCGGCCAGGAGCATCACCGGGGCTGATCGCCGCGGTGCCCGCGGCACGTGTGTCGGCATGGGAACCTCCGTCGTCGCGTCGGAGCACCACTGTCCGACGCCGGAGCCGGACGGGCAAGGCCCCTGCGGCGACGTACCTCAGACGGCCACGGGCGCCTTGATCGCCGGGTGCGGGTCGTAGCCCTCGAGGGTGATGTGCTCGAGGTCGAAGCCGTCGATCGTGGTGACCTTCGGGTCGAGCGTCAGCGTGGGCAGCGGGCGCGGCTCGCGGGTGAGCTGGAGGCGCGCCTGATCGACGTGGTTGGAGTAGAGGTGCGCGTCGCCGAGCGTGTGCACGAAGTCGCCGACCTCGAGCCCGGTCACCTGCGCGACCATGTGGGTGAGCAGGGCGTACGACGCGATGTTGAACGGCACGCCGAGGAAGACGTCCCCGCTGCGCTGGTAGAGCTGGCAGGACAGCCGCCCGTTCGCCACGTAGAACTGGATCAGCGTGTGGCACGGCGGCAACGCCATGTCGGGCACGTCGGCGACGTTCCAGGCGCTGATGACGTGGCGGCGGCTGTCCGGGTCGGCCTTGATCTGCTCGATGACCTGGGCGACCTGGTCGACGTGCCGCCCGTCGGGGGTGGGCCAGGAGCGCCACTGGTGGCCGTAGATCGGCCCGAGGTCGCCGTCGGCGTCCGCCCACTCGTCCCAGATGGTGATGCCGCGGTCGTGGAGCCACTTCACGTTGGTGTCCCCGCGCAGGAACCACAGCAGCTCGCCGAAGACGCTGCGGGTGTGCACCTTCTTGGTGGTCACCAGCGGGAAGCCCTGCGAGAGGTCGAAGCGCATCTGGTGGCCGAAGAGGCTCAGCGTGCCGGTGCCCGTGCGGTCGTCCTTGGCCACCCCGTCGTCGAGCAGTCGCTGGAGGAGGTCGAGGTAGGGCCGCATGACCGCAAGGCTAGTCGCCGAGGTCGACCTCGCCCACGATGCGGGAGACGGTGTCGCCGGCGACCCAGACGTCGTCGCCCTCCCGGGACACGTGCACCCGACCGGCGCGTCCGATCGCGGTGCCCTGGGCCGCGACGTACGACGTCGGGAGCGCGTTGCCGGCCAGCCACTGGCCCAGCCCTGCGTTGAGCGAGCCGGTGACGGGGTCCTCGTCGACCCCCATCCCGGCGCCGAGCGCCCGCACCTCGCAGGCGGTGTCCCCGTCGGCGCGCGGTCCGACCACTCCGATGTCCAGCCCCTCGAAGTCCTGCCACGCGGGCTCGAGGGCCAGCACGGCGTCCGCGGACTCCAGCAGCACCCCGACCCAGCCCGGGCCGTTGTCGACCCACGCGCTGTCCACCACGTCGTCACGGCCGATCCGCAGCGCGCGCACGACCCGCGCCAGGTCCTCCTCCGAGACCGGACCGCTCCGCACCAGCGGCGGCGCCTGGAAGGCGAGCCGCTCGCCGCGTCGTACGGTCACCAGGCCCGCGCCGCACTCCTGCACCACGACCCCGTCGGTCGCCGGCACTCCCCCGGCCTCCAGCCACGCGTGGGCGGTGCCCAGCGTCGGGTGGCCGGCGAAGGGGAGCTCGGTGTCCGGCGTGAAGATCCGCACCCGGTAGTCGGCACCGGGGTCGGTGGGGGTGAGCACGAAGGTCGTCTCGCTCAGGTTGGTCCAGCGCGCGAAGGCACGCATCTGGTCGTCCGTGAGGCCGTCGGCGTCATGGACGACCGCGACCGGGTTGCCCCGCATCGGCTCGGGCGAGAAGACGTCGACCTGGCGGAAGGGGCGCATGTCGCCACGCTAGCGACCGTCCGCGTCCTCAGCGCAACCGCGCTCCGGCCTCCACCAGCCGGGTGAGGCAGCTGTAGGGCGTGCACAGGAGGAAGACACGCCGGCCGGTCTCGGAGAGCCGGACATAGGTGCCGGCGTCCGGGTTCGAGCTGTGCATCTCGACCAGGTGGAGCGTGGTGTCGGCGGGCCCGTCGACCGACTGAAGGAGCCGGTCCGGGGGGTCGAGCGGCGGGGTGGCGACGGTCCGGTCCGGTTCGAAGTCGACCTCCCCCGAGTACGACGAGAGCTCGCCGTCCGCGTCGACCCGTCGCACCTCGCCGTTCCACCGCACGATCACGCCGTCCCCGTCAGCGACGAAGGGCCCGAGGTCGGGCAGCGTCACCGCCACGTCCGCGAGGCGGAGCTCGGTGCCGTCGTACCAGGGCACGGGCAGCGGGTTGGGCTCCTCGGCGACGGCCGGCGGCTGCGGCCGTACCGACCACAGCACCGCGGCGACGACGACCAGGGCCAGCGCCCCGAGTGCCCCCAGCCCGATCCGGCGCCGCCGCGGGCGGTCGAGCTCGAGAGCGACCAGCTCGCGCACGCGCCGCTCGACGTCGTCCTCGCGCCCCAGCCGGGACCAGTGACGCCGGCACCGCACCAGGGCACGGTCCACCGCCACCTCGGCCGCGGCACCGCCGCCGTGCTCCTCGACGAGGACGTGGCGGCGTGCCGCGACGAACGCGTGGAATCCCTCGTCGTGCGGCATCGGCACCTCCCGAGGTCCTTCGGTGCGACCCCGCCGCCGGATGGGTCGGGCGACGCCGGTCAGGCCACGCCGTGTGCCACTGCCGCCCGGACGCGGAAGACGAGGTGCCCGTCCTCCGTCCACGGAGCCGCGGCGTCCGCGAAGCCGTCCTGCATGCGCTGCTGCACCTCGTCGGACTGCGCCCGCCAGGCGACCCCGAAGTTGCCCACCGAGGTCACCCCCGCCCAGAGGTCGTCGGGCCGGACCCGCCAGTCCCACTCCAGCGGAACCGCCTCGACGTCCCGCACACCGGCCTCCGCGAGCAGGTCCGCCAGCCCGTTGGGCGACCGCTCGAAGTCGAGCTCGGGCGCCAGCCGGGGCATCTCGGGACGCACCGCCCCGGCCTCGTCGAGGAGCGCGTTCCACAGGGCGGCCTGCGGCTGCAGCTGGGCCGGCCAGGCCGTCGCCACCACGGCACCGCCCGGGCGCGCCACCGGGACCAGGCCCCGGGCGGCGACTCGCGGGTCGTCGACGTGGTTGAGCACGAAGTTGGCGACGACCGCGTCGAAGGACCG
This sequence comes from Nocardioides sediminis, assembly GCF_003047295.1. Classification (GTDB taxonomy): domain Bacteria; phylum Actinomycetota; class Actinomycetes; order Propionibacteriales; family Nocardioidaceae; genus Nocardioides; species Nocardioides sediminis. The sequence goes on from NZ_PZYZ01000003.1 coordinate 163,978, forward strand.
GTCGTCGTACGGCAGGTCGGGCAGGCCACCCGGCCGCACGTCGGCCGCGGACCGGGAGGTCGCCAGCGCGACCATCTGCGGGTCGGGGTCGACCGCGTGGACGACGTGGCCCGCCTCGACCAGTGCGGCGGACACGTGGCCCGACCCGCACCCGACGTCGAGCACTCGCGAGCCCGCGGGCACCCGGTCGAGCAGCGCCTCGGCGGTGCCGGCGCACAGGGTCGCGAACGAGCGGTCGTAGGCGCCCGCGACGTCGTTCCAGAGCCTCTCGGCCATCGGTCGTCGGCCGCTCAGGCGTGGAGCGACATCGGTCCGTAGACCTGCCGGTCGTGCTCGAAGAGGGTCACGGCGTCGACACCGGCCTCGGCGAGCTCGGCCCAGATCTCCCCCACCCACGACTCGGCGTCGGCCTGCGACCCGAACCGCTGGCCCTCGTGCTCGGGGGCCGCCACCTCGTTGCCGGAGGCGTCCTCGAGGCGCCACCACCAGGGGCGCTCGGAGGCACTGGGCTGGCGGAAGGTCGGCGGCTGGCCGGGAAGCATCAGGACTCCTTGACCGACGTGTCGACGAAGGGCGGCTTGACGAGGCGGAAGATCTCGCGACGGCCGCGCACGTCGACGCCGACCTCGGCGTCCTCGGCGACCATGGTCGGGATCAGCGCCAGGCCGATGCCCTTCTTGAGCGTCGGGGAGAAGGTGCCCGAGGTGATGTCCGCCAGCGGCACGTCCTGGGTGAGGGTGACGCCCATGCCGGGGCGCGGGATGCCGCGACCGACCGCGACCAGGCCGCGCAGCCGTCGCTTGGGGCCGGCCTCCTTCTCGGCGACCAGGGCGTCCTTGCCCCAGAAGGTCTCCTTCTTCCAGCCGACGGCCCAGGTCAGGCCGGCCTCGACGGGCGTGACGTCGAGGCTGATGTCCTGGCCGTGCAGCGGGTAGCCCATCTCGGTGCGCAGCGTGTCGCGGGCGCCCAGTCCGCACGGGAGGATGCCGTGCTCGGCGCCGGCGGCCAGGATCGCCTGCCAGAGCCCGAGGGCACCCTCGTTGGCGACGATCAGCTCGTAGCCGCGCTCGCCGGTGTAGCCGGTGCGGCACACGACGACGTCGGGTCCCTCGAAGGGCGCCTCCACGAAGGACATGTAGTCGTGCCCGGTGGGCAGGCCGATCGCGTCGAGGACCTCGTCGGACTTCGGGCCCTGCACGGCGAGCACGGCGTAGTCGCGGTGGTGGTCCGAGACGGCAACGCCGTCCGGCGCGGCCTCGCGCAGGCGGCGAACGACCTCGGCGGTGTTGGCGGCGTTGGGGACCAGCAGGACGTGCTCGTCGTCCTGGTAGTAGGCGATGAGGTCGTCGACGATCCCGCCGGTCCGCTCGTCGCAGCACAGCGTGTACTGCGCCTTCCCCGGCGCGATCTTGCGCAGGTCGTTGGACAGCGTCGCGTTGACGAAGTCGGCGGCACCGGTGCCGGTGACCATCGCCTTGCCGAGGTGGCTCACGTCGAAGACGCCCACCGCCTCGCGGACGGCGGTGTGCTCCTTGACCACGCCGGAGGGGTACTCGAGGGACATCGACCAGCCGCCGAACTCGGCGAGCTTGGCGCCCAGGGCCACGTGTGCCTCGTGCAGCGGAGACTGCGTGAGGGTCTGCTCGGACATGGTCGGCAACCTACCGCAGCGCGGTGTGTCGGACGCCTCGCCTAGCATGCCCGGGTGACGACGACGTACACGCTGCGCAGCGCCAGCCCCGCCAAGACCCGAGCAGACGCCGTGGTGGTCGGCGTCCTCTCCTCCGACAAGGGCCCGGTCCTGTGCGAGGAGGCCGCCGAGGTGGGCGAGGCGTGGGGCCGCAAGCTGCGCCCGCTGCTCTCGTCGCTGGGCGTGACAGGCAAGGCCGGCGAGAGCGTCAAGGTGCCCACTGCCGGTGTCGTCCGCACCCCGCTGGTCGTCCTCGTGGGCCTCGGCCCCGCGGGTGCCGACGGGTCCGTCACGCCCACCGCCGTACGCCGCGCGGCCGGCGTCGCCGCCCGCAGCGTCCCCAACGCCGCCTCCGTGGCCCTGGCCCTCCCGGCCGGCTCCCCCGAGCAGGTCGCCGCCGCCACCGAGGGACACCTGCTCGGCGGATACACCTACACGCGCCACAAGTCGGGCGACCCCGAGTCGACGGCGGCCGGCGAGGTCGTCGTGCTGAGCCCCGTGGCCCGCAAGGCCGAGGCGGTCACCGCCTTCGAGGACGCGCAGGTCGTGGCCCGCGCGGTGCTCACCTGCCGCGACTGGGTCAACGAGCCGCCCGGCCACCTGACGCCGCCCGCGTTCGCCGACGCCGTCACCGAGGCCCACCAGTCGCTCACCAAGGGCCGCCACGCCCCCAAGGTCACGCTCGAGGTCCTCGACGACGCGCAGCTGGCCGAGCTCGGCTGCGGCGGCACGCTCGCCGTCGGCAACAGCTCGACCGCCAAGCCGCGCATGGTCCGGCTGACGTGGTCCCCCAAGGGCGCCCGCCGTCACCTCGCCCTCGTCGGCAAGGGCATCACCTTCGACTCCGGCGGCCTCACCATCAAGCCCGCGAGCAGCATGGTCGGCATGAAGGGCGACATGGCCGGCGCGGCCGCCGTCATCGCCGCCACCTTCGCGATCGCCGAGCTCGGCCTGCCCGTCAAGGTCACCACCTACGCCCCGATGGCGGAGAACATGGTGTCGGGCTCCTCGATGCGCCCGGGTGACGTGATCACGATGTACGGCGGCACCACCGTCGAGATCGCCAACACCGACGCCGAGGGCCGGCTGCTGCTCGGTGACGCCCTCCAGATGGCCTCCGAGCAGAAGCCCGACGTCGTCGTCGACGTGGCCACCCTGACCGGTCACCTCCAGATCGCCCTCGGCGACCGCGTCGCCGCCGTCCTCGGCACCGACGAGCCGGTCCGCGCCGTGCTCGACGCGGGCGAGGCGGCCGGCGAGCAGCTCTGGCCGATGCCCATCCCGGAGGAGATGAAGGAGCGCATCACCTCCTCCAAGGTCGCCGACCTGCTCCAGCACGACTGGGTGCGCTGGGGCGGCGGCCTCTACGCCTCGGCGTTCCTGCGGGAGTTCACCGGCGGGCTGCCCTGGGCACACATGGACATCGCCGGCAACGAGATCAACGGCGGCGGGCCCTACGGCCACGTGCCCTCCGGGGCCACCGGCTTCGGCGTGACGACGCTGGTCGCCTACGCGCGCTCGCTGGCAGCGACCGACTGATCAGAACCCGCCGGCCTTCTTGCGCCGGTTGTAGTCACGCATCCGCTGCGGGATGCCGACGACCGCGGCGTCGTACGACGGCACGTGGTGCTTGTTGGCGAAGTCGTGCGCCCACTTCACGCTCGGCACCCGCCGGCGCGTCCACTCCCCGTCGTGGGCCACGAGCAGCAGGGTCACGTCGCTGACCGCGGTGCGCGGCTCGACGAATCCCTCGACCCCCCGGTGCGTGCTGACGAAGTCGGCCAGGTGCGTGACGTCGAGGCCGTCGGCGGCCCGGACCTTGGTCGAACCGGTCCTGGTCGCGTCGGCGGCGGGGCGCCGCATGCGGCCGGAGCGACGGAATCGGTCGAAGAGTCCCATGGCGCCATTCTGCCCGGCCACGCGAAGCGACCCGGTGTGGACAGGCTCACGAAGAGTGCAAAGATGGGCCCGACCCAACGGGAGAGCGGAAGGCATCAGGTGGCGGAGGGCGACTTCGACGTACTCATCCTCGGGGCGGGATCGGGCGGCTACGCCTGTGCGCTCCGGGCCGCGCAGCTCGGGCTGACGGTGGGACTCGTCGAGAAGGGTGATCTCGGGGGCACCTGCCTCCACGTGGGCTGCATCCCGACCAAGGCGCTGCTGCACGCAGCCGAGGTCGCCGACTCGGCGCGTGAGGCCTCGCAGTTCGGCGTCCGCGCCACCCTGGACGGGATCGACATGCCGGCGGTCAACGCCTACAAGGACAAGGTCGTCGGGCGGCTCTTCAAGGGGCTGACCGGGCTGATCAAGTCGCGGGGCATCACCGTGATCGAGGGCGAGGGCCGCCTGACCGGTCCGCGCACCGTCACCGTCGGCGACACCGCCTACACCGGCCGCCACGTCGTCCTGGCCTCCGGGTCCTACAGCAAGTCCCTGCCCGGTCTCGAGGTCGACGGCGAGCGGGTCCTCACCTCCGAGCACGCGCTGCGCCTCGACCGCGTCCCCGAGTCCGTCGTCGTGCTCGGTGGCGGCGTCATCGGCTGCGAGTTCGCCAGCGTGTGGGCGAGCTTCGGCTCCAAGGTCACCATCGTCGAGGCCCTCCCCCGTCTCGTCGCCGCGGAGGACGAGGCGTCGTCCAAGGCGCTCGAGCGAGCCTTCCGCAAGCGCAAGATCGACCTCCGCACCGGCACGCCGTTCCAGAGCGTCAAGCACACCGAGACCGGCGTCGCCGTCACGGTCGAGGGCGGCGACGTCATCGAGGCCGACCTGCTGCTCGTGGCCGTCGGCCGCGGGCCGTCGACCCAGGGCCTCGGCTACGAGGAGCAGGGCGTCGCCATGGAGCGCGGCTTCGTGCTCGCCGACGAGCGCTGCCGCACCAACCTCGAGGGCGTCTACGCCGTGGGTGACATCGTCCCCGGCCTGCAGCTGGCCCACCGCGGCTTCCAGCAGGGCATCTTCGTGGCCGAAGACATCGCCGGGCTCGACCCGCGGCCCATCGACGAGGCGGGCATCCCGCGGGTCACCTACTCCCACCCGGAGATCGCGTCCGTCGGCCTCGACGAGGCGACCGCCCGCGAGAAGTACGGCGACGACGTCACCACCGTCACCTACGACCTCGGCGGCAACGGCAAGAGCCAGATCCTCGGCACGTCCGGCTTCGTCAAGCTCGTCAGCCGCACCGACGGGCCGGTCCTGGGCATCCACCTGGTCGGCGACCGCGTCGGCGAGCTCATCGGCGAGGCCCAGCTGATCTACAGCTGGGAGGCGCACGCGGACGACGTGGCACCCCTCGTCCACGCCCATCCCACGCAGAACGAGGCGCTCGGCGAGGCCCACCTGGCCCTCGCCGGCAAGGCGCTGCACGCCCACTCCTGACCCAGACCATCCCCCCGCTTCACCAACACTCCACGTCAACGCGAGCGAAGGAATCCCATGGCCTCCGAAGTCACCCTCCCCGCCCTCGGCGAGTCCGTCACCGAGGGCACCGTCACCCGCTGGCTCAAGCAGGTCGGCGACACGGTCGCGGTCGACGAGCCGCTGCTCGAGGTCTCCACCGACAAGGTCGACACCGAGATCCCCTCGCCGGTCGCGGGCACCCTGCTCGAGATCAAGGCCGAGGAGGACGACACCGTCGAGGTCGGCGCCGTGCTGGCCGTCGTCGGTGACGAGGGCGAGTCCGCCGGGGACGCCTCGGAGACCGCGGAGCCCGAGGCGCAGCCGCAGGACGAGCAGGAGGCCGAGAAGAAGGCCGAGCAGGAGGAGGAGATCGCCGAGGAAAAGGGCGAGCTCCCCGAGGGCGACGAGACCCCCGAGTCGGAGAAGTCCGACGAGCAGCCGGCCGCCGAGCAGTCGAGCGGTGGGTCCGAGGGCGGCTCCGGCGGCGGCTCCGCCACGTCGGTGACCCTGCCCGCCCTGGGCGAGTCGGTCACCGAGGGCACCGTCACCCGCTGGCTCAAGCAGGTCGGTGACGAGGTCGCGGTCGACGAGCCGCTGCTCGAGGTCTCCACCGACAAGGTCGACACCGAGATCCCCTCGCCGGTCGCGGGCACCCTGCTCGAGATCAAGGTCCAGGAGGACGAGACCGTCGAGGTCGGCGCCGAGCTCGCCGTGGTCGGCGACCAGGGTGCGTCCGCCTCGGACGCGTCCGGCTCCGCCGAGCCCGAGGCGCAGCCCAAGGACGAGCAGGAGGCCGAGAAGAAGGCCGAGCAGGAGGAGGAGATCGCCGAGGACAAGGGCGAGCTCCCCGAGGGCGACGAGACCCCCGAGTCCGAGAAGGCCGCGTCCGAGGAGGCACCCTCCGAGAAGGCCGAGCCCGCGCGCACCGCCGCCGAGGACAAGCCCGCGGAGACCCCGGCCGCCCAGGAGAAGCAGGAGCCGGCCGCGCCCGCGCCGTCCCGCGGCGACGACCAGAGCGCGTACGTCACTCCCCTGGTCCGCAAGATGGCCGCCCAGCACAACGTGGACCTCGGTTCCGTCAGCGGCACCGGCGTCGGCGGCCGCATCCGCAAGCAGGACGTCCTCGACGCCGCGGCGGCCGCCCAGCAGCAGGCCCAGCAGCAGGCACAGCAGCCCGCCGCCGCGCCGGCCGCAGCGCCCGCCGCAGCCGCACCGGCCGGTGGCGCCGCCGCCCCGAGCGGTACGCCGTCGCCGCTGCGCGGCACCACGGAGAAGGTCTCGCGGCTGCGCAAGATCATCGCCGAGCGGATGCAGGACTCCCTGCAGACCTCCGCCCAGCTCACCCAGGTGATGGAGGTCGACGTGACCACCATCGCCCGGCTGCGCGAGCGGGTGAAGGGCGACTTCCTGGCCCGCGAGGGCGTCAAGCTGAGCTACCTGCCGTTCTTCGCCAAGGCGGCGATCGACACGCTCAAGCAGCACCCCAAGCTCAACGCGGCCATCGACACCGACAAGGGCGAGGTGACCTACTTCGACCGCGAGAACATCGCGTTCGCCGTGGACACCGAGAAGGGCCTGCTCACCCCGGTCGTCAAGGACGCCGGTGACCTCTCGATCGCCGGCCTGGCCAAGAAGATCGCCGACGTCGCCGAGCGCACTCGGACCAACAAGATCGGTCCCGACGAGCTCTCCGGCGGCACCTTCACGATCACCAACCTCGGCAGCTTCGGGGCGCTGTTCGACACCCCGATCATCAACAAGCCGCAGGTGGCGATCCTCGGCCCCGGTGCCGTGGTGAAGCGTCCCGTCGTCATCGACGACCCCAACCTGGGCGAGACGATCGCCGTGCGCCACATGGTCTACCTGTCGCTGACCTACGACCACCGCCTGGTGGACGGGGCCGACGCCGGCCGCTTCCTCCGGGACGTCAAGGCGCGGCTCGAGTCCGGCCAGTTCGAGGTCTGAGCGACCGCCCCGGCCCCGACGCACCGCACGAGACGCCCCGCCCCTTCCGGGCGGGGCGTCTCGCGCGTGTGCGGCCCTCGAAAACCATGAGCGCGCTGTCGGTGCCGGGATCTACGGTTGCCCTACCGTGAGCACCCTGGACACCTCCTCAGCACCCGCCCGCACCCAGCCGACCGTGTCACCCCACGCAGGCCCGGGCCGGGTCCCCGTCGACTGGCGCCGACTGCGCCAGCCGCTGTCGGTCGTCTGCTTCTCGCTGTCCCTGCTGGGCGCGATCGGCACCTCGCTCGGCTCCGTCGTCGCCGGACGGCTGGCCGAGCAACCGACCGAGCGCCTGGCGATGGCCCTGGCGGTCTGCGTCGTGGGCGCCGCGCTGGTCGACACGGTGGCCAAGACGATGTGGGCGGGAGTCGTCGACCGGGCCGAGGGACGGCTGCGGTCCGACCTCCTCGACGCGGCCATGTCCCAGCCCCTCGCCGACCTCACCGAGCAGGCCGTCGGCGAGGTCCTCGACCGCATCGACGACGACACGTGGGAGGTCGGCCAGCTGCTGCGCTGGGGCGTGTGGATGGCCATCCGCACCCTGCTGGCCTCCGGGCCGCTCTGGATCGTGGCGACGCTCACCTGGTGGCCGGCGTTCTTCCTCTTCCCGCTGACCGCGGTCGCGGCCGTGCTCGTCGTACGACGCCTCCTCCCCCGAGTCTCCGAGCTCAAGGTCGTCGAGGAGGCCGCCTGGACCGACCACGCGGCGGCCACCGAGGAGGGCGTGGCGGCGCGGGACGACCTGCGCACCAGCCTCGGCCAGGCCTACGTGCTGCGGCGCAACGCCCGCGTCGCGGCGACGGTCCACCGGGCGCTCGACGCGGTGCTGGCCGTCGAGGCGCGCATCACGCGACGCAGCGGCACCCTGCTGGCGGGTGTGCTGGCCGGCACCGGCGTCGTGGGCATCGCGCTGGTCTGGCACGGCGACCTGTCGACCGCGGCCCTGGTCACGCTGTTCCTGGTGACCACCCAGTTCGTGGGCCAGGTCGACATGCTGGCCCGCCACCTGCCGGACCTCCAGGAGGGCTTCGGCGCGGTGCTGCGGCTGCGCGGCATGCTGGCGGCCCGGGCGGAGCCGACCGGCGGCCTCCCCCTGCCCGACGGACCGCTCGACGTGGAGTTCAGCGACCTCCACTTCTCCTACGACGCCGGCACCTTCGCGCTGCGCGACGTCGACCTCTTCGTCCCGGCCGGCCACACGTGCGCCTTGGTCGGCCGCACCGGGTCCGGCAAGTCGACGCTGGCCTCGCTGCTGTCTCGGGCCGCCGAGCCCGAGCCCGGCACCGTGCTCCTCGGCGGCGTCGACGTCCTCGAGCTCGACCTGCAGCAGCTGCGCGCCGCGGTGGGCGTGGTCACGCAGCGCACGGAGATCCTGGCCGGCAGCCTCTCCGACAACATCACCCTCTTCGGCGCGCACCCGCGCGAGGTCGTCGAGGCAGCCGTCGCCGAGCTCGGGCTCACCGAGTGGGTCGCCGGCCTGCCCGACGGCCTCGACACGACGCTCGGGCCGGGTGGCACCAGCCTCTCCGCCGGCGAGGAGCAGCTGGTCGCCTTCGCCCGGCTGCTCGTGCGCGACGTGCGGGTCGTGGTGCTCGACGAGGCGACGGCCCGGATGGACCCCGTCACCGAGGCGCGCGTCGTCCGGGCGGCCGACCGCCTCATCTCGGGCCGCACGGGCATCCTGGTGGCCCACCGGCTCTCGACCACCCGGCGCGCCGAGCAGGTCGCCGTGCTCGAGTCCGGACGCGTCGTCCAGCGCGGTCCCCGTGAACGGCTCGCCACCGAGGACGGGCCCTTCCGGGACCTGCTGCGCGCCGCCGCCCACGAGGCCGTCGTCGAGGAGCACCACCACGACGCCGCCACCATCGGCTCGGTCCGCCGGTCCACGACTCCCCCGCCCCGCCCCGACGTCGCGCCGCCGCCGAGCCTCACCCGGGCCACGTGGAGCGCCCTGATGATCGAGCCCCAGTGGGGACTGCTCGGCATGGGCCTCTTCCTCCTCTCGGCCCTCACCGGTGCCTTCGGCGCGCTGACCGGCTGGGTGTGGGGCCTGGCGGTGACCGACCTGCAGGACGGTGGACTGCCCGTGGGGCTCACCGTGGCGCTGGTGGTCTCGCTGCTGGTCAGCCCCCTGCTGCTCTCGCAGGCGTTCCGGACCTATCCCCGGTGGTGGATCTCGGTGCGGCTGCGGGTGCGGCTCGCCGTGCTCCGCGGCCAGACCGAGCAGCGTCGCCTCGAGCGCACCCCGCCCGGCGAGGTCGTGGCGCGCACCATGGACGCCGACCGGCTCGCCCGCTACGCCGACCGCTGGGTCGACTTCGTCAACGGCCTGGTGATCGTCGCGGTCACCGCCCTCATCGCCGGCACGTGGCTGGCGGGCCTCGTGCTGCTGGTCGTCATGGTCGCGTCCGCCGGTGCGTCGACGTTCGGCCGGCGCGTCGCGGGTCGCTCGGCCGCCGCCTCCTCCGCCGCGCGGGCCGGCTTCGGCCGCTCGCTGGTGTCGGCGCTGGAGTCGGTGCGCACCGTCAAGCTTGCCGCGGCCACGCCGTCGGTCCACGAGCACCTGCGCCAGGTCGACGCGGGGCGCGTCGACGCCGCGGTCCGCGAGCACCGCGTGCAGGCCCTGCTCGACGGCGTGCCCGTCGTCATGGTGCAGTGCGGCGTCGTCGCCGCGTGGGTGGGCCTGCTGACCGGGCAGTGGGGGCTCGCGACCGCGCTGCTCGTCGCCAACGCGGTGAGCGGGTTCGACTGGTTCGGCCGGGTCGCCGGCTCGGTGGTCACCGAGGCGCCGGGCGTCCGGGCGTGGATGGAGGCGACCAGCGCCCTGGCGGGTGGCGGCGACCTCATGCACCTGCCCGAGGGCGTCGACATGGTCGAGGGCACCGCCCCCGCTCCGGCGGCGCCGCAGCGCGACCCGCTGCGCGAGCTGTCCCTGCGCGGGTTCTCCGCGGTCCACGACGACGGCACCCTCGGGGTCCGCGACGTCGACCTGACGGTTCGGGGCGGCGAGCTGGTGCTGCTGCTCGGGCAGGTCGGCTCGGGCAAGTCCAGCCTGCTCTCGGGGCTGGCCGGGCTGGTCAGCAGCACCGGCGAGGTCCGGTGGAACGGCGAGCCGATCGGCGACCCGCAGGTCGAGCTCCGTCCCGCACGCGTCTCGCACGTCGCACAGGTGCCGCGTGTCCTCTCCGGATCGTTCGCCGGCAACGTCGCCCTCGACCACGTCCACCGCGCCGTCGAGCCGGCGCTCGCGACCGCCCGGATGGGCCGCGACGTGGACGAGGCGGGCGGGGCCGACGCCCTCGTCGGGCACCGCGGCGTCCGGCTGTCGGGCGGGCAGGTGCAGCGGCTGGCCCTGGCGCGTGCGCTGGCCTGTGACGCCGAGCTGCTGCTGGCCGACGACGTCTCCTCCGCCCTCGACGCGGCGACGGAGGTGGAGCTGTGGGCGTCACTGCGAGCCGGGGGCGCCACCGTGGTCGGCGCGACCAGCAAGGCGGCCGCGCTCGCCCAGGCCGACCGGGTGGTCGTGCTCGTCGACGGGCGGGTCCGCGACGAGGGGACGTGGGCCGAGCTGTCGCGCAGCTGGGGGCACCTGGCCGGCTGACGGGCACGTCGTGACCCGTGACGCCTTGGGCGTCGTGCTTGGGTGGGGGCATGCGAGCCGTGATCGCCGGTGCGTCCGGCTTCCTGGGTACCCACCTGACCCACCACCTCCGGACCCAGGGCCACGAGGTCGTCCACCTGGTGCGCCGCCCCGCACAGTCCTCGCTGGAGTCCCCGTGGGACCCCTACGCCGGCAAGCTCGACCAGGCCGCCATCGACCGGGCCGACGTCGTGGTCAACCTCGCGGGCGTCAGCATCGCGGGCAACCCCCACTCGCAGGCCCGCGCCGACGCCGTGCTCAACAGCCGGGTCGTCACCACGCGCGCCCTGGCCGACGCGATCGCAGCGTCCCCCCGTCCGCCCGCCTTCCTCGCCGGCAACGGCATCTCCTACTACGGCGACCACGGTGCCGACGTGCTGACCGAGGCGTCGGACTCCCGCGGCGACGCGATGCTCACGCAGGTCACCCGGGAATGGCAGTCCGCGACCTCGCCCGCCGAGCAGGCCGGCGCCCGCGTCTGCATCCTGCGCACCGCCCCGGTCATGGACCGGCGCTCCTCGCCGCTGCGCGAGCTGCGTCGCCTCTTCCAGCTCGGCCTCGGCGCGCGCCTCGGCACCGGCAAGCAGCACATGCCGATGATCTCGCTGCGCGACTGGGTCGCCGCGGTCGCGTTCCTCGCCGGCTCCGACGACGTGTCGGGGGCCTTCAACCTGTGCTGCCCGCACACCCCCACCAACGCCGAGTTCACCCGCGCCCTGGCCAAGGCGGTCGGCCGACCCTCCTTCCTCGTCGCCCCGTCGCTGGCCATCAAGGTCGCCGGCGGGCGGATGGCCCCCGAGCTCCTGGGTTCGGTCAACGCCCGGCCCGCCGCGCTCGAGCGCGCCGGCTACGACTTCCAGGACGAGGACGTCACCGCCGTGCTCGCCGCCGCGCTCACCTGACGCCGCTCCGCTCGTCTCGGTCAGGTAGGGCGAACGGGGGGGCTGGCCTCCCATCGATCCTGCCCGAGGTCGGCGCCGGTCGCCCACGTGCGCAACCACCGCGAGTCCTGGCCCGCCATACCTGCGCATCCGCGCGACCGCCGCAGTTCTTGCCTCGCCACACCTGCGCACGTGCGCAGGGAGACGGCCCCGCCGACAACCCGCGCAGGTCAGGAGACTTCTCGCACCTCGTCGACCAGCCACTCGTCGCCCACGAGCCTCAGCAGCACCCGTCGCGTCGATGGCCGGTCGGCCGGCAACGGGATCGCCGTCGCCCCGTCGACGGCCTCGGCGCCGCTCACCCGGTCGGTGACCCGCACCTCGACCCGCGCCGCGGAGACGTCGAGCACCTGGATCGTCAGCACCTGGGTCCGCAGGCCGCGCACCGTCAGTCCGCGATCGACGTACGACGAGAGCATCCGGGCGTCGGCACGACCGCTGCGCGACCCGTCGACGTACAGGCTCCGCAGACCGTCCACGTCGCCCGACGCCCATGCGCGGGCCCGTCGCTCGTCCCAGTCCGCGAGCACCGCGCGCGGTCCTGCGAGCGCAGGGGCGACGACCGGCGGCGCGGTCTCCAGCGGCTCGGGTCGCAGCGCCACCAGCGCGGCAGTGCCGAGCACGGTGAGCAGCGTGATGCCGGCCAGGATCGGGAGCAGTCGTCGCGGGTCCACTCCCCCACCGTGCCGCAGATCGGCGCGGGCCGTCGGCGCTCGTCCACAGGCTGCCGGGAGCAGGCCGCACCGGACGGGCTGGCCCCCGGCGTACCCTGACCACCATGCGCTTCGACATCGCCGGGCTGGGACCCGAGGCCGTCGACTACCTCGCCGCGTGGGACCTGCAGCGTGACGTGCACACCCGTGTGGTGGCCGGCGAGCAGGAGCCCACGGTGCTCCTCCTCGAGCACCCGCCGGTCTTCACCGCGGGCAAGCGCACCGACCCGCACGAGCGCCCGCTCGACCCGGGCGGTGCCGACGTCATCGACGTCGACCGCGGCGGCAAGATCACCTTCCACGGGCCGGGCCAGCTCGTCGGCTACCCGATCGTGCCGCTTCCCGACCACGTCAAGGTCGTCGACTACGTACGCCGTGTCGAGGAGGCGCTGATCCTGGTGTGCCGCGACTTCGGCGTCACCACCGCCCGCGTCCCCGGCCGCAGCGGCGTCTGGCTGCAGGCCGACGACCGCGGACCCGAGCGCAAGATCGCCGCCCTCGGCATCCGGGTCAGCCGGGGCGTGACGATGCACGGCTTCGCCCTCAACTGCGACGTCGACCTCGGCTGGTACGACCGGTTCGTGCCGTGCGGCATCTCCGACGCCGGCGTCACCTCCCTGACCACCGAGCTCGGCCGCGACGTGACCGTCGAGGACGTCCTCCCGAGCGTGCGCCGGCACCTCGACGAGCTGCTCGCCTGGACGCCGTACGACGCGACGCCCGACTACGAGGCCCGTCCCGAGCCGACCCACGCCCCGCGCATCGAGCTCGTCACGCCCGGTCGCTGACCGGCCTCAGCACCGCTACCGGGATCGTGCGCCCGGCCTTCCGCTCGTACTTCGCGACCCCGGGGACCTGGGCGAGGACGACCTCGCGCCAGACCCGGTCCCGCTCGGCCCCGGTGAGCACCTGAGGCCGCACGTCGAGGCCGCGGGTGCCGATCTCGATCCGGGCCCGCTCGGTGCGGCGCAGGTTGCGGAACCAGTCCGGATCGGTGGGTGAGCCCGACCCGCTCCCCCACACGACGTAGCCGCCGTCGTGCTCGAGGAACCGGACCATGGTCGACCGCGGGACCCCGGTGCGCCGCCCCGGCGAGGTGACCATCAGGACCTGCGTGCCGGGGCCGCTGTCCAGGCGCCCCCGCGCCACCCGGTGCAGCCACACACCGATCCGGTTGCCGGTCCTGGTGAATCCGTGGCGAAGGCTCCCCATCGCGCCCCTCCTTGCTGTCCCAGAGTCCTCGTCGTCGCTGCAGGTCGTCAACGGTCGCGGACGCGGACGGCGCGCCGCGGTGCGCCCGCGCGCGGCGGCTGCCACAGTGCCCTCCACGGGGAGGGCGTCGCGGTGACGTCCGGGAGAGGAGCGCCGTGTCGAGCACGGCCACCGCAGACCTGGTCATCGAGACCCGGGGGCTGCGCAAGGAGTTCCAGGGTCGGCGCGGCACCCGCGTGGCGGTGCACGACCTCGACCTGTCGGTGCCGCGTGGCGGGGTGCACGGCTTCCTCGGACCCAACGGGTCCGGCAAGACCACCACGATCCGGATGCTGCTCGGCCTGGCGCGCGCCACGCGCGGCGAGATGGCGCTGTTCGGCACGCCCGTGCCCTCCGGGTTGCCGCAGGTCATCGACCGCGTCGGCGCCGTCGTGGAGATGCCGAAGTTCCTGCCCCACTTCACCGGCCGCCAGAACCTCACCATCCTGGCCAGGTCCAAGGGCATCGCCCCCGATCGGATCGACGCCGCCGTCGACACCGTCGGCCTCACCGGGCGCGACCGCGACCGCTACAGGGCCTACTCCCTCGGCATGAAGCAGCGGCTGGCCATCGCCGCCACCCTGCTCAAGGACCCGCAGCTGCTCATCCTCGACGAGCCCACCAACGGCCTCGACCCCGCCGGCATCCGGGAGATCCGCGAGACCATCCGCAGCCTCGGGGAGTCGGGCGTGACGGTGCTGCTCAGCTCGCACATCCTCGCCGAGGTGCAGCAGGTCTGCACGTCCGCCACGATCATCGGCAACGGCCGGCTGCTCGCCTCCGGACGGGTGGAGGACCTGCTGGGCGCCAGCACGTCGTACCGGATCGTCGTCGACGACCACGACGCTGCCCGCCGGGCACTCGCCGAGGGTCCCTACGACGTCCGCGCCGACGGCACGGCCCTCCTCGTGGAGACCCAGGCGCCGGCCGCCGAGATCACCCGCACCCTCGGCGAGGCCGGGATCTGGCTCTCCGAGCTCACCTCGGTGCGACCCGACCTGGAGACGGTCTTCCTCGAGCTCACCTCCCAGGACACGCTCGGCACGGCCACGGTGGGTGAGCCCGCATGAGGCTCCTCGGTGTCGAGCTCACCCGCCTGCGCTGGCGCCGCGCGTGCCTGGTGCTGCTGGCCGCGTCCGTGCTGGTGCCCGCCGTCATCTGGGCCGGCACCCTCTGGGGCACGCGGCCCTACTCCGACGCGGAGGTCCAGCGGGCCGCCGAGCAGGCCCAGGGCCAGCCCGGCTTCGCCCGGGAGGTGCGCCACTGCGAGCGCAAGCCCGAGCAGTTCCTGCCGCCCGACCAGCTCCCCGTGGACGAGGCGCAGGTCGCCGACCGGTGCGAGCAGCTGATCACCCAGTGGTGGACGGGGCTCTACCGCGAGCCCCTCGACCTCCGGCGCGAGCTCGACGGCAGCGGCACCGGCATCGCGGTCGTGATGGCCGGGCTGCTGATGCTGCTCGGTGCCACCTTCGTCGGCGCCGACTGGGCGAGCGGGTCGATGAGCAACCAGCTCCTCTTCGAGCCACGACGCCTCCGGGTGTACGCCGCCAAGGCCGGCGCCGTCGTCGTCACCGGGCTGCTGCTGGGGCTGACCGTCGGGGCGGCGTGGTGGCTCGGGCTGGCCGGGGTGGCCGGCGCCCGCGACCTGCCCGTCGCCGACGGAGTCACGGGTGACATCGTCTGGCAGGTCGTCCGGGGTGCTCTCCTCGTGGCCGGTGCCGGGCTGGCCGGACTGGCCACCACGATGCTCTTCCGCAGCACCGTCGCCACGCTCGGCATCCTGTTCGCCGTCGTGGTCGCCGGCACCTTCCTCATCGCCGTCCTCCCGTTCGAGGCGCCGGAGCGGTGGATGCCGCACCTCAACGTCGCGGCCTGGATCGGGGACGGGGCCACCTACTGGACCGACAACGCGCAGACCTGCGTCGACGACGGGACCGGGGTGATGGTGTGCAGTGGCGAGCGCGTCCTCACCGCCGGCGCCGGCGCGACGTACCTCCTGTCGTTGCTCGGCCTCGTCGCGGCCGGCTCGCTCGCGACCTTCACCCGCCGCGACATCCCGTGACGCCGGGCGCCCGGCGGGCCAATTCGGGCGCCCTGCGGCCCCGGCGTAGAGTGACGACGTGACTGCACCGGCACCCGAAGGACGCAAGCTCCTCCGCCTGGAGATCCGCAACGCAGAGACGCCGATCGAGCGCAAGCCGTCGTGGATCAAGACCCGGGCCAAGATGGGACCGGAGTACACCGAGCTGACCAACCTGGTGAAGTCCGAGGGTCTGCACACGGTGTGCCAGGAGGCCGGGTGCCCCAACATCTTCGAGTGCTGGGAGGACCGGGAGGCCACCTTCCTCATCGGCGGTGACCAGTGCACCCGCCGCTGCGACTTCTGCCAGATCGACACCGGCAAGCCGCAGCCGCTGGACCGCGACGAGCCGCGACGAGTGGCCGAGTCGGTGCAGAAGATGCAGCTCAAGTACGCCACCATCACCGGCGTCGCCCGCGACGACCTCGAGGACGGCGGCGCCTGGCTGTACGCCGAGACGGTGCGCGCGATCCACGAGCTCAACCCGGGCACCGGCGTGGAGAACCTGATCCCGGACTTCAACGGCAAGCCCGACCTGCTGCGCGAGGTCTTCGAGTCGCGGCCCGAGGTGCTGGCCCACAACGTCGAGACCGTGCCGCGGATCTTCAAGCGCATCCGTCCCGCGTTCCGCTACGAGCGCTCGCTGGACGTCATCACCCAGGCCCGCGACTTCGGCCTGGTGACCAAGTCCAACCTCATCCTCGGCATGGGCGAGACCCGCGAGGAGGTCTCCCAGGCGCTGCGCGACCTGCACGAGGCCGGCTGCGAGCTCGTCACCATCACCCAGTACCTCCGCCCCTCCCCGCGGCACCACCCCGTCGAGCGCTGGGTCAAGCCCGAGGAGTTCGTCGAGCTCAAGGACGAGGCGGACCAGATCGGCTTCTCCGGCGTCATGTCGGGGCCGCTGGTGCGTTCGTCCTACCGGGCCGGACGGTTGTACCGTCAGGCCATGGACGCCCGCGACACTGCCGGCGCCACCGCCTGACGTTCTCCACCCGCACCCAAACCGCACCGTCCGCTCGTCTCAGCAAAGGGCCAGCATGTCGACCCCCGCCACCCCGCCCACCTCGCGGCGCAAGCAGATCGTCCAGACCTACCGGATGGCGAGGAAGACCGACCGCACCCTCGGGCTGTGGATCCTCGGCTCCTTCCTCCTCGGTGCCGCCGTCGGGTTCGGCGTCATCTGGTTCCTCCCGGGCGACGGCGTCCTCTCGCTGATCCTCGCGATCGTCGGCGCCCTGCTCGTCGGCATGCTGCTGGCGCTCATCGTCTTCGGCCGCCGCGCCCAGAAGGCGGCGTACGGGCAGATGGAGGGCCAGGTCGGCGCCGCCGCGTCCGCGCTCACCATGCTGCGCCGCGGCTGGAAGACCGACGCGGTCGTCGGCTTCAACAAGCAGCAGGACGTCGTGCACCGGGTCGTCGGCCCGCCCGGCGTCGTCCTGGTCGGTGAGGGCAACCCGCAGCGCCTCAAGGCGCTGATGGCCACCGAGCGCCGCAAGCACGAGCGCGTCCTCCCCGAGACGCCCGTCCACGAGGTCATCTGCGGCAACGGCGAGGGCGAGGTGCCGCTCAACAAGCTGGTCCGCCACGTCACCAAGCTCGGCAAGAACCTCAAGCCGGCCGACATCACCGACGTGCTCAACCGCCTCAAGGCCATCGACGCCCAGCGCGGGCTCCTGCCGATGCCCAAGGGCCCGGTCCCCACCTCGATGAAGGGCATGCGCGGCCAGCAGCGCGGCCGCTGACCCTCAGGACCCCGAGGCCGCGCGCAGGTCCTCGAGCCGCGCGGTGCGCGACCCGGCCGCGAGGTCGTGCAGCCCACGCCCGTCCGGGCGGAAGACCAGTGGCGGTACGACGAGCGCGACGAGCACCTGGCGCAGCACGCACCGCAGCAGCGACACCGGCCCGTAGGACCCGTCGTTGCGCACCACGCGCAACCGGGTGGCGAGCTTGCCGAACGACCCGCCGGCGACCGCCGTGAAGATCGCGGACTCGGCCACGAACAGGCCGAGGACGTACCAGCTCGACATGGGGTCCTCGCTCCAGGCACGCGGCCCGATCAGCGCGACCACGACGAGCGTGCAGGCGAGCCAGTCGACGGCGAGGGCCAGGATGCGACGGCCCCAGGAGGCGGTCTCGATGGTGGCGTTGTCGGGCACCGGAACAGCCTAGGGGGAGTCCTCAACGGACCGGCTTCGCGCCCTCCGGGGCCTCGACCTCGACCGGCTCGCCCCACGCGCTCCAGCCGACCTGCGCCGACCGGGCCTCGTCGTCGCCGACCTGGTAGGCCAGCTGCACCGGCCGCGAGTCCTCGTCGATCCACAGCTCGGCGTCCAGCTCGGCGGGCACGTCCATCACCCGGTAGATCGACTGCTCCGGCAGCTCGGCCAGCCACGCCTTCGTGTCGAGGGTGACGTCGTAGCGGGTGACCTCCTCCCCCGCGACGTCGTCGGCGGCCGGCTCGCCGACCTCGGTCACGCCCGCCTCGAGGGCCGCGAGCTCGGTGGGCACGTCGACGGCCAGCAGGATCGGGACCACTCCGGCGTCGAAGCCCTGCTCGCCCCGCAGGCGCGGGTCGTCCTCCTCGAGGTAGCGCCACCGGTCCTTCGTCGCGGCGCCGCCGACGTAGACCCGCCCACCCACGCGGCGTACCTCCAGGCCGGCACCCGTCCGGTCGCCGGTCACCGCGGCGAGCACCGGCTCGTCGCCCCAGCTGACGTCGACCTCGACGTCGTCGGGCGACTCCAGGGTGCCGAGGGTGACGTGGACCGACTCCTCATCGGCGACCGCGTCGCGGACCGCGGGCAGCAGCGTCTCCACGTCGTACGACGCACCGTCGCCGCTCTCCCCCGACCCGCCGTCGGTGCCGCTGCAGCCTCCCAGCGCGAGCGCGAGGGTGGCCAGGACGGCGGTCGCGGGAGCGGCACGGCGGGTGGAGCGGAAGGAGGAACGCATGGTGACCGACCCTAGAGGGGGCGGGGTGAGCCGACCGCTGGCCGGTCATCTGTTACATCGGCGAAACAAACGGGATACGGTCGAGAAACCGCCCGTGCGTAGGTTCACGGGCATCCGGTGCAACGGTGCGCCGTACTCCACATCGGTTCCACAGCTTCGGTGCGCGTCCCGACGGCCGCCACCCAGGAGGACGCATGTTCAGCAACAGCGACGAGCTGCTCAAGTACATCAAGGACGAAGGCGTCGAGATGGTCGACGTCCGCTTCTGTGACCTGCCCGGCGTGATGCAGCACTTCACCGTGCCGGTGTCCTCGTTCGACGAGTCGGTCTTCGAGGACGGCCTCGCCTTCGACGGCTCCTCGATCCGCGGGTTCCAGGCCATCCACGAGTCCGACATGTCGCTGCTGCCCGACGTGACGACCGCCTACATCGACCCGTTCCGGGTCTCCAAGACGCTGGTCGTCAACTTCTTCATCCACGACCCGATCACTGGCGAGGCCTACTCGCGCGACCCGCGCAACATCGCCAAGAAGGCGATGGCCTACCTCGCCTCCACCGGCATCGGCGACACCGCCTACTTCGCCCCCGAGGCCGAGTTCTACGTGTTCGACAGCGTCCGCTTCGACACCAAGCAGAACGAGGGCTACTACCACATCGACTCCGAGGCCGGCGCCTGGAACAGCGGCTCGCAGGAGAACAACCGCGGCTACAAGGTGAAGTACAAGGGCGGCTACTTCCCCGTCGCGCCCTACGACCACTTCGGCGAGCTGCGCGACGAGATGGTCATCGAGCTCGAGAAGTCGGGCCTGCTCGTCGAGCGCGCCCACCACGAGGTCGGCACCGCCGGCCAGGCCGAGATCAACTACAAGTTCGACGAGCTGCTCAAGGCCGCCGACGACGTGATGAAGTTCAAGTACATCATCAAGAACGTCGCCTGGCGCAACGGCAAGACCGCGACCTTCATGCCCAAGCCGATCTTCGGCGACAACGGCTCCGGCATGCACTGCCACCAGTCGATCTGGAAGGACGGCGAGCCGCTCTTCTACGACGAGACCGGGTACGCCGGCCTGTCCGACACCGCACGCCACTACATCGGCGGCATCCTCAAGCACGCCCCGTCGCTGCTGGCCTTCACCAACCCGACGGTGAACTCCTACCACCGCCTGGTGCCGGGCTTCGAGGCGCCGATCTCGCTGGTCTACAGCCAGCGCAACCGCTCGGCCTGCGTGCGCATCCCGATCACCGGCGCCAACCCCAAGGCCAAGCGCGTGGAGTTCCGCTGCCCCGACCCGTCGGCCAACCCCTACCTCGCCTTCTCGGCGCTGCTGCTCGCCGGCATCGACGGCATCCAGAACAAGATCGAGCCGCCGGCCCCGATCGACAAGGACATCTACGAGCTGCCGCCGGACGAGATGGCCGACATCGACCAGGTCCCCACCTCGCTCGGCGCGGTGATGGACAACCTCGAGAAGGATCACGACTTCCTCACGGTCGGCAACGTGTTCACGCCCGACCTGATCGAGACCTGGATCGACTACAAGCGCCAGAACGAGATCCTGCCCGTGCAGCTGCGGCCGCACCCGCACGAGTTCGAGCTCTACTACGACATCTGATCTCGGCTCTGCGGAAGCGCCGTCGATCGACCTCCAGGTCGTTCGACGGCGTTTCTCGTCCCTACACGCCCCAACGCTTTCGTCCGCAGCTCCACGCGGCAGGCCGCGCGTCGCCCCGCCCCAGCCCACCCTGACCACAAGGTCGACGTAGGCCAACGTCCGAGGGCTGCCCCGGCTGGTGTCGCCCGATGTGTGCGAGCTCTCCGGAGAAGGACGCAGGCGCCCGACCCAGCACGTCTCGGTGTGCCGGCACCGTGGCGTCGCACAGGACGATGAGCATGACCAGCGGATCGCGTCAGTCTGGCATCGCTCTCCTGCGTCCGGGTGATCACCCGGACGCCGGCGAACGTCTGGCCGTGGCTTGGCCGGGCAGGATGGTCGTGTGACGGAGCTGGTGGGCGGGCGGAGGCTGGGCGCGTTGGCGTGGCCGGCAGCGACTGCGACCGCGTACGCCGTGGCGTTCGTCCTGGTGTACTACGTCTCCGTCCGCACGGTGCGCGGTCGATCGGTGAGCGACGCCGCCCTGCGCGGTGCGATCTCCAGCGGCGCCTCGATCCAGGACACCGTCGAGGCGATCCTCGACATCGTCTCCGTCGGATCCCTGCTGGGTGCGGTCGCGATGGTCGCGGTCATCGCCCTCGTCCGGTTGGACCGGGTCCGCGGCCTGGCGTCGATCGGCGTCCTGGTGACCGCCAACGCGTCGACCTGGTTGCTCAAGGAGCACCTCCTCACCCGCCCGGACCTGGGGCTCGACGAGATCGCCCCCGCCACGTTGAACAGCCTGCCCAGCGGCCACACGACGGCCGCTTTCTCGGCGGTGGCGGCCCTGATGATCGTCCTGCCGGCAGCCGGTCGCGTGCCGGCGGCCCTGCTGGGCGGTGCCTTCGTGACCGTGGTCGCGCTGGCCACGATGTTCGCGGGGTGGCACCGCACGGCCGACGCCATGGCGGCCTTCCTCGTCGTGGGGATGTGCACCATGGCCGCCATCTCCGTCATCGTCCTCCTCGACGGTACGCGACCCCACGCGCACGCCGGGGTGCTGCTGCAGTGGTGGGTCGCTGCGGCCGTCGGAGCCCTGTTCCTCGGCAGCGCCCTGGTCGCCGTCCTTTCTGCGCTCGCGCCGCTCCGGGACACGCTGCCGGGCTCGCTGCTGGCTTTCCTCTCGGCGGGGCTGCTGATCGTCGGGACACTGCTCGGCGTGCTGGTCGGCATGCTGTGGGTGCTCGCGGTCACCGAGGATGTCCGGGACGGCGCGTCGACCTAGCCGCGGTCGAGCGATCACCCGGGCGGCGCAGGATCACCGCCGGGGCGCACGACGTACCAGTTCCCCCCGTTGAGGAAGACGTCGTGGCACTTCACCTCACCCTTGCCCTCGTGCGCGTAGTAGTAGAGCGGATTGCCGCCATAGGTGACCTGGACGGTGCCGTCCCTCCGCTCGGTCGTGGCGAGCAGGCCGTCCTCCACGCCCGGTCCGGCCACCGGGTCCCCCGTGGTGAGCACCGGTGGCCAGGCCTCAGCGCACGCGTCGTAGCACTCGGGCCTTGACGTGGTCTCGACGTCGAAGAGGTAGATCGCCTGCCTGGTCGAGTCGAACAGCATCTGCCCGAACTCGCTGTTCGAGGCGACGATGCGGGTGCCTTGCTCCGGGGACCCTGGCATCGGGGACGGTGTCGGCTCGCCGGTCGCGGAGGGCGCTGCCTCGTCGGTCGTGTCAGTCGCTGAACCGGACGTCGACGCCGGGTCGTCAGCATCCGGACCCGGATCGCCGCACGCGGCGAGGAAGGCGAGAAGCAGCACCACGACGCAGCAGCGGGTCACCATGCGTACCAGTCTGCTCCCGAGCGGGTGACGCATCCACCGCATCGGTCGAGGCCTGGGCCGACGACCGCGCGCGTGCGGGTCAGCTGGTGACGAGCAGTTCGTCCTCGCCCACCCGATGCCCCTCGGTGCACTGCAGCACGACCTCGACGCGCGCCTCGCACCCCGCGTGCAGCGCAGTAGGGCCGTCGCTGCCCTGCTGGTGCCGGTCGGCCGGCTGGCCGACCGCTACGGCCGGCGCCGCCTCTTCCTGCTCGGAGTGGGCGTCTTCACGCTCGCCAGCACCGCCTGCGCGCTGAGCGGCGACGTGTGGTCGCTCGTCGCCATCCGGGGCGTGCAGGGCGCGTCGCGCCCGGTTGCTGCACACCACGCAAGGGAACCGACGCCCGGCCGGGGAAGAGGCGTAGTGCCTCGGAGGACCTGACCCATGGCTCTGTCCCGAGCGGCGCCGGATGTCGTGGATGTGCCCATGAGCCCTACCGATGCCTCACCGGAGGCCTGGACGACATGAGCGTCAGTGCGACGACTCCCCGGTCGGAGCGCTGGCGATGGCGAGCCGGGCCTGCACTACCTCTGCGCCGGGTACCGGCACTTCTTCCGACACGTCGACGAACCGATGCGGGTGATGGCCACGCTGCTCCGACAGGGCGCAGACGCGACGGGGATCAAGGATTGGTGCGCCGCACGCGGCGACAACGGCTCCGGGCCGCCTGGACGCATCGGACGTCCCCCTCCGGGTCTGTAGAACCTGTCCGGCCGGACGGACAGCGGTCGCGGCACCGTCACCTCCGTGCGGTGGTGGGCTTCGGCACACCACCCCGGGGACTGCTGAGTCGGCGGACGCACGAGCGACCCTGGACCTGCTACTCCGACCGCAACCTCGTCTCGATGGCGTCCAGCCGCTGCTCCAACCGGCCGAGAAGATCGAGGATCTCCTGGTCCCGGGACGACTCTTCCTCGAGCAACGGCATCTCCTCCTCCCGAACGAAGAGTGCGGCCAGGGACGCGCTCACCATTGCCAACGTCAAGAAGCCGAGGATCATCAGCAAAGCGGAGAGAAGTGCGCCCGCCGTCGTCTCGGGGGGCTCGCCGATGAAACCCACAGTGGTGATCAGGCTGGTGGCCCACCACAAGCCACGGCCGAAGCTGTCGACCGTGCGGGTCTCGATCGCGGTAGCAGCGGCAGCTGACACCACGACCAGCAGAACCGCCACAAGCAGTACTGGAACCAGCCACGCCGACGAGATCGGCAGACGGCGCGGACCAACAACCACGTGCTTCATCATGTTCCTCCCTCGGACTGGCCGCCCCAGCCACCAGCGTAGGAACGATCGTCCCCGACGCCACGACGACGGCGCGACGATGCCCTCGTCCCCTTCGTCGAGGGTGGTGCCGGCCCGTCACCGGCCCACGAGCGTCGACGTCCCTTCCTGCCGGCCTGCATCGGTGATGGGCGTGATCCAGGACTGGTGGGTGGTGCTGTTCTTGGTGATGGCGAGCAGCTCATCCATGTGCGGCTCGAGGCCGGTGACCTTGTCGAGCGGAACCCCGACGATGAGCTGGAAGCCCAGCCCGCGCCATGCCTGGACGGCGCGTCCCGCGAACTCGGAGTCGGCCTTGACGAAGCCCTCGTCGAGGAACACCGGGGCGAACCGCGGCCGGGACCGCATCTCGTCGCCGAGCCGGAAGCGGAGCGCGGAGCCGACGATGAAGGCGACCAGCTCCTGGCTCTCGCCGCCGCTCTTCTCCCCCAAGGTCCGGTAGGTCGCGCGCAGCTCGCCGGTGGCGTGGTCGTAGCGCTCGGCGCTGATCTCGACGTGGCGGCGTACGTCGAGCAGACGCTCGCGGTCGGTCAGGGACGCGGCCGCCTCGCCGAGCTGGCTGGGCTTGCGGAGCTGCTGCATGAAGGCGCTCAGCTCGGCGAAGCGCTTCTCGAGGGCCTCCTCCCCCAGCTCGGTCGTGGAGCCGGACGACAGGGCGCGCAGGTCCTTCATGAACGTCTGGACGTGCGCCGGTGCCAACCGGCGGAGCCGGATCCGGAGCCGGTCCCCCGACGCCCCGAACTCCAGGCGCCGCAGGATGGCGTTGATCGGCTCGAGCCGGTCCTCGATCTCCTCGACGGACGCGGCCATGGCACCCACGAGGGGCACGAGGTCCTGGCCGCTCCACTCCGTGAGCCGGCGCCGCCACTCCGAGCGCCGTGCGGCCAGTCCCTCACCGCGGATCTCCTCCAGGATGCGGGCGTAGTCCGGGTAGGAGTCGGCGGTGGTGCCCAGGTTGGGTGAGTCCCACTGGAGCTTGTAGACCCGGAAGACCTGCGCGAGGTCGTCGTCCACCCGCCGCAGCTCGGCCTCGGCGTCGGTGACCGCTTCGCGGAGCCGTTGCGCGAGCCGGTGGGAGGTCTCGGCGAACCGCTCGAGATCATCGAGGTCCGCCGGCGCCGCAGCGGCCGCGAAGTCCACGGCCAGCGCGGCCTCCTGCTCGGGACCCAGCACGACCTCCCCGGTCTCCTCGATCGCCTGGAGGCGGTCCTTGACGTGGTCCTCGGCATCGACGAGCTCGGCGTGCGCCGCGTTGAGCTCGCGCTGCCGCTGCTCGAGCCCGAACCGATGGCGCCGCGTCTCCTCCAGCTGCGCGGTGAGGTCCGCGATCTGGGCCTCGAGCGCCTGCAACCCGTCGTCGGACCCGAGGATGTCAGCCCGGCGGCGCTCGAGGTCGGCGATGCGTCGGTCGCTGCCGTCGACGTCGAAGTCGTCGAAGCGTGCGCCTGCGACGGCGTCGTACGACGCGCGCTGCTGCTCCAGCAGCCGGGACCACTGGTCCAGCTCGGCCACCTCGGCGCCGACGCCGTCGAGCCTCTCCTCGAGCTCGGCGAGCTCGGCGTCGAGCTCGGCGACCGCGTCGGCGTTGGAGAAGCCGATGATGTTGCGGACGTCTCCGCGACCGTGCGTGCCACGACGCCCGTTACGGGTCTGGCCGGCGAGGGTGACCCGGAAGCCCGGGCCGCCGAGGCCGTCGGCGGACTCGACGCACAGGGCGTTGCGGGACGGTTCCCCGACGTGGGCCTGGACCCAGCCGGAGAAGGGCGAGTCCTCGAAGACCAGCTTGCCGGCCACCCTCTCGGGATCCGCCGGACCGAGGTCCGGGAGGTCGAGCTCGACGCCCTCGAACGTGAGCCGACCGCGGAGTCGCAACCCGTCGATCGCGGAGGAGAACCTCTCCAGGCGGTCCAGCGGGACGAGCATCATCCGGGCGCTGGCACCGAGGACCGTCTCGATCGCCGTGCGCCACCGCTCCTCGTCGGGCGCGACGTCGATGAGCTCGGCGACGAAGGGCAGCTCGTCGGGGGTGAGCCCGCTCGCCTGCGCGACCTCGGCCCGCAGGTCGTGCATGCGGGCCGGCATCCGGCCGGCCCGGGACTCCAGCGACGCGCGTTCCCGACGCAGCTCGGCCCGGCGCTCGCTGAGCGGGAACTGGGTGTGGAGGACCGCGTCGCGCTCGCGGCGGATCCGTTCCTGCTCGCGCTGCCACCCGGCGAGCCACTGCTGGGCGTGCACCTGGAGCACGGCGAACGCCTCCCCCGAGAGCAGCGCGGCATCGACGTCGGGCGCCTGGGCGTCGGTGACGTCGATGAGCGGGAGCAGCCGCTCCCGGAGGACCGAGCGTCGCGCGAGCCGGTCCTCCCGGACCACCTGCTCCTGCTCCAGCGACAACGCGAGCGACTGGAGGGTCGACCCGCCCGCGGCGCGGTGCGACTCCCGGGCTGCCTCGAGGTCGGCGAGGTGGGTCTGCTCCGCGGACGTCGTCGCCCCGAGCTCGTCAGCGGCCGATGCCCGGGCGGCGCGGTTGTCGACCACGGCGGCCTCCACCAGCCGGAGGTGGGTGCGCAGCAGCCACGTCCGCAGCGGCGTGTCACCGTCCCGGGTCACGCCGTAGGAGTCGAGCTCGGCGAGCCGCCGGGTGGCCGCGCTCCTGCGGTCGTGGAGGTCGACGATCGGCTCCAGCAGCTCGAGCTTCCGCTCCTCGGTGCGCATGGCGGAGTGGGCCGTGTCGAGGTCGTCGAAGTGCTCGATCGCGCGGTCCGCGGCGGCGAAGGTCGAGGGCCGCTCGAGGACCATGTCCTTGTAGAGCTCGTCGACGCTGCGGACCTGGTTGTCCGCCTGGATGCGGGCGAGCAGCCGCAGCGCCTTGGCACCGTCGCCGTTGGCGCCGATGCCGAGACGCGCGTGCAGGACGGCGGCGAACTCGGCGTACGTCCGGTGCACCCGGATCCCCGGGAAGAGCTTCTTCAACGTGTTGGCGTGGAACCGCTCGGGTACGGCGACCTCGAGCGCGTCGAGCGCCAGCGCCCCCTCGTGGGTCACGAGCTGCATCTGGACGTCGGCCGACCGGGTCGCGCGACGCGGGACGTAGTAGGTGCGCAGGGCCGTGAACCGGCCGCCCTGGTCGTTGACGAACGTCATCGCGGCCGCGCCCCAGGTGTCGGTCCCCTTCCCGCGGAGCAGCTTCTCGACCGGCCGCCCGGTGCGGGGGTCGTCGACCACGTCGACCGCGCCGCGCAGGTAGGACAGCAGGTTGCGCTGCCCGGCGCCGCGGGCGCGGCCGGCGACGGCGTCGTTGGAGGCACCGTTGAACTTGGTGTCCGACGGCATCATCAGCGCGGTGTAGGCGTCGAGGATGGTGCTCTTGCCGACGCCGGAGGCGCCAGAGATCATCGTGGCGTCGCCGCGGAGCGGTACGACGGTGAGGCCGCCGAAGCCGCCCCAGTTGACCAGCTGCAGCAGCGCCGCGCGCCACTGCATCGTGTCGTCGGCGGGCGTGACGACGTCCTTCTGCTCGAAGAGCCCGTCGCCCACCACCTGCTCGATCTCGTCGATGGTCATGCTCACTGCTCCCCTGCGGCGTCGTCGGCGTCCGTGCCGTCCGGGTCCGCGTCGTCGTCGAAGAGGTCGGCCGGCGCGTCGGGCTCGGGCGCCTCGCTGCGGTTGGCCGCCACCAACGCCTCCAGCAGCTCCTGGAGGAGCTCCAGCGGGATGAGCGGCTCCACGGCCTCGCTGATCTCGAAGCGCTCGTCGGTGACGGAGCCGATGAGCAGCCCCGCCTTCACGATGCTCGCGACCGCGTTGCGCGCCCGCTTCTCGTCGCCCGCGACGTCGGTCGCGTGCGACGGCCGGAAGCTGGCGACGTAGGTCACGACGTCCTCGCGGTCGACGAAGACCCGCGCGTCCCCGCTCGCCAGCCCGGCGCGCAGACGGTCGCGCAGGTGGACCAGCACGAGCGTCTCCTCGCGCGACCACGCCGCGTCGTACAGCATCGTCGGGAAGCGGCTGCCGGTCTCGGGGACCGCCTGGCGCTTCCACGCGACCTCGCGGCCCCGGTCGACCTGCAGGTCGAGGAAGAGGTCGTTGAGCCGCGACCGGATGAGGCGCTCGTGCTCGACGAGCACCGTCCAGTCACGGGGGTGGGTGCGGGCGCTGATGAAGCGCTGCTTCAGCAGCGTCACCAGGGCGCGACGCTGGGAGTACTCCAGGCCGCCCTCGTCGCCCTCGAAGAGCGAGAGGGACCCCTCCTCGCGAACGTCGTCGTCGGCGAGGTCGACGTCGTCGATCTCCGGGTGGGTCTCGACGCTCATGCGCGGGTCTCCGTCTGTTGCCGGGCCTCGGGAAGGTCCGGGTCGGGCAGGGGGGTGCGGGGCACGGCGAACGTCCGCCTGCTCCCGTCGGGGCGGACGGCGTCGAAGGCCTCCACGGCCTCCTCGGCCTGCCATTCCCGGTCGGCAGCGAGGTGCAGGAGGCCGAAGATCTCGACCGGCCGACGCAGCGACGGCTCCAGCTCGTCGAACAGGGCGCCGAGGGACTCGACCGGGAGCGTCGACGCCAGGGCCGCGTCGAGGCGCTCGCGCAGCGTCGTCAGCTTGGGCCCGCCGTGCGCCACGAGCTCGGACAGCGAGACCGGCGGCGCCTGGGTGGGGTCCGGCGTGCTGATGCGGTCGGGCAGGACGTCGTCGGCCGGGTCGTAGAACTTCTCCCGGAGGTGCTCGATGCCCGCCCGTGCGGGCAGGAGAGCGACGTCGTGGGTGGCGCGTGGCCCGGTGGCGGCCATCCAGGTCATCAGCTCGGCCTCGACCTGGCGCAGCGTCTGCCCGAGCTCACGGTCGCGAGCCGCGTCGTGGGAGACGATGTACTCCTTCAGCGTCGCCGTCACCCGCGACCGCTGGACGAGCACCCGGTCGAGGCCGTCGCGCACCAACCGCACGGTGCCGCGCAGCTCGGCGCGGTCGGCGTCACTGAGGATCCCGTCCGACAGCGGGTGCTCGAGCAGCGCCGTCAGGTCCTCGCGCAGCTGCGACACCAGGGCGTCGTCGCGCAGCAGCGCGAACGCACCCTCGAAGGCACGTCCCTCGTGGGTCGCGGTCATCAGCGCGTCGGCGCGGGCGAGGTAGTCGTCGATCACCTCACCGGCGGGGCGGTCCTCCGCGCGGAACGCGGACAGGATCTGGCTCCGGATGGTGGCGAACCGCTCCTCGACGCGGGCGAAGTCGCTCGGCAGTGCGGAGATCAGCGACAGCAGCTCGGTGAACCCCTCGAGCATGTAGTCCTCGGTCGCCCCCGGGAGGTCGCCCCCGTCCACCAGGCGGTCGCGCTCGGCCCGCAGCCGGGCGATCTCCTCGTTGAGGATCGTGACCCGCGCCGTCCGGTCGGGGTTGGCCTCGGCGTTGAAGCGGCGGACCGTGCCGAGGATGGTCGCGACCCGGTGCTCGCTGAGCGTGGCCCGGTCGCGGGCGAGGTTCTTCACCAGCTCGAGCGCCTGCTGGGCGTGGGAGGTCAGGGCATAGACCTCGCGCCCCGTCTCGTCGAGCGACCGCACCAGCCACTGGCCACGCATCCAGCGCTGGCAGATCTCACGGCCGCTGCCCACCGGGACGTCCTGCTCCCCCGCGAGCCGCATCTCGGCCAGGTGCTCCTCGACCTGGGTGTGCAACCGGGCCGTCGGGATGGGGTTGTTGTTGCGACCGAACGCCGTGCGGAAGATCGTGATCACCACGGGCGCCTGCCGCTGGTGGAGAAGGGTCAGCGTGGGTTGTCCGAACGCCCCCTTCACGCGCGCCAGCTCGCCTGCGATCCCACTCACTGCCCGGTCCCCCGCCTCGTCCCACGTCGTGCTCGGTGCGCAAGCATGACAAAGGGCACCGACTGTCCGAGGAGAGGGCCCGTCCTTGCCGTCTGGTTCAGCGAGGCAGCTCCCCCGCCCGCGCGGTGTGCAGCCACGCCAACAGGTGGCTGCGCGTGTTGCCGTCGTCGATCGCCGAGTCCGGCAGTCGCCGGCCGACCCTCAAGGCGCGTCCCGGCTCTGCGAGGGCGAGATACATCGTCAGGTAGTCACCGAACATCGTGTCGAACCCCCGGGTGGCCGCGTCGGCCACGTTGGCACGCACCCGCTCCTCGTCCACCCCGCCCTGGGCCAGCACCGCCGGCATCGGCAGCAGCTGGATGCCGAGCATGGCCGAGGGCTCGGAGCTGAACCAGGTCGCCCACTCCCGCTTGCCGCCCCAGTTGAGCGAGACGAACGGGTGCTCGTAGGCGGCGGGAAGGTGCCGCGGCTGCAGCCAGTAGGCGCGCGCCGAGGCGGCCTCCAGGCTCAGCTGCCAGGTGGCCTGCCGCGCCAGCGCCCGGTTGCCGTCCGCCTCGGCCCACAGCGCCAGCCCGTTCCAGGCGTTGATCGCCTCGGAGCTCGACTCCTGGTTGTTGCCGTCGGCGAAGTCGGACGTGCCCGCGGCCCAGGAGTGACCGGCGTACGGGTCGAAGCTGCGCAGTGCGGGCAGGGTGCCGTTGGTGGCCGGGGAGGCGATGTCCTCCGCCAGCGCGGTGAGCGTCGATCGCCACCGGTCAAGCAGGCGGGGTTCCCCCTCCCCGAGCAGCGCGGCCGCGGCGAGGAAGTACCCGTAGTGGAAGTGGTGGTCGTTGAACTCCTCGGAACCGAACGCGGCGGTCCGGCCCACCACTCCCCTCCACGCGGTGTCGTAGGCGAAGCACCGGGTCGAGGTCACCGTGCAGTCGGAGGTGTCGCCGAGCCAGGCGTCCAGCTCGGCGACGGCACGCTCTCGGACCCTGCGGGCGGCGGCGTCGGCCCCGGCGGCCTCGGCGACCCGGGTGAGCTGCGCCATCCGGTAGACGTCCTTGCCGCCGAAGTAGGTGTCCTGCCGCGGCGGGCTCCCGGAGACCTCCCGCGCGACGTCGGCGACCGCCTGCTCCCGCACCTCGGCGCGAGCGTCGCGACCGAGCCGTCGCACGTCAGGGGTCGCGTCAGGCGTCAGGGCCGGCACGCCGGAGACCAGGGCGCGAGAGCGGACCAGGCGAAGGGGGCCGTACAGCGAGTCGACCCGGCCGAGGACCGTCGCGCGGTCGAGGCTCTGGTGCGGCATCGCCGCCAGCACGGTGCTCCGGCCGCCGGCCGTGCGGTACTCGATCCGCGTCCGGGCCTGCCCGCCGGCAAGGTCGAAGCCGACGGACGTCCCGCGGACGGGGACGGCACCGCGCGCGAGCTCGGCGAGCGTCCGGTCCTCGCGGCCCGCGAACGCCAGCAGGGTCTCCCCGCGCCCCAGCTCGACCACGTCGCGCGAGGGCGTGAGGGAGCGACGGCTGCCGTCGGCGCGAGAGACCGCGAGCCCGTACGTCGTGTCGCCGACGTCCGTCGCGAGCCACCGGCCGCCGTCGCGCTCCTCGAGCCCTTCCGGAACGGTCACGTCCTGGTCCTCGAGCGCCGTGTAACCGACGTACGGCCAGCCCTCAGCCAGGTCCAGCTTCCCGACCGCGGTGCCGGACGAGGTGTAGGTCGAGGTCACCGAGACGGGGTCGGCACGCGTGGCGACGAACGCGTCGACCTGCAGGCCGAGGCGCAGCTCGGGGGCGAACGGGGCGGTGATCGTCTGCTCCGTGGCCGCCACCCGGGGCAGCCCGACGGACACTCCGGTGTCGTCGGCCTGGGCGGCCAGCGGCATCGCGAAGACCGGCTGGGACTCGGCGCCGAGGAACATCCCGGAGTACCACCGGTTGGTGGGCGGCGCGAGGTCGGGATCCACCCGCACCGGACCGGTCGCGCCGTCGGTGCGCGGCAGCCGCGCGGCCGCGGGCGTCCAGCTCGACGGCGCCTGTCGGGTCACCGGCGTCCAGCCGGCGGAACCGGAAGAGCCGAAGGGGTGGAAGTCGGCGTCGCGGCCGCGTGCGGGGTCGTCCCCGCTGCCCCACCCGGCGACGACGGCCCCCGTCCCGACGGCGAGCACCGCCAGCAGGGCGACCGCACTCGTCCACGTGCGGCTGATCATCCGGTACCTCCCGGGGTGAGCAGGCCGGCCAGGTGGGCTCGGACCGAGTCGACGAGCCCGTCGCGGCGCAGCGTCACGTCGACGTCGACCGGGGTCCCGGACGAGAAGAGGCCACGGTTGTCGAGGTCCGGGGAGACCGCCCGCAGACGGGTCGCGGCACGGTCGCCGTCGGTGTGCACACCGATGCGCTCGACCGCGGCCTGCACCGTCCGCTCGTCCGGGAGCCGGACGGTGACCTCGTCCGCCCCACGCATCAGGGCGTACTGCTTCGGGGTCAGGCGGAAGTCGGCCTGCACGTAGCTGGTCCCCTCCTCCTGGACCCGGGCCAGCGCCGAGTTGGCCGCCACGAAGGCGCCCTTGATCGGCTGGACCTCCGAGACCTTGCCGGGCGAGGTCGCGCGGATCACGACCTTGCTCCCGTCGCGGATGTCATAGGCGGACTTCGCGGGCTCGAGCGCGTCGTTGGCGACGTCGCGGGCCAGCTCGCTGCTCTGGACGACGAAGAGCTGGTCGCCCTCGTCGACGTGGTCACCGACGTCGACGGCACGCTTGACGACCATGCCGGCGTACGGCGTGCCGACGGTGTAGTCGTCCGTGCGCACGGTGGCGCTGACGTCGTGCACGGTGCTGATGCGGTCGTTCATGCTCAGCGCGAGCGCGCCGACGACGCCGACGACGAGCAGGACGCCGATGAGGTACTTGAGCCGGGTGAGGAAGGTCATCGGGGGTCTCCAACGAGGTGGGGGGACGGGTCGGACGTGGGGGCGGTCGGTGCCGGGACAGCCGGACGCCGCCGCGCGGCGCGGTGGGCTCGCCGGGCCTGCCGACGGGCCGTGCGCCGGGTGTCCCGGGCGGTGCGTGCCTCGCCGTAGGTGATCGCCAGGAAGATGCCGAGGACCACCGTGTTGAGCGCGTTCCACACGAGCGCCACGTTGAACGAGCCCGTCACCTGCGCCTTCCACGCGCCCACGACCGTGGTGAGCAGCAGGAACAGGAACACCAGCACCTGCGGGAAGGTGAAGTTGAACGGCGACCGCGCCTCCCCCACGCGACCGGTGACGTGCCACTGCCGCTCGCGCCGGGTGATCGCGTTCCACATGGCCTGCATGTAGATCGGGAACGACGCCGACGCCAGCATCAAGGTCTCCCACCGGAAGGAGCCCATGGTGTAGAGCGCCACCACGACCTGCATGAAGTAGAAGCCGGCGTAGTACATGAGCCACGTGCCCGTCGGCACGCCGAGGGCGACCGGCGTGAGGTCGAAGTAGATCTGCAGCGGAGGGACGATCAGCAGCAGCGCCGGCGCGATGCCGTTGAGGTAGAACGTCGCCGTCGTGAGGTACTGGATCCGCTGGTCGGTCGTCAGCCGGCGCTTGCGGCTCAGCGGGTTGTGCCGGAGCAGGATCTCGAAGGCGCCCGTGGCCCAGCGCAGCTGCTGCTTGCTGTAGGCCTCGACCGACTCCGGGGTGTCACCGACGGCCAGCACGGCACCGGTGTAGATGGAGCGCCAGCCCCGCTCGTGCAGGTGGATCGAGGTCCAGATGTCCTCGGACTTGGACTTCTCGTAGATACCGCCGATGTCGGCGACGGCATTGCGCCGGAAGACCACGTTGGTCCCCACGCAGAAGGCGGCGTTGAAGCGGTTCTTGCCCGACTGGATGAGGGAGTAGAAGACCGACTGCATGTAGCCGGAGCCCCTCGAGAGGACCGTGTGCAGGTTCCCGTAGACCTGCGGGGTCTGGACGAAGGCGACCTTGTCGGTGGCGAAGTAGGGCAGCGTCTCGTGGAGGAACTCCGGCCTGGGCGCGAAGTCGGCGTCGAAGACGGCGAAGAACTCGCCGTCGGTGATCGAGAGCGCGTGGTTGATGTTGCCGGCCTTGGCGCCCCGGTTGTCGGGACGACGCACGTAGTCGGCGCCGAGCTCGCGCGCCAGGTCGCGGACCTCGTCGGAGCGGCCGTCGTCGAGCACCAGGGTGCGGTGGCGACCGCGGATCGCCAGCGCCGCCGAGACGGTGCGGCGGATGACGTCGAGGTCCTCGCCGTAGGTGGTCACGAAGACGTCGACCGACGTCGCCTCCTCGTTGAGCCGCATGGGCCACAGCCTCGGGGTCGACTCCAACCCCAGCGCCAGGACCTGCTCGGGGTCGAAGAGGCCGCGCTTGGCCTGGTGGTAGGAGAAGTCCCGGGCGTCGTACCCGCTGGACAGGATCGTCCAGAGCGCGAGCAGCGCCTGCGCGATCAGGAAGGTCTCGGCGGTGACGACCAGGGCGAAGGGCAGGAGGTCACCGTGGTGCGAGGGCCGGAAGATGAAGGTGGCGTAGGCCAGCACGCCGATCGTGGCCAGCAGGACCAGCATCATCAGCGAGGGCGAGCTGGACCTGGTGGCGTCGCGGGTGTGTTCGGAGCTGAGCCCCTCGGTGCCCGGTGACGGACGGAGCAGTCGTTCGAAGTCTGCGGTGGTGATGCGGTTCTCCTTCGGTGGGCAACACTGCCCCGAGCGCAGCGAAGGGTCGGCCGGAGAGCCGAGGGTCAAGGTCAATGGGGTCCGGGCCGGGGCCACGGGAACGACGGCTGCGTGAGCCGAGGGGTCGAGGGGCGCACCTGGTGTGCGATCGAACCTCGATACCCGTGTGGATCGATCCAACGTAGGCAGACGGGACGGCCCGCTCCCAATCGAGCGGCCTCAGCAAGACCTGATGTGCGGACACTCACAACGGCGACCCGACGATGCCCGGGCCGGCCGGGCCGATCGCTCGGGGACTTTCGCCCCGTGACCACGGCAGGCCCGGGGGCGCACGCTGGCCCCATGGAGACCGAGGCACTGTCCGTGCGTCCGTCCGCCGACGAGCTGCTGCACGCGCTGGGGCACGCCGTGATCGCGACGGACCCGCAGGGGAGGGTCGTGTTCTGGAACGGCGCCGCCGAAGAGCTCTACGGCTGGTCCGCCGCAGAGGCCCTGGGGCGTGACATCAACGAGGTGACGGTGCCCGAGATCTCCCAGCAGGCGGCGGCGGAGATCATGGCGGCCCTGCGGGAGGGCCGCCCATGGTCCGGCGGGTTCCCGGTCCAGCGCCGCGGGGGCAAGGTGCTGCACGCGCTGGTCACCGACAGCGGCGTGTACCGCGACGGGGAGCTGATCGGCATCGTCGGCACCTCGTTGAACCTCGGCGACGCCGTACGGCACCTGATGGAGCGCTCCAGCGACGCCGCAGTCCTGGTCGACGAGCACCATGTCGTCAGCTACGCCAGCCCTGCGGTCGCGAACCTCTTCGGCTGGCCGGTCGACGAAGTCGTGGGCGCACCCCTGACGGACCGGATCCACCCCGAGGACCAGCAGGACTTCGAGGAGCTGGTCGCCGCCGACCCGACCCGGGCCGACCGGGCAGGCGAGCTCCGGGTCCGATCCCACGGCGCGTGGTCGTGGGTGGAGGTGGCGGTGACCGACCTCTACACCGAGCCCGGGTCGCGGAGCGCGGTGTGCAACATCCGGCGCAGCGAGCGTCTTGCCCGCATCGAGGAGCGCGAGCGCCTCCTCGAGGCGGTCCACTCCGAGGTGCTCCAGGATCTCTTCGCGGCCGCGCTGGACCTCGACCACGCCCTGACGCGCGCGGCACCCCCGATCGCGGCGCGGATCGATGCCGCCCGCGACGCCGTCGGGCGGGCCATCGGGACCCTGCGCGAGGTCGTCAAGCCGTAGGCGTCCGAGGGCGAGGGGACGGCCCTCGTGAACCAGGAGGTGGTGATGGAGACGAGCAGCGGGGGAACTGCGCCACAGACACTCAGCGTCGAGCTGGAGGACGTGGCCACGCGGTCCTGGTGGAAGTCGGCGCTGGGGTTGTTGACCACGCAGACCCAGATGTGGCACTTCGTCGGGCTGCTGGAGGACCGGCCCGTGTACGAGAGCCCGACCTTCGCCGCGCCGTACAGCTGGGGAAGGCTGCCGCTCGGCAGGACGATGCTTCCCCAGGAGGAGTGGGCACCAGGCATGCAGCAGGCGCTGGAGGAGCTCCGCGCGGCGATCCGCGAGGACGGCTGGGTCGAGTGCGGTCACGGCGCTCACCCGTGGGAGGACGTGTACAGCAGACCGCGCGCTTGACTCCTTCGAACGCGTGTTCGATCATGGAGCCATGTCCTCCAGCCGCTCGGTCGCCGCGCTGGACCCGGGGCGGTCGATCGTAGACCAGCTGCGCGAGCGGGTTGCCGCCATCGAGAACCGGCCGGCCGGACTGCCCGTCCCGACGCTCCCCGGACTGGCCGACCTCGTGCCCCTGCACGCCGGCTCGACCTACGCCGTCGACTCGTCCTCACTGGCGCTGGCCATGGCCGCCGGCGCCTCGCAGGCCGGCGAGTGGGTCGGCTTCGCCGGGTGCGCCGACTTCGGGGTCGAGGCCGCAGCGGAGCTGGGGATCGAGCTGTCGCGCACGGTCCTGGTGCCCGATCCCGGCGAGCACTGGCTGGAGGTGACCGCGGCGCTGGTCGACGTGCTCCGGGTGGTGGTCCTGCGTCCACCGGCGTCCGTCGACGAGCGGACGGCGGGGCTCCTCGACTCGCGGCTGCGCACCCGCTCCTCCGTGCTGGTGGTGCATGGTGACTGGCCCCGGGCCACGGCACGGCTGAGCATCGAGGAGTCCACCTGGGTCGGTCCGGCGTCCGGCACCGGCCAGCTGGAGGAGCGGCGCGCCCGTGTCGTCGTACGGCGCGGTGCGCGGCCGCCGCAGCGCGCCGAGCTGACCTGGCCGGGCGTGCACCGCGTCGACCGGGAGGTGCGCGAGATCCGGCGGTCGGTGGACGGCAGGGCCGGGTGACTCTGCCATGAGGGTGATGGTGGTCTGGTGCCCCGACTGGTCGGTCGTCGCCGCGCTCGACGAAGCGGAGCAGTCGCCCCGCTCCCCCGCCGCCGTCCTCTCCGCCAACGTCGTCGAGGTGTGCAACGGTCCCGCCCGCTCGGAGGGCGTGCGACGCGGGCAGCGGCGCCGCGACGCCCAGGCGCGGTGCCCCGAGCTGGTGCTCCTGCCCCCAAACCCCGACCGCGACGCCCGGGCCTTCGAGCCGGTCCTGGCGATCGTCGAGGACCTGCGCCCCGGGGTGGCGGCGCTGCGCCCCGGCCTGCTCGCCGTCCGTGCGCCCGGCAGCTGGTACGGCACCGAGACCGCGGCCGCCGCGACGGTGTGCCAGGCCCTGGTCGAGGGCGGCGTCTGGGACGTCCGGATCGGTATCGCCGACGACCTCTTCACCGCCGAGCAGGCGGCCCGCACCGCGGACGTGCAGTCCTGGGTGCTCGTCGAGCCCGGGGGGTCCGCCCCGTTCCTGCGCGCCCTGCCCGTGCACGTGCTCCAGGGCGACGGGTCCCAGGGGCGTGAGCTGGTCAGCCTGCTGCAGCGTCTCGGCCTCGGCACGCTCGGCGACCTCGCCGACCTCCCGGGCGACGCCGTCGAGCACCGGCTGGGCACCTACGGCGCCGCCGTACGACGTCGGGCCCGGGGCGAGGACCGCGCCCTCTTCGCGGCGCGCACGCCGCCGCCCGAGCTCCACGCGGAGGTGTCCTTCGAGCCGCCCCTCGACTCCGTCGAGGCGATCACCTTCAGCGTGCGCACCACCGCCGAGCGGTTCGTCACCCAGCTGGCGCACCACCAGCTCGTCGCCACCGGGGTCCGGGTCGAGGCCGAGTCCGACGGGGCCGTCTGCTCGTCCCGCGCCTGGCTGCACCCCCGCCACTTCGGCGCCCGCGACCTCGTCGACCGGGTGCACTGGCAGCTCCAGTCCGCCGACGTGGGCGGCTCGCTGCGGGCCCGCAAGCACTCCGGCGCAGTGCGGGCGCCCATCGACCGGGTCAGGTTCGTGCCCGAGGTGGTCGAGCCCGCGGCCGCGCACGGCGAGGCGCTGTGGGGTAGCGCCTCCGACGACCTCGTCGAGCGCGGCGTGGCACGCGTCCAGGGCATGGTCGGCTTCGACGCCGTACGCCGCCCAGTGCTGCAGGGCGGTCGCAGTCCGGCCGCCCGGCAGGCGCTGGTGCCGTGGGGCGAGCGCGCCGTCGACCTGCGCCCGGTGGACCGTCCGTGGCCGGGCCGGGTGCCGGGACCCGCGCCCGTGAGGGTCTTTGCCACTCCCCCGGCCGTGGAGGTGGTCGACGACGCAGGGCGGGACGTGGGCGTCACCGACCGGGGCGTCGTCACCGGCGAGCCCCGTCGCTTCCGGCTGGGCGACGGAGTCCTCCCCTGGCAGCCGGTGACCGCGTGGGCCGGCCCCTGGCCGACGGACGAGGCGTGGTGGTCAGGCGGTGCCGGGCCGAGCGCCCGCTTCCAGGTCGTCGGCGCCGATGGCCGCGCCTGGCTCCTGCTGCGCGCGCCGGACGGCTGGTCCCTGGAGGCCGGCTATGACTGACGTGGACCGGGAGGCTCGCTGATGGGCTGGAACAACCCCGCCATGCACTGGAAGGAGCTCGAGCGCCGGCTCAGCGGCCTGCCGGGCGCCGACGACGCGCCGGTGTCACGGCGCAAGCGCGCCACCACGGCGGCCCGGGAGATCGAGCGTCCCGCGGCGGTCACGCCGTACGCCGAGCTGCACTGCCACAGCCACTTCAGCTTCCTCGACGGCGCCAGCTCGCCGGCCGAGCTCGTGGAGGAGGCCGTCCGGCTCGGTCTGCACGCGATTGCGATCACCGACCACGACGGCTTCTACGGCGCCCCGATGCTGGCGGAGGCCGCGGCGGCGTACGACCTGGCCACGGTCTTCGGCGCCGAGCTGTCCCTCGGCCTCACCGGCCCCCAGAACGGCGTGCCCGACCCCGAGGGCAGCCACCTGCTGGTGCTGGCGCGTGGCGTCGAGGGCTACCACCGGCTCGCCGCGGCGATGACCGACGCCCACCTGCGCGGCGACGAGAAGGGGCGCCCGGTCTACGACCTCGACGAGCTCGGCGAGCAGGGGCGCGGCCACTGGGTGGTGCTCACGGGCTGCCGCAAGGGAACCGTCCCGGAGGCGCTGGCCCACGGGGGCGAGCCCGCCGCGTCCGAGGCCCTCGACCGGCTGACGTCGCTGTTCGGGATCGAGCACGTCCTCGTCGAGCTCTCGCCGCGTCCCGGCTCCCACGCGACCAACGCGTCGCTCGCCCGGCTGGCCGCCGTCCACGGACTCGACGTCGTCGCCGCCGGCAACGTCCACCACGCCACCCCGCAGCGGCACCGGCTCGCCTCGGCGATGGCGGCCGTCCGCGCCCGCCGCAGCCTGGCCGAGCTCGACGGCTGGCTCGACCTGTCGGCCTCGGCCCACCTGCGCAGCGGCGCCGAGACGGCCACCGCGCTGGCGGCGTACCCCGACGACCTCGGACGCAGGGCGGTCGCCCGCAGCGTCACGCTGGCCGACGAGCTGGCCTTCGACCTGCGCAAGGCCTCGCCGGCGCTGCCCAAGCGGCAGATCCCCGAGGGCCACACGGCCGACTCGTGGCTGCGGGTCCTGGCGGAGCGCGGCTTCGCCGAGCGGTACGCCGGGGTCCCCCACGAGGCCGAGGCCCGCGAGCGCCTCGAGCACGAGCTGCGGGTCATCGCCGAGAAGGACTTCGCCGGCTACTTCGTGATCGTCCACGACATCGTCGCCTTCGCCCGGGAACGCAAGATCCTCTGCCAGGGCCGAGGCTCGGCCGCGAGCTCGGCGGTCTGCTACGCCCTCGGCATCACCGCCGTCGACGCCGTCTTCTACCGGCTGCCGTTCGAGCGGTTCATCTCCGCCCACCGCGACGAGGAGCCGGACATCGACGTCGACTTCGACTCCGACCGGCGCGAGGAGGTGATCCAGTGGGTCTACGACACCTACGGCCGGCGCAACGCCGCCCAGGTCGCCAACGTCATCGCCTACCGGCCGCGGATGGCGGTGCGCGACGCCGCCAAGGCCCTCGGCTTCTCCCCCGGCCAGCAGGACGCCTGGTCCAAGCAGATCGACGGGTGGAAGTCCGTCGTCGCGGGCGACCAGGGCGACCCGACCGCCCACGACGTTCCCGCTCCGGTGGTCGCTCTGGCCGAGGAGCTGATGGGCGCGCCACGCCACCTCGGCATCCACTCCGGCGGGATGGTGCTCACCGAGCGGCCCATCGGCGAGGTCTGCCCCATCGAGCGGGCGCGGATGGACCGCCGGACGGTGCTGCAGTGGGACAAGGACGCCTGCGAGTCGATGGGCCTGGTCAAGTTCGACCTGCTCGGCCTGGGCATGCTCGGCGCGCTCGACCACATGATGCGGCTCGTCGCCGACCACCTCGGCGAGCAGTGGGACCTCGCGACCATGCCCAAGGAGGAGCCGGCGGTCTACGACATGCTCTGTCGCGCCGACTCGATCGGGGTGTTCCAGGTCGAGAGTCGCGCCCAGATCGGCACGCTGCCCCGGCTGCGCCCGCGCGAGTTCTACGACCTCGCCATCGAGATCGCCCTCATCCGGCCGGGCCCCATCCAGGGCGGCGCCGTCCACCCCTACGTGCGACGGGCCACCGGGCAGGAGCCGGTCACGTACGACCACCCCGAGCTCATTCCCGTGCTCGAGCGCACCAAGGGCGTGCCGCTGTTCCAGGAGCAGCTGATGGCGATGGCGGTCACCCTCGGCGACTGCAGCCGCGACGACGCCGACCTGCTCCGCCGGGCCATGGGCTCCAAGCGCGGCGTCGAGCGGATCGAGTCGGTCAAGCAGAAGCTCTACGCCGGCATGGAGCGTCGCGGGATCACCGGCGAGCTGGCCGACTCGATCTACGTCAAGATCCTCTCCTTCGCCAACTTCGGCTTCGCCGAGTCGCACGCGCTGTCCTTCGCGCTGCTGGTCTACGCCTCGTCGTGGTTCAAGCTGCACTACCCGGCGGCGTTCCTGGCGGGCCTGCTGCGCAACCAGCCGATGGGGTTCTACTCCCCCCAGTCGCTGGTCGGCGACGCCCGGCGTCACGGGGTCGACGTACGCCGTCCCGACGTCACCCGGTCCGCGGCGCAGGCCGAGCTCGAGGCGGTCGTCCTCGGCCCCGTCAGGGCCACCGGGCTCGACGGCTGCTGCCGGCCCCGCTTCGAGCGCGCCGAATGGGTGCCGGGCACCCCCGACCCCGTCCCCGCCCACCGGCGCGACGGTGCGCTCGCCGTACGGCTCGGGCTCGACTCGGTGCGCGGCATCGGCCTCGACGCCGCGCGCCGGATCGTCGTGGCCCGCGACGAGGCGCCCTTCACCGGCATCACCGACCTGTCCCGGCGCGCCGACCTGACCTCCGCGCAGCTCGAGGCGCTGGCCACGGCGGGTGCGTTCGACGCGTGGGGGCTGGACCGCCGCGAGGCGCTCTGGACGGCCGGCTTCGCCGAGGGCGCCGAGCACCTGCCCGGCACGACGCCGGCCCCGGCCGCGCCGGCCCTGCCCGGGATGAGCGAGCCCGAGATCACCCTGGCGGACCTGTGGGCCACCGGCGTCTCCCCCGAGCGACACCCGGTCGAGCACCTGCGCGACGAGCTGCGCCGCGCCGGCGTCCGCTCGGTCGCCGAGCTCGCCACCGCTGAGTCCGGCCGGCGCGTCCACGTCGGCGGGCTCGTCACGCACCGGCAGCGACCCGGCACGGCGATGGGGGTGACCTTCCTCAACCTCGAGGACGAGACGGGCATGCTCAACGTCGTGTGCTCGGTCGGGGTGATGAAGGCGCACCGGCAGGCGGCCCGCAACCGGGTCGCGGTGGTCGTCCGGGGCCGCCTCGAGCGCAACGAGGGCGTCACCAACCTCGTCGCCGACCGGGTGGAGGGCATCGACGTCGTCGTCCCCGGCGCCGGTGCGGTGCTGCAGGCGAGGGCGTCGTCGCGGGACTTCCGGTGACCAGGTCCGAGGTGGGCACAATCGCCCCATGGACCTGTCGCCCTGGGGAGTCCGCGTCACCGCGGGGACACTGCGCGAGCCGGACGGGGTCGTGCTCGACCATCCGTGGACCGAAGAGGGCGTCGTGGCCGCCCCCGTGACCAATGGGGCGCAGGCGCTGCACCTGTCGGTCGCCCTCTGCGTGCTCAACGACACCTATCGCGAGGCGCAGGCGCTCGGCATCGAGGTCGACGGGGTGGCCGTCGAGGCCGACGGCGCCTTCGACGACGCGTGGCGCTCGACCGGGATCGTGTACGCCGTCACGATCGCCTCCCGGGCGCGGGAGGAGGACCTGGTCGGCCTGCACGCCGTGGTGGACGACGTGGCGGAGGTGCCCCGCGCCCTGCGCGCAGGCGCCCCGGTCCAGCGATGCGACTGATCCGCGACCAACCCGTTCGTGCCCCACGGCAGCTAGCCTGAGCTCGTGCTGGCCGGTCGGTCCGTGACTCTGCGCCAGGTCCGCGAGGTGGACCTGGATGCGCTCTGGGACGCGCACACCGACATCGGCAACCGCGGTGCGTTCTTCCCTCTGGGGGTCATGTCGCAGACCGCCTTCCGGCGCGAGTTCGCCGAGCACGGCTTCTGGCAGAAGACCGAGGGCATGCTCGTCATCCATTCCCCGGAGGGAGAGATCGCCGGTCACATCGAGTTCTTCCGCCCGGTCTCCTACTGGGACGCCTTCGAGCTCTCCTACCAGCTCTACGCAGACCGGTACGCCGGCCGTGGGTTCGTGA
Organism: Nocardioides sediminis; assembly: GCF_003047295.1. Classification (GTDB taxonomy): domain Bacteria; phylum Actinomycetota; class Actinomycetes; order Propionibacteriales; family Nocardioidaceae; genus Nocardioides; species Nocardioides sediminis. The sequence continues at coordinate 205,990 of NZ_PZYZ01000003.1, forward strand.
CCGAGGCGGTCCAGCTGCTGGTCGACTACCTGTTCGGCACGAAGAAGGAGCACCGCATCCACCTGGTCATCGTCCCGGAGAACGGCGCCTCCCGACGCATAGCCGAGAAGTGCGGCTTCGTCCTGGAGGGGACCGCGCGCGGGGCGTTCTTCAACGACGGTCGCAACCAGGACGTGCTGATGTACTCGCTGCTGCGCACCGACCCCAGGCCTTGGCACGAGGTGACCGGCCGGCAGTGACGGTGCCTGCGGGCCCCTGACACACGGTTGGACCGGTCCGTCCGGCGGAGCCGGAGAGGACCATCGCCCCTGCTCATCGGCGTACGCATGTCGCAGGCTCAGATGACCAGATCCTCGAGGAGCGACCATGGACGTGTCATCCAGGCGCAGGACGGGAGCGCTGCTCCTCTGTGGGGTGGCGGCCGTCGCGAGCGTCGCGCTGCTCCCTCAGCCCCCTGCATCGGGCGAGCCGGTGTCCATCGACCCTGCGACGCTGGCCCGGGGAGCGGATCCGGGCGTCGCCCACCTCGTGCGCGACACCATCCGGGACGGGGCCACCCGGGTCCCCGCCACGACGCGCGGCACCCACGACGCGCTGTGGAAGGTCGCCGACGGCTACCTCGTCCGGGACTACGACGTCGGTCCGCGCAGCCTGACCCGGGTGGTGCACATCTCGCCGACCGGCGAGCGCGACGTCATCGCCCAGGCGCACGGTCTCCTGCCGGTGGCGGTGTCGGCGAGCGGTGAGCGGGTGGCCGTCGAGCGCCGGACCGGCTTCTTCGGCCTGCGTGCGCGCATCTCGGTCTACAGCACGAGGACCGGTCGGGCGGTCGCCCACCGCGGCGTACGGCTGGCGAACCTGGTGGCGGTCACCGACCGGCGGGTCGTGCTGGGCATCCGCGCCCGCTGGCACCGGCCCGCGACCGTGTGGTGGAACGTCGAGCGGGACCGGCTGCGCCGCGTGCACGACCAGGCCGCCGTGGGCGCCGACGTCCCCCACGATCGCGTGGTCTTCGACCGCACCCCGGTCGCGGAGTTCTGCAACCGGGTTGCGCCGCTGTCCCGACCCGGGCGCACGCTGTGGCGCAGCTGCCGGATGTATCCGCACGCGTGGGCCCCGGACGGCGGCCACGCCGTCGCCACCCACACCTATTTCGACGCCGCCGGCACCGACCGCTGGTGGGTGGTCGACGGGACCACCGGCCAGCGCCGGGCCACGATCCACGGGCGGCTCGACTGGGAGGCCGTGTGGGAGGACGACACCCACTTCCTGACCCTCGCGCAGAACGACGCCGGCCGGGCCGCGATCATCCGGTGCGACCTGACCGGGTCGTGCGAGCGGGCCAGCAGGCTGTGGGACGTGCCCGTGCCGGCGGAGCCGTCGCTCTACTACGCCCCTCCCCCGGTGGTCCTGGCGACGCGCTGACCCAGCAGGGCAGTCGACAGAGCCACGAGCGCCGCGGCGGTGAACGCCGCCGATGACCCAGAGGCGTCGAGAGCGCCCCCTCCCACCGAGACACCGACCACGATGAACGCGGCCGTCCCCAGGGCTGCGCCCACCTGCATCGCCGCCGCCGCCAGGCCGGACGCGAGGCCGGTGTGCGTCGCGGGCGCAGCGGCCGTGACGACCATCGTGGTGGGGGTGAAGCTGAGGGCGACCCCCGTGGCGACGAGCAGCAGGCCGGGGAGCACTGCGATCTCGTAGGCATCCGCCGGGGCGTGCGCCAGCCAGAGGTGTCCAACGGCGAGGACGACGAGGCCGAGGACCAGGCTGCGCGCGGGCCCCACCGCGCCGAGGACCCGCGGCAGCACGACCAGCGAGACCACGAACCCGGCCAGCGAGGTCGGGACCATCGCGATTCCCGCCTGCTCCGGTGACATCGTGAGCACCTGCTGAAGGTGCAGGGCCACGAGGACGAAGGTGGACGCCCGCACAGATCCGCCGAGGAGCGCGAGGGCGACGCCGCTGCTCAACGCTCCCGACCGGAAGAGCCCCAGAGGGACGAGCGGGTCCACGACTCGCCGCTCCACGAGCACGAAGACCGCCACGAGCAGGACCGAGAGACCGAGCACGCCGGCCACGCGCGGAGACGTCCACGGGTGGTCGACGGCATCGACGGCGCCGTGCACGAGGGCGATCACCGCCCCGGTGACGGCAACCGCGCCGGCCCAGTCGACCCGGCGCCGCGGGCCCGGCGCACCCTCCGCCAGGAGGTGACGGGCGAGCACCACGGCGGAGAGCGACACCGGGATGGTGACCACGAAGATCGCCCTCCAGCCCACGGTGCCTGCGAGCAGTCCGCCGGCCATCACCCCGGTCGCGCCGCCGAGCGTGGACGCGGCGCCCCAGGCCCCCATCGCCCTGGCCCGCCCGGTCGGGAACGCCGCCAGGAGCATCGCCATGGCAGCGGGGCTGAGCGCGGCGGCGCCGACGCCCTGAACGACGCGCCCGGCGATGAGCAGCTGCTGGCTCACCGCTGTCGCTGCGACGAGGGTGCCGATGGTGAACAGCCACCCGCCAGCCGTGAAGACGCGACGGCGGCCGAAGAGGTCCGCGGCACGCCCCGTCAGCAAGAGGAGGCCGGCGAAGGCCAGGACGTAGGCGTTGACGACCCACGTGACGCCGGCCGGGCCGAATCCGAGCTCGGACTGGATGGAGGGCAGCGCGACGTTGACGATCGACGCGTCCAGCATCACGAGGAACTGGGCGGACACCAGCAGCACGAGGCCGAGGAGTCTCCGTCGTCCCTCCATCGGGCGAGGGCCTGAGTGGGCCGCGTCGAGGTCCTCCGCCGGGGTGGTGCGGACCTTCATGGTGCGCAGCGCAGTGTGGGTCGTCATGGCTGTCTCTCCGCCTGGTGGGTCGTGGTCGGGTTGGTCGGTGGGTGCGGTCAGGCGGCCAGCCGGGACAGGGACGGCCCGACGTACGTCGAGCGGGCCGTCCCGCACCGGGGGCAGTGAGCGCCACGGACGTGCTCCACGTCCTGGCCGCACCAGCAGACGTCGGGGGTCCCGCGCAGGTTGCCTCGTCCCTGCGTCGTGTCCGAGATCGTGGGGATGCTGTCCATCGCCCTCACCGCCTGTCCGTGTGGTTGTTCCGTGCTTCCACCGTCCTCCGCGTCGGCGTTGCTCGGACCGGCGCAATGGCCGGGTTCTGGGTGGTCAGTGCATGTGCATGCCGCCGACGGCACCCTCGGCGCGACCCGCGGGCATCCGCACAAGGGCCACCACAGCCACCGCGGCAGCGATCGCCGCCGCGCCGACGAAGCCCCGCGAGAACGCGTCGGCCGCGCCGTCCGGGGTGGCCAGCGATCCGGCCGTGCTGGCGACCGCGGACAGGACCGCGACGCCGAGCGCCGCGCCGACCTCGTGCCCGGTCATCAGGAAGCCGGACGCCACGCCGGCGTGGGAGGCCGGGATGCCGGCCATCGACGTCACCGAGACCGGCACGAAGACCATGCCGACGCCGATACCCGTCGCGACCAGGCCGGGCAGGAGGTCCGAGACGTAGGTGGCGCCCGCGTCGGCCGTGGAGAGGACGCCGGCCGCCGCGCCGACCACCACCAGGCCCGCGGCCGCCACCGTGCGCGATGACAGGTGGGTCAGCAGGTGCCGGGCCGCGACGGTGCCCACCGTGATGGCGAGCGCGAACGGCAGGAACGCGACGCCGGTCCGCAGCGGGGAGTAGCCGAGCACGGTCTGCAGGAAGATCGAGGTGAGGAAGACTGCGCCGACCAGGATGCCGGTGATGCCGAGCATCACGGCCGTCCCCGACACGAGTGCGTCGAGCTTCCACACGTGCGGGGGGAACAACGGCTGGGCGGCGCGTCGCTCGATCCTGAGGAACGCGGCAAGGAGGACCAGCGAGGCGACCAGCCCCGTCACGGTGCGGACCGACCACCACCCGTGGGTGGCGGTGGCGCCCAGGGCGTAGGTGAGGCTGGCGAGGCCGGCGATGACCGTCAGTGCGCCCGGGACGTCGAAGGCTGCGAGACCGGGACGCTCCACGCGCTCGCGGGCGATGACGTGGTGCCCGACGGCGAGGGCCACGAGGCCGACGGGTCCGTTGATCCAGAAGATGAACTCCCAGCTCCACCAGGTCGTCACGGCGCCGCCGACCAGGACACCGGCAGCGACACCGAGGCTGCCCACCACTCCCCACAGGGCGAGGGCGGTCCGCCGCTGTGCGCCGGCGTACGTCGTGGTGATGAGCGAGAGCGCCGACGGGGTGAGCAGCGCTGCGCTGAGGCCCTGGACGGCGCGGGCGGCGACCAGCTGGGTGGCGCTCTCGGCGAACCCGCTGACGATCGAGGCGACCGTGAACAACGCCAGCCCGGTCAGGAACACGCCCCGCCTGGACAGCAGGTCGGCGATCCGACCGCCGAGGAGCAGGCCGCCGCCGGACATCATCACGTACGCCGTGACGAGCCACTGCAGGCTCCCACCCTCGATGTCGAGGGAGCGCCCGATGGTGGGCAGGGCGGTGTTCACCACCGAGATGTCGAGCACGACGAGGACCTGTGCGGCGAGGGCCACGGCGAGCAGGGACCAGGACGCTCGCGGCCCTGCCTCGATGTCGGGGTCGTGCGCGTGGCCGTGCGGGCCGTGCGCGTGGCCGGTGAGCTGGTGTGCGGAGGTGTCGGACACGGGATTCTCCTCAGGTCGGTCGGACGTCGGGGTGGAGCGGTCAGGGGGTCGCCACGGACGCGCCGGTGCGCACGGCGTGGACGACGGAGGCGATCGCACGCACCGACGCGGCGGCGCCGTGGGGGTCCTCGACGACGCCGGCGTGGGTGGCGTCGACCGTTCGGTGGACCGAGTCGATGGACAGGGCCGCCATGCGGTCCTGGGCCTCGCCCCAGCCCTCGGTCCCATGGAGGGACTCCGAGGCGGTCAGCACCGCGAGCGGGCGCTCACCGAGCGTGGTCAGGGCCTGGGCCTGCCGGAACACCTCGGGGACGACAGAAAGCTCGTCGCGACTGTTGCGTGCCGCACGAGGGGAGGACACCCAGGCGTCGACCACTGCCGCATCCGCCGCGGGGAGGTGGGAGCCGGCCAGCGCGGCTCCCAGGCCGAGCCGCGCCAGCGTGGGCATGAGGCCGTAGGCGCGCCGCATGAGGGCGTACTGGACGGGGTAGCTGGGGACGGCGGTGAACTGGTGCGGGCTGGAGCTGTCCAGCAGCACCATCCCGGCCACCGAGTCGGGGTACCGGTCGGCATACGTCATGGCGTAGGGGCCGCCGGTGGAGTGACCTGCCAGGACGAACGGCCCCCGCTCCCCCGCCGCGGACAGCAGGGTGTGGAGGTCCTCGGCAGCTGCGACGCCGTCCTGCGGCGTCGCGACGTCGTCGCTCCAGCCCTGCCCGGCGCGGTCGTAGGCGCAGACCCGGGTGGTGCCGCTGACACCGTCGACGATCCGGGACCACGAGGCCGAGAACTCACCGAGACCGCTGAACAGGACCAGGGTCGGACCGTCCCCACCGCGGCAGTCGAGGTGCAGCCGGTGGTCGCCCACGACGTACGTACGGCCGGGCGCCGGGTAGGACCGCGCCACGTCCCGCGACGCGATGTTCTCCGCGGTGGCGGCGACCGAGGCCGCGACCAGCAGCGCGAGGACGCCGGCGACCAGCCGACGCGCCGTACCGGTCAGGGTCCGTCGCATCCGGAGGAAGGTCCACGCGGCGAGGAGCAGCATCAGCGGGGGCCAGACCCAGCTGAGCGCGGAGAGCGCGGCGTCGCCGGGGGCGGTGGTCAGGAGGACCGCTCCGGTGGCGGTCATGGCCACCGCAGGGACCGTGGCCCAGCCCTGGGTCCGACCGGCCGCGCGCCCGCACAGGAACCGGAGCACCGTCCAGCCGAGCCCGAAGCCCACCAGCGCCGAGCCGGTGGTGACGGCCTCGGTGGCGCCCGGGAGCACCACCATGGTCAGGAGCAGCGCGGCCGCCGCGCCGGTCGCCAGAGAGGCGAGGACGACCCGCGTGAGGCGCGGCTCCCCTGCACCCGCGACGCCGTGACGTCCGGCCGGTCGGGTGGGGTGGTGGACGTGGGCGCTCATGGGCCTCTCGCTCTCGCAGTCGACGGGTGGTGGACTGCTGTCGAGCGTGCGGCGTACGGCGTGCGGTCACCCCGGTCAGATGGCCGGGATGTGCGGGCCCAGGTGTGGCCGGGTCAGGCCAGGTCGAGCCGGGCCAGCTCGCCGCGAGAGGTGACGCCGGCCTTGGCGAAGACGTTGCGCAGGTGGAAGGCGACCGTCCGCGGCGAGATCCAGCACTGGGCGGCCACGTCCTTGTTGGACATCCCCGAGCTGACCAGCTGGGCGATCTTGAGCTCCGTGGGAGTGAGCTGCACCAGCGTCGAGGGATCCCGCTTGCGGGCCGTCTCCCCGGAGGCGCGCAGCTCCTGCTCGGCGCGCGACACCAGTGCTTCCGCGCGCACGTCCCGGAAGGTCTCGAGGGCCCGGCGCAGGTGCTGCCGGGCGTCGACACGACGCTGGCTGCGACGCAGCCAGTCGCCGTACGCGAGCTCGGACCGCGCGACGTCGAGCGGACGCCCGACGTGCTCGGGGTCCGACGTCGCCTCCCGGAAGAGCGGCTCGGACTCCTCGTCCCTTGCGGTGAGGGCGCGCCCGAACGCCACCGTCGCCACCGCCCACGGGCGCCGTGTCGCGCCGGCGAACGCCGCGAGCTCCTCGGTCCACTCCCGTGCGGTCCCGGTCTCCCCGGCACGGACCGCGGCCTCGATCCGCTCCGGCGCGGCCAGCCGCGCGATCACCGGGAGCCGGACGCGGGAGAGGTGGTGGAGGGCGCCGGCGGTGTCGCCCGCACCGGCGGCACGCACGCCCATGGCCCAGCGCGTCAGGTCGTGCACCGGGTCGGCGGTGATCCCCAGCGGGTGGGCGACGACGAGCCGCTCCAGCTGGGACAGCAGGTCGTCGTAGTCCTCGCGGCCCTGCTGGGCCGCGAGGAGGGTGAGCCAGGCGACCGGCAGCGCGGTCATCGCGGGCTGGCCGATGCCCGCGGCGAGGGCGATCGCCTCCTCGGCGCCCACCCGCAGCGCGACATGGTCGCCGGCGACGTAGTGGCCGAAGCCCAGCCGCTGCAGGCAGTAGACCACCGCCGTGGCCGCCCCCGCCTCCCGCGCACGGGAGAGGGCGTAGGAGTAGTACTGCTGCTGGCGGTGGTCGTCGCCCAGCTGGAGCGCGGAGTTCGCGAGGTTCCACAGCACGTCACGGTCGTCGACCTCCTCGCCGATGTCGGAGGCGACGTCGAGCGCCTCCACGGCCGCCGACCACCTCCCCTCCGCCACCGCGGTCATGGCGACCAGCATCTGCCGCAGGCACCGTGTGCGGGGCGACCCGTCCTCGGCGGTGGCGGCGAGGAGCGCGTCCGACCGCAACGGCGTACCGCTGTCGGCACCGAAGGTGCGCATCACGGCGGCCGCGACACCGATGTCCAGCGCACGGACGGGGTCCCGCAGCAGCACCGCGTGTGCGGCGTCGACGAAGATCCGGTGCGCCTCGGGAGCCGATCCCACGTTGACCTCGATGTGGCCGCGCACGCGGGCGACGTCGCAGAGCAGCAGCGGGTCGTCCGTCGCCTCGCGGGCCGCGTCCAGCAGGGCCCGCGCCTGCGCAGCCCGACCGCACGCCCACGCGCTGCGAGCGGCGGCGAAGGTGAGCTGGGCACGACGCTCCGTGTCCGTCGACAGCTCTGCACCACGTCCGTACGCCGCGAGCGCCGCGACGTGGCCCCCGCGCCGTGCCGCCCGAGCGCCGACCTCCGCGAGGGCGCCGGCCAGCTCCTCGTCGGGCCCGTCCGCGGCGTACGCCCGGTGCCAGGTCACGCGGTCCGGCTCGCCGCCCCCGGACAGCGCAGCCGCGAGTGCCTCGTGCGCACGGCGTCGGTCGGTCCCGGACGCTGCCTGGTAGATCGCCGAGCGCACCAGCGGGTGACGCAGCGAGACGGTGGTCGTGTCGTCGACCAGCAAGCCGGACCCGAGGGCACCCCGCAGCGCGTCGTCGTCGAGTCCCGCCAGCGACGACGCACCTCGCAGCACGTCGAGCCGGCCGGTGTCGTCGGCGGCCGCGAGCAGCAGCAGGTGCTGCACCGGGGCGGCGAGCCGGCGGCAGCGGTCGAGGAAGGCGCGCTCGACGTGGACGCTGAGGTGGAGGGTGCTCGGGAGGGCGGCGGACCCGGCGAGCTGGTCCGGCGTGAGCTCCCCGGGCAGCTCGAGCAGCGCGAGCGGGTTGCCCCCCGTCTCTGCGATGAGCCGTTCGGCGACGGCACCGGTCGCGTCCTCGCCCCACCGCCCCGCCAGGAGCGTGCGGGCCGCATCGTCGTCCAGGCCGGTGACGGTGACCTCAGGCAGGCCCGACGCCTCGAACATGTCACCGGTGGCCTCCCGGGCGGCGAAGACCAACGCGACGCGGTCGGCACCCAGCCTCCGGGCGCAGAACAGCAGCGAGCCGGCCGTGGCAGGGTCGAGCCAGTGTGCGTCGTCGACGACGCACACCACCAGTCGTTCCTCGGCCGCCGCCGTCAGCAGGGACAAGGTCGCCACACCCACCAGGAACGGCTCGACGGACGGGCCGTCCTCCTCCCCGAAGGCCACCCGCAGAGCCCGGGCCTGCGGGGCCGGCAGGTCGTCACGCAGGCGGCCCAGGGGACGCAGGAGACGGTGCAGGGCTGCGAACGCCAGCGGCGCCTCGGCCTCGAAGCCCTGTGCGCGCAGGACCGTCGCCTCCCCCGCGTCGGCGACGAGCGCGTCGAGCAGCGCCGACTTCCCGACCCCCGGCTCGCCGCGCACGACGACGCTCCCGGCGGTCCCGTGCCGCGCTCGCTCCACGAGCGCTCCCAGGAGTGCCCGTTCGGACTCCCGGCCGACCAGCACGTCCTGAACGTACACGGTGTCGGACCGCCCCCGGCTGGGGCCGAGACCGGCACTTTGACCGGGGCGACGGCACCCCGTCCGCCCGCAGGCTGGGACCACGTCCGGCGCCCCTTCGCCGCCCGGCGACGAGCAGCCGCAGGAGGCATCCGATGCACCACGACTCCCCCATCGCCCTCGCGCCCTCCGCACCGTGCGGACGGCGGCGACAGATCGGGCTGCTCCTCTTCGACGGCGTCGAGGAGCTGGACGCGGTCGGCCCGTGGGAGGTCCTCTCCCACTGGACCCGGGAGTTCGCCGACGACGGCTGGGAGGCCGTCTGCCTCTCGGTCGACGGAGCGCCCGTCACCGGCGCCAAGTCCCTGGTGCTGGGCGCGCACCACTCGGTCCGGGTCGCTCCCCCGCTCGACGTGCTGATCCACCCCGGCGGGCCCGGCACACGGCCGATGCTGCACGACCCGGGCCACCTGGCCTGGGTCCGGAGCCAGCGCGACTCGGTCCCGCTGATGGCCTCGGTCTGCACCGGGAGCCTGGTCTACGCGGCGGCCGGCCTGCTCACCGGCCGACGGGCCACCACCCACTGGGCGTCGCTCAACCTGCTCTCCGAGATCGACCCGACCGTCGTCACCGACGTCGACGCCCGTTTCGTCGACGACGGCGACCTGGTCACCAGCGCCGGGGTGAGCGCGGGGATCGACATGGCCCTGCACCTCGTGGCCCGGCTCGCGTCCGTCGAGCGCGCCCGCGAGGTACGCCGTCACCTCCAGTACGACCCGATGCCCCCGATCTGACATCCACGCCTGCAACCACTCCGACGAAAGGACTGCCACCATGACCTCGTCCCACGACCTCACCGGCACCGCCACGATGCGTGCGATCACCCAGGACCGCTACGGCGGCTCCGACGTCCTGCGGCTCGCCCGCGTGCCCCGCCCCGTCGTCCGCGACGGGCAGGTGCTGCTCCGCGTGCACGCCGCGGGTCTCGACCGCGGCACCGAGCACCTGATGACCGGCAGGCCGTACGCCGTGCGGCTCGCGTCCGGCGTACGGCGTCCCAGGAACCCGGTGCCGGGCCGCGACGCGGCCGGGACGGTCGTGGAGGTCGGGTCGGGGGTGACCCGCTTCTCGCCGGGCGACGAGGTCTTCGGGGTCGCGCCCGGGTCCTTCGCGGAGTACGCGCTCGCCGACGCGGACAAGCTGGCCCACAAGCCGGTCGGCACCTCCTTCGCCGAGGCCGCGGTGGTGCCCGTCTCCGCCGGCACCGCGCTCCAGGCCCTCACCGGAGCGGGGAAGGTCCAGCCCGGGCAGTCCGTGCTCGTGACGGGCGCGTCCGGCGGCGTCGGCAGCTACGCCGTACAGCTGGCCGTCGACCTGGGAGCCGAGGTGACCGGGGTCTGCAGCGGCGCCAAGCGTGACCACGTCAGGGCCCTCGGTGCCCACCACGTCCTCGACCGCCGGTACGACGACTGGGCAGACGGGTCGCGCCGCTACGACCTCGTCCTCGACGTCGCGGGGAACCCGTCCCTGGGGCGGCTGCGCCGTGCGCTGACCCCGCGGGGGACGGCCGTGTTCGTCGGCGGCGAGGGCGCAGGCGTGGTCACCGGGATGAGCCGACAGCTCCGCGGGGCCCTGCTCTCGCCGTTCGTCGGGCAGCGGCTCGTCCTGCTCGTGGCGCGCGAGCGCGGCGCCGACTACGAACGACTCGGCGAGCTCGTCGCCGCCGGCCGGCTGGTCCCGAGCCTGGACCGGACGTTCCCGATGGAGCGCGCGGTCGATGCCGTCCGGCTGCTGGAGGACGGGACGGTCCGGGGCAAGGTCGCCGTCACGATGTGACGGACGCGCCGGGCCGGCGTACGACGTCAGCCGGGAGGCCGGCTCGTGTCGGGAGGGTTGCCGAACAGGCGATCCAGCATGACGTGCGCCGACACCGCCCGGTGCTTGATCGGTGTGCGGTCGCAGCTGGCGGCCCCCACCAGGGTCTGCGCGATGTCGCGCACCTTCCGGTTGCTGTCGGCCGAGAACGCGCGCAGGAGCGCCCACGCCGTGTCGGCGTCCACGCTGTAGAGCTGCACGAGCACGCCCTTGGCCTGTTCAATCACCGCCCGGTGGTCCACGAAGTCTGCCACCGCCGAGTCCAGCTCGGTGTCGATCACCTCCTGCCGCAGGTCGGTGATGTCGATGAGGTGGCCGATCACGACGGGGTCCCGGCCGCCGTCGTCCAGGTGGCCGGCCGCGATCACGACACGCTCCCTCTCGGTCGCGGTGCGGATCCGGTGCAGGAACGAGAACGGCTCATGCCGTTCGACGACCGCCTCGAGGGTCTCCCAGGCCGGCGCGACGTTCTCGGGGTGCAGGTGCCGCATGACCAGCTCGGTGGTCGGCACGACCTCGCCCGGGGCGAACCCGTGGATGCGGAACATGGTGTCCGACCACCACCACTCGTGCGTGTCGGGCCGATAGGTCCAACGCCCCACGAGCGCAGCCTGCGAGGCGCTGAACGCGCCGCCGGCCGTCCTCTGGGTCATGGACGAATCCTGCCCGCCCGGGGCGCGGCTCATCAACCGCCTCGCACCCGACCTCTTGTCGTGGACCCCTCGCACGGAGTAGAGATCAGGCGTAGGCGTGGCCCGGCCCAGGCACGCTCCAGCTCGGAGGAGGACACCATGTCCACGCAGTCGACCCGCACCCCTGGCTCCCCCACCCCGAGTGGTGGGTCGTCCCGCATGACCCCGAGGTCCATCGCGATCTGGGTCGCCGTCGCGGTCGTGGGAGCCGTCTGCTGGGCGGTCCTCGCGCTGTCCCGTGGAGAGGAGGTCTCGGCACTCTGGATCCTCTTCGCGGCCCTGTCCTCCTACGCGATCGCCTACCGCTTCTACGCCCGATTCATCGCCTACAAGGTGCTCGGCGTGGACGACACCCGCGCCACGCCGGCCGAGCGTCACGACAACGGCCGGGACTTCGACGTCACCCACCGCCACGTGCTCTTCGGCCACCACTTCGCGGCCATCGCGGGCGCCGGCCCGCTCGTCGGCCCGGTGCTTGCCGCCCAGATGGGCTACCTGCCCGGCACGATCTGGATCATCGTCGGCGTCATCCTCGCCGGGGCGGTGCAGGACATGGTGGTGCTCTTCTTCTCCATGCGCCGCGACGGCAAGAGCCTGGGCCAGATGGTGCGCGAGGAGATCGGCGTGGTCGGCGGCATCGCCGCACTGATCGCGGTCTTCGCCATCATGATCATCATCCTGGCCGTGCTCGCCCTCGTCGTCGTCAACGCGCTGGCCGAGTCCCCGTGGGGTGTCTTCTCCATCGGCCTGACCATCCCCATCGCCCTCTTCATGGGCTTCTACCTCCGCCGCCTGCGACCGGGACAGGTCTCGGAGGTCACCGCCCTCGGCGTCGCAATGCTGCTGCTCGCGATCATCGGCGGCGGGTACGTCGAGCAGATGGGCCTCGAGGAGGCCCTCACCCTCTCCAAGGAGCAGCTCACCCTCGGCCTGGTCCTCTACGGCTTCATCGCCTCGATCCTCCCGGTCTGGATGCTCCTCACGCCGCGCGACTACCTCTCGACCTTCATGAAGATCGGCGTCATCGTGCTGCTGGCCGCCGGCCTCGTCCTGGCCGCGCCGACCCTGCAGCAGGAGGCGGTGACCGAGTTCGCGCTGGAGGGCACCGGACCGGTCTTCGCGGGCAAGCTCTTCCCGTTCGTGTTCATCACCATCGCGTGCGGCGCGCTCTCGGGCTTCCACGCGCTCATCTCCTCCGGCACCACCCCCAAGATGGTGGCCAAGGAGAGCCAGGTCCGGATGATCGGGTACGGCGGGATGTTGATGGAGTCCTTCGTCGCCATCAGCGCGCTCATCGCGGCGTCGGTGATCGACCCGGGCCTCTACTTCGCGATCAACAGCCCGGCCGGCGCCACGGGCGCCGACCCGACGACGGCGGCCGAGTTCGTCGCCGGGCTGGGCTTCAGCATCACGCCCGACCAGCTCACCGCGGCCGCCGCCGCGGTGGAGGAGCAGACGCTCATCTCCCGCACCGGTGGTGCCCCGACCCTCGCGTTCGGCATGTCCCAGGTCTTCACCGAGGCGTTCGGCGGCGGCCTCGCCGCCTTCTGGTACCACTTCGCGATCATGTTCGAGGCGCTGTTCATCCTCACCGCGGTCGACGCCGGCACCCGCGTGGGCCGCTTCATGCTGCAGGACACGATCGGCAACTTCTGGCCCCGGTACGCCGACCTCTCGTGGAAGCCCGCCTCCTGGTCGGCCAGCGCCGCGGTGGTGGGCCTGTGGGGCTACATGCTCTACGTCGGCGTGACCGACCCGCTGGGCGGCATCAACCAGCTCTTCCCGCTGTTCGGCATCGCCAACCAGCTGCTCGCCGCCATCGCACTGACCCTGTGCGTGACGCTGCTGATCAAGCACGGCAAGGTGAAGTGGGCTTGGGTGCCGGGCATCGGGTTGGCGTGGGACCTCATCGTGACCATGACCGCCAGCTGGCAGAAGGTCTTCTCCGACAACCCGGCCATCGGCTACTTCAGCCAGCGGTCGCGCTACTCCGACGCCCTGGACGCCGGGGAGGTGCTGGCCCCGGCCACCGACGTCGACCAGATGGAGCAGGTGGTCTTCAACTCCACCCTCAACGGCACCCTGCAGGCGACCTTCGCCCTGCTCGTGATCGTCGTCGTCGCCAACGCGGTGGTGATCTGGGTCCGGGCGATCCGCGCCGGCGGCCTGCCCACGACCGAGGTCCCGTGGCAGCAGTCCCACCTGGTCGCACCGTCCGACTTCTTCGCCACGCCCGCGGAGAAGGAGGCCGTCCGCGAGTGGGAGACCGCCGGGCACGGCTCCGTGCACGGGGGGCACCGATGAGCCCGTCGATGAACGCCGTCAGGCGCGCCGCGACCGCCCTGCGCTGGTACGTCCGCCAGCTCACCGGGGAGGGCAAGTGGGACGAGTACGTCGCGACGTGCGCAGCGACGGGCGAACGGCCGGTGTCCCGGCGTGAGTTCGAGCGTCGCCGGGACCACGAGCGGGAGCACGCACCGGGCGCACGCTGCTGCTGAGCGGCGTACTGGCCCGCACGTGTCTTGTGCCCCTCCCGCCGCGGTGCTTCGCTTGATCGTCAGGGTCGCCCGGGGCAGGGAGCGTCATCATGGCGGGCTCAGCGATGCACACGTCGCCACGACGAGCGGGTCAGCGGGCTGTGGTCCTCGGGGGTGGGATGGCCGGCCTCCTCGCGGTCGCCGCGCTCGCGGAGGCGTACGACGAGGTGGTCCTCGTGGAGCGCGACCCGATGCGGCCCGACCCCGCCCCGCGCCGGGGAGTCCCGCAGGGCCGGCACGTGCACGTGCTGCTCTCCCGCGGGGCGAAGGCGATCGAGACGCTGCTGCCGGGCATCCTCACCGAGCTGACCGCCGACGGCGGGATGACGCTCGACAACCTCAACCAGCTCCACGCGGACATCGACGGCCACGTCCTGTGCCAGGCCGACGCGCCGATGGACCGCGCGCACCTGCAGACACGACCCTTCCTGGAGGCCCACGTCCTCGCCCGGGTCCGAGCCCTGCCCGACGTTCGCATCCTCGACGACCACGACGTCGTCGAGCTCCGCTGGGAAGGCACGCGCGTCGTCGGGGCCACCGTCGTACCGCGCGCAGCACCCGACGAGGACGTCGAGCTGGACGCCGACCTGACGGTGTCGGCGCTGGGCCGCAACGGGCGCGTCGGCGCCTGGCTGACCGACCACGGCTACGAGGCTCCGACGGAGCAGGAGCTGCGGATCGACCTCATGTACGCAACCCGGTTGATGCGGCTCGACGCCACCCGGGTCAACGGCTACCGGGGCGTGCTCGTCGGCGCAAAGCCGTCGCGACCCACCGGGATCTCGCTCCTCCAGCAGGAGGACGACGCGTGGATCGTGACCGTCGAGGCGTTCGCGGGGCACCATCCCGCCACGGACCCCGAAGGCTGGCTGGACGAGGCTGTCCGGCTCACGCCGCCACAGTTCCGGGACGCGCTGCGCAGCGCCGAGCCGGTGACCGACGTCAGCGTGCACCGCTTCCCCGCGAACCTGTGGCGGCGCTACGACCGGCTCCGCGACTTCCCGGAGGGACTCCTGGTCACCGGCGACTCGATCTGCAGCTTCAACCCCGTCTACGGCCAGGGCATGACGGTCGCAGCCCTCGAGGCCGGGCTGCTGCGCGAGCTCGTGCGGTCGGGCACCCACGACCTCGCGCACCGGTTCTTCCACCAGGCTGCCAAGCCGGTCCGGATCGCCTGGGAGGCCGCGGTGGGTGGCGACCTCTCCATGCCCCCCGACGTGGTGCCGGGCCGCCGCACGGTCGTCGTCCGTGCGGCCAACGCCTACCTCGACCGCTACCTGACCGCAGCCGAGCAGGACGCGGTGCTGGCGTTGGACTTCCTGGACGTCACGGGCCTCGACAAGCCGGCCCGGGCACTGGTCAGCCCGCACGCGCTCCGCGCCATCGCGCGGAACAGCAGGAACCATGACCGGGAGAGTGGTCCACGACGGGCGGCGTGACCCGTCCGTGCGACCCGGATCACATCGACCGCGGGATGGAATCGCCGCCCTAGGCGCTTATGGTAGTTGAAGTCTCAACCACTACCCCTCGTCTGGAGACCCCATGTCGTTCTTCCGCCGCAAGCCCAAGACCGCTCCCGCCGCCTCCGCGACCACCGCGGCGCAGACCCCCGCCGTGGCCGTGGCCGACCGCGCCGGCATCGTCACCGGCGACTACGCCATCGACGCCAGCCACAGCCGTCTCGGCTTCTCTGCCCGCCACGCGATGGTCACGACCGTCCGCGGCGACTTCACCGACTTCGAGGGCAGCGCCCGCGTCGACGTCGAGACGCCCGCCCTCTCCCGCGTCGACCTGACCATCCGCACCGCCAGCATCGACACCGCCTCGGCCGACCGCGACGGTCACCTGCGCTCCGGCGACTTCTTCGACACCGAGACCCACCCCGAGATCACCTTCGCCTCGACCGCCGTCGAGCGCGACGGCTCCGAGTGGACCATCACCGGCGACCTCACCATCAAGGGCATCAGCCGCCCCGTCACCATCGGCTTCGAGGAGAACGGCACCGCGGTGGACCCGTTCGGCAACACCCGCATCGGCTTCGAGGGCGCCACCACCATCAACCGCAAGGACTGGGACCTGACCTGGAACGCGGCGCTCGAGACCGGTGGCGTTCTCGTCTCGGAGAAGATCAAGCTCGAGCTCGACATCTCCGCGATCAAGAGCGCCTGAGCCGGCCTCCTCAGGCCCGGACGACCTCGAGCTCGTCCCGCTGGCCGAAGCGCTGCAGGTGGTCGCCGAGCCGTCCGGGCGTCCTGGGGCCCGCCTGTCGGACCTCCTAGTCCGCGGCGGACGCCAGCCTCGAGGCGACCTGGTCAGGGACCCGCTCGTAGCAGGCGAACGCTCGGGTGAACGATGCCGAGCCGTGCGAGAGCGAGCGCAGGTCGGCGGCGTAGCGGCGCAGCTCCAGCTGTGGCACCTGCGCCCGGACCACGACCATGCCCGGCTCGCCACGCGGCTCGCTGCCCAGGACCTTTCCCCTGCGCGCGGACAGGTCCCCCATGATCGTGCCGACCAGGGCATCGGCGACGAGCACCTCCACCTCGTCGATCGGCTCGAGGAGGCAGGTCCCTCCCTGCGTCGCGGCGTCCCGCAGTGCCAGCCCGCCGGCCGTCTGGAACGCCATGTCGGACGAGTCGACGCTGTGGGCCTTGCCGTCGGTCAGCGTCACCCGGAGGTCGACCATCGGACAGCCGGTCCCGACCCCGTGCTGCATCTGGGACCTGATCCCCTTCTCGACCGCGGGGATGAACTGGCGGGGCACCGCACCGCCGACGACGCGGTCGACGAACTCGAACCCACCGCCCTGCGGAAGCGGTTCGACCTCGATGTTGCACACGGCGTACTGCCCGTGCCCTCCGCTCTGCTTGACGTGCCGGCCGTGGCCGGTGGCAGGACCGACGAACGTCTCCCGCAGCGCCACCCGGACCTCGACCTCGTCGACGGCCACGCCGTACCGGGTGGCGAGCCGGTCGATCAGCACGTCCGCGTGGGCCTCGCCCATCGTCCACAGCACGATCTGGTGGGTCTCCTCGTTGTGCTCGATCCGCAGGGTGGGGTCCTCGGCAGCAAGCCGCTGGAGCCCGGAGCCGAGCTTGTCCTCGTCGCTCTTCGTCCGGACCTGGATCGCCACTGGCAGCTGTGGGTCGGGCACCTGCCAGGGCTTCAGGACCAGGGGCGTGTCGACGGAGGCAAGGGTGTCGCTGGTCTCCGCCCGGCTGAGCCGTCCGACGGCGCACAGGTCGCCCGCGGTCACGACCGGGACTGTGCGCTGGGACTTGCCCAGAGGGACGGAGAGGGACCCGATCCGCTCGTCCTCGTCGTGGTCTGGGTGGCTCGAGGTCGGGTCGCCCCGGTCCGCCCACGCCGAGCGGTGCCCGGACACGTGCACCGTCGCGTCCGGCACGAGGCTCCCCGAGAACACCCGGACCAGGCTGACCCGTCCGAGGTAGGGATCTGTCGTCGTCTTGATGACTTCCGCGACCAACGGACCGGACGGGTCGCACTCGATCGCCGGGCCGGGGCGGCCCGACGGTGTGAAGACCGTCGGCATCCGGTGCTCGAGGGGTGAGGGGAAGGCGGACACCACGAGGTCGAGCAGCTCCGTGGCTCCGACGCCGGTCGTCGAGTCGACCGGGACGACGGGGTGCGTCGATCCCCGCGCGACGGCGAGCTCCAGGTCCCGGAGGAGGAGCCCGGGGTCGATGGGTTCGCCGGCGACGTAGCGCTCCATCAGCGTCTCGTCCTCGGACTCCTCGATGATCCCCTCGACGAGCGCCGCTCGCTGCGCCTCGTGCTCGTGGTCATCGGTGATCAGGCCGACCACGCGTCCGCCCTCGTGGACGTGGACGGGCAGGACCCGTCCGCCGAAGGCGTCCTGCGCCTGGGCCACGACAGCGTCGACGTCGGCGCGCGCGTGGTCGAGCTTGGTGACGACGACCACCCGGGGCATGCCCACGTCGGCGCACTCGCGCCAGAGCGCCCGCGTCGGCTCGTCGACCCCCTCGTTGGCGGCGATGACGAACAGCGCACAGTCCGCAGCCCGGAGGCCGGCTCGCACCTCGCCCACGAAGTCGACGTACCCGGGGGTGTCCAGCAGGTTCACCTTCACGCCGTCGTGCATCAGCGGGGCGAGGGCGAGGGCGACGGAGCGCCGTTGACGGTGCTCGACCTCCTCGAAGTCACACACCGTGGTGCCGTCCTCGGTGCTGCCGGCCCTGTTCAGCACCCCGGCCTCGACGAGCAGCCGCTCCACGAGGGTGGTCTTGCCCGCACCCGCTGCCCCCACGAGCACGACGTTGCGGATCGCCTCCGGCCGGGTCGCGACCGGGGGTCCCGCCTGGCTTCCGTTTCCACCGGATTCCCTGCTCACCGTGGCGGCTCCTGCTCACTGTTTGCGACGTCGGAGGAGTGTGAGTTCACTGTCGCCCGGTTGCTCCCGCGAGGCAAGCGTCTAAGGTCCGGAGGCATGGCAGCGCTCGTGCTTCGTGTCCGGCTCATCAGCGGTGACAGCATGGATGTCACGTACGACGACAACGCGGGAAGCGAGAGCGAGGTCGTCGACCACGTCGTGACGACGCTGTCGCAGGAATCCGGCGTGCTGCGCTGCAGGCACGGTGATCGGCTCGTGGTGCTGTACGCACGGGGTGTCGCCACCGTGGAGGTCGCGCCCCGAGGCGCCGTCCTCTAGCTGTGGTGCCCACCCAGCTCTGGGGCCTCGGCTGAGCACGGCGCCCCTGCTCCGGCGGCGCTCCACGGCGCCGGCCGCGGCACCCGAGCCTCGAGGAGGTCGACCTCGGCACGCATGGCCGAGCTGACCCGGCGGAGGAGCACCTGCACCCGGTCGGCGTGCCACTCGTAGGCCGCCACCTCCTCGGTGACCTCGAACAGGTCCCTGGAGAGCCGGTCGCGGGTCGCCTGGTAGTCCGCCAGGGCCACCGCCTCCGCCGATCCATCCAGCACGGCCAGGAGCGCGTCGGTCAGCAGCTCTGCGTCCCGCAGCGCGTCCGTCATGCCGTGCGTGGTGATCGGATCCTTGAAGTAGCCAGCGTCCCCGACCAGCGCCCACCCGGGTCCCCAGGACCGGCGTACGTGACCGGGCGTCCCTGCCCACCCCCGGATCCGGCCACCGGGGCGGCCTCGGTCCCGGACGTTCTCGGCCACGGCCCCGCCGACGATGCCCAGCAGGGCGTCGAACGCCGCCTCCGCACCCTGCCTGCGCAGTCGCCGGACCCGCTCGGGCGTGCTGGACACGAAGACGCAGCACTCACCACCGTTCGTGGGGATGACCCCGGCCGCCGCCCGTCCGCCGTACGCCCACTCGTAGCCGCTCGCCCCGCACCCGGGCACGTAGCGGTAGAGCACGGCGCTGGCGGCCCGGCCCTGCACCTCGACCGGCGCGTCCACGGCGCGCGCCACCATCGACGAGATCCCGTCGGCGCCCACGGTGACCGGCGCGGTGATCGGCACTCGTCGGCCGTCCGTCGCTCGCGCCACCACGCCGGTGACCCGCCCGTGCCCGTCCCGCAGCAGCGCGGTGACATGCGTCTGGTGCAGGACCTCGGCACCTGCCTCGGCCGCTGCGTCGACCAGGATCGTGTCCAGCACGTGGCGTCGCGGCGCATAGAGCGCGTCGACGCCGGTCGAGGGACGGATCGAGACCTCGACGGGCCGGCGGCCCTCGTGGTGGAAGGTGGTCCGGCACACGGGTGGGGTGCCGGCCGCCACCAGGCGGTCCAGCAGGCCCCAGCGAGAGAGCTGCAGCACCCCGGCCCGCATCAACGCGTGGGTGGAGACGGTGTCGCTGCAGCGCCGCCCGCGGTCCACGAGCGCGACGCGAGCGCCCGCGCGTGCCAGCAACAGGGCCGTGGAGGCTCCCGCCACCCGGCCACCCACCACGACCACGTCGTAGTCCGTCATGCCGCCTCCCTCCCATCGACCGGGTCGGGCCGGTCGCTGGTCGAGCGTGCCGGCGCGACCGGCGGGCGCGAGCCGGTGAGGAGGTGGTGCACCACGGCGTGTGCGTCGTGACGCGCGCCGTCGATGAACCCCGAGTCCCTGCGGTGCTGGAACCGCTGACCGACGACGTACAGACCCGGCGCCTCGGTGACTCCCCGGTACTGCCGGAGCACGCCGTCCGAGCGGAGGCCGGGCACGTGGAGCCAGGTGTGGTCGGGCCGGAAACCGACGGCGAGCACGACGGTCCGGATCCCCTCGGCACCCAGGTGCAGCCGACGCGGTCCCCTCGGGTCCGTGAGCGGTCGCGGACGGTACGCCGGGCGCACCTCGCTCTCGAGCCCCGTCCGCAGGACGTGGGCGTCGACGTCGTCCAGGACGCGGTGCATCACCCGGTCGGCCGCCGCGACCGTGTCGGACAGGTCGTCGGCGAACAGGGCCGTGCTCCCGCGCAGCGACTCCAGCCGGCCGGCGAGCCGGGCGCCACGCGCCCGCAGCACGGCGAGGTCCAGGGTCTCGGCGGCCTGGGTCGCGGGACGCCCGACGAGCTGCAGCGACGGTTCACGTCGTGCCGCCGCAGGGTCCCGGACCTCGTCGATGGTGCGAGCGGTCCGGCCGGTGCCCTCCAGCCACCAGAAGATGTCCATGCCGCGGTAGCGGCGCGGCATCCGGGTGTGCCTCCCCACGGCCACGACGACGTCGCGGCCGGAGCGGAGGAGCTCGTCGGCGATCTGCACGCCCGACGACGAGGCCCCGACCACCAGGACCCCGCCCGCCGGCAGCTGCGCGGGGTTCCGGTAGGCGCTGCTGTGCACGACCCGGAGATCCGTGGCACCGATCGAGTGGGGCACCACAGGCCGCCCGTGCGGCCCGGTGGCCACGACCACGTGCTTCGCCAGGTAGGTCCCACGGTCGGTGACGACGGCGTACTGGTCGAGGCCGCACCGACGGACCGAGAGCACGGTGGTGCCGCTGACGACGGGCGCGGCGAACGACTCGGCGTACCGGACGAGCAGGCTCGCGAACGCCCGGGCTGACATGAAGCCCTCCGGCTCCGGACCGTCGTAGCGCCAGTGCGGCAGACGCGTCATCCAGCTCGGGGTGAGCAGGTGGAGGGAGTCCCAGCGCTCGGTCCGCCACCGCTCCCCCACCCGCCCGCGGTCGAGCACGACGTGGTCTCGCCGGGCCTCGCTCAGCAGGCGGCTGACGGCGAGGCCGGCGTGTCCGGCACCGATCACCACGGTGTCGACACTGAGGTGGTTCATCGTGGGCCCTCCTCGGGTCCTGGGTGCGGGTGGGGGTCGCGGGTTCAGCCGGTGACCACGTCGATGACGACGGGGGTCGGGTTGGTCAGCGCGTCGTAGACCGCCGAGCGCCGCCGGGACTGCTCGACCAGGCCGCGCAGGGTCTCCTCGTCCGCGTCGCCCTCGATGTGGAAGGTGACCTTGACCTGCTCGTAGCCGTTGCGGACGGTCCCGTCGGACATCCCGAAGATGCCGAGCAGGTCGATGTCGCCCTGGACGGTCGAGGAGACCTTGTGCAGTCGTACGCCGCGGGCTGCCGCGACGTTGGCGACACCGGCCGTGAGGCAGGCGGCGATGCCGTGGAGGAGGTACTCCACGGGCGTGGGGCCGTGGTCCTGGCCGACGAGGACGGCCGGGTGGTCGGAGTCCACGGCGGTGACGGACCTGTGCTCCATCTCCTGGGTCGCCCCGTGGAAGTCGCTGAACTCCGACCGGCTGTGGGTGCCGCCCTGCCACGAGTTGCGGGCGCGGAACTGGAACCGGGCGATCTCGGGCTGGGCCTTGACGGCGTCGAGCGTGGCGAACAGGGTCGCGACGTCCACGCCGTTGGTCTCCGAGGGGTTGGTGGTGACGGTCATTGCGGTGATCCCTTTCATGGGGTCGGCGCCGGACGGTCCGGCGCCGCGGTCAGTGGGTGGGGTGCGGCGGTCCGCCGGCGGCTGACGCCACGGCGGGATCGCGCCAGACGACGGCCGTGCCGTCGAGCACGGTGTCGCCGTCCTGGTTGGTCACCGACGTGGCCAGGTGCGTCACGGGCTTGTCGTCACGGGCCTCGACCACCGTCGCCCGGGCGGTGATCACGTCACCGGGGCGCACCGGGGCGAGGAAGCGCCACGCGACCTCCAGGAAGACGCTCCCGGGCCCGGGCAGCTGCTCCGCGACCAGGGCGTTGAGCAGGCCCGAGGTGACGCCGCCCTGCACCACCACGCCGCCGAAACGGCTGCGACGGGCGAGGTCCTCGTCGTGGTGGACCGGGTTGCGGTCCCCGGTCATCTGCGTGAACAGCTCGATGTCCCGCCGTGTGACGGAGCGGGTGCGGTGGGCGACGGTGCCGATCTGCGGTGCGTGCATGGCCGGAACCGTGCCGGGCGGACCTTCCCGCGACCTTCCCCGCGGCCGTGCGGTCGGGGAAGCGGCCGGGAAGACCACCCGTCGACCGTGGGCCTCCGACACGAGCGCCGCCCGTGACCGCACGGGTGGCCGACACAGGGAGGACCCCCGAGATGCACCACGACTACGTGATCATGGAGCTGGCGCGCCAGCGCGCCCAGGAGCTGGCGTCGGTCGACACCCCCGAGCGCCGCATGCGGCGCGAGGCGCGGCGCGCCCGGTCGCAGCGTCGGCGCCGGTCATGGCGGTGAGCACCGCGGTCGCCGACCGGCCGGCCATGTCGCGGGCCGTCACCGCTTCGCGATCGGGCGTATCCTGCCGAGGCAGGCGAGTCGAGGACGAGCGAGAGCGGCATGGACGTCCGCATCACCCTGCTCGGGAGGTTCGAGGTCAACGTCGACGGGGTTGCGATCCCCGCCGACGCGTGGGCCCGCCGCCATGCGGCGGGCCTGGTCAAGCTCCTCGCCCTCGCCCACGGACGCCGTCTCCATCGTGAGCAGGTCATCGAGGCCCTGTGGCCCGGCACCTCCGCCGAGGCCGCACTGCCACGCCTGCACAAGGCCGCCCACTACGCCCGCCGCGCACTGGGCGGCGACGAGTCCTCGACCGTCGTGCTCCGGCACGACCTCGTCACGCTGCTGCCCGATGCCCGCGTCACCGTCGACGCGGTCGAGTTCCGCCGGCTGGCCGAGGCGGCCTTGGCGACCCGCTCCCGCGACGACGCCGTCGCCGCACTCGCCCTGTACGACGGGGAGCTGCTGCCCGAGGACCGGTACGACCCGTCGATCGGGGAGCAGCGCGACGCCCTGCGCCTGCTCCACCTCGACGTGCTCCGGCTGCTCCACCGGTGGCAGGAGGTGCTGCAGCACGAGCCCGCCGATGAGGAGGCGCACCTGGCACTGGTCCGTGAGGCCGCGGACCGTGGCGACGTACGAGGCGCACTCAGACAGCTGGAGCGGATGGAGCAGTCGTTCCGACGGGAGCTCGGCACCGCGCCCAGCACGGCAGCGGAGGACCTGCGGCGGTCGCTGACCGGAGCGCTCGGAGCGTCCGGCACCGCGGACGTGGCGCCGGGCGGTGCACGGGCTCCTGCCCAGGTCCGCCTCGTCGCCCGGCGCCGGGCGGGCGACGAGATCAGGCAGCGACTGGAGCAGGCCGAGGCCGGCCGCGGAAGCACGGTGCTCGTCACCGGTCCCCCGGGTGTCGGCAAGACGGCGGTGCTCGACCTGGCAGTGGCCATGGCTCGTCGCCGAGGGTGGCTCGTGGGCCGCGGCACGGCCTCGGCGGTCGAGGGACCGTGGCCCTACGCGTCGGTCCTCGAGGCGCTGGGCGACCTGTGCCGGCGCGCCCCGATGCTCCTCGACGGCCTCGACGACCAGTTCCGTGCGGAGATCGAGCGAGCGATGTCCGGGACCGAGGTCAGCTGGTCCGGGGAGAGCGCGCACCAGCGCCTCTTCGTCGCCACCGCAGAGCTGGTGCGGCTCGCCGCGGCAGGGCACGGCGTGCTCCTCGTGGTGGACGACATCCACGAGGCGGACGAAGCCTCGCTGCGCCTGCTGCACTACCTCGCGCGCTGTGCGGTGAGCGGCCCGGTCGTCCTCGTCCTGGCCCATCGTGCCGAGGGCACCGAGACCCTGCGAGCGGTGACCGCGAGCCTCGTGGCGCGCGGCATCGGTTCCACTCTGCCGATCGCCCCCCTGGACGACAGGAGCACCCGGCGGCTGATCGCGGCCGAGGCACCGGGTCTCGACGAGGCGACCGTGAGCCACATCTGCTCGGCGAGCGGTGGCCTTCCCTTCTCCGTGCTCGAGCTGGTGCGGACGGCGGTCGACGGCAGGCCCGGGGAGATGGGCCTCGGCCTGCCGCCGGCGGTGGAGCGCACGTTCGGCCGGGTCGCGGTGCTGGGCTCGACGTTCACCACCGACGAGCTCGTCGCCGTGGCCGGGGTGGACGAGCAGGAGGCCTATCGCCACCTGGACGTCGCGACGTCGGCACTCGTGGTGGAGCCGACCGACGCCGGCCACCGGTTCCGCCACGCCCTCGTCCGCGAGACGTTGCTCGAACGGATGCCGGCGTCCAGGAGGATCGAGGCACACCTGGAGGTGGCGCGACAGCTCTCGCGCCTCGGCGCGGCACCGGCGCGCGTCGCGCACCAGTACCTGGCCGCCGGACGCGCGGACCTGGCCGTCCCCCACGTCCTGCCGGCCGTGGAGACCGCGGGCGCGCTCGGCGCCTACCGCGACGCCCTGGCCCTGGTCGACGCCGTGGGCGAGCACGCCCGCGGCGCGGAGCGGGCGCACCTCCTCGCGCGCCGCGGCGACCTGCTGATGGCGCTCGGGGACCCCGGCGCGGTCCCCGCCTACCGCGAGGCGGCGTCCGCCACCACCGGCACCGAGCACCGGCTCGTCCGGGCCAGGCTGGCACGAGCCGCGTGCTTCGCCGGGGAGCTCGACACCGCAGAGGCGGCGCTCGCCGGGCTGGAGCTCGAGGGCGACGCGGCAGACGGCCCCGTCCTGCTGGCCAGGGGGAACCTCGCCTACTTCTCCGGTGACGTCGACGCTGCCTGGGAGGCCGCGGCGGCTGCGCGGCGGGTGCTGCTGACCCCGGAGGACCCCTGGCACTACGTCGACCTCGTGGCGTTGCAGGGTCTCATCGCGCACCAGCGCGGGGAGTGGTTCGAACGGTTCCGGCTCGAGCTGCGACGTACGAGCGGCAGGCCCGGTCTCGCGACCGCCCTGTTCGACGCGCACCTCTGCGTGGCCGAGTACCTGCTGTACGGACCGGTGCCCTACGTCGAGGTCGTCGCCCTTGCCGAGGAGCTGCGCGCCCGGGCCGTCCGAGCGGGCGCCCTGCGAGGCGTGGCCTTCGCCACCGCCCTGATCGGCGAGGCCGCGCTCCTGATGGGCGACCTCGAGCGGGCGGAGCGAGAGCTGCTCGAGGCGGTGGACCTGCACCGGGACGTGGACGCCGCGGCGGGAGAAGCACACAGCCTGCAGCGACTGGCGGAGGTACGGCTCGCCCAGGGCCGCCCCGAGGAGGCACAGGCCCTGCTCCAGCACGCCCTCCCCCTGGCGCGCTGGTCGGTCATCAGCATGCACCTGCTCCAGCGCATCTACGGGACGATGATCGCCGCCGCACCCGACCCGGTGGCCGCGCGGGCGATGGTCGACCGGGCCGAGGCGA
This sequence comes from Nocardioides sediminis, assembly GCF_003047295.1. GTDB lineage: Bacteria > Actinomycetota > Actinomycetes > Propionibacteriales > Nocardioidaceae > Nocardioides > Nocardioides sediminis. The sequence continues at coordinate 231,525 of NZ_PZYZ01000003.1, forward strand.
CCCTCGGGGACCCGGACTCCTGCCCGTTCTGCGACGTCATGCTCGCCGTGCCCGCCGCGATCGCGTGCGCGTCGGTCGGTGACGTCGACGCGGCGGAGCACCACCTCTCCGTCGCCACGGTGTCGGCGTCCCGCTGGGAAGGAAGTGCCTGGGAGGCTGCGGTGCTCGAGGCGCGTGCACACGTCGCCCGGGCCCGGGGAGACCACGACGAGTTCGCGCGTTTCATCGGCCGGGCCGCCACGTTGTTCGGAGCGGCCGGTCAGCCACGGGATCGTGAGCGCTGCGAGCGCGCCCGAGAGGTCGCGGCGGTCCCGACCTGAGGCCGCCGCAGCAGACCGAGGTCGTCGACAGCGTCGCCCGTCACGACTCAGTCGCCGCCCAGCTCGGCCACCCGGGCGAGCGCGCGCGGGAGCACCGGGTTGGCGTCGCCCTCCCGCGTCGCGACGACGAGGTCGATGCCGGGCGTCCCGACCAGCGGCACATAGACGACGCCGGGGACGTTGAGGGCGGAGGTCGGCTCGGGCACGACGGCCACGCCCATCCCGGCGGCGACGAACGTCACCAGCGTCGAGGTCTCCGCCACCTCGTGCCGGACCGCAGGAGCGAGGCCGACGTCGGCGAAGAGCTCGTGGACCAGCGAGCTCATCATCGAGCGCCCGCCGCCGGCGTGGACCACCAGGCCCTCGCCGGCGAGGTCGGCGACCCGCAGCCGCTTGCGGGCGGCGTACCGGTGCTCCTGGGGCAGCGCGACCAGCAGCCGCTCGCGCCGGACGTCGCTGACGGCGAGCCCGGTCGTGTCCGGCAGCTGCCGCAGCAGGGCGAGGTCCAGGGTCCCGTCGCGCAGGGCCGCGGCCTGCTCCGGCGACAGCATCTCCCCACGGAAGCCGAGCTCCACGTCCGGCAGCTCGCTGCGCAGTGCCTTGGCCAGGGCCGGCAGCAGGGAGTAGGTCGCCGACCCGACGCACCCGACCACCAGGCGCCCGGTGCGCCCGGCGGCGATCCGGCGTGCCACCTCCCCCGCCGCGTCGACCGCGGCGAGGATGTCACGGGCGTGGTCGAGGTACGCCGCTCCCGCCGGCGTCAGGTCCACGCGCCGGGTGGTGCGGGTCAGCAGCGTGACGCCCAGCTCCGCCTCGAGCTGGCGGATCTGCTGGGAGAGCGGCGGCTGCGCCATGTGCAGCCGCTCGGCCGCCCGGCCGAAGTGACGTTCCTCGGCGACGGCGACGAAGTAGCGGAGGTGGCGCAGTTCCATCCACTCATATTCGCAGAGTGTGAGTGCACTACAGCTACGATCCGCGACGTATCTATCGGGTCACCCAGGGCCCGAAGGTGCGGCGTTCCGGCGCCCAGTCCGCGGCGCCCGTGGTCTCGTCCGCGAACCGCACCGCGACCCGGACCCGTCCCGGTTCCCCCAGGCAGCTTCGCGGGACCCGGATCGCGACCGGCGCGTCGCTGAAGATGTCGGCGCGGGCGCGCACCCCCGGGCACTCGACGAAACGCGTGGGGTGACGACCGAAGGGGCGGACGACGCCGAGCCGGTCCTCGAAGTCCGAGTTCGCGCGGAATGCCACGTGGTAGGTGCGCCCGGCGCCACGCCCGGTCTGGATCCAGAACGTGTAGAGCTGACCGGCCGCCAGCGGGACGGCCGAGCGGACCCGCACCGTGACCGCGTCACGGTGGACGACACGCACCCGCGAGACGTCCACCTCCGTCGAGTCCCCGATCGGGTCGTCGTACCTCGTGGTGTCCGCGGCCGCGGTCCCACCCATCGCCATGAACCCGACGGCGCACGCAGCCGCTGCTCGCGCGGCCCACCTCGTCGCCACCATCTTTCCCCCTTGCTCGCACGTCATACGACTCCTAGACGCTCCCGGGGAGCAGGAGGTTGCACCTCCGGAGGTTCGCGTTTCCCGTCGGGGCTGCCGGCCCGTTTGTTGACAGCTCGTTTAGGACGTAATACCTCTCAGTGTCAGCCAAACGGATACTTCTGAATATGGACGATGGCGACTAGGTTCGAACCATGTCCGACATCGTGATCTGTGAGCCCGTGCGCACCCCGGTGGGTCGCTTCGGGGGCGCCTTCGCCTCCCTCTCCGCCGTCGACCTCGCCTCGACCACCCTCGCCGAGCTGGTCCGTCGTACGGGGCTGCAGGAGGGCGACGTCGACGACGTCGTCCTGGGCAACTGCTACCCCAGCGGCGAGAACCCGGCCATCGGCCGGATCGCCGCCCTCGACGCGGGCCTCGGCACCGGCGTCCCCGGACTCCAGGTCGACAGGCGCTGCGGCTCCGGCCTGCAGGCCGTGCTGTACGCCGCCGGCCAGGTCGCCACCGGCGCCGCCCGGGTCGTGGTCGCCGGCGGCGCCGAGTCGATGTCCAACGTCGAGCACTACGCGCTCGGCCTGCGCACCGGCATCCGCAGCGGCGGCGTCGAGCTCATGGACCGTTTGGTCCGGGCGCGCGAGACCGCCGGCGGCCGTGACCGCCCCGTCCCCGGCGGGATGCTGGAGACGGCCGAGAACCTGCGCCGCGAGTACGACATCTCCCGCGAGGAGCAGGACGAGCTCTCGGTCCGCTCCCAGCAGCGCGCCGGCGCCGCCCACGAGGCCGGCAGGTTCGCCGGCGAGCTCGTGCCCGTGACCGTCCCCGGCCGGCGCGGCAAGCCGGACGTCGTCGTCGACCGCGACGAGCACCCGCGGCCCGACACCACGCTCGAGGACCTGGCCGCTCTCAGGCCGGTGCGCCAGAAGCTCGACGCGGAGTCGACGGTCACCGCCGGCAACGCCAGCGGCCAGAACGACGGCGCCGCCATGTGCGTCGTGACCACCCGGGACGAGGCGGAGCGCCGCGGCCTGCGCCCGCTGCTCGCCCTCAGGTCGTGGGCCGTGGCCGGCGTCGGCCCCGAGGTGATGGGCATCGGACCGGTCCCGTCCACCGCCGCCGCCCTCGAGCGCGCGGGCCTGACCCTCGACGAGATGGACGTGATCGAGCTCAACGAGGCGTTCGCGGCCCAGGTGCTGGCCTGCCTGCGCGAGTGGAAGGTCGACCCGACCGACGAGCGGCTCAACCCCAACGGCTCCGGCATCTCGCTCGGCCACCCGGTCGGCGCCACCGGCGCCCGCATCCTGGCCACGATGGCCCACGAGATGCAGCGCCGCGAGGCGCGCTACGGTCTCGAGACGATGTGCATCGGCGGCGGCCAGGGCCTCGCCGCGGTCTTCGAGCGGGTGGCGTGACCATGAGCGCCGTCGCGGTCCACCACGTCGTCACCGGACCCGAGGACGCCCCGGTCGTCGTGCTGTCCAACTCGCTCGGCTCCACGACGTCCATGTGGGACGCCCAGGCCGACGCGCTGGCCGAGCACTTCCGCGTCGTCCGCTACGACACCCGCGGCCACGGCCGGTCCCCGGTGCCGTCCGGTCCCTACGACATCGACGACCTCGCCGACGACGTGGTCGCCCTGCTCGACGGTCTCGGCGTCGAGAAGGCCCACTTCGTCGGGCTCTCGCTCGGCGGCATGACCGGCATGCGCCTCGCGGCCCGCGACCCCCAGCGGGTCGACCGGCTCGTCGTCCTGTGCACCGGGGCCAGGCTCGACCCCGCCAGCGCCTGGCACGACCGCGCCGCGACCGTGCGGGAGGACGGCAGCTCGGCGGTGGCCGAGGCGGTCGTCGCCCGGTGGTTCACCCCGGCGCACCTCGAGGCCAACCCCGATGTCAGGGCCGAGTGCGAGTCCGTCGTGGCCCGCACGCCGGCCGAGGGGTACGCGTCCTGCTGCGAGGTGATCGCTGCCATGGACCTGCGCGAGGACCTCCCGGCCATCTCGGCGCCCACGCTCGCGATCGCGGGCGCGGACGACCCGGCCACTCCCCCGCCGCACCTCGAGGCCATCGCCGACGCCGTCCAGGACGGCCGGCTCCTCGTCGTACCCGACTCGGCCCACCTCGCCAACGCCGAGCAGCCCCGGACCATCACCCCCGCGATCCTCGCCCACCTGACGGGAGCAATGACATGAGTCTCGACAAGCTCGTCCCCAGCCCGGAGGACGCCGTGGCCGACATCGCGTCCGGCTCGAGCCTGGCCGTCGGCGGCTTCGGCCTCGTCGGCATCCCGTGGACGCTGATCGGCGCGCTGCTCGAGCAGGGCGCCGACGACCTCACGGTCGTGTCGAACAACTGCGGCGTCGACGGCGCCGGGCTCGGCCTGCTGCTCGAGGCACGACGGATCACCCGCGTGATCGCGTCGTACGTCGGTGAGAACAAGGAGTTCGGCCGGCAGTACCTCGCCGGCGAGCTGACCGTGGAGCTCACCCCGCAGGGCACGCTCGCCGAGCGACTGCGTGCGGGCGGCGCCGGCATCGGGGCCTTCTTCACCCCCACGGGCGTCGGCACGATGGTCTCCGAGGGCGGCCTGCCCTGGCGCTACCACCCCGACGGCACCGTCGCGCTGGCCTCGGAGCCCAAGGAGGTGCGGACCTTCCACGGCGTCGACATGGTCCTCGAGGAGTCGATCGTCACCGACGTGGCGCTCGTCCGCGCCGCCCGGGTCGACCGCGCCGGCAACTGCGTCTTCCACGCCTCGGCCCGCAACTTCAACATCCCCGCCGCGATGGCCGGGCGCCTCACGATCGTGGAGGCCGAGGAGGTCGTCGAGGTCGGCGAGATCGCGCCGGACGACGTGCACCTGCCCGGCGTCTTCGTCCAGCGCGTCGTCGAGCTGACGCCCGCGCAGGCGAGCGAGAAGGACATCGAGAAGCTCACCACCCGACCCCGAGAGGACGCCCAGGCATGAGCTGGACGCGAGACGAGATGGCCGCCCGCGCGGCGCGCGAGCTGCACGAGGGCGAGTACGTCAACCTCGGCATCGGCCTGCCCACCTTGATCCCCGGCCACCTGCCGGAGGGGTCGACGGTAACGCTGCACGCCGAGAACGGCCTCCTCGGCGTCGGCCCCTTCCCCTACCCCGACGAGGTCGACCCCGACCTCATCAACGCGGGCAAGCAGACCGTGACCGTGCTGCCCGGGGCGTCCTACTTCGACTCGTCGCTGAGCTTCGCGATGATCCGCGGCGGCCACATCGACACCGCCGTCCTGGGCGGGATGCAGGTCTCGATGACCGGCGACCTCGCCAACTGGATGGTCCCCGGGTCGATGGTCAAGGGCATGGGCGGCGCCATGGACCTCGTCAGCGGCGCCCGTCGCGTCATCGTGCTGATGGAGCACGTGTCCCGCAGCGGCAGCCACAAGCTCGTGGCCGCCTGCGACCTCCCCCTCACCGGCCGTCGCGTCGTGTCCCGCGTGATCACCGACCTCGGCGTCCTCGACGTCGCGGAGGACGCCTTCGAGCTCGTCGAGCTCGCCCCCGGGGTGACGGTCGAGGAGATCACCGAGAGGACCGGGGCCCCGGTCCGGGTACCTGCGTCCGTGGGCTGAGTGTGGCTTCGGTGCCACTGGGTGACACCGAAGCCACACCCAACGGGCGCGCGCCCTCACGGTCTGGTGCCCCACCCACTTCTCACCCGGAGCGAGTGAGGCGCTCGACTGCCGCCGTCGGCGAGCGTGGGACGTGACCGACGAGAGGGAGACGACCATGGGCCTGCGCGACCGGCGCGAGAAGCGTCAGGAAGAGCGTGACACCTTCGGACGCGGAGGCACTGCCAACCGCTACCTGATGCGCCAGAAGCTCGTGTCGATCGGCGACGACTACTGGGTCGAGGACGACGCCGGCGACCGCGTGTTCCGCGTCGACGGGAAGGCGTTGCGGTTGCGCGACACGCTCGACCTCGAGGACGCCTCGGGTGCCAAGCTCTGCCGGATCCAGACACGCGTCCTGCACGTCCGGGACTCGATGGCGATCGAGGACGCCGCGGGTGAACGGCTCGCGCTCGTGCACAAGGCGCTGGTCTCGCCGCTGCGCGAGCGCTGGAAGGTCGACCGCGACCAGGGCGACGACTGGACGGTCCAGGGCAACATCGTCGACCACGAGTACGAGGTCGAGGCCGACGGGCGCAAGATCGCCGAGGTGTCCAAGAAGTGGTTCCGCGCCCGGGACACCTACGGCGTCGAGGTCGCGCCCGGCGAGCCGGCGGCCCTCGTCCTGGCCGTGGCCATCGCGGTCGACGCGATGGCCCACCCCTCGAAGTGAGCGGCCCTCAGGCGCCGGGATCGGCGAGGACGTCGCGCCAGGAGTGCCGCGGCGCCCAGCCGAGCAGGTCACGAGCCTTGTCGATCGCGTAGAACGTCTCGTCGCGCCCCATCTCGCGGCGTACCTCCAACCCGTCGTAGAAGCGCTCCCGGACCTCCTCGGTCGTCGCGGCGACGGACATGTCGGCGTTGGCGACGTTGAACACCTCGTAGCCCAGCCCGTCGACCTCGAGGCAGCGCTCGACCATCCGCGACAGGTCACGGGTGTCGATGTAGGCGAAGATGTTGCGGTGGCGCAGCGACGGGTCCTCGAGGAAGGCCGGGAACAGCTCGGCGTACTCGTGCGGCTCGATGACGTTGTTGATCCGCAGGCCGTAGACGTCGGCGCCGGTGCGCGCCTGGAACGACCGCGCGGTCACCTCGCCCGCGACCTTCGACATCGCGTAGGAGTCCTCCGGCACGGTCGGGTGCTCCTCGTCGACGGGCACGTAGTCCGGCCGACGCTCCCCCTGCGCGAAGCAGACGCCGTACGTCGTCTCCGACGATGCGAAGACGACCTTGCGGACCCCGAGACGCGTGGCGGCCTCCAGGACGTTGTAGGTGCTCAGCACGTTGGTGGCGTAGGTCTTCGCGTCCGAGGTCAGCAGGATCCGCGGGACCGCGGCGAAGTGCACGACCGCGTCGTACGCCGGCGCCTCGTCCAGGTCGAGCTCGTCGAACGTCGCGAGCCCCGCCAGTGCCGAGTACACCTCGCCCGCGTCGGTGAGGTCGACCTGGAGGTCGGCCACGCCTGGGTGCTCGAGCGGCACGAGGTCGGCGTTGGTGACGTGGTGGCCCTGGTCGGCGAGGTGGGCGACGACGTGCTTGCCGGCCTTGCCACTGCCTCCGGTGAAGAAGATGCGCATGGCACCCCCAACCCGCGGACCCTCCGGAACCTTCCCGGCCTGTGAGTGCACCTCAACCCGCAGGCCCGGTCCCGTACGCGATCCGGCCGGCGTGCCGGACCATCTCCGCGAGCACATCGAGGTCGAGGGCGTCGGACGAGGCGAACGAGAGGCTCGCGGAGCCGCCCCTGACCCGGCCCAGGCGTTCGGCGTAGGCCTGGGACAGGTAGCGACCGTCGTCCACGGCGTTGACGTAGAGGCTCAGGTGTCGCTGCTGGCGCGCGAGGCCGATGAGGAACCACGAGACGCTCGCGCCCCTGGGCCGCGGTTGCTCGATGGTGCGGTAGCCGATGATCGACTGCTCCGTTCCGCCCCAGAACCGGCCCCGCCACAGGAGGCGGTCCGCCCCGGGGAGGGCACCTGCGACGACGGCGTCGATCGCGGCCAAGAGCCGCCCGCGTCGTCGTGCTCCGCGATGAAGCCGTCCACCGAGTCCGTCGTCGCCCGCACCGATGACTCTCCCACCGGGTCACGGTATCGCCAGCACGTGCGGACAGGCCCGTCGGAGAGGAGGCCGTTCCGATCGGGCCTACGATCGGGACGTGGCTGTGGACGTCGAGGTCGAGACCGTGATCGCCCGCCCCGTCGCCGACGTGGCGGCGTACGCGGGCGACCCGACCAACGCACCGGAGTGGTACGCCAACATCCGCTCGGTGCGGTGGCGTACCGATCCCCCGGTGCGGGTCGGGTCGGAGATGGACTTCGTGGCGCAGTTCCTGGGCCGGCGCCTCGCCTACACCTACCGCGTGGTCGAGCTCGTCGAGGGCGAGCGGCTGGTGATGGAGACCGCCGACGGCCCGTTCCCGATGCGCACGACCTACACCTGGGAGCCTGCCGGCGACGGCGCCCGGATGACGTTGCGCAACACCGGGACTCCCACCGGCTTCGGCAAGGTGAGCGCCCCGGTGATGGCCGCCGCCATGCGTCGCGCGACCACCAAGGACCTGGCGCGGCTCAAGACCCTGCTGGAGCCCGAACCGCACTGACGGGCACCCGGTCGGCGTACCGCGCCGCGAGCGGACCCAGGACGCCGAGCAGCACGACGTACGCCGAGGCCAGCAGGCCCACCTCGGTGTGACCGGCGGCTGCCGCCAGCCCGGCGATGACGATGGAGAACTCCCCACGCGCCACGAGCGCGCCGCCGGCGCGGAGCCGACCGCGGCGGCCGACGCCCGCGCGGGCCGCGGCGTACCCGCCCGACACGAGCTTGGTCGCCGAGGAGACGACGGCGAGGGCCAGGGCCGGGAGGAGGTACGGCGTGAGGCTGGAGGGAGAGATCCCGAAGCCGAACGACAGGAAGAACATCGCGGCGAAGAGGTCCCGCAGCGGCCGCAGCACCGACCGGGCGCGCTCGGCCGTCGGGCCGGGGATGGCCAGTCCGACGAGGAAGGCGCCGACCGCGGCCGACGCGTCGACGAGGTGGGTCAGCCCGGCGACGACGAGCATCAGGCCGAGCACCCGCAGCAGCACCTGCTCGTCCTCCTGGTGGCCGAGCACCCGACCCAGGTGGGGCCCGAGCGCCCGCGTGGACACCATGACGAGGACCACCAGGCCCAGGGCCGTCGCGACCGCCGCCACGGCGGTCAGGACGCCCCCGCCGGCGAGGACCACGACCAGCAGCGGCAGGTACACCGCCATCGCGATGTCCTCGAGGACGAGGACGGACAGCACGACCGGGGTCTCGCGGTTGCCCATCCTGTTGAGGTCGCCCAGCAGCCGGGCGACGATGCCCGAGGACGAGATCCAGGTGACTCCTGCGAGGGCCAGGCACGCCTGCCACTCGTAGCCGAGCATGAACCCCGCCACGAAGCCGACAGGCGCGTTGAGCAGCAGGTCGATCAGTCCGGAGTCGGCGTGCCGCCGCAGCGTCGCGGTGAACTCGGCCGCTGAGAACTCCAGTCCCAGCATGAGGAGCAGGAGCAGGACGCCGATCTCGCCGGCCGCCCGCACGAACTCCGACGTGGCGGCGACGTCGTAGACCCCGCCCTCACCGAGCATCAGCCCCGCGAGCAAGAAGAAGGGGATGGGCGAGAGATCCACGCGGCGCGCCAGCGCGACCAGCAGGGCCAGCGCCAGGAGGAGGACTCCCAGCTCGACCAGGAACAGACCCACCCGTCAGCACCTAGCCATGCAGGACACCGCGCGCCTGCTCGATGCCCGGCTCCGTGCCGATCACCACCAGCGAGTCCCCGCCCGACAGACCCTCCGCAGGCGCAGGAGCGGGCACGACGACATCTCCCTTCACCACGGCGACGACCGAGACGCCCGTCAGGGTCCGCAGCCGCGTGTCCCCCAGCGTCCGTCCGTCGAACCGGGAGCCGGGAGCGATGTCGATGGTCGCCGACGCCAGTCCGGGCACCTCCCGGCTGAGGTCGGCGAACCGCTCGACGATGCGCGGGGCGCCCAGGATGTCGGCCAGCGCCTCGGCCTGCTGCCGGTCCATGGTGAAGAGCGTCTCCGCCGCGTCGGGGTCCGAGCCGCGGAAGGCGATCAGGTCGAACTCGCCGTCGCGCCTGGCCACCACCCCGACGTCGTGGCCCGACGCGACCGTGAACTCGTAGCGGACACCCACACCCGGGAGCAGGACCTCGGTGACTTCCATGGGTGCAGTCTGACCGATGCATGTGACCACTCGCCGGACGACGACTCACTCGGCGGCCACGGACGGCCTCTCGGCCCGTTCCTTGATGCCGAGCAGCATCCGCCGTTCCATGATCGCGTGCGGCAGCTCGATCAGCAGCAGGTACACCGCGCCGCCGGCGTCGCGGTCCGCGTGGGCCCGGGCGAGCAGCCGACAGGTGTGCGTGTCGACCGGCTCGACGACGTAGGAGCCCCAGCCCTCGATGACCAGCGCGTGCGGCGGGTCGACCGTCGCCAACCTCGTGGCGAGCCCGGGGAACAGGAAGAGCGGGTCTCCGGCCTCCCGGTGCTGCCACTCCTGCCGGACACCCTCGGCGCTGTGCAGGCGGCAGCCCGCGAGGTTCTCCAGCCAGTCGTAGGAGTAGAACCCGCCGCGGTCCTGGCCGATCTGCACGAGCCACCGCCAGACCTCGTCCGCAGACGCGTGCACGGTCACCGCGCGCGTGCTGGTGACCAGGGACCGGGCATCGGCGTCACCCGGGAGCCGACGTGCGCGCTCGTGCGGCGTCGACCCCCATCGGCGCAACCAGGGGCGGATCAGCCCGTGGTCCACGATCGGGGCGACGACGCCGGCGAGCGTCAGCCAGCGTCCGACTGCCCGGAGGCGCCCGTCCGACACACGCTGGGGCCAGCGTCCCAGCGCCGACAGCGGCCCGAGCACCTCCAGCGCGTCGAGCAGCACGGGGCCGACCACGACCACCCCGGCACCGCGGACCACCGACATCGCCGATGGAGCGCTCCGCGGGTCGGGTGACGAGGGGTCCTTCCGGTGGGCCGCGTCCCGGGTCATGTGGGCCGGTCCTTCCTGGCCGGACGCCTAGTGCCGCCGCTCCAGCCTCTCCATCTCGTGGTGGATCTGGTCCTCGGTCACCAGGTCGCCGCGGCCGTAGACGTCCCATGCGTTGGCGACCAGGCCGATGCCCCAGCCACCCATGATGAACGCCGGCCAGAAGTAGCCGGAACCAGTCATGGCCCAGACGACCACCAGGAACGTGTTGACGAGGACGTAGATCATCACGTGGCCCCGGAACTCGCTCTTCTTCTTCAGCCGCTTCACGGCGAGGGCGCGCAGCTCCTCCTCGTGCGGCGTCATGGCGCTCATCTCCTCCTCCTTCCCGGCCGAGGTCCTTCCCGGTCGAGGCTCGCAGGGATCTCCCATCCTCAAGAGTCGTCCTGTCGACCGCCGCTGGGCAGTGCCACTCGTCCTCACCATGCCGTCCCGAAGTCCCGAGGGTCCGGACCGTGGCACGGCGTACGCCGGTCGCCCGTCAGGCAGACGCGCGCAGCAGGTCCCGCAGCCGCCGGAACTCGGTGCGGACGTGCCGTTCCATGGCCTGCTCGAAGGAGCGGGAGAAGTAGAGCCGCCACAGCGGGTCCAGGACGGCGCCGCGCCCAGACCACCCCGCGGTGACCGTGTGCCGCAGCTCGACGTGACCGGCCCCGTCGCGCACCTCGAGCGTCAACCGGACCGGCACCCGCCGGCCGCGAGGGCGGGCCTGCCACACGACCCTCTCCCCCGGGACCGACTCGACCACCTCGACCACCGAGCGCACCCGGCGCGAGCCGATGAACTCGTCCATGAACAGGACGTCGCCCACGTGGTCGTCGCGGTGCCCACTCTGCACGGGGTGCAGCTCGAGGTGGATGCCCGGCCACCAGGCCTGGTAGCGGTCGTCGCGGGCGTCGAGCAGGAAGTCCGTGACCTCCCGACCGGTCAGGCCCTCCACCGCCACCTTCGACTGCACGGTCAGCACGATCGGCCCCTCCCCTCGTCGGTCCGGCCGCTTTGCGCCAGTCCACCGGAGACGGAGCGGGCGGCACAGGGCCCTTCGTCCCTTCCGGCCCACCCGGTCGGCCAGCCGGTGCAGCATCGCGGTCGTCCGACCCGGGCGACATCCGGCTCCAGGGCGGGGGCAAGACGGTCTTCCTGCACAATCGGCGACACTGTCCCCATGGCGGACCTCTTGTGGCCGGTCGTCCTGGCCGACCCGCAACCCGAGGAGAACCAGTGATCCCCAGCATCACCGCCGTCCGCCTGACCGGAGCCCGGCACCGCGCCGACCTGCCCCTCCTCGTGCTGGGGCCCTCGCTCGGCACGTCCGCCAACACGCTCTGGGGCCACTGCGCGGCCCACCTCACCGACGCCTTCGACCTGCTCGCGTGGGACCTCCCCGGCCACGGCCACAACCGCGCCGTCCCGGACGAGCCCTTCACCATGGCCGAGCTGGCCGAGGGCGTGCTCCGCGTCGTCGACGACGTGCTCGCCGAGCGCGGCGAGGCGGGCGGGCCGTTCCTCTACGCCGGCGACTCCGTCGGTGGCGCGGTCGGGCTCCAGCTGCTCCTCGACCGTCCCGACCGCGTCTCGGCCGCCGTGCTGCTCTGCACCGGCGCCAAGATCGGCGACGAGGCGATGTGGACCGGCCGGATCGCCCAGGTCGGCATGTCCGGCACCCCGGTGATGGTGGCCGGTTCCGCCGAGCGGTGGTTCGGCCCCGGCTTCCTCGAGCGCAGCCCCGACGTCGGGTCCGCGCTCCTGCACGCGCTCTCCGAGGCCGACGACGACGGCTACGCCCAGGTGTGTGCCGCCCTCGCGTCGTTCGACGTGCGCGACCGCCTCGCCGAGATCGGCGTACCGGTCCTCGCCGTCGCGGGCGCGGACGACGTCGCCACCCCGCCCGACCTGCTGCGCGCCATCGCGGACGGCGTGCGGAACGGGTCGTTCGCCGAGCTCCTCGGGGTCGCCCACCTCGCCCCCGCCGAGGCACCGGCCGAGGTCGCCGCCCTGCTGCGGCAGCACCTGCTCGGCGAGGAGCCCGGCCAGTCCCGCGACGACCTCACCGTCCGCCGGGTCCGCGACGCCGGCATGGTCGTACGACGCGAGGTGCTGGGCGACGCGCACGTCGACCGCGCCACGGCCGCAGCCACCGACCTGACGCGCGAGTTCCAGCAGTTCATCACCGAGTACGCATGGGGCGGCATCTGGACCCGCCCCGGCCTCGACCGGCGCAGCCGCTCCCTGATCACCCTCACCGCACTGATCGCCCGCGGCCACCACGAGGAGCTCGCCATGCACGTGCGGGCGGCCCGGACCAACGGCGTGACGGTGGAGGAGATCAAGGAGCTGATCATGCAGACCGCGATCTACTGCGGCGTCCCGGACGCCGACACCGCCTTCCGCATCGCCCAGCAGGTGCTGGCCGACGAGCCCTGAGCGCGCGGTCGCGTCGGGTTGGTTCGTTGACCGACCGGCCGGTAAAGTAAGTACCCGTGAAGCCCGCCCACCGTCCGTCCCAGCGCGTCGCCGCTCTCGACGCCGCGCTCGACCTGCTCCGCGACGGCGGCCACCTCTCCCTCGAGACGGCCGCGCGTGCCGCTGGGATGAGCAAGCCCGGGCTGATGTACCACTTCCCCACCAAGCAGGCCCTGGTCGCCGCCCTCGTCGACCACCTCATCGACGACTACGAGCGCACCTTCGTCGCCCTGCTGCCGACCGGAGCGGAGCCGGCGACCCCGCGCGAGCGCATCGCGGCGTACCTGGAGTGGTCGATCACCCACGAGCACGACGCGGCAGACCTCGTGACGCTCGTCGACCCCAAGCTGCGGGTGGTCATGGGCGCCCGGTGGGCCGAGCGCTTCCGTCCGTGGCTGGAGGTCCCCGCCGACCTCCCCGAGGACGAGCGCGCCCGCCTCACCGCCGTGCGCCTCATGGCCGACGGCTGCTGGCTGGCCGACGCCACCTGCATCCTGCCCGTCCCCGACGCGGACCGCCCCGCGCTGCTCGCCACCGCGCGCCGGCTCCTCGAGGGCGGTGCCGCATGACGAGGTGGCTCCTGCTCCTCGGCGCGATCCTGTGCGAGGTGACCGGGTCGCTGTCCCTGAAGGGCGCGTTGGAGCACCCGGCGCTCTACGTAGTGGTGGTGCTGGGCTTCGCCTCCGCCTTCGCCTTCCTCGCCGCCGTCCTGCGCCGCGGGATTCCGGTCGGGGTGGCGTACGGCGTGTGGGCGGCTCTCGGGGTCGCCCTGACCTCCGTGCTCTCCTCCGTCCTGTACGACGAGCCCTTCACGGCGCTGATGGCCGCCGGGATCGCCCTCATCATGGGCGGCGTCCTGCTCGTCGAGGTCGGCTCCCAGCACGCCCCCGCACACCGGCAGGGGATGAGCTGATGCCGTGGCTCCTGCTCGCGACGGCGATCCTGCTCGAGGTCACCGGCACCCTCGCGCTGCGCGTGGCGACGACGGGTCGCAGGGCCTGGTACGTCGTGGTCGCCCTCGGCTACACCGGCGCCTTCGCCGCGCTCGCCGCCACCCTCGCCGCGGGGCTTCCCCTCGGTGTCGCCTACGGCATCTGGGCCGCCGTCGGGGTCGCCCTGACCGCGGTCGCCTCACGCGTGCTCTTCGACGAGCCCCTGACCGCGGTCATGGGCGCCGGGATCGCGCTCATCGCGGCCGGGGTGCTCCTCGTCGAGCTCGGCGCGGAGCACTGAGCCGCACCGATTCGGGCTGACTCACCGGCGCGCCTCCTCCCGGCGCTTGTTCTCCCGGTCCACCGCGACGGCGATGTCGTGCACCAGGCGGGAGTGCCACGCCTCGTGCGCGGCCAGGTCGTCGGTCAGCGCTCGGCAGTCGGGGCAGGACTGCTGCTCCATGTGTCTCACCTCCCCACGGGGCTCCCCTTCACGGTGGCACGATCGGGACGTCGCGACCACCCCCTTTGGTCCCGGGTCGTCCCCGCCCGTGGGTCACGACGACGGCGCGTAGGGCGAGAGCAGCGGGAGGTACGGGGCGGCCTCGCCGCGCCAGCGCCAGCGCGCGACGTCGTCGAGGCAGCGCCTGCCGCTGATCGCCCGGAACAGCTCGTGGGCGTCCGCCTCCACGGCGGCACCCGGCGCCGCCGGTCCGCCGACCACCCACTCCGCGGTGCCGTGCGGGTCCGCCAGCCGCAACGGCGCCAGCCCCCGTGCCGAGACCCGATCCCCCAGCCAGGACCGGTAGCTCGCGAAGCCGTAGCGCGCGATGGGCGACTGCGCGTCCGGGGGCAGCCCCAGCGCCTCCCGGAGGTCGCCGAGGTGGACCGCGAGGTCGGCGGCCGGCGCCGCGATGATCCAGCCGGGCACGTCGACGGTGGCGCGGTCGCCCCGGCGGAGCCCGCGGACCAGCGCCTGGCCGTGCCTCTCCAGCTCGGCGACGAGCCGGTGTCGGTCGAGGCCCCGGCGGGCCTCGACCTGCCCCGCGGTCCAGGCCTCGCGTCGTACGGCGGTCTCCGGGTCGGCCCAGGCCTGCATCGCGCCGTCGAAGAAGGCGCCACGCACGGAGTCCTCCGCGACGCCGCACAGGTGGGCGACCAGGTCCTGCACCGACCAGAGCGGGCACGCCGGGACGCGCGTCCCCAGCTGCGCGTCGGAGAGCCCGTCGACCAGCACGACCAGACGGCGCAGGCCGTCCTCGTACGCCGCCGCGGCGCGCCAGCGGGCGGACCGCTCGGGGGTGAAGACGTCAGCCAGCCGGGTCGTGCGGGTGAACGTGTCGAGGAACTGCTGGCCGGCGACCGGGTCCGCGGCCAGGCCGGCGTACCGTGCCGCGGTCCGCGGTTCGGGCAGCCGCGCGGCACGGAAGGAGAACTCGTACGCCTCTCCGGACCGGTCGGCTCGCCACTGCTCGTAGTCGGTCAGGTCACCGCCGGCGAGCAGGTCCTGCGCGACGTGCTCCGCCTGGGCGAGCGCGTCACCGATGCCCTGCCCCGTGGTCGGGTGCTTGAAGTGGCCGGCGTCGCCGACCAGGGCCCAGCCCGGCCCGGCCGCGGCGCGGTAGTAGCCGCGCATCATCGTCTCCGGGGCGCCGACCACGGGCGAGACGAGCTCGGCGGCGTCGAGCAGGCGCGGGTTGAGCACCGCCGGGAACTCCATCAGCATCGCGCGGTAGCGAGCGGCGACCTCCGACGCCGTCCCGCGGGTGAGCGCTGCCGGCCCGGCCACGGTGAGGAGGTGCAGCCCGTCCTCGCACGGAGCAGCCATCAGCGCAGAGCGCTCGTGCATGTCCAGCCGGATCCAGTCGGTGGCCGGCAGCCCGCGCCAGTAGCCGAGCAGCATCGCCACCTCGCCGCGGCGTTCGTCGCGTCGCTCCAGGCCGAGGTGGCGGGCCACGCTCGAGTGCCGCCCGTCCGCGCCCACGACCCAGCGCGCCCGGAGCTCGGTGCCGTCGTCGAGCCTCACCCCGCGGGCGGGGTCGTCCTCGACGCCGGACCCGACGAGTCCGGTCACCTTCCGGCCCGGCAGGACGTGGGCGCCGGCCTCCTCGGCCAGGTCGACGAGGACGGCGTCCAGGCTCACCCGGCGTACGGACAGCGCCCGGTCGTGCCCGCCGACCGGGGTGAAGGCGCCGGCGACCTCGTGGCCCAGCACCCGCCAGGCGTAGCGGGCGGGGACGAGGTGGTGGCGCCGGCCGAGCAGCTCCAGGGCTCCGAGCTCGTCCAGGCGCGCGACGCCGTCGGGGAAGAGCACGTGGGTGGACAGCGTGTCGCTGGGGAACCGGGCCTTGTCGACCACCGCCACGCGCCAGCCACCGCGCGCCAGCCGGGCAGCGAGCGTGGAGCCCGCGCAGCGAGCGCCGACGACGACGGCGTCGTACGTGGCGGTGGTCAGTTCGCTGGGCCTGGCGGTTGTCATGGGCCGAGTGTGGTTCTCGCGCGTTGAGGTGGTGTTGAGGTACGGCGCCAACGAGCCGGGGCTCCCGCGCGGGTCAGGACGTCCTCGGCGTCGGCGCGGCGGGCGCGCGCCCCCTCGACCCGTCCCGCCCCCTCGAGAGCCGCCGCCCAGACCCGCAGTGACGCTGCGAGCCGCCACGGGACGCGATGGCGGCCGAAGACCTCGGCCGCCCGCCGTGCCTCCGCCTCGGCGGCCGTCCAGTCGGTGTCGCGCAGGGCGACGCGGCCTCGGGCCAGGGCCACCTCCCCCACCAGCCCGCGCCAGTCCTCGCCGCCGGCCAGGACGCCCTCGCACCGGGCGAGGTGGGCGGCAGCATGGTCCGGAGGGGTGGTGGGGAGCCCGGCCAGTCGGGCCCGGAGCCAGACCTCGCTCGGGACCTGGGGGGACGCGGCGACGATCTCGAGCCCCTGGTGCAGCACCTCGGCCGCCCGGCGGTCCTCGCCCAGCGCCAGCAGCGCGTCGGCGAGCCAGCGGGCGTTCGCGACCGCGTCGTGACGGTCACCGGCGGCGAGGTCGTGGTCGAGCGCCGCCTGCCACTGGTCGGCCGCCTCCTCCCACTCCCCCGTCAGGAAGCGGACCAGCCGCCGGCCCACGGCCTCCTCCGGCAGGCGGGCCGCCGCCCGCTGGGCCACGTCGAGCTCGCCGGTCGTGGCCAGGGCCAGCACGAGCTGGTCCGTCAGGGCGTCGTGCTGCTGGAGCAGCCGGTCGACACGGGGCTGGCCGAGGCCGCGTCGGCACCACGACCGCCCCTGGTCCGGGTCGAGCAGGTAGACCGTGCAGATCAGGGCGGCGGCATTGGAGGGCGGCCAGCCCGCCGCAGGGTCGCCGAGGGCGCGTGCGGCGGACCAGGCCGTCTCCAGGTGGGCCAGCGCGGCGGTGGGGTGGCCGAGGTCGAGGGCGAGCCAGCCCCGACCCCAGTCGGCCACGAGCGACGGCTCGACCCGGCCGGTGGCCTCGGCGATCGCGTGGCACCGGTCGGCGGCCGCGGCCATGGTCGCGGTGTCGAGGGCGTGCATGGCGGCGGAGAGCCGGCCACGGTGGAGGCCGAAGCGGTCCTCGGGCGAGGGCAGCATCCGCTCGGCCGCCCGGAAGTGCTCCAGCGCACGGACGACGTCCATGTGGGCGTGCGGGACGACGAGGGCTCCCCCCAGCCGGGTGTGGACCATGCCGGCAGCCTCCGTGTCGCCGCACGCGAGGAAGGTGCCCAGGGCGCTCTCGAGGAGCTCGACGACCCGGTCGTAGCCGCGGCCGGCACGGAGCCGCAGGCGAGCCACGTCGACACGGGCCGCGGCCTGCTCGGTCGGCGTGGCCGATCGGTCCAGCAGGCCGAGGCGGGCCTCGGCCAGCCGGACGGCGACGTCGAAGCCGAAGGCGGCCGCCGCCACGTCCACGGCCCGCCCGACGAGGGCCGCCGCCTCCGCGGGATCGGCGGCCGGCCCGGCCTCGATGGCGTGACCGGCGGCGGCGATCACGTCTGCGTCGGCAGGGTGCGCGCCGAGCACCGCCGCGACCGCCCGCTGGTGGAGCCGCTGGCGCCGCGGGAGCGGGATCTCGCCGTGGACGGCCTCCCGCAGCAGGTCGTGCTGGAACGCGTAGCCCCCGGCCCACGACTGCCCCGCCTCGACGAGGAAGCCGCTGCTCACGGCCCGCTCGAGCGCTTGGACGACGCGCTCCTCGCGCTCCTCGAGCACGTGCCCCAATCGCGCCAGCTCCACCTCGCGTCCGAGCACCGCCGCGGCGGACAGGGCGGCCAGCGTCTCGTCGCCGAGCTGCCGGAGCCGGTGCCGCAGCACGCCCCGCAGGCCGGTGGGGAGGTCCTCGCCGAGACGGCCGGAACGCAGGTCGTCGGGTCCCAGGTCACGGAGCACCTCACGGGCGAAGAACGGGTTGCCGCCGGTCCGCTCCCACAGCGCCTCCACGAGCGCGGGCGATGCGTCCACGCCGTCCCGGTGCAGCGATGCCACCAGGTCGGCGAGGTCGTCCCGGTCCAGGGCTGAGAGCGACACCGGGCGGGTCATCTCGTGGACGCCGCCACGGCCCAGCAGACCGGCGAGCGGAGCGTGCCGTGTCCCCGGGGGATCGCGGAAGCAGACGAGCACCAGTGACTGCTCCGGCAGCCGAGTGGCGAGCGCCGCGAGGAGGTCGGACTCCTCGGCGGTCAGCCGTTCGGCGTCCTCGACGACGAGCAGCACCGGCCCGTCCCGCGCCAGGGCAGCCAGGAGCCACTCCACTCCACGGACGAGTCCGGCACGCAGGTCGGGGTCGGCGATCGGTGGTGCGTCGGCCTCCGAGCCGACCTCCAGGGGGAGCAGCGGGTGCAGCCGGGCGCGTACGCCGGTGGGCGCAGCGGCGACCAGCTGCTGCACGGCGGTGCTCCCACCCAGTGCCGAGGACAGGGCGGCGTACGGCACCGTCTCGTCGCAGCGCCCGACCAGGACGGTGGCGCCGTCCCGGGCGGCGTGGTGGGCCAGCTCGGCGGCCAGCCTCGACTTCCCCACGCCCGCGGGCCCGCCGAGCGCCAGCAGCCCCCTCCCCCCGTCGCGTACTTCCCCCCAGGCGTCGGTCGCCGTCGCGAGGGCGGCGTCCCGGCCGACCATGGGTGAGCGCCGGAGCGCGGCGAAGACGGCGTCCGACGGCTGTCGCGCGACGGGCGCCCGCGGCTCGGGGACGACCGGTCCGACCTCGCGGGACGACGTCGTGGCGTCGACGGCGAGGAGCAGCGCCGGGTCCTGCCGGAGCACGGCGGTCTCGAGCGCCTGGAGCTCCGGGCCGGGGTCGATGCCCAGCTCGTCACCGAGGCGCTGCCTGGTCGTCGCGTACGCCGCCAGTGCATCGGCCTGGCGTCCCGAGCGGTAGAGCGCCAGCACGAGCAGGCCGCACAGGCGCTCGTGGAAGGGGTGCGCCGCGACCAGCTCCTGCAGCCGTCCGACCACCTCACGGTGCTGGCCGAGCTCGAGGGCTGCGGCCATCGCGGCCTCCTCCGCGACGACACGGAGCTCACCGAGCCGGGCGACGGTGGTCTCGGCGAAGTCGGGCGGGCCTAGGTCGCTCAGCACCTCGCCGCGCCACAGAGAGAGGGCGTCGCGCAGCAGCGCAGCGGCGCGGGCGGGGTCGCCCATCCCGAGGGCCTCCCGGGCGCGGTCGACGAGGTCCTCGAAGACCTCGGCGTCGAGGTCGGCCCGGTCGAGGAGCAGCGCATAGCCTCCCGGACGGTTGACGAGGCCGCCGTCGGCTCCGGCCGCGGCCAGGACCCGGCGTACGGCGGCGACGTGGGTGCGCAGGGTGGTCGCGGCCCCCTCGGAGGGGGACTCGCCCCACATGGAGGTCACGAGGAGCTCGCTGCTCAGCGGTCGATGGGGATGGAGCAGGAGCAGCGCCAGCAGCTGGCGCGCTCGCGGCCCGCCGAGGGCCACCGGACGCCCGTCGGCGTCGCACACCTGGAGCGGCCCCAGGATGCCGAAGCGGGGGGCCGTTCCAGGCGGCTGAGTGTGCACGCCACTCATGCGCTCACCCTAGTTGGCGGGGCGAGCCGCGGGCCCGTCCGATCAGTGACGGGTGGCGCTCACGATGCGGAACTCCCAGTCCGTCACGAGGCCCTCGACACCCGGCCGTGCGTTCGCCTCCGCGTGGCTGACGAGGTCGGCGCGCATCGCCGCCCGGCCCGCGTCGTCGAGCCGCGACGCAGCAGCCCGGGTCGGCCCGTAGTAGTCCAGGAAGAGGTCGGCGAACGCCTCCGCGCTGGTGAACCTCTGCGTGACCGTGTGCAGGGACGAGTGCACGTCGACGGCGTCGTCCCCCAGGAGCTCGGCGACGACGTCCTCCTCGCCCCACCGGACCGGCGACTGGGCGCCGGGCGGCGGCGACACGTGCCGGCCCACGATGCCGAGGATGCCGCCCACGAACCCGGGTCGGGTCCAGGACGCCAGGACGATCCGGCCGCCGCTCCGGACCACCCGCACCAGCTCCGAGGCGGCACGGTCGTGGTCCGCGGCGAACATGACACCGATCGCCGAGACGGCGACGTCGAAGCTGCCGTCGGCGAAGGGGAGCTGCTCGGCGGGCGCCTCGACGAAGCCGACGTCCAGCCGCTCGGCGGCGGCCCGCGCCCGGGCGATGTCGAGCAGCGCGGGGACGTAGTCGATCCCGGTGACGCGTGCGCCGGCCCTGGCTGCGGCGAGGGCGGCGTGCCCCGTGCCGGTGGCGACGTCGAGGACCTCCTCGCCGGGGACGATCGCGGCCGCGGAGACCATGGCCTCGTTGACGGGCACGGTGAGGGCGGCGATCCGGTTGTAGTCGCCGGAGCTCCACACCTGCTGCTGCTTCGCGCGCAGTGCGGTCATGGCCTCGGCGGGGTCGAGCTGGGTTGCGGACATGGTGGTTCCTTCCATGTGGATGGTGCTGGTGGATGGTGCTGGTGGTTGCTGGCGGGTGCCGGTGGTTGGTGGCCTACGCCATGGGCGCCGAAGCGTCCGGCACCTCACACGAAGACGGCGACCAGGGCCGCGGCCCAGGCCGCGGCGGCGGGCAGGCCTTCGCGGGCCGCCGACGCCAGGCGTCGTCGGGTGGCGCCCGTGGTGTGGGTCGTGCGGGCAGTGCGGGCGGTGCGCTGGGCGAGGCGCAGCTCGTGCGCCGCCCGGCGGGCCGGATGGTGTGCGTCCCGCACGACCTCGCTGGTGCGGGACTCCGCCAAGAGCTGGTGGATGGTGCTCATCACTCCTCCTTGTTGTTCAGGCGACGAGCGTCCTGCGCGGCCGTTGAGACGGCGTTGAGGTGCGGTGGAGGTGGCGGCGCGGCGGGCGGCCTGTGTCCAGAACGTGCACGAGCCCGTGTGATGTCTCAGGACTTCGGTGACGGCTCGGGGGTCTTGGGGCGTGGGCCGGCGGGGTTGGCCGTTGCCGACGCACCCGACCCCCGGGGGCTGGGCGTGTGTGCTCGGCGAGGACCTCGCCGTCCAAAGCTAGTGATGGTGAGGGCATCGGCGTCGGTGACGACCAGGACGTGTCGGAGTCCGTCCTGGCCTCCGACCATGTAGGTGACGGAGTCCAGGCGGAAGGTGCCCGCGGTCGTCAGTCTCTTCAGCGTGGTGCCCTCGGGCGGGTCCGGGGCTGCTGTACTCGCGGTCGGCGGATGATCCGAGCGCCAGCGACGCTATCGACGGCACGACCTCCAGGCCCATCGCGTGCATCTTGTCGTGCACGCTGATCGGCCCGTGGTCCAGCCCGGAGGCCTCCGGGCTGCGAGCACCCGAGCCCGCATCGCGGCCTCGGCGCAGGAGTGTCACCGATGTCCTGACGCAGAACTGTCACGGAAGTCCTGAGACATCACGGACGCACACGAACCCGAGAATCCCTTGACTCGAACACCTGTTCGAGAGACAATGGGACATGACCTCGACCGCGTCCCCCTCCGAGCCCCAGGGTTCGCCTGTGCTCGACGAGCTGGACGAGCGTGGGCTGCTGGACGTGGCCGGCTCTCGCCGCGTCGTACGACGCCTGGCCGAGGTCGACGAGATGCTGGTGGCTGCGCAGTGGGCGGTGCTCCACGGCCACCCGCGCGACGACCGGGACCCGATGACCCAGCCGGGCGGAGACGGCACCCCGGACGTGCGGGAGTACTGCTTGGCCGAGCTGGCCATGGCCCAGGAGACCCACGCCCTGACCGCACGGGCGCTGATCGCCGACACCCTGGACCTCATCCATCGGCTGCCCCGCACCTGGGCGATCGTCCAGGCCGGGCAGTGCGAGCCCTGGGTCGCCCGCAAGGTCGCCTCTATGTCGCGGCCCCTGCTCGCGGAGGCCATCGGCGTCGTCGACCGGGCCGTGGCTCGGGCCATCGCCGGCCACGCCCCGTCGACTGTCCTCTCGATCGCCCGGGCCAAGGTCATCGAGGCCGACCCCGAGACCCACGCCGCCGAGCGCGAGCGGCTCCGGCACGAGCGCTACGTGCGGCTGGGCAAGGCCGACGAGCTCGGCTACCGCCACGTCATCGCCCGCGTCACCGCCGGCGACGCCGCGTGGATCGACGCCATGGTCGACCGCGTCGCCGACATCCTGACCGCGACGCACGGGCACGACCACAACCGCGACGAGCTCCGCTCCCTGGCCATGGGCTGGCTCGCCCGCCCCGTCGACCTCCTCAAGCTGCTGCTCGAGCACACCGACACCGACGGGCCCGCCGAGGCCGACTCCGCGCAGCCCGATCAGCCCGTGTGGGCACCCGACCACCTGGCCGACACCGTGCAGCGACTGTGCAGCCTCCCCGCCCGCAGGCTCGCCTCCCTGCGCAGCCGCGGTCACCTCTTCGTCCACGTCACCGACGAGGCCCTCCGGTCCCGCACCGGCATCGCCCGGGTCGAGGGCGTCGGCCCCGTCCCCGTCGCCCAGCTCGCGGACCTCCTCGGCCACGCCGACGTCACCGTCCAGCCCGTCCTCGACCTGCGCGATCGCCGCCGCACCGACGCCTACGAGCACCCCGAGTCGCTCAAGGACCACGTCTGGACGCAGACCGGCGGCGACGTCTTCCCCTACAGCCCCCGCACCGCCACCCGTGCCGACGTCGACTTCGACCACAGCACGGCCTACGACCAGACCGGACCCCCCGGCCAGACCGGCCCCCACAACAGCGGCCCGCTCCGCAGACGCCACCACCGGTGGAAGACCCACGGCGGCTACCGCTGCCACGTCGCCGGCCCGGGCCGGCACCTCTGGCAGACCCCCAACGGCCTGACCTACCTCGTCGACCACCGCGGCACCCACCGACTGACCGACGACGAGGCCGACTTCATCCTCACCGCGCCCGCCGGCGTCGACATCCACCTCTCCCCCGTCGAGCTGGTCCTGTCCTGACGCGCGCGCGAGCCCCACGGTGCCGACGCAGTCTCCGGAAGTGAGTTCAGACCGACCGCTCGAAGGTGACGAGCAGGCCCTCGACCCCGCCCGGACCGACGCGACCCTTGATCTCGGCGCCCGTGATCGCTCTCAGCCGCCACCCCTGCCGGGCGTGCTCGTTGAGCAGCCCCTCCAGCTTGTCACCGGACATCTTGCCGCCGAGCAGCTTCTCGCGGACCTCGACCACCTTGTACTCGTACGTCATGCGCCGACCGTAGACCGAGGAATCCCCGCGCCTGATGAGGCCAAGGTCCCGCAGATCGTCCTAGTGTCGTCGGATGGACGAGCGCAACGGACTGACCCCGCAGGACCTCACCCACCTCCGTCGCTGCGTCGACCTCGCGCGCGAGGCGCTCGCCGACGGGGACGAGCCCTTCGGGTCGGTGCTGGTCGACCCGGACGGCCACGTGCTGCAGGAGGACCGCAACCGCACGGCCGGCGGCGACCAGACCCGGCACCCGGAGCTCGAGCTGGCGCGGTGGGCGGCGGCCCACGTGGCGCCGGACGTGCGCCCGCGCTGCACCGTCTACACCTCGGGTGAGCACTGCCCGATGTGCGCCGCCGGGCACGCCTGGGTGGGCCTCGGCCGGATCGTGTACGCCGGGTCGACCGAGCAGCTGACCCGGTGGCGCGCGGACTGGGGCCTGCCGCCCGGACCGGTCGCGCCCCTGCCGATCAACGCCGTGGCACCGGGCGTGCCGGTCGCGGGTCCGGCCGCCGGGCTGGCTGACGAGCTGCGAGAGCTGCACCGGCAGTCGGCACAGCGGGAGACGGCACAGCGGGAGACGGCACAGCGGGAGGGAGCGTCGTGAGCGGCATCCGGCAGCTGCGCCTGGTCGTCCACGCGAGCGACTACGAGCAGGCCGTGCACTTCTTCCGGGACGTGCTGGGGGCGCCCGTCGCGGAGGAGTACGCGAGCGACGGCGGTGCCCACGTGACGATCCTCGACGTGGGCCGAGCCACCCTCGAGCTCTCCAACGACGCCCAGGTCGAGCTCATCGACCGCGTCGAGGTGGGACGCCGGGTGGCCCCACACCTGCGCGTCGCGCTGGAGGTGGACGACTGCGAGGCGAGCACCCGCGACGCAGTGGAGGCGGGGGCGGAGCAGATCGCCCCGCCGACCCGGACGCCGTGGGACTCCCTCAACTCGCGCCTCGAGGCGCCGGCCGGCCTCCAGCTGACCCTCTTCCAGGAGCTCGGCAGGCCGGAGGAGTAGCAGCCCTCAGAGCGTGATCCGCCGGAGCTCGAGGGTCGCCAGGTCGACCGACGCGGCCGTGTTCTCCGGGACCGGCGTCCACCCCTGGGCGTCGATGCCGCTCGAGATCACGTGCACGGCGTCCGGGGTGAGCCGGAAGTCCATCGCGAAGTACTCGTCGTCGTGCCGGTGGGGTAGCTCGTCGTCGGACTCGAACAGGTCGCGCAGCCCCTCCAGCGGGACGGAGGCCCGGCTGTTGAAGTGCACCCCGAAGATCTGGGTCGGGGTGAGCAGCAGGGCGTTCAGGCTCGCCTCGGGGAACTCGGTCGTCAGGACACCCAGGGCCTGTCGCAAGCCCTCCTCCTCGTCACCGCGCTCCGCGATGCACTGGAGCACGAAGCGGAAGTAGCGCTCGCTGTCGGTGGTGCCCGCCAGTGCGGCCCGGGCGGTCGATCCGAGCAGGCGCTCCAGCCTGTCGACCGGCGAGATGTGCCCGTTGTGGGCGAACGCGTAGGCGCCCTCGGTGAACGGGTGGGTGTTCTCCGGGGTGACCTCCAGGCCCGGCGTCGCCCACCGCAGGTGGACCATGCCGGCCCTGCCGAGCGGCATCCGGGTGAGCTGCGCGTACGTCGGGTCCAGCACCGCCGAGGTCGGGGACGCCGTGGTCCGGAGCGAGCGGTCCTGCGGGTCCTGCCACGCCATCCCCCACCCGTCGCCGTGCACGGCTGTCAGGGCGGTGAACGCCTCGAAGTCCTCCTCGCCGAGCACGTCGACGACCGACAGTGGCTGCCGGGCGACATAGCCGAGGAGACGACACACGTTGACGAGAATCCTCGCCCTCGGGTCGCCTCGCAACCGTCCCGGCGCTGCTCAGGCGTCGAGCATCCGCGCGACCTCGCGCAACGCCTCGGCGTACCCGTCGACGCCCTTGCCGATCACGGCGGCGTCGGCCACCTTCCCGACGTAGGAGACGTGGCGGAACTCCTCGCGCTGGTGGATGTCGGAGATGTGCACCTCCACCACCGGGGCGCTCAGGACGGCGAGCGCGTCCATGATCGCGATTGACGTGTGGGTGTAGGCGCCGAAGTTGCCGACGACCGCGGTCCCGGACTCGAACGCCTCGTGGATCCAGTCGATGAGCAGGCCCTCATGGTTGCTCTGGCGGCACTCGACCTCGAGGCCGAGCCGCTCCCCCTCCGCGATGCACGACGCCTCGACGTCGGCGAGGGTCGCGGTGCCGTAGACCTCGGGGTCGCGGCGGCCGAGCAGGTTGAGGTTGGGTCCGTTGAGGACCAGCACGGAACGGCTCACGCGGCCCAGTATGTCGTGCGCGGCGGTCCCCGGGAGACCTCGTCAGCCGACGTGCACGGCAGCCGGCCCGGCCGGTACGTCGTACGGGCGACGACAGGTGCGCCCCTCGACGTCCGCCAGCACCTGGTGCGCCAGCCGCGCCGTCGGCGGCGCCAGGAAGATGCTCTGCGTCGCGTAGGGCCGGCCCGACCACGAGTCGGGCTGCTGGTGGCGGAGCCGGGTCCGGAGCAGCTCGACGGGGTGCCAGCCGGGCGCCGGGCGTGCGATGGCCGGGGCGACCTGCTCGAGGGTGTCCCACTGCCCCATCCAGAGCCTGACGTGCAGGTCGAGCGCCGCTGCCAGCACGGCGGGGTGCACGTCGACGACCAGCATCCAGTGGTGCACGCGGTAGCGGTACGCAGGCCGCGGGCCCACGGTCACACCGGCGCGGACGGACGCGACGTCGAGGTCGAGCGCGCAGGCCGCCGGGTCCCTGAGCCGCGCGGCACACAGCCGCGCGACGCTGGTCCAGTCGCCGGCGACGACGTCGGCGAGCGTGTCCAGCGCCGGGGCGAGCAGGCGTGCGCCGGGATGGGTGATGGTGATCGTCATGGGGACCTCGAGGTGGGAGGACTGCCAGCGTCGGGCGGCAGGGCACGGGGCCGGCCTGCCCTGCGCGGATTTCCCGTGAACCGGTGAAGGCGCCCGGCCCCGGCACGGGGTGACCATGGGGGACGCTCGACATCGGAGGGAGGTCCCGTGCGACGTACACCGGTCCTCGCAGGCGCCGCGGTGGCCACCGCGGGCGTCCTGCACGTGCTCGGGCGCACCGCCGGCTCGACGTCGGCCGAGCGCCGGGCCCGCCTGCCGGGCGACGACCTCGTGGACCGGCCGCAGCTGGTCACCGACCACGCCATCACGATCGCCGCTCCCCCGGAGCGCGTGTGGCCCTGGCTGACCCAGATCGGCTGGCACCGTGGTGGCTTCTACACCCCGGGCTGGGTCGACCGGCTGCTCTTCCCCGCCAACCGGCCCAGCGCGGACCGGCTCGACCCGCACCTCGTCCGCGATCTGCACGTCGGGGACACCGTCCCGGACGGCCCGCCCGGGACGGCGGAGTACGTCGTCGTCGAGGTGGACGCGCCCCGCACCCTGGTGCTGCGCTCCACCACGCACGTCCCCCCGGGGTGGGGCGAGAGGTACGACGCGCGGATCGTGTGGACCTGGACCATGACCCTGGCCGAGCCGCGTCCCGGCACGTGCCGGCTCCACCTCCGCGTCCGCGGGCGCATGTCGCCGCCGTGGTTCGCCGCGCTCTACGTGGCGACCATCGTGCCGGCGGACCTCGTGATGGCGCTCGGCATGCTGCGCGGCCTCCGGCGACGAGTCGAGCAGCCGGGGACGATGGACGTCGTCCCACGGGGACCTTCGCCCCTGTCATGAGCGCGTCGACGGGACGAGCGTGGTGCCCATGGACGGCGCCGTCGTGGCCTCGGGCCTGCGCAAGGACTTCGGTACGACGCGCGCTCTCGACGGCCTGGACCTGACCGTCCGCGCGGGCGAGGTCCACGGCTTCCTCGGCCCCAACGGCGCCGGCAAGACCACCACCATCCGCGTCCTGCTCGGCCTGGTGCGCGCCTCGGGCGGGCACGTCGTCCTGCTCGGGGGCGACCCGTGGCGGGAGACCGCGTCGCTGCACCGGCGGCTGGCCTACGTCCCCGGCGAGGTGAACCTGTGGCCCAACCTCACCGGGGGCGAGGTGATCGACCTGCTGGCCGACCTGCGTGGTGGCCTGGTGCCGGCGCGTCGGGCGGACCTGCTCGAGCGCTTCGAGCTCGACCCGACCAAGCAGGTCCGTGCCTACTCCAAGGGCAACCGCCAGAAGGTCGCGCTGGTCGCGGCCCTCGCCTCCGACGTGGAGCTCTACCTGCTCGACGAGCCCACCTCGGGGCTCGACCCCCTCATGGAGTCGGTGTTCCAGGACGTCGTGCAGGACCTGCGCCACCGTGGACGCACGGTGCTGCTCTCCAGCCACATCCTCTCCGAGGTGGAGGCTCTCTGCGACCGGGTCACGATCATCCGCAACGGGCGGACCGTCGAGACGGGGACCTTCGCCGACCTGCGGCACCTGACCCGCACGACGGTCGTCGTCGAGACCGTACGACGCCCGGACGCGCTGGCCGCGATGGCCGAGGTCCACGACCTGAGCCTCGAGGACGGGAGGGCGTCCTTCGGCGTCGACCCCGGCGACCTGGACACGGTGCTGACCCGGCTCGTGGAGCACGGCGTGCGCTCGCTCGTCAGCACCCCGCCGACCCTGGAGGAGCTGTTCCTCCGGCACTACGGCGACGAGGTCCCGCAGCACGCACCGCTGGGGGCCTGAGCCGTGCGCGCCCCGACCACGGCGGACCTGACCGGGACCCGGCGACTGGTCCGGCTGGCGGCACGACGCGACCGCTGGACCCTCCCGGGGTGGTGGCTCGGTCTCGGGTTCTTCGTGGCGGCCACGACGGCCCTGTTCGCCGACAGCTTCGCCCGCGGCGGGGACCTCGTCGAGGAGACCCGGCTGGTCGCCACCAACACCGGCATGCGGCTGATCGGCCTGACGTCCGGGCCCAGCGTGGGCGGCTACATGCTGCACCGCGAGTTCGTCACCCTCGCGGTGCTCGCCGCCCTGATGGGCAGCTTCGCGGTGATCCGGCACACCCGTCAGAACGAGGAGCTCGGCCGGGCCGAGCTGGTCGGGTCGACGGTGGTCGGACGGTACGCCGGCCTCGCAGCCGGCGTCGTCATCGCGGTCGTCGCCGAGGTCGTCCTCGCCCTGGTCCTGGCGGCCGGCATGGTGGCCGCCGGCCTGCCCGTCGCCGGCTCCTTGCTGGCCGGGGCGTCCGTGGCCTCCGTCGGGCTCGTCTGGGTGGGCGTCGCCGCGGTGACCTGCCAGCTCTCCTCGACCGCCCGGGGCGCCGCCGGGATCGCGGCCGCGGCCCTGGGGATCGCGTTCGGGCTCAGCGGCATCGGAAACATGCTGGGCACCGTGGACCGGTTGGGCCTGCGGGTGACCAGCGCCTGGCCCTCCTGGCTCTCACCGATCGGCTGGGGGCAGCAGACCCGCCCCTTCGGGGACGCGCGCTGGTGGCCGTTGCTCCTGGCGCTCCTCGCACTCGCAGCCCTGGTGGCCGTCGCCGTCGTCCTGGCCGCGCGCCGTGACGTCGGCCGCGGCCTGTGGCCCGAGCGCACCGGCCCGGCCGGGGCGGCGCGCACGCTGCTCTCGCCCGCCGGGCTGGTGTGGCGGCTGCAGCGCAACGTGTCGGCCGGGTGGGCGCTCTCGCTGGCGATGTTCGGTCTGGTCTTCGGCAACCTCACCGAGCAGATCCGCGGCCTGGAGGGCAGTGCGCGGGACTGGTGGATCGAGGCCGGGGGCACCGATGTGATCGTGGAGGCCTACCAGGTGTCGATCATCCAGATGGCCGGGATGTTCGTGGCGATCCACCTCGTACAGCTGCTCCTGCGGATGCGCGTCGACGAGGTGGGCGGGACGCTCGAGCCGCTGCTGGCGACGGGCGTGACCAGGACCCGCTGGCTGGGGGCGCACCTGGCGGTCGCGGTCACCAGCTCAGTGGCGCTGATGGTCCTGTTCGCGGTCGCCATGGGCCTGACGACGGGACAGGTCCTCGGCGACACGGGTGCTCATGTCCGCGCGCTGGTGGGGGCGGGGCTCGTGCAGGTCCCCGGCATCCTGGTCGTCGGGGCCGCCGTGACGGCGGTCGTGTGCGTCGTACCGCGCTGGTCGGTGCCGATCTCCTGGAGCATCCTCCTGGCCACCCTCGTGGTCGGGCCGATGTTCGGCCCCGGGCTCGACCTCCCGGCGTGGCTGCAGGACACCTCCCCGTTCACGCACAGCCCCAAGGCGCCCGCCGCGGCGGTCACGGCCGCTCCCCTGCTCGGGCTCACCGCCGTGAGCCTCGGCCTGGCCGCCGCAGCGCTGGTCTCGCTCCGCCGGCGCACGCTGTCACTCCCCGCCTGAGCCCCCTCCGAACGCGGAACCGGCCGCCCACTGCGTGAGCAGGCGGCCGGGCTACCGCGCTGCGGCTCCCCCCCGGGAGCAGCACGGCACACCGGGGCTCGTCCCTCTCGGGAAAGGACGCGCCCGGCGAGGGCTCCGCGGCTGGCGCTCCTCGGCGGTCGCGGTCACCCTTCTGGGTCGAGCCTCTCCGGACGGGCACGCGTTCCTTAGGGTCTTTGGTCCCTTCCGGCCCCGCCATTGGTCCCGCCGTTGGTCGAACCCTGGGCGAGGGGACCGATCCCGTGCTCGCCCGAGCGGGGCAGGGGCGGACGGGCGACGGGGAGGATACGCGCCGTCCACACCACCCGGGTGCCGGTGTCGCCGGCACCCGGCCCGACCTCGAAGCTGCCGGAGCGCTGCTCGGCCCGCTTGCGCAGGTTGGCGAGGCCGCTGCGGCGGCTGCTCGTTCCGATCCCCACCCCGTCGTCCTCGACCCACACCTCGAGCACGGAGTCCTTCAGGTTCACCCCGACCGCGACGTGCTCCGCGTGTGCGTGGCGCGCGACGTTGCTCAGGGACTCGCGCACCACGGCGGCGACGTCGTCGACGAGCTCCTCGTCGCCCACGGTGTCCACGGCGCCGGCGAAGCCCACCTGCGGTTCCAGCCGGAGCGACGGCGTCGCCTCGGAGACCACGGTGAGCACGGTCGTGCGCAGTCCCGAGCCCAGCGGGGCGTGCGGGCGGAGGTGGAAGATCGAGGCCCGGATCTGCCGGATCGAGTCGTCGATCCCGTCGATCACCCGGTCGACCAGCTCGCTGCCCGGACCCGCGCCCATGCCGGCGAGAGCCGCCTGGAGGGTCATGCCCGAGGCGAACAGCTGCTGGATGACGTGGTCGTGCAGGTCCCGCGCGATGCGGGCCCGGTCCTCGTAGAGGGCCATCCGCTGGGCTTCGCGCCGGCCGTCCGCGAGCTCGAGGGCCACCGAGGCGTGGAAGGCGAAGTCGGTCGCCATGTCGACCTCCGTCGCGGCGAACCCGTGCCGGCCCGGCGCCCGGCCCGCGACCAGCACCCCCCGGA
Source organism: Nocardioides sediminis (assembly GCF_003047295.1). Taxonomy (GTDB): domain Bacteria; phylum Actinomycetota; class Actinomycetes; order Propionibacteriales; family Nocardioidaceae; genus Nocardioides; species Nocardioides sediminis. The sequence goes on from NZ_PZYZ01000003.1 coordinate 262,404, forward strand.
CACCCTCGACACCGGCGAGCGGCAGCACCATCACCGGCCCCAGTGTCACGACCCGCGCGACCATGAGCGGCGGCGACGGCGGCCGGAGCGCGCCGACGTCCTCGAAGACCTGCGGCACGCCGCTGCGCAGCACCATCTGGCTGATAGTGCCGGGCAGCGCATAGGTGAAGCCGACCAGCTCGTCCTCCCCCTGTCCCACGGCCACCACCACGGTGAGGTGGGCCGCGTCGGCGGCCGGCAGGGCGACCGTCACCAGGTCGGCGTCGGCGAGCTCCGCCACCCGCTCGGCGATGGTGCGGAGCGCCTCGTCACCCGGGTGCGTGAGCACCCGGCGCGTCATGTCGGTCGAGGCCGCCAGCCACTTCTGGCGGTGGGTGGCCTCCTCGTAGAGGCGCGCGTTGTCGATGGCCACGGCGGCCGCGGCGGCGAGCGCGGTGACGAGCTCCTCGTCGTCGTCGCTGAACTCCCGCTCGGCGAGCGAGGCGAGGTAGAGGTTGCCGAACACCTCGCCGCGCACCCGGATGGGGACCCCCAGGAAGCCCCGCATGGGCGGGTGTCCCTCGGGGAACCCCACCGAACGAGGGTCCTCGCCGATGACACGCAACCGGATGGGCGACGGGTCGTCGATCAGGGCGCCCAGCAGGCCCCTGCCCTCGGGCAGGTGGCCGATGAGGTCGGCCCCCTCCTCGTCGATGCCGGTGTAGATGAACTGCTCGAGGCCGGAGCCGTACCGCTTGATGACGCCGATGGCGCCGTACGGCGCGTCCACCAGCTCGCACGCTGCCTCGACGATCCGCTGGAGCACCCGGTCCAGGTCGAGGTCCCCCATGACCGCGCGGCTGGCGCGCAGCAGGCCGCGCAGGCGCTGGTGGGCCGCCAGCAGGTCCTCGTCGGCGCGCGACGGACCGCGCCCGAGGGTCCCGTCGCCGCCTGCAGAGCGCTGGCTCACGACCCTCACGCTAGGGGAAGGAACGCGAACTTGTCGTCCCTCACGGTAGGGACAAGGTCCTGCCCCCCGTGACCGAAGGACCGTGCCCCTGCGGGGGGCGCACGCGCACGCTGGCTCCATGGAACCGACACGCACCGTCGCCCGCGCCCTGGTCGCGCCGGGCAAGGGCATCCTCGCCGCCGACGAGAGCCACCCCACGATGGCCAAGCGCCTCGCGCAGGTCGGCCTGGAGTCCACCGAGGAGAGGCGCCGGGCCTACCGGGAGATCCTGCTGACGACCCCCGGGCTGTCCGAGCACGTCAGCGGGGTCATCCTCTACGACGAGACCATCCGCCAGTCGACCGGCGACGGCACCCCCTTCCCCGAGGTGCTCGCCCGGGCCGGGATCATCCCCGGGATCAAGGTCGACGGGGGCACCACGCCGCTCGCCGGGGCGCCGGGCGAGGTGGTCACCCAGGGTCTGGACGGCCTGCGTGAGCGGCTGGCCGAGTACGCCGGGCTCGGCGCCCGCTTCGCCAAGTGGCGCGCCGTCATCCGGATCGGTCCCGGCACGCCGTCGGCGGCGTGCGTCGAGGCCAACGCGCACGCCCTGGCCCGGTACGCCGCGCTGGCCCAGGAGGCGGGCCTGGTGCCGGTCGTCGAGCCCGAGGTCCTGATGGACGGCCCGCACAGCCTGGAGCGCTGCGCGAGCGTCACGGCGCTCACCCTGCGTGCGGTCTACGACCAGCTGGCCCGCCAAGGGGTCGAGCTGGATGCGACGCTGCTCAAGCCGAGCATGGTGCTGCCGGGCAGCGACGCCGAGCCGGTCGGCGACGACGTCATCGCCGACCGGACGATCGCCGTGCTGCGCGACACGGTGCCCGCCTCGGTCCCGGGGCTCGTCTTCCTCTCCGGGGGCCAGACCCCGGAGCAGGCCACGGCGCGCCTCGACGCGCTCAACCGTCGGGCCCCCCAGCCCTGGGAGCTCAGCTTCTCCTTCGGCCGCGCGCTCCAGGCCCCGGTGCTGCGGGCCTGGGCCGGCCGCGCCGAGAACACCGGCGCAGCCCAGGCCGCGCTGCTCACCCGGGCCCGGCTCAACGGCGCGGCCCGCCACGGGCGCTACCGACCCGACATGGAGCGTCAGGTGGCCGAGGCCCTCCCGTCGTAGGACGCCGGGGTGATGTTGTTGTTGAGCCGGAAGAAGTTGTCCGGGTCGTAGTGCGCCTTGATCTCCTCCAGGCGCTGGAGGTTGGCCTTGTCGAAGGCGCTCTCCACGCCGACGGTCGTCGCCTCGTCGGCCACGCCGGTGAAGTTGAGGTAGAGGGTCCCGGTCCCGAGCTCGTGCACCTGTCCCCAGGCGCCGCGGACCCACGAGATGACCCTCTCGTCATCGGCCGGGTCCTCCCAGTTGCCGTCGAAGGACACCATCCAGTTGGCCGACCGCTCGCTGTAGGGGGTCTCCTCGACCGGCACCCGGTTGATCGCGCCACCCATGAGGAAGGCGATGACGAAGGTCCGCGCCGAGGGCCTGTTGCGGGCGCGGTCGACGAGGATGTCCACGATCGGGTCCGTGAGGTGCTCGACGTACGTCGACTTCCAGTAGCTGCGCAGCGTCCCGCGGCGGAAGAACTCGTCGAAGGCACTCTGCACGCCGGCGTAGGGCAGCGGACCCGAGATGTCGACGAGCGGCGTCCCGATCTCGCGCAGCGGGCCCAGGACCTCCATCCCCGCGTCGGGGTCGCCCGAATGGACCGCCGCGGTCACCACGAACGGGGTGTTGTGGACCTCCGGCGGCGTGTGCTCGCTCGGCGGCAGCGTGGTGCACCCGATCATGGCGGAGACCTCGTCGGGCGCGGACTCGGCCCAGTCGCGGAACCGGCGGTAGACGTCCTCCGCGTCCTCGACCGGGTGGAAGACGCCGGCGAAGGCCACCGTCGGACCCACGGGATGGCAGCGGAACGTGAACGAGGTGACCACCCCGAAGTTGCCGCCCCCGCCGCGGATGGCCCAGAACAGGTCGGGCTCGGACTCGGCCGATGCCGTGCGGACGTGCCCGTCGGCCCCCACGACCTGGGCGGACAGCAGGTTGTCGACCGCCATGCCGTACTTGCGGCGTACCCATCCCTCGCCGCCGCCGAGCGTGAGGCCGGCGACGCCGGTGTCCGAGACGATGCCGTTGGGCGCGACCAGGCCGAACGCCTGGGTCTCGTGGTCCATGTCGCCGACGAGGGCACCCGCCTGGACGTGCACCGTGCGGGCCAGCGGGTCGACCTCGACGCCGTCCATCCGCGCCAGGTCGAGGAGCATCCCGCCGTCGACGCTGGAGAGCCCCGCGATGGAGTGGCCGCCCCCACGGACCGCCACCAGGAGCTGCCTCTCGCGGGCGAAGGTGATCGCGGCGACCACGTCCGCCGTGCCCGTGGGGCGCACCACGAGTGCCGGCCGCCCCGGATGCATCGCGTTGTACGGCGGCCGCATCTCCGCCCAGCCCGGGTCCCCGGGCGTGAGGACGTCCCCCCGGACCGCGGCCCGGAGCTCCTCGAGGTCCTCGTCACTGATCGTCGTCTCGGCGCCCCGGAGCGTCGCCACCATCGTGGTCATCGCTTGCCCTCCCTGCGGGTTCTGAGGACGGCCCAACCATCGAGGCTAGACCCGCTCCGCGGGCGCGGGAATGGTCAATGCGAGGTAGTCCCGCTGGGCGATCGCCCGCCCTGGTGGACGTCGACGCGCAGCAGCCGGCTGGCCAGGTCGACACCCGGTCCGAGCAGCACGATCACCGCGACGGTGCCGGCCCCGACGGTGGCGCCGAGGAGCCACCCCACCAGCGCCCCGAGACCCTGGACCGCGCTGTAGCTCCACCGGAACGGCACGGGCGGGTCCCACGCGAGCGCTGCGGCCTCGGCCGGCCCGGCGCCCGTGTGGCTGCCGAGGTAGACCGCGATCCCCACCGCGAGGACGGGGAAGGCCGCCGCCAGCAGGAGCACCCGGGCGAGGAGGTCGTCCGGGGCGTCGAGCAGGCCCAGGACGGCCGACACGGTGACGCCCACGAGCACGACCTGGACGACGGTGCCGAGCCCGGGCCTGACCCGGCGCAGCGCGGCGAGGACGACCAGTGCCACGCCGACCATCGTGTTGGCGATCCAGAAGGACAGCCCGGTGGCGAGCGAGATCCCGTTGACGAGCGTCGAGTAGCCGTCCGACCCCAGGTCGGCGGTGAGGAAGAGCCCCACCCCGGCGCCGAGCACCACGCACCCGACGAGCAGCATGACCAGCTGGCGCGCGTCGTACGTCATGACCGGAGCATGGCAGGCGGGCCCGCCCGGGGACATGGCAGGCTGGGCCCGCCATGCCCCCACCCCCGTCCGACTTCGGCGACCGCAGGCTGCTCCTCGTCGTCGACGCCCCGTCGCTGCTGCACCGCAACCACCACGCCCGCGCGCACACCCGGGTCATGGACCGGGCCGGGCGCCCGGTGTGGGCGCTGCACGGGATGCTGCGCCAGATCCTGGAGTCCATCGACGGCTTCGCCCCCGACGCGGTGATCTTCGGGCTCGACGACCGCACGGCGTCCGAGCGGCGCGACCGCTACCCCGACTACAAGGCCGGCCGGGCCGAGAAGCACCCCGAGCTCGTCGACCAGCTCGAGCGCGCCGGCGCCCTGCTGGACGCGCTGGGACTGGCCACCCTCACGCCGCCGGGCCTCGAGGCCGACGACGTCAACGCCTCCGGCGCCGCGTGGGCCCGCGCCCACGACTGGAGCTGCGTGATCATCACCTCCGACCGCGACGCCTTCGCCCACATCAGCGACCACACCCGGGTGCTGCGCCTCATCGACGGCGGCATCAACGGCTCACCGCTGCTCACCCCGTCCCGGCTCCACGCGATGTACGGCGTCGCCGCCGAGAACTACCTGGAGTACGCCGCGCTGCGCGGCGACGCCAGCGACAACCTGCCCGGGGTCACCGGCATCGGCGAGAAGGCCGCCGCCGCCCTGCTCGCCGCCGCGGGCTCGATGCAGGCCGTGTGGGCCGACATCGAGCACGACGAGGGCCGCTCGCTCGTCGCGGCGCTGGACGCGCTGGCCGCGGAGTCCGGGGGACGACGGCTGGGCGCGGGCGTCGTACGCCGCCTGAGCGCACCCGGGGCGCGCGAGCGCTACGAGTTCAACGTCGCGCTGATGTCCGGGCGCGACGACCTCGACCTCGGCCTGACCCCGGACGTGCCGGGCACCCCGGGGCTGCTCCCCCTCGACGTCGACCGGGTCAGCCGGGTCGTGGGGTTCCTGGGCATCGAGGCGACCACCGCCCTCGCGGTCCGCGTGCTCACCGGCGACCCGGCATCGCGGTCACTCAGCCGCTGAAGACGACCCCGCCGGTGCGGCGAGCCGCGACCCTGGCCCACCTCCTGCCGTAGGCGGGCCAGGATGCGCCGCCCTCCGGCGCGATGACCGCCCGGTGGTCCCGGACGAAGTGGTGGACCTCGCCGGGTCCGCTCCAGAGCCGCACGTGGGCGACCCCGCGGTCCCGCGCCCGGTTGCCGTCGAAGACGTACGCCGTGAAGTCCTGCGGCCCGGTCCGGCAGGTCAGCAGCCCGTCGCTGCTGGACACCGCGTTGGGACCGGGACGGTAGGCGAACGACTCGCACCGCAGGTCCGCGGCGATGCGCGCCGCCACCGTGCCGTTGCCCGGCCGGGGCGCGGCGTCGGCCGGCACCGCGTGCAGGGCGGTCAGGGCGAGGACCGCCCGGACCGGAGCCAGCCCGCGCAGGGCGCGGGACCGGGGTCCCGCACCGCACCCGGCTGTTGCTCCCCTGCCGGTCCCGCTCATGGGCTCCCCTCCCGTCCCGGACATCGTCCACCCGGCCGCGCCGGACCACCAGCGGCCGGCGGGCCCAACGTCCCGGGCATCCGGACCGACGGGCCCTCCCCGCACCCCGGGCGGGCCGGGAGATTGGAGGTACCGGCAGCGACCCCGCTGGCGGCGACTGGAGGAGACGCAGATGGACACCGCCGACGTACCCCTGGGCACGATCGTGGCCGCGATCGACGGCTCCACCTCGTCCGACCTGGCGGTCACCTTCGCGGTGGCCCAGGCCAGGGCCACCCGCAGGCCGCTGACGCTGGTCCACGCGCTCTCCCCCATGGACACCGTGTGGCTCGCCCCGGTGGGCATGGGACCGGCCATGGGCACCGGCATCGGGCTCGAGGCGCTGGAGAACCAGGCCAAGGAGCTGCTGGCCCGTGCGCACGCCGAGGTGACCGCCGCCGCCCCGGACGTCGAGGTCCACCAGATGCTCGGGTTCGGCGACCCGCGACAGGTGCTGCTCGACGTGGCGGGCCGCGCGTCGCTGGTCGTCATGGGCTCGCGCGGGCTCGGTCCGGTGCGCTCCCTGCTGCTCGGCTCGGTCGCGGTGGGCGTGTCCCACCACACGCCCTGCCCGCTGGTCGTGATGCGCCCCGGGGACGGGACCGAGCGCACCGGGATCCTGGTCGCCGTCGACGGCTCCGAGCGGTGCCTGGCGCCCCTGGAGTTCGCCTACCAGCAGGCCTCGATGCACCAGCTGCCGCTGACCGTGCTGCACGCCTACTGGGACGTCCGGCACGCCGCCGTGCACGCCCACGACGACCAGGAGGGCGTCCACGCCGACGAGGAGGAGCTGCTGCTCCTCGCCGAGATCCTCGCCGGCATGGCGGAGAAGTACCCCGACGTGGTCGTCCGCCGCACGCTGGCCACCGGCCTCGCCGACCTGGCCGTCCTGGACGCCGCCGCCGACAAGGAGATGGTCGTCCTCGGCACCCACCACGGCAGCAAGGCGGGCGAGATGCTCTTCGGGTCGGTCGCCACCACCGTGCTCGAGCACGCGACCTGCACCGTGGCCGTCGTACCGCTCTCCCTGAAGGACTAGCGCGACCTCACGGCTCCAGGCAGGCGGGGATCGAGTCGGTCCGGCCCACCGGGTCGCCCGTGCGGCCCTGCGGGTCGAGCACCTTGACCCACGCCACGGTGGGGAGGGCCCGCAGGGTCGGGATGATCGACCCCGCCACCGTCACCGTGGACCCGCCGCTGCTGCAGCCGCCGGTGAGCCGGACCCGGGCGATCCCGCCGGCGACCGAGAGGTCCGCGAAGCCCTTGGCGCGCGAGCGGAGCAGCCGCAGGCCGGCGCGCCGCTCGGCGGGCAGGGGTCCGGCGAACAAGCGGTCCATGAGGCCGACCGCCGGCGTGCGCGGACGCACGGGCCGCATCCGGGAGACGAAGTAGGGCTCGACGTTGTCGACGAAGCGGTCCCGGTCGAGGAACCACACCGGCCGCTGCTCGGTGCGGAACCCGGCCTTGACGTCGATGACGACCCGGCTCGGGTCCTCCAGCGTGGAGACCTCGAAGGAGGTCCGCTTCGCGACCCCGATGCCGTACGTCGTCACCGCCTCGAAGTCGCCCGCCCGGACCGTGGTCATCACGTTGGGCAGCGCCCAGGCGCGTCTCCGGGGCACGGTCTGCCCGCTCGCGTCGTGGGCCTGCGCGGGTGAGAGCACCACCCGCAGGATCGCCCGCCCGGGCACACGGACCGGCAGCCCCGAGCCGTCGGCGACCAGCCGGTCGACGTACTGCACGCGCCGGGTGGACGGCAGGCCGCCCTCGAACTCGAGGACGACGCGGTCGAAGCCGGGGTGGTGGGCGGCGCGGATGGCGACCAGGGTCGGCGTCTCCGGCGCGGTCGTCGCCCGCACGGGTGCGGACCCGCCGGCGGCCGTGCCCGAGAGGACGGCGGTCAGCAGCACGGGAGCCGCGAGCAGGTACGCCGACCGGCCGGGCCGCATCAGCCCGCCTGTTCGCCCAGCCGTGGGTGGGGAACCCGGACGCCGCGGCGCAGCAGCAGGTGGCGGGCGACCAGCTCCGCCTCGTCGGGGAGCACGGGCAGCGGGCAGCCGGCGTTGCGGACCAGGCGCACGGCGCGCCAGTAGGCGCGGAGCACGACGCCGGGCGGCACGTCCTGGACCTCGTCGACCAGTCGTCCAGCGACCTCGAGCATCGTCTCGTGGGTGTGGCGCACCTCGCTCGCGGTGACCATGCGGTCTCCCCCGTCCGTCTTTCCGTCGCGGTCGCCCACCACGGTGCGGGCCGCCGCGACGGCTGGCTAGGGCCGAAGGTCCCGGGACTTCGCGTCGGTGACCGGCCACACGTAGGGAGGCAGCCACCCGCCGTGCCGGGCCGCGACGTCGTCGAGGATCTGCTCGCGCACCCGCACCACCACCATCCGCTCCGCGACGGTGGTGGCCAGGGCGAGCTGCCGGGTCGACTCCGTCCACTGCCGTCGCAGCGCCTCGTCCGGCTCCGCGAGCCCGGCGCGCGCGATGCGGGTCGGCCCCGAACGGCGCCGCAGGCGGTCCAGGACCTTCTGCACGACCCACGGCGCGGCCAGGACCAGCACGACCGCCGCGGTCGCGGTCGCGGGTCCGAGCAGCCGCGAGAGGCCCGGGAGGAGGGTGACGGCGACGGCCAGCACCACGCCCTTGACGATCGGGTGCCGCACGTCGGCGAGGTCCTCCTGGAACGACACGGCGATGAGGCCGCCGAACAGGCCCATGGCGACGGCCACGGCCAGGAACAGGCCGGGCGGCATCGTGAGGGCGGTGGCCACGACAGCCACCAGGGCCACGACGGTGACCATCACGCGCCACACCAACCGGTAGGTCCTCATGCGTCCAGCGTGACCCCGCGCGCCTGCCGTCGGCAGGGCCCGAAGACCCGGCCCGAGGGGCCGATCGGGGACGAAGGTCCCGCGGGGTCGGGGCAGCAAGACTCCGGCGCCCGCCGGACGCTCCGTCCGACGATGGGGGCACCGGACCAGCGAGAGGACAGGACAGTCATGAAGGCACTCGTCTACGGCGGCGTCGACCACCGATCCTGGGTCGACGTACCCGACCCAGCGGTCAAGGACCCGGACGACGCGATCGTGCGCGTCGACGCGGTCACCATCTGCGGCACCGACCTGCACATCCTCAAGGGCGACGTGCCCGAGGTCGAGGCCGGGCGCATCCTGGGCCACGAGGCGGTGGGCACCGTGCTCGAGGTGGGTGACCACGTCCGCGACATCAAGGTCGGCGACCGGGTGCTCGTGTCGTGCATCTCCTCGTGCGGCCGGTGCCGCTACTGCAAGGAGGGCCGTTACGGGCAGTGCCAGGGTGGCGGCGGCTGGGTGCTCGGCCACCTCATCGACGGGACCCAGGCCGAGAAGGTGCGCGTGCCGTACGCCGACCACTCCCTGCACGTGCTCCCCGACAACGTGAGCAACGAGGACGCCCTGATGCTCGCCGACATCCTGCCCACGTCGTACGAGGTGGGGGTCCTGGCCGGGCGGGTCTCCCCCGGCGACACCGTCGTGGTGGTCGGCGCCGGCCCGATCGGACTCGCCGCGCTGATGACCGCGCGGCTCTTCAGCCCGTCGCGCGTCGTCATGGTGGACCCCGCGGAGTCCCGTCGCCGCAGCGCGCTGGAGGCGGGCGCCGACGACGTGGTCGGCCCCGAGGGGGCGGCGGCGATGGTGGCCTCGCTCACCGGCGGTGCCGGGGCGGACGTGGCCATCGAGGCCGTCGGCGTCCCGAGCAGCTTCGAGCTGTGCACCGAGCTCGTGCGCCCCGGCGGGCACGTCGCCAACGTCGGCGTGCACGGCGAGCCGGCGACGCTGCACCTGGAGACCCTCTGGATCAAGGACGTCACGATCACCACCGGCCTCGTCGACACGCGCACGACGCCGCTCCTGCTCCGCCTGCTGAGCGAGGGCAAGCTCGACGTCGGCGCGCTGTGCACGCACCGCTACGGCATCGACGAGATGCAGGACGCCTACGACGTCTTCTCGCGGGCGGGCGAGACCGGGGCGCTCAAGGTGGCGCTCTTCAACCCCGACGCCGTGTGACGCGTCACCGAGCCGTCGACCCGAGGAGGCCCGCATGGAGCACGCCGTCCGCACGACGGGCCTGACCAAGCGCTTCGGCGACCACGTCGTCCTGGGCGACCTCGACCTCCTCGTCCCCGCGGGGTGCGTCTTCGGCTACCTCGGGCCGAACGGCGCGGGCAAGACGACCACCATCAAGCTGCTCGCCGGGCTGTGGCGTGCGACGTCCGGCCGGGCCGAGGTCCTCGGCGTCGACGTGGCCGCGGACCGGGACGGGGTCCAGGGCCGCATCGGCTACCTGCCCGGTGACTTCGCGGGCTACCCCGACATGACCGGACGCCAGCTGGTCGGCCTGCTCGGCGCCCTCCGGGGCGGCACCGACTGGGCCAGCGTGACGGTGCTGGCCGAGCGGTTCGACCTCGACCTGGACAAGCGGATGGGCACGCTGTCGCACGGCAACCGTCGCAAGGTCGGGATCGTGCAGGCCTTCATGGGGCATCCCGAGCTGCTGGTCCTCGACGAGCCGACCCAGGGCCTCGACCCGTTGATGCAGCGCGAGTTCCTCGCGCTCCTGGGCGAGGTCCGCGACGAGGGACGCACCGTGCTGCTCTCCTCCCACGTGCTCTCGGAGGTCGAGGCGGTGGCCGACGTGGTCGGCATCCTCGACCAGGGCCGCCTGCTCGCCACGAGGTCCATGGCCCAGCTCCACGCCGACGCCGTGCGCCGCGTCGACCTGCGCTTCGAGCACGACCCCCCGGTCGACGCGCTGCGCGCCGCGGCCGGGGTGCGACGCGTCGACGTCGTCGGCACCACCGTGCACGTGTCGGTGGCCGGGTCGATGGCCGACCTGTTCCGCGCCGCGGCCCCGCACGGGGTCTCCAGCGCGACCACCCACGAGACCGACCTGGCCGACCTGTTCCTCGGCTTCTACGAGAGGGGTGAGCCGTCCGATGCGCAGCATCTACGCCAAGGCGCTGTGGGACCAGCGGCGTAGCCTGCCCGCCTGGGCCGGCGCGCTCTCCGCGCTCGTCCTGCTCGAGTCCGCGATGTGGCCGTGGATGGCCGACATGCCCGACTTCGACGCCTACCTCCAGGACTTCCCGCCGGCGATGCGGGAGATGTTCTCCCTCGAGGAGATGACCACCGGGCAGGGCTTCCTCAACGCCGAGCTCTTCTCGTTGGTGCTGCCGATGCTGCTCATCGTCTTCGGCATCACGCACGGCGCGCGGATGGTCGCCGGGGAGGAGCAGGCCGGGACCCTCGACCTGCTCCTGGTCACCCCGCTCACCACCACCCGCCTGCTCCTCGAGGAGCTGGCCGCACTCGTCACCGGGGTCGCCCTGCTGGGGCTGGCCGTGCTCGCATCGACCCTGGCCGGCACCGCCGCCTTCGGGCTCGGCATCACCGCCGGGGCGGCCTTCTCGGGGTCGCTGGCCATCACCCTGCTCGGCATCGAGCTCGGCGCGGTGGCGCTGGTCGCCGGTGCCCTGACGGGGCGTCGCGGGGTGGCCATCGGCGTGGCGTCGGCGGTCGGCCTGGCGGCCTACGTCCTCTACATCGCGGGGGTCTTCGTGGAGGAGCTGGCGTCCTGGCAGGGCCTGACCCCCTTCGACCAGGCCCTTCACGAGGGACCGCTCTCCCCCGGCCTCCCGGCCACCTACCTGTGGCTCGTGCTGGGCACCGCGGTCGTGGGCCTGGCCGCGCTGCCGCTGTGGGCGCGGCGCGACATCGGCGCCCACACCTGAGCGCCGGGCCGGGGAGGAGGGGGGCGTGGGCGGGCTCGAGCTGTGGCAGTCCATGGGCGTGGCCCTGGCCATCGGGCTGCTGATCGGCGCCGAACGCGAGCGGGACCGGCCAGGACGTACCGCCGGTGTCCGTACCTTCGCCCTGGTCGCCCTGATCGGCTCCGTCGCCGTGCAGGTGCCCACGGTGGTCGCCGTCGTCCTCTGCGCGGGCGTGGTCCTGCTGGTCGTCGCGGGGTACGTCGTGTCCGAGGACGAGGACCGGGGCATCACCACCGAGACCGCCGTCATCGCCACCCTGGGGCTCGGGGCGCTGAGCCACACCGCCCCGGCCGTCGCGGTGGCGGTCGCGGTCACCACCACCGTCCTGCTCGTCTCCCGGGAGAACCTGCACCGATTCGTCCGCGAGACCGTCACCGACCAGGAGCGGTCGGACGCGCTGGTGTTCTTCGTGGCGGCCTTCGTCGTGCTTCCCGTGCTGCCGTCCGGCGAGGTCGGACCGTACGGCGCGTGGGTGCCCCAGCGCATCTGGCTGCTCGTGGTGCTCATCATCGCCATCAGCTGGGTCGGGTACGCCGCCACCCGGCTGCTGGGCGCGCGACGCGGCGTGATGATCGGCGGCCTGGCCGGCGGGTTCGTGTCCGGGACCGCCACCACCGGCGTGATGGCCGCCCGCGCCCGCCGTCGGGAGGTGCCGGTGCGCGGGGCGCTCGCCGGCGCCCTGCTCGCCAGCGTCGCCACCCTCGTCCAGCTCGCGGTCGTCACGTCGCTCGTCGACTCGCGCGTCACCGTCCGCCTGCTGCCGGCGATCGTGGCCGGCAGCGTCGTGATGGTCGCCGAGGCCTGGTGGCTCGGCCGGTCGGTCCGCGGCGAGGACGACGCCGCCGCCGCGGGGCGCCCCTTCGCGATCGTGCCCGCCCTCGTGCTCGCCGCGATCATCTCGATCGTGCTGCCCGTGGCGCTGTGGCTCCAGGACCGGTACGGCGCGGCCGGCGCCCTCGCGGCCAGCGCGACCGCGGCGCTGGCCGACGTCCACGGCGCGAGCGTCGCCATGACCACGCTGGTGCACACCGGTGACCTCAGCCTCGCGACGGCGGTGGCGGCGATCGGTGCCGGGCTGGCGACCAACACCCTCGGCAAGGTCGTCGTCGGAGCAGCGGGCGGTGGCGCACGCTTCGCCGGCGCGCTGCTGCTGTGCCTCCTCCCGGCCATCGCCGTCGTCGCGCTGGCGTTGGCCCTCGCCTGACCGTGTCGTTGGGCGGACACATCCCCTCCATGTTGGGCTTCCGGCAGGGCCGCCGGGTGCAGGGCGGCTCGGGCTCGCCTGGATTGTCCGCAGACACGCCTGTGGCCCCGCCGGAGGTGCTGTCGACGGGGTGCGGGGCGTGGTGACTACTGGTCGGGCGGGCGCAGGTCCGGCACGCCTGAGCGGGTCGCGCCTCCCGGTTCGGGCCAGGCCCGTCCGGTCGATCGGCTGCCGGTGTGGTCGCGGCGGTAGGTCCAGCCCAGCGGGCTGGTCCAGTCGAACACCCCGGGCTTGGTCATCACGTAGCGCCAGCGGCCCTTGGTCTTGAGCCGATGATGGCGGCGGCACAGGGCGGCGAGGTTGTCCGTCGACGTCGGTCCACCCCGGTCGGGACGCTCGTGGTCGTAGGGGACGATGTGGTCGAGGTCGCCGTGCCGGGCGTTGCGTCCGCACCACGGGAAGACGCACGTGCCGTCGCGGACGATCACGTAGTCCCGCATGGCGGCGGTGGGCGTGTAGCCCTTCGTCTCCAACCGTTCGCGCAGGTCGATGACCGGCTTGACGACCACCGACGCGTCGGGACGGCCGCACCAGGCGCGGACCTGCTCCACCGACAGGAGCCGTTGGCCGGCCTGCTCGACCCGCGCACACAACGCCTCGCCGGCCATGTTCCCGGTCGAGGTGCCCCTCGGGTCCTGCAGGCCGGTGATGGCGTCGGCCGACAGGTGCGCGTAGATCACGATCTGCGTCACGGGAGCGGCTGGTTTCGAGCCTCGCTTCGCTCGCACCGCAACCGACGAATCTGCGTCGCCGTCGCTCTCGGTGTCGTGGAAGCCGAGGGTCAGCTGCCGGCGCGCCAGGTCACCCAGCGCGGTGGCGCGGCGTCCGTCGACGGTGTCGGTGGACCCTAGCTTGGCGAGGTGCTCCGCGCCGGAGGCGACGGCCTCGCGGAGGGCGAGGGCGTCGGGGATCTCCAGGTCGGCCTCGAGGTGCATGGTGCCGTCGAAGGAGACCTGCTGGGTGTCGAAGGTGACGTTGCGCTTGTCCGCGCTCTTCTCCAGCGCCTGCTCCACGGCGTCGGGCATGTGGCGCACCCGGGCCTCGTCCACCACCCTGCCCAAGGCGGAGGGGGTGAGGCGGTTGGCGCACCAGAACACCTGCGAGTCGACGTAGGTCGCGGCTTCGAGGGTGAGGTCGAGGGTGGTCTGCGCGATCACCCGGGCCCGCCAGCCGGCCACCAGGCCTGCCTGGACGGCACCCCACAGCTGCGGGAGCCGGTAGGCGACCTCGACGCACTCGGTCAGGAACCGCCCCGCCGAATCACACGTGCGACCGAGCATGGTCGCGAACTCCGGGACGCAGAACTCATCGATCGACGGCGACCCTTCACCGGCGAAGGTCTTGGGGGAGGTGAAGCACGCCTCCGCGTGCTCGGGGTCCGCGAGGTGGAGGTCGGCCCAGTGCACGCCGAGCCGCATCATCTCCACGTCGTTGCGGTCGGCGGCCTGCTTGCGCTCACGCACCGCACGCAACAGCTCGGCCGGGGTGTCCGGCAGAGCGGGAGCAGCGGGCGTCTTCATGGGTCCTACTCAAGCAGGGACCACCGACATCGCGACGCCGGAGAACGGCCCCCTGTGGACAGTGGTGTCGGGGCTTCGCGGCTCGCTGACGCTCGCCCCTCACCCCACCGGACGGGCATGGATCTCCAACTCTGCCGATGCAGCACCGGCGCCGGCGCCACGTGCAGTTCGACCTCAGCTTCCGAGCGTCGCCTTGAAGGCCAGGTGCCCCATGAGGTTGGGACGATTGAGGCGGTACGCGACGCGGCTCCACTCCGTCGCGAATCCCGTCAGCCGGCGGGGCAGGTAGGGCTCGTAGGCGCGAGGCAGGTCCCACATCCGGAAGTCCACCTCGGAGAAGCCCGCCCGCTCGAGATGGCGGCTGACCGAGCGGATGGTGTTGATCCGGTACTCGGTGTGGAAGTGGTACTCGTCGACCTCACGGGGGTCGCGCACGTGGCGGAGCAGCCACTCCTCGAGGCCCAGCCGGGACGTCGCCCAGGTCGTCAGACCGAAGTAGTGCCACTGGTTGAGGGTGAGAGCCAGGAAGACACCGGTCGGCTTGAGCACCCGTGCTGCCGCCTCGGTGAACTCGACCGGATCAGCGACGTGCTCCATCACGAAGACGGCGAAGGCGACGTCGAAACGATCGGCGTGCTCGAGCGAGAAGGCCTCCAACGTCGCCTGGTGGCGCTCGTCCGCCTCGCCGTTGTCCGCCACACGTGCGCTCGGGTCGACCACCACGAGGAGGCCGGCGCGACCTCTGATCCGGGGAAAGTCGCCTGAGGCGTTGCAGCCGCCTCCGACGTTGAGGACGGCGGCGCCGCGGGGAGTCGACGCGGCGACCCAGCGAGCGAAGTGACGCACGGGGCGCGGCGGCGGCGGGATCACGTGCACCGTTGCCGCGATCCCCGATCGGCTCGATCGCCGTGGCGTCGGAGTCACCACCGGATCATCTTGCTCCGCCGGCTCGGCGCTCGGCCACGGCCATAGGACCTCCCGTACGACGTCCCGCGAGTCGCGCGCGACGCTCTTCGTCGGAGAGGCGGGTCGTCCCGGGGACGTCGAACCTCGCGGGCCGGCGCGAGCCGGTCGGCGTACGTCAGGGCGCGAGCGGGTCGTCGGGCAGGTCGCCCGGCTTCACCGCGGCCGGGTCCACCCACTGGTGGGCCTGCCCCATGAAGGTGTGCACGAATCCGCACCGGACGCAGATGACTCCCTCGGCCGAGCGGTTGAGCCAGTCCAGGTCCATGAATGTCATGCCCGTCGTGGTCATCTTGATCTCGCGGCTCGCGAACACCAGGCCACTGCACACATGGCAGGACAAGAAGGTCTGGGTCGGACGGATGAAGACGTGCACCTGCGGCTCCCAGGAAGGTCGGTCGGGGTGGCGAGCCTAGGGCCGAGCTCCGGGCCGCGTCCCGACGACGTCCCGGCCCATCCGGCGTGGCACACGACGGTGCACCGCGCCCGGCCCGACAGGATGTCGCACGTGAGCGCACCTGAGCCCGACCCCTGGACCTACGTGGTGACCGACGTCGAGCTCGACGGGCCATGGCCGGGCATCAACTCCATGCGCTCCTTCGCATCGGTGGCGGTGTCCGCGGACGGCGTCGAGCACGGGCGCTTCGAAGCGGTCCTGGAGCCGCTGCCGGGCACGTCCCCGGATGCCGGCACGATGGCGTGGTTCGCCACCCAGCCTGGGGCGTGGGAGGCCGCGATCACGGACCCCGAGCCCGTCGGGCCCGTGATGGACCGGTACGTCGCCTGGCTCCGGGACCTGCCCTGGCCCCGGATGTTCGCGGCCTTCCCCCTGGCGTTGGACGGCATCTGGATGGACCACTACCTGCGCCGGTTCACGTCGTACGGCATCCGGCAGGGCCACCACGAGACCGACAGGCTGTTCGTCGGCGGCGGACTGTGCCTCCGCAGCTACGCGGCGGCCGTCACGGGGACGTCTGCGGGGCTCGTCGACGTCGACACCCTCCCCAGCGACTGGTTCGGCGACGTCGAGCACACGCACCGCGCGATCGACGACACCGTGGGCTACGCCAACCTGTTGGTCGAGCTGTTCCGCAGGGCCCGGCACGAGGACCGACGCGAAGGGTGTTGACCTTGCCCCAGCGGCAAGGACCACGGTCGTCCCACCGGTGACCGTCACCGGGGAGGATGGAGACGATGACCCGGCCCCACGTGCTCATGACGATCGGTGACTTCGCCCGCGACTCGGGACTGACGCCGAAGGCGTTGCGGCTGTACGACGACCTGGGCCTGCTGGTCCCTGTGCAGGTCGACCTGCACTCGGGTTACCGGCGGTACGCCCGCTCGCAGCTCGGGCGCGCCCGGCTGGTGGCGACCCTGCGACTGCTGGGGATGCCGCTGGCCCGCATCAGGCAGGTCGTCGACCTCGCGCCCGCTGCTGCGGCGCAGGAGGTCGCGGCGTACTGGTCCCAGGTCGAGGCGGACACCGCGACCCGCCGGGACATCGTCACCACCCTCGTCCACCAGCTGAGGAACGAGGAACACCCCATGACCACCACGACCCAGTCCCTCCACGCCGAGATCGGATCCAGCCACTGCCGGGGACGACGCGAGCGGCAGCAGGACGCGCTCGTCGCCACGCCCGCCCTCGTCGCCGTCGCCGACGGCTTCGGCGACCGCGACGACGTGGCCGCCGCGGCCCTCGCGGCGTTTGCCGTGGGCGGCCTCGACGAGGCCGTCTCCGGGATCGCGGCAGACGTCAGCACGGCCCTGCCGGACCAGCCGTCGTCGGGCACCACCCTCACCGCCGTCGTGCTCGACGGCGCCACGGCGCGGATCACGCACGTCGGTGACGCGCGGGTCTGGCTGGTGCGGGACAGGGAGCTCCGGCAGGTCACCCACGACCACACGGTCGTGGCGGCTCTGCTGGAGGCCGGCCAGCTGACCTCCGACGAGGCCAGGTCGCACGAGCATCGGAACCTGCTGAACCGCGCCCTCACCCCGGGCGTCGTCGCCGACGAGACCGCGCTGGACCTGCGGCCGGGTGACCGGCTGGCGCTGACCACCGACGGCGTGCACGCCCACCTGGACGACCTCGCCCCGCTCCTCACGAGGACGGCTGCTCCGCAGGACGTCGCCGACGCGGTCGCGGCCGCCGTCACCGAGGCCGGCGAACCCGACAACCACACGATCGTGGTGGTCGACCTGGCCCCGCGGTGATGCCCTGGCCGGACCTTCTCACCCGAGGGCAGACCACACTGCCGACAGGTCGGCGAACCAGAGCCGTCCGTCGGTGACGACCCACCCCGTGTCCTTCTCGTTGTAGCCGAGGCGCGCCGCCTGCAGCGTCCCCTCAGGCCCCGGGACCATCGTCCAGCCTCTCGGGTGCTGCAGCCACACGTACTCCGTCGACCGCCTGGACGACCAGAACGAGCCGGCCACCCCACCCCGGCTCCTCGGAGCCGTAGGGCTCACCGTCCACGTGCGCGACGCACACGTGCGGGTGTGCGGGGTCGAGGTCGACCCGGGGCGCGGGGAGCGGTGTGCCGGCATGGCTGAGCACCAGAGGCCGGCCCTCGCGGTGCCCGGCCAGGACCGGCTCCCAGCGGGTGTAGGAGTCGGTCCAGCCGTCCGGTGCGTCGACCACACTGATCTGCGCCCACTCACCGTTGGCGTAGGACCAGGCGCTCGCGCCGACGCCGTCGGTCCCGGGGGCTGTCGCGTCCGGCGCCAGGCGTCCCGCGACCACGAGCCCGATCTCCCGGCCGGCGACGACGAGGTCCTCCTCCGTCTGGCCGGCCGCGAGTCGCGGTCCGGGCTGCGGGGTCTCCCCGCCGTACTCGTAGGCGTGCAGGCGACCGGACGCACTCAGTGCGAGGTTGCACGGGTCTTCGTCACCCATCACGACCCAGCCGGTGACGTAGGGGTCCGACTCGTCCGCCGCGGCCCACTCGGCGGCGTCCCCGCCGGGGTGCGTCCGCGGGGGTCGACCGCCCGTCACGTGCAGGTCCCCCGCGTCGTCCTGCAGGACGCCGGAGACGCGACCCTGCCACGGCGGCAGGACCTCGCCGCCCTTCCCCGTCGGGAGCACCGCGGCCGCGAAGGGCCGATCCTCCCGCCGACCCCACACGTGGACGCCGCGGCCTTAGTGGCAGACGTTGCTGAGGCCCTCGGCCAGCGCCCCGTCCAGGTCGACCTCGCGCCAGTCGATCACCGAGGCCTCGTCCCTTCGCGCACCACGATCATGGCGCCAGCATGGACGACCCGGCCGCCCACGACCACGGACCACGCCGCGGAGAAGCCGTCAGTCGATCAGCACCCGCTCGCCGTACCGCGGGACCACGGCGTTCCAGTCCAGCTCGTCGCGGATCCGGCGTACGAGCGCGTCGGACGACTCGGGCTCGCCGTGGACGACGTACGTCGTGCCCGGCACCTCCGGCGACCGGGACAGCCAGGCGAGCGTCTCCCCCGCGTCGGAGTGGACCGACAGGTCCTCGATCGACACGACCTCGGCCCGCACCCGGACGTAGCGGCCGTGGATCTTCACGTCGCGGGCCCCCTCCAGCAGCTGCCGGCCGCGGGTGCCGGCGGCCTGGTAGCCGGTCAGCACGACGGTGTGGCGCGGGTCGGGAAGCATGTGCTCGAGGTGGTGCACGATGCGACCGCCGGCCGCCATGCCGGAGGCCGAGATGATGATGCACGGGTGCTCCGGGGCGTTGAGCTCGCGGGACTGGGCGGGCGTGCTGGCGGTGTGCAGCTGACCGGGGTCGAAGATGCCGCTGCGGCGGGACAGGTCGTCGCGCACCTGGGGGCTCCCCCCGGCGATGGCCCGCTCGTAGACGCGCAGCGCCGCCAGCGCCATCGGGCTGTCGACGAAGACCGGCACCCTTGGCACCTCGCCCGCCTCGACCAGCCGGCGCAGCTCCATCAGCACCAGCTCGGTGCGGTCCACGGCGAACGCCGGCACCAGGACGCTGCCACCACGGCCGATGGTGCGGCGGACCACCGCCGCCAGCCGGTGCGGGTCCGGCTCGGGGTGCTCGCGGTCGCCGTACGTCGACTCCACGACGACGGTGTCGGAGGCCGGCGGGTCCGCGGGAGGACGCAGGAGCGGGTGGTGCGGCCGGCCGAGGTCGCCGCTGAAGAGGATGCGGTGCCCGTCGACGGTCAGGTGCACGGTCGCCGAGCCGAGGATGTGTCCCGCGGGCAGCAGCCGCAGCGTGGTCCCGCCGGCGATCGCCACCTCCTCGTCGAGGGGCACGGGCTCGAGCAGCGGCAGCGTGCGCTCGACGTCCTCGGCGTCGTACAGCGGGAGCGCGGGGTGGTGCTTGGAGAAGCCCTGCTTGTTGGCGTACGCCGCGTCCTCCTCCTGCAGGTGGGCGCTGTCGCGGAGCACGATGGCGACCAGCTCGGCGGTCTCCTGGGTGCACCGCACCGGCCCGGAGAAGCCCTCCTTGACCAGCCGCGGGAGGTAGCCGGTGTGGTCGAGGTGGGCGTGGGTGAGCACGACCTCGTCGAGGGACGCGGGGTCGACCGGGAAGTCCTCCCAGTTGCGCCGGCGCAGCGTCGCGAGGCCCTGGTAGAGGCCGGCGTCGACCAGCACCCGGGCGCCTCCGCCCTCGACGAGGAACCGGCTGCCGGTGACCGTGCCCGCGGCGCCGAGGAAGGTCAGGATGGGCTGGACCATGTCGTCACCCCATGACCGCGACGGCGGCGACCAGGTAGATGACCAGCGAGAGCAGGTCCTGGATGACGGTGGCCAGCGGCCCGCTCCCGAACGCCGGGTCGCGACCGGCACGCGCCATCAGCACCGGCAGCACGGCGGCCACCACGGTGGCGGTGCTGCACGCCGCGACCAGCGCGATCGAGACGGTGGTGGCGATGGCCGCGTCGCCGAGCGCCAGCCAGATGGCCGGCCAGCCGACCGCCGCCAGGAGCAGCCCGAGCATCGGCCCGGTGAGCGCCTCGAGCCGCAGCGAGGTCCGCAGGGAGGTGCCGACCGAGAGCCCCCGGACCACCAGCGCCTCCGTCTGCGTGCCGACGGCGTCGGCGAGGTAGATGACACCGGGGATGAAGAACGCCAGCTGCACGTCGGCGGTGAGCCGGCCCTCGAAGAGCCCCACCACCCAGGCCGACAACGCCGCCCCGGCCAGCCCGAGGACCAGCCACGGCAGCCGGTGCCACAGCCGGCGCGCCACCGGCTCCTCCATGGCCACCCGCGCGGCGCTCGACGAGGCGAGGTAGCCGCCGAGCCGGGCGAAGTCCTCGTCGTGGGCGCGCAGCAGGAGGCCGAGCAGCCGCGACGAGGGCACCAGCCCGTGGAAGGACCCGTCCTGGTCGACGACGGCCAGGCTGGACTCCCCGTGCCGGACGGCCTTCCACGCCGCCTGCTCGCTGTCGTGGCCCAGCGCGACGACCGGCGGGTCGGCGTCCACCAGCTCCACGGCCCGCGTCCCGGTGGGCGCGGCCAGCAGGACGCCGAGCGGCACCAGGCCGAGCAGCTCGGACGGCGTACGACGCTGGGTGCAGACCGCGACGTCGGCGACCGAGTCGTGCGGGGTGGCCCTCAGCAGCGCCAGCACGTCCTCGGCGGTGTCGGTGGGACCGCAGACGGGGATGCGCAGGGAGACGTACTGGTCGACCGGCCCCGGCAGGCGGGGCGGTGCGGAGGGCGGCGGCTGGGATGCGTGGGCGGTCGTCACGGGGCACCCTCTCGGCGTCGGTGGGGACTCCACGATCTCGCGTGGAGACCCCACCTCCTAGGGACCAACGGCCCCGGCGCGGGCTCCGTCGGACCCGCGGCCCGGCGTCAGGGGACGACGTGCTCGCTCTCGCGGATGTCGGTGATCGCCATGTGCCCCGGGGCGTGGCCGATCGCCAGCTCGGGGCGGGACTGCATGACCGCCGCCTGCGGCGTGACCCCGCACGCCCAGAAGACGGGCACCTCCCCCGGGCGGACCTCGACGGGGTCCCCGAAGTCGGGGGCGTCGAGGTCGGTGATGCCGAGCTCGGCGGGCGATCCCACGTGCACGGGGGCACCGTGGACGGCGGGGTAGCGCGAGGTCACCCGGACGGCGGTGGCGACCTGCGAGGCCGCCATCGGGCGCATGGACACGACGAGCGGCCCGGACAGCTCGCCGGCGGGGCGGCAGTCGATGCCGGTGCGGTACATCGGCACGTTGCTCCCCTGCTCGATGTGGCGCACCGGCACGCCGGCCTCCAGCAGGGCGTCCTCGAAGGTGAAGCTGCAACCGATGAGGAACGCGACCATGTCCTCGCGCCAGCGGTCGGTCACGTCGTCGACCTCGGCGACGAGCTCGCCGTGCTCGTAGACCCGGTACGCCGGGAGGTCGGTGCGCAGGTCGCCGGCGAACCGTGGGCTGCCCGCCGCCCCCGGCTCGGTGACGTCGAGGACCGGGCAGGCGGCGGGGTTGCGCTGGGCGAAGAGCAGGAAGTCGTAGGCCAGCGCACGCGGCACGGCCAGCAGGTTGGCCTGGGTCCAGCCGGCGCACCAGCCCGACGTGGGCACGCGCAGGCCGGCGCGGAAGCGGGCCCGTGCCTCGTCGGGAGCGAGTGCGGCGGGGGTTGCGGTCTCAGTCATCGGTGGCTCCTCGGGTGGACACTCGGGTGAAGGTGACGCGCTGGCCGGGCCGGACCTGGGCCGCCCGCGGCAGGTCGGTGGCGACGACCACGGCGATCACGGGATAGCCGCCGGTGACGGGGTGGTCGGCGAGGAAGAGCGTGGGCTGCCCGGACGGGGGCACCTGGAGGGCGCCGCAGACCATGCCCTCGCTCGGCAGCTCCCGGTCGTGCGTGCGCTCGAGCGCCGTCCCGGCCAGCCGCATGCCGACGCGGTTGCTCTCGGACGTGACCTCGTAGGGCTCGGCGACCAGCGCCTCGCGCGCGGCGTCGGTGAACCAGTCGGCGCGCGGGCCGTCGACGACCCGCAGCGTCACGTCCCCGCCCTCGGGCGGGCGAACCGGCGCCAGGTCGACCCCGGGCAACGCGCCGCAGGCGGGGCCTACGGGCAGCCGGTCACCGGGCACCAGCGGGTCGGGTCCCAGCGCGGCGAGCGTGTCGGCGGCCCGGGAGCCCAGCCGGGGCTCGACCTGGATGCCGCCGCGGACCCCGAGGTAGCTGCGCAGCCCCGTGTCGGGCGTCCCGAGCCTCAGGGTCGCCCCGTCCGGCAGCCAGACGACGCCATAGGCCCCCGCGTGGCGGCCGTCGACGGTGACCGTGCAGGGCGCCCCCGTGAGGGTGACGCACATGCTGCCGTGGGCCCGGACCTCCAGGCCGCCGAAGGTCACCTCGAGGGCGGCCGCCGACTCCGGGTTGCCGAGCAGCCGGTTGGCCAGCCGTAGGGCGGGCGCGTCCGCCGCGCCCGAGTGGCCGACCCCCAGGGCGCCGAGCCCGGGCCGGCCGAGGTCCTGCACGGTCGCCAGCGGGCCGGGGCTGAGGACCTCCAGCCACGGCGGCTCCGACGCCGTCCTGCCGAGCAGCATCACGCCTCCACGAACCTGACGCGCACGCCGGGCACCAGCAGGGCCGGCGGGTCGCGGTGGAGGTCCCAGGGCTGGACGGTGGTGTGCCCGATGAGCTGCCAGCCGCCGGGCGACTCGCGGGGATAGACGCCGGTGAACTCGCCGGCCAGGGCGACGGACCGCGCCGGCACCCGGGTGCGCGGCACGCTGCGCCGGGGGACGGTCAGCCGCTCGTCGGTGCCGACGAGGTAGCCGAAGCCGGGGGCGAAGCCGCAGAACGCGACCGTCCACTCCTGCGCGGTGTGCGCCTCCACGACCCCGCGCTCCCCCAGCCCGGTGAGCCGGCCGACCTCGGCCAGGTCCTCGCCGTCGTAGGTGACCGGCACCTCGAGGTCGCCGGCGTCGGGGCGGTTGCCGGGCTGCGCCTCGACGGCGCGCACGGCGCGACCGACCCGGTCGGGGTCGGTGCGGGTCGGGTCGATCCGCAGCATCAGGGTGCGGGCGGCCGGCACCAGGTCGACCACGCCGTCGGGCGGTGCGTCGACCAGCTCGGCGTAGAGCGCCAGCACGTCGTCGAGGTCACCGAGCTCGACGAGGAGCCCGGTGTCGCCGCACGGGAGGAGCCTCATCCGGCGTCCTCCCCGACGAAGGGGGCCACGTGCACGCCGGCCTCCTCGAGACCGCGTCGTACGGCGGCCGCCAGGGCCACGGCGCCGTCGCTGTCACCGTGCACGCAGACGGAGGCCGCCCGCACCTGCACGACCGAGCCGTCGTGGGCGACCACCTCCTCGTGAGTCGCCATCCGGACGCTGCGCTCGGCGACGTGGTCCGGGTCGTGCAGCACGGCACCGGGCTCGCGCCGCGACACCAGCGTCCCCTCCGGCGTGTAGGCCCGGTCGGCGAACGCCTCGGGCACCGGGGTGAGGCCGACGGCCTCGGCCGCCTCCAGCCACACCGAGCCCGGCAGTCCGAGGACGGGCAGGGTCGGGTCGTAGCGCCGTACGGCCTCCGCGACGGCCTCGGCCTGGTCCCGGTGGTGCACGATCGCGTTGTAGAGCGCCCCGTGCGGCTTGACGTAGCGGACCCGGGTGCCGGCCACCCGCGCAAAGGCCTCGAGCGCCCCGAGCTGGTAGAGCACGTCGTTGGTCAGCTCGTGCGGGTCGACGTCGAGGAAGCGACGGCCGAAGCCGGCGAGGTCGCGGTAGCCCACCTGGGCCCCGATCACGACGCCGCGCTCCGCGGCGCGCTCGCAGGTGCGGCGCAGCACGGTCGGGTCGCCGGCGTGGAAGCCGCAGGCCACGTTGGCGCTGGTGATCAGCTCGAGCAGCGCGTCGTCGTCGCCCAGCGTCCAGGCGCCGAAGCCCTCGCCGAGGTCGGCGTTGAGGTCGATCCGGGGGGTCGTCACCACAGCTCCGCGATGCCGCCGAGGGACTGCCAACCGAGGTAGACCGTGAGGACCCACACCACGACGCCGATCGCGAGGAGCGCCCGCGGGTAGCGGTAGCCGCCGAGCAGGTCGCTGCGGCGTGCGGCGACCCACAGGATGACCGCGAAGCCGACGGGCAGGATCAGGCCGTTGAGCGCCCCGGCGAGGACCAGCAACGTGACGGGCGCCTTGCCCAGCGCGAGGTAGATCGCGGTCGAGAAGACGATGAAGGCGACCGTGACGAGGTTGCGGCGCGCCTCGAGCCGCTGGGAGAAGCCGGCGAGGAACGAGACCGAGGTGTAGGACGCGCCGATCACCGAGGTGATGCTCGCGGCCCACAGGATGATGCCGAAGACCCGCACGCCGACCTCGCCCAGCGCGGCCTGGAAGGCGGAGGCCGGCGGGTTGTCCGCCGCCAGGGTCACACCGCCGGCGACCACGCCGAGCACGGCGAGGAACAGCAGGGCCCGCATCACGCCGGTCACCAGGATGCCGGTGACCGACCCTCGGGTGATCTCCCGGACGTGCCGGCTGCCGGTGATGCCGGAGTCGACGAGGCGGTGGGCGCCGGCGTAGGTGATGTAACCGCCGACGGTGCCACCGATCAGGGTGGTGATGATGAGGAAGTCGACCTCGTCGGGCAGCACGGTCTGGCGCAGCGCGTCCCCCACGGGCGGACCCGAGGCGATGGCGGCGTAGAGCACCATGCCGATCATCAGCGCGCCGAGCACGACGACGATGCGGTCCATAGCGATCCCGGCCCGCTTGCTGAGGAAGATGCCGATCGCGATCGCCGCCGAGACGGCGCCGCCGATCTTGACGTCGAGCCCGAGCATGGCGTTGGCGCCGAGGGCGGTGCCGCCGATGTTGCCGATGTTGAAGACGAGACCGCCCATCACCACCAGCGCCGACAGCAGGTAGCCGGCGCCCGGGAGCACCGTGTTGGCCAGCTCCTGGGCCCGCATCCCGCTGACGCCGACGACCCGCCACACGTTCAGCTGGACGGCGATGTCGACGAGGATCGACACCAGGATCGCGAAGGCGAAGGCCGCTCCGAGCTCGGCGGTGAAGACGGTGGTCTGGGTGATGAAGCCGGGGCCGATGGCGCTGGTCGCCATGAGGAACATGGCGCCGAGCAGCGCCCCGCGGGCCGCTCCGGATCGTGGTGAGGTGCCGGGTGCCTGCGCCGTTCTGCTGGTGCCGCTCGCGTCGTTGCTCATGTCGCGCCCATCTGGTCGGTTCCCCGGGGCCGGTCGCCTCCGGGGTGGTCCCCGTCACACCAGAGTGAGGGATTGTTGAACAATCCGTCAATACCCCGGTCGGATACTGTGACTGGTGTGACGAAGAGCGACTGGCTCAGCGAGCTCCGGGCCGAGGCCCCCCGGCTGGGTCGCGCCAGCACCGCCGGCCGGGTGGCCGACGTGCTGCGGACCCGCATCACCGAGGGCAGCCTCGCCCCCGGCACCCGCCTCTCCGAGGAGGACATCGGGGCCGCGCTCGGGGTCTCGCGCAACACCCTGCGCGAGGCGTTCCGGCTGCTCGGCCACGAGCGGTTGCTGGTGCACGAGTTCAACCGCGGGGTCTTCGTCCGCAAGCTCACCGTCGAGGACGTCCGCGACCTCTACGAGCTGCGCCGCATCCTGGAGTGCGGAGCCGTACGCCGCGGGGCCGAGCGCCATGCCGGCACCGCGACCGCCGAGCGCTGGCCCGCGCTGCTCGACGCCGTCCGCGCCGCGGTCGAGGAGGGCGAGGCGGCCGCCGAGCGCGGCCGGTGGCTCGACGTGGGCACCGCCAACATGCACTTCCACCAGGCGGTGTCGGCGCTGGCGCAGAGCCCCCGGGTCGACGAGGCGATGGGCCACCTGCTCGCCGAGCTGCGACTGGTGTTCCACGTCATGGCGGCGCCGCAGGCCTTCCACGAGAGCTACCTGGCGGACAACCGCGCCATCCTCGAGCTGCTGCTCGCCGAGGACTTCGAGGGCGCCGAGAAGGCCATCGCGGACTACCTCGACGCCGCCGAGGCCCAGCTGGTCGAGGCCTACTCGGCCGCCGGTCAGGTCAGCGCGTAGCCCCGGCCGAGGCGTGCGCGGCGTCCGCCGTCCCGGCCTCGTCGGCCAGGATGATGTCGCTGCCGTCCAGGGTCTCCGGGGCGTCCTCGTTGATCGCCTCGACGGCCTCGGTCAGCTCGGGCTCGGCGGCCGGGCGACGGTCGAGGTGGACGCCGGCGATCATGCAGCGCACCGACCCGCCCGCCAGCTCGATGGTCGGGATGTCGACCGACACGATCTCGCAGGATTCCTCGATCGCCGCGACCTGGTCGGGCCGCAGGCTGCGGTGCGCCCGGGCGGACATGGCCATGACGTAGCGACGGCGGCCCTCCGGCGTACGGCCGCAGAGCTCGACGGCGTTGCCGGCGAACTCGTGGACCTGCGCCTCGGTGAGCTCGACGACCGTGCGGCCGTTGACCGTGAGCCGCTCGCGGACCTGCGCGCGACGGTCGGCGTCGGGGATCATCTCCAGGGCGATGAGGGCGACGTCGGTGCCGATGCAGGCGATGACGTTGGTGTGGTAGACGGGCACCCCGTCGGAGTCCACGGCGTCGAAGGCCATCGGCTCGTAGTTGAAGTCGGCGCAGAA
Organism: Nocardioides sediminis; assembly: GCF_003047295.1. Lineage (GTDB taxonomy): Bacteria > Actinomycetota > Actinomycetes > Propionibacteriales > Nocardioidaceae > Nocardioides > Nocardioides sediminis. The sequence goes on from NZ_PZYZ01000003.1 coordinate 289,293, forward strand.
GCGCTCCAGCACGTGGGTGTCGGCGCGGTGGCTGCGCGCCGTGTAGGCGACGCGCGACATGTGGTCGAGCACCATCGCCCCGGTGCCCTCGAGGAAGATGCCGTCGGGCTCGAGGCCGGAGTAGTCGACGATCGTCTGGACCCGGTACGACGACTTGAGCATCTCCAGCACGTCGGCCCGACGTTCGTGGCGGCGGTTGGAGGCGTACATCGGGTAGACGGCCACCATGCCGCCGGCGTGGGTGGAGAGCCAGTTGTTGGGGAACACGCTGTCCGGACGGGTGTGGTCCTCGTCGTCGAACACGTGCACCCGGACGCCGGCCGCCCGCAGGGCCTCGGCGAGGGCGTCCATCTCGGCCAGGGCCCTGGCCGACGTGTCGTCGTCGGACTGCCCGGCGGGGGCGTCGGCCTGGAAGGCGTTGTCGGCCGCGGTCGCCGGGTTGGGGGTGAACCGCTGGGCGCGGACGAGGATCACTGCGGACGGGGCCTGGGCACTCACGGGAGCGCAATCTAGACCATGACGGGGAGGATCGCGGGGTCAGGCGGAGCGGCCGACGGCGAAGCGGATGTCGACCACGCCGGGCACGCTGCGGGCCAGGGCCCGGGCCACGCCCCGCTCGGCCTCGCCGGCCGGACCGTCGATCATCGCGATCCCCTCGCCCACCTCGACCAGCCAGTCCCGACCCGCCTGGCGGAAGAGCTCGTCGATCTCGGCCTCGATGGTCTCGTCGGAGCGCGCCAGCACCCGGATGACGTCGCGTCGGCTGACGACGCCGACCACCCGTCCGTGCTCGACCACGGGCAGGCTCTTGACCGCCGAGCTGGTCATCAGCTCGGTCGCCACGGCCAGGTCGGTGCTCCCGTCCACCGTCATCGGGTGGGTGGACATCACGTCTCGGACCTGCACGCCGAAGGGCGTGGCCGTCAGCCGGACGGGGATCTCGTGGGCGCGGTCGTCGGGGGCCACCATGTCGCGGATCACGTCCGCCTCGCTGACCACGCCCACGAGCCGACCGTCGCGATCGACCACCGGCATGGCCGAGACGTCGTGGCGCTCGAGCAGGGCGACGGCCTGCTTCACCGTCGCCGTGTCCTGCACGGTCACGGCCGGGCTGCTCATCACCTCGCGCACCAGCACGTCGGCCCCCTCAGACGACGTCGGCGCGCTCGTGGCGGGTGCCCCAGTGGTGCCGGGGCCGCGGGTCGGCGAGCAGGACCGGGCAGGTGGCCTCGCGCAGCACCGCCCGCGCCACCGGGCCGAGGTGCGACCCGGCGGGCACCAGGGGGTCGTGCCGCCCGATGACGAGGAGGTCGGACCGACGGGCGGCCTTGATCAGGGCGTCGCCCGGGTGGGCGTGCCGTGCCTCGACCTCGACGGTGAGCCCGGACGCCTCCTCCCCCAGCTTGGCCAGTGCCTCGTGGATGTCCTTGGTGGCCCGCTCGGCCCACTCGTCGTGCTCGACGCGCGACACGATGATGTCGTCGTAGGCGCCGGGGAACGACCAGGTGTGGAGCACCCGCAGGGTGGCGCCCCGGCCGCGCGCCTCGTGCACGGCCGCGCGGAGCACGTTCTCGGCCCGCTCGGGCACGTCGACGCCGACGGTCACGATCGGGCCGTCCTCCCCCGAGGTGGAGGTCCAGGCAGCCGGCACCGACACCACCGGCACGTGGGCGTGGGCCGCGACGCCGCTCGAGGTCGACCGGGTCACCACGCGCATCATCCGCGAGAGCGGGCGCCGCTGGAGGACGACCATCCGGGCATCCTTCGAGGCCGTGACGATCGAGTGGACGGGCCCTCCCCACACGAGCTGGGTCGTGACGGTCACGTCGTCGGGCACGAGGTCGTGGGCGCGCTCCTCGGCCGCGGCCAGGGTGCTCCTGGCGGTGTGCTCGAGGTCGACGATGTCGACGAGCGCCGTCTCCGCACCCTGGGACACGCGGTGCAGCACGTGGAGCAGGTGCAACCCGCAGCCCTCCCGCACGGCCGTCCGCGCGGCGTACTCGAGCGCCGCGTCGCTCTGGTCGTGACCGACCGCGACCAGGACGGGCGGGACGGTGTGCTCGGACATGGGGGCCTCCTGGGTCTCGCGGGTGGGTCCTGCCCCCACGGTGCCGCGGCCGCGGACCGGGCGGGAGGGCCGAAGGACCCGGGACCGACGACGGACGTCACCCGGGTCCCGGTCAGCCCGCCAGGGCCCCCGGCGACCTCGCGCACCGAGAGCGAGGTGGACGGTGCCGGCCGGCTTGCCCTCCTGCTCACCGGGGCCGCCCGCGGAACCACGTCGAGGCGCCCTCGCCGGCATCGGGCGGCCCGCGGGTGGGTACCGTCAGCAGGTGGGACGCACGCACGAGGACCGGCCCGACGACGGACCCGGGAGCCGCCGCCACGAGACGGCGGACGAGAGGCTGGACCGCAACTGGAACGATCTCCTCCAGGAGCTGCGGGTGATGCAGACCGGTGTGCAGCTGCTCGCCGGGTTCCTGGTGACGCTGCCCTTCCAGAGCGGGTTCGCCGAGCTCGACGACCACCAGCGTCGTCTCTACCTGGCCGTGCTGGTGCTGGCCAGCCTGACCACGCTGATGATGCTGGTGCCGATCGCGGTGCACCGGCGGCTGTTCGGCGAGGGGGTCAAGCAGTGGCTGGTGGCCACGGCACACCCGATGTCACAGGTGGTGCTGGGCGCGGTCGCCCTCCTCATCGTCGGGGTCGCCACGCTGGTCTTCGACGTGGTGGTCGGCAGGACGGCCGGATGGGTGGCCGGCGGGGTGCTGCTCGGTGTCGCGCTGCTCCTCCTGGTGGTCCTGCCGAGCGTCGTGGCGAGAGCCAGCGGCCGCCGTCGCGGGGCGTCCGGAGCGACACCGTGACGCGCGGTTGCGGGTATCGGTGCCGCGCCGGGACGGGGTGTGCCTATAGCGTTGCTCACCGAGCGCCTCGCCCAGGTTTGGGGATCAACCCCTGGATCCTGTTGGGTGGGGCGGAATCCCAAGCATCGAAACAAGGAGTCACCACGTGAACAAGACCGAGCTTCGCGACGCCATCGCCCAGCACGCCGACCTGACCAACGCGCAGGCCGACAAGGCCCTCGAGGCCGTGATCACCTCGATCACCTCGACCGTGGCCAAGGGCGAGAAGGTCACCCTTCCCGGCTTCGGCACGTTCGAGTCGCGCGAGCGTTCGGCCCGCACCGGCCGCAATCCGCAGACCGGCGAGACCATGGAGATCGCGGCCAGCAAGGCCCCCGCGTTCAAGGCCGGCGCCGCGTTCAAGTCGGCCGTCAACGGCTGATCGAACCCACCCGGTTCCCACCGCTGGGACCTGAGTCACCCGGTGACTCAGGTCCCAGCGGCCATTTCGGCCGCGGGGCCGCTCAGCCGTGCACCACGCACGCCAGCCAGCCCGCGACGACCTCCGGGTCGTGCTCGGTCGCCGCGGCGTAGGCCGTCAGCTCGGTGACGACCGTCCCCGGGTCGTCGGTCTGGCGGAAGGGCCCGCACAGCTGCAGGCGCTCGGCCTCCATGAAGGCCAGCAGCCGCTCGTTGACCGCGTCGGCGTCCCCGTCGGCATAGACCTCGAACGTGCAGGTGCCCGGCTCCGCCGGGTGGACCCGGATGCCGTGCGCGGGCAGGGCCGCCGCCAGCGACCGCGCCCACGCGGCGTACTCCCCCATCCGCGGCAGCTCGTCGCGCAGGCCGAGCAGGCCACCGACGGCATAGCTAGTCATGCCGAAGAGCGTGCCGCCCATCCGCGCGCGCCACGTCCGCAGCTCGTCGACGACGTCCTCGTCGGCAGCGACGCACGCACCGGCCTGCGCGCCCAGCCCCTTGTAGAACGACACGTAGACGCTGTCGAAGAGCGCCGCGATCTCGGCGTGCGGACGGTCGTAGAACGGCTGCGACTCCCACAGCCGCGCCCCGTCGAGGTGGAGAGGTACGCCGCCCTCCCGCGCCGTGGTCGACAGCCCGACAAGGTCCTCCCACGACGGCAGCAGGCAGCCGGCGTCGCGCAGCGGCAGCTCGGTCAGCGCCGCCCCCAGCACGCCGGGGAGCGCCTCGAGGTCGGCGGCGACCGGCGTGCGCCGCCCGGTGGTCAGGAACTCCCACTCCAGGCCGTGCAGGCGCCGGGGCCCGTCCTCCTCGTGGTGGACGAGGTGCGAGAGCTCGGGGAGCGCGACGCGCCGGCTACCCGTCCGGTCGCACCAGATGCGCAGCACCGCCTGCTGCGCCATCGTGCCGCTGGGCACGAAGAGGGCCGCCGGCTTGCCGAGCAGGTCGGCGACCTGGGTCTCCAGCATGGTCACCGCGCCGCGCGAGCCGTAGCGGTCCCAGTCGTCGACGCCCAGCTCCTCGCAGCCCTTCGCGAGCCGGGCGAGGTCGTCCGCCGGGGTGGTCATCCGCCAGAAGACGGTTCGCTCGCACGAGCGGAAGGCGGCGCGGAACCGGTCGGCGAAGGTGTTCTCGTCGGTCATGGGCGTCACCCTCGCCGGTCCGCGCCGCCGCCCGCAAACGGATTCGACGCGCGGGTCAGGCCGCGTCGAACCAGCCCGCCAGCGCGGGCACCCGGCGCACCACCAGCTGGTCCAGGGCCAGGATCGCCAGCACCGAGAGCCCGAAGAGCGGCAGGAACACCCCGAGCGCGACCAGGGCCACCACGAGCAGTGGTGTGGTCCGCAGCGGCATCCGCCCGCGCGGCGCCCCCACCGAGCCGGACCGTGTCGGACGCCGGCGCCACCACATCAGCGGACCCGTCACGCAGGAGGCGATGATCGCCAGGCACATGAGCGTCGTCCCGACCATCGACCAGGCGCCGAACGAGCGACCCTCGTGCAGCCCGATCCCGTGGGAGACCACCTGCGCGAGCACCGGGTAGTCCTCGAACCCGTACGTCGAGACGACCTCACCGCCGTAGCGGTCGACGTGGACCGTGCGCTCGTCGGAGGGCGCGTCGAAGGCGTAGCCGATCACCGAGAAGACCCCGTCGTCGCCGCTCGGCAGCGCGACGGTCATCGGGCGCCGCAGGCCGGCCTCGTCGGCGACGAGCAGGGCCGTGTCGAGGTTGGCCACGCTGCGCTCGCCGTCGTCGTGGTCGCCGGGCGTGGACCGCGGCACCTCCGACTCCCCCATCCCCCACGGCACCTCGACGGAGTGGCTGTGCGGCAGCGACTCGTCCAGCGACGACGTCGGGTCGGACAGCGCGCCGTGGTCCTCGCTCCACAGCGACGAGCCCTGGGCCGTGGCGAGCTGCTGGACCCGCTCACCCCACACCCCGGTCCAGGGCAGACCCGACCCGAGGAGGAGGAGCAGGCCGACGCCGACGAACGCGCCGACCACGCCGTGCCGGGACCGCAGCCGCGCTCCCGGGGCGCCCTTGGCCAGCCTGCGCCGGCGTGCCTTCCGGCCGCGGACGAAGAGGTAGTAGCCGGTCAGCGCCATCACGATCGCCCAGCAGGCGCCCAGCTCGATGACGAGGTCGCCGGGCCGCCCGCTCATCAGCTCGCCATGCAGGAGCACCGCCATCCCCGACACGGTGCGGTCGGGGTCGAGGGAGCCGAGCACCTCCGCGCCGTAGGGGTTGACGAAGACGTCGCGCGCCGCGCCGTCCTCGGTGGTGATCGAGAAGACGGTGCTTCGGCCGTCCTCCCGCGGCTCGGCCATCGACACCACCGTGGCGTCGGGGTGGGCGCGCTCCACGGCCGCCAGCTGGTTGGCGTAGGGCTGCTCAATGGCCGTGTCGCTCGGCGCCGAGACCTTCATCAGGTCCGGGTGCAGCAGCGGCTCGAGCTGGAAGCGGAACAGGTAGATCAGCCCGGTCACGGCCAGCACCAGCAGGACCGGGACGACGAGGAAGCTGGCGTAGAAGTGCCAGCGCCAGAGGGCACGGAACAAGCCGGAGGGGCCGGGTCGCCGGCGCGTCTCCGAAGGCATGCGGGCAGGACGGGGTGGTGCGGTGGTCACGGGTCTCCTCGAGCGGGTACGACGCCTCGACCCGCCGCACGTCGGGCGTGCGGCGGGGAGGCGGTGTCAAGCGGGTCGGGTCAGGCGGCGAGGAGGGCCGGCGGACCACGACGTACGACGCTGCGGGCGACGCGGTCGAGGGGGCTGCGGTGCAGCGGGTGGCGGTGCACGACCGCCGGACGCGGACGACGAGTCGGGGTCGGCGGGAGGAGGACGACCAGCGGCGCCAGGACGGTCCGCACGGCCAGGGCGAGGAGCGTCCAGACGGCCCGCTCGCCCGCGGCCAGCCAGAGGCCGACCAGGACGCCGGCGGCGGCGTGCGCGAGGAACATGGGGGCGTGCTCGAGCAGGGCCGCCGGGTCCGGGACGGTGAGCCCCGTCGCGGCCGGGACGCCCACCGTGGCCTCGTAGTGGTCCTGCAGGGAGCCGATCCGTCCGCCGTTGGAGGTCGGCAGCGCTCCCGGCAGCGGGGCCGGAGCCGCGTCCGGCGCCGGCGCCGGAGCCGTGTGGTGTCCGCCGGCGTGACCGGCGGTGAGGCTCAGCGCGCCGTGCACGAGCACCTGCCCCCCGACCACGAGGGAGACGAGCAGGCGCGCGGAGGCCGGCCGGGTGAGGAAGGTGGCGGCCAGCGCCGTGCCCACCGCCAGGAGGAGGACCAGCCCCGGCAGGCCCGGCAGGAGGCCGCCGCCGGTCACGTGGCCGAGGGCCCCGACGAGGAAGGTGAAGCCCGACAGCACCCCGGCGCGTCCCCACAGCAGGAGCGCGTCGGGGCGGGTGGGCATGCGCCCATCCTCCCATCAGCCGCTGTTCACGTGTCCGTCACCGTGCGGCCAGACGCCGCCGGTTGGCTCCTCGGCAGCAGTCCCCCACCACTCGAACGCCTCTTCCAGGAGCTCCTCGATGACCCTCACCCCCCAGCGCCGCCTGCTGCCCATGGCCGGCCGGACCCACGGCAACCGCAGCGCCGTCACCTGCCACCTCCGCTGCGGCGACGCCTGCTTCACCGAGGTGCCCAACACCACCGAGACCAGCTACTTCCGCGACGTGGCCGCGACGGCGCTGTCGCGTCGTACGATCCTCGGCGCCGCGGCCGCCGGTGCCGCCACCGTCGCGTTCGCACCCCAGACCACCGGCCGCGCCGTGGCCGCTCCGGGCTCCGCGCCCCGACCGCAGGGCCCCGGCCGCGCGGGCCTCGCCTTCGACGCGATCGGCCCGGTCGCCTCCACCGTCGACGACGTGACGGTGCCGAGCGGCTACCGCTGGGACCCGATCATCCGCTGGGGCGACCCGATCACCGCCAGTGCGCCCGAGTTCGACCAGGAGGGCCAGAACCACCGGGCGCAGGCCCAGCAGTTCGGCTACAACTGCGACTACCTCGACATCATCGTGACCGACCGCAAGGGCACCCGCGCCCTGCTCGTCGCCAACCACGAGTACACCAACGAGGGCATCATGTTCCCGCCGTCGATGTCGGCGGAGGAGAAGGTGCGCACCGCCTGGGCGGCGCACGGCATGGCCGTCGTCGAGCTGCGGCGCAAGCACGCGGGCGAGCGGTGGACCTACGACCGCACCGGCCGCCGCAACCGCCGCATCACCCTGGACACGGTGTTCACCGTCGACGGCCCGGCCGCCGGGTCGCCGCTCCTGCGGACCGCGCAGGACCCGACCGGCACCAAGGTCCGCGGCACCATGAACAACTGCGCGGGCGGCACCACGCCCTGGGGCACGGTGCTCTCGGGCGAGGAGAACTTCAACCAGTACTTCTACATCGACCCCGACGTCCGGACCCCGACGGCGGAGGAGAAGCGCTACGGCCTCGGCACGCAGGACTCCCGCCAGTGGCGCCTGTACGACGACCGCTGGGACGCGACCAAGAACCCGAACGAGCCCCACCGCTTCGGCTGGGTCGTCGAGGTCGACCCCGAGGACCCGCGCTCGACCCCGGTCAAGCACACCGCGATGGGTCGCTTCAAGCACGAGGGTGCCAACGTGATCGTCAACGGCGACGGCCACGTCGTGGCCTACATGGGCGACGACGAGCGCTTCGACTACGTCTACCGGTTCGTCTCCAGCGAGACCTACCGCCCGGGCGGCGCCAAGCGGGACCGCGCACACAACAAGACCCTCCTCTCCCACGGCGACCTGTCGGTGGCCCGATTCACCGGCGACGGTCTCGAGGACGGCGTCAGCGACGGCACCGGCGAGTGGCTCCCGCTGACCGTCAACGGCCAGTCGGTGGTGCCCGGGATGAGCACCGAGCAGGTGCTGGTCCACACCCGCCTCGCGGCCGACAAGGTCCAGCCGACCAAGATGGACCGCCCCGAGGACGTGGAGCCCAACTACGTCAACGGCTTCATCTACGTCGCGTGCACCAACAACACGGCCCGCACCGCCGCCCAGGTCGACGAGCCCAACCCCCGGGCCGCCAACAAGGACGGCCACGTCGTCGAGATGATGCCCGCGGGCGGCGACCACACGGCGCCGACCTTCGCGTGGAACCTGTTCCTCATCTGCGGCGACGAGGCGTCGGCCGGGCGCTACTTCGGCGGCTGGACCGGCCCGGTGTCCCCGATCTCCTGCCCCGACAACGTCGCCTTCGACTCGGTGGGCAACCTGTGGGTGTCGACCGACGGGCAGCCGAGCTCCATCAAGAAGTCCGACGGCCTCTTCAAGGTCCCGGTCGCCGGCCCCGAGCGCGGTCGGGTCCAGCAGTTCCTCGCGGTCCCGACGGACGCGGAGACCTGCGGCCCGGTGATCCACGACCGCGACGGGTCGGTCTTCGTGGCCGTGCAACACCCCGGCGAGGACGGCTCCTGGGACGCGCAGACGTCCTACTTCCCTGACTTCGTGGGCGCCGGCGGCACCCCGCGCCGGGGCGAGTTCGCCGGCCCGCGCCCCACGGTCGTGCAGGTCACCCGCCGCTGAGCGGCCATCCGACGGCACCGACGGTCGCGCTGGGCCACGCGCTCACACGCTGAGCAGCAGCAGTGAGCCCAGCGCGACCAGCCAGCTGATGAAGCTGCCCACCAGGAAGTACTCCGTCAGCTGGTGGATGCGCTCCTGCTCCCCGCGCGAGGAGAGCTCGGGGAAGCGCAGCAGCCCCTTGGCCGCCACCACGATCGAGGCGGCCGTGATCTGGCCCGCGAGGGCCAGCGCCAGGATGAAGACCCGCTCCATGGGACCGAGCAGCCGCCCGCCCTTGAGGCGTACGACGGAGGGGTCGGCCTCGATCGAGCCGTGCTCGTCGGGGTCGGCCGTGCCCGTCGCGGCGAGCACGAGGCGGACGACCACGTTTCCGGTGCTCAGCTGGACGAGGAACGCGGCCACCAGCAGCAGCGCCCGGTCGGGGTCGGCCTCCGCCAGAGCGGGCAGCCCGCTGCCCTCCAGCCACGCTCCCCACGCGCCACCCGCCTGCCCGGCGGCGCCGGAGACCAGGACGGCCGCTCCGATCCCGCCGCCGAGGACGACCAACGGCACCCACACCGGGATGCGGTGGGCGAACCCGTGGGTCACCGTCTGTCCCCACGCGAGGACGACCGCGGCGATGACGACCAGGGCGACCAGGTCGAGCGGCTCGGTGAGGCCGGCCAGCAGCCCGACCAGCACGGCGACGACGGCGCCGGTCGCCTCGGGCACCACCCGCACGGGCCGCACGGAGTGGACCAGGTCGGCGGTGGCGCAGCCGATCAGCAGCACCGCGATCCAGCTCACCGCATCCCCCTCATGGCATCCCCCTCGTCAGCTCGTGGGCGGCGATGATCGCCCCCAGTCCGTCACCCCGCACCCGCTGGGAGACGGCTGACGGGCTGATCCCGAGCGCCTCGGCGAGGTCGCGCTGCGACGCTCCGTCCAGCAGACCACGCAGCACCGACACCGAGCGCGGCGACAGGCCGCTGACGAGGTGGTCGCGCAGCACGAGCGCCGCGTTGACCGCGGCCTCCTGGGCCACGACCGCCTCGTCGCGCCCGGCGGGGTCCGACGTCGCGACGTACGCCGTGCGCAGCGACCGCTCCCCCGGTCGCCCCTCGGCCTCCTCCACGCGCTCGATCGCCGCGCGAGCCGCCCACCAGCCGGGCCCGTCCTCGACCCGCGGGTCCTCGCTGAGCACCTCGACGGGTCCGCGCCCGATCCCGTGCCGGACGTCGGCGTCGGGGAGCAGGGCCAGCCGGACGAGCAGCGACGCGTGCAGCGCGTCGCCGAGGCTGGCGAAGACGCCCTGGTACTCGTCGCCCACCTGCATGCGGACCGGGGTGGGCGGGCACAGCTCGGTGTTGACGCGGTCGAGCACGTCGGCGAACGTGCGGTGCAGGCGCCGCCGGTCGGCGCTCCCCCGGGAGCCGATCAGGTCCCCGATGAGGGTCGTTGCGGTCATGGCTTCACCTCGCAGAAAAAGAAGAATATCACTTCACACTCCCGTGGTGAAGTCATGTTCTTCAGTTTGGCCTCCCTTCAGCCCCAGAAGACCTTCTCCACGACCGCGTGCGCGCGGCGGGTGGTGCGCAGGTAGTCGTTGACCATGACGTCCGAGGAGCCGGGGTCGTAGCCGAGCACGGCGGCGACCGCGGCACGCTCCCGGGCGTCGCGCGGGAGCTGGTCGGAGGGCCTGCCGCGGACCAGGGTGACGGCGTTGCGGAGCCGGCTCACCAGTCGCCACGCCGCCGCCAGGGTCTCGGCGTCCTCGCGGCTGACGAGGTCCGCCTCCACCGCGGCCTCGAGGGCGGCCAGGGTCTGCGGCGTGCGGAGGCCCTCGACCCTGCCGGCGTGGCGCATCTGGAGCAGCTGGACGGTCCACTCGACGTCGGCGAGGCCACCGCGACCCAGCTTGAGGTGCGTGTGGGGGTCGGCGCCGCGGGGCAGCCGCTCGTCGTCGACGCGGGCCTTGATCCGTCGCACCTCGACGATGTCGTCGTCGCTGATCCCCTCCTCGGGGAACCGCAGCGGGTCGATGAGCGCGGTGAAGCGGTCCCGCACGGCGTGGTCGCCCACGACGGCGTCCGCACGCAGCAGGGCCTGGAACTCCCACACGTGCGACCACTTGGCGTAGTAGGCGGCGTAGGACTCCAGGGTCCGCACCAGCGGCCCCTGCTTGCCCTCGGGACGCAGGTCGGCGTCGACCTTCAGCGGCGGGTCGGTGGCCGGCACCGACAGCAGCCGGCGCAGCTCGCCGACCACGGCCTGGGCGTACGACGCCGCGACCCGCGGCTCCACCCCGGCCACCGGCTCGTGGACGAACATCACGTCGGCGTCACTGCCGTAGGACAGCTCGAAGCCGCCGTACCGGCCCATGGCCACGACCGCCATCCGGGTCGGCTGCGCGTCCAGGGACCGCTGGACCCGGACCGACTCCATGGCCACGCGGAGGGTGGCCTCGAGGGTCGCGTCGGTGAGCCGGGAGAGCCCCTTGCCGACGTCGGCGACGTCGACCTCCTCGAAGAGCTCGCCGCAGGCGATCCGGAACAGCTCCCGGCGGCGTACGGCGCGCACGGCCCGGACGGCGTCCTCGGGCTGGTCGTGGCGGCCGGTGATGGCGAGCATCTCGGTGGTCAGCGCCTCGGCGGACAGCGGTGCCAGGGACTCTCCCAGCATCCGCACGCCCTGGGGCTCGCGCTCGAGCAGGTCGGTGGCGTAGCGCGAGGTGCCGAGCACGACGGCCAGCCGCTGGGCGACCTGGCCCTCGTCGCGGAGCATCTTGAGGTACCACGGCGAGGTGCCGAGGCTCTCGCTGATCCGGCGGAAGCCGAACAGCCCGGCGTCGGGGTCGGGGCAGTCGGCGAACCACTCGAGCATCACCGGCAGCAGGGTGCGCTGGATGTCGGAGGTCCGGGAGACCCCGCTCGTGAGCGCCTCGAGGTGCTGGAGCGCGCGGCGCGGGTCGAGGTAGCCGAGCGCGGCGAGCCGTTCCTGCGCGGCGTCGAGGGAGAGCCGGGCGTCCTCGCCGGGCAGCTTGGCGACGGCGGCCAGCAGCGGGCGGTAGAAGAGCTTCTCGTGCAGCCGGCGCACCTCGCGGCGGTGGTAGCGCCACTGCTTGTCGAGCTGCACCACCGGCTCGGAGAAGAGCCCCAGCGACCGGCCCAGCCGACGCAGGGAGGCCTCGTCGTCGGGCACCACGTGGGTGCGCCGCAGCTGGTGCAGCTGGATGCGGTGCTCGAGGGTCCGCAGGAACTCGTAGGCCTCGTGGAGGGCCTCGCCGTCCTCGCGGCCGACGTACCCGCCGGCGGTCAGGTGGGTGAGTGCGCTCAGCGTGGCCCCCGACCGGAGGGTGGGGTCAGCGCGGCCGTGCACGAGCTGGAGGAGCTGGACGGCGAACTCCACGTCGCGCAGGCCGCCCGACCCGAGCTTGAGCTGGCGCTCCGCCTCGTGCGCCGGGATGTGGTCCACCACCCGACGCCGCATCGCCTGGACGTCGGCGACGAAGCCGTCGCGCTCGGCCGCCGTCCACACCATCGGCGAGATCATCTCGACGTACGCCCGTCCCAGTGCGAGGTCGCCGGCCACCGGCCGGGCCTTGAGGAGGGCCTGGAACTCCCAGGTCTTGGCCCACTTCTCGTAGTAGCCACGGTGGCTGGCCAGGGTGCGCACCAGCGGGCCGGAGGCGCCCTCGGGACGGAGGTTGGCGTCGACGGGCCAGATCGTGCCCTCGGCGGTGTGGTCGGAGCAGACCCGCATCAGGTGCGAGGCGAGCTGGGTCGCGGCGCGCAGGGCCGTCGACTCCTCCGCGCCCTCGGCCGGCTCGAAGACGTAGATGACGTCCACGTCGGAGACGTAGTTGAGCTCGTGCCCGCCGCACTTGCCCATCGCCACCACGGCGAGGCGCGCGGTCGCGGCACTCTCCCCCACCCGGGCGCGCGCCACTGCGAGCGCCGCCTCGAGGGTGCCGGCGGCCAGGTCGGCGATCTCGGCGGCCGCGTCGTCGACGCCGAGGTGGTGGGCCAGGTCGCGGGACGCCAGCCGGAGCAGGATCCGGCGGTACTCGACCCGCAGCGCGTCGACCGCCTCGGCGTCCGGCAGCGTCGCGACGGGGCTGGGGTGCTGGGGGTCGGCCCCGACCGCGACCAGCAGCGCCTCGCGGACGGCGTACGCCGCGGGCCGGGTCGTGCCGAGTGTCGGGTCGGTGAGCTCCTGCCAGTGCTCGGGGTGGCGGGCCAGGTGGGCCGCCAGCGCCGTGCTGGCGCCGAGCACGGAGCACAGCCGCATCGCGGTGCCCTCGTCGTCGGCGACCTCGGCGAGCATGGCGTCGCGGTCCTCCACCTCGTCGGCGAGCCGGAGCAGCCCGGCCAGGGCAGCGTCGGGGTCGGCGGTGGCCGCGAGGTGGGCGGTGAGGGCCTCGCCGGCCGCGCCCAGCCGCTCGACGCCGGCGAGCGCGGCCGCGCCGTCCTGGAAGCCGAGGCGGACCAGCCGGCCGGCGGTGGTCATCGGCGCTCCCCGGCGAGCGCGGCGAAGCGGTGCGCCAGCGGTCGCCACGCTGCGTCGAGCTCGGCGCGGGCGGTGTCGACCTCGGCCAGCACCGCCTCCTGGTCGAGACCCCGCTCGAGGTGGTCGGCGCGGTCGCTCTCGGCCCAGGCCTGCACGACCCGGCCGTCGGCCTCGGGGTGGAGCTGCACGCCCCATGCCGCCGACGCGAAGCGCGCCACCTGCACCTCGCCTGCCGCGGACGCGGCCAGCACCACGGTGCCGTCGGGGACGCGGGTGACGACGTCGTTGTTCCAGTGGATGCCGCGGGTGCCGGTGAGGCCGCCGGTCAGCGGGTCGGCCGCGCGCTCCGCCGTCCAGCCGGTCGCGAGGACGCCGACGGACTGGCCGAGCGGGTTGCGGCGCACCTCCCCGCCCAGCGCCACGGCGACGAGCTGGTGGCCCAGGCAGATCCCCAGGGTGGGCAGCCCGGTGCCCGCGGCCTCCCGCACGAGCTCCTTGAGCGGCGCCAGCCACGGCACGGTGGCGTCGTCGTCGGCGCCCATCTCCCCGCCGAGCACCAGCAACCCGTCGTACGACGCGAGCGCGGGCAGGGCGTCGCCGGCCCACGGACGGCACACGTCGAGCTCGGCCCCGGCCTCCTCCAGCCACTCGCCGAACAGGGCGGGCGGGCAGGAGGCCTGGTGCTCGACGACGAGGATGCGCGGACTCACCGGACGCTGCTCACAGACAGTGCTCACAGAACAGGCAGCATCATGTCCCGCTCGTAGGCCGAGACCTGCGTGCGGTAGTCCTCCCACTCCTTGCGCTTGTTGCGCAGGAAGAAGTCGTAGACGTGCTCGCCCAGCGTCTCGGCGAGCAGCTCGGAGTCCTCGGCGATGCCGATGGCGTCGTACAGGCTCTTGGGCAGCGGCTGGATGCCCAGCGCCTTGCGCTCGCGCTCGGTGAGCGACCACACGTCGTCCTCGGCCTCGCGGGGCAGGTCGTAGCCCTCCTCGATGCCCTTCATGCCGGCGGCCAGGATCACCGCGAAGGCGAGGTAGGGGTTGCTGGCGGCGTCGATGGTGCGCAGCTCGACGCGGGTCGACTGGCCCTTGTTGGGCTTGTACATCGGGACCCGGATCATCGCCGAGCGGTTGTTGTGGCCCCAGCAGATGTACGACGGAGCCTCGCCGCCGCCCAGCAGCCGCTTGTAGGAGTTGACCCACTGGTTGGTGACGCAGCTGATCTCGTTGGCGTGGCGCAGCACCCCGGCGATGAACTGGCGGCCGGTCTTGGAGAGCTGGTACTCCGCGCCGGCCTCGAAGAACGCGTTGCGGTCGCCCTCGAAGAGGCTGACGTGGGTGTGCATCCCCGAGCCCGGGTGGGTGGTGAAGGGCTTGGGCATGAAGGAGGCCCAGATGCCCTGGCTCAGCGCCACTTCCCGCACGACGGTGCGGAAGGTCATGATGTTGTCGGCGGTGCTCAGCGCGTCGGCGTACCGCAGGTCGATCTCCTGCTGGCCGGGGCCGCCCTCGTGGTGGCTGAACTCCACCGAGATGCCCATCGCCTCGAGCATCGAGATGGCCTCGCGGCGGAAGTCCGAGCCGCGCGACTGCGCGGTGTGGTCGAAGTAGCCACTGCGGTCCACCGGGATCGGGTCGGCGCCGGCGACCGGGCCGTCCTTGAAGAGGTAGAACTCGATCTCGGGGTGGGTGTAGAAGGTGAAGCCCTTGTCGGCCGCCACCCCGAGGGTGCGCTTGAGGACGTGGCGGGGGTCGGCGTACGACGGGCTGCCGTCGGGCATCACGATGTCGCAGAACATCCGCGCCGTCGCCGGGCCCTCGCCGCCGCCACGCCACGGCAGGATCTGGAACGTCGACGGGTCGGGCTTGGCCAGCATGTCGGCCTCGTAGACGCGGGCGAACCCCTCGATCGCCGATCCGTCGAAGCCGATGCCCTCGTCGAACGCGCCCTCGAGCTCGGCCGGCGCCACCGACACGGACTTGAGGAAGCCCAGCACGTCGGTGAACCACAGCCGCACGAACCGGACGTCACGCTCCTCGAGAGCGCGGAGTACGAAGTCCTCTTGCTTGCCCATGTCGCCAGCCTAGGGGGAACCGGCGGGGCGCCGGGCGCGGAGGTCGCACAGCGGCCCTGCGCGAGCCGTTGCTGTTACCTTCGCTGGACCAGCCGCCCGACTCGGGCCCGCTCACACGGGAATGGGAGCTGCACATGAGGAACACCCACGACATCTCGCAGGACCTCTCGACACCGACGGCACCCGACGGGTTCCTGCTCGGCCACCTCGCGGAGGAGACCCGTCGGCGCGCGCTCACCGAGCGTGCGCCGCTCGCCACGACGACGGGCGCCGACCCCGACCTGCTGGCCGCGCTCCGCGACGCCGTCGACGAGCTCGGCCCGACGCTGCTGGAGGCCAGCCACGACCTCTCCGCGCACCCGGAGGTCTCCTTCGAGGAGCACCGGTCGGCGGCCGCGCTGGCGGACGTCGTCGAGGCGCACGACATCGAGGTGGTCCGCGAGGCGCACGGCCTCCCCACCGCCCTCCGCGCCGAGGTCGGGGACCCGTCCGGGCCCACCATCGCGGTGATGTCGGAGTACGACGCCCTGCCGGGCATCGGCCACGGGTGCGGCCACAACGTGATCGCCACCGCCGGGCTGGGCGCCTTCCTGGCGCTCGCCGCGGTGCGCGACCGACTGCCCGGCCGCGTGGTGTGGCTCGGCACGCCGGCCGAGGAGGGGGGCGGCGGCAAGGAGATCATGGCCGCGCACGGCGCCCTCGACGGCGTCGAGGCGGCACTGATGGTGCACCCGTTCACCTACGACATCGCCGACCCGCTGTTCCTCGGCCGCCGCCAGCTGCGGGCCACGTTCACCGGGGTCACCTCGCACGCCTCGGCCCAGCCGTTCATGGGTCGCAACGCGCTCGACGCCGTCAACCTCATGTACACCGGCGTCGGGCTGCACCGCCAGCAGATGCCGGCCACCGACCGCGTGCACGGAGTGGTCACGGCCGGCGGCGACCGGCCCAACGTCATCCCCGAGCACGCCGAGATGCTGTTCTACCTGCGCAGCGAGCACCCCGAGAGCCTGGCCGTGCTCAGCGACCGGATCGCCGACATCGCCCGCGGAGCGGCGCTGATGACCGGGTGCGGTGTCGAGCTGTCGTGGGACGAGTCGCCGCCGTACCTGCCGGTGCGCGGCAACGCCGCCCTGGCGGCGGCCTGGAGCACGCGGTACGGCGAGCGCGGCCGCCGCGTGCTGTCGCCGGACGTGGTGCCACGGATGTTCGCCGGCTCGACCGACTTCGGCAACGTCTCCTACCGCGTCCCCGGGGTGCACGCGATGGTCAAGATCACCGACGAGGACCTGTCGCTCCACACCCGGGAGTTCGCCGACGCGGCCGTCGGTGAGGAGGCCGACCGGGTCGTGCTGGACTCCGCGTGGGCGATGGCGGCGGTGAGCGCCGACTGGCTCAGCGACCCGGCCCTGCGGCAGGCCGCCGTCGACGACTTCGAGGCCGCCGGCGGCGCCGTCGACGTGCCTTCCTACTTCGGTCAGGAGACGGCCCGGTGACCACGACGACGACCACCCGCACCGACCGCGCGCTCGCCACCGTCGAGCGGCTCGGCAACCGGCTGCCCGACCCGTTCCTGCTCTTCCTCGGCCTGTTCCTGCTCGTCGGCGGGATCTCCACCGCGCTCGAGCTCGCCGGCACCTCGGTGACCATCCCGGGCTCGGACGAGGAGACCGCGGTGCGGGGGCTCTTCACCGGCGAGGGGCTGAGCTGGCTGACGGTCAACCTGGGCGCCAACTTCATCGGCTTCCCGCCGCTGGTGACCGTGGTGACGATCCTGCTCGCCGTCACGGTGGCCGAGCGCACGGGCATGCTGGCGGCCGGCATCCGGGCGAGCCTGGGGGCCGCGCCGCGCTGGCTGCTGCCCTACGCCGTCGGCTTCGTCGGGGTGAGCGCCTCGGTGATGGCCGACGCCGCCTTCATCGTCGTGCCGCCGCTGGCGGCGATGGTCTTCAAGGCCGCGGGCCGGCACCCGCTGGCCGGGCTGGTCGGCGGGTTCGCCGCGGTCGGGGCCGGCTACTCGACCTCGCCGCTGGTGACCAGCCTCGACGCACTCTTCGCCGGCATCACCAACGCCGTGACCGCGGGCCTGCCCGAGGCCGGCGCCACGGTCACGCCGGTGTCCAACCTCTGGTTCAACATCGCGTCGTCGGTCGTGCTCGCGCTCGTCGCCGGCCTGGTGATCGACAAGCTCGTGGAACCGCGGCTGGTCCGCGAGGAGGCGCCCACCGACATCGCGGAGGCCGACTCGGACGCCACCCTCGAGGGCGGCCCCGGCACGGACGACGAGGACGTCGCACCGGCCCTCCGCGCCGCCCCCACCGACCTCTCCCCCCAGCTCGAGCCCGCGGAGCGGCGCGCGCTGCGGGTGGCGGTGCTCGTCACCCTCGCGCTCGCCGCCCTCGTCCTGGTCGCGGTACTGCCCGGAGGGTCACCGTGGCGCAACGAGGACGGCGGGTTCCTGCCCGAGTCGCCGCTCCTGGACTCCACGGTCTTCATCGTGTTCGTCCTCTTCCTCGTGCCTGCCCTCGTCTACGGCTTCGTCAGCGGCTCGCTGCGCCACGCCTCGGACGTCCCGAAGGTGATGGGGCTGGGCATCAAGGACATGTCCGCCTTCATCGTCCTGGCCTTCATGCTCGGCCAGTTCATCGCGCTCTTCAACTGGACCAACGTCGGTTCCGCGCTCGCCGTGTCCGGGGCCGAGGGGCTGGAGTCGATCGGCCTGACGGGCTATGCCGCGATCATCGGGTTCATCCTGCTCGCCTCGGTGCTCAACCTGTTCATCGTGAGCGGGTCGTCGATGTGGACCCTCATGGGCGCGGTGTTCGTGCCGCTGTTCGCCCTGCTCGGCTACGAGCCGGGCTTCGTCCAGGCAGCGTTCCGGGTCGGTGACTCCGCCACCCAGGTCATCACCCCGATGAACCCCTACATCTGGATCTTCCTGGTGATGCTGAAGCGCTACGAGCCGGAGGCCGGGCTCGGCACCGTCATCTCGCGGATGCTGCCCTTCGTGGTCCCCTTCTGGCTGGCATGGGTCGCGGTGCTGACCGTCTTCTACCTCACCGGCGCCGACGTGGGTCCCGGCGTGGGGATCCGCATCGAGTGACGTCGCTGGTCGAGCAGCGAGCGGGTCGAGCGGCTACCGGCAGATGTTCACGTCCTGCGACCCGAGCACCCCGTCCCAGACCTCGCGCATGGGCCGCAGCCACGACTGGGTGGTCGGGACGAAGGCGATGCTGCCCGGCACCCGCTCGTGGACGCCGTCGACCTCGACCTCGGCGACGACCACCGGGATCGTCAGGCGACGTCGCCGCGTGCCCTCCCAGCAGGCCGAGGCGCGCTCCTCGGTGACGGCCTCCTCGAGGGTCACCGGGTCGCCGACGGACTTCCCGGCGTAGCGCCAGGCCACGGTCGTGAGGTAGCCGGTGTGGCCCTCCCACGGGGCGACGACGGTGACCGAGAGCCCGTGCGTACGGCGCGTCAGCGGCCGGAAGGTCACCCGCCCGTCCTCGACCCGACGCTCCCGGGACGTCCAGATCCGCGGCTCGTCGGCGTCCAGGGTGCTGACGCCCTGGGTGAGCCGGAACCGGCAGCCCTCGCAGTCGGCGACCTCGAAGGTCAGGACGGTGCGCTTGCCGGCGGCCCGGTCCGGGTCGGCGGTGGGCGCGGCCTGCGTCGTGCCTGCGGCGCCGAGCGTCGCGGCGAGGGTGAGGGCGAGCGTGGCGGCTGCGCGTCGTACGTGCATGGGTCCTCCCGGGTGGCGTGTCTGGTGCTCCGAGGACGCCTCCCGGCGGGCGGACGGTTGCATCAGTCGGGGAGCGTGTTGCGCTCGACCTCACCCACGGTGGGTTCGCCGAGGTTGCAGAAGACCTCCACCTCGATGGACCGGTCGCGCTTGGCGAAGACCGCGTCCACGTCGTCGTCGGGCCCGGTCTCGTAGCTCACGGTCCGCCACCCGGCGTCCTCGTCGGGCCGCACGGCGAGGCCGAGGGCGTACTCGCCCCGGCAGGCGACGTCCATCTCGCCGAACTCCTCGCGGATGGTCCGCTCCACGAGGGGCTGGTCCGGGTCGGGGGTGGCCCGCCCCTCCAGGAGGTCGCTGCGGACCGCCTCGTTGCCGAGCGGCCCCCGGTCGCTCAGCGTGGCACCCACGCGGGTGACGGCGACGACGCCGACCGTCACCGCGACCGCCGCGACGGCGAACCACACGACGACCAGCCCCACCGGTCGCGCCCACGCGCCTCGACTGCCCACGGACACAGTGTGGCGGACGGCGGGGAGCCGGCCGCTAGGTTCGGGGCGTGGCCCAGGTGCTCATCATCGAGGACGACCCCCGCATCCGCCCCCTGCTCATGCGGTCGCTGGGCGAGCTGGGGTACGCCGTCTCGTCCGCCTCGAGCGGCATGGCCGGGCTCACGATGGCCGTCGACACCCGGCCCGACCTGGTGATCCTCGACCTCGGGCTGCCGGACGTGGACGGCACCCAGGTGCTCTCGATGCTCCGCGCGGTCAGCGACGTGCCGGTCATCGTCGCCAGCGCCCGGGACGACGACCCGTCGCTCATCGGCTGCCTGGACGCCGGCGCCGACGACTACGTCGTCAAGCCCTACACGACGGCCCAGCTGGAGGCTCGGATCCGCGCGGTGATGCGGCGCACGTCGTCCGGCGCCGGGCGGCCCCGCGCCGTGGTCGTCGGTGGGCTGACCCTCGACGTGCTGGCGCGGACGGCCACCCTCGACGGACGGCTGCTCGACCTGAGCCCGCGGGAGTTCGACCTGCTGGCCCGGCTCGCCGACAGCGCCGGCGACGTCGTGAGCAAGAAGGAGCTGCTCGTCGACGTGTGGCACCAGGCGTGGGGCGGGTCGGACAAGACGGTCGACGTGCACCTGTCGTGGCTGCGCCGCAAGCTCGGCGAGTCGGCCGCGGAGCCGCGCTACCTGCACACCGTGCGCGGGGTCGGCGTACGCCTGTCGGCTCCCGAGGCGTGACGTGCGGCGCAGCCTGATCCTGACCGTGGCCTCGGCCGTCGCGATGGTGCTGCTGGCGATGCTGGTGCCGATGGCGATCCTGCTGCGCGACTACGCGCTGGAGGACCGGCTGGCCAGTGCCGCGCTGGAGGTTCAGGCGACCGAGTCGGTGGTGTCGGGTGCCGGCGACGACGACGGGGACGTGGCGGTCTACCTGGCCCGCATCAACGCCGCGTCCGACACCGTCACGACCGTGCTCTACCCGGGCGACCGCACCGACATCGGCCCGCAGCCGGGAGAGGATGCGCGGGTCCGGCAGGCCCGCGAGACCGGGCAGGCGCGGGTCGACGACGTGGACGGCGGCGCCCAGATCCTGGTGCCAGTCTCCCTGGGCGGTTCGTCGGGCAGCGCCGCCAGCACCCCGGTCATCCGGGTGTTCGTGCCCGAACCCGGGCTGACGTCCGGCCCGACGACGCTGGCCTACCTCGTCCTCGCCGGGCTGGGCCTGGTGCTGCTGCTGGGCGCACTGCTGATCGCCGACCGGGTGGGGCGGTCCTTCGTCCAGCCGATCGGCCGGCTCGCCACCTACGCGCAGGCCCTGGGCGACCGGCGTACCCCTCCCCCGGAGCCGTCGGGACCGCGCGAGGTCCGCGACCTCGGCGAGGTCCTCCAGCGCCTCGTCGGGCGCATCGAGCTGCTGCTGGACCGGGAGCGCGAGGCCGTCTCCGACCTCTCCCACCGGCTCCGTACGCCGATCACGGCGCTGCGGCTGCGCATCGACGCGCTGCCGGCCGGCGACGACCGGGCCCGGCTCTCCGACGACCTCGACCGGCTCCAGGTGATGGTCGACCACGTCGTCGACGAGGCCCGGCGCTCCGAGCGGGAGGGGCTGGTGGCCGGCACCCCGGCCGTCGCCGTGCTGGCCGACCGGGCGGCGTTCTGGGCGCCGCTGGCCGAGGACCAGGGTCGCGCCTTCACCGTGACGGCACCGCCGGGGGCGGAGGTCGTCGTGCACGCGAGCCGCCCGGACCTGGAGGCGCTGGTGGACGTGTTGCTCGACAACGTGTTCACGCACACGCCCGAGGGGACCGCTGTCTCCGTGACGGTGGCCCCCCGCGAGGACGGCGGCGGGCTCGTGCTCACCGTGGACGACGCCGGGCCCGGCTTCCCGGCCGGGGTCGACGTGGTGCGTCGGGGGCAGAGCGGCGCCGACTCGACGGGGCTGGGGCTCGCGATCGCGGACCGGACCGCCACCGAGTCCGGTGGCGGCCTGGTCGTCGGCACGTCGCCCGCCGGCGGCGGGCGGGTGGTCGTGGAGCTGGGACCACCCGCCTGAGTGCTGCTGGTCAGCGGACCGTGATGCTGGCGCCGCAGCTCGTGGTGCCGCCGACCTGGGTGGCGCGGACGGAGAAGCGGTCCTTGCCGGCGCTGTTGCGGCGGAACGCGTCGACGTCGACGTCGCCCTCGTCGTCGGCGGTGCGGGTGACCTCCAGGACGCGGTTGCCGTCGTGGCGCAGCACGAAGGTCCAGCGCGAGTAGGGCGCCACGCCCTCCAGCCCGGCGTCGACCTCGAAGCCCCGCTGGCCCGCGCGCCGCTCCCGGTCGACGCTCAGCTCGTAGCGGCCGGCGCCGCAGGCGCCGTTGCGGTCGACGTCGGCGTGGGCGGGCGCGACGACGGCCAGGGTCAGGGGCGCGGCGACGAGGGTCGCGGCGGCGGTCAGGACGGTGATGCGGGTGGTGGTGCTCATGGGATCTCCTTGACGGCGTTGGTGGGGACCGCGGTCAGCCGGCGGTGATGGTGGCGGTGCAGGTCCTGTCGTCCTGCGTGGCGGAGGCGGTGATGTCGCCCGTCGCGTCCTGCGCGACGTAGGCGTCGACGTCGATCTCGGCGTCCTCGTCGGTGGTGCGGGTGCCCTCGACGAGCACCTCGTCGCCCTGCTCGATACGGACCTCCCAGGTCTCCCCGGGCGCGCTCGCCTGCACCTCGAACGACACCTCCGTGGTGTCGTCCTCGCGCTCGCGCTCGAGGGTGTACGACGCCCCGTCGCACGACCCGGCCCGGCGGACCTCGTCGTCGCCGGTCTGCCACCAGACGAGGCCGCCGACGCCGGCGACGACGACGAGGGCCACGACGGTCGCGATGATGATCCTGGTGCGGTTCACTGCGGTTCTCCTTCGGTCGGGGTGACACGGAGGAGACTCGTCGAGGAGTCGCTAAGCGCGAACCATGCGACTGCTAAGGCGGGGTTAAGGCCGCGGGTCCTCGTCGGGCACGCCGGCGAGCTCGGCCAGCCACGCCGCGGCGCTGGCGTCGCTCGGCATCCGCCAGTCGCCGCGCGGGCTCATCGTGCCGCCGGCGCTGACCTTGGGGCCGTTGGGCAGCGCCGAGCGCTTGAACTGGTTGGCGAAGAACCGCTTCACGAACACCTCGAGCCACCGCTTGACGGTCGGCAGGTCGTAGGCCACGTGGGCGTCCTGGGGGAAGCCCGGCGGCCACTCGCCCGCCGCCACGTCGCGCCAGGCGTGCCAGGCGAGGAAGGCGATCTTGCTGGGCCGGTGCCCGCGTCGTACGACGTGGAAGAGCGTGAAGTCCTGGAGGTTGTAGGGGCCCACCGAGTCCTCGGTCGCCTGCGGCTTGCTGCCCTCCTCGGTCGGCACGAGCTCGGGGGTGATCTCCTGGGTGAGGATCTCGCCGAGGACCTCGTTGGTGTCCTCGTCGAACTCGCCGTGCGACATGACCCAGCGGATGAGGTGCTGCACGAGGGTCTTGGGGACCCCGGCGTTGACCGAGTAGTGCGACATCTGGTCGCCCACGCCGTAGGTGCACCAGCCGAGCGCGAGCTCGCTGAGGTCGCCGGTGCCGACGACGATGCCGCCGCGGTGGTTGGCCAGCCGGAAGAGGTAGTCGTAGCGCAGTCCTGCCTGCACGTTCTCGAAGGTGACGTCGTAGACCTTCTCGCCGCGGGCGTAGGGGTGGTCGAGGTCGTCGAGCATCTGCTCGGCCGCCGGCCGGATGTCGATCTCCTCGAACGTCACGCCGAGGGCCTTGCTGAGCCGGGTGGCGTAGGACTTGGTGCTCGCGCCGGTGGCGAAGCCGGGCATCGTGAAGGCGTGGATGTCGCTGCGGGGACGGCCGAGGCGGTCCATCGCCTTGGCGGCCACGATCAGCGCGTGGGTGGAGTCCAGGCCGCCGCTGACGCCGATGACGGCCTTGGGCGCACCGATCGCGACGATCCGCTGCTCGAGCCCCGAGACCTGGATGTTGTAGGCCTCGTAGCAGTCGAGCGCGAGCCGCTCGGGGTCGTCGGGCACGAAGGGGAACCGGTCGACCTTGCGTCGCAGCCCGATGTCGCCGCCCGGCGGGCGCAGCTCGAGCTCGACGACCCGGAACGGGCGGGACCCGACACCCCGACGGTTGTCGTCGAAGGACCCCTGCCGCAGCCGCTCCTGGCGGATGCGATCGAGGTCGACGTCCGTCACCGTGTGCACCGCGTCGGCCGGGAACCGCTCGCCCTCGGCCAGCAGGTCACCGCACTCGTAGACCAGCGTCTGGCCGTCCCAGCTCAGGTCGGTGGTCGACTCGCCCTGGCCCGCGGCCGCATAGACGTACGCCGCGGAGCAGCGCGAGCTGGCGCTGCGGACCAGCAGCCGCCGGTCCTCGGCCCGCCCGACGGTGATCGGGCTGCTGCTCAGGTTGACCAGGACGGTCGCGCCGGCCAGCGCGGCCTCCGCGCTCGGCGGGATCGGCACCCAGAAGTCCTCGCACACCTCCACGTGCAGGTCCAGCCCGGCGACGTCGGTCGCGCGGAAGATGAGGTCGGGGCCGAACGGGACCTCCGCTCCCCCGACCTCGATGTACTCGCCGTGCGTGTCGTCGCCCGGCGCGAACCACCGCCGCTCGTAGAACTCGCGGTAGTTCGGCAGGTACGACTTGGGCGCCACCCCCAGGATCTCGCCCCGGTGGATGACGACCGCGCAGTTGTAGACGCGGTTGCCCCGGACCAGCGGTGCCCCGACCACGAGGACCGGGAGCAGGTCGGCGCTCGCCGCGACCACCTCGTCGATCGCGCGTCGTACGCCGTCGAGCAGCGTGTCCTGGAGGAACAGGTCGTCGATGGCGTAGCCGCTCAGCCCCAGCTCGGGGAACACCGCGACCGCGACGTGCTCGTCGTGCGCGCGTCGCGCCTCCGCGATCACCCGCTCGGCGTTGGCAACCGGATCAGCCAGCGCGACCGGCACGGTGATGGCCGCGACGCGCGCGAAGCCCTGGGCGTAGGCGGAGTAGAAGTCCACGCGCCTCACTCTAGGGTGACGACCTCCCCCGCCCCGCCCGTACAGGTGGGCGCTCGGCGAGCCGTCGGTGGTCGGAGGATCCGACATCCCGTCGGACTACGGTGTCCGACGTGACCACCCACCCCGAGCCCCGGCTGGCCGACCTCGACCCGGCGATCACCGGTCGCGTCGTGCAGACCCTGTCCTGTCGAGACACCGACTCGCTTCCCAAGGTCCCCGGTGCCGGTGAGAGTCGCGACCACCGCGGCCACCGGGTCCAGGTGATGCACAACGGTCTGCTCGTCCGCGAGGGCGGTTACTTCGGGGACTGGATGGCGGAGATCATCCGGTGCCTCCAGGGTCACCACGAGCCGCAGGAGGAGGTCGTGTTCGACGCCGTCCTGCGGCACCTCGTGTCGGACACCCCGGAGCCGACGATGATCGAGCTGGGCAGCTTCTGGACCTACTACGGGCTCTGGCTGTGCCACGTCGCGCCGCGAGCCCGCGTCGTCGCCCTCGAGCCCGACCCGGCCTACATGGCCGTCGGCCGTCTCAACGCCGAGCTGAACGGCTTCACGGACCGGGTCACCTTCGTCGACGGCGCAGTCGGCGGTTCACCCGGTGAGGAGATCGAGTTCCTCGCGGAGAGCGACGGCGTGCGCCGCTCCACCCCCCAGTTCGACCTGGACTCGCTCATGGCGCTCGCGGGCCTGGACCACGTCGACCTGGTGCTGGCGGACATCCAGGGCTACGAGACCGTGCTGCTGGAGCGTGCGGTGGAGACGTTGCGCGCCGGCCGCGTCCGGTTCCTCATCGTCTCGACACACCACCACACCATCTCCGGCGACGCCCTCACGCACCAGGCGGCGCTCACGCTCCTCCTCGAGGCGGGCGCCCACGTCATCGCAGAGCACTCCGTCAGCGAGTCCTTCAGCGGCGACGGTCTCATCGCCGTGTCGTTCGACGACCGCGATCGTGACCTGACCGTCAGCATCAGTCACGCGCGTGCCCGCGACTCGCTGTTCGGCGAGCTCGAGCACGACCTGGCCCGCGCGCTGGCGGACCGGCGGGCGGCCGACATCGCCGCCGAGCTCGAGCGCGCAGAGACCGCTCGGGCGCGGGAGGAGGTGCGTCGCCTACGCCGCAGGGTGGCGCGCCTGCGCCGGGACAGACAGCGTCTCCGCGCGGAGCTTGCCTCAGGCTCCGGACGCCCCCGTCTGACGCGCGTCCGTCAGGGGGTGTCGCGCCGGGTGCGGCGCCTCTCCAGGCACCGCCCGTGAGGCCACGGTCCGGCCGATGGGCGACCCCGTCCCGCCCCAGCAGCAGCACCAGCAGCCCGCTTCCACAGGCGCCACAGACCGGGTTTGGCGCGCGGGCTCCTGCGGAACAAGGAGGCCATGGCTTCGCTCCCACCTGACCCGGCCCTGGCCGACCCGATGATGCGCGAGCTGCGCGAGCGGCACCCCGACGTCGACATCGTGCTGCTGCCCCCGGTCGCGCCGCTCGCCGAGCCGAGCGCCACCCGCGCGCAGTGCCTCGCCCGCATGCAGCACGCCGGGCGCGTCCTGGCCATCCTGAGCGAGCGGCTCGACCGCGAGCCGACGGCGCGCACCGACTACTGGTGGAGCCAGGAGCACCCGGAGGTACGCCGCTGGGTCACCGCTGCCGGCTACGGCGACCTCGGCGAGGAGAGTGCCGTCCAGCTCCTGCGGCGACTGGCCAACACCCTCGTCCACCTCGGCTGGGACCCCCGCCCCGCCGCCGACGGCTCCCCACGGGTGCGCGGCGTGGCCGGACCGTTCGAGCTCATCGCCCGCGCAGCTGGCGACACGGTGTCGGTGACCATCACGAGCGACCCGCTCCACGTCCCGGCCGAGCTGCACGCAGACCTCCAGGCCGAGCTCCGGTCCACGACGGGGAGCCGGCCATGACCCTCTTCGTCTACCTCGAGGCGCTGCGCAGCTCCGCCCAGGCGTGGGAGGACCAGGGCGAGGTCGTGCGGGGCGGTCGCAAGTCCCTCGGCGAGGTCGACGCCTCCCTCCTCGGTGCCCGGGTGCAGCCCGCGGCCCAAGCGTTCATCGATGCCTGGGAGAAGGAGGTCAAGCGCCTCGAGGACGCTGCCGGCAACCACGCCGAGGCACTGCGGGACGCCGGCCTGCTCTTCCAGCAGTCCGACCAGGACGTCGTCGAGCGCAGCCAGCGGTTGCTGACCTGGGCCGACCGCAACGTCTCCCCGACGGTGGGCCCGCGATGACCACGATCATGGTCCCCGCCCACGTCGCGGCCATCGCCGAGATGGACGCGACCCCGGCCGCGTCGGCGGTCACCACCGGCCTGCGGTCCACGGCCACGACCACGTCGGACGTCGCCGAGTGGATGACGGCGCACGGGGCCCCCGACGACTGGACCGGCGGCGCCGCCGAGGCGGCCGACCACGCGATGACGGGCTACGCCAGGGACGCCTCCGCCGCCACGGCGGCGTTCGCCCGCGTGGTCACCGCCTGTGATCGCTACGTCGACCGGGTCGTCCAGCTCACCGCCGACCGCGAGCGCCTCGTCTCCCGGCGCAGCGCCCTCAACCAGGACATCGACGACCTGCACGCCTGGATCGGCCGATCGACGGCCGACGACGTCGCGGCCCTCGAGGCCGAGGCCCACGCCCTCCAGCGGCGGGCGGACCGGCTCGTCGACGACATCACCGCCTTCTGGGACGACGTCACCGCCGCCGAGGACCGGCTCATCGCCGCCTTCCAGGCCGTCGACACCACGGGTGAGGGCGCCGACGCGGAGGCCCGCGACCGGACCGACGTCGCAGCGCTGCGCGCCGAGCTGACGGCGCTCGGCGGCGACCCGGACGCCATCAACGACTGGTGGAAGTACCTCACCAAGGCCGAGCAGGAGGCGCTGAAGATCAGCGACCCCGACCTGGTCGGCAACACCAACGGCATCCCCACCGGTGAACGGGACGAGGCCAACCGCACCTCCCTGGACCGCGACCTCGACAACCTCGCCGTCAAGCAGAAGGCCGGGGAGGAGCTGACCAAGGCCGAGCAGCGGCTGCTCGACCGGGCCCGGGCCGCGGAGGAGTCGCTCGCCATCCCGGACACGACGGGGCTGCCCGACCTCGACGGCGACGGCGTCGCGGACCCCGTCGACGTCAACCTGCTCGTCTATCAACCGGGTGCCTTCGGTGGCGACGGCGCGGTGGCGGTCAGCTACGGAGACCCCGACACCGCCGACAACACGGCCGTCATCGTCCCGGGCATCACCAACGACGGAACCAACATCGCCGGACAGGGTCGCGACGCCTACACGCTCTACCTCGAGGCCATCCGCAACGGCGAGTCCGCCGCGGCCATCGCGTGGATGGGCTACGACGCCCCGAGCTGGAACCCGGAGGACGCCCTGGACTGGCCCGGCGACGGGGTCGACATGGGCAGCGTCGTCCGGGAGGACAAGGCCATTGCCGGCGGAGCCCTGCTCGCCGACTTCGTCGACGGACTGCGCGCCAGCGACGAGGGGGATCAGTCGCACCTCTCGGTCATCGGCCACAGCTACGGCTCGACCACCGCGGCCCACGCCGCCCATGACCACGGCCTGGACGCCGACTCCCTCACCCTCATCGGCAGCCCCGGCGCCGGCGGCGACGACGTCGACAGCGTGCGCGACCTGGGCATGCGCGAGGGCAGGGTCTACGTCGGGTCCGCCGACAACGACTTCGTCACCTGGCTCGGCCGTGACGGCGACCTCGGCATGGGGCGCGACCCCGCCCAGGAGGACTTCGGCGCCACCGTCTTCCCGGTGGCCCCCGGCGAGGAGTTCCACGCCGACACCATCGGCCAGGGGGTCGAGAACCACACGTCCTACTTCAACCCGGAGACCAACCGCGAGTCCCTCGACAACCTGGCCGCGATCGTCCGCGGCGACGAGCCCGAGGTCACGGATGGCCGGACCCAGGACGCCAACGACATGGCCCTCGACTGGGCCGAGGACGAGGTCGTCCACCAGGTGGAGAGGGAGGTCGACGAGTCCCTCCGGGAGATCGAGGACGCCTACGACGGCGGCCGGGACTGGGTCGGTGACCGGGTCGACGACTTCCAGGACCTGTGGCGATGACGTCACGACCTAGGGTGGCCGGCATGACGCGCATCCTGCTCGGGCTGGCCGTGCTGCTCCTCCTGTCCGCCTGCACCTCGGACGCCGGCTCTGGTGCCACCGAGGGGAGCGAGCCGGACGCCGAGACCGTCAAGGCCGAGATGGACGGCGAGGCCAAGGCCCTGCTGCCGGACCTCCTCGGCCAGGTCGGCGGAGAGGTCAACGGCATGCTGGCGACGTTCTCCGAGCGGGGCGGCTTCGGCATCTGGGACTACGTCGCGAGCGGAGCCATCGTGAAGCCGTCCGGCACGATGACCGAGTCGCTGGCGGCGGTCGAGACCGTCCTGGTCGAGCACGGCTACACGGTCGAGGCGGACGACGAGCGCAAGCGCGTCACCGGGACCAAGGGCAACGTCTCGGTCACCGTCGAGGCGTCGCTGCTCACGGCCGAGAAGAAGGGGTCGGGGCTCAACATCCGCATCGGGAGCAGCGGGATCCAGGACGGCGACGACTTCGCCGAGAGCGCCCCCGCCGAGGACTACCTCACCTACGTCCGGTGACAGCGCGTGACCGGCGCCACAGCGCCCTACCCGCGAGACCGCACTAGCCTGACTGGTGGTCCGTGGACTCCATCGGGGAGCCGCGAGATGTCAAGAGGAGAGCACCATGAGCGAAGAGACCGCGCCGTACGGCACCGGGGCCCCGCAGGCCGCACCGGTCAAGAAGGTCCGCACCCATCACCTGCGGGAGATGAAGGAGCGCGGCGACAAGATCACCATGCTCACCGCCTACGACATGTACACCGCCGCCACCTTCGACGAGGCCGGCATCGACCTGTTGCTCGTGGGCGACTCGGCGTCCAACAACGTCTACGGCAACGAGACCTCCTTGCCCGTCACGGTCGACGAGCTCCTCCCCCTCACCCGCGCGGTCGCGCGCAGCGTCAGCCGCGCGATGGTGGTCGGCGACCTGCCCTTCGGCAGCTACCAGGCCAGCCCCGAGCAGGGCTACCTCACCGCCGTCCGCTTCATGAAGGAGGCCGGCGCCCACGCCGTCAAGCTCGAAGGCGGTGCCGAGATGGCCCCGGTCATCTCCACGTGCACCCGCGGCGGCATCCCCGTCATGGCCCACATCGGCTTCACCCCGCAGAGCGAGCACACCCTGGGCGGCTACCGCGTCCAGGGCCGCGGCGACGCGGCCGACCGGGTGCTCGCCGACGCCCGCGCCGTCCAGGAGGCCGGAGCCTTCGCCGTCGTCATGGAGATGGTGCCCGGCGACGTCGCCGAGCAGGTGAGCAAGGAGCTGGCCATCCCGACCATCGGCATCGGCGCCGGCAACGGCTGCGACGGACAGGTGCTGGTGTGGCAGGACGCCTTCGGGCTGCGGACCGGCCGGATGGCCCGCTTCGTCAAGCAGTACGCCGACGTCCACGGCGTGCTCCTCGAGGCCGCACGCGCCTATGCCGACGACGTCCGCGGCGGCACCTTCCCCGGGCCCGAGCACACCTTCTAGCGGCGCGGGGCGGGCTGCTGCCCCTCGCGGTCCGCCCGGCCAGCGCGTAGCGTCGCGCCATGACGCCTCGCCGTGCCGGTCGACCCACCGTCCTCGCCGTGGCCGTCGCCCTCGGGCTCGGCACGCTCGGCCCCGTGGCGCCGGTGGCGGCGGGTGAGGCCCCCGGCGGCTTCGCCCCCATCCAGGCCGAGGCGCCCGACGCCCGCGCCAGCGCACCGCGGCTCCGGGTGCGCACGGTCGTCGGCGGGCTCGCCAACCCGTGGGACGTCCAGCCCATCGGCGGCGGGCGGCTCCTCGTCACCGAGCGCGACCGCGCCCGGCTCAGCGTGGTGCGCAAGGGCGAGCGGCGTACCGTCCGATTCCCCCGGAAGAAGGTCTGGGTGAGCGGCGAGACCGGCCTGATGTCGCTTGCCGTCGACCCGGCCTTCGACCGGACGCGTCGGTTCTGGACCTGCCAGGGGTGGCGGGCCGGCGGCGGCCGCGACGTCCGCGTCTCGCTGTGGAAGCTCAGCGGCAACGCACGCCGGGCCAGCCTGGTGCGCCACGTCGTCACCGGCCTGCCTGTCACCAGCGGGCGGCACGGCGGCTGCCGCGTGCTGCTCGACTCGGGGTCCAAGGCCTTGTACGTCGGCACCGGTGACGCCGCCGACGCCGGCAACCCGCGCGACCTGACGTCGCTCGGCGGCAAGGTGCTCCGCGTCCACCGGCGCACCGGCCGGGCGCTGCCCGGCAACCCGTTCGCCGACGCGGCCGACCCCCGTCAGCGGCTCGTGTGGACCTTCGGCCACCGCAACGTCCAGGGACTGGCCCAGCGTCCGTCGGACGGGTCGGTGGTGAGCGTCGAGCACGGGTCCTACCGCGACGACGAGGTCAACGCCCTCTCCCCCGGCGCCGACTTCGGCTGGCAGCCCGGGCCCGGCTACGACGAGAGCGTGCCGATGACCGACCAGTCGCTGCCCGGCCAGCAGACCGAGGCGATCTGGAGCTCGGGCAACCCCACCATCGCCACCTCGGGCGCCGCGTGGGTGGAGGGCAGCCGCTGGGGCGCGTACGACGGCACGCTCGCCGTCGCGGCCCTGGGGGGCGAGCGGATGCTGTTCCTCCGGTTCGACGACCGGCTCCGCCTGCAGCGGGAGTGGACGCCGGGCGCGCTGCGGCGCCACGGCCGCCTGCGCTCGGTGACCCGTCTCCCCGACGGCGACCTGCTGGTCACGACCAGCAACGGGGGCAACGACAGGGTGTTGCGCGTCTCGCCGCGCTGACGCTCCTCAGCCCCAGTCGAGCCAGCGCGCCCCGCCGAGCACCACCGCGAACCACCCCACCGCGAGCAGCGCCGGCAGCACGACCACCGCGCGCGGGCGGCGTACGAACCAGCGACAGCCCTGGACCAGGGCGACCGTCCACGTCGCGAGCAGCAGGGCGGTCACCCACCACGGGGCGGCGACGACGGTCGGCGTCGCGGCGAGCAGGAAGAACACCGCCGCGAGCCCGATCATCCCCGCGAACGCCCACGGTGAGGCGATGTCACGCGGAGCGGGTCCGGGAGCGCTCAGCTGCTCGGCGTCCCGTCGTCATCGGCACCGGAACCGGGACCGTCGTCGTTCCAGTTGGGGTCGTTGTCCCACTCCTCGTTGCGCTCCTCGACCTTCTCCAGCGCACGACCCGCCTCCGCGGCGGAGGCGTAGGGGCCGAGTCGGTCGGAGTTGCGGCAGCCGTCGCGCCCCTCGACCGTCTTGTGGGTCAGGCAGTACCAGTACTCCGAGTCGCTCATGGCCAGAAACTACACTCGCGCCCGTGCCAGCCCTAGCCCCGGCGGCGATCTCGCCGCGTCGTGCCGTCCCCGCCTCCATCCCCCGTCCCGAGTACGTCGACCGGCCGGCGCCCACGCCCTTCGAGGGCAGCGAGGTCAAGGACGCCGAGACCATCGAGCGGATGCGTGCCGCGTGCCGGCTGGCCGCCCAGGCACGCGACCTGGTCGGCTCGCACGTGGCCCCCGGGATCACCACCGACGAGCTCGACCGCATCGGGCACGAGTTCCTCTGCGACCACGGCGCCTACCCCTCCACGCTGGGCTACCGAGGCTTCCCCAAGTCGCTGTGCTCGAGCGTCAACGAGGTGGTCTGCCACGGCATCCCGGACGCCCGGGTCGTCGAGGACGGCGACATCGTCAACATCGACATCACCGCCTTCCTCGACGGCGTGCACGGCGACACCAACGCGACGTTCCTGGCCGGCGACGTCGACGAGGAGTCCCGCCTGCTCGTCGAGCGGACCCGCGAGGCGCTGGACCGGGCGATCAAGGCCGTGCAGCCCGGTCGCCGGATCAACGTCGTCGGCCGTGTCATCGAGGCCTACGCTCGCCGCTTCGGCTACGGCGTGGTCCGCGAGTTCACCGGCCACGGCATCGGTACGTCGTTCCACAGCGGCCTGGTGGTCCCGCACTACGACGACCCGCGCTTCGACGACGAGATCCGGGTCGGCATGACCTTCACGATCGAGCCGATGCTCAACCTCGGCACGCACGAGTGGGAGATGTGGGACGACGGCTGGACCGCCGTGACCCGGGACGGCCGGCGCAGCGCCCAGTTCGAGCACACCCTGCTCGTCACCCCGACCGGCGCCGAGGTCCTGACCCTGCCCTGACTGGCCCGGGCCCGGGCCGCTCTGCCATGCTCGACCTTGCGAATGGGCTGGCCGGGCGACCGCGTTCCCCTCACGGGGACCGAGGAAGGTCCGGGCTCCACAGGGCAGGGTGATGGCCAACAGCCATCCGGGGCAACCCGCGGGACAGTGCCACAGAAAACAGACCGCCGCTCCCCACGGGGAGCGGCAAGGGTGAAACGGTGGTGCAAGAGACCACCAGTGCTCCGGGTGACCGGAGCAGCTAGGTAAACCCCACCCGGAGCAAGATCGAGCAGTGTGTGTCCGAGGGCGGCCCGCCCGAGCACACGGGTAGATCGCTCGAGGGAGTCGGCAACGGCTCTCCTAGATGGATGGTCGCCCCGCCGTCAGGCGGACAGAACCCGGCCTACAGGCCAGCCCATTCGCCCCCGGCCCCTACGACGATCATTCGCCGGCTCCCGGGGTCGACTCCACCCGGTCGAGCATCTCGGTGAGGTGGCGCCGCAGCTGCTCCTTGTGCTCGGACGCGACCTGCTGCAGCTGCGCGATCTCCTCGTCGTGGCGCTTGCGGAGCCCGGTCGTCTCCTCGCGCACGCGGTAGGCCTCGGCGCGTGCGTCGTTCACGATCTCGGCCGCTTCGCTCCGCGCCGACTCCCTGAGGCCCTCGGCCTCCTCGCGGGCCGCGGCCACCACGGCCTCCGCCTCGCTCCTCGCCTCGGCGCGCCACTGCTCGGTGTCGCGGGCAGTCATCTCCAGGAGGCGGACCGCCGACGGAGATGCCTCGGCGACGCCGTCGGAGCTCGTGCCGGGACGCGCCTCGTCGTAGGTGTGCGTGGTGTTGCTCATGCCTTCTCCCAGGGGGTTGGGGACGTACGCCGGCCCGCCGGGCAGCGCTGTGGGTGCGACTTAGCGTGCCCTGTGGACCGGCGTTCCAGGAAATGCAGCGGACAAAGGGGTGGTCCGTCACCACGCGGGCATCAGGTGTGCATCGCGCGCAGGAGCAGCACCACGCCGCGCGCCGTGTCGAGGTTGGCGGCGACGGCGACGACCGCCAGCCCCCACAGCGGTAGGCCGCTGATCGCTGCCAGGGCGAAGATCAGCAGCCGGACCTCGCGCCGGAAGAGCAACCGCACGTCGGTGTCGCGGCCCACCGCGTGGACGTAGGAGATCAGCAGGCAGCCGCACCCAGCGGCGAACCCCCAGGCCCAGGCGGTCTCCGTGTGGCCGGCGCCGATGACCAGGCCGACCACCACGGCGAGGTCGGCGTAACGGTCCAGCAGCGTGTCCAGCGCGGCGCCGCGGCGCGAGGCCCGGCCACTCACTCGCGCGAGCTCGCCGTCGACGCCGTCGAGGGCGGAGCCGAGCAGG
This sequence comes from Nocardioides sediminis, assembly GCF_003047295.1. Classification (GTDB taxonomy): domain Bacteria; phylum Actinomycetota; class Actinomycetes; order Propionibacteriales; family Nocardioidaceae; genus Nocardioides; species Nocardioides sediminis. Next base: position 323,567 of record NZ_PZYZ01000003.1, read on the forward strand.
ACGCCGAGCCCGCCCGCGGCCATCGCCCACCGGTCGCCGACCGCGATCAGGCCGGCCGCGAGCAGCGTGGTGGCGAAGGCCAGCAACGTGGCCACGTGCGGGCTGAGCCCGGTCCGCAGCAGCTGGCGGGTCAGGGGCCCCGAGATCCGCCGGTTGACGGTCCGGGCGATGATCTGGTCGCTCGGCTTCGGACCGTACCGGTGCCACATCACCCGCTCCAGGGCCCGCACTCCCTCGGGTGTGTCGACGGCCGCCCAGAGCCCGGTGAAGTCGCAGGTGGTCATCTCCAGGCCGTGGTCGAGCATCCGCCGCCGCACGGCGGCCCACGGCATTGCTGGTGCGTCGGCGGTCGCGGCCAGGACGTCGGCGACATGGACGGAGCTGAGGCCGGCGTCGACCGCGGCGTACTCCTTCAGGTCGGCTGCCAGCTCGAGCAGCCGGCCGTCGGCGGCGGTCCGCACCCGGACCGGGGGCACCCCTCCCAGGCCGCCCACCTGACGCTGGGGGTCACGGTCGACGGCCAGCACGTTGCGGCCCGGTGCAGCCATCAGCCGCCGTACGTCGTCGGCCTCGAACACGTGGTCGCCCATGACCACCAGGCACCGGTCCTCCTCGACCTGCCGGAGGCCGGCCACCACCGACGTCGACGTGCCCTGCTGCCAGTCGGGGTCGACCACCAGCTCGACCGGGAGTCCGTGGGAGTGGATGGTCGCCGCCACGTCCTCGCTCCGGTAGCCGGCCACCACCACGATCCGGGTCACTCCTGCCTCGCGCAGCACCTTGACCGTGCGGTCCAGCAGGGTCACGCCGCCCACCCGCCGCAGCACCGTCGGCTGGAGCGAGCGGGACCGGTGCTTCGACTCCGCGGTCACCACGACCGCGGTCGTCACCCTTGGCCGGGGTTCGGTCTCCGGGCGCGGGTCCATGGCTCGCAGTATGCGTCAGCACGCTCCTGCGCGCGCCGGGCTCGGTTGCGGGGCAGCACCTGCACGACATTCCATCGTTCTTTGGAATGACGTAATATTGCGGGGGTCAGTTCCTCGCTCCCCGGAGGTGCCCATGGGCCATCGCACGGTCGCAACCCCCCGGACTCGTGTCGAGCTCGGGCTCCGCCAGAACCTCGCGCAGTTCAGCCTGCTGGTCGCGGTCAACGCCCTGGTCGGCGGCATGCTCGGCCAGGAGCGCACCGTGCTCCCCCTCCTGGGCCAGGAGGAGTTCGGGATCACGGCCTACACCGCCGGGCTGAGCTTCATCCTGGCCTTCGGCCTGTCCAAGGCCGCCACCAACTACGTCGCCGGCACGTGGTCGGACCGGTTCGGCCGCAAGCCGGTGCTCGTGGCCGGCTGGCTCGTCGCTGTACCGGTCCCCTTCATGCTGATCTGGGCGCCGTCGTGGACCTGGATCATCGTCGCCAACGTGCTGCTCGGCGTCAGCCAGGGCCTGACCTGGTCCACCACGGTGGTGATGAAGATCGACCTCGTGGGACCGGCGCGACGGGGCCTGGCGATGGGACTCAACGAGGCCGCCGGGTACGCCGCCGTGGCGGTCACCGCACTGGCCACCGGCTACGTCGCGGAGTCCTACGGACTGCGTCCCGAGCCCTTCTTCCTCGGCATCGCCTTCGCCGCACTCGGCCTCGGACTGTCGACCCTGGTCGTGCAGGAGACCCGCGAGCACGCCCGCCTCGAGGCCGCCGGCCACGTCGCCCGCGCCGACGGCAGGCACGACCACCTCCACGGAGGGCTGACCGACGGCCAGGTGTTCGTGCAGACCAGCTTCAAGGAGCCGGCCCTCTCCTCTGCCAGCCAGGCGGGCCTGGTCAACAACCTCAACGACGGACTCGCGTGGGGCCTCCTCCCGATCCTGTTCGCAGGCGCAGGACTCTCGGTCGGCAGGATCGGCATCCTCGCCGCGCTCTACCCCGCGGTGTGGGGAGTCGGGCAGCTCTTCACCGGCGCCCTCTCCGACCGGTGGGGACGGAAGTGGCTGATCGCCTCCGGCATGTGGCTGCAGGCCCTGGCCCTCGCGCTGATCGCGCTCGCGGACTCGTTCGCCGCCTGGGCCGTCGCCGCAGTGCTCCTCGGCGGCGGCACCGCGATGGTCTACCCCACGCTGCTGGCCTCGATCGGCGACGTGGCGCACCCGGCATGGCGTGCCCGCTCGGTGGGGGTCTACCGGTTGTGGCGGGACGGCGGCTTCGCGGTCGGGGCGCTGCTCGCCGGCGTGGTGGCCGACGCCCTGGGCGTCGAAGCCGCCGTGTGGACCGTTGCCGCTCTCACCGCCGCGTCCGGTCTCGTGGTCGCGCTGCGCATGTACGAGACCCTGCACCGCGCGCCGGTGCCGGACGGGCAGGCGGACGACGATGGGTGACCGGGCCAGCAAGGACGCGCTGTTCGCGCAGTTCGCGGCGGTCGGCAAGGTGCTGGGCCACCCCAAGCGGCTCGAGCTGCTCGACCTCCTCATCCAGGGGCCCCGCAGCGTCGAGGGCCTCGCCGAGGCGGCCGACCTCGGCATGAGCACCTGCTCCGCACACCTCCAGACCCTGCGCGATGCCGGCGTCGTCGAGGCTCGGCGCGACGGCAGGCGGATCTTCTACTCCCTCGTCGGTGACGACATCGCCGGGCTCTGGGACCATCTGCGGCGCGTCGCGCAGCTGCACCGCCCCCACACCGAGCTCGCCCGGCGCGCCTACCTCGGCCCCGAGGACACCCGCGCCGTGGACACCGACGAGCTGATGCGCCGCCTCGCCGACGGTGACGCCGTCGTCCTCGACGTCCGGCCCGAGCCGGAGTACGCCGCCGGCCACCTCCCCGGAGCGATCCACATCCCCCTCGAGGAGCTGGCCGCGCGGATCGGGGAGCTGCCCCGAAACCACGAGATCGTCGCCTACTGCCGCGGCCACTACTGCGTCCTGGCTCACGACGCCGTTCGACTGCTCAACGCCGAGGGGCTCGCAGCCAGCCGCGCCGTCGACGGGGTCCTCGAGTGGCGTCTCGCCGGTGTACCCATCGAGGCCGGCGCCGCCTGACCGGCGACCCCGACGTCGCAGGTCCCCGGGCGTCATCGACCGCGCGCCACGCTCGACGGCTGGTCAGCTGCCGGTCCGCCGAGCTGCCCAGGCCGCGGCCTGGGCCCGCGAGCTCAGTCCGAGCTTGGTCAGGATGCTGCTCACGTGGTGCGCCACGGTCTTCCGGCTCAGGCAGAGTCGGTCCGCGATCTGAGGATTGCTGAGGCCGAGCTCGAGCAGCTCCAGCACCTGCCGCTCCCGTGTGGTCAATGCGTTCGCGGAGCGGGGCCCGGGTCGCGTGGCGACGCCCAGGCGCCGCAGCAGCGCAGCAGCAGCGTCGGCGTCGGTGATCGCGCCGAGACGCTGGAGCACCCCGTGCGCGGTCGAGGCCTCGCTGGCCGCGAGATCCGGGTCGTCCGTCTCCACGATGCGGGCGAGGTCCAGGCGGGTCCGGGCCGCCTCGAACGGCAGGTCCAGTCGCACGAAGCCCTGGACCGCGGCGGACAGGTGCTGGCGTGCCGCTGCCGGGTCGCCAACGGCAGCTGCGACGAGCCCGGCCGCGCGGGCGGCCAGCGAACTGGCCTGAGGGTAGGAAGCCACCTCGGCGTCATGACCCAGGTGCTCAGCAACCCGGCGCGCGTCCTCGAGGCGGCGACTGGCGACCAGAGCCTCGACCAGGATCGCGGTCGCCGCATGGGACTGCGGGCCGGTGTCCCCGATCCGGTCCAGGCAGGCGCGCAGCACAGAGACGGCCCGGGAAGGGTTGCCCTGGACCAGGTGCAGACGGGCCAGCGTGACGGCCACCGGCAACGTGTCTTCCACACTCGCAAGCAACGCGTCCGCCGCCTCCGGGCTGCCTTGCCGTAGCCGGAGCTCGGCAAGTGCCGCCAGAGCCTCGACGTGCGGCTGCCGGCCCAAGTCCTGGGCCATCGCCAGCGCCTGGACGAGCTGCGCCTCGGCCTCGGGCCAGCGGCCCGAGCCGACGAGCACAGCCCCGTAGTGAGAGCGGCACCGGGCTTGGAGGAAGGGGCAGCCATAGGTGGCCTGGAAGCGGTCGGCGGCCAGGCACCACTGCGCCGCCCGCCTCTGGTCGCCGACCGTGGCACAAGCGGCGAGCATGCTGCACGTGTTCCACACGAACGTCTCGAGCCGCCGGTAGTCGCCACCCACCACACCGGCCAACGCCTCGTCGAGCAGTGCCATCCCCTCGTCGACCTGCCCGGCCATGACTGCGGCGAGCCCGAGGTCGGCGAGCGCCACCAGCTCCAGGTCACGGTCGGCGCCGGCCCGGCCAACATCGAGGGCCCGTGCCAGCAACTGATGTCCGGTCTCGGCATCGGACGCGAGGTAGCCCTCGAGCAGGGTGAGCCAGCCGCCGACGCCCTGATCCGTCGTGCCGACCAAGCGCCGGGCCCGGGCCACCCAGCCTCTCGCCGCGACCTCGTTCTCGAGGTTGGTCATCCAGACGACACAGAGGTCGACGGCCACCATCACCGCAGCGTCGCGGTCACCGCGATCGCGGTAGCCGGTGAATGCTTCGTCCCGACTCCGCAGGCTCGCGCGCACATCGCCGCGCCACCAATGCGCGCGGGCCAGCTCCTCGAGCAGCTCGGGAGAACGCCGCCCGGGCGGCACCTGTTCGGCGAGGCGAACCGCGCTGTCCCACTCGCCCGCAGCCGAAGCCTCGCGGACGGCGTCCAGCACGTCGCTCACCGTCACGTCTCCATGTTCCCGCGACCAGGGGACGCGGCACAGGATCGCGCCACTTCTTGGGTCAGTTGACCGATGTGGGTGCGTGCGGCGCGTTCCAGTCTTGCGGGAGGAGGTGGTCCCGATGACCGAGACGTTCCAGATCACGGTGGAGCAGGCCGAGGCGTACGAGTCGCGCTTCGTCCCGGCCCTGTTCGGAGAATGGGCGCCCAGACTGTGTGACGCGGCCGCGATCTCGGACGGCGACCGGGTGCTCGACGTGGCGTGCGGGACCGGAGTGGTCACGCGCGAAGCTGCTCGGCGGGTGGGTGATTCCGGGCGGGTGGTCGGACTCGACCTGAACCCGGCCATGCTCGAGGTCGCGGCTCGCGTGGCGCCCATGCTGACCTGGCAGCAGGGTGACGTCGCCGCGATGCCGTTCCGAGATGCGGAGTTCGACATCGTGGTGTGCTCGGCGGCGTTGTTCTTCTTCCCCGACCTCCCGCGAGCGCTGGCCGAGATGGCGCGCGTGGTGCGACCGGGTGGCACCGTCGCGTTGCTGACCTTTGCGGGGCTGGCGGAGCAACCGGGTTACGGGCCGTTCGTCGATGTCGCGGTGCGGCACGCGGGCCCAGGCGCCGCGGTCCTGCTCTCGACGTACTGGTCCTGCGGCGACGTCACCGAGCTCACCCGGTCGCTCGACGATGCGGGACTGCTCGTCATCGAGACACGAAGCCGCGTCGGGACCGCGCGCTTCCCGTCCATCGACGCCCTGGCCGCCATCGAGATCAAGGGGACGCCGCTCGCGGCGCGGATCACGGACGAGGCCTACGACCGAATCGTCAACGACCTGCGGCTGGTGCTGGCACCGTACGTTGCCGCCGATGGCCGGCTCTCCCTCCCCCTTCGCGGGCTCACGGTCGTGACATGGCGAAACGGGACCTAGAGCCACGAACGGCCCGCCAGCAGCGCTGGCGGGCCGTTCGGTGATGGGTCAGTCCGTGACGACGGCGTCGAGGATGTCGACCTTCGCGGCTGACCGGGCCGGCCCGACCGCGGCCAGGACCCCTGCCACCGCCGCGAGTGCGACGTAGAGAGCCAGCTGGGCAACAGGGATCGAGATCGCCTTGATCCCCACGTCCTTCATCGCCTGGGAGAGCCCGAGGCCGATCCCGATGCCGAGGCCCGCCCCGCTCAGGGCGCCGATCAGCGAGATCACCACCGACTCCCAGCGGACCATCGCTCGGACCTGGGCCCGCGTCATGCCGACCGCCCGGAGCAGGCCCAGCTCGCGGGTCCGCTCGAAGACCGACAGGGCCAGCGTGTTCACGATGCTGAGCAGGGCGATGAGGACCGCCAGCAACAGCATCACCGGTCAGCACGAGCAGCGCGGAGCGGACATCGCGACGGGACCGCCGGTGCCACCAGGACTGCCTACCCATGCCTGTGAGTCTGCTCCTCCGAACAGGCCCGGGCGAGGGTGGTTCCCGCAGGGGCAAGGGGGGCCAGCACCCCTGCGGATACCGCACGTCCGTCGGTGCCACCTGCCTGTGGGATGCGGTCGGAACCCCGGGCACGTGCGCCGGGCACGATGGGCCGCGACCCCTCCTCGGGGGTTGGCTGGAGGTCATCAGGAAGTCCGCCATCCACCCAGCACCGGAGATGATCCCCATGGCCGCGACACGCATCATCGAGGAGGAGCGAGGGGTCAGCGCCGGCGCCTTCGTGCACCACCACAACGGCTACTACGCCGGTGACTTCAGCCGGGTGCCGATCACCCACCCCGGCGCCGCGACCCCCGCCGCTTCGTGACCCGGACCCCTTGACAACATATCTTGTCAAGCGCATCGTGGAGGCATGCAGGACGTCCAGGTCATCGAGGACTCGGAGGCCGCCGCCGTCGCGCTGGACCCGGTCCGGGCCAGGCTGCTCGGCGAGCTGGCCGTCCCCGCCTCCGCCGCCGGGCTCGCGAGCCGCGTCGGCATCACGCGGCAGAAGGTCAACTACCACCTCAACGCGCTGGAGGCGCACGGCCTGGTGCAGCTCTCCGAGGAGCGTCACCACGGCGGCATCACCGAACGGGTCCTGCAGGCATCCGCGGCGTCGTACGTCGTGTCACCGGCGGCGGTCAGCCCGTCCGCGGCGGACCCGGGCGCCAGTGCCGACCACCTGTCGGCGGGCTACCTCGTCGCGCTGGCCGGCCGGGTCGTGCGTGAGGTCGGCGCGCTCGCGCGCCGCGCCGGAGCCTCCGGCACGCGCCTGCCGACGCTGACCATCGACACGCAGATCGGCTTCCGCTCGGCCGCCGACCGGGCGGCCTTCGCAGACGACCTCACCGCCGCGGTGCTCGACCTGGCTGCGCGCTACCACCACGACGACGGACGCCCTCACCGGCTCGTCGTGGCCGCCCACCCACTCCCCGAGGAGAACCCATGAGCAGCACACCGAACGTCCCCTACCGCCTGGAGTTCAGCGTCGAGGTCCCCGGGACCCCGGAGCAGGTCTGGCAGGCCATCGCCACCGCCCGCGGCATGAGCGCCTGGTTCCTGCCGACGGAGATGGAGGAGCGCCAGGGCGGCTCCCTGCACTTCAGCATGGGTCCGGACATGGGCTCGGACGGCCGGGTCACCGCGTGGGACCCGCCGCGTCGGATCGAGTACGAGGAGGACTGGGCCGCCCTCATGGGCCAGGACCCCGACTCGCTCAGTCCGCTCACGTCGGAGTTCGTCGTCGAGGCGCAGTCCGGCGGCACCTGCGTCGTGCGGGTCACCACCAGTGGCTTCGGGACCGGCGCCGACTGGGAGTCGGAGTGGTGGGACGACCTGGGTCCCGGCTGGATGCCGTTCTTCGACAACCTGCGCCTCTACCTGTCGCACTTCCCCGGCCAGGCGGCCACGCAGCTCGAGGTCACCACGTCCCACCCCGGTGACGCGGCGGCGCTGTGGTCGACCATGCGCGAGGCGCTCGGCCTGGGAGCGGAGGGCTCGGTGCTCGAGGTGCGCGGCAGCACCGGCACGGTCGAGCGCGTCGGTGAGCGGCAGGCGCTCGTCCGGCTCATCGCCCCGGTGCCCGGGATGCTCACCCTCTTCACGTACGACGAGGGCGACGGCAAGGCATTGGCGGGCGTCCGGGCCTACCTGTTCTCCCCCGACGCCGCCGATCACGTGCGGCGCGAGCAGCCGGGCTGGGAGACGTGGCTCCGAGGGCTCTCCGTCCCGGCGTGAACCCTCACCGCCGAGACCATGGCGACGACAGGCGTTCAACCACCGGACGCCCCTGCCGAGCGGCGCCGCCGGACCTACGCTCCGATGCATGACGGAGTACCAGGTCACGCGGTGGCGCCAGCTGCCGTCCATGGTGGCGGTCAGGGATGCCGAGGAGACGGCGAAGGCCCAGCTCGCACCGCGGTTCCAGGAGGCGATCGACGAAGCGGCGATGCGGCTCGGTGACACCGGCACGGACGACTACCTCGCGGGCTGGGAACGATCCCCGTGGACCGAGGCCGCAGGCACCCCTGTCGAGGTGCTCGACCGGGTCGTCGCCGAGCTCGATGCCGCGTGGCCGGCCGACAGGATCGCCGGGTACCTCGACGGGCTGGCCGGATGAACCGGCTGGCGGCGCTGCTGGGCGTCGACCGTCCGGTGCTGCTCGACGGCGGCATGGGCACGCTCCTGCAGGACAGGGGCCTCGAGGACGGTGCCCCCGGTGAGCTCTGGAACCTCGACAACCCGGACGCCGTCAGGGCGGCGCACGAGGCCTACGCCGAGGCGGGATCACGGGTGCTCACGACGAACACGTTCGGCGGCACCCGGCCGCGGCTGGACATGCACGGGCTCGGGGACCGGCTGGCCGAGGTGAACCGCAGTGCCGCGCGGATCGCACGGTCCGTGGCCGACGAGCACGGACTCCTCGTCGCCGGCGACCTCGGTCCGACCGGCGAGCTGCTCGAACCGCTCGGGACCATGACGCCCGCGGACGCGCAGGAACTGTTCGCCGAGCAGCTCACCGCGCTGGTCGAGGGCGGGATCGACCTGGTCCTGGTCGAGACGCTCAGTGACCTCGGCGAGGCCGACGCGGCCCTGGCCGCGGCACGACAGGCCGCCCCCGACCTGCCGGTCGTCGTCACCCTGAGCTTCGACACCAACGTGCGCACCATGATGGGGGTGCGTCCGGGCGACGCGGTGGCGCACCTCGCGGCGGCGGGTGCCGACGCCGTGGGCGCCAACTGCGGTCGCGGTCCGGAGGAGATGGAGCTCATCGCCGCGGAGATGGCGCAGGTCCGGCCCCGCGGCCTGCTCCTGGTCGCCCAGTCGAACGCCGGCCTCCCGCACGTCGTGGGCGACCACTTCGAGTACGACGCCACGCCCGACGACCTGGCCGAGCACGCCGCCCGGCTGGCGGGCCTCGGCATCGACCTGGTCGGCGGCTGCTGCGGCTCGACGCCCGCGCACATCGCCGCGATCCGCGCCACCCTGTCCTCGGCCTGAGCCGGGGCGCCGTCACCTCGGCTGACAGGATGCACCGGTGCGTGCCGTGGTCGTCGATGCCGTCCGTAGTCGTCCCGAGGTCCGGGAGGTGGCCGAGCCGACGGCCCCGGACGGCGGCGTGGTGGTCCGCGTGATGGCCACCGGGATGTGCCGGAGCGACTGGCACGCCTGGGCGGGGCACGACGAGATCGCGTTCCCGCACGTGCCCGGCCACGAGCTGGCCGGCGTCGTGGCCGAGGTCGGAACGGGCGTGGAGCGGTGGGCGGTCGGCGACCGGGTGACCGTCCCGTTCGTCTGCGGGTGCGGCCGGTGCGAGTGGTGCGTGGGCGGGGACGCCCAGGTGTGCCCGGACCAGCAGCAACCGGGCTTCACCCACTGGGGATCGTTCGCCGAGCACGTCGCACTGCACGCGGCGGACACCAACTTGGTCGCCCTTCCCGGGGAGGTCGACTTCGTGACCGCCGCGAGCCTCGGCTGCCGGTTCGCCACGGCGTACCGCGCCCTCGTCGGCCGCGCACGGCTCGCCGAGGGCGAGTGGGTGACCGTGGTCGGCGCCGGCGGCGTGGGACTCAGCGCGGTGATGATCGCGCGCGCGCTGGGTGGCCGGGTGGTGGCCGTCGACCGGAACCCGGAGGCCCTGGCCGTCGCGTCCGAGCTCGGCGCGGAGCACGTGGTGCGTGCCGACGGCTCCGACGTCGCGGCCGCGGTCGCCGACCTCACCGGCGGCGGCAGCCACGTCGCGGTGGACGCGGTCGGCAGCGAGCAGACCTGCGCCGACGCGATCCTCGGCCTCCGGCGTCGCGGCCGCCACGTGCAGGTTGGGCTGCTGCCCCCCGTGGACGGTCATCCCCGGGTACCGATGGAGCGGGTGATCGGTTGGGAGCTCGACCTGCTGGGCAGTCACGGGATGGCCGCAGCCGACTACCCGGACATGCTCGCGCTCATCGAACACGGCCGGCTCCAGCCGCAACGCCTGGTCGAGCGCACCATCGGGCTCGACGAGGCGGCAGCGCTGCTCCCCCGCTTCGACCAGGCGACCGTGGCCGGGATGACGATCGTCGACCCCGCCCGCTGACCGTCCGGCTCTCGGCCGGCCGGGTGAGCGGCCCTGGCCTTTGCATGGGGCGTCGACGGGAGTACCCCGCGGTGGCAGGGTTGCTCCCGTGAAGCGACCACCTCCCCCGCTCCTGGCGCTGGCTGCCGGCCTCGTCCAGCGCGCGATGACGCCCGCGGCACCACGCCCCTCCACGCCGCGCGCGCTGCTCTCCGCCGCGGTGGGAGCAGCGTCGGTGGCGCTGGCCACGGCGTCGGCGTGGCAGTTCCGGCGCCAGGGCACCACGGTCGAGCCGTTCGACCCGTCGAAGTCGACCGCACTCGTGACGACGGGCGTCAACACGATCAGCCGCAACCCCATGTACGTCGGCATGGCCGGCGTGCTCGTCGCCCACGCCGTGCGCCGAGGGTCCTGGAGGACCCTCGTCCCCGCGGCCGTCTTCGTGGGCGTCATCGACCGGTTCCAGGTCGCCGCGGAGGAGTCGGCCCTCCGAGCGTCCTTCGGTGCCGAGTACGACGCCTACTGCGACGCCGTGCCCCGGTGGCTGGACCGTCGGTCCTTGACCGCCTGATCCCGGACCCCGGTGATGGAGCAGCGAGGAAGCACGGCACCCCGGCCGGTGGCGCTCCCCCGCCGGGTGCTCGCCGCGGCCGTCGCCCGCGTCCTGCGGATGCCGCCGGGTCGCGCCGACTGCACGGTGCTCCGGACCAGCGTCCGCATGCGTGACGGCGTCGAGCTCCTGACCGACGTCCACGCTCCGACGACCACGTCCCTCGGCACGGTGCTCATCCGCACGCCGTACGGCCGCACAGGCCTGATCGCCCAGCTCACGGCGGGCTGGCTCGCCACACACGGCTACCACGTCGTCAACCAGAGCTGTCGGGGGACGTCCGGCTCGGGCGGGGTCTTCCGACCGTTCGCCCAGGAGGTCGCCGACGGGGCGGACACGGTCGCCTGGCTGCGACGGCAGCCGTGGTTCAGCGGTCGGTTCGCGCTGTGGGGGGCGTCGTACCTGGGTTACTCGGCATGGGCGGTGATGGCGGAGCCGCCCCCGGAGCTGGCTGCGGCCGTGGTGGCGATCTCCGCCCACGACAACCACGAGATGACGCACGGCAGCGGAGCCGTTGCGCTCCAGGGAGTGGTGGACCTCCTCGACGCCCTGGGGCACCTCTCGGACGGGCCCGTCGCCGGCGCCCTCCATGCCGCGACCGCCGGCCGGCGCCTGGCGCCCGCGTTCGAGCAGCTCCCCCTCGTGCGGGCCCTGGACACGGTCCTCGCCGGGAGCGGCATGCCCTACCTGGACTGGCTCACCGGCTCGGCGGCCGAGGACGCCGTGTGGCGGGCCATGCGCGTGGAGCAGGCGCTCGAGCGGGTCGACGTACCGGTCCTGCTGCAGGCGGGATGGCAGGACCCGTTCGCCGACCAGATGCTCGAGCAGTACCGGCGACTGCGGGACCGGGGGGTCGAGGTCGGGCTGACGGTCGGGCCATGGACACACGTCGAGGTGGGCACCAGGGGCGCCGGGACCGTCATGACCGAGAGCCTGGACTGGCTGTCGGAGCACCTCGGCAGGACGGCCGGTCGTCGGCGGCCGAGCCCGGTCCACCTGTACGTCGAGGGCGCCCGGGAGTGGCGCCACCTGCCGGCCTGGCCCCCTGCCACCGTCGAGCGCGTCCTCCACCTGCAGCCGGGCGGCGGGCTCGACGACCACCTTCCGGCCGCCGACTCCGGTCCGACGACCTTCACCTTCGACCCGGCGGCCCCCACACCGTCCGTCGGTGGCCGGGTGGTCAATCCGAGGATGAGCGGTCACCGCGACAACCGGCCCCTCGAGGAACGAGCAGACGTCGTGACGTTCACCGGGCCGCCGCTCGTCGAGGCCGTGGAGGTGATGGGCAGCCCGGTGGTCGAGCTGGTGCACCGGACCGACAACCCCCACGCCGACCTCTTCGTCCGACTGTGCGAGGCGGCTGCCGACGGGAGGTCGGTCAACGTGAGCGACGGCTTCACCCGGTTGGGGCCCGGCCGTGCGGACGGGACCGTGCGGCTGCGCCTGGAAGCCGTGGCCCACCGCTTCGCCCCCGGGACCAGGATCCGCCTGCAGGTGTCCGGCGGCGCCCACCCCCGGTATGCGCGGAACCTCGGCACGGCCGAGGACCCGGTGACGAGCAGCACCCTGGCGCCCTCCCGACGCGCGATCTTCCACGGCGACGGCGGCGTCTCGAGGGTCCTGCTGCCGTGCGTGCCCCTGTAGACCGGGCCCATGGTCCCCTGCCCGGTAGCCCTTCGACGGTGACACAGCGTGCTCCGGCACGCGATCCTCTCTCCATGAGCCAGCCGATGGAACAGGTCAGCACCGCCGCCGGCGACGTCGCCGGGAGCATCGTGGTCGCGGTCGACGGGTCAGACCACTCCGACCGGGCCGTGCGATGGGCGGTGGAGCAGGCCGCCCTCGAGACCCGTCCGTTGGTGGCCGTGGCGGTGGCAGGTGACACCGGCACCGCGGCCGAGGACGCCGTCGCAGCGGCGCGCGGGCTCGCTCCCGACCTTCCTGTGCGAGGTGCGAGCGTGGCCGGTGAGCCCCGCGAGGTCCTGATCGACCTGTCGACGGAGGCGCACCTCCTCGTCGTCGGCTCCCGGGGTCGGGGATCACTGCGTGGCATCCTGCTCGGCTCCGTCAGTGCCGCGGTCAGCGCCCAGTCGGCGTGCCCGGTCGTGGTCTGCCGGCCCTCGGGGGGCGACCCTGTGCAGTCCGGGGTGCTCGTCGGCGCCGACGGGACTCCCGAGTCCCGTGCGGTCATCGAGTTCGCCTACCGACAGGCCAGCCTGCGCGGGCTGCCGCTCACGGTCCTGCACTGCTTCTGGGACGCGGCCGCCGCCGTGGCCCAGTACCGCGAGGCCCGCGGCCAGACCGTCGTGCCCCCGGACCTCGAGGAGCTCCGCGCCGCCCTGTCCGAGGCGGTCGCCGGGCTCGCCGAGCAGTACCCCGACGTGCCGGTCACCCTCACCCTCAAGCACGGCTTCGCCGACCAGGCGCTCGGTCCGCGCCACGGCGGGTGGGACCTGGTCGTCGTCGGGCGCCACCCCATGACCTCGCTGGGCCGGGTGTTCACCGGGTCCATCGCCACGACCGTCGTCGAGCGCGCCCACGGCCCGGTGGCGGTGGTCCCCGTGGCAGCCCCACCGGACTGAGCCGGCCCGGACGACGTACCACTCCGCTGGCAGGTCACGGACGCCGGCGGCGCCGTCGCCTACGAGACCGGGTGCGTGGCCGCCTCGCTCGACCGAGGGGAGCACTCGAGCTCGACCACGACGCGCTGCACCCCCGCCTCCGGCTCGCCGACCCGGGCGTCGCCGAGACGTCGCAGCATGGCGAGCGACGCGAGGTTGCCCGCGCTGACCACCGTCTTGATCCGCTCGACACCCTGCGGCCGGTGCAACATGAGCACCTGCAGCAACGCCGTCGCGACCCCCCGCCCGTGCCAGTCGTCCACCACGGTCACCGCGACGTCCGCGGCGCTGGGGTCGTCGGGGTACCGGATGATCCGGGCCAGCCCGAGCGGCAGCTCGGTCCCGTCCGCGGTGATGACCAGCAGCACCAGCGCGACGTGGTCGGTGCCGTCCACCTCGTCGACGAGGTGGTCCAGCATCGTCTCGGTGAGCTCCGGGACCGCCGCCAGGAAGCGGTCGAACCGCGTCTCGGCGGACAGGTGCTCGTACTCCCGGCGCAGCGCCTCGCGGTTGGCCCGCAGCAGCGGTACGACGAACCCCTCGGTGCCGTCACGCAGGCGCACGGGCGTCAGGTCGTCCATGCCTTCGCCCGGCACGCGCCGGTGCCGGGTCAGCTCCCCGCCCGCACCACCAGGCGCGCCACGACACCGGCGTGGTCGGAGGGCCACAGGCCGGAGTCCGTCCTGTCCTCGACCTCGTCACCGACGACCCTGGCCCGCGGCGCCTTGACGTCCGTGCTGTGCAGCACGAGGTCGATCCGCGTGGTGAGCGGGTTGTCCGGGTCCCGCAGCGTCGGGTCGAAGCAGCAGGTCTCCCCCGCGTCCTTGGGGTGGTTGCGCGTCCACGCGTCCCCACCGACGCCGGCGAGGAGCGCGGTGTAGGCCGGAGCGTCCGGGGCACGGGAGTTGTAGTCGCCGACGTACACCATCGGCAGCTCTCCGAGCTCGGCCGCCAGGACCTCCTGGGCCTCGAGCAGCTCGCCGACCTGGAGGACCCGGAGCTGCTCGGCGTCCAGGCCGGGGATCCCGAAGGCCTCGAGGTGGGAGTTGACGAAGCGGAGCTCGGCCCGTCGGGACTGCACGTCGACCGAGCCCCAGCCCCGGGCGACGGGCAGCACCGCTTGTCCGAACGGGAACTCGATGATGTTCTCGAAGGTGCCGTTGCGGGCGTTGCTCACCTCGACGTCGTCGCGCGCGATGATCACGTCCCGGTCGGCCAGCGAGACCGCCGCCGTCGGGGCGCCGCCCACGAGGATCGGGATGGGCGGCGACTCGAAGTTGTCCGCGGTCGCCCCCTCCACCTCCGCATAGGCGGCCCCGCGCTCGGCCAGGGCCTCCAGCAGCAAATCGAGGAAGTCGTAGGCGACCACCGGGTCGGTGGGCGTGCCCGTCCGGTAGTCGTACGTCGTCCAGGTGGTGACCTCCTGCAGGCCCACCACCTCGGGGTCGGCCGCGACGATCTCGTCGGCGATGGCGGCCATCCGCTCCTCGGGCTCGGTGGCCTGCACCGCGGCCCAGGTCGCCGTGGCGGCACGGACGACGGCCGTCGGGTCGGTACCGCCGAGCGCCACCAGGATCGGGGTCAGGTCCGCGCCCAGGTAGAGGTTGCGGGTCATCACGTCCACGGTCCGCGCGGCATGGGAGCCGTGCGCGGCCGCCGAAGGCGGCGACTCGGCGGAGGCACCTCCGCCCGGCCCGACGAGGGCGGTGGTCGCGAGCATCGCGGCGCAGAGGCCGACGAAGGCGGTGCGACGGCGGGCACTGGCACGTCGAGGGGTCCCGGTCATCCTCGGACCGTGGCACCAGTGGTGCGTGTCGCACAAGACCCAAGTGGGGTACGGCGCGACTCAGGCCGGGTCGGTCACGTCCGCGACCTGCGCCCCGAGGTGCGCGATGACGTCGTCGGCAGCCAGGGTCGCGGCGACGCCGTGGGCACCTCCGCCGATCGAGACGGTCCGGCCGACCATCCGCTCGTCGGCGACGACCGGCAGCGCCGTCGCGGCGCCGAACGGGGTGATCGTGCCGCGCTCGTAGCCGGTGACCTCCCGGGCCCCGTCGGCGTCCGGCATGGAGATCCGGTTGACCCCGAGCAGCGCCCGGAGCTTGGGCCAGGAGATCTCCCGGTCCCCGGGCACCAGGACGAGCAGGTGGTCGCCGGCACCGCGTCGTACGACCATCGTCTTGACGACGTCCCGGGGCTCCACCCCGCGTGCCTCGGCCGCCTCGGGCAGCGACCGGACGCGTCCGTGGCGGGTGACCACGTGGTCGATCCCGGACGCGGCCAGCGCTCGGAGGGCGGGCGTGTCCTGCGGTGTCCCTGCCGGTGTCCCTGCGTCCACGCCCCGACCCTACGACTCCCGGTCGCCCAGGCCTCGGCGCTCGGCCCACAGCGCGGCCTGCGTCCGGTCGACGACCCCGATGCGGGCGAAGACCGAGGTGAGGTGGGCCTTGACCGTGCGCTCGGAGATGCCGAGCCGTCTCGCGATCTGCTTGTTGGCCAGTCCCTGCCGGACCAGTCCCAGCACCTCCCGCTCCCGGGGTGTCAGGTCCGGCGCGGCCTGTCCCGCCTGTGTCGACTGTCTCGCGCCGAGCAGCTGCCGGGCCGCACGCGGGTGCAGCGGCGACTCCCCGCGGCTGACCGCCCGCACGCCCGCGACCACGTCCTCGGGGTCGGCGTCCTTGAGCAGGTAGCCCACCGCGCCGGCGTCGAGTGCGGCGACGATGCGCTCGGCGTCGGAGAAGGAGGTGAGCACCAGGACGTCGGGGCCGCCCTCGGCCACGATGCGGCGCGTGGCGGTCACCCCGTCGGTGCCGGGCATCTGGAGGTCCATGAGCACGACGTCGGGTCGCGTGCGCCGCACCTCCTGCACCGCCTCGTCGCCGTCGGCCGCGCTTCCCACCACCTCGATGTCGGGCTCGCCGGCCAGGAGCCGCTCGAGGCCGCCCCGCAGCACGGCGTGGTCGTCGACGAGCACCACCCGGATCGTCATGACCGCGTCTCCAGCCGTGTGGTCGTCCCGGCGCCCGGAGCGGAGCGGATCGTCAGCGAGCCGCCCCGGTCGCGCACGAGGCTCTCCAGCCCGCGCAGCCCGTAGTGTGCCGTGGCGTCGACGGACCCGGGGTCGAAGCCCACTCCGTCGTCCTCGACGGTGAGCACGAGCGCGCTCCCCTCCCGCCGTACGTCGACGGTCATCGTCGTCGCACGCGCGTGCCGCAACGTGTTGCGCACCGCCTCCTGCGCCACCCGCCAGACCAGCGCGGCATCCTCCTCGTGGACCTCGCCGAGGTCGCCGACACGGACGTCCACCTCCACCCCGGCCGCCGCGACCGGGGCGCACAGGTCGTCCAGCGCGGCGGGAAGGGTCGCCGCGGTCAGGTCGGGCGGGTGGATCTCCACCAGCAGCGAGCGCAGCGACCGCAGGGAGCCGCGCAGCGACCCTGCCGTGTCGAGCAGCGTCCTACGGGTCGGCTCGGGCTGGTCACGGGCCAGCGCCGAGAGGGCGAAGGCGGACCCCGCGATGTCCTGCACCACCCCGTCGTGCAGGTCTCGCGCGATCCTGCGGCGTTCGGCCGCCGAGGCGCTGGCGGCTCCACGGAGCAGGCGTTCCCGCTCTGCGGCGGCGCGTCGCACCCGTCGGTTGAGCAGCCACAGCAACGTCGTCGCGACGGCCACGAGGAGCACCAGGGCGCCCACGGTGATCCGCTGGAAGGGGGCGATGACCTCCGCCTGGCGGTCCTGGATCCGGGCCAGCGTGTAGTAGGCCTCGAACAGCAGCGGCTCGCCCTCCGGCGTCACCACCTGCGTGTAGACCTCGACCAGCTCCGGGCCCCCGCGCTCGTAGCGGTTCTCGGGCTCGTCGAGCTCGGAGACCTCCGCGTCCGAGCCGCCGCCCCGGAGGATCTCGAGCTCCTCGCCGTCGAGCGCGAAGGTCTCCCCGATCAGGCGCACGTCGTCGGAGTAGACGATGGTGCCGTCGGCCGACCAGATCTTGACGCGCCGTACGTCGCCGACCAGCAGTCGCTCGGTCGCCGTCCGGTCGAAGCGGTCCACCGCCCCCGGCCGGCCGGCCGCCAGCCCGGCCGGGATCGCCGGCTCGGCCACCGATCGCGCGAGCAGCCGGGTCGTGGCCCGGGCGTCGGACAGCGCCTCCTCGTGGGCGGCGCGGGAGGCGAGCACCCGGGCGCCCACGACGATCGCGGCCAGCGCCACGAGCCCGACGACCAGGAAGACGGCCACCGGGCTCCGCAGCACCCGCCGCGCGGCTCCCGGGCCCTGGGTGGACATGGACGCAGTATGCCGACGCGACGCCGCCCCCGGGCCCGAACTGCGCGTCAGTAGGTCAGCCTCGCGACGCACACCGCACCGTCGTGGGTGGCGCGGAAGCGGAAGGTGTCGGCGCCGGGCGCGTCGACGGTCCTGCGCTCGACCTCGAACGAGCCGCTGCGACCGGTCGTGCGCGAGGCACCGCGGGCCGACACGCTGCCGTTGTGCCGCAGCACCCACGTCCAGGTCTGGCCGACCCGGTTGCTGTCGATCTCGGCCTCGACCTCGAGCCGGCCGTCGTCGGGCTTGGCCTTGATCTTCCAGGTGGCTCCGCTGTTGCAGCTGCCGCGGCGGATGGTCTCGTCGTCGTCCCCGGCCGTGGCCGCGGAGGCGGCGAGCACGGGGACGGTGGTGGCGACGAGCGCCGTCGCGGCGAGGGTGGTGAACAGGCGCTTCATGGGGTCCTCCTCGGTCGGTGTGGCCCCCAGCGTCCGTCCGGTCCGGTACGGCTCACCATCGTCCGCTGGTACTACGACCCCCGGCCGCTCCGCTCCTGCAGGCGCTCGATGTGCTCGGACGCCTCGGCCTTGGTCAGGTCGGCCGAGATCTCCTCGCCCGCCTCCCGGGCCAGCGTGTCGAGGTAGCTGCGCTGGGCGCCCGTCATCGGCTCGTCACCCGTCACCCACTGCTCGGGGTCCTTCTCGGTGGTGGAGGGCTTCTCGCCGCCGAGGACCTCGGCGGACTCGTCCGAATGCATGTTCGAATCAGTCATGGCTCGACCGTACGCCGCCCCTGCGACAGGTCAACCGTCGCGCCACCCCGCGGGGTGGCGGCGCACCCGTCCCGGCCGTACGCGGCGGCGACACCTCCGCCCTCGGCCGCGGACACGCCGACACAAGATGTGGTCCCACACCTCCCCCACAGACCTACATATGGTGGCGGACGCAGCTGGTTCGCGACGTCAGCCAGACGTCGCGAGGCAAGAGGGAACCCGGTGTGAGTCCGGGACTGCCCCGCAGCGGTGAGTGGGAACGACAGCCGTCACACGCACTGGGTCGAGCGATCGACCTGGGAAGCGACGGCCGGTAGGGGTCGACCGGCGAGAGCCGGGAGGCGCGCCCACGAGTCCGAAGACCTGCCAGCGCACCGCACCCGCCGGGTGCGGTGGTCCGATGCCGCGCGGGACGGCTGACGGCACGGCACGACGCTGCGCCCACGGCGTACGTCGCGCTCCCGTCGCTCCTCGCGCGCCCGGACCGTCCGAGTCCGTCTCGCGAGGAGAGAGAATGACGGTGACCACCACGGGCCGCCCTGACGTGCGCACAGGGATGCAGGTCCGCAAGAGGAACGGCGACGGCGAGCCCGTCGACGTCAACAAGATCGTCCGCGCCATCGACCGGTGCAGCGAGGACCTGGCCGAGGTCGACCCCATGCGGGTCGCCACCCGCACCATCAGCGGCCTGTACGACGGCGCCACGACCGCCGAGCTCGACCGGCTGTCCATCCAGACCGCTGCGGAGATGATCGGCGAGGAGCCGCAGTACTCCCAGCTGGCCGCCCGGCTGCTGTCCGGCTTCATCGACAAGGAGGTCCGCAACCAAGGCGTCGCGTCGTTCAGCCAGTCGGTCGCCCTCGGCCACGCCGAGGGGCTGATCGGCGACGAGACGGCGGCGTTCGTCAAGGACAACGCCCGCAAGCTCGACTTCGCGGTCGACGACGCTGCCGACCGGCGCTTCGAGTACTTCGGCCTGCGCACGGTCTACGACCGCTACCTGCTGCGGCACCCCACGTCACGCCTCGTCGTGGAGACCCCGCAGTACTTCCTGCTTCGCGTGGCCTGCGGCCTGGCGCGCACCCCGGGCGAGGCGGTCGACTTCTACCGCCTGATGTCGCACCTGGCCTACCTGCCGTCGTCGCCGACGCTGTTCAACTCCGGCACCCGCCACACCCAGATGTCCTCGTGCTACCTCGTGGACAGCCCCCGCGACGACCTGGACTCCATCTACTCGCGCTACGCACAGGTGGCGAAGCTCTCGAAGTTCGCCGGCGGCATCGGGCTGGCCTTCAGCCGGGTCCGATCGCGAGGTGCCCTCATCCGCGGCACCAACGGCCAGTCCAACGGCATCGTGCCTTTCCTGCGCACGCTCGACGCGTCGGTCGCCGCCGTCAACCAGGGTGGCCGCCGCAAGGGAGCGGCGTGCGTCTACCTCGAGCCGTGGCACCCGGACGTCGAGGAGTTCCTCGAGCTCCGCGACAACACCGGCGAGGACGCCCGGCGCACCCACAACCTCAACCTCGCCCACTGGGTGCCCGACGAGTTCATGCGCCGGGTCGAGGCCGACGAGGTGTGGTCGCTCATCGACCCCGACGCGGCGCCGGAGCTCCCCGACCTGTGGGGCGCCGCGTTCGACGAGGCCTACCGGGCCGTGGAGGTCGAGGGTCGCTACGTGCGTCAGGTCCGGGCCCGCGACCTCTACGCCCGGATGATGCGGACGCTCGCCCAGACCGGCAACGGCTGGATGACCTTCAAGGACGCGTCCAACCGCACCTGCAACCAGACCAGGGACACCCCCGGCGGCCCGGTCGTGCACCTGTCCAACCTGTGCACCGAGATCATCGAGGTCTCGTCCGACGGCGAGACCGCGGTGTGCAACCTCGGCTCGGTCAACCTCGCCCGCCACCTCACCCCCGACCGCTCGGCCGTCGACTGGGAGACCCTGCGACGGACGGTCCGGACCGCGGTGCCGCTGCTGGACCGGGTCATCGACATCAACTACTACCCGAGCACCGAGTCGCAGGCGTCCAACCCGCGCTGGCGGCCGGTGGGCCTCGGACTGATGGGCCTCCAGGACGTGTTCTTCGCCCTCGGCCTGCCCTTCGACTCCGACGAGGCGCGCGAGCTGTCCACCCGGATCTCCGAGGAGATCTACCTGACCGCGCTCGAGGTGAGCTGCGAGCTCGCCGCGCGGCACGGCCCGCACCCGTCGTACGACGAGACGCGGGCCGCCGCGGGCGTCCTGCAGCAGGACCTGTGGGACGTGACCGGCACCCAGGTCGAGCGGTGGGACGCGCTGCGGGCGAGGATCGCCGAGCACGGCCTGCGCAACTCGCTGCTCGTCGCCATCGCGCCGACCGCGACGATCGCCTCGATCGCGGGCTGCTACGAGTGCATCGAGCCGCAGGTGTCCAACCTGTTCAAGCGCGAGACGCTGTCCGGCGAGTTCCTCCAGGTCAACACCGCCCTGGTGCGCGAGCTCAAGGAGCGGGGGCTGTGGACCGCCGAGGTGCGCGAGCAGGTCAAGCGGGCCGAGGGATCGGTGCAGGGCATCGGCGCGCTGCCCGAGGACGTACGCCGCCTCTTCCGCACCGCCTGGGAGCTCCCGCAACGGGCCCTGATCGACATGGCGGCCGCGCGGGCGCCGTACGTCGACCAGAGCCAGTCGCTCAACCTGTTCATCGCCGGACCGTCCATCGGCAAGCTCAGCTCGATGTACCTCCACGCCTGGAAGTCCGGCCTCAAGACGACCTACTACCTGCGCTCGCGCCCCGCGACGCGCATCCAGCAGACGACGACGTCGGTGGGCGAGCCGGCCGCCGCGCCGCTGACCATCACCGACACCACCGACGTCACCCCGACCGACGAGGAGGCACCCGCGTGCTCCCTCGAGAACCCCGAGAGCTGCGAGGCCTGCCAGTGACCACCACCGACCCGACCACCACCGACCCGACCAGCGCCGGCCACAGCACCGCGACCGACACCAGCGAGACCCGGATGCTCCTCGATCCCGGCATGAACCTCACGCTGCGGCCGATGCGCTACCCACACTTCTACGACCGCTACCGGGACGCCATCAAGAACACCTGGACCGTCGAGGAGGTCGACCTGCACTCCGACCTCAAGGACCTGCACCGGCTCAGCGACGCCGAGCGGCACCTGGTGTCACGGCTGGTGGCGTTCTTCGCCACCGGCGACACGATCGTGGCCAACAACCTGGTGCTCAACCTCTACCAGCACATCAACTCCCCCGAGGGCCGGCTCTACCTCTCCCGCCAGCTCTTCGAGGAGGCGGTGCACGTGCAGTTCTACCTGACCCTGCTCGACACCTACGTCCCCGACGAGGGCGAGCGCCACGAGGCGTTCGCGGCCGTCGACAACATCCCGTCGATCAAGGCCAAGGCCGACTTCTGCTTCCGGTGGATCGACTCGGTCTTCGACCTCGACGCGCTCGAGACCCGGGAGCACCGCCGCAGGTTCCTGCTCAACCTGATCTGCTTCGCCGCGGTCATCGAGGGCCTGTTCTTCTACGGCGCGTTCGCCTACGTCTACTTCCTCCGCTCCCGCGGACTGCTCAACGGGCTGGCGTCGGGCACCAACTGGGTCTTCCGCGACGAGTCGATGCACATGGCGTTCGCCTTCGACGTGGTCGACACGGTCCGCGAGGAGGAGCCGGAGCTCTTCGACGAGCAGATGGCCGCCGACGTGCGCCAGATGCTCGTCGACGGCGTGGACGCGGAGGCGCAGTTCGCTCACGACCTCCTCGGTGGCGGCGTCGCCGGCCTCTCGACGGCCGACATGCGCTCCTACCTGGAGTACGTCGCCGACCGGCGCATGCAGCGCCTCGGGCTCGAGCCGATCTACGGCTCGGCCAACCCGCTCGCGTTCATGGAGCTGCAGGACGTGCAGGAGCTGTCCAACTTCTTCGAGCGCAAGGTGTCGGCCTACCAGGTGGGCGTCTCGGGCTCGGTCGGGTTCGACGAGGACTTCTGACCCGCGGCGTGTCGGACGTGCGCGAGTCCCACCCGGTCCGGCCCCCGGCGGGCCGGACCGGGGCCGACCTCGGCACGTCCGACACGCGTCCGCGGCCATCTCGCCGATCCCGTCCGCCGGCGACGCCCCGGTGGGACACTCCTGCCATGGGCTACTCCGGCGCACCGCCCGCCTCCGTCGGGTCGACGGTGGGCATCGCCTGCGCCGTCGCCGTGGTGCTCGGCTTCACCCCCATGCTGGCCGTGCTGGGCATGGTGGCCGCGGCCGTCGGCATGGCGCGCGGCGAGGGACTGGCGGGCATCGCGGTGCCGCTCGGCATCATCGCCCTGTTCGTGGCGTTCGTGCTCCCGTCGGCGACCTGGCTCGCCTGACCGGTCACTCCAGCGTGAACTGCACCGACCGCGACGCCACGTCCGCCCTGGACAGGGTCAGGGCCACGTCCTCGCCCACCGGCAGCGGACGGGAACCCACGACCTGCGCCTCGATGGCCGGGTCCTGGACGGTCGCCTCGCCGCGCCGGTCGTCCTTCTCGTCGGTCTCCACGATGACCCCGGCGAAGGACTCCCCCACGCGCGGCGCCAGCATGGCCGCCTCGACCAGGTTGAGCACGGCGTTCTGGTACTGGTTGGCCCGGCGGCCCGACTCGCGCATCGTGTCGGGCAGCTCGCCGAGCTTGGCGACCACCCAGTCCGGCACCTCCTCGCCGGCGCACAGCGCGACGCAGATCTCCAGCGCGTAGCGGTCGACGAGCCGGCGCAGCGGCGCGGTCACGTGGGCGTACTCCGAGGCCAACGCCGAGTGCTGCGGCTGCTCGGGAAGGTCGCCGTTGAACCCGACGTACCCGCTCCCCCGCAACAGCCGGGTGCACGCCACGACCATGGCCGCGTGGTTGGGCCTGGACACGTCGAGCGATCGGATGAAGTCGGGGTAGAGCTGCTCGGCGGGCCACTCGATGCCGAGCGCCCGCGCGGTGCGGTGCAGCCGCTGCACGTCGTGCGGGTCGGCGGGCGGAAGGGTGCGTAGCAGGCCGACCCTCGCGTAGACCATCAGCGAGGCCGCGGCGAAGCCGGTGAGCAGCGAGATCTGCGCGTTCCACTCCTCCACCGGCAGCATCCTGCGGAACTCGAGCCGCCAGTGGCCCTGCTCGTCGATGATCTCCTGCTCCGGGAGCGGCAGCGTCACCCCGCCGCGCGCGGCCTCGCGCGCCAACCGGAGCTCGCCGACCTCCTGGAGGAGGGTGAACATCTCGTCGGCGGTGCCGGCGTCGACCTGCTCCTGCAGGGTGTCGTAGTCCAGCTTGGCCCGCGACCGCACCCGGGCGCGCTCGACGACCACGTCGGTGCCCTCGCCGGTCTCGTCGACCTGGATCGTCCACACCAGCGCCGGACGGACCTGGTCGGGCAGCAGCGAGCCGGCGTCCTCGGAGATGACGGTGGGGTGCAGCGGGATCTTGGAGTCGGCGCCGTACAGCGTCTCGCCGCGGCGGTTGGCCTCGACGTCGACCGGGTCCCCCGGCGTGACGAAGGCCGCGAGGTCGGCGATCGCGTAGCGCACGACGTAGCCGCCGCCGTTGCGCTCGATGTGCATCGCCTGGTCGAGGTCGCGCGCCGAGGCCGGGTCGATCGTCACGAAGGGGACGTCGGTCCTGTCCAGGTCGGGCATCCGCGGGTTGGCCGCGGCCTCCGCCGCCGCGCGTTCCACCGCCTCGGGGAAGTCCGGGGTCACCTTCATCTCGGCCTGGATCGCGGCGATCCCGGAGCGCAGCGTCTCGGCCGAGACGGTGTCGTCGCCGGTGCGGACTGTGATGACGCGGTTGCTCGGCATGCCCCGCACCCTAGCCAAGGACGGCTGCGCCGAGCCCCTACTCTTGCCCGCGTGCTGATCCTGTTGCCGCCGAGCGAGGGCAAGACCGCTCCCCGACGCGGCAAGCCGCTCGACCTGTCCGCCCTCGGCTCCCCCGTCCTCACCGAGACCCGCGAACGCGTCGTCGACGCGGTCGTCGACCTGGCGGCCCGCCCCGACGCCGCCGACCTGCTCGGCCTCGGCGGCACCCAGGCCGACCTCGTCGACCTCGACGCGCGGTTGCGCACCTCCCCCACGACGCGCGGCGACCGGGTCTACACCGGCGTCCTGTACGACGCCCTGGGCTTCGACACGCTCTCGGCCGCGGCGAAGCGGCGGGCCTCGACCCGGGTGGCGATCACGTCCTCGGTCTTCGGGCTCGTGCGCCCTGGCGACCGCATCCCGTCCTACCGCCTGTCGGGCGACGTCAGCCTCCCCGGTCTCGGGCCGGTGGCGGGGATCTGGCGCGAGGTGCTCGGCGACGCCGTCGAGGAGGCCGTCGGGTCCGGGCTGCTGGTCGACCTCCGGTCCACCATGTACGCCGCGTTCTGGCGACCGCCGGCCGAGATGGCGCAGCGGGTGGCCACGGTCCGGGTGCTGCACGAGGCCGACGGCGTCCGGAAGGTCGTCAGCCACTTCAACAAGGCGACCAAGGGCCGCATCGTGCGCGCCGTGCTGGAGGACGGCGGCAACCCGCGCACCCCGGCGGCGCTGGCGCGGCTGCTGACCGACCTCGGCTGGACCGTCGAGGTGGGGGCCCCGACCTCCCGCGGCACCCAGCTCGACGTCGTCGTCGGCGAGGTCTGACCGGGTGTGTCGCTGCTGGCGACGCCAGGTGCCGGACCTGCCGATGAGGGCGAACCGCCGTGTCGGGATGATGACGCGGACCCTCAGGTGGGGGCTCGCACGGTCCTGAACGACGTGGAGGCCAGGCCGAGGGCCACGGCGCCGAACGCCACCGCGGCGACGACCAGCATGGTCTGCATGCCAACCGCGTCTGCCAGCAGACCCGCGAGGGGCGCGACCACGACCACGACGGCCCGGTTGAGCGACCGCAGCGTCGTGTTGGTGCGCGCCTGCAGCGCGTCGGGGGTCACGAGCTGTCGGTAGCTCATCTCGTGCGAGTTGCTCATGCCCATCGCCAGCCCGTAGATGCCTTGGCCCAGCCCGAGCACCCAGGCGGCGTACGAGGACTGGCCGGCCAGCGTCATGGTGACTACGGCGCTGGTCGTGAGCAGGTGGCACAGGATGATCGTCCGGCCGGTTCCGAGGCGTAGGCCGACCGCGGTCGTGATGGCGGCGCCGAGTGCGGCTCCGACGCCCCCGGCAGCGCCGACGAGGCCGAACTCCGCGGCGCTGAGGTCCAGCACGAGGAACGCGTACGGGGCCAGCACGACGCCGACGACGGCGTTGCCGACGAACCAGCCGTGGGTGGCGATCGCCAGGGTCCTCAGCCCCGATGCGCCGTAGGCCCAGCGGACGCCATCGAGGATCTCGCCGAGCAGCCGACGTGCCGTGACACCGGTGCGTGGTGGCGGCTCGTCCACCTCGATCCTGCGCAGGGTGAGTGCTGAGTAGAGGTAGGTGGCGGAGTCCACGACGACCGCGAAGGGTGCACCGACGGCGGTGACCAGCAGACCACCGAGCGCGGGACCGGCTGCCGACGACACAGCGTCGGCTCCGTCCACACGAGCGTGTGCAGGCTGGAGCCGGCCGCGCTCCACCAACCGCGGGAGGAACGACATCGTCGCCGCCATGTTGACCACGGCTGCGGTGCCGTAGGCGAAGACGACGGCCAGGAGCACGGGCATCGACAGCGCCTCGAGCCACCACAGCACCGGGATCAGCAGCAGCAGCACCGCTTGGGCAAGGTCGGTGTTCACCATCAGGGGAAGGCGGCGCCTGCCGTCGACGAGCGCCCCCACGACGAGCCCTAAGGTCAGGTAGGGCAGCCAGCGAGCAGCGTTGAGCCACCCGACGTCCGCGGCCGTCCCGTCCAGGGTCAGCACGACCAGCGCCTGCAGCGCGAACACGGTGACGTACGTGCCCAGCCCCGAGACCGCTGTGGCGCGCCAGTACCGAAGGAACGACCGGGAGATGAACACGCCCCCGTCGCCCACCCGGCCACCTTCTCACGGCGCACTGGCCGGCCAGGAGGTTAGGTTCTCGGGCATGGATGCTCGGATCCCCTACCAGCCGCTGGCGGTCGACCAGTCCCACGTGCTCTACGACCACGGGCCGGACTCGCTACCGCAACCCGGTGTCACGGCGGGCTGCACGATCCGGCTGCAGCTCACTGACTCGCGAGCGTTCCCCGGCACGAGCCGCGACATCTGGGTGCACGCACCCGCAGCATCGGACGGCGCGCTGCCCTGCATGGTCTTCCAGGACGGCGGGGGCTTCCTCGACCCCGAGGACGACCTGCGGGCCGGGACCGTCCTGGACAACCTGATCGCAGCCAGCGACATCCCGCCGATGATCGGCGTCTTCGTCGAACCGGTCGCCCGCAACGCCGAGTACGACGCATTCGACAGCCGCTACGCCGACCTCCTCGCCGACGAGGTCCTGCCCCTGGTCGAGCAGCAGGTCCGCATCACTACTGACCCGGCCGAGCGTGGACTCTGCGGGTTCAGCAGCGGTGGCAGCGCGGCCCTGACGGCAGCCTGGCATCGGCCCGACGCGTTCGGGAAGGTCGTCGGCTTCTCCTCGAGCTTCCCGCAGGTCGTCGGAGGCAACCCCTACCCGGAGCTCATCGGGTCCGAGCCCGCCAGACCGCTGCGCATCCTGCTGCACGTCGGGCACCGGGACCTCGGCTGGGACGAGCACGAGGACAACTGGCTGGCGGAGAACCTGCTCGTCGCCGCCGCGCTCTTCCACGCCGGCTACGACGCCCGACTGGTGCTCGGCGACGGCGCACACGACTCCAACCATCCCGGCGTGCTGCTGCCCGACGCGCTGCGCTGGCTCTGGCGGTAGGCAGTGCTGCCGGCGCACCCTCCCCAGCCGAGAGGGACACACCCGATGAGGTCCGCTACAGGCCGGACTCGGAGGTGCGCACCAGGATCCGCTGGCACTCCTCGCACCGCACCACCTCGTCGGCGGAGGTCCGCTTGATCTGCGCGAGCTCGGCGTTGTCCAGGGTGATGTGGCATCCCCCGCACTGGCGGGCGCGCAGCTCGGCGGCCCCGATGCCGCTCTTGGCACGCAGCCGCTCGTAGAGCGCCATCAGGTCCTCGGGGATCCCCTCGGCGGCGGGGCCGCGCTCGGCCTCGGCCGCAGCCAGCTGCTCGTCGATCTCGGCCCAGCGGGTGTCGCGCGCGGCCACCAGCTCGGCGACCTGGGCGTCGGTCTCGGCGAGCTGGGCGGCCAGCCGGTCGTGCGTCGCCTGGGCCTCCTCCAGCCGCTCCATGATCTCGAGCTCGGTGTCCTCCAGCGTGGTGACCCGGCGGTCGAGCGAGACCAGCTCGTGCTGCATCCGCTCGAGGTCCTTGGGGTTGGTGATGAGGCCGGCGTCCATCCGCTCGCGGTCGCGGGTGCGGCGGGCCTTCACCTGCTCGACGTCGGCGTCGGCCTTGCGCTGCTCCGCCGTGAGGTCCTCGACGGCGATCCGGGCGTCACGGAGCCGGTCGTCGACGTCCCCCCGGCCGGTCTCGAGCTCGGCGATCCGGGCGATCTCGGGCAGGGCGCGTCGCTGGTGGCGCAGCTGGTCGATGCGCGCGTCGACCGCCTGGAGGTCGAGCAGCTTCAACTGGGCTTGCGGGTCGGCTTTCAACGCTCTCCTCGATCGGGGCTGGTGGCTCGGAAGTCCCACGGGTCGGTGCACCGGGTGCTCACGCGGGTCTCGACCCTATCGCCCAGGGCCTCGCGCAGGCGGGCCTGCACCACGGGCAGCCACGTCCACTCGGCGGCCCAGTGGGCGACGTCGACCAGCGCCGGCCCGTCGTGCTCCCGGAACTCGGCCGCCCGGTGGTGCCGCAGGTCGCTGGTGAGGTAGACGTCGGCGTCCGACCCGGCCAGCCGGTCGAGCAGGAAGTCGCCGGCTCCCCCGCACAGCGCCACCCGGCGTACGGGGCGGTCGGGGTCCCCCGACACCCGCACGCCGTGCGCGGTCGCGGGCAGGACGGAGGCGACGTGCTCGGCGAACGCGCGCAGCGTGGTGGGCTCCACGGAGCCGACCCGGCCGGTGCCCGTGGTGGCGAGCCCGGCGTCGGCCGTCTCGACGAGGTCGAAGGCCGGCTCCTCGTAGGGGTGCGCCGCCAGCAGCGCTCGCACGACCGCCGTACGCCGCGAGCGCGGGACCACGGCCTCGACCCGCGCCTCCGGGACGACCTCGAGGTCGCCCACCGTGCCGATGGTCGGCGACGCGCCGGCCAGCGGACGGAAGCGTCCCTCGCCCGTCGTGGTGAAGGTGCACGAGTCGTAGTCACCGATCGTCCCGGCACCGGCCTCGGCCAGCGCGACCCGCACCGCCTCGGCGTGCTCGACCGGGACGTGCACGGTGATCTTGTCGACGGGTGGTGCGGGCGCGGGCAGGATCGGGACGAGGTCGCGCAGGCCGAGGGCGAGCGCCAGCGACTCCGACACCCCGCCGACCGCCTGGTCGGCGTTGGTGTGGGCGGTGAGCAGCGCACACCCGCCCGTCGTGAGCGCGTGGAGCGTGCGCCCCTTGGGCGTGGTCGCCGCGACCCCGTGGACCGCGCTGAGGAACAGCGGGTGGTGCGTCACCAGCAGGTCGGCACCCCAGGCGACCGCCTCCTGCGCGACCTCCAGGGTGGGGTCGACGGCCAGCAGGACGCGTCCCACCCCGGCCGCCGGATCGCCGGCCGCGAGGCCGACGGCGTCCCACGAGCCCGCGGTGGCGGGCGGGTACCAGCCGTGGAGCAGGTCGACGACCTCGGCGAGCGTGGGGCGGTCCGCGCGGGTGGACATGCGCGCAGGCTAGCGGCGTCCTAGTTGACCTGCCGGTCCCGACCCTCCCAGTAGGGCTGCCGCAGCTTGAACTTCTGCAGCTTGCCGGTGGCCGTCCGGGCCAGCACCTCGCGGAACTCGATGGAGGTGGGCGCCTTGTAGCCCGCCGCCTTCTCCTTGCACCAGGCGATGAGCTCCGCCTCGTCGACCGTCGCGCCCTCGGCCAGCACGACGAGCGCCTTGATCGTCTCGCCCCACTTCTCGCTCGGCACGCCGATGACCGCCACCTCGGCGACCGCCGGGTGGGAGAAGAGCACGTCCTCGACCTCGATCGAGGAGACGTTCTCGCCGCCGGTGATGATCACGTCCTTCTTGCGGTCGCTGATCGTGAGGTAGCCGTCGTCGCCGATCGTGCCGCCGTCACCGGTGTGGAACCAGCCGCCGTCCAGCGCCTTGGCCGTCTCCTCCGGCTGCTCCCAGTAGCCCTCCAGGACGACGTTGGAGCGCGCGAGCACCTCGCCGTGCTCGTCGGTCCGCAGGCGTACGCCGAGCGCGGGCGCACCGGCCCGGGTGAGCCGGGTCGCGCGCTCCTCGGCCGACAGGTCGTCCCACTCGGCGCGCGAGCGGTTGATGGTGAGCAGCGGGGAGGTCTCGGTGAGGCCGTAGATCTGGACGAACTCCCAGCCCAGCTCCTCCTCGACGCGCACGACGGTCTTGGTGGGCGGCGGCGCCCCGGCCATGATGATGCGCACGCGGTCCCGGCCGGGGATCTCGCCCTCCCAGGTCTGTGCGGCCTCCAGCACCGCCGCGGCGACGGCGGGCGCGGCACACATCACCGTCACCCCGTGGTCACGCACCCGGCGCAGGATCTCGGCGCCGTCGACCTTGCGCAGCACCACCTGCGGAACGCCCAGCCCCGTCATCGCGAACGGCATCCCCCAGCCGTTGGCGTGGAACATCGGCAGCGTGTGCAGGTAGACGTCCCGGTCGGTGACCCCCGCGTGCATCGCGAAGGTGACCGCGTTGACCCAGATGTTGCGGTGCGTGATCTGCACGCCCTTGGGGCGCGCGGTGGTCCCGGACGTGTAGTTGATGCAGGCGGTGGCGTTCTCGTCGGGCTCCCACGGGCGGGGCTCGACGCCTGACGCTGCGAACATGTCGTCGTCGTCACCGAGCACGAATCGGTGCTCCGCAGTCACCCCGGACAGGTCCTCGTCGAGCTCCGGGTCGACGTACAGCACGCGGGCGCCGGAGTGCTTGACGATGTAGGAGACCTCGTCGGGCCGCAGCCGGAAGTTGACCGGCACCAGCACGCGTCCGGAGCCGGCCACGCCGAAGAACGACGTCAGCAGCCGTGCGCTGTTGTGCGACACGACCGCGACCCTGTCTCCCGCCTCGAGCCCGAGCTGGTCGAGCCTGGCCGCCTGCCGGCGCGCCAGCGCCGCGACCTCGGCGTAGGTCAGGTCCCCCAGGGACGGCGCCGGCTGGTGGGGCTCGTCGACCACCCCGACGCGCTCGCCGTAGACGGTCCGGGCTCGGTCGATGAAGTCGGTGACGCTGAACGGGACGAACATGGCTCTCCTCCTCGTCGGGGCTGCCGACACTGTGGCACGCGTCACCACGGGGCGGCGAGGGCTCCGTCCTGCCCGCGCGACGGACGGCAGCCGCGGCGCGACGAGTGGCGACCGGGACCGGGGATGAGAGACCTCTCATCCCCGTCTCATCGTGCTTCCATCGACCCGGGCGACTGTGGTGGCGTGAGCGGGTGGGTCAAGGCGCTGGTCGTGCTGGCACTGGTCGTGCCCATGACGGCGTACGTCGCGGGCTCGCTCGTGTCGTCGCGCTCCTACGACCCGAGCGACCGCGCACCGGTGATCATCCAGGACGCCCCCGCCTCGTCCCCCGACCCGGCCCGCGCCCGCGACCGCCGGGAGAAGCGCCGGCCGTCGCCGCGTCCGGGAGCGAGCCCGGCGACGAGCCCCGGCACGGGCGCGCAGACGAGCCGCGGTGCGACCCCGGACGGGCAGGACGACGTGGAGGACAATGACGCCACGGTCGTCACCCCGCAGCCCAGGCCCGTGGACGACGACGATGACGACGATGACGACGGCCCGGATGGGGACGATGACGACGACGAGGCCGACGACGGCGAGGACGACGACGCCAACGCCGACGACGACGGGGACGACGACTGATCCCGTCCGTCCACCACGTCGCGGCCCCCTGGCTCAGGTCTCGGTCCGGACCCGGATCACGGTCGTCATCGCGCTGCTCACCGCGGTGGCGATGGCGGGGGCGGGCCTGCTGGTCCACGCCCTGGAGTCGGCCCGGATCGAGCGCGCCGTCAACGAGCAGATCGACCAGGAGATCGCCGAGTTCCGCGAGCTGCGCATCGACCCCAACACCGGGCAGGCCTTCGACGACGTGGGCCGGCTCCTCAACGTGTTCCTGAGCCGCAACGTGCCCGACGACGACGAGATGCTCGTGGGCTACGTCCGGGGCGAGCGGGCCGAGCGCACCGCCAACCGCTACGGGCAGGAGGTCCTCGACGAGCCGGCGTACCAGCAGGCCCTCGCCGACGCGGCCGGCGGCGGCACCGAGGTGCTGGACTCCGAGCAGTTCGGCGAGGTCTGGGTGACCGTCGTGCCGGTCAGCAACACCGGCAGCCAGGGCTCGCTGGTCATCGTCAACTTCCTGGCCGACGAGCACGTCGAGCTCGACCGGACGCTGCGCACCTACACCCTGGTCGCGCTGCTCTCGCTGGGCCTGATCACCACCATCGCGGCCTTCCAGTCCGGCCGTCTGCTGGCCCCGCTGCGCGTGCTGGAGGAGACCGCGCGCGACATCACCGCGACCGATCTCTCGCGCCGGATCCCCGAGCAGGGCAACGACGACATCACCGACCTCACCCGCACCATCAACCGGATGCTCGAGCGCCTCGACGCCGGGTTCACCGCCCAGCGCCAGTTCCTCGACGACGCCGGGCACGAGCTCAGGACGCCGCTCACCGTCCTGCGCGGCCACCTCGAGCTGCTGGACCCCGACGACCCGGACGAGGTCCGGGAGACCCGCAACCTGCTGCTGTCCGAGTCCGACCGGATGTCACGCCTCGTGGGTGACCTGATCGTGCTGGCCAAGTCGCGCCGGCCCGACTTCCTCGCCCCGGCGCCGGTGGACCTCGCGACGCTCACCCCGACGCTGCTCGCCACCGCCCGCGGCCTCGGGGACCGCGACTGGCAGCTCGACGAGGTCGCCGACGGCACCGTCGAGGTGGACGAGCAGCGGATCACCCAGGCCGTCCTCCAGCTCGCCGACAACGCCGTCAAGCACACGTCCCCCGGTGACACCGTCGCCATCGGCTCGGCCCGCGACCGGGGCGTCCTGCGCCTGTGGGTCCGCGACACCGGCCCCGGCGTCCCCGAGCACCACCGGGACGCGATCTTCGAGCGGTTCGGGCGCGGCGACGTACGCCCCGGCGACGAGGGCTTCGGCCTGGGCCTCTCCATCGTGCGTGCCATCGCCGAGGCCCACGGGGGCACCGTCACCGTCAGCGACGCCCGCCCGGGAGGTACGCCGCCCGGCGCCCGCTTCGAGCTCGTCCTGCCCGCCACTCCCGAGGAGACCTCCCCATGGCCCAGATCCTGATCGTCGAGGACGAGGAGCGGATCGCCTCGTTCGTCGCCAAGGGCCTGCGGGCCGAGGGGCACCGCCCCACGGTCGTCGGGGACGGGCCGGGCGGCCTCGACGAGGCGTTGTCGGGGCGCTACGACCTGCTGGTGCTCGACATCGGGCTGCCCGGCATGGACGGCTTCGAGGTGCTCGACCAGCTGCGGTCCCAGGGCAGCCGGATGCCGGTGGTCGTGCTGACGGCCCGCGACTCGGTGACCGACACGGTGGCGGCCCTGGACAACGGGGCCGACGACTACATGGCCAAGCCGTTCCGCTTCGCCGAGCTGATGGCGCGCATCCGGCTGCGGCTGCGCACCGCCGAGGCCCCGGACGCCCGCGCGCACGAGGAGGTCCTCCGCGTCGGCGGCGTGGAGCTCGACCGGCGGACCCGTCGGGTGTCCGTCGGCGGGACGCAGCTCGACCTGTCCGCCCGGGAGTTCGCGCTGGCCGAGATCTTCATGCTCAACCCGGGCCAGGTGCTGACCCGCGAGCAGCTGCTCGACCACGTGTGGGGCTACGACTTCGACCCGGGGTCCAACGTCGTGGACGTCTACGTCGGCTACCTGCGCCGCAAGGTGGGAGCCGACACGATCGCGACCGTCCGGGGCGTCGGCTACCGGTTCCGACCCGCGTGACCGACCGGCGGGTCAGCGCACCTTGAAGCCCGCGAGGCTGCCGCGCGGCTGGCGTGCGAGCACCGGCTCGAGCGCGTCGACCACCTCGTGCGGGGCCGGCCGGGCCGAAGGGTCGCGCTGGAGCATCGCCGCGACCACCTTCACGACCTCGTCCGGCACCCCGGCGGGCAGGTCCCGCGGCGCGGCCGCGACCTGCGGGAACCTCTCCTCGAGTGTGTCCGCCCGCGGGCTCGGGTCGTCGAACGCCCGATGCCCCGCGACGGCCTCGAAGAGGGTCGCACCGAGGCCCCAGACGTCGCTCGCGCAGGACGGCGCGACCTCGCCCGGGTCGCACTGCTCCGGGGCCATGTAGGCGTCGGTCCCGATGAGGTGACGCAGCCGGCGGGCGTCCTCCTCCGGCCGGGCCACCGAGAGGTCGATGAGGCGCGCGGGCGCACCCATGATGATGTTGCTGGGCTTGATGTCCAGGTGCGTCCACCCGATGTGGCGCAGGTAGTGCAACGACGCGGCGACGTCGATGGCCAGTGGGAGGTACTGCTGCTCCTGCAGGCGTCCGTGGCGACGCACCAGGGTCGACAGGCGGGGCCCGTCGACGTGCTCGAGGACGACGTGCGGCCTCGCCCCGTCGAGGTCGTGCCGCAGGCCCCGGACGACCACGGGGTGGTTGACCGCGGCCAGGGCGGCCACCTCCCGGCGCAGGCCGCGCCGGGAGGAGTCGTCATCGACCTGGTCGGGGCGGAGCAGCTTGACCACGACGGGCGAGTAGGTCACCTCGTCGAAGGCCAGCCACGCCTCGTACGCCGCGCCGCCGCCGAGCCTGCGGACCGCGGTCAGCTCGGGCGTGACGGCGTCGCCCTCGGCCAGCCCCCAGCCCCGCTCCCGAGGCGTCTCGTCTGCCCTGTGCGCCATGGCTCAGCGGCGGGTGTCGTTGCGGCTGCGGTCGTTGGTGCTGTTCGCCGACCAGTCGCGCTTCTTCTTGTCACCGGCTCCGTCGCGGGTCCAGTCACGCGTCTTGTCCCCGCGGCTCTTGTCGCGGTCGCGGCTCACCGCGGTGTAGCGGCTGTTGGTGTTGTCGTTGGTCTCGCGGCTGCGCGACCTGGTGTCCCCGTCGTCGTCGACGGTGCCGTCGTTGGTGTCGTCGTCGTCATCGTCGGCGACGAGGACCAGCTCGACCGCGTCGTCGTCGCGCTTGACCGCCTCGTCGGCGTTGACGGCGGGCGTCTGCATGCCGACCAGGCCGAGGGCCGTGAGCGTCGCGACGCCGAGCAGCGTGGTGGGGAGGAGCTTCTTCATGGCGGTTCCTCTCGTCGTGGGCCGGTGGCCCGGGTGGACAGCTCCACTGTGACGACGAGGCGTGAGGATGTCATGAGCCGCCGATGAGACGGCTCTCATGCGAGGAAACCCCGGAGGGGCTGGTGCGTCGGGACGGTTTCGAACCGCCGACCGCTCGGGTGTAAACCGAGTGCTCTACCGCTGAGCTACCGACGCGCGTCCGACCACCCTATGAAATGAGTTGAACCGCTGGCGTCTCGGGTCACCAGCGGTTCAACAAGTAGAACGATACGAGGGCGGTCCAAACGTGTCCCGCCTTTTCGCGAGATCGGTCGAATTTTCTCGACAGTGGTCTGGACCAGTGTCAGTCGACCGCTGCCCGGAGCTGCTCGAGGTGCTGGTCGAGGTCGCGTCCGTCGGCGTTGGCGCTGTGCAGGGCCCAGCGCAGGACACCCTCCCTGTCGACGACGTACGACGAGCGGTACGGCGCGCCCTTGGCCTCGTTGAAGACCTCGTAGGCCTTCGTCACCTCGCCGTGCGGCCAGTAGTCCGAGAGCAGCGGGAAGTTGAGCCCCTCGGCGTCCGCGAAGGCCCGCAGCGAGTAGACCGGGTCGCACGAGATGCCCAGCACCTCGGTGTCGAACGTCATGAACTCGTCGAGCCGGTCCCGGATGCCCGACATCTCGCCGGTGCAGATCCCGGAGAAGGCGAACGGGTAGAACAGCAGCAGCACGGCCTTGCTCCCGCGGAAGGACCCGAGCGTGACGTCCTGGCCGAACTGGTCCCGCAGCGTGAAGTCCGGCGCCGGCGCGCCCAGGGTCAGCCCGGTCATGCGTGCCCGTCCTCTCCGGCCCCGTCGTCCCAGTGGGCCAGGTCGCGCTTGAGCACCTTGCCCGTGGCGTTGCGGGGCAGCTCGTCGAGGAAGACGATCTCGCGGGGCACCTTGTAGCGGGCCAGGTTGGTCTTCACGTGCTCCTTCAGCTCGTCCTCGGTGACGTCGGCCCGACGGGCGACGAAGGCCCGCAGGCGCGTGCCGTAGTCGGGGTCGTCGACCCCGACGGCGGCGGCCTCGGCCACGGCCTCGTGACCCACCAGGCAGTCCTCCACCTCCTTGGGGAAGACGTTCTCGCCGCCCGAGACGATCATCTCGTCGTCGCGGCCCTCGACGTACAGCCGTCCCGCGTCGTCGAAGCGTCCGACGTCGCCGGTGGCCATCAGGCCGTCGATCATGTCCTTGGTGCCCCCGCCGGTGTAGCCCTCGAAGAGCAGGCTGTTGCCCACGAAGATCCGTCCGGTCCTCCCGGTCGGCACCTCCCGCCCCTCGTCGTCGAAGATGCGCACGACCGTGCCGTACGGCGGTCGGCCGGCCGACGAGGGCGCCTCGCGCAGGTCCTGCGGGGTCGCGATGGAGGCGTAGGCCACCTCGGTGGAGCCGTAGATGTTGTAGAGGTTGTCCCCGAAGTGGTCCATCCACGAGGTCGCCAGCGTCCCGGGGAGGGCCGACCCGGACGCGGCCACCACCTCCAGGGACGGCAGCGACCAGCGGGCCAGCACCTCCTCGTCGAGTGCGAGGATCCGCTGGAGCATCACCGGGATGACCACCAGTGACTGGCACCGGTGCTCCTCGACGGTGCGCAGCGCGTTCTCGGGGTCGAACCTGCGCTGCAGGACGACCGTCGAGCCCAGCAGCATCGCCAGGGCGAGGTGCGCGAAGCCCCAGGTGTGGAACAGCGGCGCCGCGATGTGGGTGCGCCACCCGTGGCGCAGCGGGAGCCGCGAGAGCATCGAGACCGCGGCGTCGATGCCGGCCTCGTTGCGCGGGGCTCCCTTGGGGGTGCCGGTCGTGCCGCTGGTCAGGATGACGATGCGCGCGTGCCGCTGGGGCGCGTCGAGCTCGGCGTCGTCGTGGCTGCCGATGAGCGCCTCGATCGTGTCTCCCCGGTCCGAGTCCGCCCAGGCGACCAGGCGCTGCTCCACGTGGGCTGCGGCCAGCAGGTCGGTGAACTCCTCGTCGTGGACGACCACGGCCGGCTGCTCCCGCTCCAGGACGTCGACGAGCTGCGGTCCGGCGAACGCGGTGTTGAGGTAGAGCAGGTCCGCACCCAGCTTGGCCGTGGCCACGGACGCGTCGACGAAGCCCCGGTGGTTGCGGCACATGACCGCCACCGAGTCGCCCTCGCGGACACCGAGGCCGGCGAGCCCGCGGGCCAGGGCGTTGCTGCGGCGGTGGAGCTCACCGAACGTCAGCTCACCGAGCTCGTCGACCAGCCCGACCCGGTCGGGGTCGCGCACGGCCAGCGATGCGAAGCCGCCCGCCGGCCCGGTCCCCCACCGCACCAGCGTGCGTCCGAGCGACACGAGGGTGCGCGGTCCGTAGGGGCGGATGACACCGGCGCCGCCGAGCACGCGCAGGGTCGTGGCCGCGTCGAGGGCGTGGGCGCGCAGCGACTTCACGAGGTGTGTCTCACGGGTGTCGGTCCTGACGGGTCGGGGTCGTGGGTCAGGCCGGGGTCTTGGGGGCGACCAGCTTGCTGGCCTGCCAGTCCGCGCTGACCGCGGCCGTCGTGGTCTGCGACAGTCCCGCGATGGGCGCCGCCTCGGCGACGTCCGCGGCGTCGACGCTCTGCGGCCGGCCCACCTTGGGCGTGAGCAGCCAGATGGCACCCCCGCCGACGAGGTCGGTCAACGCGTCGACCAGTCCGTCCACGAGGTCTCCGTCGTCCCGGCGCCACCACAGGATCACGGCGTCGACCACGTTGCCGTAGTCGCCGTCGACCATGTCCCCGTCGATGGTGTCCTCGATCGCGACCCTGAGCTCGTCGTCGACGTCGTTGTCCCAGCCGAGTTCCTGGATGACCATGCCGGGCACGATGCCCAGTCGCTCTGCGGCACCTGTTGCCGGGGCGGCTCCGCCACCCACCGTCGAGCTCACGCCACGCCTCCGTTCGTCATGTGGTCCGCATATCTGCGGAAGTGGGACGTAGTCCACCGGAGTTGCTGCCGAGTCGCAACCCTGTCCCGCTGAACGGGCGTCCGCGTCCGCTGGCGAGGCATACTCGTGGGTAGATTTCGTAGGTCGTCCGTGCGTGACACGATGCACACGTGAGTGAAGAGTCCAAGACCTCCGAGACCCCCTCGTCCGCCGCCGCCCACCCCCGCGCGGTCATCCACGAGGGACTGCCCACGCAGCTTCCCGACATCGACCCGGACGAGACCCTCGAGTGGATCGACTCCTTCGACGCGATGCTCGACGACAAGGGCCGCGAGCGCGCTCGCTACGTGATGCTGCGTCTGCTGGAGCGGGCCCGCGAGAAGCAGGTCGGCGTACCCGCGCTGCGCAGCACCGACTACATCAACACCATCCCGCCCGAGCGTGAGCCGTGGTTCCCGGGCGACGAGGACATCGAGCGCCGCATCCGCGCGTTCATCCGCTGGAACGCCGCCGTCATGGTCTCCAGCGCCAACCGCAAGGGCCTCGAGGTCGGCGGCCACATCGCGACCTACCAGTCGTCCGCGAGCCTCTACGAGGTCGGCTTCAACCACTTCTTCCAGGGCAAGGACCACGAGGGAGGTGGCGACCAGATCTACATCCAGGGCCACGGCTCCCCCGGCGTCTACTCGCGTGCCTTCCTCGAGGGCCGCCTGACCGAGGAGCAGCTCTACCGGTTCCGCCAGGAGGTCCAGCACGGCGCCGGCGCGGGCCTGCCCTCCTACCCGCACCCCCGGCTCATGCCGGACTTCTGGGAGTTCCCGACCGTGTCGATGGGCCTGACGGCCATCAACTCGATCTACCAGGCGCGCTTCAACCGCTACATGCACAACCGCAAGATCAAGGACACCTCGCAGCAGCGCGTGTGGGCCTTCATGGGCGACGGCGAGATGGCCGAGCCCGAGTCGCTGGGCGCGATCCGCATCGCCGCCCGCGAGGAGCTCGACAACCTCACCTGGATCATCAACTGCAACCTCCAGCAGCTCGACGGCCCGGTGACCGGCAACGGCAAGATCATCCAGGAGCTCGAGGCCAACTTCCGAGGCGCCGGGTGGAACGTCATCAAGGTCGTCTGGGGCCGCGAGTGGGACGCCCTGCTCGCCAAGGACGTGGACGGCGTCCTGGTCAACCGGATGAACACCACGCCCGACGGGCAGTTCCAGACCTACTCCACCGAGGACGGCGCCTACGTCCGCGACCACTTCTTCGGCGTCGACCCGCGCCTGCGCAAGATGGTCGAGCACATGAGCGACTCGCAGATCGAGAAGCTGCCGCGCGGTGGCCACGACTACCGCAAGGTGTACGCCGCCTTCGACGCCGCGACCAAGCACGCCGGCCAGCCGACGGTGATCCTCGCCCACACCATCAAGGGCTGGACGATCGACGCCCTCGAGGGCAAGAACGCCACCCACCAGATGAAGAAGCTGACCCCCGCGGACCTCAAGAAGTTCCGCGACCGGCTCTACCTGCCGATCAGCGACAAGGAGCTCGAGGAGTCCTACGAGAAGACCGGCGGCGCGCCGTTCTTCCACCCCGGCAAGGACGCCCCCGAGATCGAGTACATGATGGAGCGCCGCAAGCAGCTCGGCGGCTCCGTGCCGCGCCGGGTCGTGCGTGCCAGCTCCCTCAAGCTCCCCGGCGACGAGATCTACTCCGAGCTCAAGCAGGGCTCCGGCAAGAACAAGATCGCCACCACCATGGCCGTCGTCCGGCTCCTCAAGGACTGGATGAAGGACCCGGAGATCGGCGATCGCCTCGTCCCCATCGCTCCCGACGAGTACCGCACGTTCGGCATGGACTCGATGTTCCCGAGCGCCAAGGTCTACAACCCCGGTGGCCAGCAGTACGAGTCCGTCGACCGCAAGCTCCTGCTCTCCTACAAGGAGTCCCAGCAGGGCCAGATGCTGCACGAGGGCATCTCCGAGGCGGGCGCGGTGGCGTCCGCGACGGCCGCGGGCTCGGCGTACTCCACGCACGGCGAGCACATGATCCCGTTCTACATCTTCTACTCGATGTTCGGGTTCCAGCGCACCGGCGACTCGATCTGGGCGATGGCCGACCAGCTGGCGCGGGGCTTCCTGATCGGCGCCACCGCCGGCCGCACCACGCTCACCGGTGAGGGCCTCCAGCACGCCGACGGGCACTCCCCGCTCCTGGCCGCGACCAACCCGGCGGTCGTGCACTACGACCCGGCGTTCGCCTACGAGGTCAGCCACATCATGCAGTCCGGCCTCGAGCGCATGTACGGCGCCGACGCGGAGGACGTGATCTTCTACATCACGGTCTACAACGAGCCGGTCAGCCAGCCGGCCGAGCCCTCCGACGTCGACGTCGAGGGCATCCTGCGCGGCATCCACAAGGTCAGCACCGGCGAGGGCGAGGGACCGCGGGTCCAGCTGCTCGCCTCGGGCGTCGGCTACCCGTGGGTGCAGGACGCGGCCCGCATCCTCGCCGAGGAGTGGGGCGTGCAGGCCGACACCTGGTCGGTGACCTCCTGGAACGAGCTGGCGCGCGACGCCGTCGCGGCCGAGGAGCACAACCTGCTCCACCCGGCCGACGACAAGCGCACCCCCTACGTCGCCGACAAGCTGGCCGGGGTCTCCGGTCCGGTGGTCGCGGTGTCGGACTACATGCGCGCCGTCCCGCTCCAGATCGCCCGCTGGGTTCCGGCCGACTACCGGGTCCTCGGCGCCGACGGGTTCGGCTTCGCCGACACGCGGCCCGCCGCCCGGCGCTTCTTCCACATCGACGCCCAGAGCGTCGTGGTCCAGGCGCTCCAGGCCCTCGCCGACGCCGGCGAGATCGACGCCACCAAGGTCGTCGAGGCCTCGGAGAAGTACCGCATCGACGACCCGACCGCGGTCAAGGACGTCAAGCAGGAGG
This sequence comes from Nocardioides sediminis, assembly GCF_003047295.1. Lineage (GTDB taxonomy): Bacteria > Actinomycetota > Actinomycetes > Propionibacteriales > Nocardioidaceae > Nocardioides > Nocardioides sediminis. Next base: position 364,264 of record NZ_PZYZ01000003.1, read on the forward strand.
GCGGCGACGCCTGAGGCGCGTCGCCTACGCGCCGGTGCCCGTCCTCACGTCGAGGGTGCGCACCGGCGCGACCGGCGCCTCGCCCGCCTCGGCCTGCCGTGCCACCACGTCCGGCCCGCTGTCGAGCAGCTCGCGCCACCGCCCGCGCTCGTAGACGGCCGGCTCGGTCGTCCGGATGAAGTCGTTGACGATCTTCACGAAGCGTTGCGGGTGGTCCTTGTGCGGGAAGTGGCCCGCGTTGGGGATGATCTCCACCCGCGCGGTCGGGGCGAGGGCCACCGCGTGGTTGGCGTGGCGGACCGGGATGACCTGGTCGTTGCGCCCCCACACGACGCACATCGGCATCGCCTCGGTGAGGTAGGCGCGGTCGGACATGGTGACGATCTGGCCCCGCCAGTCGACCACCGCGCGGACGACGTGCCGGATGGCGGCCCGCGTGCGCGGGTCCTTGAACGAGTCGTAGATGTCGGCCACCTCGGCCAGGTCGCGCGTGGCGCGGATGCCGGTGGCGGCCAGCGCACGCAGCCCGGCCCGGCCCGCGTGCCGCACCCCGGGCAGGGTGAGCACGCCCATGGCCTGCTGGAAGCCGGGCGTGGTGATGGCCCGGATCGCCGGACTGACCTCGGGACCGAGGCCACCGGAGCCGACGAGGATCAGCCGCTCGGTGCGCTCGGGGAACTGGTAGGCGAACTGCATCGCCACCCCGCCCCCGAAGCTGTGCCCGACCACGCTGACCCGGTCGATGCCGAGCACGGTGAGCAGGTCGCGCATGCCGTTGGCGTAGCCGCCGACGCTGTAGTCGGCCCGCGGCTTGTCGGACTGGCCGTGGCCGAGGAGGTCGGGCGCGACCACGGTGTAGCGGCGGGCGAGCGAGTCGATGACCGGGGCCCACGTGGTGTGGTCGCACCCGAGCCCGTGGAGCAGGAGCAGCGCGGGGCCCGAGCCGCGCACGACGTACGCGCGTCGGTGCCCGTGGATGGTGACGTGCTGGACCTGTGCCCGTGTGCCTGCAGCGTTGCCGCTCACCGGACCTCCTGAGTGGGGGGAATGCCAGATTCAACCAGAACCTGTTCCACTTCGGGAGGGGCCGCCCCTCCCCGCGGGGGTGTCTTTCCGCCGGGGATGGCTAATCTCGGGCCATGGGCAGCGACGAGCAGGTGCAGCGGGACCGCATCTCCGCCGCGCTGCAGCGCGCGACGGGCAGCCTCAGCACCGCGGCCACGGCAGCGATGTCCACCCACATGTCGTGGTGGGACGACCTGAGCGCCGAGGACCGCTCGTGGGTCGGGGTGATCGTCCAGGCCGGCGTGAAGGGCTTCGTCGACTGGTACGGCGACACCGGCGGCGGGCCGGCCGCCACGCTGACCGCCTCGGTCTTCGGCGCCGCGCCCCGCGAGCTCACCGGCGCCATCACCCTCCAGCAGACCGTCGACCTGGTGCGGCTCACCATCGAGGTGGTCGAGGCCAACATCGACGACATCCTCGAGCCCCCGGACGCCCCCTCCGTCCACGAGGCGGTGCTCCGCTACGCCCGTGAGGTCGCCTTCGCGACCGCGGAGGTCTACGCCCGCGCCGCGGAGGTGCGCGGCGCCTGGGACGCACGGCTCGAGGCGCTCGTCGTGGACGCCGTGCTCCGCTCCGAGGCCGACGAGACCGTGCTGTCCCGCGCCAGCGCGCTGGGCTGGGGCGGGCGCGGCGACGTGGCCGTCGTGCTGGGCCTGGTCCCGGCGCAGCGGACCGAGACCGACGTCTTCGAGGACGTACGCCGCACGGCCGTGGCCCACGGCATGGACGCCCTGTGCGCCACCCAGGGCGACCGCCTGGTGGTCATCCTCGGCGGGGTGGACGATCCCCACAAGTCCGCGCTGCGGATCATCGACCACTTCGGGGAGGGACCCGTCGTCGTCGGACCCGTCGCCCCGGACCTCTCCCACGCCCACTCCTCGGCCCGCGCCGCGCTGTCGGCCCACCGCTCCGCGACCGGCTGGCCCCAGGCCCCGCGGCCCGTCCGCAGCGACGAGCTGCTGCCCGAGCGCGCCCTCGCCGGCGACGGGCACGCGCGGCGCAGCCTCGTCGAGGACGTCTACCTGCCGCTGGTGAGCGCCCGGGGGACGCTCATCGAGACGTTGTCGACCTACTTCCTGCACGGGGGCTCGATCGAGGCGACGGCACGCACCCTGTTCGTGCACCCCAACACTGTGCGCTACCGGCTCAAGCAGGCCGCGGAGGTCACCGGCCTCACCCCGACCCGCCCCCGGGATGCCTTCACGATCCAGATCGCGCTCATCCTCGGCCGCCAGTCCGGCCGCGAGTGACACCCTCCACACGTTTGTAGGGTTCCCACAAAGAATTCACCCTCGTTTTCGTGAACCTCGACCCGGCGCGAGACCACCGCGACCCGCCACGCTTGACGTGTGCTCGTCATCGTCGCTCCAGGCCAAGGTGCCCAGACCCCCGGTTTCCTCGAGCCCTGGCTCGAGGACCCCACGTTCGCCAGCCGGTTCGACTGGCTCTCCACCGTGGCGGGCCTCGACCTGGCCCACTACGGCACCCAGGCGGACGCCGAGACCATCCGGCGGACCGAGATCGCCCAGCCGCTGCTGGTCGCCACCGGGCTGATCGCCGCGCTGGACCTCTTCCCGCACCCGAGCGACGCCTTCCAGCGCGTCGGTGCCGTGGCCGGCCACAGCGTCGGCGAGATCGCCGCCGCCGCCGGCGCGCGGGTCATCACCGCCGAGCAGGCGATGGTGCTGGTCCGCGAGCGGGGCAAGGCGATGGCCGACGCCGCCGCGCAGACCCCCACCGGCATGACGGCCGTCCTCGGCGGAGACCGCGACGAGGTGCTGGCGGCCATCGCCTCGCACGGCCTCACCCCCGCCAACGACAACGGCCCGGGCCAGATCGTGGCCGCCGGCACGATGGAGCAGCTCGCGGCGTTCGCCGACGCTCCCCCGGCCAAGGCCCGTCTCGTCCCGCTGAGCGTCGCCGGCGCCTTCCACACCACGCACATGGAGCCGGCGGTGGGTCACCTCGCGGGTCTCGCCCGGTCGGTCTCCACCCACGACCCGCGCACCGCGGTCATCTCCAACCGCGACGGCCAGGTCGTCCACGACGGCCGCGAGGTGCTCGCCCGCATCGTCGGCCAGATCGCCGCGCCGGTGCGCTGGGACCTGTGCATGGACGCCATGCTCGACCTCGGCGTCACCGGCCTCCTGGAGATGCCGCCGGCGGGCACCCTCACCGGCATCGCCAAGCGGGCCATGAAGGGCGTGGAGACCTTCGCGCTCAAGACCCCCGACCAGCTCGACGACGCCCGCGCCTTCGTCGACAAGCACGGCGAGCAGTCCGTCATCGAGACCACCCCCACCTGGCGGATGGTCGTCTCCCCGGGCAAGGGCACCTTCCACCGCTCTGCCGAGGCGGTCGACACCGACGTGCTGGCGGCCGGCCTCACCATCGGCGAGGTTGCCAGCACCCGTGACCGGACCCCTGTCACCGCGCTGCACGGCGGCCAGGTCGTCGAGTGGCTGGTGGAGGACGGCGACATCGTCTCCCCCGGCCAGCCACTGGTGCGCCTGCACCCGCAGGGCGGTGGCCACTGATGGGCGCCACCATCGCCACGGCCACGGGCGCGCCCCACGCCGCGATCCTCGGCATCGGCGCCTACCGGCCCCGCCGCGTCGTCCCCAACTCCGCCGTCGTCGACGCGATCGACTCCAGCGACGAGTGGATCCAGCAGCGCTCCGGCATCAAGACGCGCCGTTGGGCCGACCAGGACGAGTCGGTGCAGATGATGTCCGTCGAGGCGTCGCGGATCGCCCTCGAGCGGGCCGGCCTCGACGCCCGCCAGATCGACTGCATCGTGGTCGCGACCGTCAGCCACCTCCTCCAGACGCCGGCGGTGGCCACCGCGATCGCCCACGAGCTCGGCACCGACCAGGCCGCCGCCTTCGACATCTCCGCGGCCTGCTCCGGCTTCTGCCACGGGATCGCCCTGGCCTCGGACTTCGTCCGCGCCGGCAGCGCACGCCACGTCCTGGTCATCGGCGTCGAGCGTCTCACCGACATCCTCGACCTCACCGATCGCGGGACGGCCTTCATCTTCGCCGACGGCGCCGGTGCCGCGGTCGTCGGACCCAGTGACACCCCGGGCATCGGTCCGGTCGTGTGGGGGTCCGACGGGGAGCAGTTCGACCTGATCCGCCAGCGCGAGGACTGGCGCGACGTGGTCGGCAGCCCCGAGGCGCCGGGCAGCGGGGTGATGCCGCACCTGGTGATGCAGGGCAACCCCGTGTTCCGCTGGGCGTCGTTCGCCATGGCCAAGATCGGCCAGCAGGCGCTCGACCGGGCCGGCATCACCCTCGACGACCTCGACGTCTTCGTCCCCCACCAGGCCAACATGCGCATCATCGACGCGATGGCACGGGCCATGAAGCTCCCGGCGCACGTCAGGATCGCGCGCGACATCGCCGACCAGGGCAACACCTCGGCGGCGTCGGTCCCGCTCGCGCTCGACCGGATGATCGAGGAGGGCGAGGCCAGGTCCGGCGACACCGCGCTCCTGATCGCCTTCGGAGCCGGCCTCTCCTACGCCGCCCAGGTCGTGCGCGTCCCCTGACCCGCGGCAGCCGGGTCCCCCGTCTCACCACCGCAACACCCAACCGAGCAGTACCCACCCGAAAGGAAGGCCCCATGGCCACCACCGAAGAGATCCGCGCCGACCTCGCCGAGATCGTCAACGAGGTCGCCGGCATCGACGCCGACGACGTGCAGCTCGACAAGTCGTTCGTCGACGACCTGGACGTCGACTCGCTCTCGATGGTCGAGGTCGTCGTGGCGGCCGAGGAGAAGTTCGGCGTCACCATCCCCGACGACGAGGTCAAGAACCTCAAGACCGTCGGCGACGCCGTCGCCTTCATCGAGCGCGCCCAGGGCTGACGAGGTCGCACCGGTGGCCGGGCCACCCGCCCGGCCACCGGCCCTCCTCCCCCCGCACCACCCCCACTCGAGAAACGGAAGACCAGATGAGCTCGACCCGCGTAGTGGTCACCGGACTGGGCACCACCTCCCCGGTCGGCGGTGACGTGAAGTCCACCTGGCAGGCGCTGCTGGCCGGACAGTCCGGTGTCGGCCACCTCACCGACGACTGGGCCGAGCAGCTGCCGGTCAAGATCGCCGGCCGGGTGGCCGTCGAGCCGACCGAGGTGCTCGACCGGGTCAAGGCTCGCCGCCTCGACCGCTCGAGCCAGTTCGCCATGGTCGCGGCCGACCAGGCGTGGGCCGACGCGGGCCTCGAGGGATCCGGGCTCGAGCCCGAGCGGCTTGCCGTCGCCCTGGCCTCCGGCATCGGCGGGGTCACCACCCTGCTCTCCAACTACGACACCCTCCTCGAGAAGGGTCCGCGCCGCGTCTCGCCGCTCGCGGTGCCGATGCTCATGCCCAACGCGCCCGCGGCCAACGTGAGCCTCAAGTACGGCGCCCGCGCCGCGGTGCACGCTCCGACCTCGGCCTGCGCCTCGGGCAACGAGGCGATCGCGATGGCCATCGACCTCATCCGTCTCGGCCGCGCCGACGTGGTGCTCGCCGGCGGCACCGAGGCCGCCATCCACCCGCTGCCCATGGCCGCCTTCGCCAACATGATGGCGCTGTCCAAGACCGGCAGCGAGGAGGGCGGCGACCCGACCGCGGTCTCGCGTCCCTGGGACGTCGCCCGCGACGGCTTCGTGCTCGGCGAGGGCGGTGCCGTCCTGGTCCTGGAGTCCGAGGACAGCGCGCGCGCCCGCGGCGCGACGATCTACGCGACCGTCCTCGGCGCCGGCATCAGCAACGACGCCCACGACATCGCCCAGCCCGACCCGGAGGGTCGCGGCGGCACGCGTGCCATCCAGATGGCCATGCGGGAGGGCGACGTCGACCCCGCCACCGTGGTGCACGTCAACGCGCACGCCACCTCCACCCCCAAGGGCGACATCGCCGAGGGGCTCATGCTGCACGCGGTGCTCGGCGAGCACGTCGACCGCTGCGTGGTGACCAGCACCAAGTCGATGACCGGCCACCTCCTCGGCGGCGCCGGTGCGCTCGAGGCCGTCGCGACCGTGATGGCGCTGCGCGACCGCACGAGCCCGCCGACGATCAACCTCGACGACAAGGACCCCGAGGTCGACCTCGACATCCCGACCGAGGCCCGCAAGCTCCCCGACGGCGACATCGTCGCCCTCAACAACTCCTTCGGGTTCGGCGGCGCCAACGTGGCCGTGGCCTTCGGGAGCATCTGATGACCACGACGGCGGCCAAGCCGGCCAAGCTCCCCCGCGAGCAGGACCCGCGCAACCCGGTCCACCGGCTCACCGCCCTCTTCGACGAGGGCACGCTCGAGCTGCTGACCCCCGACGACGACTCCGGCATGCTCGCGGCCACCGGACGGGTCAACGACACGGCCGTCGTCGCCTTCTGCAGCGACGCGACCGTCATGGGCGGTGCGATGGGCGACCTCGGCTGCCGGGTCGTGGTCGACGCCTACCACCGGGCGATCACCGACGGTGTGCCGATCATCGGCCTGTGGCACTCCGGCGGGGCCCGGCTCGCCGAGGGCGTGCTGTCCCTGCACGCCGTGGGCCGCATCTTCCAGGTGATGACCCAGGCCTCCGGGACGATCCCGCAGATCTCCGTCGTCCTCGGCCCCGCGGCCGGCGGCGCGGCCTACGGTCCTGCCCTCACCGACGTGGTCATCCTCGGCCCCGAGGGTCGCATCTTCGTCACCGGTCCCGACGTCGTCCGCTCCGTCACCGGCGAGGACGTCGACATGCTGCGCCTCGGCGGCCCCGAGCCGCACGGCCGCCGCTCCGGCGTGGTCCACGTCCTCACCGAGTCCGAGGCCGAGGCCCTCGAGCGGGCGCGCACGGTCGCGTCCCTCCTCGGCGCGCAGCACAGCCTCGACGTCGACGCCGTCGAGGACCGCGACCTCGCGGCGATCCTCCCGGAGTCCAAGAAGCGCGCCTACGACGTGCACCCCCTCGTCGAGGCGGTCCTCGACGACGGCACCATGCAGGAGCTGCACGCCCGCTGGGCCCCCAACATCGTCACCGCCCTGGGCCGCTTCGGCGGTCGCACGGTCGGTGTGGTGGCCAACAACCCGCTCCGCCTCGGCGGCTGCCTCGACTCGCTGTCGGCCGAGAAGGCCTCCCGCTTCGTGCGGATGTGCGACGCCTTCGGCGTGCCGCTGATCGTCCTGGTGGACGTCCCGGGCTACCTGCCCGGCGTCGGGCAGGAGTGGGACGGCGTCGTACGACGTGGCGCCAAGCTCCTGCACGCCTTCGGCGAGTGCGTGGTCCCCCGGGTCACCCTGGTCACCCGCAAGACCTACGGCGGCGCCTACATCGCCATGAACGCCCGCTCGCTCGGGGCCACCCGCGTGCTCGCCTGGCCGGGCGCCGAGGTCGCCGTGATGGGTGCCGTGGCCGCCATCCGCATCCTGCACCGGCGCAAGCTCGCCGAGGTCTCCCCCGAGATCCGGCCGCAGGTCGAGGCCGAGCTTGCCGCCGAGCACGAGCGGATCGCCGGCGGCGTCGACAAGGCCGTCGAGATCGGCGTCGTGGACGAGGTGGTCGAGCCGGACCGCACCCGCAGCGCCATCGCGGCCGCTTTCCGCCACGAGATCGACACCTCGGGCGTGCACCGCGGGCACCACGGCAACATCCCGCTCTGACCCGGGTCCGTAACCCACGGACCTCCCCCGCGTTGGACGTGTGTCCTACGCCACAGGGGGAACCGCCGTGCCACGTCTCGTCCTCATCGGTCAGGTGCTGCTGCTCGGCCTCCTCGGGCTCGGCAGCACCACCCCCGCCGGGGCGAGCGAGGTCGGCGGCAGCGTGCACGCGGCCGACGACAAGCTCCGCCGCGGCTGCCACACCTACTCCTTCGACTACACCGTCCGGACGCCGTTCGACGACTGGTCCCTCGAGACGACCGTCGTGGACCCCCGGGGCGAGGGCGTCGCATCCCACGCCTTCCTCGGTCCCTACGATCCCCAGGCGCAGCGCGCCGCATACCGCCTGTGCCGGTGGGCGACGCGACCCGGCCGCTTCACGGTCCGGGCCAAGCTGGTCGCGTACGACGACCCCAGCGAGGGCACCGAGGTGCTGCTCCCGGAGGCGACCTTCCGGCTACGGCGCCGCTGAACCCTCCGGGTCGGCGGCCGGCGCCACGGTGGCGGCGGCGATCGCGGTCGTCACCGGGACGGCGAGCACCAGCCCGATGGCCGAGGCCAGCGTGCGCATGATCTCCTCGGAGATGATCTCGTCGCTCAGCACGTCGAGCAGCGGCCGGTCGTAGAGCGCGATCAGCAGCAGCGCCGCCAGCGCGGTCCCGGCGTAGGCGAAGACGATGGTGTAGATGGTCGAGGCGATGTGGTCGCGCCCGATCCGCATCCCCGAGGCGAAGATCCGGGCGCGGGACATCCCCGGGGCCGCGTCCCGCAGCTCCCACACCGCCGAGCTCTGCGTGATGGTCACGTCGTTGAGGACTCCCAGCCCGGCCACGATCACGGCGCAGGTGAGCAGGCCCCGGAAGTCGAGCTCGGTGGCCTGCAGCCTCAGCTGGAGCGCCGACTCGTCCCCGAGCCCGGTCAACCGGGCCGCGTCGATGGCCAGCAGCCCGAGCCCGGCGGTGACCAGCAGGCCGAAGAGCGTCCCGGCCAGGGCGGTCGAGGTGCGCACGGACACACCGTGGGCGAGGTAGAGGACCATGAACATGATCGCGCTCGAGCCCACCAGCGCGACGAGCATCCCCGACTCCCCCGTCAGCAGCGCGGGGAGCATGAAGAACCCGACCACACCGCCGGCCAGCACGAGTCCGAGCAGGGCCAGCAGACCGCGCAGCCGGGCGATGAGGCCGACGATCAGCACGAAGGCACCGGCCATCACCGCGATCGGCATCGTCCGGTCGACGCCGACCCAGGCGTACCGGGTGCCGCCCTCCTGGGGGATGGATGCCAGGAGCACGCGGTCCCCGACCTCCAGGGCCCCGCTCACCGTGCCCGGCGGGACCTGCACCCCCTCCTCGACCTCCTGGTCGTCGAGGAGTCGCACAGTGACCTGGTCGCACCCCTCCGGGTAGTCCTCGAAGGTCTCCGGCGTGACGACGGGGCATGCCTCCCCCTTCGCTACCACCTGCGCGCGGGGGTAGGTGACGCCCTCGGCTGCGTAGGGGCTCGCCGGCCGGTCCTCCGAGGGCCACAGGGCGACGAGCCCGACGACGGTCGCCAGCGCCGCGAGCGCGAGTCCGGCCAGGAGGATCCTGGTCACCGGGCCGGACGTGTGGACCCGCGGCGCGCGGTGAGAGTGGTGGGCCCCCATGCGGCCAACCTCTCACACCGCTCGCGCGCTCAGACCACCTGGTGCAGCCAGCGGACCGGAGCACCGTCGCCGGCGTGCCGGAAGGTCTCCAGCTCGTCGTCCCACGGCTTGCCGAGCAGCTTGTCGATCTCGTTGAGCAGCGTCGTCTCACCGAGCGCGGCCTTGACGACGGCCGCCTTCAGCCGGTCCTCCGGGATCATGATGTCGCCGTGCAGGCCCGTGACTGCGTGGAAGACGCCGAGCTCGGGCGTGAACGAGAAGCGGGTGCCCTCGCTCGAGGGCGTCGGCTCCTCGGTGATCTCGAAGCGCAGGTGGTTCCAGCCACGCAGCGCCGATGCCACCGCAGCCGCCGAGCCGGCGGAACCGCTCCACGACAGCTCAGCCCGGTAGGTGCCGGGCTGCGCGGGCTGGGGGGTCCAGTCCAGGCTCACGGCCACGCCGAGGACTCCGCCCACCGCCCACTCGATGTGGGGGCACAGGGCAGAGGGAGCTGAGTGCACGTAGAGGATGCCCCGGGTCCCGGGTCCGTCCGGGCGGGCGTGAGTGCGTGTGGTCACCATGACCTCCTTGAGTTCCGGCGCCCAGGTGCGCCTTCCCCAGCGGTCTGCACAACGGATCTCAGTCGGTCGAGTGACACCTATGTGATTAGTGTCCCCATTGTGGCCGAAGTTGCGTGGGAATGCCAGTGGGACACCACGTCCGCTCCCGCGTGTCAGTCCATCCGCTTCTCGAGCAGCTCCGCACGGGCGGCGGAGTCGGTGATCTCGGTGCTGTCGATGGCGTGCGTGCGGTGGAACCACGCCAGGGCGTCCGACTCCCGGCCGGCGGCCTCGAGGGTGTCGGCGTAGGCGTAGCGCAGCCGCACCACCCACGGAGCCCTGCTCTTGGACTGGAGGGGGGCCAGCTCGAGGGTGCGGAGCGCCGCGTCGAGCTGCCCCATGTCACGGCGAGCGCCGGCCTCGACCAGCGTCATCTCGGCCTTGGCCTCGGGGGCGAAGTTGGCCACCGAGGGACTCTTGGCGAGCTTGAGCGCCTGCTCGGGCTGGCCGAGGGCACGGTGGCAGTCGGCCATGATCGGCAGGTAGTCCGTGGCGCCGTTCATGCGCTTGGCCGCGCGCAGCTCGGAGAGCGCCTCGGCATAGTGGCCGGCGGCGTACGCCGACTCCCCCACCGCCTCGCGCACGATGGCGATCCGCGACGCGCGAGCCCGCGCGGCGAGGGTGTGCTGGTACGCCGTCTCGGGGTCCTCGTCGATGAGCATCCCGGCGGCCGCGAGGTGCCGTGCAACCCTGGCCGCCAGCTTCTCGGGCAGGCCCTTCAGCTGGGCCGCGATGCCGCGGTCGAGCTCCTTGCCGGTGATCTCCGGAGGCAGCGGCGGGCCGTCGTACTTCGCCTGATCCGTCGTTCGCGGACCCTGCTCCTCACGGGGACGCTTCCAGTCCCCCTGGCGGGGCTTGCGGTCACCGCCGCGGGCGCCCGCACCTCGGGGGGCACTCCCCCGGGAGTCACCCGAACGGGGCCCTGCCGACCCCTTGCCACCCCGACCGGCCGAACCACCGCGGGCAGGCGGCTTCCCCCCGCTGCGAGTGGGGCGCTGGCTACGACGATCCTCGGCCACGTCGATGGTCCTTCCGGGACGGTGATGACTCACTGTGCTGATGTGGGGGCGCTGCGGGTCTGGCCGCATGTACGACCAGCGCCCACGCTACTGCCTCGTCCGCAGCGCGTGGCGGCGGGCAGGTGGGGAAATGGGAAAGAGGGGCCGCCTGGTGGCGGCCCCTCTCCCAATGTATGTCCGGCGGCGTCCTACTCTCCCACAGCCTCTCGGTTGC
>NZ_PZYZ01000030.1 GCF_003047295.1 Nocardioides sediminis
AGCGTACACGGTGGATGCCTTGGCAATCAGAGGCGAAGAAGGACGTGCTAATCTGCGAAAAGCTTGGATGAGTTGATAAGAAGCGTTTAATCCAAGATATCCGAATGGGGAAACCCAGTAGATGAAGAATCTACTATTATTAAGTGAATACATAGCTTAATAAGGCAAACCGGGAGAACTGAAACATCTAAGTACCCCGAGGAAAAGAAATCAACCGAGATTCTGTAAGTAGCGGCGAGCGAAAGCGGAAGAGCCTGTTAGTGATAATGGTTTTGTTAGGAGAATGAGCTGGGAAGCTCAATCGTAGAGGGTGATAATCCCGTATCCGAAAACATTATTATGGTACTAAGCTAACGACAAGTAGGGCGGGACACGAGAAATCCTGTTTGAAGATGGGGGGACCATCCTCCAAGGCTAAATACTCCTGATTGACCGATAGTGAACCAGTACTGTGAAGGAAAGGCGAAAAGAACCCCAGTGAGGGGAGTGAAATAGAACCTGAAACCGTGTAC
>NZ_PZYZ01000031.1 GCF_003047295.1 Nocardioides sediminis
GTAAGACTGGGATAACTCCGGGAAACCGGGGCTAATACCGGATGGTTGTTTGAACCGCATGGTTCAAACATAAAAGGTGGCTTCGGCTACCACTTACAGATGGACCCGCGGCGCATTAGCTAGTTGGTGAGGTAACGGCTCACCAAGGCAACGATGCGTAGCCGACCTGAGAGGGTGATCGGCCACACTGGGACTGAGACACGGCCCAGACTCCTACGGGAGGCAGCAGTAGGGAATCTTCCGCAATGGACGAAAGTCTGACGGAGCAACGCCGCGTGAGTGATGAAGGTTTTCGGATCGTAAAGCTCTGTTGTTAGGGAAGAACAAGTACCGTTCGAATAGGGCGGTACCTTGACGGTACCTAACCAGAAAGCCACGGCTAACTACGTGCCAGCAGCCGCGGTAATACGTAGGTGGCAAGCGTTGTCCGGAATTATTGGGCGTAAAGGGCTCGCAGGCAGTTTCTTAAGTCTGATGTGAAAGCCCCCGGCTCAACCGGGGAGGGTCATT
>NZ_PZYZ01000004.1 GCF_003047295.1 Nocardioides sediminis
GCGTGTGCGATCGGCGCACCACTACACACCAGGTTGAAGAACTCCTCCTCGGTCTCAAACGAGATCCACTTCGGCATCCGCAACGCTCCTCAAAAATCAGCGTTGCTTCGACCGATCGACTACGCCCGGCCAGCAACCGGGGGAATCACCGCTGAAGCGGTGACTCCGACAGCACCGGACCCCCGGAAATGCAGACGCGGCCCGCTCCCCGGAGGGAACGGGCCGCGCAGGCAGTGAGTCCGTCAGGCGGGGATCACGTTGAGGGCGACCGTGGCCGACACCTCGGCGTGCAGCTTGACCGACACCTCGTGGGCACCGAGCGACTTGATCGGGTTGGCGACCACGATGGTGCGGCGGTCGACGTTCTCGCCCGAGACCTCGCTGATCGCGTCGGCGATCTCCGCGGTGGTGACGGCGCCGAACAGGCGGCCGCCCTCACCGGCGCGGACCTTGACCGCGACCGAGGAGCCCTCGATCTTGGTCTTGATCTCCTTGGCGTGGTCGGCGTCGCGCGCGGCACGGGCCGAGCGGGCGGTCTTGATCGACTCGACGGTCTTCTCGCCGCCACGGGTCCAGCGGATGCCGAGGCCACGGGGCACGAGGTAGTTGCGGCCGTAGCCGTCCTTGACCTCGACCACGTCGCCGGGGGCACCGAGGCCGTCGACCTCCTGGGTCAGGATGAGCTTCATGTCGTCTCTTCCCTCTCTCAGCGACCGGTGGACGTGTAGGGCAGCAGGGCGACCTCGCGGGCGTTCTTGACCGCGATGGCCACGTCGCGCTGGTGCTGGACGCAGTTGCCGGTCACGCGACGCGCGCGGATCTTGCCGCGGTCGGAGATGAACTTGCGGAGCAGGGTGGTGTCCTTGTAGTCGACACCGGTCGCCTTCTCCTTGCAGAACTGGCAAACCTTCTTCTTGGGCTTGCGGATCACTGCCTTGGCCATTGTGGTGCTTCCTTCCTAGAAGCCCGGCCCAGAGTGGTTACTGGCCCGGAATGGTTGAGGTGATTTCGGATGGGTTCTTCGGATCAGAAGGGAGGCTCGTCCGAGCCGCCGACGCCGGGGGCACCCCAGGGGTCGTTGGGCTGCTGCCCGCCGCCCTGCTGGCCGCCGTAACCGCCGCCGCCCTGCTGGCCGCCGTAGCCGCCACCGGACTGCGCGGGCTGGCCGCCGCCGTAGCCGCCGCCCTGCCCGCCGCCCTGGGGGGCGGGCGTGGCCCACGGGTCGTCGCCGCCGGACGAGCCGCTGCCGCCGCCGAAACCGCCGCCCCCGCCGGAGCCGGAGCGGGAGGTCTTGGAGATCTTGGCCGTCGCGTACTTGAGCGACGGGCCGACCTCCTCGACCTCGATCTCGAAGACGGTGCGCTTCTCACCCTCGCGGGTCTCGTACTGGCGCGACTTGAGACGGCCCTGCACCACGACACGCATGCCGCGCTGGAGGGACTCGGCGACGTTCTCCGCGGCCTGCCGCCAGACCGAGCAGGAGAGGAACAGCGCGTCGCCGTCCTTCCACTCGTTGGTCTGCCGGTCGAAGGTGCGCGGCGTCGACGCGATCCGGAAGTTGGCCACCGCAGCCCCCGAGGGGGTGAAGCGCAGCTCCGGATCGTCGACGAGGTTGCCGACGACGGTGATGACGGTCTCGCCTGCCATGTCAGGACTCCCTAAAGATCACGATGTGAGGTCGGGGGCCATCGTTGCCTAAGCCACCGACATCGGGACGGGTCTTTCCACAAGCCACGCTCAGAGCGTGGGGCGGAGGACCTTGGTGCGCAGGATCGACTCGTTCAGCCCGAGCTGGCGGTCGAACTCCTTGACGGTCGCAGGCTCGGCCTGCAGCGAGATCACGGCGTAGATGCCCTCGGCGTTCTTCTTGATCTCGTAGGCCAGGCGGCGCCGGCCCCACACGTCGACCTTGTCGACGGACCCGCCGTCCTTGCGGATGACGTTGAGGTACTTGTCGAGCGACGGCTCGATGGTGCGCTCCTCGAGGCTGGGGTCGAGGATCACCATCACTTCGTAGGCACGCGTCATGCGTGGCTACCTCCTTCGGACTCATGCGGCCACGGACGATCCGTGGCAGGAGGATGCCCCCATCGGACGGGGGCGACAGGCAAGGCTAGCAGCGGCCCGCCGCCCCCCGGCAATCCGCGGCGGAGCGTGCCTGTGGACGACGTACGACGCGGATCGGCGTACGTCGCTAACGTCGTGGCGGTGCCCGTTCCCGCCCCCTCGACCCGCTCGTCCCGGCCGCCCGGCCCAGGCCGCGCCGGGCTCGCCACGGCGGGTCCCTACGAGCTGCTCGACCAGGTCGGCGCGGGCGGCATGGGCTCGGTGTGGCGGGCCCGCGACACCCGCACCGGCGACCTCGTCGCGGTCAAGGTGCTCGGGCAGCACTCCGCGAGCCTGCTCGCCCGCTTCGTGCGCGAGCAGGCCATCCGGGTCCGGCACCCTCACGTGGTCGCGCCGACCGGCTGGGCCGCGGAGGACGATCTCGTCGTGCTCGCCATGGACCTGGTCCCCGGCGGCTCGGTCCAGCAGCTCCTCGACGAGCACGGCCCCCTGCCCGTGGGGTACGCCGCGCGGCTGGTCGAGCAGCTCCTCATGGCGCTCGCGGCGGTCCATGCCGCCGGGCTCGTGCACCGCGACGTCAAGCCTGCCAACCTCCTCCTGGACGCGACGGGCGCCGGCGACCCGCACCTGCGCCTCGGCGACTTCGGCGTGGCCGCGCCCGTCGCGGACCGGCGCTACACCACCGTGCCCGGCGCGATCGGCACCGACGGCTACATGGCGCCCGAGCAGGCGCGGGGCGCCCTTCCCGACCCCTGCCAGGACCTCTACGCAGTCGGCCGGGTCGGCCTCCAGCTGGTCACCGGCCTGCCCCCGTGGCAGCAGTCCGGGATCGGGTCGAGCCGGCTCCGCCCGCTGCTCGAGCGGCTGCTGGTGATCGACCCCGAGCAGCGGCTCGCCTCCGCCGATGCCGCCCTGCGGCTGCTGCGTCGCCTCGACATCGCGCCCGAGCCGGGGCCCGGCGTCCCCGACCGGCTCCCCGCCCTGCCGGGCACGGGCTCCGCCTGGCACGGCGGCGCGCGGACCGGCCGGGCGCCGGTCGACTGGTGGGGGTGGGCCGGGGTGGCCGCCTGCCTCGGGGTGCTCGCGGCCTGCGCCGCCGTCGTACTGCTCTGAAGCGGCGCGGACCCCCCTGTCCCCGGCCGCGACTAGCCTCTGGTGCCATGAGCATCCGCATCGGCGCGCACGTCGACCAGACCGACCCGATCGCCGAGGCGCAGGCCCGGCAGGCGCCGCTGGTGCAGTTCTTCCTCGGCGACCCGCAGGGCTACAAGGGACCCGAGGTGCGGTACGCCGGGGGCGCGGCGGCCCTGCGCGCGGCCGCCGAGGAGGCGGGCATCGACCTCTACGTCCACGCGCCCTACATCGTCAACGTCGCCACCACCAACAACCGGATCCGCATCCCGAGCCGCAAGCTCCTCCAGCAGCACGTCGACGCGGCCGCCGAGATCGGCGCCAAGGGGCTGATCGTGCACGGCGGGCACGTCAACAAGTCCGACGACCCCGCGGTGGGCTTCGACAACTGGCGCAAGGCGGTCGAGGCCACCGACCTCAAGCTCCCGCTGCTCATCGAGAACACCGCGGGCGGCGACAACGCCATGACCCGCTACCTCGACCGCATCGCCGGCGTGTGGGACGCGATCGGCGGCACCGAGCAGGCCGACATGGTGGGCTTCTGCCTCGACACCTGCCACGCCCACGCCGGCGGCAACCCGCTGGAGACCGTCGTCGAGGACGTCCGCGCCATCACCGGGCGCATCGACCTCGTGCACTGCAACGACAGCCGCGACGCCTTCGACTCCGGCGCCGACCGGCACGCCAGCCTCGGCGCGGGCCACATCGACCCCGACCTCCTCGCCGCCGTCGTCCGCGACGCCGGGGCCCCCGTCTGCCTCGAGACCCCGGGCGGTCCCGACGAGCACGCCGACGACATCGCCTGGCTGCGCGAGCGCGTCTGAATGGCCACCAGCCAGGACCGCGCCCAGACCTGGTCCGCACCGGGGCGGGTCAACCTGGTCGGTGACCACACCGACTACAACGCCGGCTTCGCGCTGCCCTTCGCGCTGCCCCAGCGCACCACCGTCGTCGCCCGGCCGCGCACCGACGGCCGCATCACGGCCCGGTCGGGCGACCTGCCCGAGGTCGGGTTCGCGACCTCCACGACGCCGGGCGAGGTGACCGGCTGGGGCGCCTACGTCGCCGGCGTCGCGTGGGTGCTCGGGGAGCACCTCGGCCATCCGCTGGACGGGGCCGACCTCGAGATCTCCAGCACCGTCCCGCGCGGGGGCGGGCTCTCGTCGTCGCACTCCCTGGAGTGCGCCGTGGCTCTCGCCCTGCTGGGGCTCGCGGGCGAGGAGGTGCCCGTCGAGGAGCTGGCGCTGCTGGTGCAGCGGGCGGAGAACACCTACGTCGGCGCCCCCACCGGTCTGCTCGACCAGACGGCGATCCTGCGGTCGCGGGCCGGCCACCTCTCCTTCTTCGACGCCCGGGACCTCACCGTCGAGCCGGTCCCCTGCGACCTCGAGGCGGTGGGCCTGACGCTGCTCGTCATCGATCCGCACGCCCCGCACACGCTCGTCGACGGCGCCTACGCCTCCCGTCGTGAGGCCTGCGAGCGGGCCGCGCGCGAGCTCGGCGTCGACTCCCTGCGGGAGGTGGACGACGTCGGGGCCGCGCTGGCCGCGCTGGCCGACGACGAGACCCGGCGCCGGGCCCGGCACGTCCTCACCGAGAACCAGCGCGTCCTCGACTGCGTCGACCTCGCCCGGCGCGGCGACCTCGCGGCCATGGGACCGCTGATGACCGCCTCGCACGCCTCGATGCGCGACGACTTCGAGAACTCGGTGCCCGACGTGGACCGGGTGGTCGAGGCGGCGACGCGGGCCGGCGCCCTCGGCGCCCGGATGACGGGCGGCGGCTTCGGGGGCGCGGTCGTCGCACTGGTGCCCCGGGCCGCGGTCGAGCCGGTGCGCGAGGCCGTCGCGGCGGCGGCCACGGCGGCCGGGTCGCCGGCGCCCGACGTCCTCGAGGTGACCCCCTCCCGGGGTGCCGGCCGCGACTGAGACCGGCCCGGGAGCCGGTCCGGAGGATTTTGCCTTGTTCAGCGCAACCAACCATGCCGCCGTTGCGTCTGGAGCAGTGAGCAGGGACCGGACAGGTACGGGGGTCTTGTCTGGTCCCTGCCACGCATCCGGGCCCCTGTAGCCTCAGCGGGTGACGACTCCGACTCCCCTGACCGTCCGGGCCATCACGACCGACGAGCACGCCGCGTACGTCGCCGCCCAGCCGAGCGCGAGCTTCCTGCAGACCCCGGGCTGGGCGCAGGTCAAGCCGGAGTGGCGTGCCGAGTCGCTCGGGTGGTTCCGGGACGCCGAGATGGTCGGCGCCGCCCTGGTGCTCTACCGCCAGCTCCCCAAGGTCCGGCGCTACCTCGCCTACCTCCCCGAGGGCCCGGTCATCGACTGGGCGACCGACGACCTCGACGCGTGGCTCGCGCCCCTGACCCGGCACCTGTCCCGGCAGGGCGCCTTCGGCGTCCGGATGGGCCCGCCCGTGGTCACGCGTCGCTGGAGCGCCGCCCAGGTCAAGGAGGGCATCGCCGACGAGGGCGTGCGCCGGCTCAGCGACGTGCCCCCGCTCGAGCGCTCCCGCACCGGAGCCTCCGTGGTCGCCCAGCTCCACGAGCTCGGGTGGCGTCCCCAGGCGGTCGAGGGCGGCTTCGCGGCCGGCCAGCCGCAGTACAACTTCGTCATCCCGCTCACCCACGACGACGGCACCGCCCGCACCGAGGACGAGGTCCTCGCCGGGATGAACCAGCTGTGGCGCCGCAACATCAAGAAGGCCGCCAAGCAGGGCGTCGTGGTCGAGCGGGGCAACCGCGAGGACCTCAAGGCCTTCCACGACCTCTACGTCCACACGGCCGAGCGCGACCACTTCACCCCGCGCGGGCTGCGCTACTTCGAGACCATGTACGACGCCCTCTCGGCCGAGGCGGACGGGCGCATCTCGCTCTGGACCGCCCGCCACGAGGGAGACCTCGTCGCCAGCACCATCGCCATCCGCGTCGGCACCCACGCCTGGTACTCCTACGGCGCCAGCTCCACCGAGAAGCGCGAGGTCCGCGGCTCCAACGCCGTCCAGTGGGCGATGGTCCAGGACGCGCTGGCGGCCGGCGCCGAGGTCTACGACCTGCGCGGCATCACCGACACCCTCGACGCCGACGACCCGCACGTCGGGCTGATCCAGTTCAAGGTCGGCACCGGCGGCGAGGCCGTGGAGTACGTCGGCGAGTGGGACCTCCCCCTCAACAAGCCGCTCTACAAGGCCTTCGACCTCTACATGAGGCGACGCGGATGACGTTGCGACTCACCGTCGACGGCGAGCGCTGGCGGCGCCACCTGCTCGCCACCGCCACCGACCACCCCGGCATCGTCCCGGTCGCCAAGGGCAACGGCTACGGCTTCACCATCGGCCGGCTCGCCCGGCGCGCCCAGTGGCTGCACGAGCACGCCGACCAGACCGGCACGCAGGTCGACCTCGTGGCGGTCGGCACCTACCGCGAGCTGGCGCAGGCCCTGACCCGCTACGCCGGCGACCTGCTCGTGCTCACCCCGTGGCGGCCGGTGGGCGGCGCGGTCGAGGTCCCCGAGGCCCGCGACCACCGCGTGGTGCACACCATCAGCCGCGTGGAGGACCTGCGCGACCTCACCGACCGCGACCCGCACGCGCGGTTCGTGCTCGAGCAGCTCACCTCGATGCGTCGGCACGGCATGACCCGGCGCGAGCTCGACGAGGCTGGCCGGCTCGTCGCCGAGCGCCGGCTCGGCGGGCTGCGCGGCGTCGCCCTGCACCTGCCGCTCAACACGGCCTCCCACCTGGGCGAGGTCACCCGCCTGGTCAACGACGCGGTCGCCGCCGGGCTCACCACGCGTACGGTCTTCGTCAGCCACCTCACCCGCGACGAGCTCACCCGCCTGCGGGCGGCGTACCCCGACTTCACCTTCCGGCCACGCATCGGCACCGACCTGTGGCTCGGGGACCGCGGCGCGCTGCGGGTCACCTCCACGGTGCTGGACGTGCACCCGATCGAGCGCGGCGAGGCCTTCGGCTACCGCGGTCGCTCGATGCCCAAGGGCGGGCACCTCCTGGTGGTCAGCGGGGGCACGGCGCACGGCATCGGCCTCGAGGCCCCCACCGGCGACCAGTCCTTGCGGGCCCGGGCGGCGACCCTGGCCCGCGGCGGCATGGACGCGGTCGGTCTCGTCCGCTCGCCGTTCTCCATCGACGGCAAGCAGCGGCTCTTCGCCGAGCCGCCGCACATGCAGGCCTCGATGCTCTTCGTGCCCTCAGGCGCGCGGGTGCCCGCCATCGGCGAGGACATCGACGTGCGGGTGCGCTTCACCGCGACCGACTTCGACGCCGTCGTCGTCGACTGAGCCCTCACCGACCGGCCCTCCGGGCCGCCCGGCCCGCAGGAGCACCGCGGCCACCAGCCAGGCCAGGCCGAGCAGCCGCGCGACCATCCCCCACCAGTAGGCGCGCGCGTCCCCACCGCCGGAGGGGGCGAGCAGCCCACCGAGGTACCAGCCGAGCAGCGCGAAGTGCAGCACCTCGCCCGACTGCCAGACCAGCAGGTCGCGCCAGCGCTCCACCGCGACCGCGGCCAGCGGCAGCAGCACCAGCGCGTACGACGGCGCGGACGCCGGGCCGACCAGCAGCGCGCCCGCCACGGCCAGCGTGCCCAGCGCGGCGAGCGACAGCCGGCTGCGCAGCCCCACGAGCGCGACGACGGCCAGCCACGCGACGAGCAGCACGCCGGTGACCGTGAGCACCGTCCCGCGCGTGGTCTCGGTGTTGCCGGCCTGCTGGACCAGCAGCCACACCGAGCCGACGTCCACGCCGTGCAGGTAGCCCTGCCAGGACGCGCGCCAGGAGCTGGGCGAGGAGAGGTACGCAGGCAGGTTGGCCAGCAGCCAGGTCGCCGCGGCCACGGCCAGTGCCCGCCACGCCTCCGCCCAGCGCCGGTCACGCGACCCGACCACCAGGATCGGCACCACGAGGAGGGCGACCAGGGGTGAGGTGGCGGCCCCCAGGCCCAGCGCCACGCCCGTGACCGCGGGCCGTCCGCGGGCCCAGCCCCAGAGCACCGCGGCCACCGCGGCGGCGGCGAGCAGGTCCCAGGTGATCGGCCAGAACAGCACGAGCACGGGCGCGGCGGCGAAGGCCGCGGCGTCCCAGGGGCGGCGGCGCCGCACGCCGACGAGCAGCCCCGCCGCGAGCAGCCCGGCCGCGGCCAGCCAGACGGCGGTCACGGCGGTGAAGAGCCGCGCCTCGCGGTGCACCTCGGGCTCGACCGAGACGTCCGCCACCCCCTGGGACCGACGCCCGTCGAGGTCGGGCGAGCCGGCGAGCACGTGGGTCACCCGGGCGGCAGCCGCGGCGACGTACGCCGGCACCGGCGGGTGCCAGCCGGCCGCGTAGCGCTCCCGGACCCCCGCGTCGTCGGTGAACGGCCAGGCGAGCTCGGCGTGCCCGCGGTCGACGTAGGCCTGCGCGACGTCGGACCAGCACAGCGCGGCGTACCTCCCCGTCCCGCCCTCCCCGGCGACGTCGAGGCACGGCGCCTTGGCCACCATCCCCAGCGACAGCGCGAGCGTGGCCAGCAGCAGCACGACCCGCAGCGGGCTCCACCACGGGTGGCTCCCGGCGTGGTCGCCTGCCGGCCCACCGACCACCTCGCTGACCGACCGGACCAGCGGGTCTTCGCGGGTCGGGTGGACCCGGGACGTCACCGCGCGCCCCGGTGCGGGAGTCGCATCACGGACGTGAGGTGGCCAGGCGGCGGTTCGTCGGCGAGGCGTACGTCGTCCGCGACGGCGCCGCGGTCGGGCTCGTCGGGGCGCTCGGCGGCGGCGCCGTCTCGGTGGGCGGCGGGGCCGGCACCGTCGGGGTCGGCGTGGGTGTCGGGGTGGGGGTCGGCGTGGGCGTGACCGTCTCGGTCGGCGTCTCCGTCGGGGTCTCCGTCGGCGACGGCTCCTCGGTCTGGATCGTCGGCGTCCGGCTCGGCTTCTTCGTCGGCTTGGGCGACGGAGCGGGCGGTGCGGTGGTCGGCGGCGGCGGCGGGACGTAGGGCTCGTGCCCGTCGTCGGGTGCCTCGCCGTCGACGAACACCGGCTCGGGGAACTCCTCGACGTCCATGCCCTCCATCACCGACTGCATGATCGAGGTCCAGGTCTTGGCGGGGTAGTTGCCGCCGAAGTAGCCGAGCTTGCCGTCCGAGCTGGTGGGCAGCCACCCGTCGAGCGCCTCGCGGCCGCGGCCACGGACGTACATGACGGCCGTGGACATCTGCGGGGTGTAGCCGACGAACCAGGAGGAGGACACCTCGTTGTCGTCGTTGGTGGCGGTGCCCGTCTTGCCGGCCGCCGGCCGGGCGAGCGCGAGCGCCTCGGTGCCCGACCCGCTCTGCACGACCTGCTGGAGGGCGTAGCTGACGTCGGCGGCGATGTCCTCGTCGACGGTCTGCTCGTTGTCGGGGGAGAAGTCGTAGACGGTCTCGCCGTCGCGGTCGACGACCTTCTCCACGACGTGCACCTTGCTGCGGGTGCCGCCGCCGGCGAGGGTCGCGTAGGCGTTGGCCATGTTGATCGGGCTGACCTGGGCGGTGCCGAGGGTGACGCCGATGTTCTCCTGGAAGTCCACGGACTTGTTGGGGATGCCCCAGCGGCCGGGGCGGTTGCCCGGGATGCCCATGTCCTCGGCGGCCTGGATGACCTTCGCGGGCCCGTCGGGCATGGAGTCGACCATGTCGACGAAGGCGGTGTTGACCGAGTTCTCGGTCGCCTCGATCATCGAGACCGCCGAGCCGTAGTCGGTGTCCCCCTGGTTCTCGAACTCGGTGCCGGCGATGTCGATCGGGCTGTTGCCCTCGAAGGTGTCCTCGAGCGAGAAACCCTCGCGGATCGCGGCCACGTCGGTGGCGGCCTTCATCGTCGAGCCGGCCATGCCGCCCGCGACCGCCCAGTTGATCTGGGAGTCGAGGTAGTCCTGGCCGCCGTAGAACCCACGCAGGGCACCGGTGCCGACCTCCACGGTCGCCGCGCCCACGTGCAGCTGCTTGTCGAAGCCCGCCGGCCGCTGCTCCTCGACCCCGCGCTCGACCGCCTCCATGGCCTGGGGCGTGAAGGTGGTGGTGATCCGCAGGCCGCCGCCGTCGATCTGCTCCTCGGTGAACTCGCCGGTGGCGAGCAGCTCCTTCTTGACCAGGGCGAGCATGTGGCCGCGCTGGCCGCCGTACTGGCTCTGGGCCGCGATCTCGGGGAACTTCGGCAGCCGCTTGACCGCCTTCTCCGACTTCTCGGCGCTGATGGCGCCGGTGTCCACCATCGCCTCGAGGACGTAGGCGTAGCGCTCCTTGAGCGCCTGGCGTGCCTCCCGGCCCCCGTCGGGGTCGTAGCGGGAGGGGTTGTTGAGGACGGTGGCCAGCACGGCGCTCTCGCGGAGGTTGAGGTCCGCGGCGTCCTTGTCGAAGAAGGCCTGGGCCGCGGCCTGGATGCCGTAGGCGCCCCGGCCGAAGTAGATGGTGTTGAGGTAGCCCTCGAGGATCTCGGCCTTGCTCAGCTCGTTCTGGATCTTGAGCGAGACGATCGCTTCCTTGATCTTGCGCTGGTAGCTCTGCTCGCTGGTCAGGTAGAGGATCTTCACGTACTGCTGGGTGATCGTCGACGCACCCTGGCGGTCGTTGCCGGCGGCGTTGGAGAACGCCGCGCGCAGGATGCCCTTGGGGTCGATGCCCTGGTCGGTCCAGAAGCTCTGGTTCTCGGCCGCGACCACGGCGTCCTGCATGGTCTGCGGCATCTCCGAGAGCGGGATGGACACTCTGTTCTGGTCGTCGTAGAAGGTGCCGAGCTCCTGCTTGCCGCCGGCGTAGTAGACGAACGTCGTCTGGGCCTTGAACGCCTCGTTGGGCTCGGGGATCGCGATCGCCCGGTAGAGCACGAAGAACGCGAGCGCACCGAGGGCCGCCACCACGACGCCGACCACGAGCAGCTTCTTGGCCAGGCTGCCGATCCGCTGTCCGGTGGTCCGGCGGGGCTTGGTGGGTCGGCGCTTGACCGCCGGTCCGTCTGCTCTGCGCTTGGCACTCACGGCGGCAAGGGTACGACCACGCTTGCGCAGGTGCCGCTTCGCGAACGCCGGATATATCGCTACGATAGGTCACGTGGCACGTCGCGGAGAGACCATCGAGCTCGCAGTCCTCGGACTGCTGCACGAGGCACCCATGCACGGCTACGAGCTCCGCAAGCGCCTCAACCTGATGCTCGGCTGGGGGCGGGTGCTGTCCTACGGCTCCCTCTACCCGGCCCTGAAGAAGATGCTGCGCACCGGTCTCATCGAGGAGCTCACGAGCACCACCGCGGTGACCAGGCGACCGCGCATCGTCTACCAGGTCACCGAGGCCGGCACCGAGGAGTTCTCGCGGCTGATGTCCGAGGTCGGTCCCACCGCGTGGGAGGACGACAACTTCGACATCCGCTTCGCCTTCTTCTCCTCCACCGACATGGAGATCCGGCTGCGCGTCCTCGAGGGACGGCGTACCCGGCTCCAGGAGCGGCTCGCCCGGGTCCAGCAGGACCTCGAGCGCACCCAGGCCGAGGTCGACCGCTACGCCGCCGAGCTCCAGCGGCACGGCGTGGAGTCGGTCGAGCGCGAGGTGCGCTGGCTCTCCGACCTCATCCGGGCCGAGCGTGGGGAGTCGTCCGACCAGGTCAGCAGCACCACCCCGAGCACAACCCCCAGCACCGCCAGCACCAGTACAGACAACTAGCCAGACCAGCCAGACAAGGAGAGCCCCATGGGTTCGGTACGAGTAGCAATCGCGGGAGTCGGCAACTGCGCCACCTCGCTCATCCAGGGCGTCGAGTACTACCGCGACGCCGACCCGGCGACCACCGTGCCCGGACTCATGCACGTCAAGCTGGGCGACTACCACGTGGGTGACGTCGAGTTCGTCGCCGCCTTCGACGTCGACGACAAGAAGGTCGGCAAGGACCTGTCCGAGGCGATCAACGCGTCGGAGAACAACACCATCAAGATCGCCGACGTGCCGACCAAGGGTGTCGAGGTCCTGCGTGGCCCCACCCTCGACGGCCTCGGCAAGTACTACCGCGCCACCATCGACGAGTCGCCGGCCGAGCCGGTCGACGTGGTCCAGGTGCTCAAGGACGCGAAGGTCGACGTCCTCGTCTCCTACCTCCCGGTGGGCTCGGAGGAGGCCGACAAGTTCTACGCCCAGTGCGCCATCGACGCCGGCGTCGGCTTCGTCAACGCGCTGCCCGTCTTCATCGCCTCCGACCCCGAGTGGGCCAAGAAGTTCGAGGACGCGGGCGTCCCGATCGTCGGCGACGACATCAAGTCGCAGGTCGGCGCGACCATCACCCACCGCGTGATGGCCAAGCTGTTCGAGGACCGCGGCGTCACGCTGGACCGCACCTACCAGCTCAACGTCGGCGGCAACATGGACTTCAAGAACATGCTCGAGCGCGAGCGCCTGGAGTCCAAGAAGGTCTCCAAGACCCAGGCCGTCACCTCCAACCTCAAGGGCGAGCTGGCCGACAAGATCAGCGACCGCAACGTCCACATCGGTCCCTCGGACTACGTGGCGTGGCTCGACGACCGCAAGTGGGCATACGTCCGCCTCGAGGGCCGGGCGTTCGGCGACGTGCCGCTCAACCTCGAGTACAAGCTCGAGGTCTGGGACTCCCCCAACTCCGCGGGCATCATCATCGACGCCGTGCGCGCCGCCAAGATCGCCATGGACCGCGGCGTCGGCGGCCCGATCATCCCGGCCTCGACCTACCTGATGAAGTCCCCGCCGGTGCAGATGCCCGACGACCTCGGCCGCGCCGAGCTCGAGAAGTTCATCAAGGGCGACTGATCCTCGCCCAGCACCTGAGCACGACCCCGACAGCCCCGGCCCCGCGCCGGGGCTGTCGGCATTTCGGTGCTTCGGCGAGAAGCGCCGACAGTACTGGTCCAGACCGGTCGGCGCGGGGCGTATCAGGGGCGCGAGACGGCGCTCTGTACGGGTGGCTCACGCAGAACCGGGGGGTACGGCGATGGCCTACGGGGGACGAGGAGCTGTCGTCCACGGGGGGCGACAGCCCCAGACCGGCGGTCCGCACCAGGGGGGGTGGACCGCCGGTCCTCGTCGTACGACGACGCGCGAGGCGTCAGGACTCGGCGGCGGCCTTGATGCCGGCCAGCGTCTCCCGCATCCCCTCACGGAGCTCGGCCTGGAAGGCCGGCACCCCGCCGAGGAAGCGCTTGGTGAGCCGGTCGGAGACCGACGAGATCCCGTCGGGCGCCTCGCGCCGGTGCACCACGCGCGTGCCCGTCTCGGTCGGCTCCAGGGTGAACGACCAGACGGTGAAGTTGTCCTTCACCCGGAAGGCGACCTCCCGGTGCGGCTCGAAGCGCACGACCCTGGAATGGGTCGGCCACACCAGGAGCCCGCGACGGTTGACGTTGAGCAGCCGCGTGCCGAGCTGGATCGGGCGTCCGGTGCGCACGAACGAGCGCACGACCTGCGGGCTCCACTCGGCCAGCCGCGGCAGGTCCGAGACCAGGGACCAGACCCGGACCGGGTCGGCGGCCACCTCGAGGCTCTCCTCGATCAGCGGCTCGACGTCCTGGGTGACTGCACTCGCGAGACTGCTCATGGACGGTGAGGCTAGCGCTGCTCCCACCACTGGAGCAGGCGGGTCCGTGCCTCTTCGGGGGTGAGCGTGCCCTCGTCCATCCGCAGCTCCAGCAGGAACCGGTAGGCCTCGCCCACCTCGCGGCCGGGGCCGATGCCCAGGACCTGCATGATCTCGTTCCCGTCGAGGTCGGGCCGGATCGAGGCGAGCTCCTCCTCCTCCGAGAGCCGCGCGATGCGCTCCTCGAGGGAGTCGTAGGTGCGCCGGAGCCGGTCGGCCTTGCGCTTGTTGCGGGTCGTGCAGTCGGCCCGGGTCAGCACGTGCAGCCTCTCGAGCTGGTCGCCCGCGTCGCGCACGTAGCGGCGCACGGCCGAGTCGGTCCACTCCCCCGAGCCGTAGCCGTGGAAGCGCAGGTGCAGCTCGACCAGCCTGCTGACGGCGTCGATGTCGGAGTTGGAGAAGCGCAGCGCCCGCATCCGCTTGCGGGTCATCTTGGCGCCCACCACGTCGTGGTGGTGGAAGGTCACGACGCCGCCGCCCTCGAAGCGCCGGGTCCGCGGCTTGCCGATGTCGTGCATCAGCGCCGCGAAGCGGGAGACGAAGTCGGGCCCCTCCCCGAGCCGGTGCTCGAGGTCGATGGACTGCTCGAGCACCGTCAGCGTGTGCTGGTAGACGTCCTTGTGCCGGTGGTGCTCGTCGCGCTCGAGCGCGAGCGCCGGCAGCTCGGGCAGCACGTGCTCGGCGAGCCCGGTCTCCACGAGCAGGGTCAGGCCGAGACGGGGGTACGGCGCACAGACCAGCTTGACGAGCTCGTCGCGGACCCGCTCGGCGGAGATGATCTCGATCCGTCCGGCCATCGCGGTCATCGCCGCGACCACCTCGGGAGCGACGGTGAAGCCGAGCTGGGCGGCGAACCGCGCGGCCCGCATCATCCGCAGCGGGTCGTCGGAGAACGAGTCCTCGGGGCGGCCGGGCGTCCGCAGCACCCGGTGGGCCAGGTCGAGGATGCCGCCGTGCAGGTCCTCGAGCTCGCGGCCGGGCACCCGCACCGCCATCGCGTTGACCGTGAAGTCCCGGCGCCCGAGGTCGCCGGCCAGCGTGTCGCCGTACTCGACGTCGGGCTTGCGGGAGGCGGGGTCGTAGGTCTCGGCCCGGTACGTCGTGACCTCGACCTGCCAGGGCCCCTTGCGGCAGCCGATCGTGCCGAACGCCCGGCCCATGTCCCAGATGGCGTCCGCCCAGCCCTTGAGGAGCCGCTCGGTGACGTCGGGGTGCGCGGACGTGGCGAAGTCCAGGTCGTTCTGGAGGCGGCCGAGCATCGCGTCGCGGACCGGGCCGCCCACCAGGGCCAGCTCCTCGCCGGCGGCGCTGAAGCGTGCGCCCAGCTCGTCGATCACCGGGCCGATGCGGTCCAGCTCGGCCCCCACCCGACGCTGCACGTCGGCGATCTGGAAGGGGGGCAGCGGGGCGTCGGACACGGGGGCCAAGCGTAGCCGGGACGCGCAGCGGACCGGCTGTCGGTGGTCGAGCGAGCCGTGCGACCGAGGAACGAGGTCGTAACCGGCGTGTCGAGGCCAGGGATCCCGGCCGTCCGCCGGGCACCGCCGAGTCCTCTCCGACGTCGACCGCGCCGACGTTAGAGTCGGGGCGTGCCGCGCCCGTCCTCACCCCCGCCTGCCCAGGAGGCCCGGCGGCGGAGGTCGGGAGGCCGGTCGCGGTGGGGCGCGGCCATGGTCGCGACGCTGCTCGCCTCGCTGCTCGGCACCCCCCTCGACGCCGCGGCCGGCGCTCCCGCCAGGGCCGACTCCGAGCCGCTGATCGTGCACATCGACTCCCTCTCGCCGGCCGCCCTGACCGACAACGACCGGCCCGTGCGCATCACCGGCACGGTGACCAACCAGAGCGCCGAGCCGTGGACAGGGGTCAACCTCTACGCCTTCCGCTCCACCACCCCGATCATCGACTCCACGTCGCTGGCGGCGTCCGCGGCCATCGACCCCGAGCAGTACGTCGGCGACCGCGTCGTCGAGCCCGGGTCGTTCGACACCGTCGACCTGCTGCAGCCGGGCCAGACGGCCGGGTTCTCCATCCGGGTGCCGCGCGAGCAGCTCGGCATCGTCGAGCCGGGCGCCTACTGGATCGGCGTCCACGCCATCGGCGACTCCTCGGTCCCCCGTGACGAGTTCGCCGACGGCCGCGCGCGCACCTTCATCCCCTTCGTGGAGGACACCCGGGAGACCGCCGAGGCCGCGGTCGTCCTGCCCGTCCGCGACCAGGTCCGGCACACCGCCGCGGGTCGGGTGTCCGGCGTACGACGCTGGAGCGCCTCCCTCGGCGACGGCGGGCGCCTGGAGTCCGTGCTCGACGCCGGGGAGTCCGCGGCGGGGGCGCCCTTCACGTGGCTGGTCGACCCGGCCGTGCTCGCGACCGTCGCCCGGCTCGCCGCGGGCAACCCGCGTCGCAGCCTGGCCCCGGACCCGGCAGCCGTCCCGGAGGACGACGAGGGTGCGGAGGACTCCAGCGACCCCCCCGAGGCCGTCGTGCTGGGGCCCGGCGCCCCCCTCGGTCCGCCCGCGCCCCCCGAGCAGCAGCTCACCGCCGACAAGGAGGCCGTCGCCGCAGTGGCCCAGGCGTGGCTCGACCGGTTCCTCGCCCTCACCGCGGGCCGCACCGTGCTCTCGCTGCCCTACGGCGACCTCGACGTCTCCGCCGCGGCCACGCACGGGCCGGACGTCCACACCGACGCCGTCGCCCGCGGCAGCGAGGTCATGGACGCCCTCGGCGTCGCGCACACCCCCGCCCTGGCACCGCCGGACGGCATCATCAGCCCCGACGCACTCCGGGCCGCCGCCCCGGAGGGCACCGTCCTGCTCGGCGGCACCTCGTTCGCCGTACCCCCGGACGCGCCGGACTCCATGGTGCGGGTCCTGGACCACGACGTCGTGGTGAGCTCCTCCGGCGCCGCCGACGGTGGCCCCGCCCCGACCAGCGCCGACGACCCGCTCGCGCTGCGGCAGCGGCTGCTCAGCGAGGCGGCCCTGGGCCTGAACGCCGGCTCCACGGCGCCCGTGGTGCTCGTGCTGCCCGACGACTGGTACCCCCAGGACCCGGCCGACCTCTTCAGCGCCTTCGACGTCCCGTGGCTCGAGGGCGTGACCGTCCCGGAGATCACGAGCCGCGACGCCGTCCCCGTGGACGCCGCCGACCTCAGCTACACCGAGGAGGACGCCGAGGAGGAGCTGGGCGTCGCGAGCTTCAGCTCCGCCCGGGCGCTGCGCGAGCAGGCCGCGGTGATGTCCGGGGTGCTGACCAGTCCCAACCTCGTGCGGCAGCAGGCGACCGACGAGGCCCTGGCCACCCTGTCGGTGCAGCAGCGCCCCCGGGCCGCCGCCGCGGCCACCTCGGCCCGCCGCGCGGCCAACCACCTCGAGGACCAGCTCGCCGGCATCGACGTCGTCGCCCCGTCGTCGGTGACCCTCTCCAGCGCGGACGGCACGCTGGGGGCCACCGTGGTCAACGGCCTGGACCAGCCGGTGACGGTCATGGTGCGCGCCCAGAGCGACGGGTCGCTGGAGGTCGCCGACTCCGACGTGCTGCGCCTGGCCCCCGGCGCCCGCTCGCGCCTCCTGCTCGACGTCGCCGCCTCGCGCCTGGGCATCCACCGCGTACGCCTCGTGGTCACCGACCAGGACGGCACACCGCTGGGCGGCTCCGCCTCGCTGCCCGTCCGCGCGGCCCAGGTCAGCGCCATCATCTGGTACATCCTGGTGTTCGGGGCCGCCCTGCTGTTCGGCACCATCGTGGTGCGCGTCGTGCGCCAGGTGCGCCGGCGCCGGGCCGAGGGCGACGCTGCCGGGGCCACCCCGTGACCGACGCCCGGATCCTCTCCGCCACCGCCCTGATGGCGAGCGGCACGATCCTGTCGCGCTTCAGCGGCTACTTCCGCACGCTGCTCATCATCGCGGCGCTGGGCCAGGCCCTGCACGCCGACATCTTCACCATCGCCAACACGATCCCCAACGCCGTCTACATCCTGGTCGCCGGCGGCGTCTTCAACGCGGTGCTCGTGCCGCAGCTCGTCCGGGCGATGAAGAACGA
Organism: Nocardioides sediminis; assembly: GCF_003047295.1. Lineage (GTDB taxonomy): Bacteria > Actinomycetota > Actinomycetes > Propionibacteriales > Nocardioidaceae > Nocardioides > Nocardioides sediminis. The sequence goes on from NZ_PZYZ01000004.1 coordinate 17,862, forward strand.
CGAGGACGGCGGGGACGCCTACGCCTCCCGCATCATCACCCTCTCGGCGATCTTCCTGGCCGTGGTGACGGTCCTGCTGATCCTCCTGGCGCCGCTGCTGGTCCGGGTCTACCTCGACCAGCGCTACTTCGACCCCGACCGGGCCGCGCACCTGGACTCGGCGATCGCGTTCACCCGCTACTGCCTGCCCCAGGTCTTCTTCTACGGCATGTTCGTGCTGGTCGGGCAGGTGCTCAACGCCCGGCAGAAGTTCGGGCCGATGATGTGGGCGCCGATCGCCAACAACCTGATCGCGATCGCGGTGCTGAGCCTCTACCTGGTGGTGTTCGGCTCGCCCAGTGCCGAGGAGCAGGTGGGTCCCTACACCGGCGCCCAGGAGATGCTGCTCGGCCTCGGCTCCACGCTGGGCATCGTCGTCCAGTTCCTCATCCTGCTGCCCTACCTGCGCCGCGCCGGCTTCCGCTACCACCCGCGCTTCGACTTCCGCGGCACGGGCCTGGGCCACACGCTGCGGCTCGGCGTCTGGACCGTGCTGTTCGTGGTGGTCAACCAGGTCGCCTACATCGTCGTCACCCGGCTCGCCTCCGGCGGCACCGTCAACGGCGGCGGGACCGGCAACACGGTCTACTCCAGCAGCTTCCTCATCATGATGGTCCCGCACGCGATCGTGACCGTCTCGCTGACGACGGCGATCCTGCCGATGCTCTCCGGCTACGCCTCCGACGCCCGGCTGGCCGACATGGGCCGCACCCTCGGCTCCACCCTGCGCACCGCGCTGGTGGTCGTGCTGCCGTTCGCCACGCTCGTGCCGATCGTCTCGGAGGACATCGCCGGGGTGCTCTTCGAGGCCGGCGCCGGCGACCCCGGGGCGTTCGCCCCCACCCTCGCCGCCTTCGGACCGGCGCTGGTCTTCTTCACCGTCCACTACATGATGCTGCGCGGCTTCTACGCCCTCGAGCAGACCCGGCTGGTCTTCTTCATCCAGTGCGCCATCTCCGCCACCAACATCGTGGCCGCCGTGTGGTTGGTGAGCCGGGCCACGCCCGACCAGACGTCACCGGCGCTGGTGCTGGCCTGGCTGGCGTCGTACGTCGTGGGGTCGGCGATCAGCTACGCCGTCCTGCGGCGCACGCTGGGCGGCCTCCAGACCCCCGCGCTGGTGCGCTTCCTGGTCCGGATGGCGGTGGCGTGCCTCCTCGCCGGGGTCACCGCCTGGTCGGTCGAGCAGGCGCTGGCCGGCCTGGGCGAGGAGCCCGGCATCCTGCTGTCCCTGGTGCGCGGCGGCTCGGCGGCGCTGGCCGGCGGGCTCGTCCTGCTGCTCGCGGCGTACCTCATGCGGATCCGCGAGGTGACCTCCCTCGTGGACAGCGTGGCCACCCGGGTGGGGCGCCGGTGAGACCTACCATGAGGTCGTCCAGCGCCCAGTCCGGAGCCCGGGGAGCGAGGTGAGCATGCCCGACTCGATCCACGCCGGCGAGGTCCTCGCCTCCCGGTACCGACTCGACGACCTCCTCGCGGAGAGTGAGGGTGGCCGCTTCTGGCGCGCCCACGACTCGGTGCTGCACCGGCACGTGGCCGTGCACCTCATCGACCGCGACGACCCCCGCGCCTCCAGCATGCTGGAGGCCGCCCGCGAGGTCGCCCCGCACGCCGACCCCCGGCTGCTGCGCGTGCTGGACGCCGAGCAGGTCGACGGGCTCTGCTTCGTGGTCAACGAGTGGGGCCAGGGCACGTCGCTGGACGCCCTGCTGGCCAACGACGGTCCCCTCCAGCCGCGCCGCGCCGCCTGGATCGTCTCCGAGGTCGCCGACAGCATCGCCCTGGCCCACGACGCCGGCCTCACCCACGGCCGCATCGTCCCGGAGAACGTGCTGATCGACCACCACGGCCAGGTCCGGATCATCGGCTTCGGCGTCGACGCCGCGCTCCACGGCCTGCCCCCCGGACGGCGTACCGACGACCTCGTCGACGTCGCCGCCCTGCTGTACGCCGCCCTGACCGGCAAGTGGGCGGGCGTCTCGCCCTCCCAGCTCCCCGACGCCCCCACCGACCACGGCGCCGTGCTGCGGCCGCGGCGGGTCCGGGCCGGGATCCCGCGCGCCCTGGACGCGCTGTGCGACCAGGTCATCAACGAGGGCCGGGAGGGCCGCGTCGGCATCTCGGCGGACGTCATCGCGGAGATGCTGCGCGACTACGTGGGCGACGCGTCGGGGATGCGTGAGACGCAGGACCACCCGATCCTGCCGCCGTGGGCGCCGCCGTTCGCTCCGGAGCAGGTCCGCGAGGCCCCCGAGGAGCCCGCCGCCGAGCCGACCGGCGAGGCGACCGCCGTCGTGCCGACCGGCGAGCCGACCGCCGTCGTCCCGGCCGCCGACGAGCCGGGTCGCGGGCCGGTCGGGCGCACGCCGGGCCCCCGCGCCGACCAGCCGACCCAGGCGGGCATGCCGGTCTTCGACGACGAGCGCGACGACGTCGGGTGGGTGTCGGCACGGTCGGAGGCCCCGCCCCCGCCGCCGCCCTTCGAGGAGCGTCCCGCCAAGCCGCTGTTCGCCCCCGACCCGCCGGAGGGACAGCCGGCGCGACGTCCGCGCGAGGGGGCCACCCCGGGTGGGTCCTCGAGCGGCTACTGGCCCTGGGAGGGCACCTCCGGCGGCACCGGCTCGCATGCGGGCCAGCAGACCGGCTCCGGGTCGTGGCCGGCCTACGACACCGGCGACGTCTCCGTCCCGGGTCGGAGCTGGATCCGGCTCGCCCTGCTCATCGGGCTGTGCCTGCTCGTCGCGCTCGCCGCGCTGGCGGCCTACCAGCTCGGACGCGGGGACGGCGACGAGCAGACGACCGAGACCCCGAGCTCCCCGGTGACCACCGCGGCCCCCACCCCCTTCCCGGACGTGACGGGCAAGGACTTCGACCCGCAGGGCACCGACGGACAGGTGGAGAACTCCGAGCTGGTGCCGCTGGCCCTCGACGGCAACGCCGCCACGTCGTGGTACACCTCGAGCTACGACCAGCAGCTCGGTCCCGCGGGCTTGAAGACCGGCGTCGGGCTGGTCCTCGACCTCGGCCGCACCCGAGGGGTGCGGAAGGTCGAGGTGGCCACGCTGGGCGGACCGACCTCGCTGTCGATCTTCGTCACCGGCCAGGCCCCCGCCGGGGTGGCCGAGCTGACGCCCGTCGGCACGGCGACCGGCAACGGGACCCTCACGGTCGACCTCGACGAGGCCGTGTCCGGGCGCTTCGTGACCGTGTGGCTCACCGCGCTCCCCCAGCTCGACGGCACCTACCGCGGCACGATCGCCGACGTGGTCGTCTCCGGGTGAGGGACGTGCCCACCCCGTCGTACGGCGAGCGGTCCGACGCCGAGCTCCTGGCCGCCCACGTGGACGGGGACGCCGACGCGTTCGGCGAGCTCTTCACCCGGCACCGCGACCGGCTCTGGGCCGTCGCGCTGCGCACCATGGGGAACCCGACCGACGCCGCCGACGGCCTGCAGGACGGGATGGTGGCGGCGTTCCGCCGCGCTGGGTCCTTCCGGGGCGAGGCCGCGGTCACCACCTGGCTGCACCGGGTGGTCGTCAACGCGTGCCTCGACCGCATCCGGGCCGCGAAGGTGCGGGCCGCCGACGCCCTGCCCGACGACCTGGAGGAGCGGGCGGCACGCGGTGCGCTGGTCGCCTCGACCGACGACGACCACGACCCCGAGGCCGGCGCGCTCGCGGCCGAGCGCCGGCAGGTCGTCCTCGACGCGCTCGCGACCCTGGCCCCGGACCAACGGGCCGCGCTGGTGCTCGTCGACATGGAGGGCTACTCGGTGGCCGAGGCCGCGGAGATCCTCGACTGCGCCGAGGGCACCGTGAAGTCGCGCTGCTCGCGCGGCCGCGCGCGGCTCGCCCCGCTGCTGGCTCCGCTCGGACCGGCCGCGCCCGCCTCCGCGCCGGGGAACCCGCCCGCCGCAGCCGACGTCCCATCCACCAGCGCAGCCCGCGCCCCGCCCCGTCGCGGCCGCTGATCCCTGCCCGGACCCCGCCCGAGCGTCCCGACCCCAGCCACCCGAGGAGGTGAGCCGATGCCCGCCCACGACGACCGTGCCGACCCAGCCGACCAGGCCCCCGACCGCCCGGTCCTGCCCCCCGCCGAGGAGGCGGCCGTCCGCGCCCGCCTCGCCGAGGCCCGGCACACCGACCCCGTCCCCGCCGACGTGGTCGCACGCCTGGACGCCGTCCTGGCCGACCTCGCCGCCGAGCGGCGCCAGACGTCCACGGAGCCCGTCGCGCCCGTCGTGCCCCTCCCCTCGCGCCGCCGCCGGGCCCTGGCCTCGGGCCTCGTGGCCGCCGCCGCCGTCGTGGTCCTCGGCGTCGCCCTGCCCCAGGTCCTGGACTCCGGCGGGTCCGACGAGTCGACCTCCGCCGGGGACGCCGCCGTCCAGACCCGTCCGGACGCGGGGTCCGACGCCGGCGGGGGCTCGGCCGACGAGTCCGCGCCCAGCGAGCTGGCCCAGGAGCCGGGTGCCAGCAGCGAGCGGTCCGGGTCCGCCTTCGCGGCACCGCTGGAGCTCAGCAGCGACGAGCCGCTGCGCCCGGCCGTCCGGGCGCTGGTCGACCGCGGTGGCGCCGCGGCGTACGACGCGGAGTCCGGCTGCGCGCCCGGCACCGGCGAGGGCGAGCGCGTGGCTGCCACCTGGGACGGCCGTCCCGCGGTGGTCGTGCTCCGACCGCCGGCCGCCGACCGCCAGGTGGTCGACGTCTACGTCTGCGGCTCCGGCGAGGTCGTGGCCACGACCGCGCTGCCCGCGCCCTGAGCCGCGAGCACACGCCGTACGCCGCGGAGTGGTGCGCGCCACGCCCGGGAACAACCCTCGCCTACGATCGGTTGAGATCGACGTACCACACCCCCCATCCCAGGAGCCCTGAGACCGCATGACTGAGCCCACCGCCACCCGCAACGTGATCATCATCGGATCGGGCCCGGCGGGCTACACGGCTGCGGTGTACGCCGCGCGTGCCGCCCTCCAGCCGCTCGTCCTCGAGGGGTCCGTCACCGCCGGCGGTGCCCTGATGAACACCACCGAGGTGGAGAACTTCCCCGGCTTCCGCGACGGCATCATGGGCCCCGCGCTGATGGACGAGATGCGCGCCCAGGCCGAGCGCTTCGGCGCCGAGCTCGTCGCCGACGACGTGGTCGAGGTCGACCTCACCGGCGACGTCAAGGTCGTGAAGACCGCCACCGACACCTACACCGCGCGATCGGTGGTCCTCGCGACCGGCTCCGGCTACCGCAAGCTCGGCCTCCCCCGCGAGGAGGAGCTCTCCGGCCGCGGCGTCTCCTGGTGCGCCACGTGCGACGGCTTCTTCTTCCGCGAGCAGGCCATCGCCGTCGTGGGCGGCGGCGACTCCGCGGTCGAGGAGGCCACCTTCCTGACCCGCTTCGCCTCGAAGGTCTACATGATCCACCGCCGCGACGAGCTGCGCGCCTCCAAGATCATGCAGGAGCGGGCGTTCGCCGACCCCAAGCTGGAGATGGTGTGGAACTCCGAGGTCGCCTCGATCAACGGCGACGACAAGCTCGAGTCGGTCGTGCTGCGCGACACCGTCACCGGTGAGGAGCGCCAGCTCGACGTCACCGGCCTGTTCATCGCCATCGGCCACGACCCGCGCTCGGAGCTGCTGGCCGGCCAGGTGGACCTCGACGACGAGGGCTACGTACTCGTCGACCACCCCTCGACGGCCACCAACGTGCAGGGCGTCTTCGCCGCCGGCGACCTCGTCGACCACCAGTACCGGCAGGCCGTCACCGCCGCCGGCACCGGCTGCGCCGCGGCCCTGGACGCCGAGCGGTACGTCGCCGCCCTCGACCACGCCGCGCTCGTCGACGCCTCGCCCGAGGAGACCGACGAGATCGTCACCGAGGTCGTCCAGACCGCCGGTCTCTGACGCCGGTCGCCGGGGAACAGATGTCCCCGGCACCGTGTTCACTCACCAGTACGCAGAACCCCAGACCCCTGAGAGAGGTAGATCAGTGGCCAACATCGCCGCCGTGACCGACGCCGACTTCGAGACCCAGGTCCTCAAGTCCGACAAGCCCGTCCTCGTGGACTTCTGGGCCGAGTGGTGCGGACCCTGCCGCCAGGTCGCCCCGATCCTCGACGAGATCAACGCCCAGCACGGCGACAAGGTCACCTTCCTCAAGATGAACGTCGACGAGAACCCCGTGACCCCCTCGTCCTACCGCGTCACCGGCATCCCGACCATCAACGTCTACAAGGACGGCGAGGTCGTGAAGTCCATCGTGGGCGCCAAGCCCAAGGCCGCGCTCCTCAAGGAGCTCGCCGACTTCATCTGAGTCGGTCTCGTCGCGCACGCCCCGGTCCGCCCCTGTGACGTCAATAGGGAGCAGGCCGGGGCGTCGTACGTCCCGGGGCCTCCCCGTGCCGCTAGGTGCCCCGTCAGTGCCCCGTACGCCGGGTGGGCAGGGTCCGCGGCTGCTGGGGAGCCCGCACGGGGGCCGGGCGCACCACCCCCCACAGCTTCTCCAGCGCGGCCTCGACCTCGTCCTTCCAGCTGATCGCCGAGCGGAGCTCCATGCGCATCCGCGGGGTCGTGACGTGCGCCCGCTGGGTCCAGAACCCGACCCGGCCCAGGAACTCGGCCGGCATCACGCACCCGTTCGCCCGGCCGCGGGTGTCGCCGAAGGCCTCCACGGCGACGATCCCGCGGGTCACCAGGTCCCGAGCCATCCCCTGGACCAGCAGCCGACCGAGCCCGCCGCCGCGCGCCCACGACTCGACGTGGACCGTGGTCAGCACCACCGCGTCCGGGGACACCGGCGCCGTCGGCAGCGCGGCCTGCCCGGGCACGAAGGCTGCCGGCACGTAGATCGCGTGACCCGCCACCCGGCCGTCCACGAGCACCACCCGGCCGCAGGACCCCCACTCGCGCAGCACCGTCGAGAGCCACTGCTGCTTCTCCGCGACCCGTTCATCGTGGTCGAGGCGGGCCCGGCTCACGGCGTCGAGCTCCCAGAACAGGCACGAGCGGCAGGGCTCGGCGACCTGCTCGAGGTGGTCGACGGTGATCGGGGCGGTACGACGCGACATCGGGCCTCCTGGCTGCCGGGAGCTGTCCACGCACGCAATCCCCATGCTAGGCCGCGGGCGGGCCTGAGAGGATGGGTTCGTGCGCCCGATCGTCCAGAGCAAGAAGCTGCGTGGAGTCCGCTACGACGTCCGGGGCCCGATCCTGCTCGAGGCCCACCGCCTCGAGGCGGAGGGCCACCGGATCCTCAAGCTCAACATCGGCAACACCGCCCCGTTCGGCTTCGAGGCGCCGGAGGCGATCCTCGCCGACGTGATCCACCACCTGCCGATGTCCACGGGCTACAGCGACTCCCAGGGCATCTACTCCGCGCGCACGGCGGTGACGAACTACTACCAGTCCCGCGGGCTCCGCGACGTCAGCGTCGAGGACGTCTTCATCGGCAACGGCGTCTCCGAGCTCATCTCGATGGTGCTGCAGGCCTTCCTCGACGACGGCAACGAGGTCCTGGTGCCGGCCCCCGACTACCCGCTGTGGACCGGCGCGGTGACGCTGTCGGGCGGCAAGGCGGTGCACTACCGCTGCGACGAGGAGGACGGGTGGAACCCCGACCTCGCCGACATCGAGTCCAAGATCACCGAGAACACCCACGCACTGGTCATCATCAACCCCAACAACCCCACGGGTGCGGTCTACAGCGAGGAGACGGTCAAGGGGCTGGTCGACATCGCGCGCCGCCACGAGCTGGTCGTCCTCTCCGACGAGATCTACGAGAAGATCCTGTTCGAGGACGCGCAGCACCACCACGCCGCGACGTACGCCGGCAACGACGTCCTCTGCCTCACCTTCAGCGGCCTGTCCAAGGCCTACCGCGTCTGCGGCTACCGCGCCGGCTGGGTGATGATCTCGGGCCCCAAGGAGATCGCCACCGACTTCCTCGAGGGCCTCACCCTGATCGCCAACATGCGGATGTGCGCCAACGTGCCCGCCCAGCACGCGATCCAGACCGCCCTGGGCGGTTACCAGTCCGTGGAGGAGCTCATCGGGCCCGGCGGCCGCTACTACGAGCAGTCGATGCTCGCCGACCGGCTGCTCAACGAGATCCCGGGCGTCTCCAACGTGACCCCCAGGGGCGCGCTCTACTGCTTCCCGCGCCTCGACCCCGAGGTCTACGCCATCGAGGACGACCAGGAGCTCGTGCTGGACCTGCTGCGGGCCAAGAAGATCCTGGTCACCCACGGCACCGGCTTCAACTGGTTCGAGCCCGACCACTTCCGCCTGGTGACGCTCCCCGAGGCCAGCGTGCTGGAGGAGGCGATCGGCCGGATCGCCGACTTCCTCGCCACCCGGCGCTGAGGGGCGCGTCTCACCTGCTCGCCGCCGCGGCGTCCGGCCCCTAGGCTCACCGCATGCGCGACGTGACCTACCCCCCGATCGTCTGGACCGCGCTCGCGGGCTTCAAGGCGCTCGGTCAGCGGTTCCAGATGACCGGCACCGAGAACGTGCCCCGCACCGGCGGCGTGCTGCTCGCCTACAACCACATCGGGTACGTCGACTTCATCTACGGCGGCTTCGCGGCCCGGCCCTCCCGCCGGCTGGTGCGCTTCATGGCCAAGCGCGAGCTCTTCGACCACCCGGCCGTGGGCCCGCTGATGCGCTCCCTGCACCACATCGAAGTGGACCGGGCGTCCGGGGAGAAGTCGCTGGACGTCGCCCTGGAGTACCTCGAGGCCGGCGAGGCGGTCGGGATCTTCCCCGAGGCCACGATCTCGCGCTCGATGGAGATCAAGGAGATCAAGACCGGCGCGGTGCGCATCGCCGCCGCGGCGGGGGTGCCGCTCGTGCCCGTCATCCTGTGGGGCACCCAGCGGATGATGACCAAGGACCACCCGCGGGACTTCAGCCGTGGCAAGACCATCGCGCTGACCGTCGGGGAGCCGATGTACCCCACCGGGGAGAACCCGGCCGCGGAGACCGCCGAGCTCAAGGCGCGGATGAGCGCCCTGCTCGACCAGACGATCGCCGCCTATCCCGCCGAGGAGCAGCCTCCCGGCTCCTGGTGGCTGCCGAAGCGCCTCGGTGGCTCGGCACCCACGCTCGAGGAGGCCGCAGTGCTCGACGCCGAGGAGAAGCGGGAGCGCGCCCGCAAGCGGGCGGCCAAGCGCGCCGCCGCCAAGGGCCGCTGAGCGCCGTCCGGCCGGGTCGTCAGGCGGGCACCGGCACGGCAGCACGACTTATGGTCTTGTCGATCAGTCGTCTTGTCGCTTTGTCGACATAGCGCGTTTCCGCAGGTCAGCGTCCGGTCCAGCCGGGTAGTTTGGGACGATCTCGGTTGATCTCCGCGGTTTCTCCACCGATTTCGTCCCAAACTAGCGTCGCCTGGGCGGGATCCGGTACGACGAACGCTGGGGCAGCGGGCACGTGCGCTGCCGCCGGGGCCGGGCAAGAGCGCCGCGTCAGATGGGGCGGTCGGTCCGGTTGCGGGGGTCCATGACCTCGACGATGCGCCGCAGGTCGTCCAGGGAGGCGAACTCGACGGTGATCTTGCCCTTCGACTTGCCCAGGTCGACCTTGACCCGGGTCTCTAAGCGGTCGGAGAGGCGGTCGGCCAGGTCGGAGAGCCCCGGGGCGGTCGGACGCGTGCGCGGGGTCCGCGCCGAGCCACGCTGGCCGGGCCCGACGGACACGATCTCCTCCAGCCCGCGGACGCTGATGCCCTCGGCGGTGACCCGGGCGGCCAGGCGGTCCTGCAGGTCGGCGTCCTCGACGGTGAGCAGCGCACGGGCGTGACCGGCGGACAGAACGCCCGCGGCGACCCGGCGCTGGACGGCGGGGGAGAGCTTGAGGAGCCGCAGGGTGTTGCTGATCTGGGGCCGCGAGCGACCGATGCGCTGGGCGAGCTCGTCGTGGGTGCAGCCGAAGTCCTCGAGCAGCTGCCCGTAGGCGGCCGCCTCCTCCAGCGGGTTGAGCTGGGAACGGTGCAGGTTCTCCAGCAGCGCGTCACGCAGCATGTCGTTGTCGTCGGTGTCGCGGACGATCGCGGGGATGGCCGTCAGGCCGGCCTCCTGGGCGGCGCGCCACCGGCGCTCACCCATGATCAGCTCGTAGGAGTCCTCCTCGGTGCGGCGCACGACGACGGGCTGGAGGAGACCCACCTCGGTGATGGAGTGCACCAGCTCGGCCAGCGCCTCCTCCTCGAACACCTGCCGCGGCTGCCGCGCGTTGGGACGCACCTGGTCGATGGGGAGCTCGGCGAACCACGAGCCGGATACCTCACCCGCGGGCCGTCGGTCCGTCGTCGCGTGGTCGACCGCCGCCGACGCGTCGTGGTTCGACGTGGCACCGTCAGTCCCGGGACCGCCGACCGGCTCGGAGGGACCGGACCCGTTGGTCCCGGTCACCGCACCCGGAGCCGCCTCCGGCGGGGCGGTGGGGATGAGCGAGCCGAGGCCGCGGCCGAGGCCCCGGCGGACGGGCTTGGGGGTGGACGTCATCTGGGTGCTCCCTTGGTGGCGATCTCGCGGGCCGCCTCCAGATAGCTCAGGGCACCCGCCGACGCCGGATCGTAGGTCATCACGGTCTGTCCGTACGACGGCGCCTCCGACACGCGCACCGAGCGGGGGACCGCGGTCTTGAGGACCTCGTCGCCGAAGTGGTCACGCACCTCGGTCGCCACGCCGGCAGCGAGCCGGGTGCGGGCGTCGTACATCGTCAGCAGGATCGTGGAGACGACCAGCGCGGGGTTGAGGTGCTTGCGGACCATGTCGACCGTCTCGAGGAGCTGCCCGAGGCCCTCGAGGGCGTAGTACTCGGCCTGGATGGGGATGAACATCTCCCGACCGGCCACCAGCGCGTTGAGCGTCAGCAGGCCCAGGGACGGGGGACAGTCGACGAAGACGTAGTCGAAGCGGTCCTCGCCCGCCTCGTCCGCGGTGCCGATCAGGTGGTGGGCGGCCAGGGCCTTCTGCAGCCGGCTCTCCCGGGCCACCACGCTGACCAGCTCGATCTCGGCACCGGCCAGGTCGATGGTGGCGGGCACGACCCACAGTCCGGGGAGGTCCTGGCTCTGCGTCATCACCTCCCCGAGGGGCTGGCCGTCCACGAGCATGTCGTACGTCGAGGGCACGCCGCGGTGGTGCTCCACGCTCAACGCCGTCGAGGCGTTGCCCTGAGGGTCGAGGTCGATCACCAGCACCCGCTGCCCGAGCTGGGCCATCGCCGCGGCGACGTTGACGGTGGACGTCGTCTTGCCGACGCCGCCCTTCTGGTTCGCCACGACGAACACCCGCGTCTCCCGGGGACGGGGGACCTCACGCCCGCGGTGCAGACCGCCCGTCCGGGCGAGCACCGAGTGCTCCGCGGCGCGGGCCAGGGGAGTCGTCTCGTCGTGCAGCGCCTCGGGACCCTCCGCAAGCTCCGCGGCGGTGCGCACGCGGTAGGGCCGAGGCGGTGTTTCACGTGAAACCGAATCGCCCTCCGGCGTTTCACGTGAAACGTCGTCGTCCACCTTCTGTGGATGAACTCCCACATTCTGTGGATATTCACGCTCAGGGGCGGTCCCGGGACCGGTGGAAAACTGCGTCGAGCTCTCGGACGGGTCTCGATCGGTCCCCTCGGCGGAGGAGTCGTGCACCGGGTGGTCCTCAGACACGGGCCAGGCCTTTCACTACACACAGGACGAACGAGGGAACCCACGCGTGCGTGCGTCCCGGACGATCAGCGGGCACGCCGGCGGCGCGAGCTGCGCTTCGCCGGAGCAAGCGGCCAACCTACCCGCGCGGGGTCCGCCCAAGCCACTCTCAGGGCGTGCGTGCTGTGGAGAAGGATTCCGTCGCCGAGGGTCAGGACCTCCGGCTGCCCGCACCGCCAGCGCTCGAGCACGGGGCGAGCCGCGTCGATCTCCTCGCTCACGTTCGAACCCTTCATGGCGACGAGGGCACCGGTGGGGGCGACGAGCGGCATCGACCACTCGAGCAGACGGTCCAGGGGAGCGACCGCGCGCGAGGTCACCACGTCGAAGGTCCGGGATCCGTGGAGGGCGTCTGCCCGCCCACGCACGACCTCGACATTGACCAGTGACAGCGTCTCCACCGCCTCGTCGAGGAAGGTGGTCCGTCGCAGCAGCGGCTCCACCAGGGTGATGCTCAGGTCGGGCCGGGCGATGGCGAGCACAAGACCGGGGAGCCCGGCACCCGAGCCGATGTCGCACACCGTGCTGCCCTGGGGGATGACCTCCCCGAGCACCGCGGAGTTGAGCAGGTGCCGGTCCCAGAGCCGGGGCGCCTCTCGCGGACCGATGAGCCCGCGCACCACGCCATCGGTGGCGAGCAGGTCGGCGTACGCCACCGCGATGGGCAGCCGGTCGGACGCGAACACCCTCCCGGCCTCGTCGGGCGGGGAGGGTGTGCGGTCGTGCTCGTGGGTCACGGGGCTCGTTTCACGTGAAACAGGCCTGTCCGGCGGAGCCGGTCAGGCGGGGAGAATGACGACGTGACGCTTGGGCTCCGCGCCCTCGGACTCCGAGGTCAGCCCGGCGGCCGAGACGGCATCGTGGATGACCTTGCGCTCGAAGGAAGTCATCGGGGACAGCGACACCTGCTCGCCCGTCTCCTTGACCAGCGCGATCTTCTCGGTGGCGAGCTCTACCAGCCGGCGGCGCTGCTCGGCGCGGTGGCCGGAGATGTCCAGCATCAGGCGCGACCGCTCGCCGGTCTCGCGGTAGACGGCCAGGCGGGTCAGCTCCTGCAGCGCGTCGAGCACCTCGCCGTTGCGCCCCACCAGCTGCGAGAGGTCGGCCCCGACGATGGAGACCGCGGCCCGGTCACCCTCCACGTCCATGTCGAGGTCGCCGTCGAGGTCTGCGATGTCGAGCAGCTCCTCGAGGTAGTCGGCGGCGATGTCACCCTCCTGCTCCAAGCGCTCGACCTTCGAGGGGCGCGACTCGGCACGCGCGTCGACGCGGTCCGTGTCCCCGCGGTCGGTCGCCGTCTCGGGCGAGGTCTCGGCGTCCGTGGCCTCGGCGGCGGCGGTCTCCTGCAGGTCTGTCGGGTCACTCACGTGGATTCGCTCCTGGGATCAGTGTGGGCTGCGGGTCGCCCCGCGGACGGCTGGGGAAGGGTCAGTGACCCTTGGGCTTCTTCTTGGCCTGGCGCTGGGCCTTGGTCTGGCGCTTGGGCTGGACGCGGGGGGCGGGACGCTCCTCGACCTCCGTCGAGGTCGACAGCGTGTCCTGGGACGCCTGGGCGTCGGTGACGAGGCCCTTGCGCTGGGCCTTGGCCTTGTCGCGCTCCTCCTTGGCCGCGAAGGCCGGCGTGCCGGGCGCGGGGTTGTTGCGGATCACGTAGAACTGCTGGCCCATCGTCCACAGGTTGGAGGTGGTCCAGTAGAAGAGCACGCCGATCGGGAACGCGATGCCACCGACCGCGAAGACGACGGGGAGGACGTAGAGCAGCAGCTTCTGCTGCTGGGCGTACGGCCCGGTGAGCGCGTCGGCCGGCATGTTCTTGCTCATCAGCTGGCGCTGGGTGAGGAAGGTCGTGGCCGTCATCGCGATCACCAGCACGGCGGCGAGGAGGCGGACGTTCCAGTCGTCGGTGCTGAGGAACGTGTCGGAGATCTTCGCCCCGAGGAAGACCGCGTCGCCGAGCTGTTCGTTGAGCGTCGGCGTCATCAGGCCGCGCTGCTCGTCAGGGTTGCGCGCCGCCTGGTCGAGGAGCCGGAACAGCGCCAGGAAGATCGGCATCTGGAGCAGGATCGGCAGGCAGGACGCGAACGGGTTGGTGCCCGAGTCCTTGTAGAGCTTCATCGTCTCCTGCGCGAGACGCTCCCGGTCGTGCCCGTACTTCTTCTGCAGCTCCTTCACCTTGGGCTGGATGAGCTGCATGTTGCGGCTGGACTTGATCTGCTTGACGAACAGCGGGATCAGCGCCGCCCGCACCACCAGGGTCAGGCCGATGATCGACAGCACCCACGCCACACCCGACGCCGGCCCGAAGATGTCGCCGAAGACGTTGTGCCAGCCCACCAGGACCGCGGAGATGACGTAGTACAGCGGCGTCATGATGAAGCCGCCGATGGTAGTGAAGAAGTCGATCACTCATGCTCCTCGAGTGGAGGTGGGATCCGGGCCGGCTGCTGCGGCGCGGGGTGGAACGGGGTCGTAACCGCCGGCGGCCCACGGGTGGCACCGGGCGAGGCGTCGTACGGCGAGCCAGCTGCCTCGCAGCGAACCGTGCTGCGTGACCGCCTCGAGCGCGTAGGCCGAGCAGGACGGGTGGTAGCGGCAGACCTGGCCGTAGAGCGGACTGATGACCGCGCGGTAGGCGCGGAGCAGCCCGATCAGCAGCAGTCTCACGCCCACACCTCGATCACGACATCACCCTCGACAGGCAACGGTCCAGGTCGGCGCCGAGTTCCGCGTACGACGCCGTGGCGCTCGCCGGGAGGGCACGGACCACGAGGACGGCAGAACCCGGGAGCTCCTGCAGCGACGGCAGGTGCTCCCGGGTCAGGTGTCGGAGTCGGCGCTTCACGCGGTTGCGGACCACGGCGTTGCCCACGGCCTTGCTCACCACGAAACCGGCACGGGCCGGGGCGTCGACCTCGGAGGTACCGAGGTGCACGACCAGCGTCCGGGAGCCGGAGCGTCGGCCGGTCCGGACGGTGACGCGGAAGGCGTCGCCATCGACCAGCCGGTGGTGCGCCGGCAGCACGGTCGCGGTGGGGTGAGCGGTCGCCGGGGCGTGGCTCAGACGGCCAGGCTCTTGCGGCCCTTGCGACGGCGCGAGGACAGGATGGCGCGGCCGGCGCGGGTGCGCATGCGCAGGCGGAAACCGTGCACCTTGTGACGGCGGCGGTTGTTCGGCTGGTACGTACGCTTGCTCACGAGTTGTCTCCGATGCGTTTTCTGACGGTGTCCACTCCACAGCCGGTGGATCGGTGGCCCGCACGGGCGACAGGGCACCGGTGCGGTACGGCGCTTCGGCCGGCACCGCCCACCCACGCGCACGCCCCGGTGGGCATGAAGTCGTGGACATGCGGCACCCGTCGACGCGAAGTGGTGACAGGGAAGGTGGTGACAGGGAAGGTCATCGCCCGGAGGCGACCGGCCAACGGTACGCGGGGCGGAAACACCGGGTCAAACCAGCGATGATGACACGATCGGCGGGCCTGTGGATGACGCCTTGCCGCGAGTGTCGGCGCCTTGTTAGGTTCCGGGTCACCCGGTGCGACGAGATGACCCGCACCACCCCTCTTCCCCCCGCGGTACGGCGCTGCGCTGCCACGTCGGCGTTCGACGGTCGGTGGTTCACAGACTGTGGAAAACTCTGTGGAGCACCTGGCGCCCGCACCCGGCGGCCGGGGTCGAGACCAGTGAGGCGTGGAGGCACTCGTGGAACACCCGGAGACCGACCTGGGGACGGTCTGGCGCGCCATCGTCCGTGACCTGCAGCCCAACCAGCGTGCCTGGCTGCGCGCGAGCGAGCCGGTGACGCTGCACGAGAGCACGGCCATCATCGCCGTGCCCAACGACTTCACCCGCAACCAGCTCGAGGGCCGGCTGCGTGGCCAGCTCGAGGACGCCTTGAGCGACGCCCTCGGCCGGGAGATCCGCCTGGCCGTCACGGTCAACCCCGCACTGGAGGCGGAGGGGCCCGCCGATGTCGTCGCCCACGACGTCGAGCAGCGAGACATCGACATGTCGACAAAGTCACATGACGACATGTCGACCCCGGTGGGGATCGCACCGCTCCCCAGCGTCGCGGACGAGCCGGCCCCCGAGCGCCGGGCGGGCTCCGCCCTCGAGACCCGCCTCAACCCCAAGTACACGTTCGAGACGTTCGTCATCGGGTCCTCCAACCGCTTCCCGCACGCGGCCGCGGTCGCGGTGGCCGAGGCGCCGGGCAAGGCCTACAACCCGCTCCTGGTCTACGGGGAGTCCGGGCTGGGCAAGACGCACCTGCTGCACGCGATCGGGCACTACGTCCGCAGCCTCTACACCGGGGCCAAGGTGCGCTACGTCTCCAGCGAGGAGTTCACCAACGAGTTCATCAACGCGATCCGCGACGACCGGCAGGACCGCTTCAAGCGGCGCTACCGCGACGTCGACGTCCTGCTGATCGACGACATCCAGTTCCTCGAGGGCAAGACGCAGACCCAGGAGGAGTTCTTCCACACGTTCAACACCCTCCACAACGCCAACAAGCAGATCGTGCTGACCTCCGACCGCGCCCCCAAGCGTCTCGAGGCCCTGGAGGACCGGCTGCGCAACCGGTTCGAGTGGGGCTTGATCACCGACGTGCAGCCGCCCGACCTCGAGACCCGCATCGCGATCCTGCGCAAGAAGGCCGCCATGGACCGCCTCACCGCGCCCCCGGACGTCCTCGAGTTCATCGCCAGCAAGATCCAGACCAACATCCGCGAGCTCGAGGGTGCGCTGATCCGGGTGACCGCGTTCGCCAACCTCAACCGCCAGGACGTCGACATGACCCTGGCCGAGATCGTCCTCAAGGACCTGATCCCCGAGGGCGGCGAGCCGGAGATCACCCCCGGCCTGATCATCGCCCAGACCGCCGCCTACTTCGGCGTCTCCATCGAGGACCTCACCGGGCCGAGCCGCGGGCGCCACCTGGTGATGGCCCGCCAGATCGGCATGTACCTGTGCCGCGAGCTCACCGACCTCTCGCTGCCCAAGATCGGCGCCGAGTTCGGCAACCGCGACCACACGACGGTCATGTACGCCGACCGCAAGATCCGCCAGCTGCTCGCCGAGCGGCGGGCCGTCTTCAACCAGGTCAGCGAGCTCACCAACCGCGTCAAGATGCAGGCCCGCCAGCCCTGACCGGCCCGCACAGCGGCCCACCCCAGCACGCTCGAGCGCACGGGGCGCGCCCGTGAATCACACGGCTGTGCGATGTGGAGGACGTGTGGTTCGACGCGGCCTGTCGTGCACACCCCCTGTGGGGATCCTGCGCGACGACCGGCGACGACGCGGCGGCGTGCACACCCAGGCGCAGGCGTCGACAGGCTCCTCAACAGCCCCTGTGCACGACGATCGAGCGCCGCGACCTGCGACGACGCGAGTTGTCCACAGTTTCCACGGACCCTATGACTCCCACGAACCTCTACACGGATCGATCGCTCGTCGAACACCACACCGCCCTCTGCCTGGGGACAACCCGACCGACGGCCGGAGCGACAACCTGACCGGCACCACCCCACGATGAGGAGCGGCATGGCAGGATTCACCTCCCACGCGCCGAGGCGTGTGGTTCGTCCCTGCCCGATCGTGCGTCCCAGCCCCCTGCTGCGAGCCACCGATCACCTGCCGTCCACCGCACCGAGGAGCCCGCAGTGAAGTTCCGCGTCGAACGCGACGTCTTCGCCGACGCCGTCGCCTGGGCGGCCCGTAGCCTCCCGGTCCGTCCCAGCGCCCCGGTGCTCGCGGGCCTGCTGATCGAGGCGAGCAACGAGGGCCTGGTCCTCTCGACCTTCGACTACGAGACCTCCGCGCGGGCCGACCTCACCGCGCAGGTCAGCGACGACGGCAGCGCCCTGGTCAGCGGTCGGCTCCTCGCCGACATCTGCCGCAGCCTGCCCAACAAGCCGGTCGACGTCGTCCTCGAGGGCCCCAAGGTCCAGCTCACGTGCGGCTCGGCGCGCTTCAGCCTCCAGACCATGCCGGTCGAGGACTACCCCAAGCTCCCGGAGATGCCGGCCGCCACCGGCACCGTCTCCAGCAACGACTTCGCGCACGCGGTCGCCCAGGCGGTCACCGCGGCCGGCCGCGACGACATGCTGCCCGTCCTCACCGGCGTACGGATCGAGATCGACGGCCCGACCATGTCGCTGCTGGCCACCGACCGCTTCCGGCTCTCGCACCGCGAGCTGACGTGGAACCCGCAGACCCCCGACGCGTCGGTGGCCGCCCTGGTCCCGGCCAAGGTGCTCGGCGACACCGCCAAGTCGATGACCTCGGGCGCCGAGGTGACCATCGCGCTGAGCACCGGCGGCACCGGTGAGGGCCTGATCGGCTTCGAGGGCACCGGCCTGGGCGGCGTACGACGCACCACCACCCGACTCCTGGACGGCGAGTTCCCCAAGGTGCGCTCGCTGTTCCCCAACGAGCACCTGACCGTGGCCAAGGTCAACAAGCAGGAGCTCATCGACACGGTCCGCCGTGTCGCCCTGGTGGCCGAGCGCAACACCGCGGTCCAGCTCAAGTTCGGCGACGACCAGCTGGTCCTCGACGCCGGCAGCGGCGACGAGGCGATGGCCACCGAGGCGATCGACGCCGAGATCACGGGTGACGACCTGACCACGGGCTTCAACCCGCAGTTCCTGCTCGACGGCCTGACCGCGCTCGACGGCGAGTTCGTCGACCTGTCGTTCACCCAGGCGACCAAGCCGGTGGTCATCTCGAGCACCGACGCGGGCGAGGACAACGGCTTCCGCTACCTGTTGATGCCGCGCCGGCTGCTCAGCTAGCGCGACCCGTCCCGGTTAGGTCTCCCCCTGCCCGTCGCGACGGCGGTCGGGGTGGTGGTTGAGTGGGGCCAGCAGCACGGACGAAGCCACACGATCCTCGGAGGGCACACGCATGGACATCGGACTCGTCGGCCTCGGCAAGATGGGCGGCAACATGCGCGAGCGGCTGCGCCGTGCGGGGCACACCGTGGTCGGCTACGACCGCAACCCCGACGTCAGCGACGTCGACTCGCTCGCCGCGCTCGTCGAGGCGCTGCCGAGCCCCAAGGTCGTGTGGGTCATGGTCCCCGCCGGCGACCCCACCCGGGCGACGGTGAAGGAGCTCGGAGACCTGCTCGGCGAGGGCGACGTGGTGGTCGACGGCGGCAACTCCCGCTGGACCGACGACCTCGCCAACGCCGAGCTGCTGCGCGAGAAGGGCGTCGGCTACGTCGACTGCGGCGTCTCCGGCGGCGTCTGGGGGCTGGAGAACGGCTACGCCCTGATGTACGGCGGCGACGCGGCCGACATCGAGAAGGTCCAGCCCGCCTTCGACGCGCTGAAGCCCGAGGGCGACTTCGGGGCCGTGCACGCCGGCAAGGTCGGCGCCGGGCACTTCTCCAAGATGGTCCACAACGGCATCGAGTACGCCGTGATGCAGGCCTACGCCGAGGGCTGGGAGCTGCTCGAGGCGGCCGACCTGACCGACAACGTCACCGAGGTCTTCCGCTCGTGGCGCGAGGGCACCGTCATCAGGTCCTGGCTGCTGGACCTCATGGTCGCCGCGCTCGACGACGACCCGGGCCTGTCCCGGATCGCCGGCTACGCCGAGGACTCCGGGGAGGGCCGCTGGACCGTCGAGGCCGGCATCGAGCACGCCGTCGCCACCCCGGCGATCACCGCCGCGCTCTACGCGCGCTTCGTCTCCCGCCAGGAGGACTCGCCGACCATGAAGGCGGTCGCGGCGATGCGCAACCAGTTCGGCGGCCACGCCGTGCGGACCGCGGCCCCCGAGGGCGGCGACGCCGCCGGGACCAACGGCTCCCCCGACCAGTCGGGGGCGGCCCAGCAGGCCGGTGCCGGCGAGGGTCGCCAGACGGGTGAGAGCTAGGCCGTCGTGCACGTCGCGCACCTGACCCTGCACGACTTCCGGTCCTACGCCGACCTCGACGTCGAGCTGGGCCCGGGCGCGACGGCGTTCATCGGCCGCAACGGCCAGGGCAAGACCAACCTCGTCGAGGCGATCGACTACCTCTCGCGGCTCTCCTCGCACCGGGTCGCCTCCGACGCCCCGCTGGTCCGGGCCGGCGCGGACCAGGCCGTCGTGCGCGCCGCGGTCGTGCGCGACGGGCGTACGGCGGTGCTCGAGGTCGAGCTCAACCCCGGCCGGGCCAACCGGGCGCGGATCAACCGCTCCCCCCTCCCCCGACCACGCGAGATCATCGGCCTGGTGCGCACCGTGGTCTTCGCGCCTGACGACCTGACCCTGGTCAAGGGGGACCCCGGCGACCGGCGCAAGTTCCTCGACGACCTGCTCCTACTGCGCGCGCCGCGGCTCGGCGGGGTCCGCGCCGACTACGACCGGATCCTCAAGCAGCGCAACACCCTGCTCAAGACCGCCGGCGTGGCGCGCGGCGAGGCCCGCGACACGGCGCTGTCCACCCTGGGCGTGTGGGACGCCCACCTCGCACGCGTGGGCGCCGAGGTGCTCGCCGCCCGGCTCCGGCTGGTCGACGACCTGCGCCCCTACGTCGGCAAGGCCTACGAGGCCGTGGCCCGCGGGGCGAGCCGCGACGACGCCGAGATCGCCTACAAGCCGTCCTTCGAGCTCGACGGCGCGACGGACGCCGGCGACCTGACTGAGGCGCTGCTCGCCGAGCTGGAGCGGCGCCGCAAGGACGAGCTGGACCGCGGGATCTCGCTGGTCGGGCCGCACCGCGACGAGCTGCTGCTCACCCTCGGCAACGACGAGCTGCGGCTGCCGGTCAAGGGCTACGCCTCCCACGGCGAGTCCTGGTCGTTCGCGCTCGCGCTGCGCCTGGCGTCGTACGACCTGCTGCGCGCCGACGGGGACGACCCCATCCTGGTGCTCGACGACGTCTTCGCCGAGCTGGACGCGGAGCGGCGACGCCAGCTGGCCGAGCTGGTCGCGGGCGCCGAGCAGGTGCTGGTGACCGCGGCGGTGGCCGCGGACGTGCCGGCGGCGCTGCAGGGCGTGCGGTTCCTCGTCGCCGACGGGGAGGTGCGTCGTGACGACTGAGCCGCCCGAGGGGACCGGGGAGGACGTCGTGCATCCGGACCCGCCGGCCGAGGACCCGGACCGTCGGGACGACGGGCTCGACCTCGCCCGGGCGGCTCGCCGCGCCGCGGGCGCCGTACCCGGTCCGCAGCAGGCCAGGCGGCGCCGACCGCGTACGACGCCCGTCGACGCCCCGCGGCGGCGCGGCGGACCGCGGACGTCGGGGGCCTTCCCCTCCGACCGCGACCCGCAGCTGGTCGAGACGGCGCTGGAGCGGCTCGTCGCCAACCACGGGTGGGAGCTCGACCTGCGGGTGCAGTCGGTGTTCGGGCGCTGGGCCGAGCTGGTCGGCGACGAGGTGGCCTCCCACTGCACGCCCGAGTCGTTCGCCGACACCCGCCTGGTCGTGCGCACCGACTCCACGGCCTGGGCCACCCAGCTCAAGCTGCTGGCGCCGACCGTGGTGAGGCGTCTCAACGAGGAGCTCGGGCACGGGACGGTCACCGTGATCGACATCCAGGGACCCCACCTCCCGAGCTGGAAGAAGGGGCGGTTCTCCAGCCGCGACGGCCGGGGACCGCGGGACACCTACGGGTGAGGAGGGGGGTCGCGAAATGACGATCTCCCGGCCCGTTGGCCGTACAGGGGCCTGTCCGACCCCCTGAACGGCGCTCCGCGAGGCCCTCACGGGGCCCTCAGGGGCCCTTTTCATCCACAGATGGGTGTTTCCCCGGGGCAGGTACGTGGATTGTGGGCCCGTGACGGGTAGACTGAGGACTCGGGTCGCCGGCTCACCAGTCGCGGCCCTCTCCTATGTCACCGGCCCGACGCGGCCGACCAGTAGATGAGGTACGCGTGAGCGAAGGATCCGTCCCCGAGCTGCCCAACGGCGTCGAGTACGACGCCTCCGCGATCCAGGTGCTGGAGGGCCTCGAAGCGGTCCGCAAGAGGCCCGGCATGTACATCGGCTCCACCGGCGAGCGCGGCCTCCACCACCTCATCTGGGAGATCGTGGACAACGCGGTCGACGAGTCGATGGCCGGCTACTGCGACCGGATCGTCATCACCCTCCAGGCCGACGGCAGCGTCCGCGTCGAGGACAACGGCCGCGGCATCCCCACCGACACCGCGCCCGGGCAGGAGATGCCGGCGCTCACGATGGCGCTCACGATGCTGCACGCGGGCGGCAAGTTCGGCGGCGGCGGCTACAAGGTCTCCGGCGGCCTGCACGGCGTCGGCGTCTCGGTCGTCAACGCCCTCTCGACCCACCTCCACGCCGAGGTCCGCAACCGCGGCCACGTGTGGCGCCAGACCTTCACGCTCGGCGTCCCCGACGGCGACCTCGAGCAGGTCCGCCCGATGGAGGACGGCGAGCAGACCGGCACCACCATCACCTGGTGGGCCTCGGAGGACATCTTCGAGACCACGACCTACAACCTCGAGACGATCACCAACCGCATCCGCGAGATGGCGTTCCTCAACAAGGGACTCGAGATCGTGGTGCGCGACGAGCGCGAGCACGCCGACGAGGTGGCCGAAGCCGCGGCCGACAGCACCGTCGACCCCAGCGTCGACCAGTCGGGCTCCGACGCCATCAAGAAGACGGAGGCCGGCCTCGAGCGGGTCTTCAAGTACGACCGCGGCCTCGTCGACTACGTCGAGCACCTCAACCGTCGCAAGGACAAGGCCAACCCCACGATCATCTCATTCGAGGCCGAGTCGCCGGAGTCCTCCGGCGCCCACATGAGCCTCGAGGTGGCGATGCAGTGGAACACCTCGTTCACCGAGTCGGTGCACACCTTCGCCAACGCGATCAACACCCACGAGGGCGGCACCCACGAGGAGGGCTTCCGCTCGGCGCTCACCAGCCTGGTCAACCACTGGGGCGAGGAGTGGGGCCAGATCAAGAAGAAGGAGGACCGGGTCTCGGGTGACGACATCCGCGAGGGCCTGACCGCCATCATCTCGATCAAGCTCGAGGAGCCCCAGTTCGAGGGGCAGACCAAGACCAAGCTGGGCAACACCGAGGCCAAGGGCTTCACCCAGCGCATCGTCAACGACCAGCTCGGCGCCTGGTTCGAGCAGAACCCGGCCGAGGGCAGGGACATCGTCCGCAAGTCCCAGGCCGCGGCGTCGGCGCGGATCGCGGCCCGCAAGGCGCGCGACCTGGCCCGCAACCGCAAGGGCCTGCTCGGCGGCGGCGGCCTGCCCGGCAAGCTCAGCGACTGCCAGTCGACCAACCCCGCCGAGTGCGAGGTCTTCATCGTCGAGGGCGACTCGGCCGGCGGCTCGGCCCGCCAGGGCCGCGACCCGCGGGTCCAGGCGATCCTGCCGATCCGCGGCAAGATCCTCAACGTCGAGAAGGCCCGCATCGACAAGGTGCTGGCCAACACCGAGGTCCAGGCGATCATCTCCGCACTCGGCACCGGCATCCACGAGGAGTTCAGCCTCGAGAAGCTGCGCTACCACAAGGTCGTGCTGATGGCGGACGCCGACGTCGACGGCCACCACATCAACACCCTGCTCCTGACGCTCCTCTTCCGGTTCATGAAGCCGCTGATCGAGCACGGCTACGTCTACATGGCCCAGCCGCCGCTCTACCGGATCCGCTGGAACAAGCCGGCCGAGCACGAGTTCGTCTACTCCGACGCCGAGCGCGACGCCCTGATGCGCGACGGCCTCGAGAACGGCAAGAAGCTCCCCAAGGAGAACCCGGTCCAGCGCTACAAGGGCCTCGGCGAGATGAACGCCGAGGAGCTGTGGGAGACCACGATGAACCCCGAGCAGCGGCTCATGCTCCAGGTCACCCTCGACGACGCCGCCCAGGCCGACGAGGTCTTCTCCACGCTGATGGGCGAGGACGTCGAGCAGCGACGGTCCTTCATCCAGCGCAACGCCAAGGACGTCCGATTCCTCGATATCTGAGTGTCTAAGACCAGACCTAGATTCGAGTAGATCTCCCGAGAAGGACACTGATCCATGACTGAGACCACCGACAACCTCGCCGGACCCGGTGGCGGCGGCCGCATCGAGCCCATCGAGCTCCAGACCTCGATGCAGCGCGCCTACATCGACTACGCGATGGCGGTCATCGTGGGCCGGGCACTGCCCGACGTGCGCGACGGCCTCAAGCCGGTCCACCGCCGGGTGCTCTACGCGATGTACGACGGGGGCTACCGCCCCGACCGCGGCTTCTCCAAGTGCTCGCGCGTCGTCGGCGACGTCATGGGTCAGTACCACCCGCACGGCGACACCGCGATCTACGACACCCTGGTCCGCCTCGCGCAGCCGTGGGTGATGCGGGCCCCGCTCGTCAACGGGCAGGGCAACTTCGGCTCGGCGGGCAACGACGCGGCCGCCGCCATGCGGTACACCGAGTGCCGGATGGCGCCGCTCGCGCTGGAGATGGTCCGCGACATCGAGCAGGACACCGTCGACTTCCAGCCCAACTACGACGGTCGCTCCCAGGAGCCGGTCGTCCTGCCCTCGCGCTACCCCAACCTGCTGGTCAACGGCTCGGCGGGCATCGCGGTCGGCATGGCGACCAACATCCCGCCGCACAACCTCCGCGAGGTCGCCGACGGTGCCCGCTGGGCGCTCCAGCACCCGGACGCGTCCCGCGAGGAGCTGCAGGACGCGCTGATCGAGCGGATCAAGGGCCCCGACTTCCCCAACGGCGCGCTGATCGTCGGCCGCGAGGGCATCGAGCAGGCCTACCGCACCGGTCGCGGCTCGGTCACCCAGCGAGCCGTCATCGAGGTCGACGAGGACGCCAAGGGTCGCACCTGCCTGTCGATCACCGAGCTGCCCTACATGGTCAACCCGGACAACCTGGCGCTCAAGATCGCCGAGCTCGCCGACTCCGGCAAGGTCCAGGGCATCTCCGACGTGCGCGACGACTCCTCGGGTCGCACCGGCCAGCGCCTCGTCGTGGTGCTCAAGCGCGACGCGGTGGCCCGCGTGGTGCTCAACAACCTGCTCAAGCACACCGAGCTGCAGACCAACTTCAGCGCCAACATGCTGGCCCTGGTCGACGGCGTGCCCCGCACCCTGACGATCGACCAGTTCGTCAGCAACTGGGTGGGCCACCAGATCGAGGTCATCCAGCGGCGTACCCGCTTCCGCCTCGCCGAGGCCGAGAAGCAGGCCCACGTCTACCGCGGCCTGGTCAAGGCGCTCGACGCCCTCGACGAGGTCATCGCGCTCATCCGTCGCTCCCCCGACGTCGCCGAGGCCCGCGAGGGCCTGATCGCCCTGCTCGACATCGACGACGTGCAGGCCGACGCGATCCTGGGCATGCAGCTGCGCCAGCTGGCGGCCCTGCAGCGCCAGAAGATCATCGACCGCCTCGCCGAGCTCGAGCTGATCATCGCCGACCTCGAGGACATCCTGGCCAACGAGTCGCGGCAGCGGCAGATCGTGGTCGACGAGCTCGACGAGATCGTGGAGAAGTTCGGCGACGACCGTCGTACGCAGATCATCGCCGCCGACGGGGACCTCTCGATGGAGGACCTCATCCCGGACGAGGAGCTGGTCGTCTCCATCACGCGCGGCGGCTACGCCAAGCGGACCCTGCGCCAGCAGTACCGGCTCCAGAAGCGCGGGGGCAAGGGCGTGCGCGGCGCGACCCTGCGCGGCGACGACGTGGTCGAGCACTTCATCTCCACGACCAACCACCACTGGCTGCTGTTCTTCACCACGGCGGGCCGGGTCTACCGCACCAAGGCCTACAACCTCCCCGAGGCCGCCCGTGACGCCAAGGGCGGTCACGTGGCCGGCCTGCTGTCCTTCCAGCCCGACGAGGACATCGCCCAGGTGCTGGCGATCCGCGACTACGAGCAGGCTCCCTACCTCGTGCTCGCCACCCGCAACGGACTGGTCAAGAAGACCCGGCTGGGCGACTACAACTCCCCGCGCCAGGCCGGCGTCATCGCGATCAACTTCCGCGAGGACGACGACGAGCTGATCGGCGCCGAGCTGGTCAACGCCGAGGACGACATCCTGCTCGTCTCCCGCAAGGGCCAGGCGATCCGCTTCAAGGCCGACGACTCCCAGCTGCGCCCGATGGGCCGCGCGACGAGCGGCGTCTCGGGCATGAAGTTCCGCGACGGCGACTCGCTGCTGTCGATGTCGGTGATCCGTGCCGCCCAGGTGGCCGCTGAGGTCGCCGCCGGGCTCGACGACGAGACCCCCGGCGACGAGGTCGCCGCGCCGACCGAGGGCGCGGTCGAGGAGGCCCCGGGCAACGAGGAGGTCGCCACCGAGGCCGGGACCGGCGTGGTGAAGCCGCAGTACGTCTTCACCATCACCGACGGCGGCTTCGCCAAGCGCACCCGGATCAACGACTACCGCACGCAGTCCCGCGGCGGCCTGGGCATCAAGGCGATGTCGCTGGCCAACGAGGACCGTGGCGGGCTGGTCGGCGCCTTCATCGTCGAGGACGGTGACGAGGTGCTCTCGATCACCACCGGCGGCCAGGTGGTGCGCAGCCCCATCAACGAGGAGTTCCGCCCCACGGGCCGCTCGACGATGGGCGTGAAGTTCGTGACGCCCAAGAAGGACGACAGCGTCGCGGTCGTCGCCCGGTCGGTCGAGGCCCGCGAGGAGGAGGCCGACGAGGTGGAGAACGGACCGGTCGACGAGACCGCCGCCGAGGCTGCCGACACCGGCTCCGACACGTCCGTCGACACCGCCGGGGCGACCACCGGGGGTGTCGACGAATCGCTCGAGGTTGCCGACGGTGCAACAATCGAGAGTCCGTCCGAGCCCGCTGAGGAGTGATCCATGTCCGAGCGCACCGCTTCCCGACCGCAGGGCAGCCCGCGCGGTGACGACCCCGCCGCGTCTCGGCCCTCCCTGGGCGCGAGGGTCCAGGCCAAGCTGTCCAACGCCGCGACCGAGCACCGCGCCAACGCCGACGCCGAGGCCAAGGACCCGCGCCTCGGTCGCCGCGCCACCGACCGGCCGAGGAGCAAGTCCCCCCGCCGCGCACGGCTGCGGCTGACCCGGGTCGACCCCTGGTCGGTGATGAAGACCTCCTTCCTGCTGTCGGTGGCCTTCGGTGTGGTGACCTTCGTGGCGGTCTTCATGGTCTGGTCGGTGCTCGGCGCCGCCGGCGTGTGGGACTCCATCAACGCGACCGTGGCCAGCGTCGTCGAGGGGGACACCAACACCAGCGACTTCGACGTCACCGACTACGTCGGGATGGGCCGCGTGCTCGGCTTCACGCTGTTGGTCAGCATCATCGACGTGATCCTGCTGACCGCCATCGCGACCCTGACGGCGTTCCTCTACAACATGTCCGCGGCCCTGCTCGGGGGCATCGAGGTCACCCTCGCGGAGGACGAGCGCTGAGCCCTGCTGCGGTCGTCGTACGCCGGGTACCGGCGTTTTGTGACGGTCCTCCGGCGTGGGGTAGTGTTCCCCCTCGGCCGCCCGTGGCGGCCGTGTCGTCGTCCGCGGCGACTCGGGCCTATAGCTCAGACGGTTAGAGCGCTTCCCTGATAAGGAAGAGGTCACAGGTTCAAGTCCTGTTAGGCCCACCGACGTCCCACCCGTGGCTCGTGCCCCGCCCCCTTGGAGGAGCGCCCGTGAAGAAGATCATCCTGGTCCTGCTCGCCGTGGGCGGTGCCGCACTCGCCAAGAAGAAGATGGACGAGGGCAAGTCCGAGCAGGCCCTGTGGGCCGAGGCGACCGACACCGTCCACAAGTCCTGATCCGTCGGCCCGCGGGCCGACCCAGGGGCCTTGGCGCAATTGGTAGCGCACCTGCTTTGCAAGCAGGGGGTTAGGGGTTCGAGTCCCCTAGGCTCCACCACGACGACGTCGGGCCCTAGCCTCATCGGGTGACGTCCTCTCTCGCGCGGGCCCTGCGCCGCAACGACGGCCCGTGGCTGCGGCACCCGGCGCAGGTCGTGGTGGTCGCGTTCGCGCTCGCAGTGATCGTCGGGACGTTGCTGCTGATGCTCCCGCCGGCCCGGACCGGAGGGGACGGGGCCCCGCTGATGGTGGCCCTGTTCACCTCCACCAGCGCGGTGTGCGTGACGGGTCTGGTCGTCGTGGACACGCCGTCGTACTGGTCGACCTTCGGTGAGGTCGTGATCCTCGCGCTGATCCAGGTCGGGGGCTTCGGGATCATGACCCTCGCGTCGCTGCTCGGCCTCCTGGTGTTCCGCCGGCTGGGCCTGCGGTCGCGACTGACGGCCGCCGCCGAGACCAAGGCCACCGGGCTCGGCGACGTCCGCACGGTGGTCAAGGGCGTCGTGGCCATCAGCCTGCTCTTCGAGCTCGCCACGGCGGTGCTGCTCACCTTGCGGTTCGCGTGGGGGTACGACGAGGCGTGGGGACGTGCGGCGTACCTCGGGGTGTTCCACGCGGTCTCGGCCTTCAACAACGCCGGGTTCGCGCTCTACAGCGACAGCCTGATGGGGTTCGTGTCGGACCCGTGGATCTGCCTGCCCATCGCGTTCGCGGTGATCGCCGGAGGACTCGGGTTCCCGGTGTGGCTCGAGCTGTACCGCCGGTTCCACCCCACGTGGGCGTGGAGCATGCACACCAGGATGACGCTGAGCGTCACGGCGGCGCTCCTGGTCCTCGGCACCGTCTTCGTGACGGCCAGCGAGTGGAGCAACCCCGCCACCCTCGGGACCCTCAGCGCGCCGGACCGCCTCCTGGCCGGCTTCTTCCAGGCCGTCATGCCGCGCACGGCGGGCTTCAACAGCCTCGACTACGGCCAGATGCGCGACGGCACCCTGCTGGGGACCGAGATGTTGATGTTCATCGGTGGCGGGTCGGCCGGCACGGCGGGCGGCATCAAGGTGACCACGTTCATCCTGCTGTTCTTCGTGATCTTCGCCGAGGTGCGCGGCGAGTCCGACGTGGTGGCCTTCGGCCGCCGGATCGACCCGCGCGCCATCCGCCAGGCGCTGACCGTGGCGCTGCTGTCCCTGGGCGCCGTGGTGGCGTCGACGCTCGTCATCCTGCAGGTGAGCGACGTGCCCACCGAGGACGCCCTGTTCGAGGTGGTGTCGGCCTTCGCCACCGTCGGGCTCTCGACCGGCATCACCGCCGACCTGCCCACGGCCGGGCACCTGGTCCTCACGCTGCTGATGTTCACCGGGCGCCTGGGTCCCATCACACTGGTCTCGGCGCTCGCGATGCGCGAGCACGCCGCCCTGCACCGTCTGCCGGAAGGAAGGCCACTCATTGGCTAGGAAGAACATCGACGGCGTCGTGGTGGTCGGGCTGGGCCGCTTCGGCCGCTCGCTGGCGCTGGAGCTCACCAAGGAGGGTGTCGAGGTCCTCGGCGTCGACTCCGACCCACGGGTGGTGCGTTCCCTCGCCGGCCGGCTGACCCACGTCGTGGAGGCCGACTCCACCGACCTGGAGGCCATGCGGGAGCTCGGGGTCGCCGAGTTCGACCGCGCCGTCGTCGGCGTCGGCACCAACCTCGAGGCCAGCATCCTGTCGGCGTCGGTGGTGCTCGAGCTCGGGGTCCGACATGTGTGGTCCAAGGCCATCAGCCAGTCGCACGCCCGCATCCTGGACCAGATCGGCGTCCACCACGTCGTACGCCCCGAGCACGACATGGGCAAGCGGGTGGCGCACCTGGTCACCGGCCGGATGATCGAGTACATCGAGTTCGACGACGGCTACGCCTTCGCCAAGACCAGGCCTCCGCGCGCCCTCATCGGTCGAAGCCTCGCCGGCTTCGGGGTGCGGCAGGAGTACGGCGTCACGATCGTCGGTGTCAAGGCGGCGGGCGAGGACTTCACCTACGCCACACCCAGCACCGTGCTGCGGGACGGCGCCGAGATCATCGTCTCCGGGCCCAAGGACAAGGTGGAGCGGTTCAGCGCGCTGGGCGACGAGGGGGGCGCCGGACCCCGGACCGAGCGCCGTACCCCTCGCCCCACCTGGTGACGCGGCGGCGTACGACGCTGCGTCAGGGCGTCAGGGCTCGCGGGGGGTGAAGCGGCCCAGGGTGTCGTCGCCCTCCTCCACGATGCCGTAGCTCGACTCGGGAATGGGGTTCCACGCGCCCACGAGGTCGCCGAGCGGCTCGGACACGACGACCCTGGTCTCGTCGGAGAGCCGGTGGAACACCGGGTTGTCGGGGTACATCTGGCGCAGGGCCGTGATCGCCGTGCTGACGTACAACGTGCGGCTGCGGCCCTCGCTGGAGTAGCGGAACCCCCACAGGCGCTCGCCGTCGGTGGTCGCGACGGTCATCTGCATCGGCGCCTCGACGCCGTGGCGCCGCGCGGTGGCCTCGACGAAGCCGACCATGCGCTCGACCGCCGGCACGGCCTCCTCCCGCAGCCCGAAGGTGAGCGCGAGGTAGAACATCACCTCGGAGTCAGTCGACCCCCCGATGGAGGGATAGAGCTCCGGGTCGATCGCGAGGACCAGGTCCCGCTTGAGCACCTCGAAGTGCTTGATCGCCCCGTTGTGGACCCACAGCCACCGGTCGTGGCGGAACGGGTGGCAGTTGGTCTGCTGGACCGGGGTGCCCGTGCTGGCCCGGATGTGGGCCAGGAAGAGCCCCGACGAGGTGGACCTGGCGATCTCCCGGAGGTTCTGGTCACCCCACGCCGGGCCGACGCCGCGGAACAGGACCGGGACCTGGCTGCCGCGGCTGTCGGGCAGCCACGTGCTCGCGCCGTCCACGCCGTACCAACCGATCCCGAAGCCGTCACCGTTCGTGGTCTCGACGCCCATCCGTGCGTGCATGCTCTGGTCGATCAGGGAGTGCTCGGGCTTGTAGAGGAGCTCCTCCAGCAGGATGGGGGTCCCGGAGTACGCCAGCCACCGACACATGGTCGGCCTCCCTCCACGTCGACGCGAGCCCCGACCGGCCCGTCCGGGGCAGGGTCTCGCGCGGGTCGCCGGCGCACCTCACCCCCCTCGGGTGAGGTGCGGGCCGAGAGCCGTTCCCCATCCTGTGCGTGGGTCCGCCCTGCAGCGTGGATCCACCGTGACCGGGTGGAGGAGAGCCGTGCTGACCGAGGGCCTGACCGTGGGCGTGGAGGAGGAGTTCCTGCTGGTCGACCCCACGGGAGCCCTGGCGCCCGTCGCACCCGACGTGCTGCGCCGGGTGGCCGACGACCGGGTGAAGCCCGAGCTCATGCGCTACCAGGTCGAGACGACGTCCGGCGTGTGCACCGACCTGGGTGACCTCGAACGCCAGCTGGCCGACCTGCGGCACGCCGTGGCCGAGGCGGCGGTCGGCGTGGGGGCCCACCTGGTGGCGGCCGGGGCGCCGTTGCGGGACGGGTCCGGCGTCGAGCTGCTGACCCAGACCGACCGCTACCGCGCGCTCGCGACCCACTTCCCGGACGCGGCGGCGACGAGCGGCACGTGCGCCTGCCAGGTCCACGTCGGCATCGGTGACCGCGAGCTGGCCGTCCAGGTCCTGGGGCGGCTGCGGCCCTGGCTGCCGACGCTGTTCGCCCTCAGCACCAACTCGCCGGTGAGCGGGGGGCGCGACAGCGGCTGGAGCAGCACCCGTTACGGCCGGCAGCTGCGCTGGCCCACGTTCACGGCGCCCGCGCCGTGGCGCACGGCGGCGGCGTACGACCGTGCCGTGCGGTCCCTGGTGGGCAGCGGGGCGGCCCTCGACCCGCGCAACGTCTACTTCCTGGCACGGCTCTCGCCGCGCTACCCCACCATCGAGATCCGGGTGGCGGACACCGCGCTCGAGGTGGCGGACGCCGTCCTGCTGGCGGGGGTGTGCCGGGCCCTGGTGTCGTCCCTGGTCGAGGACGTACGCCGCGGGCGGCCGTCGGCGGTCGTGTCCGACCCGGACCTGCGCGCCGACCTGCTCGACGTGGCGGCCCACGGTGCGCCGACCTCCGAGCGCGCCCACGGTGCGACCTGGGCGGACCTGCTGCGCACGATCCTCCCCGGGCTCAGGCTCACCGGCGACGCGGAGCTTGTCATGGCGGGGCTCGACCGCGTGGCGAGGATCGGCACCGGGGCCGTGCGGCAGCGCCGACTGCTGGCGGGCAGCCGCGACCTGGAGCACTTCGTCCCCCGGCTGGCGGCCACGGCCGTGTCCGACGCACCCGTCCAGGGGTCCGCCTAGGACCTACGGCACCCCGGGTCGGTGCGCTCGTCCCTGCTGCGGACGACCGACGAGGAGCAGGCTGGACAGCAGGAGATCCCTGCGAGGAGGCCGGCATGAGACGCCCGACGGTCGTCGCGCTGAGCGCGCTGGTGGTGGCGGTGCTCGCCCTGGCCGGCGTGGCCGTGGTCCAGGGGAATGACGACGGCCACGGTCCAGGGATGATGACCACCGCCGTGGACCGGGACCCCGGGCCCCGGGGCCGCGACGGCTTCCCGCGCGGGACGCCTGGCTGGATGGCCGGCGGGATGATGAACGGCGGCATGCACGGCCTGATGGGTGGCCCGATGAACGGCATGGCCGGCATGCACGTCGTACGCAGCGAGCAGGAGTTCCTCGTCGAGATGGTCGCCCACCACGAGGAGGCCATCGAGGCGGCCGGCGAGCTGGCCCGGTCCGAGCGCGCGGAGATGCGCGAGCTGGGCCGCTCGATCGTGGAGGGCCAGACCGCGGAGGTCGAGCAGATGCGGGAGTGGCTGGCGCGGTGGTACCCGGACGCGCCGACGGACGCCGACTACGAGCCGATGATGCGCGACCTCAGCGGGCTGTCCGGCGACCGGCTCGACCAGGTCTTCCTCGAGGACATGGTGTGGCACCACATGGCCGCGGTGATGATGTCGCGGCAGCTGGTGGCCCGTGACCTGGCCGAGCACGACGAGGTCGAGGAGCTCGCCGGGACGATCGCCGCCGCCCAGCACGCCGAGATCCTCATGATGCGCCGGTGGCTGTGGGAGTGGTTCGGCTGAGTCCGCCGGATGCGGAATCACCGGCTGCCCGGTGAACCCGTGGGTTCGGCCACGCTGCAGCGCGCGCCATCCCACTGAATCACCGGGTGCCCGGTGATTCCGCGAGAGCGCCCTCAGCGGCGCCGGAGCAGCGAGCGCGGGTCGAGCGGCGCGAGCAGGCGGCGTACGGGACGGGCGGCGGACCGCAGCCCGGAGCGCTCCTCCTCGACGAGGCGCCAGAACGCGTCGGCGTCGTCGGGCTCGTCGGGCGAGAAGGTCGCGACGTCGGCCTCGCGCGCGAGCGAGGTGGGTACGCCGATCGCGACGGCCTGGGCGGGCCGCGGACTGCGGGGGACGGTCACCCCGAGGTCGTGGGCGGTGTCCACCAGCTCGTCCCAGCCGCCGAGGTAGGCCAGCGAGGCCGGGGTGGCGCCGCGGCGGCGACGCCGGCGCAGACCCTTGAGCAGCGGCACGACCCCGGCCGCGAGCGGGACCAGGAGGAGCAGCGGCCAGCGCGGCAGCGGCCGGTCGGTCGCCTCCTCCCGGGCGGACTCGTCCTCCAGCGCCTCCTCGGGCTCGGGCTGCTGCGTTGGCGGGCGGTCCTGCGGGCGCGGGGCGGGAGGCAGGGCCACCTCGGGCAGCGGCGCGGAGTCGCGTCGCGGCGGACGGCGGCCCATGAAGGCGCGGGTGGGCAGCACCCGCCAGGTGCCGTTGCCCACGCGCACCTCCACCCACGCGTCGAGGTGCTTGCCCTTGATCACCCCGTTGCGGCCGAGCACGGCGCCGACGGCGACCCGGGCCGGCACCCCGATCCGGTTGGCCAGCAGCGCCATCGTGGCGGCGTACTGCTCGTCGTTGCCGACCATCATCGGCGCGTTGACGAAGCCCTCGTCGAGCCGTTGCGCGTCGTGGCCCTCCTCGAAGCGCGCCTCCCAGCCGAACGCGCCGTCGGAGTAGCGCCCGCGCGCCCGGAGCCGGTCGGCGATCCGGAAGACGCCGGCCATCGGCGTCCGGGCGCCGAGCGACCACGCCCGGGCCGGCACGTCGAGGAAGGCGGCCGCCTCCTGGAGGGTGGCGTCCGGCCGGCGCCACGGCTTCATCCGCACGGTGAGCCGGTCGGGGGTCGGGACGGCGGTGAGGACGTAGTCCTCGTTGACGTGCAGCCCACCGGGCAGCAGCGCGGTGTCGGTGGCGCGGTTGTAGCGCAGGTCGGGCAGCCGGTCGCTCGCGTAGTCGTCGTAGAAGTCGAAGGCCTGCAGGGCGCCGATGGTCGGCACCCACGGCAGGTCCCACGTGTTGCGCACGAAGACCGTGTAGAGCCGCTCCTCGCCGCGCGCCGGGTTGTCCACCCGCGAGGACACCCGCAGGAAGCGGTCGGTGAAGTCGTCGGGGCTGGCGTCGTCGGCGGCGTACCAGCGGGTCCCGTCGTAGCGGTCCAGGACGGCCACCCGCACGCGCGTCCCCGGCTCGGCGCCGCGGACCCGGAAGAGCTTGCGGTCGGCCAGGTTGGTGTAGACGCCCGACCCCTGGTCGCGGAAGCGCCGGAACGCCGAGAGCGGCGTGGTGAGGTAGGACGAGTCGTAGGGCTGCACCACCTCGCGCAGGACGTCGCGCCGGTTGTCCGCCGGCACCTCGACCACCGAGTACGACGCCGCGGCGACGAGGCCGACGACCCCCAGGCCGACCAGCAGCCGGGGCCCGGAGACGGCGGCGGTCGGCGCGTCACCGGCGCGGCCGGCCTCGACCCGCAGCCCGCGGTGGGCCACCCAGGCGAGCGCGACCACGCCGAACCCGACGCCCTGCAGCGGCGTCGAGAACGGGTCGGTCACGCCCAGCAGGAGGGCGAGGACCAGCGCCACCAGCAGGGGCAGCAGCGGCAGCACCGGCCGGCGGCTGCGCAGCGCCAGGACGGAGGCGATGGCGGCGGGCAGCATCCCCAGCGCGTAGGGGATCAGCAACACCGTCCCGCGGCTGTCGACCGGCGGCGCGGTCTCCACCAGGAGCCGCCAGGAGCCGACCGTGCCGACCGCGACGTCGGTGATCGTCTCGATGCCCGGCACGCCGAGGAACAGCCCGGAGGAGCCGAGGGCCAGCGCGCCGGCGGTGAGCAGGTAGGGCACCGGCAGCAGCGGGACGACCACGCCGATCCCGAGCCGCAGGGTGGTGAGCACCAGCGTCCAGACCAGGCCGATGGCCACGCCGGCCGCGGCGACGACGATCCACCTGACGCCGGCGAAGGTGTCCCAGAAGCCCGCCAGGGTGATCGCCGCCAGCACCACCACGGCGAGCAGGTCGACGGCGGCGTACGGCGGCAGCGGCCGGGTCCGGACGCTCACGAGGCCGCCGCCATCAGCCCGGGCAGCTCGCCGAGCCGGCCCACGGTCACCGTGTCGTGGCCGTGCAGCCGCACGAGGCCGGCCGCCTCCCCGGGAGCCGCTCGCAGCACCACGACGCGGACGTCGGCGGGCAGGGTCGCGGTGGTGCGGGCCAGTGCCTCCGGATCGGTGGCGCCGCCGGTCACCAGCAGGAGCACGCTGGTCTCGGGAGCCAGCCGGAGGGCCGAGAGCACCTGCTCGGCCCACGGCCCGGCGTCCGGCTCGGGCGCGATCCGGCAGGTCGCGTCGAGGACGGTCGGGGCGGGCAGCGCGGTGGACTGCACGGACCCGCACGCCAGGCTGACGTCGTACTCCTCCCGGGCGGCGCACACGAGCAGCGACGCCGCGACCGAGGCGGCGAGCTCGAACCCCTCGGGGGTGGGGTACGACGCGGGGTCGGCGTCCACGACGACGGTGGCGTGGTTGCGTCGGGTGTCGTGGTACTGCCGGACGAGCAGCTCGCCGGCCCGGGCGGAGGAGCGCCAGTGGACGTGGCGCAGGTCGTCGCCCGGGACGTACTCCCGCAGCGCGTGGAAGGCCAGGTCGCTCATGGAGACCCGGTCGCTGGGCGTGCCCTCGAGGTCGCGTGCCTGGCCGGACCCCAGGCTCGGCACCAGGACCATCACCGGCCGCACGAACAGCTCGCGGGCGTCGCCCCAGCGCACCGGTCGGTGCAGGAGGCCGAGGGGGTCGGCGCGCACCGCCGTGGCCGGCCCCACGGGCAGCACGCCGCGGACCAGGCCGTCGACGGTGACCGTGGCCCGCTCCCGGGCCCCCCTCCCCAGGGAGGGCATCCGCACCCAGGTGGTCCGGTCGCCGACCGGCACCCGGACCAGGGGCTGCCACAGCGGCAGCGACCCCCGGTTGGTCGCGGTGAGCGCCACCTCCACGGCCTCGCCGGCCGTGGTCCGGGGCGGCCGCAGGCGCAGGTCGGCGTCCACGTGCATCGGCAGCAGCAGCCACGGGAGCGCGGCGAGCAGGATCCCCACGCAGGTCACCCCGACCAGTCGCAGCTCGACGAGGCCCCACAGGGTCGAGGCGGCGTACGCGAGGATCCCGAGCAGCAGCACGGCGCGACCGGTCGGCGTCACGGTCCGGACTCCCGCCCAC
The DNA here is from genome assembly GCF_003047295.1 of Nocardioides sediminis. Lineage (GTDB taxonomy): Bacteria > Actinomycetota > Actinomycetes > Propionibacteriales > Nocardioidaceae > Nocardioides > Nocardioides sediminis. The sequence continues at coordinate 53,932 of NZ_PZYZ01000004.1, forward strand.
AGCCTCGCGAGCGCCCGCGACAGCACGGCCGCCACCGGCTCAGCCGCGGTAGGTCGGCGGCTCGACGGAGTCGAGCAGCCGCTCGATCACGTCGTCCACCGAGACGCCGTTGAACTGGGCCTGCGGGTCGAGCAGCAGGCGGTGGCACAGCACGGGCGTCGCCAGCGTGGTGATGTCGCTCGGCACCACGGTCGTGCGACCGTCGGCGGCCGCCCACGTCTTGGCCACCCGGATGAAGGCCAGGCAGCCGCGGGCCGAGAGCCCCATCCGCACGTGCTGCTGCTCGCGGCTCGCCTCGGCGAGCTCGCGGACGTAGCGCACGATCGCCCGGTCGACGTGCACGGCCCCGGCCACGCGGGACAGCTCGGCCACGGCGCGACGGGTGGCGACCGGGGTCACCAGCGACGCCCGGTCGCGGACCGCCGAGCCGAGGAGCAGCTCCTCGGTCGCCTCGGCGTCCGGGTAGCCCACGGAGGTCTTCATCAGGAACCGGTCGAGCTGGGCCTCGGGCAGCCGGTAGGTGCCGGCCTGCTCGATGGGGTTCTGGGTGGCGATCACCATGAACGGGCTCGGCACGTCGTGGGTGATGCCGTCGACGGTGACGTGGCCCTCCTCCATCACCTCGAGCAGCGCCGCCTGGGTCTTGGGCGAGGCGCGGTTGATCTCGTCGGCCAGCACGATGTCGTGGAAGATCGGCCCGCGGTGGAACTCGAAGGTGCCCTTGTGCTGGTCGTAGACCGTGACGCCGGTGACGTCGGTCGGCAGCAGGTCGGGCGTGAACTGGATGCGGGCGTGGCTGCCCTCGATGCTGTTGGACAGGGCCCGGGCCAGCATCGTCTTGCCGGTGCCCGGGAGGTCCTCGAGCAGCAGGTGCCCCTCGGAGACCAGGCAGGTCAGCGCCAGCCGGACGACGTGGTCCTTGCCGAGGACGGCCCGGCCCATGGTGTCCGCCAGCTGGGTGAAGGTGCGGCTGAACCACTCCGCCTCGCGCGCGGTGGTCGAACCGCTGCCGCCGGAGCCCCCGGTCACGGGGCCCTCGACGGTGGTCGGGTGGGTGTCAGTCATGTCCGCCTCTCGTCTCGGCGAAGGGTACGCGGGCGCGGGGCTGCTGGGGGCCCAGTGGCAGACTCTGGCCGTGTCATCCAGCCCCCGGTCGCGTGCCCGCAGGCGCGCGCACCGTCGTACGACGACGTGGCTGGGCGGGGTGGCCGTGCTCGCGCCGCTGGTCCTCGCGGGCTGCGCGGAGGACCGGCCGACTCCGCAGGTGCTGGCCGAGCGTCCCGAGCGGACGATCCCGGCGTACGACGCCGAGGACCCCGGTCCCGCCGGCCGGGCAGCCCTCGCCCTGGTGCCGGCGGACGCGACGGTCGTGACCGTGACCGACTTCGACGCCTCCCGGCAGGCCCTCGGCGTGCCGGAGCTGACCAGCGAGTCGCTGGTGTCCGAGCGCACCGACTACTGGGAGCGGGTACGTCGCGAGTCGGTGCTGCTCGCCGAGGGCCGGCTCCACGAGCACGACTCCCTGCTCCTGCTCGACCACGGATTCACCTCCGACGACGTCGACTGGGAGGCGCGCTTCCTCACGCCCGACGGCCCGGGCTGGGTGCTCGCGCTGCGGCCCGACCTGGACATGGCACGGGTCGAGGACGCCGTCGACGCGGGGGTCGCCGGGCTGGCCGGGGCCGACGTCGACGAGGAGCTCCACCTGGTGTCCGTCGGCGCCGCGACGGACGGCGAGGACACGTGGGCGGCCCGCGACGGGGCCGCCGACCTGACCGCGGAGGAACCCGCCGAGTCGACGTACTACCGCGCCGGCTGCGTGCCGCTGGCCGAGGCGCTGGGCCCCGACGCCGGCGTCGAGGAGCAGGACGCGGTGCTGTCACGGCACGACCCGCGCGACCTCGAGCCGCTGGACGCCTTCGCCGTGAGCTTCGACGACGGCGTCGCGACGGCGCGCCTCGGCCTGGACCGGCCCGACCTCTTCGACCGTTCCGCGCTGGCCGAGGACTTCCCGGCCACCGGACCGATGGGCTTCGGCGAGGTCTTCACCACCCCCGTCGTCGACCCCTCGACGGGCCGGATCGGCTGGACCGTGGCCGCGCCCGCGGCCGCGGCCGGCCTGGTGCTCACCGACGTGCTGCCCTTCGCGGTGTGCCCCGAGGTCACGCCGATGGAGGAGCCGACCGGCCTGTGAGACCCCCACACGTCCGCATCGTCGGCGCCACGGTCCTGGCCGCGGTGCTCGTCGGCGTCGCCGGCTGGCTCGGCTGGTGGCAGCTCGAGGCCTGGCAGGCCCGGCGGGACGCCGAGGCCCGCGACCTCACCGCGCTCACCCCGGTCGGGATCGAGGAGGTCATGGGGCCCGACGACCCGTTCCCCGGCGACCAGGTGGGCCGGCCCGTCGAGGTGAGCGGCGAGTGGCTCCCCGAGGGCACGTTCTTCGTCTCCGACCGGGTCGTGGGCGACGAGCAGGGCTACTGGGCCGTCGTCCCGCTCGCCGTGGGAGGCGCCGGCGAGCCCGCGATCCCGGTGGTGGTCGGCTGGTCGACCGAGCCCGTGCTGCCGGAGCCCCTGGCCGGCGAGGCCGAGCTCACCGGCTGGCTGCAGCCCCCCGAGGGCACCGGCGCGGTCGACGACGACCCGGACGACGACGTCGTACCGCAGCTGCGCATCGCCGACGCGGTCCAGCGCGTCGACGTCGACCTCTACGGCGCCTACCTGGTCGCTCGGGACCCGGCGCAGGACCTCACCGCGGCCGGCCTCGACCAGCTGCCCGAGGTGGGCACCTTCACAGCGCTCAAGAACCTGCTCTACGCCGCCGAGTGGTGGATCTTCGGCGCGTTCGCGGCCTTCATCTGGTGGCGCTGGATCCGCGACCAGCGGGCTGTGGACCGCGTGGGAGACTCGCCGTCGTGAAGGCCGCCCTGCTCCGCTACCGCGTCATGGCCACCATCGTCGGTGTGCTCCTCGTCGTCCTGATCCTGATCGGGGTCCCGCTGGCCAACTTCGACGGGAGCAGCATGTGGGGCTTCATCCCCAGCACCCCGGAGCTGGTGACGCCCGGCTCGAGCGCGCAGCACGTCGGCGAGGCGATCACCGAGTACCTCGGTGTCGCCCACGGCTGGCTCTACATGGTCTTCCTCGTCACCGCCTTCATGCTCGGGCGCCGTGCGGACTGGGAGATGCCGTTCCTCGTCGTCACCCTCGTCTGCGGCACCGTCCCGATCCTGTCGTTCTGGGCCGAGCACCGGGCCACGCAGCGGACCCTGGCCGAGCACGCCGAGCTGAGATGAGCGCGTGAGAGGCGGCGCGGCGTGACCACCGCGTTCGTGCTGGGCGGCGGCGGCATTCTCGGTGCCGTCGAGGTCGGCATGCTGCGCGCCCTCCTCGAGCGCGGGATCACCCCGGACCTCGTGCTCGGCACCAGCGTCGGCGCCCTCAACGGCGCCCTGGTGGCCCGCGAGCCACGCCTGCCGGTCATCGAGCGGCTCACCGAGCTGTGGTCCGAGACCGCCCGGTCCCGGGACGTGTACGGCGACCGGCCGCTGCGCACGGTCCGCCGTGCGGTCGCGACGGGCACCCACATCTACTCGCCCAAGCCGCTGACCCAGCGGCTGGAGGACGAGCTGGGCGACACCACCTTCGCCGACCTCGAGGTGCGGCTCCAGGTGTGCGCGGCCAGCATCGAGCGGTCGGCCGAGCACTGGTTCACCTCCGGGCCGCTGGTGCCGGCCATCGTCGCCAGCGCCGCCGTCCCCGGCCTGCTCCCGCCCGCCCGGGTCGAGACCGAGTGGGGGGTCGAGCACTTCCTGGACGGCGGCATCGTCAACTCCATCCCGGTCGGCCGGGCGGTCGCCCTGGGCGCCACCCGCGTCTTCGTGCTCCAGGTCGGCCGCGTCGACCGCCCGCTGAGCGTGCCCACACGGCCGTGGGAGGTGGCGCGGGTCAGCTTCGAGGTCGCCCGGCGGCACCGCTTCACCCGCGAGCTCGCCGAGATCCCCGACGACGTGGAGGCACACGTGCTGCCCGCCGCGGGTACCTCGGCCAAGGACGACTCGATGCTCGCCTTCCGCGACTTCTCCTCGGTCCAGCGGCGCATCGACGCGTCGTACGACGCCGCGCTGGCCTACCTCGACGAGCACGTCACGACGGACCCTGCATGACCTGGGTGCTGCGGCGCATGGTGCTCGCGCCGACGCTCGTCGGCCTCACCGCCCTGCTGTGGGTGACCATGCCGCTGTGGGTGATCGGCGCGGCCGCGGTCTCGCCGGTGCTGCCCGGCCGCTGGCGGGCGCTGCGGCTCTTCTGGGTGGCCTTCCTCTACCTGACGGCCGAGTCGCTGCTGCTGCTCGTGCTGCTCGGCCTGTGGCTGGCGTCGGGCTTCGGGTGGCGGATCCGGTCGCCGTACTTCGCCGGCATCCACTACGACCTCGTGCAGTTCACGCTCGTGGGGTTCTTCCGGGAGGCGCGGCGGGTGCTCGCGCTGCGGATCCGCACCGACGGGCCGGCGCCGGACCGGCACCCCGACACCCCGATCCTGGTGTGCTGCCGGCACGCGGGCCCGGGCGACTCGTTCACGCTGATGTACGCCCTGCTGCACTGGTACGGCCGCGAGCCGCGCGTCGTGCTCAAGGACACCCTCGCCTGGGACCCGGCGATCGACGTGATCCTGCGCCGCATCCCGTCCAGCTTCATCTCGCCGAACCCGGCGGCCGGGGAGGACCTCGAGTCGCAGATCGCGGCGCTGGCCAGCGGGCTGGACACCAACGATGCGTTCGTGATCTTCCCCGAGGGCGGCAACTTCACCCCCGCCCGCCGGGACCGGGCGATCGCCCGGCTGCACAAGCTGGGCCTACACCAGATGGCCGAGCGCGCCGAGCGGATGACCAACGTGCTCGCCCCACGCCCCGGTGGCTTCCTCGCCGCGCTCGACGCGGCCCCGGGGGCGGACGTGGTGATGGTCGCCCACACCGGGCTCGACCACCTGCTCACGGTGGGCGACCTGTGGCGGGAGCTGCCGATGGACAAGACACTGGTGATGCGCTGGTGGGAGGTCCCGCGCGCCGAGATCCCCGCCGGCCGCGAGGAGCGGATCGAGTGGCTCTACGGCTGGTGGGAGCACATCGACGGCTGGATCGAGGACAACCGGCCGGTCGCCTGACCGCGGATCCGGCCGGCCGGGTCGAGGTTGGCGCGCGTTCCCGTGGTTTCGCGTGCGCTGCAGCGTGGCCGAACCCACGGAATCACCGGGCGCCCGGTGATTCCCGGCCGGACAGGCCCCGAAAATGCGACGAGCCCCGGACCAGCAGGTCCGGGGCTCGTCGGTGGTGAGGGCTGTGGTCAGTCCCGCTTGCTGTCGGGGATCTCGTCGACCTCGACGACCTCGGCCGGGTTGTCCGGCGTGGTCACGTCGTGCGGGGTCTCACCGGCGTCGCTGAGGGCCTCGCCCGGGTCGCCGCCGCCGGGGTCCTCCACGGTCACCGGGTGGGTGGGGTCGGTCATCGCGGAGTCCGAGGACTCGGCGGCCTCCGCGGCGGTCGGGGTGGACGGGTCGAGCGGCGTCTTGATCGGGTCGGTGAGCGGGTCGCCCGCCGGACCGCTCTTGGGCAGCGGCGACGTCGTCGACGGCGCACCACCGGTGCTGCCCGCCGGAGGCGCCGGGGTGTAGCTCGACTGCCAGTTGTCCTTGGCCGACTGGGACTGGCGCAGCTTGCCGAACACGGCCGCGCCGACGGCGAGCAGGCCGGTGACCAGCAGGAACGTCTTGAGCTTGCTGCGCTTCGGCTCGGGCTCCTGCCGGAGCTCGGCGACCTTGGCCGCGGCCAGGTCACGACCTTCGGCGGCCTTCTCGGCGGCCAGCGCGGCACCCGCGGCGGCCTTTTCGGCGGCCAGGGCCCGGCCCTCGACCAGCACCGGGACGGCGCGGTCGCGGGCGTCCTGGATGAGCGGCACCGCGCGGTCGCGGGTGTCCTGGAGGAGGGGTACGGCGCGGTCGCGGGCGTCGGTCACCAGCGGCACGGCCTTGTCCCGCGCGTCGCTGATGGCGGGCGCTGCCTTGTCACGGGCGGTCTCCAGCGCGGCCTCGAGCTGAGGGATGACGGTGTCGGCGACGGACTCCACGTAGTCGTGGGCCCGATCCATGATCGACTTCTTCCTGCCGATGCGCATGCGTGGCCTCCTTGTGAGTTGTGCACCCATCTCACCATGCCGCCCGAAAGCACCGACAGCCCCGTCCGGGTGAAGGACGGCGGTGCGGGACCACGTGGCAGGATCGACGGCGACACGTGCACGACGTCCACGCGGCGTACGCACTCCTGACACGCGAGAGGCAGACCATGGCTGACCCCAAGGCCACCCTGAAGACCACCAAGGGTGACATCGTCATCAACCTGTTCCCGAACCACGCTCCGGAGACGGTCGACAACTTCGTGGGCCTCGCCGAGGGCACCAAGGACTACAACACCGGCGACGGCAGGACGGGCCCGTTCTACGACGGCCTCGGCTTCCACCGCGTCATCGAGGGCTTCATGATCCAGGGCGGGTGCCCGCAGGGCACCGGCACCGGCGGCCCGGGCTACACGTTCAAGGACGAGATCCACCCCGAGCTCGTCTTCGACAAGCCCTACCTCCTGGCGATGGCCAACGCCGGCCCCGGCACCAACGGCTCGCAGTTCTTCATCACCGTGGGCGCCACCCCGTGGCTCAACCGCAAGCACACGATCTTCGGCGAGGTCGCCGACCAGGCCTCGCGCGACGTCGTCGACGCGATCGCCACCGCCCGCACCGGTGCGATGGACCGACCGGCCGAGCCGATCACCATCGAGTCGGTCACGATCGAGCGCTGAGGCACCCACCCGCATGACCCAGCCGACCTCCGGCGAACCCGCGGCCGGCGTCCCGACCTGTTATCGGCACGCCGGCCGCGAGACCTGGATCCGCTGCCAGCGCTGCGAGCGGCCGATCTGCCCCGACTGCATGCGGGACGCGGCGGTGGGCTTCCAGTGCCCCAGCTGCGTCGCCGAGGGTGCGAGGTCGACGCGCAGCATCCAGGCGCCGTACGGCGGCAAGCGCTCGGCCAACCCCGCGCTCACCTCGATGGTGCTCATGGGCATCAACGCGGTGGTGTGGCTGGCGATCCTCGTGACCGGCCGGGCGCGCAGCGAGCTCGTCGACCTCCTCGGTCTGCGCACCGACGGCGCCTGTGCCCCGGGTGACAGCTACCTCTACGACCTGTCGCGCGCCGCGTGCGACGCCGTGGGCGGCCAGTTCCTCCCCGGCGTGGCCGACGGCGCCTGGTGGCAGCTGGTCACCAGCCAGTTCACCCACGTGCAGCTGTGGCACATCGCGGGCAACATGCTCGCCCTGTGGTTCCTCGGCCCCCAGCTCGAGGCCGTGCTGGGCCGGGCCCGGTTCCTGGCCCTCTACCTGGTCTCCGGGCTCGCCGGGTCCGTGGCCGTGCTGTGGCTCTCCCCGGAGCTGGGCCTGACCGTCGGAGCGTCCGGTGCGATCTACGGGCTGTTCGGCGCCATCGCCGTCGTCGCCCACAAGGTCGGCGGCGACCTGCGCAGCCTCTTCGGGCTGCTGGCCGTCAACCTCTTCATCACCTTCGCCGTGCCCAACATCTCCTGGCAGGGGCACCTGGGCGGACTCGTCGGCGGCGCGCTGATCGCCGCGCTGATGGTCTACGCCCCCCGGTCGCACCGCGCCGCCATCCAGTGGGGCGGCCTCGCCGCGCTGACGACGCTGCTCGTCGCGCTCGCGCTGGTCCGGGTCCTCGCCGTCGCCTGACGTCCCCCCTGCCGGCCCGCGTCCAACGAGACGGCTGCCGGGGTGTCGGACGATCGCCGGGACGTCCGACGGGGTGGCCGCCGCGGTGTCGGACGCTGCCCGGGACCCGTCGGGCCGGGCGGTGTCGGCGCGGGGAGGTATGACGTTCTGCGGTACGTCGTACGACGTGGCGGCCATCGATGCCCTGACGCATCACGTCCGCGCGCCCCGGGGTGAATGACACCGGTGGGGATTAGCCCGTTCGGCTCCCTCCACAAGTGTGGAATCACCTGTGGAGAACTACACGCATGTAGTTCTCCACAGGTTGCTCCCCAGCTGGGGACAAATGACGCCGGCGCCGACCCCCGAACGGGGGCCGGCGCCGGCGTGCGCGCGGAGGGCCGGAGGTCACTCCCAGCGGGTCGCGAAGGTGAACCCGACCGCCATGAAGGCGATGCCGACGGCGAGGTTCCACTGGCCGAGGTCGTTCATGACCGGCAGGGCGGACAGGTCGTCGGAGAAGACGTAGAAGGTGCAGATCCACAGCAGGCCGACCAGGAAGCAGCCCAGCATGCCGACGACGACGCCGCGGCCACGGCCCAGCGGCGTGGACGGGTGTGCCGAGACGGCGAGGCCGAGCATCAGCGCACCGAAGCCGATCACGTAGTTCCAGTCACCGAGGTCGGCGATCGCCTTGGGCGACCCCTCCTCGGCGGGGAAGACCGTCGGGTCGGGACGCACGCCGAGGTAGTAGTAGATGATCCAGCCGATGCCGGCCGCGATGAGCAGCAGGGCGACGATGAACCGCACGGAGAAGACCTTCGACGGGCTGTCGACGAACGTCTCGCTGGACTTGGGCACGACCACTCCTCATGGCTCACGAACTCAGGCGGCGAGCACGTCGGGCGCCCACCGGGGGGCTAGCGTAGTCGCCATGTCCGCCCCGACCGACCCGCGCCCCGACGCGGCCCGCGACGACGCCCCCGACGTCGACGCCGTGCGCGCCCGCCGGCGCACGCTCGCGTGGCGGATCGGGACCCCCGCGATGTTCGTGCTCTGCGGAGCGCTCTTCGCGGTCAGCGCCGACCAGAGCGACGGGATCGACCTGCGCGGAGGCAGCTACACCGACCTCGCGTCGGTCGTGCAGGCCGAGCGCGAGGACACCAACGAGCTGACCGACGAGGTCGCCGACCTGACCGCCGAGATCGAGACCCTCACCGCCGGGCTGGGGGACCGCACGGTCAACCGCTACCAGGACGAGATCGACACCCTGGTCGACCCGGCCGGCCTCACCCCGCGCTCCGGGCCGGCGGTGCAGGTGACCCTCACCGACGCCCCCGCCGACATCATCGCCGCCACCGAGCGCAACCAGAACGACCTGGTCGTGCACCAGCAGGACATCCAGGCCGTCGTCAACGCCATGTGGCGCGGCGGGGCCGAGGCGGTGACCCTGCAGGGCCAGCGGGTCATCTCGACCACGGGCATCAAGTGCGAGGGCAACTCCGTGACCCTGCACGGCGTGCCCTACTCCCCGCCGTACGAGATCGTCGCCGTCGGCCCGCAGGCCGAGATCCTCGCCTCGCTCGAGTCGGACCCGGACGTCTCGGTCTACCGCGAGTACGCCGCCGACCCGACCGGCGGGGTCGGCTACGAGGTGGCCACGGAGGAGCGCGTCACCGCGCCGGGCTACGAGGGCCTCCTCGACCTCACCTACGCGACCCCGATGCCCACGCCGAGCCAGCAGGCCGGCTGAGCCAGGGCCGGTTCGTCAGGCCGGTCCAGCCAGTCAGGCCGGCCGAGTCAGGGCGTACGCCGCGGGGCGGGCGTCGTGGGCTCCTCCGTCGGCACCGTGGGCGTCTCCGTCGGCACCGTGGGCGTCTCGGTGGGCGCCGGCGGGGTCTCCGTCGGGGTCTCGGTCGGGGTCTCCTCGGGCGGGGGCTCCTCGAACGCCGACACGAAGATGATGACCGTGTCGCCGCGGTCGGCCTCGCCCCCCGCGCTGGGGAACTGGTCGACCACGGTCCCCTTGGGCTCGGTGGAGGCCGCGTCGGTGCGGACCTCGACCTCGAAGCCGGCCTGCCGCAGCGTGCGGGTGGCCTCGCCCTGCTTGAGACCCCGCACGTCCGGGACCGACTCGGGCCCGTCGGACACCGAGAGGGTCACGGTCGTGCCCTCGGCGACGGACTCCCCGGCGGCGGGGTCGGTGGAGATGACCTGCCCCTTGGGCTCGTCGGACTCGACCTCGGTGGCGGTGACCTTGAGGCCCGCGGCGCGCAGGGCGTCGCGGGCGGCGGCGCGCGGCTGCCCCACGACGTACGGCACCTGCACCTCCGGCTTGCCCAGCGAGACGACGATGTCGACGTCGCTGCCGGGGTCGACGTAGACGTCGCGGCTGGGGTCCTGGCGGATCACCTCGTCGGTGGGCGCGTCGTCGGACGTCTCCCGGGTGACCTCGCCGACGGAGAGCCCGGCCTCGCCGATCGCCAGCCGCGCCTGCTCCTCGGTGAGCCCGACCAGGGCGGGCACCTGCTCGCGCTGGACCTCCTCCTCGAACATGCTCGGCAGGAGGAACGCCGCGCCGGCGATCGCGGCGATCACCAGCAGGCCCAGGAGCACCATCATGCCGGTGCGCCCGCGCTGGCGGTCCTCGCCCGGCGTCGGGGCGGGACCCGCGGCGGGGAGGGTCGTGGTGGCCGCGGCCACGGGCGGGACCACCTCGGTGGGCGCCGTCGGGGGAGGGATGGCCTGGACGGGGTGGCCCGCGAGGTAGCGCTCGATGTCCTGCCGCATCGCGGCGGCGCTCTGGTAGCGGTCCTCGACCCGCTTGGCCAGCGACTTCAGGACGATGGCGTCGATCTCGGGGTCGAGCTCCTGGTCGTGGTCCGACGGCGGTGCGGGCTGCTCGCGCACGTGCTGGTAGGCGACCGCGACGGGGCTGTCGCCGATGAACGGCGGGCGTCCGGTCAGGAGCTCGTAGAGCAGGCAGCCGGTGGAGTAGACGTCCGACCGGGAGTCGACGGTCTCGCCACGGGCCTGCTCGGGGGAGAGGTACTGGGCGGTGCCGACGACGGCGGCGGTCTGGGTCATCGTCGAGGAGGCGTCGGACACCGCGCGGGCGATGCCGAAGTCCATCACCTTGACGTCGCCACCGGGCGTGAGCATCACGTTGCCGGGCTTGATGTCGCGGTGGATGATGCCGGCCCGGTGGCTGTAGTCGAGGGCGGCGAGCACGTCGCTGGTGATCTCCTGCGCCCGCTCGGGGAGGATCTTGCGGCCCTCGCGCAGGATGTCGCGCAGCGTCCGGCCCTGGACGCACTCCATGACGATGTAGGGCTGGGCGACGTCCGAGCCGTCGGTGGCCATCTCCTCGCCGGTGTCGTAGACCGACACGATCGAGGGGTGGTTGAGGGACGCCGAGCTCTGGGCCTCCCGCCGGAACCGGGCCTGGAAGGTCGCGTCGCTGGCCAGGTCCGTGCGCAGCCGCTTCACCGCGACGGTGCGCCCGAGCCGGGTGTCGCGCCCCTTGCGCACCTCGGCCATGCCGCCGCGGCCGAGCAGCTCACCGAGCTCGTAGCGGCCGCCGATCACGGTCGGCTGGTTGCTCATCGTCGCCCTCTCACTGCTCTGGTCCCGGTCACGGTTCTCGTCGTGCTCATCAGGTCGGACTGTCGGTGGGGGTGGTCGGTGCGGTGGTCGGCTCGAGCGGTGCCTCGGTGGGCTCCTGCGTCGGCTCCCCGGTGGGTGTCCCGGTGGAGGTCTCCGTGGGTGTCTCCGTCTCCGTGGGGGACGGCTCGGTGGTGGGTTCGGTGGCGGTCTCCGTGGGAGTTTGCGCCGGCTCCTCGGTCTGCGTCTCGGCGGGCTCCTCCGACGGGGCCTGCGTCGGCTCCTCCTGCGGGGAGGGGCTACCGGTCCGGGTCGGGGTCTCGCGCGGGGGCGTGTCGTCCGTGGTCGTCCCGTCGTCGCCGAGCGCCTGGACCAGGACGAGCGCCACGACGAGCAGTGCGACACCGAGCAGGGCCAGGGGGACCCAGCGGGGCAGCCCGCCGCGGGGGCGTCGGCCGTCCCCGTCCCCAGCCGACGAGCCTCCGGCGGCAGCGGCGCCGACGGCCGGCGTGGCAGCCGCGGCCGCGGGCACCGGAGCGATGACCTGGGTGCGGGTCGGCTCCTCGTCCGCCGGAGCGGAGGGACCTGCGACGACCGGGGCGACGACCGTGGCCCCGCCGGCTGCCGCGGCGCCCGACGGGTCCCGCAGCGCGGCGGCGAGGGCCGCGCCGTCGGCGTACCGCTCAGCGGGGCCCTTGGCCATCGAGCGGCGTACGACGGCCGCGAGGTCGCCCGGGACCGAGTCGGGGAGGTCGGGCACCGGCTCCCGCAGGTGCGCGATCGCGGTGGCGACGGGCGTGTCGGCGAGGAACGGCTTGCGGCCCGCGAGGCACTCGAAGGCGACCACACCGAGGGCGTAGACGTCGGAGGCGGCGGTGGCGCGCTTGCCCTCGGCCTGCTCGGGCGAGATGTAGGCAGGGGTGCCCAGCACCTGCCCGGTCTCGGTGAGGGACATCCCCTGGGCGGCGCGGGCGATGCCGAAGTCGGTCACCTTGGTGCGACGGTCCGGGGTGACGATCAGGTTGCCGGGCTTGACGTCGCGGTGCACGATCCCGGCCGCGTGCGCGGCACCGAGGGCGTCGGCCGCCTGGGCGAGCAGGTCGCTGACGACCGCGGGGTCCATCGGTGCGTCCGGGCGGAGCAGGTTGGAGAGCGGCTGCCCCTCGACGAGCTCCATCACCAGGAAGGGCCGCGGGGTGGTCGAGCCGTCCACCGGCGCCGCCTCGCCGAAGTCGAAGACCCCGGCGATCCCGGGGTGGTGCAACGACGCGGCGTGTCGGGCCTCGGTCTCGAACCGGGTGCGGAACAGCGCGTCGTCGGCGTACTCCGGCTTGAGGACCTTGATCGCGACCGGACGCGAGAGCACCGTGTCGGTGCCGCGCCAGACCTCCCCCATGCCGCCGGTCGCGATCCGCGAGGTGAGCGCGTAGCGGTGGGCGTCGTCGGCGAAGCGCTCGGGGGCGGGGCCGTTCGACGGGCCGGTGGGAGGAGTGGTCACGGGTTGAGCACCGCCTCCATGACCGCCTTGGCGATCGGGCCACCGAGGGTGCCGCCGGCGATCTCCTCGCGGGCGGTCTCGCTGGCCTGCACGAGCACCGCGACGGCGACCTTGGGGTCGTCGGCGGGCGCGAAGGAGGTGAACCAGGCGTAGGGCGGGCGCGACTCCGTCGACTGTGCGGTGCCGGTCTTGCCGGCGACCCGGATGCCGGGGATCGCGGCGGCGTAGGCCGTGCCGTCGTCGACGGTGGCGACCATCATGTCGGTCAGCTCCTCCGCGGTGCTGCCCGAGACGGCCCGCGAGAGCTCGGACGCCTCGGTCTTGTCGAGCAGCGACAGGTTGGGCGCGCGCACCTCGTCGACGGTGTAGGGGCGCATCACGACCCCGTCGTTGGCGATGCCGGCCGACACCATCGCCATCTGCAGGGGCGTGGCGGTGACGCTGGCCTGGCCGATGCCCGACAGCGCGGTCTGCGGCTCGTCCATCTCGGGGTAGAGCGAGGCCGCCTGGCCGGGGAGGTCCTCCAGGGAGGTGGAGTTGAAGCCGAACTTCTCGGCCTGCTCCATCATCGCCTCGTTGCCGAGCTCGTCGGCCAGCGACAGGAAGGTCACGTTGCACGACACGGACAGCGCCTGGGTCATGGTGATCCGGTTGCCGCCGCAGTTGCCGCCGTCGTAGTTGCCGACCCGGGTCGTGGACTGCGGCAGCTGGTACGACGAGCCGCCGGGGACCATCGACTCGGCGTCGTAGTCGCCGGACTCGATCGCCGCGGCCGCGGTGACCAGCTTGAAGGTCGAGCCGGGAGGCAGGGTCGTGCTGGTCCCGCGGTTGATGAGCGGCTCGGCGGGGTCCTGCTCGAGCTGCTCGTAGGTCTCCTCCACCGACCCGAAGTCGTGGGAGGCCAGGGTGTTGGGGTCGTACGTCGGGTTGGAGACCATCGCGAGCACCTTGCCGGTGGACGGCTCGATGGCCACGACGGCCCCCTGCACGTCCTCGCCGAGGGCCCGCAGCCCGTCGAAGGCAGCGGTCTGCGCCTCGGGGTCGATGGTGAGCTGGACGTTGCCGCCCTTGGGGTCGGTGTTGCTGAGCATGTCGACCAGGCGGGTCACGAAGAGCCGCGAGTCGTCGCCGGAGAGCACGTCGTTCTGCGAGCGCTCGATGCCCGTCTGGCTGTAGTAGGAGAAGTAGCCGGTGAGCGGGGCGTACTTGAACGGCTGCGGGTAGGTGCGCTGGAAGTCGTACTGGTCGTCGCTGGGCACGCTGCGCGCGACCGGGTCCTTGCCCACCAGGATCGCCCCCCGCTCGCGGGAGAACGCCGCGGTGATGACGCGACGGTTCTGCGGGTCCTCGGTGAGCTCGCCGGAGCGGACGTACATCAGGTAGGTCGCGTTGAGCATCAGCGCCAGGAAGAGGACCAGGCAGAAGAGCGAGATCGTGCGGATCGGCTTGTTCACTTGAGCTTCACCACCTGGGTGGACTCGCTGTCGGAGCCGGCGTCGGTCGCGGACAGGCGAGGGACGGGGCGCCGGGCCTGGTCGGAGATGCGCAGCAGCAGCGCGATCACCACCCAGTTGGCCACCAGCGAGGACCCGCCGTAGGACAGGAACGGGGTGGTCAGGCCGGTCAGCGGGATGAGGCCTGTGACGCCGCCGACGACGACGAACACCTGGAGCGCGAAGATGCTGCCGAGGCCCACCGCCATCAGCTTGCCGAAGCCGTCGCGGGAGATCAGGGCGATCCGCAGCGCCCGCTCGACGATCAGGCCGTAGCAGAGGATGACGGCCAGGACGGCGGTCAGTCCGAGCTCCTCGCCGATCGCCGGGACGATGAAGTCGGACTCGGCGTAGGGGATCCGGCAGGGGGCGCCCTCGCCGAAGCCGCGGCCGATGAGGCCGCCCCAGCCCATGCCGAACAGGCCCTCCACGAGCTGCCCGGACCCGGGGTTCTGGTCGTAGTAGGCCATCGGGTCGAGCCAGATGTTGACCCGGTTCTGGACGTGGCCGAAGGCCTGCCAGCCGGCGAACGCACCGGCGGCGAACAGCGCGGTGCCGACCACCAGCCAGCCCGGCCGCTCGGTGGCGACGTACAGCATGATCAGGAAGATCCCGAAGAACAGCAGCGAGGACCCCAGGTCACGCTGGAAGACCAGGATGAACATGCTGACGGCCCACATGCCCAGGATCGGGCCCAGGTCGCGGCCGCGAGGCAGGTCGATGAACAGCACCCGGCGGCCGGCCAGCGCCAGCGCGTCGCGGTGCAGCACGAGGTAGCCCGCGAACGCGATCACCAGCAGCACCTTGGCGACCTCGCCGGGCTGGAAGCTGAACGGGCCGACCGAGATCCAGATCTTGGCGCCGTTGACCGTGTTGCCGATGAACGGGACCATCGGCAGCAGCAGCAGCACGATGGCCGTCAGGCCGGTGGTGTAGGTCAGCCGCTGCAGCAGCCGGTGGTCGCGCAGCAGCGCCAGGGTGGCCACGAAGAGCACCACGCCGAGCGTCATCCAGATGAGCTGCTGGCGCGCGAAGGTGTCGTTGTCGATGCACTGCGCCGTGTCGTCGAGGTCGAGCCGGTGGATGACGGCGAGGCCGAGCCCGTTGAGGGCGGCCACGAGCGGCAGCAGGACGGGGTCGGCGTACGGCGCGAACAGGCGGATCGCGACGTGGGCGACGACGATGAGCGCGGTCAGCCACCCGCCGTAGCCGGCGATGTCGGCGGGGATGGTGCCCTCCATCCCCAGACCCACCGCGGCGTAGGCGCCGATGCCGACCGCGAGGGCGAGAAGGAGCAGGAAGAGCTCCGCGCCCCGGCGCTGCCGGTGCACGAAGTCCATGAGGCTGTGGTTCTGGCTCATCTCAGCCCGCGTCCTGGGTGGTGGGCACGTCCTGACGGGCGGCGTAGTTGTCGACGGTGGCCCGCGCGTCGTCGAGGTCGCTGGCCTCGATGCCCTCGGCCACCTGCTCGGCGTCGATCTCGCTCAGGTTGGAGATGTCGACGTCGGTGACCTCGTAGGGGTGGGAGATGTCGATGCCGGGGATCTCGGCGTTGAGGCCCCGGAAGATCGTGACCTTGCTGTCGGACACGCCGACGTAGAACTGCTGCTGGCTCCAGGACCAGGCGGCGGCCAGGCCGACCCAGACGAGCCCCACCAGCACCGCGAGCGCCAGCAGCCGCTTGAGCCAGGTGTGGCGTGCCGGCGGGCGGGGGGCGTAGCGCCGGGCCTCCGGGTCGATCGGGTCGGAGGGGATGACGTGCATGTCCGAGGGAAGGTCGGCAGGGACCGGCTCGATCTCGCCGGTGTCGCCGGACCGGTGGCCGCGGAACAGGCCGCGACCCGCGACCCCTCCCGTCCCCTTGCGCGGCAGGTCGGCGGCCGCGCCGACGAGCAGCGGCTGCAGCTCGGGGTCGGGCTCGGTGTCGACGACGTCGGCCACCACGCAGGTGATGTTGTCGCTGCTGCCGGCCTCCAGGCTCGCCCGGACCAGCTCGACGGCGGCGTAGTCGGGGGTGCCGGTGGCCAGGATGTCGGCCATCCTGGCGTCCTCGAGCGTGCCGCAGGCGCCGTCGCTGCACAGGAAGATGCGGTCCCCGAGCTCGAGGGGGACCTCGAAGAGGTCGGGCTCCTCGTGCCGGACGCCGTCGAGCGCCTTGAGGATGAGGTTGCGGTGCGGGTGAACCCGCGACTGCTCCTCGGTGATCCGGCCCTCGTCGATGAGGCTCTGCACGAAGGTGTGGTCGTGGGTCAGCTGCCGCAGCTCGCCGTTGCGGAACAGGTAGCCCCGGCTGTCACCAAGGTGCCCGACGCCGAGGCGGCTGCCGTCGAAGAGCGCCACGGTGGCGGTCGTGCTGGTGCCGCTGAGCTCGGGGTCCTCCTCGACGAGCTCGCCGATCCGGTCGTCGGCGCGGTGGATCGCGCCGGCGACCAGGGCGAGCAGGTCGTCGGTCGGCTCGGTGTCGAGCTTGCGCAGCTGCTGCACCGCGGTGCTGCTGGCCAGGTCGCCGCGGGCCGCGCCGCCGACGCCGTCGCAGACCGTGAGCAGCCAGGGTCCGGCGTACCCGGAGTCCTGGTTGTCACGGCGCACGCGACCGACGTCGGAGATGGCGGAGTACGCCAGGCGCAGCGGTCCGGTCATGGGAGGGAGGTCCCTACTTCCGCAGCTCGAGGATGGTCTTGCCGATGCGCACCTGGATGCCGAGGCCGATCGTGGTCGGCTGGGTGATGCGGACCGAGCCGACGTAGGTGCCGTTGGTGGAGCCGAGGTCCTCCACGAACCACTCGTCACCGCTGGACGCCACCCGCGCGTGCCGCGTGGAGACGTAGTCGTCGTCGAGCCTGATCGCCGCGTCGCTGCCGCGGCCGATGAGCAGCGGGGCGTCCTCGAGCTCGGCGCGGGCCCCGGCGTTGTCGCCCTCGACGACGAGGAGGTGGGTCGGCGAGCCGCGGCGACGGGTCGGGGGCTTGGACTTGCCGCGGGTCGGGGCGGCGGCGCCGCGGGCCGTCTCCGGGACGCGTGCGCCGAACATGTCCGAGCGGATCACCGAGATCGCCGACAGCACGAAGATCCACAGGATCGCGAGGTAGGCGAAGCGGATGAGGAACAGGGTGAGCTCGGACATCAGCCGCCCTCGGTGACGCGGACCGTCATGGTGGTGTGCCCGATCTTGACCTCGGTGCCGTCGCGCAGGCCGGCGCGGCCGACCTTGCTGCCGTTGACCAGCATGCCGTTGGTGGAGCCGAGGTCGACGACCTCGAGGTCGTCGCCGTGGACCATGAACTCGACGTGCCGCCGGCTCACGCCGGGGTCGTTGATGCGCAGGTCGGCCTCGGTGCCGCGGCCGACCACGAGGCCGGGGGCGCGCAGCGGGTGGCGGGTGCCGTTGACCTCGAGCATCGCTCGGGCCGCGCGGGTCCGGGTGCGCTGGTCGTTGTCGGTGACGCTCGCCTCGGCGCGGCTCAGGATGCGGAACCGACCCGTGGTCAGGTCGTCGGCGGCCTCGAAGTCGACCTGCACGGGCCCGGTGAAGACGTAGCCCTGCGCGTCGGCGTGGTCCTTGAGCTGGTCGACGAGCTCGCGGCCCATCGCGTCGTCGTACCCCTGGAGGCGCTCGAGGTCGACGCCGGCGAGCTGGACGAGGAAGCGGTTGGGGACCAGGCGCCGGTCGCGACTCATGATCTGGGCGTTGTTGTCGCACTCGCGCTGGAGGGCAGCCGCGATCTCGACGGGCTGGACCGCGCTGCGGAAGGCGCGGGCGAAGGCCCCGGAGATCATCTGCTCGAGCCTGCGCTCGAAGCGCTGCAGTGCGTTCACGTCGTGCGCCTCCTCTCGACGGCCGTCGGGTCCGGACGATCGTACTGTCAGGGCACCGACGCCCTGCGCACCGCCGCAGCGGGGGACCGCGATTGTGACCGCCCTGCGGGAGTGGGTTAGCCTTTCCCTCGCTTCACGCGCGAGTGGCGGAATAGGCAGACGCGCACGGTTCAGGTCCGTGTGTCCGAAAGGACGTGGGGGTTCAACTCCCCCCTCGCGCACCACCATCAACGGCTGGCCCCGGGTCTTCGGATCCGGGGCTTCGTCGTTCTCCGCAGGCGTACCGTGACGAGGTCGCAGCACTGACGTCCCGGAGCAGACATGACCCTCTCGCCCAGCTACCGACTCCTGCGGGTCGCCCTCGTGGTGTTCGGCACGGTGATGGCGCTGCTCTACCCGCTGGCAGCGGTCTGGCCCTCGGGATGGGCGTGGCACGACGGTGCTCCGCACGAGTCCCGCTACTTCATGATGATCGTGGGCCTGTACGCGACCCTGGGCCTGTTCCTCGTCGTTGCCGCGCGGCGGCCCGAGGCGCACCTCAGCCTGATCTGGTTCACCGTGTGCTCCAGCGCCGTGCACGCGGGCATCATGGCGGTGCAGGCCGTCAGCTCGGCCCACCACCGAGGGCACCTCTGGGGAGACGTGCCCGCCCTGCTCCTGGTGGCGGTCGTGCTCACCGTGCTCGTACGGGCCGCAGGGCTCAGGCCCGACGGGCCAGGGACGATCGGCCCGTCAAGCACTGGACGAGGGCCCTAGCCGGGGGGCCGCACCTGGGGTCATCTGGAGAGATGGAGGTCGTCCAGGGGCGGGTCGTGCTCGGGCTGTTCGCTGCCTCGACGCTGCTCCTGTCCGTCGGTGTCCTCCTGTGGCTGCTGGAGAGCCATGGCGCCGCCGAGGTGTCGTGGGTCGTCGGCACGGCCGTCGGCCTGGTCGTCGCCCTCGTCTCGACCGCCGGTGCCGCGCGGCGGCACCGGCCGACGGTCGACGTCATCGCCCTGCTCGCCCTGGGTGGAGCGCTGGCTGTCGGGGAGTACTTCGCCGGCGCCATGATCACCACGATGCTCGCGACCGGCCAGCTGTTGGAGTCCCGTGCCGAAGCGCGCGCGCGTCGCGAGCTGGGCCTGCTCCTGGAGCGCTCGCCACGCACCACCCACCGGAGGGGCGCCGACGGGCTGGTGGAGATCCCCGTCGACCAGGCCGTGCCCGGAGACACCCTCGTGGTGCGCACCGGGGAGGTGGTCCCGGTGGACGGCCGGCTGCTCACCGCGGCCACCCTCGACGAGTCGGCGCTGACCGGGGAGCCGCTACCCGTGGACCAGCCGGCCGGCGGCATCGTGCGTAGCGGGGCGGTCAACGCCGGGACGGCCTTCGACCTGGTGGCGACCGCGACCGCGGCCGAGTCCACCTACGCCGGTCTGGTTCGCCTCGTCGAGCAGGCGCAGGCGTCGTCCGCGCCCTTCATCCGCCTTGCCGACCGGCTGGCGGTGGTCTTCGTCCCGCTGACCCTCCTTCTTGCCGGCGGCGCATGGGCACTGGCCGGCGACCCGGTCCGCGCCGTGGCCGTGCTGGTCGTCGCCACCCCGTGCCCACTCCTGCTCGCGGCCCCGATCGCCTACATCTCCGGGCTCGCACGAGCCACCCGCATCGGGGTGGTCATCAAGGGTGGCGGGATCCTGGAGCGCCTCGCGGCTGCTCGCGTCATCATGTTCGACAAGACCGGAACCCTGACCCGCGGCCGGCCCGAGCTCGTCGGCGTCGTCACGGCGGACGACGACCTCACCGCCGACGAGCTGCTGCGCCTGGCAGCATCGCTGGACCAGATGTCCCCGCACGTCCTCGCCACCGCGATCGTCTCGGCCGCCACGGCACGCGGGCTGGTCCTGGTCCTGCCCACCCACGTGGTCGAGCACCACGGGTCCGGGGTCCGGGGCGTCGTCGACTCACGCGAGGTCGCCCTGGGCAAGCGTTCCTGGGTCGTTCCCGAACCGGCCCCGAGCTGGGCGCAGCGAGTACGGCGCCGCGCCAGCCTGGACGGGTCGATGACCGTGTTCGTCTCCGTCGACGGCCGGCCGGCCGGGGCGTTCCTCCTCGAGGACGTGGTCCGACCCGATGCGCCCCGGATGATCCACGGCCTGCGTGAAGCCGGGATCCGGCGCGTGGTCCTCATCACCGGGGACCGGGAGGACAGCGCCGAGACCGTGGGCCGGATCGTCGGGACCGACGCCGTTCGTGCCGACTGCAGCCCCGCGGAGAAGCTCGCGCTGATCGAGGCGGAGCGTGCGGAGGACGTCGTGATGATGGTCGGCGACGGGGTCAACGACGCCCCGGCGCTCGCCGCCGCCGACGTCGGCGTCGCCCTGGCCGCACGCGGCTCGACCGCCTCCTCGGAGGCGGCCGACGTGGTGCTGACGGTGGACCGGGTGGACGCCCTCGCCGACGCCATCCTGATCGCCCAACGGTCCCGTCGCATCGCCCGGCAGGCCGTGGGCATCGGGATGGGTCTGTCCCTGGTCGCCATGGCCGCAGCCGCAGCGGGCTTCCTGCCCCCGGCGGTGGGCGCCGTGCTCCAGGAAGGCATCGACGTCCTGGCGATCGGCCTGGCCCTCCGGGCGGTGCTGCCCGGTCGGACCCACACCGTGGTCCTCCCTCCGGCGGACGTGACCATCGGCCACGAGCTCCTGGCCCAGCACGAGGCCTCCCTCCCGATCGTGGAGGAGATCCGGGCCGTCGCGGACCAGGTCAGCACCCAGGAACCGGACGTCGCTCCGGTCCGCCGGCTCCTGGTCCGGCTGCGCACCGACCTCCTGACCCACGAGCGCGCCGACCAGTCCCAGCTGGTGCCCCTGGTGGCCCGCGCCCTCGGCGAGACCGCGACGCACGCGCTCACCCGGACCCATGCCGAGATCGAGCACCAGGTCGCGCGACTGGCACGCCTGCTCGACGACATCCCCGGGGACAGCGCCCGACCGGAGGACCTGGTCGAGGTCCGCCGACTGCTCTACGGCCTGTACGGCGTGCTGCGCCTCCACAACGCGCAGGAGGACGAGACCGCACACAGCCTGCTTCCCCCGCGACCGACCGTGCCCCGCGACGGGCGACGTCCGGGAGGTGGAGACGTCCCGTGATCCCCACCCGCCGCAGCCGACGCCGGGCGCTGGCGCTGCTCGACCAGCTGCGTGACGAACGCGGCCGGCAGGTGATGCTGGTGTCGCACTGCCTGCTCAACCAGAACACCCGCTATGCCGGCGGCGCGACCCGCCCGGCCGCGATCACCGAGGCGGTCGACGAGCTCGTCGGCGCCGGCTACGGCCTCCATCAGCTCCCGTGCCCCGAGCAGCGCGCCTGGGGCGGTGTGCTCAAGAGGCACAGCCTGGGGCTCCACCACTCCGAGGGCCGACCACTCTTCGCCGTGCGAGGCGTGCTGCTGGGAGCATTCGCGGCCTGGACCCGCCTCAAGTACAGGCGCCTGGCGCGGCAGGTCGTCCGGGACGTGGTCGACTACCGGCGGTCGGGCATCGACGTGGTCGGCATCGTCGGGATCGGCGCATCACCGTCCTGTGGTGTCACGACCACCCTGGATCTCCACGCGTCGCTGGACGTGCTCGCCGCCTGTCCGGCCGCCGCACTGACTCGCGACGTCATGAACGAACAGGCCGTCCTGGGGTGCCGCCGACCCGGCGAAGGCATGTTCATCCAGGCGCTGGACCGTCGACTGGCACGTCGACGAATTCGCCTGGACGCGTTCGAGCACGACCTCGCCCGCGAGCTGCGAGGCGAGCCCCAGACTCTCCTGACCTCCCGACCCGCACGGACGCTGGGTGCCCCGCCGGGTTGACCTCGGGCGGGGGGATCAGTGGTCGTGGTCCTCCTCGACCAGGTCGACGACCTCGCGACCCGGCGAGACCGAGCCCGGGGTGAGGACCGGACCGTCGGTGCGGGCCTGGTAGCGGCCGCGGTACTTGGTCAGGCAGCCCTTGGACGCGCCCAGTGACCTGAGCCCGGCGAGGTCACCCGCCTCGTAGCGCGAGTAGTAGCCGCCCACGTTGGGCGACCGGTTGCCCGGGTGCATGATCTGGACGTCGTCGGCGAAGTGGTCGAGGCCGAACGCGTGCCCGAGCTCGTGGATCAGGACGAGGCCCATCGGCTCGGTCGTGGGATGGTCCATGACCATCGGGTACTCCGCGCCGTAGGCCATGTTCATGGTCACGCCCGGCTTGGCGATCCGCCAGGTCGGCCGCTTGCTCTTCTTCAGCTGGGCGATCGGGGCCCGGCCGGTCCCACCGACGCCGACCGCGCCGACCAGCGCGGGGTCGAGGTCCTGGTGGGACCACGCGATGACCAGGTCGGTGCCGCTCGGGTGGCGGTCACCGCGGATCGGGACGGCCGTGGTCGTGCCGACGTACTTGGACTTGAAGCCGGTGGCCCGCTCGAGCAGCTTCATCGCCTCCAGCGTGACCGGCACCGCGCCGGGACCTCCAAGGCCGGGGTTGATCCGGTACTTGATGGTCTCGCAGGGGTTCCAGCGGAACGTCAGGCCCTGGCCGGAGAAGGGGAGGTACGCCGAGGTCGAGCCGCGCGGGGTCCACGGGACGCCGACGCTGAACTTCTTGGCCTTGAACGCCTTGGCGCCGAAGCGCTTCTTGCGGGGGACCAGCACGCGGAGCGTGTGCGCGCCGTACCAGTCGAAGGAGCCGGTGAACGTGTACTTGCCCTTGCGCTTGGTCTTCGTCTTGTCGATGGTGTGCCAGCCGTCGGCCCACTTGACCTGCAGCGCGACCTTGCGTCGCTTGGGCCCGGAGGCCTTGCCCTTGATGGCGTAGCCGGAGGTGCCGGCGATCCAGCTGGTGGTGCCGTAGGACACCTTGCCCTTGGTGCGCTTCGCCGCGGAGGCCGGCGAGGCGGCGAGGCTGGTGAGGATCAGGGCGAGCGCGGCGAGGAGTGCCACGCCTCCCAGGCGAGATCGGTGCGTCATGAAGTCCCCTCGTGGTGGTCTCGATCTCCTGCCTTGTGCCACCGGTGCGCGTCGCGCAAACCCCGCGGGCCGATACTGGTCGCCATGTCCGGACCAGCCGACGCCGCCAGGAGGCTGGTGGCGGACCGCCGACGCCTCAAGAACGTCCTGGTCGTGGGCTTCCTCGTGGTGCTGCTCAACCTGCCGCTGGCCCTGTCGTGGTGGACCAACCTGCGCGTCGAGAGGGCCGGGGTCGACGTCACGACGACGGTCACCGCCGCCCGCAACCTGGGCACCGGCGAGGAGCCGCGGTGGTGGGTCAGCTGGCGCTTCCCCGAGGAGGTCGACCCCGAGCAGGGCACCTGGGCCGCCGAGGTCGACCGGACGACCTGGGAGGACGCCGAGCGCACCGGCACGCTGACGGTCCGTGTCCTGGAGGGCGAGCCCTCGCGCCACACCGCGGAGGGAGAGGTACGCAGCCTCGCCGGGCTGTGGACCACGCTCGTCGCCGACGCGGTGCTGCTCGCCGTGCTGCTGCTCGTCCGGCGGTCCCGCCGCCGACCCATCCGGAGCGGCGAGGAGTCCGAAGGAGGGACATGACCTCCCTGGGCGACTTCAAGGCCACCGGCATCGACGGCACCGAGACCGACCTCGCGGCGTACGAGGGACAGGTGGTGCTCGTCGTGAACACCGCCTCCCAGTGCGGGTTCACCCCGCAGTACCAGGGGCTCCAACGGCTCCAGGACGAGTACGGCGACCGCGGCTTCACCGTGCTCGGCTTCCCGTGCGACCAGTTCGGGGGCCAGGAGCCCGGCACCGAGGCGGAGATCGCGTCCTTCTGCGAGCGGAACTACGGCGTCGACTTCCCGCTGTTCGCCAAGGTCGACGTCAACGGCGACGAGGCGCACCCGCTGTTCACGTGGCTGCGCCAGGAGAAGTCCGGGCTGCTCGGCGGTGCGGTCAAGTGGAACTTCACCAAGTTCCTGATCGGCCGCGACGGCCGGGTCGTCGACCGCTTCGGACCCACCACCAAGCCGGAGAAGATCGGCGCCGACATCGAGCGGCTCCTCTGACGCCGTCTCACGGCAGCGAGGTGACTTGCCCGTAACCTCCGCGGGGGGAGAGGGTCGTCCCCATGGCCGCCACCGCATCGTCGTACTCCATCACCATGCGGTTGCACACCGCGCCGGACCACGGCGTCGTGGGCACCGTCGCGACGACCATCGCCGAGGGCGGCGGCGTGGTCACCGCGATCGACGTCGCGGAGTCCCGCCACGACCGCCTCGTCGTCGACGTGACCTGCTCGGCCTCCGACGAGACCCACTCCAAGGAGCTCGTCCACGCCGTGGAGGGCCTCGCGGGCGTCGTGGTGCACAAGGTCAGCGACCGTACGTTCCTGCTGCACATCGGCGGCAAGATCTCGGTCGAGTCCAAGGTGCCGCTCCGCACCCGTGACGACCTGTCGATGGCCTACACCCCCGGCGTCGGCCGGGTCAGCATGGCGATCCACGACAACCCCGACGACGTCCGCCGGCTCACCATCAAGGGCAACTCGGTCGCCGTGGTCACCGACGGCTCGGCCGTGCTGGGCCTCGGCAACATCGGCCCCGGCGCCGCGCTCCCGGTGATGGAGGGCAAGGCGGCGCTCTTCAAGCGGTTCGCCGACATCGACGCCTGGCCGATCTGCCTGGCCACCCAGGACACCGACGAGATCGTGCGTGCCGTCGAGATGATCGCCCCGGGCTTCGGCGGCATCAACCTCGAGGACATCGCGGCGCCGCGCTGCTTCGAGATCGAGCGCCGGCTGCGGGAGTCGCTGGACATCCCGGTGTTCCACGACGACCAGCACGGTACGGCGATCGTCGTGCTCGCCGCCCTGACCAACGCGCTGCGCTGCGTCAAGAAGGACCTCGGCACCGTGCGCATCGTGGTCTCGGGCGCCGGTGCCGCCGGCACGGCCATCGTCACCCTCCTGCTCGCCGCCGGCGCGGGCGACGTCGTGGTGGTCGACCGCGAGGGCGCGCTGTCGGCGGACGACTCGACCCTCTCGCCCGCCCACCGGGAGCTCGCCGCGGCGACCAACCCGCGTCGTGCCACCGGCAGCCTGCACGACGTGCTGGTGGATGCGGACGTCTTCATCGGCGTGAGCGCGCCCGGGATCCTGGCGCCCGAGTGGATCGACGACATGGCCGACGAGGCGATCGTCTTCGCCCTGGCCAACCCCGACCCGGAGGTCGACCCGGCCGAGGCCGGCAAGCGGGCCGCCGTGGTGGCCAGCGGCCGCTCGGACTACCCCAACCAGATCAACAACGTGCTGGCCTTCCCCGGCGTCTTCCGCGGCCTGCTCGACGCCCGGGCGGAGGACGTCAGCGTGGACATGCTGCTCCGCGCGGCCGACGCCATCGCGCGGGTGGTGACCGACGAGGAGCTGCACGCGGCCTTCATCATCCCCAGCGTCTTCCACCCCGACGTCGCCAAGAAGGTCGCCGCCGCGATCAGCGGCAAGGAGTCCTGACCTCGACGCCGAGGGGGTGCGGGTCACTAGGGTGTCCTGACGCCGGCTGACCGGCCGGCGCCCACGGGGAGGACCACATGAGCAACGACGGCACCAGCACGCCCGACGACCCCTACGGCACCGGGCCCACCGGTGGCCAGCCGCCGGCGCCCGGGCAGCAGCCGGGACAGCAGCCGGGCCGGCCCGACTACGGCCAGCCCGACTACGGGCAGCAGGGCCAGTACGGGCAACCGCAGTACGGCCAGCCGCAGTACGGCGAGCCCGCGGCGTACGGGCAGGGCGGGTCGCCCTACGGGCAGCAGCCCTACGGCGCGCCGCAGCCGCCCGCCGAGCAGCCCGGCTCGATCCGCACGGCGGTCATGCTGATGCGCGTCGGGGCGCTGCTGTCGCTGCTCAGCCTGCTGACGACCTTCCTCTTCCGTGACCAGATCCGGGACCAGGTCGAGCAGACCCTGGAGGACCAGGGCACCACGATCACCGCCGACACCGTCGACGCGGCCGTGGCGGTCGGCACGGCGTTCGCCGTCTTCTTCGGCCTGATCGGTGTCGGGCTGTGGCTGTGGATGGCGTGGGCCAACGGCCGGGGCAAGGGCTGGGCGCGGATCGTGGCGACGGTGCTCTTCACGCTGTCCGCCGTGTCGTTCCTCTTCTCCTTCACCCAGCCCCAGCCGCTGCTCAACACGGTCCTCGGGCTGGTCAACCTGGTGCTGGGCGCCGCGATCGTCTTCCTGCTCTGGAAGCGCGAGTCGAGCGCCTACTACGCCGCCATGTCCGGCGCGCGGGCGCGCTGAGCCCGCCGGTCAGGCGCTGACCCGACGGGGCCACCAGAAGCGGTCCCCGAGGGTCAGCGCCAGCGCCGGGACCAGCACCGTGCGCACGACCAGCGTGTCCAGCAGCACGCCGATGCAGATCACCGTGCCCAGCTGGGCGAGGACCACCAGGGGCAGGACGCCCAGCACCGCGAACACCGCGGCGAGCAGGATGCCCGCGCTGGTGATGACCCCGCCCGTGGCGGTCAGCGCGCGCAGCATGCCCTGGCGGGACCCGTGCTCGGCCGCCTCCTCGCGGGCCCGCGTCACCAGGAAGATGTTGTAGTCGACGCCGAGGGCGACCAGGAACAGGAACGCCAGCAGCGGCACCCCGGAGTCCAGTGCCTCGAAGCCCAGCGGCCCGGTGAAGAGCCACCAGGACACGCCCATGCTCGCGGCGTACGTCGCCAGCACCGTCGCCACCAGCAGCACCGGCGCCACGACCGCCCGCAGCAGCAGGAGGAGCGCGCCGAGCACCAGTGCCAGGATGAGCGGGAGGATCAGCTGCCGGTCGCGCTGGGCGCTCTCGCCCTGGTCGATGGCGGTCGCCTCGGTGCCGGTGACGTGCGTGTCGTCGAAGGGCTCGACCGCCTCGCGGATGGCCAGCACGGTGTCCTGCGCCTCGTCGCTGCTCGGCTCGGCGGTGAGCACGGCGTCGATCTGCGCGATACCGTCGCCCTCCTGGCTGATCGCGGCCGTGCCGACGCCGTCGACGCCCTCCACGGCGGAGAGGACCTCGTCGGGGGTGTCGCGGGTGAGGACCTGCGCCGGGTCGGACACACCGGCCGGGAAGGACTCGCCGATGCGCTCGGAGGCGGAGATCGCCTCGGGCTCGACGAGGAACTGGTCGGCCTGGTCGAGGCCGGTGTCGATGCGGAAGACACCGACGGCCATCACGGCGAGCAGCACCAGGGTGCCGGTGACGAAGGCCATCGGGCGCCGGGCCACGCGGGCGCCGACCTTGTGCCAGAGGGAGTCGGTGTCGACCAGGGCAGGCTCCCCGACGTGCGGGACGCGTGGCCAGAAGACCCACCGGCCGAAGAGCACCAGCGCCGCGGGCAGGACGAGCAGCACGAAGGCCGCTGCGATCACGATGCCGATGGCGCACGCGAGGCCGAGGCCGCGGGTCGTCGGGACGACGGAGAGCAGCAGGGTCAGCAGGCCGAGCACCACGGTGGTGGCGCTGGACAGGACGGCCTCGGCGGTGCGGCGTACGGCGACGCTCATCGCCACGTGCCGGGACTCGTGGCGGCGCAGCTCGTCGCGGTAGCGGGAGATGAGCAGCAGGGCGTAGTCGGTGCCGGCGCCGAACACGAGCACCGAGAGGATGCCCACGGTCGACTCGTCCCAGGCGACGTCGAGCACGGCCATGGCCTGGGTCGCCAGCACGGCCGCGAGGCGGTCCGCGAGGCCCACGACGGTGAGGGGGATCAGCCACAGGATCGGGCTGCGGTAGGTGATGAGGAGCAGCAGGGCCACGACCCCCGCGGTCACCAGCAGCAGGTTGGTGTCCGCACCCTCGAAGACGGCCGCGAGGTCGGCCTCGACGGCCGCCGGTCCGGTGACCTGGCTGGTCACCCCGTCCGGACGGTCCGCCTCGAGGGTGGCGCGCAGCTCGGTGACCTTGTCGGAGTTGTCGGTGGCGGAGGTCGACTCGACGGGTACGACGGCGATGGCGGCGGTGCCGTCCTCGGCCACCGTCACCGGGCCCGTCGGTCCGGCGGGGACGGCACCGAGGGCCTCGGCCTGCCGGCCGAGCTCGGCGGCGGCGTCGCGGGGGAGCTCGCCCTCGTCGCTGGTCCACAGCACCACGGCCACCGACGCGTCCTCCTCGGGGAGCGCGTCGCGCAGCTCGGTGCCCAGCGTGCTGTCGTAGCCCTCGGGCAGGTTGTCCAGGCTGGTCCGCTCACGCTCGCCCTCACCGAGGCCGACGATCAGCGCCGCGGCGACGAGGAGGGGCAGCAGGGCGACGAGCCACGCCGTACGACGGCGCAGCAGCGGCGAGACCCGGGACGCCCGCTCGTCCGCACGGTCGCGGTCGCGGTCCCGGTCGCGTGGAAGGGTGGAGGTGGACACGACGATCTCCTTGCTGGCACGGGCGTGGAATAATCGTTCAGAACCTTAGTCGCTAAGTAGGTGAAACAAAATGCCGGACTCCCGGCCCGAGGTCGCACCGGCCACCGCGTTCGCGGACGCCTGGCAGCAGACCGGCAGCCTCGACGCGCTGCGCGAGCTCACGGACGCCGCGGCGCGGGTGCGGCCGGTCGTCGCCCGGCAGGCGCGGCTGAGCGAGTCGGAGCTGTCCGCGCTCGAGCACCTCGTGCGCGGACCCCTCGGCCCGGCCGAGCTCTCGCGGCTGCTCGAGGTCAGCACCGCCGCGGGCACCGGCATCGTCGACCGGCTGGCCGGCCACGGCCACGTCACCCGGGAGCCCCACGAGGGCGACCGGCGCCGGACGCGGGTGATGGTGACGCCGTCCGGGCGCGAGGAGGTGCTGCTGCGGCTGATGCCGATGTTCCGGTCGTTGCAGCGGCTCGACGAGTCCTTCGACGAGCACGAGCGGGCGATCGTGGAGCGCTACCTGCGGGGCGCGACCGAGGCGATGCGGGCGGTGACCGACCCGCCGACCGACCCGCCGACCGACCGGCCGGCGGACGGACCGGCGTGAGCCTCGCCGGGGCGCTGTCATGATCGCGGCATGACCGACGACACCACCGCTCCTGAGCGGTCGCCCGGTCCGGCCTCCCTGGGACCGGTGGCCGCGGGGGCCCTGGTCTTCGGCTCCTCGGCGGCCGTCCTCGTGGTCGAGCTGGTCGCGCTGCGCCTGCTGGCGCCGTACCTCGGACTGACCCTCGAGACCAACACCGTGGTCATCGGCCTGGCGCTCACCGCGATCGCCGCCGGCTCGTGGTGGGGTGGGCGGCTGGCCGACCTGGCGCCGGCGCGGCGGCTCATCGGGCCGCTGCTCCTGGTGTCGGGCGTGACCGTGGCCGCCACCCCGTTCCTGGTGCGCGGCGCCGCCGAGGCGTCGGACGGGTCGGCCCTCCTGCTGGTGGCCGGGCTGTCGGTCTTCGTGCCCGGGGCGCTGCTGGCGGCGATCACCCCGGCGGTGACCAAGCTGCGGCTGGCCACCCTGGAGGAGACCGGCACCGTCGTGGGACGGCTCTCGGGGATCGGCACCGTGGGTGCCGTGGTCGGCACGGTGGTCACCGGGTTCGTGCTCATCTCCCGGGTGCCGGTCACCGGGATCATGGTCGGGCTGGGGCTCGTCCTGGTCGTCGCGGCGGTCGCGGTGGAGGCGCGCCTGCGGGTGGTCCGCGGGGCCGCCGGCGCGTCGCTGGTGCTGGTGGCCCTCGGCGGGGTCGGCGGAGCGGTAGGCCCGGGCGGCTGCGACGTCGAGACGACGTACCACTGCGTCGTGGTCTCCGAGGACCCCGAGCGGCCGTCGGGACGGGTTTTGGTGCTCGACGGCCTGCGTCACTCCTACGTCGACGTCGAGGACCCGCGCCACCTGGAGTTCGACTACGTGCAGGCCATCGCCTCGGCGATCGACACGGCGCTCCCGGCCGGGCAGCCGGTGGAGGCCTACCACCTCGGGGCCGGCGCCCTCACCGTGCCGCGCTACCTCGACGAGGTCCGGCCGGGCTCGCGCAGCGTCGTCTCCGAGATCGACCGCGGGGTGGCCGACGTGGCCGTCGAGCGGGTCGGGGTCGAGACCGGCGAGGCCGTGCAGGTCCGGGTCGAGGACGGTCGCCTGGGACTGCGGCGGCTCGGTGACGACACCCGCGACCTCGTGGTGGGGGACGCGTTCGGCGGGGTGAGCGCGCCCTGGCACCTGGCGACCCGCGAGGCCGTCGCCGAGGTCGACCGGGTGCTGCGCGCCGACGGGGTGTACGTCGCCAACCTCATCGACCACGGCGCGCTGTCCTTCGCCCGGGCCGAGCTGGCCACCCTGGCCGGGACCTTCGAGCACGTCGCGCTCGCGGCCGAGCCCGCCACCGTCACCCGGGCCGAGGACGCCGGCGGCAACCTGGTCGCCCTCGCCTCGGACCGGCCCCTGGACACGGCCGCGTGGCAGGACCGCATCGACGAGCGCGGCACCGGCTGGCGGGTGATCGCCGGACGCGAGCTGGCGGCGTGGGTGGACGGGGCCGGGGTGCTGACCGACGACCTCGCGCCGGTGGACCAGCTGCTGACGCCCTACCCGACGCGCTGAGGCCTCACGCCTCCGTCGCCGCCCGGGTGGCGACCAGCGCGGCGCCGATGATGCCGGCCTTGTTCTGCAGCGTCGCCGGGACGATCTCGGTCCCGATGTCGATGAGCGGGCCGAACTTGTCCCAGCTCTTGCTCACCCCGCCACCGACGACGATCAGCTCGGGGGAGAAGAGGCGCTCCACGGTCCGGTAGTAGGTGGTGAGGCGGCCGGCCCACTCCTCCCACGACAGGTCCTCGGCCTCCCGGGCGCTGTTGGCCGCCCGGGACTCCGCGTTGTGTCCCTCCACCTCGAGGTGGCCGAGCTCGGAGTTGGGCACCAGGACGTGGTCGTGGATGAGGGCCGAGCCGATGCCGGTGCCGAGCGTGGTGACGATGACCAGGCCGCGGTGGCCGCGCGCCGCGCCGTACTCGACCTCGGCCAGGCCGGCCGCGTCGGCGTCGTTGACGACGTGCACCTCGCGGCCCAGGGCCTCGGTGAAGACGGCGTCCGCGTCGGTGCCGATCCACGAGTCGTCGATGTTGGCGGCCGAGCCGACCACGCCGTGGTGCACGACGGCGGGCACGGTGACCCCGACCGGCGAGGTCGAGACCGGGAACCGAGAGACGAGCTCGCGGAAGACGGCGGCGACCGCCTCCGGGGTCGCGGGCCGGGGCGTGGCGATCTTGGCGCGGTCGGCGGCGAACGCGCCGGCGTCCAGGTCGACCGGCGCACCCTTGATGCCGGTGCCGCCGAAGTCGATGCCGAGGGGGAGGTCAGTCATGGGCCAACCCTGCCCCAGCGGGTCGGTCCCCTCAACGGCGCCTCCCGGCCGGTCCGTTCAGTCGCCCACGAACGCGAGCAGCCGGGCGTGGAACGCCTCCGCGGCGGCGGCGTCGTACTCCCCTCGCAGCGACGGCTCGTTGAAGAGGTGCCCGGCGCCGGGGTAGGTGAAGAACTCCGGCTCGACACCCGCCCTCTTCATGTCGGCGGTGAACTCGGCGCGGACCTCGGGGCCGTCGTCGAAGGCGTCCTCCTCGCCGACGTGCTCCTGCACCGGTACGCCGGACGGCCACTCGCCGCCGCCGACCCACTGCAGCGGCATGGCACTGCCCATCACCACCACCCCCCGGGCGTCCTCGGGGCGCCGGAGCGCCACGTGCTGCGCCAGCGCGCCCCCGGCGGAGAACCCGACGGTGACGAAGGGGCCGTCCACGACACGGGACCGCCGCAGGGCCTCGGCCTCCAGCGCCTCGCCGTCGAGCGACTGCCGGTGCGCCATGGCCGGCTCGTAGGAGTCGAAGGTCCGCCCGTCGAGCAGGTCGACGACCTCGACGCGGTGCCCGGCCGCGCGGAGCCGCTCGACGGTGTCGGTGATGCCGGGGCGCACACCGAGGACGGAGGGAAGGACGAGGATGTCGGTCATGGCGCCCACGCTAGGGCGCCGCGGGGCCGCGGAAAACCACGAGCGGACGCGTCCCGTCCTCTGTCACCGTGGCGGCATGACGAACTCGTCCGGACCTCCGAGGCTCGGCGTCCCGCGCCACCTCGAGGGGCTCCGGGAGGCGGTGGTCGCCCTCGTCCGGAGCGCCGAGCGCGCCGGGCTGCGCGCGTCCGTGCCGACCACGCCCGACTGGACCGTGCGGCGCCTCGTCGCCCACCAGGGCATGGTGCACCGCTGGGCGGCCGCGACGATCCGGGGCGCCACCGCCGATCCGGACGCGTGGGAGCAGGAGGGCATCGACGCCACCGACCCGCTGGAGTGGCTGGAGGACGGCGCGATCGACCTGGTCGGGGCGATCGCGCAGGCGCCGGAGGACCTGGAGGCGCCCGTGTTCCTGCGGGACGCGCCGCCGCCGCGGGAGTTCTGGGCTCGGCGCCAGTGCCACGAGACGACGATCCACGCGGTCGACGCGTTGGCGGCCGCGCTCGGCCGGTTCCCCCGCGCGGCCGACGCCGGCTGGATCGCCGAGGAGGTCGCGCTGGACGGGATCGACGAGCTGCTCACCGGCTTCGTCACCCGACCCCGGTCCCGGCTGCGCTCCCCGGAGCCGCACCGCATCGTCGTACTCCCCGAGACCGGTGACCGGGGCTGGACCGTCGACGTCGGGCCCACGCCGGCCGTGACGACTCGGCTGGGTCCCGGCGAGCACCCCGACGGTGACTCGCTCCTCCGCGGCTCGGCCGTCGCGCTCTACCTGACGCTGTGGAACCGCAGCGACGAGGTCACGCCCTGCTCCGACGACGACTGGGACGCCACCTGGCGCGGCGGGGCCGGCATCACCTGGGCCTGAGGGACAGGTTTACAACCGCGCACCGCTTGTCAAGGCGCTTTACAGATCCTATGGTCTTGTAAACCCTCGACGGAAGGTGTCGACCATGAGCCCCGAGCAGTCGTCCGCCGGCACGGTCCCCCCGGGATCGACCGACGGCTGGACGGACAAGAAGCGCTACCTGTGGCTGATCGGGCTGGTGGTGCCGAGCCTGGCGTTCCTCGGCATCGGGCTGCACCGACTCACCGGCTGGGACGTGTGGTTCTGGCTGGGCCCGATCGTGATCCTCGGCGTCGTCCCGGCCATCGACCTCGTCGCCGGGCTCGACCGCTCCAACCCGCCGGACGACGTGATCGAGGCGCTGGAGAAGGACCGCTACTACCGCTGGATCACCTACCTCTTCCTGCCGATCCAGTACGCCGGGTTCGTCGGCGCGTTCTGGCTGCTGGCACACCCCGGGGCGGTCGGCGGCCTCGACACGCTCGACAGGATCGGGCTGGCGGTCTCCATCGGGTGCATCGGCGGAATCGGCATCAACACCGCCCACGAGCTCGGCCACAAGAAGGAGGCCAACGAGCGCTGGCTCTCCAAGATCGCGCTCGCCCAGGTCGCCTACGGGCACTTCTACATCGAGCACAACCGCGGCCACCACGTCCGCGTCGCCACCCCCGAGGACCCGGCCAGCAGCCGGCTCGGCGAGAGCTTCTACGCGTTCTGGCCGCGCACGGTCCTGGGATCGCTGAGGTCAGCCTGGCGGATCGAGAAGCGGCGCTACGCCCGCCGGAAGCAGCACCCGTTCCGGATCGGCAACGACGTGCTCAACGCGTGGCTGATGACCGCCGTCCTGTGGGGCGCGATGGTCGCGTGGCTCGGCGCCGGGATCGCGCCCTACCTCCTCCTCCAGGCCGTCGTCGGCTTCTCGCTCCTCGAGGTCGTCAACTACATGGAGCACTACGGGATGCTGCGCCGACGCGTCGGCGTCGGCGAGCGCCGGCGCTACGAGCGGGTGCTGCCGAGCCACAGCTGGAACTCCAACAACATCGCGACCAACGTGCTGCTCTACCACCTCCAGCGCCACAGCGACCACCACGCCAACCCGACCCGGCGCTACCAGGCGCTGCGCGACTTCGAGGAGTCGCCGGTGCTGCCGACCGGGTACGCCGGGATGATCGTGCTCGCCGTCGTCCCCGCGATCTGGCGCCGGGTGATGGACCCGCGCGTGGTCGCGCACTTCGGCGGCGACGTGAGCCGCGCCAACATCAGCCCGCGCCACCGGGAGCGCTACCTCGAGCGGTACGGCGCCCTCTCGGTCCACGTCGCCGGGGAGCGGGAGGACGTCGCGCCGGGACTCGTCGAGGAGGTGCTCGCCGCGCGCTGCCCCGGCTGCGGCTACACCTACGAGGTGGCCGCCGGCGACGAGCACGAGGGCTTCCCTGCAGGCACGGCGTGGGCCGAGGTGCCCGCTGACTGGTGCTGCCCCGACTGCGGGGTCCGCGACAAGGCCGACTTCGTGCCCGTCGACCCCAGCCGCGAGGTGGCCCCTACATAGACTCAGGCCCATGCCCACCCTGCGCGACCGGATCGTGTCCTCTGCCGTCGCGATGACCACCGAGGTGGGGTGGGCCAAGGTCACCATGGGCCGGCTGGCCGCGGCGTCCGGGGTGAGCCGGCAGACCGTCTACAACGAGATCGGCACCAAGGACGCGCTCGCCGAGGCGATGATCCTCGCCGAGCTCCAGCGCTTCCTCTCCGCGGTCGACGACGCCTTCGCCAGGCACCCCGGCGACATCGCCGAGGCGATCGAGGCGGCGGCGTACGACGTGCTGGTCCTGGCCAAGGACAACCCGCTGCTCAAGGCGGTGGTCAGCGCCACCCACGGCGCCGACACCGAGCTGCTGCCGCTGCTGACCACGCACGCCGGCACCCTGCTCGCGACGGCCAAGGCGGTGATCGAGGAGCGGATCGAGGCCTTCGAGCTCGGCCTGCCGCCGCAGCGGGTGGCCCCGGCGATCGACATGGTCGTGCGGGTCGTGCTGAGCCACATCATGCAGCCGTCCGGCTCACCGGGGGAGACGGCCGCCGACCTGGCGTGGATCTCCCGGCAGGTGCTCGGGGTCTGATCGGCCTCCGGTGCCCTAGCCTGCAGGGCGTGGGGGCGCCATCGGTCGAGTGGGGTACGCCGCGTGGCCGCGCGGTCGTCGCCGCCGCGACGCTCGGCTCGGGGATGACGTGGCTCGACGGCTCGGCCGTCAACGTCGCCCTCCGCACCATCGGCGAGGACCTCGACGCCTCGCTGGCGCAGCTGCAGTGGATCAACAACGGCTACCTGCTCATGCTCGCCTCCCTGATCCTGCTCGGCGGCTCCCTCGGGGACCGCTTCGGCCGGCGCCGGGTCTTCGTGGTCGGCACCGTGGTCTTCGCCGGCGCCAGCGTGCTGTGCGGGCTGGCACCCAACGCAGAGGTCCTCGTCGTGGCCCGGATCCTGCAGGGCGTCGGCGGCGCGCTGCTGACCCCGGGCAGCCTGGCGATGATCCAGGGCTCCTTCCGCCCCCGCGACCGGGCCAAGGCGATCGGCGCCTGGTCGGGGCTCGGCGGCGTGGCCGGGGCGGTGGGTCCGTTCGTCGGCGGCCTGCTGGTCGACCAGGCGAGCTGGCGCTGGATCTTCCTCATCAACCTGCCGCTGGCCGTGCTCACCGTGGTGATCGCGGTGCGCTGGGTGCCGGAGACGCGGGACCCCCACGCCCCCACGACCTTCGACTACACCGGCGCCGTGCTGGCCTCGCTCGCGCTGGGCGGGACGACGTACGCGCTCATCGAGTGGGGCGGGGCCGGCGCGCCGTGGGCAGCGGCGGCGGGCGTCCTCGCGGCCGTGGCCTTCGTCGCGCTGGAGCGCCGGGAGACGGCGCCGATGGTCCCGCCGGCCCTCTTCCGCGACCGCACGTTCAGCGCGAGCAACGCGATGACCTTCCTGGTCTACGCCGCCCTCGGCGCCGTGCTGTTCTTCCTCGTCATCCAGCTGCAGACCGTGAGCGGGTACGGCGCCCTCCAGGCCGGGCTGGCGACCCTGCCGATCACGGTGTGCATGCTCCTCCTGGCCGCCCGCGGCGGCGAGCTGGGCACCCGGCTCGGCCCGCGGATCCCGATGACGGCCGGGCCGCTCGTCATGGCCGTCGGGACCCTGCTGGTGATGGGGGTCGACGCCGACGTGAGCTACTGGGTCGACGTGCTGCCCGGCCTCACCGTCTTCGGCCTGGGGCTGGCGCTCATGGTCGCGCCGTTGACCGCCACGGTGCTCGCCGCCGCCCCCGACGACAACGCCGGCATCGCCAGCGGCATCAACAACGCCGTCGCCCGCGCCGGCTCCCTCATCGCGGTCGCCGCGCTGCCGGTCGCCCTCGGCCTCGGGGGCGACGCGTACGCCGACCCGGTCGCCTTCGACGCGGCGTACGGCGACGCGATGCTGGCCTGCGCGGCGCTCCTCGCGCTGGGCGGCCTGGTCTCGTGGTTCACGATCCCGCGGCGGCTGCCGGGGTGACCGGCCGGCGACCGGCAGGACTGGGACGGCGGCCATACCCTGAGACCCATGGGAGGGGAGCCATGACGCGAGTACGCCGCCTGCGCGGCGCAGCAGCGTCCGTCGCGCTCGCCCTCGCCCTGACCACCGCCTGCACCACCGGCGACCCGGTCGACGCCGCCGGCGAGCCGGAGGGGACGAGCAGCCCCGGGACCCGCCCCGCCGGCGAGACGACCGCCACCGACACGCCCGCCCCCGTCGCCGACCCCGATCACGCGGTCGACCCGCCGGGGAGGCGGACCGGCACCCTGGTCGGCCCGGACCTGCGCATCTACTCCAAGGAGCCCCTGAGCGACGAGCTGGTCGAGCGGATCGAGGGAAACCGCCGGGTCGAGCGCGTGGAGCGGATCTCGCTGGGTGACTTCGGCGTGCCGAACGGCGTCATCACCGTGGCGGCCGTCGACCCGGCGACCTACCGCAACTACACGCCGTACGCGAGCGCGGAGCTCCAAGAGGTCTGGGACCGGGTCGCCGGCGGCGAGCTGGCGATCGACAAGGCCGTCGGGCGCCGGCTGCAGGACGACGAGGGCTACCTCAAGCTCGGCAACGACAAGGACGCCGCCGAGCTGCACATCGGGGCCTTCGCCCCGCAGGTGCCGCAGGTCGACGCCGTGGTCAACGAGAAGTGGGGCGAGGACCTGGGCATCGAGTCGGGCAACGCGCTGCTCGTCCACACCGGCATCCACTCCCCGCGCGAGGTCCGCAAGGACCTCGTCCGGCTGGTCGGGGACGACGCGTCGGTGACGATCCTCGGACCCAACCTCAACCCGGGTGCCACCCAGACCGCGGTGCTCACCGGCGGCTCGGTGGCGGAGGCGGTCGGCACGTTCCGCTACACCGTGCTGGGAGCGGGGAGGATCGCGCCCGAGCAGTCGTGGGTGGACGCCAACATCCGCACCGAGCCGGTGCCCGTCCTCGGCTCGATGACCTGCCACCGCGTGGTCTTCCCGCAGCTGCGGGCCGCCCTGCTGGAGATCCAGCAGCGCGGCCTCGCCGACGAGATCAACCCCGACGAGTACGCCGGGTGCTTCTACCCGCGCTTCATCGCGGGCACCCAGCAGCTCTCGCTGCACTCCTTCGGCATCGCCTTCGACATCAACGTGCCGGGCAACCAGCGCGGCACCGTCGGGGAGATCGACCGCGACGTGGTGAGCATCTTCAAGCGTTGGGGCTTCGCCTGGGGCGGCGACTGGAGCTGGACCGACCCGATGCACTTCGAGATGAACGCGATCGTCGACCCCGAGTAGCCGGCGCTCAGTCGCGCAGCGGGTGCGCGACCTCGTCGGCGGGGAGCCGCGCCCACAGCACGGCGACCACGGCGACCACCACGGGCACGGTGCCGGCGATGAAGAAGGTGTTGCGCAGGCCGATGGCGTCGGAGACGGGGCCGGCGAGGGCCATCGAGACCGGCATCAGCGAGACGCTCACGAAGAAGTCGAGCGAGGCGACCCGGCCGAGCAGGTGCGGCGGCACCCGGCGCTGGAGCAGGGTGCCCCAGATGACCATCGGGAAGGAGAACAGCGCGCCCATCACGAGCGCGGCGGCGACGACGACCCACACCGACTCGGCCAGCGCGATCACCACGAAGGGCAGCGCGCCGACGCCCCAGCCGAGGTTCATCACCGTCAGGTAGCGGCGCGGCATCCGCACCGACGCCATCGCCAGCGAGCCGAGGGCGCCGCCGATGCCGAAGGCGGCCAGCACGTAGGAGTGGTCGCTGGGACCGCCGCCGAGCCGGTCCTTGACCAGGAACGGGATGAGCACCTCCAGCGGGCCCATCATCACCAGGATCATCAGCGAGGCGAACAGCAGCGTCGCCAGCAGCCACGGCGTGCGGACCATGTAGGAGAAGCCCTCGCGCATGTCGGCGACGGCGGCCCGCACCGGGTGGCCGGCGTGCGCCTCGTCCAGCGTGCGGCGTACGGGGGTCGAGGGGACCCGGCCCAGGAAGACCAGCGCCAGCGCGGACGACACGGCCGCGACGGTGAAGGCCGCCCCGGGCGAGGCCGCGGCGACGACGGCGCCGGCGACGGCCGGGCCGATCGCCTGGCCGATCGTGGGGCGCACCATCCCCTCGAAGCCGTTGACCGCCTGGAGGTCGGACTCGGGGATGAGCGCGGGCAGCCACGCGGAGTAGGCGGGGTAGTAGAAGGCCATGCCCATGCCGGTCACGAAGGTGACGCAGGCGAGCATCCACACGGCACCGAGGTCGGCCGCCGAGAGGAAGGCGACCAGCGCCATGCCGGCGGTCTCGACGAGCGCGACCACGAGCAGGATCGTCTTCTGCGGGACCCGGTCGGCCACGACGCCGGCCAGCAGGGCCGGGACCAGCACGCCGACGGCGCTGGCGGTCATCACGGTGGACAGCTGCCCGGGCCCGCCGTCGAGGCGGATGACCTCCCAGACGAGGGCGACGATCCACACGCCGCTGGCGAACGAGCTCGCCGCGAGTGCCAGCGCGAGCCAGCGATAGGCCGGGGTCCGGAAGGGCGTGAGGGCGCGCGGCAGCCGCCGGCCGACCTGCTGGTCGCCGACCGTGTCCTGCACCTGGTCGATCAGCGGGTCCGGCATGTCGCACAGTCTGACGGGAGGCACCGGCAGCGGACCACGCATTTCTTGCTGCACTGATTGCTCACGACCGGATGCTCGGCCCTCACGTGCACGTGAGGTCAAGGGGGATTCGTGCCCGGCGCCCAAGGACCGCGCGGGGCCCGCCCGCTAGCCTCCACGACCATGCGCGCAGTCCAGGTCGTCACGCCCACCGGTCCCCTCGACGTCGTGGTCAACGACGTCCCCGAGCCGACGCCCGGCCCCGACGACGTCCTCGTCGAGGTGCACAGCGTCGGGGTGTCGTTCCCCGACCTGCTGCTCAGCCGCGGCGAGTACCAGATGAAGCCCGAGCCGCCCTTCACCCTCGGCGTCGACTTCGCCGGCGAGGTCCTCGACCCGGGCAGCAGCGACCTCGCCGTGGGCCAGCGCGTCGCCGGCGTGTCCGGCTGGGGCAACGCCGCCGAGCGCGTGGCCTCGCCGAAGGCCTGGACGTTCCCCCTGCCCGACGTCTCGTCGTACGACGAGGGGGCGGCGCTGCCGATGAACTACCTGACCGCGCAGTTCGCGCTCCGGGACCGCGGCGGCATCCGTGAGGGCGAGACCGTGCTGGTCCACGGCGCCGCCGGCGGCGTCGGCACCGCGACCATCCAGGTCGCCAAGGGCTACGGCGCACGCACCATCGCCGTGGTCAGCACCGAGGAGAAGGCCGAGGTCGCCCGGGCCGCCGGCGCCGACGACGCGGTGCTGGTCGACGGGTTCAAGGACCGGGTCAAGGAGCTCACCGGCGGCCGCGGCGTCGACATCGTGCTCGACGTCGTCGGCGGCGACCTCTTCACCGACTCGTTGCGCTCCCTGGCCGAGCTGGGCCGGCTGCTGGTCGTCGGGTTCGCCGCCGGCCAGGGCATCCCGGAGGTCAAGGTCAACCGGCTGCTGCTCAACAACGTCGACGTCCGCGGCGTCGGCTGGGGCGCCTACGCGATGACCCGCCAGGACTTCATGCAGCGGCAGTGGGCCGAGCTGGTGCCGATGATCGAGAGCGGGGTGGTCCGCCCGCCCGTGGGCGCGACGTACGCCCTCGAGGACTTCGGGCAGGCGCTCGTCGACATGGACGAGCGGCGCACGCTGGGCAAGAGCGTCGTCCGGGTGCGCTGACCCGGTCCGGACACGCGGGCCGGGCTCGGTCGTCGGCCGCCGCGTTGACGGCGCCGGTTAGGGTCGGCTCCGTGAGCACCCTCGACGACGCCCGCCCGGGCATGAACCCTGACATCCGTCCCCAGGACGACCTGTTCGGCCACGTCAACGGGCGCTGGCTCGACGAGACCGAGATCCCCAGCGACCGCTCGAGCTGGGGTCCCTTCGTCCAGCTGGCCGACGCCGCCGAGCAGCAGGTGCGCGACATCATCACCTCGCTCGCCGAGACGCCGGCCGACCGGCTCGACGAGGACGCGCGCAAGATCGGCGACCTCTTCGCCTCCTTCATGGACGAGGAGCGGATCGACCGGCTGGGCACCCGGCCGATCCAGCCGCTGGTCAAGGCCGTCGAGGGCCTGCGCGACGTGCGCGACCTCGCCGCCTTCCTCGGCGAGTTCGAGCGCATCGGCGGTGCCGGCCTCTTCGGTTCCTACATCGACACCGACGACCGCAACTCCGACCGCTACCTCTTCCACATCACCCAGGGCGGGCTCGGCCTCCCGGACGAGAGCTACTACCGGGAGGACAAGTTCGCCGAGGTCCGCGAGGCGTACGTCGCCTACCTGACCAGGCTCCTCGGGCTCGCCGAGACCGAGTGGCTGGGCGACCCGGCGGCGGCCGCGCAGACGATCCTCGAGCTCGACACGCGCCTGGCCAAGGGCCACTGGGAGCGCGCGGAGACCCGCGACGTCCAGAAGACCTACAACCTGATGACCCTCGACGAGGTCAAGGAGCTCGCCCCGGCCTTCGACTGGGACGCCTACGTCACCAACCTCGGCGGCA
Organism: Nocardioides sediminis; assembly: GCF_003047295.1. Taxonomy (GTDB): domain Bacteria; phylum Actinomycetota; class Actinomycetes; order Propionibacteriales; family Nocardioidaceae; genus Nocardioides; species Nocardioides sediminis. Next base: position 94,947 of record NZ_PZYZ01000004.1, read on the forward strand.
GCAGCGAGACGATCGCCGAGTCCTGCGTCCGGCAGCCCTCCTACCTCGCGCACATGTCGACGGTGCTCGAGGAGGTCGACATCGAGCAGTGGCGTCCCTGGCTGCTCTTCCACGTGCTGCGCTCCGCGGCGCCGTACCTCCCGGACGCGTTCGTGCAGACCAACTTCGACTTCTACGGTCGCACCCTCAACGGCACCCCCGAGCTGCGCGAGCGCTGGAAGCGCGGTGTGGCACTGGTCGAGGGCGCCATCGGCGAGGCCGTCGGCAAGGTCTACGTCGAGCGGCACTTCCCGCCGGAGTCCAAGGCGATGATGGACGAGCTGGTCGCCAACCTGCTCCAGGCCTACCGCGTCTCCATCGAGGCGCTGGACTGGATGACCGAGGAGACCAAGCAGCGGGCCTACGAGAAGCTCGACACCTTCCGGCCCAAGATCGGCTACCCGGAGAAGTTCCGTGACTACAGCAACCTGCGGGTCAGCCCGGACGACCTGATGGGCAACGTGGCGGCGTCGGCAGCGTTCGAGACCGACCGCGAGCTGGCCAAGATCGGCTCCCCGGTCGACCGCGACGAGTGGTTCATGCTGCCGCAGACCGTCAACGCCTACTACAACCCCGGCACCAACGAGATCTGCTTCCCCGCGGGCATCCTGCAGAAGCCGTTCTTCAGCCCCGACGCCCACCCCGCGGAGAACTACGGCGGCATCGGCGCGGTCATCGGCCACGAGATCGGCCACGGCTTCGACGACCAGGGCGCGCAGTACGACGGCGCCGGCAACCTCAACGACTGGTGGACCGCGAACGACAAGTCCGCCTTCGAGGTCAAGTCCAAGGCGCTCATCGAGCAGTACGACGGCTTCGAGCCGCGCGCGCTGCCCGGCGAGAAGGTCAACGGCGCGCTGACCGTCGGCGAGAACATCGGCGACCTCGGCGGCCTCACCATCGGCCACAAGGCGTTCGTCATCGCTGCTCAGGCGGCGGGCGGCGAGGCCTCGGTCGAGGACCGGCGCAAGGTGTTCCTCAACTGGGCCTACTGCTGGCGCACCAAGCGGCGCAAGGAGCAGGAGCAGCAGTACCTCACCATCGACCCGCACTCGCCGCCGGAGTTCCGCGCCAACATCGTGCGCAACCTCGACGAGTTCCACGAGGTCTTCGAGACCGGGCCCGAGGACGGGCTGTGGGTCGAGCCGGACCAGCGGGTCCGCATCTGGTGACCGTGTCGTCGCCGTACGGCGTCCGCGGGCGGCGTGCGGCGACGGATCGGCCGGTCACGGACTGGCGCGCGCCCCTATGCTGACCTCCATGCGAGAGAAGGTCACCATCGACGGCGGGATCCTGGTCGGACACGACGGATCGAAGGCCTCGAGCGAGGCGGTGGCCTGGGCCTCCCGCCACGCCGCGCGGCTCGGCGTGCACCTGCACGTGCTGCGGGCGTGGAGCCTCACCAACGCACCCCGGCCGGCGAGCATGAAGCCCGGCTACGTGCCGCCGGAGAAGGACTTCGAGGAGGCGGTCCTCGCGCAGCTCGCCCGCGACGTGGAGGCGCTGCACCTGCCCCCCGACTGCACGGTGGACCTGCACGCCGCCCACGGGCAGTCCTCGGCCAAGCTCCTCGAGGCGGCCGAGGGCGCCGAGATGCTCGTCGTCGGACGCCGGGGCGCCGGGGGCTTCCGCGGCCTGCTGACGGGTTCGACCGCCGACCAGGTGGTGCGGCACTCGCCGTGCCCCGTTGTGGTCGTGCCGGTCAAGAACGGCGACTGACCCCGCGGTGGCCGGGCTCGACCTCAAGCCGGGCCACGACCAGGCGTCGTACGCCGTCCGCTGCGAGTGGGGGCCGGTCGGCGCCACGGCCGTGCCCGCCGACGTCGCGGTGGTCGTCGACGTGCTGTCCTTCACCACCACGGTGGCGGTCGCGGTCGAGAGGGGGATCGACGTCCTGCCGTTCCGCTGGCGGGACTCCCGCGCCGTGGAGCACGCCGCGTCCCGCGACGCGCTGCTGGCCGTCGGCCGTCTCGAGGCCCGCGAGCAGGCCGGGCAGGTGAGCCTCTCCCCGGCCGCGATGGCCGGGGTGCGCGACGTGGAGCGGGTCGTGCTGCCCTCGCCCAACGGCTCGACGATCACCTGGGCCTTGGCCGGCACCGGCGCCCGGGTCGTCGCGGGGTCGCTGCGCAACGCCGCTGCGGTGGCCGACCACCTGGCTCCGCTGCTGCGCGGGGGCGCCACCTGCGTCGTCGTACCGGCGGGGGAGCGGTGGCCCGACGACACCCTGCGTCCCTGCGTGGAGGACCTGTGGGGCGCCGGCGCGATCCTGTCCGCGCTCGCGGACCGCGGGGTCGAGGGACTCAGCCCCGAGGCCCGGGCGGCGACGCACGCCTGGGCGGGCGCCCGGCTGCCGGTCGACCTGCACGACTGCGCCGGGGGACGCGAGCTGGCGGCGGCCGGGTTCGCCGACGACGTGTCGATGGCGGCGGAGGTCGACGCCGCAGACGTCGTGCCGGTGCTGGAGGGCGAGGTCTTCAGGGACGCCCGCCACTGACCGGGACCCGCGTCCCCGATCCGGGCGACGTACGTCGAGAGCCCCCACGAGCCGCGCCGGTCGCCCTAGGATCGTCGCCGACAAGGGGGGAGTCGGCGCCGTGATCCAGGTCCTCGGGCCGCTGCAGGTCCTGCGCGACGGCGCACCGGTCGAGATCGGCTCGCCCCGCCACCGCGAGGTGCTGGCCGCCCTGGTGGTCGACGTCGGCCGGGTGGTGTCGACCGAGGCCCTCCTCGAGCGGGTCTGGGGCGACGTCGGCCGCGGCGCCAGCACCTCCAACCTGCACGCCGTCATCTCCCGGCTCCGCGCCCGGCTCCGGGTCGAGGACGGCGCGATCGGCATCGCGACGGCGTCACCGGGCTACCGGCTCGACGCGCCCGGTGCGGTCGACGCCCTCGCGTTCCAGGAGCACGTCGCCGCGGCCCGGCGGCGCGTGGCGGCGGGGGACCCGGCCGGGGCGCGTGCCGCGCTCGAGGCGGGGCTCGCCCTGTGGCGGGGCCCGGCCTACGCCGACGTGCCGCTGCCCTTCGCCGAGGTGGAGGCCGCCCGGCTCGACGGCCTCCGGCTGGCCGCCCTCGAGCTCGTCGTCGAGGCCGAGCTCGCGCTCGGGCTGCACGCCGACGCCCTGGACCGGCTGCCCGCCCTGGTGGCCGACCACCCCCTGCACGAGGCCTTCCGCGGCCAGCTCATGCTGGCGCTCTACCGCGCGGGCCGGCAGGCCGAGGCGCTGGACGTCTACGCCGAGGTCCGCGAGCGGCTGTCCGAGGAGCTGGGCATCGACCCCGGCCCCGAGCTGCGCGACCTCCAGGTACGGATCCTCGCCCAGGACCAGGACCTCCTGGCGCCGGAGGCGGGAGCCGCGCCGGGCGGCGTACCGGTGTCCGCCGACCCCGTCGCCGGCTCCGCGGACGCCGGTCCGGACGCGTCGTGGCACTCCGAGGTGGTGGTGCCCGCGGACCGGCTGGTGGGCCGCGAGCACGCCGTCGACTACCTGCGGGACCTCCTCGCCACGTCCGCGCAGCGGCTGGTGACCATCACGGGCGTCGGCGGGGTCGGCAAGACGCGGCTGGCCCACGCCGTCGCCCGCGCCTGCCGCCCCGACTTCCCCGACGGGGTCGCGGTCGTGTCACTGGCGCCGCTCGCGGACCCCGAGCTGGTCCTGCCGGCCGTCGGGCGCGCGGTCGGGTTGAGCGCGGTGGAGGGGCTCGACCCGGTGGGCGTCGTCGCGCAGCACCTGCGGGACCGCCGGACGCTGGTCGTGCTCGACAACGCCGAGCACCTGCTCGACTCGGCCGCCGGGATCGCCCGGCTCGTCGCGCTCTGCCCGCGCCTGAGCGTCGTCGTCACCAGCCGGACCACGCTGCGCGTGCGAGGCGAGCTGCAGTACCAGCTGACGCCGTTGGCGGTCCCCGGCGACGGGGAGGACCCGGGGCTCGTCGCCGAGGCGCCGGCCGTGGCGCTCTTCGTCGACCGGGCTCGCGCGGTGCAGCCGGGGTTCGGGCTGGACGCGGACAACGCGGCCGCCGTCGCCGGGATCTGCCGCAGGCTCGCGGGCATCCCGCTCGCCATCGAGCTGGCGGCGGCCCGCTCGCACCTGATGTCCCCGGCGGCCGTGTGGGAGCACCTCGACCGGGTCATGGCGGGCTCCGGCGCGCGCGACCTCCCGCCACGCCAGCGGACGATGCGGGCCGCGATCGACTGGAGCTACCAGCTCCTCGAGCCCGAGCAGCAGGCGCTGTTCCGGCGCCTCGCGGTCTTCTCCGACGGGTTCACCCTCGACGCGGTCGAGGCCGTCGCCGGCGGCGCACCCGGGCCGACCGGTGACGCCGACGTCCTCGCGCTGCTCGAGGAGCTCGTCGCCCACTCGCTCGTCCTCCGCGACCCCGACCACCCCGGCGTCGTCCGCTTCCGCCTGCTCGAGCCGGTCGCCCAGTTCGCCGCCGACCTGCTCGCCGACGACGAGGAGCAGGCCGTCCGCGACGCGCACCTCCACCACTTCCTGCGCCTCGCCGAGGACACCGAGCCCGGCTACCGCGGGACCCGCACGACCGAGGCGCTGACCGTCACGCAGCGCGAGCACGCCAACCTCGTCGCCGCGCTGGAGTGGGCGCTGGCGTCCGGCAGGGGCGACCTCGCCGGGAGGATGACCTGGGCGATGTGGCTGTTCTGGTGGCTGCGCGGCCACCTGCTCGAGGGGCGGCGGCTGGTGCAGGCCGTGCTCGCCCAGGAGCTCCCGGACCCCGTCCGGGTCCGCGCCCACGCGGTCATGGGGGCGATGACGTTCGCCCAGGGCGACACCGTCCTGGCCCGGCACTGGTGCCGCGGTGTGGTCCTGGCCCGCCGGATCGGGGACCTGGAGGGCGAGGCCCACAACCTCGCCGGTGAGGGCCTCGTCGCCCTCGCGGAGGACCACCTCGACGAGGCCGAGGTGCGCTTCGTCGAGACGGTGCGGCTGACCGAGGAGGCCGGACTGGCCGGCGAGTGGCTGTGGACCCTCGCGCACGTCTGGCAGGCGACGGTGCGCCTGCTCCTCGGCTTCCCCGGGCACGCGGTGCCGCTGCTCGAGCGCGCGCTCGAGGCGGCCCGGCGCCGGGACGACCCCCTGGCCATCTACATCGCCCTGTTCACCTCCGTCCAGGTCCGGCTGGTCGACGGCGACCTCGTCACCGCCCGCGCCCAGCTCGCCGAGGGCGTCCGGCTGAGCGTGGACACCGGCGACATGGCCAACCTCGCCTACTTCCTGGAGGCGCTGGCGGTGGTCGAGGCCCGCGAGCAGCACGCCCACCGGGTGGCCCTGCTGCACGGCGCCGCGCGGCGGCTGCGGGACACGGTCGGGGCCAACGTCTACGGCTACTACCAGCCCGACGAGCAGGCACTCGCCGACGCGCTCGCGGCCTCCCGCGACGTCCTCGGGGCGTCGTACGACGACGTGGTCGCGCAGGGACGTGCCCTCACGGTGGAGGAGACGGTCGCCCTCGCGACGGACCCCGCGACCGACTAGGTCGGGGCCCGGGCGGCGGTGGGCCGCGGGCGGGCGGCTCCCGACGCTGGAGGCCGGCGCGGCACGAAGGGCCGCAAGGACGCCGCGAGGCCGGCCGAGCTGCGGCAAGGCAACCGCAGGGCGACCGCAAGGCCGCCACGGCAGCGTGTGTGCTCCCGACGGACCTGTCGGGAACCACGACCGCCGGGAGACGCCCATGACCACCGACAGGACGGCCGACACGTCCGCGGAGCCTGACGCCACCTGCTGGCTGCCCGCCGGGTGGACCCACCCGGCGCACGTCCCGGTCGGAGCGGGGCACCACCTCCGACCGCTCCGCGCCGGAGACGTCGACCTCGACCTCGTGGCCGTGCTCGGGTCGCGTGAGCGCCTGTGGTCGGTCTACGGGCCCGCCTGGGGCTGGCCGCCGGCCGGCCTGACGCGCGAGCAGGACCTCGACCAGCTGGTCCGCCACGAGGCCGAGACCCGGGAGCACGAGTCCTTCAACTACGGGCTCTTCGACCGGGACGAGACCCGGCTGCTGGGCTGCCTCTACGTCGATCCACCGGAGAAGGTCGGCGCCGACGCCGAGATCTCCTGGTGGGTCGTCGACGAGCTGGTCGGCAGCCCGCTCGAGGCCGAGCTCGACGCGCTGGTCCCCGCTTGGATCGCCGCCGACTGGCCCCTGACGCGACCGCGCTACGTCGGCCGCGACCTGTCCTGGGACGACTGGCTCGACCTGCCCGACGCGGTCCCCGGGGGCGCCCCTGGGTGACACCCGGCCAGCGTCCCCGCACGACACCAGCACGACACCCCAGCCACGAAAGGCACCGCCATGAACAAGCTCCACCTGGCCCTGGTCGCGATGCTCGCCATCGCGCTCGGCCTGCTCTCACCGGCCCCGGTGAGCGCGACCACCACGACGTGGAACGACGGCTTCCACGACGAGGACCAGATCATCGACTGCATCACGAGCAAGCCCTCCACCGGCGTCAGCGCCAACGTCGGCTGGTCCTCGCCCTCCGGACAGGTGCCCAAGGTCGGCGAGAAGTTCTACCTGCGCGGGTACGTCGGCCTCGTCGGCCTGCCGTGCAGCGGCAAGGTCGGCATCCTGCCGGAGATCCTCGTCCCGGCCGGGATCGAGTTCGTCGAGGAGGACGTCCGCTGGGACCTCACGCCGGCCGGCCAGCAGCAGGTGCTGACCACCGACCCGCTCGCATTCGACCACGGGGCGAACGGCGGCATCCTGATGGGCAACGCCGACTACTCGCCGTTCACGCTGCGCCAGGGCGACGTGCTGGAGTTCCAGTTCCCCGTCCGGGCGACCCGGGAGCTCAAGGGCCCGGCCACCCAGCAGCCGCAGTGCCAGTCGCGCCTCGACGGTGACGCGCCCTGCCCGATCAACCAGGCCGGCGACCACCTCCAGATCGCCTTCACCGTGACCGGGCACGGCGGGGACAAGTACTACGTCACCCCGTTCGTGGGCCTCTTCGCCTCGCCGTCGAGCACCCCGACGCCCACGACGCCGGCACCGACGACGCCCACCAGCCCGGCGCCCGCACCGGCCCCCGGCGGCTCCCAGCAGCCGGGTGCCGCCCAGGGCAAGGCGGCCTCGACCACCACCGCGACGTGGCGTGCCTCGACCGCCCGGCGCGGCAGGGCCAAGGTCGTCGTCGCCTCGGCGACCGCGCCCACCGGCAAGGTCGTGGTCCGCGACAAGGGCCGCACGATCGCCCGTGCCACCCTGCAGGCGTCCCACCAGGGCCGGATCACCGTGCGGCTGCCCAGGCTGCGCAAGGGCAAGCACGTCCTGGTCGCGCAGTACCTCGGCTCGCCGACGGTGGCGGCCTCGTCCTCGGGCAAGCGCACCCTCCGGCTGCGCTGAGGCACCTCGTTCCGCAGCACCGCCCGGACGCCGTGACGCGTCCGGGCGGTGCTGGTGGGGCTTGGGACTACTTCACCTCCGAGCGGAGGACGGCCCGCAGTCCGACCAGGGCGGGGAGGACGAGCCACAGGACCGCGGTGACGGCGACCTGGGCCCACTGCTCGCCCTGGGGCGGGCCCTCGAAGAGGAACGACCGGGCGAGCTCGGCGTCGACCCACGGCTGGACGTCCACGAAGTCCGGCTGGTTGGTGGCCAGGATGCCGAACAGGGTGGGGAGCACGAGCGTCATCACGAAGTAGGTGACGAGCGCGGCCGGCGAGCTCCGGAGCAGCATCCCCAGCATCGTCCCGGTCAGCAGGCACAGCAGGCTGCCGATGACGATGGTGCCGAACTGGGCGGCCGAGAGGTCCCACACCAGGTCGGTGCCGGTGATGGCCGTGCCGACGACGTTGCCGACGACCCCCACGACGAGCGCCACCAGCATGGCCCCGACCCCGACCAGGACCGACGAGACGGTCTTGGCCAGCAGCACCCGTCCGCGGTGCGGCACCAGGGTGAAGGTCGTCAGCCCGGTGCGCTGGCTCCACTCGCCGGTGATCGAGAGGATCGCGATGATCGGCAGCACGATGGTCATCGGGAAGCCGATGGCCGCGGCGAAGGTGTTGTGGGTCAGCTGGTCGTCGGGGGCGAACAGGATCGTCCCGACGGTGGCGAGGACACCCACGATCACCAGGCTGGCCATCAACCAGAACCCGGAACGGGTGTTGAACATCTTGCGCAGCTCGACGCGGACGACGCGCCCCAGGGGGATGCCGGGGACCGGTCGGTGCTGCTCGTGCACGCCGGTGACGGCGGCGGTGGTGGTGGTCATGCTGCTTTCCTCTCTCGGTTCTTGCCTTCTCGCTGGTGGTCGGCGGTGAGCTCGAGGAACATGTCCTCGAGGCCGCCCTCGGTGTGCCGCAGCTCGGTGAGGACGACGCCCGCGGCGAACGCGACCTGGCCGATCCGCTCGGGCTCGCCGTCGGTGGCCACGGAGCCGTCGTCGGACACGGTGGTGTCCATCCCGGCGGCGTGGAGGGCCGCGCGCAGCGCCCTGGTGTCGGTGGCCCGGGCGACGCTGCCCACACCGCGCAGGAGGTCGGCCTTGGACCCCTGGCAGACGATCCGGCCGCGGCCGATCATGACGATGTCGTCGGCGATGACCTCGACCTCGCGGAGCAGGTGCGAGGACAGCAGGACCGTCCCGCCGCCGTCGGCGAAGTCGCGCAGCAGGTCGCGCATCCAGCGGATCCCGGCCGGGTCGAGGCCGTTGGCCGGCTCGTCGAGGACGAGCACCCGCGGGTTGCCGATGAGCGCGGTGGCGAGCCCGAGCCGCTGGCGCATGCCGAGCGAGTAGCTGCCGACGCGACGGTCGGCCTCGGTCGGGCTGAGGCTGACGAGGTCGAGCATCTCCTCGACCCGCCGGCCCGGCACGCCGGTCGTCCAGGCCGCGATGGTCAGGATCTCGCGGCCCGTGCGCCCGGCGTGCTGGGCGGACGCGTCCAGCATCACGCCGACGTCGAGGCCCGGGTTGGGCAGGTCGGCGAAGCGGCGGCCGGCGATGGTTGCCGTACCGGTCGTGGGCTTGGTCAGGCCGACCATCATCCGCATGGTCGTGGACTTCCCGGCCCCGTTGGGGCCCAGGAAGCCGGTGACCCGGCCGGCCTCGGCGGTGAAGTCGATGTGGTCGACGGCGACGGTCGAGCCGTACCTCTTCGACAGGTTCTCGACGGTGATCATGTGGGTTCCTCTCGTTGGTCGGGGAGTGCCTCCGACGCTAGGTACGGCGAGGGGTCGGCCGCGTCGTCGCGAGGTCGCGACCGCCGTGCGAGGAACGGACGACGGCGGGTCGTCCTCAGGTAGGACCCCGGGTGTCGGGACGACGCCGTCAGGACGCGTCGAAGAGCCCGGTCTGGTAGGCGAGCACGATCGCCTGGGCGCGGTCGCGCAGCCCGAGCTTCTGGAGCAGCCGGGTGACGTGCGTCTTGACCGTGGTGTCGCTGATGAACAGCTCCCGGCCGATCTCGGCGTTGGAGAGCCCACGGGTGATGAGCTCGAAGACCTCGAGCTCGCGCGAGGTGAGGGTCGAGACCTCCGGCGGGGGGACGCGCACCTGCGCCTGGGCGAAGTGCCGGATCACGCGGCGGGTGACCGCGGGGGAGAGCAGCGCCTCGCCGGCGGCCACCGTCCGCACCGCCGCGAGCAGCTGCTCCGGTGGGTCGTCCTTGAGCACGAACCCGCTCGCCCCGGCTCGCAGGGCCTCGAAGACGTAGTCGTCGAGGTCGAAGGTGGTGAGCACCAGGACCCGGGCGGTGCCGTCGGCGGCCAGGATCCGGCGCGTGGCCTCCAGCCCGTCGAGCTCGGGCATCCGGATGTCCATCAGGATCACGTCGGGGTGGAACCGTGCGGCCTGGGCGATCGCGTCCCGCCCGTTGCCCGCCTCGGCGACCACCTCGATGTCCGTCTCGTCGGCGAGCAGCAGCCGGAAGCCGGCGCGCACCATCGACTGGTCGTCCACCACGAGCACCCGGATGGTCACGGCGAACCTCCCCCCACGGGCAGCCGCGCCCGGACGAGGAACCCGCCGCCGGGCGCCGGCCCGGCCGACATCTCGCCACCGAAGATCTTGACCCGCTCGCGGATGCCGACCAGCCCGTGGCCGTGACCGTTGACCGTCGTACCGGCCCGGCCGTCCCGGTCGCCCGGGTCGCGCACCTCGAGCCGCAGCGCCTCGGGCTCGTAGGCCACCACGACCTCCGCCCGGCCGGCGCCGGAGTGCTTGAGGCTGTTGGTGAGCCCCTCTTGGACGATCCGGTACGCCGAGAGGTCGAGGCCCGCGGGCAGCGGGCGCGGCTCGCCGTCGGTCCGCACGGTGACCTCGAGCCCGGCGGCGCCCACGTCGCGGACGAGGCGGTCCAGGTCGGCCAGCCCGGGGTGGGGACCGAGCTCGGCCTCGTCGCCGTCCTCGCGCATGGCGTTGAGCAGGCGGCGCATCTCGGCCAGCGCCGTCCGGCCCGCCTCCTCCACGTTGCGCAGTGCCTCCCGGTCGGCCCCCGCCGACTCCGGCATCCGGTGCCGCACCGCCCCGACCTGGAGCACGATCACGCTGACGGCGTGGGCGACGACGTCGTGCAGCTCGCGGGCGATGCGGGCTCGCTCCTCGGCCACCGCCACCCGGGCGGCGGCCTCCCGCTCCCGCTCGGCACGGGCCGCCCGCTCCTCGGCGGCCTCGGTCCGCTCGGTGCGCTCACGCAGCGCCCAGCCGACCAGCCAGCCGAGGGCGAACATCACCGGGACCGAGATGAGGTCGTCGGTCGACGAGCTCGGGCCGTTGCGCACCACGACGAGCGACCCCGCCAGCACGATGACCAGCCCGAGCCGCGACAGCGACGCGTTGCGCTGGCTGCCCAGCAGCACGGCGGCGCCCATGCCGGCGACCAGGATTCCCGCCCCGTTGACGATCAGCTGCCCGTCGAGGAAGGACAGGGCGGCGCACACCAGCCAGGTCGCGGCCGGGGCGGCGAAGGGGAACCGGCGGCGGGCCAGCAGGACCAGCACCGCGAAGGTGATGCCGACGAGGCCGAGCGCGAACAGCGGGCCGCTCGGGTTCTCCAGGTCGTCCCGCAGCACGGTCGCCACCGCGGTCACGACCGCGGTGACGACGACCAGGAGGTCGAGACCATGCCTGGTGAGGAACAGCCGGACCCGGCTCACCTCGTCACCGTACGACGCCCCCGCACCACGCGGCGTCCGCTAAAAGGAGGACAACGGCTCGTCGTCCGGTACCCCCCGGGAGGAGGCCTTCCGACGACGCGCTCCGGCACCGACGCGCCTAGCGTCGCTGGCATCTTCCTTCCACTGCTTCCCACCCAGGAGATCGTCATGAACACCGAGCACGAGCAGGGCACCTTCGTCCGCACCCGGTCCCGCCACAACGGCTACTACGCCGGTGACTTCAGCAACCAGCCGTTCCCCTCGCGGCACCAGCTGGACCAGCTCCTGCACCTGCGCCGGCCGGCTGTCGGCACGGCTTGGTAGACAGGGACCCATGACCACGGTGACGACGGACGACGTACGACGCGAGGCACGGGACGCCGCCGAGCGCCACCTCCGCGCCCTGGTGGGCCGCGAGGACGCCGTCCTCCGCGAGGACCAGTGGGCGGCCATCGAGGCCCTGGCCGTCGACCGTCGCCGGGCGCTGGTCGTCCAGCGCACCGGGTGGGGCAAGTCCGCGGTCTACTTCGTCGCCACGCTGCTGCTGCGCTCCGCGGGAGCCGGCCCGACCGTCATCGTCTCGCCGCTGCTGGCCCTGATGCGCAACCAGATCGAGGCCGCCGAGCGCGCCGGCATCCGGGCGGTGACGATCAACTCCACCAACATCGAGCAGTGGCAGCCGATCAACGACGCCATCAACGCGGGCGAGGTCGACGTGCTGCTCGTCAGCCCGGAGCGCCTCAACAACCCCGGCTTCCGTGACGAGGTGCTGCCGCGGCTGGCCGCCACGTCGGGGCTGCTGGTGGTCGACGAGGCCCACTGCATCTCCGACTGGGGCCACGACTTCCGCCCCGACTACCGCCGCATCCGCACCCTGCTCGGCGACCTTCCCGACGGGATCCCGGTGCTCGCCACCACCGCCACGGCCAACGCGCGGGTGACCGCCGACGTCGCCGAGCAGCTCGGGGGCGGGCTGGACCCGGCCGCCGACGAGCGGTCCGGCGTGCTCGTCCTGCGCGGGTCCCTCGACCGCGAGTCGCTGCGGCTGGGGGTGATGCGGCTGCGGACCGCCGAGCAGCGGCTGGCGTGGCTGGCCGACCACCTCTCCGAGCAGCCGGGCTCCGGCATCGTCTACTGCCTGACCGTCGCCGCGACCCAGGAGGTCGCGGCCTACCTGCGGGAGCGGGGGCACGAGGTCGCTGCCTACTCCGGCCAGACCGACCCCACCGAGCGCCAGGCGCTCGAGGCCGACCTGGTGGCCGGGCGCGTCAAGGCGCTCGTCGCCACCTCCGCCCTCGGTATGGGGTTCGACGCGTCCCTCGGCTTCGTCATCAACCTCGGGGCGCCCCAGTCGCCGGTGGCCTACTACCAGCAGGTCGGTCGCGCCGGCCGCGGCACCACCGAGGCCAGCGTGGTGCTGTTGCCCCAGCTCGAGGACCGCGACATCTGGGCCTACTTCGCCGGGCTGTCCTTCCCGCCCGAGCAGCTCGTGCGGCAGACGATCGACGTGCTCGCCGGCTCGGACCGCCCCCTGTCGACCGCGACCCTGGAGACCTACGTCGACCTCGGGCGCAACCGCCTCGAGGCGATGCTCAAGGTGCTCGACGTCGACGGCGCCGTCCGCCGCGTCCAGGGCGGGTGGGAGGCCACCGGCCGCGAGTGGGTCTACGACGCCGACCGTTACCAGCGCGTGCGCGAGGCGCGCGAGCGCGAGCAGGCCGCCATGCTGGCCTACCTCGACACCGACGCCTGCCGGATGCGCTACCTGCGCGAGCAGCTCGACGACCCGGAGGCCGTCGACTGCGGCCGCTGCGACAACTGCGGCGGGCTGACCCTCGCGGCCACCGTCTCCGACGAGGCGGTCGCCTCGGCCAGCGCGCGGCTCTCGCGCCCCGGCGTGGCGATCGAGCCGCGCAAGATGTGGCCGACCGCCCTGGCCAACCTCGGGCTCGACCTCAAGGGCAAGATCGCCGCCGGTCCCGACGAGGGACGGGCGATCGCCCGGCTGACCGACCTCGGGCACGGCCAGGCCCTGCGCGAGCTCTTCGCCGAGGGCGTCGCCGACGGCCCGGTCCCGCCCTCCCTGGCCGCGGGCCTGATGACGGTGATGAAGGACTGGTCCCAGGAGTGGGCCGAGCGCCCCGTCGCCATCGTGCAGGTCGAGTCGGCCACCCGTCCCCAGCTCGTCGCGGACCTCGCCGCGGGCCTCTCCCGGGTGATGCAGCTGCCGGTGGTCGGCCACTGGGCGATCGCGGACACGTCCGTCGATCCCGGGCGCGGGGCCACCAACTCCGCCCAGCGGGTGGCCGCCGTGACCCGCCGCTACGAGCTGCGCGCCGACGTCCCCGCCGGTCCGGTGCTGCTCGTCGACGACCTCGTCGTCACCGGCTGGACCCTCACCGTCGCGGCCGCTGCGCTCCGCGACGCCGGCGCCACCGCCGTGCTCCCCGTGGCGCTCGGCACCCAGGCCTGACGTTCGCCGCGCCCGGCGCCCCCGGGCCCGCCGGGCTGCGCGCCGGAGCGGTGCAGCAGCCACATTTCCAGTGACCCGGAAGGTGGCAGGTCCACCGCCCGTCGTACGACGACGGCCCGCCCCTCGAAAGGAGGGACGGGCCGCGGACGCCGGACGTGCGGGGAGGCTCAGTGGCCCAACATTGCCGTGGCGTCGACCGGGGCGACCTTCTTGCGGGGCAGGAAGGCGGCCGGGATGAGGCAGCAGGCGACCAGGATCGTGGCCACGACGAAGACGGTGGCGAACGCGTCGGCCATGTCGGCGGGCACCTGGGCCAGCACGGCGTTGAGCTGGTCGGGGCTGAGCCCGAACTGCTGGAGCAGCGCGGCGACGGCGCCCTGGTCGTCACCGGCGGCCTGGACGGCGCCGGCGATCGTGACCGACTCCTTGTTCTTGAGCTCGTTGGTGAGGATCACCGAGAACAGCGCCGTGCCCATCGAGGCGGCGACCTGCTGGGTGATGTTGAGCAGCGTGGAGCCGCGGGCCACGTTGTGCGCGGTCAGCGTGGCCAGTGCCGCGGTCATGATCGGCATCATCGTGCCGCCCATGCCGAGGCCCATCACGAACAGGGCGCCGAGGATGAACGGGTAGGAGGTGTCCGCGCCGATCTGGGTGAACATCGCCATGCCGACGGTGATCACCGAGATGCCGGTGAGCACGATCTTGCCGGGGCCGATCCGGTCGGCCAGGATGCCCGCGATCGGCATGGTGATCATCGCGCCGATGCCCTGCGGGGCGAGCAGCAGGCCGGCGCCGAGGGCGTCCTCGCCGCGCACCTGGATGAAGTAGAGCGGGAAGAGCAGCGAGGCGCCGAAGAACGCGATCGCGAAGAGCATCATGGCGATCACGGCGACGGTCATGTTGCGGTTCTTGAACAGGCGCAGCTCGACCAGCGGGTGGATGTTGCGGCGGTTGAGCGCCCACGGGACGAACGCGACGATCAGCACGATGCCGAGCACCATCGGGACCAGCACCTCCGATGCCAGCGCGGTGCCGTGCTCGGGGATCGAGCTGACGCCGTAGAGGAACGCGGCGAGGCCCGGCGAGAGGAGGAGCATGCCCAGCCAGTCGAAGGTCTCCGACGGCTCGACCTCGTCCTTGGGCAGCACCACCCAGGCGTAGGCGATGGCGGCGATGCCGATCGGCAGGTTGATGAGGAAGATCCAGTGCCACGAGGCGCTGTCGATCAGCGCGCCACCGAGGATCGGGCCGAAGATCGGGCCCAGGAGCATGGGGATGCCGAGCACGGCCATCACGCGGCCGACCCGCTCGGGACCGGCGGCGCGCGTCAGGATCGTCATGCCCAGCGGCATCAGCATGCCGCCGCCGAGGCCCTGGAGGACGCGGTAGAGCACCAGCATCTCCAGACTGGTGGCGGTGGCGCACAGCACCGAGCCGGCGGTGAACAGCAGCACGGCCAGCAGGTAGAGCCGCTTGGTCCCGAAGCGGTCCGCCGCCCAGCCGGTGAGCGGGATGACGCTCGCCAGGGCCAGCGTGTAGCCGGTCATCGTCCAGGCCACCTCGGCGGCGGTCGCGTCGAACTCGCGCTGGAAGGTCTCGAGCGCCACCGACACGACGGTGATGTCGAGGATGGACATGATCGCGCCGAGGACGACGACGCCCGCGACGAGGAGGACGCCCCGGTCGAGCTTGTCGGAGTCGCCCGCCGGGGTGCCGGCAGGCTGCTGCTGGATGTCTGTGGTCACCGGAGAATGGTGACAGTTGCCACCGACAACCACGTAATCCTTTTCGACGTGCTCCGGGTCACCCCGAAGCAGGGCCGTCGAGGTCCTCGATGCGCGCGAGGCTCGGCGCCCGACGTTGCCGGATCTCGCGCGCGCCCGACTCCACGTCGCGCATGACCCGGAGCACGTTGCGGCAGGTCAGGCGGGCCAGGTCGTCGGCGGACCAGCCCCGGTCGGCGAGCGCGGCGAGCAGCGCGGGATAGCCCGTGACGTCCTCGAGCCCCCGCGGCAGCACCTCCACCCCGTCGTAGTCGCCGCCGAGCCCGACGTGGTCGATCCCGGCGACCTCCCGGACGTGCTCGCAGTGGGCCACGACGTCGGCGAGGTCGGCGACCGGCTCCGGGTGGGCGGCGCGGTAGGCGGAGTAGAAGGGGGAGAAACGGGCGTTGTCGGCCTCCGCGATCCCCTCGGCGGCCGCCGCCTCGACGGCGCCGCGGTGCCAGTCGGCGCACGCCTGGTTCACGAACTTGGGCACGAAGGTCACCATGCAGACCCCGCCCTGGTCGCGCAGCATCTCCAGCACGTCGTCCGGGGCGTTCCGGGGGCTGTCGGTCACCGCGCGCGCCGAGCTGTGGCTGAAGATCGCGGGCACCTCGGCCACCGCGAGGGCGTCGCGCATGGTGTCCGCCGAGACGTGGGACAGGTCGACCATCATCCCGAGCCGGTTCATCTCGCGCACGACCTCGCGGCCGAACGCGGTGAGCCCGCCTGCCACCGGGCGGTCGGTGGCGGAGTCGGCCCACGGGGTGTTCGCGTTGTGCGTCAGCGTGAGGTACTGCACCCCCAGCGCGTGCAGCCGGCGCAGCGTCCCGAGCGAGCAGTCGATCGAGTGGCCGCCCTCCGCGCCCATGAGGGACGCGATGCGACCGTCGGCCCAGGCGGCCTCGACGTCCTCGGCGGTGCGCGCCAGCACCAGCCGGTCGGCGTACCGCTCGGTCAGGGCGTACGCCGCGTCGACCTGCTCCAGCGTCGCGCTCACCGCGTGGTCGCCGGTCAGCCGGGTCGGGACGTAGACCGACCAGAACTGCGCGCCGACCCCGCCCTCGCGCAGTCGCGGCAGGTCGGTGTGGGTGGGCGTGCCCCCGGCGCCGACGTCGAGTGCCTCGAAGTCGTAGCCGGCCTCCTCGCGGGCGGTCCACAGCAGGTCGTTGTGTCCGTCGACGACGGGGTGCTCGGCGAGCAGTGCGCGGACGTCCACGTCAGGCGAGCAGGGCCTCGACGCGGTCGACCACCTGTGGGTCCTGCGGCTCGACGACGGGGCTGAACCGGGCGACCACGGCGCCGTCGGCGTCGACGAGGAACTTCTCGAAGTTCCACTGCACGTCCCCGGCCTCGCCCTTCTCGTTCGGCGTGGCCACGAGGTCGCGGTAGACCTCGTGGCGGCCCGCGCCGTTGACCTCGACCTTCTCGCTCATCGGGAAGGTGACGCCGTACGTCGCGGAGCAGAACTCCGCGATCTCCTCCGACGTGCCCGGCTCCTGGCCCCCGAACTGGTTGCACGGCAGGCCGACGACGGTGAAGCCGCGGTGGCCGTACTTCTCCTGGAGCTCCTCGAGGCCGGTGTACTGCGGGGTGAGCCCGCACTTGCTGGCGACGTTGACCAGCAAGGCGGGCTGCCCGCCGGTCAGGTCGCGCAGGGTGCCGGGGGTGCCGTCGAGGCGGGCGAGGGTCGCGTCCAGGATGCTCATGGGGCACGACGCTAGCGTGGGCGGGTGAGCTTCGTCCCGGTGAGCGGTCCCGCGACGTTCCGGGCGGCGGCGCTGCCCCGCGAGGGGACGGTCGAGTTCACCGACGTACGCCGCACCGTCAGCCTGCCGGTCCGTGGCGCGCTGCCGGTGCTCACCCGGGCCCACGCCCGGGACGACGTGCACCCCAGCGTGGCGCTGCTCAGCGGCGCCGCCCTGCTCGGCATGAGGCTGGTCGCGGCGGGACGGTTCGGTCCGGACGAGACGGGCACCAGCTGGCGGGTCGCCGGCCTCGACGCCGCGGACGAGGACCGCATCGTCCAGCTGGCCCGGGCCCGGGCGGACGAGGGTCTCGAGGTCGCGACGGCGGAGGGCATCGTCCGCGCCGTGCTGGACGCGGTGGTCGACGCGATGCCGCGGGCGGCGCCCCTGGCGACCCGGCGCAGCCCGGCCCGGGCCGGGCCGGAGCCGCACCGGGTCGACCCCGACTTCACCCGCCGGCTCGAGGAGCGCATCGCGCGCGCCCGGGCCCGCGGCAACGACGACCGCCCGCAGCTGGTCGACGTCGCGCTGCGCGTCGAGGCCGACGAGGAGGAGCTGGTCGCGGGCGCCGTACGCCTGGTCCTGCAGGTCGTGGCCGCCGACAACCCCGCCCACGTCGCCGACGCCGCGCTGCTGTGGACCGAGGCCGACGAGCCGGGCAGCGGCCACGGCTTCGGCGACCGGGCACGCACCCACGCGTCGATCGCGCTGCGGGCGGCCGCCGTGGCGTGGCCGGTGCTCGACCGGCTGCTCGCGCTCCGGGTGCCCGACCAGATCACCCTGGACAGCGACGAGCTGCTCAGCCTGCTCGACGAGGGGGTGGCCGCCCTCGACGCGATCGGCGTGCAGGTGCTGTGGCCGCGCTACCTCGACCGCGACGTGACCTCGCAGGTGGTGCTGTCCGGCCCACCGGCGTCGCGCGAGGAGCCGCTCCAGACGGGGCTCTTCGGGCCGGACGCGCTCTTCGGGTTCTCCTGGCAGCTCGCGCTGCACGGGGACGCGCTGACCGAGGAGGAGATGGACGACCTGTCGCGGGCGGCGACCCCGATCATCAAGATCCGCGACAACTGGACCATCGTCGACTCGGCCGTGCTCGCGCGCGCCCGCAAGCGGCTGATCCGGCGGGTCGCGCCCGCCGCCGCCCTCGCCGCCACGCTGACCGAGGTCGTGCAGGTCGAGGACGTCGAGCACCAGGCGGTGGTCGGGGCCTCGCTGCTCGCGGTCCGCGACCGGCTGCGGACGGCCGCGGTGGGGGAACCGGTCGAGGTGCCGTCCGGGCTGGCGGCCACCCTGCGCGACTACCAGCGGCACGGGTTCTCGTGGCTCGCCGAGCTCACCTCGCTCGGGCTCGGGGCGTGCCTGGCCGACGACATGGGGCTCGGCAAGACGGTCCAGCTCATCGCGCTGCACCTGCACCGGCACGAGGAGGGCGTCGATCGAGGCCCGACGCTGGTGGTGTGCCCGGCGTCCCTGCTCGGCAACTGGGAGGCCGAGGTACGCCGGTTCGCGCCCGGCGTACCCGTCCGGCGCTTCCACGGCGGCGCGCGCACGCTGGAGGGGCTGGAGGTCCTCGGCGACCCCGGCTTCGTCCTCACGACGTACGGGACGATGCGCAACGACGCCGATCTGCTGGCCACCGTGCCGTGGGGCCTGGTCGTCGCCGACGAGGCGCAGCACGTCAAGAACGCCCGGTCCTCCACGGCCCGGGCGCTGCGCACCATCCCGAGCGCCGCGCGGGTCGCGCTCACCGGCACCCCGGTCGAGAACGACCTCACCGAGCTCTGGGCGATCCTCGACTGGGCCATCCCCGGCCTGCTCGGCAGCCGCAACGCCTTCCGCAAGGTCTGGGCGGCGCCCATCGAGTCGGGGCTGGAGCCGACCAAGGCGAGGCAGTTCGCCGACCTGATCGGCCCGTTCCTGCTGCGCCGCCGCAAGTCCGACCCCGGCATCGCCCCCGAGCTCCCGGCCAAGACCGAGACCGACCACCTCATCGGCCTGACCCGCGAGCAGGTCGTGCTCTACGAGACCTACGTCCGCGACTGCATGCGCCGCATCGAGGAGGCGGACGAGGACACCCGCCGGGGCCTGGTGCTCAAGCTGCTGACGGGCCTCAAGCAGATCTGCAACCACCCCGCGCACTTCCTCAAGCAGGCCAACCCGCGGCTCGGCGGCCGGTCGGAGAAGCTCGACCTCCTCGACGAGCTGATCGGCACGGTGCTCGCCGAAGGTGGCGCGGCACTCGTCTTCACCCAGTACGTCGCCATGGCGCGGCTGCTCGAACGGCACCTGTCCCGCGCCGGGGTGCCCCACCAGTTCCTCCACGGCGGTACCCCGGTGGCCGAGCGGGAGGCGATGGTGGCCCGCTTCCAGGCCGGTGAGACGCCGGTCTTCCTGCTGTCGCTCAAGGCGGGCGGCACCGGGCTCAACCTCACCGCCGCCGACCACGTCATCCACGTCGACCGCTGGTGGAACCCCGCGGTGGAGGAGCAGGCGACCGACCGCGCCTACCGGATCGGGCAGACCCGGCCGGTGCAGGTCCACCGCTTCGTCACCCAGGGCACGATCGAGGAGAAGATCGCCGAGCTGCTCTCCCGCAAGCGCGCCCTCGCCGACACGGTGCTCGGGCGCGGGGAGGCCGCCCTGACCGAGCTCAGCAACGACGAGCTGCGCGACCTGGTGGCGCTGCGGGACCCCGACGCCGGCAGCCCGGGCGGCCCGGGACCGTCGTGACCGGCGAGCACACCGTCACCCACCCGCGCCTCGCGCCCCGCCGCGGAGGCGGGCCCGGCACCTGGTGGAGCAAGGCGTGGGGGCGGGCGGTGGAGGAGTCGGCCTTCGCCGTCGCCGAGCTCCGCCGCGGTCGTGCCCTCGCGCGCGCCGGGGAGGTCGGGGCGATCGCCGTCGACTCCGGCTCCGCGCTCGCGGCCGTCTCGGACGGCGACGACACCTGGACCGTCACCGTCAGCGTGCCCGTGCTCGACGAGCGCGACGCGGCCACCTTCGTCGAGCTGGTCGCCGCCGAGTCGGGGCGGGTCGCCGCGCTGCTCGCCGGTCAGCTGCCGCACGCCCTGCTCGAGGCGGGCGAGGAGGCCGGCATCGAGCTCCTGCCGTACGCCGGAGAGCTGGGGTCGACCTGCGGCTGCGACGCGTGGCTGGACCCGTGCCCGCACGCGCTGGCCGTGCTGACCCAGCTGGGGTGGCTGCTGCAGGGCGACCCGTTCGTGCTGCTCCAGCTGCGGGGGCTGTCCCGGGAGGCGCTGCTGGCGGGGCTGCACGAGCTCGCGACCCGCGCGGGTGGGAGCGGTGACGAAGGTTCGGGGCGCGCCGACGAGGACGACCCGGCGGCCGAGGACCTCGCCGTGGCCGAGGACGCCGCCCTGCGGGCCGCGCGGATGCTGGCGGCGCTCGACGCCGACCCGGAGGTCGACCTCGCGCGCTGGTGGTGAGGGTCCGAGCAGACGCGAGCGCTCAGGCGGCGGTGCGGTCAGGCCTTCGCCTCGGTGGTGGAGGTCGGGCGCAGCCCGAGCTCCTCGTCGAGGCGCAGCAGGCCGGGGCCGTCGTCGTCGATCATCACGACCCTCCCCACGATCTCCTTGACCGTCGCCTCCTCCTCCACCTGCTCCTCGAGGAACCAGTTGAGCAGCGGGCGGGAGTCGAGGTCGCCCTCGGCCTCCGCGGTCCGGTAGAGGTTGCGGATCGACTCCGAGACCCGCTCCTCGTGCGCCAGTGCGGCCCGGAACGCGTCGAGCACGGAGCCGACGGCGACGCTGGGCGCCGTGATGGCGCCGATGACCGGGTGGTTGTCGCGGTCGGCGACGTGGTCGATGAACTTGTTGGCGTGGACGATCTCCTCGTCGGCCTGGTGGCGCAGCCATGCGGCCATGCCCGGGAGGTCCATGAGCTCGAGCTCGATGGCCAGCTGGCGGTAGACGAGGGACGCCTGGAACTCCAGCGTGATCTGCGCGTTGAACGCGGCCTCGAGCCGGTCGGAGAGCTTCATGGCCCCACCCTAATGGGGGGAGAGCAGGGCTCCGAGGGCCATGTCGTGGAGCAGTCCTTGCATCTGCTCGTCGGGCAGGAGGCCGCTGTGCGGGGTGGAGTTGATGAGGCCGAAGGCCACGTGGGCCATCGCGCGGGCGCGGTCGAGCGTGAGCCCGGGATGGACGCGACGCAGCTCGGCGGCCCACACGTCGACGTACTCGCGCTGCAGCGCCCGGACCCGCTCCCGGGCGTCGTCGGCCAGCGAGGACCAGTCCCGGTCCTGGACGACGATCAGGGCCCGGTGCGCCAGCGCGAACTCGACGTGCCACTCGACCAGGGCCTCGAGCGCCTCGGCCGGCGTCGCCGCGGCGCTCGCCCGCGCCCGCCCGACGGCCAGGAGCTCCTCGCTGATGGAGACCAGCATCTCTGCCAGCACCGCGTCCTTGGAGGGGAAGTGCTTGTAGAGCGCCGGGCCGGACACGCCGCACGCCGCCCCCAGGTCGGCCACCGAGACGCCGTGGAAGCCGCGCTCGGCGAAGAGGTCGGCGGCGATGTCGAGGATCTGCTGGCGCCGCGGGCTCACCGGCCAAGGTTAGCGTCCGCTAACCGGTGGGCCGGGCTGCTGTCCACGAGCAACGGGGCTGCGCACGCGCGCAGGTATGGACACCGTGTCCGGGTCGAGGTCGCCCACGTGCGCAGGAGTGACGCACCTGCGCGAGCGCGGGTGCTGACCGTGGGCCATTCCTGCGCACGTGGGCGACCGGCGACGGCGGCCGACTGCCATTCCTGCGCACCTGCGCCAGACCTGTGGATGACGAGATGAGCCACCGGGGACCCGGGTAGGAGGGTCCCATGAGGACTCCCAGCTACTCCTACGACGTCGCGGTCTACGACGCCGCCCAACGGATCATCCTGCGGTCGGGCTGCGGCGCAGCCACGGTGCGCGCGGTCGCGGCCGAGAGCGGCGTGAGCCCGAGCACCGTGCGGTACCACTTCCGAGACCAGTCCCACCTGCTCGCGTGTGCGTTCACCGCCGTGGACGACCACTTCTCCCACAGGGACATGTGGCGCGCCGCGCCGCTGCACCGTGTGGAGGTGCTCGAGGTGTCGGAGGCAGTGCAGATCATGATGGCTCGGCTGCCGGCGGACGGTGAGAGCCTGGAGCAGCTCCGTCTCCTGCACGCCTATCGGGCGTGGGCACGGCACGACTGGACCATGGCGATCTCGATGTCGGGATTCGATCGGAGGCTGCTCAACCTCTGCCAGGTCGTGCTCCAGCGGCTCGGGCTGCCGCCGGCGCACGTTCGCCGGCAGGCGCGGATCCTGAGGGTGGTGATCGGCGGGCTGGCCGAGGAGATCGTCACGCTGTGCGAGCCGCCCGAGGGCGAGCGTCGGTTGGCGCTGGCCGACCGCATCACCGACCGAGGGGTGCGAGCTTTCCTCACCGAGCACCTCGACGCCGTGCTGGCCCGCGCTGTGGCCCCGCACGTCTGCGCACCGACGGCGGACGAACCGCCGGTCGACAGAGCAGGTTAACGATCGCTAACCTGTGCCGGTGACCGACGCCACCACCGACCCGGGGACCACCCCCGCGGGCAGCCCAGCCGACGCCCCCACGATGCGCGACCTCGTCGCCACTGTGCCCATGCGCGACCTCGTCGCCGACCTCCGCGAGCGACTGGCCGTCGTACGACGAGGTGGCAGCGAGGCGGCGCGGGCCAAGCACACCGGCCGCGGCAAGCTGCTGGTCCGCGACCGGGTGGACCGGCTGCTGGACCCGGGGAGCCCGTTCCTGGAGCTGTCCCCGATGGCGGCGTACGGGATGTACGGCCGCGACGCCGACGACGTCAACGCGGTGCCCAGCGCGAGCATCGTCACCGGCATCGGGCGGGTCAACGGTCGCGAGTGCGTGGTGATCGCCAACGACGCGACGGTCAAGGGCGGCACCTACTACCCGATGACGGTCAAGAAGCACCTGCGCGCGCAGACCGTCGCGGCCGACAACAACCTGCCGTGCATCGCGCTGGTCGACTCCGGCGGCGCGTTCCTGCCGATGCAGGACGACGTGTTCCCCGACCGCGAGCACTTCGGGCGGATCTTCTTCAACCAGGCCAACCTGAGCGCCAGGGGCGTCCCGCAGATCGCCGCGGTGATGGGCTCCTGCACCGCCGGTGGCGCCTACGTCCCCGCGATGTCGGACGAGACGGTCATCGTCAAGGAGCAGGGCACGATCTTCCTCGGCGGCCCGCCGCTGGTGAAGGCCGCGACCGGCGAGGTCGTCAGCGCCGAGGACCTCGGCGGCGGCGACGTCCACGCGCGCACGTCGGGGGTGGTGGACCACCTGGCCGAGGACGACGCCCACGCGCTCGCGATCGTGCGCAGCATCGTCGACACCCTTCCGGCGACGAGCGGCTACCCCCAGCCGGGGCGCCGGATCGAGCCCGGCCCGGTCGAGGACCCGCACGAGCCCCCGGAGAGCCTGTACGACGTCGTCCCCACCGACACCCGCACGCCGTACGACGTGCGCGAGGTGATCCGCCGGATCGTCGACGGCAGCCGGATGCACGAGTTCAAGAAGCTCTACGGCGAGACGCTGGTGACCTGCTTCGCCAAGATCCACGGCTACGACGTCGGGATCATCGCCAACAACGGGATCCTGTTCAGCGAGTCGGCGCTCAAGGGCGCGCACTTCATCGAGCTGTGCAACCAGCGCGGGATCCCGCTGGTGTTCCTGCAGAACATCACCGGCTTCATGGTGGGCCGCGAGTACGAGAACCGCGGGATCGCCCGCGACGGGGCCAAGCTGGTGACCGCGGTGGCGTGCAGCGTGGTCCCGAAGTTCACCGTGGTCATCGGCGGCTCGTTCGGCGCCGGCAACTACGGGATGTGCGGCCGCGCTTACGACCCGCGGTTCCTGTGGATGTGGCCCAACGCCCGGATCTCGGTGATGGGCGGGGAGCAGGCGGCCAGCGTGCTGGCCACCGTCCGCACCGACCTCGAGACGCCAGCGCAGGTCGAGGCGTTCAAGGCGCCGATCCGCGAGCAGTACGAGACCCAGGGCTCGCCCTACTACTCCACGGCCCGGCTGTGGGACGACGGCGTGATCGATCCCGCCGACACCCGTCGGGTGCTCGGCATGGGCCTGGCGGTGGCTGCCAACGCGCCGGTGCCCGACCCCTCCTACGGCATCTTCCGGATGTGATTTCGTTGACCTCGCTGAGCGGCGCTCGCCGCATCGACACCGTCCTGGTCGCCAACCGCGGCGAGATCGCCCTGCGCGTCATGCGCACCGCACGGGCGATGGGCCTGCGCACTGTCGCCGTCCACACCGCCGCCGACAAGGACGCGCCCCACGTGCGTGCCGCAGACGACTCCGCGGAGGTGTCGAGCTACCTCGCGATCGAGGAGATCGCCGAGGCCGCCCACCACCGCGGCGCCCAGCTCGTGCACCCCGGCTACGGCTTCCTCTCCGAGCGGGCCGCCTTCGCCCGCGAGATCGAGGGCACCGAGCCGCTCGCCCTCGTCGGCCCCAGCTCGGGGGTCATGGAGGCGATGGGCAAGAAGGACGCGGCCCGCGACATCGCCGTGGCCGCCGGCGTCCCCGTCGTGCCGTCGTACGACCTCGACGTGGACCCGGGCGACTTCGCCTACCCCGTGCTCGTCAAGGCCGCGGCCGGCGGTGGTGGCAAGGGCATGCGCATCGTCCGCTCGCGCACCGAGTACGACGCCGCGCTGGCCGCCGCCCGCCGCGAGGCGCTCGGCGCCTTCGGGGACGACACGATCCTCGTCGAGAAGTACGTCGAGCGCGGCCGGCACATCGAGGTGCAGGTCCTCGCCGACCACCACGGCAACGTCGTCCACCTCTTCGAGCGCGACTGCTCCACGCAGCGCCGCCACCAGAAGGTGCTCGAGGAGGCGCCGGCGCCCACCGTCACCGACGCCCAGCGCGAGCTGGTCACCTCCAGCGCGGTGGCCCTGTGCCGCGAGGTCGGCTACGCCAACGCCGGCACCGTCGAGTTCCTGCTCGACAGCGACACCGGCGAGGTCTACTTCCTGGAGATGAACACCCGCCTCCAGGTCGAGCACCCGGTGACCGAGGAGGTCGTCCGCGTCCGCGGCGAGCGCATCGACCTCGTGGAGCTGCAGCTGCGCGTCGCCGCCGGGCAGCCGCTGGGCTTCACCCAGGCCGACGTCACCCTCGAGGGCCACGCGGTCGAGGCGCGGATCTATGCCGAGGACCCCTACCACGGCTTCCTGCCCCAGGCCGGCACCGCCGAGCTCGTCCGCTGGCCGGCGGAGCCCTTCGGCGACCCGGCCCGGCGCGACGGGAGGGTCCGCGTCGACGCCGCCCTGGAGTCCGGACAGGTCGTCAGCTCGTCCTTCGACCCGATGCTGGGCAAGGTCATCGCGTGGGGCGAGGACCGCGAGGCCGCCCGGGAGGCGCTGGTCGACGCCCTCGACAGGACCGCCGTCCTGGGGCTCACCACCAACACCGGCTTCGTCCGGGAGCTGGCCGCGGGCGCTGCGTTCCGCGACGCGACCATCGACACCGCCTGGCTGGACCGGGCCGAGATCCCGGCCCCGGACGCCGAGGTCGCGCTGCTCACCGCCGCGTGGGTGGACGCCGTGCTGCACAGCCCCCGCTTCTCCGACCGCCCGGGCGACCCCTTCGCCACCGACGGGTGGCGGGTCGCGGGCGAGCCGGCCCGCACCCTGGTCGCGCTGGAGACCCCCGAGGGGCGCCGCGAGCTGCGCGTCGACGTCCCCGGCCACCGGGTCGACGACGTGTTCGTGCAGGAGCACCGGCTGGCCGACCACCGGGCCGAGCTGTCCCTCGACGGCCGCCGCGAGACGGCGTACGTCAACGCGACCGCCCGCAAGGTCGAGGTCGCGCACCGCGGCCAGCGCTACGGCTTCGAGCGACCCGACGCCTTCGCCGACCACGGCCCGGCCGCCGGCGACGGCACGCTGGTCGCTCCCATGCCGGGCACGGTCCTGGACGTCCTGGTGACCCCGGGCCAGCGGGTGGACGAGGGTGAGACGCTGGGGGCCATGGAGGCGATGAAGATGGAGCTCGCCCTCACGGCGCCCTTCGCCGGGACCGTCACCGAGGTCAACGTCGCCGCCGGCGAGCAGGTCCCCCTCGGGGCCGTCCTCCTCGTCGTGGAGGCGGAGGCCTCCGATGGCTGACCTGCGAACGGCGCGAGCCACGACAGCGCTGCCCGAGCGCGTCACCATCTACGAGGTCGGCCCCCGCGACGGCCTCCAGAACGAGCAGGCGATCGTCCCCACCGAGGACAAGGCCGAGTTCGTACGCCGCCTGGTCGCCGCCGGCCTGCCCGTCGTCGAGGCGACCAGCTTCGTCCACCCGAAGTGGGTGCCTCAGCTGGCCGACGCCGCCGACCTGATGACGATGCTGGGGGAGGAGGGGCGCGCCCACCCGGTCCTGGTGCCCAACGAGCGCGGCCTGGACCGCGCCCTCGACCTCGGGATGCGGCACATCGCGATCTTCGGCAGCGCCACCGAGACCTTCGCGCAGAAGAACCTCAACCGCAGCCTCGACGAGCAGTTCGCGATGTTCGAGCCGACCGTGGCCCGGGCCCGCGAGGCCGGCCTGGACGTCCGGGCCTACGTGAGCATGTGCTTCGGCGACCCGTGGGAGGGGGCCGTGCCGATCGACCAGGTGGTCTCGGTCGGCAAGCGGCTCTTCGACCTCGGCGCCAGCGAGCTCAGCCTCGGCGACACCATCGGGGTGGGCACCGCCGGGCACGTCAAGCAGCTCGTCGCCGCCTTCGTCGAGGCCGGCATGGCGACCGACCAGCTGGCGATGCACTTCCACGACACCTACGGCCAGGCGCTGGCCAACGCCTTCTCCGCGCTCCAGGAGGGCATCACCACCTTCGACGCCAGCGCGGGCGGGCTCGGCGGCTGTCCCTACGCGAGGTCGGCGACCGGCAACCTCGCCACCGAGGACCTCGTCTGGATGCTCACCGGCCTCGGCATCGAGCACGGGGTCGACCTCGACGCGGTCGTGGCGACCAGCACGTGGATGGCCGGACGGCTCGGGCGCCCCAGTCCCAGCGCCGTCGTACGCGCGCTGGCCCGGACCTGACGGTGCCCTCGCAGCGCTGCCGCGCGCTTCGGGCACAATCACCCCCATGAGCCGCGTCGTCTACCTCCACATCGGCGCCCCCAAGACGGGGACGACCTACCTGCAGGACCGGCTGATGCTCAACCAGGCGTCGCTGTCCCAGCACGGGGTGACGATCCCGACCAAGAACCGCTTCGTCGACGCCGACCTCTTCCACTTCCGCGCGGCCCTCGACCTCCTCGAGCAGGACTGGGGCGGCACGCCCGGTCACGCGAAGGGCTCCTGGGAGACGATGGTCAAGCGCGTACGCCGCGCCAGCGGCACCGTCGTCATCTCCCACGAGATCCTCGCCCCGGCCAAGCCCGACAAGATCGCCCGGGTCATGAACGACCTCGAGGGCAGCGAGATCCACGTCGTCTACTCCGCGCGCGACCTCGGCCGCCAGCTGCCCGCCGCCTGGCAGGAGAGCATCAAGCAGGGTCGCAAGTGGACCTTCAACCGGTTCCTGACCAAGGTCGAGCGCGGCCAGACCTGGTTCCGCAGCGCGATGGACCTCCCGGTCGTGCTCGGCAGCTGGGGCGCCAAGCTGCCGCCCGAGCGGGTCCACGTGGTGACCGTCCCGCACGACCGCGGGCCGACCGGCAACGAGCTGTGGTTCCGCTTCTGCCGGGCCTTCGGGATCGACCCGGCGTGGGCGCCGCTGGACTCCGAGCGCGCCAACCGCAGCCTCGGCATCGCCGAGACCCAGCTGCTGCGTCGGCTCAACCGCCGCCTCGAGCTGCCGATGTACCGCGACGCGACCTACGACTCCCTCATCCGCGAGCTCCTCGCCCAGGAGGTGCTGGTCAGCCGCGACTCGATCCCCGTGCGGCTCGCGCCCGAGCGGTTCGACTACGCCGAGGCGCAGGCCGAGCGGTGGATCGACTGGATCAAGGGCAGCGGCGTCGACGTCGTCGGTGACATCGAGGACCTGCGCCCGCGCCGCCCCGACCCCGAGGCCCGGTGGCGCAACCCCGACCGGGTCAGCCCCAAGCTCCAGCTCGGCGCCGCCCTCGACGCGCTCACGGTGATGACCCGCGAGGCGGCCGAGCGCACCGACGCCGACAGCCCCGTGCGCCGCCTGCGCCACCAGGCCCGCCGGCTGCGCGAGCGGTGAGCCACGCCGCGACCGCTCCCGGTGCCGTGACCCCCGGCGCCGCACGCGCGTGGGGATGGGTCGCGCACCTGCGCGACGGCGGTACGACGCCTTGGGTGGCGTGGACCGTCGAGGCCCAGCCGAGCGGGCGCGTGCTGCCCGGTGCCCAGCAGCTCGAGCTGCTCCGGCGGCTCAACCTCGCCGCCTCCGCGCGACCCCTGGCCCCTGGCCTGGCCGACCGGGTCCTGACCGCCGCCGCCCCCGGCCGCGGGAAGCCGGACCTGGCCCTCGTCGGGGTGGCCGGCACGGGCTACGGGCCGCTGCCGGTGGACCCCGCCAACCTGCCCGCCGACGAGCTGGTCCGGGTGGCCACCAGTGTCCTCGCCGAGGACGTGGTGCGCCTCGGGGTGCCGCGCGAGCGACGCGGCCTGCCGCGGCCACGGCCCCACCGGCACCGCGTGGCGGGCGACCCCGTGCTGGCGACCGCCGCCCGCGAGGCGCTCGGGCCCCGCCGCCTCGGCGCCGGGCCGATGGTCGTCATCGGCGCACCGCTCGACCAGATGCTCGCCGACGTGTGGACCCGCCGCTGCTTCGAGCGCGGCTCGGGTGCGTGGCTGGAGTGGCTGCGGTTCTGGCAGCAGCGCGGGCAGCTGCCCCCCCGCGTCGACCTCCCCGCGGTCGCCGACCGGCACGCCGGGTCGCCCGGCGGGGTGACCGTGGTCCTCGACCCGACCGCGCTGCCGGACGCCCTCGGCGTACGCCGCGTGCCCGCGGCCCGGCGCCCCGGCGCGGACGCCGCCGAGCTCGCGCGCCGCATCGCCACGGTCGTCGGGCTCCTCGTGCCGCCCGACGAGCGGGCACGACTGATGTCGCGGACGGTGTGGCCTCGGATCCCGCTCACCTCGATGCCGCCGGTCAGCGTGCCCGACGAGCACCGGGAGTGGGTGACGCGCGCCGCCGAGCGGATGACCCGCCGGCTCCGGCGGGCTGGCTACCCTGTCGTCGGCGACCCCGCCGCCGTCGCGCCCGTCCTGACAGGGCAGACGCCGGCGCCGGAGCGCCCGGACGCCGCCGTGCTCGAGCTCGCGGTGCGGATGCTGGTGGACGAGGACTGGACGAAGGAGACGCGGTGAGCACACCCCCGACTCCGACGACCGACCCCACGACCGACGCCACGACCGGCGCGGCGGCCCGCAAGCGGGTGCTGCTGCACGTGGGCACCCCCAAGACCGGGACGTCGTACCTCCAGGACGTGCTGTTCCGCAACCGCGAGGTGCTGCGCGGGCACGGGATCCTCTACCCGGCCGACCGCTTCGACGGGCACTTCCTGGCCGCGCTCGACCTGATGCGCCTGACGTGGGGCGGCTTGGAGACCCAGGCCGTCGGCGCGTGGGACCGGCTGGCCGAGCAGGTCCGCGCCTGGCCCGGCACCTCGATCATCAGCCACGAGATCCTCTCCACAGCCTCGCCGACCCAGGTCGACCGGGCGCTCACGTCCTTCGGCGAGGGCGTCGAGGTGCACGTGATCGTGTCGGTGCGCGACCTGGTGCGCCAGGTGCCGGCGGAGTGGCAGGAGAACGTCAAGCACCGCAGCCTCGTCTCCTACGCCCACTTCCTGGAGATGATCCGGGACCCGGCGCGCGACACCCGGATCGGCTCGTGGTTCTGGGGCGCCCAGGAGATCCCCGACATCCTCGACCGCTGGGGCGCGATCCTGCCGCCCGAGCAGGTCCACCTGGTCACCGTGCCCCGGCCGGGTGCCGCCCCCGACGAGCTCTGGCGCCGCTTCAGCCACGCCTTCGGCCTCGACGGCATCGACCTCGACCTGACCCCCGAGCGCGCGAACCCCTCGCTCGGCGTCCCCGAGACGGCGCTGCTCCGGCTGGTCAACAAGCGGGTCACCCCGGTCGTCGACCCGCCCGACTACCGCCCGCTGGTGCGCGAGCTGCTGGCCCACCAGACCCTCTCGCGCCGCACCGGCAGCGCCCGCCTCGGCCTCCCGCCGGACACCCACGAGTGGGTCCAGGAGCTCTCGCGGTCGTGGGTCGCCGAGGTCGAGAAGCGCGGGTACGACGTCGTCGGCGACCTCGCCGACCTGGTCGGTGCCCCGTCGGGGACGTTCGTCGACCCCGACACCGCCCCGGCCGAGGACCTGCTGCCCGCGGCCCTGGACGCGATCACCGCGCTGCTCGTCGAGGGCTCCCGGCTGCGGGAGGTGGAGGCCAACCTCGCGCGCGAGCTCGAGGAGACGCGCCACGAGCTGGTCCTCGCCCGGCGCAGCAACGCCGAGCGGGCGGTGCAGGCGCTGGAGGCCAGGCCGGCCGGGCGCCGGGCGCTGGGCATCTACCGCCGCGTCCGCGGCCGCCACTACTGAGGGCTCGTCGCCCGGTCGCTCAGGGCCGCGTGCGCGGCAGCAGCTCGCGGTCGGCGTACCGCCCGACCCGCCAGGTGTAGTAGCCGTCGGCGCCGGCGCCCACCACGCCGCCCACCACCGGGACCCGGCGGCCGACCGTGGTCGCGATGCGCTTGCCGGCCATCCGGGCGACCAGGTCGCCGGCCACCACCGCGGCGAGGGTGGTGTCCAGGGCGGGGTCGTGGGCCGGCGCGGTGGCGATGGCCATCGGCGGCGCCGGGATCTTGCGCTTCTCGACGAGCTTGGCGATGTTCTCCTCGCCCAGCAGGGTCACCAGGATCGCGTTGCGGACCCGCGGGTCGTCGAGGTCGTGGCCGCGCAGGTGCGCGATGCCGGCGATCATCCGGCACTGGAGCAGCGTGAGCCCGGTGATGTTGGCGGGGATCGCGACGGCCGCGGTGATGAGCCCACCGACGTTGGTGATGAACCCCTGGGCGCCGGCGAGTCGGACGTGGTTCTCGATGACCTCGTGGACGGCACGCTCGACGTGTCCCCCCTGCTCCTCCAGCTGCTTGTCGGCCGCCGCGGCGGCGGGCGGCAGCGGGCCGACCCCGTCGATGGCGCGGTTGAGGGCCTCGCGCACGAAGGAGGAGGTCACCCCGGGCGCCAGCTCGGAGACCTTGGGCACGAGCAGCCTGCCGACGGACCCCTTCACACTCATGTCTCGATCCTACGGAGGGGGTCCGCGTCTCAGACCACCCGCAGAGGCCACCAGCCGACCACCCGGGGTGGCCGCCGCCTCGTCGGGGCCAACCAGCTTCCGGTCGGGTCCCGGCCGTGAGCTGGTCGCGCACGTGCGCAGGAAAGGAGGCGACGCGGCGCCGTCGGTCGCGCACGTGCGCAGGAAAGGAGGCGACGCGGCGCCGTCGGTCGCGCACGTGCGCAGGAATGCGGCGCGCACCCGGCGACCGGTGGTGCACCTGCGCAGCTGCGCTACCCGCGCCCGCGGTCGGTCCCGATAGTTGCGCAGCTGCGCGACCCGCGCCGGGACCCGGTCGCCATACCTGTGCACGTGCGCAACCCGCGCCCCGACGCACGCTCCGGATCTGCGCACCCGCGCCACCACGCAGCGCGTGCCCGCGAGGCGCCGACCGTCAGCGCCGTACCTCGCAACGACGCGCGCGCTCCACCGCGACGCAGGTGTCCCGGGCGCTGCTGCCGTCGGCCCGGTCCCGGCCGGGGCCGCCGTGGAGCAGGTCGCGGCCGCCGGTGCCCATCAGGTCGTCGTTCCCGGCCTTGGCGAAGGCCCGCAGGGAGCGCCCGCCCTGGATCCACACCCGCTCGGCGGCGCGGGTGCCGATGAAGGTCCAGTGCGCGTGGCCGCCGCTGCCGTGGAGCTGCTCGACCTGGAAGTACCCGAGACGCGTCGAGGACCCGGTCACGGTCATCCGGTTGCGGGGCCGGTCCACGCGGACCTTCTCGCCCTTGCCGAACGCGCGGCTGAGCTTGATCGTGAGGCGGTCGCGCCCCCCGTCACCGTCGATCTCGGTGCGGGTGCCCGGCTCGAGCCGGTAGTCGATCTCGTCCCTGCCCGCGCCGGCCGACACGTCGACCTGGCCGAGGGCCTGCAGGCGGTCCTTGCCGGGGCCGCCGTGCAGGGATCCCAAGGAGATGGAGGAGGTGGTGAGGAAGTCCTTGCCGCCGTCCCCCGAGAGCCGGTCGGTGCCACCGCTGGACACCAGGATGTCCCGACCCGCGCCACCGCGGGCGACGTCGTCGCCCCCGTCGATCGCCGGGAGGGCGAAGGTGGTGTCGGCGCCGCCGTCCACGACGACGTGGTCGTTGCCGCCGCGGGCGTCCACGACGTCGTCACCGCCGCCGGCCTGGATCAGGTCGTCGTACGGCGACCCGGTGATGCGGTCGCCGAAGGCGCTCCCGACCACGCCGGCCGGACCGGCGACGACGATGGTGTCGGTGCCCTCGCCCGTCGCCGTGCCGGCGGTCAGGTCCACGACGACCGGACCGGCGGCGTCGGCGTAGACGACCCGGTCGAGGTAGCCGAAGTCGACCGGGTGGATGTCCAGCGCCTGCGGGTCGGCGCCGAGGTCGACGTGGTCGTCGCCCGGGCCCGGCGCGATGAGGTCACCCGTGTAGCCGTCGTCGATGGAGTACTCGCCGTCGAGGCCGCCGAAGAGGCGGTCGTCGCCCTCGCCGCCCGAGATCGTGTCCGGCCCGTCCAGCCCGCAGATGACGTCGTTGCCGCCGGCGCCGTCGATGGTGTCGCGACCCGGCGTGCCGACGATGACGTCGTCGCCGGGCGTGCCCGTGACGGGCGCGGTCACGTACCCGGTCGCCGGCACCTCGATGGTGGCCGCGCGTCCGTCGCACGTGGGGGCGGCATGGGCAGGCACGCCGGTCAGGGCGCCGAGGACGAGCGTGCCGCCGAGGACGGCCGTCGTGAGTGCAGTGGTCTTGCGGGCGGTGGTCTTGAGGGCGGTGGTCTTCATGGTCTCTCCCGAGGTCAGGTTGCCGGTGTGACGCCCCGGCTGGGCGAGAAGTTGTCGCGGTCCCGGCTACCGTGCCCAACGTGCCCCCCGTCCACCCTCCCGACACCCCGTGGGTCTTCCCCGAGCCGCACCTGTGGGACCCCGAGGACGACCTCGTCGCGGTCGGCGCCGACCTCGAGCCCGGGACGCTGCTCCGGGCCTACTCGCGCGGGCTCTTCCCGATGCCCATCGGTCCGCCGCAGGACCCGATGGGCTGGTTCTCGCCCGTACGGCGCGGGGTGCTGCCGTTGGACGGGCTCAAGGTCTCCCGGTCGCTGCGGCGCTCGGCGCGGGAGTTCGAGATCCGGGTGGACACGGCCTTCGACGAGGTCATCGCCGCGTGCGGCGACCGGCGCCGGCCCGACGGCTGGATCACCCGCGAGGTGCGGGCGGCGTACACCGAGCTCCACGAGCTGGGCTGGGCGCACTCGGTCGAGGCGTGGCGCGACGGCCGGCTGGCCGGCGGGCTGTACGGCGTGGCGATCGGCGGGCTGTTCGCCGGCGAGTCGATGTTCCACCGCGAGCGAGACGCGTCCAAGGTGGCGTTGATGGGTCTCGTCTCGCTGCTCTCCGACGAGCACGCGCACGACCGGGTGCTCGACGTGCAGTGGCAGACCCCGCACCTGGAGACCCTGGGCGTGCAGGAGCGGTCGCGGTCGACCTACCTCGCGGACCTGCCCGTGGCCCTCCACCTGCCGCTGCCCGCGGCGTTCGAGGGCGTCCCGGCTGCCGACGACCCCGGGGAGGGCGTGGATCAGGCGCGATAGGGCAGGCTGGACGCGCCAGGAGCCGCCACCCGTCAGGAGAGCCCCGATGAAGTCTGCCCTGCTCGCCGCCTCGCTCGTCCTCGTCGGCGGCACGGCGTTCGGCTGCAGCGGGGGGAGCGACGGCGCCCCGGCCGACGCGAGCCAGGACGACTACTGCACGAGCTACCGGACCCTCTTCGCCGACATGTCCACGATGACCGAGGCCACGGACGCCGAGATCATCGCCAAGATCAAGGACTGGGGGGCGACGATGCAGGAGACCGGCACGCCCTCGGACATGCCCGACGACGCGCGCGCGGGCTTCGAGACGACCCTGGCCTTCATCGACGACCTCGCCGAGGACGCCACGGCGGAGGACTTCGAGAAGATGGACTCCGACCTCAGCGAGGAGGAGACCAAGCAGGTGGCTGAGTTCGACACCTACACGACCGAGACCTGCGGGTCGCCCCTGGACAACATGGAGGCGCCCGAGATGCCGACCGAGGCGCCCACGCAGTGACCGCGCTCGCGCCGCGCGGGCTACTTGAGCAGCCGGCTCATCCGGCGGTCGGCCAGCGGCTTGCCGCCGGTCTGGCAGGTCGGGCAGTACTGCAGGCTGGAGTCGGCGAAGCTCACCTCGCGCACGGTGTCGCCGCACACCGGGCAGGGCTGTCCGGTGCGGCCGTGGACGGCCAGGTTGCTCTTCTTCTCGCCCTTGAGCTCGCTGGCGGCCAGGCCCCGGGACCGCTCGACGGCCGCGCCGATGACGGTGCGGATGGCGTCGTACAGCGTCTGCACCTCGGCCTCGTCCAGCGAGCTGGCCGGCTTGTACGGCGACATGCGCGCGGCATGGAGGAGCTCGTCGGAGTAGGCGTTGCCGATGCCGGCGATGGTGCCCTGGTGGCGCAGCACGCCCTTGATCTGCTTGCGCCCCTCGCTCTGGAGGATCCCGGCGAGCACGTCGATCGTGAAGGACTCGTCGAGCGGGTCCGGTCCGAGGCGCGCGATGCCCTCGACCTGCTGCGGGTCGCGGACGACGTAGATGGCCAGGCTCTTCTTGGTGCCGGCCTCCGTGATGTCGAGGCCGGGCTGGGTCTCCAGGTCGGGGTCGTCGATGACCACGCGTGCGGCCAGCGGGCTCTTGGAGCTGGGCCGGGCCGGCAGGGCGGGCACCTCGTCGCGCCACCTGATCCAGCCGGCCCGGGCGAGGTGGACGATCAGGTGCGTGCCGCTCGCGGTGATGTCGAGGAACTTGCCGTGCCGGGTCACGTCCTCGACCAGCGTCCCGTGCAACGACTGCAGCGGCGGGTCGAAGGTCTTCAGCGCGCTGAACGCCGCCAAGTCGACGCGGGCGATGGCACGGTCGACCAGCCGGCCCCGGAGGTCCTGGGCCAGCGCCTCCACCTCGGGCAGCTCGGGCATGCGGCGATCATAGGCAGTGACACCGACTTGTGGGGCAGGTCACAATGGACCATGCCCGCACCACGACCGCTGCCCCGCACCGGGGGCGTCTTCCTCGACCCGCGGGGCGAGGACCGGTCGCTGCGCGTGTCCTGGCACCCCGAGGCCGACGTCGTCGTGCTGTCGCTGTGGCGCGACAACCTGTGCGCCGGGACGTTCCGCCTCGCGGTCGACGAGGTCCCCGACCTCATCGAGCTGCTGCGCGCGGGGCTCACCGAGGCGTACGCCGTGGCGCGCGACCGCGCCGAGCGGGGTGGCGCCCTCCCGGGCGACGGGCAGCAGGCCGGCTGACCGTCGTACGGGCGGCGCGGTGACCCCGGCCCCGGCGACACGATCGCGGACTCTCGCGACATCTAAGGATTCGGCTAGACAGCCCGATACCGTCGCATCGTGGACCCCATCCGGAACCCCTACGCCCCCGGCGCCGGCCAGCGCCCGCCCGAGCTCGCCGGCCGCGACGAGCAGCTGGCGGCCTTCGACGTCGTGCTGGAGAGGGTGGCGCGGGGCCGTCCCGAGCGCAGCCTGGTGCTCACCGGCCTGCGCGGCGTCGGCAAGACGGTGCTGCTCAACGCGCTGCGCAGCGCCGCCGTGCGCCGCCAGTGGGGGACAGGCAAGCTCGAGGCCCGGCCCGACCAGGGGCTGCGGCGTCCGCTGAGCGGCGCCCTGCACCAGGCTGTGCGCGAGCTCGGCCACCGCGACGCCGACAGCGTCGACCACGTGCTCGGGGTGATCAAGGCGTTCGCTCACCGCGACGCCGGCCCGGCCGCCAAGCTCAAGGACCAGTGGAGCCCCGGCATCGACGTCCCCGCCGTGCGCGGGCGGGCCGACTCCGGTGACATCGAGATCGACCTCGTCGAGCTCTTCACCGACCTCGGCGGGCTCGCGGCCGACAAGGGCAAGGGCATCGCGATCTTCATCGACGAGATGCAGGACCTCGGTCCCGACGACGTGTCGGCGCTGTGCGCGGCCTGCCACGAGATCAGCCAGTCGGGACTGCCGGTGATCGTGGTCGGCGCCGGGCTGCCCCACCTGCCGGCCGTGCTGAGCGCCAGCAAGTCCTACTCCGAGCGGCTGTTCCGCTACCAGCGCATCGACCGGCTCACCCGCGAGGCCGCCGACCTCGCGCTCACGGTCCCCGCGGAGGACGAGGACGCCCTCTTCGAGGCCGCGGCGCTGGAGGCGATGTACGCCGCGACGGGCGGCTACCCCTACTTCATCCAGGCCTACGGCAAGGCGGTGTGGGACCGGGCGCCGCGCTCACCGATCACTGCCGCCGACGTCGAGGTGGCGGCCCCGGAGGCCGACGCCGAGCTCGCGGTCGGGTTCTTCGGCAGCCGCTACGAGCGGGCCACGCCGGGCGAGCGCGACTACCTCCGCGCCATGGCCGACGTGGCCGGCACCGAGCCTGACGCTCCCGACGCCGTGCCCACCGCCGACGTGGCGGCGGCCCTGGGCAAGAAGCCGCAGTCGCTCAGCCCGGCGCGCGACTCCCTGCTCAAGAAGGGGCTCATCTACTCGGGCGAGCGCGGCCGGATCGCGTTCACGGTGCCGCACTTCGGCCGCTACCTGCGCGAGCACGCCAACTAGCAACGGGTGAGGCTCAGCGGGCCCAGGCGGGCAGCCGCTGCACGACGGCGTACGTCCCGACGCTGACCGACGCGGAGAGGAACATGCCCCACGCGATGTCGATCGGCACCAGCCCGGCGGGCCAGTCGGCGAGCACGGCCCAGTTGGTGAGCTCGTAGACGCCGTAGACGACGAGGCCGAAGAACGCACCGACCCCCAGCGCCCGACGCCACGACCCGGCCTCGACGGCCGGGGCGATCACGAAGTGCACGAGCCCCGCCAACAGCACCACGTAGACCAGCACGGCCGCCCCGACGTGCGGCGACTCGGCGCGCAGGTCGCCGAGGTAGTGGTCGTAGAGGTCGGTCGCGACGGTGCTCAGCCACAGCACGTCGACGATGCTGAAGACGACGGCGGCGACGAGGAACTGGGTGAGCAGCGCGGTGGGTCGCATCCGCACAGTATGGGGGCCTCGCAGCGGACAGGCCCTGTCCGCCATGCGCGGGAGAGTGGTGCACAGACCGACCGCCGACCGAGGGAGACCGCCGTGCTCGAGCCCACCACCCACTCCGAGTCCGCCGCCCTGGCCGCCTTCCTGCGCGAGCAGGTCGTCGCCGCGCGCACGGCCGCCCACGGCCTCACCGACGAGGAGGCCCGGCTGACGCCCACCCGCTCGGCGCTGAGCGTCGGGGGCATCCTCAAGCACCTCACCACGTCGTGGGTGACCTGGCAGCGCCGCGAGGCGCAGAACCGCGGGGAGCGCGGCTGGGACCTCACCGAGGAGGACTACGGGACCTTCTACGGCAGCTTCGCCCTCACCGACGAGGAGACCCTCGAGCAGGTCGTCGAGCAGTACGACGCCGCGACCGGCGCGCTGCTGGCGGCCGTCGAGGCGCTGGACCCGGCCGCCGAGCTGTTCGAGGCGCCGGCGCCGTGGTTCGGCCGGCACGAGCCGACGCCGGTGACCGGGCGGGTCCTGGCACTGCACCTCATCGAGGAGTTCGCCCGGCACGCCGGCCACGCCGACATCGTCCGCGAGCAGCTCGACGGCGCGCAGGCAGGGCAGCTGACCATGGCGGTGGAGGGGATCGAGGGCAACGACTTCATCCAGCCGTGGCGCCGGGAGCCCGCCACCGCCTGACGCGGTCAGCGTCAGCGGTGGCCCACCCGCGACGTCCGGGTCACCCAGTAGGGCGTGTCCGGCGCGGCCGGCGTGCTGAACCGCGCGTTGGGCAGGTAGAGCCAGCGACCGAACGCCGCCACCGTGGTGGGGACGTCGACCTCCGCCTCGAACTCGTCGATGACGTGCACGAGCCGGGCGGAGCGGCCGTCCCGGGACACCTTCAGCACCGACACCTGCTCGAGGAAGTTCTGGACGACGTACAGCGTCCGCCCGCGCAGCAGCATCCCGTCACCGTTGGTGAGGGCGGCCCCGCCCGTGTCGACCAGCCGCGCGTCGCCGGTGGCCGGGTCGACGCGGTACAGCACGCCGGCGTTGACCACGAGCAGTGCCTCGCCGTCGGGGGTCTCGGTCAGGCCGTTGGCGCCGAGGCCGGGAGCGGGCGGCTGCACCCACTCGCCGGTCAGCGGGACGGTGATGACGTCGTCCTGCGCCGGGAGCGCGCCGCGCCGTCCGAGCGGGAGCCCGAAGAGGCGCGCGCTGCGGGAGTCGGTGAACCACACGGTCCTGCGGGTCACCAGCGAGTCGTTGATGAAGGCCGCCTCCGGAGCCGGGACGAGCTCATAGCTCGTCACCTCGCCGCTGCGGGTGTCGACGACGCGTGCGTCGCCGCCGGTGCCGCCGGAGACGAAGAGCCGACCGCGCCGATCGACCTTGAGGCCCACCGACGGCGTGCCCGGGCCCTCGCTGATCGTCTCGCCCGCGCCCGTGCGCAGGTCGACCTCGTAGATGTCGCCGTCCCGGCGCGAGCCGAACCAGGCCGTCGCTCCCCGCCCGATCGTGATGCCCTCGGGCATGAACCCGTCGGGCAGCTCGATCCTCGGTGGGAACGAGTGGGAGTGGGAGGGGTGGCCCGCGGTGGCGACGGGCACGGCGACGAGGGATGTGGCGAGCGTGGCGGCCAGGACGGCGGCGAGGGCGCCGACGCGACGGTGCGGGCTGGACATCGCGGCTCCAGGGGTCGGGCGCCGGCCGTCTCGCCGGCGCGAGGTGTGGGTCCCGCCAACGTACGCCGCGGTGTGTGACGCGTCACGGGGGTCGCCGCCCCCTACGCTCGTCGCATGAGGCCGCAGGTCGTCGCCCACCGGGGCGCCAGCCACGACAACGCCGAGCACACGCTGCGCGCCTACACCCGCGCCATCGACCTCGGCGCGGAGGCGCTGGAGTGCGACGTGCGCCTGACCGCCGACGGCCACCTGGTGTGCGTCCACGACCGCGACCTGCGGCGTACGACGTCCTCCCGCGGCCTGGTCTCCACGATGAACCTCGCCGACCTCGACGAGCTGGACTTCGCCCGGTGGAAGAACCCGTGGGCCGACATGGACGACGAGGCGCCCGACCTCGACCCGGCCGACGGCAAGGTGCTGACGCTGCGCAAGCTGATGGAGACGGTGGCCGACGCCGACCATCGGGTGGAGCTGGCGATCGAGACCAAGCACCCGACGCGGTACGGCGGGCTCGTGGAGAAGCGGGTCGTCGAGCTGCTGTCGGACTTCGGGTGGGACCGCCCCGGCAGCCCGGTGCGGGTGATGAGCTTCTCGTTCACGGCGCTCCAGCGGACCAAGCGGCTGGCCCCGGACGTCGACGTGGTGATGCTCGTGGAGAAGGCCCACCACTGGCCCATGCTGCGCCGGGTGATCGGTGACGACTGGATCGTCGGACCGGGCATCGACGAGCTCCGCGAACACCCCGGGCTGGGCCGGTCGCTGCGCCGCGCGGGCCGCGAGGTCCACGTGTGGACGGTCAACACCGACGACGACCTCCGGCTCTGCCTGGACCTGGGGGTGACCGCCGTCATCACCGACCACCCGGCGCACATCCTGGAGCTCCTCGACGGCTGACCCGTCCGGCCGGTCACCCGTCCGGCCCGTTGGATAGCCTCGCCCCATGGCGAAGAAGTCCCGCACCAAGGCCCGTGACACCGCTGCTGCCGGAGAGGGCTCGGCCGACGCCGTCGGCCCCCGCCAGCCCTGCCCCTGCGGCTCGGGCAAGCGCTACAAGGCCTGCCACGGCGCAGCCGGCGGCGCCGCCCCGGCGTTCGTGGCCCGTCCGTTCGAGGGCATGCCCGGCGAGTGCGACGTCATCGCGCTGCGCGAGCTCGTCCCCGCGGCCACCGTCCCGCTCGACGTCAAGGGCACCGACCGTGAGGTCCGCCTCTGCACGCTGCTCCCGATGGCCGCCCCGGCGATGGTGCGCGACTCGGGCGCGATCTGGCTCGGCCTCCAGGTCGCCCACCAGTACGGCGACCCGGCCCGCGACCTCGGTGCCGTGCTGGAGAAGGCGCTGGCCACCGAGGAGCCCGGCATCATCGGCCTCACGGAGGCGCCCGGCGAGGGTCCCCGGCTGCAGGACCTCATCAACGACACCGAGCTCGACATCACCGTGCACGACGGCTTCGGCTACTGGATCGACGACGTCGAGGACCAGGACGCGTCCATGCAGGCAGCCCTCGAGCAGGCCGACCAGGCGGCCACGCCGACCACGCGCCTGAGCAGCGTCGAGGCGGCGTACTGGACCAACGTCGGCACCAAGGAGCACCTGCGCTGGGTGATGCCGCACCCCGAGGACGCGCTGCTCGACGCGCTGGCCCGGCTGCACGCGGCCGGTCGCGACAGCATCGCCGAGGGCTCGCGCTTCGTCGGCATGTTCCGGGCGCACGGCCTGCTCGCCCCCGTCTGGGACCTGCCCGTCGGCACCGGCGCCGAGGTCCTCGAGGAGCCGGCCGCCCGTTTCGCCGCGGACCTGCAGGAGGCGCTCGCCGACACCTCCGACCTCACGCCCGAGCAGCGCTCGGCGCGCGCCGGGCTCGCCAACCGGCAGGTCACCATCCGCTGATCCCTGCCCGATTTGGCCCAAAGCCTTGTCGGCGGTTG
Source organism: Nocardioides sediminis (assembly GCF_003047295.1). Taxonomy (GTDB): domain Bacteria; phylum Actinomycetota; class Actinomycetes; order Propionibacteriales; family Nocardioidaceae; genus Nocardioides; species Nocardioides sediminis. The sequence goes on from NZ_PZYZ01000004.1 coordinate 136,014, forward strand.
CGACCGGAAGGTAAGTTTCGGGGCGCCCGGTCGTTGTTGTTTCCCCCGTCAACAGCGGCCGGGCTTCCAATTTCTCCGACGCCTCGACGCGTGCCGTTCCGCGTCGGCCCGGACTGGCATAGGTCCGAGGAAGTGGCAGCAGCCGGAGCGTCAGTCGTCGCGTGGGCGGCGCAGGCTCCAGGCCTCGAGCCGGGAGTAGCCCTTGACCGAGACCCGGCGCAGGCGCTTGAGGCGGTACGCCGGAGACGCGGACGCGCCGTCCGGCGCGCCGTCGACGTGGGGAGCCTCGTCGCCCTGCGGGCCGCTCAGGCCGTCGTCCGGAGCGTCGGCGTCGGCCTCGGCGTCGCTGTCGGGGTCCGGGGGCGCCGGCGGTCGGAGCGCGTCGTGCATGCCCCGGTCCACCACGACCGTTCCGGGGCGGGCCACGGAGGTCAGCCGGGCCGCGACGTTGACCGTCGGGCCGAAGACGTCACCCAGCCGGCTGACGACCGGCCCCCAGGAGAGCCCGGCGCGCACCGCGGGGAAGGGGTCCTCGTCGTCGAGGCCGCGCTCGACGAGGACCAGCGCGATCTCGGCCGCGGCGACGGGGTCGTCGGCGGTCACCAGGATCTCGTCGCCGATCGTCTTGATGACCCGGCCGCCGCGGTCGACCGCGATGCTGGTGGCCTCCTGCTCGAAGCCCTCGATCCACTCGACCAGCTCGCCCTCGGCGAGGTTCCTGCTCTGTGCGGTGTAGCCGACGATGTCCACGAAGCACACCGCCATGTCGGTCTCCGCGGCGCCGGTCGACTCGACCGAGAGCAGCCGGCTCGCCGCGCTCGCGAGGTGCCGACGCCACACGTAGGACTGCAGCGCCTCCACGCGTGGGAGCACCCCGGCGGCGAGCTCGGCCATCCGGACGTCCGGGTCGGGTCCCTCGACGGCCAGGCCGGCGAGCAGGCTGGTCTGCCACTCCGCGAGCCGGGCATAGCTGCGGCCCCAGGTGCGCACCAGGGCCGCCTGCGAGTCCTCGCCCAGGATGCCCATCCGCACCAGGTCGACGGTCAGCTCGAGCGCTCGCACGTCACTCTCGGTGAACGCGACGGCGTCGTCGGTCCGGTGGGCGAAGCCCAGCAGCCGCCACAGCTCGGTGGCCAGCTCGAGGGGTACGCCGGCCCTGTCGGCCACCTCGATCCGGGTCAGGGTCGGCGCCCCGCCGAGGAGGAAGGCCTCGACGTCGCCGTAGGCATCGGCCAGCGCGGCCGCGGCGGGCGGGTCGGCGGCCGGTGACACGTCGCCTGACGGGTCCGCGGGGGGCGTCATGTCGGAGCCCGGAGCCTCCTCGTCGGTCAGGACTGCCCCTGCCGCTCGGCGGTCGCCGACCGCACTGCCTCGCCGAAGGCCGGGACCTGGTCCACCAGCCGCTCGAGCACCTCGCCGGTGAAGTGGATGACCCGCAGAGGCGTCAGGGAGACCACGCTGGCCGAGCGCAGCGAGCGGTTGAGGATCGCGGCCTCACCGATGATCTGCCCGGGGCCGAGCACGGCGACCTCCTCGCCGCGACGGCGTACGGACACCTCGCCCTGCTCGATGATGTAGGCCTTGTCGGCTGGCGTCTGCTCGGAGATGGGGGACCAGCCCTGGGGGAGGGTCAGCGTGGTGCCGGCGGACCGGATGCGGGTCACGTCGGCGGGGGACAGGCCGTCGAAGATCGAGGAAGTCATGGGTTGCCTCTCTGGGTGCACGCGCGGGGTCGCTGCCCGGTCAACGAGCGAGCGACCCCGACGTGATGTGTGACCTCCGCCGCTGTGGCCCAGGGCGTGACCTCAGGCGCTCGGGAGCGGGTCGCGCGCGATGGGGCACGACATGCAGCGCGGACCGCCGCGACCCGACCCCAGCTCGGAGCCCGCGATCCGGACCACCTCGATGCCGGCCTGCTCGAGCCGGTCGTTGGTCTCGTCGTTGCGCTCGTAGGCCACCGCCACGCGCGGCGCCAGCGCCAAGGTGTTGTTGCCGTCGTCCCACTGCTCGCGTTCGGCGGTGACCGGGTCGAGGCCGGTGTCGATCTGGTGCAGGGTGTCGATCTGCATGGCCTTGGCCGCCGCCACGAGGAACGGCTCCGGCTCGGCGACCTCGAGGACCAGGTCGACGTCGGCCGAGCCCCAGTCGCCCACGGTGACCGAGATGGCGGTGAGGGTGTCGGCGACGTTGGGGTACATCACGACCTTGTCGACGTCGACCATCGTGCAGACGGTGTCGAGGTGCATGGTGGCGCGCTCCTGGGCGATCGGCACCGCCAGCACGGTGTGCGCGAGGTCCGCGTCGAAGACCTGGCGGGCGAGCCGCTCGACCCCCGCCGGCGTCGTGCGCTCCCCGACGCCGACCGCGATGACGCCGGGGGCGAGCAGCAGCACGTCACCGCCCTCCACGTGCTCGTTGTGCCAGCCGTGGATCTTGCGGGTCTGGCCGGCGAAGCGCGGGTGCTCGGTGTAGATCAGCTCGGTCAGCTGGGTCTCGCGCTTGCGGGCCGGCATGGCCAGGCTGGTGATCGCCACCCGGTCGCGGACCCACACGCTGGAGTCGCGGGTGAAGAGCAGGTTGGGGAGCGGGTCGATGAGGAAGTCGTAGGGGCTCAGCAGGCTGGTCACCAGCCCGTGGCCGCCGCGCACCTCGTCGTTGCGGATGCCGGCCGTCAGCACGGCGGTGAGCTCCTCCGGCGAGGAGTCGCGCAGCGCGGAGGCGAGGTAGCGGCGCAGGGTGTCCCCGAGGTGCAGGCCGCTCAGGGCCGAGGTGATCGCGTGGTTGCGGGCGCTCTCGCTGGCCAGGGTCTCGGTGAGGAGCTCGGTCAGGTAGAGCACCTCGACACCGCGCTGGCGCAGCGTGTCGGCGAACGCGTCGTGCTCGTCCTGCGCCCTGCTCACCCACGGGATGCCGTCGAAGAGGAGCTTGTCGTTGTTGCGCGGCGTGAGCCGCTTGAGCTCGGGCCCCGGCCGGTGGAGCATGACGGTCTGGAGCGTGCCGACCTCGCTGTCGGCGCCGTGGGTTGCAGGCATGGGCTGACTCTAGTGGCCTCGCGGGGACGGGCCCACCGTTCAGGTCGTACGACGTGCGGACCACTCGTCGGCGAGCAGCGCGTACTCCAGCGTCGGCGTCCACTCGCCCTTGGACCAGAAGTCCGCGCGCTTGTCGCACTCCAGGCGCATCCCGAGCCGCTGGCACACCGCGGCCGAGCGGACGTTGCGGCCGTCGAGCGTGGCCACCACCCGGTGCACGCCGTAGTGCTCGAAGGCGAGGGCGAGGACGGCGCGGGCCGCCTCGGTGGCGTAACCGTGGCCCGCGTGGGCCGGCAGGACGGTCCAGCCGATCTCGGCCTGCGACCAGCCGGTGCCCTGGAGGAAGAGCACCGTGTCGCCGACCGGCTGGCCGTCGTGCTCGACCACGAGGCCGAGGGTCCGGTTGCCGGGGGTGGGGGCCATCCGCCGCCGGATGGTCTCGCGGACCTCCGAGGCGTTCATGGTGCCGGTGAGCAGGTGGCGGGCGTAGTCCTCGTCGGCCCAGGCGGGGGCGAACGCGGCGGCGTCCTCGAGCCGGCGGGCGCGCAGCACGAGCCGCTCCGTGCGCAGCGGCAGCGAGGGCAGGGCGAAGGTGAAGAACTCCTCGCGCGGGGCGTCGACGAGGCGCTCGCGCAGGGTCTGGCCGCCGTACCGCGCCCGGTCGTAGGAGCACATCGGGCGGAGCAGGGCGTCGAGGCCCGGCACGGCCGGCACGCCGTCGACGCACTCGCCGAGTTGGCCACGGGCCACGTGGTCGCGCGGGTCCTCCCGCAGCCGGGCCATGGCGCGCTCGGCCAGCCCGACGGCGCGCTCGGTGCGTCGGATCGTCACGGGGCTCACCTCGACGAGGTGGGCGTACCGGCCGGCGAGGTAGTGCTCCCAGGCCTCCTCGCCGGCAGCGGCGTCCTCGGTCCAGAACGCCACGAACCAGTCGTGGAGGCGCTCGACGCCGCCCGCGACCCGGGCGAGCTCGTCGTGGTCGGCAGGGACCATCGCCGTACCGTCGGAGAGGAGGTACGACGGCAGGGGCATCCGTCCCGCGGCCATCTGGGCCAGCTGATCGTCCGTGGCGGGCACGAAGCCGGCGCGCACGGAGGCGTCGTCCACCGGGGTCATCGGGTGGTCGCCGTTGACCGCGAGGTAGCGGTCCCGGACGATCAGCGCCGTGTGGTCCCGGACGGTCAGCGCGTCATCTCCCACACGGTCAAACCTGCCATGAGGAGGCACACGCCCGCACCCAGGTAGTGGAGCACGTGGAGCTTGATCCGGCTCAGCAGCACGCGGCCCACGATGACGGCGAGGCCGCTCACCGCGAGCAGCGCGCCCCAGGCGCCGACGAACACGCTCACCGGGTCGTCGTACTTGGCGACGAGGGAGAGGGTCAGCAGCTGCGAGAGGTCGCCCCACTCGGCGGCGAAGAGCACCAGGAAGCTGGTGAGGATGACCTTGAAGCCCTGCGCCTCGCCGGCCTTGGCGGCGAAGTCGGCCTCCTCGTCCTCCTCGGCCGCCTCGTGCGAGCGGGCCTCGCGGAGCAGGATCACTGCGCCGACGAGGAACATCAGGGCGGCGGCGACGTGGACCACCGTGTCGGGCAGGAAGCTCGCCGCCTTGCCGAGGGCCACGGCGATGAGGGTCTGGACCATGAAGGCCAGCCCGACGCCGATCCACACGAAGAGCGGTCGGAACTTGGTGGAGAGCACCAGGGTGGCGATGAAGGTCTTGTCGGGGAGCTCGACGACGAAGATGGCGGCGAAGGTGAGCGCGACGACGAGGATGTCCACCCCAGAAGCCTAGGGACGGGGCGTCAGCGCAGGAGCGCCCGGGTGGCCGCGATGGCGTCGGCGAGCACGTCGTTGGCCGGGCGGCCCAGGGCGGTGGCGGCGCGGGCCACGTCCTCCCACTCGGGCTGGGCGTTGACCACCTCGCCGCGGTGCCGGGCCAGCTTGACCGCGATCCGCTGGCCCGCGACCTCGACGGCGACCATCTCCCGGTCCAGCGTGTGCTTGGCCAGGCGGACCTCCCGGACGCCGATCGTCGAGGTGTGGCGCCACAGCGCCTCGCGGACGGCCGGGGCGGCCGCGGCGGAGGTCAGCACCGAGAGGGTGTGGGCGGGCCGGCCCTTCTTCATCAGGATGGGCGTCAGCCACGCGTCGCTGGCTCCGGCGGCGAAGAGGGCGCTGATCACCGACGGCCACACACGGGGGTCGAGGTCGTCGATGTTGGACTCGACGAGCAGCGGCGAGGCGTCGGCGGCCGGGGCGCTGCCGGTGAGGATCCGCAGCACATTGGCGTGGGTGTCGGGGTCGCGACCACCGGCGCCGACGCCGATCCGGTCGACCGTCATCGCGGGCTGCGGGCCCCACTCGTCCGCGAGGGTGGTCAGCAGGGCGGCCCCGGTCGGGGTGCAGGACTCGGCGTGGCCGGGACCGGCCAGGGACGGTACGCCGCGCAGCAGCTCGGCCACGGCAGGCGGCGGCACCGGCATGGAGCCGTGCGCCCCACGCACCGTGCCGGACCCCACCGCCACCGGCGAGACCGTCACCGGTCCGCCGACGTGGGCGGCCAGCCAGGCGAAGCCGGCGCACACCCCCACGACGTCGGCGATCGCGTCGAGCGCCCCGACCTCGTGGAAGGCGACGTCGAGCGGGTCGGCCCCGTGGACCGTGGCCTCGGCGACCGCCAGCCGCTCGAAGGCGCGGACGGCCAGGTCACGGACGTCCTCGTCGAGGTCGGCGCGCCCGAGCAGCTCGCGGACGTCCCGCCAGCTGCGGTGGTGCTCCGAGTCGGGGATCTCCACGTGGCAGCGGGTGGCGGCGAAGCCGTTGCGGGAGACCGTCCCGGGCTCCAGTGCGACGGGCTCGGGGGCGACCGCGTCGACGGCTGCGCGGACGACGTCGAGGGGCACGCCGGCGCCGAGCAGGGCGCCGAGGAGCATGTCCCCGCTCGCCCCCGCGGCGGCGTCGACCCAGACGGTCATCGGGCGTCCGCCCCGACCCGCCGGGCGATGCGCGCGGCGGCGACGCCGGCGCCGTACCCGTTGTCGATGTTGACCACGGTGACGCCGGGCGCGCAGGAGTTCAGCATGCCGAGGAGGGCCGCGAGGCCGCCGAAGGAGGCGCCGTAGCCGACGCTGGTCGGCACCGCGATCAGCGGCGTGCCGGTGAGGCCGCCGACCACCGAGGGGAGCGCGCCCTCCATGCCGGCGACCACCACGAGGCAGTCCACCTCGTCGAGCCGGTCGCGGACCGCCATCAGCCGGTGCAGCCCGGCGACGCCGACGTCGCGGATCTCGACCGGCTCGCTGCCGTGGCAGGCGACGGTGAGCGCCACCTCGGCGGCGACCGGGGCGTCGGAGGTGCCGGCGCTGACGACGCCCACGGTCCCGCGCGCCGTCGGGAGCGGCCCCAGGGTGGCGGCGCGGGCGGTGTCGTGGATCGTGGCGCCGACGGTGCGGGCGGCGTCCAGCGCCTCGGGGGAGAGGCGGGTCGCCAGCACGGCACGCTCGGGGTGGCTGGCGTGCAGCGTCGTCAGGATGGCCGCGACCTGCTCGGGGGTCTTGCCGGCGCCGTAGACCACCTCGGGGTCGCCGGTGCGGGCGGCGCGCTCGAGGTCCACGCGCGCGAAGCCGAGGTCGGCCGTGCGCTCGTCCGGCCCGGGTGTGTGCGTCACGCCCGCAACGCTAGCGCCGCGTCGGACGCCGTCCTACTCGGCCCGGAAGGGGTCGGCCGGGTAGACGCCGAGCACCTTGACCTCGGTGGTGAAGAACGCCAGCTCCTCCAGCGCGTTGCGCACCCCGGGGTCGTCGGGGTGGCCGTCGACCTCGGCGAGGAACTGGGTCGCGGTGAAGTGGCCCTCGACCATGTAGCTCTCGAGCTTGGTCATGTTGACGCCGTTGGTCGCGAAACCGCCCAGCGCCTTGTAGAGCGCGGCGGGCAGGTTGCGGACGTTGAAGATGAACGTCGTGACGACCGGCCCGTCGCCACGCGGCGCCTCCTCGTAGTCGCGCGAGAGCACGATGAAGCGGGTGGTGTTGTGCTCCTCGTCCTCGATCTCGTGGCGCAGCACCTCGAGGCCGTAGATCTCCGCGGCGAGCGGCGGAGCGATCGCCGCCTGGGTCGGGTCGGCCGCCTCGGCCACCTCGCGGGCGGCGCCCGCGGTGTCGCCGGAGACGATCGGCTTGAGGCCGAGCTCGCGGATCACGCCGCGGCACTGGCCCAGGGCGTGCACGTGGCTGTGCACCGTCCGCAGGCCGTTGACGTCGGCACCGGGCGTGGCCATCAGGGAGAACTGGATGCGCAGGAACCGCTCGCCCACGATGTGCAGGTTGCTCGTCGGCAGGAAGTGGTGGATGTCGGCCACCCGGCCGGCGATCGAGTTGTCGATCGGGATCATCGCGAGGTCGGCCTCGCCGGTCTCGACCGCGGCGAAGGCGTCCTCGAACGACGCGCACGGCAGCGCCTCCCAGTCCGGGTAGGCCTGCCGGCACACGATGTGGGAGTTGGCCCCCGGCTCACCCTGGTAGGCGATCCGGCGTGTGGTCGGGCTCCCGGTCGGGCGTGCAGAGGTGGACGTCACGGCTCGGAGTCTGGCACGCGGGCCCGTGTCGCGACCGGCTCGTCTCAGCCGCCGTCCTAGGGTTCGGTCTCGTGTGGATCCTCGCCTCGGCCGCCCTTCTCCTCGCCCTCGTCGCCGCCGTGCTGGCGGTCGTCGCGCTGCGTCGTACGGCGTCCGCGTCGCGCCGCCCGCAGGCCGACGCCCTGCCCGAGGACGTCCACGGCCTCCGGCAGGAGGTCGCCGCCCTCAAGCAGGAGGCGGGCGACGCCCTGCGGCACCTGTCGGTGGTGCGGTACGACGCGTTCGGCGACGTCGGCGGGCACCTCAGCTGGAGCCTGGCGCTGCTCGACGACGCCGGGCACGGGGTCGTGCTGACCTCGATCCACGGGCGCAGCGAGGCGCGGACCTACGCCAAGAACATCACCGGCTGGACCTGCGAGCAGCAGCTCTCGCCGGAGGAGGAGGAAGCCATCGCCCACGCCCGTGGGTGAGGCGCCCGCAACCCTCGGCGGCGGGGCGAACCGCCTCTCCACCCTCCGGCGGCCCACCTGGTTCGCCGCGCCCACCGTCCGGTATCCGGTGGGAGAATCGGTCAAGACCTGCGACAGGTTCGGAGGCGCCGTGATCGATGGACGACTGGTGGCGGGCTACCTGCGCCTCGCCACGCCGGGACACACCGTCGCCCCGGGCGGTGCGGTCGACGACCTGGTCGCCCGGCTCCGCGAGCTGGTCCTGGCTCGGGTGGGTGAGGCGGCTGCGGCGGCGCTCGAGGACGAACGGGCCGGTCCGGAGGCCTGGTCGAGGGTCGCGCGTGCGATCGAGGAGGCGGGACGCCGCGATCCCGCGTTCGCGCGCGAGGCCACCCGCCTCTGTGACGAGCTCGCGCGACGAGGGGCGCAGCCGGTGCCCTGGCCCGCCGAGTCCGTCACCTGCCCCCAGTGCGGTCACCTCACCCGCTCCGGACACGCCTTCTGCGACCACTGCGGGATCTTCCTGGAGTGGGCCTCCTCCTCCGTCCCGGCACCGACCGGTTCACCAGCACCCCCAGCCCACCGCAGCGAGCCGCCGGCCCCCGTCGAGGCGTCCGCCTCCACGCTCGAGATGAGCGGAGGCGACGAGTCGGGCCGGCGGGTCGCGCAAGCGATCATCGACCAGGCCCTGTCGACCTATGTCCAGCGAGGGCGGCTGCTGTTCAACCCGCCGGAGCAGATGCGCCAGGGCCGGACGGAGCGAGTCAGGGTGGCCATCGCGCAGCACGGCGGTCTGGACCCGCAGCTGCGCGCGCTCGCTCCGGGCACGGAGGACGCCCTCATCGAGGACCTGGAGACGACGCCGTTCATGGAGGTCGACCTGCAGGGGCCCGCGTTCTCCATCGTGTCGCTGCAGGCCGGGGACACCGCCGAGCAGCTGCTGCGGCCCACGGCGCTGTGGCAGTTCGACGTCACCCCGGAACGCGGAGGCACGCACTCCCTCCACCTGCGCGTGGCGATGCGCGTCCCGCTGCCCGACCGGGACGAACGCGTCTCGCTCCCTGCGCTGGAGCGGACCGTCCGGGTGCGAGTCGACCCGGCGTACGGCGGACGGCGCTTCATCCGTGCGCACTGGCAATGGGTCCTCGCCACCGCCGCCGGACTCGGCGGCGCGGTCGGCGCGTGGATCAGGCTCTTCCAGGACTGACTGCCGCGCCGAGCCGCGGTCAGCCCTTCGTCGCAGCGGACGTGTCGACGCAGACGACGCCCCTGTTGCCGTCCTGGTCGGCGATCACGGTGAGGGAGGGCGCGTCGCTGTCGTCCACCACGGTCCCGCCCGCGGCGACGGCGGCGGCGATCCGCTGCCCGGCCACCTCGGGCGCCACGTAGACCTCGACGTGAAACCGCTGGCCCGGACCATCGGGCTCGTCCCCGAACCACAGGTTCGGGACCCGCACCGTGGCGTCCCGGATCTCGTCGCCGGGCGTGCCGCGGCCCCGGGACCCGGCGTCCCCGGTCAGGAGGGCGGCCCAGACCGGCGCGATGGTCGCGGAGTGTGCCGTGTCGAGGCCGAGCTCGACCTCGCTGACCGAGGCAGGGTCGGCGTCGAGCCCGTGGTCGGCCGCGATGTCGCTGATCCGCCGCGCGAGGTCGACGTCCTGCTGGGTCACCCACTCGACGACGTGCTCGGTGCCCTCGTCGTCCCGGTAGACGGCGTCGGCGGTGACCAGCTCGAGGTCGACGTACCCCGTGCCCATCGACACGCGGGGGTGGTGTCCGAGCGAGTCACCCGCCTCGCCCACCGCTGCGACGAACCGCGCGCCCGCGCCGAAGTCGTCGACCAGGTAGCGCGCGTGCAAGCCCTGGGCCAGCTTGCGCCAGTCGGTCAGGCCGGCCTCGGCGATCTGCTCGCCCCTCAGGATGTCCATGGACGGGGACGCTATCCCTGATTCAGCCCGACACGCAGGCGTCAGCTCCCGTGGGTGCACCGGCTCGGACCCGCGCTGATGCCGGCTCCGTACGCGACGGGGACCGCGTCCGCGAGCCGGTCCTCGCATCGACACGGAGGAGAATGACCGGATGGCTGTCGACGTCATAGTGCTGAACGGGGGGTCGAGCTCGGGCAAGACGAGCATCGGCCGGTGCCTGCAGGAGCTGCTGCCCCGACCGTGGCTCCTGCTGGGCGTGGACGGTCTCATCGACGTCGCGCCGCCGTCGTTGGTGTCCTACGGGCCGCAAGGAACGGTCGTCCTCGGTGACCAGTGGCGTGCGCTCGAGGCCGCGTGGTCGCGAGGAGTCGCCGCGATGGCAGGAGCCGGTGCTGGAGTGATCATCGACGACGTCTTCCTCGACGGCGCGATCTCGCAGCGGCGGACCAGCGACCACCTCGAAGGTCTGGAGGTGCTGTGGGTCGGCGTGCGTTGCGCCGCCGAGGTGGCGGCGGCGCGAGAGCGGGAACGAGGGGACCGACCGGCCGGGATGGCAGCCGGGCAGGCGGAGACGGTTCACCATGGCGTTGCCTACGACCTCGTGCTGGACAGCAGCTCCGCCTCCCCCGAGGACTGCGCGCGCCTCATCGCGGCACGAGTCACGTGACAAGCGTCGGCCACGGAAGCGGCCGACCCGCGATCACGCCTCCCAGTCGAGCACTGCGTCCAGCAGCTCGTGCCGGCTCGCCGCGCTGTCGAGCCGGAGCACGGGCTGGTCCCGGTCGGCCAGCCACTTCTCGTGGACGACCCGGCTCCGCCCGTCGAACGCCGGGTCGTCGTAGCCGCGCGCCCAGTCCAGGAACGCGTCCCACGCATCGGGGTCGAACGACCGGCCCGCCCGGCGGTGGACCTCGCGCGCCTCGAGGCGCCGGAGCCGCTCCGCAGGGTCGAGGGTCAGGAACACGATCGCGTCGCACTCGTCGACGACCGCCTCGCCCCAGCCCACCATCGACCCCGACAGCACCCACGCCTCGCGGGGGACGAACAGGTCCCGCATCAGGGACAGCCGGTCGCCCTCGGGTCGCTTCTCGACGTACGGCGGGTCGCTCGGCACCCAGAAGTAGTCGTCCGCGTCGGCGTGCGGGACCGACCAGTGGTCGGCCAGCGCCCGGGCGAGCGTCGTCGTCCCGGATCCGCTGGCACCCATCACGTGGACCCGGCACCGTCGCATGCCGTCATTCAACCGGGTACGACGGACAGGCGGCCCGCCTCAGCGCGGGACGCGCACCAGCAGCCGCCCGTGCACGCAGGACATCCGCAGCTCGCGACCGGCGCCGATGGAGTCGCCGTCGAGCTGCCGGGGCGTGTCCGTCGAGGCGCGGAGGACGACGCGTTGGCCGGTCATCCGGTTGATCAGCTCGTCGGTCTTGGTCGCCCGCGACAGCACCCGGAGCGCGAGCGGGATCCAGGAGACGAACCGCTGCGGGTGCAGGATCACCACGTCGAGCAGGCCGTCGTCGATGGCCGCGTCGGGGAGCAGCGGCATGCCGGCCTGGAGGTGACCGACGTTGCCCACCACGACGGTGCGCGCCCGGTGGACGGTGGGCTCCTCGTCGTCGATCTGGATCTCGACCTTGACCGCCGGGAACATCAGCGACCGCAGGCCGGAGACGACGTACGCCAGCCAGCCCACCCTGGCCTTGATCTCGTCGTTGACGCCCTCCATGAGTGCGGCGTCGAAGCCCATGCCGGCCATCACCATGAAGTGGGTGTCCTCGATACCGTCGCCGCTGACGTCGACGAGGTCGATGGCCCGGTCCTGGCCGTTGAGGGCCACGTCGATGGCCGAGCGGATGTAGAGCGGGATGCCCAGGTTGCGGGCCAGCAGGTTGCCGGTGCCGGCGGGGATGATGCCGACCGGGATGCCGGTGCCGGCCAGCTCGGCGCACACCTCGCGCACCGTGCCGTCGCCGCCGCAGACGAGCACGAGGTCGGCTCCCTCGACCGCGGCCTTCTCCGCCATCCCGGTGCCCGGGTCCTCGATGGTGGTGTACTGCCAGGTCGGCTCGGACCACCCGGACTCCAGCGCCATGGAGCTGACGATCGAGCGGAACTGGCCCACGTCCTCGACCTTGATCGGGTTGAGGATCACCGCCAGCCGGCGCTGGCTGCCGAAGACCTCGGGCAGCGGCTCCTCCTTGACCGCGTGCGGGCGCGGCAGCGGGTTGAGGAAGGCGATGAAGAACAGCGTCACGGACAGGCCCAGCAGCGAGCCGCCGATGGCGTCGGTGGGGTAGTGGCGTCCGAGCAGCACCCGGTCGGCCCAGGTGACGACGACGAGCAGCACGCACCCGGCGTACGCCCACCGGCGCAGGCCCGAACGGCGGACGAGCATCAGGGCCAGCACCGCGAGGACCGCCGCGAACGCCGTCACCGACGACGCGTGCCCGGACGGGAACGACTTGGTCTCCAGGAAGTCCGCCGACGCCTGCCACTCCGGGCGGGACCGCGCGAGGTTGAGCTTGACCACGGTCGTGATGAGCGACGTGGTGAGCATGACGAGCACGGTGAACAGCGCGGCCCGTCGGTGCTTGTTCCAGAAGAGCGCGGCGGCCAGCAGCACCGTCAGGATGGTCATGCCGATGGTGCTGAAGGTGTGCTCGACGACGCTGAGGAACCCCAGCAGCACGTCGTGGTCGTCGGCCCAGTCCTCCGCGTCGCGGCCCCACCTGTCGAGGCCGTCGAGCGGGGAGCGGTCCTGCTGGGCGACCATCCAGGCGATCACGGCGAAGGCGATCCCGAGGCCTCCGGCCCAGAGCAGGGTCACGTGGCGGGGGCGGTCGAGCACGGGCGCCAGTATGCAGGGTGGCCTCCCGATAGCCTTGCATCGTGATCCCACCCCACGACCAGCCTCGCTGCGCTCCCCTCGCCGCAGGGACCCCGGCATGATCGACCCCCGCCTGCTCCGAGACGACCCCGACCGCGTGCGCGCCGCCCAGGCCAAGCGCGGCCTCTCCGCCGACGTCGTGGACCGCGCGCTCTCCGCCGACGAGGCCCGCCGCAGCGCCATCACGGCGTACGAGCAGAAGCGCGCCGAGCAGAAGGCGATCGGCAAGCAGGTCGCACAGGCGCAGGGCGAGGAGAAGCAGGCGCTGCTCGCGCAGGTCAAGGACCTCGCCGCGGCCGTCAAGGAGCTCGAGGCCACGCAGAACGCCGCCGAGCAGGAGTGGGACGACGCGCTGCGCTCCATCCCCAACGTCGCCGCCGACGAGGCGCCGGCCGGTGGCGAGGACGACTTCGCGACGATCGAGCACGTCGGTACGCCGCGCGAGTTCGACTTCGAGCCCCGCGACCACATCGAGCTCGGCAGGATGCTCGGCGCGATCGACCTCGAGCGCGGCGCCAAGGTCTCGGGCTCGCGGTTCTACTTCCTCACCGGCATCGGTGCGCGCCTCGAGCTCGCGCTGGTCAGCATGGCGATGGACCAGGCGCGCGAGGCCGGCTTCACGCAGGTGATCGCGCCGTCGCTGGTCAAGCCGCGCGCGATGGAGGGCACCGGCTTCCTCGGCCAGGCCGCCGACGACGTCTACCGCATCGAGGGCGAGGAGATGTACCTCGTCGGCACCAGCGAGGTCGCCATGGCGGCGTACCACTCCGACGAGATCCTCGACGGCGACTCGCTGCCGCTGCGCTACGCGGCGTTCAGCCCGTGCTTCCGCAAGGAGGCCGGCTCGCACGGCAAGGACACCAAGGGCATCATCCGGGTCCACTGGTTCGACAAGGTCGAGATGTTCGTCTACACGACGCTCGAGGAGTCCTACGCCGAGCACGAGCGGCTGCTCGCCTGGGAGAAGGAGTTCCTCGACAAGCTCGGCCTCGCCTACCGCGTCATCGACGTGGCCGCCGGCGACCTCGGCCTCTCGGCGATCCGCAAGTTCGACTGCGAGGTGTGGATACCCACCCAGGGCAAGTACCGCGAGCTGACCTCGACGTCCAACTGCACCGACTTCCAGACGCGCCGCCTCGACACCCGCCAGCGGACGGCGGACGGCACCAGGCCGGTCGCCACCCTCAACGGCACGCTCACCGCGATCACCCGCACCATCGTGGCGATCCTTGAGACCCACCAGAACGCCGACGGGTCGGTGACCGTCCCCGAGGCGCTCCGGCCCTACCTGGGCGGCCTCGAGGTCCTGGAGCCCCTGGAGCGCACCGCGTGAGCGACTGGCAGCCCAAGCTCGTCGCGCTCGACATCGACGGCACCCTGCTCGCCTGGGTCGAGGGGTCGGGGCAGACCTACGAGCGGATCGCGCCCGCCCTGTACGACGCCGTCCAGGCCGCCCGGGACGCCGGCGCGCACATCGTGCTCGCCAGCGGGCGCTCGCCGCACGGCATGACCCGGGTCGCGGACCTCCTCGACATCCACGACGGGCGGCGGGACCCGCTGTGGGTCGTGGCGTCCAACGGCGCCGTGGTCTTCCGCTACCCGCCCGTCGACGTCGTCCACGAGGTGACCTTCGACGCCGCCCCGGCCGTGGCCGCCGTGCTGGAGCACCACCCCAACGCCCTCGTCGCGGTCGAGGAGCGCGGCCGCGGCTACAAGGTCAACCGGCACTTCCCCGACGGCGAGCTCTCCGGCGAGATGATCATCACCGACCTCGACGACATCGTCGGCGAGCCGGTCAGCCGTGTGATCATCCGCGACCCCGACGCCACCGCCGAGGACTTCGTGGGCCTCGCCGAGAAGCTGGGCCTGCACTCCATCGGCTACGTCGTCGGCTGGACCGCCTGGCTCGACCTCTCCCCGCAGGGCGTCCACAAGGCATCCGGCCTCCAGCACGTCGCCGCCGAGCTCGGCGTGGAGGCGAGCGACGTGCTGGCCATCGGGGACGGCCGCAACGACATCGAGATGCTCCGCTGGGCCGGCCGCGGCGTGGCCATGGGGCAGGCCGTGGAGGAGGTCCGCGAGGTCGCCGACCACGTCACCGGCACGGTGTACGACGACGGGGCCGCCACCGAGCTCGGCCGGTGGTTCCCCAACGGTGCCCGAGGTTGACGTGAGACCCCGCCTGGTCGCCACCGACCTCGACGGCACCCTGCTCCACACCGACGGCACGGTCACCGAACGGACCCGCGCGGTCCTCACGGCGCTGGACGAGCTCGGCGTACCCGTCGTCTTCACCACCGGCCGCCCGATCCGCTGGATGGAGCAGCTGTGGGAGGAGGTCGGCGGCCACGGCCTGGCGATCTGCAGCAACGGCGGGATCGTGTACGACGTCGCGCGCCGCGAGGTCCGCACCGCGCGCACCATCCCGGTCGAGGTGCTGCTTGCCGTCGGCGCCGCGATCCGCGACGCGGTCCCGGGCTCGGTCTTCGCCCTGGAGAAGACCGGCGGCTTCGCCCGCGAGCACGACTTCATGCCGCGCCTCAAGGTCAATGCCACCTCCGACGTCCCCACCGGGGACCTGGAGGAGATCGCCGACGACACGGTGGTCAAGCTGCTCGCCCGGCACGAGGACGTCGGTCCCGAGGACTACTGGCGGCGGGTCGAGGAAGCCGTGGGCGCGCAGGTGGTGTCCACCTGGTCCTCGGTCGGCACCCTCGTCGAGATCAGCGCGGCCGGGGTCACCAAGGCGTCCACCCTGGCGACGCTCGCCGCCGAGCTGGGGGCCGGCCCGGACGAGGTGATCGCCTTCGGCGACATGCCCAACGACCTGCCGCTGCTGGAGTGGGCGGGGACGTCGTACGCCATGGCCAACGCCCACCAGACCGTCATCGACCTGGCCGACCACACCGCCCCGCGCAACGACGAGGACGGCGTCGCCGCCGTGCTCAGCCGGGTGTTCGACCTCTCGATAGGGTGACGCGCATGTCCTTCCGCCTCCCGTCCGTGCTGCGCGCCCTGCTGGCCGGCATGCTCGTGGTCGGCGGCCTCGTGCTCGCCGTGCAGGCTCCGGCCGCCGCGTGCACCTGCCAGCCCGCCGACGCCGAGCGGCAGACGTCGCGGGCGGACGCGGTGTTCATCGGGACCGTCGACGGGGTCACCCAGGTCGACCAGCAGCTCGAGATCGCGGTCACCGCGACCCGGTCCTACAAGGGGACGGTGGACCGGAGCACGACGGTCACCACGGCCCGCCAGACCACCGCCTGCGGCATCGGCGAGCCCGAGCAGGGCGCCGACTACCTCTTCATCGTCCGCGGCGACGCCCCGCCGTACGTCGCCAACAGCTGCGACGGCACCGGCCGCCTCGACCCCGACCGGGTCGCGCAGGTCGAGGGCATCCTCGGCGCCGGCCAGGCGGTCGAGCCGCCCCCGCCGCCCACCGCCACCCTCACGAGGGTCGAGGACTCGCCGCCCGCGTCGATGGCGCGGATGGCCGCGCCGGGCGGCGCGCTGGTCATCGTCGGCCTGCTCGGCCTCGTCGTGGTCGGACGGCTGGGTCGCCGGGCGTGACCACGCTCGCCCGGCTGCTCCTCGTCGTCCCGGCGGTCGCCGCGTGGCTCGTGCTCACGGCCGGTTCGGCGTCCGCGCTGGACCAGGGCCTGACCCACGACCAGTGGCGCACCGGGCGGCTCGTCCTCGGCGTCGTCGGGCTGACGTTCCTGGCGTTCCTCGCCTACCGCGCGCTCCGCGGCCGGCTCGGCCGCCGGGGCGACCGCTAGGACTGCGCACGGCGTCGGCAGCTCGTGCGTCAACGGGGCTCGTCGAGCGTGGGCTCCGCGCTCCCGAGCGCGAGCTGCCCGCGTCGTGCTCGCCTCAGAGGTACATCCCGCCCGACTCGCCGGGGGCGGGAGGCTCGGGCGTCGGCGCGCCGGGAGCGGCCTGCGCCTGGGCCGGGCCGTGACCCTCGACGTGCATCCCGGGCGGCAGGGCGCGGCGCATCTGCTCGAGCTGGCCGCGGGCGGCCATCTGCTGGGCGTAGATCGCCGTCTGGATGCCGTGGAACAGGCCCTCCAGCCAGCCGACCAGCTGCGCCTGGGCGATCCGGAGCTCGCCCTCGGACGGCGTGCCCTCCTCGGTGAAGGGGAGCGAGAGCCGCTCCAGCTCCTCGACCAGCTCGGGCGCCAGACCGGCCTCCAGCTCCTTGATGGACGCGTGGTGGATGTCCTTGAGGCGGTTGCGGCTGGCCTCGTCGAGCGGGGCCGCCTTCACCTCCTCGAGGAGCTGGCGGATCATCGAGCCGATGCGCATCACCTTGGCGGGCTGCTCGACCAGCTCGGTGATGTGGCGCTGGCCCTCGTCGTCCGAGTCGTCCCCGTCCGCCTCCTCGCGCGTGGGCAGGGCGCTGACCGGGATGGTCCCGACCGGTCGCCCGTCGGGACCGACCACCACGACCTGCTCCTCGGCGTGCTCGCCGCCGGAGCCGTCCGGCCCGGGCGTCTGCGGGGTGCCCTGCTGCTCGCTCATGCCCGCCACCCTAGTCGCGCGGCCTGACGCCCCCGCCAGGGTGGCGTGGCCGGGTCAGAGCGTCAGCACGATCTTCCCGATGTGGTCGCTGGACTCCATCAGCGCGTGCGCGGCCGCCACGTCCTCGAGCGGCATCGTCGTGTGCACGATCGGCCGCACCGTGCCGTCGGCGACGAGCGGCCAGACGTTGTCGACCACGGAGGCGCAGATGGCGGCCTTGTCGGCCAGCGGCCGCGAGCGCAGCGAGGTGGCGATGACGGCACCGCGCTTGCGCAGCAGCGCGTTGATGTCGAGCTCGCCCTTGGACCCGCCCTGCATCCCGATGATCACCAGCCGGCCCTCGGTGGCCAGGGCGTCGACGTTGCGGCCGAGGTACTTCGCCCCCATGTTGTCGAGGATGACGTCGGCGCCGCCGTCGGCCTTCAGGACCTCGGCGAAGTCCTCCTCGCGGTAGTTGATGGTCACGTCGGCGCCCAGCTCCGCGCAGGCGGCGAGCTTGGCGGCGCTGCCGGCCGTGGCGAACACCTTCGCGGACAGCGCGCTGGCGAGCTGGATCGCCATGGTGCCGATCCCGCCGGACCCGCCGTGCACGAGGAAGCGCTCGCCCGGCTGGAGGCCGGCGACCATGAAGACGTTGGACCACACCGTGCAGGCGACCTCGGGCAGCGCGGCGGCCTCGACGAGCGAGACCCCCGCCGGCACCGGCATGACCTGCCCGACCGGCACCACGACGTACGACGCGTAACCGCCGCCGGCGAGCAGCGCGCACACCTCGTCGCCGACCGCCCACCCCTCGACGCCCTCCCCGAGGGCCGCGACGGTGCCGCTGCACTCCAGGCCGATCACCTCCGAGGCGCCCGGCGGCGGCGGGTAGAAGCCCTGCCGCTGGAGGGTGTCGGCCCGGTTGACCGCCGTCGCAGCAACGGCGACGAGCACCTCACCGGGACCGGGGGTCGGGTCGGGCAGCTCGCCCACGGACAGGACCTCGGGACCTCCGGTGGAGGAGGCGATCACGGCACGCATGGGTCCACCCTGCCAGCCCCGCGGCGAACTTCAGTCCTCGAACTCCTCGTCGCTGTGGTCCACCTCGGAGTCGTCGGGGACCTCGTCGTTGATGTCGTCGGGGTCGGGGGCGCCGGCCGGACGCTCCCACCGCTCGGCCAGGCCCTGGGCGAGCGCCGCGAGCCGCTCGGTCTCCTCGGGGTCGGCGTCCCGGGCGCCGACGGCCACGCCCAGGAGGTAGGCGGTGATGGGGGCGGACGTCTTCTGCACGTTCCTCGCCGACGTGCGCGCCAGGTCGAGGACCAGGCCCTCGTCGACCTCGGTCTCGACGTCGAGCACGTCGCACAGCTCATCGATCCAGTCGTGGAGGTTCACCCGATCAATCTCCACCCGCAGGGATGGGGCGTGCAAGTACCTCGCGTCGTGTCAGCGAGGTGTCACCGACTCCCTGTCAGCCCTGCAGGTCGCGCCAGTCGGCCCAGGTGTCCACGTCGCGCGACTCCGCCCCGTCGGCCGGGACGTCGGCCAGGTCGAGGGGCGCGAGGAGCGCGCGCAGGGACATCCCGTGCTGGTGCTCGAGGTCGGGTCGCACGGCCGCGAGGCGGTCCGCCGACAGGACCCCGGCCAGCTGGCGCCGTCCGTCGCCGTCCACCAGGAAGGCGCCGTCCCTCGCGGACCCGCCGGTCGCGGCCTCCCGCAGGCGCCTCATCGTGGACGCCGTGACGTGCGGCATGTCGACGGCCAGCACGCCCACGAGCGTCGGCGTCCGCAGCAGCGCGTCGACGCCGGTGAGCAGCCCGGCGACCGGACCGCCGCGGGGCGGGTCCTCCCGGGTGAAGGTCACCGGCCGCGCGGTGCGCACCGTCGGGGGACCGACCACGACCACCTCGTCGGCGTCCACGAACGCGTCGATCGACCACTCCAGCAGCGTCCGCCCGCCGAGCTCGAGCCCGGCCTTGTCGATGCCGTCCATGCGGGCCGCCGTGCCGCCGGCCAGCACGATCCCGCAGAAGCCGCCGGCGCCCAGGTCCTGTGCCATGGGGGCAGTCTCCCAGCGGGCACCCGCGCCCCCATCGCCTGTAGCCTTCGGGCCGTGTCTTCCCCGTCCCGGGGCCCCGCCAAGGGCCGCCGCATCGCCGACAAGCCACCGTCGCGGTGGTCGCGCGGTCGGTCGTCCGGCGTCCGGGACGAGCGACCGGCCACACCGGCCGGAGAGCCGCGCAGGACCCCACCACGTGCCGCGGCCGGGACCCCGGCCCAGGCCCCGCGGGACACCCCGCGCGAGGCCCCGGCCGAGACCCCACGCGAGGCCGCGGCCGCCACTCCGCCCGGGACCGGGCGGGAGACCACCCCGGCCGAGCCGTCCCGGACGCCGCCCGAGGTCGTGCTCCCACGCGACCCGCTCCCCGCGACCTCCTCGCGGACCCGGTCGATGCTGTGGGTGCTCGCCGGCGTCGTGCTCGTCGCCGGCGTCGCCGCCCTGGTGGCCGCGGCGTTCGGCGCGGGGCCGGCCTGGATCGACGGGGTCGGCGCCGTCGCCGTGGCCACCGTCCTGTCCTGGGCGCTGGCCGCACGCACGGGCGGCCGCACCTGGGTCACCGCCGGCGTGGCCCTCGCCCTCGGCGTGACCGCGATCGCCGTCGACACCCCCGTGCTCCGCACCGGCGCCGCCGTGATGACCACCGTGACCGGCGGCGTGCTGGCGGTGATGCTGACGGTCCCCGCCGTGAACTACTGGCGCGCCTGCCGCGAGGTCCTCATCGCCACCGTGCTCGCGGGGGTCACCGCGCTGGCCGCGGTCGGGTTCGAGCCGACGGTCACGGTGCCGCGCTTCGACTACGCCTCGCTGCTCCTCGGCCTGGTGCTGGTCTTCGCGCTCGTCTACCGGCTGGGGGCCGGCCTCCACGGGCTCGGCCGCCGGGGCCTGGTGGCGGTCCTGGTGGGCGCCGTGCTCCTCGTCCTCACGCTCGCCTACGCCGAGCTCCTGCGACGGTACGGCGCCGGGTCGGTCGTGCAGTCCGTCCTCGACTTCGTCGACTGGACGACCGAGCGGATCGGCGCGTTCCCCCGCCCGCTGGTGGTGCTGCTCGGCATCCCCGCGCTCGTCTGGGGCACCCACATGCGCGCCCGCCGCCGCCAGGGCTGGTGGGTGTGCGCCTTCGGCGTCACGGCCACCATCCCGCTCGCGCAGGGCCTGCTCGACCCCGACGGCAGCTTCCTCGAGGCCGGCCTGCGGGCGGCGTACTCGCTCGTCCCCGGGCTGGTCCTCGGCTACCTCGTCGTGCGCGCCGACCTGGCCCTCACCGGCCCCCGCGGACGCCGCGGCCGCCGCGCCGAGGAGGCGGAGGCGCACCGGCCCGAGCCCGCCCGCCTCGCCGAGCTCTGACTACGCCCCGGTAACGGCTAGCGTCACCACCATGGCTCGTTCCCAGTCCACCGAGATCCTCGCCGAGATGGTGGCCAACGTCCTTGTCGTCTCCTGCGAGGTCGGCGACACCATCGCCGCGGGCGACACCGTCATCCTGCTCGAGTCGATGAAGATGGAGATCCCCGTGCTCGCCGAGCGCGCGGGCACCGTCACCGCCGTCAAGGTCACCGCGGGCGACGTGGTCCAGGAGGGCGACCCGCTCGTGGTGCTCGACTGACGCACGCGTCCGTGCGGCAGAGTGGGCCCATGCTGATCCGCGGAGCCGTCCTGGAGTCGATCGGCGCCCCGCGCCCCTACGCCGACTCCCGCCCGATCACCATCAGCGAGCTCGAGCTGGACCCGCCGGCTCCCGGCGAGCTGCTCGTGCGGGTCGAGGCCGCCGGCCTGTGCCACTCCGACCTGTCGGTCGTGGACGGCAACCGGGTGCGCCCGGTCCCGATGCTGCTCGGCCACGAGGCCGCCGGCCGGGTCGTCGAGGCCGGACCGGGTACGACGGTCGCCGTCGGCCAGCGGGTCGTGATGACCTTCCTGCCGCGGTGCGGCCGGTGCGAGGCGTGCGCCACCGACGGCCTCGCGCCCTGCATCCCGGGCAGCGCCGCCAACAACGCCGGCCACCTCGTGGGCGACGGACAGCGGCTGCACCGCGACGGCGAGGACGTCTTCCACCACCTCGGGGTGTCTGGGTTCGCCGACCACGCGGTGGTGCACGAGACCTCCGTCGTGCCGGTGGGCGACGACGTGCCGCCCGAGGTGGCCGCCGTGCTGGGCTGCGCCGTCCTCACCGGCGGCGGCGCGGTGATCAACGCCGGACGACCGGCACCGGGCCAGACCGTGGCGGTGGTGGGTCTCGGCGGCGTCGGCATGGCCGCCGTCCTCACCGCGCTCGCCCAGGACGGCGTACGCGTCGTCGGCGTCGACACGGTGCCCGACAAGCTGGAGGCGGCGCGGCGCCTGGGCGCCGACATCGCCCTCACGCCCGACGAGGCGACCGAGCAGGGGCTGCGGGCCGAGGTCGTCATCGAGTGCGTCGGTCGCGCACGGGCCTTCGAGGCCGCGATCGGCCTGACCGCGCCCGGCGGGCGCACCGTCACCGTCGGCCTCCCCGCCCCCGACGACCTGGCGACCATCTCGCCGCTGGCGCTGGTCGCCCAGGGCCGCACGATCATCGGCAGCTACCTCGGGTCGGCCGTCCCGAGCCGCGACATCCCCGTCTTCGCCGACCTGTGGCGGGCCGGCCGGCTGCCGGTCGAGCACCTGGTCTCGTCCCACATCGCGCTGGACGAGATCAACGAGGGCATGGACCAGCTCGCCGACGGGCGCGCCATCCGGCAGGTCATCACCTTCGGCTGACCGGCCCGGTCAGTCGGCTGACAGCGGGCCCGAGCCCGCTGCTGACAGCGGGCCCGAGCCCGCGATGCACTTCCACGCTGATGCGTGGGATACAGGCGCCGAGCGGCGTCGCGACCCGGACCTCCGCGCAGGTGCGTGGAAGTCCAGCAGACGGGCCGGTGCGGGACCGACGCGCCCCCGAGGTGCCGCGCCGGCGCCCGGTCAGTCGGCCGCGACCTCCGGCCGGTCCGGCTCGGCCCACCGCGTGTGGAAGCTGCCCTCGCGGTCGACCCGCTCGTAGGTGTGCGCGCCGAAGTTGTCCCGCAGCGCCTGCACGAGCGCGGCGGGCAGCCGCTCGCGCCGCAGCCCGTCGAAGTAGGCGAGGGACGAGGAGAAGGCCGGCGTCGGCACGCCGGCCCGCGCCGCGGTCGCCACGACCTCGCGCCAGGCGTCCACCCCGGCCTTGACCGCGTCGGCGAAGTAGGCGGTGGTCAGCAGGGTGGTGAGGCCGGGCTCGTCGTCGTACGCCTCCTTGATGCGGTCGAGGAACTGCGCCCGGATGATGCAGCCGCCCCGCCAGATGGTGGCCAGCTCGCCGAGGTCGATGTCCCAGCCGTGGGCATCCGCCCCCGCGGCGACCTGGTCGAAGCCCTGGGCGTAGGCCACGACCTTGGACGCGTAGAGGGCCGCGCGGACCTGGTCGACGAAGGTGTCGCGGTCCACCTCGACCCGCTGCTCCTCCGGGTCGGTGGCGAAGACCTCGCGGGCCGCCGCGCGCTGCTCGGTGTGCCCCGACAGCGACCGGGCGAACGTCGCCTCGGCGATGCCGGTGACCGGTACGCCGAGGTCGAGGGCGGTCTGGACGGTCCAGCGTCCGGTGCCCTTCTGCTCGGCCGCGTCGCGCACCACGTCGACGAAGGGCCGTCCGGTCTCCGCGTCGGTGTGCCGCAGGACGTCCGAGGCCACCTCGATGAGGAACGACTCGAGGTCGCCGCCGTTCCAGTCCTCGAAGACGTCCGCCACCTGCGCGGGCTCGAGCCCGGCAACGGTCCGGAGCAGGTCGTAGGACTCGGCGATGAGCTGCATGTCGGCGTACTCGATGCCGTTGTGCACCATCTTGACGAAGTGTCCGGCGCCGCCTGGACCCACGTGGGCGGCGCAGGGGGTGCCCTCGACGACGGCCGCGATCGACTCGACGACCGGCCGCAGCCGCTCCCAGGCGTGGTCGGACCCGCCGACCATGATCGACGGCCCGTTCAGCGCCCCGTCCTCGCCGCCCGAGACGCCCATGCCGACGAAGTGCAGGCCGTGCCCGGCCAGCGCCTCGTCCCGACGGACCGTGTCGGCGAAGTGCGCGTTGCCCGCGTCGACGACGATGTCGTCCTCGTCGAGCAGCGGCACCAGCTCGTCGATGACCGCGTCGGTGGCCTCACCCGCCTTGACCATGACGACGACCACGCGGGGCCGCGCGATCGCGGCGACGAGCTCCTCGAGCGTCTCGGCGCCGACGAGGTCGCCCTCGTCGCCGTGCTCCTCGAGCAGCGCGGTGGTCCGCGCGGTCGTGCGGTTGTGCACCGCGATGGTGTGGCCGTTGCGGGCGATGTTGCGGGCCAGGTTGCGGCCCATGGTCGCCAGCCCGGTCAGGCCGATGGTCGCTCGAGCGTGCTCGGTGGACATGCTCGGGCCAACTCCGTCGCGCGGGTCGCTATTCCACCCCGCGAGGCACCGGTGGCTACCATCGGTGGGGAGCCGACCCGGCTCGCCGGACGAGGGAGCCGTACCCGGACAGCGACAAGACGGCCTCACGGAGGTTCGTCATGGCATGGCTCGTGCTCGTCGCGTCCGGGGTCCTGGAGGCCGTCTGGGCCGTCGCCCTCGGCCGGTCCGAGGGGTTCTCCCGGTTGGTCCCCTCGGTGGTCTTCGTCGTCGCCCTCGTGCTGAGCATGGGCGGTCTGGCCTTCGCGCTGCGCACCCTCCCGGTCGGGACGGGGTACGCCGTGTGGGTCGGCATCGGCGCCGGCCTCGCGGTGGCCTGGGGGATGGCGACCGGCACCGAGAGCGTCAGCGTGGCCAAGGTGCTGCTGCTCCTCGGCCTGGTCGGGTGCGTGGTCGGTCTCAAGCTCGCCCACTGACCCGTCGTACGACGTGGCGGTCAGGACCCGAGCACGTCCTTCATCGTCGCGATCTCGGCCTCCTGGGCGTCGATGATCGTCCCGGCGAGCTCGACGGCCGGCGCGTAGCGACCGTCGTCCTGCTGGTCCCGGGCCATCTCGACGGCTCCCTCGTGGTGCTCGACCATCATCTCGAGCCACATGTCCTGGAACTCCGCGTCCGGGGCGTTCTCCAGCTCCTCGAAGTCCTCGGCGGTCATCATGCCGGGCATGTCGGACTCCATCCCCTTCATGGAGTCGGCCATCCCCTCCATGTCGTGGCCGGCGTTGGAGTGGTCGCGCATCGTCGCGGGGACCTCCTCGTCCCACTCCTGGAGCCAGTCGGCCATCTGCTCGATCTCGGGGCCCTGCGCGTCCCGGACGTCCTGGGCCAGCTCCTGCACCTCGGGGTCCAGGTTGCGCTCGACGGTCAGGTCGACCATCGACAGGGCCTGGGCGTGGTGCTGGATCATGTCGGTCGCGAACGCGACGTCGGCGTCGTTGTGCTCGGTGTCGGACACCTCGGCGGAGGTGTCGTCGGCGGACTCGTCGCCGCCGCACGCCGAGAGCGTGAGGGCCAGCCCGAGGGTCAGTGCGCCGACCAGTCGTGGGGTACGACGAGCGCGCCCGATCGTGCGGTGCTGCATGCGTGTCTCCTGTCCGCGGTCTCGTGTGGAGGACGCCGATATCCTCACCAGCATCTCGCGGTGGCTCTCGGCGTGACGCAAGGGGACCTGCATGGCTGGCATCCGGGTGTGGTCGATCGTGGTGGGCGTCGTCGCCGTCCTCGTGGGCTGGACGTTGCTGTTCCGCCCCTTCGCGTCGCTGACCGTCCTGCTCCTCCTCGTGGTCGTGGGCCTCCTGGTGATGGCGGGCAGTCGGCTCGCCGAGCTCGAGCGGCCGTGGGCGGCGCTCGACCTCGTGCCGGCGACGGCGTACCTCCTCGCCGCGGTCGCGGTGCTGGTCTGGCCCGGGTCGGCGGTCGTCGTGCTCGTCTGGGTGGTGGGGCTGTCACTGCTGGTCGACGGCGTCGTGGCCCTGGTGCACGCCGTGCGCGACCGCGGCCCGGGCCGGATCACCTCGGCCCTGCGCGGCACTGCCACGGTGGTCCTCGGCGTCCTCGCCCTCTCCTGGCCCGACGTCACCAGCATCGTGGTCGCCGTCGTCTTCGGCATCCGGGTGCTGTGGACCGGGCTGGAGCTGGTCTGGCAGGGAGTCCGCGGACGCACGGCCGGACGGCCGACCGGACAGCCGGCCCCGGCCGGCCCGCGGCCCTGGTGGCGTCGCAGCCTGTCCTTCGTCGCCGCCGCGGCCACCCTCGTCCTCGCGGTGGCCCTCGCGGGGGTCGGGTCCCTCGTCAGCAACAGCACGCCCGTGCCCGACGACTTCTACACCGCGCCGGAGGACGTCCCCGGCGAACCGGGTGCGCTGCTCCGCACCGACGACTTCGACCGGGCGATCCCCGACGGGGCGCGGGCCTGGCGCATCCTCTACACGACCACGGCCCTGGGCGACGAGCCCGCGCTGGCCAGCGCGATCGTGGTCGTCCCCGACGACGCCGGCGCCGCCCCGCTGCCCGTGGTCGCCTGGGCGCACGGCACGACCGGGGTCGCGGAGGGCTGCGCGCCCTCCCTGCTGGCCGACCCCTTCGAGGCGGGCGCCATGTTCACCCTCGACGAGGCCATCGGCAACGACTGGGCGGTCGTGGCCACGGACTACGTCGGCCTGGGCACCGAAGGACCCCACGCCTACCTCGTCGGCGAGCCCGCCGGCCATGCGGTGCTGGACGCGGTGCGGGCCGCGCGCGCCGTCGAGGAGATCTCGCTCGCCGACCGGACGGTGGTGTGGGGACACTCGCAGGGCGGGCACGCGGCCCTGTGGGCCGGCATCCTCGCGGAGGATCACGCCCCCGATGCCGGCGTCGTCGGCGTCGCCGCCATGGCGCCGGCCAGCAACCTCACGGGCCTGATCACCAACCTCGACGAGGTGCCCGGCGGCAGCATCTTCGCGTCGTACGTCCTCGACGGCTTTGCGAGCACCTACGACGACGTGGACGTCGACGACTACGTCCGCGGCGCGGCCGAGGTGCAGGTGGAGGAGATGGCGACCCGGTGCCTCTCGGGTCCCGGCGCGCTCGTCAACATCGCCGAGTACCTCGTCCAGGACACCTCGGTCTTCGACACCGACCCGACCTCGGGGGCCCTCGGAGCGCGGCTGGAGGAGAACGTCCCGGCAGGCCCGATCGCCGCCCCGCTGCTGCTCGCCCAGGGGGAGACCGACCCGCTCGTCATCCCGTCCGCCCAGCAGGAGTACGCCGACCAGCGCTGCGACTCCGGCGGCGGTCCGGTCGACTACCGCACCTACCCCGACCGCGACCACGTCGGAGTCGTCGCCGACGACTCCCCGCTGGTGCCCGACCTGCTGGAGTGGACCCGGCAGCGGTTCGCCGGTGAGGAGGCGGCCGACACCTGCGGCTGACCCCCGCGGCGCCGGGGCTCCGGACCGGGCACTCACCGATTTCGGACGATGACGACCGCGGCGCGGGGTGGCTACCGTGGACGCACGGGTCGTCGGGTCGGCGCGACGTCCGCGACAGGAGGCCCCCGATGAGTGCCGCGACACCTGACCAGCACCCCGTGGTCCTGCCCACCGCACCCGTCCTGGCGGCCGTGCTCGGCGGCGCCGTCTCGGTGGTGCTCGGCGTGCTCGTGCTCGCCTGGCCCGAGGTCACGCTCAAGATCGGCGCGGTCCTGTTCGGCATCCAGCTCGTCGTCGTCGGCGCGGTGCGCGTGGCGCTCGGACTCCTCATCGGCAGCGTCGAGGGCTGGGTCCGGGCCGTGTACGTCGTCAGCGGCGTGCTCGTCGCCATCGCCGGCATCGTGTGCATCCGGCAGCCGGTCCTCTCGGTCGCCGTGATCGTCCTGGTGATCGGCGTGGGCTGGCTGGTCGAGGGCGTCGCCCTCCTCGCCGCCGGGGCCGGCGCCGAGTCGGGCCGCTGGCCGGCACTGGTGGCAGGGGGCATCAGCGTGGTCGCCGCGGTGGTCCTGCTCGCCTACCCGGTGGAGACGACCGAGCTCATGCTCTCCCTCGGTGGCTGGCTCCTCGTGCTGATCGGGATGATGACGATGATCGGGGTGCCGTGGCTGATGCGGGAGTCCCGTCGAGCACGCGACGTCGACGCGTGACCGGCTGACATGCCAGACACCTCGTTCCCCGTCCTGGCCGCCATCGCGGGAGCCGCCGTCGTGCTCCTCGACGTCGGCATCCGCGTCGCGGCGCTGGGCATCATCCCGGCCGGGCGGAAGCCCTCGACGGGTGTGGCGTGGTTGCTGCTGGTCCTGCTCGCGCCGATCGTCGGCCTGGTCGCGTTCGGGCTGTTCGGCAGCCCGCGGCTGGGCCGCAAGCGCGAGGCCGAGCTGCGCCGGATCAACGCCACCATCGCCGAGCGCACGGCCCCGCTGCACACCCGCGAGCCGGACGCCTCGGCGCCGCCGTACGTCGTGTCCGCCGTCCGGCTCAACCACCGGCTCGCGTCGCTGCCGTTCTCGCCCGACAACAACGTCACGATGATCGAGGACTACGCCGGCTCGATCGAGGCGATGACCGAGGCGGTCGGCCGGGCCGAGCGCTACGTGCTCGTCGAGTTCTACATCACCGCGCTGGACGACCTGACCCGCCCGCTCCTCGACGCGCTCGCGGCCGCGGCCGATCGGGGGGTGACCGTGCGGCTGCTCCTGGACCACCTCGGGTCCCGCGGCATCCCCGGCTGGCCCGACCTGCGGCGGCGGCTGGACGCGTCGGGCATCGAGTGGCACCCGATGCTGCCGATCGCACCGCTGCGGGGGAAGTTCCGCCGTCCCGACCTGCGCAACCACCGCAAGCTCCTCGTCGTCGACGGACTGGTGGGCTTCACCGGGTCGCAGAACCTCACCGAGCCCGGCTACAACAAGCCCAAGAACCACGAGCTCGGCCGCGAGTGGGTCGAGCTGATGGTGCGGCTGCGCGGCCCGGTGGTCGCCTCCCTCGAGGCGGTGTTCGCCTCCGACTGGGCGCTGGAGACCGGGGAGGTGATCGGCGTGGTGCCCAGCCCGGAGGCCGGCCCGGCTGAGCCGGGCGAGCTCACCGGGGCGAGCTGCCAGGTCGTGCCCAGCGGCCCGGGCTACTCGGCCGAGAACAACCTGCTCCTCTTCACCACGCTCATCTACGGCGCGACCCGTCGCCTCTCGCTGACCAGCCCCTACTTCGTCCCCGACGAGTCGCTGCTCTACGCCGTGACGACCGCCGCCCGCCGCGGCGTCGAGGTCGAGCTGTTCGTGAGCGAGCTGTCCGACCAGTTCATGGTCGGGCACGCCCAGAACTCCTACTACAAGGCGCTGCTCGAGGCCGGCGTGCGGATCCACCGCTACCCGGCGCCGTACATCCTCCACTCCAAGCACTTCTCCGTGGACGACGACGTGGTGGTGATCGGGTCCAGCAACATGGACCTGCGCTCCTTCGCCCTCAACTTCGAGGTGTCCCTGATGATGACCGGCGACGAGGTGGTGGCGGCGATGCGCCGCGTGGAGGACCGCTACCGCGAGCTCTCCCACGAGCTCACCCTCGAGGAGTGGTCGCAGCGGGGGCCCGGCAAGAGGTACGTCGACACGGTGATGCGGCTGACCGCGGCCCTGCAGTGACGGCAGCCTCAGGCGGCGGCCCGCGGGGCATACATGATGACCGCGACCCCGACCAGGCACACCAGCGCGCCGACGACGTCGTACCGGTCGGGCCGGAAGCCGTCGACGACCATGCCCCAGGCCAGCGAGCCGGCCACGAAGACCCCGCCGTACGCCGCCAGGATGCGGCCGAAGTCGGCGTCCGGCTGGAGCGTGGCCACGAACCCGTAGAGCCCCAGCGCGATCACGCCGGCGCCCATCCACAGCAGGCCCTTGTTCTCGCGCACGCCCTGCCACACCAGCCAGGCGCCGCCGATCTCGGCGAGGGCGGCCACGAGGAACAGCAGGACGGAGCGGGTCACGGTCATGGGAGTCATCCTCCCAGCGCGGTCGCCGGGCCTTCCGGGCCGGGACGCCTCGCCCTAGCCTGAGGTCGCGGTTGTGGCACGGCTGGGGGTGGAGGGTGGTCACGATGGCGCGACGGCGCGGACCGGGCGGACGGGCGGCGGAGCTCGCGGTGCTCGGCGCGGTCGGGATGGGGGTCCGCGGACTGCGACGGGCGTCGCTGCGCTGGGGGGCGACGTACGACGAGTCCCGCGGTCCCGTGGCGGGCGACGACGTCGTCCCGGTCCCGGACTACTGCGCGACCAACGCCGTGACCGTGCGCGTGCCGCCGGAGCAGGTGTGGCCGTGGCTGGTCCAGATGGGTGGCTACACCCGGGCCGGCTGGTACTCCTTCGACCGGCTCGACAACGGCGGGGTGACCAGCGCGTGGGAGATCCGCCCGGAGCTGCAGCACCTCGAGGTGGGCGACCTGCTGCCGACCGACCGGGACGGGACCGGCTTCGTCGTCGAGCGGCTCGACCCGCCGCGCTTCCTCGTGATGACGATCCGCCATCAGGGCACCGTGACGTCGTCGGCCCTCGATCTGCGGCCGCTGGGGGCGGACACCCGGCTCCTGTGCCGCCTGCGGCTGACCGCGCCGCTCACCGTGCCCGGCGTCCGCTACCGCATGCTCATGGAGCTCGGCCACGTCCCGATGACCCTGGCGATGCTGCGCGGGATCCGGCGCCGGGCCGAGCGCGTGTGGGCCCTCCCCGCGCTCGACGCAGCACCGATCGGCTGAAGGAGCCTGCTCATGTCACTCGTCCGTGTCCACAACTTCTCCATCTCCCTCGACGGCTTCGGCACGGGGGAGCCCCAGTCGCTCGAGGCGCCGTTCGGCCATGCCGGCGAGCGGCTGCACCGGTGGATGTTCGCCACCCGCTTCTGGGGCGAGGGCGGGAGCTCCGGGGTGGACGACGCCCTCGCCCAGCGGCACAGCGTCGGCATCGGCGCCGAGATCATGGGGGCCAACAAGTTCGGGCCGCCGGGCTGGCAGGACGACCCCGACTGGACGGGCTGGTGGGGCCCCGAGCCGCCGTTCCACACGCCGACGTACGTGCTGACCCACCGTCCGCGGCCCCCGCTCGAGATGGAGGGCGGCACGACCTTCCACTTCCTCGACACCACGCCCGCGGAGGCCGTCGAGACCGCCAGGGCGGCGGCCGGCGACCTCGACGTGCGCCTCGGCGGCGGTGCGTCGGTCATCCGGGACTTCGTCGCCGCCGGGCTCGTCGACCACCTGCACCTGGTGCTGGTCCCGATCGTGCTCGGCCGCGGGTCCCGGGTCTGGGACGGGCTGGAGGCACTGGAGGACGAGTTCGACGTCGAGGCGGTCTCGTCGCCGAGCGGCGTCACGCACCTGACCTTCACGCGGCGGAAATGAGCGACAGCCGGACCCCTCGGGATCCGGCTGTCGACTGGCGGTGGCGGTGGGATTTGAACCCACGGTGGGTTTGACCCCACACATCATTTCGAGTGATGCACCTTCGGCCGCTCGGACACGCCACCGCGGGGAAGGTTACCGGACGGCGTGCGCGGCGCTAAATCGACCTCTGCCCCGCGAAGAAGTCCTCGAGGAGCCTGGTCGACTCGTCGGCGAGCACCCCCGCGACCACCTCCGGCCGGTGGTTGAGCCGGCGGTCGCGGACGACGTCCCACAGCGAGCCCACGGCGCCGGCCTTGTCGTCGTACGCGCCGAAGACGACGCGGCCGACGCGGGCCAGGACGGCCGCACCGGCGCACATGGTGCACGGCTCGAGGGTGACGATCATGGTGCACCCGGTGAGGCGCCACTCGCCCAGCGCCCGGGCGGCGGCCCGGAGCGCGACGACCTCGGCGTGCCCGGTGGGGTCACCCTCCGCCTCCCGGACGTTGCGGCCTCGTGCGACCACCTCGCCGGACGGATCGAGGACGACGGCGCCGATGGGGACGTCACCGGTCGCCAGTGCGCTGCGCGCCTCGTCGAGAGCGAGGCGCATGGCGTCGTCCCAGGTCATGCAGACGTGAGCCCGACGGCGTCGTCGAAGAGCTCGCCGAAGCCCAGGCGCCGGGCGACGTCGGAGAGCATCTCGTCGGGGTAGAGCTCGACGTCGTCGAGCAGCACGGCGAGGTCGACGGCGTGCATGCCGAGGTCGCCGAGGAGGTCGAGGTCGCCGGCGGGCACCTGCTCGTCCTCGTCGTCGTCGGCGGGCAGGCCGAGGAAGTCGACCGCCGAGCGCGCCAGCTCCCACTCCTCGGCGGCCGTCACGTCGGAGAGCAGCACCCGCGTGGCGGAGCCCTCGACCCGGACGATGACGAAGAAGTCCTCGTCGACGGCCACCATCCCGACCGCGCCCCCCTCACCGGGGAGCCGGCGCAGCGCGTGGGCGAGGGAGTCGACGGACTCGAAGGCGGGCGACGCGATCTCCTGCAGCTGCCACTCGCCGTCCTCGCGGAAGGCGGCGAGGGCGAAGTCGACACCGCCTGCCTGCTCAGACATGCCAGCCCCTTCCCGTGCCCGCACCACCGTGCGTCCAGCGTCGCAGAAAGGCGACCCGGCGCCAACCCTGAAAGCCCGCCCGACCACTAGGGTCTGCACCATGCGCACCCACGTCGTCGACCACCCGCTGGTGTCCCACAAGCTCACCACCCTCCGCGACGAGGGCACGGACTCCCCGACCTTCCGCCGCCTGACCGACGAGCTCGTGACGCTGCTGGCCTACGAGGCCACGCGGGAGGTCCGCGTCAACGAGGTCACCATCCAGACGCCGGTGGCCCAGGCGACCGGCGTCAAGCTCGCGACGCCCAAGCCGCTCGTGGTGCCGATCCTGCGCGCGGGCCTCGGCATGCTCGACGGGATGATGCGCCTCCTGCCGACCGCCGAGGTCGGCTTCCTGGGCATGATCCGCAACGAGGAGACGCTGGAGGCCTCGACGTACGCCGAGCGGCTCCCCGAGGACCTCTCCGGGCGCCAGTGCTACGTCCTGGACCCGATGCTGGCCACCGGCGGCACCCTCGCCGCCGCGATCCGCTTCCTCACCGACCGCGGCGCCGACGACATCACCTGCATCTGCCTGCTCGTGGCCCCCGAGGGCGTCGCCGCGCTCGAGCGCGACCTCGAGGGCCTCGACGTCCCCGTCGCCGTGGTCACCGCGGCGCTGGACGAGCGGCTCAACGAGAAGGGCTACATCGTCCCCGGACTCGGGGACGCGGGCGACCGGTTGTACGGTGTCGCGCACTGACGTGGGCGTCCTGCGGCCCAGCCGCCGCGACCGCCTCGAGCGCGCCGTCAACCGGGCGGCCTCCGCCAGCCCGCGCCGGCTCCAGGCGCTGCTCGCCGGTCGCGGCGTCACCAGCGAGGGACAGCGGCTCAGTCCCCAGTTCGCCCTGGCCCTCCGCGCGCTGGCGCTGTCCGGCAAGACCTCCTACGACCAGCTCCCCGTCGCCGCCGCCCGCGAGCTGCTGGAGAAGGAGTCGTGGACCTTCTCCGGCCCCCGGGTCGAGGTCGGCGCGGTCCACGACCTGACCCTCGACGAGGACGGCGAGGT
Organism: Nocardioides sediminis; assembly: GCF_003047295.1. Lineage (GTDB taxonomy): Bacteria > Actinomycetota > Actinomycetes > Propionibacteriales > Nocardioidaceae > Nocardioides > Nocardioides sediminis. The sequence goes on from NZ_PZYZ01000004.1 coordinate 168,881, forward strand.
GCCCGTCGCGGCACGGCTCTACCTCCCGGCGCCCGAGCCGGGCGGCTTCGCCGGTCCGCCGCCGGTGGTCGTCTTCTTCCACGGCGGCGGCTGGGTGCTGGGCAGCGTGGACAGCCACGACGCCGTGACCCGCTTCCTGTGCCGCCACGCCCGCGTGGCGGTGCTCTCCGTCGACTACCGCCTCGCGCCGGAGAACCGCTTCCCGGCCGCAGTGGAGGACGCCGTGCACGCCGTGCGCTGGGCCCGTCGCCACGGCGAGGAATGGGGGTACGACGGCTCGCGCCTCGCCGTTGCCGGCGACTCGGCCGGCGGCAACCTCTCCGCCGTGGTCTGCCAGCAGCTGCGCGGCACGGACGCGATGCCCGACCTCCAGGTGCTGGTCGTGCCGGGCGTCGACCTCGCGGAGCACGCGCCGTCGCGGGCGACGTACGGCGACGGCTTCTTCCTCACCGGCGGCGAGCTGGACTGGTACGAGGACCACTACCTCGGGCCGGACACCGACCGCAGCGACCCGCGGGCCTCGCCGCTGCGGGCCGACGACCTGTCCGGGCTGCCGCCGGCGTACGTCGTGGTGGCCGGCTTCGACCCGCTGCGCGACGAGGGCGAGGCCTACGCCCGGGCCCTGCGCGACGCCGGCGTGCCGGTCACGCTGCGCCGCCACACGGCAATGGTGCACCCCTTCATCAACGGGGTCTCGCTGAGCAGCGAGGCCCGCGACGCCGGCTTCGAGATCGTCGGGGCGCTGCGGCTCGGGCTGCGCGCCTGACCCCTCACGCCTGCTCGTCGGCCACGAGATAGCCGTCCTCGAGGTGCACCGGGATCGGGTCCACGATCTCCATCGCGTCGACGCCCTCCGCCTCGCGGTTGAGGAAGCCGATGAGGCACCACGAGCCGTCGCGGCGCTGCACGAGCGGCGCGGCGAAGAGCGCGGGCGCCGCGGTGAAGGGCCGCGCCCGCTCCACGTGCCACGGTCCCAGCGCCGAGTCCCCGGGGACCGACCAGGTGCAGAACTCGCCGAAGCGTGCCCGCTGCTCGGGCGTCTGCTCGTCGGGGTGGCAGGTGAAGACGAGCACCCACTGGCCGTCGACCTGCCGGACCTGCGGCACCTCGAGCTGGCCGAAGCCGCTGCCCGGCGCGCTCAGCGGGGAGCACACCTCCCACGTCACGAGGTCGCGGCTGCGGGCGTGCCCGATCACCCCGTCGTCGTTGCGGCCGCCGCCGACCGCGCGCGCGGTGACCAGCATGTGCCAGCCGTCTCCGTCGGGGTCGCGGACCAGGAACGGGTCGCGCCAGGTCTCGCTGGCCGCGACGTCCGCCGGGTGCGTCTTGTACCACCGGGGGTCGATCGCGAGCAGGGGCGCGTCGCCCACGCGCTGCCAGGACATCAGGTTGTCGGAGACCGCCACGCCCAGCCGCTGGTCGGTCAGCCCGCCCCGCTCGGAGATCGCCGTGTAGTGCAGCCGCCACACGCCCTCGTCGTCGCGCACCACCGACCCGGTCCAGATCGCCAGGTCGTCCCACCCACCCGGCAGGGGACCCAGCGCGTCCGGGCACTCGTTCCAGGCCACCAGGTCGGTTGAGACCGCGTGGCCCACTCGCGCCCGCGTGTGCCGCGACCCCGGCCCCTCCTCCGAGCGCGGGGCCTTGAGGAAGAACAGGTGGTAGGCCTCTCCGTCGTCGGCGACCCAGCTGTCCCAGACCCAGTGATCGGGCAGCCTCAGCACGGGGCACCCCGTCCGGCGGGGCTCCCGTGGTGCTCCGCCGCCATCAGTCGCGGATCGCCAGCCCGGTCTCGGGGTCGAAGAAGTGCAGGCGCTCCTGGTCGATCGCGATCTCGACCTGGTCGCCGTGGCGGACCCGGGAGCGGGGGCTGAAGGAGGCCACCCAGATGTTGCCGTGGTGGGAGACCGGGGCGTCCCCGGTGTGGGCGTCCTCCTCGAGGGCCTTGGTGTCCTCGGTGACGACACGGGGTGCGTCGACCGGGAAGTGCACCACGATCTCCGAGCCCAGCGCCTCGGTCAGCGCGACCGAGGTGGTGAGCCGGGCCCGCGAGGCGGCGTCGCGCGCCAGGCTCGCGTCCTCCATGTCCTCGCTGCGGATGCCCACGGCGATCTCACGACCGGCGTACGACGCGAGCGCGGGGCGGGCGGCCGTCACGGACGCGGGCACCTGCACCGTCGCCCCGCCGAGGCTGACCGTGATCCCGCCGTCGCTCCGCTCGACGCGGCCGAGCGCCATGTTCATCGGCGGGGACCCGATGAAACCGGCGACGAAGATGTTGTCGGGGTGGTCGTAGAGGTGCTGGGGCGCGCCGAGCTGCTGGAGAACGCCGGCCTTCATCAGCGCGACCCGGTCGCCCATGGTCATGGCCTCGGTCTGGTCGTGCGTGACGTAGATCGTGGTGGTCTCGAGGTCGCGCTGCACCTGGGCGATCTCGGCGCGCATCTGCACCCGCAGCTTGGCGTCGAGGTTGGACAGCGGCTCGTCCATCAGGAAGACCTGCGGCTCGCGCACGATCGCGCGCCCCATCGCGACCCGCTGGCGCTGGCCTCCGGAGAGCTGCTTGGGCTTGCGGTCCAGCAGGGGCCCGAGCTCCAGCATGTCCGCGGCGCGCTTGACCCGCGTCTCGATCTCGGACTTGTCCATCCGGCGGAGCTTGAGGCCGTAGGCGATGTTGTCGGCGACCGACATGTGTGGGTAGAGCGCGTAGGACTGGAAGACCATCGCGATGTCCCGGTCGCGGGACGCCAGCGTGTTGACGACCCGATCGCCGATGGTCAGCGTCCCGCTGGTGATGTCCTCCAGGCCCGCGATCATGCGCAGTGCCGTGGACTTGCCGCAGCCGGACGGCCCGACCAGCACGATGAACTCGCCGTCGGCGATCTCGATGTCGAGGTCCTTGACGGCGTGGAAGCCGTTCTCGTACTGCTTGTTGACCTTGTCGAGGACTACTTCGGCCACGATCCACTCATCCCTTCACGGCGCCGGCGGTCAGTCCGCCGACGATGTAGCGCTGGAGGTACATGAACAGGGCGACGGTCGGCACCGCCAGGATCACCGCGCCCGCCGAGAACTCGCCGAAGTTGGCGTTCTTGGTGAGCGGGTCGGCGATCAGTCCGTAGAGGCCGACGGCCGCGGTCTTGGACTCGTCCTCGCGGAGGAAGATGATGGCGATCAGGAACTCGTTGATCGCCCCGATGAAGCCGAGCAGGCCGGTGATGGCCAGGATCGGCGCCACGAGCGGGAGGATGATCCCGGAGAAGACCTGGAAGTGCGTGGCCCCGTCCATCTTGGCCGACTCGTCGAGGTCCTTGGGGATGGTGTCGAAGAAGCCCTTCATCAGCCAGGTGTTCACCCCGAGTGCGCCGCCGAGGTAGAGCAGGATGAGTCCCGCGGAGGTGTTGAAGCCGACCGCCGGCCACAGCTCGGTGATCTCGGCGAAGATCAGGTAGATCGCCACGATGGCCAGGAACTGGGGAAACATCTGCACCAGCAGCAGGCTCATGAGACCGGTACGGCGTCCGCGGAACCGGAAGCGCGAGAACGAGTACGCCGCGCAGGCGGAGATCAGCATCGAGATCCCCGCGGCCAGCGACGCGATGATGAGGCTGTTGAGGAACCAGCGCGGGAACGACCCGTCGAAGAGTGTCTGGTAGTTGGCCAGGCTCACCTCCCGCGGGAGCAGCGTCGACGAGCTCAGGGTTCCGACCGGGTTGAGCGAGGCCGAGACCACGAAGAGGATCGGGAAGATCGAGAAGGCCAGGGCCAGGATGCCGACGAGGTGGCTGAAGCCGGTGCGCCGGAACCAGCCACCCTTGGCCGACCCGTGCCGGACCAGTTCGGGGGGTTGCGAGCCCGTGGCTGCCTGCACGGCACTCTCCGATGTCGTGTGTGCCATCAGTTGATCTCCTCCAGGACCTGGGTGCGACGGAAGCTCACGATCGAGACGGTGGCCACGATCAGGAAGATGAGCACGGACACGGCGGCGGCAAAGCCGTAGTCGGCACCGGAGCCGCCGAACGCGATCCGGTAGGTGTAGGTGATGAGGATGTCGGTGCCGCCGGCGTCGGGGTTGTCCGGCGGGAAGGGTCCGCCGCGGCTGGTCAGGAAGATGGCCGCGAAGTTGTTGAAGTTGAAGGCGAACGACGTGATCAGCAGCGGGGCGAGCGCCACCAGCAGCAGCGGGAAGGTGATGGTGCGGAAGGCGTAGAACGGCTTGGCGCCGTCCACGCCGGCGGCCTCGACGAGGTCGGAGGGGATCGACTGCAGGGCGCCGGTGATCACCAGGAACATGTAGTTGTAGCCGAGCCAGAGCTGGATGAGCAGGATCGCGAACATCGAGCTGGGGGTGGTGCCGAACCAGTTGATGTCGGTCCCCAGGATCCGGTTGACCAGGCCGAAGTCCTGGTTGAACATCTCGCGCCAGACGAGGTACATCGCGACGGCCGGCATGGCGTAGGGAAGGATGATGAAGGACCGGTAGAGGGTGCGACCGCGCATCAGCGGGTTGTTGAGCGCGATCGCCACCAGCAGGCCGAGCGCGAAGGTGATGACCACCGTGAGGATCGCGAAGGCGAAGTTCCACGCCACGATGCGCAGCAACGAGTCGCGGATGGTGTCGTCGGTGAAGATCCGGGTGAAGTTGTCGAACCCGACGTTGACCTTCCAGCCCTGCGCGAGGTTGCGCTGCGAGCCGTCCTCGCTGACGAACGAGCCCTCCTCGTCGTCGGCGACCCACACGTTGCCGGTCGTCGCGTCGGTGACGCAGTCGCACTCCTCGTCGTAGGACTGCTGCGGCGCACCCTCGAACGCCGCGGAGAGGCCCTGGCTCTTGATCGCCCCGTCGTCGGTGGGGACGCTGAAGGCGGTGATGTCGTCCTGGCGCGCGTTGACCTCCTCCACCGTGAGCACCGTGTAGTCGTCGGCGGCGGTGATCTTGCCGCCGGGGGTAGCGGCCTCGAAGCTGCCCTCCTCGAGCGGCTCGAGCCCGTCCGCGGTGCCGACGTAGCTGTCGCCCGTCGACGGCTCCCCGAGCAGGAAGACGATGTCTCCCGTGGCGGCGTCGCCGTCGGTGGCCAGGGTCAGGGTGTAGATCTCCGAGTCGGGCACCTGCTTGACCGAGGCGCCCTCGATGGCCGTGATGGCCTGCTCCTTGGTGCCGCGGTGGCCGTCACCGAAGTTCGTGAACGCGGTCGAGACCGTGTAGACGACCGGGACGACCTGGAAGGCGATGAGGAAGAGCGTGCCCGGCAGCAAGTACTTCATCGGCACCGTGCGCGGGGAGAGGTAGACGTAGAACGCCAGGGCGGTCACGCCCACGAGGATGGCCAGTCCCCACCAGTTGTCCGTGCGGATGAGCGGGAGAGCCGCCCAGACGGCGACGGCCGCCACGAGCGAGAGGCCGACGATCTTGACCATCAGCATCAGGGGGCTGCTGGTCCCGTCGGCGCCGAGGCCGAACCGGGGCGTCTTGCGGCCCGGGGGTGATGTGGTGCTGCCTGCCACGTGACTCTCCTCGCCGGGGTCGTGTGCGGTCGACCGGTTCCGGGGCGGGCCGATCGCCCGCCCCGGAACCCAGGAGGACTACTCCTGGATGGCCTTCTCGATCGTCTGGCCGGCCTTCTTGATCGTCGACGCCGGGTCGGCGCCACCGATGACGGCCGCCTCGGCCTTGCCCAGCGGGTCCCAGACCGCCGCCATCTCCGGGATGCTCGGCATGATCTGGCCGTTCTCGGCGCCCGCCGCCGCCACTGCGGCCACGGCCGGGTTGTCGGCCTCGATCTGGCTGAGCGTGTCGACGTTGGCCGGCACGTTCTTGGTGGCCTCGAACAGCGTCGCGCCGACGTCGGCACGCGACCAGTAGTTGGTGACGAACTCCTGCGCGATGGTCTTGTTCTCGCTGCCGCTGGCGACGTACGCGGCGTCGACGGTGATGAACGGGGACGCCGGGTCCATGCCCTCGAAGCCGGGGACGGCAGAGACCTCGTAGTTGACCTTGCTGTCGTCGATCGTGGTCAGCTGCCACGGGCCCTCGATGAGGAACGGCGTCTCGCCCGCGGTGAAGAGGGCGATCGCGTTGTCGGTGTTGACCGAGCGCTTGAGGATGCCCTCGCCCTTCTCGCCCAGCGCGCCGATCTTCTCGTAGGCCTCGATCGAGCCGGGCTTGCCGACGCCGAGGTCGCTCGGGTCGAAGCTGCCGTCGTCGGTCTGGCCGAACATGTAGCCGCCGCCGGAGGTGTAGAGCGGGTTGATGAAGTAGGGGTTGCCCGTGTCGCTGACCGGCCAGGCCAGTGGCTGCTTGGCGTCGCCCGACTGCACCGCCTTCTTCCCGGCCGCGACCATCTCCTCCACCGTCGCGGGCGCTTCGGGGGCGAGGTCGGTGTTCCGGATGAGCACGATGTTGTTCATCGTGTAGGGCATGCCGTAGGTCTGTCCGTCGAAGGTGACCGCGTCGATGGCCAGCGGCTGGAGCGTGGAGGAGACCGACTCGGGGATCTGGATCGGGTCGATGGTGCCGTTCTGCACCAGGTTGCCGATCCAGTCGTGGGCGCCCATGACGACGTCCGGCGCGTCGCCGGCCTGGGCGGCGGTCACGAAGTTGGCCTGCAGCTGGTCCCCAGGGAGGACCTCGACGGTGACGTCGACGCCGTTCTCCTCACCGAATGCCTCGCCGAGGTCGGTGATCGGCTGCTCGCCGGGGCCGGTGCCGATCCAGATCAGCAGCTCGCCGCCGCTCGCCGCCGGCGAGTCGCCGCCGCTGTCCTCGGACTCACCCTCGCTGTCGGACCCGCCTCCGCAGGCACTGAGGACGAGACCGGCGGCCAGCAGGCCCGCCGCGGCCCTGATCGTGCGGACTCTTGTGTGCATGGGTGGAGCTCCTTCGCGCATGTCGCGGATGAGGGGTGGAATCGCCTTGCGCCAGGGCCTCGGACCCTGCTAAAACGATTTGGCAGGAGTTAACCGTGTGACCTACATCACGTCAAGAGGGACGAGGTGTCAACTCGGACACGACGCGGAGAGGACGGTCGATGAGGGGAGCCGGGAGGCAGCGTGTGCGACTGCGCGACGTCGCCGACAAGGCCGGCGTCTCCCCCACCACGGCCTCCTTCGTGCTCAGCGGCAGGGACATGCGGGTCTCGGAGGAGACCCGCCAGCGCGTGCTGCGCACGGCCCGCGAGCTGGACTACCGCCCCAACCTCGCGGCCCGCAGCCTGCGCACCCGCGACAGCCGCACCATCGGGCTGGTCGCCGACACCATCGCCACCGGCCACTACGGCGGGGAGCTCATCCGCGGCAGCCTGAGGGCGGCCCTGCGGAGCGGGCACCGGCTGCTGGTCTGCGAGTCCGAGGGCGACCCTGGCCTGCAGACCGCCCTGATCGAGGACCTCGTCGCGCGCCAGGTCGCGGGCCTGGTCGTCGCGACCAGCTCCCACGACCGGGTGGCGACCCCACGGGGCGTCGGGGGGCAGCCCGTCGTGCTGCTCAACTGCCGCAGCGACGCGTCGTACCCCTCGATCGTGCCCGACGAGGTGGCCGGCGGCCGTGCGGCAGCCGGGCTGATCGTCGCGGCGGAGCACCGGGAGGGGATCTGGCTGGTGGGGGAGACCCCCACCCGGTCGCTGCCGGGCACCGCACGCCTGGCCGGCATCGAGGCCACGCTCGCCGACGCCGGCCTCGTGATCGAGGAGCAGCTGTCGTGCCCCTGGTGGCCCGAGGGCGCGTACGACGTGATGGCCGATGCCCTTGCCCGCGGGGGCCGCCCGCGCGCCGTCCTGTGCCTCAACGACCGGATCGCCTTCGGCGTCTACCAGGCCCTCGGCGAGGCCGGGCTGGAGGTGCCCCGTGACGTCTCGGTGGTGTCCTTCGACGACTCCGAGCTCGCCAGCTGGCTGCGGCCGCGCCTGACGAGCATCGCCCTGCCGGAGTTCGAGATGGGTCGGCTCGCCGTGGAGTCGCTGCTCGGCACCGAGCCACCCCCCGCCGAGCAGCTCGTCCCCATGCCGGTGCGCGTCCGGGACTCGGTCGCTCCACCGGTGGCGTGACACCTCGGGGCGGGACGGTGTGACCCAGACCACGTGAGACTCCGGTGCCGGAGGGTGCTCCGCGTGTACGTTGACGCCGTCGACCCGACAGGAGGCATCACGTGCGCATCGGCATTCCCCGGGAGTCCCGCGAGGGCGAGACGTTGGTCGCCGCCACGCCGACCACGGCCGGACAGCTGCAGGCCCTCGGTTACGAGGTGGTGGTCGAGCGTGGCGCCGGCACCGCGGCGGACCAGCCCGACGCCGCGTTCGAGGCCGCCGGGATCCGGGTCACCGACGCCGACGAGGTCTGGTCGAGCGACGTCGTGGTCAAGGTCAACGCCCCGAACCCCGACGAGATCTGGCGCCTGCGCGCGGGTACCACCGTCGTCTCCCTGATGGCTCCGGCGCGCAGCCCCAAGCTCATCGAGCAGCTCCAGGCCCAGAAGGTCACCGGGTTGGCGATGGACGCCGTCCCCCGCATCTCGCGCGCCCAGGCGATGGACGTGCTGTCCTCGATGGCCAACGTGGCCGGCTACCGCGCGGTGATCGAGGCCGCGCACGCGTTCGGCCGCCAGTTCACCGGCCAGGTGACCGCCGCCGGCAAGGTGCCGCCCGCCCGGGTCTTCGTGGTCGGCGCCGGCGTCGCCGGCCTGGCCGCGATCGGGGCCGCCGGGTCGATGGGCGCGGTCGTCCGTGCCTTCGACGTCCGTCCCGAGGTGGCCGAGCAGGTCGAGTCGATGGGCGCCGAGTTCGTCACCGTCGACATGGAGCAGGAGGTCTCCTCCGACGGCTACGCCAAGGAGATGACCGCCGAGCAGGAGGCGGCCACCGCCGCGATGTACGACGAGGAGGCGCGCAACGCCGACATCGTCATCACCACCGCCCTCATCCCCGGCCGCCCCGCGCCTCGGCTGATCACCGCGGAGACCGTGGCCGGGATGCGCACCGGCTCGGTGATCGTCGACATGGCCGCGGCCAACGGCGGCAACGTCGAGCTCACCCGGGCCGACGAGGAGGTCGTCACCGACAACCTCGTCACGATCCTGGGCTACACCGACCTCGCCGGCCGGCTCGCCGCGCAGACCAGCCAGCTCTACGGCACCAACGTCGTCAACCTCTTCAAGCTCCTCACCCCCGGCAAGGACGGCGAGCTCGTCCTCGACCTCGATGACGTCGTGGTCCGCGGCATCACCGTCGCCCGGGACGGCGAGTCGATGTGGCCGCCTCCGCCGGTGCAGGTCAGCGCCGCGCCAGCGGCCCCTGCCGTCGCGCCACCTGCCCCGGTCGACGGGAAGGAGGTGGTGGCCAAGCCGCCGCCCGACCCGCGCCGCAAGTGGTACGCCGCCGGCCTCGCGGCCGTGCTGTTCGCCCTCGTCGCGGCGTACTCACCGCCCGACTTCCTCGGCCACTTCACGGTCTTCGCGCTGGCGGTGTTCGTGGGCTACTACGTCATCTCCAACGTGGCCCACGCGCTGCACACGCCACTCATGAGCGAGACCAACGCCATCTCCGGGATCATCATCGTCGGCGGCATCCTGCAGGTCGGCAGCGACAACCTCGCCGTCACCGTGCTGGCCCTGGTGGCCGTGCTCGTGGCCAGCATCAACATCTTCGGTGGCTTCCTGGTGACGCTGCGCATGCTCGAGATGTTCAGGAAGGACTGACCGTGACCGACCTCCTGACCTCCGACCGGCTGCCCGGCCTCATCCAGGCGGCGTACATCATCGCCGGCATCTGCTTCATCGGCGCGCTGGCCGGGCTGTCCAAGCACGAGACGGCCAAGCGCGGCAACCTGCTCGGCATGGCCGGCATGGGCCTGGCCCTGCTCGCCACCCTCGTCCTGGCGGCGCGCAACAGCCAGTACGGCGACCAGCGCCCCCTCGGCGTGACGCTCGGCCTGATCCTGGTGGCGATGGCCGTCGGCGGGGCCATCGGCGCGTGGCGGGCCCGGACCGTCGAGATGACCGGCATGCCCGAGCTGGTCGCGATGCTGCACAGCTTCGTGGGCGTCGCCGCCGTGCTCGTCGGCTACAACTCCTGGATCGAGCTGCACACCGACGGCGGGTCCGACGCCGTCCACGACGTCGAGGTCTTCGTGGGCGTCTTCATCGGCGCGGTGACCTTCACCGGCTCGATCGTGGCATGGGCCAAGCTGAGCGCGCGGATGAGCTCGAGCCCGCTCATGCTGCCGGGCCGCCACCTGCTCAACCTGGCGATCCTCGTCGTCTCCACCGCGCTGGCGGTGTGGTTCGTGGTCGACGACGGCGACACGGCGCTGGTGCCGCTGCTCGTGATGACCGTGCTCGCGCTGGTGCTGGGCTTCCACCTCGTCGCCGCCATCGGCGGGGGCGACATGCCGGTGGTGGTGTCGATGCTCAACTCCTACTCGGGGTGGGCCGCGGCCGCGGCCGGCTTCATGCTGAGCAACGACCTGCTGATCATCACCGGCTCCCTGGTGGGCTCCTCCGGTGCCATCCTCAGCTACATCATGTGCAAGGCCATGAACCGCTCGTTCGTCAGCGTCATCGCGGGAGGTTTCGGCTCCGACGGCGGCGTCAGCGGCGAGGAGCGCGACTACGGGGAGCACCGCGAGATCACCGCCGAGGAGACCGCCGAGCTGCTGTCCTCCGCGCGGTCGGTGGTCATCACGCCGGGATACGGCATGGCCGTGGCCCAGGCGCAGTACCCGGTGGCGGAGATGACCAAGCGGCTCCGGGAGAAGGGCGTGGACGTCCGCTTCGGCATCCACCCGGTGGCGGGCCGGCTTCCCGGCCACATGAACGTGCTGCTCGCGGAGGCGCGGGTGCCCTACGACATCGTGCTCGAGATGGACGAGATCAACGGCGACTTCCCCGAGACCGACGTGGTCCTCGTGATCGGCGCCAACGACACCGTCAACCCGGCCGCCGAGGAGCCCGGCTCGCCCATCGCGGGCATGCCCGTCCTGGAGGTCTGGAACGCCAAGGACGTCGTGGTCTTCAAGCGGTCGATGGCCACCGGCTACGCCGGCGTGCAGAACCCGCTGTTCTTCCGGGACAACTCGCGGATGCTCTTCGGCGACGCCAAGGAGCGGGTCGACGACATCGTGCGGGCGCTCGACCGCGTCTCCTCGCACGCCTGAGGGTGCCGGGCACTCCGACGACGCGGGCGACCGGTGAGTCGACGTTTGCGCGCCGCCACCTCAGGGGACCATCGCGCCATGACGTCGATCCCCTCCGACCCCCGGGCCGGTCATGACGCCGGAGAACAGCGCGAGCCGGCAGGCCCTGCGCCGACCGAGCGCGTGACCCGGCCGATCCCCCCGCCCCCCTCGCCGCTGGACCAGCCCAGCCGCCATCGCGCCCTCCTCGAGGAGATCACCGAGACCGTCCGCCGCCGCCTCGAGGAGGCGGCAGGCGCCGACGCGTCGGCCCGTGCCGACCTGGCTGCCCGAGCGCCGGGAGCCACCGGCGAGAGCGGCGACGGCGCGGTGCGTGTGACGGTCGACCGCAAGGGGCTCATCGAGCGGGTCGACTACGCGTCGGCGGCGTCCGGCATGACCCCCGACGAGCTGCGCGGAGCCACGTTCGAGGCCCTCGACGAGGCCAAGGCACGCCTCGGAGGTCGCCGGGTCTCGGCCGGCGCCGTCGCTGCGCTCCACGACCGCACCGTTCCCCAGACCATCCTCCACGTCGCCCAGGGAGGCACCCCGTGAACCAGATGAGCGTCCAGTCCAGCGAGCTCTCCACCTGCGCGTCCTCCGTGCAGGACGTGATCGGCACGGTCAGCGCGCTGCAGGCCAACGCCTCGCAGCTGACGGCCATGTCGCCGACCGCGTTCGGCCTGCTGTGCTCCTTCTTCACCCCGCCCAGCGTCATGGTCGGCACGGTCTGCCAGTCGTCGATGCAGCAGGTCGCCGCCGCGCTGGCCCACCACGTCGCCGGCCTCCAGGAGACCGCCAAGGACTTCGAGGAGTCCGACGCCCGGGTCGCCGAGCGGCACAACTCGCTCAAGGGACGCCTCGCATGACCGACGTGGACGTGCCCACCGCCGGCGACGTGCTGGTGCCGACGACCTATCGCAAGGTGGCCGAGGAGGACTACTCCGGCCTCTTCCAGTGGAACCCCGGCTTCGACGAAGGGGTCAAGGCCGGCCAGCAGTTCGCCGCCGGCGACTGGGCCGCCGGGATCATCTCGCTGGCCGGTTCCGGGGCCGAGCTCGCCTCGCTCGCGCTCGACCCGTTCGGGACGCTCGCCTCCAGCGTCGCCGGCTTCCTCCTCGACTACATGCCGCCCCTGCCGTCCATGCTCGACGCGCTGGCCGGCAACCCCCACCTGGTGGAGTCCATCGGGACCGCCTGGAAGCAGGTGGCCGACGAGATGGAGGACGCCGCCGCGGACCTCAACGCGGCTGTCGAGCGGGTCCTCCAGTCGTGGACCGGCAAGGCGGCCGAGGCCTACCGGGTCGTCGCCACGGGCATGGTCGACCTGATGTACAAGGCGGCCTACGTCTACCGGTGCACCGGCGACGGCATGTACCTCGCGAGCGGTGTCGTCGAGGCCGTGCGAGGACTGACCAAGGAGATCATCGCCGACCTGGTCGGTCGTCTGATCGTGTACGCCGCCGAGGTCACCGGAACGCTGGGGCTGGCCGCGCCGGCGGTCATCCCGCAGGCGTGCGGAGCCATCGCCGACGTGGTGACCGATGCGTCCAAGCTGGCGCGCGTCCTGAAGGAGGCGATGACGCTCGGCGTAGGGTCCATCGACGAGATCGTGGACGCGGTCAACAAGCTGTTGGTGCTGCTCGGGCAGGTCGCCGAGGGCATCATCCAGGGTCGCGACGCAGGGAAGGACTGATCACGGTGGAGCAGCCCCTCATCACCCACGTCACCGCCGACAACCTCGATGAGGTCATCGCACAGAACGAACGGCGCGCCGCCGAGTCCAAGGCCGCCGCAAGGGCGGTGCTGGACATCCGGGCCGTGGGTCGTTCGGACCGAGGGCTCGTGACGGTCGTGGTCGACGGATCTGCGCTGGTCGTCGACCTCGAGTTCGCGCAAGGAGCCGGCGCTGTTCCCTCGGCACTCGGTGGCGCGGTCAAGCAGGCTCATGACCGGGCCGTGCTCGAGTGGCGCCGCCAGGTGCACCAGGTGGCCCACGACCACCTGCCGCACCAGGCGGACATCGCCGCCGACATGGCGCGGGCCGCCGACGCCGAGGTGCCCGGCCGCGTCGAGCACGACGAGGACGACACTCGCTGATGGCAGCAACCCCCCTCAACGTCATCGCCTTCGTGGTGGCCCTGGTGCTCGTCGTCGCCGGTGGTGTCTGGTTCCTGCGCCGGACCGACGACAGCGATTCCGACCGGCAGGTCGCACGGTCGGGGGCTGAGGTCGAAGCGGCTCGCGACGACGTCGAGACGGCGGCCGGTGCCCGCGGGTGGACCGCCACCCGCCACCCGTCGTCCGAACCGTTGCCGCAGGACAGGGCGCCGCGTCGGGCCGAGCCCCAGGAGTGCGAGTTCCTCGTGGTGGGCTCGCGCCCGCGACCCTTCCGGGCCGCCACCTGGCGCATGGCGCACCGCAACGCCGGCGCGGTCGCCACGTCACCGTTCCTGCAGCACCGGGTGAGCGTCGACCTGGCTCGGGACCTTCCCGACTTCGCCGTCTCAGGCGTGGAGAACTGGCGGCTGATGCTCGCCAGCATCCCCGACTCGTTGGTCGGGCACCCGCGGGTCGTCGCCGGACTGGACGTCTATGGCGACGACCGAGGAGCGGCCGCTGCGCTGGCCACGTTGGCCGAGGAGGTCCGGGCGGCGCAGGTGTGGATCGTGGTGTCCGGTCACACCCTCGTCCTCGTGCGCGAGGGGGAGCTGGACGCGACCGGACTGGCGGCGCGCCTCGAGCTGGCCGATCGCGCCGCCAGCCTCCTGGAGGGCTGAGGTCCGGACTCAGTCGGTCGGCAGCGCGTCGCCGGTCTCGACGTCGAACGCGTGCAGGCGACCGGGCTCGATGCTGAACCAGACCTTGGTGCCCTTGGCCGGGACCGAGCGCGGCGCGACGCGCGCGACGACGTGGTCGGCACGCAGGTCGTCACCGATGAGGTTGCCGTAGAGGAAGGCGTCCGAGCCGAGCTCCTCGATGACGAGGGCCTCGACCGGGAAGGACGCGGCGTCCTCGGCGGACGAGGGCACGAGCGCCTCGGGGCGGAAGCCGAGCTGCACCCGGTCGGTGGTGAGCGCGCCCACCGTGGAGCGGGGGAGGGGCACCCGGGCCTCGCCGATGAGGGCCTGCCCGTCCTCGACGCGGAACGTGCCCAGGTTCATCGCCGGCGAGCCGATGAAGCCAGCGACGAACGCGTTCTTCGGCTTGTCGTAGAGGCCCAGCGGGGTGTCGACCTGCTGCAGCAGGCCGTCCTTGAGGACGGCGACCCGGTCTCCCATGGTCATCGCCTCGACCTGGTCGTGGGTGACGTAGACGGTGGTGATGTCGAGCCGGCGCTGCAGCGAGGCGATCTGCGTGCGGGTGGAGACCCGCAGCTTGGCGTCGAGGTTGGACAGCGGCTCGTCCATGCAGAAGACCTGCGGCTGCCGGACGATTGCGCGACCCATGGCGACCCGCTGGCGCTGGCCACCGGAGAGCGCCTTGGGCTTGCGCCCGAGGTAGGGCTCGAGGTCGAGGATCCTGGCGGCCTCCAGCACGCGGGCGTCGATGTCGGACTTGCTGACGCCCGCGATCTTGAGTGCGAACCCCATGTTCTCCGCGACGCTCATGTGCGGGTAGAGCGCGTAGTTCTGGAACACCATCGCGATGTCGCGGTCCTTGGGACGCAGGTGCGTGATGTCGCGGTCGCCGATGAGGATGCGGCCGCTGGTGACGTCCTCGAGGCCCGCGAGCATGCGCAGGCTCGTGGACTTGCCGCAACCCGAGGGGCCGACGAGGACGAGGAACTCGCCCTCGGCGATCTCGAGCTCGAGGGCGTCCACGGCGGGGGAGTCGCTGCCGGGGTAGATGCGGGTGGCCCGGTCGAAGGTGACGCTGGTCGACATGCTGGTTCCTTATCCCTTGGTACCACCGGCGGTCAGGCCGGCGACGAGGTGCTTCTGCGCGAAGAAGAAGACGATGGCGGCCGGGATCAGGATGAGCACCGATCCGGCGGTGAGCAGGTGCCACTGGGGGTTGAACTGCGGGACGAACTGCTGCAGGCCCGCGCCCAGGGTGAGGTTGTCCCGGGTCTGCATGAAGGCGATCGCGTAGGCGACCTCCCCCCAGGCGGTGAGGAAGGTGTAGAAGGCGGTCACGGCCAGCCCCGGTCGGGCGAGGGGCAGGATCACCCGGTAGAAGGTGCCGAACGGACCCAGTCCGTCCAGTGCCGCCGCCTCGTCGAGCTCCTGGGGGATGGTGTCGAAGTAGCCGCGCAGCATCCAGGCGCAGAAGGGCACTGCGACCGTGCAGTAGGCGATGATCAGCGAGGCCTTGGTGTTGATGAGGCCGGCGTTGGCCATGATCGTGTAGATCGGCACGATGAGGATCGCCACCGGAAACATCTGGGTGATGAGGAAGACCCACATCAGCCCCCGCTTGCCGGCGAAGTTGAAGCGGCTCAGCGCGTAGCCGGCCGTCGCCGACATCGTGATGCCGATGACCATCGTGAAGGCCGCGACGACGACCGAGTTGAGGAACCACGTCGGGAACGGGGTGTCGAAGAGCACGGCGCGGTAGTTGTCCAGCGTCGGGCTGTCGATCAGCGTGATCTCGCTGGTCTGGATGCGGTTGGCCGGCTTGAACGAGCTGAGCAGGATCCACAGCACCGGGAACAGCGCGACGAGCGTGGCGAGCACCAGCGTGCCGTGCAGCGCGATGCTGGCGAGCCGGGACCGGTCCTCGCGTCCGCGGACCCTGCCGGGACGGACGTCGGAGGCGGTGGCGCCGGTGGTGTCGGCGGGGTCGAGGGCCCCTGCGGGAAGCAGCCGGGTCATCAGAACACCTCTCCCTGGGCCTTGAGCGTGCGCCGGTAGACGGAGGCGAAGACCATCAGCAGCGACAGGATGAGGACGCCGTACGTCGCGGCGAGGGAGTAGTTGCGGACCCCCTCGAACGCAGCGCGGTAGGCGCCGGTCACCAGGATCTCGCTCTGGCCCGCGGGCTCGCCGCCGGTGACGAAGTAGATGATCGGGAACATGTTGAAGGTCCAGATGGTGCCGAGCAGGATCACCGTCGAGCTGACCGGGCGCAGCCCCGGGAGGGTGACGTTGCGGAAGCGCTGCCAGGGGGTGGCGCCGTCCATCTCGGCCGCCTCGTGGAGGTCGGCGGGGATCGACTGCAGCCCGCCGAGGATGGCGACCATCATGAAGGGCACGCCCAGCCACACGTTGGTGCAGATGGCCGCGAACAGCGCGGTCCAGCGGTGGTTGAACCACTCGACGGGATCGACACCCAGGTTGACGAGGGCTTGGTTGATGAGGCCGAAGCGGGGGTTGAAGAGGAACTTCCACCCGAAGGCGGCCACGAAGGCCGGCACGGCCCACGGCACGATGAGCAGGACGCGGTAGAGGCTCCGACCGCGCATCTTGCGGTTGAGCATCACCGCGAGACCGAGCCCGAGGCCGTAGTGCAGCGAGACGCACGCCAGCGTCCAGGCCAGCGTGTTGGTGAACTGGAGCCAGAAGCTGCCCCGTGCGCCGGTGAGCAGGTCGACGTAGTTGTCCAGCCCGACGAACTCGGCGCTGTCGGGGTTGTCCCTGCACTCCTCACCGCCGCCGAGGGTCTTGGTGCAGATGACGTCCTGGGCGTTGGACTCGGTGAGGTCGGTGAAGGACTGGAAGATGCCCTGGACGAGCGGGTACATCACCAGCACGCCCAGCACGAGGACGGTCGGCAGGACCATCGCCCACGCGTACCAGTTGCGGTCGAAGGACCGCCGCAGCCGTCCGTCCTGCTTGCCGGGCGGTTGTTCCACGGGCGCCTCGGCCACGGCCAACGCTTGGCTCATCTCGCGAGCTCCTGATCTCTGGGTCCTGCTGGTACGTGCTGCCGGGGCGGGCGCCGGGCGACTGCCCGGCGCCCACCCCGGCGTATCTCACTGCGCGGCGTAGTCGGGGACGACGTCGCTCTTGAACTTGGCCGCGGCCTCGTCCATCGACTTCTGCACGTCGGCGCCCTGGATGAGCACCTTCGTCGCCATCTCGTCGAGCGGCGCGAAGAACAGGCCACCCTCGGGGATCCACGGACGCGCCTTGCTCACGTCGAGCGCGGGCTTCCAGGCGGCCACCCGCTCGTTGTCGCCGAGCTGGTCGTAGGCGTCGGCGTTGGCCGGGAGGACACCGAGCTCCTCGGCGGCGAAGGCCTGGGACTCGGCCGAGGCCATGAAGTTGACGAACGCGATGGCCGCGTCGGCCTTGGCCTCGTCCATGCCGCTGTAGATCACGTAGTTGTGACCGCCGACCGGAGCGCCGGCGCCGTCGGAGCCGGCCGGGACCGGGGCGACGCCGAGGTTCTCGAAGCCACCGAAGTTGGGGTCGTCGGAGATGGCAGCGGTCTCCCACGGGCCGTTGACGATCATGCCGACCTTGCCCTCCTTGAAGAGGGTCATCATCGTGCCGTAGGAGTCGTTGGCGTCCGGCTTGACCGCGGCACCCGACTTCACCAGGTCCTGGGCGGTCTTGATGCCCGCGACGGACTCGGGGGAGCCGACCTCGATGGTCTCGGCCTCGGTGTCGAGCAGGTCACCGCCCTCGCCGTAGATGAAGGGCAGCAGGAAGTAGCCGCCGTTGTTGATGTACAGACCGTCGACGTCGGCCTTGGTCTTGAGCGCCTCGGCCGCCTCGCCGACCTCTTCCCAGGTGGTCGGCGCCTCGTCGATGCCGGCCTTCTCGAAGAGCTCCTTGTTGTACATCAGGCCCAGCGTGTCGGTGACCTGCGGGACGCCGTAGGTCTTGCCGTCGTACACGTTGGAGGACAGCGGGGTCTCGAGGAAGTTGTTGTCCTCGAGCAGGGCCGTGCCGTCCAGGGCGTAGAGGTGGCCAGCCGCCGCGAACTCCGGCACCCAGGCGACCTCGGCGCGCATGATGTCGGGTGCGCCGGAGCCGGCCTCGGCCGCGGTCTTGAACTTGTTCTGCGCGTCGCCGAAGGGGACCGACTCGTAGTTGATCGTGACGTTCGGGTACTCCTCGTTGAACTTCTCGATGAGTGCCTCGTAGGTCGGGCCTTCGTTGGTGGGGTCGGAGGTGTCCCACCAGGTCAGCTCGGCCTCGAGCGACGATGCGTCGGTCTCGCCGGAGGTGGTCGAGTCGGTGGTGCTGTCGCTCTCCGAGCCGCCGCCACAGGCGGCGAGGACGAGAGCGAGCGCGGCGGTGCCGGCGAGGCCGGGCAGCGTGCGGCGCATGTGTGCTCCTTGCGGTCATGTCACGAAGATTTCAGCTTCTGTGACGAGGGTCACCGGAAGATAGCAAGAAACTTGCAAATCGTGAAAGCAGTTGCAGAAGTGTTGCAAACCGGCATGATGTGACCATGCCCACCCTCGCCGAGATCGCTGCGGAGGCCGGTGTCAGCGAGGCGACGGTCTCTCGCGTGCTCAACTCCAAGCCCGGGGTGAGCGACTCCGCCCGCCAGTCCGTTGTGGTCGCGCTCGACGTCCTCGGCTACGAGCGGCCCCAGCAGCTGCGCCAGCGCAGCGCGGGGCTGGTCGGCCTGGTCGTGCCCGAGCTGGAGAACCCGATCTTCCCGGCCTTCGCCCAGGTCATCGGCGACGGCCTGGCGCGGCGCCGCTTCACGCCGGTCCTGTGCACGCAGTCCCCCGGCGGCATCTCCGAGGACGAGTACGTCGAGGGGCTCCTGGACCACGGTGTGGCGGGCATCGTCTTCGTCTCGGGCAAGCACGCCGACCGGGGCGCCGACCACGACCGCTACCGCTCCCTGATCGAGCGCGGCATGCCGGTCGTCTTCCTCAACGGGTACGTCGAGGGGCTGGCCGCCCCGTTCTTCTCCACCGACGACCGGGCCGCCATCCGGATCGCGGTGTCCCACCTGGTCCAGCTCGGCCACCGCACCATCGGCCTGGCCATCGGCCCCGCGCGCTTCGTGCCGTCGCACAACAAGCGCGAGGGTTTCGTCCAGGCGCTGGGCGACGAGCTCGGGCTGGCCGACGCCGACGCGCGCGGCTGGATCGCCGAGGGGCTCTTCACCGTCGAGGGCGGGGCCGCCGCCGCCCGCGCGCTGATCGACCGGGGCGCGACGGCGATCGTGTGCGGCTCCGACATGATGGCGATGGGCGCCGTGCGGGCCGCGCGGGACGCCGGCCTCTCGGTGCCCGGCGACGTGTCCGTGGTCGGCTTCGACGACTCCCGCCTGCTGCCGTTCCTCGACCCGCCGCTGACGACCCTGCGGCAGCCGGTGGCCGAGATGGCCATGCAGGCGGTCGACACGCTGTGCTCGGCGATCGCCGGGCAGCCCCTGCCCAGCCACGACTACCTCTTCAAGCCGGAGCTGGTGCTTCGTGCCTCCACCGGGCCGGCACCTGCCTGAGACCCCGGCCGATCAGTTGATCTGGGTGTCGAAGAGCCCCCCGATGAGGTAGGTGATCGCCATGGCCAGGATCCCGCCGAGCACGAGCCGGGTCACGGCACGAGCCGGCGAGCTGCCCCCGAGGCGCGCGCTGACGTAGCCGGTGAGCGCCAACGCCGCCACCACGGCGCCACCCATCACCCAGACACGGATGTCGCCGGGAGCGAGCACGATGGTCAGCAGCGGCAGCAGGGCGCCCAGGGAGAAGGCGACCATCGAGGCCCAGGCGGCGTGCCACGGGTTGGTGAACTCGTCGTGCTTGATCCCCAGCTCGGCCTCGGCGTGTGCGGCGAGCGCGTCGTGGGCGGTCAGCTCGACTGCGACCTTGAGGGCGAGGTCCTCGCTGAGACCCTTCTGCCGGTAGAGGTCGGCGAGCTCGGCCAGCTCCTCCTCCGGCTCCTCCGCCAGCTCGCGGGTCTCCTTGGCGATGAGCGCCTTCTCGGAGTCGCGCTGGGTGCTGACCGAGACGTACTCACCGGCCGCCATGCTGATCGCGCCGGCGACCAGGCCTGCCACGCCGGCCACCAGGATCGCGCCGGAGTCGTCGGTGGCACCTGCGACACCCGCGACCAGGCCGGCCGTGGAGACGATCCCGTCGTTGGCGCCCAGCACCCCGGCCCGCAGCCAGTTGAGGCGGGTGGCGAAGCTCCCGGCGTGGGGCTCGTCGTCGTGGGGTCCGATCTCGAGGTCGCTGGCGTCGGGGCGCATGCGCCCATCGTCCGCGCTCGGCTGCCCGCGCCGCAACGAAGGTGAGGCTGCATTGCCTAGCCGAGCGGGAAGGTCGCGACCACCTCGTGCCGCGGTCGGCGTCGCGGGCCCTCGCCGAGGTACGACGCCACGAGCGCGACCTCGTCCACGGTCCAGGTCGGTCCGACGTAGGCGTCCAGGAGCCGGACCCAGCGGCTGACGTTGGCCGGCCGGCCGAGGCGGGCGAGGGTGAGGTGCGCCCGGAAGCGCTGGCCGTCGACCACGGCCCCCGCGGTGCTCGCTGCCGCCCGCGCGCCCCGGGACAGGGCGTCGAAGTCCCCCTCCAGCCCTGCCCACAGCACCTTGGCCCGGTCCGGGTGCGGGAAGGCGCCGCCGCCGACGACCCGGCTGGTGAAGGCCCGCTGCCGTCCGGCGGTCGCCTCGAGCCGCTCGGCCAGCTCGTCGAGCGACCGGTCGGGCACGTCCTCCAGGAAGGCCAGCGTCACGTGCCACTGGTCGGCGGACGCCCACCGGAAGGGAGCGGCCTCACGGCGTACGGACAGGAAGTCGTCGAGGTCCTCCACCGCGGCCGGTGGAGGGACCACCGCGACGAACATCCGGGTCATCTCAGAAGCCGAGGTCGCGCCCGATCAGCATCTTCATGATCTCGTTGGAGCCGGCCCAGATCTTGCTGACGCGTGCGTCGCGCCAGGCGCGGGCGACGCGGTACTCGTTCATGTAGCCGTAGCCGCCGTGCAGCTGGACGCAGTGGTCGAGGACCTCGTTCTGCACCTGGGAGGTCCACCACTTGGCCTTCGCCGCGTCGACGGCGGTCAGCTCGCCGCGGGTGTGCTTGAGCACGCACTGGTCGACGTACGCCTGCGTCACCTCGACCTGGGTGACCAGCTCGGCCATCAGGAACGCGTTGTGCTGGAAGCTGCCGATCGGCTGGCCGAACGCCTGGCGGTCCTTGGCGTACTGGATGGTCTCCTCGAGGATCTGCGCCGCGTGGGCGAGGTTGGTGACCGCCGAGCCGAGCCGCTCCTGCGGGAGGAACTGCATCATCGAGATGAAGCCGGTGTCCAGGGGGCCGATGAGGTCGTCGTTGCTGACCCGGACGTTCTCGAAGGCGAGCTCGGCGGTGTCGGACTCGTCCTGGCCGACCTTGTCGAGCACCCGGCCGACGGAGAAGCCCTCGAGCGAGGTGTCGACGCCGAACAGGCTGATGCCCTTGGCCTTCTTCTCCGGGCTGGTGCGGGCCGCCACCACGACCAGGTCGGCGCTGCCGCCGTTGGTGATGAAGGTCTTGGACCCGTTGATGATCCAGTCGTCGCCGTCCCGGACCGCGGTGGTCTTGAGGTTGGCGAGGTCGGAGCCGCCACCGGGCTCGGTCATGCCGATGGCGGTGAGCAGCTCACCGGAGCAGAACCTCGGCAGCCAGCGCTCCTTCTGCTCCTCGGTGGTGAGGTGCACGAGGTACGGCGCCACGATGTCGGCGTGGATGCCCACGCACGAGGGCAGGGTCATGTTGACCTTGGCGAGCTCCTCGGTGAGGACGGCGTTGAAGCGGTAGTCGCCCGCCTCGGAGCCGCCGTACTGCTCGGGGATCTCGAGGCCGAGGAAGCCCTGCTTGCCGGCGGCCAGCCAGAACTCGCGGCTCAGGCCGTGGCCCTCGGCGTACTCGTCGAGGTGGGGCACCACCTCGCGGTCCAGGAACTCCTTGACCGAGGCGCGGAAGGCCTCGTGGTCCTCGTCGTAGATGTCGCGCGTCATGACCACATGTTACCCGCGGGTCACTACGCCCGGATGGGGACGAAGGTCACAGCCGGTCGAGGTCGACGACCTGGTCGCGCGGGGGAGCGGTGAGCGTGACGTCCTCGTCGTGGTCGGACATCCGGAAGCTGCCCGGCGCCTCCCCGCCGGCCGACTCGACGCGCAGCACCACGTGCGGGGACTCCAGGGCCACCCACGTCACGGTGGTCTCCTGGCGCTTCTTCGTGATCACCTCGACGGCGTCGACGCCCTCGACCTCGCCGACCTCCCCCACGGTCGTGACCTCCTTGTCCGCACCGGTCGCACGGCGGTCGCTGCGGAACTCGCGCATGAAGTCGTCGATGTCGCACAACGTGCCGAACCCCGGGGCGGACCGGGGGAGCACCGCCCACTTGTCGCCGATGGTGGAGACGACCTGCTGGGCCGCCTGCGCCGACCCGGCGTTGTCCTGCCAGAACGCGCGGTCACCCCGGACGTACGTCGTGCCGTCGACCGTGCGGTAGCTGAACGTGGCCCGGCTCATCGTGATCTCGCCCGAGCAGTCGCCGCGCGACGTCAGGATCAGGTCCATCGAGAGCTTGTCCCTGCCGCGGGTGGACGCGCCGGTGAGGCGGACGGACTCCAGCGCCTTCATGTCGCGCACGACGACGCGCTCCATCTCGCGCTCGCCCAGGTCGGCGAAACCGTCGCCGGGCTCGGAGCAGCCCGCCACGAGGACGACAGGCATCGTGACGAGTGCCGCGACCACGGCGCGGCGTGTGCGTGCTACCACTGGAGATCCCCCTGATCGGACGCGGCGGCCAGCATCAGACCATGCACCCGCAGGGGTGCGCAGGAGAACGGGCAGAACGGCCGCCGGGCCACAATGACACCGCGGACCCTCGGAGCGGCTACGCTTTGAACGATCCAACTACCTCAGGAGCACCGTGCAGATCTGGCCAGGAACGCCCTACCCGCTCGGTGCCACCTTCGACGGCAGCGGCACCAACTTCGCCCTCTTCAGCGAGGCCGCCGAGCGCGTCGAGCTCTGCCTCTTCGAGGTGGGCCCCCGCGGCAAGGTGACCGAGACCCGTGTCGAGGTCACCGAGGTGGACGCCTACGTGTGGCACTGCTACCTCCCGACCGTGCAGCCGGGACAGCGCTACGGCTACCGCGTCCACGGTCCGTGGGACCCGGCCAACGGTCTGCGCTGCAACCCCAACAAGCTGCTCCTCGACCCCTACGCCAAGGCGACCAGCGGCGAGATCGACTGGGACCAGTCGCTGTTCGGCTACGACTTCGGCGACCCCGACTCGCGCAACGACGACGACTCCGCCGCGCACATGACGCACGGCGTCGTCATCAACCCGTTCTTCGACTGGGAGGGCGACCGCCGCCTCAACATCCCCTACAACGAGTCCTTCATCTACGAGGCGCACGTCAAGGGGCTCACCCAGCTGCACCCCGACGTGCCCGAGGACCAGCGCGGCACCTACGCCGGCCTCGCCCACCCGGCGATCACCGACCACCTCACCAAGCTCGGCGTGACCGCCATCGAGCTCATGCCGGTGCACCAGTTCGTCCAGGACTCCACGCTGCTCGACCAGGGCCTGCGCAACTACTGGGGCTACAACACCCTCGGCTTCTTCGCGCCGCACGCCGACTACGCCTCGAGCGTGGAGGGCCAGCAGGTCCAGGAGTTCAAGTCGATGGTCAAGGCGATGCACGCCGCGGGCATCGAGGTCATCCTCGACGTGGTCTACAACCACACCGCCGAGGGCAACCACCTCGGCCCGACGCTCAGCTTCAAGGGCATCGACAACCCGGCCTACTACCGGCTCGTCGAGGACGACCAGCGCTACTACATGGACTACACGGGCACCGGCAACAGCCTCAACGTGCGCCACCCGCACTCGGTCCAGCTGATCATGGACTCGCTGCGCTACTGGGTCACCGAGATGCACGTCGACGGGTTCCGGTTCGACCTCGCAGCCACCCTGGCCCGCGAGTTCTACGACGTGGACAAGCTCTCCACCTTCTTCGAGATGGTGCAGCAGGACCCGGTGGTGAGCCAGGTCAAGCTGATCGCCGAGCCCTGGGACATCGGGCCCGGTGGCTACCAGGTCGGTGGCTTCCCGCCCCAGTGGACCGAGTGGAACGGCGCCTATCGCGACACCGTGCGGGACTTCTGGCGCGGCGAGCCGTCGCTGGGCGAGTTCGCCTCGCGGCTCTCCGGCTCGTCCGACCTCTACGAGCACTCGGGTCGGCGTCCCTTCGCCAGCATCAACTTCGTCACCGCCCACGACGGCTTCACCCTGCGCGACCTCGTCTCCTACAACGAGAAGCACAACGAGGCCAACGGCGAGGACAACAACGACGGCGAGAGCCACAACCGGTCGTGGAACCACGGCGTCGAGGGCCCGACCGACGACCCGGAGATCCTCGAGGCCCGCGCCCGCGAGCAGCGCAACTTCATCGCCACGCTGCTGCTCAGCCAGGGCGTGCCGATGCTGCTCCACGGCGACGAGCTCAGCCGCACCCAGGACGGCAACAACAACACCTACGCCCAGGACAGCGAGATCAGCTGGGTCCACTGGGACCGCGCCGACAAGCCGCTGATCGAGTTCACCGCAGCCGTCGCCAAGCTGCGCGCCAGCCACCCGACGTTCCGGCGCAAGCGGTTCTTCACCGGCAACACCGTGCGCACTGGTGACGGCCAGCGCCTCAACGACATCGTCTGGCTCTCCCTGGACGGCAGCCCGATGGAGGACGACGGCTGGGAGGGCGGCGCGCAGGCCATCGGCATGTACCTCAACGGCGACGGCATCGCCGGCAAGGACGCCCGCGGCGGCACGATCACCGACGACCACTTCCTGCTCTACTTCAACGCCGACGGGCCGGCCGACGTGACGCTCCCGTCGGACGAGTACGCCGGCGCGTGGGA
Organism: Nocardioides sediminis; assembly: GCF_003047295.1. Lineage (GTDB taxonomy): Bacteria > Actinomycetota > Actinomycetes > Propionibacteriales > Nocardioidaceae > Nocardioides > Nocardioides sediminis. The sequence goes on from NZ_PZYZ01000004.1 coordinate 193,827, forward strand.
CGTGGTCATCGACACCGGCGGCACGGCCGACACCTCGAAGCCGTTGTTCGCGGGATCGACCTTCCACCTCGAGACCCACAGCCTCGTGGTGCTGCGCGAGCACGCCGAGGTCGAGGCGGAGCCGGACCACTCGGTCGCCGCGTCGCTGGCCTCGCTGGTCGAGGCGAGCAGCGTGGAGAGCACGCCCGCCGCCGACCAGCGGCACCAGCACGACCAGGACTGACCAGCAGCCACCGAGGGGGACCATGCGCACGCCCGTCAGCACCTACCGGCTCCAGATCACCGAGGACTTCGACCTCCACGAGGCGGCGCACGTGCTGCCCTACCTGCACGAGCTGGGCGTGGACTGGGTCTACCTCTCGCCGCTGCTGGCCGCCGAGGCGCACAGCAACCACGGGTACGACGTCTCCGACCACGGCCGCATCGACGCGGCCCGTGGCGGGGTGGCCGGGCTCTCGGCGGTGTCGGCCGAGGCCCACCGGCTGGGGATGGGCGTGCTGGTCGACATCGTGCCCAACCACGTGGGCGTCGCGAGCGCGAGCGACAACGCGTGGTGGTGGTCGGTGCTGACCCACGGGCAGGCCTCCGACTACGCCGAGGCGTTCGACATCGACTGGGCGGCCGGCGGCGGCCGGCTGCGCATCCCGGTCGTCGGCGACGACGACCTGCGCGAGGACCCTTCGACGGGCTCAGGACAGCGCGTGACCATCGACCACCTCGTGGTGGAGGCCGGCCAGCTGCGCTACCACGACCACGCGTTCCCGCTGGCCCCCGGCAGCGCGGACGACATGGAGGAGCTCGGACTCACCGCGCAGGACGTCCACGCCCGCCAGCACTACGAGCTCGTGTCCTGGCGGACGGCCGACGCCGGACTCAACTACCGCCGCTTCTTCGCCGTCAACAGCCTGGCCGCGATCCGCGTCGAGGACCGCGAGTGGTTCGACCGCTCGCACGACGAGATCGCCCGCTGGTTCAGCGAGGGCCTCGTGGACGGCCTGCGCGTCGACCACCCCGACGGCCTGCGCGACCCCGAGGGCTACCTCCGCGACCTCGCCGAGCTCACCGGCGACGCCTACGTCCTGGTCGAGAAGATCCTCGAGCCCGGCGAGGTGCTGCCCACCGAGTGGCCCACCGCCGGCACGACGGGGTACGACGCGATGGCCCTGGTCGACCGGGTGCTCACCGACCCGGTGGCGGCCGAGGCCCTCGGCGCGCTCGACGAGCGGCTGCGCGGCGGACCCGTCGACTGGGCGCAGATGGTGCACGACAACAAGCGGGCCGTCGCCGACGGGATCCTGCGGTCCGAGGTGCTGCGCATCGGCCGCGAGCTGCGGGTGGCCCTGAGCCGTTCCGTGACCGACGTGCCGGTCGACGTCGACGACGCCGTCGCCGAGCTGCTGGCGTGCTTCCCGGTCTACCGCTCCTACCTGCCCGGGGGGCGCGAGCACCTCGACGAGGCGTTCGCCCTCGCGCGCACGCACCGCCCCGACCTCGCAGCCACCCTGGACCTGCTGCTCCCGGTGCTGTCCGACCCGGCCCAGCCGCCGGCGCTGCGCTTCCAGCAGACCTCCGGGATGGTGATGGCCAAGGGGGTCGAGGACTGCTCCTTCTACCGCTGGTCGCGGCTCACCTCGCTCAACGAGGTCGGCGCCGACCCGTCGGTCTTCTCGATCACCGCCGACCAGTGGCACGAGGCGATGGCCGCCCGCCAGCGCGAGTGGCCGCACGCCATGACCTCGCTCTCCACCCACGACACCAAGCGGGGCGAGGACGTGCGCGCCCGCATCACCGCGCTCGCCGAGGTCCCCGAGCTCTGGGAGCGCGCGCTGGACCGCCTGCTCGAGCTCGTCCCGCTGCCCGACCCGGGGTTCGGCAACCTGCTGTGGCAGGCCGTCGTCGGCGCGTGGCCGGCGCGCGGGCTCGACGCCGACTGGCGCGAGCGCCTGCACGGGTACGCCGAGAAGGCGATGCGCGAGGCCGGCGACCGCACGCAGTGGACCGCGCCCGACGAGGCCTACGAGGCCGCCGTGCACGCGGCGGTCGACGCGGCCTTCGACCGGCCCGAGGTCCGGGCCGTGGTCGACGAGGTGCTCGCCGCGGTCGCGGACGCCGGCTGGGGCAACGCGCTGGCCGCCAAGCTCGTCGCCCTCACCATGCCGGGCGTCCCGGACGTCTACCAGGGCAGCGAGCTGTGGGAGCAGTCCCTCGTCGACCCCGACAACCGGCGACCCGTCGACTACGACGTACGCCGCGAGCTCCTCGACGCGGTGCAGCACGGCGACCGCCCGTCCCTGACCGGGGGCGTGGACGACCCCGGCGCGGCCAAGCTGCTGGTCACCCGGGCCGGCCTGCTGGCCCGGCGCGACCAGTCAGGCCTCTTCGACTCCTACGCGCCGCTGGCCGCGGAGGGGGAGGCCGCCGGGCACGTCCTCGCCTTCGACCGGGGCGGGGCGATCACGGTGGTGACCCGGCTCCCGCTCGGCCTCGCCGCCCGCGGCGGCTGGGGCGCGACGACGCTCGCGCTCCCCGCCGGCGAGTGGACCGACGCGATCTCCGGCCACGTCTTCACCGGCGACGTGCCGCTCGCCGACCTGCTCGGCGACCTCCCGGTCGCCCTGCTCACCCGCAGCGTCGCGCCGCTCGACCCCGTCCACGGCCGCTTCGACGTCTGGGCCCCCCGGGCGAGGTCGCTGACCCTCCAGGTCGGGGACGACCGCGTGCCGATGACCCGGCGCACCGACGACTGGTGGACCCCCGCGGGTCCCGTGCCGAGCGGCGAGGTCGACTACGGCTACCTCGTCGACGGCTCCGACACGGCCCTGCCCGACCCGCGCTCGCGCCGCCAGCCCCACGGCGTGCACGGGCTCTCGCGGACCTTCGACCCGGACGCCCACCAGTGGGGCGACGAGGCGTGGACCGGCCGCCAGCTCGCCGGCTCGGTGATCTACGAGATGCACGTCGGCACGTTCACGCCCGAGGGCACCTTCGACGCCGCGCTGGGCCGGCTCCACCACCTGCGCTCCATCGGCGTCGACCTCGTCGAGCTGCTGCCGGTCAACGCCTTCAACGGCACCCACAACTGGGGCTACGACGGGGTGCTGTGGTCGGCCGTCCACGAGCAGTACGGCGGCCCCGCGGCCTACCAGCGCTTCGTCGACGGCTGCCACGCCGCCGGCATCGGCGTGATCCAGGACGTCGTGCACAACCACCTCGGACCGTCGGGCAACTACCTGCCCGTGTTCGGCCCCTACCTCAAGGCGGGCGTCAACACCTGGGGCGACCTGGTCAACCTGGACGGCGAGGGCAGCCACGAGGTCCGTCGCTACATCCTCGACAGCGTGCGGATGTGGTTCGCCGACATGCACGTCGACGGGCTGCGGCTGGACGCCGTGCACGCACTGTCCGACGACTCGCCCACCCACCTGCTCGAGGAGATGGCGGTCGAGGTGGCGGCGCTGTCGGCCCACCTGCGGCGCCCGCTGACACTCATCGCCGAGTCCGACCTCAACGACCCGCACCTCGTCACGCCGCGGGAGGCCGGGGGTCACGGCCTCGACGCCCAGTGGAGCGACGACTTCCACCACGCGGTGCACGTGGCGCTGACCGGCGAGACCGACGGCTACTACGCCGACTTCGAGCCGCTGTCCGCGCTCGCCAAGGTGCTCACGCGCGGCTTCTTCCACGACGGCACGTTCAGCTCGTTCCGGAACCGCCCCCACGGGGTTCCGTTCGACGTCGAGCGGATGCCCGCGTGGCGTCTCGTGGTGGCCAGCCAGAACCACGACCAGATCGGCAACCGCGCCCGCGGCGACCGGATCACCGAGGCGCTCGACGACGACCAGCTCGCCTGCGCCGCGCTGCTCACGCTGGCCTCGCCGTTCACCCCGATGCTCTTCCAGGGGGAGGAGTGGGCGGCCTCCACGCCGTTCGCCTTCTTCACCTCCCACCCCGAGCCGGAGCTGGGGCTCGCCACCGCCCAGGGGCGGCTCGCGGAGTTCGAGCGGATGGGCTGGGACCCCGCGGTCGTGCCCGACCCGCAGGACCCGGCGACCTTCGAGAGGTCGCGGCTGGACTGGGACGAGGTCGGGACCGGCCGGCACGCGGTGCTCCTCGACGTCTACCGCCGGCTCGGTGCGCTCCGGCGCGAGCTGCCCGAGCTCACCGACCCGGACCTGCGCCGCGTGGACGTGGACGTCGACGAGGACGCCCGCGCCCTGGTGATGCGGCGCGGCGCCGTGACCGTCGCCGTCAACCTCGGTGAGGGCACCGCGACGCTGGAGCTCCCGGGCGAGCACGAGGTGCTCTTCACGACGCCTGCCGGCGCCTCGCTGGTCGCGGGCGGGGTGGACCTCCCGGGACACGCGGGCGTGCTGCTGCGTCGTACGCGCTGAGGGGGCGCTGCGGCGTGGGCGTCGAGCAGGCACACCCCTTCGGGCGTGTCTGGTTAGGCCACGACCGGCCCGATCGGTAGACAGGCCCGCATGACGACCACGGAACCCACCGCCGCCACCGGAGCGTCGTCGGAGGTGGTCACCTTCGAGGGGACGTGGGAGGGGCCGGTCGTGGCCACGTCCGTGCACGCGGGCCACGAGCTGCGGCCCGAGCTCGCGGAGGCCATGGTGCTCGACAGGGCCGAGCGGTTCCGCGAGGAGGACCCCTGGACCGACCGGATCGCCTCGGTCGTGCCCGACCGCGTGCTGACCTCGCGCTCGCGCTTCGAGGCCGACCTCAACCGTCCCCGACGCGAGGCGGTCTACCGCAGGCCCGAGGACTGCTGGGGCCTGGAGGTGTGGCGCGACGGCACCCTCTCGGACGAGCTCTTCGAGGGCAGCCTCGCGACGTACGACGCGTTCTACGACGCGCTGGCGCCGCGCCTGGACGCGCTGGCCGAGCGCGGACCCTTCGTCCTGCTCGACGTGCACTCCTACAACCACCGGCGTGAGGGTCCCGACGCCCCGGCGGCGCCGCCCGCGGAGAACCCGGAGGTCAACGTCGGCACGGGCAGCCTCGACGACGAGCTGTTCGGCCCGCTGGTGGAGCGGTTCGTCGCCGACCTGCGCGACCACTCGCTGGGCTGCGGTGCGCTGGACGCCCGCGAGAACGTCGCCTTCGAGGGCCGCAACCTGGCCTGGTGGGTCCACGACCGCTACCCCCGCGTGGGCTGCGTCCTGGCCCTGGAGTTCAAGAAGACGTTCATGGACGAGTGGAGCGGCGAGCTCGACGAGCGCCGGCTCCGCGAGGCGCAGGAGGCCCTCGCGGCCACCCTGCCCGGACTGCGCGAAGAGCTCGGGCGACTCTCGTGACGGACCCGGGCGACGACCCGGGGCTGAGCCCTGCCGACCTGGCGGTGGACCACCAGCTGGCCCTGCTCTCGCAGAGCTTCCGCTTCCTGCTCGACATCACCCCGATCGACGCCGACGACCTCCGCGACGACTTCCTCGAGGGTCGCGACCCGGAGCCCGACTTCACCTACCGCGAGCTCGAGGTCGACCCCGAGGTCGTGCGCCAGGAGCTCGCCTCGGTCGAGCTCGGCGACGTCGAGGACCCCGTCCTCGGCCAGCTGCTGCGGGCCAAGCACCGCGAGATGGAGCTCCAGCTCGACATGCTGGAGGCCCGCGGCACCGAGGACTTCCTGCACCTGAGCGTGGAGCTGTACGGCGGCGTGTCCCCGACCCTGCGCCGGCAGGCCGAGGGACTGCTGGCGAGCATCACCAGCGTCGAGCCCCGCGGCGACGCGCTCGACGCGCAGGAGTTCCTCGCCCTGGCCGAGGAGGAGATCGGCCACTACCGCTCCCAGGACCCCGACCTCGACATGCACGCGGAGGTCCGTCCCGACGTCAACGGCGTCATGGTGTCGGGCGACGTGCTGCTGATCGGGACCGAGACCAAGGTGCAGCGAGCCAGGGCCGAGGCCCTCCTGCACCACGAGGTCGGCACCCACCTGGTCACGCAGGCCAACGGCAGCCACCAGCCCGTGAAGGTGCTCGGCGTCGGTCTCGCCGGCTACGACGAGACCCAGGAGGGGCTCGCCGTGCTGGCCGAGATCGCGTGCGGCGGCCTCACCGCGTTCCGGCTGCGCCAGCTCGCCAGCCGCGTCATCACGGTCCACCGGATGCTCGACGGCGACTCGTTCGCCCAGGCCCACGAGGCCCTGCTCGACGAGGGCTTCCCGGCTGCCAGCGCCTACACGACCGTCATGCGGGTCTACCGCTCGGGAGGCATGACCAAGGACGTGATCTACCTGCGCGGCCTCGTCGAGCTGCTCGAGCACCTGGGGTCGGAGGGGTCGCTCGACCGGCTCTGGCTCGGGAAGTTCTCCCTGCGCGACCTGCCACTCATCGGGGACCTCGACGAGCGCGGCGTGCTGCGCCCGCCGCGGGTCCTGCCTCGCTACCTGCACGACCCGGCGGCCGCGGCCAACCTCGCGAGGGCCGCCGGGACCGAAGATCTCAGCACACTCCTGGAGGGACGCACATGAAGATCGGCTTCGTCGTCAACGACATCGCCACCGAGCAGGCGCAGTACACCACCAACCGGCTCGCCCTGGCCGCCAAGGACATGGGCCACGAGGCGTGGTTCATGGGCATCGGCGACTTCGCCTACGAGCCGGACGGGTCGCTGAGCACCAAGGCCCGCGCCGGCAAGGCCAAGACCTACCGGTCGCTGGAGCGGCACCTCTCGGACGTGCAGAAGCCCGACGTCGAGGAGCTCATCGGGCTCGACGAGTTCGACGTGGTCATGCTGCGCAACGACCCGGCCGACGACGCCGACACCGACCCGTGGCGCAACAACGCCGGCGTGGCCTTCGGCCAGCTCATCGCCTCCACCGGCGTGCTGGTCGTCAACGACCCGACCAGCCTGGCCAACGCGCTCTCCAAGGCCTACTTCCAGCACTTCCCCGAGGTCGTGCGGCCGCGCACGCTGATCTCGCGCGACGAGGACATGATCGAGGAGTTCATCACCGACCTCGGCGGCAAGGCGGTCCTCAAGCCGCTGCAGGGGTCCGGCGGCGCCGGGGTGTTCCTCGTCGACCGCAAGGAGGCTCCCAACCTCTCCCAGATCATCGAGGCGATCTCCCGCGACGGCTACGTCGTGGCCCAGGAGTACCTCCCCGAGGCGGTCAACGGCGACATCCGGCTCTTCGTGATGAACGGCCGGCCGCTGGAGCACCAGGGCGAGTACGCCGCGTTCCGGCGTACCAATAAGACCAAGGACATCCGCTCCAACATGTCGGCCGGCGGCACGGCCGAGAAGGTCACCGTCACCGACGACATGCTGGAGATGGTCGAGATCGTCCGTCCCAAGCTGGTCGCCGACGGGATGTTCCTCGTCGGGCTCGACATCGTGGGCGACAAGCTGATGGAGATCAACGTCTTCAGCCCCGGCGGCCTCGGCAGCGCGCACAGCCTCTACGACGTCAACTTCGCGCCGGCGATCATCGGCGAGCTCGAGCGCAAGGTCAACATCCGCCGGCACTACCCGGAGATCGACAACAGGAGCCTCGCCACCAGCTGATCCCGCGGGCGCAGTAGGTGAAACGCCCTCCACGATGGCCGACCTCGTGTCATGGTGGACGGCGGAGGTGAGGGGCATGACCAGCAGCGAGCGCGTCGCCGCGCCCGAACGCCCCCACCAGGGAGGGTGGGGCGAGCCGGCCTCCCGTGCCCAGCTGTGGCGCATCGCCGACGACCTGCGACGCCGCGCGGGGTTCGGGATCTGTGCCATCGAGGTGCGACGCAGCGACGACATGATGGAGTTCGTCGCGATCGCCACCGACGACCCCGCCGCCCGTGAGCTCGAGGGCCAGAGCTCGCCGCTGGACGCGATGTACCCCGCGGTGGAGCTCGGCGACCAGGTCGGTCTCTTCACCTTCGTCCCGTGGGAGTCGATGACCCAGGAGGCCTGGGACCGCATCGAGCCCTACGTCGTGGTGCCCGAGGCGCGACCGTCGTCGGCCCCCGACGCGTGGAACGCCCAGGACATGCTCGTGGCCCGGCTCGTCGACGCCTCCGGCCGCCTGCGCGCCTTCGTCTACCTCGACGTGCCCCACTCGCGGCGCCGCCCCTCCCACGACGACCTGGTCGCGATGGACCGCGACCTCGCCGTCGGGCTCGAGTCCGTCATCACCGCGATCGAGCGGGAGGAGTACGCCGCGGGCATCCGGCTCGCGACCGGCGCCCGGGCCGTGATCCGCTCGGCCGCCACCCGCAACGGGCTCGAGGAGCTGCTGCGGGTCGCGGGGGAGGAGCTGCACCGGGCCTCGCGGGCGGCGATCCTCGCCGTCGACGTCTTCGGGGAGACGCTGGTCCTGCACCCGCCGGACGCCCTCGTGCCCTCACACCCCGACATGCTCGCCGCGGTGGAGGAGTCGGCCCGCCGGTGCTGGTCGCGGCAGCGGGTGCTGATCGTGGGCCGGGACCAGGTCTGGGGCGACGAGGAGATCGGCGAGGAGCTCCGCGGCCCGATGGCCGAGCGCCTGGCCGCGCACGGCCTGGGTGAGGTGGTCGTCGTACCCGTCGGGGCCGGTGACGAGGCGCTCGGCATGGTGGTCGTGGGGCTGGCCGTGGGCAGCGCTCCCTGGACGGACGACGAGAGCTCGGCCGCCCTCGACGTCGGCCACGACCTGGGCCGGGCCATCCTCAACGCCCGGGCCTCCCAGCGGGAGCACGAGGCGGCCGAGGAGCTGCGCCGGGTCGACGACTACCGCGCCGGGCTGATCTCCACCCTCGCCCACGAGCTCAAGAACCCCATCGGGGTCGTCGCCGGCCACGCCGAGATGCTGGGGTCGCTGGCCGACGTCGACGGCCTGCCGCCGGCGGCGCTGGTCTCCCTCGACGCCATCACCCGCGGGACCGACCGGCTGGCCACCCTGGTCGACGACCTGATGACGCTGAGCCGGGTCGGCGACCCCCAGCGACCCCTCGACGCGGTCCCCGTGGACCTCGGCCGCATCGTCGGCGCGGTGGTGGAGCAGGCCTCGCTCGCCGCCGACCAGCGCGACGTCAAGCTGCTGTGCGAGGTCCCGCCGGAGCCCGTGGCCGTCCTGGGCGACGAGAGCTCGCTGACCAGCGTCGTCACCAACCTGGTCACCAACGCGATCGGCTACTCCGACGCCGGTGGCTGCGTGCACCTCTCGCTCGGGCGGCGCGACGGCGAGGCCGTGCTCGAGTGCGCCGACGAGGGTCTGGGCATCTCGGCCGAGGACCGCGAGCAGCTCTTCACCGAGTTCTTCCGCAGCACCAACCGGGCGGCCCTCGAGCGGCCGGGCACCGGCCTCGGGCTCACCATCACCCGACGCGTCGTGGAGCGCCACGGCGGACGGATCGAGGTCGAGTCCGAGCTCGGGGTGGGCTCGACCTTCCGCGTCCTGCTCCCGGCCCCCGACCTCTCCGACCCCCTCGTCGTCAGCTGGTGACGCCGGCGCCGCTGAGCAGCTCGTCGACCCACGCGGGGACGAGCTCGGTGGCGGGACCCCGCCGGGACTCGTGGACGTCGCCGCTGGTCCCGCTGGCGTCCAGGTTGAGCTCGAGGGTCCGCTTGCCGTTGCCCACGGCGTAGTGCACGAAGGCCGCCGCGGGATAGACCAGCCCCGACGTGCCGATGGAGACGAAGAGGTCGCACTCCCACAGCTCACGCTCGATGTCGTCCATGCCGTGAGGCACCTCGCCGAACCACACCACGTCCGGGCGCAGCGTCGGCCGCTCGCAGGCCGGGCAGGGCGGACGGTCGCGCAGGGGGCCGTGCCAGGACGCCCGGTGGTCGCAGGTCGTGCACCAGGCGGCGCGCAGGCGGCCGTGCATGTGGTGCACCCGCCGGGAGCCGCCCCGCTCGTGGAGGTCGTCGATGTTCTGGGTGACCAGGTAGAGGTCGTCGCCCAGCGCCTCCTCCAGCCGCGCCAGCGCCACGTGCGCCGCGTTGGGCCGGACCCGGCCGAGGGCGGCGCGACGCTCGTCGTAGAACCGGTGCACCAGGTCCGGGTCGTCGTCGTACGCCTCCGGGGTCGCGACCGTCATCGGGTCGTGGCCCTCCCACAGCCCGTCGGCGTCGCGGAAGGTGGGCAGCCCGCTCTCCGCCGAGATGCCGGCTCCGGTCAGGACGACGATGCGCACGCTTGGCTCAGGCTCAGAAGTACCAGGGGTACGGCGACCAGTCGGGGTCGCGCTTCTCCAGGAACTGGTCGCGGCCCTCCTGCGCCTCGTCGGTCATGTAGGCCAGCCGGGTCGTCTCGCCGGCGAAGAGCTGCTGGCCGACCAGCCCGTCGTCGAGGAGGTTGAAGGAGTACTTGAGCATCCGCTGGGCCGTGGGGGACTTGCCGTTGATGAGCCGGCCCCACTCCAAGGCGGTGGCCTCGAGGTCGGCGTGGTCGACCACCCGGTTGACCGCACCCATCCGGTGCATGGTCTCCGCGTCGTACTCCTCGGCGAGGAAGAAGATCTCGCGGGCGAACTTCTGGCCGACCTGCCGGGCGAGGTACGCCGAGCCGTAGCCGCCGTCGAAGGACCCGACGTCGGCGTCGGTCTGCTTGAAGCGCGCGTGCTCGCGGCTGGCCAGGGTCAGGTCGCTGACCACGTGCAGGCTGTGGCCGCCGCCGGCCGCCCACCCGGGGACGACGCTGATGACGACCTTGGGCATGAAGCGGATCAGCCGCTGGCACTCCAGGATGTGGAGCCGCGCCAGCTTGGCCTTGTCGATCGGGTTGGGCGGGGCGCCGGCGTCGTCGTGCCCGTCGGTCTCGTACTGGTAGCCGGCCTTGCCGCGGATGCGCTGGTCGCCGCCGCTGCAGAACGACCACTTGCCGTGCTTGGGGCCCGGGCCGTTGCCGGTCAGCAGCACGCAGCCCACGTCGGCGCTGGTGCGCGCGTGCTCGAGCACCCGCAGCAGCTCGTCGACGGTGTGCGGGCGGAAGGCGTTGAGCACGTCGGGACGGTCGAACGCGATCCGCACGGTGCCGTGCGCCTTCGCCCGGTGGTAGGTGAGGTCGGTCAGGTCCTCGAAGCCGGGCACGTCGTCCCACTGGGACGCGTCGAAGATCTCGGACACTCCGTCGATCGCACTCATGCCCGCAACCTAGCCCGCGGCGTCCGTCGTACGGCGACCCGGTCCGGTGGAATCGGCGTCGCCGGCGTGGTGTTGTGGCAGGCATGACTCTGACAGGCGAGTACGTGCCGAGCGCGGCGAAGTGGGTCCGGGACAACGTCGAGGAGTTCGAGGCGTCCGACGGCGAGAAGGGCGGCACGCTGCCCGGCACGCGCTACCCCGTCGTGGTGATCACCTCGGTCGGCGCGCGGTCCGGCAAGCTGCGCAAGAACCCCGTCATGCGTGTCGAGCGCGACGGCGCCTACCTCGCGGTGGCCTCCAAGGGCGGCGCGGAGGACGACCCGGCGTGGGCCGACAACTTCCGCGAGCACCCCGAGGTCGACCTCCAGGACAAGGCCGAGAAGCACACCTACCGGGTGCGCGAGCTGTCCGGCGAGGAGCGCGCGGACTGGTGGCAGCACGCGGTCGCGACGTGGCCGACCTACGCGTCGTACCAGGAGAAGACCGACCGGGAGATCCCGCTCTTCCTCCTCGAGCGCGCCTGAAAACACGCCTCGTCGGTGCGATCCGGCGCCATGATGTGCCGGTGACCACCCCCGCGGCCGTGCGCTCGGCCTTCGACGAGCCCACGGTCGTGCCGCCGGCGCGGTGGACCCTGTCGCTGGTCCTGCTCAACCTCGGCGTGATGGCCGCGTGGTTCGGGCCAATCCAGGTGCTGCTCGCCCAGCAGGCCGAGGAGATGGCCGCGCGCGACGCGGGCGGGCCCAGCAAGGAGGTGCTGCTGGCCGTCGTGCTGCTCACCGGCGCGAGCGTCTCGCTGGTGTGCAACCCGGTCTGGGGAGCGCTGTCGGACCGCACGACGTCCCGCTTCGGGCGCCGGGTGCCCTGGGTCGTCGGCGGGACCGTGGTGGGCGCCGCCGCCCTGCTGCTCCTCGCCGGGGCGAGCGGGCCGGTCTGGCTCGTGCTCGGCTGGTGCCTCGTGCAGCTGGCCCTCAACGCCGCCTGGGCCGGCGGCACGGCCGCCGTGCCCGACCAGGTGCCCGTCGGGCGCCGGGGCGTGGTCGGCGGCCTCGTCGCGGTGGCCGGCACCGTGGGCGTGCTGCTCGGCATCAAGATCGCGGAGCTCACCGGCTCGATCGCGCAGGGCTACGTCGTGACCGCCGTGGTCCTGCTGGTCCTCGCGCTGCCGTGGGTCGTGGGCTCCCGCGACGTGCCGCTGCCCCGTGACCACGTGGTCCCGCCGTTCGACGCGCGCGCGATGCTGCGCTCGTTCTGGGTCTCGCCGCGCGAGCACCCGGACTTCGCCTGGGCGTGGATCACCCGGCTGCTGGTCAACCTCGGCAACTGGATCGCCCTCAACTACCTCTACTACTTCCTCACCGACGGTCTCGGGTTCGCCGCCGACGACGCCACCGGGCGGCTCGGGCTCCTCGTCCTTCTCTACGGCGCCACCACCGTGCTCACGACCGTGGTCGTCGGCTGGTGGAGCGACCGCATCGGGCGCCGCAAGGTCTTCGTCATCTGGTCCGGCATCCTGATCGGCGCCAGCTCGCTGGTCCTCGGTGTCGCCCAGACCTGGCCCGCCGCCGTCGTCGCCGCCGTGGTGCTGGGCGCCGGGTTCGGCGTCTACCAGGCGGTGGACTTCGCCCTCATCACCCAGGTGCTGCCCGCGGCGGCCGAGCGCGCCAAGGACCTCGGCGTCATCAACATCGCCTCGGCGCTCCCGCAGGTGCTGGCGCCGGCCATCGCCGGGCTGGTGCTCGAGGTCGTCCGCCGCTCCGGCGGCTCGGTCATCACCGACGGGGAGTCCTGGTCGCTGGGCTACGGGATCGTGTACGCCGTCGGCTTCGCGCTCTGCCTCGTCGGCTCCGTGCTCGTCACCCGGATCCGCTCGGTCGCCTGAGGGTCCGGCTCCGGGCCGGTCCGAGCCGGGCCGATGGCCGGGCGCTCCGGTCCCTCAGGCGCGGCTGATGGTCTGCGCGAGCCCGAGGAGGTGGCCGAGCCGGGCGAGCTCGGAGTCGAGGAAGTCCGGCCCGCCGCGGCGGCCGAGCACGATGACGTCCCCGTCGAGGGGCGCGGCGCAGAGCAGGGTGACGTCGTCGACGCCCTCGAGGCGGCTCGGGCGCTGGAGGCCGATCCAGCCGAGCCCGCCGGGCGCCGCGTCGGTGGCGCGCACGACCGCGCCGTCGGGGGCGATGCGGCAGGCCCAGTCCACGCGGAAGGTCACCGGCAGCAGGTCGAGCACCCGGTCGACCGCCTGCTCGGGGCTGGCCGTGAGCTCTTCGACCACCTCGAGGTCGAGGAAGAGGTTGCCGCCGGCGGCGTACCGGTTGATCCAGAGCACCTCGACCCCGTCGAGGGCGTTGCACGCCGAGACGACCGAGTCGGGCATGGCGCCGGGGCTGATCTCGAGGAGCACGTCGTCGACCGCGCGGCCGTCGACGCCCTTGTCGACGATCTCGATCGCCTCGATGTCGCCGCCGGCCTCACCGATCGCGCTCGCGACGCGACCCAGCGACCCGGGGACGTCGGGCAGCGAGACACGGAGCAGGAACGGCATGGCTCGAGGCTATCCGGGACGTGTTGCCGGGGTGTTGCCCGTACCGTTGCGTGGGCAGCCCGCACCCCGGTGCCTGGTCCTGTGCTCTCAGGCTCCCGCGAGCCGGACCCGGAGGCCGCTCGCGCGCTGGGCGCGACGCTCGATCGCCGCGCGGACGGCGGGCTCGGGGCCGATGACGCGGACGCGCTCCTTGGCCCGGGTGACCGCGGTGTAGAAGAGCTCGCGGGTCAGCAGGCGCGACTCGACGTCGGGCAGCAGGACGCTGACCACGTCGGCCTGGCTGCCCTGGCTCTTGTGGATCGTCAGGGCGTGCATGGTCTCCACGTCGCCGAGCCGCGACGGCGCGAAGTCGAGGGGGACGGGTCCCGCTCCGGCGATGGCCACCCGCCGACCGCCTCCCGGTACGGCCACGACCACGCCGGTGTCGCCGTTGTAGACGTGCAGCGCGTGGTCGTTGGCCGTCACGAGCAGCGGGCGACCGAGGTAGTCGCGCTCGTGGAGCGGGTCACCGGTCTCCGCGGCCAGCCACTGCTCGATCCGTCGGTTCCAGTGGCGTACGCCGTAGGGCCCGTCGCGGTGGGCGCACAGCAGGCGGTGCCGCTCGAGCGCGGACAGCGCGCGCGTCATGTCCCCCGAGACGGCGGCGTCGCGCACCGCCAGCGCGGCGGGCAGGGCGGTGGCCCGGACCTGCGAGGACGGGTCGGCGTCGGTGACCCACTCGACGGCCTCGTGCCCAGCGGCCAGCACCTCGAGGGCCGCGTCGGCGTCGCCGGCGCGCAGCGCCTCGGCCAGCGCGCTGATCTCGGCTCCGTAGCGGTGGGTGGTGCGCAGTGCGGCGACGGGTGAGTCGGACCGCCCCTCGTAGCCGCGGACCAGGTCGGTCAGCACCGCGCCGGCGTCGACCGAGGACAGCTGGTCGGGGTCGCCGACCAGGACCAGCCGCGCGTCCGGGCGGAGCGCCTCGAGCAGGCGGGCCATCATCGTGAGCGAGACCATCGACGACTCGTCGACGACCACGACGTCGTGCGGCAGCCGGTTGCCGCGGTGGTGGCGGAAGCGCGTGCTGTTGCCGGGCATGGGACGCAGCAGCCGGTGCAGGGTCATCGCCGACAGGTCCTGCAGGCGCGCCCGGTCGGCCTCGGCGAAACCCGCCGCCGAGCCGTGCACCGCCTCCTCGAGCCGGGCGGCGGCCTTGCCCGTCGGCGCCGCCAGGGCGACCCGCAGCCGCTCGCCGCGCCCCTGGGCCTCGTCGTGGAGCGCGACGAGGAGGCCGGCCACCGCGGTCGTCTTGCCCGTGCCGGGCCCGCCGGTGAGCACCGTGGTCCACCGGGAGGCGGCGGCCCGGCAGGCCGCGCGCTGCTCGTCGTACCCGGCGCCGAAGACCCGGCCGAGCGCCGCCTCGACCACGGAGGCGTCGTGCGGCGGCGCGGAGGCGGCGCGGCCCTCCAGGTCGTCGAGGACCTGGGTCTCCTGCTCGTGGTAGCGGTCGAGGTAGAGCAGGCCGTGCTCCCAGTGCAGCACGCCGAGGGACACCAGCGGGCTGGCGGCGACCGCGCCGGCCCAGGCGTCCGGGTCCGGCCACGGCAGCGGCTGGTCGAGCAGGAGGTCCGGCACGGCGGCGAGGTCGAGGCACACCGACCCGGCGCGCACGGCGCGCGAGGTGAGCGCGACCGCGAGCAGCACGCCCTCGTCGGCCTCGCCGCCGAGCCGGCCCAGGTTGGTGGCCACGTGGACATCGGCGGAGCTGACGACGCCGGCCGCGTTGAAGGCGGCGAGCAGCCCCGTCGCCCCCAGCGCGAGCCGCGCGTCGCCGGGGTCGAGGACCTCGAAGACCTCACTCATGCGACACCCCGTCGAGCAGGTCGGACAGCTCCTCGACCAGCGCCACCGGCGGTTGCCAGGAGAAGACGCCGCACGGGGCGTCCCCGACGCGAGGCGTGTCCGGACCGCACATCCCGCGGAGGTAGAGGTAGAGCACCCCGCCGAGGTGGACCGCCGGGTCGTAGCCGGGCAGCCGCCAGCGGAGGTAGCGGTGCAGCACGACGACGTAGAGCAGGGCCTGCAGCGGGTAGTCGGAGTGGCCCATCGCCTCGTCCAGCACGGCGGGCCGGTAGTCGTGGGCCGTCAGGGGCGCCGCCAGGTCGCCGAGCCAGTTGGTCTTGTAGTCGGCCGTCAGGTAGCGGGTGCGGCCACCCACGCCGACGCGCAGGACCAGGTCGATCGAGCCGGTCAGGTAGCCGGTCAGCAGCTGGTCCGACAGCCCGCGGTCGCCGTCCAGCACGTCGGCGTAGCTGCGGACCGGGTCGCCGTCGGGCAGGTGCCGCCGCAGCAGCGGGGCGAGGTGGCCGAGCCGGACGTCCCGAGCCGGGTACGAGGCGTCGTCACCGCCGGCGAGCGGCAGCTCGAAGTCGAGCTCGGTCAACCGGTCGGCGGCGGCGACGTCGAGCAACGTGACGTCGCTGGCCAGCGGACCGAGCGGGCTCGAGCACACCGCCACCAGCGCGTCGGCGAGCTCCTCGGCGTCGAGGTCCACGGGCCACCACACCCGTTGCTCGGCGATGTGCGCCAGGAGCTCGGCGCGGAAGTCGGCGGCAGCGGGGTCGGCGTGCTCGAGCACGGCGTGGACCAGCGAGCCGAAGGTGGCACCGACGGGCAGGCCGGCCATCGGGGAGGGCACGGCGGCGAGCGCGAGGTCGGTGGGGTCGTCCGCCACGGCCTCGAGGTCGGCCGGCCCGAGGTCGTCCTCGTCCTCCAGCTCGGACAGCTCCTCGGGCTCCGACAGGGACCGGTCGGACCCGTGCGGGGCGGCTGCCGCCGCGGAGAGCGAGGAGTAGGAGGTGCGCCGCCAGTCGGTGTCGACCCGGCGGGTGAACACCCGTGCGGCGAGCTCGTCGCGGGACCGCTCGATGGGGGAGGGGTCCGGTGCGGGGCAGTCCGCGAGCTCGGGCTGCGGACCGCCGGCCGTCCGCCAGTGGCCGAGGATCTCCACGACCCGGTCGTCGGTGACCACGGCCTGCTCGTCGGGGACGTCCGCCATGCCGGGGCGACGTCCGAAGAGCAGCCGGTGCAGCGGGGAGGCGGGGGCGTTGAGTGCGGCGGGGGCGTACCAGGCGACCACCTGCGACTGGGCGCGGGTGAGGGCGACGTAGAGCAGCCGCAGGGACTCGCCCGCGTCCTCGCGACGGTGTCGGGACACGTGCGCCTGTCGCCAGGGGCTGCTGCCGCCGACGTCCCGCGCGCGCCGGCCCTCGTCGTCGTGGAAGAGCGGCACGTCGGGGTCGTTGCCGGTGTAGCGGTTCCACAGGGTGGGCGCGTAGACGACGGGGTACTGCAGGCCCTTGCTGCCGTGGATGGTGACCAGCTGGACCGCCTCGGCGTCGGAGTCGAGGCGCCTCGTCCGCTCGGAGGCCACCTCGACCTGCTCGTCGGCCACCTGCTCGCGGAGCCAGCCCAGCAGGCCGACGATGCCGAGCCGCTCGTCGACCGTCGTCTTGTGCAGGGCCTCGCCGATGTGCCGCAGGTCGGTCAGCGTGCGCTCGCCGCCGACCCGCGCCAGCACCCGGGCGGTGAGGCCGTCGACGACCGTGGCCTCGAGGACGGCGGCGACGCCCCGGGCCGCGAAGACCTCCGCCAGGGTGCGCACGCGGTCGGCGAGCTGGTCGGTCAGGTCGTCGCCACCCGCGTCGAGGTCGGCGGCCGAGATCCCGACGAAGGACGTCAGCGCCGCGGCTCGCACCCGGTCGGTGCGGTGCGGCTGCTCGATGGCCTCGAGGAGGGTGAGCCACTCCGTCGCGGCCGGGGTGTGGAAGACGGTGCCGCCGGAGCTGATCACCGCGGGCACCCCCAGCGACGCCAGCGCCTCCTGGACGGCCTGGAGCTCGGAGCGCCGGGCGGCCAGCACGGCCACGTCCCCGGGGCGGACGGGTCGCCCGTCGAAGGTGGCGTCGCTGGTCAGCAGGCGCTTGACCTCTCGCGCGAGGTCCTGGGTGACGTGGTCGCGCCAGCGTCCGACGGCGACCTTGGCGTGGGGCCCGGCGCCGAGCTCGGTGCGGCGTACGACGCGCAGCCGGAACGGCTCGCCGGCGCCCTCCAGCCTCGAGCCCTGGTGCGACGCCTCGACCGGGTGCACCACGATGCGGGGGTCGCCGAGCTCGGCGGCCCGGAGCAGCACCTGGAGCCGGTCGAGCAGCGCCTCGTCGGAGCGGTAGTTGACGCCCAGCGTCTGGATGGTCCCCGCGCTGGCGGCCGCCTGGAGGTAGGTCACGATGTCGCCGCCGCGGAAGGCGTAGATGGCCTGCTTGGGGTCACCGATGAGGACCATGGTCGCCGCGCCGGTGAAGGCCCGGTCGAAGACCTGCCACTGCACCGGGTCGGTGTCCTGGAACTCGTCGATCAGCACGACCTTCCAGCGGTGGCGCATGCGGGCGCGGGCGGGCGCGTCGTCGTCGGCGAGCGCGTCCGCGAGCTGCACCAGCAGGTCGTCGTAGCTCAGCACGCCGAGCCGGCGCTTGCGGACCTCGACCTCGGCCAGCACGTCGAGGGCGAACCGCACCCGGGCCGCGGCCTCGGAGTCGGGCGCCTCGTCCAGTGCCTGGCTCGGCTCGACGACGGCCCGGGGGTCGCCCACGACCTCACGGGCGATGCGCAGGGCCACGTCCCGCGACCAGGGCGGGGCCTGCTGGTCGGCGAAGCGGGCGAGGTAGAGGTCGTCGACCACCTCGGTGGTCAGCTCGTCGAGGTCCTCGACCAGCGTGGCCGAGGCGTCGGTGTCGCCGGCGACGCCGAGGCTGCGCAGCACCAGCTGGCAGAACTGGTGGATGGTCGCGATGGTCGCCGCGTCGAAGGAGACCAGCGCGTCGGTGAGCCGTCGCGCGCGGCACCGCCGTTCGTCCGCGTCGGCGTCGAGCAGCCAGGTGTGGAGGTCGCTGGGGACGCGTTCGGCGGCGGGGTCGGCCAGCACCTCGGCCGCGTCGACCAGCTGGGCGCGCACCCGCTCGCGCAGCTCCTGGCTCGCCGCCCGGGTGAAGGTCACCACGAGCATCTCGTCGAGGGTCGCCGCGCCCGACGCGACGTACTTGGTCACGAGCGCCGCGATCGTCCACGTCTTGCCCGTCCCGGCGCTGGCCTCCAGCAGGGTGGTGCCGGTGGGCAGCGGGTCGAGGATGGAGAAGGTCCTCACAGCGACCTCACCAGCTCGCGGCCGTCGCTGAGCAGCGGTCCCCAGGTCAGCCAGGCGTAGTGCGCCAGGCGGTGGGGGGCCGGCCCGGTCTCGTCGCCGCGCAGGGGCGCGGTGAGCACGGAGTACGGCGGGTCCTCGCCGAAGGCGCGCACGTGCCAGGCGTCCTGGTCCTCCCGCGGGAAGCCGGACTCGTTGAAGCGCGGCGTCGTCCACTCGCGGTCGGCCTTCGCGTCGGGGTCGGCGTCGCGCCCGGCCAGGGCGTAGCGGTAGTCCTCGGCGTAGGCCAGGGAGGTCTTGACGGGCAGCGGCAGCGGCTCGCACAGGCCGCGGTCGTGGACGTCGACGAGCTGGCGGAGCCAGTCCCGCGCCTCGTGCTCGGCCAGCGGCCGGACCATCGCGACCTGGCCGCCGGTGCGGTGCTTGCCGATCGTGTGCGCCGTCCAGTTCTCGTCGGGGTGGCCGGCGGCGAGGGCGAGGGCGTCGATCCAGGCGGCGAGGCGGTGCTTGGCGCCGAGGCTTGAGTAGCTGACGGAGACCAGGTTGTTGCCCCAGACGTTGCCGACGGTGCCGGTGAGGCGCCGGTCGCCGAGGTCGATGTCGACGTCGAGGGAACGGGCGGGACCCGTGCGCAGCGACAGCCCGTGGGTGACCAGCGGTCGCACCTTCTGCACCACCGAGGTGAGCACCCCGACGCCCAGCTGGCCGGGAGGCAGCAGGCCTCGCAGCTGCTCGGCCAGCATCCCCGTCTGCGGGTCGGCGCCGGCGAGCACGTCACCGACCAGGCGGTCACCGACCGCCCACTGCTCCAGCCCGTCCAGCACGATCGGCACGGCGTCCTTGGCCTCGTCGGCGCCGTAGGGCGTGGAAACCCGCAGCCGGCCTCGGAAGAACCCGCGCACGGGGTGCTTGAAGAAGTCCTGCAGGTCGGCCAGCGCGACGTCGCCCGCCGTGTCGGGGCGCGGCAGGGGCTCGGGGACCAGCTCGCGGACCTCGATCCGGGGGCGTCGGGCCGCCAGCGCGCCGGCCAGCGCGGTCTGGTCGAAGGTGAAGGGCTGCGGGCCGCCGAGGCGCCCCGGCACCAGGTTGTCCTCGTCGAAGGGCTGGAGCGGGTGGTGCACCAGGACCCGGTCGCGGACCGGCCCGGCAGCGGTCCGGTCGAGCGCGTCGAGCAGCTCGCCGAGGGGTACGGCGGGCGGCCGGGCAGCGCCGTTGTGCTCGCCGTGCCCGGTGTAGGTGACGACCAGGGTCTCGGTCGCGGCGCCGATCGCGTCGAGCAGCAGCTGGCGGTCCTCGGACCGGAGGTCGCGCTCACCGGTGAGCGGGCGCCTCGCCAGCACGTCGTCGCCGTCCACCGAGGCGATCCGCGGGAACACGCCGTCGTCGAGCCCGACCAGGCAGACGACCCGGTGCGGCACCGACCGCATCGGGACCATCGTGCAGACGGTCAGCGTGCCGGTGCGGAAGTTGGACCGCGTCGGCCGACCCCGCAGGCGGTGCTGGAGGAGGGCGCGGACGTCGGCGTGCCGGAGCGTCGTGGCGGTCCCGCTGACGCTGGCGCTGATGCGGCCGATCTCGCGGTCGAACTGGGCGACCTGCCAGACGTCGGCCGTCGCCGTCGTGGTCAGCCGGTGCACGCCCGCGGAGATGGCCGTCGTCCACTCCTCGACCGTCTGGGCCGTGCGCGCCCGCTCGGTGAAGTCGTGCAGCCGGTCGACCAGCTCGGCGAACCTGCCGGCCAGCTCGAGGTCCCCGTCGCCCACGTCGTCGATGGGCAGCGTGCCGCCCACGAAGCGGTGCCCCTGCCCGGACATCGCGGCCCCCAGCAGCACCCGACGCATCCCGAAGCGCCACGTGTTGGCGTCGACCGGCACGCCGAACGCCTGGCGGTGGGCCGCGTCGTACCCCCAGCGGATGCCCGCCTCGGCCACCCAGTGGGTGATCCGCTCGAGGTCGTCGTCGCCCCAGCCGAAGCGGGCCCGCACCGGGTCGGCGCCGGCCAGGTCGAGCACCTGGGTCGCGGTGAGCCGGCCGGCGGCCAGCTCGACCAGCGCGGCGGCCACCCCGAGGAGCGGGTTGGTGGCGCCGAGCGCGCGGTCAGCGAGCCGCACACGCAGCTGGTGGGCGGGGTGGCCCGCCCCGTCGGCCGTGACGTCGGCCAGTCCGAACCCGGCGGAGATGAGAGGCGCGTAGGACTCGATGTCCGGGCACATGACGAGGATGTCGCGCGGCTCGAGCGTGGGGTCGTCCTGGAGCAGCCCCACGAGGACCTCGCGCAGCACGTCGACCTGCCGCGCCGCACCGTGGCAGGCGTGCACCTGCACCGACCGGTCGACGGCTGTGCGGCGTGACCGCAGGTCGGGGTCGGGGGTGGAGTTGGCGCGCAGGTCGTGCTGGAGCCACCCCAGCAGCGTCTCGGGGGTGGCCGGCGGCTCGGCGACCGTCACCGTGGCCTCGCCGAGGCCGCGTCGCAGCTCGCGGGCGTCGCGGCCCAGCGAGGCCAGCAACGGGTGGTCCACCCGGTCGGCCGAGGTGTCGGCGGTCCGCGGGACCGGCCCCTGGGCCGCGGTGCCCGACAGTGCGCGCCACAGGGCCACGGACGGCTGCGGCAGCCAGAGGTGGACGTCGCGCAGCTCGCCCAGCGCCCGGAGCAGGTCGACCTCGGTCGTCGGCAACCGGGTGTGCCCGAAGAGCGACAGGCGAGGCGGCAGGTCGAGGTCGCCGCCGCCCTCGCGCAGCCGCGTGACGGTGTGCGCGTGGCGGACGTCGGGAGGCCGCGCCCCCACGTGGGCGACCAACCGACGCCACAGCTCGGCCTGCCAGCGCAGGTCGGCGTCGAGCGTGCCGCCGGCACCGTCGGTATCGCGCTCCTCCCGCCAGTCGGTGACGAGCGCGGGCCGCTGAAGGGAGTACGACGCGAACAGCCCGGCCAGCCGCCGGGCCACGGCGTAGCGACGGGCCTTGCGCTCGGCCCCGGGGTCGAGGTGGCCGAGGTGCCGGCTGAGCGCCTCGAAGCCGCTCTCACCCAGGCAGCCGTCGATCACCTCCAGCAGCGGCCACGCGAGGCGGTCGGGCTCCCACGGGTCGTCGGCGTCCTGGCCCTGCAGCATCGCGACCAGCGAGTGCGGGGTCACGAAGTCGACCCCCGCGCACACGCCGTCGCCCGTGCGGGCGCCGACCCCGAGCCGGTGCGACAACCGCTGGGTCACCCACCGCTCCACCCCGCGGGCAGGCACCACCACGACCTCCCGCGCGAACGGGTCGTCGAGCGGCGTCGCCAGCAGGGCGGCGAGCCCGTCGGCCAGCGCGTCGGTGCGCTCGGCGACGTGGAGGTGCAGGGCCATGGCGTCACCCTGCCATCCGGCACCGACAGCGCCCGTCAGGGACACTGCCGGGACCATCGGACTACCGTCGTGGCATGGACTCCCCGGTCGCGCTCCTGGACATCGACGGCACCCTCGTGGACTCGACGTACCACCACGCGATCGCGTGGCACCGCGCCTTCGCGGCACACGACGTCGACGTCCCGCTGTGGCGGGTGCACCGCTCGATCGGGATGGGCGGCGACAAGCTCGTCACCGAGGTCGCGGGTGCCCGGGTCGAGGCCGCGCACGGGGACGCCCTGCGAGAGCGGTGGCACGAGGAGTACGCCGCGCTGCTCGACGACGTCGCGCCGCTCGCCGGGGCGTCGGACCTCGTCGCGGACCTGCACGGCCGCGGGTTCCACGTCGTGCTCGCGTCCTCGGGGGCGGCCCGCTTCAGCGAGCATGCCGTCGACCTGCTGGGCGTCGGCGACGAGGTCGCGGCGGTGACGTCGTCGGACGACGCCGAGGAGTCCAAGCCCGAGGCCGACATCCTCGCCGTCGCGCTCGACCGGGTCGACGGCCAGCGTGCTGTCGTCGTCGGCGACACGCCGTACGACGTCGAGGCCGCGTCACGCCTCGGGCTCGCGTGCGTGGGACTGCTGACCGGCGGCTACTCGCGCGCGGAGCTCGAGGAGTCCGGTGCCGCCCGCGTCGTGGAGTCCCCGGCCGACCTCGTCGGCCTCGACTGGGAGGCCCTGGTCCGGCCGGCCCGCCGCTAGGGGACCCGGACATGGGACGAGGGACACCGACCCCCATCGATGTCCCTCGCTGACCGCCCGTACGGCGATCCGTCCCCGCGGGGTCAGTGCTTGAAGGCGTCCTTGACCTTCTCGCCGGCCTGCTTGACGTCGGCCTTGGCCTGGTCGCCCTTGCCCTCGGCCTCGAGGCGCTCGTTGTCGGTCGCCCTGCCGGTGGCCTCCTTGCCCTTGCCGGTGGCGTCCTCGGCAGCGTTCTTGATCTTGTCGTCAAGACCCATGACTCACACCTCGTCCTCGTCAGTGCTTCCCGGACGGACCGGGCTCGTCTCCGAACCTGCCACCCGCTCGGTCGTGATCCAACACCCCTCCGGGTGGTGCACCGACGGCCGCCGCCTCGTGGTCGCGACGGCCGTCGGGCCCCGGGGGGCGGGGTCAGCGTCTGGTCAGCGCCGGGTCAGCGCACCGCCTGCGCGGCGGCCACGACGTCGACGAGGCCGTAGCCCTTGTCGTAGGACGTCGTCCCCAGCGGCGCCGGCTCGTAGGCCGCGCCGTCGCTGTACTTGTAGGCCGTTGACTTCATCGCGTCCTCGACCTGGGCCGGCGTGGCCGACGGGTTGGCCTGGAAGAGCTGGGCCGCGATGCCGGCGATGTGCGGTGCTGCCATCGACGTACCGCTGATCGTGTTGAACGTGCCCACGTCGAGGAGGCCAGGACCGTTCTCCGGCGCGAGCCCGGTCGAGCAGATCGGCAGGTAGAGGCGGCACGAGGAGGTGATGTTCTCGCCGGGCGCCGAGATGTCGGGGTACGTCGACTGGTCGCCGTCCTTGCCGCGCGAGCTGAACTCGGAGACCACGCCGTCCCGGGTGCCGGTGTCCTGGTCGTAGTAGGACGCCACGGAGATGATCCCGCCGGTCGGGTCCATGCCGGGCGGGTTGGACAGGCTCTCCGAGCCGTCCCCGCCGTCGTTGCCGTTGGCCCACACCGTCACGACGCCGTCGGCAGCGAGCGCGCGCTGCAGCTTGACGGTGGCCGACTCGGGGTCGAACTCGCCGCCGCCGCTGGGCCCGTAGGAGTTGTTGGTGACCTTGATGGGCGGGCACTCCGCGGCCGGCACGTCGGCGCCACAGGGCGCCTCGTGATTCTCCAGCACCCAGTTGAGCGCCGCGTCGGCGCCGATGATGAAGAGGCCGGCGCCGGTGGAGAGGGACACGAGCTTGGCGCCCGGGGCGGCGCCCTGGAGCTCCTTGCCGTCGCTGAGCGTGACGGGGTTACCCGCGACGATGCCGTTGACGTGGGTGCCGTGGCCGCCGACGGAGAGGGTGTCGGTGTCGACGCTGTTCGGCACCTCCTGCACCGAGCAGAACGCCTCGAGCGGGTCGCACAGCGTCTTGAGGTTGGCGACCACGGCGCTGCTGCCGTCGGCCTCCGTGAAGTAGGGGTGGGTGGGGTCGACGCCGGAGTCGATGACCGCGACGCTGACGCCGTTGCCGGTGAGCCTCTCGCCGTCCGCGCCGGTGAGGGTCTGGGTGGCCTCGTAGCCACGCGTGGCGATGTTGCTGGTGTCCTGGAAGAGGTCGATCGGCTGGTTGCCCTCGACGTAGGTCACGCCCGGCTCCGCGCGCACCGCCTGCACCTGGCTGCCGGTGCCGGTGGCGACCACGACGCCGATGCGGTCGAAGGACGTCACGGCCGTCATGCCGGTCGCGGCGACCGCGTCGCGGGCCTGCTGGAGCGTGGCGCCGTGCACCATCACCGAGGTCGGTACACCGGCGCCCAGGCTGGTCAGCTCGTCGGCGAGGTGGGCCGAGACGTTGGCCCGGTCACCCTGTACGGCGTCCTGTCCGGCGGCGGTGGCCGTCGGGGCCGCGAGGCCCGCCGAGGCGACGAGCGCGGCGGCGCCCACGGCCAGGCCCGCCACCCGAGTGGTCTTGGTCAGCACGATCCGGTCCCTCCTCGCCCCGCCGCGTGGCTGCGGTGCGACCCGGGTCGGCCGGGTCACGGGGCGATGCCGGGCACAACGAGCCGGAGCGCTTCGGGTCACGCGGGGTAGCCACGGGTGGCTAGTCCTCAGGCGGGCAGACGTAGTCCGGTCGTGTCGCCACCGTGTCCCCGTCGTGTCCTTTCCCGGGCTAGAGTGCGCCCACCCAGTGACGTGGGTCACGTTCCGCGCCCGTCCGGCGTGGAGGTGCACCGCGACCGATGAGTGAGGTGTTGACCAGATGAGAAGAGTCCGCAAGTTGGCCTCCGCGGCAGCCGTGGGGGCGCTCGCGCTGACCATGGTGTCGTGCGCCGAGTCCGAGCGTGGCGAGGGTGGCGGCGGTGAGGGCGGGGGCGGCGAGTCGACCTTCACCTTCGGTGCCGCGGGGGCGCCGGAGATGTTCGACCCGCTCTACGCCACCGACGGCGAGACGTTCCGCGTCACCCGCCAGATGTTCCAGGGGCTGCTGGGCATCGAGCCGGGCAGCGCCGAGGTGATTCCGGAGCTGGCGACCGAGTGGACCTCCAACGAGGAGGGCACCGAGTGGACGTTCACGCTCCGCGACGACGTGACCTTCCACGACGGCGAGCCCTTCAACGCCGAAGCCGTCTGTGCCAACTTCGAGCGGATGTACGACCAGAACGAGGCCGGCCGCGTGGCGGCGGAGTACTGGGGCTACGTCATGGGCTCGTTCTCCGACGATCCCGACGGCTCGCTCTACCAGGGCTGCGAGGCCGCGGACGAGTTCGAGGCGGTCGTGACCATCAGCCGGTCCACGTCCGGCTTCCCGACGATGCTGACGCTGGCCTCGCTGGTGATGCAGTCCCCGGCGGCGATGGAGGCCGGTGACGCCAACGGCATCGAGGCCCAGGGTGAGGGCTTCGCCTTCCCGGAGTACGCGCAGAACCCGGTCGGCACGGGTCCGTTCAAGTTCGTCGAGTACGACCAGGCCGACGGCACCGTCAGTCTCGAGGCCTTCGACGACTACTGGGGCGACGCGCCGGCCTCCTCGGAGCTCGTCTTCCGCGTGATCCCCGACGAGAGCACCCGTCGTCAGGAGCTCGAGGCCGGCAGCATCGACGGCTACGACTTCCCCAACCCCGCTGACTGGTCCGGCCTGGAGGAGAGCGGCAACTCCGTCGAGGTCCGCGACCCGTTCAACATCTTCTACCTCGGCCTCAACCCGGAGGCCAACCCGCAGCTCAAGGACCTCAAGGTCCGCCAGGCGCTCTACCACGCGCTCAACCGCGAGCAGCTCGTCCAGACGCAGCTGCCCGAGGGTGCAGAGGTCGCCACGCAGTTCATGCCGTCCACGGTCAGTGGCTACAACACCGAGCTCGCTGCCTACGAGCACGACCCCCAGCGTGCCCGGCAGCTCCTCCAGGAGGCCGGTGCCGAGGGAATGACGCTGACCTTCGCCTACCCGACCGAGGTCAGCCGGCCCTACATGCCGGACCCGCAGCAGCTCTACGAAGCCCTGCGCACCAACCTCGAGGAGGTCGGCATCAACGTCGACGTCAAGACGGCCTCCTGGAACGGCGGCTACCTCGACAACGTGACCGCCGGCAAGTACGACGCCTACCTGCTCGGCTGGACCGGTGACTACGACTCCGCGTTCAACTTCGTCGGCACGTTCTTCGGCAACCTCAAGGAGAACGACTTCGGCACCGAGGTCATGCCGTGGGGCAAGCAGCTCGCCGACGACCTCCAGGCGGCCGACGCGGTCGTGGACGAGGACGAGCGGGCCGCAGCCTTCGAGGAGATCAACCGGCAGATCATGGAGGAGTACCTCCCCGGCCTGCCGATCAGCCACTCGCCGCCCGCGCTCGTCGTGGGACCCGACGTGGAGGGTTTGATCCCGAGCCCGCTGACGGCCGAGGAGTTCAGCACGGTCAGCGTCGGTGGTCAGTGAGAGCCGCCTGACGCCGACGACATGAGGTCGAGGGGGGTCACCACTACGGTGGCTCCCCTCGACCCCGTCCGACACATCACCTCTGGGAGCTCGTAGTGGTCCGTTTCATCGTGCGCCGCATCCTGCAGATGGCCGGTGTGCTGGTGGCCCTGTCCATGCTCTTGTTCGTGTGGCTCAAGGCGCTGCCGGGTGGCCCGGTGTCGGCCATCCTGGGCGAGCGCGCCACACCCGCGCGGCGCGAGGCCCTCGAGGCGGCCCTGGGGCTCGACCAGCCGGTCTACGTCCAGTACATCCGCTTCGTGCAACGAGCACTGCGAGGCGATTTCGGCGCCTCGACCGCCGTGATTCCCGGGGAGGACGCCTTCCAGGTGTTCCTCATCCGACTCCCAGCGACCATCGAGCTGGCCATCTGCGCCATGGTGCTCGCCGTCGCGCTCGGCATCCCACTCGGGTACCTTGCGGCGCGCCGCAAGGGATCTCCCCTCGACTCGAGCCTGGTGGTGTTCTCCCTCATCGGCGTGGCCGTCCCCGTCTTCTTCACTGCCTTCCTCCTGAAGTACTTCGTCGCGGTCGAGTGGAACCTGCTGCCCGTCTCGGGCAAGCAGGACGCCAGCCTGGACGCGACCCGCGTCACCGGTCTGCTCATCCTCGACGGGCTGCTCACCCGCGAGTGGGACGCGGCCTGGGACGCGGTCCGCCACCTCATCCTCCCGGCGGTGGCGCTGGCGACGATCCCCTTCGCCATCATCTTCCGCATCACGCGTGCCTCCGTGCTCGACACCATGGACGCCGACTTCGTCCGCACGGCCGAGGCCAAGGGTCTCGAGGCCAAGGTGATCCGGAGCCGGCACGTGCTCCGCAACGCGATGCTGCCGGTGGTCACGGTCATCGGGCTCTCTCTCGGAGGGCTGCTCGCGGGCGCCATCCTGACCGAGACCGTGTTCTCCTACCCCGGCATCGGGGACGCGATCTACCAGAGCCAGCGCGACAAGGACTACGCCGTGCTCACCGTGCTCATCCTGGCCGCGGCGGCCATCTTCGTGATCATCAACCTGCTCGTGGACATCGCCTACGCGGTCCTCGACCCCCGGATCAGGACGAGGTGACCCGATGACCTCCTACGGAGACCGCCGCAGGGAGCGGATCGACGACCTGGCCGCCGCGGCGTCGGTCGACGAGACCCCGGGAGTCTCGCTGATCGCCAGCGCGTGGCGGCGGCTCCGCCGCGACCCGATCTTCCTCGTCGGCCTCGCCATCACGGTGGCCTTCATCATCCTCGCCGTCATCTCGCCGTGGATCGCGCCGCACGACCCGGCCTCTGCGCCGCTCCTGGACAAGGTCCGCCCGCAGACCAACCCCGTGCCGGGCCCCGAGCCGGGCTTCCCGCTGGGCGGCGACGACCGTGGTCGGGACCTCCTCTCGCGGTTGCTGGTGGGCAGCCGCCAGACCCTGGTCGTCGGAGTGTTCGCCACCATCTTCGGCCTCCTCGGCGGGATGGCCCTCGGCATCCTCGCCGGCTCGTTCGGCGGAGCGGTCGACTCGATCGTGATGCGCATCGTCGACGTGATGCTCTCCGTGCCCTCGTTGCTGCTGGCCTTCACGATCGCCGCGCTGGCCGCCCGGCCGGGCCAGACGACGCTGATCATCGCCATCGCGATCATCCAGGTGCCGATCTTCGCCCGGCTGCTCCGCGGCTCGATGCTCGGGCAACGCGCCAGCGACCACGTGCTGGCCGCCCGCGCGCTCGGCGTCAAGCGGCGCGCCATCGTCTTCCGGCACATGCTCCCCAACTCCATGGGCCCGGTGATCGTGCAGGCGACGCTGGTGCTCGCGATCGCCATCATCGACGCGGCGGCGCTTTCGTTCCTCGGCCTCGGCAGCCCCGACGACCGCCAGCCCGAGTGGGGCCAGATGCTGGGCCGCTCGCAGGAGTTCATCTACGACCACCCGCACCTGGCCGTCTACCCCGCGCTGTGCATCATCGTCGTCGCCCTCGGCTTCACGCTGATGGGCGAGTCGATGCGCGAGGCCCTCGACCCCAAGACCAGGAGGTGACGCGGTGAGCGCCACGATGAGCCTGAAGGACGACGCCACGCCGTCGACCGGCCCGCTGCTGTCCGTCGAGGACCTCCGGGTCACCTTCCAGCGACACGGGGAGAAGCCGTTCACGGCCGTCGACGGCGTGTCCTTCGACGTGCACCCCGGCCAGACCGTCGGCCTCGTGGGCGAGTCCGGCTGCGGCAAGTCCGTCACCTCGCTGGCCCTCATGGGCCTGCTGCCCAAACGTGGCAACCGGGTCGAGGGGAGGGCGACGTACGAGGGCACGGACCTGCTCTCCCTCTCCGACAAGGAGATGCGCGACCGGCGGGGCCGCGACATCGCGATGATCTTCCAGGACCCCCTGTCCTCGCTCAACCCGGTGGTCTCGATCGGCATCCAGGTCACCGAGGTCATGGAGCGGCACCAGGGGATGAGCCGCAAGGACGCCATGCCCCGCGCGCGCGACCTGCTCGAGCGGGTGGGCATCCCCGACCCGAACGCCCGGCTCAAGAACTACCCCCACCAGCTCAGCGGCGGCATGCGTCAGCGCGCACTGATCGCGATGGCGCTGGCCTGCGAGCCGCGGCTGCTGATCGCCGACGAGCCGACCACGGCACTGGACGTCACCATCCAGGCCCAGATCCTGGCGCTGCTCAAGGAGCTCGTGCAGGACACCGGCACGGCCCTCATCATGATCACCCACGACCTCGGCGTCGTCGCCGGCCTCTGCGACGAGGTCAACGTGCTCTACGCGGGGCGCATCGTCGAGCGCGGTGACCGGCACCGGCTCTTCGCGCGGCCCCGTCACCCCTACACGCACGGTCTGCTGTCCTCGATCCCGCGGCTGGACTCGCCCCGTGGCGAGAAGCTCACCCCGATCACCGGCTCGGTCTCCGACAACCTGCCCTGGACGTCCGCGTGCGCCTTCGCCCCGCGGTGCTCCCACGCCCTGGACGTCTGTCGACAGGAGTCGCCGCCGTGGGAGTGGGAGAGCGACGGCCGAGGGCTGCGATGCTTCAACCCCGTCGACCCCGAGGAGGTCCGCCGTGGCTGACCCCCGGACATCCCGGACGAAGGCACAGGCCGGTGACGTGCTCGTCGACGTCCGCGGCCTCAAGGTGCACTTCCCGATCAAGCGGGGCGTGATCTTCGACCGCACCGTCGGTCACGTGTACGCCGTGGACGGCGTCGACCTGCAGCTCCGACGCGGCGAGACCTACGGACTGGTGGGCGAGTCGGGCTGCGGCAAGTCGACGCTGGGCCGTGCCATCCTCAACCTCGAGACGCCCACCGAGGGCACCGTCCTGTTCGACGGCGAGGACATCGCGAGCCTCAAGGGCGAGACGCTGCGCCGCAAGCGGCAGCACATGCAGATGGTCTTCCAGGACCCGATGTCCAGCCTCGACCCGCGACAGTCCGTCGAGTCACTGCTCGTGGAGGGCATGCGGGCGCACGGTCTCGACACCGACAAGGCCGCGACCCACGCCCGGCTGCGCGAGCTCCTCCAGGCGGTCGGCCTGCCCCCCGCCGCGCTGCAGAAGTACCCGCACGAGTTCTCCGGTGGCCAGCGCCAGCGCATCGGCATCGCCCGCGCGCTCTCGGTCGACCCGGAGCTGATCGTGGCCGACGAGCCGGTCAGCGCGCTGGACGTGTCGGTGCAGGCCCAGGTCCTCAACCTCCTCGAGGAGCTCCAGGACGAGTTCGGGCTGACCTTCCTCGTCGTCGCGCACGACCTGGCAGTGGTGCGGCACATCAGCGACCGGATCGGCGTGATGTACCTCGGCGGCCTCGTCGAGGAGTCAGAGGCGGGCGAGCTCTACGACCTGCCCCTGCACCCCTACACGCGCGCGCTGATGTCGGCCGTCCCGGTTCCCGACCCGGTGCTGGAGGACACCCGCGAGCAGATCCTGCTCACCGGTGACCTGCCGTCGCCCTCGCGCCCGCCGAGCGGCTGCCGGTTCCACACCCGGTGCCCGTGGCGCCAGCCCACGCGGTGCGACGACGAGCGTCCCCAGCTGCGCGTGGTCGACGTCCCGGGCGCGAGCGAGGGACATCGGGTCGCGTGCCATTGGGTCGAGGCCATCGCCTCGGGCGACGTCGACCGGCACGAGGTCGCGGCGGAGTACGTCGGGTCGGGTGACGCGACCACGCCCGCCGACGACGGCTCGCCGTTCGGCCCCGCCTCCGTCCAGGAGATCGGCTGAGCGGTCCTCAGTGGTTGCGCAGCGCGTCGATCAGCTCCGACTTGCTCATCGACGAGCGGCCCTCGATGTCGAGCTCGGCCGCCCGCTTGCGCAGCTCCTCGACGGTGCGGTCCTCGTAGTCGCCCGCCTCGCCGCCGCGCTCGCCGACCTTGGACCGGCCCTGCGCGGCCGACGCGTTGGCGATCCGGGCGGCCTTCTCCTTGCTGGCGCCGTCGTCGCGCAGCGCCTCGTAGACCTCCGGGTCCTTGACGCTCGGTCCGGGGTCCTTCTTCTTGTCCTGGGCCATCGTTTCTCCTCGGTTCAGGTGGCGCTCTTGCTGCGCAGGGCGGGCAGCACGTGCTCGCCGTACGCCGCGATCATGTCGGCGTAGTGCGGCCCCATGTTGGCGACGTACACCTCCTCGAAGCCGGCCTCCACGGCCGGCAGGAGGGCTTCGACGTGTGCGTCGACGTCGGGTCCGCAGGTGACGTTGTCGGCGGTCATCTCCGTCGTGACGAGCTCGGAGGCCTGCTCGAAGTGCTGCGGAGACGGCAGGACCTGGGCCAGCTCGCCGGGCAGCCCGCTGTTGGACCAGAGCCGGTGGGCGATCTCGACGCCCTCGTTGTGCGTCGGCGCCCAGCACGCCTTCAGCCCGATCTGCGCCGGCTTCCCGCCGGACTGCTCACGGAACTGCTCCAGCAGCTCGGTGTCGGGACTGGTGGTGATGTAGCCGTCGCCGATCCGGGCCGCCAGCGCGGTGGCAGCGGGGCCGAAGCCCGAGACGTAGATGGGCGGCGGCTCGTCGGGCAGGGTGTAGATCCGCGCGGAGTCGACGGTGTAGAAGCGCCCGTCGTGGCGCACCACCTCGCCGGTCCACAGCGCGCGGATGACCTCGACGGCCTCCTCGAGCATGTCGAGCCGCTTGGGCGCGGTCGGCCACGGATCGCCGAGGATGTGCTCGTTGAGGGCCTCGCCCGACCCGACGCCGAGCGTGAACTTGCCCCCCAGCATGACCGCGCTGGTCGCCGCCGCCTGCGCGATCACCGCCGGGTGCGTCCGGACGGTCGGGCAGGTCACGGCGGTGGTCACCGGCAGGTCCGTGGCCTCCGAGATCGCGCCGATGACCGACCAGACGAACGGGCTCTGGCCCTGCGCGTCGTTCCACGGGTGGAAATGGTCGCTGATCCACAGCGCCTCGAAGCCGGCCTCCTCGGCCAGCCGGGCCTGCTCGACGAGCTGGGCGGGGGAGTACTCCTCGCAGGAGAGGAAGTAGCCGAACCTCACGAAGGACCTCCTGGTGGACGAGCCGGTGGGCGAGCCGTCCTTCGACCCTGTCGCCGTCCCCGGCAGGGGGCAACCCCTCTAGGGGTGTCCGTCTCCGACTGACTGTGGCTTCGGTGTCACCAGGTGGCACCGAAGCCACACCCACCCGGACCCGGGACGCGCCGGGGAATGACGAAGGCCCCGGCTCGAGGAGCCGGGGCCTTGCCTTGGTGAGCTGGTCTGCGCGCCTGTAGGGATTCGAACCCCAAACCTTCTGATCCGTAGTCAGATGCTCTATCCGTTGAGCTACAGGCGCCCGCCGTGCTGCAGAACAGCGCGACCGGATGAGGATAGCGGACCGTCACCACCAACCCGAAATCCCACCCCCCGGGGCCGTCCCGTCCCCGATCTGTCGGACCTTCGAGAAGTGGAGCGTTCCAATCCGCCGACCATCGTTATGGTGTCGGGACGTCGCGCGACGGGGGGCGGTCGAGACGCCCCCGGTCCACCTCACGAGAGGCACGGTCACATGGCAGATGTCGAGGCAGCGCTGGACGCAGCGGGGCTGCGCAACCCCAAGGTGCGCGAGTTCGTGGCGGAGTACGCCGAGCTCACCGGTGCCGAGCGGATCGAGGTCGTCAGCGCCGCTGACGACGCCCGCCTGATCCAGGAGGCCCTGGACGCGGGGGAGCTCCAGCCCGCCGGCGAGGGTCGCTACTACTCGCGCAGCTACTACAAGGACACCGCCCGCTCCGAGGAGCGCACGATCGTCGCGACGCACGACGAGAAGGACAGGGGCGTCTACAACAACTGGCGTCCCGCGTCGGAGATGAAGCCCCTGCTGCACGACCGGATGCGCGGCGCGAGCGCCGGCAGGACGATGTACGTCATCCCCTACCTCATGTCGCCCCACGGCAACGTGCTCGCCGCGTGGGCCGCCGGGGTCGAGCTCACGGACTCGCGTCCGGTCGTGCTGCACATGATCCGCATGTCGCGCGTGGCCGCGCGGTTCCTCGACGAGCTCGAGGACCCCGACCACTTCGTGCGTGCGGTGCACGTCACCGGTGACCTGGAGAACCTCGGCCAGGGCACGGACACGGACCAGCGTTACTTCGTCACCGTCGCCGACGAGCGGACCATCCTGCACTTCGGGTCGTCGTACGGCGGCAACGCGCTGCTCGGCAAGATCGCCCACGGCCTGCGCCAGGGCGCGTACGACGGCTGGGCCAGCAAGAAGTTCCTCGCCGAGCAGTACATGCTCATCGGCATCCACGACAAGGAGACCGGCAAGACCTACCACGTGTGTGGCGGCTTCCCGAGCGCGTCGGGCAAGACCAACCTCGCGATGATGCTGCCTCCCGACGTGCTCGGCGACCGCTACCGCGTGTGGTTCTACGGCGACGACATCGCGTGGCTGTGGGTCGACGAGGAGACCGGCCGGCTGATGGGGATGAACCCCGAGTACGGCGTCTTCGGCGTCGCCAAGGACACCAACGAGCGCACCAACCCGACCGCGCTGCACTCCGTCGACCCCGGGACCAAGGCGATCTTCACCAACGTCGCCTACAACCCGCGGACCGGTGAGGTCTGGTGGGAGGGTCGCACGCCGAGCCCGCCGGAGGACGTGCGCGGCTGGCTCGACTGGACCGGCTCGCCGATTGCGGACCGCAAGGACAGCGACTCCTCGCCGTGGGCGCACCCCAACAGCCGCTTCACCACGACGCTGGACAACGTCCCCAACATCGCGCCGGACTACGACGACGCGCCCGGCGTGCCGATCGACGCGATCATCTTCGGCGGCCGCACCCGCGACCGCGAGCCGCTGATCCGGGCGATCCACGACCTCGCCGAGGGTGTGTACGACGGCCTGACGCTGGGCGCCGAGGCCACGGCCGCGGCCGAGGGCAAGGAGGGCGTGCTCCGCTACGACCCGATGTCCAACCGCCCCTTCATGGCCTACGGCGAGGGCGACTACGCCCAGCACTACCTCGACGTGGTCGGTGCCGCGACGGACCAGCCGATCTTCGCGCACGTCAACTGGTTCCAGCGCGATCCCGAGGACGGGCACTTCCTGTGGCCCGGCTACCGCGACAACCTGCGCCCGCTGCTGTGGCTGCTCCAGCTGCGCAACGGCGAGGTCACCGGTCGGCGGACGCCGGTCGGGATCGTGCCGACGGAGGAGGAGCTCGACCTCAGGGACGTCGACATCGCACCTGCGGACCTCGAGCGGATCCTGACGATCGACAGGGAGCGCTGGCAGCAGGAGATGGCCCACCGCGAGGAGCACCTCGAGCAGTTCGACCGGATGCCCGAGGCGATCTGGGAGGCGCACCGCCGGGTGGCCAAGGCCCTCGAGGAGGACGGCGACTGACGCGTCGTACGACGCACGCACGCTGCGCGCCGGTCCCGGTCCACGCCCGGGGCCGGCGACGGGCCCGGGAGCCGCTCAGCCGTTAGGCTCGGGACCACCATGTCAGTTCTCGGGACCGCGCAGGGTGCGACCACGGGCCGGTTCGACCGGCGTCGCCCGTCGCTGCGTCTCATGCGCCCCTTCGCGGTCGTCTGCGGCATCGGCCTGCTCGTCGCGCTGCTGCCGCCCTACGAGTCGCCCTCGTGGGTGCTCGGCGGGGCCGCGGCCGTCTACGCGGCGATCGTGGCGATGGGCGTGGCATCCCACCGCCGGCCCGAGCGGTCGTGGCTCGACCCCGCGGCTGCCTACCTGGCGTTCCTGTTCGTGGCCCTCGTCCGGGACGCCAGCGGTGGCGCGGCCTCGGGCCTGTCCGCCCTGCTCTTCGTGCCGATCCTGTGGCTGGCGATCACCGGGTCGTCCCGCTCGCTGTACAGCGCCGGCGTCCTGGCCGGCATCACGATCATGGGCCCGGTGCTGCTGATCGGGGGCAGCGACTACCCGGTGGCCGACTGGCGGCGCGCTCTCATCCTCGTGGTCATCGCGGTGGTCCTCGGCCGCGTGGTGCAGCGCATCGTGGTGCGCCTCGAGCGCGAGACGCAGGCCGCTCGGACGGCCACCGAGCAGAGCGAGCGGCTCTTCCTCGACGCCCCGCACGGGGTCGCGGTGCTGGACACCGAAGGACGCATCCGCTTCGTCAACGCCGCGCTGTGCGGGCTCGTCGGCCTCCCGCCCGACGAGCTGGAGGGCACCGACTTCGCCGAGCTGGGACCCCCCGGTGACCTGGCCATCGCCGACCACCTGGCCCGCCTGCGCGAGGACGTCTCGCGCTCGAGCGCGTCGGACTGCGTGCTGCGCGACTACCGCGGCCAGGACATCCACGTGGCCCTGAGCAGCCGCCTGCTCCGACCGGTCCGGGAGGGCGACGAGGACACGGTGCTCGTCAACGTGGCCGACGTGTCCGAGCGGCGGCGCTACGAGGACCGCCTCGCCCACCTCGTCGACCACGACGTGCTGACCGGACTGGCCAACCGTCGCCGGTTCGACGCCGAGCTGCAGCGACACCTCGAGCGCTGCCGCCGCTACGGCCAGAGCGGCGCGGTGCTGCTGCTCGACCTCGACAACTTCAAGCAGGTCAACGACAGCCTCGGCCACAACGCCGGCGACCAGCTGCTGGTCACCATCGGCGGCATCCTGCGCCGCTCCGTGCGGGACACCGACGTGGTCGCCCGGCTCGGCGGCGACGAGTTCGCGGTGCTGCTCACCGACGGGGACGAGGCCGGCGCGGAGCGGGTGGGCCACACCGTCGTCGACCGGGTCCGCGAGCACGCGGCCACGCTGGACGGCGTACGCCGACGGGTCACCGCCAGCGTCGGCGCGGTCACCTTCCAGGCCGCCAGCGAGCACGCCACCGACATCCTCGCCCTGGCCGACATGACGATGTACGACGCCAAGGAGGCCGGCCGCAACCAGGTCGCGATCCTGCGCGAGGGTGACCTGCGGCCGCCCAAGTTCTCGGCGCGCCTCCAGTGGCAGAGCCGGATCGAGGAGGCGCTCGAGCGCGACCGGTTCGAGCTCCACCTCCAGCCGATCATGAACCTCGCCACCGGGCGGATCAGCTCGGCCGAGGTGCTGCTCCGGCTGCGCGACGAGGAGGGGCTCGTGCCTCCCTCGCGCTTCGTCTACATCGCCGAGCGCACGGGTCTGATGCCCCAGGTCGACGCCTGGGTGGTCGACAACAGCCTGGCCACGCTCGCCCGGCTGCGCGAGATCGAGCCGGAGTTCGAGCTCGAGGTCAACCTGTCCGGCCACTCGATCGGCCACCCCGACATCGAGGAGACGATCCGCTCGTCGCTGGCCCGCCACGACGTCGACCCGTCGGCGTTGATCCTGGAGATCACCGAGACGGCCGCGGTGGCCGACGTGGGCCTCGCCCGCGCCTTCGCCGAGCGGATGACCGACCTGGGCTGCGCCTTCGCCCTCGACGACTTCGGGGCCGGCTTCGGCTCGTTCTACTACCTCAAGCACCTGATCTTCGACTACGTGAAGATCGACGGCGAGTTCGTCGCCCACGTGCACGAGTCGCAGGTCGACCGCACGATCATGCGCTCGATCGTCGGCATCGCCCGCGACCTGGGCAAGCGGACGGTCGCCGAGTTCGTCTCGGACCCGGAGATCCTCGAGGTGGTCCGGGCCGAGGGCGTCGACTTCGCCCAGGGGTTCCTCATCGGCCGGCCCGTGCCGTACGACGAGTTCGTCCTCCAGTTCATGTCGCCCGCCACCCACCCCCCCGCCGACCCGGCCGCTCCGAAGGAGCCGACGGGCGTGCACCGGGGCGCGTGAAGGAGGTTCGGACTGATGCAGTGGCTGCAGCGCATGGTCGGCCTGGCCATCGTCGGCACGGCGGCCCTGGGGGCCGCGGTGCTCTGGGTGGCGGTGGCGGCGGGTGCCCCGGAGGGGCGGGAGCAGCCCGCCGAGGGCGTCCTCTTCGGGATCTGGCGGGTCTTCTACGACACCGAGATGCCCTCGCCGCGAGTGCTGCTCGCCGCGGTCGGCGTAGCGCTGCTGCTCGCCGCGGGGGTCGCCGCCCTCGAGCGCCGGCTGACGACGCACGCGCGCCGCAGCGAGGACCCCGAGCGGATGCCGCTCGCGCCCAAGCTGGTGATGGCCGAGACCCGGGGCCGGTACGCCGGACCCGTCACCATCACCGTGCTCATCCCGGCGCACAACGAGGAGGCGTGCATCTCCGACACCCTCGCGTCCCTGCAGTCCCAGTCGGTGCCGCCGGCCCGGATCGTCGTCGTCGCCGACAACTGCACCGACGGCACCGTGCGCCTGGCCCGGGAGGCCGGCGTCGACGTCTTCGAGACCGTCGACAACCGCCACAAGAAGGCCGGCGGCCTCAACCAGGCGCTCCGCGAGGTCCTGCCGGCCCTCGGCGACAACGACTGCGTCATGGTGATGGACGCCGACACCACACTGGACGCCGGGTTCCTCGAGGGCGCCACCCGGAGGCTGACCGACGACCGGGCCCTGATGGCGGTCGGCGGCCTGTTCTACGGCGAGGAGGGGTCCGGCCTCATCGGCCAGTTCCAGCGCAACGAGTACACGCGCTACCAGCGCGACCTCCGCCGGCGGCGGGGCCGCGTCTTCGTGCTGACCGGCACCGCGTCGGTCTTTCGTCCCCGCGCCCTGCGGGCGGTCGCCGAGGAGCGCGGGGCCAACCTGCCCGGCATCCCGGGCGACGTCTACGACACGGTGGCCCTCACCGAGGACAACGAGCTGACCATCGCCCTCAAGTGCCTGGGCGCGCTGATGATCTCCCCGCGCGAGTGCACGGTCGTGACCGAGGTGATGCCTTCGTGGCGTGCCCTGTGGAACCAGCGGCTGCGCTGGCAGCGCGGCGCCCTGGAGAACCTCGGCGCCTACGGCCTGCGCCCGCAGACGTTCCGCTACTGGATGCAGCAGCTCGGGATCGGCTACGGCGTCATCGCGCTCGGCTCCTACCTCGCGCTGATCCTGCTGATGGTGCTCGCGACCTCGACCTGGGTGTGGTTCCCGTTCTGGATCGGGATCGGCCTCGTCTTCACCCTGGAGCGGGTCGTGACGGTCTGGCACGGCGGCTGGACGGCCAGGTTGCTCGGGCTCTCGCTGTTCCCCGAGCTCTTCTACGCGATGTTCCTCAACGTCGTCTACGTCAAGGGCGTCTGGGACCTCTCCCTGGCGCGCCAGGCGACGTGGAAGCACGTGGTCCAGTCCGGGTCCGGCGCCAGGGTGGAGGGCTGAGGTGGCCGGCTGGACCGGGGTCGTGACCCCGATGGGACTGCTCCTCCCCGAGAGCCTGCTGCGCAACGACCTGGTCGCCGTGCTGGCGGCGTTCGTGGCGATCAACACGATCGTCTACGTGACGCTCGCGGTGGCCAAGATCCTGCCGAAGGTCTACGTGCGCGACCTGGTCGACACCCGCAACCGCCGCAGCGAGACCCGCAGCATCGACCCGGACGCGCCGATCTGAGCAGCGACGGGTGGCCGTCCTACCCGGTGGGGGTGTGCCGCATGCGGCACGTGACCTGGCTCTCACTGGTGGATCGATCCAATATGTGCCCCTCCTGAGCGGCGCTAGCCTCGCGGCACCCGCACGGGGCCGGGCAATGGAGCCGGGCTTACCACCGACACCTCCGTCGATACGCTCGACGGCCGGCGACGCCCACCACCACGGGGGCGTACGCCGCGAATGCGCGAGAGGGATCCACCGCATGACCGCCACCACCGACGCCCCCACCTCCACCACCGGCGGGGCCCCCACCACCCACCAGGGCATCCTCGCCTGGGTCACCGAGGTCGCCGCGCTGACGCAGCCCGACTCGATCCACTGGTGCACCGGCTCCGACGAGGAGTGGACCGAGCTGACGGAGGCCCTCGAGGGCACCGGCACGTTCACCCGCCTCGACCCCGCCAAGAAGCCCAACTCCTTCCACGCGGCCTCCGACCCCACCGACGTGGCGCGCGTCGAGGACCGCACCTACATCTGCTCGGTGGAGGAGAAGGACTGCGGGCCCACCAACAACTGGATGGACCCGGAGGAGATGAAGGGCATCATGCGCGGGCTGTACGCCGGCTGCATGAAGGGCCGCACGATGTACGTCATCCCCTTCGTCATGGGCCACCTCGAGGCCGAGAACCCGATGTTCGGCGTGGAGATCACCGACTCGGCGTACGTCACCGTCTCCATGCGCGTCATGGCCCGCATGGGCACCGAGGTGCTCCGCAAGATGGAGGAGATCGGCGAGGACGTGAAGTGGGTCCCCGCGCTGCACTCGGTGGGCATGCCCCTCGAGGAGGGCCAGGCCGACGTCGCGTGGCCGTGCAACGACACCAAGTACATCGTGCAGTTCCCCGAGGAGCGGATGATCTGGAGCTTCGGCTCCGGCTACGGTGGCAACGCGCTGCTCGGCAAGAAGTGCTATGCGCTGCGCATCGCCAGCGTCATCGCCCGCGACGAGGGCTGGATGGCCGAGCACATGCTCATCCTCAAGCTCACCTCCCCGCAGGGCGTCACCAAGTACCTCGCGGCGGCCTTCCCGTCGGCGTGCGGCAAGACCAACCTGGCCATGCTCAAGCCGACCATCTCCGGCTGGAAGGTCGAGGCCATCGGCGACGACATCGCGTGGATGCGCGTCGGCGAGGACGGCCGCCTGTGGGCGGTCAACCCGGAGTACGGCTTCTTCGGCGTCGCCCCGGGTACCAACGAGCACACCAACCCCAACGCGATGGCCACCATCAACAAGGGCAACTCGGTGTTCACCAACGTCGCGCTCACCGAGGACGGCGACGTCTGGTGGGAGGGCCTGGAGAACCCGCCCACGAAGGCGACCTCGTGGAAGGGCGAGCCCTGGACGCCGGAGTCCGACGAGCTCTCGAGCCACCCCAACAGCCGCTACTGCACGCCGATCAAGCAGTGCGACATGCTCGCCCCGGAGTACGACGACCCGCGCGGCGTCCCGATCGACGCCATCCTGTTCGGTGGTCGCCGCAAGACGACCGTCCCGCTGGTGACCGAGGCGCGCGACTGGACCCACGGCACCTTCATGGGCGCGACCCTCTCCTCGGAGACCACCGCCGCAGCGGTGGGCGCGGTCGGCGTGGTCCGCCGGGACCCGATGGCCATGCTGCCGTTCATCGGCTACAACGCCGGCGACTACTTCGGCCACTGGATCAACATGGGCAAGGACAACGACGCAGCCAAGATGCCGCGCATCTTCTACGTCAACTGGTTCCGCCGCGGCGAGGACGGCGACTTCCTGTGGCCCGGCTTCGGCGAGAACAGCCGGGTCCTCAAGTGGGTCATCGAGCGCCTCGACGGCCAGGCCGCCGCGGTCGAGACCCCGATCGGCCACGTCCCGGCGCCGGGCTCGCTCGACGTGGAGGGCCTCGACATGACGCCCGAGGCGATCGAGGCCGCGCTGGCCGTCGACGCCGAGGAGTGGAAGGCCGAGATCCCGCAGATCCAGGAGTGGTTCGAGAAGTTCGGCGACGACCTGCCGTCCGTGCTGTGGACCGAGCTCGACGGTCTCAAGGAGCGCCTCGGCGCGTGAGGCCCGCCCGCGCGCCGCGGGCACGACCACACGGCAGGCCCGTCCGGAGTTTCTCCGGACGGGCCTGCTGCTCGTCCGGGGTGTGGAAGGATCGGCGGAAGCACGGGAAGGCGGTGGGATGACCGATTTCGGCCTGGGGGAGCGCTCGCTCTTCGAGACTGCCGCCACCGCGCTCTACGAGGAGATCGCCACCCAGGGCGGCCTGGCCCGCACGGACCCCCGCATCGCCGACCGGGGCCCCGATCGCGAAGCCTTCGACCTCCTCCAGGAGCTCGGCCTGGTCACCCTCGACGAGCTCGACGAGTCGTGGGTGGCGGTGGACCCGGCGACCGTGCAGTCGCGCGTCGTCGCGCCGATGGGGCAGCAGGGCGCCCAGCTCATCTCCGAGTCGGCCCAGTGGGCGCAGGCGTTCAGCAACCTCTCCCAGACGTGGCGC
Source organism: Nocardioides sediminis (assembly GCF_003047295.1). Classification (GTDB taxonomy): domain Bacteria; phylum Actinomycetota; class Actinomycetes; order Propionibacteriales; family Nocardioidaceae; genus Nocardioides; species Nocardioides sediminis. The sequence continues at coordinate 234,977 of NZ_PZYZ01000004.1, forward strand.
CAGTCGCCCGGCTCGGTCAAGGGCCCGTTCACCGAGCTGCGGGGCGAGGCGATCGGCCCCTACATCACCTCCTCGGTCGCCGACGCGTCCGAGGAGCTGCTCACCGCCCAGCCGCAGACCGGCCGGGCCATCGACCAGCTCCCCGCCGCCATCGAGCGCGAGGTCGCGGCGCTGCGTCGCGGGGTCACCATGCGGACCCTCTACCAGCACGCCGCCCGGCGGAACGCGGCCACCCACAAGTACGTCGCCGCCGTCGCCGCCGAGGGGGCCCAGGTCCGCACCCTCGACGAGTTCTTCAACCGGCTGATCGTCGTCGACCGCCGCCTGGCCATCGTCCCGACCCGGGAGGGCAACGGCGGCCTGGCCGTGCGCGAGCCCTCGCTGGTGCACTACCTGGTCGACATCTTCGAGCGGTCGTGGGAAAGGGCGCGGCCCTTCACCAACCGCGAGACGCCGTTGATGCGCGACATCGCGGCCGAGCAGCGGGCGATGACCATCCGGATGCTCATCGGCGGCCACGCGGACCCGGTCGGGGCCAAGCGCCTGGGTGTCAGCCCGCGCACCTACGCGGCGTACGTCTCGGACCTCAAGCACGAGTTCGCCGTGGACACGCGGTTCCAGCTCGGCTACGAGATGGGCCGCCAGGGCATCACCGGCAACGACACGGAGACGCACGACGAAGCGGACCGCGACTGAGTCACGGTCCGCTCCGACAGGGGGGCTTTCGTCAGCGGATGATCGAACCCGTCGGCCAGGTCGTGTCCTTGTTGGCCGAGGCGGGGGCGCTGGTGATGCCCACGGCGCCGGCGGTCAGGGCCGCGGCCAGGAGTGCGGCGGCGATGCGACGTGCTGTCATGATCATTCACCCTCTTGTAGTCGGGTCCGGGGGGACCTCACCCGCCCATTGTCATCGATCCGGGCCGGTGCGTCACCATGGTCACGGCTGCAACTGTGTGCATTGCACACTTGTGCAGTGCCGTCACCACCGTGGCACACCCGGTGCTCGGATGCACGGCGGCCCAAATGCACTCTGGCCCCCGTGCAGGAGGCCAGAGGTTGGCGGAGGCGGAGGGATTTGAACCCTCGATGGGGTTGTAGCCCCAAACCCGCTTAGCAGGCGGGCGCCATAGACCGGACTAGGCGACGCCTCCACGCTCGCCGTGGACGAGCGAGCACAGGCTACAAGGCGGCCGCGGGATCTGCCGAATCAGGTGTCGGCTCACAGCGGGCGCAGGCCCTGGCCGTCCTGCAGGTGCTGCTGGAGGTCGCGGACGAACGCCTCGCGGTCGCCGGCGAGGAGGTCGACCGGGATGGTCGTCGTACCGCCGTTGCGCAGGCGCAGGACCACGCACGGCGAGCCGGCGCTGGTGGTCGTGACGGCGTCCTCGACGTCCTTCCACCGCGCGGCGGGGACGCCCACGCCGCGCACCCACTGGACGCGGTAGCCCTCGTCGCTGAGGCGCACGACCCAGCCCCGCCGACCCAGGACCACGGTGGCGACGACCAGCACGACGATGGCGAGCAGCGCCGGCACCAGGAGCACAGCGGTGTGCAGGTCGAGGAACGCCACGGCGGCCGTGGCGGCGAAGACCATCAGGGCGATGAGCACGAGCACACCCCCCAGCAGGCGGGCGGTGACGGCGGGCGCGAGTCGGTAGTCGGACGGCACGGGAGGATTGCACCCCATCCCGCGTCCCGATCGCCAGTTGGGCCTTGTCCCGTGCCCCCGCGAGGGCCACACTCGACCCAACCCCGTGGGCAGGAGGGCGGCCATGTCGAGCGCGTCAGTGGCGATGAGCGCCCTCCACCGAGCCCTGGACGTGCCGCCCGAGCCCGGGATCGCCCTGGGCAACTGGCGCTGGACCGTGCGGCAGCGGATGGCCGACGTCCGCGACGTGCTGATCCGGGAGTCCGAGCACCCCGACGACGCCTGGCTGGCCGCCCGCGGCACCGCCGCGCTGCGCGAGCGCACCGCGCTCATCGCGCGGATGGGCGAGCTCGGGCCGCAGGTCCTCGAGAGCCCCGACGTCACCGAGGTGCGGCAGGCGCTGCTGCGGCTGCTCGGCGACATCGACCGCCACCTCCAGAGGCTCCGGGACCTGGCCTACGACGACGTCGAGATGGAGTTCGGCGGCTCTGAGTAGCCCGGACCCCGCGTCCTCCTAGAATGCTCGCGTGCCCACCCCCGGGTGGACACGAGGAGGGGTGCCGGAGCGGCCGATCGGAACCGCCTTGAAAGCGGTCGTAGGGAGACCTACCGCGGGTTCGAATCCCGCCCCCTCTGCTGGTGCTGTCTGGCCGGCCCCGCCGAGCGGTGCGTGAGCCACGTTCCGCGAGGGCGGGACTGTGGCTGGCTCACCGCTCGCGCGGGTGTCGCCGTACGACGCGCCGACAGCCCGGCCCGTAGGCTCCCGGCGTGCCCTCCTGGTTCGCGAGTCCCGACGACGCCTCCTCCCGCCTCCACGCCACCGGCTACCTCGCCGACGCGGCGACGGCCACCACGGCGTACCTCGCCGGCGCCCTGGAGAAGCCGCTGCTGGTCGAGGGCCCGGCCGGCGTCGGCAAGACCGAGCTGGCCAAGGCCGTCGCGCGCGCGAGCGGCGCAGGGCTGGTGCGCCTCCAGTGCTACGAGGGGCTGGACGAGGCGCGGGCGCTCTACGAGTGGAACTACAAGAAGCAGCTCCTGCGCATCCAGGCCAGCGGCGACGAGGGGTGGGACGAGACCCACGACGACATCTTCACCGACGAGTTCCTGCTGACCCGCCCGCTGCTGACCGCCATCCGCCGCGACGAGCCGACGGTGCTGCTGATCGACGAGGTCGACAAGACCGACGTGGAGGTCGAGGGCCTGCTGCTCGAGGTCCTCTCGGACTTCCAGGTGACCATCCCCGAGCTCGGCACCGTGAGCGCGACGCGCCGGCCTTTCGTGGTGCTGACGTCCAACGCGACGCGCGAGCTGTCGGAGGCCGTCAAGCGGCGCTGCCTGTTCCTCCACCTCGACTACCCCGACGCCGAGCGGGAGCGGGAGATCGTCACCTCCCAGGTGCCCGGCCTGACCGACAAGGTCGCGACCCAGCTCGTCGAGGTCGTCGCCCGCCTGCGCGAGCTCGAGCTCAAGAAGGCACCGTCGATCGCCGAGTCGGTCGACTGGGCGCGCACCCTGATCGCGCTGGAGATCGGGGACCTCGACGAGGAGGCCGTACGCCGCACGCTCGGCGTGGTGCTCAAGCACTCCTCCGACCACGACCGCGCCGTCAAGGAGCTCCGGCTCGCCGCCGCCCGGTGAGGTGAGCCCGGACCAGCCATGACCCTCCTCGACACCCACATCGGCCTCGTCGAGGCGCTGCGCTCGGCGGGCCTGTCGGTCTCGCTGGCCGAGGGCCTCGACGCCATCGCCGCGCTGGAGCGGATCGGGTGGCACGACCGCGAGGTGGTCCGCACGGCGTACGCCGCCACCCTGGTCAAGAAGCAGTCGCAGCGCGTTACCTTCGACGCGATCTTCGACCTCTACTACCCCCGGCTGGTCGGCGAGGGCGTGGCAGGCGACCCGGAGGGCTCCGGCGAGGAGGGCGAGCCCGCCGGCGCCGTGCGCGACAACGCCGCCGCCCTGACGACCTTCCGCGGGGAGCTGGCCGCGGCGCTCGAGGCGGGCGACGACCAGCGCGTGCAGGACCTCGCCGTGGAGGCCATGGCGCGCTTCGGCGCGATGCCGGGCCGCGGGCCGGGCCTGTCGAGCTGGTCGGCCTACACCGCGCTCCAGCGGGTCACACCCCAGCAGCTCGTGGACCAGCTCGTCGCCGGGCTCCTGGGACGCGGAGCCCACCCGGACGACGCCGAGCGGCTGGCCGGCCGTCGGGTGGGCGAGTTCACCCGGCTGGTCGAGGCCGACGCCCGTCGCCGGCTGGCCGAGGAGAAGGGACCCGAGCACGTCGCCGACGTCGTCGTCCGCCCGACGATCGACCGCCTCGACTTCACCTCCGCCCGTCGAGCGGACCTGGAGGAGATGCGGCGCGAGATCTACCCGCTCGCGCGACGGCTCGCCGTACGCCTCACCAAGGAGCAGCACGCGCGGCGTCGCGGCGCCCTGGACTTCCGGCGCACCGTCCGGGCGTCGCTGGCCACCGGGGGCGTGCCGCTGGAGACGCACCACCGGCCCAGGCGGCCGCACCGGACCGAGCTGGTGGTGCTGTGCGACGTCAGCGGGTCGGTGGCCAACTTCGCCCAGTTCACCCTGCTCCTCGTCTACGCGCTGCGCGACCAGTTCCACAAGGTCCGGGCGTTCACCTTCGTCGACCAGGTCCACGAGGTCAGCCACCACTTCACCCCGGGCGGGGACGTGGTGGAGGTGATGGAGAACCTCGCGGCGAGCACCGCGCACGCGGCCCGGTGGGGGCGCACCAACTACGGTCGCGCGTTCACCACCTTCGCCGAGCAGCACGCCGACGCGCTCGGTCCGCGCACCTCCCTGCTGGTGCTGGGCGACGCGCGGTCCAACTACAGCGACCTGGCGGTCGACACCCTGCGCGGGCTGGTCGGGGAGGCCCGCCACGCGTGGTGGCTCAACCCCGAGCACACGCGCCACTGGGGCACGGGCGACAGTGCCGCCCGTGCCTACGGCGAGGTCGTGCCGATGGTGGAGTGCCGCAACCTCACCCAGCTGGGCGAGTTCGTGCACGACATCCTGTGACGCGCCTCTAGCCGGCCAGGAAGCCCAGGTCGTGGATGCGGGCGATCTCGGCCCGGACCTCCGGGTGCTGCGCGGCGTCCGCCGCCCGTCCGCCGACGACGTACGGCGAGGTGCTCGGGTCGTCGGTGCCGGCGGCTGAGCCGTCGTAGACGACCGTCAGCCGGTTGTCCACGTCGGTGTTGATCAACGAGCCGAGCAGCGCGACGGGGTCCGAGCGGTCCTCCAGCGACAGCACCCGCGTCTGCTGCGGGATCGTGGGGACCTGGGCCGAGGGTGCGCCGGTGGTGACCACCTGGTCGACCACGAAGGCCTCCGAGGCGGCCGCCGCCGCGATCTCGGCGGCGGCGGTCCCGCCGTGGCAGGAGCCCACGAGCATGACCCGGGCCCCGGGCTCGCCGTCGACCGCAGCCTCGATGGCGCGCACCACCTGGCGGACGTACGACGCGTTGTCGCCGCCCACGAGCCGCAGCCGGCCGCCCTCGTCGGCCCGGCCGCCGGGCAGGTAGGCGATGTAGCGGCCCGCGCCGATCCGCTGGACGCTGATGCGGCGGTCGGCCCGGGCCAGGTTGGTCATCAGGTCCTCGATGGTGCGCGGCGCGGTGGCGCCGTCGACCCCGGCGTCGGCGACCGTGGCGACCTCGAGCTCCTCGACGAACCCCGCGGCCGAGTCGCGCAGCGCGGCCATCGCGTCGACCGCGAACGGCTCCACGCCGATGGCCCGCAGGCCGCCGCGGGCCGCGGCCGCGCCGCCGGCCCCGGACATCACCCCGGCGGTGAGCAGCGAGCGCATCTGCAGACCGTGGAGCAGGCCGCCGACCCCGGCCATGTGGTCCATCAGCTCGGGGTTGCTCTCGGCGAGCTCGTTGAGGTAGCTCGTCACGCCGTCGCGGTCGAGGGCGTCGGTCTCGATGAGACCGGCGGAGACGATGGCGCCACCGAGGGCCACCTCGGGGGCGAGGTAGCCGATGGCGCGGCCCGCGATGGAGCCGAGCGTCTTGTAGGCGGCGTCCTGGAGCTCGTCGATCCAGCGGTAGGTCAGCACGGTGGCCCGCACCACCAGTGCGTCGGCGTCGAGCTCGACCGAGCGGGTCAGCAGCCCCTGCTTGCCGGTCGTCGCGGCCCGGACGTCCTCCTCGGCCTGCGCCCAGGTCGCGGGGGACAGCTCGCCGGAGGCGGCGACGTCCTCGTCGGCGAGGATCTCGGCGCCGAGCCGCGCCCTGGCGCGCATCTCGGTGCCGGCCTTGTCGAACAGGTCGGCCAGGGCCAGCATCTCGTGGTACTTGTCGGCGTGGACCCGGGCGTCGGTGGTGGTGCCGGGTGTCAGCTCCTGGTCGGTCATGCGATCACCTGCGCGAGGACGGGGGCGAGCTCGGTCGCCAGGTCGTCGGGGTCCACCCGGCGCACGGTCAGCCGCGGCCCGGTGTCCTCCTGGTGGGGGGTGAGGCTGTGCCACCCGTCGGCGAGCAGCACCCACGAGGCGACGCCGGCACCGGTGGTGCCGCGGTCGGTGACCTCGGCGGCGAGCACCCGGAGGCGCCCACGTCCCTCGGTGTGGACGGCCGCGACGGCGGTGGCCGCGTCGGCCGGGGCGATGGGGGCGGCGTCGGTGTCGAGGATGTCCTCGCCGTGGTGCTCCATGAGGACCGGGACCAGGTCGGAGCGGCCCGAGCGGAGGGCCTCGCCGATCGCGTCGACGAGGGGGAACGGCACCTCCATCGTGGCCGGCACCTCGGACTCACGCAGCTCGACGTCGTCGGGGATCGCCGCGACGCGGGAGAGCTCGCCCGCCCAGCGGTCGACGGGGAACCACGCGAGCTCGAAGACGACGCCGTCGCACGTCGCGAGGGTCGCCACGGCGCCGTCGGCCTGGCGGTGCCAGGCCTTGACCTGGCTGCCCGCGGCGGCGACGTCGATGTCCAGCGCCAGGCGGGGCGTGGCCAGCAGGCCGATGGCGCCGGCCAGGCCGGCGTCGAGCCCCGCGTCGGTGAGCAGGCCGCGACGCCGCAGGGTCTCGTCGGGATCGTGCAGGGAGGCCAGCGCCGAGGTGTACGCCGCCTCGTCCGCCGTGCCGCGGGACTGCCCGAGGCGCCCCTCGAGCGCGCCCGGACCGGCGGACTCGGTGAGGTCGAAGGGGAGCGGGGCGTCGCCCGCCGCCCGGGCGGCGAGCCGCAGCTCGGGCAGGGTGATCGCCAGTCGCCGGGGGAGGCCGTCGAGGAACCCGGCGGCCCCGGCCGGTGGGGTCGTGAGGTCGATGGTCACCATGTCAGAGTCCCGGCAGCTCGGCGGTCAGCCAGTCCTTGTGACCGGCCGGCGGGGGAGTGAAGGCGAGCAGGACCTCGTCCTCGCGGCTCGGCGCACTCGTGGGCCCGGCCTGGGCCGCGCGGGTCCGCGCGTCGGCGGTGAGGGCACCGGCCTTGTGGGAGATCGTCTCGATCGCGTCCTTGAGGGCGTCGACCTCGGTCGCGTGGCGGGCCAGCGAGTCTGCGGCCGTGTCGTGGTGACCGGCGGCGGCGCGCAGGTGCGAGGCCCGCTCCTTGATGCGGCTGCGCATCGAGTCGGCGGCGCGGCCGGACCACGGCACGCTCTCGGCCTGGGCCACCAGGCGGTCCGCCATGGCCCGGATGTCTCCACCCTGCTCCCGCAGCTGGGCGACTCGTTTGCGCGATGCGGCGGTGTCGCCGTACATCGATCACGTCCTCTCGTCAGCCCCCGTGCGCTTGCGCACGGTGCCTCCCGCACCGCGCCTGTGCCGCCTTCCCCGCATCCCGGGTCGTCAAACCTCGGATCAGGGGAGCCAGTCGGCCAGCCGCTCGAGCCCGGTCCGCACGTCGCCCTCCGGGCCGGCGAGGCTGAGGCGCACGTGGCGCTGGCCCGCCACGGTGTCGAAGTCGATCCCCGGCGCCAGCGCCACACCCGTGTCGGCGAGCAGCCGCCGGGTCCAGGCCATCGAGTCGTCGGTGAGGTGGCCGATGTCGGCGTAGGCGTAGAAGGCGCCGTCGGCCGGGGCCAGGCGGTCGATGCCCAGCGCGGCCAGGCCGTCGAGGAGCAGCCGGCGGTTGGCGGCGTACCTCGCGACGTGGCCGTCGAGCTCGGTGTACGACGCGTCGGTGAAAGCAGCGATGCTCGCCCACTGCCCGAGGACGGGCGGGCAGATCGTGAAGTTGCCGGTGAGCACCTCGACGGCCCGGCACAGGCGCTGCGGCACCAGCATCCAGCCGATCCGCCACCCGGTCATGGAGAAGTACTTGGAGAACGAGCTGAAGACGATCGCCTCCCGCGAGGTCTCCCAGGCGGAGCGTGACAGCGACGGCTGCCCGTCGAGCGGCGCGAACTCGATCCCGTGGTAGATCTCGTCGGAGACCAGCTGCACGCCGCGGTCCTCGCACCAGGCGGCGAGCGCGGCGAGCTCGGCCGGCAGCAGCATCGTGCCCGTCGGGTTGGCCGGGCTCGCCACGACCAGGCCCCGGACGTCGCCGAGCTCCTCGAGCTGCTCGACGGTCGGCTGGAACCGGTTGCCCGGCCCGGTCTCGACCTCGACCACCTCGCAGCCCAGCGCGGTCAGCACGTTGCGGTAGCAGGGGTAGCCGGGGCGGGCCATCGCCACCCGGTCGCCGGGCTCGAAGGCCGCGAGGAAGGCGAGCAGGAAGCCGCCGCTGGAGCCGGTGGTCACCACGACGTCGTCGGGCGTGACGTCGATGCCGTGCGTACGGCGGTGGTGCCCGGCGATGGCCTCGCGCAGCTCGGGCACGCCCGCGGCGACGGTGTAGCCGAGCGGGTCCCCGCTGCCGAGCAGCCTGATGGCCTCGTCGACGACCGGGCGGGGAGCGCCGGTCGAGGGCTGGCCGGCGACCATGTTGACCAGGTCGCCGTGGGTGCGCTGCCGGTCGGCGGCCGCGGCCAGCAGGTCCATCACGTGGAAGGGCGGCACGTTCGCCCGCTGCGCCACCGCGAACCGATCGCTCATGCCGGTGATCGTGTCACGGCGCGCGTGCGCGTCGGGACCGTCGTCCGCTCGCCGATAGGATCGGGGCTCGACGATGCCGGGGAGCGAGGTGGCGTGACTTTCGATGTGCACCAGCTCGACTCGTTCCTGCTGGTGGGCTCCGTCGTCACGCTGGCCGCGATCCTCGCCGCCCGTGCCTCGGCGCGCGCCGGTCTGCCCAGCCTGCTCGTCTACCTGCTCATGGGCGTGGTGCTCGGCGAGGCTGGCCTCGGGATCCAGTTCGAGGACGCCCAGATGGCCCACGCGATCGGCTTCGGCGCGCTGGCGCTGATCCTGGCCGAGGGTGGCCTGACGACCAGCTGGAGCGAGGTGCGTCCCTCGGTCCCGCTCGGGGTGTCGCTGGCGACCGTGGGGGTCGCCGTCTCGGTCGCGGTGGTCGCGGTCGGCGCCCACTACCTCCTGGGGTTGCCCTGGGAGCTCGCGATCCTGCTCGGCGCGGTGTGCTCACCCACCGATGCCGCGGCGGTCTTCTCGGTGCTGCGCGTCGTACCCCTCCCCAAGCGCCTGACCGGCGTGCTCGAGGCGGAGTCGGGGCTCAACGACGCCCCCACCGTCGTCCTCGTCGGCGTGATCTCCACCGGGGCCGCCGCCAGCGGGGGGCTCCTCGGCGTCGCCGGCACGATCGTCTTCGAGCTCTCCGTCGGCGTCGTGGTCGGACTCGTCGCAGGCATCGCCGGCGGCTGGGTGATGCGCCGCGCGGCCCTGCCCTCCTCGGGCCTCTACCCGCTCGCCGTGCTGTGCCTGGCCCTGGTCGCGTACGGCGCCGCGGCGAGCGCGCACGCGTCGGGGTTCGCCGCGATCTACGTCGCCGCGCTGATCCTCGGCAACTCCGAGCTGCCCCACCGCGCCGCCACCCGGTCCTTCGCCGAGGGCGTCGCCTGGCTGGCCCAGATCGGCCTCTTCGTCATGCTCGGCCTGCTGCTCTCGCCCGACCGCCTCGACCTGGAGATCGTCGGGCTGGCGCTGGCGACCGGCCTCATCCTCACCGTGGTCGCCCGTCCGCTCTCGGTGCTGGTCAGCTCGGTCGTGCGTCCCATGCCGCTGCGCGAGCTGGGGTTCATCTCGTGGGCCGGCCTGCGGGGTGCGGTCCCGATCGTGCTGACCACGATCCCGCTGGCCGAGGGCGTGCGCGACGCCGACCGGCTCTTCGCCATCGTCTTCGTGATGGTGGTCGTCTACACGCTGCTGACCGGACCGACCCTCCCGCTGGCCGCCAGGATCCTGCGGGTCGCGCGGCGCTCCGAGCCCCGGGGCCTCGACGTCGAGGCGGCGCCCCTCGAGCGCGTCGACGCCGACCTGCTGCAGGTGTCGATCAGTCCCGTCTCGCGGATGCACGGCGTCGAGGTGGGCGAGCTCCGGCTGCCGCAGGGGGCGTCGGTGTCCCTGGTCGTCCGTCAGGGCGAGGTGCTGGTCCCCGAGCGCCGCACCGTGCTGCGCCACGGCGACGACCTGGTCGTGGTGACGCCGCGCAAGGCGCGCCTCGCCACCGAGGAACGGCTCCGTCAGGTCTCCGAGGGCGGGCGGCTGGCCCAGTGGGCCCGCGACCGCCGGCCGGGGACCGAGAACGCCTGAACGACGTACGGGGTCAGGAGCCCGGCGGACTGCAGAACGTCGCGTCGGCGCGGGCGGTGACCTTCTCGATCTCCTTCTCACGCAGCGAGGAGTAGGACTGCCCCAGCACGACGACCACGCCGCGACCCAGGGACTCGCCCTCGGGGCCGGGGACGACGGCCGCCTTGCGGAACTGGCGCTTGACGAGGCGCACCGCCGGGTTCCTCGGCTCGTCGGACCAGATCTGCACGCCGCGGATCCGCCGCGGTGCGTTGCCGGTGTCGGCGCCCACGAAGCCGCGCTCCTCGAGCTGCTCCATGGTCGCCCCCGCGAGCCCGGAGCGGGTGCTGCCGTTGAAGACGCTGACCGCCACCTGGTCCCGGAAGACGTCGGTGCCGGCGGCGACGGTGGTGTCGGTGCACAGCGGCGGCGGGGCGTTGTCGGGCAGCGGCTCGGTCAGGGCCTGCCAGCCCCAGGCGCCGGCGCCGACCAGCACCAGGCACAGCACGCCCAGCGTGAGGGCCGACTTGACGCCGTCCCGCATCAGTCGGCCATCTCGTGGACCCGGGCGTGCAGGACGTTGCGCTGGTGCAGCGCGGCGCGCAGGGCGCGGTGCAGACCGTCCTCGAGGTAGAGGTCGCCCTTCCACGACACCACGTGCGCGAACAGGTCGCCGTAGAACGTGGAGTCCTCGTCGAGCAGCGTCGCGAGCTGGAGGGTGTCCTTGGTCGTCACGAGCTGGTCGAGGCGGACCTGCCGCGGCGGGATGGACGCCCAGTCGCGGGAGGTGAGCTCGTGAGCCGGGTAGGGGCGTCCCTGGCCCACGCGCTTGAAGATCACGCGGCGACTATAACGACGCGCTCCTCGGCGACGACGCGGCTGGTTAGGCTCGCGGCATGACCGAGCAGCCCGACGAGGCGACCGCGACCACGCCCGACGCCGCCCCCGGGCCGGACGGGGCGGCGCCCGCAGCGCCGGTCACCGAGGCCGCCCCCGAGCACCCGATCGCCGCCGCGGTGGCGCCCGGCTACGCGTTCGAGGGGACCGCGCTCGAGCTCGGCGGCCTGATGCTCGACGCGACCGAGCTGTCCGACGTACGCATCCGCATCCCCCTCGCCATGCTCAACCGCCACGGCCTCGTCGCGGGGGCGACCGGCACCGGCAAGACGAAGACCCTGCAGCTGCTCGCCGAGCAGCTGTCCGCCCACGGCGTCCCCGTGTTCGCCGCCGACATCAAGGGCGACCTGTCGGGCATCAGCGTGCCGGGCGAGGCGAGCGACAAGCTCACCGCCCGCACCGAGGGCGTCGGCCAGGAGTGGACGGCCACCGGCTTCCCGACGGAGTTCTACGCGATCGGAGGCCAGGGCATCGGCGTCCCGGTCCGTGTCACGATGAGCGCGTTCGGTCCCACCCTGCTGGCCAAGGTGCTCGGCCTCAACGACACCCAGGAGTCCTCGCTCGGGCTCGTCTTCTACTACTGCGACAAGAACGGCCTGCCGCTCCTCGACCTCGCCGACCTGCGCGCGGTGCTGCAGTACCTCACCGGCGACGCGCAGGGGAAGGCCGAGCTCAAGTCGATCGGCGGGCTGTCCGGCCAGACGGTCGGGGTGATCCTGCGTGAGCTGGTGGCCTTCGAGGCGCAGGGGGCCGACGTGTTCTTCGGGGAGCCCGAGTTCGAGACCAAGGACTTCCTGCGCGTCGCCGAGGACGGTCGCGGCATCGTCAGCCTGCTCGAGCTGCCCAACCTCCAGGACCGGCCGGCGCTGTTCTCCACCTTCCTGATGTGGATGCTGGCCGACCTGTTCCACGACCTCCCCGAGGAGGGCGACCTCGACAAGCCCAAGCTGGTCTTCTTCTTCGACGAGGCGCACCTGCTCTTCAACGACGCCTCCGACGCCTTCCTGGACCAGATCGCCCAGACGGTGCGCCTGATCCGGTCCAAGGGGGTGGGCGTCTTCTTCGTGACCCAGAGCCCGACCGACGTGCCCGACGAGGTGCTCGGCCAGCTCGGCTCCCGCATCCAGCACCAGTTGCGCGCGCACACCCCCAACGACGCCAAGGCGCTGAAGGCCACCGTCAACACCTACCCGAGGTCGGCGTACGACGACCTCGGCGAGGTGATCACCAGCCTCGGCATCGGCGAGGCCGTGGTGACGGTGATGGACGAGCGCGGCGCGCCCACCCCGGTCGCGTGGACGCGGCTCCGTGCTCCCGAGTCGCTGATGGACCCCGCCCCGACCGACGAGATGGAGGCCGCCGTCAAGGCGTCGCCGCTCTGGGCCGGGTACGCCGAGCCCGTCGACCGCGAGTCTGCGCGGGAGAGGCTCGCCGCCCGGCTCGAGGAGGGCGCGCGCAAGGCGGCGGAGGACGCCCGCGCCGAGGAGGAGGCCCGTGAGGCGCGAGCCGAGCGCAGCCGGAAGCCCGCGCCGGCCCCGAAGGTCCCGAAGGAGGAGGACGGCGTCATCGAGACGGTGGTGAAGTCACCGGTCTTCAAGGACTTCATGCGCACCGCCGCCCGCGAGATCGCGCGGGGGATGTTCAAGTCCGGTCGCCGCTGAGGCTCCTGCGCGTCCGCCCGGGCGGCGCGATCACATCGTCGGCTCGGTCCAGGCGAGCTGGGTGACCTCGGTACCGCCGTCCCGCGTGACGACCCGCGCCCGACCGGGGGGCGCCGGCTGGGGACGGAGGTTGCCGATGAGCACACCCTCGTCCCGGGGGCCAGAGAGCAGCACGCCGGGCATCGCGAGGTCGCGCATCGACTGGATCACCGGGTCGTAGAGCGCACGCGAGGCGCCACCGACGCGGCGGGCGACCACCACGTGCAGACCGGTGTCCCGCGCCTGCGCCATGAGCGGCTGGAGCGCCTGCACCGGTGAGGACTGCTGGGTGGCGACCAGGTCGTAGTCGTCGACCACCACGAACACCTCCGCGCCGGTCCACCAGGACCGGTTGCGCAGCTGGTCGGGGGTGACGTCCGGGCCCGGGATGCGGCTCTCGAGGTAGCTCGCGATGTCCTTGAGGGTCGGCGTGGCCTGGGTGGCCGAGGTGAGGTAGTTGAGGAGGTACTCGTCGGGCACCTCGCCCAGCAGGGAGCGCCGGTAGTCGACGACGACGATCTGCGCCTCCTTGGGGGTCCGCGTGCGCATGACCTCCTGGAGGTAGTTGCGCAGCAGGGCGCTCTTGCCCGACTGGCCGTCACCGAAGACGAGCATGTGCGGCTCGGCGGACGGGTCGATGCCGACCGGCGCGAGCTCGCGCTCGTTGATGCCGATGAGGAGCTTCTTGGCGGGCAGCTGGCGGCGCTGCGCGTCCTCGCGGATCCGGTCGAGCGTGACCATCTCCGGCAGCAGCCGCAGCTTGGGGCCGGGGTGGCCCTTCCACGCGACCGACGCCCGCTCGATCAGGTCCTCGACCCCGTCGCCGAGGGTGCCGGCGTCGGCGTCCCCGTCGACGCGGGGCAGCGCGGCCAGGAAGTGCAGCTTCCCGGGCGTCAGGCCACGGCCGGGACGGCCCGTCGGGACCAGCGCGGCGACCTTGCGGTCGACCTCGGAGTCGAGGGGGTCGCCGAGCCGCAGCTCGAGCTTGGAGCCGAAGACGTCGCGCATCGCGGCCCGGAAGTCTGCCCAGCGGCCCGACGCGGCGATGATGTGGATGCCGAACGTGAGGCCACGGCCGGCGAGCTGCTGGAGCTCCATCTCGATGTCGTCGAACTCCGCGCGCAGCGTGCTCCACCCGTCGACGACGAGGAAGACGTCGCCCCACCCGTCGTCCGCGCGACCCTGGGCGCGACGGCTGCGGTAGGTCTCGATCGAGTCGATGCCGTTCTCGCGGAAGTAGGCCTCGCGGCGGTCCACCACGCCCTGCACCTCGGCGACGACGCGGCGTACGACGTCGGGCTCGGACCGGGTCGCCACGCCCGCGACGTGCGGGAAGCGGGCCAGCGGGGCGAAGGTGCCGCCGCCGAAGTCGAGCACGAAGAACTGCGACTCCAGAGGCGTGGACACCAGGCTCATGCCGGTCACGATCGTGCGCAGCAGCGTGCTCTTGCCCGACCGGGGGCCGCCGATCACGGCGACGTGGCCGCTGGCGCCGGTGAGGTTGAGCGTCATCGTGTCGCGGCGCTGCTCGCGCGGCCGGTCGACGGTGCCGAGCGGCACCACGAGACCCGGCACGTTGCGCCAGCGCGGCGAGACGAGGCCGAGGTCGGGGTCCTCGACGAGGTCGGGCATGAGGTCGTCGAGGGTGTCGGGCACGTCGAGCGGCGGCAGCCAGACCTGGTGGGCCGGCATGCCCTGGCCGATCATCCGCTGGACCGCGATGTCGAGCAGCGAGGGCTGCTCGCCCTGCTGCAGGCTCACGACGGGAGCCTCCTCGACGTCGGTCTCGAGCGGCTCCAGCGCCTGCACCTCCGAGATCGTGTACGGCAGGATGCCGCGCACGTGGCCGCCCTCGTCGCGGCGTACGCGGGACCGTCCCGACGGTGGTCCGGAGACGTACGCCGCCTTGAACCGCAGCAGCGTCGACTGGTCGGGCTTGAGGTAGCCCAGGCCCGGCACGGCCGGGAGCTCGTAGGCGTCGGGGACGCCGAGCACGGCCCGGGACTCGCCGGCCGAGAAGGTGCGCAGGCCGACGCGGTAGGACAGGTGGGACTCCAGCCCCCGCAGGCGGCCCTCCTCGAGGCGCTGCGAGGCGAGCAGGAGGTGCAGGCCCAGCGAGCGGCCGAGGCGTCCGATGGCGACGAAGAGGTCGATGAACTCGGGCTTGGCCGAGAGCATCTCGGAGAACTCGTCGACCACGATGAACAGCGACGGCATGGGGGCGAGGTCCTCGCCGTTGGCGCGGGCCTTCTCGTAGTCGCGGATCGACGCGTAGTTGCCCGCGTCGCGGAGCAGCTCCTGGCGGCGGGTCATCTCGCCGGACAGGGCGTCCTGCATGCGGTCGACGAGGGTCAGCTCGTTGGCCAGGTTGGTGATGACGGCCGAGACGTGCGGCATGTCGGCCATGCCGGCGAAGGTCGCACCACCCTTGAAGTCGACGAGCACGAGGTTGAGCTGCTCGGACGAGTGGGTCATCGTCAGCCCGAGCACCAGGGTGCGCAGGAACTCCGACTTGCCCGAGCCGGTGGCGCCGATGACCAGGCCGTGCGGGCCCATGCCCTGCTGGGCGGACTCCTTGATGTCGAGGTGCACCAGGCCGCCGCTGTCGCCGATGCCGATCGGCACCCGGAGCCGGTCGCGGGCCGGCCGGGGACGCCAGGCCGTGGCCGTGTCGTAGGTGTGGATGTCGCCGAGGCCGAGCAGCTCCATGTGGTCGGGGGTCGTCGAGGTGATGTCGACGGCCGCACCGCTGGACGCGTCGGCGCTGATGGTCTTGAGCGGGGCCAGGCGGCGGGCGAAGGCCTCTGCCGTGGCGATGTCGCACTGGTCGATCAGCGCCTTGACCGGCTCCTCGCGGACCCGGATCGCCAGGATCGGCATCTTGCCCAGCTGGGGGCGCCCCTCCGCGAGCTGGAGGCGCAGGCGGGTCGAGTCCTCCAGCTCGTCCCACCGGGACGGCAGGTCGAGCAGCGTCACGCCGTGCAGCCCGTCCGGGGGCACGACGTGGTTGCCGGGCGGCAGGTGCCCGCCGTCGATGACGAGCAGGATGTGGGGCGTCGGCGGACGCTCGTCGGCGCCGAACCGGGGCCGGTCGCCCAGGTCGGGCGGCAGCAGGTTGCCCAGGTCGTCGATCGAGGTCGTCACCAGCCGCATCGGGCCGACGGCGTCGACCTCGCGAGCGCTCTGGGCGTGGGGCAGCCACTTGATCCAGTCCCAGTGCGTGAGGTTCTGCTCCGAGCTCAGGACCGCGACGACCAGCTGGTCGGGGTTGTGGAAGGCGGTGGCCGACAGGATCATCGCCCGGGCCGCCGAGCGAGCCTCGTCCTCGGGGCCGCAGACCTCCACGCGGTCGAACGCGCGCAGGTCGATGGACGCCGGCAGGTTGGGCTGCACCCGGTGCACCACCAGCAGGCGGTGCAGCGCCGAGGCGGCGGCCGGGTCGACCTGGTCGACCGGGGCGCTCTCCGGCGGGACCAGCTCGGTGGAGAGCGGCTGGGAGCACAGTCCGTAGCGCACGTGCATGAAGTTGCCGTCACCCGGCCCGTGCTCCCACAGCCGCGTCCGCTCCTCCGCGAGCGCCGGCAGGGCCGACGGCTCGGGGTGGTGCCAGTTGAGCGCGCGACGCTGCTGCTCGGCGGCGTTGCGGGCCACCTTGCGGATGTTGGCGAGGTAGCGGAGGTACTCGGTGCGCGAGCCGGTGACCTGCTGCGCGCGCTGCTTACGCTGCCGGTCGATCTGCACGATGATGAAGCCGAGGGTGGCGAAGAGGAACATGCCGGCGGCCAGGAAGCTGCGCGTCTTGTTGGCGCCGCCGCCCATGGTGGCCACGAGCACGATGGAGCCCAGGCTGCCGAGCATCGGGATGGCGTTCATCAGGACGCCGCTGGCGCCCTCGTTCTCCTGGATCTCCGGCGGCGGCTGGAGGACGATCTGCCCTCCGGGCATCTCCGGCTCGTCGAGCCGGTGCCCCCCACGCAGCGTCGTGCTCACTCGTTCCCCCTAGCCACACCCGGATGGTCGCGTTGATGATAGGTGGGGCGCACACCAGCGACTAGCCTGCACGTCGCCGGTGGGTCCGGCGTCGATGAGATCCTGGGGGAAGTCGTGTCCGACGTGCAGCCGAACGCCGCGCTCGCCTCGACCATCGCGGTCAGCGTGCACGGTCCGGCCGGGGTGCTCGACCTGGTCGTGCCCGAGGGCGCCACGTCGGTGGACGTTGCCCGGGAGTACGCCGCCCAGACGGGGCAGGCGGGCATCCCGCTGCTCCAGACCTCCCTGGGCGAGCTCCTGACGGCCGACCGCACGCTGGCCAGTGCCGGTGTGGAGTCCGGCTCGGTGCTGGTCGCCACCGGCGGCGTGCACCGCACCCGCGCCGGCGGTGGCGGGGAGGACGCGTTGGCGTCGCAGCCCGACAACCCCGGGGTGGCGGCCCTGGCGATGGGGCTGGCGGCCGGTGCCGCGGCCCTCGCCGCGTGGTACGCCGCCCGCGCCGCGGACGATGGGTCGCGGACCCTCACCGTCGGCCTCCTCATGCTGTGCGCCCTGGCCGCGACCCTGCCGCTGGGCCGGCACGCCACCCAGCGCGCGGCCGCCGCCCCCGCATTCGGCGCCGCGGCGGCCTTCGCCGCCGTCCACGAGCCGGGCGTCCACCTCCTGCCCGCCGTCGTGGCCGTCAGCGCCGTCTCCGCGGGCGTGATCGCCGCCGTGGCCCGCGCGATGCGGTCCGACCGCGACGAGGCCCTGGTCGTGTGGATCGTGTCGGGCCTGGTCGTCTTCCTCGTGTGCGGCACCACCCTGCTGCTGGAGTGGGACGGTCGGGTCGCCTGGGCCGTGCTGCTGCTCCTCGCGATGCTGGCCACACGCTTCGTGCCGACCCTGGCGATCGACGTGCCCGACGAGACCCTGATCGACCTGGACCGGCTGGCCGTGACCGCCTGGTCGGCCCGCGACAGGGGCCGCGCCGGCCGTGGCCGCATCGTGGTCTCCGCCGCGGCGATGCGCGAGCTCGTCGCCGGCGCCACCCGCACGGTCACCGCCGCGTGCGCGGCGATCCTGGTCGTGGTGGCGGTGGCCACCCCCCTGCTGCTCGCGACGGCGACGATCGACCTGGACCGCATCGGCGCCCGGACCCTCGCCTTCTTCGCCGGTGCCAGCATCCTGCTCGCGGCCCGCTCCTACCGGCACACGGCCGCCCGACGCCTCCTCCGCGCGGCCGGGCTCTCGTGCTGGCTGTGGCTCGTCGGCTTCGCGCTGGGCGACCTGTCGTCGACGACCGTGACGGCCGGGCTCGTCGCGGTCCTGCTGCTCGGCGCCGTCTCCCTCGCTGCCGCCGTCGCCACCGGGCGGGGGTGGCGCTCGGTGTGGTGGTCACGCCGGGCCGAGCTCGCGGAGGGGCTGTGCGGCTCCTTCGCCCTCGCCGCGACGGTCGTCGCGTCCGGCTTCTTCCGCAGCCTGTGGGAAATCACGTCCTGATGTTTAGGCCCGGAACGCCCGGGTACATCGATGTCGGCGCGGGGGGCCGGGACGTCTCCCCGATCCAGCCACAGGATCCACAACAACATCACGGTGCCATCCACACCGGGCACCACCAACCAGTGAACTCGGGGGTCAAGCCGCCGAGGGGGAAGGATTGACATGACCAACCTCAGCCAGACAGAGAAGGCGCTCTCCCAGGCGGCGGAGTACGTCAACACCGCTCGCGGCGACGTCAAGGGCAAGTGCAACATCCTCGGCGACCGGGTCGCCGAGATGATGGGCGGCTGGGGTGGCCAGGGCGCCTCGGCGTTCCAGAACCTCATGCTCGCGTGGCAGGAGAAGCAGGAGACGATCCTCAAGGCCCTCGACCAGCTCTCCATGTCGATGCAGGAGACGGAGAAGGACAACATGAAGACCGACGAGTCGCAGTCGCAGACCCACATGAACCTCCAGAACCGCCTCGGCTGACCACACCCTTCACAGACCTCAGGAGAGAACTGCAATGACCGGTTTCGACGGAATCAATGTTCAGCACGGCAAGCTCGACGCTGGCTCCCAGGACGTCATGACGGCGGCCAAGGACATCCAGAGCCGGCTCGACCAGCTCGAGGGCGACCTCAAGCCGCTCGCCTCGGACTGGACCGGTGCCGCCAAGCAGGCCTACAGCGAGGCCAAGGCCAAGTGGGACCAGGCGATCGCCGACATGATCGTCCTGCTCCAGCAGGCCAGCGCCAACGTGTCGACCTCCAACGAGGAGTACAAGGCCGCTGACGCGCGAGGCGCCAACCGCTTCTGATCGCCCACGATCCACCTGCACCGAGGCCGGTCGCCCTTCCGGGGCGACCGGCCTCGGTCGGCTTCGTACGGAGATCCGGCTATGTAGGCTGCTCCCCGACCGGGGAGCTCACGACTCGGAAGTGACGCATGACGACCCACCCACCGGGCGGGTCCGCATGCACGGACCACGGGGGTAGGACGGCATGAGTCAGGCGGCATCTGTCGCATCGGGACTGGTCCGCGTGACGGTGGCCTCGGGGTCACGACGGGTCGACCTCGTCCTCCCCGGCGCCGTGCCGGTGGCCGAGCTGGTCCCCGAGCTCGCGCGCAGCGTCGGCATCCTGGACGCCTCCACCGTCTACGGCGGCTACCGGCTCATCACCCAGGACGGGCGCCAGCTCGCCGGGGACGCCGGCCTCACCATCCAGGGCGTCGAGGACGGCGGCCTGCTGACGGTCACCGCCGGAATCGACGACGAGGCTCCTCGCGTCTACGACGACATCGTCGAGGCGATGGCCGACGTGGTCGAGCAGGAGCTCCACCCCTGGGAGCCCGCCGCGGGGCGTCGTACCGCACTCAGCGCCGGCGCCCTGCTCCTCGGTCTCGGTGCCTTCGCGCTCCTCCTCCAGGGCGAGAGCCTGCTGGGCGGTCTCGCCGCCGGGGTCCTCGCCGGACTCCTGGTGGTGGGCGGGATCGTGCTGGCCCACAGCCAGCAGGAGCCCGAGGCGGGGGTGGCCGTCTCCCTCATCGCCGTCCTGTACGCCGCGGTGGCCGGCCTCCTGCTCGCCCCCGGCGAGCTGACCGGCTGGACCTGGCCGTTGCCCGCGGAGTTCTTCGAGCTCCCGCTCGCGTGCGCCGGCGGGGCGATGCTGGTGACCGGCGTCGTCGCCGTCGTCGGCCTCCGCGAGGGCCGTGCCCTGGTGATCCCGGGCGTGGTCGTCGGCGCCATCCTCGGCGTGAGCGGGCTGCTCCTCGAGGTGACCGACTGGGAGGCGAGCGTCCTCTTCACCGTGGTGATGACGCTGGTGGTCCTGGCCGGGAGCATCTTCCCCTGGCTCGCGCTGGGCGTCACCGGCACCAAGGTCGACCAGATCTACTCCCTGCACGACATCACCGCCGACCCCGACGAGATCGACCCGACGCAGGTGGGCGCGGACGCCCGCGTGGCGCACGAGATCCTGCTGGCCGTCTCCGCGACCGTGGGCACGCTGCTGGTGCTCTTCGCCCCGCTGGCCGTGGGCCGCGGCGTCTTCGGGACGATCCTGGCCGCGGTGTGCTGCCTGGCCGTGATGTTCCGGACCCGCCAGTACCGCGCCGGCTCGGAGGTGCTGACCGGGTTGGTCTCCGGCATCGCCGGCTTCGTCTCCATCGCCCTGGCGATGGTCCTCATCCACGACACCTGGCGGGCCGAGGCGGCCATCGCCCTCGCCGTCGTGGGCGCCGTCCTGCTGGTCACCACGCTCGTCCCCTCGTCGGGCTCGGTCCGCCGGGGCCGCATCGGCGACGTCGTCGAGACCGCGACGCTGATCTCCCTCCTGCCGCTGATGGTGGTGGCCGCCGGCTTCTTCGACATGGTCAAGGGCTGATCGGGTGGCCACCAAGAAGGACCTCGTCGAGGCGCACGCCTTCAGCAAGCGTCGGCTCGTCACGGCCTTCGTCAGCGGTGCCCCGGGGGGCCGCGAGGTCGAGCCCGTGCGTCCCGGCCGCGTCCTGATCGGCGGCATAGCGCTGTCGGTGCTGCTGCTGGCCGGCGCCGCGATCGCGGGCTTCCTCATCGGCCGCCCCAACTCGGCGTGGCTCGAGGAGGGCAGCTTCGTGATCTCCAAGGAGACCGGAGAGCGGTACGTCGTGCTGCGCGGAGGCGACGACCCGCTGCTCCAGCGGGTCCCCAACTACCTCTCCGCCCAGCTGCTCCTCGGAGAGTCCGAGCTGAACGCCAACCGCGTGGCCGACCACTACATCCGCGAGGTCGCCCTCGGCCCCGACCTCGGCATCGACGGTGCACCGACCCTGCCCGCGGCGGGCGACCTCATCGACGACGGCTGGACCGCCTGCACCGCCGCCGACACCGGCATCAAGCTCACGTTGACCGACGAGCCCGACATCGCCGAGCTGCGCCAGTCGGCGTTCCTGGTCACCAGTGGCGGCTCTGCCTGGCTGATCGCCCCGAGCCCCACCGGCAGCGGTCACCGCCTCGAGCTGCCGTCGGACGCGACCACCGCCGACGTGATCGCCAGCCGCCTGGGCTTCGGGGCCACCTCGACCGCACCGCGGGTCCCCGAGGAGTGGCTCAACCTCTTCCCGGTCGCCCCGCCCCTGAGCGCCGACTCGTTCGGCCTCACCGACGAGGGTCAGCCGGCCGACTATCCCGGAGCCGAGACCGACCTCTCGCGCTTCCGCATCGGCGACCTGGTCAGCACGCCGAGTCGCGACTACCTGCTCGGCCCCGACGGACCCGTCCCGCTGAGCGAGTTCGCGGCGCTGGTCTACGACTCCGTCGGCGGGGCCGCCCAGGAGCTCGACGAGGACCTGCGCGCCGAGCTGGCCGCCACCTCCTACCCGTCCGAGTGGCCCTCGGACAACCCGGCCTCCGACCAGAGCGTCGACATGTGCGCCGTCTTGCACCCGGGGGAGGAGGGCCAGGCCGCGGAGGTCCGGCTCGCCGGCACCCCGCGCGGCGAGGTGGCGGCCACCGGCATCGGTCGCAACAGCCACGAGGTCGACGTCGCCCCGTCGGGCGGTGCCTACGTCCGGTCCGGCGCCGACGAGGCCGCCACCGACGGGACGCCGTACGTCATCGACACCAAGGCGCAGAAGTACGCGCTGATCGGTCCCGACGTCGCGCCCTCCATCGGCTACGGGGACAGCGCTGCCCCGGTGGTGCCCAACACGTGGCTGGAGTTCTTCACCGAGGGTGTGCCCCTGTCGGTCAACGCCGCCCGGCGTGTCCCCGAGGACGCCCCGGCGAGCGCGGGCGCCGACGCCTCATGAGCGGTCGGGTGGGACGCACGTCCAGGCTCGGGCTCGCCGCGGCACTGGCGACGGCGCCGCTCTGCCTCGGCGCGGCCGTCCCGTCGTACGCGGCCGACGGCGAGGAGTGCGACGTGAGCGCACTCGCGGAGTCCGAGCGGCTGGCCGACACGAAGGTGCGCGCCAGCGCGCCGATGGCGCGGATGCACGTGCCCGAGGCGCACGAGATCACCGACGGCACGGGGGTCACGGTGGCCGTGGTCGACTCCGGCGTCGAGCCCGGCCTGCCGATCGACACGGCCGCCCGGGTGGCTCTCCCCGGCCTCTCCCCGGTGCGGCTGTCCGGCCACGGCAGCATCGTCGCCGGCCTGGTGGCCGGGCCGGAGGGTGTCGCGCCCGGTGCCCGGGTCATTGACGTGCGGGTGCTCGACACCGAGGTCCCCGACCAGTCGCAGGGCCAGCGGGGCGTCACCTCCGAGGGGCTGGCCGCGGGGATCCGGCAGCTCGTCGCGCTGCGCCGCACGACCGAGTTCCAGGTCGCCAACATCTCGCTCTCCGTCGGCCAGGACGACCCCCGCCTGCGTGCTGCCGTCAAGGAGCTCGTGGCCCTCGACGTCGTGGTCGTGGCCTCCGCCGGCAACGCCGACCCGGAGGCGTCCGACTCCTTCCGGGGCACGCCGCGCAACGACGAGGATGTCTACCCCGCCGACTACCCGGGGGTCCTCGCCGTCAGCGCGGTGGCGCCCGACAACGACGACGTGCGCGGCTTCGTCGTCCCCAACAAGGACACCGACGTCGCGGCGCCGACCTACGAGGGCCTGTCCTACAACATCACCGGCCAGAAGTGCCTGGTCACCGAGGTGGCCACCTCGTGGGCCGCGGCCGAGGTCAGCGGGGTGGTGGCCCTGCTGCGCGCCGCCTACCCGCGCGACAACGCCAAGCAGGTCGTGGCCCGGCTCGAGGCGACCGCCGAGGGCTCCGACGAGGTCCCCAACCCCTGGACCGGTGCCGGCGTGGTCCAGGCGCACGACGCCCTCACCCGGACCCTCACGGTGGGCCGCAACGGCAGGGTCGACCGGACGGTGCGTGAGGTCTCCGAGGACGCGATGGCGCCGCCGGCCCCCGAGCGCCTCGACCTCTTCGGGTCGTCACGGACCCTGCTGCTGTGGGGCGGCCTGGTCGCCGGCGCCCTGATGGCTCTCGCGTTCATCCTGCGCCCGCTCGCGCGGCGCCTGACCTGAGGCCCCCCGCGGCGGCCGCGCGGACCGTCGTACGACGTCGGGTAGCGGCAGTCGTCAGTCCGCGGGCACGAGGTAGGTCACGCCCAGCAGGTAGAGCACCACGAGAAGGGCGATCACCCCGAGCGTGATGAGCAGCGGCCCGGCCAGCGGCCGACGGCGCCCGTGCAGGGGCTGGTCGGTCGTGGGCCGGTCCCGGCCGTCGTGCTCGGTGACCGGGTCGTGCCCCTTGCTGGCCTGGTGATCGGTGCCTGACTCGTGCTCGTGGGACATCGCGCACTCCTCGCGTCGGGTCCCGTCGACGCTAGCCGGGGAGCGGCGAGCCTCCCAGACCTCTGGGGGTGGGGCGCGACGTGCGCCAAATGCGACACGGCGCCGGGAGCCGGCGCCGTGTCGATGGCGGAGGATAGGGGATTCGAACCCCTGAGGGCTGTTAACCCAACCCGCTTTCCAAGCGAGCGCCATAGGCCACTAGGCGAATCCTCCGCGGAGGAGCGTACCCGTCGCTCGACCGGGCGGTGAAATCGCCTCCGCCGGGGTCGCCTTGGGCCCTGCGAGGACCCTCACCTAGACTCTCCGGCAACCCCCCACGTGGCGACATCTTGCCCAACTCCCCCAGGGCCGGAAGGCAGCAAGGGTAAGCGAGCTCTGTCGGGTGCGTGGGGGGCCTTCTCGTCCGTACGGTCCCGTCGCGCGCCTCGCCCGGTGGTCGCTGTCGGACCCGGTCGTTAGGGTTCAGGCGTGGAGTCACCGCTCGCCCTCTATCGCCGCTACCGGCCCGAGACGTTCGCCGAGGTCATCGGCCAGGACCACGTCACGGAGCCGCTGCGAGTCGCGCTCGCGAACGACCGGGTCAACCACGCCTACCTCTTCTCCGGACCGCGCGGCTGCGGCAAGACGACCTCCGCCCGGATCCTCGCCCGCGCGCTCAACTGCGCGCAGGCCCCCGTCGCCGACCCCTGTGGTGAGTGCGACTCCTGCCGCGAGCTCGCGCGGGGCGGCTCGGGCTCCATCGACGTCATCGAGATCGACGCGGCCTCCCACGGCGGCGTCGACGACGCCCGCGACCTGCGGGAGAAGGCGTTCTTCGCGCCGGTCCGCGACCGCTACAAGATCTACATCATCGACGAGGCCCACATGGTCTCGCCGCAGGGCTTCAACGCGCTCCTCAAGCTGGTCGAGGAGCCGCCGCCCCACCTCCGGTTCATCTTCGCCACCACCGAGCCCGAGAAGGTGCTGCCGACGATCCGTTCGCGCACCCACCACTACCCGTTCCGGCTGATCCCGCCACGACTGCTCTCCGACTACCTCTCCCAGCTGTGCGGCGAGGAGGGCGTGGACATCGAGCCCGCGGCGCTGCCCCTGGTGGTGCGTGCCGGCGGCGGCTCGGCGCGGGACACGCTCTCGGTCCTCGACCAGCTGCTCGGTGGTGCCGGGCCGGCGGGCGTCACCCACGCGCTCGCCACGGCACTGCTCGGCTTCACGCCCGACGCGCTCCTCGACGAGGTCGTCGACGCGTTCGCGGCGGGCGACGGGGCGGCCGTGTTCGGGGTGGTCGACAAGGTGGTCGAGACGGGACAGGACCCCCGCCGCTTCACCGAGGACCTGCTGCGGCGCCTCCGGGACCTGGTGATCGTGGCCGCCGTCCCCGAGGCCCCGGCCAGCGGGCTGCTCGACGTCCCGGAGGACGCCGCGGAGCGCTTGGTCGCCCAGGCGGCGCACTTCGGCGCGATCGAGCTCAGCCGGGCCGCCGACATCGTCGCCGCCGGCCTCACCGAGATGCGGGGCGCCACGGCGCCGCGCCTGCTGCTCGAGCTGATCTGTGCCCGGGTGCTGCTGCCCGGCGCCGACCACACGAGCGACGGCGTGATGGCCCGCCTCGACCGGCTCGAGCGACGGCTCGACGTGACCGGCGCGGTGAGCGCCGGCGACCACGCGGTCGCCCGCCCGCCCGCGCCGCGCCCGGCCGCCGCGCGTCCCGAGCCGACCCGGCCCGCGCCGACCCCCCAGCCCGCCGCCCAGCCCGCGGCCGCGAGCGCGCCTGTCGCCCCGGCCCCGGCCCCGGCCGGCGTGCCGGCACCTCCGGCTACCGCCGCTGCCCAGCAGATGGCCCCCGGCGAGGTGCCCCCGCCCGACGCCCCGGGCGCCGACGCCGGGTCCGACCGGGCGCCGGCCGCGCGCGCGGGCGGTCCGCAGGCGGGCACGAGCGCCGAGGCCTGGCCCGAGGTCTCCGCGCCGGGCCGTGACGACTTCCCGCCCGTGCACCCGCCGGCTCCCGGCGATGACGACAGCGGCCGGGGCAGCCAGGACAGCAGTGCGGGCAGTGCTCAGGCCGGCGGCCAGGGCGATGCCCGGGCCGGCAGCCCGACCGCGGTGCCCGACGCCCCTGCGCCCGCTGCTCCGGCAACCCAGGCCGCCTCCGCGTCGCAGGACGACGCCGCCGGGCCGCTCAGCATGGTCGAGGTGCGCCGGCTGTGGCCGGACATCGTCGAGGCCACCAAGATGCGCCGACGCCTGGCCTGGATGATCCTCATCCAGAACGCCCAGGTCGTCGGGGTGGACGCCAGGACGCTCACGGTCGGGTTCGCGAGCCACGGGGCCCGGGAGTCCTTCGTCGGTGGCGGGTGCGACGAGATCCTCCGCCAGGCGGCCATCGACGTGGTCGGTGTCGACTGGCGCATCGACGCGATCGTCGACCCGAGCGCCCAGGGCGGGAGTGGTCAACCCGTCGCGACCCGTCCGTCGGTGCCCCCGGCGTCGCCGCCGGCAGCGCCGGAGCCGCCCGTGGCGGAGCGCCCGGCCGTCGACGCACCACCCGACTGGGTCACCGGTGGGGCGGCCGGTCCGGCCGCCCCGGCACAGGCCGAGGTGGACCCGGGCCCGCCCAGCCCGCCGCAGGACTCCGCCGGCCTCATGGCGGCGCGGGAGGCCCTCGAGCGCTCTCGGACCGCCCCCGCCTCCGACGCACCCAAGGTCGACCACAGGGCGCTGGCCGACGAGGCGGCCGACCCCGATGATCCCGACGCCGACACGCAGGGTCTCGACAGCACCGCGCTGCTGCAGCAGACCCTCGGCGCCAAGGTGATCGACGAGATCCCGCACAACTGACACCCGATCCCCACCACCCCACGACGTCAGGAGAGACGATGAGCCAGAACCCCTTCGAGGGACTCGGCGGCGGAGGCTTCGACATGGGCGCGCTGCTCCAGCAGGCCCAGCAGATGCAGGAGCAGCTGGCCTCGGCGCAGGAGCGCCTGGCCGAGCAGACGGTCGACGGCACGGTCGCCGGCGGCGCGGTGACCGTGACGGTCAACGGCGTCGGCGAGCTGGTGGGGCTGACCATCACGGCCGGCGAGTTCGACGGCACGGACGTCGACGACCTCTCGGACCTGTCCGACATGATCGTGGCCGCCTACCGGGAGGCCAAGGGCAAGGCCGACGCACTGGCCAGTGACGCCCTCGGTCCGCTGGCCGGCGGGCTCGGTGGAGCAGACGAGCAGGGCGGGGCGCCCGGCGGCCCGCTCGGTTTCTAGGACGTCCCTTGTACGAAGGCATCGTCCAGGACCTCATCGACGAGCTCGGCAGGCTGCCCGGCGTCGGTCCCAAGAGCGCGCAGCGCATCGCCTTCCACCTGCTGCAGGCCGAGCCGGCCGACGTACGCCGCCTCGCCGACGTCCTCATCGAGGTCAAGGCCAGGGTGAAGTTCTGCACGGTGTGCTTCAACGTGTCCCAGGACGAGCAGTGCCGGATCTGCCGTGACCCGCGTCGCGACCCCGCGGTGCTGTGCGTGGTCGAGGAGTACAAGGACGTCGTCGCCATCGAGCGCACCCGCGAGTTCCGCGGCCGCTACCACGTCCTCGGCGGCGCCATCTCGCCCATCGACGGCATCGGCCCCGACCAGCTGCGCATCCGGGAGCTGATGACCCGGCTGGCCGACGGCACCATCACCGAGTGCATCCTGGCCACCGACCCCAACCTCGAGGGCGAGGCGACCGCGACCTATCTCACGCGGATGCTCAAGCCGATGGGGTTGCGCGTGACGCGGCTGGCGAGTGGACTGCCGGTGGGTGGTGACCTCGAGTACGCCGACGAGGTCACCCTCGGCCGGGCGTTCGCAGGGAGGCGATCAGCAGATGACTGACCACACCAAGACCGACGTGACGGGCGGCGTGATCGACGAGGCGGAGTTCGCCGCCCAGATCGCTGCGCAGATCGAGTCCTTCCTGATCGCGCTCCGCGAGATCGCGCGCGAGGGCAACGGGTCGCAGGCCGTCTCGCTGCTGCTGCTCGAGATCAGCCAGGTGCTCCTGGCCGGGGCCCGGCTCGGGGCGCAGATGGACTTCCAGCCCCGCGAGGAGTACCAGCCCGACGTGGGGCCGGAGGCCGACATCGACGAGCTGCGGCTGCGGCTCGCGCAGATGCTCGACAGCATCGACACCTACAGCTTCGTGTTCGACCCCTACGTGCCCGAGGTCGTGGTCAGCCAGCTCTCCGACGACCTCGCTTCCATCGCCACCGACCTCGACAACGGGCTGCGCCACTACAAGCGCGGGGACATCGCCGAGGCGCTGTGGTGGTGGCAGTTCTCCTACGTCAACAGCTGGGGCAACCTCGCCGGGGCCGCACTCAACGCCCTGCTGACGGTGGTGGCGCACGACCGCTTCGACACCGACTTCGAGGCCGACGCCGAGCAGGTCGCGGTGGCCAACGAGATCCTCGGCGAGACCGGCACCCAGGCCTGACGCTCGTCGTGCGCCACGACCGGGGGTCGCGGGCGCGGCCGTGAGATGCGCGCCGGGGCCCCGGCCGTGCCCGCGTAGACTGAGGCCCGCTCGAGCCACCGACCATTGCAGGGGATCAACCGTGGGCATTGTCGTGCAGAAGTACGGCGGCTCCTCGCTCGCCGACGCCGACGCCATCAAGCGGGTCGCGCGGCGCATCGTGGAGAACAAGAAGGCCGGCCACGACGTCGTGGTGGCCGTCTCGGCGATGGGTGACACCACCGACGAGCTGCTCGACCTCGCGGGGCAGGTGAGCCCGCTCCCGCCCGCGCGCGAGATGGACATGCTGCTGACCGCCGGTGAGCGGATCTCGATGGCGCTGGTCGCGATGGCGATCTCGGACCTCGGCTACACCGCGCGCTCCTACACCGGCTCCCAGGCCGGCGTGATCACCGACGGCGTGCACGGCAGGGCCAAGATCATCGACGTGACGCCGGGGCGCATCACCAGCGCGCTGCAGGAGGGCCACATCGTCATCGTGGCCGGCTTCCAGGGCGTCAGCGCCGACACCAAGGAGATCACCACCCTCGGGCGCGGCGGCACCGACACCACCGCGGTCGCGCTGGCCGCGGCGCTGGAGGCTGACGCCTGCGAGATCTACACCGACGTCGACGGCGTCTTCACCGCCGACCCGCGCATCGTGCCGGCGGCCCGCAAGCTCGACCGGGTGTCCTACGAGGAGATGCTCGAGCTCGCCGCCTGCGGCGCCAAGATCCTGCACCTGCGCTGCGTGGAGTACGGCCGGCGCTACAACATCCCGATCCACGTCCGCTCGTCGTTCAGCCAGCTGCAAGGCACCTGGGTCGTCGAGGACCCGACCGATGGAGGCACCATGGAACAGGCGATCATCTCCGGCGTCGCGCACGACCGGAGCGAGGCCAAGGTCACCGTCGTCGGGGTCCCCGACAAGGTCGGTGAGGCCGCACGCATCTTCGAGGCGCTCTCCGAGGCGCAGATCAACCTCGACATGATCGTGCAGAACGTCTCGGCCGCCGCGACGAGCCTGACCGACATCTCGTTCACCCTGCCCCGCACCGACGGGCAGACCGCGATGAACGCACTGGCCAAGATCCAGGCCGAGGTCGGCTACGACAAGCTGCTCTACGACGACAAGATCGGGAAGGTCTCGCTGATCGGCGCCGGGATGCGCTCGCACCCGGGGATCACCGCGAAGTTCTTCGCGTCCCTCGCCGCCGCCGGGGTCAACATCGAGATGATCTCCACCTCCGAGATCCGCATCTCCGTCGTCGTCGACGAGGTCGACGTCGACCAGGCGGTCCAGGCGACGCACACCGCGTTCGACCTCGACGCCGACGAGGTCGAGGCGGTCGTCTACGGCGGGACGGGTCGCTGACATGGCGGGCATCAGGCTCGGCATCGTCGGCGCCACCGGGCAGGTGGGCGTCGCGGTCCGCGAGATCCTGCTCGAGCAGGCCCACGTCGACAGGCTCGGCCCGATCGAGGAGGTCCGCTTCTTCGCCTCGGCCCGCTCGGCCGGCAAGGTGCTGCCCTTCGGCGACCGCGAGGTCACCGTGGAGGACGCCGCCACCGCCGACCCGACCGGCCTGGACATCGCGATCTTCTCGGCCGGCGCCACGACCTCACGCGCCCTGGCGCCGAAGTTCGTCGACGCCGGGGTGATCGTGATCGACAACAGCTCGGCGCACCGCTTGGACCCCGACATCCCGTTGGTCGTCAGCGAGGTCAACCCGTCGGCCATCGACGCCGTGGTCGCCGCCGGGCGCGGCATCATCGCCAACCCCAACTGCACGACGATGGCCGCGATGCCGGTCCTCAAGCCCCTCCACGACGAGGCCGGACTGCAGCGGCTCATCGTGTCGTCGTACCAGGCCGTCTCGGGCTCCGGTGTCGCCGGCGTCGACGAGCTGGCCGCCGGCATCGCCGCCGCGGGGGACAAGAGCCGGGAGCTCGCCTACGACGGCGAGGCGGTGACCTTCCCGGAGCCGGTCAAGTACGTCGACACCATCGCCTACAACGTGATCCCGCTGGCGGGCTCGATCGTGCACGACGGCCTCGACGAGACCGACGAGGAGCAGAAGCTCCGCAACGAGTCGCGCAAGATCCTCGACCTGCCCGAGCTGCGCGTCTCCGGCCTGTGCGTGCGGGTGCCGGTCTTCACCGGTCACTCGCTGGCGGTCAACGCCGAGTTCGAGCGGCCGATGACGCCCGAGCGCGCCCGCGAGCTGCTCGCGGACGCCCCGGGGGTGGAGCTGCGCGACGTGCCGACGCCGCTGCACGCCGCCGGCAAGGACCCGTCGTACGTCGGCCGGCTGCGCCGCGACCCAGGTGTCGACGGCGACCGCGGGCTGGCGCTGTTCATCAGCAACGACAACCTGCGCAAGGGCGCGGCCCTCAACACCGTGCAGATCGCCGAGCTGGTGGCCGCCGCGCGCTGACCTGCGCGTCTCAGTCCTGGTCGGCGTTCGCCTCGACCAGGACAGCGGTGACCCGCCAGGACAGGGCGTAGGCGAGCACGGCCACCGCCGGGACGGCGACGACGCCCGACCGCTCGTCGAGCGAGTCGAGCAGGAAGAGCATCGCCACCAGGGTGACGAGCCCGACCGCCAGGAAGCTGGTGCTGCCCGCGTCGTCGATCCCGAACCCGCGCAGCAGCCAGCCGCCGAGGTAGGTGAGCGTGATGACGATGGCGAGCAGCATCAGCAGGCCCGGCCCGCCGCCGCACGACGCGGTGCCCGTCGCGGCGTCGCACAGGCGCAGCGAGCCGTAGGTCAGCAGCACCGCAGCGAGGCCGACCACCAGGCCCACCAGCAGGACGGCAGGGAGCGGCGGCAGGGACGGGAACCGGAGCTCGCGGGGAGTCCGCGGCCCGTCGGCCTCGTCGGGCCGGACGGACGCGTGCGTCGCCAGGGTGGCCGGCTGCGTTGCCACGGACGTCCCCGCGCGCTGCGAGGACGCCCCGCGCGTCGCGTCGGAGCCTCCGTCCGGCGGCGGCGCGACCGGGTCGGGGTCGAAGGGGCCGGGCCGCGTCTCGGGTTCGGGGTCAGGCTCGGGCTCGGGCCCCGGGAGGGGCGCCGGAGCGGGCTCGGGATCCGCCTCGGGTGCCGGGGGCTCCGACCACGGCCCGGGTTCCTCCTCGGGGCGCGTCGGGATGAGTGGGTCGATCTCGGGCCCGGCGGGCGGAGGAGGTGGTCCGCCCGGGAGCAGCGGGTCGATCTCGGGCTCCTGCGGGAGCGGGGAGGGTCGCTCGGGGCCTCCGGGGTCGATCTCCGGCTCGCTGGGCGGCTCGCCGCCGGGTCCGGGCCCTGGACGAGGCGCGGGCACGTCGGGCTCCGTCCCCGGCGTGACCTCGGGGCCGGGGTCGGGTTGCGCGGGCACCTCGGGACCGGGGTCCGGGGACGCGGGGACCTCGGGAGCGGGGCCCGACGGGACCTCGGGGCCCGGATCGGGCGAGGCCGGCACCTCGGGCGGGGTGGAGCCCCGGGGCTCCTTGCGCCTCCTGCGGCCGAGGCCGAGGCCGAAGGACGGGAGCTCGAGGGAGGGGCCGTCGTCCTCGCGGTCCGTCCCGCCCGTGCCGTCAGCCATGCCGCGCAGTGTGCCACGCGCGCGGCTCGGCAACGACGAAGGCCCGGGCCCACTCGCGTGGACCCGGGCCTTCGATGTCGGGAGACATCACATGGTCGGGCTGACAGGATTTGAACCTGCGGCCTCCTCGTCCCGAACGAGGCGCGCTACCAAGCTGCGCCACAGCCCGATCCGCTCCCTGACCGTGTCCGGTCGCGGAGCACGGCGAGCATACCCGAGCGGTCAGGCCGCCCGAAATCGGGCTCGACGGGCGAGCGGGCGACGTACGACTCAGGCGCTCGCGGGCCGCGGGACCAGCGTCAGCAGGGTCGCCTCGGGGCGGCACGCCACCCGGAAGCGGACGTAGGGGTTGGTGCCGAGACCGGCCGACACGTGCAGCCAGGCCGACCCCGGGTCGCCGTCGCGGGAGTTGGCCGGGTGGCGGTGAAGACCCCTGGCCCGGGCCGGCTCGATGTCGCAGTTGGTGGTGAGCGCACGGCCCCCGGGCAGGCACACCTGGCCGCCGTGGGTGTGCCCGGCGATGACGGCGTCGTACCCGTCGGCGACGTAGCGGTCCAGGACCCGGAGGTACGGCGCGTGGGTGATGCCCAGCCGCACGTCGGCAGTGGGGTCGGCCGGTCCCCGGACGGCGTCGAGGTCGTCGTACTCCAGGTGGGGGTCGTCCACTCCGGCGAGCGCGAAGGTCGTGTCGCCCACGGTGATCGAGCCGAGCTCGTTGCTCAGGTGCAGCCACCCGGCGTCGACGATGCGCTGCCGCAGCTCGCGCCAGGGCAGCTGGGGGGTGTGGGTGTTGCGGTGCCCGTCGTCGGGGAGGAGGTAGCGCGCCGGGTTGCGGAAGCCCGGCGCGTAGTAGTCGTTGGACCCGAACACCGAGATGCCGGGCCGGTCGAGGAGCTCGCCGAGGGCGTCGAGCACGACGGGGACCGACCGCATGTGCGCGAGGTTGTCGCCGGTGTCGATGACGAGGTCGGGCTCGAGCCGGGCGAGCCCGCGCAGCCACTCCTGCTTGGCGCGCTGGTCGGGGGCCATGTGGATGTCGCTGAGGTGCAGCACGCGCAGCGGGCGGTGTCCGGCGGGGAGCAGCGGGACGCTGACCTCGCGCAGCGTGTACTGGCGGGCCTCCCACGCGGCGTACGACGCCAGGGCAGTGCCGGCGACGAGGCCGGTGCCGAGGCCGGCTCCGGCCACGCGGCCGAGAAGGGGGAGGAGGGGCATCCCGCAAGGCTGCCACAATGGCCTCCATGAGCTCCCTCAAGGACCGTCTCCGAGCTGACCTGACCACCGCCATGAAGGCGCGCGACGAGGTGCGCTCGTCCACGCTGCGCATGGTGCTGACGGCGATCACCAACGCCGAGGTGGCCGGCAAGGAGCAGCGCGAGCTCACCGACGACGACATCATCGGGGTGCTCTCCACCGAGGCCAAGAAGCGCCGCGAGGCCGCGGTCGCGTTCGAGGAGGGCAACCGCCCGGAGATGGCCGCCAAGGAGGCGGCCGAGGGCGAGGTGATCGCCGACTACCTGCCGGCCCAGCTCACCGAGACCGAGATCGCCGACCTGGTCACCTCGGCCATCGCCCAGACGGGCGCCGCCGAGGAGGGCATGCGCGCCATGGGCAAGGTGATGGGTGTCGTCAGCCCGCAGGTCAAGGGCCGCGCCGACGGCGGTGCCGTCGCCGCGGAGGTACGCCGTCAGCTCGGCTGACCGGGCCCGTCAGGGCCGGACGAGCCGGCCGACGCTCAGCGGTTGCCGCCGCCGTTGCCGTTGCCGTTCCCGTTGCCGTTGTTGCCCGGGCCGGAGTTGCCGCCACCGCCACCACCGCCGCCGCGGTTGGGCTTCGGGGCCGGCGGGGGCGGCGGCACGTAGCCGGTGGACGGGTAGATGACGACCGTGTCGCCGCTGCTGAGCGACGTGCCGCCCGACGGCGAGGTGTAGGCGACGTTGTCGGCAGGCACCTCGGAGTTGACCGCACCGCCGACGCTGACCACGAAGCCCGCGGCCTCGAGGGCCTGGGTGGCGGCCGGCTGGGTCATGCCGCTCACGTCGGGCACGCCGGTGAGCACGCCCGCGATCTGGTCCCCGGAGGGGGCGGTGAAGTCGGTGTAGTCGAGCTTGGGCGAGACGGCGGCCATGGCGTCGCCCCAGATCGGGCCGGCCACCGTGGAGCCGAAGGCGCTGGAGATGTAGGAGCCGCCCACGGACTGGCCGTTGAGGGTCACCCAGTTGCCCAGCGGGTCGGCACCCGCGACCATCGCGGCTGCCGCGATCTCGGGGGTGTAGCCGGCGAACCACACCGACATGTTGTCGTTGTTGGTGCCGGTCTTGCCCGCCGAGGGCTTGTCGATGGCGATGTTCTGCCCGAAGCCGCCGGGCTCCATCACGCCGCGCAGCACGTCGTTGACCGCGTCGGCGGTCGCTCCGGGCATCACCTGCTCGCAGGTCTCGGGGTAGTCCTTGACCGGGTTGCCGTTGGCGTCGGCGATGGAGGTGACCGGGCGGGAGTCGCAGTG
The DNA here is from genome assembly GCF_003047295.1 of Nocardioides sediminis. Classification (GTDB taxonomy): domain Bacteria; phylum Actinomycetota; class Actinomycetes; order Propionibacteriales; family Nocardioidaceae; genus Nocardioides; species Nocardioides sediminis. The sequence goes on from NZ_PZYZ01000004.1 coordinate 269,126, forward strand.
GATGCCGCGAGCACCGAAGGTCGCGTAGGCCTCGGCCATGGTCAGCGGGTTGGAGTCGGAGACGCCCAGGATCCACGAGGGGACCTTCTGGCTGTCCGGGAGCTCGATGCCCATCTGCTCGGCGAGCTCGAGCGGCTCGCACATCCCGGTGCGCTGCTCGAGCTGGGCGAAGAAGGTGTTCACCGACTCCTGGGTGCCGGTGTAGAGGTTGTAGGTGCCCTCACCGGTGGAGTTGGCCACCGGCCACGAGCCGCTGCCGGCATAGGGGCCGTTGCAGGTCTCGAAGCTGGAGTCGGGCAGCTCCATCTCCTGCGGCGACGGGATGGAGGTGCTCAGCGGGATGCCCTGGTTGATCGCCGAGGCGAGCACGAACACCTTGAACGTCGAGCCGGCCTGGAAGCCGTTGGCGTCGCCGTACTTCTTGGGCACGACGTAGTTGAGGTAGGTCTGGCCGGCCTTCTTGTCGCGGCCCATGGGGCGGGACTGGGCGAGCGCCTTGACGTTGCCGGTGCCCGGCTCGACCATCGCCAGCCCGCCGATGGCGCGGTCGGTCGGGTAGACGTGGCTGGAGACGGCCTGGTCGGCGGCCTTCTGGTAGTCGAGGTCGAGCGTCGTCTGGATGGTGAGGCCACCGGACTGCAGCAGGCGCTTGCGGTCCTTGGCGGTCTCGCCGAGCGACTTGTCCTTCATCAGGTAGTTGACGGCGTAGTCGCAGAAGAACGGCGCCTGCGACTGCTGGCAGCCGTTGGGGGAGCGCTCGATCTTGAGCCCGAGCTTGCGCTCCTTGAGCTTCTCGGCCTTGGCCTCCTCGATCACCCCGAGCTGGGCCATCCGGTCCAGCACCACGTTGCGGCGGTTGATGGCCCGCTCCGGGGAGTTGGTCGGGTCGTAGCCGGTGGGGTTCTTGACCAGTCCGGCGAGCAGGGCCGACTGCACGTGGTTGAGGTTCTTGGCGTTCTTGGAGAAGTAGTGGCGGGCGGCGGCCTGGACGCCGTACGCACCGTCGCCGAAGTAGGCGATGTTGAGGTAGCGCTCCAGGATCCAGTCCTTGGAGTAGTTCTTCTCGAAGGCGATCGCGTAACGCAGCTCGCGCAGCTTGCGGGCGTAGGTGTCGTCGGTGGCGGCGGCCGCCTCCTGCTTGGTCTCCGCCTGGTTGAGCAGGGTCTGCTTGACCATCTGCTGGGTGATCGACGAGCCGCCCTGCACCGAGCCGCTGGCCTGGTTGGTGACGAACGCGCGCAGCGTGCCGCGGATGTCCATGGCGCCGTGGTCGTAGAAGCGGTAGTCCTCGATGCCCACGATGGCCTGCACCATCTTGCGCGAGATTTGGCTCAGCGGGACGTTGATGCGGTTCTGGTCGTAGAGCGAGGCGATGAGGTTGCCGTTGACGTCGTAGATGCGCGTCTTCTGGGCGAGCTCCTTGGCCTCGAGCTCCGCGGGGAGGTTGACCATGCCCTTGCTGACGTCCTTGGCGGCCACGCCCATGACCCCGGCGAACGGGATGGCGAGGCCGGCGACCAGGACGCCGAGGATCGCGGAGACGACGGTCATCACGGCCAGGTGCGAGGCCACCCTGCTGGCGGTGGAGCGGCCGGACTCACGTCGGGGGGAGGGCGTGGGCATGCGCCCCAATGTACGGGAGGGGCTAGCACACCCCCACTTCGCGCGAACGCGGAGTAGTCACAAAGGACCATGTGATTTGAGCCAAGTGGTGCCTATCTCAACCTCTCACTGGTACATACCTTTGACCCCGGGTCGTGAATGGTCGCTATGGGGGCGACCATCGGGCACCCGATGAATGTGGGGATTCACCATGTGGGTTGAGGACTGGGCGCCGCGAGCGGCTTGCAAGCAGGACCAGCCGGACGCGCTCTTCGTGCGAGGGGCCGAGCAGAACAAGGCCAAGCAGGTCTGCGCCGGGTGCCCCGTGCGCACCGAGTGCCTCGCCGAGGCGCTGGACAACCAGATCGAGTGGGGCGTCTGGGGTGGCATGACCGAGCGTGAGCGCCGCGCCCTCCTGCGCCGTCGTCCCGCCGCCTCCTGGCGCACCGTGCTGGAGACCGCGCGTCTCGAGCACACCAAGGTCGCCGCCAACGCCTGAGGCCCCGCCTCACCGGATGAACCCGGTCGGCCGCCTCGGGTGAGGCTCAGCCGGCGGACTCGCCGGCCAGCAGCGAGCCGATGCGGCGCAGGCCCTCGAGGTCGTGCACGTCGGTCGCGAGGGCGGGTACGACGGTCGTGGCGACGTCCGGGTGGGCGGTCGCCCAGCGCTCGCGCAGCCGCGCCTCGCGCTGGAGGATCCGCATCCGGTCGGCGTGCAGCCGGAGCAGTCCGGAGGTCGTGGACCCAGGGCTGGTGCGCGCGAGGCGGTCCGCCGCCGCGATCGCCTCGTCGGCGGACAGGTCGGTGCGGGCGGCCGGGCTGGCGCGGTTGACGACGAGGCCGGCCAGCGGCATCTCGTCCTCGGTGAGCCGCTCCACGAAGTACGCCGCCTCGCGCAGCGCGTCGGGCTCGGGCGCGGCGATCACCAGGAACGCCGTACCCGGCGCCTGCAGCAGCGAGAACGTGCGCTGCGCCCGCTGGCGGAAGCCGCCGAAGAGGGTGTCGAAGGCCGCGACGAAGGTCTGCATGTCACGCAGCACCTGCGCGCCCAGGATCTTGGTGAGCGCGGTGGTGACCAGCCCCAGCCCCGCCGTCATGAACCTCGCGGGCCCCTTGGCCGGGGCCAGCAGCAGTCGGATGAACCGGCCGTCGAGGAAGCTCGAGAGCCGCTCCGGCGCGTCCAGGAAGTCCAGGGCCGACCGGCTCGGCGGGGTGTCGACGACGATGAGGTCGTAGGTGCCCTCGGCCTGCGCCTGGCGGTGGATCTGCCCGAGCTTCTCCATCGCCATGTACTCCTGCGTGCCGGAGAAGGAGCTCGACAGGGCGATGTAGAAGGGGTTGTCGAGGATCGCCCGGGCCTTGTCCGGGCTGGCCTGGCTGAGCACCACCTCGTCGAAGGTGCGCTTCATGTCGAGCATCATGGCGTCGAGCGAGCCGGGTCCCACGCCGGCCACGGGGCGCGGGGTGTTGTCGAGGTCCTCGATGCCCAGCGACTGGGCGAGCCGGCGGGCAGGGTCGATGGTCAGCACGACGACCCGGCGTCCTCGCTCGGCGGCCCGCAGGGCGAGGGCGGCGCTGGTGGTGGTCTTGCCGACGCCACCGGAGCCGCAGCACACGACGATGCCGGTGCCGGGGTCGTCGAGCAGGGCGTCGACGTCGAGGCGCGACGCGCGCTCGGTGGTGGCGGCCAGGGGGCCGACGCGGGGACGGTCGTGGGTCATGCCAGTCCCTGCTCCCTCATCCGCGCCGCGAGCTCGTAGAGGCCGCCGAGGTCGATGCCGTCCGGCAGCCGGGGCAGCTCGTACGACGGGACGCCCAGCGCCTCGACCACCGTGCGTTGCGAGTCCTCCAGGGCCCGGCGCTCGGCGTGGTCCCGGGCCTCCTCCAGCAGCGAGTCGACGAGCTCGTGGGTGACCTCGACCCCGGCCCGGGAGAGGTCGGAGGCCAGCGCCTCGCGGTCCAGCGTGCCGGTCCGGGCCGCCTCGAGGTCGGCCGGGCCGAGGTCGCGCGGACGCACCATGTTGACGACGACACCCCCGACGGGGAGCCGGGCCTCGCGCAGGTGCGCGATCCCGTCGACGGTCTCCTGCACCGGCATCTCCTCCAGCACGGTGACCAGGTGGACCACGGTCCGCGGCGAGCGGAAGAGCGTCATCACCGTGTCGGCCTGGGACTTGATCGGACCGACCTTCGCCAGTCCGGCGAGCTCGTCGTTGACGTTGAGGAACTGGGTGATCCGGCCGGTGGGCGGCGCGTCCAGCACGACCGCGTCGTACACCATCGCCGACTTGTTGCGGGCGTTGCGCTGGACGGCCTCGTAGACCTTGCCCGTAAGCAGGACGTCGCGGACGCCGGGGGCGATCGTGGTGGCGAAGTCGATGACCCCGAAGCGGTCGAGCGCCCTCCCCGCGCGGCCGAGCTTGTAGTACATCGCGAGGTACTCCAGCAGCGCGGACTCGGCGTCGACGTGCAGGGCGTGCACGGCGCCGGGGGCGACGTGGCCCAGGGGGAGGCCACGCGCGATCCGTCGCTCCTCGTAGGGCAGCGGCTCGACGTCGAACATCCGGGCGATGCCCTGGCGGCCCTCGACCTCGCAGAGCAGGACGTTCTGCCCGGTGCTGGCCAGCGCCAGGGCGAGGGCTGCCGCGACCGTCGACTTGCCGGTGCCGCCCTTGCCGCTCACCACGTGCAGGTCGACCTCGGGCCAGTCGCCGCGCCCTCCGGCGTGTGCTGCACCGTGGCCGGCACCGTGGTTGGGGGACACGTGGGCGAGCCTAGTGTGTGGGTGGCAGCCATCGGTGGGCTCCGTGGGAGTGACTAGCATCTCAGCGAGCCCGGCACTGATCGTCGGGCCGGGAGAGGAGAGGGCGATGGACAAGGTCGTCGAGAGCGCCGCGGCAGCGGTGGCGGACATCCCCGACGGCGCGACGTTGTCGGTCGGCGGGTTCGGGTTGTGCGGGATCCCGTCGGTGCTGATCACGGCGCTGCTGGAGGCCGGTACGACGGACCTGGAGGCGGTGTCCAACAACTGCGGCGTGGACGACTGGGGCCTCGGGCTGCTGCTCATGGACCGTCGGCTGCGGCGCATGGTGGCGTCGTACGTGGGCGAGAACAAGGAGTTCGCGCGCCAGTACCTCTCCGGCGAGCTGGAGGTCGAGCTGACCCCGCAGGGCACGCTGGCCGAGCGGATGCGGGCCGGCGGGTCCGGCATCCCGGCGTTCTTCACCGCCACCGGTGTCGGCACCCAGGTCGCCGAGGGCGGCCTGCCCTGGAAGTACGACGCCGACGGCAACGTCGAGGTGGCCTCGCCGCCGAAGCAGACGCAGGTCTTCTCCACGCCCGAGGGCGACAAGGAGTACGTCCTCGAGCGGGCGATCGTGGCCGACTTCGGGCTGGTGCGGGCCTGGAAGGGCGACCGGCACGGCAACCTCGTCTACCGGGACTCCGCGCGCAACTTCAACCCGCTGGCCGCGATGTGCGGGCGGACCACGATCGCGGAGGTCGAGCACCTCGTCGAGCCCGGCGAGCTGGACCCCAACGACGTGCACACGCCGGGGGTCTACGTGCAGCGCGTGGTCGCGCTGACACCCGAGCAGGCCGCGGACAAGCGGATCGAGAAGCGCACCGTTCAGCCGGCCTCGGAGGCCGTGCAAGAGCAGAACCCGGGAGGCTGACGACCATGGCATGGACTCGTGAGGAGATGGCCGCACGCGCGGCCTCGGAGCTGGTCGACGGCTCCTACGTCAACCTCGGGATCGGGCTGCCGACGCTGGTGCCCAACTACGTCGCCGACGACGTGGAGCTGGTGCTGCAGTCGGAGAACGGCATTCTCGGCGTGGGTGCCTACCCGGTCGAGGGTCAGGAGGACCCGGACCTGATCAACGCGGGCAAGGAGACGGTGACGCTGCGGCGCGGGGCGTCGTTCTTCGACTCCGCGACGTCGTTCGGGATGATCCGTGGCGGCAAGATCGACGCCGCCATCCTGGGCGCGATGCAGGTCTCGGCCGTGGGGGACATCGCCAACTGGATGATCCCCGGCAAGATGGTCAAGGGCATGGGTGGCGCGATGGACCTGGTCCACGGCGCCAAGCGGGTGATCGTGCTGATGGAGCACACCGCCAAGGACGGGTCGCTCAAGATCCTCAACGAGTGCGACCTGCCCTACACCGGCAAGCGCGTCGTGCAGCGGATCATCACCGACCTCGCCGTCATCGACGTGATCGACCCGACCACCGGCGAGGTCGCCCCCTCGGGCACCCTGGGCGAGCGGGTCCTCAAGCTCGTCGAGCTCGCCCCGGGCGTCACCGAGGACGAGGTCCGCGAGAAGACCGAGCCCGAGCTGGTGTGACGTGACCCCCGCGGCGCCGCGCGAGCAGCCCTGGTCGGACGCTCCGTCCGAGGACCCGGCTGCTGCCGGGCGCGTGGTCGTGCTGAGCCGCAACCCCGTCGCCGACGCGATCGTGGTGATCGCGTCGGCGGTGGGCCGCGAGGTCGTGGTCGTCGGGGACGACGAGGACGGACGCGGCCTCGAGCAGGTCGCCGCGATCGGGCTGCGGGCGGGGGACGCGGTCGTGCTCTGCGACCACGACGCCCCCGACGCGCCCGCCGTGCTGCGCGCCGCGCTGGCCTCGCCGGCGTCGTACGTCGCGATGCTGGCCAGCCGGCGTCGGTCCGAGGGCCTGCTCGCCGACCTGGCCGGGGAAGGAGTGCCCGGGCTCGACCGGCTGCACGTGCCGGCCGGCCTCGACACCGGCGGCAAGGGGCCGGGCGAGATCGCCCTCTCGGTGGTGGCCGAGGTCGTCGCCGAGAGTCACGGACGCTCCGGCGGGCCGCTGCGCGGTCGCTAGGCGCCGGCGTCCGGCGCCCGGGTGCGGACAGCCGCGGCGACGCCCAGCACGGCGATGGTCCCGCCGAGGACGAAGACCGCCAGGAACGGGTCCCGGTCCGCCCGCTCCGCCGCGGCGAAGACCACCCCGGACACCGACAGGGCGAGCGCGGCGCCGAGGGAATCGGCGATGGACAGCGCGGAGGAGTTGAAGCCCCGGTCGCGGTCGGTGGAGACCGCCAGCATCGCCACGCTCGTGCGCGGGTAGCCGAAGCCCATGCCCGCACCCGCCAGCACGTACGACGCCCCGGTGAGCAGCGCGGGCGCGTGCAGCTCGACGCACGCGACCAGCCCGGCGGTGCCGGCCAGCACCAGGGCGGTGCCGACCCGCATCGCGGTGACGTCGGAGACCCGGTCGCCGAGCCGGGCCTGGACCTGGCTGGCCGCCGCCCAGGTGATGCCGACGAAGGTCAGCGCGATGCCGGCCCGTCCCGGGGAGAGTCCCCACTGCTCCTGGAGGACGTAGACGATGTAGGCCTCGGCGCAGAAGAACGAGGCGCTGAGCAGGCCCCGGGTGGCGATCACCGAGGGCAGGCCGCGGCGCCCGACCAGGGTGCCGGCCGGCAGCAGGCGCCGCAGCGAGACCACCACGACGACGAGCGCCAGGCCGGCGCCCAGCGCCGTACCGGGGTCGGAGCCGAGGAGCTCGAGGGCGAGCACGGCGACGGCGGCGAGCCCCGCCCAGGCCAGGCTGCGGCGACCGGCGGAGGTGCCCTCGTCGTCGCCGGGCTCGACCGGCCGGTCGCCGGCTGAGCGCAGCGCGGGCGCGATGAGCAGCGCCGCGCCGGCCACGAGCAGGACGGCGCCACCGAATACCCACCGCCAGCCCAGGGCGTGCGCCACGAGGGCCGCGAGGGCGGGGCCGAACAGCGACGGGAGCACCCAGGCGGCGGCGAAGCTGGCGAACACGGCGGGCCGCAGGGCGGCGGGGAAGACCAGGCCGACCAGGACGTAGAGGCCGACGGTGAGCGCGCCGCCGCCGAGTCCCTGGAGCACCCGGCCGACGAGCAGCACCTCCATGGTGGGCGCGGCGGCGCAGACCAGCAGGCCGGCCGAGAAGAGCACCATCGCGACGACCAGCGGCCGGGCGGGCCCCCGGCGGTCGCTCCACCGCCCGGCGGCGACGGTGCCGAGCACCCCGCAGGCCAGCGGGGCCGCGAAGGTGAGGGCGTAGAGCGCCTCGCCCTCCAGGGCACGCGCCACCGTGGGCATCACCGTCGTGACCGCCATCGCCTCGAACGCCACGAAGGCGATCAGCGCGAACATGCCGATCGTCGTCGCCGCGTAGGCGGGCCCCAGCAGCCGCTCCCGCGGCGGGCTTCCCGCGGGCGTCCTCCCCGTCACCGTCGTCACGGTCCCAGACGCTAGGACCTCATGTGCACTCGAGCTCAAGTCGCGATGGTCGAGGGTCGACGTGACCGGCGCGACGGAATAGCCAGCGGTGGGCGACGTTGCCCAGAGGTGACCTTCCCAGCGCTCTCCGTCCTCGACCTCGTGCCCGTCCGCAGCGACCAGGCGACCGGCGACGCCCTCGCCGCCTCCCGCTCGCTGGCCCGCACCGCCGACGCGGTGGGCTACACGCGCTACTGGGTGGCCGAGCACCACAACATGCCGGCCGTCGCGGCCACCAACCCTCCGGTGCTGATCGCGATGCTGGCCTCGGCCACCGAGCGCATCCGGGTCGGCTCGGGCGGGGTGATGCTCCCCAACCACGAGCCGCTGGTGGTCGCCGAGCAGTTCGCCCTGCTGGAGGCGGCCTTCCCGGGCCGGATCGACCTCGGCATCGGACGGGCGCCGGGCACCGACCCGCTGACCCGCTACGTCCTGCGCGGCGGGTCGTCGGCCGCCGCCGACGACGCGGTCGCACGTTTCCCGGAGTACGTCGACGACATCATCACCCTGATGCACCCCGACGGCGTGGAGATGTCGGTCGGCGGCCGCCGCCAGCCGCTGCGCGCGACCCCGCGTTCGGCCTCCGTGCCCACGGTGTGGCTGCTCGGCTCCTCGGACTACTCCGCCCGGCTCGCGGCGTCGCGCGGCCTGCCCTACGTCTTCGCCCACCACTTCGCCGGGCAGGGTACGGCGGAGGCCATCGAGCTGTACCGCTCGTCGTACCAGCCCTCGGAGGAGCACCCGGAGCCGCGCACCTTCCTCACGGTCAACGCCGCAGTCGCGGCCACCGCGGAGGAGGCCCGCCGGCTCGCGCTGCCACAGGCGCAGCAGATGGTGGCGCTGCGCACCGGCGCCCCGCTCACCGCCCAGCGGCTGGTCGAGGAGGCGGAGGCGAGCCCGGTGGCCGAGGCGCACCAGGGGCTGGTCGAGGCGATGCTGCGGAGCTGGGTCGTGGACGAGCCGTCCTCCGCCCGTCGTCGTGTCGAGGAGCTCGCGACCGGGTTCGGCGTCGACGAGGTCATGGTCCACCCGGTGACGGGTGCGTTCGCCGGGACGGACGCCGCCTGCTCGCCGGCCCGGGAGGAGACGCTCCGCCTGCTGGCCGGGTGACGACTGCCCGCTCGCTCGTCGAGCGGACCTCTCAGTGGCGCTCCTCCAGCCCGACGGCGTCGCGGAGCCTGTCCGCGGCCTCGCGCAGGTCGGGGTCGTCCGCGGCGCGCGAGTCCATCAGCGCGGCGAGGGCCTCGGCAAGCACGTTGAGCTTCTCCTGCATGGCCTCGGTGTTGCGTCGACCGGCGTTCTCCAGCAGCACCAGCAGCAGCAGCGAGAGGACGGCGCCGAAGGTGTGGATCGCCAGCTCCCACTTCGTGGTGCTCTTCCAGAACGGGTAGCTCGCCGCCCAGATGACGACCACGGCCACGACGACGGCGAAGAACGGCGCCCGGCTGATCACCTTCGTCGACAGCTCGACGAACCGCTCGAAGGGGTCGAGCCCCTCCTTCTCCTCGCGGCTCCTCGCCGCATCCGTGCGCCTCATGCCCGGAATGTAGCCGCGTCGGGGGCGGTCGTCGCCCCCGACGCGGCCACCGGTGCCGTGCGTCAGTCCAGCGCCAGCCCGGCGGCGGGGGTCACCCGCGCCGCCCGTCGGGCCGGTACGACGCACGCCGCCAGGCCGGCGAGGGCGGAGACGGCCGCGACGGCGGCGACCTGGAACGCCGGGACGGTGATCCCGGCCCCGTCGACGACCTCGGCGACCATGACCTGGACCCCGACCCAGGCGAAGGCCAGCCCGAGCGCCGTGCCCAGGACGGTCGCCACCGCGGAGAGCAGCAGGCCCTCCACGGCCATCGCCCGCCGCAGCTGGGGCCGGGTCAGGCCCATCGCCCGCAGCAGGGCGTTCTCCCGGGCGCGCTCGAGGACCGAGAGCCCCAGGGTGTTGGCGATCCCGACCAGGGCGATCACCACCGAGATGGCCAGCAACCCCACGACCGCGCCGGTGAGCACGTCGACCTGCAGGTCCACCCACTCGCGGTCGGCGTAGCCGCCGTCCAGCCCGGCACCCGTCGCGCCGGCCAGCGCGGCCAGGTCGCCGGCCAGGTCCTCGGCGTCGGCTCCCGGGACGGCCCGCACCCACAGGGCCAGGGCACGCGGCGTCGGCTCCATCGACGCCAGCGTCGCGTCGGAGACGATCCCGGCCCGGCCCCAGCCGCTGCCCATCTCGACCTCCAGGGTGCGCTCGCGGCCGTCGACCACCACGGTCAGCTCGCGGTCCTCCCACACCCGCGTGGCGAGACGGCCGGGCAGCGCCTCCACCACGTCGTACGGCAGCACCACGACGCCGTCGCGGGGTGCCAGTCCGTGGGGGCCGCGCACCACGTCGGGTCGCGACCCGACGCCGAGGAGGGGGAGCCGCTCCCCGCCCACGGTGGCGAAGGTGCCCCGCAGCGCGGCGACGTCCGCCACTCCCTCGGTCGTGGCCACCCGGTCGGAGGTCTCCCGGTCGAGGGGTCGGTCGACCGCGGTGACGGTGGCGTCGAGCGGGTGGGACGCGTCCATCTCCGCCTCCAGCGCCGTCCTCGAGGAGGCCAGGCCGGTGAGGACGGCGACGGTCAGGGTGACCCCCACCAGCAGGGAGGCGACGGTGGTCGCCGTACGCCGCGGGTTGCGCACCGCGTTGCCCGTGGCGAGCCGGCGGACGGGTCCCGCACCGTGCAGGGCGCCGAGCAACCGGACCATGGCCGGGACGAGGACCGGCCCCAGGAGCAGCACGCCCAGGAACGCCAGGGTGCCGCCGGCGAGCATCGCCGGCAGGGCGTGGTGCGAGACGGCGGCGGCCAGCAGCATCGCTCCGCCCGCGAGCGACAGGCCGGCGAGGCCGAGCCGCCACCGGCCGGCCGCCGAGCGCACGTCGACGCCGGTGGCCGGGCGAAGGGCAGCGAGCGGGGCGACCCTGGTGGCGGACCTCGTCGGGAGCCAGGCCGCGGCGACCGTGACCAGCACGCCGACGACGAAGGCGCTGCCCACCCACGCGGGGTCGAGCGAGGCGGCGCCCATGTCGGCGAACCACCGGCGCACCAGCACCACGAGGCCCGCGCCGGTGGCCGCCCCGAGCAGCAGGCCGACGGCAGAGGCGGCCACACCGAGGACGAGCGCCTCGAGGCGCACCGCCCGGCGCAGCTGGCGCCGGGTGACGCCGACGCAGCGGAGCAGCGCGAAGTCGCGCGACCGCTGGGCGAAGAGGATGGCGAACGTGTTGGCGATGACCATCACGGCCACGAACAGCGCGATGGCCACGAAGAGCAGGGCCATGACCGCGATGACGTCCACGCCACGGGAGATCTCCGCCTGGCGGGCGGCCACCCAGGCCCGGGCGTCCTCGACCGCGGCGTGCCGGTCCAGGCTCCTCGCCAGCTCCGGCGTGCCGCCCCAGGCCAGGGTGTCCACCCAGAGGGTGTCCTCGAACCCGCGCAGCGTCTGCCAGGGCACGTAGAGCGAGGCACCCATGGCGACGGGGCTGTCGACGAGCCCGACGACCTCGACGTCGGTGGCCGCGGCCCCGGCCCCGACCTGCACCACGTCGCCCAGCTCGATCCCGGTCCCCTTGACGTCGTTGACGTCGGCCAGCGCCTCGTCGGACGACACGGGGAACCGCCCGTCCTCCAGCACCTGCCACCGCAGGGCAGGGTCGAGGGCGACCTCCGCGACGTCGACGGACGCGGCGAGCTGGACGCCGTCGCGCAGGACCGGTTCCGTCGCGTAGCCGAGCGCCAGTGCCGGGACGCCCCGCCGGTCGGCCTGGTCGCGCAGCCGCAGCGTCCGGTCGGGGGCGTCGGTGACCACGTGGTCGACGCCCGCGACGGGCGCGCCCACGTCGGCGGTCAGGCCGTCGCGCATCGCACCGGTGAGCACGCCGGTGGCCACCACGAAGGCCACACCGATGACGACCGCGACGGACGCGGCGACGTACCGGCGCGTGTGGTGCCGCAGCGACGCGAGCAGGACGCCCCGCATCAGGCGTTCCGCCCGCGCAGCGCCGGGACGAGCTCGTCCTGCGCGGGCTCGGTCAGGTGGGCGGTCACGAGGCCGTCGTGGATGACCACGACGTCGTCGGCGTACGCCGCGGCGTCGAGCTCGTGGGTCACCATCACCACGGTCATCCCGAGCTCGCGGACCGAACGCCGCAGGTGGCCCAGGACCTCGGCGCTGGCCTCGCTGTCCAGGTTGCCGGTCGGCTCGTCGGCGAACACGATGTCGGGCCGGGTGACCAGGGCACGGGCGATGGCGACCCGCTGCTGCTGTCCCCCCGAGAGCTGGCTGGGCAGGTGGCCGAGGCGGTTCGCCAGCCCCAGCACGCCGACCACCTCGTCGTAGCGGGCCCGGTCGACGGCCCGGCCGGCGAGCTCGAGCGGCAGCAGGATGTTCTGTCCGGCGGTCAGCATCGGCAGCAGGTTGAAGGCCTGGAAGACGAAGCCGACGTGCTCGCGGCGGAAGAGGGTCAGCGCCGTGTCGTCGAGACCGGCCAGGTCGAGACCGGCGACAGTGACCGAGCCGCCGGTGGCGGCGTCCAGCCCGGCGAGGCAGTGCATCAGCGTGGACTTGCCCGAGCCGGAGGGACCCATGATCGCGGTGAACCGGCCGGCGGGCAGGTCGAGGTCGATCCCGCGCAGGGCGTGGACCGCGCCGTCGCCCTCGCCGTAGGTGCGGGTGAGGCCGCGGGCGCTGGCGGCGGTGCCGGTGTGCGGGCTCGTGGTGGTGTCGAGGAGTGTCGTCGTCATGGCGCCAACGCTCGTCGCTGGCGACGCGCGGATCGTCGGCCCGGGGGACGGACCTCCCGTACGCCGCGGGTGCCACGCCGGCGGGCGGCGTACGACCTGGGGAGGAGGCGGCTCAGGTGGAGACGAGACCGGACTCGTAGCCGAGCACGACGAGCTGCACGCGGTCACGGGAGCCGGTCTTGGCCAGGATCCGGCCGACGTGGGTCTTGACCGTCGTCTCGGCGACCACGAGGTCGGTGGCGATCTCGGAGTTGCTGCGGCCGCGGGCCACGAGCGTGAGGACCTCGCGCTCGCGCTCGGTCAGCAGGTCCAGCCGGCCGTCGACGCCTGGCCGGGCTGCCGGGTCGGGGAGCGCGGCGAAGTGGTCGAGCAGACGGCGCGTGGTGCTGGGCGCCACGACGGAATCGCCCGCGTGCACGGAGCGGATCGCGCCCAGCAGGTCGGGCGGTGCGGCGTCCTTGAGCAGGAAGGCGGAGGCGCCGGCGCGGATGGCGGCGAAGGCGTACTCGTCGAGGTCGAACGTCGTCAGCACGATGACCCGGGGCGGCGTCGGCCCGGCCAGCAGTCGCCGGGTGGCCTCGACCCCGTCGAGGCGGGGCATCCGGACGTCCATCAGCACGACGTCGGCCGCGGTGACCGCGAGTCGCTGCAGCGCCTCACCGCCGTCGCCGGCCTCGCCCACCACCACCATGTCGTCCTGGCTCTCCACCAGCATCCTGAAGCCCGCCCGCACCATCTGCTGGTCGTCGACCAGGAACACCCGCACCGGTCCGCCGTCCGTCGCCCTCATCGCGCCCCCTCCCGCACCGATCGCACCGACAGGGGCAGCCTCGCAGAGACCGCGAACCCGCCGCCGGGGGCGGGGCCCGCCTCGAGGGTGCCGCCGTGGACCGTGGCCCGCTCGCGCATCCCCACCAGGCCGAGCCCGCGGCCGTCCGTGGCCGCCGCGGCCCCGCGCCCGTCGTCGCTCACCTCCACGCGGACGTCGGGACCGACGGCGACCCGCAGCCCCACCGTGGCGCCCGGACCGGCGTGCTTGCGGACGTTGGTGAGGGCCTCCTGCACGATCCGGTAGGCCGCGAGGCCGATGCCGTCCGGGACCTCGGGCACCGGGTCCGGCAGGTCGGCCTCCACGCGGGTGCCGGCCGCGCGTGCCTCGTCGACGAGGTGGCGTACGTCGCCCAGCCCCGGCTGCGGGGCGACCCCCGTGTCGCCGTCGCGCAGCAGGCCGAGGAGGCGGCGCATCTCGGTCAGCGACTCGCGACCGGTGGTGGCGATGGTCGCCAGGGTCCCGACGGCGACGTCGGGGTCCTTCGCCGCGGCGTAGCGTGCGCCGTCGGCCTGGACCACGATCACCGACAGTCCGTGGGCGACGACGTCGTGCATCTCCCGGGCGATCCGGGCGCGCTCGTCGCGGGCCGCGAGCTCGACCTCACGCTCGGCCATCCGCTCGGCCTGCTCGGCGCGTTCCACCAGCCCCGCGACGTACCTCTCCCGCTGCTGGGCGGCGAAGCCCAGCGCCCAGGCGGCGGTCACGATCGCGGAGATCGTGACGAGGTACGGGGCGAGCCCACCGAGGGTGACCCCGTAGGCGGTGTAGCCGGTGAGCCATCCCCAGGATGCGACGATCGCGCCGGCGTAGCCCACCAGCAGGGCGCTCACACCCTGCCAGCGCGGCCGCCATCGAGCCACCGAGTACACAGCGACGGGGAAGGCGACCTGGCCGATGACAGGCTCCTGCAGCAGGACGGCCTGCGCGGCACTGGCGAGCGCCACCGCGACGAAGACGCTGCTCGCGTGCCGGCGCCGCCAGTAGAGGGGCGCGACCTCGGCGATCGTGAGCAGCGCCGCCAGCGGGCGTCCCGCTGCCGCGTGGCCGAGGCCGCCGAGGACGAGCAGACCACCGGTCAGCAGCACGTCGAACCACCACCGGCCGCGCGCGCCGAGCCGCCAGGGGTGCGAGTCCATGGTGCGGACCCTAGACGGCCGCGGGGACGGGCGCGTCAGCCCGCGGGAGGACCCGAGTCCTCCCCGAGTAGGGTGCGAGCCATGACGCAGAACACGACGACCTGGGAGTACCAGGTGGCGCCGATCCCGCTCCACAACGAGGCGCTCATGCTCAACAACTTCGGCCAGGACGGGTGGGAGCTCGTGGCGATCCACACCAACGCCCAGGGCGGGCTGGTCGCCTTCCTCAAGCGCCCCAAGGCGGCCTGACGTGGGCGCGGAGGCACGGCTCGCCGAGCTGGGCATCACCGTCCCCGAGGTGGTCCCCCCGGTCGCCGCCTACCAGCCCACCGCGCGCACCGGGAACCTCGTCTTCACCGCCGGCCAGCTGCCGGCCCGTGACGGCGAGATGATCGCCGTCGGCAAGGTGGGCGGCGAGGTCAGCGAGGAGCAGGGCTACGAGTGCGCCCGCCAGTGCGCGCTCAACGCGCTCGCCGCCGTCAAGGCCGAGATCGGGTCCCTCGACCGTGTCGTGCGCATCGTCAAGGCCGTCGTCTTCGTCGCCTCCACCCCCGACTTCACCGCCCAGCCCAAGGTCGCCAACGGCGCCTCCGAGCTGCTGGGCGAGGTGTTCGGCGACGCCGGCAAGCACGCCCGCTCCGCCGTCGGCGTGTCCGTCCTGCCGCTCGACGTGCCGGTCGAGGTCGAGCTGGTCGTGGAGATCGAGTCCTGACCGTGGACCGCATCCCGCTGCCGCAGGCCCTCGTCGACCAGGCGCGCTCCTTCGAGTCGGGCGAGGCCGTGCCCGCCGAGCCGCGGCACGCCGCGACGGTGGTGCTGCTGCGGGACGGCGGCGCGGGTCCCGAGCTCTACCTCCTGCGACGTCAGGCCTCGATGGCGTTCGCCGGAGGGATGTGCGTCTTCCCCGGCGGCGGGGTCGACCCCCGTGACCACGACTCGTCGGTGGCGTGGGCGGGTCCGTCGCCCGCCGAGTGGGCCGAGCGGTTGGGATGCGAGGAGTCCCTGGCCCGGGCGCTGGTGTGCGCCGCGGTCCGCGAGACCTTCGAGGAGTCCGGGGTGCTGCTCGCCGGGCCGTCGCCGGACTCCGTCGTCTCGGACACGACCGACGACGGCTGGGAGGCCGACCGGGTCGCGCTCGAGTCGCGTGAGCTGTCGATGACCGACTTCCTGCTCCGCCGCGGGCTGGTGCTGCGCACCGACCTGCTGGGCGCGTGGTCGGGCTGGCTCACCCCGATCTTCGAGCCGCGGCGCTACGAGACGTGGTTCTTCGTCGCCGTGCTGCCCGAGGGGCAGGTGACCCGCGACGTGTCCACGGAGTCGGCGTCGGTGCACTGGACGCCGGCCATCGCGGCCGTCGAGGCGGTCGAGGCCCGCGAGATCCTGATGCTCCCCCCGACCTACCTCACCTGCCTCGACGTCGCCCAGCACCCGACCCCGGACCACGTGCTGGCCGAGGCCGCCGGGCGCACCGTCGAGATGTTCACGCCGCAGGTCGTGTCGTCCGGGGACGAGTTCGTCCTCTCGATGCCGGAGCGGTACCGGCCCCTGGTGGCCTCGCGGTGAGCTGGACGGGCGGGTCGTTCGGCGCCTCGGGGACCTGCGTGCTCGCCCCCAACGCCGACGTGATGACCCTCGACGGCACCAACACGTGGGTGCTCTCGTCCGGCGAGCGCTCGCTGGTCGTCGACCCGGGTCCCGAGATCGAGTCGCACCTCGACGCGGTCTCCGCGGTCGGCCGGGACGTCGTCGGCGTGCTGCTGACGCACCACCACGCCGACCACTCCGAGGCGGCCCGCACGTTCGCGCAGCGGCACGGCTGCGGCGTACGGGCGCTCGACCCGGCCTACCGGCTGGGATCGGAGGGCCTCGGTGAGGGCGACGTCGTCACCGTCGGCGACCTCGAGGTCCACGTCGTGGCGACCCCCGGGCACACCGCCGACTCGCTGTCCTTCGTGGTGCCGTCGGAGTCCGCGGTGCTGACCGGCGACACCGTGCTCGGCCGCGGCACCACCGTCGTGGCCCACCCCGACGGCGAGCTGGGCGCCTACCTGGACTCCCTCGACCGGCTGCACGCGCTGTGCTCGGCGCAGGGCATCACCTCGGTGTGGCCCGGGCACGGCCCGGTCATCGACGACGCGCTCGGTGCCCTCGACTTCTACCTCGCGCACCGCCGCGAGCGGCTCGGGCAGGTCCGGGACGCGTTGCGCGACCTGCACGCCATCGAGCGGGAGGGCGGGTCGTTCCCGCACGAGACCCTGCCGCGCGCGATCGTGGAGATCGTGTACGCCGACGTCGACCCGGTCCTGTGGGGCGCGGCCGAGCTGTCGGTGCGGGCGCAGCTGGCCTACCTCGCGCGCTGACCCTCGACTCCGGGGGGCCGCCGTCCTAGCGTGGCCGGCATGACCTCCGACGCCGTGACCACCCTCTCCGCGGCCCTCGACCAGGCCGGCGGGCTGCTGGCGCTCGTGGCTCCGTCGGACCTCGACCGCCCGACGCCGTGCGACGGCTGGACCGTGCGCGAGCTGGGAGACCACCTGGCCGCCTCGCCCGGCCGGTTCCTCGAGATGGCGCGCGGCGGCTCCGTCGACTGGGGCGCCGGCTCGGGGATCCCGCAGGACCGCTGGGCCACGCAGTTCCGGGCGGACGCCGCGGCACTCCTCGCGCACTGGGAGTCCCAGGACGACGCGGGCGGGGCCGACTTCACAATCGCCGAGCTCGCGGTGCACTCCTGGGACCTCGCGCAGGCGGTCGACCCGGGCCGCTCGCTCGACGACACGGTCGCCGAGCGGGCACTGGCCGTGATGCGGCAGGGCCTGACCCCGGAGAACCGTGCCGGCGTCTTCGCGCCGGAGGTGCCCGTGGCCGACGACGCGTCGGTGCACGACCGGCTGGCGGCCTGGGCGGGGCGCACGCCGCGCTGAGGCGTCGTACGAGCTGTCTCGGGGGCGTCTGAGCGGACGTCCGACGGAGCGGCGACCGGCTCGTCGGACGCAGAGCGGGACGTCCGACGAGGCGGCTGCTCCGGCGACCGGGGTGTCGGACGTCCCGGACTACGTCTGACGGTCAGCCAGGGCGCGCAGGACCGCCTCGACGTCGGCGTCGGAGTTGTAGAGGTGGAACGAGAGCCGCAGCCGCCCGGCCCGGACGGCAGCCCGGATGCCCGCCGCGGCGAGCCGCTCGGGCGCGTCGGGCGGGCAGCGCACCGACACGATCGCGGAGTCGCCGGCAGGCAGGCCGATGCCCTCGCGGAAGGCGTCGGCCAGGGCCAGGTCGTGGGCGTGGATCCGGTCGACGCCGACCTCGAGCAGCAGGTCGAGCGCGGGCGCGTGGCCGACCCAGCAACCCCAGGCGGGGGAGAGGTCGAACCGGCGGGCGTCGGGCGCCAGCCGCAGCGGCGGGCCGTAGATGGAGTCCCAGCGCGAGGCCCCGGCGTACCAGCCCGCGGCCAGCGTCGGCACCTCGTCGCGCAGCCCGGCTCCCACGGAGAGGAAGCAGGTGCCGCGGGGGCCGAGCAGCCACTTGTAGCCACCGGCCACGACGTAGTCGGCGACGAGCCCCTCGAGGGGGAGCCACCCGGCGGCCTGGGTGACGTCGACGAGCGTCCGGACGTCGTGCCGCGCCGCCGCCTCGGCGAGGCCGTCGAGGTCGAGCACGCGACCGTCGGAGGACTGCACGGCCGAGACGGCGACCAGGTCGACCTCGTCGGAGATCGCGTCGAGGAGTCCGTCCAACGGCACGAGGCGTACGTCGAGCCCGGGCGTGCGCAGGAACGGGAAGAGGACCGAGGTGAAGTCCTCCTCCGCGGCGAGCACGACCGAGCCGGCGGGGAGGGACGCCGCGACGAGCCCCACGAACTGCGAGGTCTGGCTGCCGGTGGCCACGTCGTCCGGGGACCTGCCGAGCATCGCGGCGAACGCGGCGCGACCGCGCTCGACGTACGCGTCGACCGACACGGCGTCGACCTCACCGGCGGCCCGCGCCTCCTCGAAGGCGCACATGGCCTCGAGGCTGCGCCGCGGGGCGAGGCCGAGGGTCGCGGAGTTGAGGAAGGCCCCCGCAGGAGCGAACTCCTCGGGGGCCAGGCTCACGCGCGGCGGGATGGGACTACCGGGCGCGGCGCGAGAGGCGCTCGACGTCCATGATCACGACCGAGCGCGGCTCGAGGCGGACCCATCCGCGCGAGGCGAAGTCGGCCAGCGCCTTGTTGACGGTCTCCCGGGAGGCGCCGACGAGCTGGGCCAGCTCCTCCTGGGTGAGGTCGTGGTGGACGTGCACGCCGTCGTCGGCCGTGCGGCCGAAGCGGTCGGCGAGGTCGAGGAGCGCCTTGGCGACCCGGCCGGGGACGTCGGAGAACACGAGGTCGGCGACGACGTCGTTGGACTTGCGCAGCCGGGCGGCGAGCTGGGACAGCAGGCCGCGCGCGACGATCGGACGGCCGTCGAGCCAGCGCAGCAGGTCCTCGTGGGAGAGCGAGGCGAAGGTCGCGTCCGTGACCGCGGTGACGGTCGCGGACCGCGGCCCCGGGTCGAAGAGGGAGAGCTCACCGAACATCTGCCCGGGACCCATGATCGCCAGCAGGTTCTCGCGACCGTCGGAGGACGAGCGGCCGAGCTTCACCTTGCCGTCGAGCACGATGTAGAGCTTGTCGCCCGAGTCTCCCTCGTGGAAGAGCACGTCGCCGCGGCGGAGCTTGGTCTCGGCCATCGAGCCGCGCAGCGCCGTCGCCGCCTCGTCGTCGAGCGCGCTGAAGAGCGGTGCCTGACGAAGTACGTCGTTGTCCACGAAGGTCCCTCCCGTGGTTCCGGCCGCCCATCGGGCCGCCCTGGTGGTTGCGCTGATCCTAGCCGTGGTCTGCATCACAGGTGACAGCGACGCCACCGGCGGGGCCGATCCGTGGCCCGCCTCACGCCGGCAGGGCGGTGTCGGAGGTGGCCCGTAGTCTGTCCGCGTGCCCGCCAGCGCCTCCTCGACCGCCCCCGCCCCCCGTCCCGACACGGCCCTGGTCCGGCGCGCCCGCAAGATCGACCGGGTGCTGGCGCAGACCTACCCCGACGCCCGGTGCGAGCTCGACTTCGACACCCCGTTCGAACTGCTCGTCGTCACCGTCCTGAGCGCCCAGACCACCGACCGCCGGGTCAACGCCGTCCGCCCGACGCTCTTCGCGGCCTACCCGAACGCGACGGCGATGGCCGCCGCGCCCCGCGAGCACCTCGAGGAGATCGTCGGGCCCCTCGGCTTCTTCCGCGCCAAGACCGACGCGCTGCTCAAGCTCAGCCAGGCCCTCGTCGAGCGCTACGACGGCGAGGTGCCCGGACGCCTCGAGGACCTCGTCACCCTGCCGGGCGTGGGCCGCAAGACCGCCCACGTCGTGCTGGGCAACGCCTTCGGTGTCCCGGGCATCACCGTCGACACCCACTTCGGCCGGCTCGTCCGCCGCTTCGGCTGGACCGAGGAGACCGACCCGGTCAAGGTCGAGCACGCCGTCGCGGCGCTGTTCCCCAAGCGCGACTGGACGATGCTCTCCCACCACGTCATCTGGCACGGCCGCCGCCGCTGCCACGCCAAGAAGCCGGCGTGCGGCGCGTGCCCGCTCGCCCGCCTCTGCCCGTCGTACGGCACCGGTCCGATCGACCCCGACGAGGCGGAGAAGCTGGTCAGGACCCAGGGGCCCGCGTGATCCGTTCCGTCCTGCTCGCGCTCGTCGTCGTCCTCGCGCTCACCTCCTGCTCCGCCGACGAGCCGGAGCGACCCACCACGCTTCCCGACGTCACCCTGGCGGGCTTCGACGGCGGCGAGGCCGTCGACCTCGGCGAGCTCCGGGGCCCCGCGCTGGTCAACCTGTGGGCCAGCTGGTGCGGACCCTGCCGCGAGGAGATGCCGCTGCTCGAGGAGTTCCACCAGACGTACGGCGACGAGGTCGCCGTGCTGGGCATCGACTACCAGGACCAGCAGACGGCCAAGGCGGCCCAGCTGGTCGCGGACTCCGGGGTCACCTACCCGCTCGTGGCGGACCCGGCGGGCGCGATCAACGGCAAGGGTGCGTTCCCCAACCTCCGCGGGCTGCCGTTCTGGGCGCTGGTCGACGCGGAGGGCACCGTCACCCACCTCAAGGCCGGCGAGGTCGACTCGGTCGACGAGATCGTGACGATGGCGCAGGAGCACCTCGGGGTGAGCCTGTGAGCGACCCCGTGACCGCGAGCGACGCGCTGCCCGACTGGCTGCGACCGGTCGTCGAGGCCTGCGCGGCGATCACCGTGGACGAGCTCACCCGGTTCGCGCCCCCCGAGGGCGGCGCCGCGCGACGTGGGGCGGTGCTGATGCTCTTCGCCGACACGGACGCCGACGGGGAGGGCGAGATCCTGCTCACCGAGCGGGCCCACCACATGCGCTCCCACCCGGGGCAGGTCTCCTTCCCCGGCGGCACGATCGACCCGGGCGAGACCCCGGTCGAGGCGGCTCTGCGCGAGGCCGAGGAGGAGATCGCCCTCGACCCGACCTCGATCGAGGTCTTCGGGGAGCTGCCCGAGCTCTGGCTGCCGCCCAGCAACTTCGCCGTCACCCCCGTGCTGGGCTGGTGGCGCGAGCGCGGAGAGGTCGGCATCGCCAGTCCCGACGAGGTCCACGAGATCCACCACGTCCCGATCAGCGAGCTGCTCGACCCCCGGCACCGCATCAGCGTGCGCCACCCCAGCGGCTGGCTCGGTCCGGGCTTCCTCATCGGGCCCGAGCGCGACGTGATCCTGTGGGGCTTCACGGCCGGGATCATCGCCCGCCTCTTCGACTTCCTCGATTGGTCGACCCCCTGGGACGCCGACCGGGTGCGTGACCTGCCGTCGTACATGCTGCAGGGTGATCCCACACCGGGGCAGGACCTCCGGCACCACACCAGACCGGGGGAGTGAGCATGAACGTCCTCGACTGGTGCCTGGTCGCACTGGTGGGCATCTACGCGCTGTCGGGCTACTGGCAGGGCTTCGTCACCGGCGCCTTCGCCACCGCGGGGCTGCTGCTCGGCGGACTCTTCGGCGTGTGGCTGGCGCCGATCGCGCTCGGCGACGCCGAGCCCTCGCTGTGGGTCTCGCTCGGCGCGCTGTTCATCGTGATCCTCGCGGCGTCGCTGGGGCAGGCGCTGCTGCAGTACGCCGGCGCGCGCATCCGCTCACGCATCCGCTGGCAGCCGGTCCGGGCCTTGGACGCCGTCGGCGGGGCCGCCCTCAGCGCGGCCGCCGTGCTGGTCGTCGCCTGGGCGCTCGGGGTGGCGGTCTCCGGATCGCAGATCGGTGCGATCACCCCGACCGTGCGCGAGTCGACCGTGCTGGCCAAGGTCGACTCCGTGCTGCCGGGGCAGGCCGCCGGTGTCCTGCAGGCCTTCAACAACGTGGTGGGGACGACGTTCTTCCCGCGCTACCTCGAGCCCTTCGCACCCGAGCGCATCGTCGAGGTCAAGGCAGGCCCGCGCCGGCTGCTCACCGACCCGGACGTGGTCGACGCGCAGAGCAGCGTGCTCAAGGTACGCGGCACCAACGCGTGCGGCAGCGGCCTGGAGGGCACCGGCTTCCTCTACTCCGACGGCCGGCTGATGACCAACGCCCACGTCGTCGCCGGGGTGCGGCAGCCCGAGGTCGAGCTCGGCGACGGCACCAGCGTGACCGCGACCGTCGTGCACTACGACCCCGACATCGACGTGGCCGTGCTGGCCCTCGACGACGGCGACCTGCCCTCCCTCGCCTTCGACCGCGACGCCGGGCCCCAGGACGGCGTGGCCATCGTGGGCTACCCGCAGGACGGTCCCTACGACGTGCAGGCGGGCCGGATCCGGTCCGAGCAGCGGCTCCGCTCCCCGGACATCTACGGCGAGGGCGCGGTGATCCGCGAGGTGTTCTCCCTGCGGGGCCTCGTCCGGGCCGGCAACTCCGGCGGTCCGATCCTGTCCTCGGGGGGTGACGTGGTCGGGCTGGTGTTCGCCGCCTCGGTCACCGACCGCGACACCGGCTACGCCCTGACCGCCGACCAGGTGGCGGAGTCGGCGGCGCGCGGGCTGACGGCCGAGGAGGCCGTCGGCACCGGGGCCTGCACCGGCTGAGCCGCCGTCAGGCGGTCCTCAGGCGGTTGTCGGGTCCTGCGTCAGGCCCGGCCCTTGAGGGCGGAGGGGATCTCCTTGCCCTGGTTGATCGCCCGCTCCGGCGCCTTGACCTGCTTGACCTGCCGCACGCCGATGAAGGCCAGCAGGGCGGCCACGAGGACGTAGAAGCCGAAGACGATCAGGAAGCACCACGCCAGGTCGAGCCCGGTCATGTTGATGAAGTAGGCGATCGCGACCGAGAGCATGATGATCGCCAGCACGGCGATGAAGGCCGCCCCGGCGAAGAGCCCGATCCCGGTGCCGCCGTGCTTGACGCTGACCTTGAGCTCGGACTTGGCCAGCTGGATCTCCTTGGAGATCAGCGTGGAGATGTCGCGGCTGGCGTCGACGACGAGGCCGCCGATCGTGGGATCGGTGTCCTTGACCGGGGTGGTGGCCATGTGGGTTTCCTTCGCGGGGTACGACGCTTCTCTGACGGTCGTGACCCTACACAAGGCGGCCGACGTCACCGGCCACCGATAGGATCGCCGGAGGTGAGCCGGGAAGTCTGGTCGGCCCGCGTCCAGCAGGTCGCGGAGTGACCCGACAGCGACCCCGAAAGGCCGCGTGCCGATGCCAAGCGACAAGCCCAGTGACATGGACAGCAACCCCCATGAGCACCCCGAGCTGCCCGACGACGACGTCTGGCGGTCCGGACCGACCTACCTCGCCAGCAACAAGCCGCTCGCCCGGCTCGTCGCCCGCCCGGTGCGCGAGTTCCTCCGCATCGAGGCCGCGGGCTCCATCCTGCTGCTGCTCGCGGCCACCGCGGCGCTGATCTGGGCCAACAGCCCGTGGGCGTCGTCGTACGACTCGTTCTGGCACACCGAGGTCGCCATCGACCTCGGCAGCTTCCGGCTCGAGGAGACGCTGCAGCACTGGGTCAACGACGCCTTGATGGTGATCTTCTTCTTCGTCGTCGGCCTGGAGATCAAGTACGAGATCGTCTCCGGTGACCTGCGCGACCCCAAGACCGCGGCCCTGCCCATCGTCGCGGCGATCGGCGGCATGCTGGTGCCGGCCGGGATCTACCTCCTGATCGCCGGGAGCGGGGAGGCGAGCGCCGGGTGGGGCATCCCCATGGCCACCGACATCGCCTTCGCCGTGGGTGTGCTGGGTCTGCTCGGGCGCCGGATCCCGTCCGCGGCCCGGCTCTTCCTGCTGACCCTCGCCATCGTCGACGACATCGGCGCGATCATCGTGATCGCCGTCTTCTACACCGAGGACCTCCACCTGGAGTGGCTCGGCCTCGCGGTCCTGCTCCTGGCGGTGATGATCGCGCTGCGGGTGCTGCGCGTGTGGTCGCTGTGGGTCTACGCCGTGCTCGGCTTCCTCACGTGGTTCGCGATGCTCGAGTCGGGCGTCCACGCCACCCTCGCCGGCGTGGCGATCGGCCTGATCACGCCCGCCGTCCCGCTGCTGCGCGAGGACGTCGCCCGGGGCTACGCGCAGCGTGCCCTCAACGACCGGCACCTCGACTCCGAGGAGCTCAGCCGGCTGCGGTTCCTGCTGGGCGAGTCGGTCCCCGTCGTCGAACGGCTCCAGACCGCCCTGCACCCGCTCTCGTCGTACGTCGTGCTGCCGATCTTCGCGCTCGCCAACGCCGGCGTGCCGCTCGGTGGCGGTGCGCTCGGCGACGCCATGACGTCGGCCGTGGGGCTCGGGATCGCGGCGGGCCTCGTGGTGGGCAAGCCGCTCGGCATCGTCGTGGCCTGCTTCATCGCCATACGCCTGGGGCTGGGCCGGCTGCCCGACCGCACCACCTGGCCGATGGTCGCCGGGCTCGGCTCGGTGGCGGGCATCGGCTTCACCGTGTCCATCTTCATCGCCGGCCTCTCGTTCCCCGGCTCGGAGGTCCTCACGGGCGAGGCGAAGGTCGGCATCCTCGTCGCCTCGCTGGTGGCCGCGGTCGTCGGCACCGTCGTGCTGCTCGCGGCCGCCCGCGAGCAGGACCCGGAGCCGGAGCCCGCCGAGGAGGCCGCGGTCCCGTCCGGGTCCCCCGGGGCCGGCGGGTCCTGACGCACCCCGCGCCCCGGGTAGTTTGGGACGATCTCGTAGGCGAGACCGCGGGTCGGCCAACGATTTCGTCCCAAACTAGCCAGCGCGGGCGGGGTAGTCCGGGACGAACGGACCCCGGAATCGGCTCCTGGAGGGTCCGAACGTCACGGACTACGCGGGAGGGGCGGTCAGTCCTCCGAGGAGGGCGCGCCCTCCTTGCCCTTGATCAGGTCCATCACCGTCGAGTCGGCCAGCGTCGTCACGTCGCCCACCTCGCGGTGCTCGGCGACGTCCTTGAGCAGCCGGCGCATGATCTTGCCCGACCGCGTCTTGGGCAGCTCGGGGACGATCATGATCTGTCGCGGCTTGGCGATCGCCCCGATCTCCTTCTGCACGTGCTTGCGCAGCTCCTCGATGAGGTCCTCCGGGGCAGCACCGTCGTCACCCAGCGCCGACTCGCGCAGGATCACGAACGCACACACGGCCTGGCCGGTCATCTCGTCGGCCGCGCCGACCACGGCCGCCTCGGCGACCTTGGGGTGCGAGACCAGCGCCGACTCGATCTCGGTCGTGGAGAGCCGGTGGCCCGAGACGTTCATGACGTCGTCGACGCGGCCGAGCAGCCAGATGTCGCCGTCCTCGTCCTTCTTGGCGCCGTCGCCGGCGAAGTAGAGGCCCTCCCAGCGCGACCAGTAGGTGTCCTTGAAGCGCTGGTCGTCGCCCCACAGGGTGCGCAGCATCGCCGGCCACGGCTCCCGGAGCACCAGGTAGCCGCCGGAGCCGTTCGGCACCGACTCGGCCTCGTCGTTGACGACGTCCACCTCGATGCCGGGCAGCGCCTTCATCGCCGAGCCGGGCTTGCCCGCGGTGACGCCGGGCAGCGGGCTGATGAGGATCTGGCCGGTCTCGGTCTGCCACCAGGTGTCGACGACGGGCGCTGTGGACGCGCCGATGTTCTCGCGGTACCAGACGTAGGCCTCGGGGTTGATCGGCTCGCCGACGGACCCGAGGAGCCGGATGGAGGAGAGGTCGAACTTCGCGGGGATGTCGTCGCCCCACTTCATGAACGTCCGGATCGCGGTCGGGGCCGTGTAGAAGATGGTGACCCCGTACTTCTCCACGATCTCCCACCAGCGGCCCTTGTGCGGGGAGTCGGGCGTGCCCTCGTACATCACCTGCGTCGTGCCGTTGGCGAGCGGGCCGTAGACCATGTAGCTGTGCCCGGTCACCCAGCCGACGTCCGCGGTGCACCAGTAGACGTCCGTCTCCGGCTTGAGGTCGAAGACCGCCCAGTGCGTCCACGACGTCCCGGTGAGGTAGCCGCCCGTGGTGTGCAGGATGCCCTTGGGCTTGCCGGTCGTGCCCGAGGTGTACATGACGTAGAGCGGGTGCTCGCTGTCGTGCATCTCGGGCTCGTGGTCGGGGGAGGCGGTGTCGACGACGTCGTGCCACCACTTGTCGCGGCCCTCGTCCCACTCGACGTCCTGGCCCGTGCGGCGTACGACGACCACGTGCTCGACGAGGTCGCCGGTCTTGGCGACCGCCTCGTCGACGGCCGGCTTGAGGGCGCTCGGCGCGCCGCGCCGGTAGCCGCCGTCGGCGGTGATGATGACCTTGGCCTCGCAGTCGGTGACGCGGGAGGCCAGGGCGTCGGCCGAGAACCCGCCGAAGACGACGGTGTGCGGGGCGCCGAGGCGGGCGCACGCGAGCATCGCGACGGCCACCTCGGGGATCATCGGCATGTAGATCGCGACCCGGTCCCCCTTCTTGACGCCGAGTTCCGTGAGCGCGTTGGCGGCGCGGGAGACCTGGTCCAGGAGGTCGGCGTAGGTGAGGTCGCGGCTGTCGTCCTCGGGCTCGCCCACCCAGTGGATGGCGACCTTGTCGCCGCGGCCGGCCTCCACGTGCCGGTCGACGCAGTTGACCGAGGCGTTGATCGTCCCGCCGACGAACCACTTGGCGAAGGGGGCGTCCGACCAGTCGAGCACCTGGTCCCACGTGCGGCCCCAGTCGAGGCGCTCGGCCGCCTCGGCCCAGAACGCCTCCCGGTCCGACGCGGCCCGGTCGTAGGCCTCCGCCTTCACGTTGGCGTCGGCGGCCAGGTCGGCGGGCGGCTCGAAGCGGCGGTCCTCGGTGGACAGGTTGGCGAGTGCGTCGGTCTTCTGCTCGGTCATACGTGCTCCGTCTCGGGTCGATGCGGGCTGGTACGGGCGGTGACGTGCGCCGTCGGACGGCCGCCTCGAAACCTACGCTGAGTTGGTTGGTCGGTCGATGGGTACGACGCCCGGACCGGCGCGTGCGGCCGGTCCGGGCGTCGTACGCCGGTGGGTCAGTGGTGCACGGCGCCCTCGGCGCCGGCACCGGTCAGGGCGCGGACCTCGAGCTCGGTGAAGCGGTCCTCCGCCGCGGGCTCCCGGCCGGTCACGGTGCCGATGTAGCCGAGCAGGAAGCCCAGCGGGATCGACACGATGCCCGGGTTGTTGAGCGGGAAGATCGCCCAGTCCGAGTCGGGGAACAGCGAGGTCGGGCCGCCGGACATCACGGGCGAGAAGAAGACCAGCCCGACGGCGGCGATGAGGCCGCCGTAGATGCTCCACGTGGCGCCGCGGGTGTTGAAGCGCCGCCAGAACATGTTGTAGATGATTGCGGGCAGGTTGGCCGACGCCGCCACGGCGAACGCCAGCGCCACCAGGAAGGCGATGTTGAGCCGCTGCGCCGGGATGGACAGCGCGATCGCGATGGCGCCGATGACGAACGCGGCGATCCGGGCGACCCGGACCTCGTCCTGCTCGGAGACCTTCTGGTCCTTCTTGATGACGCCCTTGTAGAGGTCGTGCGCCACCGACGAGGACGACGCGAGCGTCAGGCCGGCCACCACCGCGAGGATCGTGGCGAAGGCCACCGCGGCGATGAGGGCGAGCAGGATCGCACCACCGGTGGACCCGTCGCCGCCGCCGACGGCCTCGGCGAGCAGCGGGGAGGCGAGGTTCTGGTTGCCGCCCTCGACCGGGTCGACCTGGGAGCGGTCCAGCATGGCTGCCGCGCCGAAGCCCAGCACCAGCGTCATCAGGTAGAACGCGCCGATCAGGCCGATCGCCCACAGCACCGACTTGCGGGCGTCGCGCGCCGTCGGGACGGTGTAGAAGCGGATCAGGATGTGCGGCAGGCCGGCGGTACCGAGCACGAGGGCCAGGCCGAGCGACAGGAAGTCGATCTGCGAGGTCAGCGAGCTGCCGTACTGCAGGCCGGGCTGGAGGAACGCCTCGCCCTTGCCGGAGTTGTCCGCGGCCGCGCCGAGCAGCGAGGACAGGTTGAAGTTGAACTCCGCCAGCACCAGCACGACGATCAGCGCCGAGCCGAGCATGAGCAGCACGGCCTTGACGATCTGGACGTAGGTCGTGCCCTTCATGCCGCCGACGACGACGTAGAAGATCATCAGCACGCCGACGCCGATGATGGTGATGTTCTGCACCGCCTGGCTCTCAACGCCGAGCAGCAGCGCCACCAGGGTGCCGGCGCCGACCATCTGGGCGAGCAGGTAGAAGATCGACACGACCACGGTCGAGATCGAGGCCGCGGTGCGGACCTTGCGCTGGTTCATCCGGAAGGCCAGCTGGTCGGCCATGGTGTAGCGACCGGCGTTGCGCAGCATCTCGGCAACGAGGAGCAGCGCCACGAGCCATGCGACGAGGAAGCCGATGGAGTAGAGGAAGCCGTCGTACCCGTAGAGGGCGATGGCTCCGGAGATGCCGAGGAACGAGGCGGCCGACATGTAGTCGCCGCCGATGGCCAGGCCGTTCTGGAAGCCGGAGAAGGACCGGCCGCCGGAGTAGAAGTCGGTCGCGGTCTTGGTCTGGCGGCTGGCCCAGAAGGTGATGCCGACCGTCAGTGCGACGACGCTGAGGAAGAGGGCCGTGGTGAGGAACTGGTCGCTCATGCCTGGCCTCGCTTCGCGTCGACGCCGGCCTGCTCGCGGTAGGCCTCCTCGAGGTTGCGCGCGAGCGGGTCGAGCTTGGCGTTGGAGTAGTTGCTGTACAGCCAGGCGAGGCCGAACGTGGTCACGAACTGGAGGAGCCCGAAGATCAGGGCGACGTTGATGTTGCCGACGACCTTGGTGTTCATGAAGTCCGGCGCCCAGTTCGACATGACGACGTACAGCAGGTACCAGGCCAGGAACGCCACGGTGGCGGGGATGACGAAGCCGCGGTAGCGACGTCGCAGCTCGGTGAACTCCGACGTCTCGTGCAGCCGGTCGTAGACAGGATCGTGGCGCGCAGCCTGTTCATGGGTCTCGGGTGTCACGGGGGTTCCTTCCGCGCGGGGCCACCGAGGTGTGACCGCCGTCACCGTCGCACCGCCGCGGCCGGGTCCGGGAGGGGGTCGAGGGCGTACGTCGGCGGGCGGGGGCGGCGCGTCGCCGAGCGGTCGGTTGCGCACGACGAGCGGTCGACGGACCGCCCGCGCCGCCGGGCGACGCGGGGAGGTCCGGGCCGGGGCTACGGCTTGCTCGACGCGGCCTCGGCGAGCGACTCGTGCGGACCGTCGCCGTTGGACGTGCCGGTGGCGTGGCCCACGGACTTCTTGATGAGCGCCTCGAGGTCGAGGCCGGTCGACGTCTTGAGCATGTTGAGGGTCTGCACGACGTTGTCGTTGACCTGCCGCGGCAGCGCGCCGGCACCGTCGGGCGAGATCACCGTGAGCTGGTCGATCGCGGCCATCGGCGAGGCGACCTCGCGGGCGATCTGGGGGAGCACCTCGATCAGCATCTGCAGCACGGCCGCGTCGTTGTAGTGCGCGAACGCGTCGGCGCGCTTGTCCATCGCCTCGGCCTCGGCCTGCCCGACCGCCAGGGTCGCGGCCGCGGTCGCCTCGCCCTCGGCACGGGTCGCCTCGGCCTCGGCGGTGCGGCGGGCCTTCTCGGCCTCACCACGGCGCGCGCCCTCGATGGCCTCGGCCTCGGCGAGCGCCGTACGCCGCGACTTCTCCGCCTCGCCGCTCAGCCGCGCCTCCTCGGCCTTGGCCTGCGCGGCGGCGATGGTGGCCGCCTTGCGGGCCTCGGCGCCCGCGATCTCGGCGGTGCGCTGGGCCTCGGCCTCCTGCTCGACCTTGTAGCGGGCGGCGTCGGCGGGCTTGCGGACCTCGGTCTCGAGGTTGCGCTCGGTGAGTGCCGCCCGGCGTACGGCGACCTTCTCCTGCTCGAGCAGGATCGCCTGGTCGCGGTCGGCCTGGGCGAGCGGGCCGGAGGCGGCAGCGGTGGCCGCGGCGGCGTCGGTCTCGGCCTTGATCTCGGCCTGCTTGAGGGCCAGGGTCCGGGTCGAGACGGCGATCTCCTGCTCGGCGGCGATCCGGGCCTGCTCGGCCGCCTGGCGGGCGTTGGCCTCGGCGATGGACGCGGCCTGCTGGATCCGCGCGGCCTCGGGACGGCCGAGGTCGGCGAGGTAGGTGCCGTCGTCGGTGACGTCCTGGATCTGGAAGGTGTCGAGGATGAGCCCCTGGCCGGTCAGGGAGTTCTCCGACTCGTCGGCGACGCGCTGGGCGAACGCCGCGCGGTCGCGGATGATCTGCTCGACCGTCAGGCCGCCGACGATGGAGCGCAGGGCACCGGCCAGCACCTCCTGGGTGAAGGACTCGATCTCGCCCTGCTGGGCGAGGAAGCGCTGGGCCGCCAGTCGGATCTGGTCGGCGTTGCCGCCGACCTTGACGATCGCGACGCCCTCCACGTTGAGCTTGATGCCCTGCCCGGAGACCGCACCGCGGATCTGCACCGAGATGCGGCGCGAGGACAGGTCGAGGGTGGCGAGCTTCTGGACGAACGGGATGACGAACACGCCGCCGCCGAGGATGACCTTCTGCCCCGAGAGGTCGTGGCTCAACGCGCCGGTCTCGGGGTTGAGGACCGCCTTGCCCTTGCGTCCGGTGACGATGTAGGCCTGGTTGGGCCCGGCCACCTTGTAGCGGCTCGTGACGAGCAGCAGGAGCAGGACGACGAGGACGACGAGGCCGCCGAGGGCGACGACGGGGCTGGACAGGTCCACTGGGTTCTCCTAGGCGTGGCGCGGGTTCGCGGGTGGTGGGGGTGTCAGGGGAGCTCGGGCCACACCGGGGCGACCGTGACCGAGGTGGGCGAGAGGACGCTGGTGACGTGCACCGGCGTCCCGGGCTCGATGGGCTGCTCGGCGCGCGCGTTGAGCCGCATCACGTGGCCACCGACGAGGACGTCGACGACGCCGAGGCCGTCGGCCGGGATGGGCGTGACCACACGCGCGTCGCGGCCGATGGTGTCGTCGGTGGTCGGGGTCGAGTCGCTGCTGCCGTCCCGCAGCAGCCGGGTGAGCCACCACGCGAACCAGGCGAACGCCGCCCCGGTGACGAGGCCGACCGGGACGGCCACGGCCGTGCCGACGACGCCCTGCGCGGCGGCCGCGCCGAAGCCGGTGGCGGCGACGAAGGCGCCGACCACGGCGCTGGAGAAGACGTCACCGGCGAGGGCGTCGAGGGCGCCGTCGAAGAGGTCGCCGACGAGGAGCGAGACCAGGAGCAGGCCGAGTCCGGCCAGCCCGATCACGATGAACGTCGTCATGCCACCCCCGTGGTGCAACCCCGTTGCCCCGACGGGGCGCGCCCAGCATGGCAGACGTGGCCGCCCGGCGCGCGGGAAACCCCGGGGCCCGGCCGATCCGGCGTACGACGCCTCAGCGCGCGAGGTCCACGGCCTCCGGCGTGTGCAGCCGGACCATGAACCGACCCGCGTGCGCGGGGATGCGGGACCGCGTCGCCCGGCTCACCACGACCATCGTGGCCAGGGCCGCCGGCACGCTCCAGGCAGCCGGCTGGCCGAGCAGCACCGCCGCCCAGCCCGTCGTGGCGCTGGTCAGCAACGTCCACCCGACGGCGCAGCCGGACCCGATGCCGCCCACCAGCAGCCCGGCCACGGCACCCGCCGCCGTGAGCCCGCGCCACCAGATGCCGAGCAGCAGCAGCGGGCAGAACGTCGAGGCGGCCACCGCGAAGGCCAGCCCGACGGTCCGGGCCACCCCGACGTCAGGAGCGGCGATGGCCACCGCGCACGGCACGACCACCGCGGCGACGCCCGCGACCCGGAAGGCGGTGATCCCGGAGAGCCGACGGCTGGCGACGTCCTGGCTGAGCACGCCGGCGACGGCGATCGTCAGGCCCGAGCTGGTGGACAGGAAGGCCGCGAACGCGCCGGCCGTCACCAGGCCGGTCAGCAGCTCGCCGCCGAGCCCGGGGACCATCAGCCGGGGCAGCTCGAGCACGAGGACGTCGGAGGCGCGCACGATCGAGTCCGACGCGTAGAGCCGGCCCAGCGCGCCGTACACGGGCGGAAGCAGGTAGAAGACGCCGAGCAGGCCCAGCACCACGAGCGTCGTACGCCGCGCGGCGCGGCCGTCGGGGTTGGTGTAGAAGCGGACCACCACGTGCGGCAGGCCCATGGTGCCGAGAAACGTCGCGATGATGAGCGAGTAGGTGACGTAGAGGCCCTGCGCGCCGCCGTCGCCGAGCGGGAGCGACCAGAAGGCGTCGCCGGGGATGGCCGCGTCGGCCGGGTTGGGCGCTCCGTCGCCGGCCCAGACCGCGAGCAGGACGCACGCCGGGACCAGCAGGGCGGTGAGCTTGAGCCAGTACTGGAACGCCTGGACGAAGGTGATGCTGCGCATGCCGCCGGAGGTGACGTTGATGAGCACGACCGCCGCCACGATCACCGCGCCTAGCCAGGGCGGGGCGCCGATGGTGGCGGCCAGGGTGACGCCGGCGCCCTGGAACTGGGGGAGCAGGTAGAGCCAGCCGATGCCGACCACCAGCGCCGAGCACAGGGACCGGACCCGTCGCGAGCCCAGCCTGGCCTCGGCGAAGTCCGGCAGCGTGTAGGCGCCGCTGCGCCGCAGCGGGGCCGCGACGAGGACCAGCAGGACGAGGTAGCCGGCGGTCCAGCCGACGGGGTACCAGAGCATGTCGGCACCGAAGACGAGCACCAGCCCGGCGATGCCGAGGAAGGATGCCGCCGAGAGGTACTCCCCGCCGATCGCGCTCGCGTTGAGGCCCGGACGGACGGTGCGCGAGGCGACGAAGAAGTCGCTGGTCGTGCGCGAGAAGCGCAGCCCCCAGGTGCCGATCGCCAGCGTCGCGACGGTCACCAGGACGACCGCGACGATGCCGGGGGCGGTGGTCACGGCGTCGTTCATCGCTCGTCCGGTTGGTCGGCGACGAGGTCGGCGAAGTCGCGCTCGTTGGCCTCCGCGCGGCGGACGTAGAACCAGCCGAGCACGATCAACCAGGGGTAGACCAGGACGCCGAGCAGCAGCCACGGCACCGGGACGCCGAGCAGGCGCAGGTCGCTGAGGTGCGGGAAGACGTGGAAGACCAGCGGCAGCACCCCGACGGTGAGCCCGAGCGCCACCAGCACGCCGGCCGCGAGCCGCAGCTGCTCGCCGAGCAGCGAGCTCATGTAGACGGCGCCCAGCTCGGAGTCCGCGTCGATCTCGCGCGACGCCGTCGGTCGTACGCCGCTCGCGCGCCGCCGCGGGGGACCGGTCACCCGGACCCGGGCCGGCCGCCCGCCCGTGCCGCTCGTGGGCTCGGCGCTCACCCGGACCGCCGGGTCAGCAGGTCGCGCAGCTCGCGGGTGTGTCGGCGGCTGACCGAGAGCTCCTGGCCGGCGACCACCACCGAGACCCGGCCCGACTCGGTGCGGACCTCCTCGATGTGGGGGAGCGAGACGAGCAGGGAGCGGTGGATGCGCACGAACCCGGCCGGCGCCCACTCCTCGGCCAGGGTGGACAGCGGCGTCCGCACCAGGTGCGAGCCCTCGGCGGTGTGCAGCCGGGCGTAGTCACCCTGCGCCTCGACGTGGGTGATGTCCGAACGCTGCACGAACCGGGTCACCCCGCCCCGCTCGACGGCGATCTGGGCGTCGCCCGACGGCGCCGGCGTGCCCGCGTCGACCACGCGTCGTACGGCCTCGGCGAGACGCTCGGCCCGCACCGGCTTGAGGACGTAGTCGACCGCCGCGAGCTCGAAGGCGGACACGGCGTGCTCCTCGTGCGCGGTGACGAACACGATCGGGGGCGGCGACTTGAAGCGGGACAGCACCTGGGCCAGGTCGAGGCCGGTGAGGCCGGGCATCTGGATGTCGAGGAAGACCGCGTCGACCTCGAGGTCCTGCAGCACCCGCAGCGCCTCGGTGGCCGAGTCGCAGCCCAGCACGCCGGCGACGCGGGGGTCGCGCTCGAGGAGGTAGGTCAGCTCGTCGAGGGCGGGCCGCTCGTCGTCGATGACGAGGATGCGCAGGCCGCTCATGGGCACGCAGCCTACGTTCGAAACCGGGCTCCTCGGGCGGCTCAGACGCTCGCGGCGACCCCGGGTGCGAACTTGGGCACCCGCACGACCACCTTGGTGCCGGCACCCGGCGCGGTCTCGACGACCAGCCCGTAGTCGTCGCCGTAGGCGTTGCGCAGCCGCGCGTCGACGTTGCCGAGCCCCACCGAGTCCATGGAGGCGTCGCCGGCCAGCGCGCGGCGTACGCGCTCGGGGTCCTCGCCGGTGCCGTCGTCCTCGACCTCGATCACGCACTCCTGGTCGAGGTCGCGGGCCAGGATGCTCAGCCGTCCGACACCGTCCTCCTTGTCGACGCTGGCCTCGAGGCCGTGCCGCACGGCGTTCTCGACCAGCGGCTGGATGCACAGGAACGGCACCGCGACGGGCAGCACCTCCGGAGCGATGCGCAGCGTCACCTGCAGCCGGTCGCCGAACCGCGCCTGCTCGAGCAGCAGGTAGCGCTCCACCGAGCGGAGCTCCTCGGCGAGGGTCGTGTACTCCCCGTGGCGGCGGAAGGAGTAGCGGGTGAAGTCGGCGAACTCCAGCAGCAGCTCGCGCGCCCGGTCGGGGTCGGTGCGCACGAAGCTGGCGATGGCACCGAGGGAGTTGTAGATGAAGTGCGGACTGATCTGGGCGCGCAGCGCGCGGACCTCGGCCTCCATGAGGCGCGTGCGCGAGGCGTCGAGCTGGGCGAGCTCGAGCTGTCCCGAGACCCACAGCGCCACCTCGTCGGCGGCCCGGATGAGGCCTCCCGTGGCGTACGCCGCGCCGACCACCAGCGCGCCGACGATCGTCTCCTCGACGACGAGCGGCGCCAGCACCACCTGCCGGACCTCGCAGCGCGGGTCCTGGCAGGCCAGGTCGGCGACCCGGGTGCGGCCCGTCTCGACGAGGTCGGGGAGGAAGCGCGGCACGTCCTCGGCGTGGTGCTGGCCGGAGCCGTCCCACGCCAGCACCCCGCTGGCGTCGGTCAGCGCCGCGGCTGGGGTGCCGAGCAGGGCGCGGAGGTGGCCCAGGCTGCGCTCCGCGCTGTCGACCGTCAGCCCCGCGCGCAGTGCCGGGCTGGCCAGCGACGCGTTGTGCAGCGCCCGGAACGTCGCCCGGTCGGCCTGGGAGCCCAGCGCCGTGCGCCGGCTGTCGGACCGTCGCCAGAGCCGGGGTCGCGCCATGCGGGGGAGACTACTCAGGGGGCAGCTGTCGGAGTCACCGCTTCAGCGGTGACTCTGGCGCTTGCTGGCCGATGCAACGGCCAGCAAGCGTCAAGGTCGGCCAGCAAGTACGCCGCGGGCCCGTCCCGGTCCCGCTGGGCTACCGGAAGTCGATGAGCAGCATGTCGGTGTCGGTGCCGTCGGAGATGATCGGTCCCTCGTGGGACGCGTCGTCGTCCGGTTCGGTCGACAGGTCGTCCTGGCGGTCGACGACCTGCGCGCGGAAGCACTCGGTGCGGTAGGCCAGCTGCATGCCGTCGTGCCCGCGGCCGTAGTCGTCGTACAACGCCCGCACCCGGTCCAACCGTGCCTCGCGGGCCGCCTCGTCGAGGCTGGCGATGTAGGAGCGGGACGCGACGATGTCCACCAAGGTCTCCCGGTTGACGTCCTGCCAGTGCGCGAACGTCTTCTCCTCCACGAAGCCGAAGAGGCTCGATGTCACCAGGGCCTCGTGCGACGACGAGGTCATGCCCTGCTCGCCCATCGCCTCGACCAGGCGTCGTACCCAGGGGATCCGCTGGTCGAAGAAGTTCCACGCCAGTGCCAGGTGGCCGCCGGGCTTGAGGACGCGCGCGATCTCCGGCAGCGCCACCTCGTGGTCGAACCAGTGGAACGCCTGGCCGGCCACGACGACATCGACCGAACGGTCGTTGGCCGGGATCTCCTCGGCGCCCGCGACCTTGGCGCTGCAGCCGGGGACGTTCGCCTCGAGGACCTCGAGCATGGCGGCGTCGGGCTCGGTGGCGTAGACGGCGTGCCCCTGCGCGACCAGCTCGCGGGTGAGCTTGCCGGTGCCGGCACCGAGCTCGAGCACGACCTTGGCCTCACCGCCCACGAGCCAGGAGACCGCGTCGGCGGGGTACGTCGGACGCCCCCGGTCGTAGGTCCCGGCCACGGCCCCGAAGGACCGGGACCACCGCTTGACGTCCTCGGGGGTGGGCTGCTCGTCGCTCATCCCCTGCAGGCTACTAGCGTCGTGCCTCGTGACGACCGATCCCTTGGCCTGGCTGGTGGGGCTGGAGGGCGTGCCCTCGGGGTACGCCGCGGCCCGCGACGGCATCGACGTGATGCTGCGCGACCGTGGGCTGCGCCGCACCTCGCCGGAGATGACCGCCGAGTCCCTGCTGCGCGGCGCGCACGCGTCGGCGGTGCTCGAGGGCTCGACGTCCTCGCTCGCCGAGCTGCGCGAGGGTGCCGGGGACGCCGTCGCGACCGATGCCGTTCGGATGTCCGCCTCGCTGCTGGCGCTCGCGCCGCTGCTCAAGACCGCGCCCCTGCAGGCGATGGCGCGCATCCACAGCGTGGTCGGCTCGGCCTCCTTGGACCCCGAGGAGCTCGGGCGTCCGCGGGACGCGGCGTCCGCCGACCGGCTGCGCGGCGTCGCCGAGCTGCTGCTGGCGCCGACGTCCGCCCCGGCGCTGCTCGTCGCCGCCGTGGTGCACGCCGACCTGGCGACAGCCGCGCCGTTCGCGTCCCACAACGGCATCGTGGCGCGCGCCGTGGAGCGGCTCGTGCTGGTCTCGCGCGGCGTGGACGCCAAGTCGCTGGTCGTCCCGGAGGCCGGACACCTGGCGCTGCGGGCGCAGTACGAGTCCAACCTCGGCGCCTACCGCGACGGCGGGCCGCGCGGCGTACACGCGTGGGTCCTCTACGCCTCCGAGGCCTACGCCGCGGGGGCCGAGGCGTCGCCTCTCCGGCGCGACGCCGCGGAGTGAGGGCGGCATGCGAACGGCACCTGATCATGGATCAGGTGCCGTCGCTGACACGTGACGCCGTGGCTACCAAGCGTGCAACATCCAACTGCTGTCCCGGTCATGGCCGGTGACTCGCGCCCTTGTGCGAAGGGTAGATCGCCGCGTGGGTACCCGGCTCACGTGCTGCCTGTGGAGTTGTGTGTCTCCGTTGTACGCCGCCGCGGGGCCGCCTTCAAGGGTTGACTTATCGGCCGTTCGATGCGGTGTCAGGCGCCGTCGCGGCGCTTGCGGGCGTTGGACCACAGGACCCCGCCGGCGGCCATCGCACCGCCGACGGCGAGCGCGGTGAGGGTGGTCCGGGCAGGGGGGAGCGGGACCCGGGAGCGGAGCGCGACGGGCTTGTCGAAGACCAGCACTGGCCATCCCTCGGCCACCGCCGCCCGGCGCAGCTCGCGGTCGGGGTTGACCGCGTGCGGGTGCCCGACGACGCGCAGCATGTGCACGTCGGTGACCGAGTCGCTGTAGGCGTAGCACTCCGCGAGGTCGTAGCCGACGAGGTCGGCGAGGTCCTCGATGGCGCGGGCCTTCTCCTCGGCGTAGGCGTAGTACTCGATCTCGCCGCTGTACTTCCCGTCCACGATCTCCATGCGGGTCGCGACCACGCGGTCGGCGCCGAGCATCTCGCCGATGGGCTCGACCACCTCCGACCCGCTGGTCGACACGATCACGACGTCGCGACCAGCCTGGTGGTGCTCCTCGATGAGACTCACCGCCTCGTCGTAGA
This sequence comes from Nocardioides sediminis, assembly GCF_003047295.1. GTDB lineage: Bacteria > Actinomycetota > Actinomycetes > Propionibacteriales > Nocardioidaceae > Nocardioides > Nocardioides sediminis. The sequence continues at coordinate 306,890 of NZ_PZYZ01000004.1, forward strand.
CGATGGGGTCGACGACGTTGTGCAGGGTGTCGGCGACGATCTCGCGGACGGTCGCGACGTCCCAGCCGGCGCACAGGGCGGACATGAACGCCCGCATCTTCTCCATCTGGTCGTGGTCGGCGCCGCCGACCAGGTAGACGAACTGGGCGTAGGTGCTGCGCAGCATCGCGCGCCTGCTGATGAGCCCGCCGGCCTGGAAGGGCTTGCTGAAGGCCAGCGTGCTCGATTTGGCGATGATCGTCTTGTCGAGGTCGAAGAAGGCCGCGGTGGGGCGGGACATGGTCGCCATCGTAGGGCGGGCGTCCATGCTCGGTGCCGATCGCGGACCAGCAGCCGTCCACCGACCCGGTCGCCGGGTCCGTCGTCCACAGGGCTGTCGCGCCACCCGGCGCGGTGTCGGTGAGCGCGGGGAGCCTCGACGCATGCAGCCCCTCCTCCTGACCCGAGATCCGGCACTCGTCGACGAGGTCGCCCGGCTGAGCGCCGCCGCCGGCGTCCGTCCCGAGGTGTACGACGACCCGCTCGCCGCGCTCCGGGCCTGGCCCACCGCGGCGCTGGTGCTGGTCGGCGTCGACCTGGTCGGTGAGGTGGCGGCCGCGCGGCCGGCCCGGCGGGACGGGGTGCACGTGGTCGGCTGGACCCCCGGCGACGGGGTGTTCCGTGCGGCGCTGGTGATCGGAGCCGGCACGGTCGCGGAGCTGCCGACCTGCGAGGCGTGGCTGGTCGACCTGCTCGCCGACAGCGAGGAGGTCCCGGGTCGTGGGCGCACCATCGGGGTGATCGGCGGTGCCGGTGGCGCGGGCGCGTCGACCTTCGCGTGCGCGCTGGGGCAGGTGGGGGCCGCGCGCGGGACGGCCCTGGTGGTCGACACCGACCCGCTCGGCCCGGGCCTGGACCGGATGCTCGGTCTGGAGTCGGTGCCGGGCGTGCGCTGGTCCGACCTCGCGTCGGGCTCCGGGCGACTCGGGGCCCGATCGCTCCGGGAGGCGGTGCCGAGGCCGCCCGGCGACTCCTCCGGGCCGGGGGTGCTCACCTGGCCGTCCGGTTCGGCGGCCCAGCCCGAGGCCGGCGTGGTCCGTGAGGCGGTCGCTGCCGCCCAGCGTGGCCACGACCTGGTGGTCCTCGACCTCGCTCGCCACGTCGGCGTCCTGGTCGACGAGCTGGTCGCCCGCTGTGACCGGCTGCTGGTCGTGGTGCCGGCCACCCTCGCCGGGGTGGCCTCGACGGTCCGGCTCCTCGACCGGCTCGGCCCGGGGCGGGGCGCCTCGCTGGCCGTTCGCCGGGGTGGCGTCACGTGGGAGGACGTCGAGCGCGCGACCGGCCTGCGCGTCTCGGTCGAGGTGCCGGAGCAGCGCGGCCTCCCGGAGGCGGTCGACCTGGGCCTGGGGCCCGTGCGTCACCGCCGCGTGCCTCTCGCCCGGGCTGCCCGCCAGGTCCTCGAGGAGGCCGCATGACCACGACGGCGGCCGTCGCGCCCGCGGTGCTCGACGAGGTGCGCGAGCGCCTGGCGGCCGCACCCGGAGACCTGTCCCCGCACCGCGTGGCCGAGGCGCTCCGTGCCGCCGGCCGTCCCGTCGGCGACGCGATGGTCCTCGCGGTCCACGACCAGCTGCGCCGCGACGTGCTGGGCGCCGGCCCGCTCGAGCCGTTGCTGCGCCGGCCCGGGGTCACCGACGTGCTGGTCAACGGCGCCTCCGAGGTCTGGGTGGACTGCGGGGACGGGCTGGAGCTCACCGGGGTGCGCTTCCCCGACGATGCCGCGGTCCGACGCCTGGCCCAGCGGCTGGCCTCCACCGGTGGCAGACGGCTGGACGACGCGACCCCGCACGCCGACGTACGACTGCCGGACGGCACGCGGTTCCACGCGGTGCTGGCGCCCACCGCCCGACCGGGGACGGTGGTGTCGTTGCGCGTCCCGCGGGCGCGGGTCTTCACCATGGCCGACCTGGTGGAGGCGGGGGCCCTGACCGACGAGGGCGCCGAGCTGCTCGCCGCGATCGTGGCGTCCCGGTCCGCCTTCCTGGTCACCGGTGGGACGGGCACGGGCAAGACCACGTTGCTGGCGGCGATGCTGTCCCTCGCCGACGCGGGTGAGCGGCTGGTCCTGGTCGAGGACTCCAGCGAGCTGCGGCCGGCGCACCCGCACGTCGTCGGCCTCGAGGCGCGTCCGCCCAACGTCGAGGGAGCCGGTGAGATCACGCTGCGCACCCTGGTGCGGCAGGCCCTGCGGATGCGCCCGGACCGGCTGGTCGTGGGCGAGGTGCGCGGTGCCGAGGTGGTGGAGATGCTCGCGGCCCTCAACACCGGCCACGCCGGCGGTTGCGGCACCGTGCACGCCAACTCCGCGGCCGATGTCCCGGCCCGTCTCGAGGCGCTGGCGCTCGCCGCAGGTCTGCCGCAGGCCGCGGTGCACAGCCAGCTGGCGGCCGCCCTGGACGTCGTCGTGCACGTGGCGCGAGCAGCCGACGGGATCCGCCGGGTGGCACAGATCGGGGTTCCGCGACGGGGACCCGACGGGCTGGTGGTGCTGGAGGCCGCGGTGTCGTTCGACGTCGACGGCCGGCTCGAGCGGGGACCGGCAGCGGGCGAGCTGTCGCGACGGATCTCGCGGTGACCGGCGCCTGGTGGCTGGTGGCCGCGCTCGCGGCGGCAGCGGCCTGGCTGGCGTGTCCCGGGCCGACCGGCTCGACGACTGGCGGGCGGCTGCCCGCTCCGTCCCGACGCGTCGGCATCGTCCCGGCCCTGGCAGTCCTGGCCGGGACGGTCACCCTCGCGACGGCGGGTGTCCTGCCGGCGCGACTGCTCGTCCTGGCCGTGATAGGCGGCCCCGTCCTGCTCGGTGCCCGCCAGGTGTGGCTGCGTCGTCGCGTGCGGGTCGACTCCGACGCCACGGCGCGACACGTCCTGGACGCGTGCGAGGTGGTGGCCGCGGAGCTGGCTGCCGGACGGCCGCCGGATGCGGCCCTGACCCAGGCGGCCCGACGCTGGCCGGGGATCGCCCCCGTCGTCGAGGCCCATGCGCTGGGATCGGACGTGGCGGAGGCGTTCCGCCGGCTGGCCGCGACGCCCGGCGCCGACGAGCTTCGCGTGGTCGGCTCGGCGTGGCAGGTGTCCCAGCACTCCGGCCACGGCCTCGCCGACGCCCTGGGCCGGGTGGCCGCCCGCATCCGGGCGCGTCGGCAGACCCGCCGTGTGGTGACCTCCGAGCTGGCGTCGGCCCGTGCCACGGCGCGCCTCGTGGCGGTGCTGCCCGTGGTCGCGCTCGGCATGGGCAGCGGGGCCGGCGGGGACCCGTGGACCTTCCTGCTCGGCACCTCACCGGGCTGGGCCTGCCTCGCCCTGGGCCTGGGCTTCGGCCTGCTCGGCCTCTGGTGGATCGAGGTCATCGCGGACGCCGTGGACCGTCCGTGACCACACCGGAGCAGCTGGCCCTGGTGGTGGCGGCGGCCGCGACCGCGCTGGCGGTGCTCCTCGCCCTGCCCCCGCCGTCCCGCTGGGCCGACGGGTCGCCGGTGCCCGACGGGGACGGGTCCGTCCGCGCCCGACCACCCTGGTGGCCCGCGCTGCTCTCGGGACTGGCCGGGTGCGGGGCGGCCGTCGTCCTGGGAGGACCGCTGGGCCTCCTCGTCGGGGCCGGCGCGGCAGGCGCCGCGTGGGTGACCCTGGGGCGGTCGGAGACCGCCGCTGCGAGGGGTGCCCGGGCCGAGGCCGTCCGCGACCTGCCGCACCTCGTCGACCTGCTCGCCGCGACCCTGCGCTCGGGAGCAGCGCCGGCCGCTGGTCTCGCGGTCGTGTGCGCCGCCTGTCCGGGCGCCGCGGCCGACCGGCTCGAGCCCGTGCTCGCGCGGTTGCGGGTGGGCCTGCCCGCCGCTGAGGTGTGGCGCGTGCTGGCGACCGACGAGGTGCTGGCCCCCCTGGGCCACACCCTGGCGCGGGCTGAGGTGAGCGGCTCGTCGGTGGCCGAGGCCGTCGAGCGGTTGGCCGACGACCTCGAGCGCGAGGCGCTGGCCACCGTGGAGGACCGTGCCCGCGCGGTGGGCGTCAGGGCAGCGGTTCCGCTGGGACTGTGCCTGCTGCCGGCGTTCATCCTCATCGGGATCGTGCCGACCGTGGCGGGCCTGCTCGCGACCCTGCGGCCCGGGTCATGAGCCGCCTGCCCTCCACAGGACCCACCGGCGAGACGCCTCCTCCACAGCTCCGGGCCACCGGCGTGCGGGCGTCGGCCGGGAGTCCCAGAGTTCCCCGAAGACGGTCCGCAACGATCCGGACCGCGACCGAGAGGACACGACATGCACGAGACCGTTCGCCCCACCCCACGCGACGAGCGCGGCATCACCACGGCGGAGTACGCCGTGGGCACTGCCGCGGGTGCCGGATTCGCCGGGCTGCTCTACCAGCTGCTCAGCGGCGGCTTCGGCGACAAGCTGCTCAAGACGCTCTTCGACCACGTCATGGGCCTGCTGGGCATCGGATGAGGCGGCGGTCCGAGCGGGGAGCGGTCACCGCCGAGCTCGCCCTCGGGCTGCCCGTGCTCCTGGCCGTCACCGTCGGGCTCGTCTGGCTGCTCGCGGCCGGCGCCGCCCAGGTGCGGGTCGTCGATGCCGCGCGCGAGGCGGCGCGGGTCGCGGCCCGCGGCGACGGGACCGCGGCGGCGGTGGCGGTCGGCCGGCGGATCGCCCCCGCGGGCGGTGAGGTCTCGGTGCAGGTCTCGGGTGCGGAGGTGAGGGCCGAGGTGCGAGCCCGGGTCGACGGGCCGGGCGGGCTGTTCGCCTTCCTGCCCGGCGTCACCGTCCGGTCGAGCGCGGTCGCCGTGCCCGAGGACGGCTGATGGGCGCGCGGCCCGACGGCGGCGTGCGCGGCGGGGAGCGGGGAGCGGCGACGGTGCTCGTGGTGGGTGCCGCCGGACTGCTGCTCTTCGTCGGACTGGCGCTCGCCGGGGTGGCCGCCCTGGTCGTCGTCCAGCGCCACGCCCAGGCGGCGGCCGACCTGGCCGCCCTGGCGGGCGCCGTGGCCGCCGCGGAGGGCGGGGACGCGTGCTCCGCGGCGGACGGCAACGCACGGGCCAACGGCGCGACCCTGGTCGACTGCACCGACGCCGAGGGGGACGTCCGGGTCAGGGTTGAGGTGCCCGGACCCGAGCTCCCGGGTGGTGCTCCGCGCGTGCGCGCCGAGGCCCGGGCGGGGCCGGGCGTCGCCTCACGTGCGCTCGTCGCGCGTCGGCGGGGGAGTGTCGTCCTCGCGTCGGTCGCCGTCGACCCGGTCGAGCTTCTCGCTCAGCCGGCTCAGCTCCTTGCGTTCCCGGCGGTGCGCGAGGCCACGCTTGGTCCCCCACTTGAGGATCGAGTAGCCCCAGAGCACGGCGGCACCGGCGGCCACGCCCACGAGGAAGACCGAGAGCGTGCTCATGTCGATGCCCAGCAGCTCGCCGCGACCCTCGCTGACGAAGATCGCCGACAGGATCGCGATCACGCCGAGGATGATCAGCAGCAGTCCGAGAATCACCATGGCGGCAGGTTACCCACCGTGGGCATGGGTGAGCAGCAGGTCAAGCAGCGCCACGGCGCCGGCCTTGTCGAGGGGGTTGTTCTGGTTGCCGCACTTGGGGGACTGGATGCACGAGGGACAGCCGGCCTCGCACTCGCAGTCGGCGATCGCCGCGCGGGTGGCGGTGAGCCACTCGCGGGCGGCGTGGAAACCGCGCTCCGCGAAGCCCGCGCCCCCCGGGTGGCCGTCGTGGACGAAGACGGTGAGGCGTCCGGTGTCGGCGTGCAACGCGGTCGAGACCCCGCCGATGTCCCAGCGGTCGCAGGTGGCGAAGAGCGGCAGCAGCCCGATCGAGCAGTGCTCGGCGGCGTGCGCAGCACCGGGCAGGTCGGCCGAGGCCAGGCCCGACTCGGCCAGCAGGTCGGCCGGGACCGTCCACCACACGGCCGTGGTCCGCAGCGATCGCTCCGGCAGGTCCAGGGGCTCCTCGCCGAGCACCTCCCCGCCCGGCTGGCGTCGCTTGAGGAAGGACACCACCTGGTGCGAGACGTCGACCTCGCCGAGCGAGAGACGGCAGGCGCCCCAGTCACGGTGCTCCCGCTCGGCGAGCACCGTGATGTCGGTGACCTCGCGGGCCGAGGTGGAGTAGGCGGGCTCGGCGGGATGCATGGCCGCGACGTGCTCCTCGAGGTCCAGCGACTCCACCAGCCAGGTCTCGCCGCGATGGACGTAGACGGCCCCGGGATGGGCGGTGCCGTGGGCGCTGGCGCCGTCGACGGTGCCGATGACCCGCCCGGTGGACGACTCGATGAGCTGCACCTGCGCGCCGCCCGTCGATCGGATGTCCGCGAGGTCGCTGGCTCGCCTCCGGTCCGTCCAGAACCATCCCCGCGGGCGCCGACGCAGCAGACCACCGCCGGTGAGGCCGTCCACGACGTCGCGGGCGGTCGGCCCGAAGAGCGGCAGGTCGTGCTCGGTCAGCGGGGCCTCCTGTGCTGCGGCGCACAGGTGAGGGCCGAGCACGTAGGGGTTGGTCGGGTCGAAGACCGTCGCCTCCACGGGCCGGCCGATCAGGGCCTCGGGGTGCCCGACCAGGTAGGTGTCCAGCGGGTCGTCCCGGGCCACGAGGATCCCCAGGGCGTCCTGCGCCCCGCGTCCCGCGCGTCCGACCTGCTGCCAGAGGGCGGCGCGGGTGCCGGGGAAGCCCGCGACCAGCACCGCGTCGAGCCCGCTGATGTCGATCCCCAGCTCGAGCGCGTTGGTGGCGGCCAGCCCGGTCAGCTCCCCACGCCGCAGGGATGCCTCCAGTGCCCGCCGCTCCTCGGGCAGGTAGCCACCCCGGTAGGCAGCGACGCGCGAGGGCAGCGCGGGGTCGACCTCGGCCAGCAGCTCCGCCGCCGTGAGCGCGACCTGCTCGGCCCCGCGCCGCGACCGGATGAAGGCCAGTGTCCGCACGTCCTCGGCGACCAGGTCGGCCAGCAGGTCGGCCACCTCGGACGACGCCGCCCGGCGCACCGGGGCACCGTTCTCCCCGGCATGGCTGACGAACGGCGGTTCCCACAGCAGCAGCGAGACCTGGCCGCGCGGCGAGTGGTCGGCCGTGACGGCCTCGACGGGGAGCCCGGTGAGCCGGCCGGCCGCCACCTCGGGGTCGGAGACCGTGGCCGAGGCCAGCACGAAGGTGGGGGACGTGCCGTACATGGCGCAGATCCGCCGCAGGCGGCGCAGCACGTGCGCCACGTGGGCGCCGAAGACCCCGCGGTAGTGGTGGCACTCGTCGACCACCACGTACTGCAACGAGGCGAAGAACGACGCCCAACGGGCGTGGCCGGGCAGCAGCGACCGGTGCAACATGTCGGGGTTGGTGAGGACGTACTCCCCGAAGTCGCGGGTCCACTCCCGCTGCTCGCGGGGGCTGTCGCCGTCGTGGGTCGCGGCGCGCACGTCGAGGCCGAGTCCATTGATCGTCGCCAGCTGGTCGTGGGCGAGCGCCTTGGTCGGCGCGAGGTAGAGGACGCCCGCACCGCGCTGGCCGCGAGGACCGCGCGACGTACGGATCGCGGAGAGTGCCGGGAGCTGGTAGGCGAGGGACTTGCCCGAGGCCGTCCCGGTGGCCAGCACGACGTGCCGCCCGGCGTGCGCCGTGTCGGCTGCCGCTGCCTGGTGCTGCCAGGGCTGGACGATCCCCGCTGCCACGAAGGCATCACGCACGTCCGCCGGTGCCCAGTCCGGCCAGTCGGCGAGACGCGCCTCGCGGCGGGGGAGGACCTCGAGGTGGCGCAGCCGGTCCTCGCGCCCCGGGACACCGGTCAGGCGGTCGACGAGGGCGGCGACCGAGCGGTGTGCAGGAGTCGCTGTGGCCACCCCTCCAGTCTCGCAAACCCCACCGACATCCCGGTCGGTGCCGGGCACGGAGAGACGTCTCGGGTGAGGGTGCCGACGGGGGCATGGAGATGCGGGCTCACGGGTACGCCTGCGCGGTTCGCCCCCACGTGGTTTGATACTGCCGACAGCATTCGGGGCGACGGGCTCCGAGTGACTCTTCTCTGGGACCTGGAGCAGTCGTGGATCTGACCCTTGCGACCCGCGAGGTGGACGGCCGTGCCGTCGTCGCGGTGGGCGGCGAGATCGATGTCTACACGGCCCCCAAGCTGCGGGACCAGATCACCGAGCTGGTCGGCGCCGGCTCCTACAACATCGTCATCGACCTCGAGGCGGTCGAGTTCCTCGACTCGACGGGGCTCGGCGTGCTGGTCGGCGGGCTCAAGAAGGTCCGCGCCCACGACGGCTCCCTCGAGCTGATCTGCAGCCAGGAGCGGCTGCTCAAGATCTTCCGCATCACCGGGCTGGCGAAGGTGTTCGTGATCCACGACTCCGCCGACCCGTCCGTCGCCACGGGCTGACGGACACCCTCGCCCGGACAGCGTCAGGGCGTCGTACCCGGCACGCCATGTCGTGCCGGGCTGCAGCCGTGTCCGCGACCGCTCCACACCGACGTGTGTCCCGCGTCACGTGTCGCGCGTGATCTGTGACACATCTGCGTAGACTCCCGCGCGTTCGCACACTTGGACCACTGCCAGGAGGACGCACATGACGGGGATCAACCCGGTCGTCGTGACGCCGGAGCTCGCTGACGGCAATCTCGTGCTGGTCGTCGTCGTCGCCGTGATCGCGCTCGCCGCGCTCGCGATGGCCGCGATGTTCCGCCAGCAGGTGATGGCTGCCGCCGAGGGCACCGACAACATGAGGACCATCGCCAGGGCCGTGCAGGAAGGCGCCAACGCCTACCTCGCCCGCCAGTTCCGCACGCTCGCCATCTTCGCGGCCATCGCCTTCTTCGCGTTGCTGGTCCTGCCGGCCGACGACACGGTCGTGCGGATCTTCCGGTCGGTGTTCTTCCTCGTGGGCGCAGGCTTCTCCGCCGCTGTCGGCTACCTCGGCATGAACCTCGCCGTGCGCGCCAACCTCCGGGTCGCGGCGGCGGCCGAGACCACGGGTCGCGAGCCCGCCATGACCATCGGCCTGCGGACCGGTGCCATGGTCGGCATGCTGACCGTGGGCCTGGGCCTCCTCGGCGCGAGCCTGGTCGTGCTCTTCTTCCAGGACGAGGCCCCCGTGGTCCTCGAGGGCTTCGGCTTCGGCGCCGCCCTGCTCGCGATGTTCATGCGAGTCGGCGGCGGCATCTTCACCAAAGCCGCCGACGTCGGGGCAGACCTGGTCGGCAAGGTCGAGCAGAACATCCCCGAGGACGACCCGCGCAACGCCGCGACGATCGCCGACAACGTGGGCGACAACGTGGGCGACTGCGCCGGCATGGCCGCCGACCTGTTCGAGTCGTACGCCGTCACGCTTGTCGCTGCGCTGATCCTCGGCTCGCAGGCGTTCGGCGACAAGGGCCTGGTCTTCCCGCTGCTCATCCCGGCCATCGGTGCCCTCACCGCGGTGGCGGGCGTCTACCTGACCAGGCCCCGGGCCACCGAGAACGGCCTGACGACCATCAACCGGTCGTTCTACCTCTCCTCGGGGATCGCGGCCGTCGCCAGCGTCGTGCTGTCCTACGTCTACCTGCCCAGCAGCTTCGCGGACTTCACCAACATCTCCGAGACCCTGGCCTCCAGCGACGGCGACCCGCGGTTCATCGCGTCGGCCGCCGTCGTCATCGGCATCGTGATGTCGGCGGGCATCCTGGCGCTCACCGGCTACTACACCGGCACCGAGCACCGCCCGGTCAAGGACGTGGGCAAGACGTCGCTGACCGGCCCGGCCACGGTGATCCTGTCCGGCCTCTCGGTCGGCTTCGAGTCGGCCGTCTACACGACCCTGGTCATCGGCTCGGCGGTCTTCGCCGCCTACCTGCTCGGTGGCGCGGCGCTGACCGTCTCGCTGTTCGCGGTGGCGCTGGCGGGCTGCGGCCTGCTGACCACCGTCGGCGTGATCGTGGCCATGGACACCTTCGGTCCCGTCTCCGACAACGCGCAGGGCATCGCCGAGATGTCCGGCGACGTCAGCGAGGAGGGCGCCCAGATCCTCACCGAGCTCGACGCCGTCGGCAACACCACCAAGGCCATCACCAAGGGCATCGCCATCGCCACCGCGGTGCTGGCGGCCACGGCGCTCTTCGGCTCCTACGCCACGTCGGTGTTCGAGGCGCTGGTCGATGCCCAGCCCGCGCAGGACGAGTTCCTCCAGTTCGACGTGTTCAACCCGGCCGTCCTGGTCGGCGTCCTGCTCGGCGCCTCGGTCGTCTTCCTCTTCTCGGGCCTGGCGATCAACGCCGTCGCCCGGGCAGCGGGTGCTGTGGTCTTCGAGGTCCGGCGCCAGTTCCGCGAGATCCCCGGGATCATGGAGGGCACCGGCCGCCCGGAGTACGGCCGCGTGGTCGACATCGTCACCAAGGACTCGCTGCGCGAGCTCGTGACCCCCGGCATCCTGGCCGTGCTGGCCCCGATCGCGGTCGGCTTCGGCCTCGGCGTGACGGCTCTCGCCGGCTTCCTGGCCGGCGCGATCGGCACCGGCACCCTGATGGCCGTCTTCCTCGCCAACGCGGGCGGCGCCTGGGACAACTCCAAGAAGCTCGTCGAGGACGGCCACCACGGCGGCAAGGGCTCGCCGGCGCACGAGGCGACCATCATCGGCGACACGGTGGGCGACCCCTTCAAGGACACCGCCGGCCCGGCCATCAACCCGCTGATCAAGGTGATGAACCTCGTCTCGCTCCTCATCGCGAGCGCGGTCGTCTCCATGAGCGTCGGCCAGGACCAGAACGACGTCCTGCGGATCGTCATCGCGCTCGTCGCGGTGGCCATCATCGCCGGGGCGATCTTCATGTCGAAGCGGCGGGAGATCGCCATCAGCGACGACGGCGACAACACCGGCAGCTCCTCGATGGCGCCGCACGCGCACACCTGAGCCAGCACCGCCCACCGGCCCGTCGCGCACCCGCGCCGCGGGCCGGTGGCGCGTGGCGGCCGAGCAGCCGGCGGCGTACGACGGGTGCTCCTCCCGCCGACGTGGCGGCCGCCGCCAGTTGCCGCAGGGCGCCGCGGACCCGGCTGCGAGGATGGCGCGCATGGAGCGCATCGCGTTGATCTCGGACGTGCACGGCAACCTCACCGCCCTCGAGGCGGTGCTGGCCGACGTCGAGAGACGCGGGATCGAGCGGGTCTTCAACCTCGGCGACTACGTCGGCAAGGGGCCGCGCGGCCGCGAGGTGATCGACCTCTGCCGGGAGCGCTGCGAGGTCAACCTGCTGGGCAACTGGGACGACTTCCTGCCCGATCCTGACCGCGAGTTCGACAACGAGGCGCTGCGCTTCTGGCTCGACCAGCTCGGCCCTGGCCAAGGCGAGTGGCTGCGCGCGCTGCCCTTCAACCACGACTTCTGGCTCAGCGGCCGGCGGGTGCGCCTCTTCCACGCCAGCGAGGAGACGGTGCACCGGCGGGTGCGCTACGTCCGCAGCCAGAAGGAGTTCGAGGGCCTCTTCGCCAACACCGCGGCCACCGGTGACGGGCCGCCGCCCGACCTCGTCGGCTACGCCGACACCCACGACCCGCTCTACGAGTGCCAGCTCGAGGGCCGCACGACGTTCAACACCGGCAGCGTCGGCAACTGCATGGGCGACCCGACCCCGATGTACTGCATCCTCGAGGGCGAGCTCGGCAGCGAGGACCCGGCGCCCTGGTCGGTGTCCTTCGCGCGCGTCCCCTACGACGTCGAGGCCGAGCTCGCCGTGGCCCGTGAGATGGGCGTCCCGCACTACGACGGCTACGAGGTCGAGCTGCGCCACGGGATCTACCGCGGCGAGCTCGAGGAGTGGCGCTCCGGCGAACCCATGACCGGCTACCACGAGAGGCAGGCAACGGCATGAGCACCGACTACGCCGGCCCGCTGCGCGACGCCCTCGTCGCCGCGGACTTCACCTACGACGGGGTCGCCGGCCTGATGGGTGAGGCGCCCCACCGCGCGCTGAGCCGCAACGAGACCACGCCGGGACTGCGTCGTACGACGGACGGCAGCCCGCTCGCGACCCTCACCCGGCTCTTCCTGCTCCAGGCCCCGGTGACCCACGAGGCCGCCGAGGCGGCGCTGCCCGGGCTGGTCGACCGGCTGTGCAACGCCGGGATCCTGGAGCAGAGCGTGGGGGAGGTGGCCGCCCGCCTCGACTGCCGCCCCTACCGCACCGACGACCAGGACCTGTGGATCGTCTCCGACCTCACGCCGGGGCTGGACGGCGCGCCCAACCGCGTCGGCAGCGACCACGTCCTCGGCATCTCCAGCGCCTCCACCAGCCTGGCCCAGCTCACCATCCGCGAGCCCGTGGGGCGGGCCCTCGACCTCGGCACCGGCTGCGGGGTCCAGGCGCTGCACCTCGCCGCCCACGCCGCCGAGGTGGTCGCCACCGACGTCAACACGCGCGCGCTGTGGATGACCCGCCTCAACGCGGCCCTCAACGAGGTGGACGTGGACGTGCGCGAGGGCTCGTTCTTCGAGCCGGTGCGCGGGGAGCGCTTCGACCTCGTCGCGACCAACCCGCCGTTCGTGATCTCGCCGGCCACCGGCGAGCGGCTCGTCTACCGCGACTCCGGCCTGCCCGGCGACCGCGTGGTCGAGGACATCGTCCGCCAGGCGCCGGACCTGCTGGCCGACGGCGGCTGGTGCCAGGTCCTCGGCAACTGGGTCATCGAGCGCGGCCGGGCCTGGGACGAGCGGCTCGCGTCCTGGCTGGACGCCGGCTGCGACGCGCTGGTCGTGCAGCGCGAGGTCGTCGACCCCAGCGAGTACGTCGAGCTGTGGCTCAAGGACGCCGGCCTGCACGGCAGCGACGACTACGTCCGCCGCTACGACACGTGGCTCTCGTGGTTCGACGAGCATGGCATCGAGGGCGTGGGCTTCGGCTGGATCGACCTGCACCGCACCGGCGGCGGCCGGCACGAGCTCCTCGACTGGCCCTACGACGTCGAGCAGCCCATCGGCCCGGCGATCGCCGAGTGGGGGGCGGCCGTCGGCACCGAGGTGTCTGTCGACGACCACCTCGTGGCTCGCCCGGACCTCCTCCAGGAGACCCAGGGCCGTCCCGGCGCCGAGGACCCCTCGACGATCGTGCTCCGCCAGCAGCGGGGCCTGCGCCGGGCCCGCCAGGTCGACACCCTCGAGGCGGCCTTCGTCGGTGCCTGCGACGGGGACCTGTCGGTGGACCAGATCGTCGGCGCACTGGCGCAGATCCTCGGGCGGGACGCTGGCGACGTACGCCGTGAGCTGCTGCCGCTCGCCGGCGAGCTGGTCGCGGAGGGGTTCCTCACCCGGGGGTGACCCGGGTCCGCCGGGCGTCGTACGAGGTCCCGGGCGACGTCCCGGGCGACGTCCCGAATGACGTCGCGGGTGCCCACCGGCGGCCGTCGCGGCTGGTGTTGTCGTGGGGGAGCGCTACGGTTGCGGCGCATCACCGGACCAGGAAGCAGGAATCACGTGGCACACAAGCTCGTCATCGTCGAGTCGCCCAAGAAGGCGCAGATGATCGGCGGCTACCTCGGCAGCGGGTATGTCGTCGAGTCGTCCATCGGTCACATCCGGGACCTGCCCAACAACGCGGCGGACACCCCGGCCAAGATCAAGGACAAGCCCTGGGGCCGGCTCGCCGTGGACGTCGACCACGGCTTCGAGCCCTACTACGTCGTGCCGCGCGACAAGAAGAGCCACATCACCAAGCTCAAGAAGCTCCTCAAGGACGCCGACGAGCTCTACCTCGCCACCGATGAGGACCGCGAGGGGGAGGCCATCGCCTGGCACCTGCTCGACGAGCTGGACCCGAAGGGCATCCCGGTCAAGCGGATGGTCTTCCACGAGATCACCAAGCCCGCGATCCTGGCCGCGGCCGAGAGCCCCCGCGAGCTCGACATGCACCTCGTCGAGGCGCAGGAGACCCGCCGGATCCTCGACCGCCTCTACGGCTACGAGGTCAGCCCGGTGCTGTGGAAGAAGGTCATGTCCGGCCTCTCCGCGGGCCGCGTGCAGTCGGTCGCGACCCGGCTGGTGGTCGACCGCGAGCGGGAGCGGATGCGCTTCCGCATCGCGTCCTACTGGGACCTCGAGGGCACCTTCGACGCCGGCAGCAAGCACGAGCAGCGGATGTTCCCCGCCAAGCTCCACTCCGTCGACGGCGCCCGCGTCGCCCGCGGCTCCGACTTCGGCCCCGACGGACAGCTGAAGAAGTCCGACGTCGCCCACCTCGACCGCACCCGGGCCGAGGCGCTCGCCGCGGCGCTGGAGGACACGACGTACGAGGTGCGCTCGGTCGAGTCCAAGCCCTACCGGCGCTCGCCCTACGCCCCGTTCCGCACCACCACCCTCCAGCAGGAGGCGGGCCGCAAGCTCGGCATGAGCTCCAGCGTGACGATGTCGGTGGCGCAGCGGCTCTACGAGGGCGGCTACATCACCTACATGCGTACCGACTCCACGACGCTCTCCGACGCCGCGGTCGGCGCGGCGCGCGACCAGGTCCGCGAGCTGTACGGCGCGGAGTACCTTCCCGACAGCCCCCGCACCTACGCCTCCAAGGTCAAGAACGCCCAGGAGGCGCACGAGGCGATCCGGCCAGCCGGCGACACCTTCCGCACCCCCGCGCAGACCGGCCTGACCGGCGAGCAGTTCCGGCTCTACGAGCTGATCTGGATGCGCACGGTCGCCTCCCAGATGAAGGACGCCACCGGCCACACGGTCTCGATCCGCCTCGGCGGCACCGCGGCCACCGGCGAGGACGTCGTCTTCGGGGCCAGCGGTCGGGTGATCACCTTCCACGGCTTCCTCAAGGCCTACGTCGAGGGCACCGACGACGCCGCCTCGGCGCGCGACGACCAGGAGACCCGCCTGCCCGACCTGACCGAGGGCGAGCCGATCTCTGCGGCCTCGGTCACCGCGGCCGGCCACGAGACCAAGCCGCCGGCGCGCTACACCGAGCCGACCCTGATCAAGGAGCTCGAGGAGCGCGAGATCGGCCGCCCGTCGACGTACGCCTCGATCATGGGCACCATCGTCAACCGCGGCTACGTCTACAAGAAGGGCTCGGCGCTGGTGCCGGCCTGGCTGGCCTTCTCGGTCGTGCGACTGCTGGAGGAGCACTTCCCGCGGCAGATCTCCTACGAGTTCACCGCGACGATGGAGGACGTCCTCGACGACATCGCCGGCGGTCGGCGCGACCGTCGCACCGAGCTCGCCGAGTTCTACTACGGCTCCGGCGACGTCGAGGGGCTCAAGACGCTGGTCAACGAGCTCGGTGACATCGACGCCAAGGAGCTCGCGACCTTCCCGATCGGCGAGGACTCCGGCATCGTGCTGCGCGTCGGCCGCTACGGCCCGTACGTCGAGGGGCCGGGCGAGGACGGCGACGCGGCGGGCGTGCGCGCCAACGTCCCCGAGGACCTGCCGCCCGACGAGCTGACCGTCGCCAAGGCCAAGGAGCTGCTCGCCAACCCGGCCGGCGAAGAGCAGGTGCTCGGCACCCACCCCGAGACCGGGCTGACGATCGTGGCCAAGAACGGCCGCTTCGGCCCCTACGTCACCGAGCAGCTGCCCGAGGACGCGCCCAAGTCGGCCAAGCCGCGCACCGGGTCGCTCTTCAAGTCGATGACGCTCGACACCGTGTCGCTGGAGGAGGCCGTCAAGCTGCTCTCCCTGCCGCGCGTGGTCGGCGTGGACGACAACGGCGACGAGATCACCGCGCAGAACGGCCGCTACGGCCCCTACCTCAAGCGCGGCACCGACTCCCGGTCGCTGACCAGCGAGGACCAGATCTTCGACATCACCCTCGACCAGGCGCTCGCGATCTACGCCCAGCCCAAGCAGCGTGGCCGGGGTGCGGCGACCGCGCCGCTCAAGGAGCTCGGCAACGACCCGGTCTCCGGGCAGCCGGTGGTCGTCAAGGCCGGCCGCTTCGGCGAGTACGTCACCGACGGTGAGTACAACGCCACCCTGCGCAAGGACGACACGGTCGACTCGCTGACCCTCGAGCGGGCCGCCGAGCTGCTGCAGGAGCGCCGCGACAAGGGCCCGGCCAAGAAGACGGCCAAGAAGGGCGCGAAGAAGGCGCCGGCCAAGAAGACCACCGCAGCGAAGAAGACGACGGCCAAGAAGGCGACGACCAAGAAGGCGACGACCAAGAAGGCCGCGGCCAAGAAGTCCTGAGGCCCAGTCGCAGACACGCGGACACAACCCGCCCGGTCCCTGCCGGTCCACGCTCGGCGTGACCGGCCGCCGGGAGTTGTGTCCGCGTGTCTCCGCGGGTCAGGTCGCGGCGGAACCGCCCCCGAGGAGCAGGGCGAGGAGGAACGCCCAGCCCCCGGTGAGCCACACCCGAGTCGGGTCGCGGGGGCGGAGGAGGCCGGTGGGCCCGCCGGCCAGCAGGTAGGCCGCGATGCCGTAGGGCGGCACGAGCAGGATCAGCCACCCCCATGCCCACGGCGTCGCCCTCCACGGACGGGGTCCGCCGTTGAGCACCAGCGTGGCACCCAGCAGCACGACGTAGACCAGGCCCACCCATCCCGGCGCCTGCCACCCGCCCATCTCGAAGGACGACGAGCGGAAGCCACCCCGGGTGAACCGGACGTCGGGGTCGAGGGCGGACAGGTGGGCCTCGACACTGCCCACGACCACCGCCCTGTCGGCGTCGCCCTCCCGTCGGGCCCGGGCGGCCTGCCGGTCGTCGCTCGCCTCGGTCACGTGGGCGGTGTCGACGGTCCACCCCTCGCGCCACCGGACCTCTACGCCGGCCCAGCCCTGCCACCCCTCCGAGTCTCCGAAGCCGCCGACCACCTCGACCTCGGTGACCTCGCCGGCGGCGACCAGGTGCTCGAGCCGGTCGAAGTCCGAGACCCGGTGGCCGGTGAGGAGCGCGGCGACGAGCAGGGCGGTCCAGGCCCCGGCGAGCACCCAGCCGGCGATCCGGTCGCGGCGGCCCCAGTCGTCGATCTGCGCGCCCCGCGGTGTCGACGCCGCGCCCGCCGCCGTGTCGGTCATGCCGCCCCCTCGTGCTCCCGTGGACGCAGCGTAGGGCCTGTCGGGCCCGTCGACACGCGGACACAAGTCGCCCGGTCCGTCCTGCTCCAGCCGTGCGACGGGACGGCGAGGTCGGTTGTGTCCGCGTGTCTCCGTGGTCGGTAGCGGCGGATCGTCAGAGGGGGACGGCGCGGTTGACCCAGGTCGACGCGACCTGCATCCCGACCTTCTCGTAGAGCCCGCGGGCACCGGCCCGGGTGTCGGTGGACAGGTAGCAGCGGACGGCGCCGTGCTCCCGGGCCCGGGCGAAGGCATCGACGAGCATGGGCGGGGCCAGGCCGAGGCCGCGGTGGTCGGGGCGCACGACGATCCGGGCGACGTAGGCGCCGTCACCGGACAGGAAGACGTGGGTGGCACCGACGAGCTCGCCGCCGGACGAGACCAGCAGGCGCAGGTTCCACGGCTCGAAGCCGGGGCGATCCCAGACCCGGGCGCCGAAGTCGGCCAGGCTCATCCGCTCGCGCTCCGACCACTCCAGGAAGCAGTCCTCGACCAGGGTCCAGGCCGCCTCCCGGTCTGACTCCTCCGCGTCGCGGACCGTGAACCCGTCGGGCAGCGGCCGGGCGCTGATCTCCCGCTCCGGCGGCAGCTCGAGGTCCCACGCCGTCCAGCGCACCTCGTAGCCGAGGTCGCGCATCAGCCGGTCCGCCGCGCTGCCCTCGGGCACCTGCGTGCCGATCCGGGGGGACCCGGCGGTTCGCGCCTTGGCCTGCAGCCAGTGCGCGATCGCCGTACCGATGCCACGACCCTGGTACGACGGCAGCACGGCCGTGTAGGCGACGTCGGTGTCGCTGTGGTCGCCGTACGCGACGAGCAGGTCGCCGTCGAAGACGCCGACGGTGCTCGCGGCGACGTCGTAGCTGGGGCGCTGCCAGTCGGCCAGGACGTCCTCGACGGTCATCTCGGGCTCGCCGAGGTCGACGACCTCCTCGGCGGCGATCACGGCCTGCACCGCCTCGGCGTCGGAGAGGGACAGGGGCCGGGTGGTGAGGCCCTCGGGCAGGCCGTCGACGGTGGTCATGGGGAGAGTCTGCGCCGGCCGCCTTGCGGTCGTCTTGCGGCGCGCTTGCCGTCGGGAGGCTCCTCGACCACCGCCGCTGTCCCAGCCCGCCCGTAGGGTGTCCGCGTGAGCGAGAGGGTCTATGCCGACACCGGCGTCTTCGTCTGCTTCGAGGGCGGCGAGGGCGCGGGCAAGTCGACCCAGTCCAAGCTGCTCGCCGGGTGGCTCGAGGAGCGGGGGCGCACGGTGCTGCTGACCTTCGAGCCCGGCGACACCGAGGTCGGCAAGGCGCTGCGGCAGATCGTGCTCAGCCCCGAGACCGGGGAGCTCTCGCACCGCACCGAGGCGCTGCTGTACGCCGCCGACAAGGCCGAGCACGTCGACACCGTCGTGCTGCCGGCGCTGGCCCGGGGCGAGGTCGTCATCACCGACCGCTACGTCGACTCGTCGCTCGCCTACCAGGGGGCGGGACGCGACCTGCTGCTCGCCGACGTGGAGCGGGTCAACCGCTGGGCGACCGGCGACCTGCGGCCGCACCTGACCGTCGTGCTCGACCTCGCGCCGGAGGCCGGGCTGGGCCGCCTGACCGGGCGCGACCGGATCGAGGGCGAGTCCGTGGAGTTCCACCAGCGGGTGCGGCAGGGGTTCCTCGACCTCGCGGCCGCCGACCCCGAGCACTACCTCGTTCTCGACGCGCGGGCACCCGTGGAGGAGATCGCCGCCGCCATCCGCGCGCGCGTGGAGGTGCTGCTGCCGTGAGCGTGTGGGACGACCTGGTGGGCCAGCGGCCCGTCATCGAGGCGTTGCGCCGGGCCGCGGGCGGCGACGGCATGACGCACGCGTGGCTCTTCACCGGCCCGCCCGGGTCGGGACGCTCCAACGCCGCGATCGCCTTCGCGGCGGCGCTGCAGTGCGAGACCGGCACGGGCTGCGGCACCTGCAAGTCGTGCCGCACCGTGATCGCCGGCAGCCACGGCGACGTCAAGGTGGTGCGCACCGAGAAGCTCTCGATCGGCGTCGACGAGGTGCGCGACCTGGTCCGCAGCAGCGCGCTCGCGCCGTCCGGCGACGCCTGGCAGATCATGGTCGTCGAGGACTCCGACCGGCTCACCGACCAGGCCTGCAACGCGCTCCTCAAGGCGATCGAGGAGCCGACGGCGCGCACCGTGTGGCTGCTCTGCGCGCCGACCACCGAGGACGTGCTGCCGACCATCCGCTCGCGCTGCCGGCTGGTGTCGCTGACGACCCCGACCGCCGCGGACGTCGCGGCCTTCCTGGTGCGGTCTCTCGGCGTGACCGAGGAGCTGGCCGCGCACGCCGCCCGGGCCAGCCAGGGGCACATCGGCCGGGCGCGCGCCCTGGCCCGTGACGAGGAGACCCGCCGCCGCCGCCGCGAGGTCGTCTCGTTGCCCGCCCGGCTGACCACGCTGGGTGCCTGCATGACGGCCGCCACCAACGTGGTCGAGGTCAGCAAGGTCGAGGCCGAGGTCCAGACCGCCGACCTCGACGCGCGCGAGAAGGCCGACCTCGACACGGCGTACGGCGTGGAGGCGCGCGGTCGCCGACCGCGCGAGTACGCCCCGGCGCTCAACGCCCTGGAGAAGGGGCAGAAGACCCGCGCCAAACGGCGGGTCCTCGACGTGGTCGACCGGGCGCTGATGGACCTGGTGTCGGTCTACCGCGACGCCATCGCGGTGTCGGTGGGCGCGCCCGGCGACCTGGTCAACGAGGAGATCCGCGCCGACGTCGCCCAGCTGGCGCGGGTGGCGACGCCCGAGGAGCTGCTGCGGATGATTGACGCGATCTTCACTGCGCGGGAGCAGATGCTGGAGTTCAACGTGCAGCCGCAGCTGGCGCTGGAGTCGATGATGGTGGCCCTGCGGCTGCCGACGGGGGCGGGTCGATGAAGAAGGTCGTGGCGCTGGTCGTGGTGGTGGCGATGGTGTTCCTCGCCGTCGGCGCGGGCGCGGTCGTCATCTGGAACTCCGTGGCGGGCGACTCCTCCGGCTCGAGCCGAGCGCCCGGGGAGCGGGTCGAGCGCGCCGAGGCGCCGGACGCGCGCGAGGCGCCGGACGCCGCCCTCCAGTCCTTCTACGACCAGGAGCTCGACTGGGAGGCGTGCGAGGGCGACCGCGAGTGCGCGACCCTCGAGGTCCCCGTCGACTACGCCGACCCCGGCGGCGACACCATCGACCTCGCCCTCCTGCGGGTGCCGGCGACCGGTGACCTGCAGGGCTCGCTGGTGGTCAACCCGGGAGGTCCCGGTGCGCCCGGCACCGACTACGCCGCCGCGGCCGGGCAGGTCTTCCGCGCACCGCTGCTGCGGGCCTTCGACGTCGTCGGCTTCGACCCCCGCGGCACAGGCGACTCCAGTCCGGTCGACTGCCTCGCCGACGACGAGCTCGACGCCTACCTCGCCGGCGACCCCGACCCCGACGACGCGGCCGAGGAGCAGCAGTACGCCGCCGACGTCCGCGCGTTCGGGCGGGGCTGTGCCGCCGCGGGCGAGGTGGCCGCGCACGTGACCACCGCCGAGGCGGCCCGCGACATGGACGTGCTGCGGGCGGCGCTGGGGGAGTCGACGCTGACCTACCTGGGGGCGTCGTACGGCACCAAGCTCGGCGCGACCTACGCCGAGCTGTTCCCCGACCGGGTGGGGCGCCTCGTGCTCGACGGCGCCGTCGACGTCTCGCTCGACAACCGCCGGCTCGGGCTCGAGCAGGCCGAGGGCTTCGAGACCGCGCTGCGGGCCTACGTCCAGAACTGCGTCGACACCACCGAGTCCTGCTTCCTCGGCGACAGCGTCGAGGAGGGCCTCGCCACCATCGAGGGCCTGCTGGCCGACATCGAGGAGTCGCCGCTGCCCACCAGCGGGGACCGCGACCTGGCGATCGGCAATGCCTTCTACGGCATCGTGGCGCCGCTCTACAACCGCGACTACTGGTTCATCCTCAGCGCGGCCCTCGGCAGCGCGCTCGACGGGGAGGGGCAGGCGCTCCTGGAGCTCGCCGACCTCTACTCCTCGCGGGGCAAGGGCGGCTACAGCAACAACTCGACCGAGGCCAACGTGGCCATCAACTGCCTCGACGACCCGTCGTCGGTCCCGTTCGACGAGGTGCGCGAGGCCTACCCGGCCTACGAGGAGGCATCGCCGACCTTCGGCCGGATCTTCGCCTGGTCGCTCACCACCTGCCAGGGCTTCACGCTGCGCTCGAGCCAGGAGCCGCTCGACATCCGCGGCGAGGGCGCCGCGCCGATCCTGGTGACCGGCACGACCCGCGACCCCGCCACCCCGCTGAAGTGGGCCGAGGCACTGGCCGACCAGCTCGACTCGGGCGTCCTGCTGCGCCGCGACGGCGACGGCCACACGGCGTACAACTCGGGCAACGAGTGCGTCGACACCGCCATCGAGGCCTACCTCCTCGAGGTTGAGGTGCCGGCCGACCCGACCGACTGCTGAGGCGATACTGGCCGGCATGTCCTCCTCGATGACCTTCGGCTCCCTGACGATCGGGTACGACGAGCGCGTGCTCGAGCCGCGTCCCTGGGTGCTCGTGCAGTCGGAGTGGGCCCGCGAGCTGCTCGCCGACGCCCCGCCCGGCCCGGTGCTCGAGCTCTGCACGGGCGCGGGGCACATCGGGCTGATGGCGCTGGTCGGCAACGACCGGCGCCTCGTCGCCGTGGATGCCAGCCCCGACGCCTGCCGCTGGGCACTCGACAACGCGGAGGCAAACGGCCTGGCCGACCGGGTCGAGGTCCGCCAGGGTCGCCTGCAGGACGCCTTGCGCCGCGACGAGCGCTTCGCCCTCGTCGTCGCCGACCCGCCGTGGGTGCCGCGGGCCGAGATCGGGCGGTTCCCGGAGGACCCGGTGCTGGCCATCGACGGAGGCGACGACGGCCTCGACGTGGCGCGCGCCTGCCTGGACACGGCCGCTGCCGCCCTCGAGCCGGACGGGTCGCTGCTGCTGCAGCTCGGCAACGACGCCCAGGCCGAGGCGCTGGCCGACGCGCGGTTCACCGAGGTGGAGCGGCGGCACGGCGAGCGCGGCCTGGTCGTGCGTCTGCGTCGCGCGGGCTGATCAGCGCTCCCGCGCCTCCGTGACGAGCTTGTGGGTGCCGTCGCACCATGGCGCCCTGGACGTCCGGCCGCAGCGGCAGACCGCGCTGACGGGCCGGGTGGTCCGATGCTGGGTGCCGTCGGCGTCCTCGACGACCACGTCGCCGCGCACCAGCATGGGGCCGTCGGGACACATGACGATGTCGGCCCGGGTCTCGGGCTGCTGCGGGCCGGTCACGCCACGCCCCACCGCTTGAGCATCGCCGTCGCCGTGCGCGCCTCGAGGTCGAGGCAGGTCCACGCGCCAAGGAGCACGTCCTCGGCCAGGTCCGGCTCACGCTCGACCAGGGCGCCACAGATGTCGCGCAGCGCCACCTGCTCGTGCACCGCGTCGGCCTCGACGTGCTCGTCGTAGTAGGCACGGACCTCGACCGGGAGGCCGAGCCGCTCGAAGCCCTGCACCAACTGCCGCGACGGCAGCGAGCTCGTGGACTCGAACGCCGCGAAGTGACCGAGCGCGGCCCCGCGCAACCGCCGGTGCAGGCCGAACATCGAGGTCGCGTTGTTCTGCTCGAGCACCTCGGTGATCGCGTCGTCGACGTAGGCGTTGGGCTCGCTGCTCAGGCCGCACGCCTCCATCCCGCGGGCGAAGAGGTCGTGGTGCAGGCGGGCCGGGTCGCCGGCGCCGTACTCGTCGTACTGGATCTCGACGAGCGCGGCCTTGGCGCGGCCACCCTCGAGGCGAGGGATGACCCAGCTCGTGGGGTCCGCCTCCTTGAGGTGGTAGATCGAGCGCTGCCGGAGCAGGTCGTGCGCCTGCTCGACCGAGCCGTGACGCTGGAGGTGACGGGCGAGGGAGGGCGCGTCGTCGTCGGCGATGATCCGCAGGAGGTCGGCCACGACGTCGCCGGTGCGGTCGGTCGCCGGCATGCGCTTGCGCAGCCGCTGCTCGAGCTCGCCCTCGAGGCGCCAGCGTAGGGCGAGCAGGTCGGGGTGCCACTCCCAGCGCTCGTCGACGCCGGTGAAGCCGCGGTAGGCCAGCTCGTGCAGGGTCCACAGGGACAGCGCGTCGTCGGCGACGCGCACCGGGTCGGCGGGGTCGTCTCCCGCCGGCTCGGGCCAGGCGGTGAGCTGCTCGACGAAGTTGCCGTCGAGCACGGAGACGAGCACCTCGCTGACCGGCCCGCGAGGGGTGGGGAGGGAAGCCATGACTGAATTGTGCCGAGGGCGCGGTGACGGTGGCACCCCCCTGAGGTGGGGCACGACCGTGGTGGAGGACACGTGCGCGCGGGGACCTTCGGCCCTGCGGGCCGCGACGCGCGCCTCCTAGCGTTGCCGGCGTGAACGTCCCCCAGTGCCCGGTCCGCCCGGGCGACGCCTGCTCGCTGTGCGTGCCGGGTGCCACCGGTCCGCAGGACTGCCACTTGGTCGCGATGGTGATGTCCGACCCCGACCTCCGCGCTCGGCTCGCGGAGCTGCGCCGGGAGTGGCGCGAGGGTACGGCGGCCTGATTTCGACCCGCGCTGGGGCGGGCGGTATCCTGCTCCAGTTGCCCGGCCGGTCTGACCTCAGCCGGGCAGCGCGCCGCCTTAGCTCAGTCGGTAGAGCGAATCACTCGTAATGATTAGGTCGTCGGTTCGATTCCGACAGGCGGCTCCACGAAAAAGGCCTCTGACCTGCGGGAACGCAGTGTCGGAGGCTTCGTCGTCTCCACCCCGATTTGCCTCGATTCCGTGGATACTCCGGTGAAACCCCCGGAACTGCCGTGCAGAGGCGGGTCGTCTTCGGGACCAGAAGCACCCTCGGTGACGAAGAAGCGATCCAGCAGGGACCTCAGATCGGGTGCGACGCGGCGCGCGGCGACGTAGCGCTGGTAGGTGACGCTCGGGTCCGAGTGACCCAGCTGTTCGCGGGTGGCGTCCAGCCCGGCCTCGTGGGCCACGAGGGTGCCCACGGTGCGGCGCAGGGTGTGCGGTGTCGTGCCATGCAGGTCGCTGATGCCGGAGACTGCCTGCCGGAGCCGGGTGCGGATGTTGTTGGGCCACAGCCAGGTCCCGGTGCGAGAGGCGAAGACGGGGTCATCCGGACGGCGCCACATGGTCAGCCTGCGGCGGGCCGCCAGCCCTTCGACGACGGCTGCCGGGAGGATCAGGGTCCGGTCCTGGCCGGTCTTGGTCCCGTCCTGACGGGTCAGGGTTGCCACGTGTCCCCGCCGCGGTTCGAGGAGCGTGCCCGACACATGGACGGTGGGAGGGTCGCCAGACAGGTCGAGGTCCTGCCAGCGCAGCGCTAGCGCCTCTCCGATGCGCATGCCGGTGCCGAGCAGAACGTCGACCAGGTCGGCCAGGTCGTGGTTGGGTCCCCGGTGGCCGGGTGCCCGCCGGTGGTCCGGGTCGACGACGCGGCGCAGTCGGCGAGCCTCATCGACATCCAGGGCCTGGACCTCGCGAGGCGCTCGGGCGGGCTTCTCGACCAGCAGCATCGGGGACGCCTGGATGGCACCGTGCCGGGCCGCCAGACCGAGCATCTGGTTGAGCACCGACCTTGCCTGCACCGTCGACCGGCCGCCGGCTTCGATGTCGGCAAAGGCTGCCTCCAGGACGCCGACGCTCAGCTCACCGACGCGGAAGCCACCGAGCGCCGGCACGACGACCGTTCGCAGGACCGCGTCATACGCACCCATGGTCGATGGCCGCAACCTGCCGGCCTGACCGGCCCGTCCATGAGTCTGCCGATGGGCGAGCCAGAAGGACGCGAGCGTCTCCACCGTCATGTCGGCAGTCACACCCGCGGTGACGGGGTCCCGCCGCACCTCGAGCCGGCGTACGAGCGCACGACGTGCCGCGCCCTTGGAGTCTGCGGTGGCCGAGACCTCCCGGACGCGGCCGTCCCGGTCACGGACCCGGGCCCTGGCCTGCCAGCGACCGTCCCGGGACTGCTGCACCCACACCTCCCCGTGCTCCCCGGGCGCGAGTCGCGGTCGAGCCATCTCAGGAAGCCATCCAGCGTCGAGCCGCGGTGGCCTGCTCGTCCACCCAGGTCTGGATGTCGCAGAGGCGGTAGCGGACGTAGCGGCCGATGCGCAGCGGCAGCGGGCCGTGTCGGTCGCTGCGCCACTGCGCCAGTGTCTTCTCCGGCACGCCGAGATACTCCGCCACTTCGGCGGGTGTCAGCAGTCGGTCAGGCATGGGCGGCGCGTTGTCTTCCGTGGTCGGGATGTTGGTCGTCGTCATGAACTCTCTCCCTTCGGGTCTGTCGTGAGGTCGCATCCCGCCGGCGCACCGTTCGGAGGGCACAAGTTGGCGGAAGAGGGATGCATGTCGTGACAGGCGACCCCCGCGGGAAGTCTTCGGACATCACTCCTTGTGATTCAGTCCGCGAGCCGTGTCGGGATCGTCGATGACATCCCGACAGGTGCCGTCGCCGGCACCTCCAGGGCTGATGCTGGCCGTGGCACATCCTTCCGGACCATCACGGTAGTCCGCCGACCAGTCGGGGCACGCACGATGGACGGACCCTGTGGATCAACCTCCGGAATCTGACGTTGTGGAGGGATAGCGCACTCGTGTCACGCGATGGGGACCGCCTGCCTGACTTACCCATCAGAGGCCCCAAACGCCGGGTACGTCCGCTCGTTCCCCAGGCTGTCGTGTCGCGTGGGTGGCGGCTGCTGGGCCGCGAGCGCTCGACTCTGCGGGACGTCGCCATCGCATCCTCGGCTCACCACGACCCTCACCAATGAGGACTCGCGCTCACCACGACCCTCACCAGTCAACCTGGTTGCTGTCGACTCGACCCCACCGCGATCGCCGAGGAGCCACCTCGCCGCGGCTCGGCGCAGTCGCCGGCATCGTCCGGGTGCCGCTGCCCGATTTCATGGCTGGACGGCGCGGTGAGGGACCGTACCGTTGAGCCATGGACGTCGCACCGGCCTCGAGCATCACCCTCGGCACTACCTTCGCCGACGAGCTGCCGGAGCTGGCCGTGGGCTGGCGGGCCGCGGAGTTCCCCGAGCCGCGCCTGCTGCTGCTCAACGAGGCGCTGGCCGTTGACATGGGACTCGCCCCGGCGTGGCTACGGGCGCGCGAGGGTGTTCAGCTGATGGTGGGCGGCGGGGTACCCGACGGTGCCACCCCGGTGGCGCAGGCCTATGCCGGGCACCAGTTCGGCGGCTATGTCCCTCGCCTCGGGGACGGCCGGGCCATCCTCCTTGGTGAGGTCACCGACACCGAGGGCCGGCAGCGTGACCTGCACCTGAAGGGCTCGGGCCGGACACCGTTCGCTCGCGGCGGTGACGGCCTGGCCGCGGTCGGACCGATGCTGCGAGTACATCGTGAGTGAGGCGATGCACGCGATGGGTGTCCCTACCACCCGGTCGCTGGCCGTGGTGGCGACCGGACAGCGGGTCTTCCGCGATACAGCCCTGCCCGGGGCGGTGCTCGCCCGCGTGGCCAGCAGCCACCTGCGGGTGGGCACCTTCCAGTACGCCCGCGCCACCGGCAACGTCGAGCTGCTGCGCCGGTTGGCCGACCACGCCATCGCGCGCCACCACCCGGCTGCAGCCCGGTCCGAGCGGCCCTACCTAGCGCTGTTCGAGGCGGTCGTCGCGGCCCAGGCGTCACTGGTCGCCCGGTGGATGCTGCTCGGCTTCGTGCATGGGGTGATGAACACCGACAACATGACGATCTCCGGTGAGACCATCGACTACGGCCCATGCGCGTTCATGGACGCATTCGACCCGGCCACGGTGTTCAGCTCCATCGACCACGGTGGTCGCTACGCGTATGGCACCCAGCCGGCCGTGGCCGAGTGGAACCTCGCCCGCTTCGCGGAGACCCTCCTGCCCTTGATCGACGCCGACGAGGAGCGCGCGGTCGAGCTCGCGGTGGAGTCGCTGGGCGGCTTCGGGCCTCGGTACAGCGACGCGTGGTCGACCGGCATGCGCGCCAAGCTCGGGCTGCCCGACGGCCTGGACCAGGCTGTTGTCTCCGCCCTGGTCGACGACCTGGTCCTGCTCCTGCGCGAGGGTCGTGTCGACTGGACTGGCTTCTTCCGCGCACTCGGCGCCGCCGCCCGCGCCGAGACCGGCCCGGCGCGAAGCCTGTTCCTCGACCTGGCGGGGTTCGACGCGTGGGCCCAGCGGTGGCGGGCACTCGGTCCGGAGACAAACGCGATGGACCGGGTCAACCCCGTCTACATCCCACGCAATCACCTGGTCGAGGAGGCGTTGACGGCGGCCACCGATGGCGACCTCGATCCGGTCCGGCGGCTGTTGGAGGCGGTCTGCTCGCCATACGACGAGCGGCCCGGCCTGGAGCGGTACGCCCAGCCGGCACCGGAGCACTTCGGCGCCTATCAGACGTTCTGCGGCACCTAAATGCCCCCAGCTGCAGAGCTCACGCACGTCACGTCGACCTGGTCCTTCCCGAGAGGCATGACGCTCACGATCGTTTATCCCTCCCGCCCTTCGCCATCGCAGCGCGATGTTGCGCATCAGGAGTGTGGTCAAGCCGCGGCCGCAGACGGCTGTCCCAAGATCCGCAGCGACGTCACCGCACCACGCGGTTCGACTGGGCTCCAGCGTCGAGGGGCTCCTGGTCTCACCGGGTGCCCGTCGCCGCCCGACTGCGTAAGCGAGCACCCTCGGGCACCCGGTGAGCAGGGCTAGGTCTACTCCCCAGATCGCATCGGCACAACCATGGTTGAACGGGCGACTTTCTCGCCCGCACAGAGACGAGCGGTCTGCGAGCGAGAACGGGAATCACGCTTGATGGCCAGTCCCAGAGGGCGACCCAATGCGTTCTTGGGCCGCGTTCGGATGGCCCCACACGAGGGATCGCCGATCCGCCGTGACGCAGTACGCCTTATGAGTCCATGACCGACTTTCGTCCCGACGTTAGACAACTGCCTCCCGACGCCTGTCCTCGATGCGGAGCGCCGATCGTGAGGAAGCAGCGGGGGAGACCTCCGAAGTGGTGCTCGCAGCGGTGCCGTCGCGCCGCGTATGAGGAGCGCCGAGCAGCCGCCAGTGGGGTGGTGGCGATCGAACTCGTGCGGGCGGCTGCGGTGGTGAGGGAGCACGACCTGGGCGAGTGCGTGGTCCGTGTTTCCGCGTCCCCGACAGCGTGCAAACGGGTCTTGCAGGCGATGGCCGAGCAGGCCCGCGCAACTGATCTGCGCGGGGATCCGAAGTGGGAGGGCGCGGTCGCCGCGCTGTTCAGTGACCGAAGCACTCATGCATCCCGGGCGTTCCCAGTCCCGGTTCCTGCGCTGAGATCTCGCGCAGATGGCCCCGTGAGTTGCGTACGGACGGATAACCACACCGACAGTGCATGAGGTGTGCAGGCCTGCGACTTCGTCGCTGCGTTGGGGGATGAGAATCGGTGGGTCGCTCGGCGACGTCGGATCACACTGGTGCGGGGCGAGCCCGTTGAGGTGTCTGACGCGGGGTCTTCGGGTGCCTTTGGATTGTTGCCGTGAGCACGAGGGTCTGTATCCCGGCAGAGGACCTTCCGGGCGACACCCGGCCCCGGCCGCCCGGGCGGGCCGGCGGGTCTGGTGAGGGAGCTGATCGGCATGGAAGTGCGCTACGAGAGGGTCGTGGGGCTGGACATCGGCAAGGCGACGTTGACGGCGTGCATGCGCAAACCGGGCGCGCGACGGGTGTCACCAGGAGAGGTGGAGGTTCAAGCAGGACGGCTCGCTGCTCTGAGCAGGACTGGTTGCTGGCGGATGGGTGATGACTGCCGTGATGGGTCGGCCTCGACGTACTGGAAGCCGAAGCACTCCTAGGCTTCAGCGCATCGCTAGGTCGGCGTCGGACTGGTGGGAGAACGGCGGATAAGAGCGAGTTGTCTGCTCAAGTCGAGGACGGCCCAATCCGCGCCTTGGGTGCTCCGGGTCGCCTCGGACGAAGCGCGGCGGTGGACCGCGCCAGGACGGCGCCCCACCACAGTCCGGTGCCGTAGGCGAGGTCGTCGAGCCGGCGGCCGACGAGCAGGACCCCTAGCGACGGGCCGTCGGCCGGGCGCTCGGTCACTGCGACGCAGGTGTCCACGACGATGGCCGTCAGCAGCGCGCGGCGCGCGTGGGACGAGGGGAGGCCGAGCGCCGCGAGCGGCCACCAGTGGCGCAGGAGGAGGGCGGACTCCTGGCGCACGGCCCAGCCGACCCCGCTCACCGACATGCCGGCACCGACCCGGGCCCGGGTGGCCGTGCCCAGCCCGTCGGGGAGTGCCCGGTGCACGGACCGGGTGGCGCTGACGATGCCCAGGGCCACGACCGGCGCCGACCATCGGCGCCGCAGCAGCACGGCGCTGGCGGAGAGTGCCATGACGGGCGACAGGACGGCCGGGGCGGTGCGCGAGCCGTGTCGCCGGGCCAGGGCCGCGCCTCCCGAGCCGTAGACGAACTTGCGTCCGAGCCAGCCGCGGACGGTTCCCCGTACGTCGTGGTGCGCGACGACCTCGGGCGCGTAGCGCACCCGGTGTCCCGCGTCGGCGAGACGCCACACGAGGTCGACGTCCTCCCCGACGCGCATGGTGGCGTCGAAGCCGGAACCTAGCAGTGAGACGCGCCCGACGAGGCAGGCGCTGGGCAGCCAGGCGACCGCGGCTCCTGGACGGACGTTGCAGGGGCGGTCGCCGAGGGTGAGCGAGGAGGCGGCGGCGTCGTACCGCTCGAACCAGCGCGACCGCTGTGAGCGTGCGCGGCCCGCGACCTTCGGGGCCGCGAGGGCGACCGACGGGTCCGCGAGGTGCCGTGTCAGGCGCAGCAGGTCGGCGGCGGTGACCTCGACGTCGGAGTCGACGAAGGCGACCAGAGGCGTCGTGACCTCTGCGAGGCCGGCGTTGCGCGCGCAGGCCGGGCCCACGTTGACCTCCAGCGGCAGCAGCCGGGCCCCGTGGCGTCGGGCGACCTCGGCGACGGATGCCGGATCGCGGGACGCGTCGTCGACGACGACCACGGGGAGCGGTGCCAGCGCGGCCAGGCACCGGTCGAGCTGCTCCGCGCGGTCGCGCACCGGTACGACGACCGTGAGGGTGTCGGCGGGAGCGTCGTGCGTGGCGGTGACGACCGGGTGGCCGAGGTTGGTGTCGAGCAGCCGGGAGGCGAGGTGGGAGGAGACGGCATCGGTGACGAGCACCGCTCCGTCGACCACACGGGCGCGGGCGGCGGGAGCCAGCCGCACGGCGGTGATCGGAGATCCACCCACCAGGACGTGACCCGAATCCAGGTGCCGGACCTTCGGATCGAGCTCCACGCGGAAGCCGATCGGCAGCGAGGCCGTCATCCGGTGAATCCGCCGTCGGCGTGGAGCACGGTGCCGTTGACGACGCCACCGGCCGGGGAGGCGCAGAAGGCGATCGCGGCAGCGACCTCGGCCGGGTCGATGGCACGGCGGATCAGCTGGTGGTGCACGAGCTCGTCGACCGGGACGTCGTAGAGCTCGGCGGTCGCGCGCAGCATGTCGGTGTCCGTGGAGCCGGGGGAGACGGCGCTGGCGGTGACGCCGGTGCCCACCAGGTCGGCGGCGAGTCCCCGGACGATCCCGACCACCGCGTGCTTGGCCGCGGTGTAGGCCGCGAGCCGGAACAGCCCGCGGTCGGACGCCGCGGAGGCGACGGCGACGAAGCGGCAGCCGTGCGGGTCGGGGCCGGCGAGCATGGCCGGGACCGTGGCCGCGGCGACGTTCCACACCCCTTTGGCGTCGACGGCCCAGAGCGTGTCGAGGTCGTCCTCGGACGTCTCCCACAGGGGACGTCCGCCGCGTAGGACCGCCGCGGCGGCGACCGCCACGTCGAGGCGGCCCCAGGTTCGCACGGTCTCGGCGACCGCCGCCTCGAGGGCGGGACGGTCACGGACATCGACCACGCGGCACACGACCTGCTCCCCGTGCCGCTCGGCGAGTGCCTCGAGGTCCTGCTCGGTGGCGAGCGGCGGGCCCTCGCACGAGTCGAGGGCCATCACGCGGCAGCCGTCCGCCACGAGGCGGGACACCGTGGCCGCACCGATACCGCGAGCGGCACCGGTGACGAGGGCGACCCTGCTCACGACCGGACCGCGGTCACGCGCCGGACGACGTCGTCCACCATGGCCGCCAGGACGGCGGCCCCCTCGGTGGCGGTGGCACCGGTGGGGTCTCCGAGCACGCCGTTGGGGGAGACCGCCGCGACGCCGCCGCTCATCAGGGCCGGCAGGATCTCGGCGAGGGGCCGGCGGTCGCCCGCCTCGACGAGCCCGACCCGGACCTGCTCGGGGCACAGGTGGAGCAGCAGCGAGGTCTCGGTGCGCCCGGCGTGCAGGTCGACGTCCTCGGTGGCGCACGCGACCCAGGCGACGTCGTGGCCCTCGGCGGCGAGCTGGCCGACCGCGGAGCGCAGCGCGTCGAGGTTGCCGCCGTGGGCGTTGACGAGGACGACCCGTGGACACCAGGTGCGCATCGACCGCACGAGCTCGACGACCACGGTGCGCAGCGCGTCGGTGCCGATGGAGCAGGTGCCGGGGAACGACTGGTGCTCACCGCTGGACCCGTAGGTCAGCGGTGGTGCCGTCCACACCCGCGCGTCCGGACCGCCGAGCCGTTCGGCGACCGCGGCGGTGACGGCGGTCGCGATGACGGTGTCGGTCTCGAGCGGGAGGTGGGGGCCGTGCTGCTCGACCGACCCGACCGGGACCAGCACGAGGTCGGCGCCGGTGGTCTCGGGAGAGGTCGCGAGCGCCAGCGGCGCCGAGCGCGGGGTCACGGTCAGCCCGCGGTGGTCGCGGCGACCGGGACGCTGGCCACGTGGGCGGGCGGGACGCCGAGGGCGCGGTGGAACCCCTCCGGCACGAGCAGGTGCTCCGGCGTCAGCTCCTCGAGCGACGCCACGCCCAGTCCGAGCAGCGCGGAGTCGATGCCGGAGCGCAGCACGTCCAGCACGTTGCCCACGCCCTGCTCGCCGTTGGCGGCGAGGCCCCAGAGGTAGGCCCGACCGATCATCACGGCGCGAGCGCCGAGGGCGACGGCCTTGACGACGTCGGAGCCGCGACGGATGCCGCCGTCCATGACCACGTCGAGGTCACCGCCGACGGCGTCGGCGATCGGCTTGACCATCCTGATCGCGGCCGGGGTCCCGTCGAGGTTGTTGCCCCCGTGGTTGGAGACCGAGATGGCCTGGGCGCCGGCGTCGCGGGCGCGCAGGGCGTCGTCGATGCGGCAGACCCCCTTGAGCATGAACGGCTTGCCCCCGCTGATCTGCGCCCACTGGTCGCTCATCCACGCGACGTCGTCCCACGAGGGCGGCGGCGTCGTCATCCACTCGTAGTAGGCCGAGAAGAAGGTCGGTGCCTCGCCGCCGGGCGGGGCCAGGTTGGGTGCCGTCAGGTCGGGGATCTGGCCGGTGCGGCCGAACTCCCAGAGCCACCGGGGCTTGGTGGCGACCTTGGGGGCCATGCGAACCATCGTCTTGAGGTCGACCTTCTCGGGGATCTCGGGGCTGCCCCAGTCCCGGCCCATCGAGAAGGACCAGTCGAGGGTGGCGATCAGGCCGAGGGCCCCGGCGACGTGCGCGCGCTGCATGCGCTGGACGACGACGTCGCGATCCCCCGTCCAGTACATCTGGAAGAAGGTGCGGGCCCCGGTGGCGATGACCTCCTCGACGGACTTGGACGCGAAGTTCGACAGGCCCATCACGGTGCCGCGCGAGGCTGCGGCGCGCGCCACGGCGACCTCGCCATCGGGGTGGACGGCCTGGACGCCGGTGGGGCTGATCAGGACGGGCAGCGAGATCTCCTGGCCCATCACCGAGGTGCCCATCACGCGGTCGGCCCGCAGCCCGGCCACGTGGGGCGCGACGCCGAGCTCGGCGAACGCCGCCTGGTTGTCGGCCACGGTCTGGCCGCGCTCGGAGCCGGCGACCAGCGCGCCGTACACGGGGGCGGGAAGGCGTTTGCGCGCGCGCTGCTGCGCGACGGCGACGGACTCGAACCAGGGGTTCTGCTTCCAGGGGTTCTCGAGCTTCATGTGGGGTCTCTCGATCGTTGGGTACCCGGCCGCCGCCCGCGTGCGACGGTCGGCGGCCGGGCGTCAGGGGGTGAAGCCCGCCAGCGGGTTCTCGGCGCAGGCCGAGACCGGCGGCGCCGAGGGCGGGGCGAGGACGTCGGGGCGTTGGCCGATGGTGAGCATCACCGGCTGGTTGCGGGTGGGGGCGGCCTTCGAGTGGTCCTGGCTGGCGGCAGGGACGGTCCGCTCGCCGGCCAACGCGGCCTCGCCGTAGCCCTGGACGCACTCGGGGTCGGGGCCGTCGAGGGGCAGCCCGGTGAAGAACTTCGCGGCCATGCACCCGCCGCGGCAGGTGTCGTAGAAGCTGCACTTCGCGCACGCGCCCCCTGTCTGCGGGGAGCGCAGGTCGGCGAAGAGGTCGGAGTCCTGCCAGACGCGCTGGAAGCCGCCGTCGGCGAGCAGGTTGCCGGCCAGGAAGTTGTCATGGATCGCGAACGGGCAGGCGTAGACGTCGCCGACCGGGTCGATCAGGCAGACCACCCGGCCGGCGCCGCAGAGGTTGAGGCCGGGCAGGGCCTCGCCGAAGGCGGCGAGGTGGAAGAACGAGTCCCCGG
Organism: Nocardioides sediminis; assembly: GCF_003047295.1. Lineage (GTDB taxonomy): Bacteria > Actinomycetota > Actinomycetes > Propionibacteriales > Nocardioidaceae > Nocardioides > Nocardioides sediminis. Next base: position 340,576 of record NZ_PZYZ01000004.1, read on the forward strand.
TCAGGACGCCCTCACCGTGGGCCATGAGCCAGTCGTAGAGCTCGCGCTGCTGCTCGGGAAGGGGGTGCAGCTCGTCCCACACGTCGGCGCCACGGCCGCTGGGCCGCAGCCGGGTGAGCCTCAGGGTCGCGCCGAACCGGTCCGCCAGGGCCTTGAAGTCGTCGAGCTGGCTGATGTTCTGCCGGGTGCACACGACGCTGATCTTGGCGTCGGTGAAGCCGGCGTCCTGGAGGTTCTGCAGGGCCGTCAGTGCCGTGTCGTACGAGCGGGGTCCACGGACGTAGTCGTTGACCTCGGCCGTCGCGCCGTCGAGGGAGATCTGCACGTCGACGTAGCCGTTGCAGGCCGGGGAGGCGAGGAAGGCGGCGCGCTCGGGGGTGAGCCGCACTCCGTTGGTGGAGAACTTCACCCCGACCTGGTGGTCCACGGCGTACTGCAGCAGGTGCCAGAAGTCGGGCCGGATCGTCGGCTCGCCCCCGCCGATGTTGACGTAGAAGACCTGCATCCGCTGGAGCTCGTCGATGACCGCCTCGCACTGCTCCGTGGTCAACTCACGTGGATCGCGCCGGCCGCTGCTGGACAGGCAGTGGGCGCACTCGAGATTGCACGCGTAGGTGAGCTCCCAGGTGAGGCAGATGGGCGCGTCGAGCCCGAGCTCGAACTGCTCGACGAGGGTGCCGGTCTTCGGCCGGTCGGCCGTGGGACGGGCGGGCGCGATGGTCATGCGGCCACTCCTTCTCCGCGGGGGCGGATCATGTCGGTGCGGGCGAGACCCGCCAGCGCCTCGGCGTACGCCGCGTGCTGCGTGGCTGGGATGCCCGCGGCGACGAGTGCCGAGCGGACGTCGGGATGCTCGCCGAGGGCCCGGACCGCGACCACCAGCTCGGGACGCTTGAGGAACGTGAGCTTGCGGTTGCCGAAGTGGTAGGCGAGCGCGCCGAAGGGCTCCGGTCGCAGTGCCACCGACGGTGACAGGGTCCAGGCCTCGTCGAGCATCAGTACACGCCGCACATGCCGTCGATGGAGACCTCCTCGATGAGGGCCTCGGCGGTGAGCGACTCGGCGACCTGCTCGCTGGAGTGCGTGTTCTCGGGGTTCATGACGGGTCCTCTCGATGGGGGTGTGACGTGGCACTCACCATAAGTGCACTCGTGGCCATAATGGAAGGGCCTACATTTCCCCCCGTGGTGAAGAGAGCGTCGGCCGGTCGTCCCGAGGTCACCAGCCACGCCGCCATTGAGCAGGCCGCGTTCCGGCTCTTCGCCGAGCGGGGGTTCGAGGCCACGACGCTGGACGCGATCGCCCGCGAGGTGGGCGTGGGGCGCCGCACGCTCTTCCGCTACTACCGGTCCAAGAACGACATCCCGTGGGGACAGTTCGACCGGACCCTCGAGGGGTTCCGCGAGATCCTCGCGAACACTCCGTCCGGCCTGGGCCTCTACGAGGGCATCGGCCGAGCGATCGTCGAGTTCAACAGGTTTCCCGAGGACGTGTCGCCGCCCCACGTGGATCGCATGCGACTGATCCTCGAGACTCCGGCGCTGCAGGCGCACTCCGCACTCCGGTATGCCGAGTGGCGTCGGGTGATCGCCGAGCACGCCGGAGCTCGTCTCGGTGTGGAACCGGAGGCCCTGGAGCCGCGCCTGCTCGGCCATGTCGGCCTCGCGCTGGCGATGTCGGCCTACGACACGTGGCTCGACGATCCGACGTGCTCGATCACGAGCCTGCTGGAGTCCAGCACGGCCGCGCTCTCGTCGCTGGTGCATCCGTGATGCCCCTCGGCGACGAGCGAACCGGCTGATTCTGACGCTCTCGGCTGTCGGTGCGATCGCGTCAGCCCAATTGGCGGCGCATCGCCCTGAGCTCTCGGGGTTGCGGGCGCTACGGGAGGGCGGTCAGTCCCCGGCAGTCCGCACCCCACCGGGCCGGGGCAGGCGCCATCATTCGGTGAAACGTGGTTGTGGGCAATTCATACACATGATATTGATGGTCCCTACCATCACCGAAAGGCGACCACATGCGTCGGATCACAAGTGCCACTCGAATGCGAGCCCTCCTCAGTCTTGTCGTGGCGAGCGCGTTCGCGTTCTCCGCGTGCGCCACTGACGGCAGGGCCGGAGCCAGCAGCGATGACGGCACCGTGGTGGTCCAAGTGGCCTCAGAGTCCTTCGGCATGCTCAGCCAGCTCATGCTGTTCGCCGATGACTACCTCGAGGAGGAGGGCCTCGAGATCGAGTACCTGACTGCCAACCCCAACGCAGCCCAGGTCGCTCAGTCGGTCACGTCGTCCGCGGACATCGCGTTCCCCGGATCCACGGGCGTGCTTCCTGCCGTCGCGGCTGGCCGAGACGTCGTCTCCATCGCCACGATCACCAAGGGGCCCACGACGCAGCTCGCGGTCCGCAAGGACGCGATCGAAAAGACCGGTGTCACAGCCGACGCTCCGCTGGAGGAGCGAATCCAGGCGCTCAAGGGCCTCACGCTCGGCCTGCCCGCCGCTGGAACGGTGACGGACATCCTCGTCCGTGACCTCTTGTCGCGGAACGGGGTCACGCCGGAGAAGGATGTGACGATCCGACCGATCGCCGACGTCACAGCGCTGCTCACTGCGATGCGTGAAGGCGCTGTGGACGCGATCGCCTTCTCGCCACCCACGTCCGTCCAGGGGGTCCAGGAGGGTTATGCGGAGATCTGGGCCTCGCTCGGCAGCGGTGAGATCCCTGAGTTCGAGCCGATGCACTTCGTCGACGTCGTGACATCACAGGCCTTCATCGACCAGCGAGGTGAGGACGTGGAGAAGTTCCTCCGCGCCCTCAATGCCGCCTCCGAGGCACTGAGCGAGGACCCGGACGCCGCTGCGCAGGTCATCAAGGATCGTTGGCTGCCCGACCTCGACCAGGCCGTGTTCGACCTGAGCTTCGAGTACTCACTGCCGTCGTCGCAGCGCGGCCTGGTGCCGACCGAGGAGGGCTTCGAGATCCTGCTCCAGACGGTCAACGCGACCTCGGACGAGGAGATCGACCTGAGCTTCGAGGACGTCTACAACACCGAGCTGATCTCCAAGATCGCCGAGGAGTGAGCGATGAGCGCCCCTGTGGTCACGCCTCCCGACTCGGTCGTCCGCACCGGAGGAGCAGTCTCCTTCCAAGGAGTGAGCAAGGTCTTCATGGACCCGGCGAAGAGCTCGCACTTCGTGGCGGTTCGTGACATCGACCTCGAGATACCCCGGGGGCGCTTCGTCAGCGTTGTCGGGCCGAGTGGATGCGGCAAGAGCACGCTGCTCAACATGACTGCTGGCCTGTTTGCGCCCACCACTGGGCAGGTGCTCTACAACGGCACGAAAGTTGGCACCACCGTCAACACCGAGGTCGGTTACATCACCCAGGCCGACAACCTGCTTCCCTGGCGCACCTTGCGAGGCAACGTGCTCCTTGCGCTCGAGATCCGCGGCGTGCCCAAGAAGGAGCGCGAGGACCGAGCGCGGGACGCGATCGCACGGGTGGGACTGACCGGGTTCGAGGACCGCTTCCCGTCCCAGCTGTCGGGCGGCATGCGCAAACGCGCGGGCCTGGCGCGCACGTTGGTGTACGAACCCGAGACCCTGCTGATGGACGAGCCGTTCGGTGCCCTCGACGCCATGATGCGCGCCACGATGCAGGCTGACCTGCTCCACCTGTGGGAGCGGGACCAGCGCACGGTCATCTTCGTCACCCACGACCTGGAGGAGGCCATCCTCCTCGCCGACCAGGTGGTCGTGTTCGGTACCAAGCCTGGCCGCATCATCCACACCGAGGACGTGGAGTTCGAGCGTCCGCGCGACCTGCACGAGATCCGTCGTACGCCGGAGTTCACCGCTGTGTGGGAACGACTCTGGCGACTCATCGAGGGGGAGATGTGACCCCGCCGCCCGGAGCCCAGCCGATGACCGAGCCCACCACGACGTCAGAGTCACGTGCCGCTTCTCAGAGTCCGCCGTCGCCGGCGTCGAAGATCGAGCACTCCACGCCTGAGATCGACCGGGCGATCGCCGCGATGGGCGGTCTGGGCTGGCGCCGCTACAAGGTCCAGATGACTCGGACAGTCGTCATCATCGGACTGCTCCTGGCCTGGCAGGTGTTCTCCGGTCGGCCGGGGGACCGGTTCGTGCTCGTGGACGAGTTCTACGTCAGCGAACCGACGGCCATGGTGGAAGCCATCGTCGCGTGGTGGGAGCAGGACCTGCTCGTCTCGAGCATTCTCGTCACCCTGCAGGTCACGCTGCTCGGGTTCGCCGTCGGTGCGCTGCTCGGCATGATCACCGGCTTCCTGTTCGGCACCGTCGAGTTCCTCGGCCGAGTGATGTCGCCGATCATGGCCGCGCTCTACGCCATCCCGCGACTCGCACTCATCCCGTTGTTCCTGCTGTGGTTCGGCCTGGGCATCGGCTCGAAGCTGGCACTCGTCATCACCGTGATCTTCTTCCTCGTCTACTACAACACCCACAGCGGCGTGAAGGACGTGGACCAGGAGCTCGTCGACGTGCTGAAGGTGATGCAGGCGAGCCGTTGGGACGTCTTGCGCAAGGTCACGATCCCATCAGCGATGACGTGGATCATCGCGGGGCTGCACATCTCGGTCCCCTACGCGCTGGTGGGCGCCGTCACCGGCGAGATGATCGCCTCGAACCGTGGCATGGGCTACCTGATCATCCGGGCGTCGAGCCAGTTCAACACGGCTGGGGTCTTCGGCGGCATCCTGGTCCTGATGATCCTCGCGCTGGGGTTGGCGGGGGTGGTCAGCCTCTTGGAGCGACGGCTGCTTCGCTGGAAGGTGAAGAACCGCGAGTGACCGCGCTGTGACCGAGCGTTGCGCCACGGTGGAGTCGCGCGAGCCGCGGCAAGAGGCACGTGGGGTGGTGCCAACCCTGGTGCTCGTCACCATGGTCACCGCGATGGTGAGCAGCCTCGGCGCCCCCCTCGTGCCCCAGATCGCGGAGGACCGAGGAGTGTCGATCGGCACTGCACAGCTCTCGTTGACCGCCGCGCTGGTCGTCGGCGCGATCGCCTCGCCACTGCTCGGACGATGGGGAGCAGACCGGCGCCGGCGCAGCGTCCTGCTCGCGGGGCTGGCGTTGGTGTGCACCGGCTGCCTGGTCGCGGCCCTACCTCTCGGCTTCGGACCGCTGCTGGCTGGTCGTTCACTGCAGGGCATCGGCCTGGCGCTCAATCCCCTCGCCTTCTCTGCTGTGCGTGCCCTTGTGTCCGAGGACCGGGCCCCGCGGGTGATCGCCGGCCTCGCTGCGGTCACAGTCGCCGGAGGCGGCATGGGCTACCTGCTCACCGGCCTCGTCGGACGCTTCGGCGGGCTCTCCGCGTGCTTCTACGTGGGCCTCGCGCTGGCCCTCGTGACGGCGATCCTGGTGGCGGTGGTGCTGCCGCGCGATCACCGTGGGGCCGGGATGGCCCACGCGGACCACGAGTTGGTCGACTGGTGGGGGGCCTTCGTCCTGGCTGTCGGCACGGCGCTGGTCCTGCTGGCGCTGTCGATGGGTAGCTCCTGGGGCTGGGGGTCGTGGACGACGTGCTGCTGCGCATCGGTGGGAGCGATCGCACTGACGCTCTGGGTGCGGCGCTCGTTCCGAGTGCCGAACCCACTTGTGGACCTGCGGCTGGCTCGCTCCGAGGGACCTCTCGGCGCCCACCTGTCGGCCTTCACCGTCGGAACGGGCATGTACGTCCTCGTCACGACGATGATGATCGTGGTCCAGGCGCCGACCGACACCGAGTACGGCCTCGGCGCCTCGGTCGCGGTCGCGGGGGCGATGTTCACCTCCTATGCCATGGCGAGCATCCTCGGCAGCCAGCTCGTCCTGTGGCTCGCCGAGCGAATGCCGCCCGACGGTGTGCTGGCAGTGGGTTGCGTGATGCTGGTTGCCGGGGCGGTGAGCATCGGCGCGTTCCACGACCGCGTGTGGCAGGTCGCGATCTCGATGGCGATCGTCGGGTTGGGCGGCGGATGCACCTTCTCGGCGATGCCCGGGATCATCGTTCGCGCTGTGCCTCAGGAGGAGACGAGCAGCTCGATCGCTTTCAACCTCGTGCTGCGATACCTCGGCTTCGCGACCGGCAGTGCACTGGCCACGGCGATCCTGGAGACGGTCTCGTCCGCCGGGACGATCACGAGTGTCGGGGTGCGCGCCGCCTTTGGAGCAGCCGCGTCCATATGGGTAGGTGCTGCCCTGATCACCCTCGTGCTGGTACGGCGCGCAGCGGGGAACAAGGCGTCGCGGCCCGCAGTGGTTGGGGAGGGACAGGCGGGGCAGAACCTCGGATTATGACGACCACGCATGGAACAGCGAAACATCCGACGGGCGCACGACCCGTGCCAGAAGCCCGATGGCATCGAACCCAGACGGAGGACTTGTGACCGAAGTGATGAGCGTCCCGAACGGCCCTGCCCATGATGCTGCCTGGGGAGAGGGTTGGGACCACGTCAGCGACGTGGTCGTCGTCGGTTCCGGCGTTGCGGCGCTGTCGGCCGCCATCGCTGCCGCCAAGCGTGGTTCGGACGTCGTGGTCCTCGAGCGGTCGCACAGCCTGGGCGGCACCACCGCCAAGTCGAGCGCCACGATGTGGATCCCCAACAACCCGCTGATGCGCGCGCACGGTCTCGCCGACGAGCGAGAGGCGGCACTGCGGTTCATGGCAAAGGTCGCCTACCCGGCCGACTACTACGCGGATCACCCGACGCTGGGTCTCCCGGAGAGGAAGTTCGATCTTCTCGCCGCGTTCTACGACCACGGTTCGGAGGCGTTCCAAGAGCTCGCTGATCTCGATGCGATCCCCTACGACCCCGATGCTATGCCGGGGTTCCCGGACTACCACGCGGACTTCGTGGAGGACGACGCGCCGGTCGGCCGGTCAATCAGGATGTGGCTTCCGCCTGACTACCGCTTTGGTGAGCACTCCACCGGTGGCCAGCGACTCATCGAAGCGATGCGACGGGTCGCAGAGAGCTTCGGGGTGACGGTGCGTACGCAGGCGCGCGTCGTCCACCTGGTCCGTGACGATGACGGCCGGGTCGTCGGCGTCGAGGCTCGGGTGCGCACCACGACCCAGCTCATCGGCGCTCGTCAGGCGGTCGTGTTCGGGTCCGGGGGCTTCTTGCACAACCCGGACATGGCATCGACGTTCCTGCGTGGTCCGGTGTTCGGTGGTGCGGCGGCCGAGGAGGCCACCGGCGACTTCGTGAACATCGGCCTCGAGGTCGGGGCCCAGATGGGCAACATGACCTTCGCATGGTGGGACCAAGTGGTTCTGGAGGCGGCCCTGCGCACCAGGTCCACGCTGCGCGACGCGGTCTACCTGTTCGGCGACTCGATGATGATCGTCAACCGACACGGCCGCCGTGTCATGAACGAAAAGATGCCGTACAACGAGCGGGGCCAGGTGCACTTCCACTGGAATCCTGACCGCCGCGAGTACTCGAACCTGCTGCTGTTCCTCGTGTTCGACGAGGCCACAGCCCGCGACTCCCGCCCATCCCGCCATCGCTACCCCCTGCCGCTGTCAGCCGACAGCGAGCACGATGTCCTCACGGCCTCGACGCTTCCCGAGCTCGGGACCGCGATCCGCACGCGATTGCGCGAGCTCGCGCCCGAGATCGCGGGCTTCACCCTCGCTGACGACTTCGAGGACGGGCTCATCGCTCAGGTGGCGCGGTTCGACGACCAGGCACGGGTGGGCGTCGACGAGGACCACCGTCGCGGTGAGACGCCGATCGAGGTTGCGTGGGCCTCCGAGCCCCGCGAGCCGGGTCAGGCGAACCCTACGATGTACCCGTTCGCCGACCAGGGCCCCTATCACTGCATCATCCTCGCCGGCGGCGCACTGGACACCAAGGGCGGCCCTGTCGCCGATCGACATGGCCGAATCCACGCGAGCGACGGGTCCCCGATCCCGGGTCTCTACGGAGCCGGCAACTGTGTGGCTTCGCCCACGGGCCAGGGCTACTACGGCCCGGGCGGCACGGTCGGGCCTGCCTTGGTCTTCGGTTGGCTCGCCGGAAGGCATGCCAGCACGCTGGAGAGGCACGCTCCGAGGTTCGCCGACTTCTGACGGCGCGCCAGACGATCCCCTGAGAGGCTCAGAGGATCGTCCAGGTGTCACCGCCGCCGATCAGACCCGCCAGCCGGATGGCGTGGTCGGCGGCGTCGCCACTTCCGGCCTCGTCGCTGGCGTGGGTTATCTGGGCGCGGGCCTGGTCGTCGTAGGTCGGTCGCTCGACCTGGCGGAAGATGCCGATGGGGGACTGGTTGAGGTAGCCGGCGTCGGTGAGCCGGCTGATCGCGAACGCGGTCGAGGGGTC
>NZ_PZYZ01000005.1 GCF_003047295.1 Nocardioides sediminis
GCGTGTGCGATCGGCGCACCACTACACACCAGGTTGAAGAACTCCTCCTCGGTCTCAAACGAGATCCACTTCGGCATCCGCAACGCTCCTCAAAAATCAGCGTTGCTTCGACCGATCGACTACGCCCGGCCAGCAAGCGCCAGAATCACCGCTGAAGCGGTGACTCCCGCGCGGCCGGCAACGGCTGACGGGCCTCAGGCGTCCGGGTGCTCGGGGTCGGTCCCGGCCTCGAGCCACCCGCGGAACGCCTCGAGGTTGCGGGTCGACTCGCCGCGCGAGAGCCGCCACTCCCACTCCTTGCGGATCGAGCTGGCGAAGCCGAGCTCGAGGAGGGCGTTGAACGACTCGTCGGCGTTGGTCAGCACCGACCCGAGGATCCGGTCGAGCTCGTCGCCGTCGACCGCGGAGAGCGGGAGCCGGGCGTCGAGGTAGATGTCACCGGAGTGGTCGACGGCGAACGCCACGGCGTACATCCGCAGGTTGCGCTCGAGCAGCCAGCGGTAGACGCGGGCGTGGTTCTCGTCGGGGTTGCGGCACACGAAGGCGTGCACGCCGAGCGCGTGCTCGCCGACGTCGAGGCGGACGGGGGTCTGCAGCTTCTTCTCCCCCGGCAGGGTCAGCGAGAAGACTCCGGGCCGGTCCTCGACGAAGTCGATCCCGTTGGACCCGAGGTAGTCACGGACGGTGTCGGCCGTGTTGGCAGGGGCACTCCCGGGACGACTCACACCGACATCTCATCACGCATCAGCGTGCGCGCCTCGCGGTACGACGCCAGCGTGCGCTCCGCGGTGCGCTCCCAGGAGAACTCGCGGGCCTGCTCGACCGCCCCGCGTCCGAGGCGCGCGGCGAGCTCGGGGTCGTCGATGAGCCGGCGCAGCGCGGCCGCCCAGTCGCGCGGGTCGTGGCCGTCCACGAGCAGGCCGCTGCGACCGTCGGCGACGACGGTCGTCAGGCCGCCGACGGCGGCCGCCACCACGGGGGTGCCGGTCGCCTGGGCCTCGGCGGCGACGAGCCCGAAGGACTCGTTGTAGGACGGCACTGCGACGGCCGTCGACGCGGCGCACCAGCGGGCCAGCTCGTCCTGGGCCACCGGGGGGACGAAGCGGACCACGCCGTCCAGGTCGAGCTCGTGGGCGAGCTGGGCGAGCGACTCGGGGTGCTCGAGCCCGCTTCCCGAGGGGCCGCCGACGACGGGGACGACCAGCCGCGAGCGCAGCGAGGGGTCCTCGTCCAGCAGCACCGAGACGGCGCGCAGCAGCACGTCGGGCGCCTTGAGGGGCTGGATGCGGCCGGCGAACATCAGCACGGCGGCGTCCTCCGGGAGGTCGAGCGAACGGCGGGCCTCGAGGGTGTCCCGAGGCCGGAAGACGTCGAGGTCCACGCCGGGGTGGATCACCTCGACGCGCGTGGGGTCGGCGTCGTAGAGGTTGACCAGCTGCTTGGCCTCGATGTCGGTGTTGGCGACCAGCAGGTCGGCCGCCTGCACGACCTGCTCCTCGCCGATGAGCCGGGCGGCCGGCTCGGGGGTGTCCCCCTCGGCGAGCGCGTCGTTCTTGACCTTGGCCATGGTGTGCATCGAGTGCACCAGCGGCACCTGCCACCGGTCGCGGGCGAGCGCCCCGACCTGGCCCGAGAGCCAGTAGTGGGAGTGCACGACGTCGTAGTGGCCGAGCGGGTGGGCCGCCTCCGTGCGCAGCACCTCGCGGGCGAACGTGCACAGCTGGCCGGGCAGCTCGCCCTTGGTGAGGCCCTCGAAGGGCCCCGCGGCGACGTGGCGGACCAGCACGGCACCGTCGGTGCCGGGCACCTCGACCACGGGCGGCAGGGAGGAGGAGGTCGCCCGGGTGAAGACGTCGACCGCGATGCCCTGCTGCGCCAGCCGGCGGGAGAGCTCGATGACGTAGACGTTCATGCCCCCCGCGTCACCCGTGCCGGGCTGGTCCAGCGGGGAGGTGTGCAGGCTGATCATGGCGACCCGGTCCACGCAGGCGTCCTCTCGTCAGGGCGCCCCAGGAGAACGACGGAGGGGACGCCATCCGAGCACAACAAGCTCAGGGCGTCAGGGATTCCCGGCGCGGGTGCCGTGCCCGGTCCTCGCGCTGCCTCCAGGCCTGTCCGGTGCGTCGTACGACGCTCGCGGCCAGCACGCCGACCGCCAGCGACAGCAGCGTGGCGAGCAGGGGCCACTCGACCTCGAACCGGGGGTAGACGCGCCAGTGCAGGAGGTAGATCCACAGCGACGAGGCGGCGAGCGCGCCGACGACGGGCGCGACGACGGCCGGCAGGCGCACCTGCGGGACCCAGGCCAGGGCGAGCAGCCCCAGGGCGACGTACAGGTGCCGGTCGAGCCCGCCCACGGAGAAGAAGCCGGGCACCAGCGCCACGGCCAGCGCGGAGACGATCAGCCGCTGACCGGTCGTCCGGGCCTGCGACATCGCCCAGCCCAGGGTCAGCAGCCACAGCACGCCGTGGGCGCGGTGCACGTGGTCGCCCGGCATGCCGACGAGGTCGTAGCGGGTGGGCAGCAGGACCAGGGTGAGCACGACGGGGGTGCCGAACGGGTGTCGCCGGGTGGCCCGGTCGACGAACGGCAGCGCCAGCAGCCCCGCCAGTACCAGCACCGCCAGCGTCAGCGCCTCGATGAACCAGTAGCTCCACCGGGGTTCCGACCAGCTCCACTCGGTGAAGGCGGTCAGCAGCAGGGCCTGCTTCCAGGTGATGTCCCGGGAGAACGCCGCGACGGTCCCGATGACCAGCACCGAGGGGACCACGACGCGCGCCACCCCGCGCAGGATCGCGCGGGTCCGCTCCCGCCGGGAGCGGTCGCCGAGCTGGAAGCGGCCGAGGTTGAAGCCGACGATCGCCAGCAGGACGTGGGCGCCGCCGAGGAGGGTGAACAGGTTGGCGTGGGACCCGACGATGGTCACGATCGCCAGCGCCCGCAGCACCACGTTGGTCTCGACCAGCACGCCGCGACGGCGCCGGGACGGTACGGCGTCGGCGAGCGCGGTCGCAGGCATCGCGGGCCAGCCCTGCGGCAGGTGGCCGAGCAGCGCCTCGAGCCGCAGGGACACCTCCACGTAGGACAGGGAGTCCCCGCCCAGGGTCACGAAGGAGTCGGTGGGCCGGGCGTCGGGGCGACCCAGCAGGCTGCCGAGCAGGGCCGCCACGCAGTCCGCCGACACCGCGTCGGGCGTGGCGGGCGCCGGGGTCGGGGCGTCCGCGTCGCGGACGAGCGCCACCAGCGCGCGGTGGTCGACCTTGCCGTTGGCCAGCCGGGGCAGGTCGGGCAGCACCACGACCTCCGCACCGGTCGGCGCGATCCCGGCGGCCTCCGCGGCAGCGTTGCGCACGACGACCTCGTCGACCGGGCGGGCGCCGTCCACGACGCCGACCACGATCCGGTCCCCCGCGTCGGCGACGGCCGCGACCGTGCCGGAGAGGGCCAGCGAGCGCTCGACGCGGTCGAGGTCGATGCGCAGGCCGCAGACCTTGGCGGTGCGGCTGATGCGGCCGACGACCTCCCACAGCCCGTCGGACCGCTGCCGTCCGAGGTCGCCGGTGCGCAGGACCTCCACGGTCCGGCCGGCGGCGAGCTCCGCCGGCGACTCGGCGTACCCCATCATCACGTTGGGTCCGGAGAAGACCAGCTCGCCGACGCCCGGCTCGGCGTGGTCGACCGGCGCGAGCTCGAACGACGTGCCGGGCAGTGGCCGGCCGATCGACCCCGGCGCGACCGGGGCCAGGTCGGGCGGCAGGACGCTCATCCGGGCGGTGGCCTCGGTGGCGCCGTACATCACGAAGAGGTCGAACCCGCGACGCTGGCCGAGCTCGGCGAAGGCCCGGACGCGGGTGGGGTCCATCCGGCCGCCGGCCTGGGTGAGCGCCCGCACGGACGGCACGTCGCGGTCGGCGAAGCCGGCGCGCTCGAGCAGCTCGAAGGTGTGCGGCACCCCGGGGATGGTGGTCACGCCGTGCTCGCGGACCAGGTCCCAGAAGCACTCGTCGACCACGGACAGCTCGGTGAGCAGCACCCCCGCGCCACGCAGCAGGTGGCTGTGGAGCACCGACAGGCCGTAGCAGTAGTGCAGTGGCAGGGTGGTGGCCGCGAGGTCGGTGTCGCGGATGCCCAGGGTCTCGGCGATCCCCGCGGCGTTGGCGAGCACGCCGTCACGGGCGAGGCGCACGAGCTTGGGCGAGCCCGTGGACCCGCTGGTCGACAGCAGCAGTGCGAGGTCGGGGTGCAGGTCGTGCCGGGACCCTTCCGAGCGCGGCTCGGGACCGTCTCGGCCGACGACGACGTCGGGGGCGTAGGCCTCGGCCAGCCCCGGTGCGGCCGCCGGGGAGCTGACCAGGACGGCCTGGTCGGCGGCCAGCGCGGCGACGTACTCCACGACGGAGTCGACGTCGTTGCCCGGCGTGACCAGCACCAGCCGCCGGGCCCCCGCGAACGCCGCCGCTGCCCGCTCGACGCGGCGGGCCAGGTCGGCGTACGTGACGGTCTCCTCGGCGGTGACCAGGGCCCGGCGCTCGCCGAACGAGGCGAGGTGGGCGATCAGGGGCGCCAGGGTCGGGCGCACCTCCGGAGCGGTGGTCACCCCACGAAGATAGAAGGTAAGCCTTACCTACGCCAGTTGGTGTGGGTCACGCCTCACGGGTGCCCTGGTGGAAACGCTGCTGCCAGCCCCGCGGGGTCCGCACCCACAGCGAGCTGCGCAGCACGCTGCCGTCGTCGGTGATGCTGCGCCACAGCAGCAGGATCGAGTCCGGGGAGAGCCGCTCGGCCGACACGACGTCGAGGCTGGTCTCCGTGCCGATCGGCCCCATCTCGGCGAGGAACTCCTCCCGCGTCCACAGTCGTCCGGACTGGCCGATCTCCTCCCAGTCGGGGTGGAGCGCGGCGGCCATCGCGCCGCGGTCGGAGCGCACCTCGTCGGTCAGCAGGGAGCGCTCGAGGGCGATCACCTGCTCCTCGTCGGAGAGCGCGGGCCCGTGGCTCGCCTCGTCGAGGTCGCTGAAGAGGTCGGGCTCCTCCTCGACCACCGTGGGGCCGGACTGCGGGACGCTGCGGTCCGAGGCGCCGGCGAAGCCAGGGCCCGGGTCGGGCACGTCCCCGGCCTGGTACGCCGCCGCGGCGGCGTTGGCGCGCCGGTCGGCGGCCTCGTTGAGGACGTGTCCGGAGTGGCCCTTGACCCACTCGAACTTCACCCGGCGGCCCTGCATCGCGGCGTCGAGGGCCTGGATGAGCTCGAGGTTCATGACGGGCTTGCCGTCGCCCTTCTTCCAGCCCTTGCGCTTCCAGCCCGCCATCCACTTGGTGATGGTGTTGATGACGTAGGTGCTGTCGCAGTAGACGTGCAGCTCGTCGTCCACGTGCGCGGTCTGCTGGAGCAGGTCCAGGACCGCCATCAGCTCGCCCATGTTGTTGGTGCCCCGGGCCCAGCCGCCGGAGGCCCAGCAGCCGTCGTCGACGTACCAGGCCCACCCTGCCGGGCCGGGGTTGCCGAGGGCCGAACCGTCTGCTGCCGCGATGATCACGGCGCTCATCCTGCATCATGGCGCCATGACCGAGACCCCCCGCTCGACCGACCAGCCGTCGCGCACCGCCGTCGTCACCGGAGCGTCCAGCGGCATCGGCGCCGCCACCGCGCGGGCCCTGGCCGCCGCCGGCTTCCACGTCGTGTGCGCCGCCCGTCGTACCGACCGCATCGAGGCCCTCGCCGCCGAGATCGGCGGCCGCGCCGTGGCCTGCGACGTCACCGACGACGCCTCGGTGGCCGCGCTGGCCGAGGCCGTCGGGGACGAGCTGCACGTGCTGGTCAACAACGCGGGCGGTGCCTTCGGCTCCGACCCGGTCGAGTCCGCCGACGTCGAGCAGTGGCGGGCGATGTACGACGTCAACGTGCTCGGCCTGATGCGAGTCACCCAGGCGCTGCTCCCCGCCCTGCGCGCCAGCGGCGACGGGATCGTCATCAACGTCGGCTCCACGGCGGGCCGGGTGACCTACGAGAAGGGGGGCGGCTACACCGCCGCCAAGCACGCCACCCGGGCGGTGACCCAGACGCTGCGCCTCGAGCTCGTCGGCGAGCCCATCCGCATCAGCGAGGTCGCGCCGGGCATGGTGCACACCGAGGAGTTCTCGCTGGTCCGCTTCGGCGGCGACCAGGCCGCGGCCGACGCGGTGTACGCCGGCGTGCCCGACCCGCTGGTCGCCGAGGACGTCGCCGACGCGATCGCCTGGGTCGCGACCCGGCCCGCCCACGTCAACATCGACGAGCTCGTCATCAAGCCACGCGCGCAGGCCGCCCAGCACAAGGTCCACCGGGTCCGCTGACCTCGGACGACGCGCCCGGTCCACGGGTCCGTCGGCCCCGGCGGCGGTCCGCCCGGCGTGCCAGACTGCACCCGTGCAGACCATCGGACTCATCGGCGGCATGAGCTGGGAATCCAGCCTGGTGTACTACCGCGACCTCAACCTGGGGGTGCAGCAGCGCCTCGGCGGGCTCTCCTCCCCCAAGCTGGTGCTCAGCACCGTCGACTTCGCCGAGGTGACCCACCTCGAGGACGACGAGAAGTGGGACCAGATCGGCACCCTGCTCGCCGACGCCGCCGTCGGCGTCGAGCGGGCCGGCGCCGACTTCCTGATGTTGTGCACCACGACGTTCCACAAGGTCGCCGACCAGGTGGCCGCCGCGGTCGACATCCCGCTGCTGCACCTGGCCGACGTCGTGTCCGACGCCTGCACGGCGGCCGGCATGGACAAGGTCGCCTTCATCGGCACCACGGTGGCGATGAACGACCCGTTCTTCATCGGCCGGATCGCCGAGGGCGGCCCCGAGGTCATCGTCCCGGACGCCCAGCACCACGAGTGGCTCAACAGCGCGATCTACGGCGAGCTCGTCCACGGCCGCATCGTCGACCGCACCCGGCGCCGCGTGGTCGCGCTGATCGACGAGCTGTGGGACGCCGGCGCGGGCGGGGTGCTGCTCGGCTGCACCGAGCTCGAGCTGCTCATCAAGCAGGCCGACACCGAGCTGCCGGTCTTCCCCTGCACGACGCTGCACGTGCAGGCCGCGCTGGACCGCGCGCTGGCCTGACCTCCCCCCTTCCTGACACTTTGCGACCGCCGACCGGGCGCTTCCTGGCACTCGCGACCGCCGACCGGGCGGTTTCGTGCCATTGAAGGTGCAGGAAGCCACCCGGGCGTTGAGTGTGGTTTCGGTGTCAGCCTGTGGCACCAAAACCACACAGTCCGTGCGGCGCGTCCGAGATGGCGGCCTGACAGGTCCAGCGGGCGGACCAGAGGGGCCGCCATCTTGTGTTTGCGTCGACTGGGGGCCGACGCGTCGTGCCGTCGGCGGCCAGGAGGGCCCTGGTCAGCGGCACGGAAGCGCCCGGTCGGCGCCATCCAGCGGCACGGAAGTGCCCGGTCGGCGCTATCCAGCGGCACGAAAGCGCCCGGTCAGCGCTCCTCGAGCACCAGCCGCGCCAGCTCGGCGAGGTCCGAGGGCAGCGGCTCGCACACCTCGGCGGACGACCCGTCGATCTCGAACCGGTAGGTGAACATGTCCGGCATCGGCGTGCGCGGCGCGACGCGGCGCAGGTCCACCCGACCGACGAGGTCGGCGACGGCGGCCGCCCGAGGGTCGTCGCCCGTCAGGTCGACCGCGCCCTCTGAGGTGCGTCCGGCGAAACCGCCCGTCCGGCGCACCCGCACCACGTGCCCCGCGGCCACGGGAGGCTCGGCCGCGGGAGACTCGGTGAGCGCCGGCTCGACCGACGGTGCCGCAGGAACGGCCGCACCGACGGACACCCCCACCTGGCCCCACGCCTCTCGCACGGCCACGGCGTGCTCCCCCGCAGCCGCGACGGTGGCCGCGGCGAAGTCCGCGAAGTCGGCGGTGGCGGCGACCTGCCCGCCGGTCAGCGCGGCGTACCAGATGCGCCCGGCACCCTCGAGCGAGCTGCCGCCGATCGCCACGGCGGCGAGGTGGAAGGCGCGGTTGGGGATGCCGGAGTTGATGTGCACGCCGCCGTTGTCCTCGCTCGTCTCGACGTAGCGATCCATGTGGTCCGGCTGCGGGTCCCGCCCCAGCCGGGGGTCGTCGTACGCCGTCCCCGGCGCGGCCATGTCGCGGAGTGCCCGCGCGCGCACCGCCGGGGTGAAGAGCTCCTCGCCGATCAGCCAGCTCCCGGTCGCGGCGTCCTGGCCCAGCAGGCGCTGCTTGAGGCAGATCGCGAAGACGTCGGAGACCGACTCGTTGAGGGCGCCTGGCTGGCCGCGGTAGACCAGCGCGGCGGTGTGCTCGGTGACCGCGTGGGCGAACTCGTGGGCCAGCACGTCGACCGGCCGGGTGAACCGCTCGAAGACCTCCCGGTCACCGTCGCCGAAGACCAGCTGGGTGCCGTCCCAGAAGGCGTTGTCGTAGTCGCGGCCGTAGTGGACGGTGATGCTCACCATGGCGCCCGCGTCATCGTACGACGTGCGGCCGAGGCCCTGCTCGAACATCTCCAGGGTGGCGGTGATGCCCGCCGCGGCCTCGTCGACGGCGGCGTCGCCGGACTCGGGCGTGCCCGGCGTCCGCACCGGCTCGCCCGGCAGCACCTCCCGGTTGCCCGCGGTGTGCACCGTCCAGGCCGGCTCGCCCGGTGCCGCCCCGGCCTCCGGGCGCGCGGTCCGCACGGCGGCCGCCTGCTCACGGCGGGCCCGGAAGGCGGCGTCGGCCACCAGCGCGTCGGAGGCCCCCAGCCGCTCGAGCACGTAGGGCGGGACGAAGGTGCAGGTGGTCTCCCGAGAAGAGGTCATGGGACAGGCCTACCCCACGGGACCGACACCCGGAAGGGTCTCGGCTCACGGCGTCGCCGAATCGGGCGCACGGCCCGGCGCCACTAGACTCGACGGCGGCCCGCCTCCGGGTCACGGGCGCTGCAGACCTCGCGCTCCGACAAACCCCAGCGAAAGCGACGTCGTACTTCCATGCCCCAGAAGCGTTCCGACCTCCGCAACGTGGCGATCGTCGCCCACGTCGACCACGGCAAGACCACGCTCGTCGACGCCATGCTCCGCCAGGGCGGCGCCTTCACCGAGCACCAGGCCGAGGGCGTGGCCGACCGGGTCATGGACTCCGGCGACCTCGAGCGCGAGAAGGGCATCACGATCCTCGCGAAGAACACCGCGATCCACTACGCCGGTGCCGCCGCCGAGGGCAAGCCGATGACGATCAACATCATCGACACCCCCGGCCACGCCGACTTCGGCGGCGAGGTCGAGCGCGGCCTGTCCATGGTCGACGGCATCGTGCTGCTCGTCGACGCCTCCGAGGGCCCGCTCCCCCAGACCCGCTTCGTGCTCCGCAAGGCGCTCAACGCCGACATGCCGGTGATCCTGGTCGTCAACAAGACCGACCGTGGCGACGCCCGCATCGCCGAGGTCGTCGACGAGACCTACGAGCTCTTCATGGACCTGCTCGACGACTCGCACAGCCAGGACGCGCTCGACTTCCCGGTCGTCTACGCCAGCGGCAAGGCCGGCATCGCCGCGCTCACCGCTCCCGAGAACGGCACGCTGCCCGAGGGCTCCGACCTCGAGCCGCTGTTCAAGACGATCCTCGAGACCATCCCCGCCCCGGAGTACGACGAGGGCGCGCCGCTCCAGGCCCACGTCACCAACCTCGACTCCTCGCCGTTCCTCGGTCGCCTCGCCCTCCTGCGCATCCACCAGGGCACCCTCAAGAAGGGCCAGACCGTGGCCTGGATGCAGCGCGACGGCGCCGTCAAGAACGTCCGGATCACCGAGCTGCTCATCACCGAGGGACTCGAGCGCAAGCCCGGCGAGTCCGCCGGCCCCGGCGACATCGTGGCCATCGCGGGCATCCCGGAGATCACCATCGGCGAGACGCTGGCCGACCCCGACAACCCGATCGCGCTCCCGCTCATCCACGTCGACGAGCCCGCGATCTCGATGACCATCGGCACCAACACCTCGCCGCTCGTCGGCCGGGTCAAGGGCGCCAAGGTCACCGCGCGCCTCGTCAAGGACCGCCTCGACGCCGAGCTCATCGGCAACGTGTCGCTGCGCGTGCTCCCCACCGAGCGCCCCGACGCGTGGGAGGTCCAGGGCCGCGGCGAGCTGGCGCTGGCCATCCTCGTCGAGCAGATGCGCCGCGAGGGCTTCGAGCTCACCGTCGGCAAGCCGCAGGTCGTCACGCGCGAGATCGACGGCAAGGTCCACGAGCCCTTCGAGCGCCTCACCATCGACGCGCCCGAGGAGTACCTCGGCACCATCACCGAGCTGCTCGCCACCCGCAAGGGCCGCATGGAGCAGATGACCAACCACGGCACCGGCTGGGTCCGCATGGAGTTCATCGTCCCGGCCCGCGGCCTCATCGGCTTCCGCACCGAGTTCCTCACCGACACCCGAGGCACGGGTATCGCCCACCACATCTCCGAGGGCTACGAGCCGTGGGCAGGCGAGATCCGCTCGCGCAACAACGGCTCGCTGGTCGCCGACCGCAAGGGTGCCGCGACGGCGTACGCCATGACGTCGCTGCAGGAGCGCGGCGTGCTGTTCGTCGAGCCGACCACCGAGGTCTACGAGGGCATGATCGTCGGCGAGAACTCCCGCGCCGACGACATGGACGTCAACATCACCAAGGAGAAGCAGCAGACCAACATCCGGTCCGCCACCTCCGACAACTTCGAGAAGCTGATCCCGCCGAAGAAGCTCTCGCTCGAGCAGTGCCTGGAGTTCTGCCGCGAGGACGAGTGCGTCGAGGTCACGCCCGAGATGGTGCGCATCCGCAAGGTCATCCTCGACCAGAACGAGCGCGCCAAGATCGCCTCGCGGGCCCGCAAGGCCAGCAAGTAGTCCGTCGCGGGCGAGGGAGGCTGACGCGGTGAGCGACGCTCCCGAGGGCTCGCGACCCGACCGGGCGTCCGGCGACCTCGCCGGACGCCTGGCCGCGTGGCTGGAGGACCTCGGCCTCGCCGACCAGCTCGGAGCCGCCGGCCTGCCGACGTTCGAGCGCGACGCCGACGGCGCCGTCCTCTGGCACGACCCCGCGACGGGCGAGCCGCTCGCCGCCGAGCGGCTCGAGGAGCTCGACCGCCTCCTGCGCTCCGAGGGCGAGGACCCCGCCCACGCCGTGCCGATCGCCCTGGTGCGGCTGCGCCGCGAGACCCGCGTGCGGGCGGCGCTGCTGGACGGCGGGTGGCTGGACTACGCGGGGGTCGGCCGCCTGCGCGGGACCTCGGAGAACGCCGCCCGGTTCGCGCTGCACAAGGCCGCCGAGCGGCGCAGCGTCCTGCTGGTCCAGCACGAGGGCCGCACCCTCGTCCCGGCCTTCCAGCTCGACGAGGACGGACAGGTGCGGACCGAGCTGCTGGGCGTCCTCGAGCCGCTGCTGGCGTCGGGCGAGGACCCGTGGCGTACGTGGGCCTGGCTCACCACGCCCGCCGCGCTGCTCGGCGGCGCCGTGCCGCACGAGGCCGCGCGCGACCCCGAGGAGCTGCCGCTCGTGCAGCACGCGGCGGTCCGGCTCGCGGAGCGGGCGCGGCCACCGGCCGGCTGACCGACCACGCCGCCTCCTCCGTCACGGCAGGGGCAGCCAGGCGTCGTCCGGCGCGAAGTCCCACGTGGTGCCACGCCCGGTGGTGTCCGACGCCCACGCTTAGAACGATGCCCACGGGCCGAGCGGCTCGCACGGCCCTCTGCCGCTCTGGAACAAGAAGAGCACCGTGGGCTCGTCGAAGACCCATGGCGCCGCGCGCTCAAGGGGATGCAGGAAGTCAGCCGGCAACCCGTACGGCGGGTGGTCCCGCACCTCGGTGGCCCCGGTGCCGACGTCGGTCACCCACACGCGATGGTCCCCGCGGGCCGGCGCTTCGTCGTCGAGGCCGATCATGCAGTCCGCCTCCAGGTCGCCGTCACCGTCGAGGGCGAGTCCGTAGGCGACCGAGCCGCGCGACGGGTCGGAGGCCGAGGCCCGGGGAGGTGCCGCACCGAGCTCGAGGGTCCATCTCCAGTTGTCCTTCCACTGCGGGTCCCGGGTGGCCGTCACCACCTCGATGTCCACCCAGGCGGCGTCCGCATCGAGGCCGTCCTCCAGCGTGGCCGAGATGGCGTTGCCGATCTCCTGGCTCTCCACAGCCACCATGTGCCGGGTCCGCGGTCGCGGCGGGTCGGTCCACCGCCACCCCGGTACGGCGGCGGCAGCCTCGACCGACGTCGAGGTCGCCGCGGTTCCAGGCACTCGCTGAGCGCTGCGCGGGGGCTCCGTCCCGACCACGGCCCACGCCACGACAGCGACGACCACCGGCACCACCGCGACGACGACCACCGCCACCTCTCGCGCGCGCCAGAGGCCTCCTGCCCTCCCGGCACCGTGGGACTGCTCCGGCCCGGCCATGCGCGCACCTCCTCACGCGGTTCGCCGCCATGACGACTCCCGAGCACCCCGGGGGGTTCCGCACCCGCGTCAGGTGGCTCCGCGCCGTCCGCCCCAGGCGTCCATGCGACGGATGTTGGTCCACCCGGTGTAGCCGCGCTCCTCGAGCAGGTCGAGGAGCCGGCGCGCACAGGGCACGGAGCTGAGGAAGACCGCGTCGAGCAGCCTCGCGAGGTCGTCCGGCAGCGCTTCCTGGTCCCACGCCTCGTCGGGCACCGTCTTGAACTGGCCCACCAGGCGGTCGGCGACTCCGCCCAGGCGCGGATCGTCGGCGGGCCACTCGGTGATCTCCATGAGGTCGCGGTAGAGGTCCCGGACGCCCGGGTCGTCGAGCTGCTGGCCCTTCATCTCCATGTAGAACGGCATCCGGTCCGGCAGCTGGGCGGCGACGAGGATCCACGCGTCGCGCTCGGCCTCGACCATCGGCTCGGGGACACCGACGACGCGGAGCCGGTCGAGGTAGGCGACCGCCTCCGGCGGCAAGGCGAGGCTGTCGCCGCTCGCCAGCCGCGCGATGCGCTCCCGGTGGGCCTGCCGTTCGCGGATCTCCGCCCGCAGGCGTCGGTCGACCTGCTCGACCGCCGCCGCGAACTCCTCCGGCCCCGCGTCCAGCAGCTCCCGCACCCGCGACAGGGGGACTCCGGCGTCGGCCAGGGTGCGGATCCGGACCAGCTCGACCACCGCCGCCGCGTCGTACCGGCGGTAGCCGGACCGGTCGCGCTCGGGCTCGGGCAGCAACCCGGTCGCGTGGTAGTGCCGGACCGCGCGCACCGTGACCCCGGCGTACGACGCGAGCTGGCTGATGGTCAGCATGGTCACAGTCTGGCGCCGCCTCAGGCGATCTTGCGGCGGTAGGTCCGCATGGCCAGCGCGTAGGCCACCACCGTCAGCCCCGCGCACCAGCCCACGGCCAGCCAGCCGTCGGACCCGACCGGCTGCTCGGCGAACAGGTTGCGCAGGGTGTCCACGACGGAGGTGACCGGCTGGTTCTCCGCGAACCAGCGCACCGGGCCGGGCATGCCCTCGGTGGGCACGAAGGCGGAGCTGATGAACGGCAGGAAGATCAGCGGGTAGGAGAAGCCGCTCACGCCGTCCACGGTCCTCGCGGTCAGCCCGGGGATGACCGCCAGCCAGGTCAGCGCGAGGGTGAAGAGCACCAGGATCCCGAGCACGGCGAGCCAGGACAGCACACCCGCACCCGTGCGGAACCCCATCGCGACTGCAACGAGCACGACGAGCGCGACGGACACGAGGTTGGCCACCACCGACGTGAGCACGTGTGCCCACAGCACCGCCGAGCGTGAGATCGGCATCGAGGCGAAGCGCTCGAAGAGGCCTCCAGACACGTCGGTGAAGAGCCGGAAGGCCGTGTAGGCGATGCCGGAGGCGATGGTGACGAGCAGGATCCCGGGCAGCAGGTAGTCGACGTAGTCGCCGTCCCCGACCTCGATCGCGCTCCCGAACACGTAGACGAACAGCAGCATCATCGCGATCGGGGTGACTGCCGTGGTGATGATGGTGTCGGGGCTGCGCAGGACGTGGCGCAGGGACCGGCCGAGCAGGACGCGGGTGTCGCCGGCCAGGTGTCCAGTGGTGTGGCTGCTGTTCTGGCTGGTCATGCCGGCTCTCCCATCTCGGTGGGGCGGTCGTGGCCGACGATCGCGAGGAAGACCTCCTCGAGCGTCGGTTGCTTCTCTACGTACTCGACCGTGGCGGGAGGGAGGAGCCGCTTGAGCTCGGCGAGAGAGCCGTCGGCGATGGTCCGGCCCTCGTGGAGCACAGCGATCCGGTCGGCGAGCTGCTCGGCCTCGTCGAGGTACTGGGTGGTGAGCAGGACGGTGGTGCCGCCGTCGGCGAGCTCCCGGACGGTGCGCCAGACCTCGAGCCGCGACTGCGGGTCCAGCCCGGTGGTCGGCTCGTCGAGGAAGAGCACCGGCGGGTCGCCGATCAGGCTCATCGCGATGTCGAGGCGTCGTCGCATGCCTCCGGAGTACGTCGCTACGCGGCGGCCGCCGGCCTCGACGAGGTCGAAGCGCGCGAGCAGCCGGTCCGCGATCCCGCCGGCGTCGGCCTGCCGTCGCAATCGGGCCACGAGCACCAGGTTCTCCCGGCCGGTGAGGATCTCGTCGACCGCGGCGAACTGCCCGGTCAGGCTGATCGACTCGCGCACGTGCGCGGGCTGGGTGGCGACGTCGTACCCGTTGACACGAGCGGTGCCGCCGTCGGCGGCAAGCAGCGTGGACAGGATCCGCACGGCCGTGGTCTTGCCGGCTCCGTTGGAGCCGAGCAGGGCGTGGACGGTGCCGGCGGGGACGGCGAGGTCCACTCCCCGCAGCACCGGATGGTCGTCGTAGGACTTGCTGAGTCCTGCGATCTCGATGGCGGTTCTCGTGGTCATGCGAGCAGCCTGCGACCCTGACCCTGCGTCAAGGTCAAGCCCCGGTCGGGGTCAGGGCTCGGTGACCACCGCGACGCCCTCGATCCGGACCGGCTTGCGCTTGCCGACCACGATCCGCAGCTTGCCCGTGCGCGGCTTGTCGAAGGAGACGGTGCGCAACCGGTTGACCCGGTTCTTGCCCTTGAGGCTGATGGTCTTGACCCGCTTCCTGCCGACGAGGACCTTGACGGTGCCGGCGTTGCGACGGGTGCTGACGACCAGCGTCACCTCGGTGGCCTCGCGGATCCGGGTGATGAGCTGGGCACCCCGGTCGCGGGACGTCAGGAAGTCGCCGCCGTAGGCCCGCGACTTCCGGACCCGCTTCCAGCTGCCCTTGCGGACGAGGGCGCCGTCGTCGCGCGGCACCGTGAAGGTGCGCGTCGCCGGCGTGGCGTCCGCGATGCCGGCAGCGTTGACGGCCGCCACGCTGAAGACGTGCGTACCGGCCTTGAATCGGCGCTCCAGGCCCGCCGGTCCGCACGGGACGGCGTCACCGTCGACCCGGCAGACGAAGGTCGCCGGCGAGGCGGTGGAGGCGTAGCCGAACGACTGCCGCCGGTCCAGGACCACGGAGTCGTCGTCCGGCCCGGCGGTGATGGTGGTGTCGGGCGCCGGGCTGGCCACGAGCCGGAAGGAGGCGTCGTTGACGTCGAAGAAGTAGTTGCCCACCGCCTCGACCTTGATGCGCACGTCGCCGGCGGCGACGTTGGGCATGGTCAGCGTCTCGGAGCCGTCGTTGGGGGTGCTGCCGGCCAGGACCGTCCCGAAGGTGGCCCCGCCGTCGGTCGACAGCGAGATCCGCACCGTGGGCGCCAGGCCTTGGGTGTTGTTGACCGCCCAGGTGACCGGCACGGCCGTGCCCCCCTGCACCGTGCTGCCGGGCGTCGCCTGCGAGGTCACCCGGAACGGACCGGCCGACGGGTCGACGGTGAGCGTGACGTCGTCGACGGCGAGCCCGCCACCGTTCGTCGAGAGGTCGCGGGCGGTGAGCCGGAAGTCCATCTGCCGGTCGTCCGCGCCGAGGCTGCCGAGGTAGTCGGTGTCGGGGAGGAACTCGGAGTAGCAGTCCAGCAACGGGTCGGGCAGCTGCTGGTTGAGCGGCGTCGTCGGCGCCGGGCAGTCGCCGGTCGCAGCGTTGGTGTTGCCGGCCAGCACCTGCGCCATGTCCGGGAAGACCCGCGTCGGGCTGCCGTCGGCGAGGTTGAGCCCCGGGGAGGGACTGGTCAGCGTGCCCTCGTCGGTGACGACGGCATCGTTGCCGAAGACGCGGAACAGGGGGCCGTGGACCTTGGTGTTGTCGGCCAGCTGGGTGCCCTCGCCGAAGTTGGTCTGCTCCCACAGGTAGACCAGCGCCTCGCCGTCGGCGTCCGAGCCGGAGCCGGTCAGGGCGAACGGCGTACGGATCGGCAGCGTCCTGTCGGCCGGCGCCTGGACCGTCGGGTTGGTGTTGCCGCTCTCGAGGGGGAAGCCCTGGGCCTGCGACGGGCCGCCCTTGGCGGTCTCGCCGACGAAGCCCTCGACGTCGCCGGACGTCCCGGTCACCGTGAGGCTCTCGACGTCCTCGCCCTCGGCCTCGATGCTCGGCTCGTCGTTGAAGATCACCTGGAAGCCGGTCGCGTCGGGCTCGACGGGCGGCACGTAGTCGACCGTGTAGGAGTTGTACTGGTCGTAGCCCCACTGGGCGATCGACACCGGCTGGTCGGTGATCGCCTCGAGCGCCGCCTCGATGCCGGCCGCCGTGTAGTTGGTGCCGAACACGATCGGGTCGGTGGTCTCGCCGCCGAGCGAGAGGGTGAACGAGTCGCCCGCGTCGCCGAAGCCGCGCAGCGACACCGTCTGCACCTCGACGTTGCCGTACGGCGCCTGGTCCATCGTCGCGTGCGCCTCGTCCACGGTGAGGAACGAGAAGTAGGGATCGGTGTGGGGCTGGAGGTCGTCCTGCCCGCAGATGCCGGCGTAGGCCATCACCGAGGAGCCCGAGCCCGGCTCGACGGAGGCGTCGGAGATGTTGCCCCCGCAGGCGCCGAGGGCGCCGTTGAACGTGTGGTTGCCGCCGAACTGGTGGCCGATCTCGTGGGCGACGTAGTCGATGGCGAAGAAGTCGCCCTTGGGCTCGGGCAGGCCGGTGCAGCCGCCGCCCTTGTAGTCGCCGCCGATGACGCCGAGGTAGGCGATGCCGCCGCCGTTGACGCCGAGGGCGATGTGGCCCACGTCGTAGTTGGACGCGCCGACCAGCTGGCCGAGCACCGTCCGGTTCCGGCCCAGGGTGGACACGTCGCAGTAGCTGATGTCCCCGTAGGAGTCGTCGCTGTCGTCGTCGGGCGTCCCGTTGTCGTCGAACGGCTCGAAGCACGGCGCGCTGCCGCACGGGCCGTCGGCGCCGGTGGCCTTGGCGAAGGTGTCGAGGTTGAGGCGGTCGGTCTCGTTGACCAGCCGGAGCTCGACGCCGAGGTCGTCGTTGTAGATCTCGTTGACCCGGTTGATGAGCGTGACCTTCTCGGCCAGCACGTTGTCGGTGCCGAAGTACGCCGCGTACGTCGGGTCGGAGGTCAGCGCCAGCCGGAAGTAGCGGCGCTGCACCGGCTGGCCGGCCCCGGCGCGCGCGGCCTCGGCCCGGTCGGCCTGCTGGGCGGCGGTCACGGTGTCGCGCAGCGCGGTGATCTCGCCCTCGGCGCGGCGCTTGTCCGGCCGGGGCAGGTCGCGGCCGAAGTAGCTCAGGTGCGCGGTGGTGCCCCGGCGGTTGTAGGCCGGGTCGACGTACCAGTCGGCACCCGCGCCGGGCGCCCGCACGAAGGCGTGGAAGCCCATCGGCGTGATGTCCAGGGAGATGGAGGACAGCGGGTCGTCGACCCCGCGACCGGCGTACGTCGCGATCTCGGGGTGCGCGGCGGCGAGCCCGGGCTCCATGACCTGCGTACGACGCACGCGGAAGGCCTGCAGGTCGCCGTCCGGGTCGGGGACCGAGACGACCGTCGTGCCGCCGCCCGCCGGGAGCTCGGCCCGCAGAGCGGCGAGGTCGACGCGGGACGCGGCGTACTCCCTCGGTTCGACCCGGATCTTGGCGCCGGTCGGCTCGAAGCCGCGCAGCGTGGTGAAGGTCCCGTCGTCGGGGGCAGCCGTGGCGGGGGCGGTCGTCACCGCCGGCAGCACCCCCGCTCCCAGGACCAGCATGACCAGGACAGACAGATGGCGTGCTCCCCGTGTGCGCAACGCTCCCCCTCGAGTGGCGTGGACCTCGCACTCTAGGCACGGGTCGACTGCCGGCACCAGAGTCCCGGGGGCTCCGGTCCTCAGGCGATCGCGCTGACCCGACCGAGCTGGAAACGCTCGTTGGCGTGCACCGCGACCCCCATGAACGCGATCCCGACCACGACCGCGCCGATGCTGCCCAGCACGGGCACGGCGCCCGTGAACGGCAGCATCGCCACGTGCAGCCCGAGCAGCGCCGGGACCCACCGCGGGACGCTGCGCGCGCGGAGCAGACCCACGGCCAGCAGTGCCTCGCCGGCGTAGAAGCTGCCGACCAGGAGGAGCGAGAAGCCCAGCACCCCGCGGTCGTCGCCGATCCCGGCCACCTCGTCCGCGCCGATGACCCCCTCGACGACGAGCGCCTGGAAGAACACGAGGAGGGCGGCGTACGCGGCGATCGACATGGTGGCCAGGCCGAGCGCCGCCGTGCCGAGGTAGCCGAAGCGCCGGCCGCGCAGCGGCATCACGAACAGGAACGTCGGGAGCCCCATCCCCAGGCCGACGGAGCAGAAGAGGAAGGCCGCCGCCGCCAGCAGCCAGCGACCCTCCTCGAGCTGGGCGCTCTGCAGCAGGGCGGCGTCGTCGGAGGACATCGGGAGGCCGAGGGTGCCGACCACGAGGGCGACCGCGCCGCTCGCCAGAGCCGCCGCCGAGTACGGCAGCCAGTGGTCACCCATGGTGCGCAAGGTAGGGGTCGGCGGGGTCGCGGCGTGGGGGGTGACGCCCAAATGGCCCGGAGGGACTACGGCCCCTAGGGTGATCGGCATCGTGACCACCGTCACGGCTCGCACCTGACCGCTCGCACGACCACCCACGTCGTCGACCACACCCCGGAGGACCACCGCATGACCGCCAGCCGCGTGCTGCCCACGGAGGAGGCACGGGACCTCCTCGCCCTCACTCGCGAGATCGCGACCCGCGAGCTGGCGCCGCGCTCCGCCGAGGCGGAGGCCACCGAGACCTTCCCCCGCGACGTCTTCGCGATGCTGGGGCAGGCCGGGCTGCTGGGCCTCCCCTACCCCGAGGAGGAGGGCGGTGGCGGGCAGCCCTACGAGGTCTACCTGCAGGTGCTGGAGGAGATCGCCGCGGTGTGGTCCTCGGTCGGAGTCGGTGTGTCGGTGCACGCCCTCTCCTGCTTCGGGCTGCACGCCTTCGGCACCGAGGAGCAGAAGGCGCAGTGGCTGCCCGACATGCTCGGCGGCGACCTGCTCGGGGCCTACTGCCTCTCAGAGGCGCACGCGGGCTCCGACCCGGCGGCGATGCGTACGACGGCGCGCCGCGACGGCGACGAGTACGTCCTCAACGGCGCCAAGGCCTGGACCACGCACGGCGGCCACGCCGACTTCTACAAGGTGATGGCCCGCACCTCCGACGACCGCAACGGGATCTCCTGCTTCCTGGTCCCTGCCGACTCGGCAGGACTCGTCGCCGACCCGCCCGAGCGCAAGATGGGGCTCACCGGCTCGGCGACGGCGACGATGCGCTTCGACGACGTCCGGGTGCCGGTCGAGCGCCGGCTCGGCGAGGAGGGCGAGGGCCTGAGGATCGCGCTGGCCGGGCTGGACTCCGGTCGCCTCGGCATCGCCGCCGTGGCCACCGGCCTCGCCCAGGGCGCCCTCGACGCCGCCGTGGCCTACGCCCGGGAGCGCGAGACCTTCGGCAAGCCGATCATCGAGCACCAGGGGCTGGCCTTCGTGCTGGCCGACATGGAGGCGGCGATCCAGTCGGCCCGCGCCACCACGCTGCACGCCGCCCGCCTCCGCGACGCCGGCCGGCCGTTCTCCCGGGAGGCGTCGATCGCCAAGATGGTCGCCACCGACAACGCCATGAAGGTCACCACCGACGCCGTCCAGGTGCTCGGCGGCTACGGCTACACCCGCGACTTCCCGGTCGAGCGCTACATGCGCGAGGCCAAGGTGATGCAGATCTTCGAGGGCACCAACCAGATCCAGCGGATGGTGATCTCGCGGTCGCTGGCCAAGGACAACGACGGCACGATCCGCTGACCCGTCGCCGAACGTCGTACGCCGCTCAGACCCGGTAGCGGTCGACGCGCTCGTCCCGCCGGCCACCGGAGAGCCACCAGGCCGCCAGCACCCCGCCGACGGCACCGAAGAGGTGGCCCTGCCACGAGACGCCGGGCTGGCCGGGGAGCACGCCCCACAGGGCCCCGCCGTACATCATCAGCACGACGAACCCGACGGCGATCTGCCCGGGCCGCCGGGTGACGAAGCCGCGCACGATGAGATAGGTCAGCCACCCGAAGACCAGGCCGGACGCGCCGATGTGCACGGTGCCGATGCCGCCGAAGAGCCACGTGCCGACGCCGGCAACGACCCACACGAGCGTGGTGACGGCGACCCAGCGGGCGACGCCGGAGAGCAGGATCAGGAAGCCGAGCACCAGCAGCGGGACGCTGTTGGCGACGAGGTGCCCGAACCCGCCGTGCAGCAGCGGCGCGAACGCGATGCCGCTCAGCCCGTCGGGGTTGCCGGGCCGGATCCCCTCGGCGTCGAGGCGGTTGCCCAGCAGGGTGTCGACGATCTCCGCGACCCACAGCACCGCCACGAACCCCGCGCTCCAGACCCCGGCCTGCGCCCAGGAGGGGCCGGTGCGGGTGAGGGCGGACTGCGTCATGCCATCGAGCGTACGAGGCGTCAGGTCGCGCGCCGCAGGTCCGGCAGCAGCGCGACGAGCCCGAGGACCGGGAGGACGGCGAGCGCGGCCAGGCTGCCCGGGATCCCGATGACCTCGCCGAGCCCGGCAACGACCGCCGAGCCGACGCTCCCGCCGACGAGGAAGAGCAGGGTGGCGATCCCGAGCGCGACACCGCGGACGTCGGCGTGCACGGCGTCGCCGACCAGGGCGGTCAGCGCGGGCTGGCCGAGCCCGAAGGAGATGGTCGCCAGCGCGACCGCGACGCCGACCGGGACGGGTGCGACGAGCGAGGTGCCGAGCGCGGCGAGGAGCATCGTCAGGGCCGCCACCACGCCGCTGACCGCGAGCGACCACGACCCGCCGATCCGCTCCAGCAGCGGCCCGGCGAACCGGGGCACGAGCAGCGCGACGACGGCGCTGGGCACGAGCAGCAACCCGACCTCCCACGGCTCCCACCCGGCGTGGACGAGGACGGCGGGTACGCCGACCAGCAGGGCGAACCACGAGGCCGGCACCGACGCGGCGGCGAGCGCCGAGCGGACGACCCGGCCGTTGCGGATGACCGCCACCGGCAGGAAGCCGTGCGGGCGGTGCCGCACCCGGAGCGCGACCAGCGGGGCACCCAGCAGCACCATCAGCGCCCCCGCCGTGGCGATCGCGAGCCCGCTCGTCGGCGACTGCACGAGCAGCACGAGCCCACCCGAGGTGATGGCGACCAGCACCGCGCCGAGGACGTCGAGCCGGGCGCCGGTGCCGCCCCCGGCGAGCGCGCGCCAGAGGAACGGCAGCACGGCCACGCCGAGGATCGGCAGCGCCATCACCGCGCGCCACCCGAGTGCGTGCTCCACCAACCCGCCCGCGAGGGGCCCGAGGCAGCTGATGGCGGCGGCCATGCCGGCCAGCCGGCCGAGCGCGAGCCCACGCACCGAGCCGTCGTACCTCGCGCTGAGAGCCGCGACGCCGAGCGTCGGCACGGCCGCGGCCCCGGCGCCCTGGAACAGCCGGGCCACGAGCAGCACCTCGAAGGTCGGCGCGAGCGCGGCGGCGACGGCGCCGACGGTCATCAGGGTGACGCCGAAGACGAGCGGCAGGCGTACGCCGACCAGGTCGCTGACCCGGCCGTAGACCGCCGTGGTGACGGCCAGCATGAGCACGTAGAGGCTGATGCTCCAGGCCGCGGACCCGACGCTGACGCCGAGGTCGGGGGCCATCAGCGGCAGCGCGACCGCCGCCGAGGAGGAGCCCATGCCGGCGAGGCCGAAGAGGAGGCCGAGCAGGAGCGAGACCCGCTTGGCGTCGGAGGGGACCGGCGCGCGGGTCGTCTCTGTCTGCACCACGTCCGGTCGCAACACCCGCCGGCGCCGTGCCATTCCTGCGACGGCCCTCAGACGTCGGTGACGCGCAGCCCCGCGTGGCACTTGTAGCGCCGGTTGATCGCGATCAGGTTGGCCGTGAGGGCCTCGACCTGGTGCGCGTTGCGCAACCGTCCGCCGTACAGCCCGCGCATGCCGGGGACGGTGTCGGCCAGCTCCTGGACCAGCGTGGTGGCCTCGCGGTCGTCGCCGAGGACGAGCACGTCGGTCTCGACGCGCTCGACGGCGGGGTCCTCGAGCAGCACGGCGGAGACGTTGTGGAAGGCCCCGACGACGCGGGACCCGGTGAGGATCGCGGCGGCCTGCTGGGTGGCCGACCCCTCCTCCACCTGCAGCGCGAAGGGCCCCTGCTTGTCGAAGCCCAGCGGGTTGACGCAGTCGACGACGACCTTGCCGGCCAGCGGCTCCCGCAGCGACTCGAGCAGCTCGCGGTGCCCCTCCCACGGTACGACGACCAGCACGACGTCGCCCGCGGCCGCCGCGTCGGCGTTGCTCGCCCCCGCCACGGGCTTGCCGGTCGCCTCGGAGACCAGCGCGGCGGCGGCCTCCGCGCGCTCGGCGGTGCGGCTGCCGAGCACGACCGTGAGCCCGGCCGCGGCGAACCGGCGCGCCAGCCCGCGCCCCTGCGGGCCGGTGCCGCCGAGCACGGCGATGGTCTGGTCGGCGATGCGGGGGGCGGGGAGCGCGGTCTCGGTCACGCGGCGAGGCTAGCGTCCGCGCCCCGACGGGCCGCCGCGCGTCCACCCCACCCCCAGGTGGGTCAGGGGTTGTCCGGCGCCGTCGTGCGAGACACCGTGGGGGGATGACCAAGCGAATCGCATTCCTGACCGCGTCCGAGGGCATCGAGGCAGTGGAGCTCACCGAGCCATGGGACGCCGTGACCGGCGCCGGCCACACGGCCGAGCTGCTGTCCCCGGACTCCGGCGAGGTCCAGCTCTTCAACCACCTCGACAAGGCCGAGACCCGCTCCGTCGACAAGGCGGTCGGCGACGCCTCCGTCGACGACTACGACGCGCTCGTGCTCCCCGGCGGCGTCGCCAACCCCGACGCCCTGCGGATGGACGAGGGTGCCGTGTCGTTCATCAAGGCGTTCGTCGCCTCGGGCAAGCCCGTTGCCGCGATCTGCCACGCCCCGTGGACCCTGGTCGAGGCCGGCGTCCTGTCCGGCAAGCGGGTCACGTCGTGGCCGAGCCTGCAGACCGACATCCGCAACGCCGGCGGCGACTGGGTCGACGAGGAGGTCGTCGAGGACGGCAACCTCATCACCTCCCGCAACCCCGACGACCTGCCGGCGTTCAACAAGGCGGTCCTCGCCGCCCTCGGCTGATCGATCAGTCGTTGCTCGGGCCGCTGGCGACCAGCCAGCGGCCCAGCAGCGTCCCGTCCTGCTCGATCAGGGAGTGCGGGCGCAGCGCCACGTCGACTTCGGGCCCGGCGGTGATCCGCACGTGGTCGCCGCAGCTCAGCCGCGGCACGACCGTCAGGCACAGCTCGTCGACGACCCCGGCCTCCAGCATCGCGGCGAAGAGCCCCGGGCCGCCCTCGCACAGCTGGTCGACCCAGCCCCGCGCGGCCAGCCGCGCCTTGAGCGCGACCAGGTCGACCTCGTCCTCGCCGAGCACCATCACCTGGTCGTCGCCCAGCAGGGACCGGGCGTCCGACAGTCCCGAGGCGGAGGCGGTCGTCGCCATCAGGATCCGACCCTCCGGGGCCCCGCGCAGCGTCTCGGGCACGTCCCCCGACCGGCTCACGACGACCAGCGGCAGCCGCGGGACGTCGTACCCCTCGTCGCGGAGCGTCCCCGCGCCGACCACGAGGCAGTCGGCCTGCCGCCGCAGCGAGTCGAAGACCCGCTTGTCGACCGCGTTGTTGATGCTCTTGCTGAGCCCGTCGCCGCCCTGGGCGGCGCCGTCGACCGTGCTGACGAAGTTGACCCGCAGCCACGGCTCGGCCAGCGGCGCGTAGGCCTCCGCGAGCTCGTCGTCGGTCAGGTCGGCCAGGTGGGGCAGGGAGAGGGTCACGCGCTCCATCCTGCCGCCTATAGTCTCTGGGGTGATCACCCTCTCGGACCTCGCGGCCCTCCAGGCGCAGCACGGCGACGCCTGGGACGCCCCGGTCGAGCCCGTGACGCTCGACGGCCCGGCCGGCGAGGTGGTGATCGGCGACGGCCCGGTCACGCTGATGGGCTGCGTCAACCTGTCGCGCGACTCCACCTACCGGGAGAGCGTGGCGACCGGTCCCGACGACGCCGTCCGGATGGGACGCATCCAGGCCGCCCAAGGCGCCGCGATCATCGACCTCGGCGCCGAGTCGAGCAACGCGTACGCCGCCCGGGTCACCCCTGCCGACCAGGTCAAGGCGCTGGTCCCGGTGGTCGAGCGGCTGGCCGCCGAGGCCCTCGTCTCCGTCGAGACCTACGAGCCCACCGTCGTCGCCGCCTGCCTCGACGCCGGCGCGCGCGTCCTCAACATGACCGGTCGCGAGCACGAGGACGAGATGCTCACGCTCGCCGCGCAGCACGACGCCGCGGTGGTGATGTGCTTCGGCGAGACCGCCAACGTGCGCGAGGCCTCCGACGTGCCGCCGGACGCCGACCCGCTGCCCGTGCTGCTCGACCACTTCGGGCCGCGCCTCGAGCGGGCCCGGGCGCTGGGTGCCGACAACGTGGTGGTCGACCCGGGGATGGGCTTCCACTACGGCAACCTGGTCGACCCGCTGACCCGGGCGCTCCACCAGGCGCGGGTGTTGGCGAACACCTTCCGGCTGCGCCCCCTGGGCGTCCCCGTGTGCAACGTGCTGCCGCACACCTACGACCTCTTCGGCGACGAGTTCCGCAAGGGCGAGGGGTTCTTCGGCGTCTTCGCGGCGCTCGGCGGCTCGCACCTGCTCCGGGTGCACGAGGTCCCGCACCTGCGGGTCGTGCTCAACGCCCTGCGGGCGCTCGAGGTGCGCTGAGGCTCAGCCCAGCAGCGCGGCGAACCGCCGGTTCATGTCGGCGACCGCCTCGGCGGCGGCACCACTGAACGGCACCATGTCGACGAACCCGTGGATCATCCCGTCGTACCGCACCTGCTCGGCCTCGACCCCGGCGGCGCGCAACGCCTCGGCGTAGGCCTCGCCCTCGTCGCGGAGCGGGTCGAACTCGGCGGTGACGACCAGCGCGGGCGCCACCTCGGACAAATCGCCGTGCAGCGGCGCGAGCCGCGCGAGCTCGGTGGCCAGGTCGACGTCGGCGGGCACGTAGTGCGAGCTGAACCACTCCATCATCGCGGTGGTCAGGAAGAGGCCCTCGCCGTTCTCGGTCCGGGACGGGTAGTCGCCGATCCCGTCGGTGACCGGGTAGATCAGCAGCTGGGCCGCGAGCACGTCGCCGAGGTGCTGGGCGACGACGGCGGCCAGGTTGCCGCCCGCGCTGTCGCCGCCGACGGCCAGTCTTTCGTCACCACCCAGCTCGCCGAGGTGGGCCGCGGCCCACTCGGTGGCGGCGAGGGCGTCCTCCAGGCCGGCCGGGAACGGGTCCTCGGGCGCCAGCCGGTAGTCCACGCTCAGCACCGCCACCCCGGCGTCGCGGCAGATGCGGCGGCAGGTCTGGTCGTGGGTGTCGAGGTCGCCGATGACGAACCCGCCGCCGTGGAGGTAGACCAGCGTCGGCCAAGGCCCGTCGCCCTCCGGCCTGTAGAGGCGCGCGTCCCGCTCCCCCGCCCCGCCGGGCACCGTCATGTCCTCGACGGACCCGACCGGCACGACGTCCTCGGGCTTGACCAGGTCGACCGACAGCGCCCGCATCCCCTGCCGTGCGCGCTCGGGCGTGCCCTGCTCCATCGGCGGGTAGCCGGCGGCGTCGATGAAGGCGAGCATGTCCTTGAGCTGGGGGTCGAGGGGCATGCGCGCCAACCTAGCCGCCGCCGACGAATCAGCGCAGGAAGCGCCGGATCCCGCCGACCAGCGCCGAGGCGTACGCCGCACGCCCGCGCGCCGTCGTCATCCGCCGGGCGTCGCGGGGGTCCCGCATGT
The DNA here is from genome assembly GCF_003047295.1 of Nocardioides sediminis. Lineage (GTDB taxonomy): Bacteria > Actinomycetota > Actinomycetes > Propionibacteriales > Nocardioidaceae > Nocardioides > Nocardioides sediminis. The sequence goes on from NZ_PZYZ01000005.1 coordinate 26,178, forward strand.
TGCCGAGCTCGACCATGACCGTCGGCACGTCGGAGAGGTTGAGCGTGGCCAGGTCGGACCGCACGTCGATCCCGTCCCCGCCGGCGACGTAGTTCGCCACCGGCACGCCCGACCTCGCGAGCCCGGCGCGCACCGAGTGGGCCAGCCGCATCGACGGGCGGGCGATGTCGTCGGTCCAGCCGGCTCGAGCGGGCGGCGCGATGACGTGGAACCCGCGGGCGCCGGCCGCGTAGGAGCCGTCGCCGTGGATGCTGACCTTGAGGTCGGCACCGATCCTGTTGCCCGCACGCCCGCGGACGTCGACGCACGGACCCCAGCGGTCGAGACGGTTGGAGGTGCGGGTCATCACGACCGTCGCGCCGAGGTCGACGAGCCGCGCGCGCACGCGGCGCGAGACCTGCCAGTTGAGGGTCGCCTCCGGGTAGCCGCCGGCGGTCGCCGTCCCGGTCGTGTTGCAGGGCTTGGTGAACCCGCCCGCCGGGACGGGGCGGTTGATCTGGTCGGGAAACCGCGCGTTGCCCAGCTGGTGCCCGGGGTCGAGCACCATGGTCGTGCCGGCGAGCGGGCCGGACGCGACCAGCGCAGCGGCGACCAGCGAGACGAGCATCAGCCCGCGTAGCCCTCGGGGTTCTGCGACTGCCAGCGCCAGGTGTCGGCGCACATCTCCTCGACCGACCGGGTGGTGCGCCAGCCGAGCTCGGCGTTGGCCTTGGCCGGGTCGGCGTAGGACGACGCCACGTCGCCGGGGCGGCGGGCCACGACCTCGTAGGGCAGCTCGCGGCCGACGGCCTTCTCGAAGGCGCGCAGCAGCTCCAGGACGCTGGTGCCGCGGCCGGAGCCGAGGTTCCAGACGTTGACGGGCTCGTCGGTCGAGGCCAGCTTCTCCAGCGCGGCGACGTGCCCGGCGGCGAGGTCCTCGACGTGGATGTAGTCGCGCACGCCGGTGCCGTCGGGGGTGTCGTAGTCGTCGCCGAAGACCTGGAGCTTCTCCCGGCGCCCGACCGCGACCTGGGCGATGTAGGGCATCAGGTTGTTGGGGGTGTCCGACGGGTCCTCGCCGATGGTGCCCGACGCGTGCGCGCCGACCGGGTTGAAGTAGCGCAGCAGGGCGAAGCGCATCCGCGGGTCGGCGTGGGCGACGTCGGTGAGGATCTGCTCCTGCATCACCTTGGTCCAGCCGTAGGGGTTGGTCGCGAACGTCGGCCGCTCCTCGGTCGCCCCGGCCTGGTCGGTGCCGTAGACGGTCGCACTGGAGGAGAACACGAGCTTGTCGACGTCGTACTTCTGCATGGCCCGCACCAGGGAGAACGTCGAGCCGAGGTTGTTCTCGTAGTAGTCCAGCGGCTTGGCGACGCTCTCGCCGACGGCCTTGTAGCCGGCGAAGTGGATGACGGCGTCGAAGTCCTCGGCGGCGAAGAGGTGCTCGGTCTTGTCGTGGTCGCACAGGTCGAAGGAGTGCAGCGGCAGGTGGGTGCCGGTCAGCGCCTCGAGCCGCCCGAGCACGGTCGGCTGGGAGTTGCTGAAGTTGTCGACGATCACCACGTCGTGGCCGGCCTGGACGAGCTGGACGACGGTGTGCGAGCCGATGTAGCCCGTGCCGCCACTGACGAGGATCTTCATGGGCGTCACCCTAGAGCCCCTCCGGCCCGCGATGACGCAGGGACGTCGCGGCTGGCAGACTCCCGCCCATGCCTACCGCACTCATCACCGGGATCACCGGCCAGGACGGCCTCTACCTCGCCGAGCTGCTGCTCGAGAAGGGGTACGACGTCCACGGCATCATCCGGGGCCAGAACAACCCGCGCCGCAGCCTGGTCGAACGGCTGGTCCCGGACGTGACGCTCCACAACGGCGACCTCACCGACTTCTCCAGCCTGATGCGTGCGCTGCGTGACTCCCAGCCCGACGAGGTCTACAACCTCGGCGCCATCAGCTTCGTGGCCTACTCGTGGGAGAACGCCTTCGTCACGAGCGACGTGACCGGCATGGGCGTCCTCAACATGCTGGAGGCCGTCCGGCTGCACGCCGGCGACGACCCGTCCTCCGTGCGGTTCTACCAGGCCTCGAGCTCGGAGATGTTCGGCAAGGTGCAGCAGGTGCCGCAGTCCGAGGAGACCCTGCTGTGGCCGCGGTCGCCCTACGGCGTCAGCAAGGTCTACGGCCACTACATGACCATCAACTACCGCGAGTCCTACGGCATGCACGCCAGCTCGGGGATCCTGTTCAACCACGAGTCCCCGCGGCGCGGCGAGGAGTTCGTGACCCGCAAGGTCAGCAAGGCCGTCGCCGCGATCAAGATGGGCCTGCAGGACGAGATCGTGATGGGCAACCTCGACGCACGCCGCGACTGGGGCTTCGCCGGTGACTACGTCAACGCGATGTGGATGATGCTCCAGCAGCCCGAGGCCGACGACTACGTCATCTCCACCGGGGAGACCCACTCCATCGAGGAGCTCCTGACGGTCGCCTTCGGCCACGTCGGCATCGACGACTGGCGCCGCTACGTCCGCCAGGACCCCCGGTTCATGCGGCCGGCCGAGGTCGACCTGCTGATCGGCGACTCGACCAAGGCGCGCACCAAGCTCGGCTGGGAGCCCAAGGTCGGCTTCGAGGAGCTCGTGGCGATGATGGTCGACGCCGACGTCGAGGCGCTCAAGGCGGGCTGGTGACCCGAGCCCTCGTCACGGGCGTCGGCGGCCAGGACGGCAGCTACCTCGCCGAGCGACTGCTCGCCGACGGCCTCGAGGTCCACGCGCTCGTGCTCCGGGACGAGCAGCGGCCGGAGCACTGCCCGTCCGAGGTCGTCCTGCACGTCGGTGACGTCGCGGACGTCGAGGGCACGCGGCGGCTGGTGCTCGACCTGGCGCCGGACGAGGTCTACAACCTCGCGGCGATCAGCTCGGTGGCGCAGTCCTGGCAGGAGCCCGACCTGGTGGCCCGCGTCAACGGCATGGCCCCGGTGGGCCTGCTCGAGAGCGCCCACCAGCTGCAGGAGCGCGGCCACGACGTGCGCGTCGTGCAGGCGTCGAGCGCCGAGATCTTCGGCGAGCCCGACCGCACGCCGCAGGACGAGGACACCCGGGTCCGGCCCCTCAACCCGTACGGCGCCGCGAAGGCCTACGCCCACCTCGCGGTCGGCGTCGCCCGCCAGCGGGGCCTGCACGCCTCCAGCATGGTGCTCTACAACCACGAGTCCCCGCGCCGGCCGGAGAAGTTCGTGACCCGCAAGATCACCTCGACGGTCGCCGCGATCGCCCGGGGTCGTGCCGACCGCCTGGTGATGGGCAACCTCGACGCCCGGCGCGACTGGGGCTGGGCGCCCGACTACGTCGACGCCATGGTCCGCGCGGCGCGCGCCGACAGCCCCCGCGACTACGTCGTCGCCACCGGCGAGAGCCACAGCGTGGGCGACTTCGTCGCCGCCGCGTTCGCCGAGGCCGGCATCGAGGACTGGCAGCCGCTGGTGCACACCGACCCGGCGTTCGTCCGGCCGGCCGACGCCACCGACCTGGTGGGCGACCCCTCGCTCGCCCGCGCGCTGCTCGGCTGGGCGCCCACGATCGGGTTCACCGAGGTCGTCGCCCGGATGGTCGCCGCCGACCTCGACGGGTGACCACTGGGCCTACAGGGCCCCGCCCACCTCGTCGAGGAGGTCGAGGAGGTAGGCGCCGTACCCGCTCTTGACGAGCGGCTCCGCGCGCTCGCGCAGCTCGTCGTCGGACAGGAAGCCCATCCGCCAGGCGACCTCCTCCGGCGAGCCGACCTTGAAGCCCTGGCGGCCCTCGATGGTGCGGACGAAGTTGCTGGCGTCGTTGAGCGAGTCGAAGGTGCCGGTGTCGAGCCAGGCGGTGCCGCGCGGCAGCACCTCGACCTGCAGCCGGCCCTGCTCGAGGTAGATCCGGTTGAGGTCGGTGATCTCGAGCTCCCCACGGGCCGACGGCTTGAGCTCGGCGGCGTACTCGACCACGTCGTTGTCGTAGAAGTAGAGCCCGGGGACGGCGAAGTGGCTCTTGGGCTTCGCGGGCTTCTCCTCGAGCGAGATCGCGCGACCCGACTCGTCGAACTCCACGACGCCGTACGCCGTGGGATCGGCGACGTGGTAGCCGAAGACCGCCGCTCCGTCGAGGTCCTCGAAGCGGCGCAGCCGGTTGCCGAGCCCGGTGCCGTAGAAGATGTTGTCGCCCAGCACGAGCGCCGCACCCTCGTCGCCGCCTCGCTCGAGGAAGCCGGTGTCGGCGCCGATGATGAAGGCCTGCGCCAGCCCGTCGGGGCTGGGCTGCACGGCGAAGGTGATGTCGATCCCGAACTGCGACCCGTCACCGAGCAGCCGGTGGAAGCCCTCCGCCTCGTGCGGCGTGGTGATGATGAGGACGTCCTTGATGCCGGCCAGCATCAATGTGGTCAGCGGGTAGTAGATCATCGGCTTGTCGTAGACGGGCACGAGCTGCTTGCTGATCCCCAGGGTGATCGGGTGCAGTCGTGACCCGGTGCCGCCGGCCAGGATGATTCCGCGCATGGCGGTCACCCTAGTGGCCTCCCGGCGCCGGACATCACCACCACTAGACTCCGCCACCATGGATCGACTTCTCGTGACCGGCGGCGCCGGATTCATCGGCTCCAACTTCGTGCACCACCTCATGGAGCACACCGACGTGCGGGTGACCGTGCTCGACAAGATGACCTACGCCGCGAGCAAGGAGTCCCTCGACGGGCTGCCCGACGACCGCGTCCGCCTCGTCGTCGGTGACATCGCCGACGCCGACGTCGTCGACCCGCTGGTCGCCGAGCACGACGCGGTCGTCCACTACGCCGCCGAGTCGCACAACGACAACTCGCTCAACGACCCGAGCCCGTTCATCCGGACCAACATCCTGGGCACGTTCACGATCCTCGAGGCGGTGCGCAAGCACGACAAGCGCCTCCACCACGTCTCGACGGACGAGGTCTACGGCGACCTCGAGCTCGACGACCCCAAGCGCTTCACCGAGGACACGCCCTACAACCCGTCCTCCCCCTACTCCGCGTCCAAGGCCGGCTCCGACCACCTGGTCCGCGCCTGGGTCCGCAGCTTCGGCGTGCAGGCCACCGTGTCCAACTGCTCCAACAACTACGGCCCCTGGCAGCACATCGAGAAGTTCATCCCCCGCCAGATCACCAACGTCATCGACGGGATCCGCCCCAAGCTCTACGGCTCCGGCGAGAACGTCCGCGACTGGATCCACGCCGACGACCACTCCTCGGCCGTGTGGACGATCCTCAACAAGGGCGAGATCGGCGAGACCTACCTCATCGGCGCCGACGGCGAGAAGAACAACCTCGAGGTCGTCAAGCTGATCCTCAAGCTGATGGGCAAGGCCGAGGACGACTTCGACCACGTCAACGACCGCGCCGGCCACGACCTGCGCTACGCCATCGAGTCCGGCCGGCTGCGCCAGGAGCTCGGCTGGCAGCCGCAGTACCAGGACTTCGAGTCCGGGCTGGCCGACACCATCGAGTGGTACCGCACCCACGAGGACTGGTGGCGCCCGGCCAAGGAGGCCACCGAGGCGACGTACGCCGCCAAGGGCATGTGATGTCCCTCCCCTCCCTCGAGACCACTCCGATCCCCGGTCTCCTGGTCGTCCGGCTCGACCGCCGCGACGACGCGCGCGGGTTCTTCAAGGAGAACTGGCAGCGGCAGAAGATGCTGGCCATCGGGCTGCCGGACTTCGGCCCGGTGCAGAACAACGTCTCCTTCAACACCGACCGGGGCGTGACCCGCGGCATCCACACCGAGCCGTGGGACAAGTTCGTGTCGCTGGCGACCGGCCGGATCTTCGGGGCCTGGGTGGACATGCGCGAGGGCGAGTCCTTCGGCGCGACCTTCTCCCTCGAGATGGACACCTCGGTGGCGGTCTTCGTCCCCCGCGGCGTCGGCAACAGCTACCAGACCCTCGAGGACGCGACCGCCTACACCTACCTCGTCAACGAGCACTGGCGCCCGGGCATCACCTACCCCGCGCTCGCGCTCGCCGACCCGACGGTCGCGATCCCGTGGCCGATCCCGCTGGCCGACGCGATCATCTCCGACAAGGACCAGCACAACCCGGCGCTGGACCCCGCCACCGCGATCCCGCCGAAGAAGACGCTGGTGCTCGGCGCCGGCGGCCAGCTGGGCAAGGCGCTGCTCGCCGCGATCCCCGAGGCTGAAGGGGTCGACCGCGACACTCTCGACATCACCGACGCCGCCGCCGTCGCCGGCTGGCCGTGGCACGACTACGCCGTGGTCCTCAACGCCGCGGCGTACACCGCCGTCGACGCGGCCGAGACCCCCGAGGGCCGCCGCAGCGCCTGGGCGGCCAACGCGGCCGCGCCCGCGACGCTGGCGCGGCTGGCCCGCGAGAACGGCTTCACGCTCGTCCACTACTCCTCGGAGTACGTCTTCGACGGCACCGTCGAGGAGCACAGCGAGGACGAGCCCCTCTCCCCGCTGGGCGTCTACGCCCAGACCAAGGCGGCCGGCGACCTGGCGGTGGCCCTCGCGCCCCGGCACTACCTGCTGCGCACGTCGTGGGTCATCGGCGAGGGCAAGAACTTCGTCCGCACCATGCAGGCCCTCGCCGGCAACGGCGTCTCGCCCGCGGTGGTGTCCGACCAGGTCGGGCGCCTGACCTTCACCGACGAGCTGGTGCGGGCGACGCGCCACCTGCTCGACTCCGCCGCCGAGCACGGCACCTATCACGTCTCCAACGGCGGCCGCGCGATGTCGTGGGCGGAGATCGCGCAGGCGGTCTTCGAGCGCTCGGGCCGGTCGGCCGGGGACGTCACGCCCATCACGACCGACGCCTACGCCGCCGGCGTGCTCGCCAAGGGTCAGCCCTTCGCCCCGCGTCCCCTGCGCTCCGCCATGTCGCTGGACAAGGTCCGGGCCAGCGGCTTCGAGCCCGAGGACGCGCTGGTCGCGCTGGACCGCTACCTGTCCGCCTGACTCCTGCGCCCTGACGTCGGCAGTTCGGCGCGACGCGGACCGCACCGAGTCGTCGTACCCGCGTCGCACGGACGAACTGCCGACACGAGACCTGTGGATGACCGGAGCGGGCTCCGACCGATCCCCGGCAGGGTGGCGCCGTGGACGAGGTGGTGCGGGCGCTGCGGGAGCGCGGTGGCGTCACGAGCTGGTCGGAGCTCAAGGCTGTCACGCCACGCGAGCACCTCGAGCAGTCGCTCGAGGACCGCACGATCACCCGCATCCGTCGCAACCTCTACGTCCTCGCGGACCTGCGGGAGGTACGACGCCTCGCCGTCGAGGCGGGCGGGGTGGCGTCGCACCTGACGGCCGCCCAGCACTGGGGCTGGAAGGTCAAGGACCCACCGGCCAGGCCGTGCATCACCGTGGCTCGCGGAGCACGCCGCCCCCGCGGCGACCTCGAGGTGCACTGGCAGGACCTGCCGTCGTCGGACGTGGTCAACCACGTCACCCGCCGCCTGGCGACCGTCATCGCCTGTGCCCGCTCCTACGAGCCCGACGTGGCCCTGTGCGTCGCCGACTCCGCGCTGCGCGAGGGGCAGGTCACCCGGACGCGCCTGGAACAGGCCGCGGCGGCATCACCGCGGACGGGCCGGAGCCGCGCCCTCAGGGTCGTGGAGCTCGCCGACGCCCGCGCGGCCAACCCCTTCGAGTCGGTCCTGCGGTGGCTGTCCCTCGGCGTCCCGGGTCTCGCGGTGGTCCCGCAGGTGGAGATCGAGGGCGTGGGCCGCGTCGACCTGTACGACGAGCGCCTCGGCATCGTCGTCGAGGCTGAGTCGTGGGAGTTCCACGGGACCCGGGACGCGTTCGCCCGCGACGTGCACCGCTACACCGCCTGCGCGCGGAAGGGGCTGACCGTGGCGCGCTTCACCTGGCACGAGGTCATGCACCGCCCCGACTACGTGCGCGCGGCGCTCAGCGACGTCGTACGCGCCCGATCGATCTGACCCTGCGTCGGCAGTTGGGCGCCGTCACACCCGGCGGCACGCTCGGCCGTCCGCGACAGGTCGCGAGCTGCCGACGCCAGGGCCCTCAGGCCTGGGCGTCCGAGCGGCCGTAGTCGTCCTCGAGCCGGCAGATGTCGTCCTCGCCGGTGTAGGCGCCGCGCTGCACCTCGATGATCACCAGCTCCTCGTCGTGGGCGTTGGTGATGCGGTGCGCCGCACCCTGGGCCACGTCGATGGAGTGTCCCGCCTCGGCGACGACCGTCTCACCGTCGACGACGCAGGTGGCGGTCCCGGTCAGGACCACCCAGTGCTCCGAGCGGTGCTCGTGGGTCTGGTAGGACAGCCGCTGCCCCGCAGACACGTGGATGCGCTTGACCTTGTAGCCGTCGCCCTCGTCGATGACGTGCCACGAGCCCCACGGGCGCTCTTCCCAGTCCAGCGACATGCGTTCCTTCTCCCCAGTTCGGTTCCGAGAGCGCTCAGGCTACCGGGAGGCGAGTCCGGCATTGCCACTCGGGCGGACACGTTTGGCACCATGTCCCGCATGCCTTCCCCCCGGCGTGCCGACGCTCCGTCACGCGGTCTCGGCCTCCGTCACGCCGTCCTCCTCGTCGGCTTCGTCGTCGTCGGCCTGTGCCTGCTCGCCATCCCCTTCCTCGGTGCGCCGGGCTCGGCGCAGGCGGCACGGGCGGACCTCGACGCCGCGCAGGCCGCCCTCCAGGAGGGGGACGTCGCCGCGGCGTCCGAGCACACGGCCAGCGCCCGCGGGCACGTGGACGAGGTCCAGGACGCCGTCCAGGGGGTCGGGGGTGACGTCTGGAGCGTCGTCCCGGTCGCCGGGGGGCCGGTCCGGGACGTACGCCGCCTCGGCAACGCGCTCGACGACCTCACGGCCATCGCCGAGATCGGCGTGGACGCGTGGCCGCAGCTGAGCGGCGAGAAGTCCACCCTCTTCGACAACGGCAACGTCGACCTGCCGACGCTGGAGCGGCTCCTGGCCGACCTCGACGGCGTCGCCGAGCGCGCCGAGGCCGCCGAGGCCGAGCTCGCCGACGTCGAGGACGAGCGCCTGGGGGTCGGCACCCGGCTCGCCGACCTGCGGGACCAGGCGCTGGAGCGGGTCACACCGATCTCCAGCGGCATCCGGTCGGTCCAGCCCATGCTCGAGGTGCTCCCCGGGGTGCTGGGGGCCGAGGGCGAGCGCAAGTACCTCGTGGCCATGCTCAACCCGGCCGAGATGCTCTACTCCGGCGGAACCCCGCAGACCTTCACCACGATGGCGTTCGACGACGGTCGCATCAGCATCGGGGAGACGATCGACCTGGCGACCTCTCGTGGAGCCTTCCAGCGCCGCTACTGGAAGAAGGTCAAGGGCAACCCCTTCCACCGCGGCAAGCTGCAGGTCGCCCTGTCGACCTTCGCCCCCGACTGGGAGGTGTCCGGCAACGAGCTCGTCAACGCCTGGCGCGCCTTCCGCGGCCGCCCCATGGCCGGCGTCATCGCCGTCGACGTCGTGGCGCTGGCCGACCTGGCGGCGATCACCGGCCCGATCGACCTGCCGCCCTACGGCACCCTCACGGCCGACAACCTGGTCGAGAACCTCGTCGGCAGCTACGACGAGCACCCCGACAACCTGGCCCGCCACGAGACCAACCGAGCACTGGTCCCGCTCTTCCGCGAGCGGCTCTTCGGCCAAGGCCACCTCGCGGAGAAGGTCCAGGTCCTGGGCGACGCGGCGCGCGGGCGGCACTTCGCCACCTACTTCCGCGACGCCGAGGTCCAGGCGGCCTTCGCCGACGCCGGCCTCTCGGGCGAGCTCGCCGAGGCGGAGCACGACTACCTCGGGGTCTTCACCCAGAACGCCGTCGGCAGCAAGTCCGACTACTGGCAGCGCCGCACGGTCTCGTCCCGGGTGGACGTCCGGCGCGACGGCAGCGCCCGGGTCCGGCTCGAGGTCGCGATCCACAACGACTCCCCGCCGTACGTCCAGCCGGTGCCGGACCTCAAGACCGGCTACTTCACGCGGTGGAACACCCTGAGCATCGCCCCGTTCATCGCGCCCGGCGCCACCATCCGATCGGCGGCGGTCGACGGGCAGGAGTTCGACTTCAACCAGGGCGACTTCTTCGGCCGCCCCTTCCTGCGCAGGACGGTCGAGTTCGCACCCCAGGCGCGGCACACGCTGACAGTGACCTACGACGTCCCGAGCGCCGCAGCGGTGGGCGACGACGGCGGGCTGACCTACGTCCTCGACCTCGACCCCCAGGGGATGGTCGACCCGCAGGCGATGGACGTGCGGGTCAGCTGGCCGCGCGGCTTCCGGGCGGACCCCGACCAGGACGGCTGGCGCTCGCCGCGCGGCCGTACTTCGACCTACCGGACCGACGGGCTGACCGAGACGACCACCCTGCGCGTCACCGCTCGTCGCTGACGGGAGCCGTCTCGCGCTTTGGGTGGGTGCCGGGGGCAACCGATAGAGTGGCCGCGCTCCGGGACGGACACTCCCCCCACGAGACGACGGGTAGCACGTGGAACTGAAGGACTATTGGCGCACGGTCCGTCGACGGTGGAAGGTCGTGCTGGCGTGCCTCGTCGGCGCCCTGGCCGTCGCCGCCCTCCTGACCCTCCAGTCGACGCCGCAGTACTCGTCCTCCACGCGACTGTTCGTGTCCACCACGAGCGAGTCCGACTCGAGCTCGGCCTACACGGGCAACCTGTTCGCCACCCAGCGGGTGACGTCGTACGCCGACCTCGTCACCAGCCGCGCGCTGGCCGACCAGGTGGGCGGTGTGCTGGGCGACGGCTCGGACTCGGGCGAGCTGATGGACGCAGTCTCCGCCAGCGTGGTCCCCGAGACGGTGATCCTCGAGATCACCGCCGTCGACGCCGATCCCGACCGCGCCCGCGCCGTCGCGCAGGCCTACGGCGAGGAGCTCGCCGCGCTGGTCCGTGAGCTGGAGACGCCCGAGGGCAGGAACCGCGCACCCATCCGGGCCACGATCATCGACGACGCCGTCGAGTCGGCCACGCCCGTCTCGCCGCAGCCGCTGCGCAACATGGCGCTCGCCGGCGTGCTGGGTCTCCTCCTGGGCATCGGCGCCGCCGTGGCCCGCGAGCTCCTCGACACCTCGCTCAGGTCCAGCGACGACATCGGTGACGTCACCGACGCGCCGATCCTGGGCAACATCGCGACCGACGAGGCGGCCAACCTCGCGCCCCACGAGGTGCTGAGCACCGCCACCCCCTGGGCCGAGGCCTTCCGCGTGCTGCGCACCAACATGCAGTACGTCGAGGTCGACGAGGAGCAGAAGGTCATCGTGATGACCAGCTCGCTGCCCGGCGAGGGCAAGACGACCACGGCGATCAACCTCGCGCTCACGACCGCGATGGCCGGCCAGCGCGTCGTCCTGGTCGAGGCCGACCTGCGTCGCCCCCTGGTCGCCTCCCGCCTGGGCCTCGACGGCGCCGTGGGCACCACCAGCGTGTTGATCGGCAAGGTGTCCCTCGCCGACGCCCTCCAGGAGTACCGCGACTCCGGCCTCCACGTGCTCGCCTGCGGGCCGATCCCGCCCAACCCCTCCGAGCTGCTCCAGTCGCACGCGATGGAGGCCCTGCTGGCCGACCTGCGCCGCGACTTCGACGTCATCATCATCGACGCTCCCCCGCTGCTGCCGGTCACCGACGCCGCCCTCCTGGCCGCCCAGGCCGACGGCGCGGTCGTCGTCGTCCGCCACGGCCGCACCACCCGCGACCAGCTCGAGCACTCCGTGGAGCGGCTCGAGGCGGTCGACGCCAAGGCCCTCGGCGTGGTCATCAACCAGGCGCCGAGCCGCAAGAACCGCACGGGCTACGGCTATGGCTACGGCTACGGCTACGGCTACGGCTTCGAGACCGAGGTCGACACCAGGCGCTCCCGCAGCGAGGCCTCGGCCCGCACCAAGGCGGAGAACAAGGCCGAGGGTCGGGGAACCGTCACCTCCGGCAGGGGCGGCCGTCGCCGGGCGTGACCTAGGCTGGGTCCGTGGCCTTCTTCGAGTTCCAGGGGTACGTCTACCTCGCCATCACGCTCGCCCTGCTGGCGGTCAAGTCCTACGCGTTCATCAGCTCGCTGATGTTCTCGGCCGAGGCCTACACGGCCACCGGCAAGCTCACCAAGCCAGCGTGGACGATCATCCTGGGCATCGGCCTGCTCTCCCAGGTGCTGCTGATGAACGCCAATCCGATCAACCTGATCCACCTGGCCTTCACCATCGCGGCGCTGGTCTACCTCGCCGACGTGCGCCCGGCGCTCGCCGAGGTCACCAGCGGCCGCTGACCGCGGCGCCGAGCACTACACACGACAACGACCCCCAGCCCGTCGGGCTGGGGGTCGTCGCGTGTTCCGGATCAACAAGCCCTAGAAGAGGGCCAGCTGGTCGTCGTCGGTGCCGGGTGCGGCACCAGTCCTTCAGTCGCCGACCTTCTCGGCGGCCTCGGTGGCAGCCTGGGCCGCGTTGGACGCGGTCTTCTTGGCCGCGGTGGCGGTGGCCTTGGCGCTGCTCTGCGCGGTGGAGGTCGCCTTGGCGGGGGCCTTGCGGGCCGGGGCCTTCTTGGCGGCGGTCTTGGTGGCGGGCGCCGAGGTGGTGCTCTTGGCGGCGGCCGTCTTGGTGGTGCTCTTCTTCGCCGTGCTCTTCTTGGCGGCCGTCTTGCGGGCGGTCGCGGTCTTCTTGGTGGCGGTGGTCTCGGCGTCCACGGCCTTCTTGGCCTGCGTGGCGGTGGTCTTGGCCTTGGTCACGGTGGTCTTCGCCGAGGCGGCGGTCGCCTGGGTCGACTGCTGGCGGCGCACGCGGCCGACGAGCGTCTCCCCGCGCTTGACCAGCTCGGCGTAGGTGTCGGTGGCCTGCGAGACGTTGTCGTCGACCAGCTTCTGGACCTTGCCGGGGTAGGCCTTGGCCTCGGCCTGGAGCTCGGCGACGCGGGACTCGATGGCCTCGCGGCGGGCCTTGGCGTCCTTGGCGAGGGCGTCGACGCGGGCGCTCACGACGGTGGTGGCGCGCTCGCGAAGGGCCTTGGGGTCGCCGGCGGTCTTCTGCACGTCGGCGACGCGGGCGGTGACGTCCTTCTGGACGCCCGCGATGCGGGTCTGGGTCTCGGTGACGAGGTCGCGGACGACCTCGACGGCGAGGTCGGTGACGCCGACGTAGGCGTACACGGGCTTCGGGAGGGTGCTCTTGGCCATGGTGGTGCTCCTTCTTCTCTGTGGGGTGCCGACCCGATCGCGGTGATCGTGGCCGGGTCGGATCAGGACTGCTCGCCCGCTTGCCCCGCCTGCCCTGCGTTGAGGGCGAGGAAGGAGGCGTAGACGTCCAGCAGGGACTGCTTCTGCCGCTCGGTCAGGCCGGTGTCGGCCAGGACGGCCAGCTCGACCGACCCCCCGACGCCGGGCTCGGGGCTCACGATCCCCGCGCGGACGTAGAGCTGCTCGGCCGAGATCCGCAGCGCCTTGGCGATCTGCTGCAGGACCTCGGCAGAGGGGCGGCGCAGACCACGCTCGATCTGGCTGAGGTAGGGGTTGCTGACGCCGACCTGCTCGGCGAGCTGCCGCAGGGAGAGTCGCGACGCGAGCCGCTGCTCCCTGAGGAAGTCACCGAGGGACTCGACGACGGTCTTCCCGTCCTTGCTGCCCTTGCTCATGTCTCCATAGTGCTAACACCAGTTAGCAGAATGCAAACTCCTCGGGCGTGAGTGGCCTCACACTCCCGACCAGGACTGGGAGATCGCTGCTAGCTACCAGCTCGCGCGGATCTCCCCCACCGGCTCCCCGCCGCCCAGCAGCAGGTGCTCGCCCGTGCGTCGTACGGCGTCCGCGTCCACGCCCTCGAGCTCGAGGACACCCGAGCGGCGCATCGCCTCGGCCATCAGCACCGGGCGCACCCGCGGGGCGCCGTCGTCGGTCTTGAGCGCGAACGCGCGCCCGTCCGGCAGGGCGACGGCGTAGCAGGACTCGGCCCCGGCCTTGCCGATCGCGCCCGGGATCGCGGTCAGCAGCGCGAGCTCGTCGCGCCGCGTCCCCGAGACGTACGCCGGGTGCTCGCGGATCGCGTCCGCCACCCGGCGCTCGGGCCCGTCGGTCGCCACCGCCAGGGTCCGGAAGGCGCGGGCGAGCCCGACCAGGGAGGTGGAGAGCAGCGGCGCCCCGCAGCCGTCGACCGCCACGGTGGTCACGGGCTCGCCGGTCAGCTCGGCGAAGGTCTCGGCGATCGCCCTCTGCAGCGGGTGGTCGGGGGCCAGGTAGGTCTCGACCGGCCAGCCGTTGAGGACGCAGGTGGCGAGCATGGCCGCGTGCTTGCCGGAGCAGTTCATCAGGATCGGCGTCCGGGCACCGCCGCCGCGGACCACCTCGTCGCGCGCCTGGTCGTCGATCGGGTAGTCCGGTGGCGTCTGGAGGGCGTCCTCGGTCAGCCCGGCGGAGGCGAGGATGCGCCGCGCTCCCTCGACGTGGAACGGCTCGCCCGAGTGGGAGGCGCACGCCAGCGCGAGCAGGTCGGGCGGCAGGTCGAGGCCCGCGCGCACCATGGCCAGGGCCTGGACGGGCTTGTTGCAGGAGCGCGGCAGCACCGGCTCGTCCACCACCCCGACCGACCAGTCGACGCCGCCCTCGGGGTCGAGGGCCACCACGGATCCGTAGTGGTGCCCCTCCACGAACCCCGAACGCACGATCTCGGCCACCACCACAGGACTCGACATGGCTGCAGGCTACCGACGGCCCGACTGGCAGGATTGACCCGTGTCGACCCCCCAGCACCACCCCAGCCCGCGCGAGCTCGACGACCTGGAGCTCCTCACCACGGGGGCCGTGCACCCGCTGACGGCGTTCAACGCGCCCGGCAGCGTGCTGACCCTCGACCTGCCGACCGAGCTGGCCGCGGCCGACGAGGTCGAGCTGGTCGACCCCGAGGGCCTGCCGCTGGCGCGCGTGGCGCCTGCGACGGGCGAGGTGACCGGGCTGACGCACGCGCAGTACGGCCCCTTCCGTCGCCTCTACCTGACCGCGCGCCAGGTCCGCGAGCAGCACGCCGGCCGCACGGTCGTGCCCGTCACCGACGCCCTCACCGCCCCGCAGCTCGAGGAGGTCCGCGGCCTCGGCCCGGCCCTGCTGCTGGTCTTCGCCGGGCACGGCACCTCCGACCTCTCCCCCGTCGCGCTGATCCGCGCCACCCTGGCCGCGGCCGACCTGCTCGACGACGCCGTCGTGGTCGTGGTGCCGCTCGCCGACCACGGCGACGCGCAGGCCGACCACGAGCTGGGCGTCCGGGTCGCCGAGACCTACGCCGGCACCGACCCCGTGCACGCCCTCTCGGACGCCGAGGATGCGCCCTACCCGCCCACCATCCAGGCCGTCGTCGACCGCGACCTGCCCGAGCCGGGCGAGCAGGGCCTCGTGCTCTTCTTCACCGGCCTCTCGGGCAGCGGCAAGTCCACGCTGGCCCGCGCCCTGATGGACCGGGTGCTCGAGCAGGGCGAGCGGACGGTCACGAGCCTGGACGGCGACGTCGTACGCCGCCACCTCTCGGCCGGCCTCGGGTTCTCCCGGGAGGACCGGGAGACCAACATCACCCGCATCGGCTGGGTGGCCGCCGAGATCGCCCGGCACGGCGGCGTGGCGATCTGCAGCCCCATCGCGCCCTTCGCCTCCACCCGCGCCACGGTGCGCGGGATGGTCGAGGACGCCGGCGGTGAGTTCTTCCTCGTCCACGTGGCCACGCCGCTGGAGGAGTGCGAGCGCCGGGACCGCAAGGGCCTCTACGCCAAGGCCCGCCGCGGCGAGATCCCCGACTTCACCGGCATCTCCTCGCCCTACGAGGAGCCCGACGACGCCGCCGTGCGCGTCGACACGACCGGCCGGACGATCGAGGACGCCCTCGACGACGTCCTGGAGGCGCTGGCCGCCACCGGCCACCTCGACCTCGCCCCGACTCCGGCGGTCGAGCCCCGAGCCGCGGTCTCACCGCTGCGGGAGGAGCAGGGCACGACCTCCGCGCTGGTCGAGCAGCGAGGGACGAGTGTGTCGAAACCGACCCCGGACACCGGCCCCATCCGGGTCCTCTTCGTCTGCACCGCCAACATCTGCCGCTCGGCCTGGCTCGAGCAGGCCGCCCGCGGCCTGGCGAGGGACGGCCTCGAGTTCTCCAGCGCGGGGACGCACGGCTTCGACTCCCACCCGATGGACGTCGTGATGTCCGGCACCCTCGACTCGGCCGACGACACCTTCCGGAGCCGCCGGCTCACCCGCGACCTCATCGACGACGCCGACCTCGTGCTCACCGCCGAGCGCAGCCACCGCGCCTTCATCCTCGAGGAGCACCCCCAGGCGCTGCGCAAGGTCTTCACCCTCGGCCAGTTCGCCCGGGCCGCCGAGGCCCATCCCGACCTCCGCGGCCGCGAGCTGCTCGCGACGGCGGGCCAGCGGCGTGCGGCGCCCCTCCCCGAGGACGACATCGACGACCCCTACCGGCGCGGGAATGCGGCGGCTGCGGCCGCAGCGGGCAAGATGTCGACAATGTTGAGCGTGATTGTGGAAGCGCTCGCCGAGGAGGACTGATGGCCGAGCTGCTCACCCTGACCGCCCTGTCGATCCTGGTGGCGGGGTTCGTCGTGGGCATCGTCGTCGGGCTGACCGGCATGGGCGGCGGCGCGCTGATGACGCCGGCCCTGCTCTTCCTGGGCGTGGGCGAGGCGGCGACCGTGGTCACCGCCGACCTGACGGCGGCGGCCGTCTACAAGACCGGCGGCGCGATCGTGCACCAGCGCGAGGGCTCGCCCAACATGCAGCTGGCCAAGTGGCTGATGATCGGGTCGATCCCGATGGCCCTGCTGGGGCCCCACCTCATCGCGTGGTTCACCGACGACGCCGAGCAGCTCAACCACGTGCTGGTCATCTGCATCGGCTTCGCGCTGCTCCTCGCCGCGGCGACCTACGCCCTGCGGCTCTACGTCAACCTGCGGCGCGTGCGCTCCGGCACCCACGTCCACGACGACAACCCCGCCATCCGCGTGGTCCCGACCCTGCTCGTCGGCATGCTCGGCGGCCTGCTCGTCGGCATCACCAGCGTCGGCTCCGGCTCGGTGATCATGATCGCCCTGCTGATGCTCTACCCCGGCCTGTCGGCGGTGAAGCTGGTCGGCACCGACCTGGTGCAGGCGGTGCCGCTGGTGCTGGCCGCCGCCATCTCCAACATCGCCCTGCACGGGATCGACTGGGGCATCCTGGTCCCGCTGCTCATCGGGTCCGTCCCCGGCACCATCCTCGGCTCCAAGCTGGCCCCGCGCGTGCCGCAGTCCTTCATCCGGCGTGGCATCGTCGTCGTGCTGACCATGAGCGGCGTAGCCCTGCTCGACAAGTCCGGCTGGGCGCCGCTGGGCGTGGAGGAGACGCACCCGTTCCTGATCGCCGGCGTCGGCCTGGCCGTCCTGCTGGTCCTGCCGATCGTCTGGGGCTTCCTGCGCCGGTCGCAGGGCCTGCCGATGTTCGGCTCCCCTACCATCGCCGAGCTCGAGGACCCGGACTACACGCCGGGCGTCATCGGGATGAAGCGCACCGGTCGCTGACGGCGGTCAGCAGGACGAGGCGAAGCGCTCGTCGTTGTCCCCGGGCAGCACGCCCGGGGTGAGCCCGAGCAGCCCGTCACCGGTCTGGCCCGGACCGGTGGACATCCGCCACTCGACCACGACGTCCTCGCCGCCGAGGAGCACCGACTGGCTGGCCACCGGGCGTCCGTCGAGGTCGACGACGGTGAGCGGGGTGGCCTCCCGGCCGTCGACGCGCACGTCGTCCACCGTCCCCCCGTGGGGTCCATGCAGGTGCACGGACACCGACTGGAGGCCGGGCTGGACGCCGCTCACCCCGCTGCCGGTGACGTAGGTCGGCAGGGTGGCCGCGACCGCGGGGTCGATGTCCTGTGAGAGCGTCATCGAGCCGGTGAGGACCTGCCGGTCGCCCTCGCAGCTGGTGGCCCGCACGTCCGCGTCGTAGCGCAGGAAGTAGGACATCTTCGCCCCGGTGCGGTCGTCGAGGGACACGTCGACGTGCGGGGTGGCGCCGTCGTCCTGGGTCAGCAGGCCGGCCGCGCTCGTCCCGTCGATGGTCCTCTGCTCGGCCGCGTGGACGCTGGACACGAGGAGGCGGTCCTCCCGCGCGGCCCGGGTGAGCCCGCGGGCGAACTCCATCGGGTCGGCCAGGTCCCTGGTCCCGGCGTCGAAGATGGCGCGCGCCGCCTGCTGGAAGTAGGCGTCCTGGGCGCTCTCCGGCAGCTCGACGTAGGCCCGGTGGAGCAGGGTGGCGGCGGCGTTGTCGGCGGTGATGGTGGTGTCCGCCACGGTGACCGGACCGGTGCCTGCCAGCAGGTAGGACAGCGCGACCGGGTCGATCGCCACGACGCCGTCGAGCCGGCGTCCGGGGTGCCGCTCCTCCCAGCGCTGCCTCATCAGCGCGGCGGCCCGGGGGAAGTGCGGGCTGGAGGTCGCGTCCGTGAAGGTCGCTCCCAGCCGGGCGCCGTAGACGGCCTGCTCGGCCGGGCTCGTCGCCAGTGGTGGCGTGCGCCGGCCCATCTCCTCCCCCGTGCCCTGGGAGAGCATCTGCAGCCGGCCGGACTCGGCGACCACCTCGGCGAAGCTGCCGGGCAGGCCGCCGCTGCCCCGGATCTCCGCGTTGTTCTGGAACACCAGGAGGTAGCGCCGCGGACCGTCGCCCCCGAGCATGGACGGCAGCAGCGACACCGCGGTCCGGGCCGAGCCGAGCCCCGAGGCGATGTCGTCGACGGCGTCGACGTACTCCTCGTAGCGGCTCTTCAGCGGGGCGGCGAAGCCGTCGGTGTCGACGTCCGCCACCTCGTCGGACGCCCGGCTCGCGGCGGCGTGCGCGACCCCGACCGGCGTCTGGAGGTCGCGCACCACCTCCAGGTCGATGCCGTCGTCGGAGTGCACGGCCCCCACCAGCTCCGACGTACGCCGCAGCGGTTCGACGGCGCCGCTCGCGAGGTCGTCCAGCGACCGGGCGAGCGCGCGTACGCCTACCGCGTCGTCTCCCCACACGGGCGCGGCGGTGAGCACGCCCCACACCATCCCCTCGGTGCGCTCCGCAGCGGCGCGTGCCTCGCGGGCCAGGTCGGTGCCGGCCTCGTCCGCGGCCTCCTCGTCCACCCCGTCCAGAGCGGTGCGCAGGACCTGGACGTGCTGCTCGGCGGCCTGGAGATGGTTCCTGACCTGCCACGCCTGCCACCCGGCATAGAGCGCGAACGCGACGAGCAGCAGGGCCAGCAGCCCCAGCAGCGCCATCCCCCGTCGGACCATGACCGATGATCACCGCGCGCGCGACGTCCATGACGCGTCTGGTCTAGTCATCCCCAATTCAGGTCAGGCCGGGTTGCCGGGCCGCCCCGGCCCGACCGCGGCGGAGGATCGTGGGTGGCGTGTCGACCGTCCGACCCGTGCTCCGTGCAGCGCTGACGGCAGCGCTGGTCGCCACGCTGCTGTCCTGCGGCGGTGGTGACGACGAGGGAGCGGACGAGGCGTCCACCGAGCCTCCGACCGCGGCGGCGGAGGCGACGGCCACTCCGGAGGTGACCTACCTGCCCGAGGGGGACCTTCCGGACCCCCTGACGCTGAAGGACGTCGACGGCCGCACGATCCCCGCGAAGCCGTTCGCCGACTTCGCCGTCGCGACCGGCGACGGGGTCTGGGTGACGGGGGTGCAACCGGGAGCCGTGCGGTACGACGACGTCTCCGGCGACATCACCGCGCGCACCCCCGTCCGCGGCTCCGTCGGCCAGGCACTCGAGGAGTCCGGCGGCGAGGTCCTCGTGCCAACGGGCGGACCCAGCGCCCTCCTGCGCCTCGACGCGGTGAACGGCGAGGTGCGGTCCCGGGTGCCGCTTCCCGGCAGCCCGGTGTCGGAGGGAGTCGTGGGGGCGGACGACGACGCGGCGTACGTCCTCGTGGATCCCATGACCCCCACGATCGCCGTGGTGGAGGGCGACCGTGTCACCGACACGATCCCGGCCCCGACGGCCGCCACCGCGGTCCGGGCCGCCTTCGGGGCGCTGTGGGTGCCGACGAGCCTGCACGCGGTCGAGCGCCTCGACCTGGCGTCGGACGAGTGGACGACCATCCCCACCGGTCCCCGGCCACGGTTCCTCGACGTCGGCTTCGGTGCGGTGTGGGTGATGAACCAGGGCGACGGCTCCGTGACGCGCATCGACGCCCAGACGGCGGAGACCGAGGCCGTCCCCGTGACGGGCGAGGCCATCGGCGGTGGCGACCTGACGACCGGCGCCGGGGCCGTGTGGCTGCGCACCGACACCGCGGTCGCCCGGATCGACCCGGACTCCCGCGCCGTGACCCACTGGATCGACCTGCCGCCCGGCAGCGGGAGCGTGGCCGCCACCGACCGCGCCCTGTGGATCACCAACCACGACCATCTCGCCGTGCACCAGGTGCCGCTACCGCTCCCCCGCTGACGTGAGGACCGGGGTCAGATCCCCAGCAGCTCGCGGCACTGCGTCGGCGTCATCGGCTCGCGCTGCGCGAGCCGGCCCAGCTCGACCGCGCGCTCGACGAGCTGCCGGTTGCTCTCCACCGGCACGCCGCGGGCGATGGTGAGCACGTCCTCCATGCCAACGCGCAGGTGCCCGCCCTTGGAGAGAGCGGCCAGCGCGACGGCGAGGGTCGTGCGGCCGATGCCGGTGGCCGACCAGGAGGTGACCTCCGGCGGCAGCATCGCGACCCCGGCCACCAGCGCGTCGGCGGTGCCGGGCATGCCGCCGGGCACGCCCATCACGAAGTCGCAGTGCACCTTGCCGCCGTGCGGCAGCCCGTAGGTCTTCAGCAGCCGTCCGAGCGCATGCACCTGTCCGAGGTCGAAGAGCTCGAACTCCGGCACGATCCGGCGCTCCTGCGCGAGCTGGTAGAGCTCGCACACGAAGGGCCACGGGTTGCTGAAGACGTCGTCGCCGAAGTTGGTCGTGCCCATCGTCAGGCTGCACGAGTCGGGCCCGGCGTCGAGCACCTCGAGCCGCTTGTCGAGCGGGTCGTGGACCGAGCCGCCGCTGGAGAGCTGGACCACCATGTCGCTGGACTCCCGGACCGCCGCCACCCACTCGCGCAGCAGCGCCTGGTCGAGCGTCGGCGCGTGGTCGCCGTCGCGGACGTGCAGGTGGATCATCGCCGCGCCGGCCGCCTCACACTCCGCGGCGGTGGTCGCGATCTCCTCCGGCGTGGTGGGCAGCTGCGGGCAGTCCGCCTTGCTCGTCTCGGCGCCCGTCGGTGCCACGGTGATCAACAGTCCCTCGGCCATGGGAGCACCTTAGGGTCGGCGCATGCGCGCCGTGCTGCAGAGGGTCCTGTCCGCGTCCGTCACCGTCGGCGGCGAGGTCGTCGGCCGCATCGACGGCGGCCTGCTGGTCCTCCTCGGCGTCACCCACACCGACACCGAGGCCGACGCCGCCTGGATGGCCCGCAAGATCCGCGACACCCGCCTCCTGCGCGACGAGCAGTCCGTGGGCGACGTCGGCGCGTCCGTGCTGCTGGTCAGCCAGTTCACGCTGTACGGCGACGCGCGCAAGGGCCGCCGCCCCACCTGGTCGGCCGCCGCCCCCGGCTCCGTGAGCGAGCCGCTGTACGACGCCGTGTGCGCCGAGCTCGAACGCCTCGGCACCCACGTCGAGCGGGGCGTCTTCGGCGCGCAGATGCAGGTGGCGTCGGTCAACGACGGACCGGTCACGCTGCTGCTGGAGTCCCCCGCGTCCTGAGGAGACTGCGGTCCTACCGGTGGTACCGCGACACGTGCGGGCAGGTCCGGTGCTTCAGCCGGCACCGCGCTCGTCGATAGATCCTGCGCACCCCGTTCTTCATGACGCAGATGCTGTCCCGCAGTCCCGACACGGACGGCGGGATTGAGAGTTCCTAGACGATGTCTGGAGGCTGTTTCACCCCGACGGGCGGACCGGGCCGCGCACGCCGCCGCACAGCCGTCGAGGACGTCCGGAGCGTCACGGTGAGCGTGATGCCGGGGATCGGCAGCCCGATGGCTACGATGTGGGCTGCTGTCCCTAGAGAGGCCCCCCGTCTGTCATGACCCAAACGCACGCCGACTACCAGCTGAGCCAGCTGGACCAGCTCGAGGCGGAGTCGATCCACATCTTCCGTGAGGTCGCCGCCGAGTTCGAGAAGCCGGTCCTGATGTTCTCCGGTGGCAAGGACTCGATCGTCATGCTCCGCCTCGCGGAGAAGGCGTTCTACCCCTCCAAGCTGCCGTTCCCGCTGCTCCAGGTCGACACCGGCCTGGACTTCGACGAGGTCCTCGAGACCCGCGACAACTGGGTCAACCGGCTCGGTGCCCGCCTGCACGTCGCGAGCGTCGAGGACGCCATTGCCCAGGGCATCGTCGTCGACGACGGCAAGACCTCGCGCAACCGCCAGCAGATCGGCGCCCTGCTCAACGCCATCGAGGAGAACGGCTTCACCGCCGCCTTCGGTGGCGGTCGCCGCGACGAGGAGAAGGCCCGCGCCAAGGAGCGCGTCTACTCCCACCGCGACGAGTTCGGCCAGTGGGACCCCAAGATGCAGCGCCCCGAGCTGTGGAGCCTCTACAACGGTCGCATCCACCCGGGCGAGCACATGCGCGTCTTCCCGCTCTCCAACTGGACCGAGCTGGACATCTGGCACTACATCGACCGCGAGCAGATCGAGATCCCCTCGATCTACTTCGCCCACGAGCGCGAGGTCATCCTCCGCGACGGCATGTGGCTGTCGGTCTCCGACGCCGTCCAGCCCAAGGGCAACGAGACGCCCGAGACCAAGATGGTCCGCTTCCGCACCGTCGGCGACAAGTCGCAGACCGGTTGCGTGGAGTCGACCGCGGCGACCACCGCCGAGATCATCGACGAGATCGCCATCGCCCGGGTCACCGAGCGCGGCGCGACCCGCGGTGACGACCGTTTCTCCGAGGCGGCCATGGAAGACCGCAAGAAGGAAGGCTACTTCTGATGGCTGACTCCCCCCAGACCGTGCCCGACCACGGCCAGATGGACCTGCTCCGCTTCGCGACCGCCGGCTCGGTCGACGACGGCAAGTCGACCCTCATCGGTCGCCTGCTGCTCGACTCCAAGTCGATCTTCGAGGACCAGCTCGAGGCCGTCGAGGCCTCCAGCCAGTCCAAGGGCTACGACTACACCGACCTCGCGCTGCTGACCGACGGTCTGCGCTCCGAGCGCGAGCAGGGCATCACCATCGACGTGGCCTACCGCTACTTCGCGACCCCGACCCGCAAGTTCATCATCGCGGACACCCCGGGCCACATCCAGTACACCCGCAACATGGTCACCGGCGCCTCGACCGCTGACCTCGGCCTGGTGCTCGTCGACGCCCGTCAGGGCCTCACCGAGCAGAGCCGTCGCCACGCCGTGCTGCTCTCGCTCCTCCGCGTCCCGCACCTGGTGCTCGCGATCAACAAGATGGACCTCGTCGACTGGTCCGAGGAGGTCTACGAGCGGATCCACAAGGAGTTCACCCAGTTCGCGACCAAGCTCAACATCCCGGACCTCGAGGTCATCCCGATCTCGGCGCTCCAGGGTGACAACGTGGTCACGCGCTCGGAGAACACCCCGTGGTACTCCGGCCCGACGCTCATGCACCACCTCGAGCACGTCCACGTGGCCTCCGACCGCGACCTGGTCGACGTCCGCTTCCCCGTGCAGTACGTCGTCCGCCCCAAGTCCGACGAGTTCCACGACTACCGCGGCTACGCCGGACAGGTGGCCGGTGGCGTGCTCAAGCCGGGCGACGAGGTCGTCGTGCTGCCCAGCGGCATGACGTCGACCATCGAGGCCATCGACCTCTTCAACGAGGAGATCGCCGAGGCCTTCCCGCCCATGTCGGTGACGGTCCGCCTCGCCGACGACGTGGACGTCTCCCGCGGCGACATGATCGCCCGGGTCAACAACGCGCCCAAGCCCAGCCAGGACATCGACGCGATGATCTGCTGGATGACCACCGAGCCGCTGCGCCCGCGCCAGAAGCTCGCCATCAAGCACACCACGCGCACCGCGCGGGCGATGGTCAAGGACATCCAGTACCGCCTCGACGTCAACAGCCTGCACCGCGACCAGGAGACCAAGGAGCTCGGCCTCAACGAGATCGGCCGCGTCCAGCTGCGCACCACCGTGCCGCTGCTGTGCGACCCGTACTCCAAGAACCGCACCACCGGCTCGTTCATCCTGATCGACGAGGCGACCGGCGTCACCGTCGGCGCCGGCATGATCAACAGCGGCAGCTGATCCGGGTCGGGCGTGGCGTCGACCGCCACGCCCGACCCCGCTCAGGCGACCGGAGTCGCCGGCTGGTGCCAGACGCGCTTCTCGACGACGACGCTGTCCGCCTCCGCCATGACCGGGCCCTCGCCGCCCAGGAGGCCGAGAAGCGCGAACGGGATCGTCGCCAGCGCGCGGACCGTCCTCGTGTACGCCGTGGGTCGCCGTACCGTGTCGACTCCTCGCGGGGTCCACGAGAGGTCACCTGCCTCGAGTCTGCGTCGCGCCTCCCGGCAGGCCAGGCCCGGCAGTCCTCGCGACTTCTCCCAGAGCTCGTCCTCCAGCCGGGGGCCGGGGACGCCCTGCAGCACGAGGCCCAGCAGGCGCCGGAAGCTCCCGCGGTCGAGCGGCTGGATGCGCACGACCGCGTCGCAGTCCCCGAGTGCCGCGTCCGACAGCTCGGAGACGGGCACGATCATGATCCGGCCGCGGGTCGTGGCGCGCATCTGGAGCATCGCCGCCAGGCCCTTGCTCAGGGCCCCCTGGTCGGGCAGCAGCTCGACCGTCGCGCCGGCGCCGGGCTCGGCGCCCTGGTCGGCGAGGGGGATCATCAGGGTGCGCGCTGCTTCCCGCGCCACCGTCTCCCGGCCCGAGCCGCGAGGGCCGACGAGCCACACCACTCCCGCGGGCCCGTCCGGGTCGATGAGCCAGCCGGTCATCGCCGACACGACCTGCTGGATCTCGCGGTCGCGCCCGACCGTCGTCTGGCGTGGGGGCCACTCGGCGCAGGCGCTGACCACCTCGAGGTAGAGGGCTCGTGTCTGGGGCGCCGGGTCCACGCCGTACTCGTCGGCGAGGTGCCGGCGCAGGCGCTCGAACTCCTCGACGGGCTTGGCGGTCTCCCCGACCGCGAACCAGGCCCGCATGAGTGCACGGGTCGACCGGTCCGACGTCTCGACGCTGGCGGCGCGCCTGGCGAGCTCCAGGGACCGGGTCCAGTTCGCGCATCGGGCGGCGGCCTCGGCGCCGGCCAGCAGCAGCTGGAGCCGCAGGCGCCGGAGCTCGTCGCGGGCTTCGTCGAGCAGGGGGCACTCGGAGCCGGCCACCTCCAGGTCACCGACGTAGAGCTCCTCCGCCTCGCCCACCAGGCCGACGACCCGGGCAGGGTTCCCGGCCATCTGCTCGACGCTCGCGGCGAGGCCTCGGTAGGCCGTGACGTCCACCCACACGTCGCGGAGGGCGAGCCCGTTGCCGACGCGATGGACCGCCTCGGCACCGACCACCTTGCGCACCTGGGACGTGGCGGTGCGCAGGCTCGTGCGACCGTGTGCCTCGTCCGCCGTGGGCCAGAAGAGCTCGAGGAGGCGGTCCATCGGCACCGACCGGCCGCCGGCCAGCGCCAGCACCCGGAACAGGTCGAACGTCTTGGCCGTCCGCCAGGCCGCGTCGGGCACCACCATCCCGTCCGCACCTCGGACCTCGACCCGACCCATCAGGCGTGCCTGAGCCAGCATCACTTCCCCCGTTGCCGTCATGGACGTCCTCCCTGGAGGAACCCTGCAACGTGCGAGTGGTCCCGCGTGCGTTAGTTCAGGTGGACCACCTCATTTCGGGTACGCCGCGTCGACGTTTCACGGATCCGTGACAGGGCGGTCCCGAGACTGCCGCGACGAGCGCGACTGCGCCGTCGACCGCACACCGGTGCGGTGCTGCTGGCAGAGGGAGGGACTCGCGATGAGTCGAAGAGGAGCACCCGTGGGGAAGAGTCCACGGAAGTCACGAGCAGGGCTCTTCGGCGCCCTGGCCACGGTCCTGGCGATGTCCGGGGTGACCGGCGGGGTGGTCGGCGCCCCGATGGCGCACGCCAAGGACACCAACCCGGACTTCGTCCTGATCGAGGAGGACCTCGAGCACATCCTCAAGCAGATCCAGATCGCCGAGGCCCACGCGGCCGGCGGTCGGCTGTTGTGTGCCCGGCCCACTGACACCACCGGGAAGTGCGTCCCGGATCCGGCGCTCCCGCTCGGCCTGCGGACCGTCGACGGGTCCTACAACAACCTGCTCGAGCCGACGTACGGCTCGGCGGACCAGCCCTTCCCGCGCAAGCTTCCCGTCCACTGGCGCAAGGCGGAGGCCGCCCCCCAGGGCGCGCCGCCGAACGACCCCGCAGACACCGCGATGTGCGACGAGGGCGAGACCTGCTACTCGCAGAGCAAGGGCTTCGTCTACGACTCCGAGCCCCGCGTCATCAGCAACCTGATCGTCGACCAGACGGTGGCCAACCCCGCGGCCCAGAACGCGGCCGCGAACACCCCCGGCTCAGAGATCGACGGCAACGGCAACGTCTTCATCCCCAACACCGCCCCCGACGAGGGCCTCTCGGCGCCCTTCAACGCGTGGTTCACCTTCTTCGGCCAGTTCTTCGACCACGGCCTCGACCTGGTCAACAAGGGCGGCAACGGCGACATGGTCGTGCCCCTGCGGCCCGACGACCCGCTGTACGTCGAGGGCAGCCGCACCAACTTCCTGACGCTGACCCGGGCCACCCGCTACCCCGGCCCGGACGGCGAGGTCGGCACCGAGGACGACGTCCACAACAACCAGACGACGCCGTTCATCGACCAGAACCAGACCTACACGTCGCACCCGTCGCACCAGGTGTTCCTGCGTGAGTACGAGCTCCGCGACCACGACGGCGACGCGGGCACGCCCGACGTACCCGTGGACACCGGCCGCCTCCTCGACGGCACCCTTCCTGGCGGCGGTACCGGCGGCCTCGCCACCTGGGCCGACGTCAAGCGGCAGGCGCGGGAGGTGCTCGGCATCCAGCTCGGCTCCAACCTGGCCCCGGGTGAGGAGCCCACCGAGGACAACAACGACTTCCCGGACGTCACCAACGTCCCGCAGGTCGACGTCGACCCCTACGGCAACTTCATCCCCGGCGAGAACGGTTTCCCCGTCCTGCAGATGGCGGACGGCACCGAGGTCGAGGGCGACCCGACCAGCCCGATCTCGACCGACGGGTCGGCGCGGACCAACCACGCCTTCCTCGACGACATCGCGCACGGCGCCACGCCGGCCCGCAACGACCTGAGCGGCTACGACAACGTCACCCTCGACGAGCACTTCGTCACCGGTGACGGTCGCGGCAACGAGAACATCGGCCTGACGTCCGTCCACCACGTGTTCCACTCCGAGCACAACCGGATGGCGCAGGCGATCGAGGACATCCTCGACAAGCCGGAGAACGAGCAGCTCAAGCTCGCCTTCATGGGCGAGCAGAACACCTACAAGGAGCTCCTCGGCCAGCCGCTCCCCGACGGGCCGGAGGCCGACGACTGGACCTACGAGCAGCGACTCTTCCAGGCGGCCCGGTTCCCGACCGAGATGCAGTACCAGCACCTCGTGTTCGAGGAGTTCGCCCGCAAGGTGCAGCCCGCGATCGACGCGATCGTCTTCAACGAGAACAGCTACGACGCGACGATCGACCCGGCCATCACCGCCGAGTACGCCCACGTCGTCTACCGGTTCGGTCACTCGATGCTCACCGAGGACATCCAGCGCCGGCTGCCCGGCGTCCCCGGGGTGGAGGACGTCAGCCTGCTCGAGGGCTTCCTCGACCCGCGGACCTACGATAACGACGGCGCACTGACGCCCGACCAGGCGGCCGGTGCGGTCATCAACGGCACCACCAACCAGGTGGGCGGCCAGATCGACGAGCACGTCATCGACACGCTGCGCAACAACCTGCTCGGCCTGCCGCTCGACCTGGCGACCATCAACATGGTGCGCGCCCGGGACGCGGCCGTGCCCCCGCTGCAGGTCGCGCGGAAGGTCTTCTTCGAGGAGAGCGGCGACCCGATGCTGGAGCCCTACGACAACTGGGTCGACTTCGGCCTGGGCATGAAGAACGGCGACAACTTCGGTCGCGAGTCGGCCAGCCCCAACGCGTCGCTGGTCAACTTCGTCGCGGCGTACGGCAAGCACGAGACCATCACCAGCGTCTCGACCGTCGCCGGCAAGCGCGAGGCCGCCAACCTGATCGTCAACGGCGGTGAGGGCGAGCCGGCCGACCGGCTCGACTTCATGAACGGCACCGGCGCGTGGGCCGACCAGAACGGTCAGACCACCACCGGTCTCGAGGAGGTCGACTTCTGGATGGGCGGCCTCGCCGAGGCGCTCGAGCCCTTCGGCGGCATGCTCGGCTCGACGTTCAACTACGTCTTCGAGAAGCAGATCGAGGACCTGCAGTTCGGCGACCGGTTCTACTACCTGTTCCGCAACCAGGGCAACCAGCTCTTCGCCGCCCTGGAGGCGAACTCGTTCGCCGGTCTCATCCAGCGCAACACGGACGCCACCCTGCTCCCCGCGGACATCTTCGCGGTGCAGGACCCGTTCATCGACCTGGAGAACCTGCCCGACCCGTGGCCCGAGGGCCTGGTCCGGATGGCCGACGGGACCTACCGCTGGGACGGTGACGAGCACGTCGAGATCCACGGTCTGCGGACCGGCGACATGCCTGCCACCAACGACAAGATCCGGGCCGGCCAGGGTGATGACGCCCTGTGGGGCTACGCCGGCAGGGACCGCATCGAGGGCGGCTCCGGCAACGACAGCCTCCTCGGCGGTGCCGACGACGACATCCTCACCGACACCTTCGGTGATGACAACATCAAGGGCGGCTGGGGCAACGACGCGATCAAGGCGGGCTCCGGCGACGACCTCGTCCTCGGCGGCCACGGCCACGACTTCGTCAACACCGGCAACGACTTCAAGACGGTGTTCGCGGGCACCGGTCGCGACGTCATCGTCGGCGGCGGCGGTCGTGACACGGTCTTCGGCGGCGAGCACGACGACTGGATCGAGGGTGGCGCCCACGCCGACCTCCTCCAGGGCGACAACGCCGACCAGTTCCAGGCCAACCCGCACGGCGGCAACGACATCGTCGACGGCGGTGCCGGCAACGACGACATCGAGGGAGAGGGTGGCGACGACATCCTGATCGGTCGCCCGCAGGGCACCGACCGGATGGAGGGCCTCGGCGGCTACGACTGGGTCACCTACCGCGGTGACACCACCGGCGTCGACGTGGACCTGCTGTTCACCACGCTCCAGCGTCCCGACAACCAGGCGATCCGTGACCGCTTCGACCTGGTCGAGGGCGTGTCCGGTGGCGCGGGCGACGACGTCATCCGTGGCATGGGCACCACGATCGACGACGTGGCCAACCTCGACGAGCACAAGATGACCCAGAAGTCCCTGGACCTCATCAACGGCCTCGAGGACATGCTCGACCCGGGTCACGCCACCAACTACGCCCAGCGCTTCATGGTGCAGGAGGCCGGTTTCGACACCGACGGTGTCAGCAACCTCCTTGTGGGCGGCGCCGGCAGCGACATGCTGCAGGGCCGGGTCGGTGACGACTTCCTGGACGGTGACGCCATGCTCGACGTCTTCGTCAGGGTCAACGGCACCCGCTACAACAGCCCGAGCGCCACGGCGCTCCAGAACGGGATCTTCAACGGCACGATCAACCCCGGCGACATTCAGATCGTCCGTCAGGTCGTGGAGAGCCCCACGGAGGGTGACAACGACATCGCGGTGTACGGCGCGCCCAGCTCGCAGTACACGGTGACCGACATGGGTGACGGCTACTGGCAGGTCGCCCACGACAACACCGACACCGAGGCCGAGGAGGCGGAGGGCTCGGACATCCTCCGCAACATCGAGCTCCTCCAGTTCGACAACGGGTGCTTCGTCCTGGGCCCGGAGCCGATGGAGGCGTGCGGCAGCTACGGCACCGCATCGCTCGACTACGAGCCGCCGGCGACGGAGGACCAGCCGATCACCGCGCGGGTCGTCTTCGACGGCGACAACACGGTCGACAACCCGACCAACATCCAGTTCCGCTGGATGATGGCCGAGGAGGAGGACATCAACGCTGCGGCGGGCTGGCTGGCGACCACCGTCCAGAACCCGCAGAGCTGTGCCCCCAACGGCGACGACAACCTCGAGTGCGAGGTCACCTTCACCCCCGGTGACTTCGAGGTGGACAACCTCCTCCGGGTCGAGGTCACCTTCCTCGACGACCAGGGCGTCCTGAGGACGATCCAGTCGCCGACGACGACCGAGGCCGTGGGCAACGTCCAGGACGCGCCCATCCCGCCGGTGCTCAGCACGCAGAGCCCGACGGTCGGCCAGGTGGTCCGCGCGTCGGGTCTCCAGGACCAGGACGGTCTCGCCGAGGCTGGTGAGACCCTGCAGTGGATCTGGCAGGTCTCCGACACCGGCGAGGCCGGCACGTGGGAGGTCGTGGCCACCAACCCGTTCACAGTGACGGGCTACGTGCCGCACGCCGACGACCTGGGCAAGTACCTCCGGGTGGTCGCCAGCTACACCGACGACCACGGCACCGCCGAGGAGGCAGCGTCGCTCCCGACCGAGAACCCGGTTGCCGAGCCCGCTCCCGCACCGGTGGCCCCGACGGCACCGATCAGCAACACCGCGGTCATCGACGGCGACGGCACCATCCGGGTCTCCTGGACGCGGCCGATCGACGACGGAGGTGCGGAGATCACCGGCTACGAGGTCACCGTGTACGCCGACGGAGAGGTGTTCGACACCCGCACCGCGGGTGCCAACGCCACCAACCTGCTGGTCGACGGCCTCGACACGAACCCCGCCATCGACTACACGTTCACCGTTGCTGCGGTGAACGAGACCGGCACGGGTGCTGCGTCGGAGCTGATGGGTCCGGTGAGCTTCACGGGGGCTCCTCCCGTCGTGGTGAGCCACACGCCGGCAGCAGGGGCGAGCGATGTCAACGTCGGGGCAGATGTGAAGCTGCAGTTCTCCGAACCCATCACCGGGTTCGGCGGAGCGAACGCAACACTGACCGCCGTCGGAGGCGACGAAGTGCCCCTCACCAAGGGCTTCTACGCCGACAACCGACTCTTCCTCAACCCCTACGGCGGAGGCGCGGGCAATCTGGCACCAGGCACCGAGTACCGGGTCACCCTCACCGGTGGACCGGACGGCATCCGATCACTGGGAGGAGTCCCCATGGAGTCGCTGACCTTCACCTTCACCACTGCTTCGGCAACCAGTGCCCCCACCGTGGTGAGCCACACCCCGGCTGCCGGGGCAACCGGGGTCAACGTCGGGGCAGATGTGAAGCTGCAGTTCTCCGAACCCATCACCGGGTTCGGCGGAGCGAACGCAACACTGACCGCCGTCGGAGGCGACGAAGTGCCCCTCACCAAGGCCTTCTACGCCGACAACCGACTCTTCCTCAACCCCTACGGCGGAGGCGCCGGCACTCTGGCACCAGGCACCGAGTACCGGGTCACCCTCACCGGTGGACCGGACGGCATCCGATCACTGGGAGGAGTCCCCATGGAGTCGCTGACCTTCACCTTCACCACCGCTCCATGATGTAGCGACAAGTCGGCTGGGCCGGCACCCATCATGGGTGTCGGCCCAGCCAACGTCATCAGGGTGGGGAAGGGGCGCAACTCACAACTCGCCGCCAGCGGCGTTCGGCCTGCAAAGTTCGGCCTTACAGCCAGAGGCGGAGGCGGAACACGAATCATTCCGCTAGGGCCCAAGTGGGGCAGCGCTCGCCACGACACGGTCGGCTGAGGAGGTCGCGGACCGATTCCTCATGTCGCTACAGTAAGTCCTCGCGTTTGAATAACCTTCTCTCTGCAGGGGGCACGACGCTTCCCAGAGCAGGGCCATGTGACGAGCGCAGTGGGCCCATTGAACAAACGGTGCCGGCACCCCGCCTCAACGGGTCCGAAGAATCTTCGCGGGATTGCCACCAACCACACAGAACGGCGGCACGTCCTTCACCACCACGGCGCCTGCTGCGATAACGGAGCCCCTCCCAATCGTTACCCCAGGCAGGATCATGGCCCGCTGGCCAATCCAAACGTCATCCTCGATAGTCACCGCCCGAACGGCGCGCATCCCCTGCTCACGCATCGGGCGACCTACGTCGCTGAAGGCGTGGTCTGTTGTGAAGATGACGACCTCCGGGCCCATCATCACGTCTGATCCGATAGTCACGGGGCCCTTCAAGTGACAGCGAATCCCAATCCCGGAGCGGTCACCCACGTGGACAACCCCGCTGGGAAACATGGCACCCTTTTCAATGTTGACGTCACGACCCATCGAGGCCAACAGCGGTTTCGCGGCCCTCCGACGGAGGACCCGCCAATACCTGCCACCGCGGGACCCAGAAGCCGGAAGGCGCATGCCGAACCCTCTATAGAGGATCATGAAGACGTATCGCATAGCGATATTCTAACGGCAACGGGCGGCGCAGAAGGAGGGAGGTGAGGTATGCGTCCCTCTCACAATGACCAAACACTTGAGGAAACCTTGGCTGATCCCGACCGTGAAAGCACGATTTTATCAACACCGCCCCAGTGTGCGGCATAACCCGTGCGGCTTGGCCAGCGCATTCGTTTCCAACAAGCTCGCGAACGCGAGGAATCACACACCCCTCGCAGCGGCCTCAACGATTGTCGAACGACGACCTGAAGAACGCCAATGCAGCCAGAGAAATATGATAGCTACCGAAACGCCTGTCGCTCCAGATAGTCCGCGAAGGGGGGTCTGTAACTCAGATTCGGACGATACCGCGACGGCCACCATCGGCAGCGCTGCCGAAATGGCGAACCACGTTAAGATTGAACGGTCTTTGGCGTATTTGTCTGCACCAAGCACGGCCACGGTGGCGGTGACCCACGTTCCACCAAGATAGCCAATCGCAATTGACAGCGGCCCGTTGCTTGACGCGAGCCAATACGAGGCCGCAACGAATAGGCCACCCCACGCACCGAGCGACATTACCGCCGCTGCGCGATTGGTCCGAGTACTCATCAAGACGATGCTAGGCGAGGCGACGCTAGTCAACAGCACAGCAAGCACCAAAACAGTCGCGGGAGCCGTCACCGCACCATAGCCTTCGCCCAGTACGAACCCAACAAACACCGGCAAGATGACGCCCGCAAGGAGCGTCGCGACGATCGCCACTGCCCCTAGCGCCACGGTGACGCGCATTCGCAGTTCGCGAAGTCGTTCCCCTTGTTCCGGATGAGTGTAGGCAGCCATCCTAGGTACGAGAACCATGGTCAACGCGCTCGGCAACAGACTCAGCGGGATCGCCAGAGAGACGGCAGCCGCATAGATCCCGGCGACCCGGTCCTCGTGGATCCAAGCCGATACCACGACCGAGAACTGGATCGTCCCAGCGCTTGCGAGTGACCCCAGTACGGCCAGCATTACAAATTGATCCACCTCCCGACCCAGCCGGGAGTTTGAATCACCAACCGTGGCCAGGCGGGGAAGACTCGCATAGCTGTACGCGCAAAAGGCGAGGCCCAAGACGAAGACTGCTAAGAACGAGGATGGCGCCACTCCCGCGCTGAGAAGTGCGTGAAACGTCAGCAGGCCCACGGCGCCGCTAGCAACTTGCAGCACGGCCTCGCGTTCAAAGCGACCCAAGGCAGCATGGACGCCACGCCCGAAACCTTGACCAGCAATCCCGACGCAAAGCATCACCACTGCTGCAGCCTCATGCGGGGCAATGCCAGACACGAGGGCCACCGTCATTACTACAGGGGATGCAATTAGTACAAACTGGGCTTGTCGGCGCACTAGGTGACGAGCCACTTGGGGAACTAGGGCACCGCCGCCTTGGGCGCGCTCGCGCGACACAAACTTCGAAAACGCCGCGCCGCCCGAAGCAGGCCAGAGAATGGCACAAACCGTCGCAATCGCTAAGGCAAGTGCAAACCTGCCATACTCCGCCGGACCAAGAACACGGGCGGCCGAAAGGGTGTACCCCAGACGCAAGCAACCTTGGACCAATAGAGCAGCGGCATTCAGAACTGCGCCGGACCACAGTCCTCGTCCCGCGCCCACTTCAGTTATGTTTGGACGAGCCAAGATCTTCATTACGCACTCATCCGCGTAGGGCCTTTTCGTACTCTTCGATCCATCCCGCCGTCCAGGTAGTCAACGAATATCGACTCAAGGCAGCTACACCGGCTAGCCTCTCTGAAGGATTTTTGAGGGCACTGCAAGCATCCAACATGGCCTCCGACATGCTCGGAGCATCGCCTGCCTTCAGCAGCCGATCAGGGACAGGGCGGAGCTCCCTTGTTCCCCCCACGTCGGTTGCGACAATCGGCAAGCCGGACGACATGGCTTCAATCAGAGCAACTGGGAATCCCTCCCATGCGGAGGACTGGACGTAGACGTCCGCTGCGCTCATCAGCGCGGGCACGTCCGAACGCTGACCAAGTAGGCGGATACGAGTCGAATATCCGTACGAGTCGATCGTCCTCGACAACTCGTCCCTCATCGGCCCCTCGCCCACGATCGCCACCGTCAAATTCGGGTTGCGAGCAAGTGACATCGACGCGGCCGCCACGAACGTCCGGTAGTCCTTCGCTGCTGTCAACCGACCAACGGACAATGCAAGAACGTCTCTCGCGCCCAACGCCAGCTCGGTGCGAACGCGTGCTCGACTCTCATCGCTGAACGCGAACTTCTCCAAGTTGACCGCGTTGTAGTGCACAGCTGTTTCTCGCGGAAGTCCATGCGCGGACGCCACGGCCTGACTCACCGCCACGGAACTCGACTTCCCCATCGGCAGTCGCGCCACAAGACGGTGCACAGCTCCACCCTCGCGGACACTGTGGAACGTTCTAATGCACGGCACGCCCGAGCCGCCCAGGGTGGCCAATTGAGAGGCAACATTCGCATGAAAGGCATGAGCATGCAGGACGTCCGGACCGAACTCCCTAAGAACCGTTCGCACCCCACGCTGGGCCTTGTAGAAGTGTTTTCCAACCTGATCGATCTCTAGGCACCACCGCTTCACACCCGGAGCAGTAACGACCTCATCCTTACCACTCAAGGACACGACACCCACGGTATGCCCGGCGGAAGCGAGCTGCTCGCTCAAGTCCCGGACGACCGACTGAATGCCACCGGTCGTCATTGACGTGGTGACCATCAGAATCCTCAAGCCTGTCGCCTCCGGTGGTAGACC
Organism: Nocardioides sediminis; assembly: GCF_003047295.1. GTDB lineage: Bacteria > Actinomycetota > Actinomycetes > Propionibacteriales > Nocardioidaceae > Nocardioides > Nocardioides sediminis. The sequence goes on from NZ_PZYZ01000005.1 coordinate 61,482, forward strand.
CCACTACTGCGCCGCCGCGAGGCGACTCCAGTGCAAACAACGGATAGGAGAACGACGAGTGCAGCACAGGTGGCAGCATTAGAGAGGAGACTCGTCGTCGTGCCACGCATGAATGTAAAACTGAGGTAGCCGAGCACGACGAAGTAGGCTGCAAGTCTCACTACGGCGGTTTGAGGATGCTTTTCACTCGGCTTGAGGAGCCAGTTGCGAATAGCACCTAGCATGAGCCCGACGAAAAAGAATATCAGCGCAACCCCAACATACCCAGCTGCCCCCCAGCCTTCCGCGATCGGACTATATCCATAGCCATAGCCAGGCGCCCAGTTCGGGAAGTGAAGGCGCGCGAAGGTGACTGCGATGTCTTCTCCCACATCGAAGGGCCGAACTATGCTCGGTACGGGGCTGAATGCATTGACGATGGTCGGAACAAATGACCCCGTGCCTGGCTCCTGGCGAAGCACTACCGCCAGCACTGCGCTCGGGCCTGCCGGATCAATGTTCGTGAATAACCCACCATTGAAGTACTCAGCCAGAGCAGCACGATTGACTGATTCTCCAGCGCGCACAACTCCGTAGAGGGCCGCCCCGAGTCCAACGAATACAAGGACCCCAACCATCGCCGCAGCGACCACGCCCCCCGAAGGGACATCGCGCCGTTTGAGCCCGCAAAATAGCGTGCCACTGAGGGCCAGAAGTGCCACTAGAAGGGGATCTTTGTCGTTGGAGTAAACCGACCATGCGCACAGAGGAAGCAGCCACATCAAGGATGGCAGCACTCTGGTCGACCGCGCTATGCTTAGAAAGGCGAACATTCCATAACTTAAGTACGTCCATCGATTAACAAGGAAATATCCGGTTTCTCCAGCTCCAGACGCAGTTTGGGCGACATTGCTCAGGTAGTCCTGAGCAGCCAACACATTGTCATGGAAGATTGTTGACAGTAGGAGGGCGCCAAGGAGCGCGCTCAAGAGCGTAACAAAGCGCGCAGTTTGAACGCCCCCCGAACTGCTCTGCAAATCAGCCGCATAGGCGCGGCGGGCTAAGGACGAGTAGCCAATGTACAAGGCAATAAGTCCGAGGATCGCCGCCACAACACTCCGCTCGGCGATCGTCGGTGTCATGTGCTTCTGCGTGAATCCCAGAAGAGTGCTATCTCGGAGCCAAAGTTCGACGGGGACACTGATTGTATAGAAGAGAATTGAGAATGCCACGATCACTATGGGGGACAGCAGGCCGTCGACATCGGACCGTCGACTGATGACCACCTTCATCACAAAGACGTAAATGAGCGCCAAGACGATTACCATGCGCGATCACTGACCGGATTGGAGTTCGTCGCGCTCCCCATTGAGCAGGTAGTCTAGGAAACTCCGCTGGTCAACGGAGACCCGCCACCGCTCATATGCGCGGCCGGCACTCTCTCGCCGCGCGGCGTGATTCTCCGCGTCGAGGAGAATCCCTTCCAAGACCTCGCTCCAGGCTGCGACCGAGTCGCTCTTCACGATCACTCCACCCCCGTCAGCAATTACTTCGGTCCACGGGGTTACGTCCATGACGACGACCGGACAAGATCGCGAGAGCGCTTCTGCGATCACGTGCCCGAAGTTCTCGCCCGCGGTGGGGAGACAAAAAGCTTGGCATCGATCAAAATGACTGAATACGCTCGCTCGGTCCGCGGCGCCATGCCAAATGACACGAGCACCCAAGGGCGCAGCAGACTCTCTCAAAGCGCGTTCATATGCGGGGTCATCCGCTTCGCCAACGATGTGCAGAACGTACCGTCCGGACACTTGCGCTAGACCTTGAATCAACAGTTCCAGTTGCTTCTTGGGTGAGATTCGTCCCACATAGAGAAAGTGGGTCGTCGAACTTCGCTCCTGCGGACTGACATGAGCCTCGAGGGGAAGGAGGGTTTCGTTTTCCTTCACTAGGATCGTGCCTTCGACTCCCAAGTTCCGGATATGACCGGCTTCCAGGCTGCTTGATGCGTGCCAAGTAACCCTGTCAAACAGGCCCACTTTGCGCGCGAACCACAAGTAGCGCCCCTTCTTGCCAGACTTGAGCCTGAGGGCGCCGGGGTCGGCTTCTCCTCGCGGCGCCACCACAATCTGCGCGCCACGCCACAGGCCAACCCGATGAAGAAGCAGAGGCAATATGGAGAATCGGGGATTGAATAGTGAATTCAGATACACCGAACTGGGCTTGGCGTATCCGGAGAGGATAATGGCTCGAAACAGGTGATAAGGGTTGCCTGCAGACGCATACCAGACCCGTGCGTCGCCTCGACGAGTCCACTGATTTTGGGGTACATCCATGGGTTCACTCGCGCCATGATCTGTTCCCGACGTTATAACGCTAACAGCAGACGCGAACTCGCTACCCTGCACCATGGCCTCGACGGTCCTTGCCGGGCCGCCTCCGAGGAACGCGGGGGGGTAATGAGGCACCAGCACCAGCACGCCGGGAGATGTCGTGTCGTGCCTCGGACTCCAGGGGTTCACTGCCGAATTCCTGACCATTCGGCATGTCGCGCCGCGGTTGAACAGATAAAGCGAACTACTCGATTACTTGTATCGCCGACCTCGTAGCCGTCCGGGTGGGAGGAGGTTACGGCACCATCCATCATTGCGATACCGACGGCACGCACGACGTCCGCAGACGAGAGCCCGGTCATCATGATTGAGCCACTATCTAGGGCCTCCGGTCGTTCTATGGAGTCACGCAGTGTGACCGCAGGGAATCCTAGGATAGAAGACTCTTCTGAGATCGTTCCCGAGTCGGATAGGACACACGCGGCCTCGAGCTGAAGTTTGTTGTAGTCATGAAAACCGAACGGCGCCATGAAATCGATGTCGGTCAGGTCATGGTTGTGGTTCAATGCCTCGAGCCGCTTTCTTGTGCGGGGATGCGTCGAAACGACAACCCGCTTCCCCCACTTATTGCGCACCGCAACTAGGCACTCTAGGAGCGCCAGTAGGCGCTGCGGTAGGTCGACGTTCTCCTCGCGGTGCGCACTCACCAGGAAGTACTCCCCCGCAGTGAGCTCGAGCTGGTCGAGCGCGTCTGAGGCATCGATCTGGTCACGGAAGGCGTCTAGCACCTCGCGCATTGGCGACCCAGTGACGAGAATGCGGCGGGGGTGCAGACCCTCGTTGAGCAGGTTACGACGGGCATGCTCGGTATAGGCCAAGTTGAAGTCGGCGACGTGGTCGACGAGGCGCCGGTTGGTCTCTTCCGGCACGTTCTCGTCGAAGCAGCGGTTGCCTGCCTCCATATGGTACGTGGGGATTCGCATGCGCTTCGCCATCACCGTTGCGATGCATGAGTTCGTATCGCCCAGAACAAGGAGCGCATCTGGCTTCTCGTCAACCAGTACATGCTCTGTGCCGACGAGCACGCCGCCCAGCACGCTGCCCAAGCTCGAGGTGTCGACCCCCATGTAGTGATCAGGAGCGCGGAGGCCGAGGTCGTCGAAGAATATCTGATTGAGCGAGTAGTCGTAGTTCTGCCCGGTGTGCACGAGCACGTGCTCGATCCCCGGCGTAACGTCTAGCCGCTTGATCACGGCCGCGAGTCGGATGATCTCCGGACGGGTGCCAACGACGGTCATGACCTTCATGCGGTTGTCTCCTGGGAGATCATCTCGGGGAACTGGTCTGGGTTGTCTATGTCGAGCAGTTGGTCCGCCCAGAACATGGTGATCAACTCGGTGTCCCCCACGTTACGGATGTTGTGGACCCACAGAGTGGGCATGTCGACGAAGGACGGCTTGTTCCCGCTGAGGCGGAACGTGACCACGTCGTCGTGCAGCAGACGGCGCAGCTGGATCTCGGCCTCACCCTGCACCACGAAGAATCGCTCCACCTTGTGCAGGTGGTAGTGCTCGCCCCGCTTCTGGCCGGGCAGCGTGGTCGACATGAACGCCATACCCGTCCCGCCGTGGGCGCGGACCGTCTCGAAGAGATCGCCGCGGTTGTCCGAGTGCACTTGGGGCGATACCGGCCACATGTCGGGGAACGCCGCCGCCCGATATGTGTTGAAGAGGTTGCGACGCATGGGTGTCGAAATGTCGGGCACCTCGCCGCGAGTCCCGTACAGCTCGTGGGTCTCGGTGAGGAACCGCAGCACGTCGCTGATCGCGATCGGCTCGCCGTTCACGACCGTGCGCGTGTCCGTACCGAGAGCATCGATCAGGACTGCGGCCGCATCCTGGGCGTGCAGGAGCGGGATCTCACGGTCACCGGTGACGGTGGGCGTGCGTCCGGCCGCCACCTCATGGGCGAAGGTCGAGACGAACGAGTTGTAGCCCGGGCGGCCGTGTTCACCGAACAGGTTAGGCAGCAGCAAGTCCGCGAACGTTCCGCCCACCTCGGCCACGAGGGCTCTCAATACCTCAGCCGCACGAGCCTTACCGCGACCATACGGGTTCTCGAGGTCCGCCTGCACCGAGTTCGCGTATACGAGCTCGACGGGTCCGTCGTTGGCTCGAATAGCGAGTGCCAAGGTTTCGGCCAGCGCGACGTTACCTTCCTCGACGGCTTCGTCGGACTCCGCACGGTTTATCCCAGCGATGTGGATGATCTGCGAAACCCCGGCGAGCCGCGCAGCCAGGCGCTCCGAGCTGGCGAAGTCATCCCGCCCCAAGCGCACCGGCTCCACCCCTTGAAGCGCGCGCAAACGGCACGAGGTGTGCCACCCGAGAAACCCGAAGCCTCCGGTAATTGCGATGGTCACGCGAGTTCCTTCCAACGTTCGGGGCCTAGTGGCGCCGTCCAGCGTCCCGCTAGCCAGCCAGGCTTTTGGTCCTGCCCGAGCCACAACATCTCTGCGCGGCGCGCAATCCCAGCCGCCTTGGACGAGCGCCTACCGACAAAGAAGAGGATCTTCAAGAATGCAAACGCGACCGCCATCGGCAACGACCTGGGCGCGCGTCCCCCGAGCAGGCATAGAAGCGAGGCGGTGGTCAATCCCTCCCACGGCTGGATGACGACGGAAGGCGGCGTTTCACGGGTCAGCGCCACATAAGTGACCGCGTCAGCCACATTCTCGACGAGCACCTGGGGAGTTGGGCGCATACCGGAGCCGGCGACAGTTGAGAGCGGACTTGAAGCGATCTTGGACAGTTGCCGGGTAACGCGGCGTTCAGCACCTTGGACAGAAGTCGGTCGGAACAGGACGGACGTCGGCCGAACCACGTGTGCGACTTGCTCACCCAAAGCCTTGGCGGTCGAGTAATCGCTAAAAGGGGAGTACTCCGCAGATTCATCGAGCACTGGACGCCGTCCCTGCACCGCAGCAGAGCTCACGTGGATCACTCGCGCTTCCTCGGGCGCCGCAAGAGCGACGACACCCGGGAGCAGTGCATCCGCTCCGAACACTGCGTCACCCGCGCCGGTGGCGTCCGCTATTCCCGCGGCATTGATCACGACGTCACAGGTTCCTAGTGAGGCGGTTAATCTGCGAACTACCGACCGGATCTCTGGGGACTCCAGCTCGGCGCGAATGCCCGGAAGGCTGCGAGCTTTCGTGGTCAACCGAGGGGCCGGAACAGAAACCACGTCCGCACCCCGGGCTGACATGGCCTGTGCCACATGGCGACCAATGAACCCAGTGGCACCAATCACCGCCACGCAAGTCATGAGCCAACCCTGGCGGCAGACCGGAGCACTTCTTCCAGGCGCGCCGACCCAGCCTGGGCAGAGAGCGTCGCCACGTAGGCGTGGCGAGCCGCGCTCCTCCATTCCGCTTGCTGTTCAACCGATGCGTCAGCCACTCTCACGAATGCCTCGGCCAAGGCCGCGGAGGACTCGGGTTCAACCACTGGTCCGCACTGTGCGTCAGCTACCAGCGCTGCGGCGTCGCCGGCAACGGCACACACGATCGGCGAGCCACAAGCCATTGCAGCTTGAATCTTGCTCGGAATCGTTCCGCGAAAGAGTGGCAGGTCCCTCAGCGAGACCAGTTGAGCCGCGGCTTCAGCCATCAGCTCCGGCATCTCGTCCATCGGGCGGCTGCCGAGGAAGAGCACACGCTCGGTGACACCGACCTGCTGCGCCAGCTTCTCAAGTGCGCGCCGGGCGACGCCTTCACCGACGACCGCAAGACCAATGTCCGGCCTGTCGACCAGCATGCCGACTGCCCGGACAGCGTGATCGAGCGCCTGGAGATCGCCGATGCCGCCTGCGTACATGATCCAGGTGCGGTCGGGTGGCAAGTGTCGGGGACGGTTGCGGTCGGCCGGCTTGAACACGTCTTCATCGACCCAGTTGGGCACCGAGATCGGACACACTCGACTGCCCCGGTCTGCAAGGGTTGCTGCCATGGTCGGGCTGATAGCCACGACTCCCGCTGCGTCCCGGTACAGCTTGCGCATGGCACGATGGATGCCGCGTTCGACCATCCCATTGACCCGCGCGTTGCGGATGAACCCGCTGGCGGTCACGGTCTCGGGCCACAAGTCCTGCACGTACAAGACGTAGGGGGTGCCCTCCACCCGCTTCAATGCCCACGATGCGAGGCCGACCGTTGCTGGGGTCAGGTAGGTCAGGACGACGTCAGACCCACGAAGCCATCCCACCTGTGTCGTTGCTGACGCAGCGAAACTGGTGAGAGTCAGGGCACGACGGATCGCGTTCTGGTCATGACTCGGGACGTCCGGAACACGCAGTAGCTCGACTCCGCCGCGGGTCTCCCGCATGCGGCCCTTCATCGTGTACCCCGAGTGCACTTTGCCGTCCGGATAACTAGGGAAGCCAGTGAGCACTCGCACTTCGTGTCCCCGAGAATGCAGAGCCTCGGCGATCGCAGTTGGGTGGGCCGCCGATCCGCGTTCGGGCTCGTACCACTGACTGATCATTCCGATCTTCACGAGGCGACCTCATCGGTCGATGGCATGACCTCCCTGTCGTAGACGGTTGCGGTGTAAATGCCCGATGCCGTCTCGATGGCGCATCCGGTCTCTGCGGGCCCAGGGGTTCCCTCCCAGATCCGGAGGGTCTCGTTCGACGTCAGTCGGATGAACGCGCCGGGATACGGTCGGGTCAGCGCCCGGACGTGCCGGTCGATGTCGTCCGCGCTCATACTGCTCGGATGCAGTTCGCCGTCTGCGGGGGTCCTCCCGGGCCACTCGGTCGCCTGTGAGTCGTCTTGAGGAAGCATGGCGACGGTGCCATCTGCAACCCCCGGAAAGGTCTCCCGGACGAGGGTTCTGTGTGCCGCGATGACCTTGTCGTACAGGGTGCTTGATGTTTCGTTTGCAGCGATTGGCACGCGCACCTGCCCAAGGATGGGCCCCGTGTCGACTCCCTCATCGAGCCTGAACATCGTCACGCCAGTCTCATCAAGGCCCTTGATGATCGCCCATGGGATGGACGCACGCCCGCGCCCCTCCGGCAACAGAGTCGGGTGGATGCCGAGGACGCCCTGTGTGGGCACGGCCAATAACTCCTTCTTGGCTATTTGGCTCCACCCGATGACGTACAGCCAATCAAGTTCCGCATTGCGGACCTGCGCGACAGCGTCCGCATCGTTCATGTTGCGGAATTTGTACAGCGGGACGTCATGCGCTTCTGCGAAGTCGTCGAGGTAGATGCGACCTGACTTGTTGGGAGCCATGTCGTCGTGCAACGTTCCAAGGTAGACGAGCTCCGCGCCCAGCGAGGCTAGTTCTTCAAGGCAGCTCTCTCCGAGACGGACGCAGGTGATGAAACCGATTCGCACAGCTATGTTCCTCAGTAGGTCGGAGGGGGCTTGAAGAGGTAGCCCACGGTGGAGGCGATGATCTTGAGGTCGTTCAGCAACGTGACACGTTCGGCGTACTGGTTGTCGTAAGCAGCCTTTGCTGCTTCGGTCATGCCGTCATATGCGCGGATCTGGGCCAGCCCAGTCAGGCCGGGGCGCGCGTCGTGCGCAGCGCCTCGGGCGCGGTCACTGATCAGAGTTGTCTGAGACGGCAAGGCAGGCCTTGGACCAACGACCGACATCTCGCCGCGCAGGATGTTGAATAGCTGGGGTAGCTCATCCACGTTGAGCCGCCGGATGATTCTCCCGACCTTCGTGACGGTAGCCGCGCCCATACCTGCAGAGGGCGCCACCTTGGTCCCGGTGGGCATGCTTCGAAACTTCAGCACTGTGAACGTGCGCCCGCTCTGCCCCACTCGTCGCTGACGGTAGACGATCGGAGCGCCATCCTCGAACCGAATAGCCGACGCAGTGAGCAGCAACACCGGGCTGAGCGCGATGGTCGCGATTCCCGAGAGGAGCAGGTCAACCAGACGCTTGCCGAAGGACGCGTACATCAGCGGATCACCTGGCCGAGGTCCAGGTAGGCCGTCTGGAACGCCTCAGCGTGCTGCAATCCCGCCGCCGCTCCTCTGACTGCGGCGAGCCCGGCGAGGCCCTCCGGACTTCTCGGATGGGGGTACGGCCGCATCACGTCTCGGTATGCAGCGAGCGCCTGCGTCTTGGCGTCCAGGCCGTCGAGACCGATTTCGAAGAATGTGTCTGGAGCGAAGGCGTCTCCACCACGGTATGCCCAGTCGGTCGCCGAAAGGATCTCCATGTAGTGGAGGCTTTTCAGCGGTGGCACCTTGGCGCCGCGCTGGCCGAGGCGCGCAGCGGCCTGGGTGGCCGCCGAGACCTGACGATGGTCGTCGTTGAGGTCGCCTGGATGCGATGTCAAGATTCGCGTTGCTTGGGTCGCGACGATCGCGTGCTCGACGAAACGCACAAGTTCGAGGTGCGGAACGGTGTTCATCTGGATATTCGGAAAGTCGCCCACGATGGGTTCCTCGAGCCCAAGGATCTCGATAGCCCGACGCATGTCGTCCGCGAGCGCCGTGTCCTCTGGGCGGTGGTTTCGCGCGGTCACCTGTCCACACAGGATCGCGAGGCGAACAGTCACGCCGCGCTGGGCGAGACGATAGGCCGTGCCGCCACACCCGAGCACGTCGTCGTCAGGATGCGCAACAACGATCAGAACACTGTCATTCGTCATGAGGTCTCTTCCGAGGTGGGGCAGCGAATCGGGAACGTGTCGATTCAAGCCAGGAGCTTGCGGAAGGCAGGCAGGCCCATCAGGAGCCTGACGACACCGTCTTCGTCCAGTCGCTCGGTGTTGTGGGAGTGATAGTCGTCCATCTCCGACTCTCGCTTGTCGCCCTCGTCGAAGTACTCGCCGTAGTTGAGGTTGCGGGCGTCGACCGACACGCGGAAGTAGTCCCCTTGATCCTCAGCACGTGCAAGTTCCTCACGCGTCGCCAACGTCTCGTAGAGCTTCTCGCCATGTCGGGTGCCGATCACCTTGATGTCGGGCTCGACTCCCAGTGCCTGTCCGACTGCCCTGGCCAACACATCGATCGTGGCAGCGGGTGCCTTACGGATGAAGAGGTCCCCGGGCCGCGCCATGCCAAAAGCGTGCTCGACGAGCAGGACCGCGTCGTCAAGAGACATCAGGAAGCGGGTCATGTGCGGATCGGTGACGGTGAGCGGACGCTCCGCGCGGATCTGCTCTGCGAACAGCGGAATGACCGAACCACGCGACATCATCACGTTGCCGTAGCGCACCGTGGAGACCACAGTATTCGCCGTCGGATTGTTGCGGGCGAAGGCCTGCGCGACCTTCTCCATCATCGCCTTCGACATCCCCATCGCGTTGACCGGGTACGCCGCCTTGTCGGTACCGAGGCACACCACCGACTTCACGTCGTTGGCATTGCTTGCCTCGATGACGTTCGCGCTTCCGATGATGTTGGTCCGGACTGCCTCCATCGGGAAGAACTCGCAGCTCGGGACCTGCTTGAGCGCTGCCGCATGGAAGACATAGTCAACGCCCCGGGTGGCTCGGTCCACGCTGTCGAAGTCCCGTACGTCACCGATGTAGAAGCGCACGCGGTCGTCGTCGAGGGAGCGACGCATGTTGTCCTGCTTGAGCTCATCCCGGCTCAGGACTCGCACCTCTTCGATGCCTGCATCCAACAAACGACGGACCATGGTGGACCCAAACGAGCCCGTCCCTCCCGTCACCAGGACGGTGGACTGAGGATCGACATTCGTCGACACGTAGACGTGCTCCATTCAAGTGGTGGGTGGGGTTGATGCGGGATCGATGCTCGCACGCGCGAGCATCGGAGGAATTAGTGGCTGCTCAGGGCCGCGACGGGATCTGGCAGGCGCACCCAGTCCTCGAAGGCTTGTCGCATGCCGAGGTGGGTTCCATCAAGGTCGTAGGACCTCACGACTTCGGACGACAGCGGCGACACGTGAGCGTGGGAGATGAGGGGGTGCCTGGAGCGCTCGTCGCTCTCCGCGCCACCGAAGAGCTTCTCGTGGAGCTTCTCGCCTTCACGCAGTCCGGTGTAGACGATCTCGATGTCCTTGCCGGACATCTCGATCAACTGCTTCGCGACGTCGACGATCTTCACCGGGGTGCCCATGTCCAGGATCATCACCTCGCCGTCCTGTCCGATGGCGCCGGCCTGGATGACGAGCTGCACTGCTTCCTCGACGGTCATGAAGTAGCGGGTGATGTCAGGGTGCACGACCGTGACGGGCCCGCCCGCCGCGATCTGGGCGGTGAAGGTGTGGAGCACCGACCCGCGGGAACCGAGGACGTTTCCGAAGCGCACGCTGATGTAGGAGCCCTCGGCCTGGCGCGCCGTGGCCGCGGTGAGCCGTTCGGCGATGCGCTTGGAGTAACCGAGCACGCTCTTGGGGTCGGCGGCCTTGTCGGTCGAGATGTTGACGAAGGTCTCGACCCCGACCTCGGCGGCGACGCGCAGGACGTTGGCGGTCCCGAGCACGTTGGTCTTCATCGCCTCGTGGGGGTACTGCTCGAGCATGGGCAGGTGCTTGAGCGCTGCCGCGTGGAAGACGACCTCGGGACGCCGGTCCTGGAAGATCTGGCGGAGTGCGGCCTCGTCGCGGATGTCGTTGAGGACGACGTCCCCGCTGTCGAGCAGGGCGCGTCCGTGGATGGAGAGCTGCACCGAGTGCAGGGCCGACTCGTCGCGGTCGAGCATGATGAGCTCTTCGGGGCCGAACTTGACGAGCTGACGGCACAGCTCGGAGCCGATGGACCCACCGGCGCCCGTGACCAGCACCCGCTTGCCGTTGACGTAGCCGGAGATCGCCGTCAGGTCGGTCTCGATCGCGGCCCTGCCCAGGATGTCGCGCATGTTGACGTCGCGCACGTCGCGGACGTCCACCGTCGACTTGTTGGAGAAGGTCTCCGAGTAGGACGGAAGAACCTTCACTGCCACGCCGAGCTCTCGCGCGGTGTCGGCGATCGGCTTGATGAGCTCCTTGGACGCACTCGGAATAGCCACCACGACCGCCGTGGCGCCCGCCTGTTTCACGACGCGCTCCAGGTCCGCCAGCGTGCCCAGAACCGGGATGCCGAAGTGGCGCCGCTGACGCTTCCAGCGGTCGTCGTCGAGGAACCCGACCGGGACGAAGCCGGCCTCGGGGTGGCGGAGCATCGAGTTGACCAACCGGCTTCCCGTCGCGCCTGCGCCGACCACGATGGTGCGCGTGCCCTGGTCCGGGCGGGTCACGAAGACGTGGTCGCTTCGGTAGCGCCACACGGCACGTCCGGTGACCATGAAGAACATGCCGAGGAACGTCGCGGAAAGGGGCACGCTGCGAGCGATCCACAGCGGATCTGAGAGGGCCACTGCGAGCATCACGACCAGGCCTGCCGAGGCGGTGGCCAGGCTGAGCGCGATGGTCTCCTCGATCGTCGCCACGCCGACCCGGCCGAGGTAGACGCGCCACACCAACCCGCTGAGCCACTGGAGCCCGACTGCGCACGCGATGATGGCGGCGACGTGGTCGACGGCGGCGTTCTGACCGCTGCCGTCGTACCTGAAGGCAATGGCGATGAGGTAGGCGAGGACAAGCACGACCGCGTCGTAGGTCATCAGAGCCGCAGTGCGGCGCGCACGCATGTGCCGCTGCAGGTGATCCCTGAGCACGAGTTTCCCCCCGATTGATTACTGGACTAGTCCAAGGATCGGCGTCAGGGAGGACTTGTCGCAAAAGAACGCCCTCATTTGAGACGTATCTTTACTCACACGTGGACTTTCCCACCCCAATGGGTGCGGGCGGTCCATGCTCGTTGGATCATCACCGCGCCTACTGCTCCGATGAGGCTCCCGGCCGTGTTGGCGACGATGTCGACGTACTGGGCGGAGCGCAGAGGGAGCCACAGTGCCTGGACGACCTCCACGGCCACGGAGCCGACGAATCCGTAGACGACCCAGTTGGCCCACGGGTGCCTCGGGAAGGTCAGGGCCGCCAGCAGCGGAAGCGGCGCAAACATCGCGGCGTTGAGGACGAACTCCGCACGCGATCCGGTCGTCAGCGCGCCAGGAGCCCCAGCTAGGTCGAGGACGTGCGCGAACCGACCAACCACCGAGATCGCAAGCGACGCATCCGTCTGCCCAAGCACGAAAGCCAGTAACCCGACGTAGGCGACGAGCGCTCCAGCTGCGGCTCGTCGGAATCGGTCAGGCACGACGACATGCTCCCATCCGCGTTGCATCGTGTCGGGCAATCTGCGCACCACAGGCCTGCGTTCGCCTATCCTCGCGGGGTGTCCGAGCCGGAGGTGACGCGTATCTGCGTCGAAGCGCTCGGTGTCGTGATCCCCCTCGACGTGCGGGGTCCCGACCTTGCCTCCGCCGTCGGGCAAGCATGGCAGGACTGCCGCACCACGTCGCCACCGGACCAGACGGCCATCAGCGTCGCCGTGGATGGGCCGGCCGACGCCGACGTGTCGGGCCTCGACATCGCGGAGGTGCTCCACCGGCTCTCCCCCGCCGTGACACATGCGGCTATCGCCGCGCGTGCGGGCGAGCTCGTCATGCTGCACGCGGCCGGTCTGGCGGACCCTGACACTGGCGCCACCGCCATCCTGGTCGCGCCGTCCGGCACGGGAAAGACAACCGCAGCCAGGACGCTTGGGACCCACTTCGCCTACCTGACCGACGAGACTGCGGGAATCGATCGCGACGGCACGATGATTCCGTACGCGAAGCCCCTGTCGATCATCCGGACCGGACACGTGAAGGACCAGGTCGCACCCTCGGAACTCGGGTTGCGGACGGTCGAGCGCCCCTGCCATGTCGCTGGACTGTTCATCGTCTCCCGCGACGCGCAGCACGGCGCCGAGCCTGCCGTCGCCCCTCTCGAGACGATCGATGCGCTCGCGGCAATGGCTCCCGAGGCATCCTTTCTCGGGCAGCTAGACCACCCGCTGCATCGACTGGCTGACGTCGTCCACCGCGTGGGGGGAGCGCACCGCGTCACCTACTCGGAGGCCCACACGCTCGAGCCGATGGTCCGAAGCCTCCTCGAGAAGGCTGCGAGATGAGGATCAGTCACGGGGACCTGCGCGACGTCTACGTCGAGGACGGCCGGGCAGCGGTCTTCGTCCATGACCAGGTGGTCGTGCTGTCGGAGATCGCGACGCGCATCCTGACGAGCGTACCGACCGGTGGCAGCACAGACCTCGACGCGATCACCCGCCATGTGGTCGCGGACTTCGGCTCGCCAGAGCCGCCACTCGACGCCCGCGACCTGACGATGCAGCATGTGCTCGACCTGGTGGCGCACGGGGTGCTGGCTGACGACTCGCCGGTCGAGTCCGAGCCATTCACCGACGCCAGCGTCAGCGCGCTGCGTGACGCTCTGCATCACGTGATCTCCGGCAATCGCTCCGTGTGGCGCCTACCTCCTGAGGTGTCTGGTCAGCAGTTCGTCGCGGCCGCCGATCGACACCGAGTGTCTCCGACGGTGGCTGCTGCGCTCCCGGTCCTGGACCTGCCGGCGGCCTCCGCCGCGAGGCTCACCGCGAAGGCGCTCCAGGAGACGGCCACCGTCGAGAAGCTCGCGGTCGAGCTGGCGGAGATCGTCACCGCGTTGGAGCAGTCAGGTGTGCGCGTGCTCGTCTTCAAGGGCCTGGCACTGGCCGTGCAGGCGCACCACGACGTCGCCGCGCGGGGGACGGGAGACCACGACCTGTTGGTCCCGCCCGACGATCTGGAACGTGCCTGCGCCGTGCTCGCCGCCCAAGGCTGGGTCGCGGCGGGAGGGTTCTCCCGTCCCGGGGACTCGTGGGCCTGGAGGAGGCTCGTACGCGACTACTACGAGCTCCCGCTCGTCGGCGGCATCGGAAGCATCGACCTCCACTGGCACCTCGGCCCCGTACGCCACGCGTTTCCAGACTTCGACGTCCTGTGGTCGCGACGAGCGACCGTGTCCGTCGGTTGGCACGACGTGTCAACGCTCGCGCCGTACGACGCCCTGGCGCACTCCGCCACGCACACCGCCAAGGACCACTGGCGATGGCTCCGGGGTCTGCTCGACGTCCGCCTGCTCATGGACGATCCCTTGGTCTGGCGGTCCGCGGACCGCCCGCTCCGCCAGGACCAGCTCCTCAGCGTGGGCCTTGCCGAGCGGATCTTCGGCTCACCCGCCGGCGCCCCGCCCATAATCCATGAGGCCGCGCATATTGCCGGCGAGGTGTGGAACCACGCCGTCGAACGGCAGCACGGTCCTTCTCACGTGAACGTCGCCACCCGGGTTCCAGGCGCAGGACTCTACGGCGCCCTTGTGGCCCTGAGGCGGGCCGGCGCGGAGGCCGACGATCTGCTCCGCCAGCTGTCTCTCTCACTCCTCCCGCTCGACGCTGCAGCAGGACTCGACACGCCGTCCGCCTGGCAAGCCGTGCCACGGGTCCTGGCCCACAGGAGCGCGGAGATCATGCGATTGTCCAGTAGCGCTGCACGACGTTCGCTACAACGAGGCGGCTGAACAAGGCGACCCAGTCGCGACGGAAAGGTGACGTCCGCGGGCGTCAGGCCTTGGTGAAGACGACTGCCTGTTGAATCGTGGCGGCAGTCATCTTGACGGTGACGACCTGACTGGCGTCAGTGTTGCCGACTCCCGACAGCTGGGCATGCCACTGACCGCCGGTCAGAACGGCGACCGCTGAGCCGATCTGTACCGACCTGATCGTCCCGCTGCACGTGATCTTGGCGTAGTAGTTCGACCCGTTGCGCGTGCCGGTGATGGTGTCGCACGTGGACGCTGCGTAGGCCGGTGCGGCCACCGCGATGGAGACCGCCGGCGCGGTCCACGCTGCGGCGCGCAGGACGGTACGGCGGGTGGGGGCAACGCGGGACTGCGAGCTCACGGCGATTCCTTCGAGGCGGTGGGTGGGACCCGAGGCCACGAAGTAGACCGCCGCGAGAGGGTGTGAAAAGCCCGTGTGGAGCGCCCGTGCACGCCCCGCAACTGACCTGTTCACGCCGCGTGAATGAGCGGTCTGGCCCACCACGCCAAGCCGTTACCGTGCAGTAGTTGAACTGACCCGCAGCCTCGCCTGCGAGGCACAGCCCGTTCCTATTTGCAGGGAAGGAACTTGACGGAGCCGGTCCAGGTCTGGCCGTCGACAAAGGTGATGGTGACCGGCAGGAAGGCCTCGGAGTCCGGCTGGCCGTACACGACCCATTGATCGCCGACGAGCTTGGCCGTGGACCCGCCGATGGTCACGGCGAGGACCTCGACGTTCGGGCCGCAACCGGGTGACAGGAAGTAGTCCTTCGTGTCCGCCCCTTGGCCCGGCGCCTTGCACCCGGTGGGCTTGCACTCGATCACGTTGGAGGCGGCCGCGAAGGCCGGCGCGGCCACGGCGATGGAGACCGCCGGCGCGGTCCAGGCCGCGGCGCGCAGGACGGTACGTCGTGTTGGAGCTGCAGGATGATGAGTCACAGCCAAGTCCCCCCGGACCAGTCGATGATCGGATCCCGAGGGCACCGAGTAGACCGCCGATGAGGGCCTCGAAACCGCCGGTGGACGATCCGTGCACGTCGTGAAGCCGACCTGTGCACGCTGCGTCACCGTCTGGTCTGGTCATCTCCAGGTCTTCCACAAGCGCCACGAGCGGGGGCGACCCGTGCCTAGACTTCGCGGCGGGCAAAGACCCCTCGCCGACGATCAACAGGGACGACTCGATGGAACTGGCCGACTACCTGCGCATCCTGCGCAACCACTGGATCGCCGTGACGGCGATGGTGATCGTCGCCGCCGCGGCCGCGTTCGGGTGGAGCAGTGTCCAGCCCAAGGTCTATGCCGCCAGCTCGTCCGGGTTCGTCACCTCCGGCTCCGGCGGCGACGCCGGGCTCGACAACCTCAACGACGTGCTGTCCAAGTCGCGCGCCGCGTCGTACGTCGTGCTCGCCAAGGACCGCGAGACCGCCTCGATCGTCATCGACGACCTCGACCTCGACACCACGCCCGAGAGCCTCGTCGGCAGCATCGACGCCGCCCAGACGCCGGACACCGTGATCATCCAGATCACCGCCCGCTCCTCCACGCCCGAGGGCGCCCAGGAGCTCGCCGACGCGTGGGTCTCGGCCCTCGCCCAGCGCGTCAACGCCGTCGAGGGCGGTGACAAGGGTGGCCGCAAGGGCGACCAGGGCATGCGGATCGAGGTCTCCGAGTCCGCCCAGCTGCCCACCGCCCCGGTCTCGCCCCAGGTGCAGCGCAACGTCCTCCTCGGCGCCGTCCTCGGCGGTCTGCTCGGCCTGGGCTACGCCGTCGCGCGCTCACTGCTGGACCGGAGGCTGCGCTCCCCCGAGGACGTCGAGCGCGCCGCGCAGGTGGCGGTCGTCGGCACCGTGCCCGACCTCGGCAAGGGTGTCCCGGGCCTCTTCGTGTCGGACACCGGAGCCGGCGTCTCGGGCCAGGCCGCCGAGGCGGTGCGCCGCCTGCGAACCAACCTCTCCTACATGGACGTCGACAACCCGCCCCGCGCGATCGTCGTCACCAGCCCCAAGCAGGGCGACGGCAAGTCGACCCTGGCGGCCAACCTGGCCGGAGCGATCGCCATGTCGGGCCAGCCCGTCACGCTCGTGGACGCCGACCTCCGCCGCCCCAACGTCGCCGCCCTGCTGGGCGTGGACGACGCCGTCGGCCTCACCGACGTGCTCACCGGTCGCCTGCCGCTGTCCGAGTCGATCCAGACCCACCCGACCATCGAGGGGTTCTCCATCCTCACCGCCGGGTCCCGCCCGCCCAACCCCAGCGAGATCCTCGGCTCCCAGGCCATGCGCACCGCCATCGCCGAGCTGACGACCCGCGGCCTGGTCGTCATCGACGCCCCGCCGTTGCTGCCGGTCACCGACGCTGCGGTCGTGGCGCACGGCGCCGACGGCGCCATCGTGACGGTCTCCGCCGGCAGCACCCTCGACACCGAGCTGGTCACCGCCATCGAGCACCTGCAGGCGGTCCACGCGCGCCCGCTCGGTGTGATCCTCAACCGGGTCTCCCGCCGGGCCGTCGGCGCCGGCAACTACGCCCACTACGGCTACGCCCCCGACGACTACGTCGAGACGGCAGGTCGCGACACCGCCAAGCAGGACGCCGGCCGACTCTGACCCCTCAGCCGTCTCCCGGCGCGACGTGCGGGATCCAGGCGGTGAAGGTGCTGCCGACGCCCGGCGCGCTCTCGACGCTGACCTCGCCGCCGCACGCCTCGACGATCGAGCGCACGATGTTGAGGCCCAGGCCGGTGCCGGCGGTCACCCGCACCCGCTCGGTGTCGACGCGGTAGAACCGCGAGAAGAGCCGCGTCTGGTCCTCCTCCGCGATGCCGATGCCGGTGTCGGCGACCTCGAGCTCCATCCGCTCGTCGACCGTCCGCAGCGAGACGCGCACCCGGCCGCCCCGGTCGGTGTACTTGAGCGCGTTGGACAGCAGGTTGTCGGTCACCTGGCGCAGCCGCTGGGGGTCGCACATCGCGACCAGCGACTCGGGGAGGTCGGCCTCGAGCTCGACGCCCACGGTGGTGGCGTGCGGGCGGGCGGCCTCGCAGGCCTCGCGCACCATCGCGGCGGCGTCGGCGGGGACCCGCGTCACGTGGAGGGCGGCGTCGGCCTCCTGCGCGACGTACAGCAGGTCGCGGACCAGCATCTCGAGGCGCGCGGCGTTGCGGTCGACGACCGCCAGCTGGGCGCGGACATCGTCGGGCAGCTCCTCGCGCTGCATGAGGATCTCGAGGTGCCCCAGCACCGAGGTGAGGGGCGTGCGCAGCTCGTGGGACACCGAGGCGACGAACTCGTCCTTGACGTAGAGCGCGCGCATGAAGTCCGTGACGTCCTTGTAGGCCAGCGCCGCCCCCGCCATGCTCCCGTCGGCGCGCCGGGCCGACCGGGCCGAGACCGAGAGCGCGCGCCGGGTTGCCGGGTCGGAGCCGACCCAGATGCGTACGTCGTCGAACTCGTCGCCCATGATCGCCCGCTGCGACGGCAGGTCCTGGCGCGCCATCGGGGTGACGCCGTCGGCCTCGTAGACCTCGCCGACCTGGCCGGCCATCCCGTGGTGGCCGCCCGGGTAGGCCAGCGACATAAAGTCGCGGTGCCGCCGGTTCATCTCCTCGTAGCGCCCCGTGCGGTCGATGAGCACCAGCCCGACGTCGACGGCGTCGTAGATCGCGGCCACGGTCCGTGCCTGCTTCTCGATGGTGGCGTTGGCCTCGGCGATGCGCTCGATCGCCAGCCGCTGCTCGGTGACGTCGAGGACCTGGGAGATGAAGCTCAGCGGCGTCCCGTCGTCGTCGCGCAGCAGCGCGACCGACAGGTCCCCCCACAGCACCGTGCCGTCCTTGCGGACGTAGCGCTTGGTCAGCCGGTACGACGACCGCTCCCCCGCCAGCGTCGCCGCGACGAGGTCGACGTCCACCGCGAGGTCGTCGGGGTGCGTGATGTCCTGCCACCGGGCGCCGGTGAGGTCGGCACGGCCGTAGCCGAGCATGTCGCACGCGGCCTCGTTGACCGCCACCATCTCCCCGTCCGGAGAGGTCACCATCATGCCGATCGGCGAGTGGCGCATCGCCAACCGCAGCAGGGCCTCGCCCATGTCCTCCATCAGACCCCCCTCCGACGGGCGAACTCTAGTCCGCCCGCCGGCGTCGCGGGAAAGTTCCGCGCTCAGGGCTTGAGGACCACCTTGAGGCAGTCGTCGGCCTTGTCGCGGAACATCTGGTAGGCGGCCGGGGCCTCCGACAGCGGCAGGCGGTGCGTGGCCAGCATCTCGAGGCCGAGCGGGTCGCCGTCCTCCATGACCACCGGGACGATGTCGTCGACCCAGCGCTTCACGTGGCACTGGCCCATCCGCAGGCTGATGCCCTTGTCGAACATCTCCATCATCGGGAACGGGTCGCTCATGCCGCCGTAGACGCCGGAGATCGACACCGTGCCACCGCGGCGGACGGCCGAGATGGCGCTGCGCAGGGCGCCGAGCCGGTCGATGCCGACGGTCTTCATCAGCGGCTTGGCGACCACGTCGGGCAGGAACCCGACCGACTTGATCGCGGTCTCGGCGACCGGGGTGCCGTGCGCCTCCATGCCGACCGCGTCGAGGGTGCCGTCGGCGCCCCGGCCCTGGGTGAGGTCCCGCACGGCGGTGGCGACGTCCTCGGGCTTGACGGCGTCGACGATCTCGGCGCCCCGCTGGCGGGCCACGTCGGCGCGGTGGGCGTCGGGCTCCACGGCGAGCACGCGGATGCCGCGGTGCTGCGCGATGCGGGCGGCGAGCTGGCCGACGGGTCCCAGCCCCATGACGAGCAGCGTGTCGCCCTCGCCGACCTCGGCGTACTCCACGCCCTGCCACGCCGTGGGCAGGATGTCGGAGAGGTAGAGGAAGCGCTCGTCGGCGACGCCGTCGGGGACCTTGACGGGGCCGAAGTGCGCCTGCGGCACGCGGAGGTACTCCGCCTGCCCGCCGGGCACAGAGCCGTAGAGCTCGGTGTAGCCGAACAGCGCCGCGCCCTTGTCCTGCTCGCGCACCTGGGTGGTCTCGCAGGCGGCCATCAGGCCGCGCTCGCACATCCAGCAGTGGCCGCAGGAGATGTTGAACGGAACCACCACCCGGTCGCCGGGGGCGATGTGGGTGACCTCGGGGCCGACCTCCTCGACGACGCCCATCGTCTCGTGGCCCAGGACGTCGCCCGGGGAGAGGAAGGGGCCGAGCGGGTCGTAGAGGTGCAGGTCGGAGCCGCAGATCGCGGTCGAGGTCACCTTGATGACCGCGTCGGTGGGCTCCTCGATCTTGGGGTCCGGTACGTCGACGACGCGGACGTCCTGCTTGCCCTGCCAGGTGAGCGCCTTCATGCTCAGACCCCCTCGGACGCCAGCGCGTCGACGTCGACCTCGTCGCCGTCGGAGATCTGCTCCGTGACCCGCTGCCGCTGGGCCTCGCTCAGGTCGATCCCGACCTCGTCGAGCGCGGAGTCGAGCTCCTCGCGGATCGTGCCCTCGGTCGCGGTCTCCTGCCACGACGTCACGCGATCGACGACGTTGCGCAGGGCCTCGGTGCGGGCGTCCTGGTCGGTCATGTGCGGCTCCTTGCCTCGAAGGTGCGAACCCTCCCCATCGTGCTGACCACGACGGGGAGGGTTCAAGGAGCGCACACCCCTACGGGGCGGTCCGGGTCAGATGGCGACCGCGACCTCCGCGACGGAGCCGGTCGCGGCGACCACCCGGGTGTCGACCGGGTCGGCCTTGGGGGCCAGCGTCCGCAGCGTCCACTCGCCGTCGCCGGCGAAGAAGCGGAAGTGCCCGGTGGCGCTGGTCGGCACCTCGGCGGTGAACTCCCCGGTCCGGTCTAGCAGGCGCACGTAGGCGTTGGGGACCGGGTCCTGGCCGCGCAGCACCTGGCCCTGGATCACCGCCTCCTTGGCGACGTCGACGCCGTCGAGCGACAGGCCGCCCTCGGTCGCGCCGCACATCAGGCGTCACCCCGCTCGTCGCCGAGCGCGACCGGCACGCCGACCAGCGAGCCGTACTCGGTCCACGAGCCGTCGTAGTTCTTGACGTTGTCCTGGCCGAGCAGCTCCTTGAGCACGAACCACGTGTGCGAGGAGCGCTCGCCGATGCGGCAGTAGGCGATGGTGTCCTTGTCCCAGTCGACGCCGGCCTCGGTGTAGATCGCCGTGAGCTCGTCGTCGGACTTGAAGGTGCCGTCGTCGTTGGCCGCCTTGCTCCACGGCACGCTGGCGGCCGTGGGGATGTGGCCGGCGCGCTGGGCCTGCTCCTGCGGGAGGTGGGCCGGGGCGAGCAGCCGACCGGCGTACTCGTCGGGGCTGCGCACGTCGACCAGGTTCTGCGTGCCGATCGCGGCCACGACCTCGTCGCGGAAGGCACGGATCGAGTGGTCCTGCTCGGTGGCGGTGTACGACGTCTTCGCGCGGGTGGGCAGCTCGGTCGTCAGCTCGCGGGAGTCGAGCTCCCACTTCTTGCGGCCGCCGTCGAGGAGCTTGACGTCCTGGTGGCCGTAGAGCTTGAAGTACCAGTAGGCGTAGGCGGCGAACCAGTTGTTGTTGCCGCCGTAGAGCACGACGGTGTCGTCGTTGCTGACGCCGCGCTCGGAGAGCAGCGCCTCGAACTGCGCCTTGTCGACGAAGTCGCGGCGGACCTGGTCCTGCAGGTCGGTCGTCCAGTCGAGCTTGATGGCGCCACGGATGTGGCCCTTGTCGTAGGACGAGGTGTCCTCGTCGACCTCGATGAGGACGATGCCGTCGGTGTCGAGGTTGTCCTCGACCCACTGGGCGGTGACGAGCGAAGACTCGCGGCTCATGTGATTGCTCCTAGCTTGTTGAGTGAGATCTGGTGTGTGTCGATGTCAGGGATGGTGCTGGTCGGGCACCGGGTCAGCGCGGTGTCGAGACCGAGGGCCCGCCGATCAGTCGGCGGGCGAGCAGGTAGAGCTCGCAGCCGAGGCAGAAGGCGAAGACCGCGTTGAGCAGGGCGGCGACGAGCGCGAGCCCGACGGCCACCTGGCCGAGCACCGTGGCGCCGGCCAGCAGGGCGAGGAGCCCGACCAGGGCGAAGGCCAGCCCGACCGCCTGGGCGAAGCGGGGCGGCGCCGGGTCCTCGAGCTCCGCGGGCGGTCCCAGGCGGGGCCGCACGAGGGTGCGGAAGAGCCAGGAGTACGGCGTCCGCTGCACGCCGGCGACCGCGCCGACGGCGAAGATCGCGGTCTGCACGGCCAGCAGGCCGATCCCGACCGGGTGCGGCGCGACCAGCAGGACGAGGGCCAGCACGACGGCGGTCAGGCCGGCCGCGACCTGGGGACCGCGCGGGTCGATGCCGCCGGACCGGTCCTCGTGCGCGGTCTTGGGGGTGTGGGGTGGTGCCGAGGGCGCCGTGGCGCGCTCGTGGGTCGTGGACATGTCTCTCCTGCGGGGAAGGCCGGACGGGCGTCGACGTCTCGGGTCCGGATCCGCCGCGGCGCGGTCCACCGACGAGGTGGACCTAGGGCAGGGTGATCGACGGACCCGTCACGGCATTCGACACAGCGCCGAGCGCACGCGGCAGTGGTCCACTGCGCGTCGCTTGGTCAACCAGGTCGAGGACATGTCGAGAACCCTACGAACCGATCCACGGCCACCGTTCCCGCGTCTCGGATCGTGGATGGTCGTTCCACATCGTGGACGTCGGTCGTCTGCGCGGGTGCGCAGCTCTGGCGTCACGTCCGGCGCTCCGCTCGCCCACGTGCGCAGGTATCCGCCCGGTCGATGCGCCGCCGTTGCGCACGTGCGCGACATCGGGCCCGAGCGGGGCGCCATTCCTGCGCACGTGCGCGGCCTCGGACCCGATCGGCTCCGCATACCTGCGCACCTGCGTCACCCGCGACTCTCATACCGGGTCGACGGCGGCGAGAGCGGACAGGACCTGCTCCTTGCGGGGGGCGCCGGCAGCACGCGTCACCTCGGCGCCGTCGGGGCCCAGGACGAGCGTGGTCGGCGTCCGCAGCACGCCGAGGCGTCGTACGGCCTCGAGGTGGTGCTCGGCGTCGACCTCGACGTGGACGACC
The DNA here is from genome assembly GCF_003047295.1 of Nocardioides sediminis. Classification (GTDB taxonomy): domain Bacteria; phylum Actinomycetota; class Actinomycetes; order Propionibacteriales; family Nocardioidaceae; genus Nocardioides; species Nocardioides sediminis. Next base: position 84,360 of record NZ_PZYZ01000005.1, read on the forward strand.
CCGGGGACGATCTCGGCGACGTCGGCGAGGACCCGCCGGGTCGCGCGGCACGGAGCACAGAAGGCGCTCGAGAACTGCAGCAGCGTGGCCCGCTCCCCCAGCGTCGCGCCGACCTCCGCCACGACCTCGGCGCCGGGCGGGGCCGCGACGGGCTCGTCCGCCGGCTCCACCGCGTCGGGACCAGCGTCCGGACCACCCTCGGGCGCGGGAGCAGGCGCCGCCCCGCGGACCACGTGCGTGCCCCGGAAGCGGCCGTCGGTCGCGGCGCGCCACAGCCCGACGGCCAGCGCCAGCACGAGCGCAGCGACGAGGATCCAGGCACCGGAGCTCATGGCAGGCGCAACGACAGCAAGTCCCCCGTTGTTCCGCCGATTGCGGGCGTCACCCGCGGGCGGCGGCCCGCAGGCGTCCCACCTCGCGCCGCAGCCGGCCGTTCTCGGCCTCGAGCTGGAGCACAAGCGCGATGCCGGCGAGGTTGAGGCCGAGGTCGAGCAGGTCGCGGATGCGGTTGAGCCGGTCCACGTCGTCGCGGCTGTAGAGCCGGGTCCCCCCGGCCGTCCGGTCGGGCGCGACGAGGCCCTTGCGCTCGTAGACGCGGAGGTTCTGCACGTTGGTCCCGGCCATCTCGGCGGCGACCGAGATGGCGTAGACGCCGACTCGCGGGCCTGCCATCGCCACTTCCTCTCCCCGGCCACTTGAACCCCGCGCGATCGCGAGATATATAAAACCTGTAACCAACAATATAGGTCGCCACCCCGACGACGGCGACCCCGTTCCCCGGGAGGAGATCATGTTGATCCGCACCACCGACCCGTTCCGTGACTTCGACCGCCTCACCCAGCAGCTCCTGGGCACCACCATGGGCACGACCAACCGGCCGGCGGTGATGCCGATGGACGCCTGGCGCGAGGGCGACGTCTTCCACCTCGAGTTCGACCTGCCCGGCGTCGCGCCCGAGTCCATCGACCTCGACGTGGAGCGCAACGTGCTGACCGTCCGCGCCGAGCGGGTCGCCCGCAACGGCGACTGGGAGATGCTGGCCTCCGAGCGGCCGCGCGGCGTCTTCAGCCGCCAGCTCGTGCTGGGGGACAACCTCGACCTGGACAAGATCGAGGCGACCTACGACGGGGGCGTGCTGCGACTGCGCGTGCCGGTGGCCGAGAAGGCCAAGCCGCGCAAGATCGAGGTGACGAGCAGCGAGTCCGGACGGCAGGCGATCGAGGCCTGATCCCGGCTGAGGAGGCCGCCCCACCCCTCACGCAGCGCGGTGCCGCGGACCCTCCTGGACGCGACGATGCCCCGGCGGACCGATCCGCCGGGGCATCGCTGCGTGTGGGTCAGGTCAGCGCTTGACCTTGACCTTCTTCTTCACCTCGGTCGAGCCGACCTTGCCCTTGCCGGTGAAGAAGAAGACGAGCTTGTGCTTGCCCTTCTTCAGCTTGGCGAGCGAGACCGAGCCCTTGCCCTTGGCGATCTTGGTCTTGCCGATCTTCTTGTACTTGATCTTGCCGTTGTCCTTGACCTTGACGATCTCCTTGACGACGACCGTGCCCTTGACCTTCTTGGCCTTCACGGGCTTGGCCTTGACGGCGATGGTCGCCTTGCCGCCCTTGACCTTGAGCTTGACCTTCGGCTTGTAGCCGATCCTGGCGGTCTTGGCCGACGTGGCGGTGCCGGCGAGGCGGCCGTTCTCGGCCAGGACGCGGACGGTGAGCTTGTCACCGATCTGCGCCTTGGACGGGGTGTACGACGTGCCGGTGCCGACCACGGTCGAGCCGATCACCCACTCGTAGGAGTACTGCGTGCCGGTGACGTAGTTCCACTCGCCCTTGTCGACGGAGATCGACTTGCCGACCCACGGGTAGCCCTTGGCCTCGGGACGCTCGGTCGCCACCAGGGCGGCCCCGAGGACCGCGTCGAGCCCGCCGGTCATCTGGCCGGGCTTGACCGTGATCTCGGTGGCGTCGGCGAAGGTCGAGTCCTTCCACCACTCCGGGACGTGGTTGCGCGAGGAGTCGGCGAACTGGACCTTGTAGGTGCCGGGGTAGAGCGAGCGCAGCTCGAAGGTGTTGTCCACCTTGGTGCCGGCGCCGGCGGTGTACTCGCCGTCCTCCGAGACCAGCAGCACGCTGCCGTCGAGGGGCGTGCCCGCGACGCCGGTGACCGATCCCTCGACGCCGCCCGCCCGCATGAGCGTGACGTCGACGCCACCGACCGGGGCGCCCGGCGCGGTGGTGACGGTGGCGGCACGGTCGTAGGAGGTGCGACCGCCGTACCACGAGCCGAAGAGCGCGAAGCCGTTGTCGTCACCCACGCCGCCCGGGCTGGCCGCGACCTTGAACTGGTTCTCGCCGGCGACCTGGTCGAGCTCGTCGAGGACGTAGACGCCCGCACGGTTGGCCCGCGTGAACTCGACGGACTCCTCCTTGGCCGGACCGTTGGGGGTGTTGTACGCCGTGACGTAGGCGCCGACGACGGGCGCGCCCGCGTCGTCCCTGACGACCCCGGTGACCTCGACGGTCGAGGGGGCCGGGGCGGGCAGCGGGGTGAGGTTGGCGTTGATGCCGCTCACGGCCTGGTCCTTGCCGACCGTGACCGGCGTGGCCGCGGCCGCGTCGGTCACGTTGTTGTAGTACTCACCGGCGTACTCGTTGAGCGGGTCGGTGAAGCGGAGCGTGTAGCTGCCCGCCGCCAGGCCCTCGACGAGGTAGACGCCGTTCTTGTCGGTCAGGTCCGACCGGTTGCCGGTGGAGACCTGGACGTGCTCGAGCGGAGCACCGACGTCGTTGACGACCTGCCCGGTGACGGAGCCGCCCCCCGTGAGGCCGACCGCGATGTAGGTACCGGCCGGGGAGCCCGTGACGGCGTCCGCGGTCTCGAACGACGTCTTGTCGTTGTACCACTCGTCCTGGAGGCCGCTGTTGAACGGCGCCTCGACCTCGACCTTGACCGGCGCGGCGCCGACCGGGAGGTAGAACGCGCCCTTCTCGTCGGTGTTGTCCGACCACACCTGCACTCCGGAGACGGCGTCGTGCGCGACGACGTACGCGCCTTGGAGCGGGCGACCGGCGGCGTCGTTGACGTTGCCGATGACCAGCGGGCGCTCGACGGTCCACGACTGGAGCGTCGTGTATCCGCCGCCGACCGTGACGGCGTCGGCCGTCGCGAGGTCGGCCTTGTCGCGGTAGTACTCGGAGTAGGAGCCGTCGAACGTGGAGAACTGGAACTTGTAGACGCCGTCGGGGTACGACGAGTCGAAGTGGCCGTTGGACGTGTACTCGGTGCCCACCTGGGCGAACGAGCTGTCGGCCTGCTGGGCGTAGACCTCGACGACGCCGTCCGCCGGGTTGCCCTGGGTGTCGGTCAGCTTGCCGATGATCACCGAGTCTGCCGCGTGCGCCGGCGCTGCCCCCATGCCCAGGCCGGCGGCGACGAGCGCGGTGCCCGCGACCGTCGCGATGGTGCGACGCCATGGGCGACGCGTGGTGGATCCGATCATGCTTGTCCCCGTTTCGAGTGGTGAGTGAAGACACCGCACGAGGACACGACGGGTCACCCCGGCTCACTGGCCCCCGCGCGTGAGTCAAGCGGATCCTGACGTCCCGGACCTCGGATTGCAACCACCACCCGCCGAGACCTGCCGGTCAGCCGCCGGCGAAGGGCGGGAGGAGCTCGACGACGTCCCCCGGCTGCACCACGACCTCGGCCGGGTCCTTCGAGCGGACCGGCTGTTCGCCGACGAGCACCGAGCAGACGCCGACCACCCGCTCGACGTCCGAGCCCGGGTGCGCGGCGACCACGCGGCGTACGACCTCGGCGAGGGTGACGGGCCCGTCGACGGGGATCTGCTCGCTCGCGACGCCCACGGCGGCGCGGGCGGCCGCCCAGTAGTGCACGGTCACTGCCGTCTCACGCTGGTCCGATCGATCCACCCGGGCGTCCATGTCTCGATATCCTTCCCTATCCGCCCCACCCGGAGGAGACGGCCATGAGCACACTGCTGCTGCTGACGAGCGCACTGCAGCCCTCGGCCGAGGTGCTGCCCGCCCTGTCGCTGCTGGGCCACTCCGTCCGCATCCTCCCCTCCGAGGGCAGCGCCCTCCTCGAGGCACCCGAGGCCGACCTCCTCCTCGTCGACGGCCGCCAGGAGCTCGCCCACGCGCGCGACCTGTGCCGGCTGATCCGCACCACCGGCACCGACGTCCCCGTGCTGCTCGTGGTCACCGAGGGCGGGCTCGCCGTCGTCGCGCACGACTGGGCGATGGACGACGTCGTGCTGCACACCTGCGGTCCCGCCGAGCTCGAGGCGCGCATCCGGCTCGCCATCGGCCGCCTCACCGCACAGCGCGAGGCCGACGACCCGGCCGCCCACGTGATCCGCACCGGCGAGGTCGTCGTCGACGACGCGACGTACACCGCCAAGGTCAGCGGGCGCCCCCTCGACCTGACCTACAAGGAGTTCGAGCTCCTCAAGTTCCTCGCCCAGCACCCCGGGCGCGTCTTCACCCGCCAGCAGCTGCTGCAGGAGGTGTGGGGCTACGACTACTTCGGCGGCACCCGCACCGTCGACGTCCACGTGCGCCGCCTGCGCGCCAAGCTGGGCCCGGAGAACGAGCACTTCATCGGCACCGTCCGCAACGTCGGCTACCGCTTCGTGCTGCCGACCAAGGACCGCGAGCCCGCCGCCGTCGACGCGGCCGAGGAGACCTCGGACGCCTGAGCGCCACGCGGGGTGCGGCGCCGGCTCAGCTCAAGGCCATGCGCCCCTGGTTGAACCGCGCCAGCGCCTCGAACAGCTCTCCCGCCAGACCGTCCGGATACACCCTCACGTCGATCGGTCGGCCACTCGTCCTCCGCACGACGACTCGCGGGGACACGCCGTCGACGTAGCGCACGCCCACGACGTCGTCCCAGGGGATCATCTGCACCGAGGAGTCCGCGAGCAGCTGCGTGCCCGTGACCCCCAGCGCGTGGGCGAGCACGTGGCGGACGTCCTTGCGCAGCCCGATCGGAGGCACGCTCACCCACTCGGGGAACCGGATCTTCCGGACGCCGATGCCGGCGTCGGTGACGTAGAGGACGGGGTAGTGGCCACGCCGGCCGGGACGGTTGACCGCCACGGCGTACACCTCCGGACCGGCCGGTCCGACGAAGGTGGCCGAGATGCCGGGACGCCAGGTGCGGGACACCCCCTCGTCCACGAGCACGCCGAGCAGCCACTCCGCCGCCGCTGGATCGCCGACGACGCCACCGACGAGCGCGGCGACCTCGATCTCCGACCCGCTCTCGTCGACGAGGACGTCCACGCGGTCCCAGCACAGCTGGTAACGGGCAGCCCCGGTCGACAGCAGGGCCGCCGCCACCACCACGCCCAGGACCTCCTGCACCGCCGTGCTCCGGACCTCGGCGGAGGCGTCCGCACCGACCAGGATCGCGGCGACGTCGTCGTGGCGGCCGTGCGAGACCAGCGCCAGCACCTCGCTCAGGTCCGCGATCCCGGACCCCAGCGCGTCGAACACGGTCATGACCCAGGCAGCTCTCTCCTCGGTGCGTCGGGCCCATCCGTGGCTGATCGCCTGCTCCCACGGCACGGGCAGCAGCCCGGACTGAGCGAACACGTCGGCCTCGACCCGGGACACGGCCGCCTCGGGGTCCGTCAGGACCGTCAGGGCCGGCACCGCCGCATCCTGCTCGCGCGGGTCGGCCATCGACTCGAGACGCTCGATGCGCACTCGCGTGGGCGGATGGGTGTCGTACGGGGAGGAGGCGTGCTCGGGCATCGTGGCGCGGACGTGCTCCCACTCCGCGAGACGGCCGGGCGCGCGGCACAGGGCGTCGAAACCCTCGAAGAACCCATCAGGTCGCAGGGCGAGCGGCTCGCCGACGGCGGCGTAGTCGCGCACGAAGCAGGCGAACGCCGTCGAGACGACCTCCACCTCCCGCAGCGCGCTGATCCCGACCTCGGTGCCGAAGAGCTGGGCCGCCCACTGGTCGGCATCGAGCTCCTGCTGCCTGGACATGCTGTGGGTGAGCCTGGAGTAGCAGCGTCCGTACGCGGCGAGCAACCGCCCGACGAGGTTCTTGGGGCCAAGCACGGTGACCATCTCGGAGATGGCTGCGAGCCCCCGGTAGGCAACGGGACCGAGCGCGGTGTGCCGCTCGCTGTAGTGACCCATCTCGTGGGCGAGCACCCACTCGAGCTCGCGGACGGTCAGGCACTGCAGCAGCGGCACGCCGACGTAGAGGCGCCGCTTCCCCGCCACCAGGCCCAACCACCGAGTCTCCTCCGACACGGCCGCGTTGGCGTCGGCGACCAGCCGGATCTCGTCCGGCTGCCGGGTCTGCACCCGATCGGCGATCTCCTCGACCATGCGCCACAGCTCGGGCTGCTGCTGCCGCCCGACCACGCTGCCGGGCGCGGGGTCCTGACGCGCGCGCAGGAGCGGCAGGAGTCCGTACCCGACGCCGAAGACCGTCGGGATCACGACCCAGCCGATCAGCTGTGCCAGGGGCGACCGGGTCGCCAGCGCCCACACCAGCGAGCCCAGCGCCGCCACCAGGACGGTCGAGGACAGCACCACCAGCCCTACGAGCAGGCCCACCGCCAACAGCGCGCGCAGCCGGATCCTCATCTCGCCCCCACGGTCAATCCCAGCGAACCCGGCCATCGTGACTCACCGGGCCGGTCCCGCGCTGAGGTTTCGACGAATCGTCGGATGTGGTCAGCCGCGCGCGTACATCACGTGGGTGTCGGTGTCGGCGTGCGTGAAGCCGAGCCGCGAGTACGTCGCCAGCGCGGCCGTGTTGTCCGACTCGACGTAGAGCAGGACCTCCTCCACCCCCCGGTCGTGCAGGTGGTGCAGGCCGGCCAGGGTCAGCGCGCGACCGAGGCCGCGGCCCTGGGCGGCGGGGTCGATGCCGACGACGTAGACCTCGCCGAGCCGCGCGTCGTGCTGCTTGGTCCAGTGGAAGCCGAGCATCCGGTCGCCCTCGGTGGCCACCAGCAGTCCCTCGGGGTCCCACCACGGCTCCGCCATCCGGGCGGCGAGACCGGCCTCGTCGAGGGCGCCCTGCTCGGGGTGCTGGGCGAAGGCGGCCGCGTTGACCCGCAACAGCTCCGCCTCGTCACCGTCCCGGAAGGGCCGGATCCGCGGGTCGTCGAGCTCCGGCAGCGGGTCGGCCGCCGGGCGCCGCATGACCCACAGGTCCCGCACCCGCTCGAAGCCGTGCGCGGACGCCAGCCGGGCCGCGGCCGGGTGGTTGCCGTGCGACCACGCGGTGGCGGGGCCCTCGACGATGGCCAGCGCGGCGGCCCCGATGCCTTGGCGACGGTGGTCGGGGTGGATCACGAGGTGCACCTCCTCGCCACGGCGGAGCAGGAAGCCGGTGGGCCGGACGATGTCCACGACGCCGTCGCGCTTCTCGGGCCACTTCCCCGAGCGCAGCCACAGCCAGGTGGCCTCGTCGAGCGGTGCCACCCCGTCGGCGGCCTCGGCCGCGGCGGCCACCCGCTCGACGTGCTCCAGCAGGCTCACAGCTGCGGTCGGACGTGCAGCCCGACCTCGGGGTCGACGACGACCTCCTGGCCGGCCGGCATCCCGTCGACGACGAGCTCGGCGTCGACGGGCACGTTGCGCTTGAGCAGCGCCAGGCCGATGGGGCCGAGCTCGTGGTGGCGGGCGCTGGAGCCGACGAAGCCCACGGGACGCTCGGAGCCGGGCACGGTCACCGGGCTGCCGGCCGCCGGCAGGCGGTTCTCCGAGCCGTCGAGGTGCAGCAGCGTGAGCCGGCGCGGCGGGCGGCCCAGCGTGTGGACGCGGGCGACCGTCTCCTGCCCGCGGTAGCAGCCCTTGTCCAGGTGCACGGCCGGACCGATCCAGCCCACCTCGTTGGGGATGGTGCGGTGGTCGGTGTCGATCCCGAACCGGGGCTCGCCGCGCTCGATCCGCAGCGCCTCGAAGGCCCACAGGCCGGCGGCGGGGCCGGCCGCGGCGGCGTACTCCTCCAGGCGCGTGCGGGGCACGAGGTCGTACGTCGCGCCCTCGGCCGTCGGCCGCCACGCGACGGCCACGTCGTCGGTGACCAGAGTGACCTCGACGCGCATCATGAAGCGCATCCGGTCCAGCCACTCGGCCAGGGCCTGGCCGGCGCCGGGCTCGGTGTGGGCGACGAAGGCGGTCCCGTCGTCGACGCCGGTGAAGGCGTGCTCGACGTGCCCCTGCGGGCTGAGCACGAGGGCCTGCGTCCACACCCCGGGCGCGAGGCCCTCGAAGTACTGCGTGGTCAGCGAGTGCAGCCAGGTCAGCCGGTCCGGCCCCTCGATGCGTACGACGTCGCGGTGCGAGAGGTCGACGAAGCCGTCGCCGGACACCAGCGTGCGCTGCTCGCCGTGGAAGGAGCCGTAGTGGGCCGCCACCGGGGCGTCGATGCCGTCGCCGGCGACGGCGCCGGGGAGGCCGAGGAGCGGGGAGGTCATGCGGTGTCTCCAGACGGTGAGGGGCAGTCGGTGCAGCGGCCGAAGATCGCCAGGTGGCCCAGGTCGACCTCGAAGTCGTGCTCGCGGCGCAGGGCCTCGAGCAGCGCGGACGCCACGTCAGGGTCAACGGAGCGGACGCGGTGGCAATTCCGGCAGACCAGGTGGAAGTGCTCGGGGCCGCGCGTCGAGTGGTAGGTCGGGGCGCGGTCGCTCAGGTGCGTGTGCCGGACGAGCCCGAGCTCCTCGAGCACCTCCAGGGTGCGGTAGACGGTCGAGGCGTTGACCGCGCTGGCGCTGGAGCGGACCGCCGCGAGGACCTCGTCGGGGGTCGCGTGGCCCAGCTCCTCGACCGCGCGGAGGATCAGCTGCCGCTGGGGGGTCAGCCGGTAGCCGCTCCCCCGGAGCCGTTCCGCGAGGTCGTCCATGGCTCAGGCCCTCTTGAGCCGCGCCCACAGGTGGGGCTGGAGGTCCTGGCCGACCGCGGCCATGTCGTAGGCGTAGAGCAGGTCGCCGTCGACGTTGCCGTACATCCGGGACCCGCCGACGACCTCCTTGGCCGTCTCGGTGTAGCCGACGCCCGCGGTGTGCAGCTCGATCTTGCCGCCCTCCGCGGCGCCGTACCAGATCTCGGAGAAGCCGATGTTGTGGGCGAGCACCAGCTCGACCTTGCCCGGCTCGGGGCACCGCAGGAAGCCGGACTCCATGGCGGCCTCGCGCACGAGCTCGCCCTCGTCGTCGATGATCCACGAGCGCGACATGTAGTGGAAGAACGGGCGGCCGTCGTGGGTGAAGATCAGCTCCTGGCCGAACTGGAACTTCTCGATCGTGGAGTAGTCGCCGTGGCCGTTGCCGCGCCACGTGCCCAGCAGCCAGGCGACCGGGCCGCAGTTGGGGTGCAGGTTGTCGGGGAGCTCGAAGGGCATGGGGTCGAGTCTAGGGTGAGGCCATGCCCCGCTCACTGGTCGTCAAGCTCACCTGCGGGGCGGAGGACCCCGAGCGCGCCAACCAGGCGTTCACGGTCGCCGCGGCCGCGGCGGTGTCCGGCGCCGACGTCTCGCTCTGGCTGACCGGCGACTCCGCCTGGTTCGCCGTGCCCGGGCGGGCCGAGGTCTTCGACCTGCCCCTGGCGACGCCGCTCGCCGACCTGCGCGGCGCCGTGCTGGCGCTCGGTCGGATCACGGTCTGCTCGCAGTGCGCGGCGCGCCGCGGGCTCGAGGAGTCCGAGCTGGTGGAGGGCATCACCATCGCCGGGGCCGCGGCCTTCGCCGAGGAGGTCCTCGCCGAGGGCGTGCAGGCACTGGTCTACTGACCTCCTCGCGCGACACCCGCCGTTCACGATCCGGTGCCACACTGATTTCCATGTCCGACACCAGCGCTCTCACCACCACCGTCGGCGCCTCCGTCGAGGACGGTCCCACCGCCGAGCCGTTCGGACATCCCACCGAGACCTTCGACGTCGAGCCGCCCTACGTCCCGGATGCCGACGAGATCGCGGCCGTGGAGAAGTTCGACGACCGGTTCGTCGACCGGGAGCTCTCCTGGCTGCACTTCAACCAGCGTGTCCTCGAGCTGGCCGAGGACCCGTCGCTGCCGCTGCTCGAGCGGACCCGGTTCCTGGCGATCTTCGCCAGCAACCTCGACGAGTTCTTCATGGTGCGGGTGGCCGGCCTCAAGCGCCGGATCGCCGCGGGCGTGGCCGTGCGCGCGGCGAGCGGTCTCCTCCCCCGCGACCAGCTCCAGCAGGTCTGGGCCGGCAGCCGCGAGCTCATGGAGCGGCACGCGCGGGTCTTCAACCAAGACATCATCCCGGCGCTGCGCGGCGAGGGCATCGAGATCGTCCGCTGGTCCGAGCTGGACCGCGAGGAGCAGCGGATCTGCAAGAAGCTCTTCAAGGACCGCATCTTCCCGGTCCTGACCCCGCTCGCCGTCGACCCGGCGCACCCCTTCCCCTACATCTCCGGCCTCTCGCTCAACCTGGCCGTGGTCGTGCGCAACCCCCAGACCGGCACCGAGCACTTCGCGCGCGTCAAGGTGCCGCCGATCTTCAGCCGTTTCGTGCCGGTGGGCAACCAGCGCTTCGTGCCGCTCGAGGACGTCATCGGCGAGCACCTCAAGAAGCTCTTCCCGGGCATGGAGGTGCTCCGGGCCCACACCTTCCGGGTCACCCGCAACGAGGACCTCGAGGTCGAGGAGGACGACGCCGAGAACCTCCTCAAGGCGCTGGAGAAGGAGCTGCTGCGGCGCCGCTTCGGGCCGCCGGTGCGCCTCGAGGTCGAGGAGTCGATGGACCCGACGGTGCTCGACCTGCTTGTCTCCGAGCTCGGCGTCAGCCGCGACGAGGTCTCGACCCTCCAGGGCCCCCTCGACCTGCGCGGCCTCCACTCGATCGCCGACCTGCCGCGCGAGGACCTGAAGTACCCCGCCTTCCTCCCCACGACGCATCCCCAGCTGGCGGAGGTCGAGACGGCCAAGCCGGTCGACGTGTTCGACGCCGTACGCCGCCAGGACGTGCTCCTCCACCACCCCTACGACTCGTTCGCCACCTCCGTGCAGCGGTTCCTCGAGCAGGCCGCGGCGGACCCCCACGTGCTGGCCATCAAGCAGACGCTCTACCGCACCTCCGGCGACAGCCCGATCATCGACGCCCTCGTCGACGCGGCCGAGGCCGGCAAGCAGGTGCTGGTGATCGTGGAGATCAAGGCCCGCTTCGACGAGTCCAACAACATCCGCTGGGCGCGCAAGCTCGAGCACGCCGGCTGCCACGTCGTCTACGGCCTCGTCGGCCTCAAGACCCACTGCAAGCTCTCGATGGTGGTGCGCGACGAGCCCGACGGCATCCGCCGCTACACCCACATCGGCACCGGCAACTACAACCCCAAGACCGCCCGGCTCTACGAGGACCTCGGCCTGCTCACCGCCGACCCCGCGGTCGGGGAGGACGTCGCCCACCTCTTCAACAACCTGTCCGGCATCAGCCGCAACACGACGTACGACGGGCTGCTCGTCGCCCCCGACAGCGTGCGCGACGGGCTCATCGCCCAGATCCACGCCGAGGTCGCCAACCACCAGGCGGGCCGCGAGTCCGGCATCCGGATCAAGGCCAACTCGATCGTCGACGAGGCCGTCATCGACGCGCTCTACCTCGCCTCCCAGGCCGGCGTGCGCGTCGAGCTCCTGATCCGCGGCATCTGCGCGCTGCGCCCCGGCGTACCCGGCCTGTCCGAGACCATCCACGTCCGCTCGGTGCTCGGGCGCTTCCTCGAGCACAGCCGGGTGTTCTGGTTCGCCAACGCCGGCGAGCCGCTGGCCTGGATCGGCTCCGCCGACATGATGCACCGCAACCTCGACCGGCGCGTGGAGGTCCTGGTGCGGCTGCCCGGGGTGCGCAAGGTCGCCGAGGTGGGGGCGCTGCTCGACCTGGCCTTCGACCCCGACACCTCGGCCTGGGAGCTGGACGCGGACGGGACGTGGACCCTCAACGGCGGCTCGGTGCACCTCCAGGAGGCGCTGATCGCCCGGCAGCGGCGTCGTCGCTGACGGTCCTTCCCCTCGACCCGGGCGCGGGAGCCCTCACGGGCCCCGGGACGCGCGATTGCAGTCGCGTGTGTGCGACCCCCTAGCATGTGGGGCGTTCTTCTCCCCCTCACTCGGAGTTCTCCGTGCGTTTGAAATTCCGCCCTGTCGACGGTTCCTTCTACGACCTCTTCAGCGAGGCCGCCTCCCACCTCGTCGTGGGCGCCGGCCTGCTGGCCGAGATGCTCAGCAACGGCAACGACCGCGAGGCCGTCGCGCAGCGCATGCGTGACGCCGAGCACAAGGCCGACGAGACCACCCACGCCATCATCCGGGCCGCGAACAGCACCTTCGTCACCCCGTTCGACCGCGAGGACATCTACGCGCTGGCCAGTGCGCTCGACGACGTCATGGACATGATGGACGAGGCCGTCGACCTGGTCCTGCTGTACGACGTCACGACCCTGCCGGCCGAGACCTCGGAGCAGGTCGAGGTGCTGCAGCGCTGCGCCGAGCTGACCGCCGGCGCGATGCCCGGCCTGCGCACGATGGCGTCGCTCGACGAGTACTGGATCGAGATCAACCGCCTCGAGAACACCGGCGACCGCAGCTACCGCCGCATCCTGGCCGGTCTGTTCAACGGCGACCACGAGGCCCTCGAGGTCATCAAGCTCAAGGACGTGGTGGAGTCCCTCGAGGGCGCCATCGACGCCTTCGAGCGGGTGGCCAACATCCTGGAGCAGATCGCCGTCAAGGAGTCCTGACCCCTGATGGAAATCGCGATCATCGTCGCGGTCGTCGTCGTTGCGCTCGTCTTCGACTACACCAACGGCTTCCACGACGCCGCCAACGCCATCGCCACCTCGGTGTCGACCGGCGCGCTCACCCCGCGCGTCGCGCTCGCCATGGCAGCGATCATGAACTTCGTCGGGGCCTTCCTCGGGCAGAAGGTGGCCCAGACGGTCTCGGAGACGATCGACCCGGGGACCGGGACGCACGGCCTGGTCATCGTGATGTGCGGCCTGCTCGGCGCCATCACGTGGAACCTCATCACCTGGTACTTCGGCCTGCCCTCGTCGTCCTCGCACGCCCTGATCGGCGGGCTCGTCGGTGCGGCCGTCGCCGCCGGCGCCACTGCGCACTGGGACGTCGTGCTGGAGAAGGTCGTCATCCCGATGTTCGTCTCCCCGGTCGTCGCGTTCAGCCTCGGCTTCGCGGTGATGATCGCGATCATGTGGATCTTCCGCAACGCGCACCCGACGAGGGCCAACCGCGGCTTCAAGGTCGCGCAGTCGGTCTCGGCCGCCGCGATGGCGCTCGGTCACGGCCTCCAGGACGCCCAGAAGACGATGGGCGTGATCTTCCTGGCGCTGCTCGCCGGCGGCTACGTCTCCTCGGGCGACCCGCTCCCGCTGTGGGTCATCTTCGCCGCCGCGGCCGCGATCTCGCTGGGCACCTGGTCGGGCGGCTGGCGGATCATGCGCACGCTCGGGCGCCGCATCATCCACCTCGACCCGCCCCGCGGCTTCGCCGCCGAGTCGGTCGCCGCGTCGGTGCTCTACACCACGGCGTACGCCTTCGAGGCCCCCATCTCCACCACGCACACCATCACCTCCGCGGTCATGGGCGTGGGCGCCACCAAGCGCCTCTCCGCCGTCCGCTGGGGCGTGGCCAAGTCGATCCTCACCGCATGGGTGCTGACCTTCCCGCTCGCCGCCCTCGCCGCGGCGCTCTGCTACTGGGTCGCGCGGATCTTCCTCCCCTGACGAACGCCACCTCCGGGGTCCCTCCCTCCCCCTCCGCTGGGTAGTTTGGGACGATCTGGGTGGTGGAACCGCGGTTTCACCTACGAGTTCGTCCCAAACTACGCGGGCGGCGGCATGCTCGAGCCCGAGATCCGCCGGACGGATCAGGTCAGGCCGCGCGACGGTTCCACAGCAGCCGCTCCCGGTCGTACGGCGTGAGCGCGCGCCGCTGCGCCACCGTCATCGTGGGCGTCCACCAGGACGGAAGGTCGGTCGTCCACCCGCGCCCGTCAGCACCGCGCCGCTCGGCCCGGCGGTAGGCCTGGCCCAGACGAGCGACGAACGCGCGCCGGTCGCCCAGGTCGCCGGCCATCATCGTCGCCGTCTCCAGGCCCAGGTCCCGGTACGCCGCGTCCTTGGCCACGTCGCGCTGCCGCACCGAGCCCGCGAGGTGGAGCGCTCCGTCGTACTGCCCCACCACGCCGGCCACCGGGTCGACCAGGTCCGGTGTCCCGACGAAGCGCCCCGTCAGGTCGAAGACCGGCCAGTTGGCCAGCGGGCGCGCGAACCCGGCGCCGGTCCAGGTCAACCGCATGAGCGGCTCGGCCGGTGACCAGCTGTTCTCCTCCAGCTGCGGGAGCACCTCGCGGACCCGTTCCACGCCCTGCCGGGTCCCGAGCGCGCTGTCGACGTACGCCTCCAGCTCGGCCACCGACACCAGGTCGTGGAACGCCGCGAGCTCGAAGGCCACCACCGCGGCCTCGGCGTCGCGCGCCTTGCGCATCTCGTAGGCCACGCTCCACAGCGGATGTGTCACTCGCAGGCCGCGCACCCGGTGCAGCGCCGCCAGCGGGACGACCTCGCGCGAGACGACGATGCGGGAGTCACCCCGCAACGAATGCGTCGTACCGGTGGCCAGCGGCACCGGCAGCGCCTCCTGGCGACGGCCAGTGCCCTCGAACCAGTGGCCACCCACCCACCGCAACGCCGCCCAACCGGTCACCGCCCCGTAGGAAGGCAGACGCGACGCCGCCTCGATGATGCGCTGGTCGACGGTCTGCTCGACGTACGCCGGGACCCACCGTCCGCCGCCCACCGCGCGGTAGGCGCCCGAGCGGGTCTGCCAGTCGGTCGGCCCGTCGTCGGCGCCGCGTCGTACTGGCCACGTCAGCCCCGGCGGCAGGCCCTCGCGGGGCCCGAGGCCTACGACCGGCCAGGCGCCCGGGGTCCAGTGCGGTGAGGTCACCCGCCGATGGTGGCCCGGATCCTCATATCACCGCTGAACTCATCCACAGGCCCCACTCCGCCCCCGGGATAGTTTGGGATCAACTCGTAGGCGAGATGGCGATTCGACCTACGAGATCGTCCCAAACTACCCGGCGAAGCAGGGTGGACGGACTACCCCGAGAACCGCGAGAGGACGGCGGGGGTCAGCCGAATCGTCCCGAGATGTAGGCCTCCGTCGAGTCGTTGTCCGGGTTCGCGAACATCTTCTGCGTCGAGTTGAACTCCACGAGGTGCCCGGGCTGCCCGGCGGCCTTGAGGTTGAAGAAGCCGGTCTCGTCGGAGACGCGCGCGGCCTGCTGCATGTTGTGGGTGACGATGACGATCGTGTACTCGGACTTGAGCTCGTGGATCAGGTCCTCGATCGCCGACGTCGAGATGGGGTCGAGGGCCGAGCACGGCTCGTCCATCAGCAGCACCTGCGGCTGTACGGCGATCGCGCGCGCGATGCACAGGCGCTGCTGCTGGCCTCCCGACAGCCCCATGCCGGGGCGGCCGAGCCGGTCCTTGACCTCGGTCCAGAGGTTGGCGCCCTTGAGCGAGCGCTCCACGATGTCGTCGGCCTCGGACTTCTTCATCTTGCGCGCGTTGAGGCGGTTGCCGGCGAGGACGTTCTCGTAGATCGACATCGTCGGGAACGGGTTGGGCCGCTGGAAGACCATGCCGATCTGGCGGCGCACCTCGACGGGGTCCACGTGGTCGGCGTACAGGTCCTGCCCCTCGACCACCACCTTGCCCTCGACGCGGGCGCCGGGGATCACCTCGTGCATGCGGTTGAGGGAGCGGAGGAAGGTCGACTTGCCGCAGCCCGAGGGGCCGATGAACGCGGTCACCGACTTCGCCCTGATGGTCATGTTGACGCCCTCGACGGCCTTGAAGTCGCCGTAGTAGATGTCGAGGTCGGACACGTCGATGCTCTTGGCCATTGCAGTTTCTCTCGTCTCTTGCTGTCTCGGGTCGTCGGCCGTCAGCGGCCGGTCTTGGGCGTGAATCGGCGGCTGATGAAACGGGCCAGGATGTTGAGCGCCATCACGATGGCGATCAGCACCAGGGCAGCGCCCCACGCGCGCTCCTGGCCGAACTCCGGCGGGATGCCCGGCTGCATGTAGGAGTAGTAGATGAACACCGGCAGCGTCGCCATCCGCTCGGCGAAGGCGTTGAAGTTCACCGAGTCGGTGTCGCCGGCGATGATCAGCAGCGGCGCGGTCTCACCCGCCACGCGCGCGACCGCCAGCGTCACGCCGGTGACGATGCCGGCCATCGCGGTGGGCAGCACGACCTTGGTGATCGTCCGCCACTTCGGGACGCCGAGCGCGTACGACGCCTCGCGCAGCTCGTCGGGCACGAGCTTGAGCATCTCCTCGGTGGAGCGCACCACGATCGGGATCATCAGGACCGACAGGGCCACGGCACCGCCGATGCCCATCCGCACTCCCGGCCCGAAGAACAGCACGAACAGCGCGTAGGCGAACAGGCCGGCGACGATGGACGGGATGCCTGTCATGACGTCCACCAGGAAGGTGACCACGCGGGCGATCCGGCTCCCGGCGCCGTACTCGATGAGGTAGACGCCGGCCATCACCCCGATGGGGACGGAGATGATCGCGGCCCAGGCCGTGACGATCACGGTGCCGATGATGGCGTGGTAGATGCCGCCACCCTCGCCGACGATGTTGCGCATCGAGTAGGTGAAGAACTCGGCCGACAGCACGGGCACGCCGTTGCTGATGACCTGCCACATGAGCGTGACCAGCGGGATCATCGCCAGGCCGAAGGCCGACCACACGAGGGCGGAGGCCAGCCGGTCCTTGGCCTTGCGGGGGCCCTCCACGGAGGAGGACCACACCGGCAGGGCGACCACGAAGATGACCACGGTCAGGACCACCATGGCCACCAGGCTCCAGCCGAGCAGGACCACGGGCAGGGCGGCGACGGCCAGCGCGACCACGGCCACGAGGACCGGGGCCCACGAGGGCAGCTGGGGCCGCGTCAGGGGGGCGTCGGGGATCGTCACGGGACGGACGTCCTGGTCGGTGGCTGCCATGTCAGCGGCCCTCCTTGACCTGGCCACGGCCCGCGATGAGCCGGCCCAGGAAGTTGACGACGAAGGTGATGAGGAAGAGCACGAGGCCGCTGAAGATCAGCACGTTGACCTTGATGCCCGAGGCCTCGGGGAACCCGAGCGCGATGTTGGCCGCGATCGTCGAGGGGTTGACCGACGAGATCAGGTTGATGGTGACCACGCCGGTGGCGGATAGGACCATGGCCACCGCCATCGTCTCGCCCAGGGCGCGTCCCATGCCCAGCATGACCGCCGAGATCATGCCCGAGCGGCCGTAGGGGAAGACCGTGAGCCGGATCATCTCCCAGCGGGTGGCGCCCAGCGCGAGCGCCGCCTCCTGGTGGAGGACCGGGGTCTGGGAGAAGATCTCGCGGCAGATCGCGGTGATGATGGGCAGCGCCATCACGGCCAGCACGACACCGGCGGTCAGGATGGTGCGTCCCGAGCCGGAGGCCGGCCCCTCGAAGAACGGCAGGAACCCCAGGTTCTCGGCCAGCCAGCCGTAGGCCTGGCCGAGACGTGGTCCGAGGAACTCGATGCCCCACAGGCCGTAGACGACCGAAGGCACGGCGGCCAGCAGGTCGATCACGTAGCCGATCGGCTTGGAGAGGCGACGCGGCGCGTAGTGGGAGATGACCAGCGCGAGACCGATCGAGAGGGGTGCGGCCATGAGGATGGCCAGCGCCGCCGCCAGCAGCGTGCCGTAGATCAGGGGCCAGACGTAGAGGACGATGTTGTCCTTGCCGCCGAGCGCCCCGGACTCGGCACTGAGCGCCGGGACTCCCTCGAGGGTCAGGAAGATCCCCACTCCTGCGAGAGCGACGAGGATCATCACGGCCGCGGCGGTCGCCAGGCCCTTGAAGACGGAATCGCCGCGGCGGGTCGTCGCCGGGCGGTCCAGGGGTACTGCAGTCACGCAGTGCATCCTTCCGGGTTCGGGGCCGTCAGCCGGCCCCGGTTGTCACCGAAGGGATCCCGTCGACGTCGTCGACGGGATCCCCCGATGGCTGTGTTCAGTGCTGATGGGTCACTCGGCCGAGATCGCCTCGACGATGCCCTGGGCCTCCTCGGCCAGGCTCGACGCGAGCGGGGCCGAACCGGCCTGCTCGGCCGCGACCTGCTGACCCTCGTCGCTGATGATGTAGCCCAGGTAGCCCTTGACCAAGTCGGCGGTCTCCTGGTCGGCGTAGGTCTGGCAGGCGATGAGGTACGACGTGAGGACGATCGGGTAGACGCCCGACTCCTCGGTCTCGTAGTCGAGGTCGAAGGCCATGTCCACGTCCGGGCGGCCCTCGACGCGCGGGGAGACCTCGAGGATCTTGGCGGCGGCCTCGGGGGTCGGCGCCACGAACTCGTCGCCCACCTGCACCGAGGCGACACCGAGGTCGCCGGCCTGGCTGGCGTCGGCGTAGCCGATGGTGTTGGTGCCGTTGGTGACTGCGGACACGACGCCGGAGGTGCCGTTGCCGCCCTCGCCGGCCTCGATCGGCCACTCGCCGACCTCACCGTGCGGCCAGGCGTCCTCGGCGACGGTGCCCAGGAAGTTGGTGAAGTTCTCGGTGGTGCCCGACTCGTCGGAGCGGTGCACGGCGGTGATGGGCGCGTCTGGGAGCTCGACGCCCTCGTTGAGCTCGGCGATCGCCGGGTCGTTCCAGTTCTTGATCTCGTCGTTGAAGATCTGGCCGATGACCTCGGGGCTCAGGTTGAGCTCGTCGACGCCCTCGACGTTGTAGATCACCGCGATCGGCGAGACGTAGTTGGGGATCTCGATGGGGTCGCTGCCGCACTGCTCGGTCGCGGCGGAGAGCTCGCCCTCGTCGTCGGTGAGGTAGGAGTCGGAGCCCGCGAACGGGAAGCCGCCGGAGGAGAACTGCTCGCGACCGCCGCCCGAGCCGATCGGGTCGTAGTTGACCGTGACGTCAGGGTTGGCCTCCTGGAAGCCGGCGCGCCAGGCGTTCTGGGCGGCCTCCTGCGAGGAGGCGCCGCCGCCGGAGAGGGTGCCGGAGAGGCTGCTGCCCTCGGTGTCGCCGTTGGCCGAGGAGGTCTCGTTGCCGGCCGCGCAGGCGGAGAGGGACACGGCGAGGGCCAGCGCAGCGGCACCCGGGACGAACGCCGTGCGGAAAGAAGTGCGGTTCACTTCGTTGCTCCTGAGAGTCTGTGGGGAGATCTGTGGATGCTGACGTCGCCGAAGGTAGGCAGCACAGGTGACCGCGCACGGCGCCGCCGGTGAACGAGCGGTGAACTCGGACGGGCCGACTGGCGTCGTACGGCCGGGGACGAGACGACGGTCACATGAACTCGTCCGCGGGACCTTGACGACGTCGGCCGCGCGGGTCTAGGGCAGGTGCCTCTCCGTCGCCACGATGCGCCCCTTGCGGTGGTGCACGACGAGCATCTCCCCGACCTCCAGGCGGACGTCGTCCTCGACCCCGACGGCGTCCAGCACGGTGGGGAGCACCGGGCGGTGGGAGCAGATGACGGCGCCCTCGCGCGCCTGCAGCAGGTCGTCCACCAGGTCGACGACCGCCTCGACGCTCGCGTCCTCCTCCGTCAGCCCGGCGTGGGTGACCAGCGGCCACCCGGTCGTCTGGGCGTACGGCGCCACGGTGTCGACGCAGCGGGTGCTCGAGGAGGTGTGCACCGCGCTGACCCCGAACGCCGCCAGGACGGGGATCAGCCGCTCCGCCTGGGCGCCACCCGGCTTGAGGAGCGGGCGGCGGCGGTCGTCGCCGCTCCACGCCTTGCGGGACCGTGCCGCGCTGTGCCGGAGCACCACCAGGGTGCTGGTCCGTCGGCGCAGGGCGCGCGCGTGCTCGAGGGTGTCCCGGTCGTGCTCATGGGTGAGCACGTCGCCGACCTTGTCGGCCGCGAACCAGGCGACCTCGTCGATCTCGCCGTTGACGGCGTAGCCGCTGACGTCGTCGTCGCCGACCACGCGGGCGGTCCAGTAGGACACGACCTTCATGCGGCCGTTGGCCAACCCGTAGCGCTGGCCGGGGAGCGGCGGCCCGAGGCGGACGTCGAGGCCCGTCTCCTCGGCCACCTCGCGGACGGCCGCGGTGACCTCGTGCTCGCCGGGGTCGAGCTTGCCCTTGGGGAACGACCAGTCGTCGTACCGGGGGCGATGGACGAGCAGCACGTCCCCACCCTTGCGGGTCACCACAGCGCCTGCAGCGCGCACATCCCGGGCCGGCATGGACGCTAGTGTCACACCACCCGCCCGCCCTTGAGGAGCCTGCCCATGCGTCGCCGACTCGCGCTGGGCCTCGCCGTGCTCGTGGTCCTGGCCGTGGCCGGCGGCCTGCTGTGGTGGCGGGACGGCGACCGGACGCGCCTGGAGCACGCCGTCGACCTGGCCCCGGCGAGCGCCGAACGGTTGTCGTGGACCGACTGGAGCGCCGTACGACGCGAGGTCGGCGCGGACCTGGGCGCCTCCCCCGACGGTGAGGCCGTGGCCGCGTTCCTCGACGACGCGTTCGCCGAGGACCTCACCTCCACGTCCGCCCTGGTCGCCTCGAGCCGCACCATGCAGGACGAGCTCGGCTTCTCCCCCGGGACGCTGGACTGGGAGCTCTTCGCCCAGGGTCCCGACGGCGCCGTCGACATCCTCGGCCTCGACGAGCGGGCGGACGTCGACGAGCTCGCCGACACCCTGGCCGCCCTCGGCTGGACCGAGCCGGAGGAGGAGGACGGTGTGTGGCGCGGGGGCGCCGACGTGCTGGCGCGGGTCGGCCCCGGCCTCACCCCCGAGCTCCAGCACGTGGCCCTGCTGGCCGACGAGGGGGTCGTGCTCACCTCGGACCAGGTCGCCCCGCTGGAAGCCGCGGCGGCCGGTGTCCGCGGGGAAGCGGACACCCTCGAGTCGGTGGACGACGTGGTCGACGCGACTGGCTCACCGCTGAGCGCCAACGTCTTCACCGGGGGCCACGCCTGCGAACGGCTGGCGATGGCCTCCGCCGATGCCGACGACCAGGCCGAGGCCGACGCGCTGCTCGAGCGTGCGGGCGAGGTCCACCCGATGACCGGCTTCGCGATGGGGGTGCGGGCCGGCGGCGACGTCCGGGTGGTGATGTCCTTCGAGGACGACGACGTGGCACGCACCGACGTCGAGACCCGCGCCACCCTGGCCGGCGGACCCGCCCCCGGTCAGGGCGGCGACTTCACCGACCGGTTCAGCCTGGAGGACGCGGTGTCCACCGGGAACGTGGTCACCCTCGAGCTGGCACCGCTGGAGGGGCAGTACGTGCTCTCCGACCTCACGAGCGGGCCGGTGCTCTTCGCGACCTGCTGAGAGGTCTGGACCGGCCGGCGTCAGTCCTGGCTGGGACGCTGCTCGGGAGGGCGCGGCGTGACGCCGAGGAGGCGGTCGATCTCCTCCTGCGACAGGTGCTCGTCGGCCTCGCTCGCGGCGATGATGAGTGTGGTCGTCAGCTCCACCTCGCTGAGCAGGTCGTCGTCCTCGAGGCTCACGTCGAACTGGTCGGGCACTTTCCACCTCCAGCTCTCACGAGGACGTACATCGAAGGACGACCGTGCCCCCGCAGCCGGACGTTCAAACCGATTCAATCGTAGAAAGTACCCGGTCACCTTCGCAATGGCCCGAACGTGCGACGAGGCCCCACCCGATCGGGTGGGGCCTCGCCGTCAGAAGACCGGAACAGGTGCTGCGCCGGCTTGCCGATTCGTCAGACCGGGCGGACGTTCTCCGCCTGCGGGCCCTTGGGGCCCTGGGTCACGTCGAACTCGACCTTCTGGTTCTCGTCGAGGGACTTGTAACCCTGCGTCTGGATCGCCGAGTAGTGCACGAAGACGTCGTCGCCGCCGTCCTCCTGCGCAATGAAGCCGAAACCCTTCTCGGCGTTGAACCACTTCACGGTGCCCTGAGCCATCGCTCTGTTACTCCTTAGTCGGGGCGAGAGGCCGTCACTTCGACGGCCCCACAACACGTGCGGTGACACGTCGCTCCGACTTGCGGGTCTGGCAGGCCCGAAGAAGAAACGCCGTTGGATCACAAACTCCGCGGGCGTCTACCTGCTGGAACTTGCACCTGTTGCTGACGCAACCCTACCAAGGAAGCGGCAGATGGAAACCTCCCCGCCCACGTCAGATCTGCGCACCGTCGTGAACTCTCCGTGCCGCACCGATGACGGCGAGGTGACGCCGCTCCCCGCGGGGTGTTCCCGGTAGGCCATGTCGGGCTCGAACCGACGACCCACGGATTAAAAGTCCGGTGCTCTACCAACTGAGCTAATGGCCCACGAGCAGCCTAGCGAGGCCGGGACAGCCGTCCCCGTCCGACCCGTCGAGTACGATGCGACGCGATGGCGACAGGCGACGACCGTCCCGCGGCGCGGGCCGTCGACCCCGACGTGGACCTCCACGTCCCCGCCCAGCGTCGGGAGTGGGACCGCAAGCGATTCGTCCTGCCGGCCATCGCCGCCGGCGGCATGCTCGGTGCCGGTGCGCGCCATGCCGCCTCCCAGGCCTGGCCGGCACCGCCCGGCTCGTTCCCGTGGACCACCCTCGGCGTCAACGTCGCGGGATGCCTGCTCATCGGCGTCCTCATGGTGTTCGTCGTCGAGGTCGGCGGGGCCCACCCGCTGCTCCGGCCGTTCGCCGGAGTCGGTGTCCTGGGTGGCTTCACCACCTTCTCGACGTACGCCGTGGAGACCACCGAGCTCCTCCGGGACGACCGCCACGTGCTCGCGCTCGCCTACTGGGCCGGCACCCTCGCGCTCGCGCTCGTCGCGGTCACCGCCGGGGTCGTCGCCGCCCGCGGCGGCGTCCTGGCCGCCGCGCGGCTGCGCCGGCGTCGACGGGACCGTCCGCGCTCCGTCGACGCCGGGCGGCCGCACCGCGCCACCACGAAGGGAGACAGCCGATGACCGGCATCGACCCGCAGCACCCCACGCCCGCTGTCCTCCGGGGTACGGCGACCAGGCTGACCGTCTACGTCGGCGAGTCCGACACCTGGCACCACCGACCCCTCTACACCGAGCTCGTCCACCGGGCGCACGCCGCCGGCCTGTCGGGGGCCAGCGTGTTCCGCGGCATCGAGGGCTTCGGCGCCTCGAGCACGATCCACACCAGCCGGTTGCTGTCGCTGTCCCAGGACCTCCCCGTCGCCGTGGTCGTCATCGACGAGCCGGACCGCATCGAGGCGTTCCTGCCGGAGGTCGAGGAGCTGGTCGGCGAGGGCCTCGTCACCCTCGACGAGGTGACCGTGGTGCTCCACCGCCCCAGCTCCGGCGGGCCGTCGTGACGGACTACCTGTGGGTGTGCCTCGGGGCCGCCGTCGGGGCCCCGGGTCGCTATCTCGTGGACCGGGCCGTCCAGGCGCGCCACGACAGCGTCTTGCCCTGGGGCACCATGCTGGTCAACGTCGCCGGCTCCCTGGTCCTCGGGATCCTGGTCGGGCTGGCCGGGACCCGGGACGTCCCCGAGGCCGTCTCCCTGGCCCTGGGGGTCGGGCTGTGCGGCGCGCTCACGACGTACAGCACCTTCAGCTACGAGACCCTGCGACTGGTCGAGGACGGCGCTCGGCTCTATGCCGTGCTCAACGTCGGCGCCAGCCTGCTGGCCGGGCTGGGCGCCGCCGTGCTCGGGTACGCGCTCGGCAGCGCCTGGTGACGACTGGTGAGCGCCGACGTCGTACGACGCGTCAGCGCTGCTCGGCGGGCACCCCGCGGGCACCGGTGTCGGTGAGCCGCGCCTCCTCGAGCGCGTGCGCCTCGAGCTCGGCCCGCCGGGTGGTCTCCATCAGCTCGCGCGCCGCGTCGTAGGCACCCGGCTCGGAGACCAGGTCGGTGGCACCGCGTCGCAGCCGCGCCAGCGCCGCACGGGCGAAGATCTGCTGCTCGGTGGTGGTGCGCTCGGAGCGGTCGTTGCTGATGAAGGTGATCGCCCAGCGCATCAGCGCGGAGACCTGGTTCTTGAAGCCGGTGAGGTAGACGAGGTGCACCGCGAGCCACATCAGCCAGGCGATGATGCCGGTCAGGCGCAGCTTGCCGACCATCGCGACCGCACGGAACCGGCTGATGATGGCCATCGAGCCCTTGTCGAAGTACTTGAACGGCGGCTGCGGTGCCTTGCCGGCGAGCCGGCCCTCGATCTCCTTGGCGGCGTACTTGGCGCCCTGGATCGCGACCTGGGCGACACCCGGCAGGTTGTCGAGGGCGATCATGTCGCCCACCACGAAGACCTCGGGGTGGCCCGGCAGCGTGAGGTCGGGGTTGACGCCGATGCGGCCGGCACGGTCGAGCGGGGCGCCGGTCTGCTCGGCGAGGGTCTGCCCGAGCGAGCTGGCCTGGACGCCCGCCGCCCAGATCTTGGTGACGGTCTTGATGCGCTCGACGCGGCCGTCCTTGAACTTCATCTCGATGCCGCGCTCGTCGACGTCGGTGACCATCGCGCCGAGGATCACCTCGACGCCGAGCTTCTCGAGCTCGTTCTTGGCCTTCTCGCCGAGCTTCTGGCCGAAGGGCGGCAGCACCTGCGGCGCCGCGTCGAGCAGGATCACCCGGGCCTCGCGGGTGTTGATGGCCCGGAAGTCCCGCTTGAGCGTGCGGTGGGCGAGCTCGGCGATCTGTCCCGCCATCTCGACGCCGGTCGGGCCGGCGCCGACGACCACGAAGGTCAGCAGGTGGTCGATGTCGTCGCCGCGGTTGGCCCCGAGCTCGGCCATCTCGAAGGCGCCGAAGATGCGGCCCCGCAGCTCGAGTGCGTCGTCGATGCTCTTCATGCCCGGCGCGTACTCGGAGAAGTGGTCGTTGCCGAAGTAGGACTGGGCGGCACCGGCGGCCACGATGAGCGAGTCGTAGTGCGAGACCGTCTCGCGCCCCAGCACGTGGCTGGTGACGGTCCGGGCCTCGAGGTCGATGTCGGTGACCTCGCCGAGGAGGACCTGCGCGTTGTCCTGCCCGCTGAGGACCTCGCGGGTCGG
This sequence comes from Nocardioides sediminis, assembly GCF_003047295.1. Classification (GTDB taxonomy): domain Bacteria; phylum Actinomycetota; class Actinomycetes; order Propionibacteriales; family Nocardioidaceae; genus Nocardioides; species Nocardioides sediminis. The sequence goes on from NZ_PZYZ01000005.1 coordinate 109,382, forward strand.
GGGCGCGATCTCGCCCTCGGAAAGGATGCCGGTCGCCACCTGGTAGAGGAGCGGCTGGAAGAGGTGGTGGGTCGTCTTGGCCACCATCGTCACCTCGACGGGCGCCTTGCGCAGGGCCTTGGTGCCGAAGAGACCGCCGAAGCCGGAGCCGATCACCACCACCTGGTGGGTGTCCTGCTGCTGGGCCTGGGGGTTCGACATGTCAGTCCTCCTGGAACCGGGCACGGTGCGGGTACGACGTCGCCGTCGGGTCCATTGTCCCGCCTGCGGTGACCCGTGCCCAAATGAGGAGCGTTCTGTGCGTCACGACCGGCGATGTCGTGCGTCACAGGTGTGACCCGGCCCACGACGGGACCTCGTGGGATCCTTTTCGAGGCTCCCGTGTTTGGTCGACTCATGGACCGGGTACGTACGCCCCGCTGGACTACCCACAATCCTCCCCCGGTGAGTGACCTAGTGCCCCTGACGAAGCAAGCCCTACCGTTGTCGGCGTCCCCGCGCGCCGTCGCGGACGCGCGTCGCTGGGTGCACGACATCTGCGTGGAGCTCGGCCGGGACGAGCTCATCGAGTGCGCCGAGCTCGGCGTCTCCGAGCTCACGACCAACGCGGTGCTCCACGGCGCCGAGCCGATCGCCGTACGCGTGCGAGGGACCTCGAGCCACCCGCGCATCGAAGTCATCGACGGCTCGCCCGAGCCGCCCACCCCGCCGACGGCGTCCTCGGACCCGGAGGAGTTCCTCACGACCTTCGGACGCGGCCTGTCCATCGTGGCCATGAGCTCGGTCGCCTGGGGCGCCTCGATCGAGCCCGACGGCAAGGTGGTCTGGTTCGAGCCGGCCCCCGAGGTCCGCGAGGACGGCGGGGCCGACGCCGTCATCGACAGCACCGTCGACGACGGGCCCGCCGCGCTCAGCGACGACGCCCGCGAGGTCAAGCTGCTCGGGCTCGACCTCGGCCTCTATGCCTCGCTGACCCGCCAGTACTACGAGCTCCGGCGCGAGCTGCGGCTCCTGGCGGTCGCCCACCAGGACCACTACCCGCTGGCCGCCGACCTCTCGGCGATGTTCACCAGCTTCGAGCGCCAGATTCCCCCCGACCTCCACCGCACCGTCGGAGCGGCGCTCGATGCCGGCGCCCACAGCGTCGACGTCTCGGTGCGCATGGAGCCCGAGGCGTCGTCGATCGTGTCGACGATGATGGAGATGTTCGACCTCGCCGACGCCTTCTGCAAGGCCGAGCGACTCCTCTCCCTCCAGCGCACGCCCGCCCAACGCGAGTTCCACCTGTGGTACCTCGGCGAGATGGTGCGCCAGCTCGCCGGCGAACGCCCCCGCGCCTGGCACCACACCTCCGGTGGCGGGGAGTCCGGACGGGTCAACGCCCAGCACGTCTCCTGACGCGACGCCGGGCCGCTCAGCCGAGTCCGAGCGCGTGCAGCCGCTCCTCGCCGATGCCGAAGTGGTGGGCGACCTCGTGCACGACCGTGATGCGCACCTCGTCGCGCAGCTCGTCGAGCGAGTCGCACATCTCGACCAGCGGCCTGCGGAAGACCAGGATCCGGTCCGGGAGCATGCCCGAGTGGTTGGCCGCGCGTTCGGTCAGCGCGACACCCTCGTAGATGCCCAGCAGGTCGGGGTCGTCCGCCGGGGCGTCGGGCTCGACCTGCACCACCACGTTGCTGACCAGGGACGCCACCTCGTCCGGCAGGTCGTCGAGGGCCGACTCCACGAGGCGGTCGAAGTCGTCGGGCTCGATGTCCACCGGCATGCATCCAGCCTAGGTCGCCGCAGCACACCGGTCCCGCGAGATGCCCGCTCGGACATGCAGAGAGGCCGGCCCGGAGCGTGTTGCTCCGGGCCAGCCTCTCGGTGGCGACCCCGACGGGACTCGAACCCGCGGCCTCCGCCGTGACAGGGCGGCGCGCTAACCAACTGCGCTACGGGGCCAGGTGAACTGCTGGTACATCTGTGTTGCTGCTCCGCGAGGCGAAGCGGTGGAACTCTAACCCATCGACTTCGCTGGCTCCCAATCGAGGGGGATCCCCTCGGTCGGACCGTCGAACGGCCGCACCCCCAACCGGATTCGAACCGGCGCTACCGCCGTGAAAGGGCGGGGTCCTGGGCCGCTAGACGATGGGGGCCCGCCCCCGGCGGTGCGTGGCGGACCACGCGGTCGAAGGCGTCGTACAGCATAGGGCGCTGCAGGATCGCCGCCCAATCCCCCGATCGCGTACGCCGTCGCGTCAATCCGCGCCGTGTCACGTCGGGAGACCCGCGCGGACCGGCGCCCGACACCGATAGCCTCATGCCTGTGAGCACCGACGGAGACCAGCTGCGGTTCCTCGTGGTGGACGACACCGAGGACATCCGTGACCTGATGGCGCGGATGGTCGTGCGCCTCGGTCACGTCGCGGACCAGGCCGCCGACGGTGAGGAGGCGGTCGAGGCGCTCAGCCGCTACGCCTACGACATCATGCTGCTGGACCTCACGATGCCGCGGATGAGCGGCGAGGACGTTGTGCGGTGGCTGCGCGACAACCCGGACCGCAGCGAGGGGCTCGACGTGGTGGTGGTCAGCGCGTGGGCCGGCGAGCAGCGCGCCGTCCTGCAGGAGCTGGGGGTGACCACCGTGCTGCAGAAGCCGTTGCGCGGCCAGCAGCTGCGGGACCTCATCTCCGACCGGAACGCGCGAACCGCCCCATGAGCGGGTTTTCGCCGATACGCTAGCCGCGGGGACAGCCGGGAGGTCTGTCCCCAGTACGGCGTCCTCCCCCTGGGGCGTCGACACCCGAGAAGAGGGAGCACCCCGATATGACCAAGCTGATCCAGCGTCGTGCCGCGAAGCGTGCCGCAGACCAGATGTTCGCGCTGTACTCCTGGCGTCCGAGCGGCCCCGGTCGCTGAACCACCGCAGCACCGACGGGGACTCGCGCCCCGTCGCCACCATCGAGAGCGCCGAGGCGACCAGTGGTCGCCTCGGCGCTGTCCTTGGCGCACCGAGGTCGTCCGGGCTCACGCCACTCGGGCCGAACGGACCTTGGCTGGCCACCACGCTCGAACAGTCCAAGCGAATTCTGATGGATGCCGCAACGTATGACTTCCCGACCACGGTCAGCCGCAGCACCGACCTGTCCGCTAGCACGGGCGACACCCGCACCGGTCATCACGTCTTCGCATCCCTCACGCCGGACCAGGTCGAACGAGGACGCGAGGTCTTCGCGACCGAGTGGTGCCTGGCGGTGAGGGGCGTTGACGAGGTGCAGACGTCCCCCGACGTCGTCGTCAAGCACTTCGACGCCATGGACCTGTTGCGCCGACCGATGGCCCGGGCCACGTGCGCGGCCGTGCTCACAGGACTCGTCGATGAGAGGCGCGACGAGATCGCCGACCTCGTGCTGGCGTGGATCGACGCACTCGCCCCCGTCATCGCCAGTTCACGCGCGCCGCGACGCTGGAGCCGCACGAGGCGTCGCGAGCACCGCTCCCGCACGACGCTAGAGGACGCCTTGGGAAGCGTGCGGGGCGACTGCGCCATCGTTGACAGCCCCAACGTCGTCGCGACCATGCTCGCCGCCGGCATCCAGGTACCGGTCGCGGCGGGCGCGTGGCTGCTCGTCCACCTGGCCGCGTTGCCGGATGACGACGCCAACAGGGACGACGCAGTCTGGGAAACCCTGCGCGTCTCGCCTCCCACTTGGCTGACGGCCAGGATGACGACTCGTCCGGTCGAGGTTGACGGACACCCCCTTCCCGCCGGCGCCTTGGTGATGGTCAGTCCGTTGCTTTTGGGAAGACTCTCCGACCTCGCGCCGGACGCTCCGCAGGACCTGTCCACCTTCTGCCCGGACAGGTGGCGTCGCGACGACGTCCGCCCCGGAGCCTGGCTGCCTTTCGGCGCGGGGGCGCATGCCTGCCCCGGCCGATCCCTGGGGCTGGGCTTCCTCCGCGACCTCGCGACCTGGGCCGGACAGCACGCAATCGCGTTGACCTCACCGGTCACAATCGACCAGAGCCGCGGGCTCGTCCCCACGCCCGCGCACATCACAGCAACGCTTCGGGAGGAGGTCGATCGGTGACCGACAGTCCCGCCCTGCAGCACGTGGCGTCCAGCGCGCACGTCTCTCCCGGTGCGTCGAAGCTCGCGGCCAGGATCCTGGACACCGGGATGCGATTGAACGATGCCTTCTCCGAGGTGGCCGACCACCTGCTCGGGTTGATGCGGGCAGAGGTGGTCACGATCTCGCTGACCACGTTCGCACCGGAGGACGAGGACGGCTGGGTCCATCTGGGTCAGCGAGCCTGGGTCACCGAGTGGCTGAAGCCAGGCACCGCGTGCTCGGTCCTTCCCCCGCCCGGCGCTGGGCCCGAGGCCGCCTTGTCCATGCCGTGGGTCTCTCCGCGTGCGCGAGAAGAAGCTCTGGTCGTCACAGACATCGACCTGCTCCCTGACGAGGCCGCCCAGGACCAGCGCGAACTATCAGCGAACGGATTCCACAGCCTCATCGTCCACGCTCACGTTTCTGACGGCGTCATGTACGGCAGCTTGGCAGTAGGAAGTCCCCACACCGGAGACTGGCCCGTCGAATACGTTGCCGACTTTCGCCTGCTCCACGCCGCGCTCACGTCTCGGATGGCCCAAGAGCAGGCGCGACGTTCGCTTGCAGACGCGGTTGCCGCCGGCGCCAAGACCCGCGAGGCACAGCAGCACTTCTTCGGGTCCATCGGCCACGAGCTCCGCACTCCTCTGACCGCGATCGTCGGATACACCGAGATGCTGGTGGACGAGGCGGAGCAACAGGGCGACGATCCCTTCGCCGACGCGGTGCAGCGCGACGGTGCGGTCATCCTCCGCGCGTGCGAGCAGCTGATGGCGGTCGTCGAGGACCTGCTCAGCGCCGGCCGGACCATGGGGACCGAGGAGAGCCGCGAGAGCGTCGACGTGGCGGGTGCCGTCGAGGACGTCGTGCACTGGCACCGGGCCACTGCCCGCTCCGCCGGGGTCGACCTCGACTGCGAGGTGTCGCCGGGCCAGACGGTGTGGGCGCACGCCGCGGGCTTCCGGCAGATCCTCTCCAACCTCGTCGGCAACGCGGTGGTGCACAACCCGGGCGGCTCGGTCCACGTCTCGACGCAGGCGCTCCGCGGGGAGACCGGCGAGCCGCGGCTGCGGGTGATCGTCCGCGACACCGGCGAGGGACTGGACGCCGACCGGCTCCGCACGGCCTTCGACCCCTTCGTCCGGCACGCGCGGCCCGACGTGAAGGGAACCGGGCTCGGCCTCTCGCTCTCGCGCTCTCTCGCCGAGCGTGACGGCGGCACGGTCGACGCGGAGTCGACCCCCGGCAAGGGGTCCGCGTTCTGGGTGGAGCTGCCGGCCACCGAGGACGCGCGACCCGTCTGACGGACCCGTCGCCGTGGGGCTCGCCAGCGGGTCGTCGTACCGGGGTGCGGCCGATTCCGCGCCGTCCGTTGCGCTCATGTAGCATTCCTCGCGCTTGGCCAGGTAGCTCAGTTGGTACGAGCGACCGACTGAAAATCGGTAGGTCGGCGGTTCGACCCCGCCCCTGGCCACACGCACGCGAAGCGCCCGGTCACGTCCCGACCGGGTGCTTCGCCGTTTCCTGACACGTTCCGGTCAGCAGGCCGCGCTGCGCCGCTCCATCAGCACCGTGTCGCGCCACTCCCCGTCGAGCCGCGCGATCCGGGTGCGCACCGCCAGCGTGCGGTAACCGGCGGACCGGTGCAGGGCCAGGCTGGCCCGGTTCTCCGGGAAGATCGACGTCTGCAGCGTCCACATCCCCGCGGCGTCGGCGCCGTTGACCTGGGCGTGCAGCAGCGCGGTGCCGACCCCGCGTCCGCGGGCGGACTCCGCGACGTACACCGAGCTCTCGCCGACGCCGGAGTAGCACTCCCGCGACGAGACCGGGCTCACCGCGGCCCAGCCGACGACCTCGCCGTCGAGCTCGGCGACCCAGGCGAGACCGGGGATCCAGCGGTCGGCCAGCTGTCGGGCGGTGGGGACGACCGTCTCGAAGGTCGCGTTGCGGGTCGCGAGCCCCTCGGCGTAGATCGCCAGGACGGCCTCCATGTCCTCGGCGCGGACCGGCCGGGTCGTGACGTCCGCGGGGAGGTCCGCAGGGCAGCACGGCACCGAGGAGAGGGTGCCCATCACGACGTCCGCCGCGTGCGGCAGGCCCGTGCAGCACGCCGCGTTGACCGAGACCATGCTCGAGGTGCCGACCTTGTCGACCACCACGAAGCCGACCTTGCGCAGCAGCTGGCAGTGGTGGGAGCAGGTGCTCTGGCTGATCCCGAGCGCCTCTGCCAGGTCACCGATGCGCATCGCGCCGGATGTCGAGGTGGAGAGCGTGTGCAGCAGCCGGACCCGGGTCGGGTCGGCCAGCACGGCGAACCACTCGGCGTACTCCTCGGCGCGCTCGCGGTCGAGACCGGGGCGCACGAGGCCGTCGGCGGGGGCGACATCGAGGGAGGTGGAGGCCATGGCGAGATCGTACCTTGTCTTCATCGATCTCCGTCGATACAGTCCTTCCATCGACGTCCGTCGATGAACTTGTCCACAGCAGGAGGAACTCCCATGCAGCACCCCGTGGTCATCATCGGCGCCGGCCCGATCGGCCTGGCCGCCGCCGCCAACGCCATCGAGCGCGGCCTCGACGCCGTGGTCCTGGAGGCCGGCGCCGACGCAGGCGCCGCCGTCGGCGAGTGGGCGCACGTGCGACTCTTCTCCGCCTGGGCCGAGCTCATCGACCCCGCGGCACGACGCCTCCTCGAGGCGAGCGGCACCTGGTCCGCCCCGGACGACCGGGCCTACCCCACCGGCGGCGAGTGGCGCGAGCGCTACCTCGTGCCCCTCGCCCGGGCGATCGACGCCTCGTCCCACGGCTCGGTGCGCTTCGGCTCCCGGGTCACCGGGGTGGGACGCGCCGGGCGTGACCTGCTGGTCGACTCCGGGCGGGAGACCGACGCCTTCGCCGTCCACGTGGAGGGCGGTGGACGCCTCCTGGCCGGCGCGGTCATCGACGCCTCCGGGACGTGGACGACGCCCAACCCGCTGGGCGCCGACGGCTACCCGGCGCTCGGGGAGCGCGAGCACGCATCCCGCATCAGCTACGGCATCCCCGACTTCTCCGACCCCGCCGTCGCGGCACGGTACGCCGGGAAGCACGTCGCCGTCGCCGGGCGCGGCGCCTCCGCGCAGGGCGTCCTGATCGGGCTGGCCGGCCTCGCCCGACAGGACGCGGCCACCCGGGTCTCGTGGCTGCTGCGCCGCTCGAGCGTCGGGGACGCGTTCGGGGGCGGCGACAACGACCAGCTCGAGCAGCGCGGCAAGCTCGGGCAGGACGCCCGGAGCGCCGCGAGCAGCGGCGTGGTGCGCAGCGTGACGCGGTTCAGGACCGACGCGGTGCTCGAGCAGCCCGACGGGCGGCTCACCCTCCGCTCGGTCGACGGCGCCGAGGTGACCGACGTGGACGAGGTGGTCGTGGTCACCGGCTTCCGGCCGGACGTCTCGTTCCTGTCCGAGGTGCGCCTCGACCTCGACCCGGCGCTCGGCTCGGCGCGCGCCCTGGCCGGCCAGATCCATCCCGACCACCACTCGTGCGGCGACGTCGCGCCGCACGGGCACCGGGAGCTCGCCCAGCCCGAGCCCGGGCTGTTCCTGGTCGGCATGAAGTCCTACGGCCGGGCGCCGTCGTTCCTGGCCATGACCGGCTTCGAGCAGGTGCGCTCGGTCGTCGCCGCCCTCGCCGGCGACCTCGAGGCGGCCGACCGGGTCGACCTGGTCCTCCCCGAGACCGGGGTGTGCAACGGCGCGGGCGTGTTCGACGCACCCGACGCCGTGGCGTCGGGCGGCGGGTGCTGCGGCACTCCCTCCGGGCCCGAGCTGGTCTCGATCGGCCGCCCGTCGGAGGGGTGACCGCCCTGGCCGACACCGCGACACCGCAGCCCGACGCCCTCGACGACGTCGGGCTGCGGCGCGTGGTGACCGTGCTGAGCACCGTCCAGATCGTGTCGTGGGGGTGCCTCTACTACGCCTTCGCCGTCCTGCAGCCCTCGATCACCAGCGACACCGGGTGGTCGGCCACGGCCGTCACCGGCGCCTTCTCGCTCGGCCAGCTCGTCGCCGGGGTGACGGGCATCTGGGTCGGCCGGCACATCGACGCCGTCGGGCCCAGGCGGGTGATGACCGGCGCCTCCCTGCTCACCGTCCCCGGCCTGTCGATCGTCGCGCTCGCCCCGGACCTGTGGGTCTTCTACGCCGGCTGGGTGGTCACCGGTGCCGCCATGGCCGGCACGCTCTACCCACCGGCCTTCGCGGCGCTGACGCACTGGGGCGGCGTACGCCGGGTGCGGGCGCTGACGACGCTCACCCTCGTCGCCGGCCTGGCCAGCACGGTCTTCGCACCGATCACCTCGGCCCTCGACGACCTGCTGGGCTGGCGGCAGGCCTACCTCGTCCTGCTGGTGCTGCTGGTCGTCGTGACCGTCCCGCTGCACTGGCGCGGCCTCGACCACCCGTGGCGCACGAACGCCCGTCCGGAGCATCCGGTCGGGCACTCGGGGCGCACCGTCCCGACCACCGTCCGGAGCACGCCGTTCCTGCTCCTCACCCTGGCCAACGCACTCACCGCGCTCGCGGTCTACGCCGTCGTCATCAACCTGGTGCCGATGCTCGTCGAGCAGGGGCTCAGTCGCAACGCCGCCGCCCTCGCGCTCGGCCTCGGCGGGGTCGGACAGGTCGCCGGCCGCCTGGCGTACGCCCGGTTCGCGGCCCGCACCTCGGTCACGACGCGCGGCGTCGCCGTGGTGGGTGCGGTCGCCGCGGCCACCGCGGCCCTGGCGCTCGCGCCGGCGTCTGCCGCGCTGCTCGTCACGATCGGCGTCGGGCTCGGGCTCGCGCGGGGCATCTACACGCTCGTCCACGCCACCGCGATCACCGACCGCTGGGGACCGGCCTCGTACGGCGCCCTCAACGGGATCCTGACCGCACCGGCGCTGGTGGCCTCCGCCCTGGCGCCGTTCGTGGGAGCAGTCCTCGCGGTCGCGCTCGGGTCCTACTCCGCCGCTTTCCTGGTGCTGGCGGCCGTGGCCGGCCTGGCGGCGCTGCTGATGCTCGGGGCCGCGCCCGTCGCCGACCGGCCGGCGTGACGCCCGCTCAGAGGGTCGCGACGACCTCGTCCACGCAGGCGCGGGCCGAGCGCCCCACGCCCAGCAGCGTCGCCGAGGCGGGCCCGGTCCAGTCGCCGTACCCGACCAGGTGCAGGCGCGGCTCGGACACGGCGCGCGTGCCGCTGGGACCCCCGACGGCCGGCCGGCCCCGCTCGGTCGCCAGCCGGAGGGCGCGGAGGTGGCGCAGCGCGGGACGGAAGCCGGTGCACCAGATGATCGCGTCGAGCTCCACCGTCGAGCCGTCGTCCACCACGACGCCGGCGGAGGTGAGCCGGGTGAACATCGGGCGGGCGACGAGCACACCGCGCGCCCGCGCGTCCTTGACGCTCTCGACCATCACGACGTCGCCGAGGCCGCCGACGCCCGGGTGGTCGCGCCCCTGGCGCAGCGCCTCGATCCGTGCGGTCGCGGCAGCGAAGAGCGCGCGACCGTCGACGTCGTCGGCCAGGAAGCGCGGCGGCTTCGCGGTGAACCACGCGGTCTCGGCGACGGTCGACACCTCGGCGAGGACCTGCGCGCCGGAGTTGCCGCCCCCGACGACCGCGACGCGCTGGCCGGCGAACCCGTCCGGGCGCCGGTAGCCCGCGACGTGCAGCTGCCGTCCCCCGAACTCGCGGGTGCCCGGGTAGGCCGGCCAGAACGGCTGGGTCCACGTGCCGGTCGCCGAGACCACGGTCCGAGCGGCGACCTCGAGCCCGTCCGCCCGCACGACGAGGCGTGACCCGTCGCCGTTCCGCTCCACCGTGCGGACCCGGTGCGGGCGTCGTACGTCGAGGGCGTAGCGCTCCTCGTAGCGCGTCAGGTAGTCGACGACGTGGTCACGCGGCGGGAAGCCGAGCCGGGCGTCGTCCCACGGCGGCATCATCCATCCCGGCAGCGAGGAGTAGGTCGCGGGCGAGAACAGCCGCAGCCCGTCCCACGTGTGCTGCCACGCACCGCCGGGGCGCTCCTCGCCGTCGATCACGACGAAGTCCCGACCGGGACGGAGCCCGGCGCGGCGCAGGTAGAACGCGGTGGCCAGCCCCGCCTGCCCGCCCCCCACCACGACGACGTCGACGTCGAGCACCACGGGCGACATGGCCACACCGTATCCACGCGGCGGCCCGCAGTGACGCCGGATATCGACATGTGTCAACATTGACGCATGTCGAACTCCTGCGACGACCTCGTCCCCCCTGGCGCGGATCCGCTGACCTGCTGCGTGCCGCTGTCCCGGGAGCCGATCTCCCCCGAGCAGGCCACGAGCGTCGTGCCCATGCTCAAGGCGATCGCCGACCCCGCGCGGCTGCGGCTGCTGTCGCTGGTGCTCTCCCACGAGGGCGGCGAGGCGTGCGTGTGCGACCTCCTCCCCCACTTCGACCTCTCCCAGCCCACCATCAGCCACCACCTCAAGGTGCTGCACGAGGCCGGGCTCGTGGACCGCGAGAAGCGCGGCACCTGGGTCTACTACCTAGCGCGTCCCGCGGCCATGGAGGCCCTGGCGGGACTCTTCACCGCGGACACAGGTGCGGCACGGACGGCGGTCGGCGCATGAGCGACGTCGTCCGCGAGGACCCGTCCCGCGACGCGGACGAGGCGGTCCTCCAGCGCCTCTCCACCCTCGACCGGTTCCTCCCGCTGTGGATCGGGGTGGCCATGGTCGCCGGCCTGCTGCTGGGCCGCTGGGTGCCGGGACTCGACGACGCCCTGGCGGCGGTGGAGGTCGGCTCGGTCTCGCTGCCGATCGCCGTCGGCCTGCTCGTGATGATGTACCCCGTCCTGGCCAAGGTCCGGTACGACGAGCTCGGCCACGTCACCCGTGATCGCCGGATGCTCGGCACGTCGATCCTGCTCAACTGGGTCCTCGGCCCGGCCCTCATGTTCACCCTGGCCTGGCTGCTGCTGCCTGACCTCCCCGAGTACCGCACCGGGCTGATCATCGTGGGGCTGGCGCGGTGCATCGCGATGGTGCTGATCTGGAACGACCTGGCCTGCGGGGACCGCGAGGCGGCCGCGATCCTGGTCGCCATCAACGCCGTCTTCCAGATCCTGGCGTTCGCGGTCCTGGGGTACTTCTACCTCGAGGTCCTGCCGAGCTGGCTCGGCCTCGCGCAGGCCGACCTCGACGTGTCCATGTGGGAGATCGCCCGGTCGGTGCTGGTCTTCCTCGGCATCCCGCTCCTGGCCGGCTACCTCACCCGCACGCTCGGGGAGCGGTCCCGGGGCCGCGAGTGGTACGAGGGGACGTTCCTCCCCCGCATCGGCCCGGCGGCCCTCTACGGCCTGCTGTTCACCATCGTGCTGCTCTTCGCGCTGCAGGGCGACACGATCACCGGCCGCCCGCTCGACGTGGCCCGGATCGCGCTGCCGCTTCTCGCCTACTTCGTCCTGATGTGGGGCGGCTCGATGCTGCTGACGCGAGCCCTCGGCTTCGACTACCAGCGCGCCACCGCGGTCTCCTTCACCGCGGCCGGCAACAACTTCGAGCTGGCCATCGCGGTCGCGATCGGCGTCTTCGGCGTCGCGTCCGGGCAGGCGCTCGCGGGCGTCGTCGGACCCCTCATCGAGGTCCCCGTGCTGGTCGGCCTCGTCTACGTCAGCCTCTGGGCGCGCCGCTTCTTCCACGACCGCCCGCCCCTCACCCCAGGAGAGTCCCGATGACCACGACCCCCGAGACCAGCACCCCCCAGGTCGTCTTCGCCTGCGTCCGCAACGGCGGGCGCTCGGTGATCAGCCGGGTGCTGACCGAGCACTACGCCGGCGGCCGGGTCACGGCGCTGTCGGCGGGCACGCAACCCGGCGAGCACATCCATCCCGAGGTCGCGCGGGCCCTCGAGGCGCTCGGCCTCGACACCTCCCGCGAGGCGCCCACCCTGCTGACCCGCGACACCATCGCCGCCAGCACGATGGCGATCACCCTGGGCTGCGGCGAGGAGTGCCCCTACGTGCCGGGCGTGACCTACCGCGACTGGCCGGTGGCCGACCCGGGCGGGCAGGACGACGAGACGGTGCGGGCGATCGTGGCCGACCTCGACGGTCGCGTGCGCTCGCTGCTGGCCGAGCTGGTTCCGGACCTGGACCTGCCGCCCTCGGTGCTCGCGCGGCGCTGACGCCTGGAGCCGTACGACGGGTCGCGGGCGATCGTCGGCGCGCTCAGCCCACCCGCTCGCCCAGCAGCGCGAGGAACTCGTCGGCCATGCCCAGCTGTCGCACCAGGCGCTCCCGCCGCTCCGCCGCGTCGGACAGGACGGCCTCGAGGCGGCGCCGGGCGTCCGCGTCCGTCGTACCGTCCTGACGCTCGAGGGCCTCGATGTCGCGCATCACGGCACTCATCTCGTCGAGGCTGAAGCCGAGCGGCTTCATCCGCCGGATGACGAGGATCCGCTCGACGTCGGCCTCGGTGTAGAGCCGGAACCCGCCCTCGCTGCGCCCGGTCGGCCGGAGCAGGCCGACGTCCTCCCAGTGCCGCAGGCTGCGCAGGGACAGCTCGGTGCGGGCCGCCACCTCGCCGATCCGCATGGCGGGGACGCCGCCCTCCTCGGGGGCCGGTTCACCGGTCATGGGTGGCCTCTCTCACGTCGCCGTCAGTGCCAAACCTCACGCTGCGTGAGGGTAGGGTTCCTGCGCAGACTTCCCGCCGGCGTCGACGCCGGTTCGCGCACCCATGATGCGCACCCGTGCCCCGCCCGCCAAACCTCCGCCCGCGCACGGCCGCGGCCGGACGAACGGAGACCCGTGACCACCACGTCGTACGCGCCCGAGACCAGTCCCGAGCCCACCGTCCTGACCGCCCTGCGGTCGCCGAAGATGCTGCGCACCGAGGTCTTGGCGGGTCTGGTCGTCGCGCTGGCGCTGATCCCCGAGGCGATCTCCTTCTCGATCATCGCCGGGGTGGACCCGCGCGTGGGCCTCTTCGCCTCCTTCACCATGGCGGTCTCGATCGCGTTCCTGGGCGGACGGCCCGCCATGATCTCCGCGGCGACCGGCGCCATCGCGCTGGTGATCGCGCCGGTGATGCGCGACCACGGCTACGACCACCTCATCGCCACGGTGCTCCTCGGCGGCGTGCTCCAGGTCGTGCTCGGCCTCGCCGGGGTGGCCCGGCTGATGCGCTTCATCCCGCGCTCGGTGATGGTCGGGTTCGTCAACGCCCTGGCGATCCTCATCTTCATGGCGCAGGTCCCGCACCTCGTCGACGTGCCGTGGCTCGTCTACCCGATGGTCGCCGTCGGCATCGCCGCGATCGTCGCGCTGCCGCGGGTGACGCGGGTCGTGCCCGCCCCGCTGGTCGCGATCGTCGCCCTCACGGCGTTCACCCTGCTGGCCGCGATCAACGTCCCGGACGTCGGCGACGAGGGCGAGCTCCCCGACAGCCTCCCGTCCCTCCTCGTGCCGGACGTGCCGTGGACCCTCGAGACCCTCGAGATCATCGCCCCGTACGCCCTCGCCATGGCCCTGGTCGGACTGCTCGAGTCGCTGCTGACCGCCAAGCTGGTCGACGACATCACCGACACCCACTCCGACAAGACGCGGGAGGCCTGGGGACAGGGCGCCGCCAACGTCGTCACCGGCTTCTTCGGCGGCATGGGCGGCTGCGCGATGATCGGCCAGACGATGATCAACGTGAAGGCCTCCGGGGCGCGCACCCGGATCTCGACGTTCCTGGCCGGTGTCTTCCTGCTGGTCCTCGTCGTCGGGTTCGGCGACGTCGTCGCCCTCATCCCGATGGCCGCACTCGTCGCGGTCATGATCATGGTGTCCGTGGGCACGTTCGACTGGCACTCCGTCCAGCCCACCACGCTGCGCCGGATGCCGAAGTCCGAGACGACCGTCATGGTCGCCACCGTGGTGGTGACGGTCCTGAGCCACAACCTGGCCATCGGTGTCGTCGCGGGCGTCCTGGTCGCGATGACCCTCTTCGCCCGACGTGTCGCGCACCTGACCGAGACGCACCGCGAGCTGGTGGAGAACCGCGACGGCACGGTCTCGGCGGTCTACCGGGTGACCGGCGAGCTGTTCTTCGCCTCCAGCAACGACCTCTACACCCAGTTCGACTACGCCGAGGACCCCGACCACGTCGTCATCGACCTCTCCCGGTCACACGTGTGGGACGCCTCCACGGTCGCCTCGCTCGACGCCATCACGACCAAGTACGAGCGCAAGGGCAAGGCCGTCGAGATCGTCGGACTCAACGCCTCCAGCGCCGAGCGGCATGGCCGGTTGAGCGGGTCGCTGCCCTCGCACTGACGGGCACCGCTCGAACCGACGCGGCGCCGGCTGCGACAATCCCCCGGTGCTGCCTCGCCTCGAGATCGTGCGCCGGCTCCGGCCGATCGAGCTGGTCTCCCGGGCGCGGGTGACCACCGACGAGGGTGGCATGCACGCCATGCCCGCGCCCGCGCCGTACGTCGCGGCGACGACGAGGCTGGAATCGCCCTCCGACTCGTCGTTCCTCGCCCTGCACCTGCCCGGCACGCGGCTCGGGATGGCGTACGACGGCGCATCGCTGTCGCTGACGATCACCGACGGGCGCGGCACCAGCGAGCACCGGAGCCGCAGGACGGGGCGGGCCGAGTCGCCGACCGAGCTCGGCGTCACCCTGACCGGCACCCACCTCACGGCCTGGTCGCGCGAGGCGGGTCACTGGGTCGCCCGCGCCCGGCGGGACCTGCGCGACGACCACGTCGACGTCCACGACGAGGAGGCACTCGCGACCCTGGGCGTCGAGCTGCCCCCGCGGCCGTCCGTCGCCGGGGGCTTCGGGCAGCTCGGGCTGCGGGACCTGCGCCTGGTCAACGAGGCGGACGGCAGCCCGCTGCGCGACGACGGGGACCTCTGGCTGAGCGCCACGTCGGCCGGACCGGGGTTCTTCGACACCGCGCACACCAGCCTGTGGCGGCTCTCCCCCGACACCCTGGACCTGCGGCACACCGGGGACCTGTTCTTCCGCCGGCCCGACAAGGCGGGCGTGTACGGCGACCACGCGACGCACGTCGTCCGCGACGGCGACCGGTGGCTGGTGGCGACCAGCACGTGGGGCGACTTCGAGCAGCCGACCCGGGCCACGCGTGCCTCACCGTCGACGCTGCGGGTGACCTTGGCGACCGTCGAGGCGTCGGTCGACGTCCTGCACGGCGAGCACGTGCTGGACACCGCCGAGCTGCCGCTGCCCACCGACGGGCTCACCTCGGTGGCCGTCTGGGACCCGCACCTCGTCCGCGAGGACGGGCGTTGGCTGGTCGGCTTCGTCAGCGCGAGCCGCTTCTTCCGCTTCCACCCGGCCCTGGCGGCCGGCCCGTCGCTCGACTCCCTCGCGCTGGTGTCGGCGGCACCCGACCGGCGGGCGACCGAGGGGACCACGCTGCTCCGGGTGGACGACGAGCTCGTGGTGCTGGCCAGCGACGGGCGCGACGGACGCCGCGGCGAGCGGGCACGGTTCCCCGTCTTCGGGACCGACCTCGTCGAGCGCGGCGAGCTGGACGCGCCGTACCCGACCAACCTGCCCTGGCCCACCCTCGCCCGCGTGGACGGCCGCTGGCTGATGGTCGCCTTCAACGGACGGCCGACGGGCGGACGCCTCCTCGGCTACGGCACGCACGGCGACGTCGTCGTGATGGCCGAAGCGGACTAACCTTCGAGGTGACGGCGATCACCACCCACGTGAGCGCCACGACCGGGTCGCACCACCCCGCGACCGCCACGACACCCGAAGGACAGCACCCATGTCTGGAAACCCCTCTGTCGACGTCTTCGACCTCGGCAGCGAGCACGAGCAGGTCGTCTTCTGCAACGACCGGGCCACGGGCCTGAAGGCCATCGTCGCCATCCACTCCACCGCGCTCGGTCCCGCCCTCGGCGGCACCCGCTTCTACCCCTACGCGAGCACGGACGACGCGATCGAGGACGTCCTCAACCTCTCGCGCGGCATGTCCTACAAGGCCGCGCTCGCCGGGCTGGACCTCGGCGGCGGCAAGGCGGTCATCATCGGCGACCCGGCGACCCTCAAGACCGAGGCGCTGCTGCGCGCCTACGGGCGCTTCGTGCAGTCGCTCGGCGGGCGCTACTACACCGCCTGCGACGTGGGGACCTTCTCGGCCGACATGGACCACATCGCGCGGGAGTGCGACTTCGTCACCGGCCGCACGACCGCCCACGGTGGCGCGGGCGACAGCTCGGTGCTCACGGCGTACGGCGTGTTCCAGGGCATGCGCGCGGCGGCCGAGGTCGTCTGGGGCGCCCCGACCCTGCACGGGCGCACGGTCGGCGTCGCGGGGGTCGGCAAGGTCGGTCGCCACCTCGTGCGGCACCTGGTCGAGGACGGCGCCTCGGTGGTGATCACCGACGTGCACCGGCCCGCTGTGGACGCGCTGGTCGCCGAGCACGAGTCGGTGACCGCCGTCGCCTCGACCGACGAGCTGGTCGCCTCGCCGCTCGACGTCTACGCCCCCTGCGCCCTCGGCGGCGCGCTCACCGACGAGGTCGTCGACGTGCTGTCGGCCAAGATCGTCTGCGGCGCCGCCAACAACCAGCTCGCGCACCCGGGCGTGGAGAAGCAGCTCGAGGACCGCGGGATCCTCTACGCGCCCGACTACTGCGTCAACTCCGGCGGGCTCATCCAGGTCGCCGACGAGCTCGAGGGCTTCTCCTTCGAGCGCGCGCAGCAGCGGGCGACCGGGATCTACGACACGACCAAGGCCGTGTTCGAGCTCGCGGCCGCCGACGGCGTCGCGCCCGCGATCGCCGCCGACCGGCTGGCCGAGCGGCGCATGCGCGACGTCGGCCGGCTGCGGGGCGTCTGGCTCCCCTGACCGACCGGGCACTTCCGGACGCGTGACAACCACCGACCGGGCACTTCCTGGCACGTGCCGGGAGGTGCTCGGTCGTCGTCGCGCGCGCACACGTGCCCGGTCGACCGGTTCTTCGCGCACGGAAGTGCCCGGTCACGTGGTGCGGGCGCGCCCGCACTGCCCGGTCAGGGCGTCGTACGGCACCGAGAGTGCCCGGTCAGCGTGACCGGGCCGCGAGGTCAGTCGCGGGACGGCTCGATGACGTCGGACCACTTCTCGAGGAGCTCAGGATCGACCTGCTCGTCCTTCTTGCCTGTGTCGCCGTGAAGCTCGCTGGCCAGCGCCCCGAAGTCCGTCTCGTGAGTCCGGTACTTCAGGTCGCGGGCGACCTTCGTCTGCTTGGCTTTCGCTCGGCCGCGCCCCATAGGGTCAGCCCCCTCGCAAATCGGCCGGGGCACCAAGGCTCCCGGGCTGTCTCAAGAATGTCTCGTGGGGACAACGCTACCTGTTGGGTGGCTGTTCCCGCACGCCGGGACCGACCGAATCGCCGAGACGGGCCTCGGAACGGCTCAGCGGTGGTCCCCGACGAGCCGGACACGGCCCTCGCCGCCCTCGACGACCTCGCCGGCGACCCAGGCGGGGATCCCGTGGCCGTCCAGCACGGCGACCGCCCGGTCGGCCACCTCGGCCGGCAGCAGCGCCACCATGCCGACCCCGCAGTTGAGGGTCGCCTCGAGGTCCTCGCGGTAGACGTCGCCGACCTCGGCGACCAGTGAGAAGACGGGCGGGAGCGACCAGGTGCCGCGGTCCAGGGTCGCGGACACCTCGACCGGCATGACCCGCTCGAGGTTGGCCGCCAGCCCGCCGCCGGTGACGTGGGACATCGCGTGGACCTCGGCCTGCGTGGCGAGGTCCAGGCAGGCCTTGGCGTAGATCCGGGTCGGCTCCAGGAGCTCCTCCCCCAGGGTGCGGCCGAGCACGTCGACGTCGCGGTCCAGCGACCAGCCCGGTCCGCCCGCCCCCAGCAGGACGTGCCGGACCAGGGAGTAGCCGTTGGAGTGCAGGCCGCTGGAGCCCATCGCCAGGACGACGTCCCCCGGCCGGACGCGCCCGGGGCCGAGCAGCCGGTCGGCCTCGACGACGCCGGTGGCCGCACCCGCCACGTCGTACTCGTCGGGGGCGAGGAGGCCGGGGTGCTCGGCGGTCTCGCCCCCCACCAGTGCGCAGCCGGCCACGACGCAGGCGTCGGCGATGCCCTTGACGATGGCCGCGATCCGCTCGGGGACGACGCGACCGGTGGCGATGTAGTCGGTCATGAAGAGCGGCTCGGCGCCGCACACCACGAGGTCGTCGACGACCATCCCGACGAGGTCGAAGCCGATGGTGTCGTGCACGTCCATCGCCTGCGCGATCGCGACCTTGGTGCCGACGCCGTCGGTCGAGGTCGCGAGCAGCGGGCGCTCGTAGCGGGTGAGCGCCGAGGCGTCGAAGAGGCCGGCGAAGCCGCCCAGGCCGCCGATCACCTCCGGGCGGGTGGCCCGGGCGACCGAGCCCTTCATCAGCTCGATGGCCAGGTCCGCGGCCTCGATGTCGACCCCGGCGGCGGCGTAGGCACCCTGCCGCCCTGTGGAGGGTTCGGTCGTGGACGTCTCGGGGTGGGTCACGTCGCTGTCGGTCACGTCGCTCCTGCGTTGGGGGTACGGCGAGGGGTCAGGGGTTGTTGAGCACGGGCAGCGCCACCCGGTCGGCCGCGGGCTCCAGGATCCCCTTGCCGAGACGCTCGGGCTCGGGCAGCGGGATCGGGTACTGGCCGTCGAAGCAGGCGCGGCACAGGTCGTCCATCGGCACCGAGGTCGCCTCGACCAGGTCCTCGAGGTCGATGTAGCCCAGCGAGTCGGCGTCGATCGAGCGGCAGATCTCGTCGGAGGTCAGGCCGTTGGCGATCAGCTCGGCCCGGGTCGCGAAGTCGATGCCGTAGAAGCACGGCCACTTGACCGGCGGCGAGCTGATGCGGACGTGCACCTCGCGGGCGCCGGCCTCCCGGAGCATGCGCACCAGGGCGCGCTGGGTGTTGCCCCGCACGATCGAGTCGTCGACCACGACGAGGCGCTTGCCCTCGATGACGTCGCGCAGCGGGTTGAGCTTGAGGCGGATGCCGAGCTGGCGGATGGTCTGGCTCGGCTGGATGAACGTCCGGCCGACGTAGGAGTTCTTGACCAGGCCCGTGCCGTAGGGGATGCCGGACTGCTCGGCGTACCCGATCGCGGACGGGGTGCCGGACTCGGGCACCGGGATGACCAGGTCGGCGTCCGCCGGGAACGCCTTGGCCAGCCGCCGGCCGATCTCGACGCGCACGCTGTGGACGCGCTGGCCGGTGATCAGGGTGTCGGGCCGCGCGAGGTAGACGAACTCGAACAGGCAGTGCTTGGGCGCCGGCTCGGCGAACTGCTGCGTGCGCAGCCCGTCCTCGTCGACGGCGACCATCTCGCCGGGCTCGATCTCGCGGATGAAGGAGGCGCCGACGATGTCGAGGGCGGCCGTCTCGGAGGCGATCACCCACCCACGCTCCAGCCGTCCCAGGACCAGGGGCCGGATGCCCTGGGGGTCGCGGGCGGCGTACAGGGTGTGCTCGTCCATCCAGACGAACGAGTAGGCGCCCTCGATCTGCGGGAGCAGGTCGGCGGCGCGCTCCTCGACCGTCTGGCCGGGGTGGTGCGCGAGCAGCTGGGTGACCACCGAGGTGTCGTTGGTCGACGCGGGCGGCATCCGCATCTGGAGGTCGAGCGTCTCCCCCTCCCCGTCGGTGACCATCTGGGCCAGCTCGGGGGTGTTGATGAGGTTGCCGTTGTGGGCCAGCGCGATGGAGCCCGTCGCGGTGGGGTGGAACGTGGGCTGCGCGTTGTGCCACGTGCTGGCGCCGGTGGTCGAGTAGCGCGAGTGGCCGACGGCCACGTGCCCCTTGAGGGACTCGAGCGTCGACTCGTCGAAGACCTGCGAGACCAGGCCCATGTCCTTGTAGACCAGGATCTGCCGGCCGTTGCTCACCGCGATGCCGGCGGACTCCTGGCCGCGGTGCTGGAGCGCGTAGAGCCCGAAGTAGGTGAGCTTGGCGACGTCCTCGCCCGGGGCCCAGACGCCGAAGACGCCACAGGCGTCCTGCGGGCCCTGGTCGTGGGGGTCGATGGCAGTCGTCAGGCGGCCGTCACCGCCCTTGCGCTTGCTCGTCGGCGTGGGCACCACTGGAGTCTACGGGCCCTCGGACCACACGCGCGCGGCCCCGTCCACGATGGCCCCGCGGGGCGCGAGGTAGGCGCGCGCTCCCGTGGGTTCGCGCACGCTGCAGTGCGCGCGAACCCGCGGAATCACCGGGCGCCCGGTGATTCCGCGGCAGGACCGCTCAGGCGCCGAGGTTGCGCAGGAGCAGCGCCTCGGCGAGCACGACCTTCTCGAACTCCGCGAGGTGCAGACCCTCGTTGGCGCCGTGGGCGCGGGTGTCGGGGTCCTCGACACCGGTCACCAGCACGCTGGCCTGCGGGAAGGCCTCGAGGAACTCGGCGATGAACGGGATCGAGCCGCCGACGCCCATGTCGACCGGCTCGGTGCCGTCCCAGGCCTCCGCGAAGGCGGCGCGGGCCGCGTCGTACGCCGGGCCGGTGGCGTCGATCTGGGTGGCCTCGCCGGTGTCGACGACCGTCGTCTGGAGCGTGGCGCCCCACGGGACGTGCTTCTCGAGGTGCCGCTGGAGGCACTCGACGGCGTTCTGCGTGGTGTCCCCGGGGGCGATGCGCATGCTGATGCGGCAGCGGGCGGCGGGAACCAGGGTGTTGGAGGCGCCCTCGACCTTGGGGGCGTCGAGGCCGGTGATCGAGACGGACGGCTTGGTCCACAGGCGCTCGACGACGCTGCCCTGGCCGATCCACTCGATGCCGGGGGCGGCGCCGGACTCGGCGCGCAGGCGCTCCTCGGGGTACTCCACGTCGGCCGCCGGGCCGGAGTGCAGCCCCTCGACGGCGACGTCGCCGGCGTCGTCGTTGAGGCTGGCGATGAGACGGCTCAGGGCCATGATCGAGTCGGGGACGAGGCCGCCCCACATGCCGGAGTGGACGGCGTGGGTGAGCGTGCGTACCTCGACGTCCATCCGGACCAGGCCGCGCAGCGACGTGGTGAGGGCCGGCTCGCCGATGTCCCAGTTGCCGGAGTCGGCGATCACGATGACGTCGGCCTCGAGGCGGTCCTTGTAGGTGTTGAGCAGCTCGACCAGGGTGTCCGAGCCGACCTCCTCCTCGCCCTCGATGAACATGACGAGGTTGACCGGCAGCTCGTCGCCGAAGATGCGGACGGCGCCGAGGTGGGCGGCGATGCCGGCCTTGTCGTCGGCGGCACCGCGCCCGAACAGACGGAGGTCGCCCCGCCCGTCTTCCCTGGCAGTGGGCTCCCACGGCGGCGAGTCCCAGTCGGCGTGGTCGTTCTCGGGCTGGACGTCGTGGTGGGCGTAGAGCAGCACGGTGGGGGCGCCCTCGGGACCGGCCTTCTCGGCGATCACGGCGGGCGGGGCGCCGTCGTACGCCCGGACGATCTCGGTCTCGAAGCCCTCGGCGGCGAAGAGGTCACGGGTGGCCTCGGCGCTGCGCTCGACCTCGCCGGCGCGGGCCGGGTCGGCGCTGACGGACTGGATGCGGACCAGGTCCTCGAGGTCCTTGCGGATGCCGGGGAGCACCTCGGCGAGGCGGGCGCGGATGTCGATCGTCATGGCCCGCACCCTAGTCGGACAAGGTGCCGGCCGGACCCCGGCACCCTCGCCCGCCGACCGGCATCACGCGGTGGCCATCGCCGCCACCTCGTCCTGCACCGCGGCGGCGACGGCCGACGCCCCGCGCTCCCCCATGGTGATCGTGTAGTGGTTGGTGTCCTCCACCTCGCGGGCGGTGACCATCGGGAGTGTCTCCAGCATGCCCTCGAGCCGGGTGGCCTCGTAGAGCCCAGGTGTCTCGTCCAGGAGGCCGCGAGGAGCGGTCAGCAGGAGCGCCGGGTGCCGCACGCGGGTCAAGGCGGACGCGAGTGCCGTGCCGGTGTTGAGGTCGACGGTGTCGCGCGCCATCACGTCGTAGCTCGTGGCCGGTCGCAGCTCGGGCTCCTGCCCCACGAGGTCGTAGGCCAGGTAGTCCTCGAGCGCGGGCGTCCAGTCGGCCGCGAAGGCGGGGTGTCGTCGCCAGAAGTCGTAGTAGGCCTCGACGTCCGCGAACCGCATCGCCAGGCGTTCGGCGGTCGGGCCGAGCACGAACGAGATGACCTCGTCGGCCGTGAGACCCTCCGGCACCGCGAGGGGCAGGCCGCCGTCGACGAGGACGAGACGGCTCACCCGGTCGGGGTGACGGTCCCCCATCACGAGACCGACGAAGGCGCCCATCGAGTGGCCCACGAGGACGGTCCGGTCGATGCCCAGGTGGTCGAGGACGGCGACCAGGTCGTCGGCGTGGGCCACCATCCCCGCGTCCCCCTCGGGATGGCTGCGCCCCCGGCCACGGAGGTCGGGAGCCACGAGGCGGAACCCCGGGAGCCGCTCGGCGACCAGCCGCCAGGAGCGGTGCGAGGCGGTGATCCCGTGCACGAGCAGTGCCGTCGGCGCGTCGGCCGTGTCGGGCCCCCACAGCCCGACCCGGAGCGTGCCGCCCAACACGGGGACGTCCGTGGTGCGGTAGGGCGTGGTCATCGCGCGGTCCACCCGCCGTCCATCGTGTACGACGCACCGGTCACCATGCCGGCGGCGTCGGAGCACATCCACGCGACGAGCGACGCGACCTCGTCCGGCTCGACGAGGCGCTTGACGGCGCTCTCGGTGAGCATCACCTTCTCCACGACCTCGTCCTCGGGGATGTCGTGGGCCCGAGCCTGGTCCGCGACCTGCTTCTCGACCAGCGGGGTGCGGACGTAGCCGGGGTTGATGCAGTTGCTGGTGACCCCGTGCGGGCCTCCCTCAAGGGCCGTGACCTTCGACAGGCCCTCCAGTCCGTGCTTGGCGGCGACGTAGGCGGCCTTGAAGGCGCTGGCGCGCAGCCCGTGCACGCTGGACACGTTGACCACGCGGCCCCAGCCGCGGGCGTACATCCCGGGCAGCGCGGCACGCACCAGCAGGAACGGGGACTCGAGCATCACCCGGTGGATCAGGCGGAAGGCGTCGGGGTCGAAGTCGGGGAGCGGCGAGACCCGCTGGATCCCGGCGTTGTTGACCAGGATGTCCACGTCCAGCGCGAGGTCGTCGAGCGCGGCCGTGTCGCCGAGGTCGACGGTCCACACCTCCCCACCGATGTCCGCCGCGACCTTGCCGGCCGCGTCGCCGTCGACGTCCGCCACGGTCACGTGGGCACCCGCGGCAGCCAGCTGCTCGGCGGTGGCCCGCCCGATGCCGCTGGCGCCGCCGGTGACGAGGGCACGCCTGCCCTCCAGGTAGCGAACGCTCACTGTCCTGCCTCCTCGTCGGCCGGGAGTGCCCGGCCCTCGTCGCCCGGGCCCGGGGCCAGGGCGGTCTCGATGAAACGCATCATGTGGTCGAACACGTGCGGGTCGATCTCGGTCGGCCGACGGTCGTCGGCGTCGCGCTCCCAGAGGATGTAGCGGGCTCCCACCAGCTCGCCGATGCCCATGAGGGCCCAGGCGGCGACCTCGGGGTCGATGTCGGACACCTCCCCGGCGGCCTGGGCGGCGCGCAGGCCCTCGACGTACCCGTCGACGATGCGCGTGTAGTGCAGGTGGAGCACCTCCGGTGAGACCTGCTCGGCCTCCCGGACCACCCGGTAGAGGGCCGGGTGCTCGGCGGTGAAACGGAAGAAGCCCGCGAACCCTGCGCGCTCCGCCTCCAGCCGGGTCGAGGCGCCCTGCATGGCCTCGGCCATCGAGTGCCGCACCCGGCGGTTGAGGTCGATGACCAGCGCCTCGAAGATCGTCCGCTTGCTGTCGAAGTAGAGGTAGAACGTGCCGAGCCCGATGCCGGCGCGTTCGGTGATCTTCACGACCGAGGCCTCGTGGTAGCCGAGCTCGGCGAACACCTCCTCGGCGGCCTCGAGCAGCTTGCGCTGCGTCGCCTGCCCCCGCTTCGTACGCCGCGGGGCGTCCGCGGACTGCGGGTCGGCGCGCCGCTCGACCTCGCTGAAGTCGGAGGCGGTCACCGCGCTCCCCTCCCCACGGCCGGGACGACCTCGACCCGGCGACGCAGGTCGGCGCGGGCGATCTTGCCGATGCCTGTGCGCGGGAGGTCCTCGAGCACGTGGACCTCGCGCGGGGCCTTGAAGCCCGCCAGGTGCTCGCGCGCGTGGGCGAGGACGTCCTCGACCGTCAACCGGGCACCGGGGACGGGTTGCACGAACGCGACGCCGACCTCGCCCCACACCTCGTCGGGGACGGCGACCACCGCCGCGTCGGCGACCAGCGGGTGACTGACCAGCACCGCCTCGACCTCGGCCGGCGCGACGTTCTCGCCCCCGGAGATGTAGATGTGCTTGAGCCGGTCGACGATGCGGTGGCAGCCGTCCTGGTCGCGGGCGGCCAGGTCGCCGGTGCGGAGCCACTCCCCGTCGAGGGCCGCGGCCGTGCGCTCGGGGTCGTGGAGGTAGCCGGTGAACACTCCGGGGCCACGCACCTGCAGCTCCCCCTGACCGACGCCCTCCACCGGACCGTCCTCACCCACGAGTCGCACCTCGACACCGGGATAGGGCCAACCGACCGCCTCGGGATGGTCGGCCGCCTCGCTCGGTGGCAGGTAGAGGACGTTGGCCGAGGCCTCGGTCAGGCCGTAGCCCTGGCCCACCTGGACGCCGTGCTGGGCCCACACGCGGCGCAGCGACTCCGGCATCGAGGCCCCTCCGACCACCGCGTGGCGCAGGCTGACCAGGTCGGCTCTCGGGAAGGTCGGGTCGGCGGCCAGGAGGTGGAGCTGCGTGGGCACGCACATCATGGTGGTCACGCCGCGATCGGCCACCAGTCGCAGCACGCGTGCCGGCTCGAAGGAGCGCTCCAGCACCACGGTCGCGCCGTGCCACCACGCCGCCAGCGGCTGGCAGTTCCAGGCCGCGACGTGGAACTGCGGCAGGGTCGCCAGCACGACGTCGCAGTGAGTCAGTCCCGTGGCCTCGGCCATCGCGAGGCTGTTGGAGGCGACGTTGGCATGGCTGAGCACCACACCCTTCGGCGAGGCCTCGCTGCCGGAGGTGAAGACCACCAGCAGGGGGTCGTCGTCGACCGGGCCGCGTGGCTCGGGCCCGCGCTCCGGGCCCGGCGTCCGGACGGGAACGGTCGACTCCACCCCGGTGCTGCCGGGTGCCGTCATCGGCACCGCCAGCCCGGCACGGTCGAGCGACGCGCGGGCGAGTCGCTGCAGCTCGTCCTCGGCCACCACGAGCGACGGTCGGGTGGTGGCCATCATCGGGCCCAGCTCGGACGGGGTGAGCCGCCAGGACATGGGCACCAGCACGAGCCCCGTCCTGGCACACGCGAGGAACAGCACCACGTGCTCTGCCGAGTTGCCGGTCAGGGTCACCACGCGGTCGCCCACGGCGTACCCGGCCTGTGTGAGGCCACGAGCGAGCTCGTCGCTGCGCCGGTCGAGCTCGGCGTAGGTCACCGGCACGCCGCGGTCGTCGATCGCCACCTTGGTCGGGTGCTGCCGGGCGCTGCCGGCGAGCCACTCGTGGAGCGTGCGGGGCCTGCTCACGGCTGCGGCTCCAGGACCCGCTGCTCGCCCTGGTCGTCGGCGGCCTCGAGCACGGTGGCACCGCTGCGGGAGCGACCGCGACCGAACCCCGAGCGTGCGGCGCCGGCGATGCCACCCGGCATGAACAGCACGACGGCGATGAAGAGCGCACCCAGGATGAACATGGGCTCCGACAGCGGGACGTGCAGCACGGTGGGGAGGGACTCGATCGCGTCGGAACCGGCGAGCAGCGTGAGCCGCTGGTTGAGCAACGTGTAGATCACACCGCCGACGATGGCGCCCCACCTCGACCCCACGCCACCGAGCACCACCATCACGAGCACCGTGACTGTGAGGTCGGCCCCCACCGACCGCGGCACGGTCCCGGACTGGAGCAGCAGGTAGAGCACTCCTGCCAGCGACGCGACCGCGCCACCGACCACGAAGACGAACAGCTTCGCCGTGTAGGGCTGCAGCCCCAGCGACCGCACCCGCAGCTCGTTCTCGCGGGACGCCGCGGCCACGTGACCGACGCGGGACCGGTCGACCCAGAGGACGGCCAAGTAGGCGATCACGACGACGGCCAGCGCCAGCCAGTAGAGGTTGCGGGTGTGGACCACGCCGACGAGCGCGGCGGGCACGTGCTCGGTGTCGAGCGAGAGGCCCTCGTCGCCGCCGGTCAGCCCGTCCGGGTTGCGACGGACGAGCACCGAGCCGGCCTGGGCGAACGCGAGGGTCACCATCGCGAACGGGATGCCGGACACCCGCAGGCTGACCGCGCCGGTGACCAGCGCGACGGCCAGGGCACCGAGGAGCGTGAGGGCGACGGCCGGCCACAGCGACAGGTCGGTCCGCTCGAGCACGATGCCCAGTCCGTAGGCGCCTCCGCCGAAGTAGAGGGCGTGGCCGAACGAGAGCATCCCGCCGGTGCCGAGGAGCATGTTGTAGGAGAGCGCCAGCGTCGCGTAGACCATGCACAGCGCGAGGAGCTGCAGGGCACCCGGCGTGTACGTCGGGCCGGGCAGCACCCCCGGGACCTGGATCGCGAGCAGCGGCAGCACCGCCAGAAGGGTGACGACGGCGACTCCGAGGCCGAGGGACGTCCATGAGGACCTGCGCATCAGGCAGCCACCTTCCCGAGGATGCCGGCCGGGCGGACCAGCAGGACGACCGCCAGCGCCAGCACGATGACGAAGTCGCCGGTGCCGCCGGCGTAGTAGTTGGCGAACTGCTGGAGCAGGGCCACGAGCACCGAGGCGACGGCCGCGCCGGTGAGCGATCCGAGTCCACCGATGACCGTGACGATGAAGGCGAAGATGAGGAGGCTGCCGCCCAGGGTGGGTGAGACGTAGCCGAAGTAGTGCGACGCCAGGACACCACCCAGGCCGGCCGCCGCTCCGCCGATGGCGAAGACGAGGGTGAAGGCGCGGCGCACGTCGATGCCCAGCGCGGTCACCATGGCCCGGTTCTCCACCCCGGCGCGGATGATCATCCCGTAACGGGTCCTGCGCAGGAACACGACGATCGCCACCAGCACCAGCACCGCGACGGCGATGATGAGGAACCGGTCGTTGGGGATGCGGGCCCCGAGCACGCCCGTCGTCTCGTCGAGCCAGGCGGGGCCGCGGATGAAGTCGGCGTCCGTGCCCCAGATGCCCTCGAAGAGGGCCACCGTCGCGAGGGAGAGCCCGACGGTGACCAGCACCTGCTCGATGTGCCGGTCGTAGAGCGGGCGGATGAGGAGCAGCTCGGTCAGCGTCGCCACCAGGGCGCCCACGAGGGCACCCACCAGCACGGAGGCGACGAAGCCCGTCCAGCTGCTCGGGTCCATGCGCTGTGCGACGGCCCAGCCCAGGAAAGCCCCGAGGGTGAGGAACGAGCCGTGCGCGAAGTTGAGCACGTGCATGAGGCCGTAGATCAGCGACAGGCCCGACGCCACGAGGAAGTAGAGCGCACCCAGACCGAGGCCGGTGGCGAGGAGCAGCACGAAGGTGCTCATCGGGCAGCTCCCTTGTCGTCGTGGGTCTCGGCGTGGACGCCCAGCAGGCGCTGGGTGAGCGCCTCGTCGGCGAGGAGCGCGGCCGCGGGCGCGGCGTGGACGACCCGCCCGCCGGCGATGACGACCGCATCGCCGGCCAGTCGGCGTACGACGTCCAGGTTCTGCTCCACGAGCAGGATCGGGACGGTCTCGGACGCCGCCTCGAGGGCGTCCGCCACCTGGTCGACGATCAGCGGGGCCAGCCCCTTGGTCGGCTCGTCGACGAGCAGCAGGCGGTTGTCGTTGAGGAGGGCGCGCGCCAGGGCGACCATCTGCTGCTGACCCCCCGACAGGGTGCCCGCCATCTGGTCCCGGCGGGCCACGAGGTCGGGGAAGAGGCGCTCGACGAGCTCGCGCCGCGGCTCGGGCTGGCGCTCGGCGAGCCGGAGGTTCTCAGCGACCGTCAGACGGGAGAAGACCTCCCGGTCCTCCGGCACGTAGCCGACACCGCGCTGCACCACCCTGTGGGTCGGCAGGCCGTCGATGCGCTCGCCGGCAAGGGTGATCTCGCCCCGGCGCTGGTAGAGGCCCATGACCGCCTTGAGCGTGGAGGTCTTGCCCACGCCGTTGCGACCCAGCACGGCGGTGATGCCGGTCGCGGGGACCGTGAAGGACACGTCCTCGACGACCTGCTGGCCGGCGACGGAGGCCGACAGGTGCTGCACGGAGAGGATGGGCCCGCTCATGCGCTGGCTCCCAGGTAGGCGCTCTGGACCGTCGGGTTGGCCATGATGGCCGCGGGGGTGTCGAAGGCGATGATCGTGCCGGAGTACATGACCGCGACCTTCTCCACGAGGCCGAGCAGGACCTCCATGTGGTGTTCCACCATCAGGATCGTGCAGCCCTTCTCGCGGTGCATGGAGCGGATGGTCTCCGACAGGCCGGCGACGTCCGCCGATCCGACCCCGGCCATCGGCTCGTCGAGGAGGACCACGTCCGCGTCGGTGGCCCTGAGCACGGCGATCTCCAGCTTGCGCTTCTCGCCGTGCGACAGGACGCCGGCGGCCAGGTCCAGCTTGTCGCCGAGCCCGACCTCGCGGAGGTGCTCGACGGCGTCGCGGGTGGCGCGGTCCCCAGCACGGGGGAACCGCAGTGGCGACAGGCTGCCGCCGAGGGCGACCTGGGCAGCGATCCGGACGTTCTCCCGGACGCTGAGCTGGGGGAAGAGGCTGGAGGTCTGGAAGGTGCGGCCCAGCCCCGCCCGTGCCCGGCGGTGCACCGGCATGCCGGTGACGTCGCGGCCGTCGAGGTGCACCGTGCCGCTGGTCGGCCGGGCGATGCCGGAGACGACGTTGAACAGGGTCGTCTTCCCGGCACCGTTGGGGCCGATCACGCCGATGAAGGATCCCTTCTCGACCTCCAGGTCGACGTCCTCGAGGATGGTGGCACCTCCGATGCGGAGGCCGAGGTCCGCCACCTGCAACGCGGGCGTGGCTGGGGTCGACACGAAGTTCCCTCTTCCTGCGGTCGGCAGCTGTGGTCCGGGCCGGCTGTCTCAGCCGGCCTCGGGCGGGGCGACCTCGTCGGCCGGGACCGTCTCGACCAGCTCGGCCTTCCACGAGTCGCCGTCCTTGACCAAGCGGGCCTGGTACATGTCCTGGATCAGCGCGTGGTCGCCCTCACGGACGGTCACCTCGCCCTTGGGCGCCTCGAAGCTGTGGCCCTCCAGAGCGGCGATCATGGCGTCCACGTCGCCCTGGCCCTCCTCGATGGCGTGGACGATCATCTGGGCGGCCGTGAAGCCGTCGGGGGTGAACAGGTCGACCTCGGACCCGGCCTCCTCGACCGCCTCGACCATCGCGGTGTTGACGTCGTTGTCGGGCGCGTCGGCGAAGTAGTGCGAGAGGAAGCTGATCCGCTCGGCGACCGGTCCGTAGGCGCCGTACGACGCGACGTCACCCAGGCCGGTGACGACGGGGGCGGCGTCGAACACGCCCTGCTGGGAGAGCGACTGCCACATCGAACCGGTCGTCTCACCGGCCCACGCCACGAACACGAGGTCGGGCTTCTGGTCCTTGAGCTGCTGGGAGAAGGAGGTGAACTCCTTGATGTCCTCCGCCACGAGCAGCTGCTTCACCTCGGCGCCCTCGGCGCCGAGCAGGGCCTCGACCGCGTCGGCGCTGCCCTGGCCGAAGGCGTTGTCCTGGGCGTAGACCACGACCTTCTGCCCCTCGATGTCCTCGAGGAAGGTGCCGGCGGTGGCGACGTCCTGCAGGCTCTGGCGGCCCGACC
Source organism: Nocardioides sediminis (assembly GCF_003047295.1). Classification (GTDB taxonomy): domain Bacteria; phylum Actinomycetota; class Actinomycetes; order Propionibacteriales; family Nocardioidaceae; genus Nocardioides; species Nocardioides sediminis. The sequence goes on from NZ_PZYZ01000005.1 coordinate 139,290, forward strand.
GGAAGGTGTAGCCGTTGATGCCGGTGATGGCGTCGGCGGCGGCAGCACCGGAGACGTAGAGCACCTGGTTCTGCTCGGCCTGCTCGGCCATCCCGAGAGCGACTCCGGAGGAGACGGTGCCGGTGAGGATCTTGACGCCCTCGCCGATGTACTCCTTGGTGAGCTGGACCGCCTTGTCGGGGTCGGCGGCGTCGTCGCCGTTGCGAACCTCGATCTTGATGCCGTCGACCTCGCCGGTGCCGTCGGTGGCGTAGTCCAGACCTGCGTCGAAGCCGTCCAGGAACGCCTGGCCGTAGATCGCGAGGGGACCGGTCTCGGAGGTGATGACGCCGACCTCGACGGTCTCGACGCCGCCCTCGGCGCCGCCGTCGCCGCCCTCGGTGGCGGAGGGCGCACATGCCGACAGAGCCAGGACAGCCGATGCGGCAACGGATCCCAGGAGGTGCTTCTTGGTCACGCTCATCGCTGACAAGCCTTTCGGTGTGCGGCCTCAAACCTGAGACCTGATTCGGGTTTCCGAAACATAGGTGCGGGCCGAGCCGGGTGTCAAGGACCTGCGGCGCGTCGGGCGGTCGGGCGTCGACGGGCGTGCGACCCCGCTGGCGAGCGTGAGGGACGGTCGGAGGCACCGCCGACCAACCCGCACGACCGGGAGGGTCGGGGGTCGCCCGGAGCCGAGGACTGGGGCGGGGCGGTCAGGCCCAGGCGCCCTCGCGCCGCTCCATGGTGAGGTGGCGCTCGGCGTCGGTGAAGCCGAGGCTGCGGTAGATCCGGATCGCGTCGCCGTCGTGGTCGGCGGCGATCACGAGCACCTCGATCCCGTACGCCGCCAGCGCGTGCTTGCCGGCCGCGTGCACGACCGCCGCGGCCAGGCCCTGGCGCCGGTGGTCAGGGTGGGTCTCGACGCTCTGGTAGCGCGCGATGCCGGCGTGGGTGACGAAGATGCCGGCCGTGCTGACGAGCTCGTCGCCGACGAACGCGGCGTACCGCCGGCCGAGGCCGCGGGCGACGAGGCCGCGCTCCTGGTCGTTCTTGCGGCGGGCGTAGGTCATGAAGGTCGCCTCGTCCATCCGCGACCAAAGCGCGTGGCTCAGCCGGGCGCGGCGCTCCCAGTCGTCGTCGCTCTCCAGCGGGCGGACGACGACCTCGTCGGCGACCGGTCGCGGGGCGACGAGCGAGCCAGTGGTGAGCACGACGCCGCTCTCGACCTCGAGCCCCGCGTCGACGAAGGGCTGGACGGCCTCGGTGAGGTCCTCGGTGCCGTCGACGCCGATCGAGACGTGCTCGGCCGTCGGGAACTCGGTGTGGAAGGCGCCGATCACCTCGCGCTCGCCGCCGGGGACGGGGAGCTGCTTGAGCAGGATGAAGTTGCCCCAGAAGTAGGTCGGGTTGGCCGGTGTGCGGACGACGAGGTGGGTGCCGCGGTCCTCGATCTCGCTGCCGGTCATCTCCAGCAGGCGCAGGTCGGTGCGGAAGCCGAGCGAGCGGATGTCCATTCAGTCCTCGATCGTCGGGCGGGTGGTGAGGGGAAGGTACGGCGTGAGGTCGGTCCGCTCGCCGCTGGCCAGCACCCGCCCGCTGGCGACGGCGTCGTGCCAGGCCAGCTCGCCGGAGGCGACCGCGATCCAGGTGTCGATGTCGGTCTCGACGACGGCGGGCGGGGTGCCGCGGGTGTGCCGGACGCCGGGGACCACCTGTACCGCGGCCACCGGCGGCACCCGGACCTCGACGGAGTTACCGGGGGCGCGCTCGGCCAGTGCGGCGAGGAAGTGCTTGACCAGGAGGCGGTCGTCGGCGGGGGTCCGGCTCTCGAGGGCCGATGCGACGGCGGCAGGGTCGGCGAGGCGGAGACGGGCGGGCACACCGGGAGGTTATCCCGCACAACTCGGGCAGTTCGCGGCGCAGGGACGGGCGTCGAGCGTGGCCCACGTGCTCGAACACGCGAACTGCCCGCGGCGTGCGGTCAGGCGATGGAGTCGAGGACGGCGACGATGTCGGCCCAGGCCGTCGACTCCACGTCGATGACCCCGAAGTGGCCGCCCTCGACCTCGACCAGCTCGGCGTCGGCGCCCGCCGTACGGGCCGCCGCGACGTAGTCGCGGGACTGGCTGATCGGCACGACGTCGTCGTCGGGGGCGTGCACCATCCAGGCGGGGACCTCGAGGGGGACGTGCCGGGCGGGGTCGGCGAGCTCGTAGTCGGGGCTGTCCGGCGCGCTGCCCATCAGCGCCTCGACCGCACCCGTGCCCAGCTGCTGGTCGTACGCCGCAGTGAGGTCGACGACGCCGGCCTGCGACACGACGTGGGTCACCGGGACGGTCGTCGGCCAGGGCTCGAACCGTCCGCGCGCCGCCGCCCAGGTGGCGAGGTGGCCGCCGGCCGAGTGGCCGAGCGTGACCACGGTGGAGGTGTCGACGTCGGCGTCCGCGAGCGCCTCGATCGCGGCGTGGACGTCGTCGAAGGTCGCGGGGAAGCCGCCGCCGTTACCGACGCGGCGGTACTCCACGTTGAGGGTCGTCCATCCCCGGTCGGTCAGGTCCTTGGCGAGCGGCACGCCCAGCGACGCGTCGTACTCGGCCTTCCAGAAGCCGCCGTGGATGACGACCACGACGCCGCGGCTCGCGCCGTCGGGCCGGCGCAGGTCGGCGAACTGGGAGGGGTCGTCGCCGTAGGTGAGTCGTTCGGTCATCGGGTCCTCCGTGGTCGCGTCCTGGGCGGGTTCGTCGGGGCGGGACGTGTCGTCCGCGCCGCAGGCGGCGAGGGCCGACAGCACCCCGACCGCGGCCAGCAGCGCCCGCCGGCTCACCGGCCCGGGCCGACGCACGTCAGGCCCGCAGTCAGGCCAGGGCGGTCGGCAGGGTCGCGCGCCAGGCGTCGCGCAGCTCGGCGACGGGCACCTCGAACTGCCCCTCGACCGAGACGGCGTCTCCTCCGGTCCGACCGATCGGGGTGACGGGTACGCCGTGGCGCTCGGCGAGGGCCACGAGGCGGTCGGCGTCGTCGGTGGTCACCGTCACGATGGCGCGAGCAGCGGACTCGGAGAAGAGGGCGACGAAGGCATCCCCGCCGGCCACGTCGTCCACCGAGACCGAGACACCGATCCCGTTGCGGAAGGAGGCCTCCGCCAGGGCCTGCGCCAGTCCGCCGTCGGACAGGTCATGGGCACTGGTGACAAGCGAATCGCCGGACGCGTCGGCCAGCAGCGCGCCCAGGGCCCTCTCGGCCGTCAGGTCGACCCGCGGAGGCAGGCCACCGAGGTGGCCGTGCACGACGTGCGCCCACTCCGAGCCGGAGAGCTCCTCACGGGTCTCGCCGAGCAGGAAGACGCGCTCACCGGCGGCGACGAAGTGGCTCGGAGTGCGCTTCGTGACGTCCTCGATAACGCCGAGGACGGCCACGACGGGCGTGGGCAGGATCGCGGTCTCGCCGGTCTGGTTGTAGAGGCTGACGTTGCCGCCGGTCACCGGGATGCCGAGCTCGAGGCAGCCGTCCTTGAGGCCTCGGCAGGCCTCGGCGAACTGCCACATGACGTCGGGGTCCTCCGGTGAGCCGAAGTTGAGGCAGTCCGAGATCGCGAGCGGGCGGGCGCCGCCGGTGGCGACGTTGCGGTAGGACTCGGCCAGCGCGAGCTGCGCCCCGGCGTAGGGGTCGAGCTTGGCGAAGCGGCCGTTGCAGTCGGTGGCGACCGAGACGCCGAGGTTGGTCTCGTCGTCGACGCGCACCATGCCGCTGTCGGCGGGCTGGGCCAGCACGGTGTTGCCACGGACGTAGCGGTCGTACTGGTCGGTGATCCACGACTTGTCGCAGAGGTTGGGGCTCGCGACCAGGCGCAGCATCGTCGCGCGCAGGTCCTCCCCCGACCCGGGGCGGGCCAGCGCCTCGGCGCCGTCGGCCTGCAGGGCGTCCTGCCACGCCGGGCGGGCGAAGGGCCGGTGGTAGGTCGGGCCGTCGTGGGCGACCGAGCGCGGGGGCACGTCGACGACGCGCTCGCCGTGCCAGTCGATCTGGAGTCGGCCGGTGTCGGTGACCTCGCCGATGACGACGGCCTCGACGTCCCACTTGGCGCAGATCGCCATGAAGGCGTCGACGTCGCCGGGTTCGACGACCGCCATCATCCGCTCCTGGGACTCGCTCATGAGGATCTCCTCGGGAGCCAGGCTGGAGTCGCGCAGCGGCACCCGGTCGAGCTCGACCTGCATCCCGCCGTCGCCGGCGCTGGCCAGCTCGGAGGTGGCGCAGGAGAGGCCGGCGCCGCCGAGGTCCTGGATGCCGGCGACGAGGCCCGCGGCGAAGATCTCGAGCGTGCACTCGATGAGCAGCTTCTCCATGAAGGGGTCGCCGACCTGCACGCTGGGCCGCTTGGCGGGACCGTCGGCGTCGAAGGTCTCCGAGGCGAGCACGGAGACGCCGCCGATGCCGTCGCCGCCGGTGCGGGCGCCGTAGAGGATGACCTGGTTGCCGACGCCGGACGCCTTGGCGAGGTGGAGGTCCTCGTGGCGGAGCACGCCGACGCAGAGCGCGTTGACGAGCGGGTTGCCGAGGTAGGTGCTGTCGAAGACCGCCTCGCCGCCGATGTTGGGCAGGCCCAGGCAGTTGCCGTAGTGCCCCACGCCCTCCACGATCCCGGGCAGCACGCGGCGGGTGTCGGCCGCGTCGAGCGGGCCGAAGCGGAGCGGGTCCATCACGGCGACCGGGCGGGCGCCCATGGCCAGGATGTCGCGGACGATGCCGCCGATCCCGGTGGCGGCGCCCTGGTGCGGCTCGACGTACGACGGGTGGTTGTGCGACTCGACCTTGAAGGTCACCGCGTAGCCCTGGCCGATGTCCAGGACGCCGGCGTTCTCGCCGATGCCGGCGAGCATCTTGCCGACCGGCGTCTCCTGGGGGATCTCGCCGAACTGCTTGAGGTGCACCTTGGAGGACTTGTAGGAGCAGTGCTCGCTCCACATCACGGAGTACATCGCGAGCTCGCTGCTCGTGGGACGACGGCCGAGGATCTCGCGGATCCGGGCGTACTCGTCGGACTTGAGTCCGAGGTCGGCCCACGGCTGGTCCCGGTCGGCGTCGCCTGACGCGACGGCGACGGTGTCGAGGGTGCTGGCGCGTGTGCTGGCTTCGGGGAGGGCCTGCTGGGTCTCGGGCACGGACGCCAATCTACCGGCCGACGAGGTCGTGCCGGTCGGTCGGTCAGCCCGTGACCGGCGCCCCGCGCGCTCGGACGCCCGGGCGCGGCGGCGGCCCGGAGGGCGGCGACGAACTACTCCGTTGTAGTTCATTCGTTCCCCTGTTACGGGTGTGACGGAAGTGATTATGGTGGCGTGCCGTCGCCTCGGGGGACGGTCCGTCACCGAGTCGTGGGAGTCACCGTGCGCCGCCGAACCAGCCTGCTCGCCAGCCTTGCCGTCGCCCTCGCCGGCACCGTCCTCGCGATCCCGTCGCCGGCCGTGTCGGACCCGGCCTCCTCGTCCACGCCGTCCGCCCCGTCCGCGCGACAGGCGGCCCGGATCGCAGCCGCGACGCCCGGCGACTTCACCGGGCACGGCTTCGACCAGTGCGTCGCGCCGACCCAGGCCGCCATGGACGCGTGGATCAAGCACTCGCCCTTCCGCGCCGTGGGCATCTACATCTCGGGGGACTCCCGCGCCTGCCGCACCCAGCCCAACCTCTCCCCCACCTGGGTGGCGACGCAGGTGTCGCGCGGCTGGCGACTGCTCCCGATCGCGCTGGGTCCGCAGGCCTCCTGCCTCGACCGGTTCCCCCGCTACGACGACGACTTCAAGATCGACCCGAGGTCCGCGGGGAACTACGCCGCCGCCCGCGCCCAGGGCGTGGTCGAGGCCGACAAGAACGCCGCGGACGCGGCCGCACTGGGCATCGGCGCCGGCGCCACGCTCTGGTACGACCTCGAGGCCTTCGACCTCGGCAACACCAGCTGCCGCGAGTCCGCCCTGGCGTTCACCAGCGCGTGGGTCACCCGGATCAAGCAGCTGGGCTACGTCGCCGGCTTCTACTCCAGCGCGAGCTCGGGCATCAAGATGCTCGACGACGCCCGCCGGTTCCGGCCCGGCCAGTTCGCCCTGCCGGACCGCATCTGGATCGCCCGCTGGGACGGCATCGCCAACACGTCCACGAGCTACATCAAGGAGGACGGCTGGCGCCCCGGCGGCCGGATGAAGCAGTACCGCGGCGGCCACAACGAGACGTGGGGCGGCGTCACCATCAACATCGACAGCAACTGGCTCGAGCTCAGCGGGACCCCCGCTCCGCCGGCGCCCGCTCCCGCGCCGGCTCCCGCTCCCGCCCCCGCGGCCGTGGCGCCCGAGTCCCACTGCGGCGGCACCCGGGTCGACTTCCCGGCGTACTACACGCTCAAGCCGCGCGCGGCCAGCCGCACCCGCACCCTCGCCCTGCAGTGCCTGCTCAAGGAGAAGAAGCGGTACGTCGGCAAGCTGGACGGCGTCTACGACCGCGCGACCCGGCGCGCCGCCGGGGCGTGGATGAAGTCGCGCGGATTCACGCCCACCCGGACCTGGAGGCGCAAGCACTGGGTCGCGCTGCTCGCCGGCCAGGACCGGTCGGTGCTGGAGGTCGGCTCCACCGGACGGGTCGTCTTCCGGCTCCAGCGCGCGCTCACGGCGGCCCGGCAGAAGGTCGCCGTCACGGGCACCTTCGACGAGGCCACCCGGACCGCGCTGCTCGCCTACCAGGCGCGGGTCAAGGCGGCGCCCACCGGCACGACCGACGCACGCACCTGGCGGAAGCTGGCCAAGGGCCGCTTCTGAGCGAGGCGGCGCTGCGGTGACGCCCGGCTGGCTGCGTCAGGTCACGGGACCTCGACGACCCGGCCGTTGCGGGGCAGCCCGCCGCCGAACACGACCGGCAGCCCCCTGGCCGTCGTCATGTCCATCCGGTCGACGGCCTGCACGTGCAGGTGGGGCTCGGTGCTGTTGCCCGAGTTGCCGCACCCGCCCACGGGCTGACCGGCAGTGACGGACTCGCCGGGCGCGACCCGGATGCTGCCCCTGCGCAGGTGGCACAGGGCCACCAGCACCCCCGGCGCCACCTCGATCACAAGGTGGTTGCCGGCCAGGCCCACCCACCCGTCGCTCAGCCGGCGACGCTGGGTGAGTGCGTAGGACACCGACGGGAGCCCCCGGTGGGCGTCGTGGTCGGGATCGCCGTCGCGGGTCGCGAGGACCGTGCCGGACGCGGGCGCGAGGACCGGGCGCCCGAAGCCGGTGAACCGGTCCGGCGGCTCGGGGCGGAGCAGCGACGCCAGGCGCACCGGGGCCGAGCGACCCCGCGCGTCCACCGGCACGAAGTCGATCGCGTACGTCGACCCGAACAGGTCGGTGCCGTGGCTGGGCACCCGGTCGGCGGGGCTGTTCTGCACCAGCCACCTGCCCCGGAAGGGGTACGCGAGCCGGAGGGGGTCATCCGCCATGAAGGCTCCCCCGACGGCCGACCCGACGCACGACCTGGCTCCCGCCGTGGTTCGCGCCGTGGCTCATGAGTCCGGCGGATCAGGCGGGCGGGCCGACCAGCAGCGCCAGGCCCGTGAGCGCGAGGACGGCGACGACGCCGATGCCGACCGCGCGGCGCTGGTGCTCCAGCAGCCACCAGACCAGCCGCTGGACGGCCGTGGGGCTGTCGGCCCGCGAGAGCCAGGCGTCGCCCAGCAGGCCGCGCCGGTCGGCGTACCGCTCGAAGGGCAGCGTCGCGAACGGCGGCACCGCGGCGGCGAGGCCGAGGACGAGACGGCCCGGCGACCAGCGCTGGTCCACGGCCACCAGCAGCGTGGTCAGGCCGTAGGCGATGAAGACGACGCCGTGGACCATGCCGAAGACGCTGACCCCGAGCTCGGTCGTCTCGGTGACGTACTTGAGGAACATGCCGGCCAGCAGCAGCGCCCAGGTGATCGCCTCGGCGGTCGCGAGCGCGCGGAAGAGCCGGCGCGGGGAGACGGTGCTCATGCGAACGTCGCGGCAGCGAGCGAGGTGAAGAACCCGAGCCCGTCGGTGCCCGGACCGGTCAGGTCCTCCACCGCGTGCTCGGGGTGGGGCATCAGCCCGACCACGTTGCCGCGGTCGTTGGTGATGCCGGCGATGGCACGGGCCGAGCCGTTGGGGTTGTCGTCGAGGTAGCGCGCCACCACGAGGCCCTCCCCCTCGAGGCGGTCGAGCGTCGGCTCGTCGGCGACGAAGCCGCCCTCGCCGTTCTTGAGCACGATGGTGACCTCGGCGCCCTCGTCGTAGGCCGACGTCCACGCGGTGCGGTTGTTCTCGATGCGCAGGCGCTGGTCGCGGCACACGAACTTGCGGTGGTCGTTGCGGATCAGCGCGCCGGGGAGCAGGTGGGACTCGCAGAGAATCTGGAAGCCGTTGCAGATCCCGAGCACCGGCATCCCACGGCCGGCGGCCTCGACGACCTCGGTCATGACCGGTGCGAAGCGGGAGATCGCCCCGCACCGCAGGTAGTCGCCGTAGGAGAACCCGCCAGGGAGGACGACCGCGTCGACGCCGCGCAGGTCGTGGTCGCCGTGCCACAGGGCGACGGCCTCGTGGCCGCCGATGCGGACCGCGCGCTGCGCGTCGACATCGTCGAGCGAGCCGGGGAAGGTGACGACGCCGATCTTCATTCGGGGCCCCCGCGGAGGTGTGAGCGAAGCGAGCAGCTTCGTGGGGTGGCTTTCATGCCTTGTGCTTCCCGGCCGCCTCGGCGAGGACCTCGACGTGCACCTCGAAGTCCTCGATCACCGGGTTGGAGAGCAGCGTCTCGGCCATCTTGGTGACCTCCGCGAGGGCCTCGTCCGACGGCTCACCGTCGAGCTCGAGCTCGAAGCGCTTGCCCTGGCGGACGTCGGTGACGCCGGCGAAGCCCAGCCGCGGCAGGGCGCCGAGGACGGCCTTGCCCTGCGGGTCGAGGATCTCGGGCTTGGGCATGACATCGACCACGTAACGGGCCACGGGACGCTCCTGGGACGGCGGCGGGGTGCGCCCCGATCCTATCGGCGGCCCACGGTGGCGGCACATCGCGTCCGCGGGGCCGGACCGGGTGCCGTGCGCCGCCACCCTGGCGACGACGGATCAGGTACGCCGCGCCGAGACGATGAGCAGCGCGACGCCGAGCCCGGCGATGAGCGGTCCGACGATCGCCCAGAAGGAGGAGCCCGTCATGGCCGACCCACCGACGTACCCCAGACCCTGGAAGGTGAACAGCGCCCCGAAGACCACCATCACCAGCCCGACCGGGATGCCGATGCCGCGCTTCACTTGAGCTCGCGCTTGAGGATCTTGCCGGTGGCCGTCATCGGGAGGGCGTCGACGAGCTCGACGATGCGCGGGTACTTGTAGCCCGCCATCTGCTCCTTGCTCCACGCGACGATCTCCTCGGGCGTGACGTCGACGTCCTTCTCCGGGATGATCACGGCCTTGATCTCCTCGCCGTGGCTCTCGTGCGGGACGCCGATGACGGCGGCGAGGCTGACGGCGGGGTGCGTCATCAGCACCTCCTCGACCTCGCGCGGGTACACGTTGTAGCCGCCGCGGATGATCATGTCCTTGGAGCGGTCGACGATGTAGTAGTAGCCGTCCTCGTCCTTGCGGGCGAGGTCACCGGAGCGGAACCAGCCGTCGTGGATGGCGTCGGCGGTCGCGTCGGGGCGGTCGTAGTAGCCCTTCATGATGTTGGGACCCTTGATGGCGATCTCGCCGACGTCGCCCTCGGCGTCGTTCCAGCTCCCCGGCTCGGGGTTGATCAGCTTCATCTCCACGCCGGGGATCGGGACGCCGATCGACCCGACGCGCACCTCCTGCCCGTACGGCGAGAAGCTGGCCACCGGCGACGTCTCGGACAGGCCGTAGCCCTCGAGGATGGTGACGCCGAAGCGCTTCTCGAACTCCTTGTGCACCTCGACCGGCAGCGCCGAGCCGCCGGCGGCGGCGACCCGCAGCCTGTCGGCGATGGCGTGGACGTCGACCCCGGAGTCGTCGAGCGCGCCGAGGAGGCCCCAGTACATGGTCGGGACGCCGGCGAAGAACGTGACGCCCTCCTTGGCCATCGTCTTGAGCGCCGCGTCGGCCTCGAAGCGGGGCAGCATCACCACGGTGCCGCCGAAGGCGAAGCCGCCGTTCTGGATGACCGTCTGGCCGAAGGAGTGGAACAGCGGCAGCACGCACAGGTAGGTGTCGGGCTTCGAGGCGTCGGCGCCGAAGAGGTCCTTGCCGGCCATCGCGTTGGAGTGCATGTTGCGGTGCCGCAGCTCGGCGCCCTTGGGCTGGCCGGTGGTGCCGGACGTGTAGAGGATGACGGCGGTGTCGTCGTCGTCCACGGCCACGGTGTCGAACGTCGGCGGCTGCCCGGCGAGCGCCTGGCCGAGCGTCTCGGTGCCCTCGATCGGGGAGGCCGCGGCCGGGTCGACGGTGATCACGAAGAAGTGCTCGCAGCCGGGGGTGGCCCCGAAGCCCTCGTGACCGGCCTGGCCGATCGGGAGCTCGTCGGTGCCCTGGAAGCAGAAGTAGGCCTTCGCGTCCGAGTCGGCGAGGTGGTAGGCCACCTCGCGGCCCTTGAGCAGCACGTTGAGCGGCACCACGGTCGCCCCCGCCTTGAGGATCCCGTAGTAGACGATCGGGAAGTACGGCAGGTTGGGGCAGCTCAGCGCCACCTTGTCGCCCGGCCGGATGCCGCGCGAGACGAGCAGGTTGGCGACCTGGTTGGCGGCGCCGTCGACCTGTGCGTAGGTGAGTCGGGTGTCGCCGAGGACCACGGCCTCGCGGTCGGCGTACTGGCTGGCGGAGTCTTCGAGCAGCGAGGAGAGGTTCGGCATGCCGCCAAACCTACTCAGAGGTAGTGACGCCAGTCACCCGTCGTCTCGCGGAGACCTCAGTCCGTACGCCGGGCCAGGATGCGCCCGGCCCTGCGCACGTCCGCGGCGATCGCGAGACCGGCCAGCCGGCCGGCCACGCTCGCGGGCACGCGCCAGGCGCCACGGCCGCCCACGTCGCCGCTGACGTCGACGCGGCAACCACGCGGCGTACGGGCGAAGCGGAGCGACAGCGTCGCCTCCACGCCGCGCCACCAGCCGCGCTCGGTCCAGACGTGCGGCGGGTCCATCTCGACGATCTCGAGCCGGGGACGGACGCCGACGGTCGTCGTCTCCTGCCACCTCTGGCCCAGGTGGGGCTCCTCGCCGGCCGGCACGGTCACCGAGCGCAGCGACGACTGCCACTCCGGACGGTTGCGGGGGTCGGAGAGGTAGGCGTAGGCGACCTCGACCGGGACGGGGAGGTCGACGGAGGTGCGGAAGCCGGTCAGAACGTCTCCCCCGTCAGTCGTTCGTAGGCCTCGACGTAGCGGGAGCGGGTGCGCTCGACGACCTCCGGAGGCAGCGGTGGCGGGGCCTCGCCGGAGGTCCGGTCCCAGCCGGACTCGGCCGAGGTGAGCCAGTCGCGGACGATCTGCTTGTCGTACGACGGCTGGGGGCGGCCGGGCTGCCACTCGTCCAGCGGCCAGAAGCGCGAGGAGTCGGGGGTGAGCACCTCGTCGGCCAGCACCGTCGTGCCGCGCCGTCCTGAGCCTGTCGAAGGGTCGGGGCGGGCACCGAACTCGACCTTGGTGTCGGCCAGGATGATGCCGCGCTCCCGGGCCAGGTCGTGGGCCCTGCCGTAGACCTCCATCGTCAGCATCCGCAGCTCGGCCGCCTCGTCGTCACCGACGGCCTCGACGACCGCCTCGTAGGAGACGTTCTCGTCGTGGTCCCCGAGCGCGGCCTTGGTGGCCGGGGTGAAGATCGGCTCCGGGAGCCGGGATCCGTCCTCGAGGCCGGCGGGCAGCCTGATGCCGCACACCTCGCCGGTGTGCCGGTAGTCGAGCAGGCCCGACCCGGTGAGGTAGCCCCGGGCGACGCACTCGACGGGGTACATCTCCAGCGCCTCGCAGACCACCGCCCGGCCGCGGACGGCCTCGGGCACGTCGGTGGAGACGACGTGGTGGGGCACCAGGTCCTTCAGCTGGCCGAACCACCACAGCGACATGCGGGTGAGGATCTCGCCCTTGTCGGGGATGGTCGTGTCGAGCACGAAGTCGTATGCGGAGATCCGGTCGCTGGCCACCATCAGGAGGCGGCCGGCGTGCTCGCCGGACTCGATGCGGTAGAGGTCGCGCACCTTGCCCGAGTGGAGGTGGGTCGCGCCCTCGATCACCGGGGCGTCGGGGATGTTGTGGTCGGCCACGGGCCCGAGCCTATCGGCGTACGACGCGTGGGCGGTCGGGCATCTTGCCGGCCACGCACCGGCACGTGGTCGCCCCGGCCACCGCGGCCATCACCAGCAGTGGCGCCGCCCACGAGCTCACCCCGAGTCCCTCGACGGCCAGGAGACCGACGACCACGGCGGGCGTGGCCAGCAGGCCGACCAGCGTGGCCCGGCGACGCGCGGCGGGCAGCGGTCGGTCGCGGCCGACCACGACGGTCAGCAGGGCGCCGACCGCGAGGCCGACGAACGCGCCGTACAGCAGGCCGAAGGAGCCACCGATGGCGAGACCCGCGAGGGGTTCGCCGGGCAGGAGGAAGAGCAGCAGGCCCCACAGGGCACCGACGGGGATGCCGGCCGCGGCGCCCATGAGCAGCCCGGCAGCGAGCCACCAGGGCTCCGGTCGCCGCCGTTGCTCGCTCACGGCAGCAACCTAGGTCAACGGTGCAGCCACCAGGCCATCTTTCGCGTGACCCACGGCAGGAACACGTAGGTCATCAGCGGCGTCATGATCGTGGTCACCAGAACCACCCGCGGGACGAGCGACCAGCCGGCGATGGTGTGCGAGGCGACCCAGTTGGCGGTCAGGCTCAGCGGCAGGAAGACCATGTAGATGACCGCCATCTGCTTCCACCGCGGGGGCGGGATCGGGGTCGGCGTCAGCGACTCGACCGACGAGGGCTCGTCGAACCAGCCCTCGATGCCCGTACGACGCTCGGTGCGGGTCGACTCGATCCGCCCCTGGGCGGCCTCGAGCCACCACGCCCGCTGCGGGCTGGCCTCCCAGCGGGCCAGCGACTCGGCGTCGGCGAAGCGGTAGAGCATGTGCCACTCGGGCGACTCCTGGCTCGGCCGGACCCAGCCGGACCCGAGGAAGCCGTCGAAGTTCTCGGCCAGCGACGTGCCGGCCTGCACCCACGCGCGCATCTCCGTCTCCTGGGACGGGTCGATGTGCCGGGTGACCGAGACGGTGACGGGAGCGGACATGACGCCCATTGTCGCCGCGGCCGCGGCGTCGTACCGAACCGGCGACGACGGGACGTGCGCCACACGGCGGTCCGGGGCAGGCCGCGCGCTGGCCCACCCGCAGGGGTGCGCCGACCCATCCACGTCCGGTCGTGACCGCGAACACACCGTCGTGGGCCGGTCCCGGTCCACGTTCCTCCACAGGGAGAAGAAGCTCATGAAGAAGCAGCAGACACTCGTAGCCGGTCTCGGCGTGGCGGCCCTCCTCGGCGGTGGGGCGCTCGGCGTCGGCACCTCGGCGCAGGCCCAGGAGCAGCAGCGCACGGCCGACGAGGTCGTGAACGGCCGCCTGCTCCCGCTCAACAGCTCCGGCGCCTACGGCAAGGCCAAGGTCGACCTCGACGGCAAGCGAGCGGAGATCCGCGTCCGGGCCAACCGGCTCGCACCGAACCTGCCCCACGCGCAGCACATCCACTTCGGGGCCAAGGCCCGCAACGAGTGCCCGACCGCCGCCGACGCCGGCCGCGACCACCGCCTCACCACCACCGACGGTGCCGACGCCTACGGCCCGGTGAAGACCTCGTTGACGACCGGCGGCGACACCTCGCCCGACAGCACCCTGGCGGTGGACAGGTTCCCGACCGCGCCCAACGGCAAGGTGCGCTACCAGCGCGACATCACGCTGTCGTCCAAGAAGCTGGCGCGGGCCATCCGGGACGGCAAGGGCGTGGTGGTCATCCACGGCGTGGACTACAACGGCAACGGCGAGTACGACTTCAGCTCCGGCAAGAGCGACCTCGACAAGAGCCTGCCCGCCGAGGCCACCGACCCGGCCGTGTGCGGCGTGCTGAAGTGACGTGCGGCCGGGCCGCCGGCCGACCGCCGTCGTCGAGACGGCCGGTCCCGGTGGCCCGGCGCAGGACCCGTCGAGGATGACCGGCCACCTTCGTGGGGGGTGAGAAGGTGGCGACGATGACCCAGCACGAGGAGGCCGACGCCGCGGCCAAGGAGGAGCACGTCCCCGACCCCCGTCGGTGGCGGGTGCTCGCCGTGTCGCTGCTGGTCGGCTTCATGTCGCTGCTCGACGTCACCATCGTCAACGTCGCGGTCCCCTCGATCCGGTCCAGCCTCGACACCTCGACCGCCGCGGTGCAGTGGGTCGTGTCGGGCTACGCGCTGGCCTTCGGCATGACCCTGGTGGGTGGCGGCCGCCTCGGCGACGCGCACGGCCGCCGCCGGATGATGGTGATCGGCCTGCTCGGCTTCATCGCCTCCAGCGCCGCGGTCGGGCTGGCGCCCAACGCCACCGCGATCGTCGTCGCCCGGCTGGTCCAGGGCGCGAGCGCCGGGCTGCTCACGCCGCAGAACTCCGGCCTCATCCAGCAGCTGTTCCGCGGCGAGGAGCGCGGCCGGGCCTTCGGGATGTTCGGCTTCACCGTCGCCGTCGCATCGGCGACGGGCCCGCTGATCGGCGGCCTGCTCATCGGCCTGCTCGGGGAGGAGAACGGCTGGCGCTCGCTGTTCCTCATCAACGTCCCGATCGGCCTGGTGGCGCTGGTGATGGTCCTGCGCCTCGTCCCGGACAACCCGGGCGGCCGCGACGCCGAGAAGGACACCCGCGTCGACGTGCCGGGCGCCCTGCTCCTCGGGCTGGCGGTGCTGGCCGTGCTCTATCCCCTCATCAGCGTCGAGGGCGGCGCGCGCTGGCCGCTGGTCATCGTGGCCGCGTTCCCCCTGCTCGCCTGGGCGTTCGTCCGCTGGGAGCAGCACACCGTGCGCAACGGCCGCCCGCCCCTGCTGGACGTGTCGCTGCTGCGCGGACTGCCCGGCTACGCCAACGGGCTGCTGGTCGGGACGCTGTACTTCACCGGCTTCACCGGCATCTTCCTGGTCCTCTCGGTGCACCTGCAGGAGGGCATCGGCTTCTCGCCACTCCAGGCGGCGCTGCTGATGACGCCGTTCGCGGTGGGGGCGGCCACCACGGCCCCGCTGGCCGGGCGGCTGGTGGGCCGGCTCGGCCGTCGGGTCACGCTGCTCGCGCTGTCGGTGATGATGACCGGTACGGCGCTCGCGGCCTGGCTGGTCACCTCGCCCTCGGACACGCTGTGGTGGACCCTCGCGCCGGCGATGTTCCTCGCCGGGGTCGGCGGCGGCGGCGTCATCTCCCCCAACTTCACGCTCACGCTCGCGCAGGTGCCGCCGCGGATGGGCGGGGCCGCCGGCGGCGCCCTGCAGACCGGTCAGCGGATCGGGTCGGCGCTCGGCGCGGCGCTGCTGATGACCGTCTACCAGGCCGCGGCCGGCACGACCTCCCCCGAGGTGGCGGCCCGCTGGGCGCTGGTCACGGCGCTGGCCGTGCTGTCGATCGCGCTGGCGGCGGCCGTGCGGTCCTGGCGCTCGGGCGACTGAGCGTCGTACGCGCTCGGTCTCGTCGTCCCGCCCGAGTGGACCCCGCCCGGCTGGGTAGTTTGGGACGATCTCGTGGGCGGAATCGCGATCTCACCTACGAGTTCGTCCCAAACTATCGGGGCTGGGGGCGAGGGCTGGGGGCGGCGCGAGGTCCCCGGGTCAGTAGCGGATCGCGAACTCCCGGTGCCCGCCGACGGCGGCCTCGCGCACGGCGACGTTGCGGACCCGGGAGCCCGAGGGGCCACGGCGGCACCAGGCGACGAGGGCGTCGACGTCGCCCTGGGCGCCCTCGGCGTGCACGGCGACCGAGCCGTCCGGCTCGTTGCGCACCCAGCCGGTCACGCCGAGGCGCTCGGCCTCCTGCTGCGTCGCGGCCCGGAACGACACGCCCTGCACCCTGCCGCTGACGTGGAGCTCGACTGCCGTGGTCACGCCCCCCATCATGGCGCGAGACTGGCCGCATGGGCCCGGAGGACCTCTTCGCGGGCCACCCGGCGGGGCTCGCGATCCACGACCGGGTGGCCGAGGTGGTCGGGGCGCTCGGGGACGTGGAGTCCCGGGTGACGCGCAGCCAGGTCGCGTTCCGGCACGGACGCGGCTTCGCGTTCGTGTGGCGCCCCGGTCAGTACGTCCGCTCGCAGGTGCCCGCCGTGCTGTCCATCGCGCTGCCGCGGGAGGTGTCGTCCCCGCGGTTCAAGGAGGTCGTGCACCCCTCGCCACGCGTGTGGATGCACCACCTCGAGCTCGACGACGCCGACCAGGTCGACGACGAGGTGCGGGCCTGGCTGCGGGAGGCGTGGGAGCACGCCGCCCGCTGAGTCACCTCAGAGGATCGCGCCCGGGGTGTACGTCGCGGCGTCGGGGTGGGCGGCGGCCAGGGCCTCCACCCGCGCGACCACGGCCTGCACCTGGGCGACCGCGGCGCCGGTGAACTCGATCGGGTCGGCCACCAGCCCGTCGATCTCCTCCCGGCTCAGACCCAGCCGCGAGTCGGCGGCGAGCCGGTCGAACACGTCGTTCTCGGCCTGCCCCTGGCGCATCGCGAGGGCGACGCCGACGGCGGCCTCCTTGATGGCCTCGTGGCCGACCTCGCGGCCGACCCCCTTGCGGACCGCGGCCATGAGCACCTTGGTGGTGGCCAGGAACGGCAGGTAGCGGTCGAGCTCGCGCTGGATGACGGCCGGGAAGGCGCCGAACTCGTCGAGCACCGTGAGGAAGGTCTGGAAGAGGCCGTCGACCGCGAAGAAGGCATCGGGCAGCGCCACGCGGCGTACGACCGAGCAGGACACGTCGCCCTCGTTCCACTGGTCGCCGGCGAGCTCGCCGACCATGGAGAGGTAGCCGCGGGTGATGACCGCGAGGCCGTTGACGCGCTCGCAGGAGCGGGTGTTCATCTTGTGCGGCATCGCCGAGGAGCCGACCTGGCCCTCCTTGAACCCCTCGGTCACCAGCTCGATGCCGGCCATCAGCCGGATGGTGGTGGCCAGGTTGGACGGACCGGCGGTGAGCTGCACCAGCGCGGAGAGCACGTCGAAGTCCAGCGAGCGGGGGTAGACCTGGCCGACGCTGGTGAGCACGTGGTCGAAGCCGAGGTGGGCGGCGACCCGGGTCTCGAGCTCGTCGAGCCGGGAGGCGTCGCCGCCGAGCAGGTCGAGCATGTCCTGGGAGGTGCCCATCGGGCCCTTGATGCCGCGCAGCGGGTAGCGGGCGAGCAGCTCCTCGACGCGCTGCACCGCGATCAGCATCTCGTCGGCGATCGTCGCGAAGCGCTTGCCCAGCGTCGTCGCCTGCGCGGCGACGTTGTGGGAGCGGCCGGCCATCACGGTGGTCTCGTGCTCGGCGGCGAGCCGCGCGAGCCGGGCCAGCGTGGCGACGGCGCGGTCGCGGACCAGCGTGAGCGACTGGCGGACCTGGAGCTGCTCGACGTTCTCGGTGAGGTCGCGGCTCGTCATGCCCTTGTGGATGTGCTCGTGGCCGGCGAGCGCCGCGAACTCCTCGATGCGTGCCTTCACGTCGTGGCGGGTGACCCGCTCGCGGGCCGCGATGGAGGCGAGGTCGACCTGGTCGACGACCTTCTCGTAGGCCTCGATCACCCCGTCGGGCACGTCGACCCCGAGGTCGCGCTGGGCGGTGAGCACCGCGATCCACAGCTGCCGCTCGAGCACGATCTTGTGCTCCGGGCTCCAGATCGCGGCGAGGTCGGCGCCGGCGTAGCGGGTGGCGAGGACGTTGGGGACGGTCATCAGTTCTCCTGGGTCAGCGAGGCGCCCTCGACGACACCCAGCGGTTCGGCGGCGATGTCCCGGCGCCACTGGGCACCGGGGAACGAGATGGTGTTGATGCCCTCGTAGGCCTTCGCCCGGGCGTCGGCGACGTCGGAGCCCACGGCCCGGACGGCGAGCACCCGGCCGCCGGCGGTCACGAGCCGACCGTCGTCGCTGCGGACGGTGCCCGCGTGGATCACGTCGACGTCGGTCTCGACCGCGAGGGTCTCCGTGCCGACGATGACGTCGCCCGTCGACGACGACTCGGGATAGCCCGCGCTGGCCATCACCACGGTCACCGAGGCGCCGTCGGCGAAGGTCGGCGGCGGTACGGCGGACAGGTCGCCGTCGGCGGCCGCCTTGAGGAGGTCGCCGAGCGAGGAGGTGAGCAGCGCGAGCACCGGCTGCACGTCCGGGTCGCCGAAGCGGCAGTTGAACTCGATGACCCGCGGGCCGTCGGCGGTGAGCGCGAGACCGACGTACAGGGTGCCGAGGAAGGGCGACTCGCGGCGGACCATCTCGTCCAGGGTCGGCTGGACGACGGTCGCGAGGACCTGCTCGGCGAGGTCGGGCGGCGCCCACGGGAGCGGCGAGTAGGCGCCCATGCCGCCGGTGTTGGGCCCGCGGCCGCCGTCGAAGATGCGCTTGAAGTCCTGGGCCGGCTGCAGCGCCCGCGCGGTGGTGCCGTCGCAGACGGCGAAGAGCGACACCTCGGGACCGTCGAGGAACTCCTCCACGACGACGCGCTCGCACGCGGCCGCGTGGGCCAGCGCCTCGTCACGGTCCGTGGTCACGACGACGCCCTTGCCCGCGGCGAGGCCGTCGTCCTTCACGACGTACGGCGCGCCCAGCGCGTCGAGGGCGGCCGCCGCCTCGTCGGGGGTGGTGCACACGAAGGAGCGGGCGGTCGGCACGCCGGCGGCGGCCATCACGTCCTTGCTGAACGCCTTGGACCCCTCGAGCCGGGCGGCCTCCCAGCTCGGGCCGTAGCACGCGATGCCCGCCGCACGGACCGCGTCGGCCACCCCCGCGACCAGCGGGGCCTCCGGACCGACCACGACGAGGTCGACGCCGAGACGCGTGGCCAGCGCGGCGACGTCGGCCCCGTCCATGGGGTCGACGTCGTGCAGGCTGGCGACCTCGGCGATGCCCGGGTTGCCCGGCGCGGCGTGCACCTCGGCGTCGGGGTCGCGGGCCAGGGAGCGGGCGAGCGCGTGCTCGCGACCGCCGGTGCCGATGACGAGGGACTTCACGGGCGTCGATCCTATCGGCGTACGGACGCGTCACTCCCCGCCGCGGGTCCCGCGGACACGCATCTCGAACGCCGCACGGGCGTCGTCGTCGCGCCGGCCCAGCACGTCGGTGGCGAAGAGCCGCGCCAGCGCCTGCTGCGCACCCCACGGAAGGGCACCCCCGACCCGGGACAGCGGGCCGGCCCACCGCGGCACCCACGTCTCGGGGCGGGGCACGCGGACGACGTCCTCGACCACCTCCGCGACGTCCTCGGGCCCGATCTCCCTCATGCCCCGCGCCTGGGGCACGCCCGCGGCGAGCTCGGTGCGCACCACGGTCGGCATCACCAGCGACACGTCCAGGCCATGCGGCCCGAGCTCGAGGCGGGTGGCCTCGCTGAAGCCGACCACCGCGAACTTGCTGGCGCTGTAGGTCGCCGCGTCGGCCGTGGCCACCCGGCCCACCGCGGAGGCGACGTTGACGAGGTGCCCACTCCCCCGCTCGACCATCCCCGGGGCGACGGCCTTGGTGCCCAGGACGACACCGTGCAGGTTGACGTCCACGACCGCCCGGGCGACCTCCTCGTCCTCCTGCAGGACTGGGCCGACGGGCATGATCCCGGCGTTGTTGACCAGCACGTCGATCGCGCCGGCCAGGTCCACGAACTCCCGCCAGGACTCCGCGCTCGTCACGTCGAGGCGGTGGTGGCGCACCCCGAGCCGCTCGGCGCCCTGCTCGAGCAGCTCTCCGTCGACGTCGCCGACGACGACGTCCGCGCCCGCGCGTCGCAGCCGCTCCGCCGTGGCCGCGCCGATCCCGCGGGCACCGCCGCTGATCGCGACGGTGAGGCCGGCGATGTCCCGGGGGCTGCGACGTAGACGCATGCTCCCAGCCTCGCCCCGGCCGGCGCCGCCCGCAACGGCCGGTGCCGCGACGCTAGTGCGGCGCCGAGTCCCCCTCGCGACGGCGGAGCGCCTCGCCGAACCCGATCCTGCGGCCGGCCTGCATGAGGTTGCGGTCGTAGATGCGGGAGCCGAGGCGCACGAGCAGCACGGCCGCCACCACGTTGAGCGCCAGCGAGAGCATGATCTCCCACAGGGCGACGTCCTCGTAGGCCAGCCGGCCGGGCATCACGATCGCGGACACCACGGGGACCTGGGAGACCACGTCGAGGACGAGCCCCTCCGCGAAGGCGCCGACCATGTAGCCCGCCAGCAGCACGACCTGGAGCGGCATCGTGGTCGAGGCGATGTCCTGGACCCGCGACGCCATCGCGCCGGCGGCCGACCACAGGGCAGCGAGCGCGATGAACCCCAGCGCGAAGAACGCGACGAACCACACCATCGCCGGACCCACGCCGGACAGCAGGGTGTCGTTGCCGAGAAGGGCGAAGATCGCCAGCCCGCCGCCCACGAGGACCACGATCTGGCCGAGAGCAAGGAGCGTGTTGCCCGCGATCTTCCCCCAGAGCAGCGACCGCGTGGAGATGGCGGCGGCGAGGATCTCCACGACCCGGCTCTCCTTCTCGGTCACCACGCTCTGCGCGATCTGCATCCCGAAGAGCATCGCGACGACGTAGAACAGCAGGGACAGGCCGAAGGCGACCGCCTTGCGCTGGTCCACGTCCTCGGCCTCGGGGTCGAGGAGGTCCACGCGGACCTCAGCGCCGGCGTTGAGGGCGGCGAGGTCGACATCCTGGGCCTGCGCGTTGCGGGCCACCGCGTCGGCCGCGACGGTCGAGCGGACCGCGGCCTCCAGGGGCGCGTCGACACTCGAGTCGCCCACCAGCGTCCAGGTGCCGGTGTCGTCGACGAGCGCCACATCGAGCTCGCCCTCCGCGACCGCGGATTCGGCCGCCGCGGCGTCGTCGTACTCCTGCGCCTCCACGACGTAGCCATCGCCGAGGGCCTCCTCCACGTCCGTGGCGACCGGACCCGCGGCGCCGACGACCCCCACCCGGTAGGTGGTGTCCCGGTCGCCGAAGTAGTCGAGCGCCACGATGCCGCCCCACGACACGACCACCATGGCGAGGAAACCGAGGAGGAACGACTTCTCCGCAAACCTGGCGCGCACCTCCCGCTCCGCGACGATCCGCCACGCGCTGGGTGGCTGGGGCGTGCCGGCACTCACGGCGCGTGCACCGGAGGGCAGGGTGGACGTGACGCTCATCGGGTGACCTCCCGGAAGACGTGGGCGAGGGGTTCGACGTGGCGCTGGAACTCGCTGACGCGGGTCCGGGCGGTGAGGTGCGACAGGAGGTCGGCCGGCTCACCGCTCATGACCTCGACGTACGCCGCACCGGCCTCGTGGCGGTCGAGCCGCGCCCCCGGGAGCGAGTCCAGGACGGCCTCGTCCTCCAGGACGACGCGGTAGAGAAGGGGGCCCCGACCGCGGAGCTCGTCGGTGGGGCCCGCCACCACGACCCTGCCCGCGCTGAGGATGACCAGGTCGTCGCACAGCCGCTCGACGAGCTCGAGCTGGTGGCTGGAGAACAGCACCGGGACGTCCGGTCCGAGCTCGTGCTGCAGCAGGTCGACCATCGAGTCGACGGCCAGCGGGTCGAGGCCGCTGAAGGGCTCGTCGAGGACCAGGGCGGTCGGCCGGTGCACCAGCGCCGCCGCGATCTGCACCCGTTGCTGGTTGCCCAGGCTGAGCTCGTCGAGGAGGTCGCCGCGTCGGCCGTCGAGACCGAAGTGGGCGAGCAGGTGCCGGGCACGCTCGGTCGCAGCCGGCCGGTCCAGGCCGTGCAGCCGGGCCAGGAAGACCAGCTGATCCAGCAGCGGCATCCGAGGGTAGAGCCCCCGTTCCTCGGGCATGTAGCCGAAGCTGCGCCGCTGGTCGTCGGTGATCGGCTCGCCCTGCCAGAGCACCTCGCCGCTCGTCGGGGCGAGCACGCCCATCAGCATCCGCATCGTCGTGGTCTTGCCGGCGCCGTTGGCCCCGACGAAGCCCGTCAGCCGTCCCGGTCGCACCTCGAAGGACACGTCGTCGACGACGCGCTTGTCCCCGTAGGCGCGCGACAGCCCCCGCACAGTCAGCATGGCGACCACGCTAGGCGCGCGAGCCTCACGCCAGACACCGACCGGCGTAGGGGTGGACCCCGACTTTGGTCGGGGTCAGTCGTGGACGGTCAGCGTCTGCTCGCGGCCCGGCCCGACCCCGACGCCCCAGATGCGGGCGCCCGACATGCCCTCGAGGGCCGTGACGTAGGCCTGCGCCTGCGTGGGCAGGTCGGCGAAGGAACGGCACCCGGAGATGTCGGACTTCCACCCCTCGAACATCTCGTAGACCGGCTTGGCGTGGTGGAACTCGGTCTGGGTCATCGGCATCTCGTCGACCCGCTTGCCGTCGATCTCGTAGGCGACGCAGACCGGGATCTCGTCCCAGGCGCCGAGGATGTCGAGCTTGGTGAGGAAGAACTCGGTCAGGCCGTTGACCCGGGCGGCGTACCGCGCGACCACGGCGTCGTACCAGCCGCAGCGTCGGGTGCGGCCGGTCGACACGCCGATCTCACCGCCGAGGGTCTGGAGGTCGATGCCGTCCTGGTCGAAGAGCTCGGTGGGGAACGGTCCCGAGCCGACGCGGGTGGAGTAGGCCTTGATGACGCCGATGACCCGGTCGATGCGCGTGGGGCCGACGCCGGCGCCGGTGCAGACGCCGCCGGCGATCGCGTTGGAGGAGGTCACGAACGGGTAGGTGCCGTGGTCGACGTCGAGCATGGTGGCCTGCGCGCCCTCGAAGAGCACCGTCCGGCCCTCGTCGAGCGCCTCGTTGAGCAGCAGCGACGTGTCGGCGACCATCGGCCGCAGCCGGTCGGCGTACGACACGAGCTCCTCGACGACGGCGTCGACGTCGACGGCGCGGCGGTTGTAGACCTTGGTGAGCAGGTGGTTGCGGACGTCGAGGGCGGCGTCGACCTTCTGCCGCAGGATGCCCTCGTCGAAGAGGTCGGCGACCCGGATGCCGACGCGGTTGATCTTGTCGGCGTACGCCGGCCCGATCCCGCGACCGGTGGTGCCGATCTGGTTCTTGCCGAGGAAGCGCTCGGTGACCTTGTCGATCGTGGAGTGGTAGGACGCGATGACGTGCGCGTTGGCGCTGACGACCAGGCCGCCGAGCTCGACGCCCCGCTCGAGCAGCCCGTCGAGCTCGCGGAACAGCGCCTCGGGCGAGACGACCACGCCGTTGGCGATCACGCTGGTGGCGCCGGGGGTGAGGATGCCGCTGGGCAGCAGGTGCGTGGCGTACTTCTCGCCGTTGACGACGATGGTGTGGCCGGCGTTGTGCCCGCCGCTCGTGCGGACCACGTAGTGGATGGTCTCGCTGGTGGCGAGCAGGTCGGTGGCCTTGCCCTTGCCCTCGTCACCCCACTGGGCACCGAGTACGACGATCGCGGGCATCGCAGCCCTCCTCAAGGTCTTCCGCTGTGCCCACGGACAGGTGGGCCAAAAGAAACAGCCCCGGCACAAGTGCACCGGAGCTCTTGCGGCGTCACGCTACCGCACGCGGCCGCCCTCACCCGGATCACGGCCACCCGCACGGGCGCACGGGCCGGGGGCCAGGGGGTCGACTACTGTCCACGGCGTGGACCCCATGCTCGTGATCACCAACGCCGAGGCCGGTACGGCCGACCAGGACTCGTTGGACCGCGCCCTGGCGATCCTCCGCGAGGAGTCGTCGGTGGAGGTGGCGGCCACGTCCAACCCCGGCGAGCTGGACGGCGTCCTGCACCGCGCCGGGTCACGTCGGATCGTGGTGGCCGGCGGCGACGGCAGCCTGCACGCCGTGGTCGCCGCGCTGCACAAGCGCAACGAGCTGGCCGACCGCACCCTCGCGCTGCTGCCGCTCGGCACGGGCAACGACTTCGCCCGGGGCACCGGCATCCCCCTCGACATCGAGCAGGCCGCGCGCATGGTCCTGAGGGGCGAGCCGCGACCCGTCGACCTGATCGTCGACGAGACCGGCTCCGTGGTCGTCAACAACGTCCACGTCGGCACCGGCGCCCAGGCCAGCCGCAAGGCGCACAAGTGGAAGACCCGGCTCGGGTCGATCGGCGTCGGCAAGGTCAACATCGGCAAGCTCGGCTACCCGATCGGCGCCCTGCTCGCGGCCTTCCACCCGCCCGTGTGGCGACTGCGGGTCGAGGTCGACGGCGTGGTCGTCAACGACGTCGACCAGCCGCTGCTCATGGTCGCCGTCGGCAACGGGTCCAACGTCGGGGGCGGCACCGAGGTCACCCCGGACGCCGACCCGGAGAGCGGCCGCCTCGACGTGATGATCAGCAAGGCCGTCGGCCCCGCCGCCAAGTTCGCGTACGTCGCCAAGCTGCGCAAGGGCGAGCACCAGGAGCGCGACGACGTCATCACCGTGCGCGGGTCGACCGTGTCGGTGACCGGCGAGGGGTTCTGGGTCTCCGCCGACGGGGAGATCTACGGCCCCGAGCGCAGCCGCACCTGGCGCATCGAGCGCGCGGCGTACCGCATGGTCCTGCCCCGCTCCTGATCCGGTCGGTCAGATCCAGCCGCGCCGGACGGCCTCGACCCCCAGCTGGAAGCGGGTGTCCACGCCCAGGTCGGTCATCAGCGCCGCGATGCGGCGGCGGACGGTCCGCAGGCCGATGCCGAGCTTGCGGGCGATGACCTCGTCGGTCGCGCCGGCCACGAGCTGCTCGAGCAGGAACTTGCGCAGGTCGGGCCGGGCGTCACCTCCGTCGAAGTCGGGGACGGGCGAGGCCCGCGACCACAGCGACTCGAACCACAGGGTCAGCGCGGCCACGATCGAGCGCTGCCTGACGTGGACCCGCGGCTCGTCGGTGAAGCCGAGCGGCTCCGGGAGGACGGCGTGGGCGTCCCCGAGGATGAACATCCGCGTCGGCAGCGCCGAGATCACCCGGACCTGCTCCCCGATCCTGGCCCGCGTCCGCAGCGTCTCGGGGGCCTCGGTCAGGGCCCGCACCGGGTAGATCGCCCGCGACCGGCGGCCGGTGGCGATCGCCTCGGCGAGCACAGCGGCGACCGCCGACTCGCGCGGCATCGCCCACGCGTCGGGGCGCAGCCAGAGCATGTCGCCACGGCTGGTGCGCATCATCTGCCCCAGCAGCTCGAGCGGGTTGCCGCCCGAGCTGAGCTCGCCGTCCAGCGGCCGCACCTCGGCCAGGTCGTCCTCGTCAGGTCTGGTCGCAGCGGCGACGAGGTGGGGCACGGCACCGGCCAGCGCCTCCAGCCGCTGCGCGGACGTCGCGGCGATCTCGGACTCGCGCTGCACGAGCTCGGCGACCACCCGCGCCAGCGGGGGGACCACGACGCGGTCGCCGTCCAGCACGACCAGGCCCAGCTCCAGCAGCGGCGCCATCTCGCGGCGGAGGTCGCCCGGTGTCTCCTGCACCAGGCGGGCGACACCCAGCAGGGTGTGCCCCGTCGCCGGGGCGAGCCGGAAGTAGAGCTGCTCGGCCCGGCGGTCGAGGCCGAGGGCGGAGAGCGCCGAGGACGGGTCAGCAGCCATGGTGGCAGTTTAGTGCCACCGGCACTCAGGACCCCGGTGGCAGGGAACGGCCACAGGGATGATTGCTCCGCCAGTCCCGTCGGGGGATGCGGACTGGTGGCACACGGATCAGGGCGTCGAAGTCGCCGCAGGGGACGACTTCGGCGCCCTTGTCGCATGCCCGATAACCTGCGCCCCATGGCACAGGGCGGACGGCAGCGTGGACGGCAGGGCGGACAGCAGGGCGACCCCATCGACTGGGTGACCCGCGCCGCCGACGACGCGATCCGGCACGCGGGTGAGGGCAACAGGGTCACCGTCGCCTCCGGTGCGAGTCCCTCGGGCCCCATCCACCTGGGCAACCTGCGCGAGTTCCTCACCCCGCACTTCGTCGCCGAGGAGCTGCGCCGCCGCGGCATCGAGACCCGGCACCTGCACAGCTGGGACGACTACGACCGGTTCCGCAAGGTGCCGGCCGGGGTGCCGCCCGAGTGGGCCGAGCACATCGGCCGCCCGCTCTCGGCCGTCCCCGACCCGTGGGGCTGCCACGAGTCCTGGGCCGAGCACTTCAAGGAGCCGCTGGTCTCCGCCCTCGCCGAGATGGGCGTGGAGATGGACGAGATCAGCCAGACGCAGATGTACCGCGCGGGCACCTACCGCGAGCAGATCCTGCACGCCATCCGGCACCGTGACCGGATCGAGGAGGTCCTCGGGCGCTACCGCACCAAGGCGGCACCGGTCACCGAGACCGAGGAGGAGGCCGCTGAGCTGGCCGAGTCGGTGGCCAACGAGGAGGAGGGCGCGGGCGCGGGACAGTACGCCCGGTTCCCCTTCAAGCCCTGGTGCGCGGAGTGCGGTCGCGACACGACCGACGTCACGTCGTACGACGACGAGACCACCGACCTCGCCTACACGTGCCGGGAGTGCGGCCACTCCGGCGTCACCAACGTGGCCACCGAGGACGGCGGCAAGCTCGTCTGGAAGGTCGACTGGCCGATGCGCTGGGCCTGGGAGAAGGTCGACTTCGAGCCCGCGGGCCTCGACCACATGACGCCCGGGTCGTCGTACACCGTGGGCCAGGAGCTGGTCTCCTCGGTGTTCGGCTGGAAGGCCCCGGCGCGGGTGACCTACGCCTTCGTCGGCATCGCGGGGATGCAGAAGATGTCGTCCTCCAGCGGCGGCGTGCCCACCCCGGCCGACGCGCTGGAGATCCTCGAGGCGCCGATGGTGCGCTGGCTCTACACCCGCCGCGCGCCCAAGCAGGCCTTCACCATCGACTTCGGGCCCGAGGTCGTCCGGCTGTACGACGAGTGGGACGCCCTGGGCCGCAAGGCCGCCGACCCGGCGAAGCGCGACGCCCAGGTGCTCGCGTTCGAGCGGGCGTCGGCGACGTCGACGGCCGGTCCGCTGCCGGTCCCGGCGGTGGCGGTGCCGTTCCGGACCCTGTCCTCGGTCGCCGACGTGACCGCCGGCTCGGCCGACATGATCAGCCGCGTGGTCGAGCACGTCGGCTTCCCGCACAGCACCGTCGACGAGCTGGAGCCGCGCCTGGCGCGGGCGATGGCGTGGACGGCGTCGCTGCCGGAGGACCAGCGGACGACGGTGCGCGAGAAGCCCGACACCGACCGGCTGGCCTCGCTGACCGAGGACGAGGAGCTGTGGCTGCGGATCCTCCTGGACCGGCTGCCCGACGAGCTCGAGCTCGACGAGGTGACCTCGGTGGTCTACGGCGTGCCCAAGGTCGCGCGCGGCCTCGGCCTCGACGACGCGCCCACCGATCAGGTCAAAGCGGACCAGAAGGACTTTTTCCGGCTGCTCTACAACCTGCTCGTCGCCGCCGACCGCGGTCCGCGGCTGCCCACGCTCATCGTGGCGCTCGGCCACGACAAGGTGCGCACGCTGCTGGGGGCCTGACCCCTCGGGCCGGGACCGGGGTCAGGGCAGGACCGGGATCCGCTTGCGGACCGCGCCGACGACGTCGAGGTCGACCTCGGCCACCAGGAGGTCCGGGTCGGCGCCGAGCTGCGCGTGCACGGCGCCGAGCGGGTCGACGAGCATGCTGCGGCCGATGCCCAGCGGGGCGCCCTTGACCGGCTCCTGCCATGCCTGCGCGGACGCGAGCAGCCACGCTTGGGCGTCCAGGGCGCGGGCCCGGACGAGCACGTCCCACTGGTCGGCCTTGCCGGGGCCGTCGCCCCACGAGGCCGGCAGCACCACGAGCTCGGCCCCACGGGCCCCGAGCGCGGTGAACTGGTCGGCGAACCGCACGTCGTAGCAGGTGGCCAGCCCGACGCGCACGGGTCCGGCGTCGCCGCCGTCGACGTCGGTCACCACGTAGCCCTCCCCCGGCGCGACCGTGTCGGACTCGCGGGAGTCGAAGGCGTCGAAGAGGTGCACCTTGCGGTAGGTCGCCTCGCCGGCCGGGCCGGTGACGAGCAGGGTGTTGTGGACCCGGCCGTCGCCCGCCGGCTCGAACAGCCCGACGACCACGGTCACCCCGGCCTCGGCCGCCGCGGCGCGGATGCCCGAGGCGAAGGGGCCGTCCAGCGGCTCGGCGGCGCGCTGGGGGTTGCGGGCGAAGCTGGCGCTGGTGGCCTCGGGGAGGACCACGAGACGGGCGCCCGCGTCGGCCGCGCGGCGTACGGCACCGGTGGCCTGCTCGAGGTTGGCCACCGGGTCCGTGCCGCTGCGCACCTGGGCCGCCGCCACCGTGAGCCTCCGCGAGCCGTCAGCGTCGGGCGTGCGAGAACCAGCCATGGGGACTCCTCGGGAGTGCTATGAAACGAGCATGCACACCCCACGGTCGGGGCGCGAACGTGCCTATGAGTATCTCCGGACGTCGGTCCTCACCGATCCGGGGCTCGTCGGCACGTTCATCAACGAGCAGGACGTGGCCGCTGCGGTCGGCGTCTCGCGCACCCCGGTCCGCGAGGCGCTGCTGCGGCTGGCGGCCGAGGACCTCGTCGAGCTCCGGCCCAACCGGGGCGCCTACCTGGCTCCGGTGAGTCCCGAGCAGACCCGCCAGATCATGCAGGCCCGCGGGGTCATCGAGACGTGGGCGGCGCGGCACTGCGTCGGCACGGGCACGGTGCCGCTCCCGGCCCTGGAGGAGCACCTCGCCGCGCAGGAGTCGCTGCCGTCGCACGAGCCGGACGAGGAGTTCGCCCGCATCGACGCCGAGTTCCACGTGGCGCTGGTGCGCGCCGCCGGCAACCCGCTGCTGGAGCGGATGTACGACGCGCTGCACGCCCGGCACGTCCTGCTCGGCATCACCGCGGCCCGCCGCCACGGTCTCCCCCGCGCGACCGTCGTGACCGAGCACCGGGCGATCCTCGCCGCGCTGGACGCCGGCGACGCCGACGCCGCCGAGGAGGCGATCTGGCAGCACCTCGCCGAGACCGAGCGGGTGCTCACCGGCGTGGGCCGGCCGCCGGGGCCCGTGGGAGGGTAGGCGCATGAGCACTGGTCCCTTCCAGGGCGGCGACCTGATGGCCGGCCCCCCGCCCACGCACCTCCCGGCCGACCCCGCCGACGCCGAGCTGGCCGGGGGCGAGGCGCCCGCCGCCGTCGTACGCCGCCATCCGGCTTCCCCGGCCGCCTGGGCCGCACTCGCGCTCCAGGCCCGCGACGCCGGCGCCGACGACGTGACGGTCTACGCCTACGCCCGCGTGGGCTACCACCGCTCGCTCGACATGCTGCGCCGCAACGGCTGGAAGGGCCACGGCCCGGTGCCGTGGGAGCACGAGCCCAACCGCGGCTTCCTGCGCTCGCTCGCGCTGCTGGCCCTCAGCGCCCGGGCGATCGGCGAGACCGAGGAGTGGGAGCGCTGCTCCACCTTCCTGCGCGACTCGAGCCCTGCGGCGGCCGACGCGCTGCTCTGAGGCTGAGGCCGTCAGGCACCGGTGACGGGGGTCGTCGTGGCCCCCGTCACGCGCGGTAGCCTCCCGCGCATGACTCTCGGGCAGAACCCCCCTCCCCCGCGCCCTGACGGCAACAACCAGGGCAACAACCCCGACCTCCCCCCGACCGACCGCGGCAAGATGGTCGCCGCGGGCGTGCTCCTGGTGATCCCGATCGTCGCCCTGATGTGGGTGCCGTCCTACGCCAGGACCGAGCCGGAGCTCCTCGGGTTCCCGTTCTTCTTCTGGTACCAGTTCCTCTGGGTCTTCCTGTGCTCTGGCCTGACCTACGCCGCCTACCGGCTCACACTGGCCGCGCGCCCGCGTCGTACGCCGGGCACCTCCATCGCCCCGGGCACCCCCCGCGGGCCGGAGGGTGACCGATGAGCGCGCAGGTGGTCGCGATGGCGGCCGACACGAGCATCAACGGCGTCGCCCTCACGGTGCTGATCGCCCTCTTCGCGCTGGTCACGGTGGCCGGCTTCATGGCCTCGCGCTTCAAGCGCGCGGACTCGCTGGAGTCCCTCGACGAGTGGGGGCTGGGCGGGCGCAAGTTCGGCACCTGGATCACCTGGTTCCTGCTGGGCGGCGACCTCTACACGGCGTACACGTTCGTCGCGGTGCCGGCGGCGATGTTCGCGACCGGCGCGGTCGCCGGCTTCTTCGCCGTGCCCTACACGATCGTGCTCTACCCGATCATCTTCATCTTCATGGCCCGGCTGTGGTCGGTGAGCCACCGCCACGGCTACGTCACCACGGCCGACTTCGTACGCGGCCGCTACAACTCCCGCGCCTTGTCGCTGGCGATCGCGATCACCGGGTTCGTGGCGACGATGCCCTACATCGCGCTGCAGCTCGTCGGCATCCAGGCGGTCCTCGAGGTCGCCGGCCTCGGCGGCGGCGACAACATCATCGCCAAGGACGCGCCGCTGTTCATCGCGTTCGCGCTGCTGGCGGCCTACACCTACTCCAGCGGCCTGCGGGCGCCGGCGGTGATCGCGTTCGTCAAGGACATCCTCATCTACCTCGTCATCATCGTCGCGGTGATCTACCTGCCCGGGCAGGTGGGCGGCTGGTCGGAGATCTTCGGCGCCGCGCAGGACAAGATGGCGACCACCAACGAGGCGACGGGCAAGCCCACGGGCCAGTTCATCTCCGTCGACGGCACCCATTGGGCCTACGCCACCCTCGCGCTCGGCTCGGCGCTGGCGCTGTTTATGTACCCGCACTCGGTGACGGCCTCGCTGTCGTCCAACAGCCGCAACACGATCCGGCGCAACGCCTCGATCCTGCCGGCGTACTCCTTCGTGCTGGGCCTGCTCGCGCTGCTCGGCTGGGTCGCGATCGCGGCCGGCACGCAGCCGATCGGGCTGGACGGCGAGCCCAACGCGCAGCTGGTGATCCCGCAGCTGTTCGAGGACATGTTCCCGGCCTGGTTCGCCGGCGTGGCCTTCGCCGCGATCGCGATCGGTGCGCTCGTGCCGGCCGCGATCATGTCGATCGCCGCGGCCAACACGTTCAGCCGCAACATCTACAAGGAGTGGATCAAGCCCCACGCCACCCCGGCCGAGGAGGCCAAGGTCTCCAAGCTGATGTCGCTGATCGTCAAGGCGTTCGCGCTGGTCTTCGTGCTGACGCTGGACAAGCAGAACGCCATCAACTTCCAGCTCCTCGGCGGCATCTGGATCCTCCAGACCTTCCCCGCCGTGGTGTTCAGCCTCTACACGCGGTGGTTCCACCGCTACGCGCTGCTCGCCGGCTGGGCGGTCGCGATGGTCTACGGCACCGTCGAGGCCTACAACGTCATCAACCCCGCCACCGGCAAGCACTTCGGCGGCTCGCTGGCGCTCATCCCGGGGCTGGAGGAGATGGGCTACATCGCCATGACGGCGTTCGTGCTCAACCTGGTCATCGCGGTCGTGCTCAGCGCGATCCTCAACGCGACCAAGGTGTCCAACGGCGAGGACGAGACCATCCCGTTCGACTACATCGCCGACGCGGACGACCCGCGCGTCCAGAAGGACCTGGCCGAGCACCACTCGCACACCGACCCGTACGGCGACCCGGACGACATCCCGGGCAACGCCCCGGCCCGCTGAGCCCAGCCCGGCCTCACGCAGCGACAGGGCCCGCTCCCCTCACCCGGGGGGCGGGCCCTTCGCCGCTCACCGGGGGATCTGGAACCTCAGCAGCTCGGACTTCCCGTTGGCCGGGTTGGTGAGGGTCACCACGACCGTGCCGAGCGGCTGGGCAGCGAGCGTCTTGCTGGTCGCGGTGAGCGTGGCCGCCTGCCGCGTGAGCTTCTTCGCCTTCTTCTTCAGCTTCTTGGCCTTCTTCTGCAGCTTCTTCGCCTGCTTGAGGAGCTTGGCCGCCTGGGCGGGCGGCACGGTCGCGGCCTGCTTCTTGAGCTTCTTGGCCTTCTTGGTCAGCTTCTTGGCCTTCTTGGTGTTCTTCTTCGCCTGCTGGGTGGCCTCCTGGGCCTGGGCCAGCAGGGCCGCCGGCTGCGCCTTGGCCGCCTGCACCGCCGCGATGCCGGTGGGGGTGTTGGTGATCACCAGGTTGCCCGACCCACCGGCCGGGATGGTGACACTCCCCGTGCCGAGCGGCGTGGTGACCCGGGCCGCCCGCGCGTTCCGGCGCGGGACCACGTCACCCCAGCTGTAGAACGAGGCGGCGCCGTTGACGGTCGTCGGGATCGGACCGGTCGGCAGGTTGCTGACCAGCGGGACCGTGAAGGTCGACAGCGTCGGCGAGAAGCTGCCGGTCGTCCCCGGGGCGACGACGACACCCGTCGTGCCCTCGAACGGGTCGACCGCCAGCGACTTGCACTGCCCGGCGGCCAGCGTCTCGTAGCGGACGTTGTCCACGAGGGCCGCGCTGTCGAGGATGCCGTCGCCCTGGTCGAAGATCGTCAGGTAGAGCGAGTTGGTCGAGCCCGGCGCGACGGGGGCGCGCGCGACGAGCGGCAGGGTGCTGCCGTCGTACGTCGAGCCGGCCGCCTGCGCCGCGGTCATGGCGCTCGGGCCGGCGCCGTCGACGGAGATGACGTCCCCGGCCCCGGCCGCGAAGTTGCCGGGGGCGTTGACGGTCTGGGTCGCGGGGTCGACGGTGACGCCCCAGGTGTTGAGCTGGGCGATGAAGGCGTCGTTGAAGCCCATGTCGACGAACTCCGGGTACTCCTCGGACATGAACTTGAAGTCGAAGGCCAGGCAGTTGCCGGTCGCGGCACCGAGGTCGACGCGCAGGACCTGCCAGTCGTAGACCTCCGGGCCGATCGGCGTCGCCTCGACGCCCCAGTCCCAGCCGGAGCCCTCGTCGTCGTTGGGATCGTCGGCCAGCGCGGCGTCTCCCGAGGTGATGACGGTGTAGGTCGGCCCGTGGGTCGGGAAGCCGGCCAGCGGGGTGGTCCCGACGCCGGTCGGGCACAGGCTCTCGTCCTCGGGCGTGGCCGGGTCGTCGGCCTCGCACTCGTAGTCGACGGTCAACGCGGCGCCGGTGACTGTGGTGGCGGACATCGCCGCGGCGAGCGAGGCAGCGTCGTCGCCTGCCTGGACGACGGCTTGCGCCGACGACGCGACGAGGGCCAGGGCGACGGCCCCGGCTCCCGCGACCGCCACGCGTGAGCGGCGGTTCGACAAGGCAGCTCGCATGGGACACCTCCCGACGACGGCCGAGCCTCTCCCGGCCCCTCTCGGAACGTAGACCCGGCCGAGAGGTCGCCGCATGCCCGAGACTGGGGGTCTTCCCGACCCCGAGCACCGCCGTGGCTGGCTAGTCTCGGCGCATGGTGGACGTGCGCGTGGTCACCGCCGAGGAGGCGCCGTTGGTCGCCCGGCTGCTCGACGACTTCAACCGCGAGTACGACGAGCCGTCACCCGGTCCCGTGTGGCTCGCCGGCCACCTGGCCGACCTGCTCGGCGGGGACGACACCGTCGCGCTGGTCGCCGGGGAGGCCGACGGCCTGGGGGTGGTGCGGCTGCGGAGGTCGCTGTGGGGTCCGGCGCTCGAGGCCTACCTCGCCGAGCTGTACGTCGTGCCGTCGCTGCGCGGGCAGGGCATCGGCCGGGCGCTGCTGGAGGCCTGCATGGCCACCGCCCGCGAGCGGGGCGCGGACTACATGGACCTCACCACGACCGAGGACGACGTCGCCGCCCGGCGGCTCTACGAGTCGGCCGGGTTCGACCGTACCGAGGGCCGGCCGGACGGCGCACTGTCGTTCTACTACGAGCGCACGCTGGACTGAGCCCGTAGCAGGACGACGAACACGTGTCAGGCGCGGAGCGAGGTGCCCGCCGAGCGGAGGTTCTCGCAGGCCTCGACGATGCGCGCGGCCATGCCGGCCTCGGCGGCCTTGCCCCAGGCGCGGGGGTCGTAGGCCTTCTTGTTGCCGACCTCGCCGTCGACCTTGAGCACGCCGTCGTAGTTGGCGAACATGTGCGCGGCGACGGGGCGGGTGAAGGCGTACTGGGTGTCGGTGTCGACGTTCATCTTCACGACGCCGTAGTCGACGGCGGCACCGATCTCCTCGGCGGTCGAGCCGGACCCGCCGTGGAAGACCAGGTCGAAGGGCCGGGCGCCGGCCTCGAACCCGAGCTCGGAGGCCACGGCCTCCTGGGCGGTCTTGAGGATCTCGGGACGGAGCTTGACGTTGCCCGGCTTGTAGACGCCGTGCACGTTGCCGAACGTCAGCGCGGTCATGTAGCGGCCCTTCTCGCCGGCGCCGAGGGCGCGGACCGTGGCCAGCGCGTCCTCGGGGGTGGAGTAGAGCTTGTCGTCGATCGCCCCGACGACCCCGTCCTCCTCGCCACCGACGACGCCGATCTCGACCTCGAGGATGATGTGCGCGGCGGCGCACTTCTCGAGCAGCTCCTGCGCGATCTCGAGGTTCTCCTCGAGCGGCACGGCCGAGCCGTCCCACATGTGCGACTGGAAGAGCGGCGCCTCGCCGCGGGCGACCCGCTCGGCGGAGATGTCGACCAGCGGACGGACGAAGCCGTCGAGCTTGTCCTTGGGGCAGTGGTCGGTGTGCAGCGCGATGTTGACCGGGTAGTTCTTGGCGACCTCGGCGGCGTACGCGGCGAAGGCGACGGAACCGGTGACCATGTTCTTGACGCTGGGGCCGGAGAGGTACTCCGCGCCGCCGGTGGAGATCTGGATGATGCCGTCGGAGCCGGCGTCCGCGAAGCCCTTGAGGGCCGCGTTGAGGGTCTGGGACGAGGACACGTTGATGGCCGGGTAGGCGAAGGACTTGTCCTTCGCGGCGTCCAGCATCTGCGCGTAGACCTCAGGAGTGGCGATGGGCATGGCGGATCCTTTGGGAGGACTTCTCGGGACGACCCCGACCCTAGTGGCTACCCGTCGGTCTGCGAACGGCCCCCGAGCGGCTCCGGGACGGATACGCTGCAGCCTCACGGGGGTCGCGGTCGCGCGGCCGCGACACAGGGGGAACCACCATGACCGAGCAGCACGACGTCTCCGGCGGTCGCACGCGGCCCGTCGCTGCCGCGCACGCGCGCACCATGGCCTTCCTGGGGCTCGGACTCGGCCTCGTCGGCCTGATGGGCGGCGGCACGTTCGCCAACGCGCTCTTCTTCATGACGATCGACGACGCGTCGTTCGGCTCGAGCACGAGCGCTGTCGTGCAGGGACTGCCAGGCCTGGCGATGGGCCTCATCGGTGCGGGCCTGGGCTGGTCCGCGTGGACCTCCGACGAGGAGGTGGCCGGACCTGCTGGGCTCGCAGCGGGGGTGCTCGGCGGGCTCGCGGTCCTCGGGTCGATCGCGGTGATCCTCGCGGGGCAGGCCTGAGAGCAGTCGCACGACCGACGCAACCAACGGGGCGCCGGGTGCGTCTTGACTGAGGGCACCGCCGCGGGGGCGGACCGGAGCAGCAGGACCGGCAGCAGGACCGGCAGCAGGACCGGCGAGGGGGACACGCCATGACCACGACCATCGACTGGGTGCACGAGATCGACGCGTCGTTCGACGGGTACGACGTCGCCGACCAGGTCGCGCACGACGCGCGCCGCCGGCCGTCGACCCGCTGGCGCTCGCGCCGCGACGTACCGGCCGAGGGGCTCGCCGACTACGTCGCCGACCGCCACCAGCACGTACGCCGCGTGGCCCACGCGATCTGCTGCGACTGGGACCGGGCCGAGCACGCCGTACGCCGCACGGTCGCCGACCTCGAGGCCGCCTGGCCCCACCTCGCGGACGCCGCCGAGGCGGACGCGTTCGTCCACCGGGCGCTGGCCCGGCTGGACGTGCAGGACTCCCCCCGCCCCCGCAGCTGGCGCGAGGACCGCGCCGAGGACTTCCCGGTCGAGGACCAGTCGCTGATCTTCGACGGCCTCCAGTCGCTGCCGGCCGTGCAGCGCAAGGTCCTGGTCCTGCACGACTGGCTCGACCTGCCGGCCGAGGAGGTCGCCACCGCGCTCGGGATGGATGTCCCGACCGTGCTCCGGCACGCCGCGCGGGGCCGGGCGGCACTCGCCCTGCTGATGCCCGACACGGCCTGAGTGACAACCGATCGGCCCCTGGTTCCGTACTCACGGCGACGGGCACGACAGCAGGCGCGACGGGGAGGGGACACTGGTGACCGACACCAAGTGGGCGGAGGAGATCGAGAGGTCCTTCGGCAGCGGACCCACCCTGCCGCCGACCGCGACGTACGTCGCGAGCGGGCGCGCCGCCGTACGCCGCCGGCGCATCGCCGCGGGCGCGGCCTCGACCTTCGCGGCCGCGCTCGTGATCGGCGGGATCGGCTGGTCGGTGATGTCCGGGGACGCGCGTCCCGATGCCGGGCAGGTCGCCACCGATCCCACGCCGACGGCCGCGGAGAGCCCGACAGAGGAGGCCACCCCGTCCACCCGGGCGACGCCGACCGTCGCCCCGCTGGCGGACTCCCCCGACGACGTCCGGGTGGCCCGTGCCAGCGAGCGCGAGGAGATGGAGGGCTCGGCCGCGGTGACCGTCCTGGGCGACGGCACCCTGATCAGACGCCCCGGCTGGACCGTCGAGCGCCTGGAGGTCCAGCAGTCCACGGACCGGATGCGCATGTGGGGCATCGCCACGTCGCGGGACGACGGCGCCGAGGGCGAGTGGATCCTCCTGACGTGGGAAAGCCGAGGCACCAGCTCGGCGACCTGGAACCCTCCCGGTCAGCGGTTCGCCACGTTCGACGAGTGGCTGGCCGTGACCCTCGACGAGCAGCTGGGCGAGCCGGGGAAGCCGATCGCCGTGGTGCGCGACGGTGCCCTGGTCGTCACCGCGCGAGCGATCACGATCCTCCAGGAGGTGCCCGCGCCGGCCCAGGCGGCGGCGTACGGACCGGTCGAGGACCAGGTGGCGGTCAGGCTCCGGCTCGCCGACGGCACCGAGCTCTTCGGGCGCGTCGACCCCGCGGGCATCACCACGGTCGACCCGGCCGTCCTCGAGACCCCCACCATGGCGGCCTTCCTGCGTCACCTCGAGGCGCAGGGCGCCAGCGGGGAGGGGGTCCGATGAGGCGCGCCGAGCGCGAGGCGGCCTTCGTGGACTACGTCGCCGCCCGCCAGGTCCACCTGCGCCGGGTCGCCTACGCGATCTGCGGCGACTGGCACCGCGCCGACGACCTGCTCCAGACCGCCCTCACCAAGCTGTACGTCGCGTGGCCGCGCGTGTGCGGCAAGGGCACCGAGGACGCCTACGTCCGCCAGATCATGGTGCGCGCCAACATCGACGAGCACCGCCGGCCGTGGCGCCGTGAGCGGGTCACCGACGAGCTCCCGGAGACCGCGGGTGGTCCCGAGCACCAGCTCGAGGATCGGTCCGAGCTCTTCGCGGCGCTCCAGGACCTGCCCGAGATGCAGCGCAAGGTCATCGTGCTCCGGCACTGGCTGCAGCTCTCGGTCGCCGAGGCGGCTCGCGAGCTCGGGATCGCCGAGGGCACCGTCAAGAGCCACAGCTCGCGGGGGCTCGCGGCGCTGCAGGAGGTCCTGGTCGGGCGCTGACCGGCATCAACCGCGCAGTGCTGGTCGGCGCGCTAACCGCGCCAGGCGGCGTCGCCGGCGAGGTCGGCGTACCGGCGCACCCACGTGTGCATCGCGATCGCGGCGGCGGCGCTGGCGTTGATCGAGCGCGTCGAGCCGAACTGCGCGATCGAGAAGGTGCCGTCACAGGCGGCCCGGGCCTGCGCCGACAGGCCCGGGCCCTCCTGGCCGAACAGGAAGCACACCCGTCGCGGCAGCTCCATCGTCTCGAGGTGCTCCGAGCCCGGCAGGTTGTCGATGCCGAGCAACCGGACGGGCTCGTCGAGCGAGTGGAGGTACGCCGCGAGGTCCTCGGGCGTCGGGTGGTGCCGCACGTGCTGGTAGCGGTCGGTCACCATCGCCCCGCGGCGGTTCCAGCGCCGGTTGCCGACGATGTGCACCTCCCGGGCGAGGAACGCGTTGGCCGACCGGACGACGGTGCCGATGTTGAAGTCGTGCTGCCAGTTCTCGATCGCGACGTGGAAGTCGTGCCGCCTCGTGTCGAGGTCGGCGACGATCGCCTCCATGCTCCAGTAGCGGTAGCGGTCGACCACGTTGCGCCGGTCACCCTCGGCGAGCAGCGCGGCGTCGTACTGCGGTCCGGTCGGCCAGGGACCCTCCCACGGCCCGACGCCGACCTCGGCCGGACCGTGCGGCATCGGGTCGTACGGCGCCCGGGGCTCGTCCATGGGGAGACCCTAGGCCGCGGAAGTTAGGGTGAGCCGGTGACCCTGCTGCTCGACGCCCAGCACCTCCTCCAGCCGTTGTTGCTGGGCATGGACTGGATGGATCCCAACTGGCTCCTCGACAACTTCGGCGAGACCCTGTTCTGGCTCAGCCTGGCCATCATCTTCGTCGAGTGCGGGCTCTTCTTCCCGTTCCTCCCGGGCGACACCCTGCTGTTCGCGATGGGCCTGTTCCTCGCGACCGAGCGGATCGACATCTTCCCCGGCCCGACCTGGGCTGAGCTGCTCGTCGCCATGGTGCTCTTCGTGATCGCCGCCGTCGCCGGCAACATCGCGGGCTACGAGATCGGGCGCAAGGTCGGGCCGCCGCTCTACGAGCGCGACGGGCGGATCCTCAAGCGCAAGTACTTCGACCAGACGACCGCGTTCTTCGACAAGCACGGCAACAAGGCGCTGGTCATCGGGCGCTTCGTGCCGTTCGTGCGCACCTACATCACCGTGGTCGCCGGCGTGACCCGCATGGACCGGGGCCGCTTCTTCACCTGGAGCCTCGTCGGTGCGGTCGGCTGGGTCCTGTCGATCACCCTGCTCGGCTACTTCCTCGGTGCCGCGTTCCCGACCCTGGGCGAGAACATCGACAAGGCGATCATCCTGATCCTGGCCTTCTCGGTCCTGCCGATCATCTGGGAGTGGTGGCGCCACAAGCGCACCTCGGGCCACGAGGCCGAGGACAACGACCACGACGGCCGTCCCGACCGCGACATCGCCGGGCAGGACGTCCCGCCGCGGCAGCGGCCGACCCCCTGAGTCTCGGTCCCCTGATCGGCGCCGGTCCCCCGGTCAGCCCTGGGCGGCGTCCAGCTGGGCGCGGGTGAGGACCGAGCGGACCTCGAGGCCGACGTCGGCCAGCGGGTCCTCGCCCTCCGGCGACCGGTCGATGGCGCAGACCACGACCTCGACGGTCGCGCCCGCCGCCCGCAGCTCACGCGTCGCGTCGCGGACTGCGCCGCCGGTGGTGATGACGTCCTCGATGATCGTGACCCTGCGACCGGCTACGTCCGGCCCCTCGGCCAGCTTGCAGGTGCCGTACTCCTTGGCCTTCTTGCGCACGAACAGCGCCGGCAGGCCGGTCTTGGCCGACACCATGGTGGCGATCGGGATGCCGCCGAGCTCCAGCCCGCCGAGGAGCTCGGTGCCCTCCGGGAGCAGGTCGAGCATCTGCGTGGCGACGCGGTCGAGCAGCGCCGGCTGGGCCTCGAAGAGGTACTTGTCGAAGTAGGTGTCGGCGACCTGGCCGGACCGGAGGGTGAACTCCCCCGTCAGTCGGCAGGTCGCGTCGATGTCGCGGGCGAGGGTCTGGTCAGGCACGGCCCCGACCCTACCGATCCGACTACCCTCGCGAGCATGCAGACATCGTCAGCACGGGTCCGCTCGATCCCGCCGACCGTCTTCTCGGAGATGTCGGCCCTCGCGCTGCGCACGGGCGCGGTCAACCTCGGCCAGGGCTTCCCCGACGTGGACGGCCCGCCGTCGGTCATCGCCGAGGCGGTGCGGGCACTGGAGGGCGGGGCCAACCAGTACGCCCCCGGGATCGGCGTACCGTCCCTGCGCCAGGCCGTCGCGCGGCACCAGCAGCGGCACTACGGGCTCGAGGTCGACCCCGACACCGAGGTCGTGGTGACGACGGGCTGCACCGAGGGGATCGCCGGCGCGCTCCTCGGGCTGGTCGACCCCGGCGACGAGGTGGTGGTGCTCGAGCCCTACTACGACTCCTACCTCGCGATGATCCAGATGGCCGGCGGCGTACGACGTCCCGTCACCCTGCGCGCCCCCGACTTCCGCCTCGACGTCGACGCGCTGCGCGCCGCGGTCACCCCGCGGACGCGGCTCGTCCTGCTCAACACCCCGCACAACCCGACCGGCACCGTGCTGACGCGCGACGAGCTCCAGGCCGTCGCCGACGTCGCGATCGAGCACGACCTGGTCGTGGTGACCGACGAGGTCTACGAGCACCTGGTCTTCGACCACCACGAGCACGTGCCCCTCGCGACGCTGCCGGGGATGTGGGAGCGGACGGTGACGCTGTCGAGCGTGGGCAAGAGCTGGTCCTTCACCGGCTGGAAGGTCGGCTGGGCGACCGGTCCGCGGGAGCTCGTCGGGGCGGTGCTGGCGGCCAAGCAGTGGCTCACCTTCACCTCGGGGTCGCCGCTGCAGCCCGCCGTCGCGCACGCGCTCGACCACGAGCCCGACTGGCCGGCGGCGCTCGCGAAGTCGCTCCAGGAGCGCCGCGACCTGCTCGTCGCGGGTCTCGCGGACGCCGGTCTCACCGCGCGGGTGCCCGAGGGGACCTACTTCGCCACGACCGACATCAGCCACCTCGGCTGGGCGGACGGCCGGGAGTTCTGCCTGGCGCTGCCCGCCGTGGCCGGGGTGGTCGCCATCCCCAGCCAGGCCTTCTACGACGACGAGGAGGCCGGGCGCCACCTGGTGCGGTGGGCGTTCTGCAAGGAGCCGGACGTGATCCGCGAGGGCGTACGACGCCTCGCGGCCGCCGACCTGTCACGGCGCTGAGCGTGGGCTCGCCCCGGCTCCGGCAGGCCGTCCGCGCCCTGCTCCTCGACGACGAGGACCACGTCCTGCTCGTGCACTTCGACGGGGAGGGACTGGCGATCCCGGGCGGGTTCTGGGCCTGCCCCGGTGGCGGCATCGACCCCGGCGAGACCCCCGAGGACGCGCTGCGTCGTGAGCTCTCGGAGGAGCTGGGCCTCGACGACGCCGACATCCGGGGATCGGTGTGGCGGCTCACCCGGCTCTTCCCGATGGAGCACTGGGACGGGCAGACCGACGTCACCTACCTCGTGCGGGCTGCCCGCTTCGAGCCGCGCCCTCGGGTGGACCTGGCGGCGGAGGGTGTCCACGACGTCCGGTGGTTCTCCCCCGCCGAGGTCGCCGCCGGGGTCGTGACGTTCAGTCCGCGGGACCTGCACGCGCAGCTGTCCACGGTCCTGGGCGACGGCGTGCCGCACGGGCCGCGTGACATCGCCGCGCTCTGAACAGTGCCGGCGCGCGGCGCGATCCGAGCCGGGGGCCGTGAGGGGACGTCAGGACAACCGTGGGCCCGCGTGACCGGCCAGGCACTTCCAGCGCCTGCCTGAGCGGACCCAGACCTGGGTCATCGGCATCCGGAAGGTCTCCGAGGCGTGCCCGTCCGACTCCACCACGTCGTGCACCTCGGCGTACAGGACGGCGGTATCGCCGACTACCACTACCTCGGGATCGACCAAGGTCTGCGATCGCCAGACCGTGTGCCCCTCGGTGTTCCGGCGGACGTACTCGGCGCGGTCATAGGTGTCGCCCACGTGCGCGGTCCACCTGAAGTCCTCGTGCAGGAGATCGGTGAGTCGTTCGGCATCACCGTCCGCGAGGGCCACCGCTCTCGAGTCCGCAGCCGCAAGGACCTCCTGATCGACCGACATGTCCGCCAGCGTGCCACGCCGAAGCCTCCGCGCTCCGACAGCGTCGACCAGCGCCACACGCGGGTGTGCAGCGCCGGCCCACCAGTGGTCGTAGCCTCGCCGGCATGAACATCACCCGCACCGAGCAGGCCACGGCCGCAGCTCTCGTCACCGTGGGAGCGTTCCAGGTCGCGCTCGCGGTCGGCGCACCGTGGGGCAGGGCGGCGTACGGCGGAACACGTCCCGGCCCCCTTCCGAGCCACCTGCGCGTGATCAGTGGCGTGGCTGCGGTGGGCTACGGCACTGGCGCGGTCCTCATCGTGCGAGGAGCCGGCTCGGCGCAGGCCCGCGCCCGTGCCTTCACGACGCTGAGTGTGTTCATGACGATCGGAACGATCGCCAACGGCGCATCGCCTTCACTCGTCGAGCGAGCCATCTGGACCCCGGTGACGGCTGCGACGGCTGTCCTGGCCTGGCGCGCACGCAGACGCATCTGAGGGACCGCGTCCGTCAGTGTCGTGGATGGCATTCCCCATTTGCGTGGTCGTTCGGCCCGAATTTCGGTGGTCCGTGATCGCGGACGCACCGAGCTCCTATCTGCGGCGGTGGAACCGGAGGTCGCCGTTGGGGAGGCGGTCGTGGAGGTAGCGGTCGTCGTGGGCCCGATGGTGGTGATGACTGCAGAGCAGGACGCCGTCGTTGAGGTCGGTCTTGCCGCCCCGGGACCACGGCACCAGGTGATGGGCTTCGCACCATGCGGCCGGGGTATCGCATCCCTCGGCGCGGCAGCCTCCGTCGCGCAGGCTCATCGCTCTGCGCGACGCGGCCGGGTAGAGCCGTCTGCCCCGGCCGAGGTCGAGGACCTCGGACTTCCCGCCCAGGACGGCGGGGACCAGGTGGGCGGTGCACGCCAACCGGCGCGCCTCGGAGGCGGTGATCCGACCGCCGGTGTCGGTGGTCGCGACCCCGATCCCGGACAGCAG
Organism: Nocardioides sediminis; assembly: GCF_003047295.1. Taxonomy (GTDB): domain Bacteria; phylum Actinomycetota; class Actinomycetes; order Propionibacteriales; family Nocardioidaceae; genus Nocardioides; species Nocardioides sediminis. The sequence continues at coordinate 181,921 of NZ_PZYZ01000005.1, forward strand.
GGTCTCGAGGGGCATGGTCACCACGACGGTGGTGGCGGTGCCACCGTGGACCGGCAGCTTCGTGGGGTCGAGGTGCTCGAGCAGGTCGCAGAACGCATGCCCTAGCCGGACCGGGTACGTCAGCTCGCGCCTCGCGTCGCTGTCACCGGGTGCTCCGCCGGGGGTGCCGTCCTGCTTTCGCGGGTTGGTCCACGCGTGCAGGTACGTCAGGAGCCGGTCCGCGGTGGCGTCGGGGACCCGGATCCGGATCGTGGTCGTGCCGTCACCGTGCGAGTGGGTGGTCAGGCTGGTGGTCCTACGGGCGGCGCGTTCCTCGGCCTCGAGGCGCTTGCGTTCCTCGTCGTCGGCGACCTCGGGGGCCACGACGTCCAGGATCCGCCGGCCCAGGACCCGCAGCTCGCGGGGCGCGAACGACGCCGCGTGCTCGACCAGCACCCGCTCCGCCTCGTCCAGGATCCCGGCCGCGATGACCTTCGGCAGCGCCTCCAGCGCGCGGGCGATGACGTCGGCCTGCACCGTCGAGACCTCACCCGCGGCATGTGCCTGCGCGAGGACGGTCCACCGGCCCAGCGACCGGGCCAGCACCATCTCCCGGCGGGCGGCGCCCCGGTCCATCCGGGTGGTGCGTTGGCACCACGCGGCGATGTCCCGGTCCCCGGTCTCCTCGGCCACGTCCCCCGCCTGGTCGGCGGCGGCCACGACCCGTAGCCGGGTCGAGGACATCCGGGACTCCAGCCGGGCCAGCTGCACCAGCGCGTCGGCCTTCTCGGCCGCGGACAGGTAGAGCATCTCGACGGCTTCGACCTTGTCCAGGGCGGCAGCGATCGCCTCGCCTGCTTCTGCGACCAGGTGTCCACTCGTCATCTCAGCCCCCGCTGAATCGGCAGTGGGGCGTCCCCGTGGCGGTCCCGGCTGCGTGCAGCCGAGTCTAGTCGAACAGGTGTTCGAAGGCAAGGGTCGTGGGAGATCCGGTGGACAGGGATCAGGGCGGAGGATCGCACCGTCCAGGACCGTCACATCCTCCGTTCGGGGTCTCACCCGCGCCCCGCGACCGGACGGCGCGCACCCGGCGGGCGGCGTACAGCAGCGCAACCAAACCGCTGCTCGGCACGATCCAGCGCGACGGAAGTGCCCGGTCGACACGATCCAGCGCAACGAAGCTGCCCGGTCGGTGGGGCACGGCTGCGGGTCACTGCGCCCGTCCTCGTGCACTGGAACCCACCCGGATACATTCGCGGCCATGCGCGACGTCCTGACCACCACGGCCGGGGACGGACGTCGAATCACCCTTCGTCCCCTGAGGGCCGAGGACGCGCCGCGGGTGCAGGAGGCTTGCTCGGACCCGGAAGCGGTCAGGTGGCTCGGCGGCGAGATCATCAACGAGCGGTACAGCTTGGAGCACGCCCACGGGTTCATCGAGCGTGCGCTCTGTGGGGTCGGGAATGGAAGCCACATGAGCTGGGCGATCGCCGCCACGACGACCGACGAGCTGCTCGGACACATCAGCCTGATCGGGAGCGGCGGCGAGCTGACCGACACCGCAGCACTGGGCTATTGGGCCCACCCATCAGCCCGCGGCACCGGTGTGACCACTGCTGCCGCAGCAGCCGTCGTCGACGAGGCACTCACGCCGACATCCGACGGAGGCAGCGGTCTGCGTCGGCTCACCCTTCGTGTAGCCGTCGGTAACCTCGCTTCACAGCGAGTGGCTGAGGCCGCCGGATTCATGCGGACCGGCCGCACGCGGCAGAGCGATCACCTGGTCGATGGGACGTTCACCGACGAGTTCACGTACGACGTACTGGCGACCGATCCTCGCTGACCGCACGCTCGCGGCCAGGAGCAGCCTCCGGTCTGTGCGGTCCAGGGGCCACGAGCGGGGGACGTCGGCGGGTTCCAGCGGCACGAAAGTGCCCGGTCAGCGGCCGCCGGCGAGCCAGGCGCGGACCTCGGGCCGCCGCAGGGCGGCGACGGTGATGATCGAGGCGAAGGCGGGGAGGGCGAGGAGGAGCGAGGCGAAGGTGCCGATCACGCAGAGCACGGCGCTGACGGCCGCCGAGGCGGTCAGGGCCCGCGCGGCGCCACGGTTGCGACGCAGGGTGAGGAAGGCCAGCACGATCGCGACCGCGGCCCAGACGATGAGGAAGCCGCCCATCGCGTAGGTGGTCGTCTGGAGCAGCCCCTGCGTGACGCCCTGCTCGGCGAGGTCGGGCTGCTGGCGCTGCACCTCCTCCCACATCAGGTCGGGCGAGACGGCCATGACCACGACGCTGACGCCGGTCAGCAGCAGGACGAGGCCCGCCGAGACGAGGGTCAGCACGAAGGCGAGCGTGACGCCCTCGGGCCGGCGATCGGGCGCGGGCGTGGACGGCAGCGAGGGCCACGTGCCGTGCTGCGCGGGCCGGTCCGGGGTCGCGGTCTGCGGTCCCGTCCAGCCGGCCTGCGCACCGGACCCCGCCTGCGGACCGGCGGCAGGCAGCGACCCGGACACGGGCGGTCCTCCCGCGGAACCCGACCCGCCAGCCGTCGAGCCGGTGGACGAGTCCGAGGAGTCCGAGGAGCCCTCGTGCGGCGGAGGCGGCGGCCAGACGGGAGGCCGCGGCGCCTCGGGCGGCGTACGGTCCGGGATCGGGTCGCCCCGGAACCACTCGCGCGACGGCGAGACCCAGAGCAGTGCGATGGCGACCGCGACGATCGACGACATGAAGCCGCCCGCGACGATGCCGCTGAGGAAGAGCGGGACGGCGAGCACCGACAGCCCGATCCGCGCGGGCCGGTGGCCGCGGAGGGCGTAGACGCCGAGCACCGCGGCGACCGCGGCGCAGACCCCGGCGACCGTGGCGACGGCCCGCAGGATCTGGAGGGTGCCCTCGACCGTGAGGCCGAGGTCGCTCCCGGGCGGCTCGGAGACGAACTCCTCGACGGACTCGCGCGACTCGATCCCGCGCAGGCCGGTGATGGACTCCCACACCGTGAGGAGCAGGAAGACGGAGCCGAGGACGATCATCCCGCCGGCGAAGGTGGTCTGCCGCGGTCTGGTCTGGGTGCTCACGGGGTCATTCCACCATCGAGGTGGTGACCGGGCCCCGGCCGGGAGTCGCCGGCCGGAGCCCGGTGGCTCGGTGGATCGATCTGCGAACCGGTCAGCGGACGAGGCAGGGACGCTTGGGGTCGAAGCTCCAGTCCGGCACGAGGTACTGCATGGCCGCGGCGTCGTCCCGCGCCCCGAGCCCGTGCTCGAGGTAGAGCTCGTGTGCCTCGACGAGGCGGTCGCGGTCCAGCGAGACGCCCAGCCCGGGCGTCTCCGGCACGGCGACGTGCCCGTCCACGATCTCCAGCGGCGCCCGGGTGAGCCCCTGGCCGTCCTGCCAGATCCAGTGCGTGTCGAGCGCGGTGATCTCCCCCGGCGCCGCGGCGCCGACCTGGGTGAACATCGCGAGCGAGACGTCGAAGTGGTTGTTGGAGTGCGAGCCCCACGTCAGCCCGAAGTCGTGGCACAGCTGCGCCACGCGCACCGAGCCCGCCATGGTCCAGAAGTGCGGGTCGGCGAGCGGGATGTCGACGGCGTTGATGCGCACGGCGTCCGCCATCTGCCGCCAGTCGGTGGCGACCATGTTGGTGGCGGTGCGGAGTCCGGTACGCCGCTTGAACTCGGCCATCACCTCGCGGCCGGAGTAGCCGCCCTCGGCGCCGCACGGGTCCTCGGCGTACGCGAGCACGTCGCCCTTGCCCCTGAGGAGGCTGACGGCCTCGTCGAGGAGCCACCCGCCGTTGGGGTCGAGCGTGATCCGCGCGTCGGGGAACCGCTGGTGCAGCGCGGTGACCGCGGCGACCTCCTCCTCGCCGGCGAGCACGCCGCCCTTGAGCTTGAAGTCGCTGAAGCCGTAGCGCGCCCGCGCCGCCTCCGCGAGCCGTACGACGCCCTCGGGCGTCATCGCCTCCTCGCGGCGTACGCGCTCCCAGGCGTCCACGCCGTCGGGCTCCCGCAGGTAGGGCAGGTCGGTGCGGTCGGGGTCGCCGACGTAGAAGAGGTAGCCCAGCATCGGCACCCTGGTGCGCTGCTGGCCGTCGCCGAGGAGCTCGGCAACGGGGACGCCGAGCTCCTGCCCGGACAGGTCGAGCAGCGCCGACTCCAGCGCGGTGACCGCGTGGATGGTGGTCCGCAGGTCGAAGGTCTGCAGCCCGCGGCCGCCGGCGTCGCGGTCGGCGAAGCGGGTGGCGACCTGCCGCAGCAGGGTGCGGTAGCGAGGGACCGGCTGCCCGACCAGCAGCTCGACCGCGTCGGCGATCGTGGCGCGGATCGCCTCGCCGCCGGGCACCTCGCCGAGACCCTCGCGGCCCTCGGAGTCGGTGACGATGGCGATGTTGCGGGTGAAGAAGGGGCCGTGGGCGCCGCTCAGGTTGAGCAGCATCGAGTCGTGGCCGGCGACCGGGACGACGTCGACCTTCGCGATGGTCGGTGCGCTCATCGTTCGAGGGTCCCGTCGACGCGGCGGGTCAGGCCCCACGGGTTGTCGTCGCGCACGGCCTCGGGCAGCAGGTCGGCGGGCACGTCCTGGTAGGCCACCGGGCGCTGGAAGCGCTCGATCGCCAGGCTGCCGACGCTGGTGGTGCGGCTGTCGGAGGTCGCGGGGAACGGGCCGCCGTGGACCATCGCGTGGCCGACCTCGACGCCGGTCGGCCAGCCGTTGAAGAGGATCCGGCCGGCCTTGAGCTCCAGGACCGGGATGAGCTTGGCGGCGTCGGCGCTGTCGGCGGACGTCGCGTGGACCGTGGCGGTGAGCTGGCCCTCGAGGTCGGCGAGCCGCGGCAGGAGCGCGTCGACGTCGTCGTACCGGACCACGACGCCGGAGGCGCCGAAGACCTCGTGGGCGACCGCGCTGTCGGCGGTGAGCAGCTCGACCGGCGCCTCCGCGACGATCGGCGCGGGTGCGTGGTCGCCGCCCTCGGAGCCGCTGGCCACGACGCTGACGCCCTCGGTGTCGCGGAGCGCGGAGGTGCCGCTCGCGTAGGCCTCGGCGATGCCGGGGGTGAGCATCCGCTGGCCTGTGCTGGCCTTCACGGCCTCGGCGGTGGCGGCCAGGAACGCGTCACCGGCGTCACCGGCCGGCAAGAAGAGCAGGCCGGGGTTGGTGCAGAACTGGCCGGCGCCCAGCGTCAGCGACCCGACGTACGCCTCGGCGAACGCCGTGGTGTCGGCCTCGGCGAGCGCGCCGGGGAGCACGACGACCGGGTTGATCGACGACATCTCGGCGTAGACGGGGATCGGCACGGCGCGCTTGGCGGCCGTCTCGACGAGCGCGAGGCCGCCGGCTCGGGAGCCGGTGAAGCCGACCGCGGTGATCCGCGGGTCACCCACGAGCGCCTGGCCGAGCTCGATGCCGCTCTGCCCCTCGCCGGCGAGCAGGAACGAGAACGTGCCGGAGTGCAGGCCCGCGCGCTCGACGGCGCGGCCGACCGCGGCGGCGACGAGCGCGCCGGTGCGCGGGTGGGCCGGGTGGCCCTTGACCACCACCGGGCAGCCGGCGGCGAGCGCGGAGGCGGTGTCGCCGCCCGCGGTCGAGAACGCGAGCGGGAAGTTGCTGGCGCCGAAGACGGCGACCGGGCCGAGCGGGACCATCCGCTGGCGGATGTCGGCGCGCGGCAGCGGCTCGCGCAGCGGCATCGCGGGGTCGATGCGCACGCCGAGGTGGTCGCCCTGGCGGACCACCCCCGCGAACATCCGCAGCTGGCCCGTCGTACGCCCGACCTCGCCCGTGATGCGGCCCACCGGGAGGCTGCTCTCGGCGACGGCGGCCTCGATGATCGCGTCCTTGTCGGCCTCGATCTCCTCGGCGACGAGCTCGAGGAACTCGGCCCGCTGGGTGGGGGTGGTGGCGCGGTTCGACGCGAACGCCTCGGCGGCAGCGGTGGTCGCGGCCTCGACGTCGGCGGAGTCGGCCGGAGTGCCGGCGATGACGGAGCGGGCCTGGTCAGCGGTGCTGGTCATGGGTTCCTCTCGAGAACGGAAGACGTGGCTGGTGTCGTGGCTGGTCTCGACCGTACGACGTCAGGAGATGCGGGCGATCAGGTCTCGGAGCTCGGCGACCTCGGACTCGAGGAGGTCGGTCAGCGGCGGGCGCACCGGACCAGCGGGACGGCCGATCGCGGCGAGGCCGCCCTTGACGATCGAGACGGCGTAGCCCTGGGTGCGGTCGCGGATGTCGAGGTAGGGCAGCACGAACTCGTTGAGCCGGCGGTAGACCTCGTCGCGGTCCTGGGCGATGACGGCGTCGTAGAACTCGATCGCCCACTGCGGCACGAAGTTGAACAGCGCGCTGGAATAGGTGCTGACGCCGAGCTGGAGCAGCGGCAGCGCGAAGGTCTCCGCGGTGGGCAGACCGCCGACGTACATGAGGCGGTCGCCGACGCGGGCGTAGGTGCGGGTCATCTGCTCGATCGAGCCGACGCCGTCCTTGAAGCCGATCATGGTGGGGTTGCGGTCGGCGAGGACTGCGACGGCCTCGTCGCGCAGCACGGCGTTGGCGCGGCTGTAGACGACGACGCCGAGGTCGGTCGCCCGACAGACCTGGGTGACGTGCTCGACGAGCCCGGCCTGGCTGGCCTCGGTGAGGTAGGGCGGCATCAGCAGGATGCCGTCGGCGCCGGCGGCCGCGGCGGCTTCGGCCTGGGCGACCGCGTTGAGGGTGCTGCCGGTGGCGGGGGCGAGGACCGGTACGGCGCCCGCGACCTCCTCGACGGCGGTGCGGACGACCTTGTCGGTCTCCTCGGAGGTCAGCGAGAAGCCCTCGCCGGTGCCGCCCGCGGCGAAGAGACCGGCGACGGGGAACTGGGCGAGCCACGCGAGGTGCTTGCGGTAGCCCTCCTCGTCGAAGGAGAGGTCGTCGGCGAAGTGCGTCACCGGGAACGAGAGCAGACCGCTCTTCAGCTGGGCGGCCAGGTCGGTCGGGCTGTACTCGGTCACGGGGCGTCCTTCTCGTCGTCGCGGAACCGGCTCCTCGCCGGCCCGCATCACGCTAGGGGCGCGCGACGATGCCTGTCCAAGCCCGGTTTTGTATCCGATGATGCCGCGCGGGCATCAATACGCACGGCCCGCGATCGATCCGGAGGAACCCGAACGAGGCATTCCCGTCACCGCTGGTCGCGGCGCACAGTGGGTGTGGGGTCGCCGGACTGGAGGACACCCATGCGCCTGATCACCCCACTCATCTCGGCACTTCTCGTCTCGGTGCTCGTCGCCCCCGCATCCGCACACCCGCGGGACTCGTCCATCCCCCTCCCCGACGACTTCCAGCCCGAGGGGATCGCGGTCGGCGAGGGCAACACCTTCTACGTCGGCTCGTTGATCGACGGCGACATCTACCGCGGCGACCTGCGCAGCGGCGACGGCGCGGTCTGGGTCGACAACGACGCCGACGACGAGCGCGTGGCGCTCGGCATGCGGGTCGTCAGGCACCGGGACTGGCTGGTCGTCGCCGGCGGCCCCACCGGGCACGCCTACGTGTACGACACCGACGACGGCACGACCGTGGCCGACCTGGTGCTCGGCCCGGCCGGCTCCACCTTCGCCAACGACGTCGCCGTCACCCATGACGCGCTCTACTTCACCGACACGTTCGCACCGACGATCTACAAGGTCCCCCTCGGCCCCCACGGCACGTTCGGCGCCACCGAACGGATCGCGGTGGAGGGCCCCGCGGCCGCGACCGGCGGCTTCGGCCTCAACGGCATCGACTCGACCCACCGCGGCTGGTTGATCGTGAGCCACACCGACCTCGGGATCCTCGCGCTGGTCGACCCCACGTCCGGGGAGAGCAGGCAGATCCCGCTGACCGGCCCGGCCCTCGTCGCAGGCACCCTCGACGGCGTCCAGCTCGAGGGCCGCACCGCCTGGGTCGTGCAGAACTTCGCCAACTCGGTGGCGCGGGTGAAGCTCTCGCCGGACCTCACCACCGGGCGGGTCGTCCAGCTGATCACCTCCGAGCTGTTCCGGGTGCCGACCACCGTGGCGCTGCACGGGTGCACGCTGGCGCTGGTGAACGGCCGGTTCGACCTCGGCTTCCCGCCGCCCTTCGGTCCGGGGGCGCCTCCGGGCACCGACTTCGACGTGGTCCTGGTCCGCCCCTGACGCGGACGCGCCCGAGGCCAGTCGACATCACGCGACGGCTTCCACCCCTCGACGCACGAAGGGCCCCGACCGCGGGTGCGGTCGGGGCCCTTCGTGGTTGCGTCAGGAGACGCGGACGTTGTCCGCCTGCGGGCCCTTGGGGCCCTGGGTGAGGTCGAACTCGACCTTCTGGTTCTCGTCGAGCGACTTGTAGCCACCGGACTGGATCGCGGAGTAGTGGACGAAGACGTCCTCGCCGCCGCCGTCCTGGGCGATGAACCCGAAGCCCTTGTCAGCGTTGAACCACTTCACAGTGCCTTGAGCCATGTTCTTGTCCTTTGTTCGGTCGGGGGCAGGGTGCCCCGCGAGGCGCTGAAGACATCCACCATGCTGATGTCCAGCGAACCGAAGACCAGGAGTACGACGAGCCGCGGATCGTCCGCGGCCAGGCCGGCTGCAGCCGACCCTTCAACGCCGTCCACGGTACGGCATGGAGGGTGGGTTCGACGTTTCGGCGACGATCAGCTTCCCGGGGGCGAGTAGTCCACGCCGAGCTGGGAGGCGGCGTCGATCTGCTCGGCGGTGAGCAGCACCACGGTCTCGTAGCTGCTGAGCGCCCCGGTGCTCGTGACCGTCGCCGCGATCGCCGCCATCGCCTCGTGGCTCGGCGCATCGACGATGACGTAGACGTCGTCACTGCCGAAGGCGAAGTAGAAGGACTCCATCGAGCCGCCCACCCCCGCCGCGAGCTTGGAGATGGCTTCGGCCCGGGCGGTCCCGCCCTTCGCCAGGACACCCTTGATGCCCTCGGGCGAGTACGACGCCTTGATCAGGTACTTCGACATGTTGCCTCCCTAGGTCCGCGGCCCTCCTGTCATGGAATGACCGGGGTGGTGGCGCGGTCAATCGCCCGTCGGGGCTAGGACCGTGGAGCCCTGTCCGCGGGCCCGCGTCACGCCGCTCGTTCGAACCAGTCGAGCGCGAGGTCGGCGACGGCGGCGGGCGCGTCGTCGGTGATGTAGTGCGCCGCGCCGTCGACATGGGCGAACTCGGCGCGATCGGCGTACCGCTCGGGGTGACGGCAGACGCGCCGCATGATGCTCTCGTTCCAGTAGCGGTCGCTCCGGCCGAAGACGAAGAGGGTCGGCACCGTGAGCCGCCGGCGGCGGTAGACGCCGGCGAGCATGCGCATGCCCTCGGGCACGGCGATGCCGCGGGTCGTCGTCCGCACGGCGCCGTCGATCTCCGGCAGCTCCATCGGGGCCAGGTGTGCCTCGATGACGTCCTCGGGCAGGGGTCGGGCGACGTACCGCTCGGAGAAGATGTAGCGCATCGAGGCGCCCGGGCGGTGCCAGATGAAGGAGGGCAGGTGCCGGAACCCCGGGATGGTCCTGGGGCTGATCGTCATGAAGCCCGGCGGCACGGAGAGCTGCACCGCCGCCCGGACCCGGTCGGGGTGCTCGTAGGTCAGCTGCATCGCGGTGACTGCGCCCAGGTCGTGGGAGACGAGGTGGAACCGGTCGACCCCGAGGACGTCGAGGAGGTCGAGGACGTCGCGCAGCCGCGTCTCGCGCTCGACCCGGGGATCATCGGCGACGGTCCAGCCGGCCCCGCGCAGGTCGGAGCAGAGGACGCGGTAACCGGCCGCGGCGATGACCGGAGCGACGGCGCGCCACTGCCACCAGTGCTGCGGGAAGCCGTGCAGCAGCACGACAGGCTCCCCGTCGCCGATGGTGGCGAGGTGGGTGTGCAGGCCGGGCGTCTCGACGAGCTGGTGGTCGAACCCGGGCGCCTCGGGCATCGGCGGCGTCCAGACCGGGACGGGCGTGGCCACGGCGACCTCCCTCACGCGGCACTACTATCTTCATAGTAGACCTCGCGGAAGGGGGCGTCCATGGCCGCGGCCACCCGGGAGCGCGCGCTCGAGGCGGCGGTGGAGCTGCTCGGCACGCAGGGCGTGCGCGCGCTGAGCCACGCCCGGGTCGACGACCGGGCCGGCCTGCCGCCCGGGTCGACCTCGAACTGGTTCCGCACGCGCCGGGCGCTGCTCGCCGGGGTGGTGGACTGGATCGCCGAGCACGAGAGGGCCGAGTTCGACCCGACCGCGATGCCTGCGATGTCCGGGCTCGACGCCCTGATCGATGGCTGGTGCGCCATGGCCGACCTGGAGGCGGGCCCGTTCGCCACGCGCACCCGCGCGCGCTACGCGCTCTTCCTGGAGCTGGCCGGTGACCCCGAGCTGGGCGAGCCGCTGCGACGCCAGCGGCGCGAGTTCGAGAGGTGGACCGAGGCGATCGTGGTCGCGGTCGGGGTCGCGGACCCGGTGCCGGCCGCGCGGGCGCTCATGGCCCTCAGCGACGGGCTGCTCCTGCACCGGCTCACGGTCGACCCGGACCTCGACCTGCGCCCGGCCATCGAGCGCGCGGTGCGCGCCCTCGCGGCGTCCTGACCCGGTGCCAGACCGGCTCTCACACGCCTGTCCGGGAGGCCCGCCCCGGCGTACTGTCCAAGGACCCGGGCTCGACATGTCGCGGCGGATCGTGGTCGAGCGGCACAGCGGCGGGATCGAGGTGGACTCGCGTCCCGGGGACACGGTCCCGCGGGCCCCGCGCCGGCGGGCTCAGCCACCGAATCGATCGGCCACTTCGTCGAACCGATCGCGCGATCTCGCCACGATCTCGTGGTAATCGTCGTCGTCGAGCTGCAGGATCTTCATCACGGGCGTGACCTCACGGCGTCGGGCCACCTGGCTTTCCCGCTCCTCCGGGTCCGCGTCCCGGGTGGTGACCTCGAACGACATCGCGCACGCCAGCGCCACTGCCGCACTCACGGCGGACAGGTCTTCGTGCGCCTCGTGGTGGTCCCGGATGCCGTCGACGATCGTCAGCGGGAGTCCCCAGGCCTCGGCCACCGTTCCGCCGATGTCGGCGTGGGTCAGTCCGAAGACCACCCGCTCGGTCTCGAGCAGGTCCAGGCCGTCGGTGGCGGCGGCCAGGGCCAGCGTCTCCAGGATCTGCTTACCGAAGTGTCGGGCCAGCACGATCTTGCCGAAGTCGTGCAGCAGCGCGGCGGTGCCTGCCTCCGCCGGGACCGGAACACGGGCGCGGGAGCGGATCACCTCGGCCGCGATCGACGCGGCCACCGAGCGCTCCCAGAGCGCGCCCGACTGGAGGCCGTACGTCGGCAGCGCCTGCAGCATCCGGTCGCCCACACGCGAAGCCAGCGTCAGCGACAGCAGTGTGCTGATACCGAGCCGCACCACGGCGTCACGCACCGACGTGATGTTGGCGCGGTGGCCGAGTGCGGCCGAGTTGGCCAGGCGCAGCACGTCCGCGCTCAGCGAGACGTCGAGGGACACCGTCTCGCTGATCATGCCGATGTCGGAGTTCGGGTCCGCAACCAGCGTGGCCAGCCGGGCGACGGTGTGGGGCAGGGGTTCGACGGACTCGGCGGCGGCCAGCAGGTCCGCCGGGTCCACGAGCGGTGCGGTGGTCACGTCCAGGTGATCGGCACGCCGGGGCGAGACCTGAGGGAGACGGGGTCAGCAGAGGAAACTCGCATCGGAAGCGGTCGTAGCAGCGGCGCAGCTCGAGCACGCGAAGAAACGCCCAGGGGATGGCCGTGTGCCAATCCCGAGCACAGGCGCCAGGAGAGGAGCACTCCCATGCCGGGCGAGGCCGGCCTCCTCGCTCGGCGTACTCGACCGCTTGCCCGGGCCGATAGTGGACGAACACGTCCTCGCCGCCACCGTCCTGAGCGATGATGCCAAGCCCTTGTCAGCGTCGAACCACGTGACCGTGCCCTGAGCCGTGATGTGTTCCTTTGTTCGGTGCCGAGGACACGATGCCGTCCAGCCGCTGAGGACACGTGCATTGATGTCCAGCGAATCGAAACCAGGAGTACGAGAGACAAGCCACGCCATGTGTGCGGCCAGGACGACCGGTGCGGCCGTCCCTTCAACGGGACCCGCCGCGCGGCAACCCGCGGGGGCGCGAGGATTCCGCGCTGGCCTCACAGGGGGAGGCGGATGTGACGCTTACCGGCAGTGACGTCGACGGTGAACGCGCCCACCGCCCCCGTCCCACGCAGGGAGAAGGACCCGTCCCTCACGCGGGCGGACCTGACCGCCTTCCCGTTCTTGAGCAGGCGCACGCGGCTGCCGTCCTTGGCCGTCGTGCTGCACTTCAGGGTCCAGCCCCTGCCGCGCTTGGTGATCTTGCAGCTCGAGATGGCCGGAGCAGGCACGGCAGCGACACTGCCGGCATAGCCCCGATGCGGCTGGAGCGCGACGCGTAGCGAGGTCATCGACTTCTTGACCCGCCAGGTGAGGGCGAAGCGCCCCGATCGGTCGGCCTTGTCGCTGTCCACGACCTGCCACGGTGAGCCGACGCCCCGTTGAGCCTCGAGGACCAGCCGCGCTCCCTTGAGCTGCTTCGTCGTCTCGAACTTCGAGGTGAAGCGACCCACGCGACCGGTCACGGTTGCGGGCAGGGACTTGCGAGTCGGCTCGGGCTTCTTCACCTTGATGGCCGTGGCCTGGGAGGACCCCGGGCCGACGGAGACGGATCCGGGCGGCGGACCACCCGCGGACGCCGCCACGGTGAAGGTACGTTGCGTGCTGACCGTGGCTCCCGACGCCAGAATTCCGCGGGCCGTGGCCGTGTAGGTGCCGGCGCCCAGGGTGAAGTTCGCGCTCCATCCGCCCAGTGCGTCGACATCGGCAGCCACGGTGACGTCGTCGATGGTCACCGTGACGCCGTTGACCGACTCCGGCTGCGAGCCCGTCAGGGCCGCGGCCAGGGACGCCGGGCTCTGCACCACCTCACACGTCTCCCCGGTGGCGCTGGCCATCTTGTACAGGCTGGCAGAGCTTGCGCAGGTGGCGCCGGAGCCGACCCCGAAGCTGCGGAGCCGGACCTGGGACTGTTGCAGCTGCTGGAGAACTGCATCGGCGACGGGAGCGTCTCCGTCGGAGAGGAACATGATCCACTTGGGTCCGGCCGGCGCGGTCGCGAGCGTCGAGAGCGCGACCTGGATGGCCGCGTCGAAGTTGGTGCCTCCCTCGAGCTCTCGAGGGTCGTAGAGCCCGACGTTGAACATCGTGACGCTCCTGGCGACACTCTCGATCCGCGGGCGAGGATCGCCGCCGGTGAAGGTGGGCGGGACGAAGGACGCTGAGCCCGCTGGGTCCAGGTCGGCCGCGGCAGCCGTTCCAGCCACCCCCACGAGACCCACCTGGACTCCAGTCGTGGGAAGGCTCTTGTTGAGGGCAAGCACACCCGAGATCTCGCAGTCCAGGACGTCACCGACCGAGGCGTCGCCGTTGAAGTCGTCCTCCCCACCAGCCACGCCGTTGCCGGAGCAGTCAGATCCTTGCGGATCGCCCGTCGAGCCGGAGGCGTCGATCACGTACAGGACGCTCGTCACCCCGCTCGCGCCGGGCCCGACCTTGCCGGTCAGCCTGACCGTGCCGGCGACGGGCGCCCCCGGATCGTCGATGCTCACTGACGCAGCCGCGTTCACCGGGGATGCCGAGACCCCCACCACTGCCATGGATACCGCCACTGCGAGCGCCGTGCCGACGCCAACCGGTCGTGCCGCCATAGTCCCCACACCCTCAATCGGCCTGCATCGTGGAGAGGGAGAGGTTCCAACGGTCACCCACCCCGCCCTCGAAGTTCGTCCGAGCGATCCGCTGTCGCGTCACACGCCGGACCACTAGCAAGCAATAACTAGTCGTCGCTCACGGAACGCCGTGATGCAGTTACCCCAAGTTCGGTACTCCCGCGGAGCCGACGCACTCAGCCCTTCTCGCCCGCACGCAGGTCGAGGGAGTGCAGCAGTGTGTGCTGCACCTTGCTCCACTGGGCGCTCCAGGCCTGCAGCGGAGCCAGCGAGCTCTCCAGGACCTCCAGCTGGTCGTCCAGGACGGCCAGCTCGGCCGTGATGGCCTGGATGGTCAGCCTCTTGGCACGGATCTCCTTCAGGACGATCTCGAGCTCTGCGCCGACCTGCGGCGCCGACTCGACTGCATTGCGCATGGACACGAGCATGTGGTTGGCCGACGAGAGGACCGACTCAGGGACGACCGCCTGCGCGCCGGCCCCTCCCGCCTGGGCCACCTGTTCCACCAGCACCCGCGTGCTGTTCAGGAACCGATCCGTCGCCGAGTGCACGATGCCCTGGTGATCCTGCCGCGGCACATCGCTGGACCTCTCGGTGTCCACGCTGTCGTCCTGGTCCATGTCTCCCATTGTGGCTCACGCGGCCACCGCGGGTGATGCGTTGCGCAGGACGCGGCTCGCCGCCAAGGGCGGCACCCCAGCACCGTTTACTTCAATGGGGACGTGCGAACATGCTTGCGAACGGGCTCCGCGTTGGGCAGCGTAGGAGGCACGTTCCACGGGTCACCGGGTAGTCGAGATGCCGAGCTGGTGGGGCGAGTTGCGAGGGTGTGAGTAATAGTCCGAGATCCGGGCCTCCAGGAGCGACGACCGTTGAGTGTCACGCATGCGCGTGACGTCACCGTCGTCGAGAGGAGGCCGACCTCGACAACGCCGTGCTCCTCTGCAGCCACCGTCACCACCGGGCACACGACACCGGCTACCGCACCGACCGCCTCCCCAACGGCGACATCAGGTTCCACCGACGCAGATAGGTCTGCTCTCACGACCACACCGTGCCCTTGCGGGCGGAAGGTTCGTCGGACCACTCTGGTCAACCGTGTCGAATCGCGGCGGGACCACACGTCGAAGGAGTGTCGGCCGCGCACGGCCGCCTGTGCCACTCGACCCCACTGACTTTCGGGAGACCACGTGAAGCTGCTCCTCACCTCCGGCGGTGTGACGAACCCCAGCATCCGCGACGCACTCGTGGACCTCCTCGGCAAGCCGATCGAGGAGTCCACCGCCGTGTGCATCCCCACCGCGATGTACGGGCACCCGATGGTCGGCCCCGGGACGAGGGCCTGGCAGTTCATCAGCGGCAGCTCCGAGAACCCGATGATCGACCTGGGCTGGAAGTCCGTCGGCGTGCTGGAGCTCACCGCCCTTCCCAGCATCGACGAGGAGCGGTGGGTGCCGCTGGTCCGGGAGGCCGACGCCCTGCTCGTCGCGGGCGGCGACGTCCTCTACCTGAGCCACTGGATGCGGGAGTCCGGGCTCGTGGACCTGCTGCCGTCGTTGCGCGAGACCGTCTGGGTGGGACTCAGTGCCGGGAGCATGGTGATGACCCCCTACGTGGGGGAGGACTTCATCCAGTGGCGACCACCCACCGGGGACGAGACCACGCTGGGCCTGGTCGACTTCTCGATCTGCCCTCATCTGGCTGCCGACGGCATGCCGGGCAACTCCATGGCCGAGGCGCAGGACTGGGCGGCCGGCGTCCCGAACACGGCGTACGCCATGGACGACCAGACGGCGATCACGGTGGTCGACGGCGACGTCGCCTTCGTCTCCGAAGGGCACTGGAAGCAGCTCCGGACCTGAGTGTCGATCCCGGCGGCAGACGCTCTCCGCAGTCCCCCGAGGGCTCGGCAGGGACCGCGGCGGACATCGTCGGTGCCTAAGGTCGACCGAGCCGGGCCGTGCTGGGGATCAGCAGTGCCCGCGACGTCATGCCGACCGTGTGTCCCAGCGCGTCGAGGAAGCGGTCGCGGAGAATGGTGGTCCGGCGCAGCGCCCACAGCGTCTCGGCACTCACCCAGCCCAGGTCCCGGGCCTTGTCGATGTTCCACGTGCTGAGCAGGTGCACGACGGGGCCGATCCGGTCGTCGACCTCTCGCCCCAGCGTGTCGAGGAAGGACCGCCGGACACCCGACTCGACCTGGGCCAGCACGTCGTTGACCGCCTCGTAGTCATCGTGGAGATCGCCGGGGTCGAGGCCGAGGGCACGACACGTGTCGACCACGGCGACGGGCAGGTCGTGCTCGATGTGGGTGTTCATCCCGGCGATGGCGTACTGGACGGGGAGCCGACCCCCACGGCGCGCCTCGAAGATCGGCCGCCACGCACGCGTGACCTGACGGCCTGCCGCGTCGGCGTCGTACGCCTCCAGCCAGAGGTTGGCGAAGCGGACGTCGAGCTCGGCCATCGCCGGACCGTTGCGGAACGAGGTCCCGTGGGGGTTGCCGGGATCGGTGAGCGTCGCGGCGATGCGCTCGGTGACCGTGAGGTACATCCGGTTGAACACCCGGACGCCGTCACCGGCGGGCAGGTCGGCGTCGATCTCCTGCATGCGGGCGATGACCTCGTCGACGGTCCTGGCCGTGGCCATGATCGGAGTATGCCCGTCCTGCAGCCCACGTGTCAGCGACCAACGGCCCCGTCCGAGCGGGGCGGGCCGTCACTCTCCGCGCTTCTCGGCCTTCGGCTTCTCATCGTCCGTCGCCTCCGACCGCGAGCGACGCGTGGCGCGGATCGGGTGGAGGACCCGGCCGTTGTCGAGGTCCACCTCGTCGCGGGGAGCGTCGCCGAAGCGCCACATCACCAGGCGCGCGCCACGCTTGGGCGGGACGAGGAGGGCGATGGAGCCGAGCGGGGTGCCGTCCTTCGCATGACCGCCGGTGTAGTGGATGCCGAGGTCGGCGTCGACGGGCGGCGTGGACCCCGACCGGGCCGTCGGAGCCAGCGCCTCGGCGATCGCCTGCGTGGCCAGGGCATGCGGGAACCCGTACCTGCCGCCGCCTCCCACCGACGAGATGAGCGTGACCTGGGGCCTGATCCGCTCGATCAGCTCGGTGTTGATGCCGTGCTTCGAGGCGTGGTGGGAGACCTTGAGGATCTCCGCAGCCAGGTAGTCCCGCCCACGAGCCTCGGCGAGCCCGCGGTAGAGCGCCGCGTTGTGACCGCGGTGCAGCTGGGGGAACTCGGTCGTGGTGTGGGACCACGACCGGGTCTGGGCATCGGCCCCGAGGATGAGGGACCAGGGCCTGGGAAGGCGCAGGTCCATCCGGGACTCGCGACCGTCCCGGAGCCGTTCGGTCG
The DNA here is from genome assembly GCF_003047295.1 of Nocardioides sediminis. Taxonomy (GTDB): domain Bacteria; phylum Actinomycetota; class Actinomycetes; order Propionibacteriales; family Nocardioidaceae; genus Nocardioides; species Nocardioides sediminis. Next base: position 199,012 of record NZ_PZYZ01000005.1, read on the forward strand.
CGATGCGGACCGCCGGGAACTCGACGCGCAGCACGATCGAGGCATCGTTGCAGTCGACGCCGTACGAGTCGTACGCGGTGCGCAGGTGCACGCTCGGCGCGAGCACCGTGATCTTGGTGCCGTCGACGTACAACGTGGTGCCCGCCGTCGGCTCTCCGTGCCGGATCCGCTCCTCTTCCACCGCCACCATCATCTCGGCGAAGGCGCCGGTCGGGGCGTGGTAGCCCGTCTCCCAGAAGTCGGCGATGCCGGCCGAGCCGTACGCCGTCAGCAGCTCGGCCATCCCCTCGATGTGGTCGTCGTGCGGGTGGGTGGCCACGACGAGCGCGCAGACCTCCTCGGTCCCCCCGGGCGAAGGGACCAGCCCCTCGGCGGCGAGACGACCGAGCAGGGCCGGCAGCTTCCGGGTCGTCCCGGCATCGACGACGATGACCCGCCGGAGCCCGGTCTCCGCCCGAGCCGGGAGGAGCAGCAGCTGGGTGTCACCGTCGCCCACGTTGAGCAGGAAGTAGAACATCGCTGTGGGGTTGCTCCGTATCGCGTCCACGACGTTGCTCGGCTCCTGGAGCCGTTTCGCCGGCAGCTCCCAGCGGACCGGTGACTCCCCCTGCCCGGGGACGACGTAGGGCCCCTTCCACGGGACCCGTCGGACCGTTCCGGTGCGCGCCTTCTCCTCCGGCAGACCGGTCGGGACCTGCCGCTGGGCGATCGCCTGCTCCATCGGCTGCACCCCGGACACGCCTGCGTAGAACGCGAGCTTCGCGACGTTCCTGGCCTCAGCAGTGAGGTCGCAGACCGTCCCCGGCAGCACCGTCGCCAGCCGGAGGTCGGCATCGAGCACGACGTCCTCACCCCGCCGCAACCGCTCCCCGACCTCGGCCGCCACCGCAGTCGCGAACACGTCCCCCGGGCGTGGGTCGCGGCGCAGCCACCCCTGGTAGAGCAGGTCGTGGAGCTCCCGCTGGTGCACCAGCAGGTGCCCCGGTCCGGAGACCGGGGAGCTCGTCGCGAAGAACCGGACCCTTCCGTGCCGGTCCGCGTCCGGCCACGGGCTCACGGTCATGGTGACGAGGTTCCCGACGACCTCGTCCACGATCACGTAGCTGAGGTCGGCGAGCCGCTCGCGGAGCTGGTCCGGGAGACAGGATGGGCGCCACGGGACAAAGGCATCTCGGTCTTGCCTCGACGACCCGGACATGGCGCCCCCTTCACGCCGACATGAATCACGGTGACCGCGTCGCGGAGGGCTGTCAAACGCCGGGCTAGACAGGGCGTGGAGCACGCACGGGAGGCCTGGGCGGACGTCCCACGGCGCTCGCTCCGCGATCGCGGGCCACTGCCGAAGTCACCCGTTCGGGCTATGTCCCGAGTCAAGTCGCCGGAGGATCGTGGCATCAGACTCCGGACGCGGGAGGGGCCATGGCGGACGTCGTCGCCGAGGTGGAGCTGCTGGTCCAGGACGGCTCGGTGTCCCTGGCAGGTCCGGGCGTGACGGCCGGCGCTCCCGAGAAGGAGACGAAGGAGCTGACCCTGCCCGGCGACGGGAACGACCGGTTCCTCGACGGGCCGGCGACGCGCCGCTTCGCCGTCGTCGACTTCGACCCGGCGACCGGAGCGCCCCTGCCGCCCCCCGCGACGTTCGTCCCGTTCCGGTCCAACCCGAGGTCGGGCAGGTACGTCGCCGGCCACGGGGACGCGTCGGCCGGAGACCTCGCGATCAACGCGTTCGGGACCGTCTTCCAGACCGTGCGCATGTTCGAGGGTCCGGACGCGTTGGGGAGGCGGGTCCAGTGGGCCTTCGGTGGGGAGCAGCTGCTGGTCGTGCCGCGAGCCGGCGAGTGGGCCAACGCGTTCTACGACCGCGGGACCCGCAGCCTGCAGTTCTTCTCCTTCGACGGCGCGACCGGCGCACGGGTCCACACGGCGCTGAGCCGCGACGTGGTGGCGCACGAGTGCGGGCACGCCCTCCTCGACGCGGTGGTGCCGTCGCTGTACGACAGCTCGACGCCGCAGTCGGTCGCCATCCACGAGGCCGTCGCCGACCTGGTCGCGGTGGTCATGGCCCTCGACAGCCGACGCCTGCGAGAGGCGGTCCTGGCCCGCAGCGACAACTCCCTGGCCGGGGAGAGCGCGTTCAGCTCGATCGCCGAGGAGTTCGGCATGGCACGGCCGAGCGCGGACGGGATGTCCCGCCGCGCCCTGCGGGAGCTGAGGAACGTCGACACCGTCCACACGTTGGCCGACGCGCGACCGCACGTCCTGAGCACCCTGCTGTCGGCGATCTTCTACGACTGCCTCAGCGGGATGTTCGCGACCCGGTTCGAGGCGGAGCAGTCGACCGACGCGAGCGGCGGCTCCACGGCGGCGGCAGCCAACAAGGCCCTGGGTACGGCGCACATCATCTTCCGGCGGTTGCTGTTGCGGGGGATCGACTACCTGCCGCCGGGTGAGCTCAGCTTCGCCGACGTGGGACGGGCGACGCTGGCGGCAGATCGTGCCGTGCGCCCCGACGCGGACGCCGGCGCCGCTCTGCTGCGGCAGCGCGAACGTCTGGCCGCGCAGTTCGTCGAACGGGGCCTGGTCGCGACGGCCGCGGACCTCCTCAGTCCTCGACCAGCCGACCTCTCCGTCCCTCCCGACGAGCTGCGGCGCATCCACGGCAGTGATTGGGCGGCCTACGAGTACGTCACCCGTCACCGCGCCACGATGGGTATTCCCCGGGACGTGGCCTTCACGGTGCTGCCGCGCGTCGACAGCACGAAGGTGGTCGGCCCCAGGCGCGACGGCGTGGCGCCGGTGCAGCGGGAGCTGATCCTGAAGGTCGCGTGGAACGTCACCGAGGACGCGGCCGGTGCGACCGGCCGGACACGCGTGGTCCCGACCGGTGCGACCGTCACCCTCGACTGGGACACCGGGGAGTGCCTGGCCATGGTGAGCAGCGACGTGACCGGACACCAGCACCGGACCGAGCGGGACACGTTCCTGCTCGAGCTCGAGCAGGAAGGACTCCTCGAGCAGGACGACGAGTCGGGAGTCGCGGTGCGCGGCGACGAGGACGCCGGTCTGCGCAACAGCCACCGACTGCTGCACCTGGCGGGGTGGTGGGGGTGAGCGACCTCGTGGTCCGCGCGTACAACGTCGGTTTCGGCGACGCGGTCCTCGTCTCGGTTCCGGAGCTGACCGAGGACGGGCACGAGGAGACCCGCCACGTGCTCATCGACGTCGGCAACCTCCTCGCCGGGGACGGCAACGATGACGAGGTGTTCACCGGAGTGGTGCGGGAGGTCGCGGACCGCACCGGGGGCACCGTCGACCTCTACGTGATGACCCACGAGCACCTCGACCACGTCCAAGGCCTGTTGGCCGCGCACCGGGCCGGGGTCGGCCTCGCTGCGCGCCACGCCTGGCTGACCGGCTCCGCGCACCCCGACTACTACGCGACCCACCCGGAGGCCGAGAAGAGGAGGCGCGTCGCTGCGCTCGCCCTGGAGGACGCGCACCGCATCGTGCAGGCGGCACCCGACCCGTGGTTGGACATGATGGTTCGCAACAACTCCGCTGGGCTGCCACCCGGAGCGCTCGGGCTCAGGACCAGCGACTACGTCGACCACCTTCGGGACCTCGCACCTCGCGAGCGGACCCACTACGTCGATCGCACCACCGACCTGCAGGGCAAGCACCCGTTCACGGAGGCGACCGTGCGCATCCTCGCGCCGGAGGAGGACACGTCGACGTACTACGGGCGTGCCCTCGACGGGCCGGCGCTCACGGCGGCCGGCGCGGCGGAGGCAGCATCAGGAGGACCGGCGACGCCTGCCCTGTCCGTGCCACCGGTGGGGGTGGAGCCCGGGGCGTTCTTCGACCTTCAGGCCTCCCGGCGAACGGGCACCCGTCGCCGGATCATGGAGATCGACAAGGCCAACAACAACACGAGCATCGTCTTCCAGCTCGAGTGGCGCGGGTGGCGGTTGCTGTTCGCGGGCGACGCCGAGCTGAAGTCCTGGAAGCGCATGCACGCACACGGACTGCAGCCGGTGCACTTCGTCAAGATCTCGCACCACGGCAGCCACAACGGGACGTACGACGAGCTCTTCGACGAGCTGATGCCGGCGCAGAGCCCGGACGGCCGGGAGCGGCACGCGTTGGTCTCCACCCACGACGGCGACTGGGACAGCGTTCCGGACGCGGAGGGGACGCTTGCCCTCTACTCGTCGCGCTGCCTCCTGCACGACACCCGCTCCGTGGCGCACGGCGCGTCCCTCGAGGTCACGTTCGCCGGTGGTCCCGACGTCCTCGGACCCAGCGACAGGAGGTAGGCAGATGAGCAGCGACGACGCACCGTCCTCGGCGCACGTACGGCGGGTCCCGGCCGAGGACCCCGTCCCGCAGCAGTCCGGCGGGGGTGACGCCCCGCCGTCGACAGGGACGGCGCTGTGCCTCTCGGGGGGCGGCTACCGGGCCATGCTCTTCCACGTCGGCGTCCTCTGGCGGCTCAACGACGCCGCGATGCTGCCCTCGCTGGACCGCGTGTCCAGTGTCTCCGGCGGATCGATCACCGCAGGAGTGCTGGCCCTGGCCTGGGACCACCTCGACTTCGACGACACCGGCGTGGGCCGAGCCTTCGTGACGCAGGTCGTGGACCCGGTCCGGCGCATGGCGGGCGTCGGGGTCGACGTCTCGTCGGTCGTGATGGGGCTCGGCCTCCCGTTCACGTCGGTCTCCGACCGGGTGGTCAAGGCCTATCGCAAGCACCTGTTCGGGAAGGCGAGCCTGCAGGACCTGCCGGAACGGCCCCGGTTCGTGATCAACGCGACGAACCTCGAGTCGGGGGTGCTGATGCGCTTCAGCAAGCCCTACCTCGCTGACTACCGCGTCGGGCAGGTCCTGCGGCCGGACCTTCCCCTGGCGGTGGCGGTCGCCGCGTCGTCGGCGTTCCCACCCGTGCTGTCGCCGTGCACCCTCGACCTCGAGCACGAGGACTGGGTGACCCTGGCGGGCAACGACCTCACCGGGCCGGAGTTCCGCGGTCAGATCCGCCTCACTGACGGCGGCGTCTACGACAACCTCGGTCTGCAGACGGCGTGGAACGAGTGCCGCACGCTGCTCGTCGCCGACGCCGGTGGTCGGCTGGACGCCGACCCGGAGCCGCCGACCGACTGGGCGAGGCACACGGCGCGGGTGCTGCACGTGATCGACAACCAGGTCCGGTCCCTGCGCAAGCGGCAGCTCGTCGAGGCGTTCCGGGCCGGCCGGCGCGATGGGTGCTACGTGGGCATCCGGAGCGAGGTCGAGGACTACCGGCTGGCGGACTCGCTGCCCGCACACCCGCGGGTCACGTCCCGGCTCGCGGCCACTCCGACTCGTCTGGACGACCTGCCGGCGGCGCAGCAGGAGCTGCTCGTCAACTGGGGGTACGTCATCACCGACACGGGTCTGCGCAAGCACGTCCGTCCCGACCTGCGTCCCGGCAGCCTGCCCTACCCCGAGCGCCCGCTGGTGGACTGAGGCGCCCGCCCGCGTCGCCGCCCCGACAGGGCCGCACCCGACGTTCCGATCGTGACCTCCCGCGGGCGCTGCCGGACCTAGACTGGGAGCAGGGACGGTGCCCATGTCGGAGGAGACAATCGCGCTGACGATGGGGAGTCTCTTCCTGCTGATCGCGATCGTCGGTGGAGGCTTCTCCGTCGAGCGTGCCCAGATACCGCAGGTCCCGACGTGGGCACGCGTCGTGTCCTCGGTGATCGGTGCGTCGTTCCTCGCGTTCTTCGCCTACGCCACGCTCGGCGGCAGCGGCGTCACGCCGGTCGTGGACCGCGCCACGGACTCCGTCGTCGAACGACAAGCCCCGACCGAGGCGCGTCCCCCGGCCGACGGCATCCACCGTGACGCCGGGCCCCACGCCACGGCCAGCGGGATCGAGCTCACCGACCTCGTGGCGTCGTGGCAGGACCCCCTGGTCGTCAACGACACGCTGGCCATCGGCTACCGGCTGACGAACGCCGGCGACACGTCCGTCGAGCTGGAGTACGTGTTCGTCGGCGTCCGCGACCCGGCCGACACGAACCGGGACAAGGAGGTGGACCAGCTGGTGACGCTCGCCCCCGGTGACTCGATCGACCTGCAGACCACGCTCCTCCTCGACCAGGAAGGGGTGTGGAGCATCTGGCCCTGCTTCGGTATCGCCGGTGGCACGGAGTGCCCCGACGAGTGGCGTGCCTTCGAGGTCGCGGTGACGGCGGGCTGAGGGCCGGGTCTCACGGCTCGGGCGCCGGCGGGCTGCTCCGGGCGGCACGACCGCCACCGGCCGCCAGCCGGGCCACGAGGTGGAGGACGATCGCCGGGGCCAGACCGATCGCGAGGGCCAGCACGGTGATCCCCATGGCCATCGCCATCCGCGCGCCGAACGACTCCCCGGAGTCCGCCACGGCTCCAGCCAGCCCGAACAGGATCGCGGCGGCGAACCACAGCAGCGCCCACGCCAGGGACAGGTAGTAGAGGACCCACGCCACCCGGGCCACCACCGTGCCGGGCTGGTGGTCCATCAGGAGCACCGCGCGGAGGAGGTCGGCGGACCGCCCCCGGTCCTCGTCCTGCTGCGCATCCTCCGTCGCGAGGCGCAGCTCCGCGTACGCCGCATCGAGCTCCCTCCTGAGCATCTCCTTCGTGGCTTCGTGGCTGTCGCTCGTGTCGTCGCCGTACGCAGCGAGCATGGACGTGATCGTCCCGATCCTCGCCTGCGCCGCACTCACCCTCCGCGCACTGCGCTGCGTGCCGCTGCGGGCACGCAGCCACACGCCCGCGGCCGCGAGGACGGCGGCCACGATCGGCGGTGTCGCTGCGATCAGCAGGTCCTGCATGCTTCGCACCCCTGTGCATGACCCGAGAGGACGAGCGTGGCAGATCATCCGTCCCGCGCCAAGGGCGGCGGCGTGCCGCTCGCTCCGGTCCTCGTCGTCGTCGCGCGTGGGCCGGACGACGGACGGTCAGGCGTCCACGTCGGTCCTCTGGCGGAGGACGTCGGGGAGCAGGTGCTCGAGGACGCCGACCTCCTCGACGTTGTGCACCACCCATGCCCGGGCCATCCGCTCGGGGAAGACCCTGGTGCGCAGGTACCGGTTCACGGGCGACAGGAGGGGTGACCTCGCACCGAGGTCCAGGACGCTGACGTAGTGGGTCCCCTGCCCACAGGCCGACCACGTGTGCTCCAGCTGGAACACCTGGATCCCGGCCAACCGCCGGACCAGCCGGATGCCGGCCCCGTCGAGCTTCTCCACGGTCTCGGTGCTGTCGACGTAGAACTCCGGCCGTCGGTCGAACGCCTCCACGATCCGGAACCGGGCTCCCTCGCCCACTCCCCCGCCGGAAGCGGGCCGGGCGAGCTCCCAGCGGATGTGGTCGAGCGGGTGCCACGCCAGGTAGCCCGGGATCTGCTTGCCGCCGTACGTCGTGGAGTCCCCGATGTGCTGGAACCACCAGAGCAGCATCGCCGGCGTGATCCCCGCCAGCGGTTGGTGGTCGATGGTCACCCGCATCCGGTGGTGCGGCAGGAGCTGGACCGTGCTCCGAGCGCTGTCGGCCGTACGCAGCGGATGGAGCAACGGCCGAGGGGCCGGGATCGGGCGTCGGGCCATGGCCCCACCATGGAGGCCCGTGGCGCTCGTGGCAACGACACCGTGCGCGGCCGATCTGACCGCGAGGCAGGGACGGGCCGTCAGATGCTTGTCACGGGCCCCGTTCGGGGCGCACGCTGGTCTGGCCGACAGGGGGTCAGTGATGGCGAGCTCGAGGGACACACCCGACGAGGTCAAGATCCGCGCGACTCCACGAGAGCCGGTGACCGACCCGACCCTCGGTGTCGAGGTGCCGCGGCCGGCGGCCGTGAAGGCGAAGCACCGCTTGGTCACGATCGGGGACTCCCTCACCCAGGGGTTCATGAGTGCGGCGGTGCACCGGACGGACCTGTCCTGGCCGGCGATCACGGCGTACGAGCTGGGCCTGACCGCCGAGCGGTTCACCTTCCCGACGTACGAGTGGCCGACGGGCCCGGGCGGACTGCCCCTGGACCTCGAACGGCTCGCGAGGTCGTTCGAGAAGCGATTCGGCGCGCGCCTGGACTTCTGGGAGATCGTCACGGCGGCCCTGTGGCTGCGGTCCTACATGGACCGGATCGAGGACCACTGGGAGCGCGGTCCCGGCTCGAAGACCCCGCCCGGCGGACCCGCGTTCCACAACATGGCGGTCTACGGCTGGGACCTCCTCGACCCTCAGCTCCTCACCTCGACCAGGGTCGCCGCCCGGCTGGCCCGCCCGACCTCGGACGACCCGCTGTCCCAGCTGGTCGAGCACCACCAGGACCGCGCCGCCTGGCCCGTGCTCCAGCGGGCCCGCAAGGGCAACCGCGGCCGCTCCGTGCTGGACGCCGTGGCCGACATGAGCGGACCGGGCCAGGGCATCGAGACGCTGGTGGTCGTGCTCGGCTCCAACAACGCCCTCGGTTCGGTCGTCTCGCTGGAGCCCGCGTGGACGCCGGAGGGGTACGCCGACCTCCCGGCCGAGAAGCGCCTGGCGGCCCGCGCCGGGTGCAACCTGTGGCGTCCCAGCGCGTTCGATGCCGACTGGGCCCTGCTCGAGGCGAAGCTGCGCGGCATCGACGCCCAGCACACCATCGTCGCGACGGTGCCGTCGGTCACCATCGCGCCGATCGCCCGGGGCACCTTCCGGAAGGTGTCACCGAAGTCCCGGTACTTCCCCTACTACACGAGGCCGTGGATCAGCGACGACGACTTCGACCCAGGGCGGGACCCCCACATCACCGAGGACGAGGCCCGGGCGATCGACTCCGCCATCGACGCCTTCAACGAGACGCTGGTCGCGTCCGTGGCGGCCGCGCGTCGCGACGGCCTCGACTGGTACCTGTTCGACATGGGGTCGCTCCTCGACCGGCTCGCGACCCGTCGCTACATCGACAGTCCCTGGGCGCGGCCGGAGTGGTGGACGCCGTACGAGCTGCCTCGCGCGCTGCGCCTGCTGGACCCGGTGCCGAACACCCGGTTCTTCCGGTCGGGCCCCGGAGGCCGCACGGACGGCGGGCTGTTCTCCCTCGACGGCGTGCACCCGACGACGGCCGCCTACGGCATCCTCGCCCAGGAGGTCATCAGGGTGATGGAGCTGGCCGGGGTCGAGTTCGCCGACCGGAACGGGCACCCGCGATCGGGTCCCGTGATGGTCGACTTCGAGCGGCTGCTGCGGGCCGACACCCTCCTCAGCGACCCGCCCGCGGCCGTCAGCGACACCCTGAGCCTGATCGGCTGGCTCGACGACCAGCTCGACCTGGTCAACCGGTTCCTGCCCTTCGTCCACTCGCCCCTGTGACGCGTGGGCCGTCACCTCAGCGGCGCCGGCGGGCGGCCGTGTGACCGCAGCGTGGCGGGCGCACCCCCGACGGCGGACCAAGGGCCGGGTACGTCGATGACGGCCACCGCCGACGTCGGCAGCCGCACCTGTCCACCGGTCAGGCTCTCCGCCAGGTCCTCCATGCCCGGGTTGTGGCCCACGAGCACGACGGTCCCCGTCTCCGCCGGCACGTCCCGCAGGACGTCGAGGAGCTCCCGGGCCGAGGCGGCGTACACGCGCTCGTCCTCGCGGACCGGCGGAGCAACCGCAAGCTCCGCGGCCGCGAGTCGCCAGGTCTCGCGGGTGCGCTCGGCGGGCGACACGATGGCGAGGTCGACGACGCCGACGTTGTCGGCGAGCCACCGACCGGCCTCGGGCACCTGACGCCGCCCGCGGCGCGCGAGTGGGCGGAGGTGGTCGGGTTCGTCGCCCGACCAGTCCGACTTGCCGTGGCGGAGCAGGACGAGGGTGCCCACGGGCGAGGCCGGGTCAGAAGCCGCCGAAGTCGAAGCCGCCGCCGTCGAAGCCCCCACCGTCGAAGCCTCCGCCGTCGCCGCCCCCGTCGAACCCGCCGCCGTCACCGCCGCCGTCACCGCCGCCGTCGCCACCGTCGCCGCCACCGTCCCCGCCGTCGTCGTAGCCACCGCCGAAGCCGCCGAACATCATGCCGCCGAGGAACATCCAGGTCATGGGTCCGAAGGCGCCGAAGTAGCCCATCGCGTAGGGCTCGTAGGCGCGGCCGCCCTGCCAGTAGGGGACCCGCTGGGCGCCGACCATCACCTTGCGGATGTCGGGCTCGGCGCCGGCGCGCACGCGCTCGACGTCGAGGGCGCACGCGGGCACGTCGCGCTCGACGCCGTCCGGCGGGACGAACGGGACGTCGGCCACCGAGGGGCCGTGCCGAGGATCGAAGAAGCAGGGCGGCCGCCGGGTCGGCAGCGGCTCGCCGGCGACGCGGGCGCGCACGCACGCGACGGCGTAGCGACCGTCCTCGACGATCTCGGTGATGTGCTTGATGTCCTCGGGCTTGCCGATCGAGTCGCCGGCGACCTTCGCCGACTCGTAGGCGTCCAGCGCCCGTTGGTAGTCGGCGTTCGCGCCGGCATCCAGCTCGTGGCCGCTCATCTCGAGGTCGAGCTGCTGCAAGTCCTCGCCGAACGCCGTGATGTCCTCGAAGGCCAGCTTGCGCACCGGGGCGAGCTCGTCCTCGCGACGGGCGAGCTCGCGCTCCTTGTTGCGGCGTGAGGCACCGACCGCCACGGCCCCGAGCACCGCGAGGACCAACAGCAGCAGGATCAGCTCCATGACGAGAGCCTACGTCCGGCGTGGAAGCGGGCAACCCGTCCTGCCTGACTATGCTCCCCCGCGTGAGCGCCACCCTCGTTGCGAAGAACCTGTCCGGCGGGCACGGACACCGGGTCCTCTTCGAGGGGCTCGACCTCACGGTCGCCCCCGGTGACGTGATCGGCGTCGTCGGCGCGAACGGCGCCGGGAAGTCGACGCTGCTCTCCCTGCTCGGCGGGGTGGCGCAGCCGATGGCCGGCACGGTCGAGTGCGCGCCGCGGGACGCCTTCGTCGGCTGGCTGCCGCAGGAGCACGAGCGGGTGCCCGGCGAGACGGTCGGCCACTACCTCGCGCGGCGTACGGGCGCGGCCGAGGCGACCAGGGCGATGGAGGAGGCCGCCGGAGCCCTCGGCTCGGGCGACGCCGCGGCCGACGACGCCTACGCGGTCGCGCTCGACCGGTGGCTCGCGAGCGGGGCGCCCGACCTCGACGACCGGGTCGCGCCGGTGCTCGCCGACCTCGGGCTCGACGTCGGCCCGGACGCGCTCATGACCACGCTGTCGGGCGGCCAGGCCGCGCGGGTGGCACTGGCCGCGCTGCTGCTCAGTCGCTTCGACGTCGTGCTGCTCGACGAGCCCACCAACGACCTCGACCTCGACGGGCTGGCGCGGCTGGAGGCCTTCGTGCAGGGCCTGCGCGGCGGCGTCGTGCTGGTCTCGCACGACCGCGAGTTCCTCGCGCGCTGCGTCACCCGGATCGTCGAGCTCGACCTCGCCCAGGGCCAGGTCACCGTCTACGAGGGTGGGTACGACGCGTTCCTGGAGGAGCGGGCCGTGGCCCGACGCCATGCGCGGGAGGCCTACGAGCAGTACGCCGAGACCCGCGCCGACCTCGTGCAGCGCATGCGCACCCAGCGCGAGTGGAGCTCGCAGGGCGTGCGCAACGCGATCCGCAAGAACCCCGACAACGACAAGATCCGGCGAAGGGGGTCCATCGAGTCGGCGGAGAAGCAGGCGCAGAAGGTCCGCCAGATGGAGTCGCGGATCGCTCGGCTCGAGGAGGTGGAGGAGCCCCGCAAGGAGTGGGTCCTGCAGTTCGACGTCGCCGCCGCGCCACGCTCGAGCTCGGTGGTGGCCACCCTCAACGAGGCGACCCGGACCCTCGGCGACTTCCGGCTCGGCCCCGTCTCCGTCCAGGTCGACGCCGGCGACCGGATCGGCATCACCGGTCCCAACGGGGCCGGCAAGACCACGCTCCTGCGGCTGCTGCTGGGGCTCACGGACCCGGACACCGGCACGGCGTCGCTCGGCGCCTCCGTCGCGGTCGGCGTGATCGACCAGGCCCGCACCGGCCTGGCCGAGGACCTACCGCTCGGCGCCGCCTTCGAGGCCGTCGTGCCCGAGATGACGCAGGCCGAGGTGCGGACGCTGCTCGCCAAGTTCGGCCTCAGGGCCGACCAGGTCACGAGCAAGGTCGGACGCCTCTCCCCCGGCGAGCGCACCCGCGCGGCCATGGCACTCCTCCAGGCGCGCGGGGTCAACCTCCTCGTCCTCGACGAGCCCACCAACCACCTCGACCTGCCCGCCATCGAGCAGCTCGAGCAGGCCCTGGAGTCGTACGCCGGAGCGCTGCTGCTGGTCTCGCACGACCGGCGCCTGCTGGAGAACGTCCGGCTCGACCAGCGGTGGGAGGTCGACGCGGGCCGGGTCGTCGTGCGGCACGCCTGACGGGCCCACGGCGTACGATCGGCGACTGCGGCGAGGGGGAGATGATGGACGAGAGAGAGTGGCAGCTGCTGTCGGCGATCGCCCGACGCTTCTACCTCGAGGACGCCTCGAAGATCGAGCTCGCCGCGGAGTTCGACATCAGCCGGTTCCGCGTCGCGCGGCTCCTGCAGCAGGCACGCGAGCAGGGTGTCGTCACGATCGAGATCCACGACCGCGACGAGACGCGGGAGGGGCTGAGGACCGAGCTCGCCGACCACCTGGGCCTCGACGAGTGCGTGGTCGTCAAGGCGGGCGACAGCGAGGACGACAACCGGCGGCGCCTCGCCAGGGCCGCCGCGCCAAGGATCGCCGGGACGGTCCGCGACGGCGACGTCATCGGGCTCTCCTGGGGTCGGACCCTCGTCGCGATCGGCGAGGAGCTGCCGGCGCTCCCGCCCAGCACCGTCATCCAGCTGACCGGGACGGTGGGCAACGACTTCCGGCAGTCGCCCGTGGAGGTCATCCGCCGGATCAGCGGGCGCTCCAGCGTCGAGGCCGTCGCGGTCTTCGCCCCGCTGTTCGCCGCGTCGGAGAGCGCCGCGGAGACGTTCCGGAGCGACCCCTCGATCCAGTCGGCCCTGAGCCGCTACGCCGATCTCGCCGTGGCGGTCGTGGCCGTCGGGTCCTGGGACCCGCCGATCACCCAGCTCGGTCCGCTCCTCACGCCCGCCGAACGGGCCGAGCTCGAGCGGGAGGGAGTCGTGGCGGAGATCGCCGGCATCTTCCTGCGCGGTGACGGCTCGGTCATCGAGACCGACCTGAGTCGGCGCCGCATCTCGGTGTCGGCCGACGAGCTGATGCGCACGCCCCGCGTGATCGCCGTGGCGGGCTCGCCCGAGAAGGCGGGGGCGATCGCCGCCGTCGCGCGCTCCGGGATCCTCACCTCGCTCGTGACCGACGACCGCGCCGCCGCCGCCCTGCTGCGGCTGCAGCGGGTCGACGTCCAGGCGCAGCCGCGACGCCGCGCCTCCGGGCGCTGACGCACCCCGTAGCCCGACCGACCCCCTCCTCCGCCCGATACCGGAGGGATCGCGCCGCGTCCGTGCGCGACCACACGGCGCACCTCAGCGCTCAGATGAGCACCCTCCCAGTCCTGCGCGCCCTGCGGCGCCGGCGCGGCCCTTGACCCTGCCGCCGGCCCGTGCTGTAATCCAGATCACTCTCAAATGTGCAGAGTTGCTCATATGAGCATCTGGAGGTTCCCCCCATGACCACCGACTCCCCCGCGCCCCGACCGGGCGACCGCTCCGTGCGGACCCTGGTCAACGGCCTGGAGGTGCAGGCCCGCGTCGACCGGCACCTGGTCGAGGAGACGCTCCTCCCCGCGCTGGGTGCCGCGGCGGCACGTCCCCGCACGCACCGACGCGCGTACGCGTTCCTCGTCGGCCCTCCGGGCGTGGGCAAGTCGACCCTCGCGACGGTGCTGGCGGACGCCGCCCGACGTCGCGGGGAGCACGTCGACGCCGTGGGCATCGACGGCTTCCACCACCCGCAGAGCTACCTCACGACGCACCACCTGCACACCGACGCCGGCCCGGTCCCGCTCAGCACCATCAAGGGCGCACCCGAGACCTTCGACGTGGCGTCCCTCGCCCAGCACCTCGCGGCCTCGGCCAACCGGGACGTCGTCTGGCCGACCTACGACCGACGGGTCCACGACGTGGTGCCCGGGACGGACCGGGTCAGCGCCGACCTCGTGCTGGTCGAGGGCAACTGGCTGCTGCTGGACGAGCCCGGCTGGCGGGACCTGTCGACGTACGCGTCGTACGTCGTCTTCGTGGCCGCCGACCCGCAGCTGCTCCGCGACCGCCTCGTCGAGCGCAAGGTCCGCGGCGGCCTCAGCCGCGCGGAGGCAGAGGCCTTCTACGAGCGCAGTGACCGCCGCAACGTCGAGCGGGTCATGGCGTCCTCCGACCTCAGCAAGGTCGACCTGGCGTTGACGGTCCAGGCCGACGGAACCATCGAGCAGGGAACGATCCGACAAGGAGAGAACCGATGAGCGAACCGATGACCGAAGTGTCCGAACGCAGTCCCGCGACATCGTCAGGCAGGAGCGTCCGGGCACGTATCCAGGCCTTCGGCGGCTTCCTGACCGCGATGGTGATCCCCAACGTCGGGGCCTTCATCGCCTGGGGCCTGCTCACGGCCCTGTTCATCCCGACCGGCTGGCTGCCCAACGAGGACCTGGCCGCACCGGTGAGCCCGATGATCACCTACCTGCTGCCGCTGCTCCTCGCCTACACGGGCGGCCGGTTGGTGCACGACCACCGGGGCGGCGTGGCCGGCGCGGTGGGGACGATCGGGCTGATCGTCGGCGCGGACATCCCGATGTTCCTCGGCGCGATGATCATGGGCCCGCTCAGCGCCTGGCTGATCAAGCAGGTCGACCGCGCCCTCGAGCCCCGGATCCGCTCCGGGTTCGAGATGGTGGTCAACAACTTCACGCTGGGCTTCCTGGGCCTGGGGCTGATCCTCTCGTCGTACAAGGTCATCGGGCCGGTCATCAGCGCGCTCAACGACCAGCTGCTCCGGGCGATCAACTCGCTCGTCGAGACCGGAGCGCTGCCTCTGCTCTCGGTCATCAACGAGCCCGCCAAGGTGCTGTTCCTCAACAACGTGATCGACCAGGGGATCTACTACCCGCTCGGCCTCCAGGTGGCCGCGGAGGAGGGCAAGTCGATCTTCTTCATGGTGGCCTCCAACCCCGGTCCGGGGCTCGGGCTCCTGCTGGCGTTCTGGCTGTTCGGTGACAACCGGGTCATCCGGGACAGCGCGCCGGGCGCCATCATCATCCACTTCCTGGGCGGCATCCACGAGATCTACTTCCCGTACGTGCTGATGAAGCCGCTGACCATCCTCGCGATGATCGCGGGCGGCGCGTCCGGCATCGCGATGTTCATGCTCTTCGACGTCGGCCTGACCGCCGGCCCCAGCCCGGGCTCCATCTTCGCCTACCTGGCGCTCACCCCGCCCGGCGACCACATCGGCGTCATCGCGGGCGTCCTCGTCGCCGCCCTGGTCAGCTTCCTGACCACCTCGGTCATCCTCAAGCTCGGCATGGGCGCGAGCGAGGACAGCACCACGGACCTGGACGAGTACGCCGACCGGTCGCGGGCCATGAAGGCCGAGGGCAGCGCGGTCCTCGCCGACGCCATGGGCGACTCCGGCCGCGCCGGCGAGGACAGCGAGGACGTCCGCAAGGTCGTGTTCGCGTGCGACGCCGGCATGGGCAGCAGTGCCATGGGCGCCAGCGCGTTCGGCAAGCGGCTGCGCGAGGCCGGCCGTGACGACATCACCGTCGTCCACGCGGCGATCGAGGCCGTCCCCGCCGACACCGACGTGATGGTGGTGCACCAGGACCTCGCCCACCGGGCGGCGTCCGCGCGACCGGGCGTCGAGATCGTCACCATCCGCAACTTCCTCGGCGACCCCGCGCTGGACACCCTGGGCGACCGCCTGACCGAGAGGACCCACCATGAACAGCACTGACCCGACCACCGACCTCCGCCCCCGGACGACGGAGCGGCTGACCCGGGCGGCCCGCATCCACGGGACGCACAAGGTCGCGGTGAGCGAGTTCGCGCTCCCCGACATCGGCCCGGACGAGCTGCTCCTCCGCGTCGTCAGCAGCAGCATGTGCCTCTCGACGTACAAGGCCCTCTCCCTGGGCAGCGAGCACAAACGCGTGCCGGACACGATCTCCTCGGACCCCGTCATCACCGGCCACGAGTTCGCCGGCGTCATCGAGGAGGTCGGACCGGAGCTCGAGGGCGAGTACTCGGTCGGGGAGAGCGTCGCCATCCTGCCGACGATGGGCCTGCCCACCGGCGAGTCCCCGGGCTACAGCTACCCGTTCTTCGGCGGCGACGCGACGTACTGCATCGTCCCGCGGATCGCCATCGAGAAGGGCTGCGTCCTTCCCTACGACGACGGCTACTACGCCAACGGGTCCCTGGCCGAGCCGATGTCCTGCATCATCGGCGCGTTCCACGCCAGCTACCACACCGAGCCGCTGGTCTGGGAGCACCAGATGGGGTTGCGCCCCGGCGGCAGGCTCGCGCTCCTCGGCAGCGGCGGCGCGATGGGCATCGGCGCCCTCGACTACGCCCTCAACGGGCCCTTCGCCCCGAGCTTGGTCGTGGCCGTGGACGTCAACGACGAGCGGCTCGCGAGGCTCCGCGCCCTGTTCCCGCCCGACGAGGTACGACGGCACGGGTCCCGCCTGGAGCTGGTCAACGCCTCCGAGGTGGACGCGGTCCAGACCCTGCGGGAGCTCTCCGGCGGTGACGGGTTCGACGACGTCGTCGTCTTCGCCGCGGTCCGGGAGCTGGTCGAGGTGGGTGACGCCGTGCTCGCCCACGACGGCTGCCTCAACTTCTTCGCCGGACCGACCGACCGGTCCTTCGCGGCCGAGCTCAACCTCTACAACATCCACTACGAGAGCACCCACCTCGTGGGCACCTCCGGCGGCTCCCGCAGCGACATGGAGGAGAGCCTGCGCCTCTCCGCCTCGGGGGACATCAACCCCTCGCTGATGGTGACGCACGTCGGCGGGCTGGACGCCGTGCCCGACGCGTTGACCAGCCTGCCCACCTTCACCGGGGGCAAGATCCTGGTCTACCCCCACGTCGACATGGACCTCACGGCCATCGCCGACTTCGCCGACGCCGGGCGCCACGACCCCCGGTTCGCGAGGCTCGCCGAGCTCTGCGCCCCG
This sequence comes from Nocardioides sediminis, assembly GCF_003047295.1. Lineage (GTDB taxonomy): Bacteria > Actinomycetota > Actinomycetes > Propionibacteriales > Nocardioidaceae > Nocardioides > Nocardioides sediminis. The sequence continues at coordinate 216,172 of NZ_PZYZ01000005.1, forward strand.
CACGACGACATCTGGAACCGGGACGCGGAGGCCTACGTCCTCGAGGCGTTCGCCGGCCCGACGAACGGAGCCCTGCGATGAGCGGGGCCGGAGGCACCGTGCTGGGCGACGACGCGATCGTGCTGCCCGGCTCCGCCCGGACACGGGACGAGGCCATCACCGAGGCCGGGCGGCTGCTCGTCGCCAGCGGCGCGGTCGAGCCGTCGTACGTCGACGCGATGCACGAGCGGGAACGCTCCGTGTCGACGCACATGGGCAACGGCCTGGCGATCCCGCACGGCACGCTCACGGCCAAGGCCGACATCCGTCGCACCGCCATGACGTTCGCGCGCTACCCCGACGGGGTCGACTGGAACGGCAACCCGGTCGAGTTCGTCGTCGGCATCGCGGGCGCGGGCGACGACCACCTGGAGCTGCTCTCGCGGCTGGCGGGCGTCTTCACCGACGACGACCAGGTCCAGCGGCTGCGCGCGGCACGAAGCCCCGCCGAGGTCCGCGGCATCCTCGACGGCGCGTGAAACCCGGGTGCCGGCGGGGTGGGCCGGATCCTAGGATCCCGCCGTGACGCTCCGCCTGCACACGCCCCGGTTGCTGCTCCGCCCCGTTCGCGAGGGCGACCTCGACACGATGCTCGCCATCCGCAACGCGCCCGCCGTGGTGTCGACGACCGGCACCGGCCAGGCGCTGCCGCGGGAGCGCATGGCCGGCCAGCTCTCCCGCCGGTGTGCGAGCTGGCGCGACCACGGCCTGGGGTCCTGGCTGGTGCTGCTCGACGGCGACCCGGTCGCCTTCGTCGAGGTGACCCCGATCGGTGAGGGCAGCGGCGTCGCCCCGGACGCGATCGAGATCGGCGTCGTCGTGCACCCCGACCACTGGGGCAAGGGCTTCGCGCTCGAGGCCGGGTCCGCCGCCGCCCGCGACCTGTTCGAGCGCCTCGGCCACGAGCGGGTCTACGCCGGCGTCGACCCCGACAACGAGAAGTCGCTGCGCGCGCTCGCGAAGGCACCCGGCGTACGTCGCATCGACGACGAGCTCTACGAGGTCACCGCCGGCGCATTCCTCGACCAGCCGGGAAACTCGGGTGCAGGAGAGCCGGGCGGCGACGTACGTTCGCGCCCATGACCTCGGAAGACTTCGTGCCGGCCGGGTTCGACCCGCCGACCTCGCTCACCACCGACGACGTGCGCCTCGAGCCGCTGGGACCGCAGCACAACGACGCGGACCACGCCGCCTGGATGTCGAGCATCGAGCACATCCGCTCGACGCCCGGCTACCCGGACGGCTCCTGGCCGCCGCCCGAGGGCATGACGCTCGAGGCGAACCTCGCCGACCTCACCCGCCACTCCGACGACTTCGCGCGCCGCGTCGGGTTCACCTTCACGGTCCTCGACCCGGCCGACGACGTCATCGGGTGCGTCTACCTCTACCCCACGGACTCCGAGGACTGGGACGTCACGGTGCAGTCGTGGGTGCGGGCCGACCGGGCCCACCTCGACACCCCGCTCGCCGACGCCGTCGCGGGCTGGCTCGCCGCCGACTGGCCGTGGGAGCGCGTCGACCGCTGCGGTCGCTGAGGACCCGCTCCGCTCAGCCCGACGGGCGGCGGGTCCCCCAGCCGGGACCACTGTCCCACTCCTCGCTCCTGGTCAGGTTGACCTTGCGCACCACGTGCCGGCCGTCGGTCAAGATGCGGAACACGTCCGCGTTGCCCTCGTCGCCGACGCCACCCGTGCGCCCCGCCGTGATCCAGCCCCGGCCGTGGCGGAAGCGCGGCGAGAAGCCGGAGCCGAGGTACTGCTTGTCCGCCGAGGGTGCGGTGAGCCGGCGCCGGTCGGTGCCGTCGGGACGCGCGAGGTAGAGGTTGGACGGTCCCTCCTCGCCCTGGGGCGTGCAGCGGAAGAGGAGGAGCCTGCCGTCCGGGGAGAACGTCGGTCGGTCCTGGCAGTTCATCCGCCACGGGGTGATCCGGCGAGCAGCTCCCGGCGCGCCGACCGGCTGCACGAAGACGGCGCTGTTGTCGGTCGGGTCGTGGCGGGTGCGGATGAAGGCGAGCCGGGTGCCGGCGGGCGAGAACGTCGGGTCGGTGCTCTCCGGCGTGGGCGACCCCTTGCGCCGTGGCGGGGTGCTGGTGACCTGACGGGAGTGGCTGCCGTCCAGCCGCACCGTGAAGACGGCGGTGTAGAGCGTCCACTCGGGCGGGCGCGGGGTCGGTGGGGAGACCGTGCGCGCATAGGCGATGGAACGGCCGTCGGGCGAGAACCACGGATCGATGGCGTAGGCGCACCTCGGGCCCGTGCACGGGACGACCGCGCGCGTCGCGCCGGTGCCGGGGTCGACCACCAGGATCCGGCTCGTGCTCTCGTCGGACTTGAACCGCTCAAAGGCGATCCTCCTCCCGTCCGGCGACCAGGCAGGGACGTTGTCCCGCCACCCGCGTGGCGGGAAGGTCACCTGGCGCGTGTCGCTCCCGCCGGGGTTCATCACGAAGACGGCGCCCTCGGTCTGCGCGGCGTCGAAGTAGCGGCGGAAGACGATCTGCCCGTTGCGGTCGGTCTGACCACCGATCTCCCGGCGTCCGTCGGGCTTCTCGTCGTCGGCGAACCCCGGCACTGCGGCGACTGTCGTGGTCAGGAGCAAGACGGTGAGGACCGACCCGAGCCCGGTCAGGGACGTGCGCATGACTGGTCCTTTCGTCCGGTGGAACGACGGCCCGGCCGATTCCATTGTGACCCTCGAAGCGGCTGTCGGCATGGGAGAGATCGGCCGTCTGCCGACCGGTCGCGAGGCCTAGACTGGTGTGGTGCTCAGCCGGCCGACCGCCTCCGGCGAGGGTGACGAGGGGGCCGTCCTCGCCTCGTGGAGCCGCGTGGCACTGATCGCGGGATGGGTCGCCGGGGTGGGGCTGGTCCTGCAGACCGTGCTCTTCCTCCTCGACGCCGCCGACGTGCTGGCGGACGAGCCGGAGCGCCGTCGGACGGGGGCCGGCCCGGAGGTCGATCGGGCGCAGTACTACGAGGACTACTTCGAGCGTCAGAACTCGATCCTGTGGGACATCGTCGTGCGTGACACGGTCGGACCGGTCGCCTTCCTGGCCCTGGCGATCTGGGCGTTGGCCGTCGTGTCCGCGCTGCGACCCGCGGGTCCCGTCGGAGTCCTCACGGTCTTCTTCTTCACCGTCGGGGCACTGCTGCACGCCATCAGCGACCTGATCTACCTCAGCCTGGAACGCTTCTGGAGGTTCGAGGGCTTCTCCGCCGACCCACCGGGACCGATGAACGCCTTCGGCGCAGCCGTGGACGCGGTCGACATCTCCACGACCTACCTCGAGGCGGCGTCGTACCTCGTCCTCGCGGCCGGCGCCTGGGGCCTGTCCCGCGTGACGCTGCGCGACGGACGGATCCCACGCTGGCTCGGAGCGGCCGCCGCGATCGAGGCGGCAGCCCTGGTGCTGCTGGGCTTCGGGTTGGCGCTGCAGCAGGACCTCCTGTTCCAGGTCGGGGGCGCCTTCGCGGGGATCGTGCTGGGCCCGCTCGTGGCCATCGGGCTCGGCCACGTCCTGGCACGTGCCGACCTCACGAGCCCGTGACCCGACGACTCACGGATCCTGGCCCGGTGGTCGGTAGAGCTCCTCCACGGCCTCCTTGATGTCCTGGTCCTGCTGCTCCACGGGTTCGACGTACAGCCGTGCCGCCGCCATCGTCCCGTCGCGGACGGTCGCGATGATGACGCCGCGCATGGCGAAGACGGAGCCGTCGACGTGGTGGCCGCGCCACGAGACCTCGCCCCACTCCACGTCCCCGTCGTGGCACGAGGCCAGGAGCTCGGCGCGGAAGTCCGGGACCCCGGCGAAGACCGCGGACCAGTTCTCGTGGACGTGGGCCCGCCCGGTGAACCGGCGGCCCGGGTGCGCGGGCTGGTCGCTGCGGTAGTCGTCGGCGAAGAAGGAGGCGAAGAGGTCGACGTCGTGGGCGTTCTGCGCCTCGGTGAGGCGCTCGAGGAGAGAGGCCATGGCTCGAACCTAGGCCGGTCCGGCGGATGCGGGAATGCCCCGTCCGGGGGGCTCACACCACGCGCCCGACCCCGGGCAGCCGGGTGACGGCGTACCCGACGGCGAAGCACACCGGCACCGCGACGACGGACACGATGAGGAACTTGAGCTGTGCCCCGACCGGCACGGCCCGGAACGCGAGCATCACCGAGACGAGCACGACCGGGTGCAGGAGGTACGTCGCGTAGGAGCCGCGCCCGGTCTTCGTCAGCAGGGGACCGTGGGTCGGCCAGCGGCGGCGCAGCCAGGCCAGGCACCACAGCGTGAAGGAGATCGAGACGACGCCGTAGAGGACCGCGAACGACACGCTGGCCCAGTTGAGGCCGCCCAGCGCCATGTCCAGCTCGTCGCGGGCGCCTGTCCAGGAGACGACGACCAGGGTGAGTCCGACGCCGACGGCCGCCACTCGGCCAAGTCGGTGCTCGGCGCGACGGGAGAGCCGTCCGTCCCACCCCGCCTCGGCGGCCATCACCCCGAGCGCGAAGAGGACCGCCCCCTGCGTCCAGTCGCTGACGCGGGCGTTGAGCAGGTGGGTGTCCAGCAGCGTGGTGGCCTGCCACACGGCCAGCGACACGAGGCTGATGACCGAGCCGCCGACGACGAGCGACCTGGTGCCCGGCGGCGGGCGAGGACCGGTGAGCGGGCGGAGCGACCGCAGCGCGGCGTACCCCACGGAGCAGACGAGCAGCGCGACGACGAACCACATGATCGAGAACTCGGTCTCGGCCAGGTTCCCCGCGAACGTGAGTCGGTCCTCCTTCCACACGTCGCCGAGCCAGTCGGCCAGCGGGTTCACGAGCAGCACGAAGACGACGAGCGGCACCCCGAGCCGCAGCAGCCGGCTGCCCAGGAAGCCGGCCGGTCCGCGTCGGGACAGGGAGCCGACCGAGAACCATCCCGCCACCACGAACAGCGGGCCCAGGCCGAAGACGCCGCCCATCAGCGCCGGCAGGGCGAAGGCGATGGACACGACGCTGTTGGTGACCCGCTCGTCGTCGTAGTAGTAGCCGGCGAAGTCGGTGACGTAGGCGGTCGCGGTGTGCACGACGATGACGCCCGAGATGAGGACGACGCGCAACGTGTCCACCCACTGCTCGCGCTGCCGGCCCTGCACCGAGCTCTCGGTCGAGGTCATGAGCACCTCCCCGCTCACCCCCCACTGTGCGCGGGTCAGCGCCGCAGGTGCAGGGTCGGAGGGCCCCGACCTGACACACTCGCGTCATGAGCGACGACGTCATCCCCGAGAACGGCTCCGCGGCGCGCGAACGCGGGGCACCGTCGCCGACCGTGGCCTGGCTGCCGGGCACCGTGCTGCTCTTCATCGGCCTGGGCATGGTCACCGAGGGTGGGCTCGACGTGGGATGGGCGTTCGTGGCCGTCGGCCTGTCGATGACCCTGCTCGGCTGCGTGGCGCAGGGCGTGGCGTGGGGCATGGACATCCACGAGGAACGTCACCCCTGACCTCGGCGGTGTCGCCCTAGACTCGACGCATGCCCGGCCTGCAGCACACGGTCACGATCGACGCGCCGCCGCACCGCGTCTGGGCGGTGCTCGTCGACGTCGAGCGCTGGCCGGAGCGGATCCCGACCGTCACCGCCGTCGAGCGTCTCGACGCCGGACCGCTGGCCGTCGGCTCGCGCACGCGGCTGGAGCAGCCCCGGCTGCCCGCCGCGGTGTGGACGGTCACCGAGCTGGCCGAGGGGTCGTCGTACACCTGGGTCTCCCGCTCGCCGGGCGCCACGATCACCGCCGCGCACGTCGTCGAGCCGCACCCCGACGGGAGCCGGCTCACCCTCGCGGTGACCGTCTCCGGACCGATGTCCGCGATCGGCTGGCTGATGACGCGGTCGCTCACGAAGCGGTACGTCGAGACGGAGGCCGCCTCGATCCGGCAGGTCTCGCAGGACCCGGCCGCGTAGGAGGCGAGGGCATGGTGACGACCCGGGACCTGGAGATCGAGACCGGGCGCGGGCCGATGCCGGCGTACTGCGCGGTCCCGACGGCGCCGCCCCCGTGGCCCGGGGTGGTCGTCGTCCACGACTTCTCCGGGATGGGCCACGACCTCCGCGCGCAGGTCGACTGGCTGGCGAGCGAGGGGTTCCTCTCGGTCGCCCCCGACCTCTACCACTGGGGCAGCAGGCTCGGCTGCCTCCGCACGATCATGAGGGACATCGGACAGCGGCAGGGGCCGACCTTCGACGACATCGAGGCCGCGCGGCAGTGGCTGCGGAGCCAGCCGGGGTGCACGGGCACGGTCGGCGTCATCGGGTTCTGCATGGGCGGCGGCTACGCGTTGGCGCTGGCCGAGGGCCACGGGTTCGACGCGGCGAGCGTCAACTACGGCGGCTGCCCGGGCGACGCCGAGGAGTGGCTGCGCGACGCGTGCCCCATCGTGGGCAGCTACGGGGACGCCGACCACTCCCCCCTCGGAGGCGCCGCCGGCCGGCGCCTCGGTCGACTGCTCACCGACCTCGAGGTCCCCCACGACGTCAAGGTCTACGGGGGCGTCCGCCACGGCTTCATGAACGACCCCGCGCCCGAGGACCAGACCGTGCTGCTGCGCCTGCTCGCCCGCATCTCCGGGATGGCGTACGACGACGAGGCGACGCAGGACGCCCGGCGACGCATCGTGGCGTTCTTCGACCGCCACCTGCGGGACGACGGTCCTCCGGCCCTTCCGCCCGACCGGTAGGGGTCCGTAGCCTTCGCGCCATGGCGAGCAAGAAGTGGTCGGAGCTGAGCAGCTCCCAGAAGCGTGCGATCACCGTGGTCGGAGCCGTCGAGGCGATCATGACCCTCGCGGCCTGGCGCGACCTCGCGAGACGGCCGGACGACGGCGTCCGGGGTCCGAAGTGGGCCTGGGCCGGGGCCGTGCTGGTCCAGCCGTTCGGTCCACCGGCCTACTTCACCCTCGGCCGCAGGTAGCGGCCGTCAGCCTCCGGCGGACTGGGCGTCGCGCTCGATGTCGCCCTGGTCGGCCTTGAGCTCCTTGGCCTTCTTCTTCTCGGCGCGCTCCATGGCCCGCTCGATCCTGGAGGCCATGTCCGAGACGCCGACGACGATGAGGCCGGCCTCGCCCTCGTCGAGGGACTCGCCGAGCTCCTTGAGGTCGTCCCGGCTCATGCCGGCCACCGCGTGTCCCGCCAGCGCGCCGAGGATCGACCCGCCCAGCGTGGTGGCCGCCAGGAGGCCGCTGCCGATCGCCGCGAACGGGAACAACGCGACCACCAGGCCGGTCGCGAGCCCGACGCCCCCGCCGAGCACGCCGCCCGCCCGGGTCGGCGTCTCGTGCTTCCGCACGATCTTGACCTTGCCGTCGTCGCGGCGCTCGATCACGGCCGCGTCGTAGGCGTCCATGAGCTGGGCCTCGGCGTGCAGGTCCTTGACCCGCTCGTAGTCGGCCTCGGCGGCGTACACGTCGGGATAGACCCCGACGTACACGATGAAGGTGTCGATGGGCATCGCCTGCTCCTCGTCGGTCGCATCCGGGTGGTCGCCCCCACTGTGGTCACGCGGGCGTCGCCGCGTCCTCACCCGGACCGGGCGAGCGGGCGGCCGTGACCCGTCAGGCCTCCAGCGCCGTGAGCCGCGCACGGTCCGCCTCCGACAACCAGGTCTCCTCGAGCAGCGCCGCGCCGGCCTGCCGCAACGACGTCGCCAGCGGCCCAGCCCACAGGTGCTCGACCAGGGCCACGACGGCCACGCCGCGCTCGGGCACCAGGTCCGCCAGCGACCAGGTCTCGCCGGTCTCGTCCGGGTCGCTCCCGTCGGCGTCACCGAGCAGGGCGGCCGCGACAGCGCCGTGCCCCTCGAGGAGGTCGTCGACCGTCTCCAGGGATCCGTCCGCCGTCCGTCGTACGACGAGGAGGTCGACGAGGCGCACGACGCCGGCGTCCCTGAGCCGCGCCAGCTCCCGGAGCGCCGAGCCGTCGAAGTGCGGCTCGCCGAAGCCGAGCACCAGCACCTGCACCGGTCCGGTGGTCACTGCCGCACCCTCGCCGCAAAGGTCTCGAGCTCCTCGTCGGTGATCACGCCCTGGTCGTGCAGCTCGCGGAGCCGGCGCAGCGCCTCAGGCTCCTCCGGCGGCGCCGACCGCGTCGGGGGTGCCGGGGTCCGGCCCAGCGGGAGCCCCAGCGACGCGGGCACCGGCTCGCCCGGGTGCTCGAGGGCGTAGATGTGCGCCGGGGTCAACCGACCCCCGTAGTAGGGGACCTCTCCCGTCATCGACGCCCGCCGGAGCTGCCGGGGCACCAGGATCATCCGCGCTCTCCTTCGACGGCTCGGAGGCTACGACTCGTCGGGCCCGGCCCGGCTCCCCCGTTTCGGGCGGCAGGCGACGCCTCCTCAGGCTGTCCTCAGCCCGGCCGCGCACACTGGAGGCCGGCACCAGCAGGGAGCAGCGATGGACGGCACGACACTCACCCCCCGGGCCCAGCGGGCTCTCCAACTCGTCGAGGCGTGGGCGCACCGCGGCCGGGTCCGGGCGCTCCTCGTCAGGATCGGTGTGACCGTCCTCGGCCCCCTCGTGGTCCTCGCGGGAGTGGCGATGCTGGTGCTCCCCGGACCGGGCCTGGTGGTGATGGCGCTGGGCGGCGCCCTCCTGGCACTGGAGTACGACTGGGCCCGCCGCGTCCTGACCGCCTGCGGCCGGACCCTGGACAGGGGGCGGCGGGCGGTCGTCCCGCGGGACGCCTCGACCGTCCGCCGGGTGCTCGGCGCGGCCACGGCGGTCGCGCTGGTCGTCGCCACGACGGGGACGACCGCGGCCGTCACGACCCTCGTGGGCTCGACGTTCGTCTGAGCGGGGGCGGCACCTCCTCCCACTGGTGTGGGAAAGGTCAGCAGAGGTCCTTCGGCATCTTGTGTCCGTCTCAGACGCGAGAGGATCGTGGCTCCTGCGGGGGCCAGGAGGCATGGGCCATGACCACGTGGATCGGACCGGAGGACGCCGAGTACGACGAGCGGCGGGCGTTGTTCAACGCCATGATCGACAAGAGGCCGCGCCTCATCGCGACCTGCAGGACTCCCGAGGACGTCAGGGAGGCACTCGGACGAGCCGCCCACGACCTCCTCCCGGTGGCCGTGCGCTCCGGCGGCCACTCGGTGGCGGGACAGTCCACCAACGAGGACGGGCTGGTCGTCGACGTCCGGCCCATGAAGGACATCGTCATCGACCCGAAGGCCAGACGCGCCCGGGTCGGCGGCGGCTGCACCTGGGGCGAGCTTGACGCCGCCGCGCAGGAGCACGGGCTGGCCACCACCGGTGGGCGGGTGTCCACCACCGGCGTCGCCGGGCTCACGCTCGGCGGCGGCTCCGGCTGGCTGGAACGCCAGCACGGGCTCAGCTGCGACAACCTGCTGGCCGTCGAGCTGGTCACCGCCGACGGCCGCGAGGTCCGCGCCGACGACACCCAGCACCAGGACCTGCTCTGGGCCAGCAAGGGAGGTGGCGGCAACTTCGGAGTCGTGACCACCCTGGAGCTGCGGCTCCACCCCGTCGGGCCGACGATCCTCGGCGGGCTGATGGCCTGGCCCTTCGACCGGGCTTCCGAGGTGGCACGCGCCTTCCGGGACTGGGCGGACGACGCCCCCGACGAGCTCGGCCCCGGGCTGGTGGTCCTCACCGGGCCGCCGGAGGAGTTCATCCCGCCGCACCTTCAGGGACAGCCGCTGGTCGCGATCGCGCTCTGCTGGAACGGCGACATGGCGACCGGCGCGGACGTCGTACAGGTCATGCGCGACCTGTCGCCGGAGGTGGACCTGGTCGGACCGATGCCCTACGCCGGGCTCCAGTCGATGCTCGACGACCCGCCGGGGTTCCGCCAGTACTGGAGCGCCGACTACCACGACTCCTTCCCCGACGAGGCCATCGAGGTATTCCTCGACGGCGGCGCCCGCCGGCCCTCGCCGCTGACCCAGCACCTGCTGGTGCCGTGGGGAGGCGCGCTGGCGCGCACGGACGCGGACGCCACCCCGCTGGCCCAGCGCGCTGCGCGCTGGGTGAGCCATCCGTTCGCCACATGGGAGGACCCCGCCGACGACGACGCCAACATCGCCTGGGTGCGCGACTACCGGCGGGCCAACGCGCCGTTCACCACCGGCGGCGTCTACCTCAACTTCATCGGGGACGAGGGCGACGAGCGCATCAGGGCGGCCTTCGGCACCGAGAAGTACGACCGGCTGGCCAGGATCAAGGGGGAGCACGACCCCCACAACGTGTTCGCCGGAAACCAGAACATCCGCCCGATGGCGCCCGCCTGAGCACTCCGACAGCATGACCTGGACGACCCGCCTCCCGGCCGGGTTCGGTGGCTACCCGCTCATCCCCTGGATGCACTGGGCCAAGGGTCCCAGTTGGTCAGGGTCTCGACCGCCCACGCGATGCCTCGCCAGGCGGCCACGGTGAGAGCCGCGGTCGCGGCCACGGCGGCGAGCACGACCACCTCGTCCTCCGAGCGTCCGGTGCCGTCGCTGACGACGTGGACGACCTTGCGGAACCCACTGTTGCGGTTCACGGTCCGACCTCCTTGCGCGCGCCCCGGCCACTCGTGGTCCGGGCGGCTCACTCCCCCACGATGCCTCCCTCAGCGGGGCGGGCCCTCACCCTCCGCAGGTGAGATGACCCGGGGGGGCGTCACCTGTCGGCGACGACGGTCTCCCAGACGAGCTCGCCGCGGTCGTGGCCGCCGAGCGTCCTCGTCACGAAGGCGGCGCCGTAGCCCGCGCCGGGCTCACCCCAGGCGGAGCACCCGCCCGCTCCTCCCATGCCCAGCTCGGTGCGCCCGTCCTCGTCGCTGACCTGGAACCCCAGGGTCCAGGTGACGGGCCGGTCGAGCACCAGGTCGTGACCGGTGGCCGCGGGCTCGACGTACGCGCGCCACGTGTCATGGCCCAGGCGGTCGGCGACCCGGCCGTCGGGCCTGATCACGTCGTCGTGGAAGGCGGCCAGGGCACGCGCCGTCGCGTGCAGGGCCACCGCGGGGAACGCCGTGCCGCGGAAGCGGTCGGAGTTGAGCACCTCGGGATCGAGCAGTCCCGGCGGTCGGCCCAGCGCCGGCCCCCACCGCGGGTCGTCGAGGTAGCCCGACCGCCAGGTGCCGGTCGGGCTACCTCGACGAGGGTCGCGACGCGCGACAGGTCGCGCCCCTGGACGCGCAGGTGCAGGTCCCAGCCGGCGACTTCGGCGATCCGCGCGAACCTCTCGGCCAGGGGCTCGCCGGTGGCTCGGCGCAGCACCTCGTCGAGCAGGTGGCCGTAGGTGAGGGCGTGCTCGGCGACGGCGGCGCCGGGCGGGTGGACCGGAGCTGTTCGCGCGAGCAGGTCGACGAGCGTCTCGCGGTCGTCGTACTCGACCCCGAGGGCCTCCTCGGGGAAGACCGGCAGCCCCGCCTGGTGCGAGAGCAGGTGCCGCACCGTCGTGCCCTCCTTGCCGGCCTCGCCATACGCGGGCCAGACCGAGTCGACGGGCTGGTCCAGGCCGAGCTCGCCGTCGGCCACGGCGTCGAGCAGGGCGAGCGCGGCGAAGGGCTTGGCGATCGAGAACGTCATCACCAGGGTGTCGGACGTCCAGGGGTCCGTGCCGTCCCGGGTGCCGGCGCAGTGGTCGACCTCCACCACCCCGTCCCGGACCACCGCCACGGCAGCCCCGGACTCCCGACCCGAGGCGACGAGGTCGTCGAGGACCTGCGAGGGATGGAGGCTCACGCCGCTGACGATAGGCGCGCGCGCTCGCCGGCGCGCGGCATCACCGCCGCTGCGCGGCCAGCGTCCCCGGGGTCGGGAACCGGCGGCCCACGACCGCCGCCTGACCCATGGTCCAGCCCTGGCTGAACACCCAGTAGGCGATCAGCGCGAGCGGCACGACCCCGCCCGCGACCACCATGCCCACCGCGGAGAGCACCGGCATGAGCTGCTGCGCGCTGGCCATCGCCTCCGGCAGCCCGTCCACCACCGTGTTGGGCGCGACGAGGAAGCGCTGGGTCACGAAGGACATCGCCGCGGCGGTCAGCGCCAGCCCCGCGACCACGGCGAGGTGGGACGGCCCGGCACCGAGGTAGCCCCGGTCGGCCAGCGGCACCCCCATCAGCGTCGCGGCCCCCAGCGAGGCGACGAGGTCCGGGCCCATCGCCCCGACGGACGCGCCGTCGGCGAGGTCGGCGAGCAGGTGGTAGAGCGAGATCCAGATCGGCAGCTGCACGAGCAGCGGCAGGCACCCGAGCCGCGAGACCCCGTGCTCGGCGGAGATGCGCCGCCGCTCCTCCATCATCCGGCGCACGGTCTCGGGGTCCTTGCTCCCCCGGTGGCGCTCGGCAAGCTCCTTGAGGTGCGGACGGGCCCGGGCGGAGGCGTGCGCGAGGCGGACGCCGTGGACGACCAGGGGCAGCAGCGCGAGACGTACGACGACCACGACGGCCGCGATGGACAGCAACCAGGTCGCGCCGGCGGCGGGTTCGGCGCCGACGGCCGTCAGGCCGGCGTGGGCGGCCGCGACGACCGCGGCGAGGGCATGGGACAGCGGGTCGAGCAGGGACATGGCGGTACTCCTGGGGTGGTGTGGGTGAGGTCCGTGCGGCGTCGCCGGGGCGACGCGTCAGACCAGCCCAGGAGCGCGCGGGCGCAGGGGGCTCCGCGCGGTGTCGGTGACCCGCCCGGCGAGGTACGCCGGCACACGGTCCACGCCGCGCAGCGGCAGCGCCGGCGGGACCCGCACCACGGTCACCCGCGGCCGCTCGCGCTCGACGACCGCGGAGACGACCGCGGCCGCGACGGCGGCCAGCGCCGCCGAGGAGTGCGAGTCGACCAGCATCGACTGGGCGAGCAGGGCGCTCAGCCCGCCGACCACGAGGGCGAGCGCGAGTCGGAAACGGCTCGTCTCCCCGCCCGTCCCGCTCATGCGCTGGAGCGTACTCCGCGGACGGCGACCGTCCAGCCATAGCCGACCCGGGCCGGTCCCCACAAGGGCCGGAAGGACCTTGGTCGCCCTCGCCGGCGTTGCTACCTTCGGCACCAGCATCGTGTTCCCGCTCAGCCGGGAGCCCCACCCCAGACCTCGGTGGCCCGTACTGATCGACGGAGAGGGTGGCACATGCCTCCGACCCAGCGGACCCCTGCGCGCACGCCGTACCGCTTCCAGGCGATCGCGACCCCGACCCATGACTGACACCGTGTCGGACGTCGCCGTCGTCGAGCAGGCCAAGGGAGCGCTCATGCTCCGCTACGGAGTCGGCTCCTACGAGTCGCTCGGCGCCATGGTCGCCTGGGCGCGGGAGGCCGAGGTCACCCTGCACGAGGTCGCGCACGCCCTGGTCAAGGGCGTCTGCCAGGGACACGTCACGCCGGACACCCGGGCCATGGTCCGCTGGCTCGAGAAGCGCCTCCGCTCCGACATCGTCGAGGCGGGTGAGGACGCCGGGGAGGGGGACGGGGCGCGGCGCCGCAGCACGGTCGTGGGACACCTCCCGAACCAGGTCCCGCGACCACCGGCGACGGCCACCTCGACTGCACCGAGGTGGCGCTACACGTCCGCCGTGCATGCGGCCCGCGCCCTCGGCAGCTCCTGAGCCGGCGTCCGGGACGCCACGGGGGACGTCCCGGACGTCACTGCCTTTCGACCCTGATGTCGGGCGGTCCCGGCTCTGCACGATGGATGCATGACCGCAACCCACCACATCAGCGCCGCGGAGCAGCTCGACGCCATCGGCCAGGCGGTGATCACGACCGATCCCGGCGGCGTGGTCGTCTACTGGAACCCGGCCGCCGAGCGGCTCTACGGGTGGACTGCGCAGGAGGCGGTCGGCCGCAACATCGCCACGCTGGCGATCCCCGAGGTGGCCCAGGAGGTCGGTGCCGAGATCATGGCCGCGCTGCGGGACGGGACCGCGTGGTCGGGCGGGTTCCCGGTACGCCGCAAGGACGGCAGCCTGTTCCCCGCGCTGGTGACCGACGCGGGCATCTACCGCGACGGGAGCCTCGTGGGCATCGTCGGGGTCTCCACCAACCTCGGCTCCGCGCTCCGTCCGCTCCTGGAGCGCTCGACCGACGCGGCGCTGCTGCTGAGCAGCGACGCCGTGATCACCTACGCCAGCCCGGCGGTGGAGCTGCTGTTCGGCTGGGAGCAGGACACCCTGGTCGGCAGCTCCATCGTCCCGCTGCTGCACGAGGAGGACCGCCCCGACCTGGCCGTCCTGCTCGAGGACGTCGTCGCCCACCCGGGGGTCCACCCGCCCGCCGAGGTCCGGGTGCAGGCGTGGCACGACTGGCGGTGGGCGGAGATCGCCTTCACCAACCTGCTCGACGATCCCTCCGTGCGCGGCGTGGTGTGCAACATGCGTCCCAGCCCCGCCCGGGTGGTGCAGGAGCAGGCCGAGCTGCGGGCGCGGCAGCTCGAGACCGCCCTCCAGTCCAGGCTGGTGATCGAGCTCGCCAAGGGCTACCTCGTCGGCCGCGACGGGGTCACCCCCGACGACGCCTTCGCCTCGCTGCGCACCTATGCGCGCTCCCACCACCTGTCGATCCACGACGTGTGCCGACGGGTCGTGGAGGGCGAGGACCTCGTCGCGCCGCCGACGGTGACGTGAGCGTGTGTCTCACATCAGCTGCTCGAGGCGGGCCACGGCCGGCCCGGTGTGCGTCATGACCCGGGCCACGGCGTCGTCGAGCGCGGCGGACGGCTCCTGGTCGGGCCGGACGCGGGTGGGGTTGAGCGCCGTCGTGTCGGACCACTGCTTGATGTCCTTCTCGGAGATGAAGGACATGGTGGCGCGGGTGCCGCGGACGTTCATCTCGGCCCACTGCGCCATCGAGTCGCCGTAGTTGGACGGCGGGCACAGCCGGTTCTTCTCGTCGTCGTCGTCGCGGGTGGCCTCGACGTACCCGATGAGGGCCGCGCCGAAGCACGGGAAGCCGGCCCGGATCGGCTGGAGGGTGATGTCCTGCGGGCGCCACACCGGGACGAGGGGTGGGTACTTGAGGCCGTCGGCCGCACAGTGGACGACCAGGGCATCGTCCGCGATGCCGACCGTCCCGCCGGCGAGGGCGAGCTTGCCGCGGCTGACCGACTCGACGTGCCCGCGGCGTACGACGTCCTCGATGGTGCGCAGCTGGTCGAGCTCCCACGTCGCCAGCGTCGGCGTCTTGGCCATGGTCGGCATCACGGACCGGTCGATGCGGAGCATGATCCCGTGCTCCTCGAGCCGCAGGAACAGGTCCTCGAGCGAGGCCGCCTCGGCGGCCGACTGCATCAGGTCCGCCGCCATGCCCAGGAAGATCGGGAGGTCGGGCTGGATGAGCGCCCGGTTGAACATCCACGGCTCGCGCGGGCGCACCCAGCAGATCGCGTCCGGGTCCACGCCGCGACCCAGCAGCCAGACGCACGCGTCGGTGGCGGTCTTGCCCGCTCCCACGACGACGTACTGGCTGGGCGCCTCCTCGAGGCGCGCGAGGTCGTTGACCGGTAGGACACGGGCGCCGTCGCCGACGCCGAAGGGCGGCGGCTTCTCCGCGGGGATGCTCGGCGCGAGGTAGTGCGCGTTGACGATCCGGCAGCGGTCGGGCACCCGGACGGTCTCGCCGGAGATCCGGGAGGTGATGGTGCGGTCGCCGTCGTACTCGCTGTTGGGCAGGAGCTCGACCCGGCCCGTGTCGACGAGGCGGTCGAGCACCCGCGCGTAGTAGGCGACGATCTCGGCCTGGGTGGCGCGCTCCTGCAGGCCCTTCTCGGGGCCGCGCTCCTGCAGCCGGCCGCCGCCGAGGAGCGTCGAGGCGACGCCGTAGAACGCGGAGGACTGGTGCAGCCGGACGAACGGGTAGGCCTCGAGCCAGTGCCCGCCGGCTCCGTGGCGGCGGTCGACCAGCAGGACCCGGGCGTCGGAGTGGTCGACCAGGGCGTCCGTGAACGCCATCCCCGTGGCGCCGGCCCCCACCACGAGGTAGTCGGCGTCGACCGTGCGCGTCATGTGTCCACGGTGGCACTCCGACGGCGGCGCGTCCACGGGTCGGGCGGGCTAGCGTTCGGCGCATGACCTCGGACGTGCTGCTCGTCGGCTGTGGTGACCTCGGCTCGGCGGTCGGGCTGCGGCTGGCCGGGCTCGGGCACGACGTGCTCGCGCTGCGCCGCAACGCCGGGAGGGTGCCCGCCCCGCTGCGCGGGCTCTCCGTCGACCTCTCGCGGGAGGTGCCGGACCTCGCCGACCTCCGTGCCCGGTACGTCGTGGTCGCGCTCACCGCGCGGCCGCGGACCGAGGAGTCCTACCGGGCGACGTATGTCGAGGGGATGCGGCGCGCGCTCGACGCGCTCGCCGCGACGGGGACCGATCCGGAGCACGCCGTCCTGGTGTCCTCGACCGCGGTCCACGCGAGCCGGGACCTCCCGCCGCTCGAGGACGAGACGGCTCCCCCGCGTCCGTCCGACGGACCGGGCCGCGCGCTGGTGGAGGCCGAGGAGCTGTTCCACGACCGGCTGCCGGGCGGCACCGTGCTGCGGCTCTCGGGCCTGTACGGCGGGTCGAGCACGCGCCTGCTCGACATGGTGCGCGAGGGGCGGGTCACCGACCCGCACCGCTGGACCAACCGCATCCACCGCGAGGACGCCGCCGCGGCCGTCGTCCACCTGCTGACGCGCGCCGACGAGCCCGAGGGGCTCTACCTCGGGACCGACGACGAGCCCGCCCAGCTGGGCGAGGTGGCGGCGTACCTCGCCGCACGCCTGGGCGCCCCCGTGCCGCCGGCCGCCGACCCGGCCCGGGGCCACGGCAAGCGGCTCTCCAACGCCCGGCTGCGGGCGACGGGGTGGGCGCCGAGCCGCCCGAGCTACCGCGAGGGCTACGCCCAGGTGTGCTGAGGGGTCCGCGCGGGACTCAGGTCGCAGCGCCCGGATCGGCCCCGCGGTCGAGGTCGAGGACGACGTGGCAGGTGTCGCCGGCGTGCAGGCCCTCGGCGCGGCGCACCGCCTTCTTGAGGGGCAGGACGTAGCAACCGATCTTCGCGTCAGGGAACAACGAGGTGCGCCAGGTCGAGGAACCGACGGTCACGACGACCCGGACGCTGCCGAACCCCTCGGGTGGGCCGGCCTCGACCCTGATGTCGTCGGAGACGTCACCCGGCACGGTCAGGAAGTGCCAGGAACCGGGCTCGTCGGGCGAGTGCTCCCAGACCTCGGCGTCGAAGGCGTGCTCGGCCATGGGGAGATCGTGGCACGGCAGGGGCCGGCGCCTCAGCCCCCGAGGGGGAGGGTGACGGTGACCGTCGTGCCCTCGCCGAGCCCGGAGTCGACCGCGATGCGACCGCCGTGGCGCCGGACGATCCGGTCGACGATGACCAGGCCCAGGCCGCTGCCGGGGCGGGCCAGCGCCTCGGGGTTGCTGGAGCGGAAGAACTCGCGGAACAGCTCGCGCTGGTCGGACTCGGAGATGCCCAGCCCGCGATCGGTGACCCGGAGCGTCGCGTGCTCGCCGTCGGCGGCCAGGTCGACGGTCACCGAGCCGCCCTCGTCGGAGTACTTCACAGCGTTGCTCACCAGGTTGGCCAGCATCCGGTGCAGCTCGTCGGGGTGGCCGGCCACGCGGACCGGGACGGCCGGCAGCCCGGTGCCGATCGTCACCGAGCGGGCCGCCGCGGCATGGGCGCACTCGTCCTGCACGTCCTTCACGACCCGGTCCAGGTCGACCGGCTCGGGGTGGAACCCGGCTGCGGGGTCGGAGACGTGCGCCGCGGTGAGCAGGTCGTCGATGACCCCCTCGATGCGCCGGGCGCCGCGCACCGCCGACTCCACCGACCGGCGGCCGCGGTCGGTGAGGTCCTCGTCCTCGAGGAGCTCGAGGTTGCCGACGACGGAGGTGAGCGGGTTGCGCAGCTCGTGGGCGACCGTGCTGACGAGCCCGGCGCGGTAGCCGTCGAGCTCGCGCAGCCGGTCGACGACCGCACGCTCCTGGTCGCGCTGGCGGGCGTTGGCCACCGCCCGGCCGAGGTCGCGGCCGATGTCGAGCGCGGCGTCGTACTCCACCTGCGTCCAGACCGGGTCGTCGGAGACCCGGGAGAGCGCCAGGAACCCGAGGCACTCCAGGCCCGCGCCCAGCGGGACGAAGAGGATCGAGCCGATGTGGATGCCGTCGAGGAAGTCGAGCATCGCGCGGGCGTCCTCGGGCTCCAGGCCGGGGTGCTCGCTGCGGCCGACGGAGAAGTGCGCGACGTACTGGTCGGCCCAGTAGCGGTGCGCGAGGTCGAACAGCACGTCGTCGAACGCGTCCAGCACGGGACGGTCCTGTCCGCCCTCGGCGAACCACGTGCTCGACGTGCTGCCGTCGGTCTCGAAGGCCGAGAGCCACATGCCGACCGCGTCGAAGGAGGAGACCACCGCGGCGCGGCAGGCCTCGATCACCCGCTCCAGCGACGGCTCGCCCATCGCCCGGCGCACCATCTCGCGCGCCTCGGTCGCCATCCGCACGCGCTCGCCGAGCTCCTCGCGGTCGAGGGCGAGGATGACCGAGCTGCGGGCCACCTCGGCGTACCTCGCCAGGACCTCGCGCTGCTGCGGACCGGGACGCCGGCCGTCCACCGGCGCGTCGACGGTGAGCAGGCCGCGGAGCTCACCGTCCGCGTCGAACAGCGGGGCGGCCAGCAGGTCGAGCGGGTGCCAGCCGTCGGGGCCACTGACCGGCTGGAGGTCTGGGACGTGGCTGTAGTCGAGGACCTCCTCGCCGACGCGGTCGTGCGGGACGAAGCGCAGGTCGCCCCACTCGTCGGCCTTCTGCAGCTCCTTCTCCAGCACCTCGACCGGGAGCCGAGTGCCGACCATGTCGGCGAGCTCGGCCCCGGACGCGGCGACCAGCTCGAGGGAGTCGCCGCGACGCACGCTGATCGCCGACCGGGCGAAACCGGCCAGCGCGGCCGCGCCCTCGGCGAGCACCTGCAGGGAGGCGCGCGTCGGCGCGTCGGACCACGAGTCCTCGACGCCCGTGCCGCGCGCACGGGAGTGCACCACACCGACTCCCATCCAGCGTCGATCCCTCGACACGTCCGCCTTCGACGGCCCAGCATAGTGAGCAGTCCTCAGACATGCTCCAGAATCTGTCAAGACGTCCATGACGACTTCTGGAGAACTAGAATCTGGGCGTGAACGACGTCCACGTCATCGCCTACTACGCCGACGACCCCACGCGCAGCTACCAGCTGGTCCAGTGGCTGGAGGTGCTCGAGGTGCTCGACGACCTCCACCCGGTGGGCGTCGTCGTGCGGGACGCGGACGTCGCGGCACTGCTCGCGGAACGGACGACGCTGCCGGTCCTGCTCGCGCCGAGCTTCCCCGAGCTCACCGAGCTGTACGACGCGCTCGACGCCAAGCTGGTGCTCTACTGCAACAACTCGATCCTCAACTTCCAGTCGCTGATCGACGGACGCATGCTGCACGCCCACATCAACCACGGCGAGAGTGACAAGCAGTCCATGGCGAGCAACAACGCCAAGGCCTACGACCGCGTCCTCGTCGCCGGCGAGGCCGCGGTGCAACGCCACGTCGACGGACTCCTCGACTTCGACACCAGCCGCCTGGTGCGGATCGGCCGGCCGCAGCTCGACCTGCGCCCGGAGCCGCTGCTCGCGCCGAGCACGCGTCGCACCGTCCTCTACGCCCCCACCTGGGAGGGCGACGCCGGCTACAACGACTACACCTCCCTCGACACGATCGGGACCCGGATCGCGGCCGCGATCCTCGCGGTCCCCGACGTGCGGTTGGTCTACAAGCCGCACCCCAAGGTGACGACCAGCCTCACGCCGGCGGTGCAGGAGGCGCACCTGGCCATCCTGGACATGATCGCGACGGCGGCCGAGCGCGAGGCCGACGCCGGCCACACCGCGGTGCTGCGCGGCGACATCCTGGCCGTGATGCCGGACTGCGACGCGATGGTGACCGACGTGTCCTCGGTGGGCCTGGACTGGCTCTACCTGCGCACCGAGGCCCCGATCCTGATCACCGACCGCCACCAGGACCCCGAGCGCTTCCACGCCGACGTGCCGGTCAGCCGGTGCGCCGACGTCATCGACGAGTCGACCGTGGACGGGCTGGCCGACCTGCTCGCCGACCGTCTGGTCCACGACGAGCACCACCTCGCCCGGCAGGCGATGCGGCACCACTACTTCGACGACATCCAGGTCGGCGACAGCACCCACCGCTTCCTGGAGTCGGTCACCGAGCTGGTCACCCTGCGCGACCGACTGGTCGAGCGCCGGCTGCACGGCGACGCGATCACCGCCTGAGCCGGCCCGACGTCATCCGGGCCGCGCCGGTCCAGTCCGGTGCCACCCCCACGGTCACCGGATGTGGGGACGTGCGTCCGGAACCCGGACGACTCGGCCCCCGAGTGCCCCACCATCACGATCGTGACGACGCCGGCCGCCCCGTTCCCCATCGAGGTGTCCGTCGCGCCGACCGTTCGGGGCAGGTGGTGGCGCAGCGGGTGGCCGCCGCTGCTCCTGGCCCTGGCCTGCGCCGGGGCCTACGCCGTGTTCTTCGCGCTCCCCTACTACGTCAACGACCTCGACCGGTTCCCGCTCGCCGAGCTCGCCACCGCCGCCCCGGACCCGCGCGAGGCGTGGCCCCACGACCAGGGGCCGTCGTGGGACGCGTTCCGGACGGGCGCGATGGCGACCTTCCTGCTCGACCCGGCGGTCGCGCTCGCCACCTTGGCGTGGGCCGGGCTGCGGACCCGGCAGGGCATCGCCGCCGGCGACCTGCGGCGCACCGGCCCGGCGCTGGTGGCCGCGGCGATCGCGCTCGGCACCCTGGCGTGGGTGCTCTCTCCGTTCGGCCGGGCGCTGATGGGCTGGTCCCTCGGCTGAGGGGCGCTACTCCGCGACGCGGGTGAGCACGTCGAGCACGCGTCGCACGACGGGCGTCACGGACTCCCGCGACCACACGGCGTACAGCTCGACGGGGCGCTCGGGGTCGGCGTCGAGCTGGGTGTCGCCGCCACCGTGGGCGAGGTCCTTGAAGACCACGCCCTCGACGTGCAGCGACGTGGCCGACGCGGGGGCCAGCGCGAGGCCGCGGTCGGCGGCCACGAGGAGCATCGCGGTGAGCACCTGGTGGACGCGCTGCTCGATGCGAGGGTGGGCGTTGGCCAGGAAGCGCACCGACAGCTCGTGGAAGTAGCGCGACTGCTGCGGGTGGTAGCCGATGACGGGCTGGCCCTCGAAGTCGTGCGGCGTCAGCGGCCGGTCGAGCGCGGCCAGCGGGTGGTCGGCGGGCACGACGGCCATCAGCGGCTCGCGCTGGATCACCCGCGACGACAGCAGCGAGGTGTCGAACGGCGGGCGGGCCAGGCCGATGTCGAGCTCGCCGCGGCGGATGCCGTCGACCTGGGCGAGCGTGACACGCTCGGAGAGCAGCACCTCGACGTCGGGCAGCTCGGCGGTCAGCCGGCGCAGCAGCGGGCCGAGGACGGAGATCGCCGAGACTGCGGTGAAGCCGAGGCGTACGACGCCCGCGACCCCGGCGTCCACGCGGCGGGCCAGGTCGCCCGCGCCCTCCACGAGGTTGAGCAGCCGGTAGGCCTCGTCCAGGAACGCGGCGCCGGCGCCGGTGAGGGCGACGCGGCGGTTGTCGCGCTCGAGCAGCTGGGCGCCGACCGCCTTCTCCAGCTTCTGGATCTGGCGCGAGAGCGGGGGCTGGGTCATCTGGAGCCGCTCGGCGGCCCGGCCGAAGTGCAGCTCCTCGGCGACTGCGACGAAGGAGCGGACCTGGTCGAGCGTGATCACCGCCCCAGACTAGTCGACGATGCGCGCCGCATATCATTCCATGCCGAATCGGGCTTGGACGGGCATCGACGCGCCTACCTAGTGTCGGTGATCACATCAAGTCGGAGGGTCGCACCGCGGCACCTCACCAGCGCAACCAAGGAGCACAGCATGCGCAAGCAGACCCTCAGCCTCGTGGCCATCGCGTCAGGCGCGGCCATCGCCCTGTCCGCCTGTGGCGGCGTAGCCACCTCGACCGGTGGTGGCGACGGCGAGGAGTACCCCTCGGGCTCGGTCGAGATGTACGTCGGTGCCTCCGCCGGCGGCTCCAGCGACCTGATCAGCCGCGCGGTCTCCACCGGCCTCTCCGAGGAGCTCGGCGAGCAGTTCCCGGTCATCAACCGCGAGGGCGCCAACGGCGCACTGGCCGCGAGCGAGGTCAAGTCGGCCGACAACGACGGCTCGGTCATCTCGATCCAGAACGCGTCCCTCTTCGCCATCACCCCGCTCGCGGTCGCCGAGGACGAGGTCACCAGCATCGACGACTTCGACGTGGTGGGCGGCGTCTCCCGCGACGACTACGTCCTGGTCACCAACTCCGACAACGGCTGGACCTCCATCGACGACCTCAAGAAGGAGGACCGTCGCATCACCTACGGCACCACCGGTGTCGGGACGGGCGCGCAGCTCTCCTGTGCCCTGACCTACGAGGTCGGCGAGATCCAGTCCGAGGCCGTGCCCTTCGACGGCGGCGCTCCCGCGCTGACTGCGCTCCTCGGCAACCAGGTCGACACCGCCTGCCTGCAGACCGGTGAGGCGATCGAGAACATCGAGAACGGCAAGCTCACCGCCCTCTCGGTCTACGCGCCCGAGCGCATCGACTTCCTCCCCGACGTGCCCACCGCGTCCGAGCAGGGCACCGACGTCGAGGTCTACCAGTACCGCTTCATGACGACCCCCAAGGACACCCCGCAGGACGTCAAGGACACGATCTGGGACGCCATGCAGGCCACCTTCGAGACCGAGGACTACCAGGCCTTCAACGAGCAGAACAGCCTGACCCCGCTCGAGGTGTCCGGCGATGAGATCGTCGAGATGCTGAAGTCCGACCAGGAGCGCTACGCCTCCCTCGTCGAGGAGTACGACATCGACCTCGGCGACGCCAGCTGACCCCACCCGGTCGGCAGCACCAGCACCACACCACCAGCAGAGCAGAAGGACGACGATGAGCGACGAGCGCACCGCACGAGGTGGCCCCGACATCCTCGACGAGATCGAGGCCGAGGTGGCCGAGACCCTCTCGGAGGACGACCTGCCGCCGGGCGGCCCGGTCTACCAGACCGTCGGTGCGCTCGTCGCTCTCGCCATCGGGATCGCCGGCCTGGTCCTGGCCCTGGACTACGGGCTCGACGGCCTGCGCCGCCCCGGCCCCGGCCTGTGGCCCTTCGTGATGTCGCTGGTCATCACGGTGCTCTCGCTCGTCCTGCTCGTGGTGGGGCGCAGGCTCGAGGACAGCGTCTCCTTCAGCCGCTCGAGCCTGCTCCCCGCGGTCGGCGTGCTCACCTTCATCGGTCTGGGTGTGCTCATGCCGCTGATCGGGTTCGAGATCCCGTCGCTGGTCCTGTGCGTCATCTGGCTGCGCTTCCTGGGCGGTGAGTCCTGGCGCAGCACCGTGCTCGTCTCGGTCGGCACGGTGGCCGTCTTCTACGTCCTGTTCCTCTACGGGCTCAGCATCCCGCTGCCCCACCTGCTGGCCTTCTGAGAGGACACCGCCATGGATGCATTCCTCAACGGCTTCGCCGTCGTCGCCCAGCCCGACACCCTGCTCTACTGCCTGATCGGCGTCCTCATCGGCATGCTGATCGGCGTGCTGCCCGGCCTGGGCCCCGCCGCCACCATGGCGATCCTGCTGCCGATCGTCGTCTCGATCGGTGACCCGATCTCGGGCGTCGTGATGATGGCCGGCGTCTACTACGGCGCGCAGTACGGCGGCACCATCACCTCGGTCCTCCTGCGCCTGCCGGGCGAGGCCTCGTCGGTGGTGACCGTCTTCGACGGCTTCGCCCTCGCCAAGCAGGGCAAGGCCGGCACCGCGCTGGGCATCGCCGCGATCGGCAGCTTCGTCGGCGCCACCGTCTCCATCATCCTGCTCAGCCTCAGCGCGCCGCTCGTCGCGGGCTGGGCGGTGGACTTCGGTCCGCCGGAGTACGCCGCCCTGGCCCTGCTCGGCGTCCTGCTGGTCTCCACCATCGGCAGCGGCCACCCGATCAAGGCCCTCATCGCCGCCTCGATCGGCCTGCTGCTGGCCACCGTCGGCCGCGACCAGTTCAGCGGCGCGGAGCGCTACACGTTCGGGAGCCTCGAGCTCAGCCAGGGCATCGACTTCGTCGTCGTGGCCATGGGTCTCTTCGGTGTCAGCGAGATCCTGCACAACCTCGAGGAGCGGCACGGCAAGCCCCACGTGCCGGCGACCGTCGCCGACATCTGGCCCTCGCGCGCGGACCTCAAGGTCGCCGCCCCCGCCATCGGCCGCGGCACCGGCATCGGCTTCTTCCTCGGCGTGCTGCCCGGCGGCGGTGCGGTGATGTCGTCGCTGGCGGCGTACGCCACCGAGAAGCGCATCTCCAAGACCCCCGAGGAGTTCGGCCGCGGCTCGATCAAGGGCGTCGCCGCTCCCGAGACCGCGAACAACGCCGCCGCCACGTCGTCCTTCATCCCGCTGCTCACCCTCGGCATCCCGGCCAACGCGTCGATGGCGATGCTCTTCGCCGCATTGCTGGTCCTGGGCATCACCCCGAGCCCGGCGCTGGTCGACGAGAACCCGGACCTGTTCTGGGGCGTGGTCAACTCGATGTACGTCGGCAACGTGATCCTGCTGCTGCTGAGCATCCCGCTGGTCGGCATCTTCGTCCGGATCCTCCGGGTCCGCCCGGCGATCCTCGCCCCGATCACGGCCCTGATCACGATCCTCGGCGCCTACACGCTCAACAACTCCACGTTCGACGTCTTCTTGATGATCGCCTTCGGCGTCATCGGCTACCTGATGAAGAAGGGCGGCTTCGAGCCCGGTCCGATGGTGCTCGCCTTCGTCCTCGGCGCGATCCTGGAGAACAACGTCCGCCGCTCGCTGATCATCTACGACGGCGACCCGACCGGGTTCGTCAAGGACCCCATCTCCGGCACCATCCTCGCCGCCTTCGTCCTCGTCGCCGCGTGGCCGGTCGCCAAGACGCTGCTGGACCGCCGGCGAGCCCCAGCCACCACCACCCCCGACCGCGACCACGCAGGAGTCTGAGGAGACCGCGATGACCATCCTGATCGGATACGTCCCCACCCCCGTCGGCGAGGCGGCCCTCGAGGCCGGGATCGCGGAGGCCGCGGCCCACGGCGACGACGTCGTCATCCTCAACAGCCCGCGCCGCGGCAGCACCGTCGACGCCGACCTGGTGGGCGACGAGGCCGAGGCACGCATCGTCGCGGCGGCCGCCGAGCACGGCGTCACCGCCGCGGTCGACCACGCCGACCACGGCTCGGACATCCTCGAGGCGTTCTCCGCCGTGATCGGGCGCACCGGCGCCCGGATGGTCGTCATCGGCCTGCGCCGCCGCTCCCCGGTGGGCAAGCTGGTCATGGGCAGCGACGCGCAGCGTCTGCTGCTCGAGCTCGACGTGCCCGTGCTGGCGGTCAAGCCCGCCCGCCGCGCATGAGCACGAGCTGCATCTCCCGGGTCGTCGTCACCCCGGTCGCGTTCGCCGACCCGCCGCTGCTCAACGTCGTCGGGGTCCACCAGCCGTGGGCGCTGCGCGCGATCGTCGAGGTGCACACCGACTCCGGCCTGCTCGGCCTCGGCGAGACGTACGCCGACGAGGCACACCTCGCGCGGCTCTCGGCGGTGGCCTCCGCGCTGCCCGGCCTGGACCCGTTCGACCTCGCCGCGGTGCGGCGTACGGTCGTCGACGTGCTCGGCCGGGAGACCGGCGGCGCGGGCGCGTCGTTCGGCGGCATGCTCGACGTGAGGTCCGCCGTCGACACCGTCCACTCCCCCTTCGAGGTCGCGTGCATCGACCTCCAGGGGCAGGAGTCCGGGCGGTCGGTCAGCGAGGTCCTCGGCGGCCGGGTGCGCGACCGGGTGCCGTTCAGCGGCTACCTGTTCTACAAGTGGGCCGGCCACCCCGGCGCCCCCGACGACGAGTGGGGCGAGGCGCTGACGCCGTCGCAGCTGGTCGACCAGGCGCACCGGATGGTCGACGGATGGGGCTTCGGCTCGCTCAAGCTCAAGGGCGGCGTGCTGCCGCCGGAGCAGGAGTGCGACGCGATCGAGGCGCTGCGCGACGCCTTCCCCGACCTGCCGCTGCGCCTCGACCCCAACGGGGCGTGGACGGTCGAGACCTCGCTGAAGGTCGCGTCGCGCCTGGCCGGGGTCGTGGAGTACCTCGAGGACCCCACCCCCGGCATCGACGGGATGGCGGCCGTGTCCGCCGGCACCGACGTGCCGCTCGCGACCAACATGTGCGTGATCGCGCTGGAGCACCTGCCGCCCGCGATCGCGAAGGACGCCGTGCAGATCGTGCTGTCCGACCACCACCTGTGGGGCGGCCTGCGCCGCTCGCAGCTGCTCGCCGGGATCACCGAGACCTGGGGCCTGGGGCTGTCGATGCACAGCAACTCCCACCTCGGGATCTCGCTGGCCGCGATGACGCACCTCGCCGCGGCGTCGCCGACGCTGACCTACGCGTGCGACACGCACTACCCGTGGAAGACCCAGGACATCGTCAAGCCGGGCGTGCTCTCGTTCGTCGACGGCGCGCTGTCGGTGCCCACCGGGCCGGGGCTCGGCGTCGAGCTCGACCGGGACATGCTCGGGGTGCTGCACGAGCAGTACCTCTCCTGCGGCGTCCGCCGGCGCGAGGACACCGTCTACATGCGGTCGATCCAGCCGGACTTCGA
Organism: Nocardioides sediminis; assembly: GCF_003047295.1. GTDB lineage: Bacteria > Actinomycetota > Actinomycetes > Propionibacteriales > Nocardioidaceae > Nocardioides > Nocardioides sediminis. The sequence continues at coordinate 242,894 of NZ_PZYZ01000005.1, forward strand.
GGTCAACACCTCCCGCTGGTGACGTGAGAGGGCACTTTCGTACCGCTGGGACCCGCCGACCGGGCACTCCATGACCGCTGGGACGTGCCGACCGGGCAGTTCCTGACCGCTGGGACGTGCGTCGTACGACGGACGGCTGGGGAACCAGCCCGGCCGCGGCGAGGCGCCGTACGCCGATCTCGTTCCGCAGCGCCGGCGGCACCCGGAGGTTACGTACACGAAAGTGCCCGGTCGCCACGATCCAGCGCGACGAAAGTGCCCCGTCGCCACGATCCAGCGCGACGAAAGTGCCCGGTCGGCCCGGCCGGTCAGGAGGACAGGCGGCGGCGGGTGTTGCCGAGGTGCAGGCGCATGGCGGCGCGGGCGGTCTCGACGTCGCCGGCCAGGACCGCGGCGGCGATGTTCTCGTGCTCGCGCTGGACGCGCTGGACGTGGGTGGCGTCGGTCATCGTGTACTCCTCGCCGAGCCGGGTGCGTGGGAGCATGATCATCATCGGCCCGAGCGAGTCGAGCAGGTCGACGTAGAAGCGGTTGTCGGTGGCCGCGGCGATCGCCCGGTGGAAGGCGAAGTCGGCCTCCACCGCGCCCGCGTGCCCGGCGGCGACGAAGTCGGCCATCGCGTCGGAGATCGGCGCGGCCGACGCGGGCGTCACCCGGGCCGCCGCCAGCGCGGCCGCCTCGGTCTCGACCCCGATCCGGAAGTCGACCATCGCCAGCACGTCGTGGTGGCTGCGGATCGCCGAGGTCTCGAGGGTGAACGACGACGGCTCGGGCACCGCGAGCACGAACGACCCGCGTCCCTGGAAGGTCTCGACCAGCCCCTCGGCCTGGAGGCGGGACACCGCCTCCCGCACCACGGTGCGGGAGACGGCGTACTCCGCGATGAGCTCGGCCTCCGACGGCAGCTTGGCGCCGGGGCCGAGCTCGCCGCTCAGGATCTTCTCCTTGAGCCCGGCGACGACGTGCTGCGGGCGGGTCCTCATGGGCGGCATCATGCCGGGTCCAACCGGTCGACGGTCGGCCGGACGTCAGGCGCCGAACGTCGCGGTGTCCTCGGTGTACGTGCGCATCTGCTCCGAGAGCGTGAAGCCGAGGCCGGGGCGCTGCGGCACGTGGATCTGGCCGCCCCTGATCTCGATGCGCTCCTCGAAGAGCGGGTTGAGCCACTCGAAGTGCTCGACCCACGGCTCGGCGGGGTACGTCGCGGCGAGGTGCAGGTGGATCTCCATCGCGTAGTGGGGCGCGAGGTCGAGGCGGTGGTGGGCGGCGAGGGTGGCGAACTTGAGGAACGGCGTGATGCCGCCGATGCGCGGGGCGTCGGGCTGCACGATGCCGCGGTAGCCGGCGTCGACCAGACCCATGTGCTCGGCGACCGAGGTCAGCATCTCGCCGGTGGCGATGGGGGTGTCGAAGGTCTGCGACAGGTCGGCGTGGCCGACGTGGTCCCAGGCGTCGAGCGGCTCCTCGATCCAGACGAGGTCGAACTGCTCGAGCTCGCGGCACATCCGCCGGGCGCGGGCGCGGTCCCACTGCTGGTTGGCGTCGACCATCAGCGGCCCGTCGCCGAGGTGCTCGCGCAGCGCGGCGACGCGGCGCAGGTCCTCGCGCCAGTCGGGCTGGCCGACCTTGATCTTGATGCCGCCGATGCCGGACTCGATCGAGGCGGTCGCCTTCTCCTTGATCTCCTCGACCGAGGCCTGGAGGAAGCCGCCGGAGGTGTTGTAGACGCGGCAGGAGTCGCGGTGCGCGCCGAGCAGCTTGGCCAGCGGCAGGCCGGCGCGGCGGGCCTTGAGGTCGTAGAGCGCGACGTCGAGGGCGGCGACGGCCTGGGTGGCGACACCGGACCGGCCGACCGAGGCGCCCGCCCACATCAGCGACTCGTAGATCTTGGCGATGTCGTTGGGGTCCTGCCCGATCGCGACGTCCAGCACCTCCTTGAGGTGGGCGTACTGCGCCTTGCCGCCCGCACGCTTGGAGTAGCTGAACCCCATGCCCTCGAGCCCCTGCTCCGTGGTCAGCTCGACGAAGAGCATCACCGTCTCGGTCAGCGGCTTCTGGCGGCCGGTGAGCACCTTGGCGTCGCTGACCGGGTTGGGCAGCGGCAGCACGACGTGGGAGAGCTTGATGCTGCGGATCGAGTCGGACATCGGGGGTTCCTCCGGGGTGGGGCAACTTGTATGATGAGTCGAGAACTTATCCGATGAGTGAGGGGCTGTCCAGAGCATGACGACGCACCGACGGATCCCGAGGTGGGCCGACCTGGCCCCGTTCCTCGTCACCCGGCCCTGGTCGCGGGACCCCGTCGTACGACGCCTCGCCCACTGCGTGTGCGTCGACGACCTGGCCCGCGAGGCGCGCCGCCGGGTGCCGCGTGCGGTGATGGACTACGTCGAGACCGGCGCCGAGAGCGAGCGCACGATGCGCCGCAACCGTGCGGCGTACGACGCCCTGGAGCTGCGGCCCTCGACGTTCGAGACCGTGGGCGAGCCGGACACCTCGACCACGATCCTCGGCCGGCCGGCGAGCGCACCGATCGTGCTCGCGCCGACGGGCTACACCCGCCTGTCCCACCACGAGGGCGAGCGCGCCGCCGCCGCGTCCGCCGAGGCCGCGGGCCTGCCCTACACCCTCTCGACCTACGCCACGACCTCGATCCCGGACCTCGCGGAGGCGGCGCCGGGCGGCCGCAACTGGTTCCAGCTCTACCTGATGAGGGACCGCGACGTCAGCCTCGAGCACGTCCGGCAGGCGCGGGCGGCGGGTTACGAGGCGGCGGTGCTCACCGTCGACACCGCCCTGAGCGGCGCGAAGTGGCAGGACCGGCGCAACGGCTTCTCCATCCCGCCGGCGCTGACGCTGCGGACCTTCGCCGACATGGCCCGGCGGCCGAGGTGGGTGGGCGACATCCTGACCACCGAGCCGCTGCGGTTCGCGACGTTCCCCGAGGGCTCGCACTACGCGCGCTGGGGGATGTCCAACACCCTGCGCGAGCAGGCCGTGCGGCCGGCCGACGTCACGTGGCTCAAGGAGCAGTGGCAAGGTCCGGTCGTGGTCAAGGGGGTGCTGACCGTGGCCGATGCCGTGACCGCCGTCGACGCCGGCGCGGACGCGGTCGTGCTGTCCAACCACGGCGGCCGCCAGCTCGACCGGGCGCCGGTGCCGCTCGAGGTGCTTCCCGAGGTGGTCGCCGCGGTCGGCGACCGCGCCGAGGTGATGGTCGACTCCGGGATCCGCACCGGGTCGGACGTCGCCGCGGCGCTCGCCCTGGGCGCGAGCTCGGTGATGGTGGGGCGCGCCTACCTCTACGGCCTCATGGTCGGCGGCCGGCGCGGCGTCGACGCCGCCCTCGGGTTCCTCACCGCCGAGCTCGCGCACACCATGGCCCTGCTCGGCGCGGCGACCGTCGCCGACCTGCGCCCCGAGCACGTGGCGCTGGGCCGGCCGGCCCGGTGAGGTCAGTCGACGGGGGTGACCAGCTCGCCGCGCTCGAGGAACGCCTCGATGTTGTCCAGCACCAGCCGGGCCATCGCCTCGCGCGTCTGCACGGTGGCACTTCCGACGTGCGGGAGCAGCACGACGTCCTCGCGCTCGAGCAGCGCCGCCGGGACGTGGGGCTCGTCGGCGAAGACGTCGAGCCCGGCGCCGGCGATGCGGCCCTCCTCCAAGGCGGCGACCAGCGCGTCCTCGTCGACCACCGACCCGCGGGCGACGTTGACCAGGTAGCCCTCGGGGCCGAGCGCGTCGAGCACCTTGGCGTCGACGAGGTGCTCGGTGCCCTCGCCACCGGGGGTGAGCACGACCAGCACGTCGCTCGCCTCGGCCAGCGCGACCGGGCTGTCGTGGTGGGCCCAGGCAACATCCTTGGGGCGGCGCGAGTGGTAGGCGATCTCGGCGCCGAAGACCTCGAGCCGCTCCGCCACCGCGCGCCCGATCCGGCCCAGGCCGAGGATGCCGACCGTCGCGCCGCGGACGTCGCGGGTCAGCGGGAACCGGCCGCCGGCCGCCCACTCCCCGCGGCGCAGCCAGCGCTCGGCGGCACTGATGCCGCGCATCACGTCGACGACCAGCGCCACCGACAGGTCGGCCACCGCGTCGGTGAGCACGTCGGGGGTGTTGGAGACGACGATGCCGCGCCGGGTGGCCTCGGCGACGTCGACGTTGTCGTAGCCCACGCCGAAGTTGGTGACGGCCCGCAGGTCGGGCAGCGCGTCCATCTCCGCGGCCCCGACCACGGTGCCGCCCCCGGCGACCGCGACCTCGAGCCCCGCGGTCCGGTCGCCGACGTCGGCGAGCGACGGGGCGTCGTACGTCGTGGTGAGCGCCTCCTCGAGGAAGGGCATCAGGGGGCCGACACGGACGACGCGAGGAGTGGTCACCCGGTCATCCTTCACGCCGTCCTCCGCCGGCGTCCATTGCCCCCTGCGCATCGCGCCATGCGTCAGGAGCGCTCGTGGACCTGCTGATCGGCTTCACCACGATCCTGGTGGTCATCGGCTGCGGCATGGGGCTCGCGCACGCCGGCGTCCTCGACGCCCGGTCCCAGCGGACGCTCGGCGAGATCGCGTTCTTCGTCGCCTCGCCCGCGCTGATGATCGTGGTGATCAGCGAGGTCGAGATCGGCGGCGCGGTCGCCAACCTCGCCGCGTCCGCCGCGTCGCTGGCCACCTGCTTCCTGCTGTACGCCGCGTGGGCGCGGTTGCGGCACGGCCTCGACGCCGGCGCCGTGCTCATCGGCGCGCTGGCGTCGTCGTACGTCAACGCGGGCAACCTCGGCATCGCCGTCGCGGCCTTCGTCGTCGGCGACACCACCGTCGTCGTGCCCACGCTGCTGGTGCAGATGCTGATCGTGCAGCCGGCCGCGCTCATCGTGCTCGACCGGCTGACCGGCCGCGGCGACGGCGTCGGCGCCGCACTGAGGCGGCTCGTCACCAACCCGCTCACCGTCGCGTCCGCGATCGGCGTGCTGCTCGCCGTCACCGGGTGGGAGCTGCCGCGGGTCCTGGCGTCGCCGATCGAGCTGCTGGCCGGGCTCGCGATCCCGGCGATGCTGCTGTCGTACGGCGCCGCGCTGCGGCTCAGCCCGTGGCCGGGCCGCGCCGGGCACAACGGCGAGGTGCTGGTCGCCGCGGTGCTCAAGCTCGGCGTGATGCCGGTCGTCGCCTGGCTGGTCGGGACCGCGCTCGGGCTCGACGGGCGGGTGCTGCTCGGCGTGGTGATCACCGCGGCCCTGCCGACGGCGCAGAACATCTTCCTGCACGCCACCCGCTACCGAACGGGCGAGGACATGGCGCGCGAGACCATCCTGGTGACCACACTGGCCTCGTTGCCCGTGGCGCTGCTCGTCGCCGTCCTGCTCGGCTGAGACCTAGGAGATCACCTGATGACCGACCACCCCGACCTGCTCGCCGGACTGCGCTCCGTGGTGGGTGACGCGCACGTGCTCACCGACCCGGCCGAGCTGGCGGGCTACGACACGGACTGGCGCGGCGCCTACAGCGGTCGGCCGCTGGCCGTCGTACGACCCGGGAGCACCGACGAGGTGTCGGGCGTGCTGGCCCTCACCCACGAAGCCGGGGTGGCGGTCGTCCCCCAGGGCGGCAACACCGGGATGAGCGGCGGCGCGGTGCCCGACGGCACCGGCTCGCAGGTCGTGCTCTCGCTGGGACGGATGCGCGCGGTCCGCGAGGTCGACGCGGTCGGCGGCACCATGACCGTCGAGGCCGGCTGCGTGCTGGCCGACGTGCAGGCGGCCGCGGCGGAGGTCGACCGGCTGTTCCCGCTGACGCTGGGCTCGCAGGGCAGCTGCACGATCGGCGGCAACATCTCGACCAACGCCGGCGGCACCGCGGTGCTGCGCTACGGGATGACGCGCAGCCAGGTGCTCGGGCTCGAGGTCGTGCTGCCCGACGGGCGGGTGTGGGACGGGCTGCGGTCGCTGCGCAAGGACAACACCGGCTACGACCTCAAGCAGCTGTTCATCGGCGCGGAGGGCAGCCTCGGCGTGGTGACGGCTGCGGTGCTGGCGCTGCAGCCGGCCACGCCGGCGCGGGCGACCGCGTGGGTGGCGCTGCGCGACGTGGCCGCGGCGGCCGAGCTGCTCGGGGTGCTGCGCGACCACGGCGGCGACCGGCTCACCACGTGGGAGCTCGTGTCGCGCCCCGCCCGCGACCTGGTCGTCGCGGCGGGGCTCACCGACCCGCTGCCGACCGCTGCCGACTGGTACGGGCTGGTCGAGCTCGCCGGTCCCGCGGGGGCCGACGTGGACACCGCGCTCGAGGCCGCGCTCGGGGAGGCGGTCGAGACGGGGCTGGTGCTGGACGCGGCGATCGCGGGCTCGCCGACCCAGCGCGCCGGCCTCTGGGCGCTGCGCGAGCGGGTCTCGGAAGCCCAGGAGGTGCACGGGCCGACGGTCAAGCACGACGTGTCGGTGCCGATCACCGGGCTGGCCGACTTCGTGGCCCGCACCGGGCCGGCCGTCGAGGCGCACCTGCCGGGGACCCGGCTGTTCGTCTACGGGCACGTCGGCGACGGCAACCTGCACTACAACCTCTCGCGGCCCGAGCACATGACGTCGGAGGAGTTCAGCACCCACGCCGACGCGCTGTCCGAGGTCGTCAACGCCTCGGTCGCCGAGTCGGTCGGGAGCATCAGCGCCGAGCACGGCCTCGGGAAGTCCAAGGCGGCCGCCGCGGCGGCGTACAAGAGCGACGTCGAGGTCTCCCTGATGCGGGCGGTCAAGGACGCGATCGACCCGGCCGGGCTGATGAACCCCGGTGCCGTGCTGCCGCTGCCGCCGGTCCTCCTCGGGTAGCGGCCCCTAGGCTGCACGCATGAGCGCAGCCAGCACCGCCGCCCGCCTCCTGCTCGGTACGGCGATGGTCGGCGCCGGCGTCCTGCACCTGACCACGCAGCGCGAGGAGTTCCAGGCACAGGTGCCGGCGTGGCTCCCGCTCGACGAGGACCTCGTCGTCGTCGCGTCCGGGGTCGTGGAGATCGGGCTCGGCGCGGCGTTCGTCGCGCTGCCGCGGCGCAAGCCGCTGGTCGGCGGGCTGCTGGCGGCGTTCTTCGTGGCCATCTTCCCCGGCAACGTCGCGCAGTACGTCGAGGGCGTCGACGCCTTCGGGCTCGACACCGACCGCGCGCGCCTCGTCCGACTGTTCTTCCAGCCGGTGCTCGTGCTCTGGGCGCTCTGGGGCGGCGGCTGGCTGACGCGGCGTACGCCCGTCGCGGCCGAGCGGGAGCGCGACGCGGTCGAGACCGGGGAGTGAGCCGCTCGACCCGCACCGGCACCCCGGGGCTGTCGGCGGAGATCCGCGTCCTGCTGGTCGCCGCGTTCGTCATCGCGGTCGGCTACGGCCTGGTCTCCCCGGTCCTCCCGGCCTACGCCCGCAGCTTCGACGTCGGCGTCGCGGCCGCCTCGGTCGTGGTGTCGGCCTTCGCGTTCTTCCGGCTCGTCTTCGCCCCGGCCGGCGGCGCCCTCGTGCAACGGCTCGGTGAGCGACCCGTCTACCTGGCCGGCCTGCTCGTCGTCGCCGCCTCCTCGCTGGCCACGGCATTCGCGCAGACCTACGTCCAGCTGCTGGTGCTGCGCGGGCTCGGCGGCATCGGCTCGACGATGTTCACCGTCTCGGCGATGGCGCTGCTCGTGCGGCTCGCGCCCACGCACATGCGCGGACGCGTCACCTCGGCATACGCCAGCGCGTTCCTCATCGGCGGCATGCTCGGTCCGGTGCTCGGCGGTGCGCTCGCCGGCTTCGGCCTGCGGACGCCGTTCATCGTGTACGCCGTCGCGCTGGTGCTCGCGGCCACGCTCGTCGGCGTACGGCTCGACGGCACGCGCCTGCGGCCGGCGACGACCGGCGGGCCCACGGCTCCGCCCATGCGGGTGCGCGAGGCGTTCGGGCACCGGGCGTACGTCGCGGCGCTGGGGTCCGGCTTCGCCAACGGCTGGTGCAACTTCGGCGTCCGCGTGGCCGTGCTCCCGCAGCTGGCCGTCGCCGTCCACGACGACACGTGGGTCGCCGGGCTGGCGCTCGCCCTCGCGGCCGCCGGCACCGCGGCCACCCTCCAGGTGTCGGGGCGGCTGGCCGACTCGCTCGGCCGACGGCCGCTGGTCGTGGGCGGCCTCCTGGTCACCGCGGCCTCGCTCGGACCGCTCGGGTGGAGCAGCTCGCTCGTCGTGCTGCTCGCGCTCTCGGTCCTCTCCGGGGTCGGCGCCGGGCTGGTCAACCCGGGGCAGCAGGCGAGCGTCGCAGACGTCGTCGGCAGCGGGCGCAGCGGCGGCACCGTCCTGAGCACCTTCCAGATGTCGCAGGACGCGGGCGCGATCCTCGGCCCCGTCCTGGTCGGGCTCGTGGCCGACGCCGCGGGCTTCGGCTGGGCGTTCGCCACGACCGCGCTGGTCAGCCTGCTGGCCATCCCGCTGTGGCTGGCCGCGCCGGAGACCCGGCCGACGGCGGCGCGGTCCTCCTGACGCGTCAGAGGGTCGGCAGCCAGTCCACGCGGCCGGCCAGCGCGGCGTACCCGACGAAGGCGCCCACGTCGAGCAACGTGTGGGCCACCACGAAGGGCATGACCCGCCCCCACCGCCGGTAGAGCAGGCCGAAGAGCAGGCCCATCGCGAGGTTGCCGACGAAACCGCCGAGCCCCTGGTAGAGGTGGTAGCTGCCGCGCAGCAGCGCCGCGAGACCGATCGCCGCGGTGTCGCCGAAGCCGAGCTGGCGCAGCCGCACCTGCACGAAGCCGAGCACGATCACCTCCTCCAGCACGGCGTTCTCCGCCGCCGCGAGGACGAGCACCGGCACCTGCCACCACTCCCCCGGGAGCGACTGCGCGACCACGGTGAGGTTGGTGCCGAGCGCGAAGGTCGCGAGGTAGAAGACCACGCCCACCGAGCCGACGCCGGCGGCCAGCAGCGCCCCCCGCCCCCAGTCGCCCCACGTGCTCCAGCCGCCGTCACGCGCCCAGACCTCGCGCAGCCGGGTGCCGGAGCGGACCAGGAGGTAGCCGGCCAGCGCCACCGGCACGAGGGCGAAGCCGATGCGCAGCAGCTGGTAGGTCAGGTCGAGCCACGGCCGGTCCGGGGCGAGCGAGTCGTTGAGGTTGGCCGCCTGGGCCGACAGGGGGCCGGGGGCGGTGAGGGCGGAGACGATGCTGACCACGGAGTAGACCGCCGAGCGTCCCAGCGACACGAGCAGGACCAGGGCGAGCTCGGTCCAGAGCAGCGCCTTGGCCAGGTCGGGCACGCCGCCCGGCACCGGGGTGTCGCGCAGCCGCCACCACGGGCGTGCGTCGTCGGTCGTCGTGGTCACGGGACCCAGCATCCCCCAGCAGGCTTGCGCGGCGTCGTACGGACTGACGCCGCGCCAGGCCGACGGGGCCCGGACTTGCTGGCCGGCCTTGACGCTTGCTGGCCGTTGCATCGGCCAGCAAGCGCCAGATTCACCGCTTCAGCGGTGACTCCGACCCGGGCCCCCGCCCCAACCTCAGCGCAGCACGAGCCCGTCGTCCCCGACGTCGACGGTGACCGAGCCCCCGTCGGCGACCTCACCGGCGATGAGCATCTTGGCGAGCCGGTCGCCGATGGCCGACTGGATCAGCCGGCGCAGCGGGCGGGCGCCGTACGCCGGGTCGTAGCCGGTCTCGGCGAGCCAGGCCCGCGCGGCGTCGGTGACCTCGATCGAGATCCGGCGGACCGCCAGCCGCTTGCCGAGCAGGCCGAGCTGCAGGTCGACGATGTGCGCCAGGTCGTCCTTGGTGAGGGCGTCGAAGAGCACGATCTCGTCCAGCCGGTTGAGGAACTCGGGCTTGAACGACGCGCGCACCACGCCCATCACCGACTCCTTGCGGGCGACCGGGTCCATGGTCGGGTCCACGAGGAACGCCGAGCCGAGGTTGCTGGTCAGGATCAGCAGCGTGTTGCGGAAGTCGACCGTGCGGCCCTGGCCGTCGGTGAGCCGGCCGTCGTCGAGCACCTGGAGCAGGATGTCGAAGACCTCCGGGTGGGCCTTCTCCACCTCGTCGAGCAGCACGACGCTGTAGGGCCGACGCCGCACCGCCTCGGTCAGCTGGCCGCCCTCCTCGTACCCGACGTAGCCGGGCGGGGCACCGACGAGCCGCGCGACCGAGTGCTTCTCGGAGTACTCGCTCATGTCGATGCGCACGATCGCCCGCTCGTCGTCGAACAGGAAGTCGGCCAGGGAACGCGCCAGCTCGGTCTTGCCGGTGCCGGTCGGGCCCAGGAAGAGGAACGAGCCGGTCGGCCGGTTGGGGTCGGCGATGCCGGCACGCGAGCGGCGTACGGCGTCGCTCACCGCGGTGACGGCGTCGCGCTGGCCGATGAGCCGCTGGCCGATCACCGACTCCATCTCGAGCAGCTTGGCGGTCTCGCCCTGGAGGAGCCGGCCGGTCGGGATGCCGGTCCACGCCTCCACGACGTCGGCGATCTGCTCGGCCCCGACCTCGTCGCCCACCAGGGGCTCGAGGTCGGCCTGCTCCGACTTCTCGATCTCGACGATCTGGCGTTCGAGGTTGGGGATCGACTCGTAGCGGATCTTGGAGGCCGCCTCGAGGTTGCCCTCGCGGAGGTACTTCTCCTCCTCGACCTTGAGCTGGTCGAGCGCGCGCCGCAGCTCGCCCTCGCCCTGGAGCGTCGACTTCTCCCGCTCCCAGCGCACCTCGAGCCCGCGCAGCTCCTCCTGCTTGTCGGCGAGGTCGGCGCGCAGCGCGTCGAGCCGCTCGCGGGAGGCCTCGTCGGTCTCCTTCTCCAGCGCGAACGCCTCCATGGTGAGCCGGTCGACCTGGCGCCGGAGCTGGTCGATCTCCTCGGGCGACGACTCGTGCTCCATCCGCAGCCGCGAGCTCGCCTCGTCGATGAGGTCGATCGCCTTGTCGGGCAGCTGGCGGCCGGTGATGTAGCGGTCGGAGAGGGTCGCGGCGGCCACCAGCGCGGCGTCGGTGATGCGTACGCCGTGGTGGGCCTCGTACTTCTCCTGGATGCCGCGCAGGATCTGGACGGTGTCCTCGACCGACGGCTCGCCGACGAAGACCTGCTGGAAGCGGCGCTCCAGCGCAGGGTCCTTCTCGATGCGCTCGCGGTACTCGTCCAGCGTCGTCGCGCCGATCATGTGCAGCTCGCCGCGGGCCAGCATCGGCTTGAGCATGTTGCCGGCATCCATGGCGGAGTCGCCCCCGGCACCGGCGCCGACGACGGTGTGCAGCTCGTCGATGAAGGTGATGACCTGCCCGCCGGCGTCCTTGATCTCCTCAAGCACGGCCTTGAGCCGCTCCTCGAACTCGCCGCGGTACTTCGCGCCGGCCACCATCGCGGCCAGGTCGAGCGCGAGCACCCGGCGGCCCTTGAGGCTGTCCGGCACGTCCCCGTCCACCACGCGCTGGGCGAGGCCCTCGACGACGGCGGTCTTGCCCACGCCGGGCTCGCCGATGAGCACCGGGTTGTTCTTGGTGCGCCGCGAGAGCACCTGGATGACGCGGCGGATCTCGGCGTCGCGGCCGATGACCGGGTCGAGGCGGCCCTCCTCGGCGGACCGGGTGAGGTCGACGGAGTACTTCTCCAGGGCCTCGTACGACGACTCGGCCTCCGGGCTGGTGACGCGACGGTTGCCGCGGACGGCGGTGAGGCCCTCGCGCAGGCCGGACTCGCTCAGCCCGGCGTCGGTCAGCAGCTTCTTGGCCGAGCTGTCGACGGTGGCGGTGGCGATGAGCAGGTGCTCGGTCGCGACGTAGTCGTCCTTCATCCCGGCCGCGAGGTCGAGCGCGCTGGCCAGCACCCGGGTCAGCGAGGCGCTGGCGGCGGGCTGCTGGACGGTCGAGCCGCTGGCGCGCGGCAGGGCCTGCATGGCCTGCTCGGCGCGGGCGGTCAGGGACGCGGCGTCGACGCCGGCCTTGCCGACCAGGTTGCGGGCGGTGCCGTCCTCCTGGCGCAGGAGGGCGACCAGCAGGTGGATGGGCTCGGTCTGGGTGTTGCCCGCCGTGGTGGCGGCGAGCTGCGCGGCCTCGATGACCTCGCGGCTGCGGCTGGTGAACTTCTCGGCACCGAACTGGCTCAACTCCGACTCTCCTTGCTCGTGCTCGGCCCGCCTCGGGGCTCGTGCTGGTGGGCGCCTTCAGGACCACTGTGGTCCCACTCGCCACAACGCACCAGAAGTTGAGTCGATTCCCCTCAACTTTGAGAAAAGTTGCCCCAACTGCGCGATACCCCGGGCGGGCACGACGGGCGTAGCGTCGAGGACCGGACGGAGACCGCCGTTCACGAGGAGGAGACGCGGGAGGACGACATGTTCGTGCAGGTGATCCAGGGCCCGGTGAGTGACGGCGACGCGGTGTTCGCCCTGATGGACGACTGGGTCCGTGACCTCTCCCCCGGCGCGACGGGCTGGCTCGGCAGCACGACCGGGGTGACGGACGACGGGACGCTGGTGGCGCTCGCACGCTTCGAGTCCGAGGAGGCGGCGCAGGCCAACAGCGACCGCCCCGAGCAGGGTGCGTGGTGGGAACGGATGGCCGCGCTGTTCACCTCCGACCCGGAGTTCCGCAACAGCACCTCGGTCGAGGTCGAGACCCACGGCGACCCGGACACGGCCGGCTTCGTGCAGGTGATGCAGGGCCGCACCAGCGACCCCGAGCGCACCCGCAAGCTGATGGCCGACGACTCCACCGACTGGGAGGCGTTCCGTCCCGACATCCTCGGCACGGTCTCGATCGAGCACCCCGACGGCGAGTGGACGATGGCCATCTACTTCACCTCCGAGGCCGAGGCCCGGGCCGGCGAGCAGAAGCAGCCGCCCGCCGAGATGCAGGAGATCATGGACGAGCTCGACTCCCTGGCCGTAGGCGAGACGCGCTACCACGACCTCCGGGACCCGCGGATGGTCACCGCCTGACCCGGCGACCCGGTCACCCGCGCAGCAGCAGCGGGACCACGTGGTCGGCGAGCAGCGGAGCCAGGTCGTCGTGCTCACCGTCGAGCGCGGTCCAGCGCAGCTCGGCGATCTCGCCGGCCGCGGCGGGCTCGACCGCCACGCGGTCGACGCCGTGCGGCAGGGACGCGACGTAGACGGTCGACTCCACGAGGTGCCCGGGCTCGTTGGCCGCGTCGGCGGTGAACTCGCCCAGCAGGGTCAGCCCGGCCACGTCGAGGCCGACCTCCTCGCGGACCTCGCGGACCGCGGCGTCGTACGCGCTCTCCCCCGGCTCGAGCTTGCCGCCCGGCAGCATGAAGCGGTCGGTGCCGTCCTTGCGGACGGTGAGCACGTGCCCGTCGCGCACGAAGGCGACGGCGGCCACGACGAAGGTGCCGGTCATGGGAGGAGTCTGCCGCCCGCCCGGACCGGACCAGCCGCCCGGTCCGGTGACAGGACGGCCCCTGGCCGCCATGCTCGTCGCCATGACCTGGCTGTTCGTGCTGGTGGTCGGGGTGCGCTTCGTGCTGCCGCTGCTGATCCCGCGCTACCCGCTGCCGGCGATCGTGGCGTGCCTGGTCGTGGACGGGGTGGACCAGACGATCTTCCAGGCGTTCGGCTACGACCCGCCGGGCTACCAGGGCTACGACAAGGCGATGGACGTCTACTACCTCGCGATCGCCTACATGGCGACGCTGCGCAACTGGGTGTCCCCGGGCGCCTTCGAGGTCGGGCGGTTCCTCTACTTCTACCGGCTCGTGGGGGTCGTGGCGTTCGAGCTGTTCAACAGCCGCGCGCTGCTGATGGTCTTCCCCAACACCTTCGAGTACTTCTTCATCGCCTACGAGGCCATCCGCTCGCGCTGGGACCCGGTGCGGTTCGTACGACGCTGGTGGATCGCGCTGGCCGCCGCCATCTGGATCTTCGTCAAGCTCCCCCAGGAGTACTGGATCCACGTCGCGCAGCTCGACGTCACGGACGTGCTCGCCGAGCACGTGTGGGCGCGGGTCGTGCTGGTGGTCCTCGTCGTCGTCCTCGCCGCGGTGCTGCTGCTCGTCGTGCGGCCGCGGCTGCCGGAGCCGGACTGGGCCACGCGGATGGCCCCCGACCCGCTCCCGGAGGAGATGGACACGGCCGCCGAACGGGCGGCGTGGCGGGCCGACACGTCCCGGGTCCGGTCGGGGGTGACGATCGAGAAGGTGGTGCTGGTGGGCCTGCTGTCCGTCGTCTTCAGCCAGACCCTGCCGGGGGTGCGGGCCAGCGACCTCGAGCTCTTCGTGGGGACCTCGGCCTTCGTGGTCGCCAACGCGGCGATCGTGCTGGCCGCGGCGCGGCGGGCGATCAGCTTCGAGAGCCTCGCGGTCACCTTCGCCGTCCGGATCGGGGTCAACGTGGCGCTCGTCGTGGCCGCGCGCCTGCTGCTCGGGCCGCGGGACATCGACGTGAGCAGCACCCTGTTCTTCGTGGTGCTGCTCAGCCTGCTGACCACGCTGCACGACGCCTGGCAGCCGGTGCACGCCCACCGCGTCCGCACCCCCGCGCGCTCCTGACGGGCGGCCGCCCACGGTCGGCCGCGCCGGCGTACCCGCCATGATGGCCGAGTGACCCTCCCCGTCCTGCAGGCCGACTGCGCACGCTGCTTCGGGCTCTGCTGCGTGCTCACGCCGTTCACCCGCGAGGCCGGCTTCGGCGCCACCAAGCCCAGCGGCGTCCCGTGCCACCACCTGCAGGCCGACGACCGCTGCGGCATCCACGCCACGCTGCGGGAGGACGGCTGGCCGGGCTGCACCGTCTTCGACTGCTTCGGCGCCGGGCAGCAGGTCTCGCAGGTCACCTACGGCGGCGTCTCCTGGCGGGACCACGACGACCTCGGCGAGATGGCCGCGGTGCTCTCGGTGATGCGGCAGCTGCACGAGATGCTGCGGCACCTCGTGGAGGCCGAGGACCGGGTCGCCGGGGTCACCGGGGACCTGCTCGACCGGCTCACCGACCTGGTGGCCGAGACCCCGGCGACGCTGCTCGCCCTCGACATCGACCGGCTGCGCGCCGAGGTGGGCGAGGTGCTGGCGGTGGCCAGCGCGCGGGTGCGGGTCGCCTGGCCGGCCGGCACCGACCTCACCCGTGGCGACCTCGCCGGGAGGGACCTCCGGGGCACCGACCTGCGCGGGGCCGGGCTGCGCGGGGCCCTGCTGATCGGTGCCGACCTGCGCGGGGCCGACCTCACCGGTGCCGACCTGCTCGGCGCCGACCTGCGCGGCTGCGACGTACGGGGTGCCTCCCTGTCCGGCGCGCTCTTCCTCACCCAGCCGCAGGTCAACGCCGCCCGCGGCGACGCCGGCACCACGCTCCCCGGGGACCTCGCCCGCCCCGGGCACTGGCTGGGAGAGTGACGCCCATGTCCAGACCCCCCTGGTTGATCGTGATCGACCCGCAGCGGATCTTCGCCTCTCCCGACAGCCCGTGGGGGTCGCCGATGTTCCCCGGCATCCTCGAGCCGGTGCACCGGCTGGCCGAGGCGTACGCCGGTCGCACCGTGCTCACCCGCTGGGTCGCCCCGGACCCGGCCGTCGGCAGCTGGGGGCCCTACCTCGACGCCTGGCCGTTCGCGCGCGTCCCCGCGGACGACCCGCTCTACGAGCTCGTCGACGAGGTGCGGGACATCGATGCGCCGGTCGTCACCGCGACGACGTTCGGCAAGTGGGTGCCCGACCTGGTCGCGATCACGGGCGAGACGCCCCACCTGGTGGTGGCCGGCGTCTCGACGGACTGCTGCGTGGTCTCCACCGCGCTGGCGGCCGCCGACGCGGGGGCGACGCTGACCGTGGTCACCGACGCGTGCGCCGGGTCGACGCCCGACAACCACCGGGCCGCGCTCGACGTGATGGCGCTCTACCCGCCACAGATCACCCTGGCCACCACCGCGGAGGTCCTCGGGTGAGCCGGGTCATCCACACCGGCCAAGCGCTGGTCGACGTGGTCGTGGAGGTCCCGTGCCTGCCACGTCGCGGGCAGAACGTGATGGCCGGGTCGAGCACACGGTACGCCGGGGGCTCGGTCAGCGTGCTCGTCGCCGCCGCCCGCTTCGGGGCCACCTGCGTCCACGCCGGCGCCCACGGCACCGGTCCCAACGGCGACCTGGTGCGCGCCTCGCTGGCCGCCGAGGACGTCACGCTGTCCGCGCCCCCGGTCGCCGAGCGGGACACCGCCACCTGCCTGGTGCTGGTCGAGCCGTCGGCCGAGCGGACCTTCGTCACCACGCTCGGCGCCGAGCGCGAGATCACCGTCGAGTCGTTGTCGACGGCGGCCCCGGTGGCCGGCGACCTGGTCTGCGTCACCGGGTACTCGCTCGTGCTACCGCAGACCCGGGACCCGCTGCTGGCGTGGCTGCCGACCCTCGAGGAGGGCGTGGTCGTCGTCCTGGACCCGGGGGCCGCGTTCGCGCACCTGCCCGCCGAGGTGCGCGACCCCATGCTGGCGCACACCGACGTCTGGTCGGGCAACGCCGAGGAGGCCGCCGACCTGCTCGCCGCGCTGGGCCGGCCGCTCGGCGAGGACGCCGACACGATGGTCGAGCCGGCCCGGGCCCTCGCACCGCTGCTGCGCGGCGACGCGGTCACGGTCGTCCGCGACGGCGCCGCGGGCTGCGCGGTGTCCGTGGGCGGGGAGACGACGCCGGTGGCCGGCTACCCGCAGACGCCGGTCGACACCAACGGGGCCGGGGACACCCACACCGGGGCGCTCGTCGCCGACGTCGCCGCCGGACGGTCGTGGGTCGATGCCTGTCGGCGGGCCAACGCCGCCGCCGCGATCAAGGTGACCCGGCGGGGACCCGCCACCGCCCCGACCTCCGCGGAGGTCGAGGAGTTCCTGGCCTCACGCTGAGGGGGGACGCCGTCAGCGCGTGCGGCGCCAGACCATCAGCGCCTGGCCGGGGTCGGGGCCGCGGAGCACCGGGAGCTTGTTGGACGAGGCCGACTGCGCCACCGCCATGGCCTGGCGGAGAGCCTCGCGGGTCGCGGCCAGCTCGGCGGCGAGCTCCTCGTTGCGGGCGCGCAGGGCGGTGACCTGGTTGTCGAGGGCGAGGATGCGGCGTACGCCCTCGATGCCGATCCCGGCGCTGGTCAGGTCGGCGATCTCGCGCAGCAGCTCGAGGTCGCGGTGGGAGTAGCGCCGCCCGCCGCCCGGCGTGCGACCGGGGGAGATCAGCCCCATCCGTTCGTAGGCGCGCAGGGTCTGCGGGTGCAGGCCGGTCAGCTCGGCCGCGACGCTGATGACGTAGACCGCCATGTCCGGGGCCGGGCTGCCGAACGGCGCTCCCGCGGTGGCCATCTCAGCTCGCCTCGAAGAGGTTGGTGCGCAGCGCGGTGCCGGCCGTCGCGGCCCGGTATGCCTCGAGCGCCTCCCGCGCCGTCGCGTCGAGGGTGGCCGGGACGTGGACCTCGACGGTGGCGAGCAGGTCGCCCTTCGAGCCGTCCTTGCGCGGTGCGCCCTTGCCGCGGACCCGGAAGGTGCGGCCGTTGGGGGTGCCCGCCGGGAT
Organism: Nocardioides sediminis; assembly: GCF_003047295.1. Classification (GTDB taxonomy): domain Bacteria; phylum Actinomycetota; class Actinomycetes; order Propionibacteriales; family Nocardioidaceae; genus Nocardioides; species Nocardioides sediminis. The sequence goes on from NZ_PZYZ01000005.1 coordinate 260,351, forward strand.
CTTGAGCGTGACGGGCGCGCCGCCGAGGGTGGGCACCTTGATCTCCGCACCCAGCGCGGCCTCGTCGAAGGAGACCGGCACGTCGATCGTGAGGTTGTCGTCCTTGCGCCCGAAGACGCGGTGCGGACGGACCTTGACGGTGACGAACAGGTCACCGGCGGGTCCGCCGTTCTCGCCCTTGGCGCCCTTGCCCTTGAGCCGGATCCGCTGGCCGTCCTTGACGCCGGCGGGGATGCGGGCCTGGATGGTGCGGGCCGACGTGCCGCGGCCGGAGCCGTGGCAGGTGGGGCAGGCCTCGTCGTAGACGAGCTGGCGGCCGCCGCAGGCGGGGCAGGTCTCGTTCATCGAGAAGCCGCCGCCGGCGCTGGCGACCACGAAGCCGGCGCCCTCGCACTCGGGGCAGATGTGCGGCCGGGTGCCCGGCTTGCCGCCGGTGCCCTGGCAGGTGGGGCAGGCGGCGTCCGAGGTCAGCCGCAGCGAGATCGTGACGCCGTCGAGGGCCTCGACGAAGCCGATGGTGGCGGTCGTGTCGACGTCGCTGCCCCGTCGGGGTCGGGCCTGGCGCGTGCGCGTGCCACCGCCGCCGAAGATGTCGCCGAACATGTCGCCGAAGCCGCCCGCGCCGCTCCCGGCACGGTCGCGGAGCAGGTCGTTGATGTCGAAGCCGCCGCCGAAGCCGCCGGGCTGCCCGCCGCCGGGGAAGCCGCCGAAGCCGCCGCTGGACTGCAGCGTGCGGAACTCGTCGTACTTGGCGCGCTTGTCCTTGTCGCCGACGACGTCGTAGGCCTCGGCGACGGCCTTGAACTTCTCGTGCTTGGCGGCATCGTCGGGGTGGGAGTCGGGGTGGTTGGCCCGCGCGAGCTTGCGATAGGCCTTCTTGATGTCGTCGGCCGAGGCGTCCTTGGCCACGCCGAGGACCTTGTAGAAGTCCTTGGTCGCCCAGTCGTTGCGGAAGCCGTCGTTGTCAGCCACGCCCACCCCTCCTCTCGTACGTCGTGCGTGTGTCGTGCCTGCGGGCGCGGCCCGACAGGGTCACCTGCCGGGCCGCGCCGCCGCGTGCCATGGGTTCGTCAGCCGTTCGGGGCCGCCGGGTCGACCACGAGCACCTGCGCCGCGCGGACCACCCGGTCACCGATCGTGTAGCCGCCCTTGGCGACGTGCTTGACGGTCGTGACGCTGACCTCGGCGTCCTCCCCCAGGTGGCTCAGCGCCTCGTGCCGGGTCGGGTCGAACGCGTCGCCCGGCTCGCCGAAGCGCGTCAGCCCGGACGAGGCGACCGCCCGCTCGAGCTGGTCGGCGACGGCCTTGAACCCGCCGTCGAGCTCGCCGTGCTCCCGCGCCCGGTCGATGGTGTCGAGCACCTCGATGACCGGCGCGAGCGCCTTGTACGCCGCGTTGTCGGCCACCAGCTGCCGGTCCCGGTCGACCCGCCTGCGGTAGTTGGCGTACTCCGCCGACAGCCGCTGCAGGTCGTTGGTCAGGTCGGCCAGCGACCCCTTCATCGCGGCGAGCTCGTCGACCTCGGTGTCCTCGTCCTGGACCGGCGTCCCGCCGACCGGCTGCTCGCCAACGGACTGCTCGCCAACGGGCTGCTCGCCGCCGGGCTGCTCGTCGACCGGGGCGGCCGTCGGCTCCGCCGTGTCACCGGCGGCTCCCGTCGGACCGGGGGTGCCGGCCGAGGCCGAGGTGTCGCCCTGGGGCGTCACCTCGACCTCGGTCTCGTTGGCCATCTCGCCCGCCGCGTCCCCGAAGGAATCGTGGGAAGAGGTCACTTGGTCTCACCCTCGGTGCCCTCGGTGGGCTCGTCCACGATCTCGGCGTCCACGACGTCGTCGTCCGACTCGCCGGTGGCCTCGGACGTGCCACCCGCGGCGGCCTGGTCGGCGTCCGCGGCGGCGTACATCGCGGCACCCATCTTCTGGCTGGACTCACCGAGCTTGGACACGCCCGCGGTCAGCTCCTCGGCCGTGGCGTCGTCCTTGGCGAGGGTCTCCTTGAGGGCCTCGACGTCGGCCTTGACCTCGGTCTTGACGTCCTCGGGGAGCTTGTCGTCGTTGTCGGCGAGGAACTTCTCGGTCGTGTAGACGAGCGAGTCGGCCTGGTTGCGGACCTCGATGGCCTCGCGACGCTTGGCGTCCTCCTCGGCGTACTGCTCGGCCTCCTTGACCATCCGGTCGATCTCGTCCTTGGACAGCGCGGAGCCGCCGGAGATCGTCATCGACTGCTCGCGGCCGGACGCCTGGTCCTTGGCGGAGACGTGCACGATGCCGTTGGCGTCGATGTCGAAGGTGACCTCGATCTTCGGGATGCCGCGCGGGGCCGGCGGCAGGCCGGTGAGCTCGAAGTTGCCCAGCGGCTGGTTCTCGCCCCACATCGGGCGCTCGCCCTGCGCGACCTTGATCTCCACCGACGGCTGGTTGTCGTCGGCGGTGGTGAAGATCTCGCTGCGCTTGGTCGGGATCGTGGTGTTGCGCTCGATCAGGGTGGTCATCACGCCGCCCTTGGTCTCGATGCCGAGGCTGAGCGGGGTGACGTCGAGGAGCAGCACGTCCTTGACCTCGCCCTTGAGGACGCCGGCCTGGAGGGCGGCGCCGATGGCGACGACCTCGTCGGGGTTGACGCCCTTGTTGGGCTGCTTGCCGCCGAGGAGCTCGGTGACCAGGTCGCTGACGGCGGGCATCCGGGTGGAGCCGCCGACGAGGACGACGTGGTCGATCTTGCTGACCTCGACGCCGCCGTCCTTGAGCACGCTCTGGAACGGGGCCTTGGTGCGGGCGAGCAGGTCGGCCGTCATCTTCTGGAACTCGCCCCGGGTGAGCTTCTCCTCGAAGTGCAGCGGGCCGCCCTCGCCGTGCGTGATGTAGGGCAGGTGGATCGTGGTCTCGGAGGACGAGGACAGCTCGATCTTCGCCTTCTCCGCGGCCTCCTGGAGGCGCTGCTTGGCGATCTTGTCGGCGCCGAGGTCGACCCCGTTGGAGTTCTTGAACTTGGTGACCATCCACTCGACGATCTTGTTGTCCCAGTCGTCGCCACCGAGGTGGTTGTCACCGGAGGTCGCCTTGACCTCGACGACGCCCTCGCCGATCTCGAGCAGGGACACGTCGAACGTGCCGCCACCGAGGTCGAAGACGAGGATCGTCTGGTCGTCGCCCTTGTCGAGGCCGTAGGCGAGCGCGGCCGCGGTCGGCTCGTTGACGATGCGGCTCACGTTGAGGCCCGCGATCTCGCCGGCCTCCTTGGTCGCCTGGCGCTGGGCGTCGGAGAAGTACGCCGGGACGGTGATGACCGCGTCGGTCACCGGCTCGCCGAGGTAGGCCTCGGCGTCGCGCTTGAGCTTCTGCAGCACGAAGGCGCTGATCTGCTGGGGCGTGAAGGACTTGTCGTCGATGTCGACCTTCCAGTCCTCGCCCATGTGACGCTTGACGGACCGGATGGTGCGGTCGACGTTGGTGACGGCCTGGCGCTTGGCGACCTCGCCGACCAGGACCTCACCGGACTTGGCGAACGCGACCACCGACGGGGTGGTGCGGGCGCCTTCTGCGTTGGCGATGACGGTGGGTTCGCCACCTTCGAGTACGGCGACCACGCTGTTCGTCGTACCAAGGTCGATGCCGACGGCACGTGCCATGGGGGGTTACCTCCGCTGCGTTTGACTGAATGGGGATAGCTGGTGTCTGGGGTGTGCGGCCATCCTGCCGCGACCGCGGCGAGTGTGGCAAACAAGTTGAGCCGGATCAACTCAAGTTCGTTCACGGGTCACAACGCAGGCCCCGCCCGGCTTGTTCCCGCCGCGTCTGGCCGGTCACGGACCCGTCACCAACTCGCGTCAATTTGCGGCAAACCGCTGCACGCGGGCCGGTCCAGACCGGACGATTGACCCGTGAGGAGTCAGTCCGTGGCGACCCGGGTGCGCCTGCGCTACACCGCGCCGGCCGCGCTGGTCGCGCTCCTCGTCGCGACGCTCCTCACCGTCCAGCTCGTCGAGCGGGCGGGCGCGGACGGCTCCTACTGCGCGCGGCACGCCGTCCAGGCGTCCGAGCGGGCCCGCATCGTCACCGGGTCGGGCGACCCTGTCGTGGTGATCGGCGACTCGTGGTCGGTGGGCCTCGGGCTGGAGCGACTGGAGTCCTCGTGGCCCGCGCGGCTGCCGGGCCGGGTGCGCGTCGAGGGCTTCTCCGGGTCGGGCTTCAGCCGCTCGGCCAGCCCCTGCGGCGACGAGTCCTTCGGCACGCGCACCGCCGGCATCTCGGCCACCGGGCTGGTGGTCGTGGCGGGGGGCCTCAACGACTTCGACCGCTCGACCACCGCGATCACGCTCGGCTTCGGCCGGCTGCTCGCCGCGCTCGAGGGGCGCGAGGTCGTCGTCGTGGGGCCGGCCCTGGCGCCGTCACGGGCCGCCGAGGTCCCGCGGGTGCACCGGCTGCTCGCCCGGCTCGCGGCCGACAGCGGGGTCCCGTACGTCGCCACCAGCGACCTGCGGCTGCCCTACCTGCCCGACCGGCTGCACCTCACGGCCGAGGGCCACGCGATGTTCGGCGACGCCGTGGCGCAGCGGCTGGCCGAGCGCGGCCTGCTGGGGTGACCCCGCGTCGTACGACCTCGGGCGAGTCCCCACCGGATCCGGATAGTTTGGGACGATCTCGTAGGAGATCCGGCCGGATGACCGACGAGTTCGTCCCAAACTAACCCGAGTGGGACGGTCCGGAGCGGCTCAGCGGGTCCAGACGTACGGCGTCGTGGTGGTCACCGGCAGCAGTCCCGAGCGCTGCAGGATCGGGCGGGACATGTCGGTGGAGTCCGAGTGCAGGTAGCGGACGCCGCGGTCGACCGCCGAGCGCGCCCGCGCCGAGACGAGCGCGCGGTAGATCCCGCGACCGCGGTGCTCGGGCAGCGTCGCACCGCCCCAGATGCCGGCGAACTCGGTGCCCGGCACCACCTGCAGCCGCCCGGCGCACACGACCGTGCCGTCGACCTCGGCCAGCCACATCTCGGCCTCGCCGGACTCCAGCGAGGCCAGCGCCGACTCGACCGAGGGTCCGCGGCCGCGCCCGAAGACCGACTCCTGCATGGCGAGCATCGCCTCGACGTCGCCGCGCACGTCCCCGGTCTCGCCGACCCGGCGCACCGTCACGCCCGGCAAGTCGACTGGTACGGCGAGCGCCGCGGCCTCCCCGATCATCACCGTCTCGGCGGGCTCGGCCACCAGCCCGTGCGCCGTCAGCCGCTCCCCGAGGTCCTCGGGCCAGTCGTGGCCGCGGGTCTTCCACTCGAAGGTGGCGACGTCGGTGCGGTCGCGGAAGTGCACGATCGCGCCCGAGATGAGCGTGTCCACGTCGTGGCCCTCCAGCGAGCGGTACGTCACGAACCCGCCGTGCTCGAAGGTCGCCAGCAGCAGCGGTCCGAGCTCGACCACGTCGTCGGCCCGACCCACCTCCGCCTCGAGCCGCAGCTGGTCGTCGTAGGCCTCGCGGAGGTCGTCCACCGTCGTCATGGGCACATCCTCACGCACCGCGCAGCAGGTCGAGCTGGTCGCCCCAGCCGACGAGGATCGCGGTCAGCTCCTCGGCCGCGGGGTGCCCGGCGACCGCCCGCTCGACGCGTACGAAGGTGGCCCGGACCGCGGACGGGTCGCCGTCGAGCGCGCGCTCGAGCAGGTCGAGGGTCTCCTCCACCGGCCAGCCCGGCAGCGGGTGCGTGCGCAGCTCCCACGGGAGGTACTTCATGTAGGGCCGCACCCGTCCCTCCAGCGCGAAGACCGTGTCCAGCAGCCACGGCACCGACTCCGCGGCGTCGAGCCGGCGCTCGAGCGGCCGGCCGTCCCGGTCGCTCTTGAGCGCGCGGAAGGCGTAGTTGACGTAGCCGTCGAGCCGGTCGTGGGCGACCAGGACGTCGTGCTGCTCCCGCGGCGACAGCGTCGCCTGGCGTCGTACGGCCTCGGCGACCGCACCGTCCGTGCGGTCGAGCAGGACCGGCGCCCACGCGCACGACCAGCGGTACCACCAGCCGTCGGTGCCGAACGCCGGCAGCTCCTCGAGCTCGGCGAGGGGCCACGGGATCTCGTCGACGTCGGGCGACTTCGTCGTACGCCGCCCTGCCGCGGCCTCGTCGGTGAGCACCACGAACACGTCGAGGTCGCTGCGCTCGGTGGCCATCCCGCGCCCGGCCGAGCCGCTGAGCACGAGGCCGAGGAACCCGGCCCCGTGGTCGCGGTCGTTGCGGTCGGCGATCTCCTGGAGCGCACGGACCCGCGGCGGCGAGACGTGGGCAGGGACGTCGAGGTGCGGCACGCCGCGACCCTAGTGCCCGCCTGCCGGGGTGGTCTCCGGAATATCGGGCCGCCCACGCGTGTAGGACCTCGTATGACTGTTCCGAACATCAAGCTCCATGACGGCACGTCCATCCCCCAGCTCGGCTTCGGCGTCTTCCAGGTCCCGCCGGAGGAGACCGCGGCCACGGTGGCCCAGGCCCTCGAGGTCGGCTACCGCCACATCGACACCGCCCAGATGTACGAGAACGAGGCGGGGGTCGGCGCCGCGATCAAGGACTCCGGCATCGCCCGTGACGACCTCTACGTCACGACCAAGCTCAACAACGGCTTCCACCGCCCCGACGACGCGCGGCGCGCCATCGACGAGTCCCTCGAGCGCCTCGGCCTCGAGCAGACCGACCTGTTCCTCATCCACTGGCCGCTGCCCACGCAGTACGACGGTGACTTCGTGTCCACCTGGAAGGCCCTGATCGAGGCGCAGAAGGCCGGCAAGACCCGCTCGATCGGCGTCTCCAACTTCCAGCCCGCCCACCTCGACCGCATCGTCGAGGAGACCGGCGTCGTGCCGGTGGTCAACCAGGTCGAGGTGCACCCGTTCTTCGCCAACGAGGACGTGCGCGCGGCCGACCGCCGCCACGGCGTGCTCACCGAGGCGTGGTCCCCGATCGCCCAGGGCAAGGTCAACGACGACGACACCGTCGGCGAGATCGCCACGGCGGTCGGCCGTACGCCGGCCCAGGTCACCCTGCGCTGGCACGTCCAGCGCGGCGACATCGTCTTCCCCAAGTCGATGAAGGCCGAGCGCATGCGCGAGAACTTCGAGATCTTCGACTTCGAGCTCTCCGCCGAGCAGGTCGCCGCCCTCGACGGCCTCGACCGCGGCGAGGCCGGCCGGATGGGGCCCAACCCCGACACGTTCGACTACATCCCCGGCTGACGCGCCTGCCGCTCAGCGACCTACCTGTCGCCCGGTCCCCGACCCGGGTCGACGCCCCGGGCGGTGCACCAGCCACAGTTCCGACACCCGGGATCGTGGCTGTGGCACCGCTCGGGCGCGGGTCGCGAGGGACACGCCGTACGGGCGGTGCACCAGCCACCGTCGTGACACCCGAGAGTGTGGCTGACTCACCGCTCCCGCGGTCGCGCGCAGGGACTCACCGCTCCCGCGGTCGCGCGCAGGGAGCACCGACCCGCGACGCGCGCAGGGATGGTCAGGCGCCGAGCGCCCGCGCCCACTGCGCGAGGAGCTGCGTGAGCTGCTGGCGCTCGGCGGCGGAGAAGGTCGCCAGCAGGCGGTCCTCGTTGGCGAAGTGCTCCGCCACGACCCGGTCGACGAGCTCACGGCCCGCCGGGGTGAGCGCGATCCGGCGTACGCGGCCGTCGTGGCTGTCCACCGAGCGGGTCACCCAGCCGGCGGCGACGAGGCGGTCGACCCGCTTGGTGACCGTCCCCGAGGTGATCATGGTGCTCTCCGCGAGCGCCCCGGGCGTGAGCTCGAACGGCTCGCTCGAGCGCCGCAGGGCGGCCAGGACGTCGAAGTCGCCGTCGGAGAGGCCGGCGGCGGCGAAGACCGGCCGCAGCTCGTCGTGCAGCACCGCCGCGAGGCGGTGGAGGCGGCCGACGACGGCCATTGCCGAGGTGTCGAGGTCGGGTCGTTCGCGCGTCCACTGGGCCTGGATCCGACCGACGTGATCGAGGTCATCCGTCACGCGGGGAATAATACCTTCCCCAGAAGATATTCTCTCTTCCATGGAAAAGATCTTGGCGCACCGGTTCGGCATCGTCCTGCTGACCGCGGTCGCCCCGGCCGCCTGGGGCACGACCTACATCGTCACCGAGCAGTTCCTGCCGCCCGACCGCCCGCTCTTCGCCGCCCTCGTCCGGGCATTGCCGATCGGGCTGGTGATGCTCGCGTGGCGCCGGCGGCTCCCCCGCGGCGACTGGTGGTGGAAGGCCGCGGTGCTGGGGGTCCTCAACATCGGCGCGTTCTTCCCGCTGATCTTCCTGGCCGCCTACCACCTCCCCGGCGGCCTCGCCGCCACCATCCAGGCCGCCTCGCCGCTCGCCGTGATGGCCTTGGCCTGGCCGATGATCGGCGAGCGCCCCGCCCGGGTCCGCGTCGGCGCGGCCCTCGTCGGGCTCGTCGGGGTCACCCTGCTGGTGCTGCGCAACCCCGACGGCGTCACCGCCCTCGGCCTGGCCGGCGCGGTCGGCTCGGTGCTGGTCAGCGCGCTCGGCTACGTCCTCGCCAAGCGCTGGACGTCACCCGTGGACATGCTGACGCTGGTGTCCTGGCAGCTGGTCGCCGGCGGGCTGGCGCTGCTGCCCGTCGCCGTCCTCGTCGAGGGCCCTCCTCCGGCCATCGACGTCCCGGCGGTGCTGGGCTACGCGTGGATCGCCGTGGTCGGCACCGGTCTCGCCTACGTCTGCTGGTTCACCGGCCTGCGCGCCATGCCCGCCGGTGCGGTGTCCCTCATCGGCCTCGTCAACCCGGTCGTCGGTACGGCGCTGGGCGTGGCCTTCGCGGCCGAGGCCTTCGGGTGGGTCCAGGCGTTCGGCATGGCGCTGGTCCTCGGCGGGGTGCTGCTCGGCCAGCGCAGCACGCGTCCCCGTCCCCGTCGCGTGGAGCGTCGCACGGAGCGTCCCGCCGAGAACGTCCTGGGCCGTGCCGCCGCGCGTCCGCAGCCGGAGCGCGAGCTGGTCGCTGCGAAGATGGGTGAGTGACGGGCTCGGGGGACTTCCGCTTTCGCGACATCGCGCTGGCGGCGTACGGGCCCTCGGTCGTCAACTCCATCGGCCACGGCGCGGTGATGCCGATCCTGGCGCTGCGGGCCCGTGACCTCGGGGCAGACGTCAGCACGGCCGCCGTCGTCGTCGCCCTCATGGGCGTCGGCAGCCTCGTCGCGTCGCTGCCCTCCGGGGCGCTGGTCGCCCGCATCGGCGAGCGTCGGACGCTGGCCATCGTCGGCTGCCTCGACGCGGTCGCGATGGCCGCGGCCGCGCTGACCGAGTCGGTGCTGGCGCTGGGGATCGCGGTCACGCTCAGCGGGATGACCTGGACGGCGTTCCTGATGGCGCGCCAGGGGTTCATGATCGACGTGGTGCCCTACTCCTACCGGGCGCGCGCGATGTCGATGCTCGGCGGCAGCATGCGCGTGGGCGTCCTCGTCGGACCGCTGCTGGGGGCCGGGCTGATCCGGGTGGGCAGCATCACCTGGGTCTTCTGGCTGGCGGCGTTCATGTCGCTGGTCTCCGCGCTGCTCGCGCTGACCATGCCCGACCTCGGCTCGGAGGCCCGCGGCCGGACGGCCGCCCACCTGTCAGTCCTCTCGGTGCTGCGGGCCCACCGCCGGGTCCTGCTGACGCTCGGCACCGCCGTCGTCATCATCGGCGCGAGCCGGTCCCTGCGCGTCGTGCTGCTGCCGCTGTGGGCCGACCACGTCGGGCTGTCGGCGAGCACCACGTCGCTGATCTTCGCGGTCGCCGCCGCCGTCGACATCGCCTTCTTCCTGCCCGGCGGGTGGCTGATGGACGCGCGCGGACGGGCGGTGGTCGCCGTACCGGTCGTCGCCTCGACCGCCGTCGCCTGCCTGCTGCTCCCGCTGGCCACCACGGTCGCGACGGTGACGGCCGTGATGGTGCTGGTCGCCGCGGGCAACGGCCTCGGCTCGGGGATCGTGATGACCCTGGGCGCCGACGCCGCGCCCGAGGAGGGGCGGGCGCAGTTCCTCGGGGGCTGGCGGCTCTGCGGCGACATCGGCGTCTCGGGGGCGCCGGTCCTCGTCAGCGCGCTGGCCGTGGTGGCACCGCTGGCCACCGTCTGCGTGGCGATGGGCGGGCTGGCGGCCGCCGGCACCCTGTGGGTCGGCTACTGGACGCGCCGCGTGGACCGGCAGGCCCGGCTCAACCGACGGTGACCTGGACCTCGTTGGAGGTGCGGTCGGAGTCGGTGTCGATCACCCGGAACTTGTTGACGCCGGCCTGGCTGGTCTGGACGTAGGTCGCGAAGGTCTGGTTGCTGACGGACACGGTCACCGGGAAGTCCGACCACGCGCCCCCCTCGAAGCGCTGGACCTGGAGGATCGCGCCCTCGCCCTGCGGGTAGGTGCCGGTCAGGTCGATCTGCTGCATCGGGCTCACGCTCTGCTGGCCCACCGACAGGGAGATCGCCTCCGCGGGCTTCGACTCGGCGTCCGACGGGGTCTCGCTCGGCGCCGCCTCGGGGGTCGGCGTCCCTGCCGTGGTCTCCGTGGGCTCCGGCTCGGGGAGGTACATCGAGGTCTCGCTGCCCGCCGTCGCGTCGGCCGAGGCGTCCACGCTGTCGTCGAGGCCGAGCACCTTGGTGCCGAGCAGGGCGGCGAGGCCGAACAGCAGGCCGACCACGGCGGCCACGGCGACCAGGGCCACCAGCCCGGTGAGGACCGGACGGTCTTCGCTCTGGGACACGGTGCTCCTCTCGCTCGTACGACGGTCGCGGGCGGGGGTCGGTCCACGACTGCCCGCCATTGTGGGTGACACGGCCAAGGGCCACCAACCCGGCCCGCCGTCAGGTCCCGGAGCGCCGCGACTCAGGTGGCGGCGCCCCGGCGCTCCCGCTCGGCGACGGCGTGCTCGTCGGTGCGGTTGTCGTAGGACCAGAAGTCCCGCAGCACGGCGGCGGTCAGCAGCACGCCACCGACGCACGCCAGGCCGCCTGACACGATCGACCCGCGTACCGACCAGGCGTCGGCCACGAAGCCGGCGCGGACCTGGCCACCGAGCGGGCCCACCGAGTAGGAGAGCATCTCGATGCCGGCCAGCCGGCCGCGCATGTGCTCGGGGATGGTCTGGTTCCACACGGTGCTGCGGAACACCGCCGAGATCATGTCGGCCGCCCCGGCCATCGCGAAGCACAGCAGTGCCACGGCGAACGACGGCGCGAGGCCGGCAAGCGCGATGCACGCGCCGTACGCCGTGGCGGCGATGACGATGGCCCGCCCGTGGTGGTGGACGTGCGAGGTCCACCCCGAGAGCGCGGTGGCGACCAGCGCGCCGACGGTCTCGGCGGAGTAGAGCAGGCCCAGCAGCTCGGGGCGCGCGAACACCTCGGACGCCAGCGCCGGGAACAGCACGATCGGCATCGCCAGCAGCATCGCGGCGATGTCGACGACGTAGGTGCCGAGCAGGTCGCGGCGGCCGACCGCGTAGCGCCACCCCTCGACGATCCCACGCAGGCTCGGCGGCGTCGTCTCGCCCCGGTGCGGGTAGGGGCGCATCGCGGCGTACAGGGCGCACGCGACCGCCAGGGCGCCCACGTTGACCACGAAGCACCAGCCGATGCCCACCCACGCGATCAGCACGCCACCGATGGCCGGCCCGACCAGCACCCCGACCTGCATCCCGAAGCTCGACAGCGCGTTGGCGGCGGTGATCTGGTCGTGGCGGACCGTGCGGGGCTCGAGCGCCTCGCGGGACGGGCGCTGCAGCGCGGAGGTGGCGGCCAGCAGCGCGGCCACCACGAAGACCAGCGGGATGCTGGGCTCGTCGCGGAACGAGTTGGCGCCCAGGACCGCCATCAGCACGAGCTGGGCCAGGCCGCTGCCGATCAGCAGCCTCCGCCGGTCGACGTGGTCGGCGAGCGCCCCGCCGTACAGCCCGAAGACGACCAGCGGCACCAGCTCGACGAGGCCGATCGCGCCGACCATGAAGTTGCTGCCGGTCAGGTCGTAGACCTGGAACGGGATGGCGACGTAGGCGACCATGGCGCCGAGGTAGAAGACCGTGCCGGCGGAGAACAGCAGCCGGAAGTCGCGCGACTCGCGCAGGGGCGTCACGTCCATCCGCAGGCGGCGGAGGCGGTCTCGCAGGGTGGGGCCGGTGCTCACGAGGGGCGATCGTCCCACGAGGCCGGTGCCGCACGCACGGGAGTTGTCGCGGTCAGCGAGCCGTGACCCGGATCCGCGCCCCGCCGCGCGGGACGCTGGTGATGTTGCGGACCTTGGGACGGTCCTCGGCCAAGGACTGCACCGAGCACGCCGAGAGCACCTCCCGCAGGACCACCACCCCCTCCATCAGCGAGAACCCGGCGCCGATGCACCGGCGGACACCGCCGCCGAAGGGGATCCACGTGTTGGGCGCGGGGGTGGCGTCGACGAAGCGCTCGGGCCGGAACGCGCCCGGGTCGTCGAAGTTGTCGGGCCGGGCGTGCGCGAGCAGGATCGACGGCCCCACGGTCACGCCGGCCGGCAGGTCGATGCCGCCGATGCGGGCGGGAGCGGTGAGGGTGCGGACGACCATCGGGATGACCGGGTGGAGGCGCATCGACTCCTTGAGGACGGCCTCCAGCCACTCGTCGTCACCGGCGTCGGCGGCGGCCGTGGTCCGCGCCAGCAGCGCCGGGTCCCGGCCGAGCTCGTGGAGGGCCCAGGCGAGCGCGGTCGCCGTCGTCTCGTGGCCGGCGAGCAGCAGCGTGACGAGCTGGTCGCGCAGCTCCTCGTCGGTGAGGGTGTCCCGCTCACCGGCACCGTCGTCCCCGCCCACCCGGATCAGCCGCGACAGCACGTCGGTGCGGCTCCCCAGGTCGGGCGCGGCCCGCCGCTCGCGGATCTCGGCGTGGATGAGCTGGTCGAGCTCGTAGGCGTTGCGCTGGGCCGCCGCCCACGGACCGACCCGACGCAACCGGGGCATCGACCAGCCGAAGAGGACAGCCGGGCTGATGTCGACGACCCGGTTGACCCGCGGGCGCAGCAGCGCGAGCCGGCGCTCGTCGGTCACGCCGAACACGACGCGCAGGATCACCTCCAGGGTGAGCCGGTTCATCCGGTCCAGCGCCCGCAGCTCCTCGCCGTCGTGCCAGGTGGCCACCTCGGCGCGGGCGACCTCGGTGACCAGCGCGCCGTACTCGCGCAGGGCGTGGCCGTTGAAGGCCGGCATCAGCAGCTTGCGGGCACGCTGGTGCGCCGGCCCGTCCTGCAGCAGCAGGGAGTGCTCGCCCATCATCGGGCCGAGGATGGCGTTGGCCTTGCCGGCGTGGAAGGTCGCCGGGTCGGCGGCGAAGATCTCGCGGGCGTGCTCCGGCCGGGTGAAGAGCACCAGCGGTCGGTCCGGCACCATCCGCACGGTGAAGACGTCGCCGTAGGTGCGGTGCGCCCACGGCACGAACTGGTGGCGGAAGCGCAGCAGCGCGACGCTCTGGAGGACGGCCGGCCAGCGCGGCCCCGGCGGAAGCACCTCGTGGTCGATCCGGGGCCCGCGGCTGCCGAAGGGCCGCATCCGCCGCAGCCGCTTCTCGGTGAGCGCCGCCGTGGCGGCGTCGTGCGGCAGCTCCGGAGGCAGGTGCCGGACGGCGGTCATGGGCCGATCGTAGGCCGCTCAGCCCGGGCGGGGCTCCCAGCGCGTGCGCGGCTTCTCGACGAGGTCACCGCAGCTGGCACGCCGCGGCGCCACGGGCACCTCGACCAGCTCGACGTCGGGGTCACCGCCGGCGAGCACGTGCAGCTCGCGGACCTGCCCGGACTCCGTCAGCCCGGCCCGGCCGCGCGAGTGCTCCAGGGGGACCTCGCCGCGCTCGAGGGCGGCGCACGCCTCGACGGAGCTGGTGGCGTCGAGGCGGCCCAGGGTGTGGCCGGACGGGAGGGCGAGCAGGGTGCCGGAGAAGCGGTGCCCGCCCAGGTGCGTCGTCTCCCAGGTGGCCTCGGGCCACTTCTCGGCGAGCGCGGCGGCGATCGGGCGGCCGATCTCGGCGCAGCAGCGGTCCCGGCGGCCGTTGGTGCAGACCAGCCACAGCGCTCCGTCGTACGACGCGAGGTCCCGCTCGACGTCGAGGTCGAGCAGGTCCTCCGGGCCGCCCAGCACACCGGTGCGCACCTCGAAGCCGGAGCCGGTGGCGCGGGCGTGGAAGACCCGGGTCCCGGTGCCCGCTCCCCCGCCGTGGCGGCGGACCAGCTGCACCCGCACGTCGGCCAGGCCGGCCAGGTGGTCGCGGACGGCCTCGGGCAGCCGGCTCTCGGCGACGGCCTGGCGGCCCCAGGACCCGGCGTGCTCGACCAGCAGGAGCTCGGTGTCGGTCGGCGCGGTGCCGGCCATCGGCTCCTCGTCGTCCCGGCTGGCGACGGAGCAGCGGAAGTCTGTCACCGCGCCAGTGTGCCGGGCGGGTCCTCACGACCCGCAGCCCGGGCCGGGCACCGGCTCCTCAGAGCAGCCCGGACCGCCGGGCGATCGCGGCGGCCTCGGTGCGGGACGCGGCGTCGAGCTTGCCGAGGATGTTGGAGACGTGGACGGACACGGTCTTGGTGGCGATGAACAGCTGCTTGCCGATCTCGCCGTTGGAGCGCCCCTCGGCGACCAGGGCCAGGATCTCGGCCTCCCGGGGGGTGAGCGTGGCGGTGGCGGCGGGCCGGGGCGCGGGGCTCGAGCCCAGGCCGGTGAGCTCGTCGAGCAGAGGCTTGAGGCCCACCTGCCGGGCGGTCTCGCGAGCCAGGTCGGCCACCTCGCGCGCCCCGGCGGCGTCGCCCGTCGCGCGCAGCACCTCGGCCACGCGGAGCCGGACGCGGGCCAGCTCGGGGACGTGCCCGAAGGTGACGAACGCCTGCTCGGCCGCGCGCCAGGCCGCCACGAGCTCGGGCGCCCCCGGCGGGTCGAGCTGGCTCAGCCACCGCCAGCGCAGCGTCTCGGCCGCGCGGAGGGCCACCCAGGCGTGGTACTCCGGCCCGTGGCTGATCTCGAACTGGGCATAGAAGTCGATGACCCGCTCGCCGTCGTCGAGCAGGCGGCGTACGACGTGGGCGGCGGACTCGCGCTCGGCCGCCGACTGGTGCGCGGCGCAGGACGCGAGCAGGCCGACGACGACCGTGGAGAGCCTCAGCCGGGCCTGGAACCACTCGTGCCAGATGGGCCGGACCGTCTCGACGACGAGGTCGTAGACCTGGACCCCGCGGGCGGCGTCGCCCCGCTGCTCGGCACGGGCGAGCTCGGCGGTCGCGGCGTTGATCGCGGTGAGCCCGTCGGTGGGCCAGTAGGCGCGCAGCATCTCGAAGGCGGCTTCCTTGGTGTGGCCGCGCAGCACCTGCACCTGCATCTGGAGGGCGTAGTAGAGCCACTCGTAGACCACCGGCGGGTTGAGCCCCGAGACGTCGAGCCGGTCGTAGGCCTCCCGCAGCCGGCCTTGGGCGACCAGCACGCTCGCCACCATCTGCCGGGCCTCCGCCGGGAACGGGGCCCACGCGAGGCCCTCCTCCTCGCCGCGGGTGACGACCCGGCCGTAGGCCTCCAGGGCTCCGTCGAAGTCGCCGAGGTCGTGGTGCAGCCGCCCCAGGAAGTAGAGCGCCCGCAGCTCGGCATCGACGTGGCCGGCGGCCCGAGCCCGGTCGGCGGTCTCGAGCCACGTCGCGCGGAGCCGGTCGAGGTCGAGGGTCTCGTCGAGGCTGGTCAGCGTGGTCGCGATCTCGACGGCGATGCCGGTGAGGTTGTGCTTCTGGGCGAGGGCCAGGCCCTCCATGGCCACCGAGCGGGCACGCTCCTCGTTCCACCGGCCCAGGGTCTGCGCGTGCACGCTCAGCGCCCGGGCGCGCAGCCTGGGCGGGGCGTCGGCCAGCAGCTCGACCGCCTCGGCGGCGATGGCCTCGGGGTCCTCCGTGGAGTCGGTCAGCAGCAGGGCGGCCGCGATGGAGGTGAGCACCTGGCCGCGGTCGGCGGCCGGGGCGTCGGCCGGCAGGGACGCGAGGTGGGCGCGCAGGACCTTGATCGCCCTGCCGACCCGGCCGGAGGCGACGAAGGCCTCGGCGCAGCGGCGTACGAGCGCATGCACGTCCACGTCGTCGGGGACCTCCGGCAGGCCCTCGAGCAGGTCGAGGGCGTCGAGGAACTGCATCGCCGCCTCGTGCGGCCCGCCGACGGCGAAGGCCTGGTTGCCCGCCTCGATGCCGGCCCGGACGGCGGTGAGTCGGTCGCCGGCCCGGCGCGCGTGCAGCGCGAGCTCGGCCGCAGTGCCCGTCGCGGCCCCGGATCGCAGCGCCTCGCTGAACGCGGTGTGCAGCCGGGTGCGCTCGCCGGGCAGCAGGTCGTCGTAGACCGCCTCGCCGAGCAGCGCGTGCCGGAAGGCGTAGGCCGACCCGCCGGACCTGGTGAGGACGTTGGACTCCACCGCGCTGCGCAGCGCGCCCTCGAGATCAGTCGCGTCGAGGCCGGTCACCGCGGCCAGCAGCTCGTGGGACACGTGCCGGCCGGCCACGCTCGCGACCCGGACGACCTCGCGGGTCCGGTCGTCGAGCCGGTCGAGGCGCACGAGCAGCACGTCGGCCAGCTCGACGGGGACGTGGCCGCCCGTGGCCCACGTCGCGCCGATCAGCTCCTCGACGAAGAAGGCGTTGCCCTCGGCGCGGTCGACGATCTCGGCGATGCTCGCCTCGCTGATCGTGGTGTCCTTGTGGATCCGGTAGATGAGCAGGCGCACGTCGGCGTCGCTGAGCGGCTCCACCTGCACCCGCTCGACCCCGCGCAGGCGCACCCACTCCGCGACCTGCGGCCGCAGCGGGTGGCGGCGGTGGAGGTCGTCGGAGCGGTAGGACACGACCAGCCGCACCGGCCCGGCGAACGGCCGGGAGAACAGGAAGCTCAGCATGTCGCGCGTGGACTGGTCGGCCCAGTGGGCGTCCTCGACCACCACGAGCAGCGGGCCGTCCTCGGCCACCGCCTCGAGCAGGTCGTGCACCGCGGCGAAGGTGTTGCCGCGGTCGAGGGACTGGTCCTCGTCGCGGTCGTCGGTGGCGCGCAGCCGTCGGCCCGGCTGGAGGCGGGCGAGCGTGGGGTGACGGTCGGTCACGCTCGCGGCCACCTCCGGCCGCTCCGCGAGGATGCGCCCGAGGATCTCGGAGAAGGGGAGGTAGGGCAGCGACCCGTCGGCCAGGTCGAGGCAGTGGCCGGCGAGCACGAGCCAGCCCTCGGCGAGCGCGACGTCGCGCAGCTCGGTCAGCAGTCGGGTCTTGCCGACGCCCGCGTCCCCGGCGAGGAGCACGGCGTGCGGCGTCGGGCCGGCCCCGGACGCGCGAATGCCGAGCCGGGAGACCAGGTCCTCCAGCTCGGCATCGCGTCCGACGAGGTCGGCACTGCGGGCGGTGGGCACGTCCCACATTCTGGCGTGTCCCACCGACATCGGCGCACCGTTCGTCTGTGTGGCCGTCATCGCGTGGCGCGGCGGGTACGACGGGCGGCGCGCTTGCCGAACGTCCCCCAGTCCTTGCGGATCTTCTCCTCGCGATAGGAGACCTCTGCGTTGATGAAGCTGTCCGTGGCGAACATGTCTCTTCCTTTCGGTGCGGTCCGGCTCTCGGACCGTCGAGAAGAGATTGCGCCGCTGAGGTAGGGCGGGACATCGGGCGGGCGCCGTACATCCGGCCGGGGGGCTACCTCAGATCCGCCGGTGCACCTACCTCAGGCCGGCTCGTGCGCTCCCGACCGCCGCTCCGTGGCGTCGCGCCACCACCACACGGTCGCTCGACCGCCGCCCGGCCTCCGCACCGCTCCGCCCGGCCGTACGACGCGTCGTACGCCGGTCCCGCACGCGGCGGCGTGCGCACGGTGTCCACGCAGGCGAACCGCCCGTCGACCGGCGTGGGGATCGACGACAATTGGTCATCGGGTGTATCAGGGAGCCTGGAGCCCACTCCTAGACGACATGGGGGACGTCATCATGGTGAAGGAACGGTGCGTCCCGAGCGAGGATCCGTGGCCGGCCGGGGGGACGGACGCGGACACTGCCACGTTGGTCGGCGAGGCCCTCAGGGGGAGCCAGCCGGCCTGGGACCAGCTCGTGGAACGCTTCCTGCCCCTGGTGGCGTCCCTCATGCGCCGCTACCGGGTCACCGGCGCCGACGCCGACGACGTCAACCAGACCGTGTGGCTGCGGCTCGTCGAGCACCTGCACCGCATCGACGACGCACAGGCGCTGCCCGGCTGGATCGCCACCGTCACCCGGCACGAATGCTTCCGGGTGCAGCAGCAGCGCGGCCGGTCGGTCCCCACGGACCCGCAGGCGACCGCGACCTTCGACCGCCCCGAGCGCGCCGCCGACCTGCTCGAGGAGCTGCTGGCCGCCGAGCGGCACACCGCGCTGATGGACGGGCTCCTCGAGCTCCCCGCCCAGCGGCGCGAGCTGCTGCTCCTGCTCACCGAGGACCCACCCCTGACCTACGCCGAGATCAGCCGGCGCTGCGGCATCCCGGTGGGGAGCATCGGACCCACCCGCGCCCGCGCGCTCCAGCAGCTGCGACGCACCCGCGCCTTTCGGCGCCTGACCAGTCCGCACCCGGACGGGAGCCACCGATGAGCGACCTGACGCCCGAGGACCAGGGCGTCCTCGACGACCTCACCGCCGCCACGGCGGCCCGCCGCGACGTCGACCCCCGTCACCGCGACGCGGCCCGCGCCGCCTTCACGTGGCTCACCGTCGACGCCGAGCTGATGGAGCTGACCTACGACTCGCTGGACGAGCCGAGCGCGGTCCGCGGCTCCGTGGGCGCCCAGCCGCGGGCCCTGGCGTTCACGTCCAGGACCGGCAGCCTCGAGGTGGAGGTGGACGGCGACCGGGTCCGGGGCCACGTGGTGCCGGCGCGTGCAGTCACCGTGGTGATGCGCAACGCCGCCGGCGAGATGGCGGAGGCCGACAGCGACGAGGACGGCATGTTCGTGCTCATGGGCACGCTCCCCGGACCGGTGCAGTTCCAGGTGCGCGGCGACGTCAGCGGTACGACGTCGTGGGTGCGCCTCTGAGCCGCACGCTCTCCCTCAGCGGGGGTCAGCACGAGCCACGACGAGGCACGACCCTGCCAGCACCAGCGTGACCGGGCCGAGCAGGAAGCGTTCCCACGGGCTCTGGGACGCGAAGTTCGCCAGCGCCCCGAGCACCAGCAGCGCCACCAGGACCCAGGAGCCGATCCGTGCGACAGGCTGCGAGACCCACGGGACCGGGAGACCCGACCGTCGCAGGATGAGTGCGGCGGCAACGGCGTACACGACGATCGACAGTGCGCTGCCGACGCGGAGGTCGGTCGGGAGCCGACCTTCGGTGGTACCGCCCCACGCCGCTTCACCGAGGGGGGCGCCCGCAGCGAGCAGCAGCTGGAAAACGGCGAGGGCTGTGAATCCGACGGCCGCGACGACCGCGGCCGCTCTCACGATCGCGGGGTCCCTCATGGCCGCTCACCGATCCAGCCACTTGTGGTCGTCACGCCACACGACGACCATCGCCAGGACAGCGGCGATCGAGATCAGAGCACACACTCCGATCACCAGGGCCTCGCGGACTGCGTCCACGCCCTTCAGTGTGCACGCGCCTCCGCCCGCGGAGAAGGGCTCGCCGCCGGTGTCGCGCCGCGGGTCAGTTGGCGGGGTAGAGGATCGGCCCCACGCCCCGCCGGCCGGCCGCGGCGGCCTCGACGAGCAGCTGGTCGGCCGCCTTGCGCGCGCTGATGCCGTGCTGGCTCATCCGCGCGGCGATGAGGCCGCTCACCAGTGGCGTCGAGAACGACGTACCGCTCCACCGCGCGATGCCGGTGAACTCACGCTTCTCGCCGACGTTGGGCGGCTCGTGGCAGAAGAAGGTGCCGGTCGGGTAGGCGTTCACGACCCCGGTGCCCAGGGCGTAGACGTCGACCCAGCTGCCGAAGTTGGAGTAGTCGGCGCGGCTGCCGTCGGCATCGATCGCGCCCACGGAGACCGACCACGGGAAGGCGGCCGGCCAGAAGGGCTTGCGGTGGCCGTCGTTGCCCGCGGCCGCGACGAGGACTGTGCCCTTCTGGTGCCGCAGGCGCTGCTCCCAGAAGACCTCGAAGCTGAGCAGCGGCACCTCGCCGCGTGTCGGGCAGCCCGCCGAGAGCGAGATGATGTCGGGCCCGTGGGCGAGAGCCTCCCCCAGCTGCACGACGATCTCGGACTCGTAGACCGCGCCGCCGAGCGGCAGGAAGCCCTCGACGCGGATCCGGGCCGCCGGGGCCTGGGTCCGGACGATGCCGGCGATGAACGTGCCGTGGCCGGCGTAGGGATGGATGTTGCTCGTGTCGATGGTCTCGGGATCTCCGTCCACGCCGGCCAGCCACGGGGACACCGGGTCCGTCGCGGCGGGCGGCCACCAGCCGGTGTCCACGACGGAGACGAAGACCTCGGTCCCGGCACCCAGGTCGCTGGTGATGGCCGGGTGGGGCGCGGGGTCGGAGCCCGGCTCCTCGGGCTCGGTGGCGGGACAGGCATAACCGCCGCCCCCGCCCGGGGTCACGAAGAGGATGTGGTCGGGCGTGGCCTTGCCGACCCCGAGCTCCCGGTCGACGCGCTCCAGGACGTCGGGGACCGTCGTCTCCGAGTCGAGGGCGACCTGCAGGACCGTGAGCCCGCGCTGGCGCTGGATCCGCTCGCCCTCGACCCGCTGTGCCCCGAGGAGCTCCGCCACCTCGGTCCAGTGCTCGTCGCGGGCCAGGAGGACGCCCGGTCGGTAGAGGTAGTCGAGCCAGCCGTCCTCGGTCCACACCACGGCCGCCGCGTCCGGTCCACCCATGGCCTCGATGAGGTAGCGGACCTGCTCGCGGAGGATCTCCTTGCGGAGCTTCTCGCTCGCCTCGTCCATGCCGTGCACGGACGCCTCGTCGGGTGCGTCGGACTGCGAACTCGTCATGGGCTCTCCCGGGATGGGCTTGGATGAGGCGTCACAGGTGCGCCGACGGGCGTGACCTGCATCGACGATAACGACGACCGCGCGCGGGGAGGGGCGAATGGCGATTTCGACCGGCGACGACCTCCTGGCCCTCGTCCCCGTCGATCCCGACCGGGCGAGCCGGACGGCGCGCCACATCCTCGACACCGGCGCCGACCACGTCGCGCTGTCCTACGCCCACCAGGCGCTCGGCATCGTGATGCGGGACCGGGGCGACATCGAGACGGCCCTCGACCACCTCCGGACCGCGAGGCGCCTGGCCGAGGGAGCGGATCCCGACCGGGTGGCGGACGTCCGGGCGACCCTGGGAGTCGCCCTCTCCCTGCGCGGGCGGACCCCGGCCGCCATGCGGGAGCTCGACGCGGCCGTACGCCTGTCCGCGGCCCGCGGTCCCGTGCGCCCCAAGGTGCTGCTGCGCCGCGCGCACGTGCTGGCCTACCTCGGGCGCCACCTCGACGCCGTGGCCGACCTGCAGGAGGCCGTGCCGGCCTTCCGTCGCGCCGGGGACGAGATCTGGGAGGCGCGCGCACTCAACCTGCGCGCGTACGCGCTCATGCAGCGCGGCGACTTCACCGAGGCGGAGCAGGACCTGCACGGTGCGGAAGCCCTGTTCGCGCACCACGAGCAGCGCCTCGAGGTGCTGCACACCCGTCACAACCTCGCCCACGTCCGCTTCTTCCGCGGCGACGTCCCGGGTGCGCTGTCCGCCTTCGCGCGCCTCTCGGCAGCCTTCGAGGACCTCGGTGATCCCCACCTCGACGTCGCGCTGGACCGGGCGCGCGTGCTGCTGACAGCCGGCCTCTCCGAGGAGGCGGTGGGAGTCACCACGGCTTCCTGGCCCTGGGCCGCACCGCGTCCGCGGGCACGCGCCGACCTGCTGGTCACCCGCGCCGCCGCCCAGCTGGGCGCAGGGCGTCCCGACCTCGCGCTCGCCGACGCCCAGGAGGCACGACGACTGTTCGTGCGGCAGGACCGGCAGTGGTGGCGCATCCGCGCCGACCTGGTCGCCCTGCAGGCCCGCACCGTCCTGGGCCGCGGCTCGCGGCGCGCGGCCGTCGCACTGGCCGACTCGCTGCGCGAGGACCGGACCGAGGACGCCGTGCTGGCGCACCTGATCGCCGGTCGCGAGCTCGCGCGGAGCGACCCGGCCGGCGCATCGGCGTACCTCTCCCGGGCTGCTGGCGGACGCCACCGCGGCAGCCCGCTGAGCCGCAGCACCGCGTGGCTCGCGCGGGCCCTCGAGCTCGAGGTGCAGGGGCGGCCGCGGGTGCTGGACGCGGTCGGCCGCGGGCTGGACGCGCTGGCCGAGCACCGGGCGACGCTCGGCAGCCCGGAGCTGCGCGCCCTCACCGCCCTGCACAGCGAGGAGCTGGCGCGACTGGCGGTGCGCCACGCGCTGCCGCGCGGCCCGCGCGCCCTGGTGCGTTGGAGCGACCGCGCGCGGGCGGGGTCGTTGGCCGAACCGGTGCGGGCACCGCAGGACCCGGCGATCGACGCCCTGCTCGCGACCATCCGCGGCCTCTCGCACCGGATCGCCGAGGAGGAGCACCCGGGGCGTGTCCAGGAGCTGGAGCGCGAGCGGTCGCGGCACGAGCGTGCCGTGCGCCTCGCGTGGGCGGCGACGCCCGCCGACGGCCGCCCCAGCACGTCGGTCGCGGACACCGACCTCGTCGCGCACCTCGGCGGCCGGGTCCTGGTCCAGCTCGTCGACGTCGACGGCACCCTGCAGGCCGTGGTGGTGCGTGACGGCCGCTGGCGCCGGGTCGAGGTCGGCCCGCGGGTCCGTGCGGCCGGAGCTGTGGACCAGGCGCTCTACGGCCTGCGGACCGCCACGCGGGGGCGTCCCGTCGACCTGGACGCCCTCGGTCGGCGGCTCGAGGTGGCCCTGCTCGGGCGGGTGGCCGGGCTCCTGCCGGAGGGCCGGGCCGTGGTCGTCGCCCCGCCGACCGACCTCCTCGCGGCACCGTGGGGGCTGCTGCCGGTGCTGCGCGAGCGGGCGGTGGCGCTCACGCCGTCGGCGACGGCCTGGGTGCGCGCGTGCCGGGCGGGTACGACGTCGTCGCGTGCCGTCTTCGTCGTCGGGCCCGACCTGCCCACCGGCGGCGGCGAGGTGCAGCTGGTCGCCCGGATGCACGACGGCGCGGCGACGCTGTCCGGCGAGGGCGCCACGGTGGCGGGTGCCCTCTCCGCCCTCGACGGCGCAGCCCTGGCGCACGTGGCGGCGCACGGGTCGTTCCGCGCCGAGTCCCCGATGTTCTCGAGCCTGCACCTGGCCGACGGCGCACTCACCGTCGACGACGTGCACCGGCTCGACCGCCCGCCGCACCGCGTGGTGCTGCCGGCCTGCCGGTCGGGGGTCGTGGCCGACGTGGCCGGCCAGGACATGATCGGCTTCGCGTCCGCGCTGCTCGGGCAGGGCACGGCCGGGGTGGTCGCGTCGATCGCCGACGTCGACGACGCCGCGACCGTGCGGGTGATGGTCGAGCTGCACCGCGGGCTCGCGGCCGGGTGCCGGCTCGACGAGGCGCTGCGGGACGCCCGCGTGGCGGCCGGTTCCGACGCGGTGTGGCTGGCGACCGCGGTGGCGTTCACGGCGCTCGGCGCGGGCTGACGCGTCGTACCCCGCTGGGTAGTTTGGGACGATCTGGGTGGCCGAACGGCGGTTTCGCCTACGAGTTCGTCCCAAACCATCCGGCTGACCCGGGGTAGTCCGTGACGAACGGACCCTCATCCGAACCGATTCGGGGTCCCTTCGTCGCGGACTACGCCACCGGGCCCGGTGCGACCGGGCGTCCGCCCTGCCAGACCCCGGCGACCAGCGGGACGCCGGGGCGATAGGCGAGGTGGAGGTACGACGGGGCGTCGAGGAGGACGAGGTCGGCGCGCTTGCCGACCGCCAGGACCCCGACGTCGTCGCGGTCGAGGGCGGCAGCGCCCATCGCGGTGGCGGCGTGCACGGCCTCCGCGGGGCTCATCCCCATGTCGCGCACGGCCAGCGCGACGCAGAACGCCAGGGACGAGGTGAAGCACGAGCCCGGGTTGCAGTCGCTGGCCAGCGCGACCCGGACCCCGGCGTCGAGCAGCCGGCGCGCGTCGACGTAGGGGTGCCGCGTCGAGAACTCGACCCCCGGCAGGAGCGTGGCGATCGTGCCGGAGTCGGCCAGCGCGCTGACGTCGTCGTCGGTGAGGTAGGTGCAGTGGTCCACCGCGACCAGCCCGAGCTCGGCGGCCAGCCGGACGCCGCCGCCGTAGGTCAGCTGGTTGGCGTGGAGCCGACCGCGCAGGCCGTTGTCGGTGCCCGCTGCCAGGATCGTCCGTGCCTGGTCGACGTCGAAGGCGCCGTCCTCGCAGAAGACGTCGATCCACCGCGCGTGGGGGGCCGCGGCCTCCAGCATCGGGCCGGTGACCAGCTCGACGTACTCCTCGGGGGTGGTGTCCGCCGGCACGACGTGGGCACCGAGGAAGGTCGTCTCGTCGGTGAACTGGCGGGCCACCGCGAGCGACCGTGCCTCGTCGTGGACGGAGAGTCCGTATCCACTCTTGATCTCGATGGTGGTGGTGCCCTGGGCCCGCATCTCGGCGACGAGACGGGCGACGTGGGAGGTGAGCTGTTCGTCGGTGGCCGCACGCGTGGCGGCGACGGTGGTGCGGATGCCGCCGGCGGAGTAGGGCTCCCCCGTCATCCGGGCGGCGAACTCCTGCGCGCGGTCGCCCGCGAACACCAGGTGGCTGTGGCTGTCCACCCAGCCGGGCACGACGGCGCGCCCACCGGCGTCGTACGCCGTGTCGGCCGCGGGTGCCTCGGCCGCCGGGCCGACCCACGCGACGGTGCTGCCCTCGACCACGACGGCGGCGTCCTCGACCAGCCCGAGCAGTCCCTCGCGCTCGGGGTCGTTGGTGACCAGCTCGCCGATGCCGGTGATCAGCACGCTCATCCGTGCACCGCCTTGATCACCCGGTCGAGCTCGCGTCCGATCTCACCGACCTGGTCGCGCGTGTGCACCAGTCGCCCGTCGGCGACCACCTGGAGGACGTCGCCGGCGCTCGCGGCGAAGACCACGGCGTGCTCGTCGACCCCCGCCCCCGCCGTGCGCGGGGAGGCGAGGTCGAGCGTGACCAGGTCGGCGCGCTGGCCCACGGCGATCGAGCCGGCGTCCGGCCACCCGAGACTGGCGTGGCCGGTGGCGGTCGCGGCCGTGAGCAGCTCGGCGGCCGACCAGTGGCCGCGGCGCATCGTGGCCAGCCGCTCGTCGAGCTCGACCGCGCGCATCTCCTCGAAGAGGTCGATGACCGCTTGGCTGTCGGACCCCAGCGTCAGCCGCGCGCCGGCGTCGGCGAGCCGCCGGCTCGGGCCCACGCCGTCGCCGAGGTCGCGCTCGGTGGTCGGGCAGAAGTCGACGTAGGCGTTCGCCTCCCCGATCAGCGCGATGTCCGCGGAGGTCAGGTGGGTGGCGTGCACGAGCGTGGTCGTCGGCCGCAGCAGCCCGTGGGCGGCGAGCAACCGGGTCGGGGTGACGCCGTACGCCGCCTGGCAGGCCTCGTTCTCCGCGACCTGCTCGGAGAGGTGCACGTGCAGCACGCCGTCGTGGTGCCGCGCGACGTGCTCCAGCGCGTCCCGCGGCACAGCGCGCACCGAGTGCAGCGCCGCCCCGACGCGGGCGCCCGGGCCGGCGTCGATGGCCGCCGTCCGGTCGGCCCACGCCTGCGAAGACCCGTCGCTGTAGCGGACCTGCACGCCGTGCGGCGGCTTGCCGAAGCCGCTGGAGAGGTAGAGCGAGTCGAGCAGGGTGATCCGGATGCCGGCCTCGCGGGCCGCCTCGAGCAGCGCGTGGCCCATGGCGTTGGGGTCGGCGTACGGCGCCCCGTCGTGCTGGTGGTGCAGGTAGTGGAACTCCCCGACGGCGGTGATGCCGGCGGCGACCATCTCGCGGTAGGTGGCCCGGGCCAGCTCGAAGTAGGAGTCGGGGTCGAGTCGGCCGGCAACGACGTACATCTGGTCCCGCCAGGTCCAGAACGTGCCGCGGCCGCGCTGGGTGCGCCCCCGCAGGGCGCGGTGGAAGGCGTGGCTGTGGCAGTTGGCCAGGCCCGGGATCGTGAGCCCCAGGAGCACGTGGTCGGGCTCGAGCGGACGCGGCTCCGCCTCGGGAGCCCCCGAACGATCACGCAGCGTGACGCCGCTGATGACCCCGTCGTCCACGTCGACGACGACGCCGGGCTCGACCCGTCCCCCGACCCACGCGTGCTCGAGCAGGTAGGTCGTGGTCATCGCGCCAGCTCCGTGAGGGTGTCGGCCAGGGCCTCCACCCCCGACAGGCAGTCGACGGTCTCGGCGGACTCGGCAGGTGAGTGCGACACCCCGGTCGGGTTGCGCACGAAGAGCATGGCACTGGGGATGCCGGCCGCGGAGAGGATTCCCGCGTCGTGGCCGGCCTGCGTCGGGATGACCGGCCAGTCGCCGATCCCGGCGATCCGTGCCGCGAGCGCCGGGTCGAAGGCCACGGAGCGGGACACCGACTCCGCGGTCACCGCCAAGGCCGTGCCGTCGCGGTCCGCACGCTCGGTGCCCTGCCGCTCGATCGCGGCGACCAGGTCGGTGAGCACCTCCTCGGAGGAGCAGCGGGCGTCGAGCCACGCGGTCACGCGCGACGGGACGGCGTTGGTGCCGTTGGGGGCGACCTCGAGCCGACCGAACGTCGCGCGCTGCCCCGACAGCCGCGCCTGCTTGTTGGCGGCCAACGCGGTCATCGCGTAGGTCAGCATCGGGTCGCGGCGGTCCTCCATCCGCGTCGTGCCCGCGTGGTTGGCCTCGCCGGTGAAGTCGAAGCGGTAGCGACCGTGCGGCCAGATCTCGCTGCCCACGCCGACCGCGGCGCCGCGGTCGACGAGGTCGCGGCCCTGCTCGACGTGCAGCTCGACGAAGCAGCCGACCCCCGAGAGGTCGACGAGGCCGCCGCCGTCCTCCAGCGCTCCCACGTCGAGGCCCGCGGCCGCCAGCGCGTCCGGCAGCGCCACCCCGTCCCGGTCCCGGCGCTCCCGGGCGTCGGACCACGAGGTCGCCCCCGTCGCCAGCCGCGACCCGAGGCACGCCAGCCCGAAGCGTGATCCCTCCTCCTCGGTGAACACCGAGACGCCGATCGGCCGGGTCGGCACGACGCCCCGCGAGCGCATCAGGTCGAGCGCCGCGAGCGCGGAGACCACCCCCAGCGGGCCGTCGTACGCCCCGCCCTCGAGGACGGAGTCGAGGTGCGACCCGGTGAGGATCGCGCCCGGTCGGGGTGGTCCGTGACGTTCGGACCCCCTTTCGGCGGACGCAGGGGTCCGTTCGTCACGGACCACCCCGGCCGGACGCCACCACGCCACCTGGTTGCCCATCGCGTCGGTCTCCAGCTCCAGCCCGCGCGCCGACGCGGCCGAGGCGAACCAGGCCCGCAGCTCGGACTCCGCCGAGGCCCAGGGCTGGCGGTTGTAGCCCCCCGACGACGCCGACCGGCCGATCGGCGCCAGCTCGGCCCACATCCCCTCGAACGTCATGGGGTGAGTCCACCGGGCGGAGGTCCGCCGGTCAACGACACCCGCCGTGGCGACGTCTCGGATCCCAGACGCCGGCCGGGACGTCAGCCCGTCCAGACCCCGTCGTCCCAGGCCCGCCGGAGCACGGCGAGGTAGGGCTCGAGGTCCCAGCCCTGCGTCTCGACCCAGGCCGGCGAGAAGTAGGTGTCGAGGTAGCGCACCCCGGCGTCGCACAGCAGCGTGACGATCGACCCGGCCTCGCCGGCGGCCCGCATGTCGCAGGCCAGCTTGGTGGCGGCGTACAGCGCGGTGCCCGTCGACGGGCCCGCCAGCTGGCCCGTCCGCTCCCGCAGGAAGTGCGCGGCCGCGACCGAGGCGGCGTCGGGCACCTGCACCATCCGGTCCACGACGTCAGGCAGGAACGACGGCTCGGCCCGCGGCCGACCGATCCCCTCGATCCGGGAGCCGCAGGTGGTCTCCCCGCAGCCGGGGTCGCGGAAGGCGGCGAGGAAGGCGGAGTTCTCCGGGTCGACGACGCAAAGCCGCGTGGTCAGCCCGCGGTAGCGCACGTAGCGCCCGATCGTCGCCGAGGTCCCGCCCGTCCCGGCGCCGACGACGACCCACGCGGGGACGGGGAACCGCTCCATGGCGAGCTGGTCGAAGATCGACTCGGCGATGTTGTTGTTGCCCCGCCAGTCGGTCGCCCGCTCGGCGTAGGTGAACTGGTCGAGGTAGTGCCCGCCGGACTCCTCGGCCAGCCGGCGCGCGACGTCGTACACCGAGGCGGGGTCGTCGACGAGCACGCACCGCCCGCCCTCGCGCTCGATCAGCGCGACCTTGGACGGCGACGTGGTGCGGGCCATCACCGCGGTGAACGGCAGCCCGAGCAGGTGCGCGAAGAACGCCTCGCTCACCGCCGTCGACCCCGACGACGCCTCGACGACGTGGGTGCCCTCCTGGATGAGGCCGCTGCACAGGCCGTAGAGGAACAGCGAGCGCGCCAGCCGGTGCTTGAGCGAGCCGGTCGGGTGCGTCGACTCGTCCTTGAGGTAGAGGTCGACGTCGGGGAACGCCGGCATCCGCACCGCGTGCAGATGGGTGTCGGCCGAGCGGTTCTGGTCGGCCTTGAGCCGCCGGATCGCCTCGACGACCCACGCACGCTCGGCGTGCCCGGACTGGTCGACCTCGACGATCGGCACGACGCCGCCAGCTGTGCCCGGCTCTCCCATGGCGGGAGCGTGCCACAGTCGGGGCATGGAGTTCCAAGACGTCGTACGACGACGCCGCATGGTCCGCACGTACGCCGACCGGCCGGTCGCGCCCGAGGCCCTCGACCGGCTCCTCGACAACGCCACCCGCGGGCCCAGCGCGGGCTTCAGCCAGGGCTACGCGTTCCTGGTGCTGGACACCCCGGACGACGTCGCGCGCTTCTGGACGGCCACCGGTGCGGACCCGGACGCGCACAACACCTGGCTCGACGGCATGCGCACCGCGCCGGTGGTGATCGTGCCGCTGGCCCACAAGGACGCCTACCTCGACCGCTACGCCGAGCCCGACAAGGGCTGGACCGACCGCGACGAGGCGCGCTGGCCGGTGCCCTACTGGCACGTCGACACCGGGATGGCGGCCCTGCTGATCCTGCAGACCGCCGTCGACGAGGGCCTCGGCGCCTGCTTCTTCGGCATCCCGGGCGAGCACGTCGACGGCTTCCGCGAGGCGTTCGGGGTGCCGGCGGACCACACGCCCGTCGGGGCGATCACCGTGGGCCACCGCACCGAAGCGACCGGCACCCGAGGCTCGGCCGCCCGTCGCGAGCGGCGTACGGACGTGGTGCACCGCGGTCGCTGGTGACCCGCCCTTCGTGACCCAGCCGTCCCCGGTGACCTGGGCCACCCCGGGGAATGCCTGCCGGCCCGAGGCCCTTGGACCAGGTGAACGGTCAACGAGTTCTCGAGGAGAGGTCACCCACGTGTCCAAGGCATTCGAACCGATCGTCGTCGGCGGCTGGAAGCTGCCCCAGCGCTTCGTGATGGCGCCGCTGACGCGCAACCGCGCGAAGGGCACCGTCCCCGGCGACCTCAACGCCGAGTACTACGGCCAGCGCGCCGGCGCCGGGCTGATCATCACCGAGGGCTCGCAGCCCAGCGCCGTCGGCCAGGGCTACCTCGACACCCCCGGCTTCCACTCCCCCGAGCAGCTGGCCGGCTGGCGCAAGGTCGCCGACGCCGTGCACGAGGGGGGCGGCCACGTCGTCGCCCAGCTGATGCACGTGGGCCGGGTCGCGCACCCCGACAACAAGGGTGGCCTCGAGTCCGTCGCCCCCAGCGCCCTGCCCGCCGACGGCAAGATGGTCACCGCCGACGGGCAGGTCGACATGCCGGTCCCCCGCGCGCTGGAGACCGACGAGGTCGCGGGCGTCGTCGAGGAGTTCGTCACCGCCGCCCGCAACGCCGTCGAGGCCGGTCTCGACGGGGTCGAGGTGCACGCGGCCAACGGCTACCTGATCCACCAGTTCCTGGGCCAGTCCTCCAACACCCGCACCGACGGCTACGGCGGGACGCCCGAGGCGCACGCCCGCTTCGCCATCGAGGTGACCCGCGCCGTGGCCGAGGCGATCGGCGGCGACCGGGTCGGCATCCGCATCTCCCCCGCGCACAACATCCAGGGCGTGCTCGAGGAGGACAAGGCCTTCACCCGGGCGACCTACGAGACCCTCGTGGACGGCATCAAGGACCTCGACCTGGCCTACCTCAGCATCCTCGCCGACCCGCGCAGCCCGCTCGTCGCGGACCTCCGCAGGCGCTTCGGCGGCCCGGTGATGCTCAACTCCGGCTTCGGGTCGGTCACCGCATTCGAGGACGTCGAGGCGATCCTCGACGAGGACCTCGCCGACCTCGTGGCCGTCGGGCGCGAGTTCCTGGCCAACCCGGACCTCGCCGAGCGCTGGCGCACCGGTGCGCCCCTCAACGAGCCCGACCCGTCGACGTTCTACGGCGGCGGTGCCGAGGGCTACACCGACTACCCGACGCTCGGGGACCGCTGATGCGCGCCGTGGTCTACCGCGAGCGCGGCGACTCCTCGGTCCTCCACCTCGTCGAGCGCGACGCGGCCGAGCCCGGCCCCGGCGAGGTCCGGGTCCGCATCGTCCGGGCCGGGGTCAACCCGACCGACTGGAAGTTCCGCGCAGGAGGCATGGGCGAGCTCGCCTTCCCCGAGATCGTGCCCGGCCAGGACGGCGCGGGCGTCGTCGACGCCGTCGGCCCCGACGTCACGGACCTCGCGGTCGGCGACCGGGTGTGGACGATGCTGGCGCAGCACACCCGCCCCGGCGGCACGGCGCAGGAGCAGGTCGTGCTCCCGGTCGGCAACGTCACCAGGCTCCCGGACTCCGCGTCGTACGACGTGGGGGCGGCGCTGGGCGTCCCGGCCGTCACCGCCCACCGGGCCCTGACCACCTCCGAGGACGGCCCCGACCGCCTGACCCCCGGCGCGCTCGACGGCCGGACCGTGCTGGTCGCCGGCGGGGCCGGCGCCGTCGGCAACGCGGCCATCCAGCTCGCCCGCTGGGCCGGCGCGACGGTGGTCAGCACCGTGAGCAGCGCCGAAAAGGCCGCGCTGGCGACGGCGGCCGGCGCGCAGCACGTCGTCAACTACCGCGAGGACGACCCCGTCGCGGCGATCCGCGTGCTGGCGCCCGACGGCGTCGACATCGTCGTCGAGGTGGCCCCCGCGCAGAACCTGCGCCTGGACCTCCAGGTGATCCGGCCCCGCGCGACGATCGCGATCTACGCCAACAACGGCGGCGACGAGGTCACCCTCGGGGTGCGTGAGACGTTCACCACCAACGCGCGCTTCCAGTGGGTGCTGCTCTACACCGTCGGTCACGAGGCGCTGCGCCGGGCGGCCGAGGACGTCACCGCAGCCGTCGCCGACGGCGCCTTCGGGATCGGTGAGGAGCACGGCCTGCCCGTGCACCACTACCCGCTGGAGGAGACGGCGGCAGCCCACGCCGCCGTCGAGGCCGGCGCGGTCGGCAAGGTGCTCCTGGACGTCACCGAGGCCTGACGGGTCGAGGCCACCCCCCTCCCCCCGGGCTGGCTAGTTTGGGACGATCTCGTAGGCGATCGCGCGGTTCGACCTACGAGTTCGTCCCCAACTACCCGGGGGCGGCACTAGGTTGCGGCCATGTCCGACGCCCCCCTCGACCGCGTGGTCGGCAAGCTCCAGGCCCTCGTGCGGATCCCGACGGTGTCCGACCGTGACCCCGCGCGGGTCGACACCGACGCCTTCGACCGGCTGCTGGCCGAGCTCGAGACGCAGTTCCCCCGGCTGCATGCCGAGCTGGAGGCCACCCGCGTCGGCACACACGGGTTGCTGCTGCGGTGGCCGGGGGCGAGCGCCACCAAGCCGGTCGTGCTCATGGCCCACCTAGACGTCGTACCGGTCGACGAGGACGCACCCTGGCAGCACCCGCCCTTCGGCGCGGTGCTCGCCGACTCCCCCACCGGGCCGGCAGTCTGGGGCCGCGGCACCCTCGACGACAAGGGCTGCGTGGTCGGCATCTGCGAGGCGGTCGAGCTGCTCCTCGAGGCCGGGCACGTGCCCGGCCAGGACGTGTGGCTGTCGTTCGGCTGCGACGAGGAGGTGAGCGGTACGGCGGCACTCGCGGCCGTCGACCACCTGCGGGCCGCCGGGGTCGACCCGTGGTTCGTGCTCGACGAGGGCGGTGCGATCGCGCACGAGGCCTTCCCCGGGATCGCGGCACCGCTCGGCGTCATCGGCGTGACCGAGAAGGGCACGACCAGCATCGAGCTGGTCGCCGAGGGCCGCGGCGGCCACGCCTCGACGCCGGCACGCAACGGCCCCACCGCCCGCATCGCGCGGGCGATCCTGCGCATCGAGAGGTCGCCGTTCCCCGCCTCCGCGCCCGCCCCGACGCTCGAGCTGGTGCACCGGCTCGCGCCGCACGCGCCCGCCCCGCTGCGCCCGATCCTCTCCCGCGCCGGCCGGCTCGCGCCCGCCGTGACACGCGCGCTGGTGGCGGCCGGCCCGGAAGCGGCGGCGATGACCCGCACCACCGTGGCCGCCACGACGCTGAGCGGGTCGCCGGCGATCAACGTCATCGCCTCCACCGCCCGGGCCGGGCTCAACGTCCGGGTGATGGTGGGCGACACCGTCGCCGGCGTCGTCGAGCACCTCCGGGCGGTGATCAAGGACGACTCGATCCGCATCGACGTCGTCGCGGCCGGCGAGCCCAGCCCGGTGTCACCGATGGACGACGCCTTCCGACTCCTCGAGTCGTGCATCGGCGAGGTGTTCGCCGACGCGGTGCCCACGCCGTACGTGATGATGGCCGCCACCGACTCGCGGCACTTCACCGCGATCTGCGAGCGGGTCTACCGCTTCGCGCCGTTCCGGATGACCAAGGCGCAGCGCGAGTCGATCCACTCCTACGACGAGCACCTCGGGGTCTCGGCGCTCGTCGACGGGGTCCGCTGGTACCGCACGCTCCTCGAGAGGCTCCCCGCATGACGACCACCGCCGCCGCGCCTCGCGTCGCGCCGCACCTGGTCCGGATCGTCGGCTTCCTGGTCTGCGTCGAGCTGGCCAGCGGCATCCTGCAGGGCTACTACACGCCGATCTTCAGCGACATCGCCGACCACCTCGGCATCACCGACGCCGACGTCAACTGGTTCGAGGCCGCACAGCTCATCGTCTCCGCCCTCTGCGTGCCGCTGCTCGCCCGGCTCGGCGACCTGTGGGGGCACCGCAACGTGCTGCTCCTGTCCACGGCGATCACCGCGCTCGGCTCGTGGATCCTGGCGTTTGCACCGTCGTTCACCACCTTCCTCATCGGCTGGGCCATCCAGGGCGCGTACGTCGTGTGGCTGCCGCTCGAGGTCGCGATCATCCACCGGCGCACCGCCGGCACCGGACGGCAGGCGCTGCTCACCCGGCGGTCGGCGGCGGTCCTCGTGGGCGCGCTCGAGCTGGCCGTCATCATCGGGGCGCTGACCTCCGGTGCCCTAGTCGAGTCGACCTCGATGACGGTGCTGCTGGCGCTGCCCGCGGTCGCGGTGACGATCTGCTTCGTGGTGATCTGGTTCGGCATCGAGGACGTGCCCGGGCGGGCCACCGGCGGCATCGACTGGGTGGGCTTCACCCTCATCACCGGGGTTTTGGGCGTGCTCATGACCGGCCTCATCGTGGTCCGGCTCGACGGCCCGTCGTCGCTCCTGGCGTGGCTGCTGATCGGCGCCGGGCTCGCGCTCCTCGTCCCCTTCGTCCGGGCCGAGCGCCGGATCGCCGAGCCCCTCATCGACGTGGACCTGATGGCCACCCGCGCGCAGTGGCCGGTGCAGCTGACCGCGTTCCTCTTCGGCATGTCCGTGCTCGGGGCGCAGATCCCGCTGTCGACCTTCGCGCGCACCGACCCCGACGTCGCCGGTTACGGCCTCGGTGCGGACGCGGCCTTCGTCTCGACGCTCATCGGCGTGTACGTCGTGAGCCTCGCCGTCGGCGCCTTCACGCTGCCGCTGACGGCGCGGCTGCTGACCGCGCGGCGGGCGCTGATCGCCTCGTCGTTGCTGGTCGCGCTCGGCTACGCGTTGTGGATCCCGTTCCACGACACCACCACGCAGGCGCTGGTCAACATGGGCGTCGCCGGCATCGGCTCGGGGGCGCTCGTGGCTGCCCTGCCGGCCGCGGCCGCCGCCGCGGCCCCCGCGGACCGGACGGGCTTCGCCACCGGGATGACCAACGCGACCAAGACCGTCGGCGGTGCGATCGCCTCCTCGATCTTCGCCATCGCGCTGGCCTCGACCGGCTCGCTCGTCGGCCCGGAGGCCGGGCACGCGCCGCTGGCGGGCTACCTCACGGTGTGGGCCGTCTGCTCGGTCGCCGCGCTGCTCGCGGCGCTCGCGCTGGTCGCCGTACCGAAGTCGTCCTTCAGCGACCACTGACCCCTCACGTCCCGGGCGTGCTCTTCCCCGTGGGTCGTGTGCAGGTGCAGTCGGCAGTTGACGGCAACCGCGCACGGTCTCGCGGGTCGCCCCCTCGCCGGTGGAGCACCGCGAGCGTCAGCCGCCGGCACCGAGACGCTGCCGCAGCGTCGGCACTCCCGGCCCAGCGAGGTCGTCGAGCGCGACGGTGCGGCCGGCGGCCACGAGGAGCAGCGACAGGGCCGGTCCGCGCACCTCGGCACCCTCGCCGAGGCCGAGGCCCGCGTCGGTCGCCACGAGGCGGAGCCGGGCGAGGTGCTGCTTGGCGCCGCCGAGGCCGACCCAGGTGTGCGCCTGGTAGGCCAGCGCCCGCAGCACCGCCTCGGGCGGATAGCTGCGGGTGAGGCCCAGGGGGCGGCGGATGTCCTCCCCGTGCACGACCTCCTCGACGAGCCGACTGTCGAGCGGGGCACCCGGGCCGGTCGTGCGCAGGGCCACGCGCCGCAGGCGGTCGAGGGTCTCGGCCGGGGTGGCGCCGCGGGCGCGGGAGACGCCCTGCGCGTTCTGCCGGTCGAAGTCGAGCCCTGCGCGCAGCATCGCCCGGACGACGCCGCGACGGGTGGCGAGGGCGTTGACGACCAGGTGGGCCGCCACGTCGTGGACGGTCCACCCCTCGCAGAGGGACGGCTGCGCCCACTGCTCGTCGGTGAGCCCGGCCAGGTCCTCGATGAGCGCCGCCCGCTCGGCGTGCACCAGCCTCCACACATCCGTCATGGCAGACAGTCTGACGGGCACCACCGACCGTGGCCGGGAACAGATTCGCCGTGCCTTGCTTTGATGACTGGCATGACGACCTCCTCCCGTGCCACCGACCTGCTCGCCCTCCACCAGGCCCCGGAGCTCCTCACCGTGGTCAACGTCTGGGACGCCATCAGCGCCAAGACCGTCGCCGACGTACCCGGCACCCGGGCCCTCGCGACCGCCAGCCACTCGATCGCCGCCACCCTCGGCTACCCCGACGGCGAAAACATCCCCGTCGAGGAGATGCTCGACATGTGCCGCCGCATCGTCGAGGCGACCGACCTGCCGGTCAGCGCGGACCTCGAGGGCGGGTACGGCGACGCCGCCGAGACAGTGCGCCGCGCGATCGGTGTAGGCGTCGTCGGCGCCAACCTCGAGGACCAGATGAAGCCGCTGGCCGAGGCCGTCGCCCAGGTCGAGGCCGTGATGGCCGCCGCCGAGGCCGAGGGCGTCCCGGACTTCGTGCTCAACGCCCGCACCGACGCCTTCCACCTCGGGCGCGACCGCGACCGGGGGGAGGTGCTCGCCGACGCGGTCGAGCGCGGCAAGGCGTTCCTCGACGCCGGCGCGCCGGTCGTCTTCGTGCCGGCGATCCTGACCGAGGAGGAGATCGTCACCCTCGTCGACGCCTTCGGGCCGCAGCGGCTGACCACGATCGCCATCCCCGGCACCCCGTCGCTCGAGCGCCAGCAGGAGCTCGGCGTCGCCCGCGTCTCCCACGGCCCGCTCTCCCAGAACGTGGCGCTCACCGCGCTCCAGGAGCTGGCCGAGGAGGTCCAGCGCGGCGGGGGCGTGCCGTCGTCGATGCGCATCCTCAACTGAGCCGGCCGCCGGGGTAGTTTGGGACGAAATCGGTGGTGGAACCGCGGTTTCACCGACGAGATCGTCCCAAACTATCCGGAGGGCGGGGTGGATCGGGTACGACGCGGCTAGGCGCGCTGGGCGAGCAGCCGGGTGAAGTGGTCCCGGCTCTCCCCGTCGAGCGCTGGGTTGGCCATCGACTCGCGGGCGGCGTCGAGGTCGCCCATCCAGCCGGCGAGCAGGCGTGGCATCACCAGCCCGGAGCCCGACGGCTCGACGGCGATCGCGTCGCCCGCGGCGACCCGGCCGGGCTCTCGCACGGCGAGGTAGCACCCGCTGCGTCCACGCTCGGTGAACCGCCGCACCCACGCCCGCTCCCCCATCCGCGCCGCGAAGGTCGCGCAGGGGACGCGCGGCCCGGTGACCACCAGCACGGCCGACCCGACGCGCCAGACGTCGCCCTGCTCGGCGGCGTCGACGTCGATGCCGGCGGTCGTGAGGTTCTCCCCGAACAGGCCCGGGGCGATCGTGCGCCCGAGCTCGCGCTCCCAGTGGTCGAGCTCCTCGCGGGCGAACGCGTAGACGGCCTGCGCCGAGCCCCCGTGGTGGCGGCCGTTGCCCACGAAGTCCCCCGCGACGCCGGAGAAGCCCACCCCGCCCGGGCCGCGGCGCTTGGGCCCGGGGTCGGCGACGTCGAGGGCGCCGACCGGGCGCTTGCCGATCCCGCTGGGGCGACGCCCCTCGCGCACGACGGCGGCGGCGCCGAGGTTGGTGGAGAGGATGCGCACGGGCAGACCCTACGGGCCGGCCGACGTCCTCAGCGCCCGCCGGGCCGTTGCTCGGGACGGCTGAACGGGGAGTCCGGCCGCTCGAGCAGGACGCCGTCGACGCGCAGGTCGACGAGCTCGTTGTAGAAGGCGATCCGGCTCGCGATGGCGCTGACGGCCGGCAGCGGCGAGGAGTAGGACCAGGCGACGTTGACCACCTCCGGCGGCCCCGGGAACGTCCAGTAGTGGTCGGCCTCGCCCTTGTAGGGGCAGGCCGACCGGGCGTGCGTCGGGACCAGCAGGTCGAGCCGGACGTCCTCGCGTCGCAGGTAGTAGCGCGTGGGCAGGTCGGTCTCCAGCAGCAGCACCGGGTGGGAGCTGGTCGCGACGGGGACGCCGCCGATCGCGATCTCCACGTGCCGCGAGCTGTGCAGCGTCTCCACCCGCTTGTGAGGGTCGCGGGGGTGCAGCCCGACGGGCTCGTCCTCCTCGGTCCAGTCCAACCGGTGCGGCTCCCAGGTCAGCACCACGCGGTCGGGGAGGTCCGCGAACCGCCACGCCCCGCACGGCACCACGCGGTCGCCGACTGCCACGTCGTACCACTCGGCCACCGGCAGGTGCGGGCCGAAGAAGAAGCCCCCGTCGTACGACGACCCGGTCGCCGGCCGCAGCGTGCCGTCGGCCACCTCGTCGGGGGCGAACCCGTAGACCGGCGGGAACCCGTCCTGCCACACCAGGAGCGGGTCGCGCGTCTCCACCACCACGGTGCCGTCGAGGCGCCCGCGCACGTGCTTGTCGATGGGCTCCGTGCGGATGGCCATGCTCCGAGTGTGGCACCGGGACGGCGGACCGGCCAGACCCCGCCGTGACCGCTCGCCTCCTAGGCTGGGGACCTCGGAGGTGAGCCGCATGACCGACCCGGAGGACCAGCCGCGGGACCCCCCGCGCCAGTCGCAGCACCAGGAGCTGGCGCGCGACGACCGCACCGGCGGGTCCGCGGCCGCCGCACGGATCCAGCACCAGACCCAGTGGGTCGAGCAGCAGCTACGGATCGCCTTCGAGCGCGGTGACTTCGACGACCTCCCCGGTGCCGGCAAGCCGATCGAGGGGCTCGGGACCGAGCACGACCCCGACTGGTGGGTCAAGAAGCTCGTCGAGCGTGAGCAGATCAGCGTGCTCCCGCCGGCGCTGGAGCTGCGCAAGGAGGACGTCGAGCTGGCCGGCCGGCTCGACCGGATGACGGCCGAGTCGGAGGTCCGCGAGGAGGTCGAGTCCTTCAACGCGCGCGTCCGCCGGGCTCGCATGCAGCTCCTCGGCGGCCCGCCGGTCATCACCCCCGAACGCGACGTCGAGGGCGAGGTCGAGGCCTGGCGCGAGCGTCGTACGGCGCGGGTCGAGGCGCAGCGTGCCGCGCTGGAGGAGGCACGGCGCGACGAGCGCGCCGAGCGACGCCGTCGGTGGTTCGGCCGCCGCGGCTGACCCGGCCGGACCGTTGCCCGCCGCCCGTCGCGGGACGACACTCGGAGGGTGACCTCCGACCCGTTGGCACCGGCGCGGGAGGCGTTCTCGCAGCGCGACTGGCGCGCCGCCCGTGACGCCTTCGAGGGGTCGCGCGACGGCCTGACGACCGCCGACCTCGAGCTCCTCGCGGAGGCCGCGTGGTGGCTCGGGGACTCGCCGCGGTCCATGGCGGTCTCGGAGGAGGTCTACCGCCGGCTTCTCGCGTCGGGCGAGCGCCGGCAGGCCGCCGACCGGGCGTTGCGCCTGGCGCTGGAGTGGTTCACCCGCGGCGACCTGCAGGTCGGCGCGGCGTGGCTGGCCCGCGCCCGGCGGGTGCTGGACGACCTGCCGCGCTCGAGCGCCCACGGCTACCTCGCCTACTTCGAGGGAACGGCCGACATGGACGTCGGCGGGGACCCGGAGACGGCGGAGGCGGCCGCTCTCGAGGTGGAAGCACTGTCCCGGGAGTTCGGTGATCCCGCCCTCGAGGGCTTCGGCCTCACGCTGCGCGGCATCGCGGCCGTACGACGCGGGCGCACCGCCGAGGGGTTCGCCCACCTCGACGAGGCCATGCTCCCCGTGCTCGCCGGCCAGGTCGACCCGCTCTGGTCGGGCGACCTCTACTGCACCGTCATCCACCTCTGCGACGAGCTCGGGGACCTGGCGCGGATGCGGTCCTGGACCGACGCGATGGCCCGGTGGTCACGCCCGCGGGGCGGGACCTTCATGTTCGCGAGCGTCACCCGGATCCACGAGCTCCAGCTCCTGGTCGCAGAGGGCGACTGGGCGACCGTCGAGAGCGAGCTCGGCGAGCGGAGCGCCGACCTGGTCGGCGCGCACGGCTGGCTGGCCGGCGAGGGGTACTACACGCTCGGGGAGGTGCGACGCCTGCGCGGCGACGCCGAGGGCGCCCGGTCGGCGTACGCCCTCGCCCGCGGGCTCGACCACGACGCCCTCCCCGGATCGGCGCTGCTGCTCGCCGCGGAGGGACGGCCCGACGAGGCGCTCACCGCGCTCCGGGTCGGCCTCGCGGACGCCACCCGGCTCGGCAGGGCGCGGATGCTGCTCGCCGCGGTGGAGCTCGCCCTCGGGCAGGGCGAGGCGTCGTACGCCGCGACGCTCGTGGCGGAGCTCGAGGAGACCGCCGCCTGGTTCGGCACGCCCGGCCTCCTGGCCCGTGCCGACCGGGCCCGGGCCGCGCTGCTGCTGGCCGAGGGCCGGGCGACCGGGGCCGTGGACCTCCTCGAGCGCGCGGCCGCCGTCTACCGCGCGCAGCGCCACCGCCACGCCACCGCGGCGGTCCACGAGGCACTGGCCGGCGCCCACCGGGCTGCGGGTGAGCACGACCGCGCCGACGCCGCACGAGCCACCGCGCTGGCGATCTACACGCAACTCGGGGCGGCCCCGGACGTCGGTCGGCTCACCGCGCACGACGCACGGCCGTGCGGACTGACCCAGCGGGAGGTCGAGGTGTTGCGCGAGGTCTCGTCCGGACGGAGCAACCGGCAGGTGGCCGAGGCCCTGGTCATCAGCGAGAAGACGGTGAGCCGGCACCTGGCCAGCATCTTCACCAAGGTCGGGGTCTCCTCGCGCACCGCCGCCGCGGCCTGGGCGCGGGACCAGCACCTGGTGTGAGCCCGCTGGGGTGGATGCCCCAGCCGTGCGGCGAGAGATGGGGCGTTCGCCCGACGCGGCGCGCGGTGCCGCGCTCCTAGCGTCACGGACCCGACACCCACGACCGAGGAGCCCGTCATGACCACGACCGAGACCCGCGAGCACACTGCCCCGACGACCGACCTCGACCCCGACGCCGTCGTCGACCGCCTCCTGCGCATCCTCGACGACGGGGCGGTCTGCATCCTGACCAGCATCGGCCACGAGGTCGGCCTGCTCGACACGCTCGCCGCCCTTCCCCCGGCCACGAGCGTCCAGGTCGCCGACGCCGCCGGCCTCGACGAGCGCTACGTCCGCGAGTGGCTCGGCGGCATGGTCACGGCCGGATTCGTCGACTGGTCGCCCGGCGACCGCACCTACGCGCTGCGTCCCGACCACGTGCCGTTCCTCACCGGCCCCGGCGCCGACAACCTCGCCCGCCAGGCCCGCTACATCGCGTTGATGGGCCAGGTGGCCTCCCTGGTCGCGGAGAAGTTCCGCACCGGGGGCGGGCTGTCCTACGACGACTACCCCGGCTTCCACGCCCTGATGGCCGCCGAGTCGGCCGCGGTCAACGACGCCTCCCTGCTCGACACGATCATCCCGCTGGCGGGGGTGACCGACCGGCTCGAGTCCGGGATCGCGGTCGCCGACATCGGGTGCGGGTCCGGGCACGCCATCAACCTGCTGGCCCGCGCCTACCCGGCGAGCACCTTCGTCGGCTACGACTTCAGCGCCGAGGCGCTGGCCTCCGGTCGCGCGGAGGCGGCCGCCTGGGGGCTGGACAACGTGCGGTTCGAGGAGCTCGACGTGGCGCGGCTCGACGCCGAGGCGGCGTACGACCTCGTCCTGACCTTCGACGCCATCCACGACCAGGCCCGGCCCGCGACGGTCCTGGCCAACGTGCGCCGCGCGCTGCGGCCCGACGGCACCTACCTGATGGTCGACATCAACGCCCAGAGCAACCTGGAGGACAACCTCGACCTGCCGTGGGCCTCGTTCCTCTACGCGGTCTCCACCGTGCACTGCATGTCGGTCTCGCTGGGCCAGGGCGGCGCCGGCCTCGGCACGGTCTGGGGCGTCCAGACGGCCGAGCGGATGCTGCGCGAGGCCGGCTTCTCCGACGTGGTGGTGCACGACGTCGAGGCGGACCCGTTCAACGCCTACTTCGTCGCCAGGCCCTGAGCGCGGGCGGGACGAGCGGGCGGACGAGTGGAATAGGTCATACCCGGCGGTCACCCGAAGTCGGTAGGTTCCGCCCCATGCGCCCAGCCAAGGACTTCTTCCGCCCGCTCGCCGTCGGGGCTCCCGCCCCGGTCACCGAGATCCCGGCCCGCCCCAGTCGCGCCATCCACTTCTTCGACCCGTCCAACGCCAAGATGGCGGCGAAGGTGCCGCAGATGGTCGGCACCGTCGACGTGCTGCTCGGCAACCTCGAGGACGCGGTCAAGGCCGACAACAAGGAGGCCGCCCGCGCCGGGCTCGTCGAGATCGCCAAGGAGACCGACTTCGGTCCCACCCAGCTCTGGACGCGCATCAACGCGCTGGACAGCCCGTGGGTGCTCGGCGACCTGACCACGCTGGTCACCGAGATCGGCGACAAGCTCGACGTCGTCATGGTGCCCAAGGTCCAGGGCGCGGAGGACATCCACTACGTCGACCGGCTGCTCGCCCAGCTCGAGGCGAAGGCCGGCCTCGACCGCCCGATCCTCGTGCACGCCATCCTCGAGACCGCCCGCGGGGTGGCCAACGTCGAGGAGATCTGCGGCGCCAGCCCGCGCATGCAGGGCCTCTCCCTCGGCCCGGCCGACCTGGCCGCCGACCGCCGGATGAAGACCACCCGCGTCGGCGGCGGGCACCCGGGCTACCTGGTCCGCGCGGACGGCAACCCCGACCAGCCCGAGGCGCGCCGCGAGATCTTCCAGCAGGACCTGTGGCACTACACGATCTCGCGGATGGTCGACGCGTGCGCGATGCACGGGATCTACCCCTACTACGGCCCCTTCGGCGACATCGCCGACGTGGTGGCGTGCGAGGACCAGTTCCGCAACGCCTTCCTCCTCGGCTGCGTCGGCACCTGGACCCTCCACCCGAAGCAGATCGAGATCGCCAACCGCGTCTTCGCCCCGAGCGCTGCGGAGATCGAGCACGCCCGCCGCGTCGTGGCGGCCATGGGCGACGGCACCGGCGCCGTCATGCTCGACGGCAAGATGGAGGACGACGCGTCGCTCAAGCAGTGCCTGGTCATGGTCGAGCTGGCCGAGCAGCTCGCGGCGATCGACCCGCAGCTCAAGGCCCAGTACGACGCCATCACGATCGAGGACTGACCGATGACCGACTTCCGTCCGCGCCGCTCCGTCCTCTACATGCCCAGCTCCAACGAGCGGGCGCTGGAGAAGGCCAAGACCCTGCCGTGCGACGGGCTCATCCTCGACCTCGAGGACGCCGTCGCCCCCGACGCCAAGGAGGCCGCGCGCGACGCCGCGTGCGCCGCCGCCGCGAGCGGGGACTACGGCCGCCGCGAGCTGACCATCCGGGTCAACGGCGCCGACACCGCCTGGCACGCCGACGACATGGCGGCCGCGTGCGCCGCCGGGCCGGACGCGATCGTCGTACCCAAGGTCGACAGCGCCGACGCCGTCCTCGCCCTGGTCGAGACCATGGCGTCCCACGACGCGCCCGAGCACACCAAGCTGTGGGCGATGGTCGAGACGCCCTACGCCATGCTCCACGCCGAGGGGATCGCCGCCGCCTCCGATCGGCTCACCGTGCTGGTGATGGGCACCAACGACCTGGTCAAGGAGCTGTACGCCGAGCACGTGCCGGGCCGGCAGCCCGTCCTGGCCGGGCTCTCGCTCGCCCTCCTCGCCGCGCGCGCCACCGGCAAGGTCATCCTCGACGGCGTCTACAACGACGTGAAGGACACCGAGGGCTTCCTGGCCGAGTGCACGCAGGGCAGGCAGATGGGCTTCGACGGCAAGACGCTCATCCACCCCGGCCAGGTCGAGGGCGCCAACGAGGCCTTCGCCCCCAGCGAGCAGGCGGTCGAGACCGCGCGCGGGATCCTCGAGGCGTGGGAGGGCCGGACGTCCCACGTCGTCACCCACAACGGCCGCCTCATCGAGGCGCTGCACGTCGAGTCGGCGCAGCGGACGCTGTCGATGCACGAGGCGATCCGGGCCCTGCAAGGCTGATCCCGTGGGAGGGTCGGCGGCATGACCGACCACGTCGCCCTCCTGCACGACGGCCGGGTCCTCGCCGACGGCTCGGGGCGGCTGCCCTCGTTGCCGCGCCGCGAGGACGACGAGCTGACCGGTGCCCTCCGGCTGGTCGGCGCCGACATCGCGGTCGCGCCCACGGCCCGGCTGGCCGACGGTCGCCGTGTGCACTTCGTTGGCAGCCGGGGGGCCCCGCCCCGGGGGCGGTTCGTGACACCCACCGAGCTGGGCGACGACGACCATGCCGAGGCCGTGGCCCGTGCCGTTACCGAGCTGGACCCCGCGCACACCCCGCCGGGCCGACCGGACTGGTTCAGGGCCGGGTGGTTCGACCGCGTCGAGGCGTGGGTGGACCGC
The DNA here is from genome assembly GCF_003047295.1 of Nocardioides sediminis. Classification (GTDB taxonomy): domain Bacteria; phylum Actinomycetota; class Actinomycetes; order Propionibacteriales; family Nocardioidaceae; genus Nocardioides; species Nocardioides sediminis. The sequence goes on from NZ_PZYZ01000005.1 coordinate 303,844, forward strand.
GTCCTCGACGGATCCGGCCGGAGCCGCAGCGCGCCGGTCGAGCCGGTCAAGACGTGGAGCATCTCCACGGTCGCCCGCGTCCCGACCGACGCGGGCGACCTCTGGCTCAAGGCGCCGTGCGAGCACTTCCGGGCCGAGTCCCGGGTCCACCCCACCGTGGCACGCCTGTTCCCCGATCTCGTCCCGACACTGGTGGCCGTCGAGCAGGACGAGGGCTGGCTGCTCATGGAGCCGATGACCGGCGCCGAGGACGCCGACCGGGCCGACGGAGCGGGAGTGGAGGTGGCCCGCCAGTGGGCCGACGCCCAGATCCGGGCCGTCGCCCACGTCGACGAGCTGCGCAACGGCGGCTGCGCACCTCGTGGCGCGGAGGAGACGCTCGCCGGCTTCCGCGCGGTGCTGTCCGGGAGCGGCGAGCTGGCGCTGCTGAGCGCCGACGAGCTCGCCGCCGCGCGGCGCTGCGCCGACGACCTCGAGTCGCTGGTGCACGAGCTCTGGTCGGCCGGGATCCCCGACACGCTGTGCCACGGCGACCTGCACCTCGGCAACGTCGCGTGGGACGGCCGGTCGCTGCGCATCTTCGACTGGACGGACGGGTGCGTGAGCCACCCCTTCCTCGACGCGGTCCACCTGGCCCGCTTCAGCCGGTCCCGCCCCGGCGAGCCGGCGCTCGAGACGACGTACGCCGCGCGGTGGCGGGCGGCGTACGCCTCGGCCGACGTCGACCGCTGCCTGGCGCTCGCACCCCTGGCCGACCTCGTCTTCCAGGCCGTGACGTTCGACGGCATCATCGCGAGCACCGAGCCCGGATCGCGCTGGGAGCTGGGCGGGGTCGTGGCCGACATCCTCAAGGCCCTGCCGACCGAGCTGGCCACGTTCCGCAGGCGCGACACCACCCGAACGGACTAGTTCCACCCGCCCGGGTGTTGGCTTTTCGTCCGCATATCGGGCAGTGTGACGCCGCGGTCTCAGAGTGAGACCTCTTAGGAGGGCAGCACCCATGGTCGTACTCGGCCTGATTCTTCTCATCGTCGGCCTCGTGGCCAAGATCTCGATCCTGACCACGATCGGCGCGATCCTGCTGGTCGTCGGCCTGATCCTCAACTTCGTGCCGATCGGCGGCAGCAGCCGTCGGGTCTGGTAGCACCACACCAGACGCACGACACGCCAGTGGCCCGGTCCTCCACGGACCGGGCCACTGTCATGTCCGGAGCACGGCGAAACCGATTGGTGCGTTGTCGGTGCGGGGGGCGAGGATCTGCGCCGTGAGCACGACACGACCGGGCATGCGCGCCTTCTGGGACTCCCTCTCGGTGGAGGGCCGCTGGTTGCTCTCGACCGTGGTGGTGCAGACGTTGGGGCGCGGCCTCACCCTGCCCTTCACGATCATCTACATGCACGAGGTCCGCGGGATCTCCCTCGACCTCGCCGGCCTGCTGATGGCCTTCATCGCCGTCGTGGCCCTCGCGGTCACCGGACCGGGCGGCGCGCTCACCGACCGCCTCGGCGCCCGGCGGATGCTGCTCGTCGCCACCAGCGCGCAGGTGGTGGGGTGCACGGTGATCGCGTTCGCGACCACGCCGCTGGCCTTCGCCGTGGGCTTCGCGTTCCTCGGCTTCAACTTCGGGGTCTCGTGGCCGGCCTTCAACGCCCTCGTCGCGGCCGTCACCACCGGCGAGACCCGCCAGCAGTACTTCGGCATCAACTTCGCGCTGGTCAACCTCGGCATCGGGCTCGGTGGCGTCATCGGCGGCTTCTACGCCGACGTCACCGACCCCTCGACGTTCACCGTCATCTTCCTCGCCGACGCGGCCTGCATGCTCGTGCCGATCGCGCTGCTGCTCGGCCCGCTGCGCCACGTGCACGGTCGGGCGGAGCGGCCCCACGACGCCGACGACTCAGCCGGTTCCTACCTCGCGATCCTGCGCCAGCCCGCCGTGCTCTGGCTGACCGCGCTGACCTTCCTCGGCACGTTCGTCGGCTACGGCCAGATCGAGGCCGGCCTGCCGGCCTTCGCCCGCACCGTCAGCGAGGTGTCCACCCGCGTCATCGGCGTCGGCTTCGCGGTCAACACCGCGACCATCGTGCTGCTCCAGTTCGTCGTGCTGCGTCGCATCAGCGGCCGCCGCCGCACCCGCGTGCTGGTGGTCATGACGGTGCTGTGGGCCGTGTCCTGGCTCGTGCTCGGCCTCACCGGCCTGGTCCCCGGGACCATGGCCGCGGCCGTCGGCGTGCTCGCCTTCAACGGCCTCTTCGCCCTCGGCGAGACCCTCCTCCAGCCGACCATCCCGGCCATCACCAACGACATGGCGCCCGACCACCTGCGGGGCCGCTACAACGCGGTCAGCGCGGGGGCCTTCCAGGCCGGCACCATCCTGGGCCCGGTGGTCGCCGGCTTCATGCTCAGCCACGGCTGGTCGTGGGGCTTCATCGCGCTGATCGTCGCCGGGTGCGGGGCGATGGCCGTGCTGGCCATGGTGCTCGAGCGGCTCGTCAGCCCCACGGTCAACGGCGTCACGGGGCACGAGACCCCGCAGGCCGACCCGGCCACCGGCGAGCCCGCCGTGGCGGACTGAGCCGGAGCCGGGTCGGACCGGTCACTCGTGCGGGTCGCTGACGTAGGGCCCCCGCTCGCGCAGCGCGTCGGCCGGTGCCGTGCTGGCCGTCCACAGCGACCCGTCCGCGGCCGCGTCGACGACCGACTCCGCCGCGACGATCGTCTGCTGCGTGATGTAGCCGTTGGAGGCCGCCCCGATGCCGCCGCGGGCCTCGTAGAGCACCGACGCCGAGCCGAGGAGGCCGTAGGCGTTGCGGGCGATCCCGGGGAACTCGGTGCTCGGGTAGCGCGTGATGTTGGCGTAGCCCTTGCCCTCGAGGGCGGTCACCATCTGCGACACCGCGCGCTTGGAGTCGACGACCGTCTCGGCGAACTGCTCGGCGATCCCCAGGCGCTCGGCCTCGGCCTCGGCGTTGGGCCACATGATCGAGCCGGTGATCATCCGGCCCTCCTCGTCGACGTAGGTGCCCTGGTGGTGGAAGTCGACGACCAGCTCAGGCTGCCGCTCGTCCCACAGCAGCCGCATGGTGATCGCCTCGGGCACGGGGTTGTCGCTGTCCTCGCCCGGTTGGTAGGGGTGGTCGTAGGCGTTGGCGGAGTAGGAGTGGTAGCGGTTGATGTCGTAGCCCCGACCCTCCTCGTAGAACTCGCAGAACGCCGCGCACTCTGTGTCGTAGTTCTGCCGCCAGGGCGTGGTGTCGCCAGAGAGGTCGGTGACGTCGGCGTCGAAGCCGTCGACGTTGACCCGCGGCACGATGGTCAGGGTGAGCGCGTCACGCACCTCCCGCGCGTGCGCCGAACCGCCGCTCAGGGACCGGACGACCTCTACCATCGCCTCGCTGACGACGTACTCGTTGCCGTGCTGGTTGGCGATGAGCATCAGCGAGGTGGGGCCGTCGCCCAGGGTGACCACCGGGATCTCCCGGCCGGTGTTGGACGGGAGCGGTGCGGCCTCGAGGTCGAAGCGGCCCTGCGCCCGCCCGTCGATGGTCTCCAGCGTCTTCCACAGCTGGTCGTAGGAGCGGATCGCGTTGACGTTCTCCTGGCCGGGCCAGGGGCCGCCCGGCACGGTCTCCGGGTCGGCGACGGCCGGTGACCCGAGCGCGAGGCCCAGGGGCAGGAGGGCGAGGGACGCCAGGACGGCGAGTGGGCGTGAGACGGACATGTGGGGCCTCCCGAGATAGGTTCCCTGCATCCACCCACCGTCAAGGCGACCCTGTCAACGGATCCCCGTCGGTAACCACCCGGGACCCGAGAGAGGTCAGGCGCTCTCGGTCCCGTTGCGACGGAAACGCTCGTCGAACCAGCCCATCGCCGTGCCCATCCAGCCCGCGAGGTCGTGGACGAGCCGACCGAGGGTGTCGGAGGTGCGCTCGAACGCCTGGGTGTAGCTCGCTGCCGCCTCCTGCGCGGCGGCGGTCATCGAGGCGCTGTCGTCGTCCTGGCGCCGCGGGTAGGCGCCGCCGAGGATGGCCGTGTAGGCGCCGGTGTCGATCCAGCGGCGCAGCTCGGTGGCGCGGACGACGGCGAACGGGCGGGTCTGCTGCTGCAGCAGCGAGAGCTTGATGAGCGACTCGCGGACGTCGCCGCCCTCGTCGTACTCCGCGCCCTGGGCGAGGAACGAGGTGACGTCGAGCTCCTCGAGCGTCCCGCCGCTGGCGAGCTTCATGTGGGTGCGCAGTGCGGCCGTGGGGTCCTGGCAGGCCAGCACCCCGGCTCGGTCGGCCGACAGCTCGGCCTTGCGCGACCACTCCAGCAGCCCGACGGTGACCATCCGGATGCCGACCGCGCCGCCGGGGATCGCGCTGAGCAGGCCGGTGAGGCCGAGCAGCCGCAGGAGCAGCGTGCGGTAGACCGCGTGTCCGCTGACGGCGTGGCCGAGCTCGTGGCCGATGACGAAGCGCAGCTCGTCGTCGTCGAGGTGGTGCACCAGCCCGGAGGACAGCACGATGACGGGGCGGTCCATCCCGACGGTCTGCGCGGACAGCGTCGGGTCGGACGCGACGTACATCTCCGGCAGGTCGGGCGCGTCCAGGCTCACCCCGACCTCGGCGAGCAGGCGGTGCAGCCGGGTGAACTGTCGTTCGTCGACGCGCACCGCCGAGCCGAGGAGCGTGAGCCGCCAGGCCCGCTCGCGGAACACCCCCGACATCGTCTTGAGCATGACGTCGAAGCCCTTGAGCTTGCGCAGCGCCACCAGGGCGCCGCGGTCGGCCGGGTGCTCCCACGCGCGTGAGCTGATGTCGGTGAGCGCCACGCGCGCACGCGCCGGTTTCCTGTCCCCCGTGTTCGTCATGCGGGCATCCTGACCGATGGGCGGAGCCCGCGTCAGGGCTTCCCTGTCACCCCTCCTGCATCGGGATGCGTACGCCGCGCTCCGCGGCCACCTCGGCGGCCCGCTCGTAGCCCGCGTCGACGTGCCGGATGACGCCCATGCCGGGGTCGTTGGTCAGCACCCGCTCGATCTTCTGCGCCGCCAGCTCGGTGCCGTCGGCGACGCAGACCTGGCCGGCGTGGATCGAGCGGCCCATCCCGACGCCGCCGCCGTGGTGGATGGACACCCAGCTCGCGCCCGAGGCGGTGTTGACCAGCGCGTTGAGCAGCGCCCAGTCGGCGATGGCGTCGGAGCCGTCGAGCATCGCCTCGGTCTCGCGGTAGGGCGAGGCGACCGAGCCGCAGTCGAGGTGGTCGCGGCCGATGACGACCGGCGCCTTGAGCTCGCCGGAGGCGACCATCTCGTTGAACTTCAGCCCGGCCAGGTGCCGCTCGCCGTAGCCCAGCCAGCAGATGCGCGCCGGCAGGCCCTGGAAGGACACCCGCTCGCCCGCCATGGTGATCCACTTCCGGAGCCGCTCGTTGTCGGGGAAGAGCTCGAGGATCGCCCGGTCGGTGGCCGCGATGTCGGCCGGGTCGCCGGACAGCGCCGCCCAGCGGAAGGGACCCTTGCCCTCGCAGAAGAGCGGGCGGATGTAGGCCGGGACGAAGCCGGGGAAGTCGAACGCGCGGTCGTAGCCGCCCTTGCGGGCCTCGTCGCGGATGGAGTTGCCGTAGTCGAAGACCTCGGCGCCCTTGTCCTGGAACTCGACCATCGCCCGCACGTGCGCGGCCATCGACGCCTGCGCCGCCTTGGTGAAGCCGGCCGGGTCGGCCTCGCGCTGGGCCTGCCACTCCTCGAAGGGCACCCCGATCGGGAGGTAGAAGAGCGGATCGTGCGCCGACGTCTGGTCGGTCACGATGTCGATCGGGGCGTCCTGCTCCAGCAGGGCCGGCACCATCTCGGCGGCGTTGCCGAGCACGCCGATCGACAGCGGTCGCCGGGCGTCGCGCGCCTCGACCGCCAGCTCGAGGGCGTGCTCGAGGGAGTCGGCCTGCACGTCGAGGTAGCGGTGCTCGATCCGCCGGGCGATCCGGGACGGGTCGCACTCGATGCAGATGGCGACGCCGTCGTTCATGGTGACCGCCAGCGGCTGGGCGCCGCCCATCCCGCCGAGTCCGGCCGTCAGGGTGATGGTCCCGGCCAGGCTCCCGCCGAAGGTCTTGTCCGCCACCGCCGCGAACGTCTCGAAGGTGCCCTGGAGGATGCCCTGGGTGCCGATGTAGATCCACGAGCCTGCCGTCATCTGGCCGTACATCGTCAACCCGAGGTCCTCGAGCCGCCGGAACTCCTCCCAGTTGGCCCAGTCGCCGACCAGGTTGGAGTTGGCGATGAGGACGCGCGGCGCCCACTCGTGGGTGCGCATGACCCCGACGGGCTTGCCGGACTGGACGAGCATCGTCTCGTCGTCGCGCAGGTCGCGCAGCGTGCGGACCAGGGCGTCGTACGCCTCCCAGCTGCGGGCGGCCTTGCCGGTGCCGCCGTAGACGACGAGGTCCTCGGGGCGCTCGGCGTTGGCGGGGTCGAGGTTGTTCATCAGCATCCGGAGCGGCGCCTCGGTCTGCCACGACCTCGCGGACAGCTCGGTGCCGGTGGCGGCGTGGATGGGCAGGCGGGGGTTGGTCATGCGAGTTCTCCGATCACGGACTGGGCGGCGTCGAGCACCGCACCGGAGGCGACGAGCGAGACGGCCGTCTCGATCTCGGGTGAGAGGTGCCGGTCGGGGCCGGGGCCCTCGATGCCGGCGTCGCGCAGGAGCCGTACGACGGCGCCGGTGGCCGGCGACGGGTCGAGCTCGCGCATGTCGATGGCGCGGGCTGCGGTGAGGACCTCGACGGCGACCACGCGCGCGAGGCCGTCGACGGAGCGGCGGAGCTTGCGGGCCGCCGACCAGCCCATCGAGACGTGGTCCTCCTGCATCGCGCTGGAGGGGATCGAGTCCACGCTGGCCGGCACCGCGAGCCGCTTGAGCTCGGACACGATGGCGGCCTGGGTGTACTGCGCGATCATGTGCCCGCTGTCCACGCCGGGGTCGCTGGCCAGGAACGGGTTGAGGCCGTGGCTGCGCGCCCGGTCGAGGAACCGGTCCGTGCGCCGCTCGCTGATCGAGGCGACGTCGGCGGCGACGATCGCGAGGAAGTCGAGCACGTAGGCGACCGGCGCCCCGTGGAAGTTGCCGTTGGACTCCACCCGCCCCTCGTCGGCCAGCACGACCGGGTTGTCGACGGCACTGGCCAGCTCCCGGCCGGCCACGACCGCGGCGTGCTCGACGGTGTCGCGCGCCGCGCCGTGCACCTGGGGCGAGCAGCGCAGCGAGTAGGCGTCCTGCACGCGGTTGCAGTCGCCGGTGCGGTGCGAGGCGACGATCGCCGAGTCGGCCATCAGGGCGGTGAGGTTGGCCGCCGACAGGGCCTGGCCGGGGTGCGGCCGGATGGCCTGGAGCTCGGGGGCGAAGACCCGGTCGGTGCCGAGCTGCCCCTCCACGCTCATCGCGGCCGCGACGTCCGCGGTGCGCAGCAGCATCCGCAGGTCGGTGACGGCCATGACCAGCATGCCGAGCATGCCGTCGGTGCCGTTGATGAGGGCGAGCCCCTCCTTGGCGGCCAGCTCGACCGGCGTGAGCCCGGCCGCGGCGAGCGCCTCGCCCGCCGGCAGCAGGGTGCCCGCCGCGTCGCGGACCTCGCCCTCGCCCATCAGCGCGAGCGCGCAGTGCGACAGCGGCGCCAGGTCGCCCGAGCAGCCGAGGGAGCCATACTCGCGCACCACGGGGGTGATGCCCGCGGAGAGCAGGTCGGCCATCAGCTGCGCGGTCTCCCGGCGGATGCCCGTGTGCCCCGTCGCGAGCGTCGAGAGGCGCAGCAGCATCAGCGCGCGGACCACCTCGCGCTCGACCTCGGGGCCGGAGCCGGCCGCGTGCGAGCGCACCAGCGAGCGCTGGAGCTGGGCGCGCATGTCGGTGGGGATGTGCCGGGTGGCCAGGGCGCCGAACCCGGTGGAGATGCCGTACGCCGGGGTGGGCGCCGCGGCGAGCTCGTCGACGACCGCCCGGGCGCGGTCGATGGCCGCCAGCGCGCCGTCGCCGAGGCGGACCGGCGCACCGTGACGGGCGACCGCGACGACGTCGGTGAAGGAGACGGGTCCGACGCCGACGGTGACGGCGGGACGGGAGGTGGTGTCGCTCATGCCCTCATCCAAGCCCCGGTCGGGCCGGCAGCACAGGACCCACGACCTCGAGGCGTCTCGGATCCGAGACCGTGACCGCGCGTGCTGGCCCGGACGGTCCATGTCCCCGGAGCGGGGACGGCCCTACCGTGGTCAGCAGTGGGGAGGAGGCGACGTGCCGGACATCGTGCTCTCGGACCGCGAGCAGGACCTGGTGCGTTCGCTCGTCGCCCTGGAGCCGGTGCCGGGGGCGCCGCTGTCCACGCCCGCCGTCGTGCAGCTCATCGGCCGCCTGGTCGGCTGCGACGGGGTCCGGGTGGCGGCCGCGGACCCGCCGGGGACCGACACCGCGGAGGACCTCCTCGCGCTCGACCTCCGGACCAGCCGCGGGCACGGGGTCCGCCTGGTCCTCGTCCGCGACCGCGGTCGGTTCTCCGAGCGGGACCGCGCACTGCTGCGGATGGTCGCGCCCGCCCTCCGACGCCTCCTGTCCGGTCCGCCCGTCCCCCTGCTGCCCGCGACGCTGACCCTCAGCGAGCGGCGGGTCCTCCAGCTCCTGGCGACCGGGCTCACCAACGCCGACATCGCGGCGTACCTCCACGTCGCACCCTCCACCGTGCGCAAGCACCTCGAGCACGCCTTCCCCAAGCTGGGGGTCACCAACCGGCTGGCGGCGGCGCGGGTCTTCGAGTCGGCCCTCGCGCCCGTGCCCGGCGCGGCCACCGGACCCGAGGCGGCCGAGACATTCGCCTGATGGCGAATGGTCCCCGGCCCGGCGGCGTTCCGAGACTGGGAGGACGACCCAGTCCTGGAGGCACCCCATGCGCTCGCACCGCCGCTCACTCACCCTGCCGGCCCTCGCCCTGTGCCTCCTCGCACCGGCGCTGCTCGGCCCACCGGTCAGCGGCGCCGCCGCCCCCGCCCGCCACCGCACGGACGACGCCTCCGTGGTCCTGGCCTGGGAACGGATCGCCATGGCCACCGTCTACCCGGCCACCCCGATCCCCTCCGGGGTCCCGATCCTGGGATTCACCTCCATCGCGATGTACGACGCCGCGAAGGCATCAGCGCGCCGCTCGCACAGCTCGGAGACCGCCGCCGTCGCGACCGCCGCCCACGGCGTGCTCGCCCACTACGTCCCCACCGCGAAGGCGACGCTCGACACCCAGCTGGCGACCACGCTCGCCGGGGTGCCCGACGGTCGCGCCGAGGACAAGGGCGTCTGGCTCGGCCGGTGGGCCGCCGCACGCATGATCGAACGCCGCAAGCACGACGGGTACGGCGACCCCACGATCCACTACACGCTCGCGGCAGGGCCGGGGATCTGGCAGCCCGCCCCACCGGCCACCGACATGCTGGTCCCCTGGCTGGGTTCGCTGGATCCCTTGGTTCTCCATCGACCCATCAGGCTGGACGGCCCGGACGAGCTCACCAGCACCGCGTACGCCCGCGACTACGAGGAGGTGCGGACGACCGGGGCCGCCACCGGCTCCGTGCGGACCGCGGAGCAGACCACCATCGCGCAGTTCTTCAACTCCAACTCCGTGACGATGGTCGTCGACGCGCTCCTGCGGCACCTCGAGAAGCAGCCCCTGCCGCTGCTGGACACGGCGCGCCTCATCGCGCGCATCCACGCCGCGCAGACCGACTCGGTGATCGAGGCGTGGCGGCTCAAGCGCGACGTCGGGTTCTGGCGACCGTCCGAGGCGATCGCCGGCGCCGCGACCGACGGCAACTCCCGCACGCAGCCGCAGGCCGGGTGGACGCCGCTCGTCGCCAACCCCAACTACTCCGACTACGTGAGCGGCCACGCGTCCGTCACCTCTCCGGCGGTCGAGATGATCCGCCTGACCCTCGGTGAGGCCACCAGCCTCGAGCTGCGCTCGACCAACACCCTCATCGACCCCGCCGCGAGGGTCCGGACCTACGCGGACCTCACCTCCATCGAGTACGACGCCTTCCACGCGCGTATCTGGGCCGGACTGCACTTCGCCGACGCGATGGACGACGGCTACCTCCTCGGGCACCTGACGGCTCGCAAGGTGCACCACAAGCTCCACTGACCCGGGGTCCGGCGCGCGGCCTCCCCCGCGAGGAGGTATCTCGCCGGCGAGACTCGCCCCTAGGGTGGCGGGAGGTGCGGCGCCGCCCGAGGTCGCCGTACGGGAGCAAGGAGCAACCGTGACCACCCAGCAGATCATCTGGACCGTCGTCTTCGTCGTGGCCGCCCTGGCCCTGATCGGGTTCATCGTCGCCTCGATGCGCAAGAAGAGCCAGCAGGAGAACCGCGCGCGTGCGGCCGAGATCCGGGAGTCGGCCGAGGCGGAGGCGGAGGTGATCCCCGACGCCCAGGCCCGCGCCCGCGAGACCGAGGCCCAGGCGGAGCAGGCCCGCCTCCAGGCCGAGCGGGCCGAGGAGCGCGCCCAGGCCGCGCGGACCGAGGCCGCCCAGCAGGAGGCCCTGCACGAGGACCAGGTCCGGGCCGCCGACCGGCTCGACCCGGACGTCGACCACAAGGCCGACGACTACACGCCGGAGGCCGTCGCCCCTGCTGCCGCGTCCACGGGCACGCACGCCGGCGAGCGCACCGAGGCCGAGACCGCTCAGCACCCGACGGCCGCCTCCACGGGCACGCACGCCGGCGAGCGCACCGAGGCCGAGACCGCCGACGTCCACCCGTCCGGCTCGACCGGCACGACCCCCACGACCGGCTCGACCGCCGACGAGCGCTCCGGCCGCGACCCCGAGACGATCTTCGACAGCCGCGACACCGACACCAGCACCGACAGCAGCACCAACGAGAGCGTCGACACGGCGCCGGGCACCGGCACCCACCGCGACTCCACCACGGAGCCCGACTGGACCGACCCCGACCAGCGCGGCGGCACCGGCACCCCCGGAGGGTCCCACCGGGCCTGAGCGGCAGCACCGGATCGGGCAGGATGACGCGCCATGACCCAGGTCCCCGCCGCCTCCCGCGCGCTGCGGGTGCTGCGCTACCTGGCCAGCCAGCCCGATCCGGTGCCCCTGGCGAGCATCATGCGCGCGTGCGACCTGCCGCGCAGCACGGCGTACCACCTCGTCAGCACGATGATCGACGAGGGCTTCGTCGTGCACCTGGCCGACGACCGGCGATATGGCCTCGGGGTCGCGGCCTTCGAGGTCGGCACCGGCTACGCGCGGCAGGAACCGCTCGGGCGGATCGCCCGTCGTCCGCTCGCCGCCCTGGTCGACCGGACGGGGTACGGCGGCCACCTCGCCGTCCTGCACGGTCGTGACGTCCTCTACGTGCTCGAGGAGCGGGCGCCCGGCCGGCCGCCGCTCGTCACCGACGTCGGGGTCCGACTGCCGGCCCACCTGACCGCGAGCGGCCGGGCGATCCTGATGTCGCTCCCCGCCAGCCAGGTCCGGGCGCTCTACCCCGACCGGGCCAGCTTCGTGGACCGCGTCGGCACCGGGCCGGCGTCGCCGAGCGCCCTGCGGGCAGTGCTCTCGGAGGCGCGCCAGCGCGGCCACGCCGAGGAGGACGGCGAGGTCACGCGGGGCCTGGCCAGCGTCGCCGCGGCGGTGCTCGACCACAACCGGCACCCGGTGGCAGCCGTGGCGCTGACCTTCCCCGCGGACGAGGACGTCGACCGCGAGCGGCTCGCCGGCGACGTGCGCGCGACCGCGCGGGCGCTCACCCGTCGCCTGGGCGGCTGAGCCCGCCCGGAACGATCGCCCGAAATGATTGAACGCCGGGTGGTCGGTGACCACCCGGCGTTCGGTGTCGGCGATCGAGATCGCACCGTGACTGCGGAGCGGGCCCATGTTCCCGTGCCGCGGACCCCCCCGGATCCGTGGTGCTGCTCGAACGCTTCGCCTGCCTCGGCCGGCGTTCTCGATGGGTCAACTCTCGCAAGCCGGCCCCCACGGCTCTCCCACCACAGATCCACCGCTCGGTAACAACTTGTGGCGGCGGCTCCCGGCAGAGGGAAAAGGGGACCTGAGCGGGGCGGGACGCTCGCCCACGCCCTCGAAGTTACCGGCAGGTAGGATCCTTCTCACGTCTCGACGCCCTGCCTGCGGGACGGGGCCCGGTCATATGCTCCGGGCCAGTACGCCCCTACCGAGGAGCAACCCCTGATGCAGATCATCGCGATCGTCGTATCGCTCGCCATCACGGCAGTCGCCGTCGGACTGGCCGTGCAGGCCGTCCGCTCGATGCTGGGCGTCATCCGGACCGGTCAGCCGGACGGCACGCGCAGCGACCAGCCCGGGCGCCGGCTGGCGACGATGTTCAAGGAGACGCTCGGCCACACGCGCATGCTCCAGTGGACGTGGATCGGTGTCATGCACTGGTTCGTCTTCGCCGGCTTCATCTTCCTGTCGTCGCTCGTCTTCGGCGCCTACCTCCTGATCTTCGACGCGCACCAGGCCTTCCCGGTGATCGGCACGTGGATCGTCTACGAGTGGCCCGTCGAGCTGCTGTCGTGGCTGACCCTGATCGGCATCGTCTACCTGATCGCGGTGCGCCAGAAGAACCACCCGCGCAGCCTGGGCCGGAAGTCGCGCTTCTTCGGATCGACGTTCTGGCAGGCCTACTTCGTCGAGGCCGTCATCCTCAGCGTGGTGCTCCTCGGCATCGTCCTGCGCACGATCGAGTACGCCCTGCTCAACAACGCGTCGTACGTCGCGGACCACCCGGAGGCCGCGGAGCACAACGGGCTGCTGCACTTCCCGACCACCGCCTGGCTGGGCCAGCTGTGGTCCGGGCTCTCGCTCGGGACGCTGGAGAACCTCGTCTACCTGCTCGCGATGGTCAAGATCGTCGTGTCGATGACGTGGCTGATCGTCATCGCCCGCAACATCAGCATGGGTGTCGCGTGGCACCGGTTCACCGCCTGGTTCAACATCTTCTACAAGCGCGAGTCGGACGGTTCGACCGCGCTGGGCGCGATGAAGCCGCTCACCTCGGCCGGCGTCCCGGTCACCCTCGACGACATCGAGGACCTCGACGAGGACTCCACCCTGGGCGTGGGCAAGGTCGAGGACTTCTCCTGGAAGGGGATGCTCGACTTCACGACCTGCACCGAGTGCGGTCGCTGCCAGTCGCAGTGCCCGGCCTGGAACACCGAGAAGCCCCTCTCGCCCAAGCTGCTGGTGCTCGGCCTGCGCGACCACGCTTACGCCAAGGCGCCGTACGTCCAGGCCGGCGGCGAGGACAGCGCCACCGCGACCGCGCTGCTCGAGGAGGACGAGGTGCTGGCCCGCGAGGCCGCGCGCCCGCTGGTCGGCGACACCGGCGACGAGTGGTTCTACATGCCCGAGGACGGCTCGGCCGTCATCGACTCCGACGTGCTGTGGAACTGCACGTCCTGCGGCGCCTGCGTCCAGCAGTGCCCGGTCGACATCGAGCACGTCGACCACATCATGGACATGCGTCGCTACCAGGTGCTGGTGGAGGCCAACTTCCCCGCCGAGCTCAACCAGCTCTTCAAGGGCCTGGAGAACAAGGGCAACCCGTGGAACATGTCGTCCTCGGCCCGCATGGACTGGGCCAAGGGCCTCGACTTCGAGGTGCCGGTCGTCGGTGAGGACCTCGAGTCGCTCGAGTCCGTGGACTGGCTGTTCTGGGTCGGCTGCGCCGGCGCCTACGAGGACCGCGCCAAGAAGACCACCCGCGCCGTGGCCGAGCTGCTCGACATGGCCGGCATCTCCTTCGGCGTGCTCGGCAACGGCGAGACCTGCACCGGCGACCCGGCCCGTCGCGCCGGCAACGAGTTCGTCTTCCAGGGCCTGGCCGCGCAGAACGTCGAGACGTTCAAGGAGTACAAGGTCAAGAAGGTCGTCTCGACCTGCGCCCACTGCTTCAACACGCTCAAGAACGAGTACAAGGACTTCGGCATCGAGCTCGAGGTCGTGCACCACACCCAGCTGCTCAACCGCCTCGTCCGCGAGGGGAAGCTGACCCCGATCAAGGACGGCGCGGGCGCCGCGAAGCGCTCGATCACCTACCACGACCCGTGCTACCTCGGGCGCCACAACCAGGTCTACTCGCCCCCGCGCGAGCTGCTGCAGATCCTGCCCGGCGCGGAGTTCACCGAGATGGAGCGCAACTCCGAAAAGTCCTTCTGCTGCGGCGCCGGCGGCGCCCGCATGTGGATGGAGGAGAACATCGGCGAGCGCATCAACCTCAACCGCACCAAGGAGGCCGTCGGCACCGGCGCCGACCAGATCGCGGTCGGCTGCCCGTTCTGCCGGGTGATGCTCTCCGACGGGCTCACCGCCGAGCAGGCCAAGGGCAACGCCCGCGAGGAGGTCGAGATCCTCGACGTCGCGCAGATGCTGCTCGCCTCGGTCAAGGGCGAGTCCGCCACGAAGGCGGGCCCCGGCACGTCGTCGTCCGGTTCCGGGGGTACGACGCCCGCGCCCGCAGCTGCCGCTGCTGCCGGCTCGGCGGACACCGACGTGGCGACCAAGGCCGAGCCCGAGCCCGGCGACGTCACGACCACCGAGGACACCGTCACCGAGACCGCGGACGCCGGCCCCGCCGCCAAGGCGTCCGGGGGCTCGTCGCTCTTCGACGTCGAGGAGCCGTCCGCAGCCGCCGCACCGGAGAAGTCCGTCGCCGAGACGCCGGCCGACGCGACCCACGCCCCGGCCGCTCCCGCCCAGGGGTCGGGCTCGCTCTTCGACCTCGACGAGCCGGCGGACAAGTCCGCCGCGGCAGAGCCGGAGACCGTCGCGGAGGCTCCGGCCGCCGAGAAGCCCGCGCCCGCGAAGCCGTCGGCCGACCTGGGCTCGGGCGGCTCGCTCTTCGACCTCGACGCGCCCGCCGACTCGGCGTCGGCGAAGGCGGAGACGGCTGACGCGCCGACCGAGCCCGTGGCCGCCGAGAAGTCCGCACCGGCGAAGCCGGCGGCCGACCTGGGCTCGGGCGGCTCGCTCTTCGACCTGACCCCGGAGGAGCCGGCGAAGGCCGCGGAGCCGGCAGCGCCGGCGAAGGCCGAGCCCACCCCGGCCCCGGCGCCCGCCGCCGAGGCACCGGCGGCGGAGCCGGCCGCTCCGGCACCAGACCTCGGTTCCGGCTCGCTGTTCGACATCGCTGCCGAGCCCGCGCCGAGCGGTGAGCCAGCCACCTCCACGACCTCCCCGAAGGTGGCTGACGCACCGACCGCCGACACCGACACGGCCGACACGCCCGCCGGCGGTGAGCCAGCCACGTCCGCGCCCACCGCGAAGGTGGCTGACGCGCCGGCCACCTCCGGGCAGGCGAGCACCCCGGCGACCTCGATCCCCGAGGGCGGGTCGCTCTTCGACATCGAGGCCCCGACCCCGACCGCCGCACCGGCGGCTCCTGCCACGTCTGACGCAACGACGTCCGACGAGGCGGCGGCCCCGGCGACCGGTACGTCGGACGTCCCGACGGAGGCTCCGGCAACGTCCGACGAGGCGGCGGCCCCGGCGACCGGTACGTCGGACGTCCCCGAGCAGGCCGAGGGTCTCGCCGGTGGTGCGGCGCTCAGCCAGGCGGCGACGTTCGCGGCGGCCGACGAGGCCGGCGAGCAGGCGGCGGCACCCGCCGAGGCACCGACCAGGGCCGAGACGTCCGACGACGGGGTTGCCCCGACCGCCGAGGCGTCGGACGTCCCCGAGGACGCCCCGGCGGAGGCGACCGACCAGCCGGAGCAGCCGAAGCCGTCGTCCGACGGGGCCGCCCACACCCCGCGCACGGACGTGGACATCGACGAGTCGGGCTCGCTCTTCGACCTCTGAGCACCGAGCACGACCAACCTGCGAACGCGGCCGACCGGACACCCGGCGGCCGCGTTCGTCGTACCGACGTCGTCGTCCGGCAGGACACGCGTAGACACGCGGACACAACCCCGGTCAGGCGGTGTGGCCACGCCGGACATCATCTGTCGCTCAGCAGTTGTGTCCGCGTGTCTGCGCGCCGCCCGCCGACGCAGCCCGATACCGGTCGCACCGTTCGACAGCGGTCGCGCGGCGCACTGACACCATCAAGACCTTGTCATGACGTCACTGTGATGTCATAGTGGTGCGCATGGACATCACGCCGTACGTCGACAGCCTCCGCCGCGACCTCCTGGCCGCCGCCGAGGCCGGGGGCGAGGAGGCCCGCCAGGTCGCCGAGCGCCTCTCCTACGCGCTGGACGCCAGCGCGCGGCTCGCCCTGATGGAGGCCATCTCGCAGGCTGCCGCCGAGATCAGCACCGAGCTGCCCCAGGGGGGCGTGGACGTGCGGCTGGCCGGCCGCGAGCTCGACTTCGTCGTCGAGGTGGCTCCCATCGCCCCCGCTCCCCCGGCACCGCCCGCGCCGCCTCGCCCGGAGGAGGCCGAGGAGGGCGACCTCGCCCGCATCACGCTCCGGATCCCGGAGTCCATCAAGACCCGGGCCGAGGAGAAGGCCAACGCCAGCGGCCAGAGCCTCAACACGTGGCTGGTCTCGGTCATCCGGGCCGCGACGTCCGACCACGCCATCAACGTCGACATCGACCTCTCGAGCATCCCGTTCTTCGGCCGCGACCCGTTCAAGGGAGGCAACCGCGGCAACCGCCGCATGACCGGCTGGCTCTGACCAGCCCCGCAACGTCCGTCAGGCACCCGAGCGATCCAGCACCCAGGCTGGACCGTGGGCCGAGCACACCCAGGAGCTCCCATGGACCACACCTTCGAGACCCCCGACCCCATCGAGCTGTACGTCGAGGTCGGCCGCGGGCACGTCGACGTCACCGCGACCTACACCGACCGCACGACCGTCACCGTGACCGGTGACCACGCCGAGGACCTCCTGGTCGAGCAGCGCGAGCGCCAGGTCGCCGTGATCGCCCCGCGCAGCAACGGCTTCCTCACCGGCGGCAACCGCCGCTACTTCGTGTCCGTCACCCTGCCCACCGGCAGCGCGCTCGCCCTCAAGACGGGCAGCGCCGACACCCGCGCCGAGGGTGAGTACGCCGCCACGTGGGCCAACACCGGCAGCGGCGACCTCAGCGTCGAGCGGGTCACCGGGCCGCTCGAGGTGCAGGCCGGCAGCGGCGACCTGTCCTTCGACGAGCTCACCGGGGAGGGTCGCATCAAGAGCGGCTCGGGCGACGTCCGCGTCGGCCGCGCCGCGGGCTCGCTCACCGTCTCCACCGGCAGCGGCGACGTCCTGGTCGAGCACGTGGCCGGGGAGCTCGCCGTCAAGACCGGGTCCGGCGACGTCCGGGTGGGCGAGAGCAGCGACGACGTGTCCTTCTCCACCGGTAGCGGCGACCTGCAGGTCGACCTCGCCCGCCGCGGCCGGTTCACCGTCAAGGGCGCGAGCGGCGACGTCCGCCTCGGCATCCCCGCCGGCACGCCGGTCTGGACCGACATCACCACCGTCACCGGACGCATCCACAGCGAGGTCGGCGGCGCCGGCGAACCGGCCGACGGCCAGGACCACGTCGAGGTGCGCGCCCAGGTCGCCACCGGCGACATCACCCTCCAGCAGCGCTGACCGGCAGCCCCACCAACCCCAGCACCAGGAAGGAGCAGACCATGAACGGCATCACCGAGATCGAGCTGATCGCCCGCCACCACCGTGACCAGCGCCAGCGCGCCGCCGCGCGCCGCTGGACCCGCAAGGCGTGAGGGAGCGTCAGGACCTCATCGCGACGCCCCGACGCCAGTAGCCCATGAACGCCACCTGGCGCCGATCCATCCCCAGCTCCCGGACCAGGTGTCGGCGCAGCCCGGTGACGACCGTGGACTCCCCCGCGATCCAGGCGTAGACGCCGTCGAGCGGTCGTCCCGATCCCCTCGAGGGATCGCCGCCCGCCGCGGCCTCGATCTCCTCACCGGAGGAGGAGTACGACGGGGTCTCCCACAGGTCGGGGTCCACCTCTCAAGACGGGCAGCGCCGACACCCGCGCCGAGGGTGAGTACGCCGCCACGTGGGCCAACACCGGCAGCGGCGACCTCAGCGTCGAGCGGGTCACCGGGCCGCTCGAGGTGCAGGCCGGCAGCGGCGACCTGTCCTTCGACGAGCTCACCGGGGAGGGTCGCATCAAGAGCGGCTCGGGCGACGTCCGCGTCGGCCGCGCCGCGGGCTCGCTCACCGTCTCCACCGGCAGCGGCGACGTCCTGGTCGAGCACGTGGCCGGGGAGCTCGCCGTCAAGACCGGGTCCGGCGACGTCCGGGTGGGCGAGAGCAGCGACGACGTGTCCTTCTCCACCGGTAGCGGCGACCTGCAGGTCGACCTCGCCCGCCGCGGCCGGTTCACCGTCAAGGGCGCGAGCGGCGACGTCCGCCTCGGCATCCCCGCCGGCACGCCGGTCTGGACCGACATCACCACCGTCACCGGACGCATCCACAGCGAGGTCGGCGGCGCCGGCGAACCGGCCGACGGCCAGGACCACGTCGAGGTGCGCGCCCAGGTCGCCACCGGCGACATCACCCTCCAGCAGCGCTGACCGGCAGCCCCACCAACCCCAGCACCAGGAAGGAGCAGACCATGAACGGCATCACCGAGATCGAGCTGATCGCCCGCCACCACCGTGACCAGCGCCAGCGCGCCGCCGCGCGCCGCTGGACCCGCAAGGCGTGAGGGAGCGTCAGGACCTCATCGCGACGCCCCGACGCCAGTAGCCCATGAACGCCACCTGGCGCCGATCCATCCCCAGCTCCCGGACCAGGTGTCGGCGCAGCCCGGTGACGACCGTGGACTCCCCCGCGATCCAGGCGTAGACGCCGTCGAGCGGTCGTCCCGATCCCCTCGAGGGATCGCCGCCCGCCGCGGCCTCGATCTCCTCACCGGAGGAGGAGTACGACGGGGTCTCCCACAGGTCGGGGTCCACCTCGTCGGGGGCTACCTCGACCACGGCGCCGGGGGTCCCGAGGTGGGCCACCACGGCGGCGTGCAGCCGCTCGCCGAGCGGGGCGTCCCCCCGCGGCAGCCAGGTCACCGAGACGCCGTCGGGGCGTCGTACGTCGAGGACGTCGCCCGCCTCCGGCACCTCCACGAAGACGGCGCCCGTGGCAGTGGGCGGCAGCTGCTCGAGCACGGCGCACACCGCCGGGACGGCCGTCTCGTCGGCCACCATGAGGAGCTCGGCGCCGGGGGCGGGCGTGAACTCGATGCCGCCGTAGGGGAACCCGCGACGCGGTGCCATCATCACGATCCGGTCGCCCGGCGCGGCCTGCGCGGCCCACAGCGAGCCGGGACCGACCGCATCGCCCTCGAGGTGCAGCACCATGTCGACCACGATCCGGGTGTCGGCCCCGGAGCCGCGGACGTCGCGGACGGTGTAGGTGCGCATGTGGCCCCGCTCCGCGCAGGGGATGTCGAACCACGTCGAGAACCAGGACTGGTCCGCGTCGGCGACCGACGTCAGCCCGCCGGTCTCGGGGTCGGGCAGCACCAGCTTGATCCGCTGGTCGTAGCGCGGCCCGTCGACGCCGAACTCCGCGAGCTCGGGGCCGCCGAGCTCCACCCGGACGAAGGACGGGCTCAGGCGCTCAGCGGTGACGACCTCCACCTCGCAGAAGAGCATGGGCAGGCGTTCGACTGTCACGGTCATCGGTCCTCCTGGTGTCGGCGGCTGTGTCGGCGGCCCACGGGGACCACGAGCGGGGTGTGTGAGACGGGGTCCTCGATCACCCGGTTGTCGAGGCCGAAGACCTCCCGGACGACCTCCTCGGTGACGACGTCGCGGGGGGCGCCCTCGGCGGCGACGCGGCCGCCGCGCAGCGCGACGAGGTGGTCGGCGTACCGGGCCGAGAGGTTGAGGTCGTGCAGCACCATCACGATGGTGGTGCCGCGGCGTGCGTTGAGCTCGGCGAGCAGGTCGAGCATCTCGACCTGGTGGGCGACGTCGAGGTACGTCGTGGGCTCGTCGAGGAGGAGCAGGTCGGTGCCCTGGGCGAGCGCCATCGCGATCCAGACGCGCTGGCGCTGGCCGCCCGAGAGCTCGTCGACGACGCGGTCGGCGAGGTCGAGGGTGTCGGTCAGCGTGAGGGCCTCGGCGACGGCCGCGTCGTCCTCGGTGGTCCAGCGCCGGAACGCGCCGTGGTGCGGGTGCCGGCCCCGGCCGACGAGGTCGACGACGGTGACGCCCTCGGGCGCGACGGGGTTCTGCGGGAGGAGGCCCAGGGTGCGCGCGACCTGCTTGGTCGGCTGCCGGTGGATGGCCTCGCCGTCGAGCAGCACGGCGCCCGACCGGGGGCGCAGGAGCCGCGCCAGGCCGCGCAGCAGGGTGGACTTGCCGCACGCGTTGGCGCCCACGATGACGGTGACCCGGCCGTCGGGCACGTGGAGGTCGAGGTCGTGGACGACGGGCCGGTCGTCGTACCCGAGCGACAGCCCGGCCGCGACCAGGCGCGAGCCGACGGGCGTGGTGGTGGCGGTCATGCCGCCCTCCTTCCGGCACGCCCGCGAGCGAGCAGCCACAGCAGGAACGGCGCGCCCACCGCGCCGGTGACGACGCCTACCGGGAGGTTGGTGTCGGGGACCAGGTAGTCGGCCACGTAGTCGGCCGAGACGACGACGACCGCACCGGTGAGCGCGGCGCCGAGGATCGTCGTACGACCCCCGTTGAGCGCCCGGGCGATCGGACCGGCGAGGAAGGACACGAAGGCGATCGGGCCGGCCGCCGCCACCGCGACCGCGGAGAGCACCACGCCCAGCAGGAGCAGCAGCTCGCTGCGGGCCCGACTCACGCCGAGCCCGGCCGCGGCGTCGTCGCCGAGCTCGCTGACCCGAAGTGACCGGGCCACCCACCAGGTGAGCGGCAGCAGGACCGCGAGCACGAGCGCCAGCAGCCGGATGGTGGGCCAGGCGACGCCGTTGACGCTGCCGGTGAGCCAGCGCAGCACCAGCTGCGCGTCGTACTCGTCGACGCGGGTGAAGACGTACTGGATGACCGACTGCATCGCGGCGGCGGCACCGATGCCGACCAGGACGAGCCGGTATCCGCCGTGCGGTCCGGCGACGAGTCGCACGACCAGGGCGACCGCGACCGCGCCGGTCACCGCGACCGCCGAGACCGGCAGTCCCTGCCACCCCCAGAGCGCGATCGCCACGACCGCGCACGCGCTGGCGCCGAGGCTCACGCCGATGATGTCGGGGCTGGCCAGCGGGTTGCGCAGCGTGGTCTGGAACAGGGCACCCGCGACCCCGAACGCGACCCCGGCGAGCGTGGCCAGCACGGCCCGCGGGAGCTTGCTCTCCAGGAGGATGTAGGTGGCGCCCGGGATGTCGGTGCCGGCGAGGATCCGGACGAAGTCGGGGATCGTGATCGTGTAGTCGCCGAGCAGCACCCGGGCGCCGAACGCGGCGACCAGCGCGACCGCGAGCCCGCCGACGACCAGTGCGGTACGCCGCCGCGGCACACGTCGGGCGGCGCGGACGACCTGGACAGCGTCCGCGATCGCGGACCCGGGCGTCACCGTCCTGGCCTCCGTCACGGCGGTCACAGCGCCCCGCTCCCGGAGCGGCCGCGACGGACGAGGAGGAGGAACACCGGCACGCCGACCACGGCGGCCGTCACCCCGACCTGCACCTCCGAGGGCGGCAGCACGACGCGGCCCAGGGTGTCGGCCAGCACGACGAGGGCGGCGCCGCCCATGGCCGACAGCGGCAGCACGCGGGCGTGGTCCGAGCCGACCAGGGCGCGGACCCCGTGCGGGACGACCAGGCCGACGAAGGCGATCGGGCCCGCCAGCGCGGTCGCGGTGCCGGCCAGCAGCACCACGGCGACGCCGAGGACGACCCGGTCCAGCGCCGTACGACGCCCGAGCCCGCGCGCCAGGTCGTCGCCCAGGGCGAGGGTGTTGAGGAGCCGTGCGCCGGTCAGGGCGAGCAGCGCCCCGACGACCAGGAACGGCGCCCCGGTGGCCAGCACCGACAGGTCCCGTCCGCCGATGGTGCCGACCTGCCAGTAGCGGAAGGTCTCCATCGTCTGCTTGTCCACCAGCAGCACGCCCGTGGTCCAGCTCGTGGCCGCCGCCGTGACGGCCGCACCGGCGATGGCGAGCTTGACCGGGGTCGCGCCGTCGCGCCCCAGGGAGGCCACGACGTGGACCAGGACCGAGGCGACGGCCGCGCCGACGAACGCGATCCACAGGAAGTCGGTCAGCGAGGAGACGCCGAAGACCGAGAGGCCAACGACCATCGCGAAGCTCGCGCCGGCGTTGGTGCCCAGGATGCCCGGGTCGGCGAGCGGGTTGCGGGTGAGGCCCTGCATGACCGCCCCGGCGAGGGCGAGCGCGGCGCCGACCGCCAGGCCGAGCAGGGTGCGCTCGATCCGGGCGATGTAGACGGAGTGGAGCGGGTCGCCGGCGTCCCAGAGCGCGGAGACGGGCACGGACCTCGACCCGACCAGCACCGACAGCGCGCAGGCCACCGCGACCACACCCACGAGGAGTGCGGTCGCGGCGGCGGCGCCGAGGCGGAGCGGAGGCCGGGTCCTCCGGCCGGCCTCCGCCCCGCGCTCGAGGACGGGCGTCGAGGTCACGAGCCGGTGACCGCCTCGACGACCTTGGGGATGACGGTGTCGATGATGACCGGGATCGACAACGGGGTCGGGTTGGTCGACGCCATCGCGAGGCTCTTGTCCGACTCGGCGTAGAAGTTGCCTGACTCGATCGCCGGGATCTGGCCGACCAGGTCGTCCTCCGCGAGCGTCTTCACGTCGTTCGGCTTCTCGACCCAGGTGAGGAGCACGTCGGACTCGAGGTCGGAGGCCCGCTCGGCGGAGACGGTGCCGTAGAACTCGCCCTCCTTGATCGCGCCGTCGACCGCGTCGGCGTCCACCATGCCGAAGTCGCGCAGCAGCGCGACCCGCGGGTCCTCCGGGGCGTAGATGCCCACGGTGGAGAGGTCGGCCGGGGTCAGGTAGCCGTAGATCAGCGACGCCCCGTCGAGCTCGGGGTTGGCCTCCCTGGCCTCGTCGATGGCGGCCTGGGTGTCGGCCTCGACCTCGGCCGCGAGGTCGCTGCGGCCCAGCGCCTCGCCGACCATCTCGAGCGAGGTCTGCCACGGCGTGGTCCAGGGGAACTCGGGGTAGGCGACGACCGGCGCGATCTTGCTGAGCTTGGCGTACTCCGCCTCGGTGATGCCGGAGTTGGTCGCCAGGATGAGGTCGGGCTCGAGCTGGGCGACCTCGTCGATCGGGGCGCCGTCGGAGTCGTCGTACCGCACGGGCGCCTCGGCGCCGGCCTCCTCGACGGCGGCGTCGAACCAGTCCGAGGACCCGGCCTCGTTGCCGCCCCACGTGAGCTTGGTGGCGCCCACGGGGACGACACCGAGGGACAGCGCGTGGTCCTGGTCGGTCCAGCCGAGGGTCGCGACCCGGGTCGGCTCCTCCTCGATCGTGGTCTCGCCGAGGGCGTGCTCGATGGTGACCGGGAAGGCGTCGGCCTCCGCGGAGGTGGTGGCGGTCGGCTCGGTGGCCGTCGCGTCGCTCGAGGTCGAGCCGGTGCTGCAGCCGGCCAGCAGCGCGGCGGCCAGGCCGACCGTGACGGCCACGGCCGAGGTCCGCAGGGAAGCGCGGTTCATGGGGTTCTCCATCTGGTGAGGCAAGCCTTAATGAGGCGAGCCTAACTTAGGGAACCCTTACCTATCTCTGGGGTCCGGAACGCGGATGCCGGCCGCTCAGATCGGGGTGCGGTGGAAGCTCTGGAACGAGCGGCTCGGCGTCGGGCCGCGCTGCCCCTGGTAGCGCGAGCCGTACTTCTCCGAGCCGTAGGGGTGCTCGCTGGGCGAGGTCAGCCGGAAGAAGCAGAACTGGCCGATCTTCATCCCCGGGTAGAGCTTGATCGGCAGCGTCGCGACGTTGGCCAGCTCGAGGGTCACGTGGCCGCTGAAGCCGGGGTCCACGAAGCCCGCCGTGGCGTGGGTCAGCAGCCCGAGGCGGCCCAGCGAGCTCTTGCCCTCGACGCGCGCGGCGATGTCGTCGGGCAGGCTCACGACCTCGTACGTCGACCCGAGGACGAACTCACCCGGGTGCAGGATGAACGGCTCGTCGCCCTCCGGCTCCACCTCGCGGGTCAGGTCGGACTGGTCGGCCGCGGGGTCGATGTGGGGGTACCGGTGGTTCTCGAAGACCCGGAAGAACCGGTCGAGGCGCACGTCGATGCTCGAGGGCTGGAGCATGTCGGGGTCCCACGGGTCCAGGGCGATCCGCCCCTGGTCGATCTCGGCGAGGATGTCGCGGTCGGAGAGCAGCACGGGGGCAGCCTAGGGCCTGCGTGGCCGCGGCCCACGGGTCTGGACAATGGGTGGGTGACCTTCCACCGCTACGTCGCCCTCGGCGACTCCTTCACCGAGGGCGTCGGCGACCCCGACCCCACCCGCCCCAACGGCCTGCGCGGCTGGGCCGACCGGGTGGCCGAGGTGCTGGCCACCCGCACCGACGACTTCGGCTACGCCAACCTCGCGATCCGCGGCCGCAAGCTCGGGCCGATCGTCGAGGAGCAGCTGGAACCGGCACTGGCGCTGCGCCCCGACCTGGTCACCATCCACGGCGGCGGCAACGACGTCCTGCGGCCGCGCGTCGACCTCGACGGCCTCGCCGCGACGTACGACGACGCGATCGGTCGCCTCACCGCCACCGGCGCGCGGGTCGTGATGTTCACGATCTTCGACCCGGGGTCGTCGGGGATCTACGCCGCCGTGCGCGGCCGGATGGCGATCTTCAACGAGTGGGTCCGCGAGATCGCGGACACCCACGGCGCCGACGTCGTCGACATGTGGCGGATGCGGCACATCGACATCGGGCAGGTCATGGACGCCGACCGGATGCACCTCAACGCCTCCGGCCATCGGCACATGGCGACCGAGGTGCTGGCCAAGCTCGACGTCCCGCACGACCTCGCCCCCCACGAGCCGCGCGAGGTCCCCCCGCTCGCCCGGCGCGAGCAGTGGTCGCAGAACGCGCGGTGGACGCGCGAGTTCCTCGGCCCCTGGATCCACCGCCGCGTCACCGGACGCTCCTCCGGGGACGGCGTGGAGCCCAAGCGACCGACCCTCCTGCCCGTGGACGGGGGCGTCGGGTAGCATTCCCGCGCACCGTGCGGATGTAGCTCAGTTGGTAGAGCGCGACCTTCCCAAGGTCGATGTCGCGAGTTCGAGTCTCGTCATCCGCTCCAGTAACCGGTATCGCGCCGAGCGCGACACTCTGCCCACCGTCGATGTCGCGAGTTCGAGTCTCGTCATCCGCTCCACGCACAAGAAGGCCCCGGCCGAGTCCCAGACTCGCCGGGGCCTTCGCCCATTTCCGGGGTAGTCCGTGACGTTCGGACCCTCGAATCGCCCGAATCAGGGTCCGTCCGTCACGGACTACCGAACTACATGGCTGTAACTCACGGCGTGTCGCTCCCGCGCTTCTCCTGTGACGGATGAGAAACTTGCGCCTTTTGTGATCAGAGGGGACAGTGTGACGGCCAGCGTCACTGCTCTTCGAACGAGGTCTTCCCCGCCATGTTCCTCTCGGCCCGCACCCCCGCAGACCCCCGTCGTACGCCGCCCCCGCAGCGCCGCCCCGGCCGTGCCGTCGCCGCCGGTCTCGGGGCCCTCGTGCTCCTCGTCACCACCGCGCCCCTGCTCCCCGACGACCGCACCGGCAGCACGGCACCCGACGTTGCGCTGCAGGGGTCCGGCCCCGCGCTCCGGACCAGTGGCGCCGTCGGACCGGGCGCCGTCACGCCCGAGATGCAGGCCGAGATCGACCGCGTCGTCAGCGAGGGCACGGCGTCCCGGGTCTCCGCCCGCTCCTCGACCGGCACCCTGGCCACCGCCGCCGCCCGGTGCGCCACCTTCGACGGCCAGCGCTACTGCCTCGGCCTCGGCTGGACCACCGCCTCCGAGCGCGAGGTGGCCGGCCGGCTGGCCGGCACCACCCCCGCCGGACGCGAGCGCACCGGCGACCTCGACCCCGCCGCTGCCCTGCGCCAGCGCGCCCGCCTGACCCCGACCGCCCGCGCCGCCGCCGAGCGCGCCGAGCTCACCGCCGCGGCCAGGTCGGTCGCCAAGGTGTGGCTGCTGCGCCACGAGATCCAGGGCGTGCCGCTCCCCGCCGACTTCGCCCGGCGCCACCCCGAGGCGCTGGCCTCCACGCAGGCCCGGGACACGACGACCACCGAGACGACCGCGGAGACGGCCCTCGCCGCCGCCTCCAAGCCCAAGAAGGCCGCCGACTACCCCGAGTCGTCCCAGATCCTCCGGCAGAAGCAGGTCCGCCCCCAGCAGCGCTACTACTGGTGCGGCCCGGCCACGGCCCAGATGATCGGCTGGGGCTGGAGCGGCTCGCGTCGCGGCCAGTCCTACTGGGCCGACCAGCTCGGCACCACGACCGCCGGCACCGCGATCACCGACATGGTGCGGGTGGTCAACGAGACCACCGGCTGGGGTGGCGAGGACTACGCCGGCGAGTACATCGTGCTCGACATCGGCGACTTCAGCTTCAAGCAGTGGTACCTGTTGATGATGCGGCACGTCCACGACTACAAGGCCCCGGTCGTCCTGCACCCGGTCCTGCTCAAGCAGTACTTCCCCTATCTCGACGACGACGCCTCCGGCCACTTCCAGGTCGGTCGCGGCTTCGACCAGAACCCGGGCGGCCGGCCCAAGATCGGCTACTTCGAGCCGTGGGACCAGAGCAAGTTCGACCCTTCCGAGCCGCGCATCGCCCGCACCCAGTGGCAGAACGCCTACAAGAGCTTCCGGGCCAACAAGGCGCACTTCCAGCACAACGTGGGCGTCTGATGCTCCCGGTCCGTACGACGCTCGCGGCGGCGCTGCTCCTCGTCCTCGGCGCGTGCGGGGGCGGGGCGGACGAGCCCGACGCCACCCCCAGCCCGACCCCGGAGGAGACGAGCGCCACCGAGAGCCCGACCGAGGGCACCGGCACGGCCGCCCCGGAGGCGGGCCCGCTGGACTGGCAGTCGACGGGCCACTCCCCCGAGGACCGGGTCGTCCGCGGCACCGCGTGGACGGCCGTGGCCTCGGAGGCCGAGGTGCGGTTCGAGCCGACGGGCGACGGCGAGCCCGTCGTCGTACCCGCCGTCGAGGGCCGCTCGGTCGACGCCGTGCTGCTCGAGGGCGACTCGGCCGTCGTGTCCTTCGCCGCAGGTGGCGAGACAATGACCGGCGAGGCCGTCCGGGTCGACCTGGCGACCGCGTCGCCGGTCGAGATCGTGACCCCCGAGCCGGCCAACGGCGGCTCCTGGGCGATGCACGCCGACAGCCTCTGGTACCCGAGCCGCGGCGAGGGCGGCGCCTACTGCCTGGCCACGCTGGCCGTCTCGGACGGCAACGGCGAGGACGGCTGGTGCGCGCCGCAGCGGACCGGCTTCAGCAACCTCACCGCCGGCGAGCACGGCGTCGGCCTGCTCACCTTCGACGACACCCGGCCCGTCGCCTGCCGCACCGCCCACGTCCTCGACGAGGCCGGCGAGCCGCGGCCGGTCGAGGGCCCGGCCGAGTGCAAGGCCTGGGACGTCGCTCCCACGGCGACCGGCGTGATCTGGTCGGAGGTCCCGCGCGAGCAGCGCCAAGAAATCGCGACCTTCCACGCGAGCGTGGACGGAGCGGTCCAGGAGCTCGGCCGGGGCACCACCGGCACGCTGGTCCCCTGCGGCGGCGACGCGTTCTTCGTCCGCGACCCCCTCCGTCGTACGGACCCCGCCCGGCTGATGCGCTGGGACGGCACGGCCGTCAGCGTGGCCTACGAGTCGGAGTCGACCGGCAACGCCTTCCTCGGCGAGCCGGAGTGCGCCGACGGCATCCTCACCGTGTCGTCGTTCGGCGAGGCGGGCGACGAGCAGGTGTGGGCGCAGGTGTCCTAGACGACGCCGAGCAGCTCCGCGGCCAGCGCCTCGCCGTCGGGGCCGCGCACCTCGGGCCGACCGTGCGCGGTGGACCCGTCGAGCTTCTCGACGGGCGTGCCGTGGGCCAGCACCTGCTGCCCCATCGACAGCTCGCGGATCGCGATGGCCCGCACCCGCTCGGGCCGCTCGCGGGCGAACTCGGAGTAGATCACCGGGTCGCGCTGCCCGTCGTCCCCGACGAGCACCCAGCGAACGGTCGGGAAGTCCTCGGCCAGCGCCCGCAGGCACGCCAGCTTGTGCTCCGGGCCGCTGCGGAACCACCCGGTGTTGGTCGGGCCCCAGTCCGTCAGGAGCAACGGCCCGCGGGGGAAGTCGTGGTGGGCGAGGAACCGGGACAGCGCCCGCGCGGCGTTCCACGGCCCGGTCGACACGTAGACGGTGGGGGCACCGGGACGCCCCTCCAGCAGCGCGGCGTACAGGTCGGCCATCCCCTCGACCGGCGTGCGGGCCTCCTCGGCCAGGACGAACGTGTTGTACGTCGCCAACAGCAGCCGCGGCAGCCAGGTCGTGATGACGGTGTCGTCGATGTCGCTGACGATGCCGAAGTCCACGTCGTCACCGACCACCAGCACGTCGGCGGTCGCGGGCTCCTCGCCCGCGACGCAGATGCCCACCGTGTGCCACCCGGGCGGCAGGCCGGGGTTGGGGAGCCGTACGTCGACGGTGCCGGCCCGGTCGGAGGTGGTGTGGAAGACGCGACCCGCCACCGTGACCCGGACGTCGGCGCCCGCGACCTCGGCGGTGACGAAGTTGCGCCACCCCCGGCGGGCGTTGTTGCCGCGCTCGCCGCGGCCGGACGGACGGTCCCGGACCACCCGGCCCAGGACGCGCAGGAAGTCCGTCCCGCCGTAGCCGTCGTACCCGACGGCCCGCGGGCGCCAGCCGGCCCTCTCCAGGACACCTCCCAGCGCCTGGTTCCAGCGGTCCTCGACGAGGGCGGCGACGTGGGGCCTGCTCATGCGTCCCGAGTCTGGCAGACCTCAGTAGGGTCGGCGGATGGGCTTCACCGGATTCCCCGTCGCCGCGCTCGACTTCTACGACGACCTCGAGATGGACAACACCAAGTCGTTCTGGGCCGAGCACAGGGCCGTCTACGAGAGCAACGTCCGCGCGCCGATGACCGCGCTGGTGGCCGAGCTCGAGGCGGAGTTCGGCGCCGCCAAGGTGTTCCGGCCCTACCGCGACGTGCGGTTCGCCAAGGACAAGACGCCGTACAAGACCCACCAGGGCGCCTTCGTCGCGGTCGCCCCGCGCACCGGGTGGTACGTCCAGGTCTCCGCCGCGGGGGTCCGGACCAGCGCCGGCTTCTACGACGCGGACGGCGCGCAGCTCGCGGCCTACCGCACCGCGGTGGACGACGTACGCCGCGGAACCGAGCTGGAGGGGATCCTCGCGGACCTCGCTGCCGCGGGCTACGTCATCAGCGGCGAGCAGCTCAAGACCGCGCCGCGCGGCTACGACCGCGAGCACCCACGGATCGGCCTGCTGCGGCACAAGCAGCTCTTCGCCGGCCGGGAGCACGGGTTCGAGCCGGTGGTGCACACCCCCGAGCTCCTCGGCCTGGTCCGCGACGACTGGCGCGCCACCCGGCCGCTGGTCGAGTGGCTGGCGCGGGCCTGAGCCTCACTCGTACCACTCGGTGCTCGTGGCCAGCTCCTGCATCTCGGCCATCGCCAGCACCGGCTCGTCCGTGACGATCTCGCCGTCCTTCTCGCCGGTGGTGTTGCGCGCGGTGACGTCCACCTGCCACCCGTCGGTCGTCGCCAGCACCAGGTGTCGTTGGAGGAAGGTGTCGGGGACACCCGTCCCGCCACTGGCGAAGGTCTCCTCGCGCAGGAGGCGGGACCCGTCCGGCAGCGTCGTGCAGTCGTCCTCCACCCCCTGCTCGCAGATGTGGCTCGGGGTGAGCGGGCGACCGCCGTCCTGCACGACCACCGGGGAGTTGTACCAGCGGATGTAGAAGGACACCTGCGCACCCTCCACGGTCAGGTGGTAGAGCCTGGCCAGGTCGCCCGAGCCGTCGTCCTCCCTCGCCACCTGCTCGACGCCGGTCGCGGCGGTCGCGGCCAGGAGCCGGCGCCCCATCTCCTCGGGCGCCACCAGCGACCGCAGCACGTCGGCGGGGGGAGCCACGTCCGGCCCACCGGTCCACGTCGGCGCGGACGTCGCAGGTCTCACCGGCCGCGGGTCGCGGGCCGTGTCGGCTCCCTCGCCGACGACGAGCGGTGACAGGGCGCCCGCGGCCCCGGCGAGGACCAGCGCGGCGATCGCGGCGCCGACTTCGTGCCTGTGGGCCATATGACTCCTCCGGTGCGGACGGTCTCACCCGTACGACGCGCCGGAGCGGTCGTCGGGTTGCAGCCCGCCGCGGACGAATGTCCGACCCGGCTGCGCGTGGCGTCCACCGCGCGTTCACCGACTCGTCCCGGGAGCCCGTCAGCGTGGCGCCATGGCCAAGCACACGGCGTACCTGCACATCGGACCCGTCGGCATCGCCGTCGACTCTGGAGTACGCGACCCGCTCGTTGCGGTCAGCGTCGTGGTCCCGGAGGTGAGCGACGACGACCTCGAGCGCGCCGACCTCGAGATCCGACGGGCCCACCGCGCGGCCGGTCGCCGGCGGAAGGACGTGGAGGGCGCGTGGGCGAAGGTCTGCCGCAGGGCGTTCCGAACCCGCTCGAACATCTTCCTCAGCCTGCCGGGGTTCGCCGAGGCCGACGCAGGTCAGGCGGCCTTGGCCCTCGACGGCCTGCACGGACTCCGGGTGCACCTCGTCGTCACCGCCGGCGCGGGCGAGCTGCCGACGGCGTGGACCCGGCTGGTGAAGCCGGAGCGGGTGCACGCGCTGGGCGCCGCCGTCACGCCTGCCGACGTCGGTGAGCAGGTCGCCCGGATCGCCCTGGCAGATGAGCACGCGCGCCTCACCAAGACCTTGGTCAGGCTCCGCCGGCGCCGCACGAGGGTCGACGAGCGCGTCGCCGCCTGACCCCAGCTCCGCCGCTGAAGTTCCACGCACCTGCGTCGAAGTCCGTGCTCGATCGCCGTGAACCGCCCCGGGTTTGATGCTCACCGGGTGGTTGTCACGCCCTGTGGGGCGTGGGGCTGATCGTAGTAGTCGTTCTCGGCCTCGAGTGGTGGT
>NZ_PZYZ01000006.1 GCF_003047295.1 Nocardioides sediminis
ATGCCGACGGCAGCCGTTTGGTACGCCGATCGCACGGCCGACCCCGAGCAGGAGCCGTGACTGTCAGGGGACAGCTGGGCGCCTGCATCGAATCGGACGTCCGCACATGTCGCGTTGGGTGCGAGGATCTGGCGATGTGAGGACGACCCAACACCGCGATGCTTGCGTAGCGCGGTGACCGCGACGCTGGCCGAACTCGTGCGCGACAGATGGGCTGTACTGCTCGCCGACGCTGACACAGCCTGAGTACGCGACGTTGGTGGCGGTCGACTGCTTCGCCGGTCGCTCGGTCGAGGCGAAGAGACGGCTCTACTCGGAAATCGTCGACCAGCTCGAGCCACTGGGAATCCCTCGCGACCACATCGCCATCAACCTGCGGGAAAGCCTTTCGGAGAGCTGGGGCATCTCCGGCGGCCAAGCCGCGTGCGACGTGGATCTGGGCTTCAACGTCAACGTGTAGTGGCCGCACTGACCTGCCGCTGAGCGCTCGTTGCCGACGGTGGTTGCGCGCAGGATCAGTCGTCGAACTGGAACCCTTCGCGTGCAGCGGCCGCCACAGTGTCCGCGACTAGTCCGCTGTCCACCAGGTAGGGAGCCAGGACGCCCTGTACACGCTTCATCTGTCGACGTCGACCGGTGGCAGCGAACATCCCGCCTTCCGAATCCAGTTCGATCTGCTCCGTGAGGTCGGGCTCCAGGTAGCGAAGCATCCCCTCCCAAAAGTAGCCATTCGGTTCGTGGCCTGCCGCGACGATGGTCTCGTCGACCGGCAGCTCCCCGACATAGAAGGTGCAGTCGTACTGCATGAGCCCGACCCGGTTCACGCGAGGTGTGTCAGTCATGGCGCACATCTTGGGCTGTGAATCACCTCAACGTCCGGATCTGTCGCTGATGGTGCGCGATCATGCCGATGTGCGCGCGGCTCCAATGACGCGCATCTACGGTGGGTTCATGACTGCTGAGGAGCGTCAACTCACCGTCGCCGAGGCATACGAGGCCGCCTATCGCTTCGTCTGGCAGTACGCGGAGCGAGAGCCGAGCAACCAGGCGCTGCAACTTCTCCTGGTGAGCATGGAGCCGACGGGCGATCCCCAGCGGACCAACGACCCGGCAGCATGGCCGGACTGGGTCGCGTGCGTGTCCGACGTTGGACGGACAGCGTTGCCGCGCTTCCCCCGGGCATAGGTCAACGTCCGGATATGCCGCCTTCCGCGCGGTCCCGGCACAGTGACCGTCGTACTCGTCCCGGCAACGGGGAGCACACCCGCCAAGCCTCAGCCCCGGCGCGCCCGGAGCACCTGGTCGGTGTGGTGGTGCGCGCCCGGACCCTCGACGGGTGCACGCTCGACCTCCGCCACCTGCTCCACGGTCCAGCCGGCCGCGGTGACCGCCGCGACCAGGTCGTCGTGGCCGACGTAGTCGTCCGGGTCGAAGCCGTGCTCCGCGGCGCGCTCGCGGTCGACGTACGCGTGGTGCACGGCCAGGAGGGTGCCGCCGGGGGCGACCGCCCCGAGCAGCGTCGCGACGATCGAGCCGTCCCCGCGCAGGAGCGCGGGGTAGAAGAGGCTCACCAGGTCGTACGTCGCGTCCGACGGCAGGTCCTCGAGACCGTGGTGGCGCCACTCGATCGAGACGCCTGCGGCGGACGCGGCGTCGGCGGCGCGAGCCAGGGCGCGGCCCGAGACGTCGAGCCCCGTCACCCTCCAGCCCTGCTGGGCGAGCCAGAGGGCGTCGGCGCCCTCGCCGCAACCGACGTCCAGCACGGTGCCGGGCGGCATGCCGGAGACCTCCCGCACCAGGCCCTCGTTGGGGCGGCCGCTCCACATCGGCTCCTCGCCGTACCGGTCGTCCCACTCGTGGCCGTGCCCGTGCTCATGGCCGCCACCGTGCCCGTGCTGGTCCATGAACCCCAGTTTGGCAGCCCCGTAGTTTGAGCACATGGACTACCGATACCTCGGACACAGCGGGCTCAAGATCTCGGAGATCACCTACGGCAACTGGCTGACCCACGGGTCGCAGGTGGAGAACGAGATCGCGACCCAGTGCGTGCAGGCCGCGCTCGACGCGGGCATCTCGACCTTCGACACCGCCGACGTCTACGCCAACACCGCCGCCGAGACGGTGCTCGGCGAGGCCCTCAAGGGCGAGCGACGCGAGTCGCTGGAGATCTTCACCAAGGTCTACTGGCCGACCGGGCCCAAGGGCAAGAACGACACCGGCCTGTCCCGCAAGCACGTCATGGAGTCGATCAACGGCTCGCTGCAGCGGCTGCAGACCGACTACGTCGACCTCTACCAGGCGCACCGCTTCGACACCGAGACGCCGCTGGAGGAGACGATGCAGGCCTTCGCCGACATCGTCCGGCAGGGCAAGGCTCTCTACATCGGCGTCAGCGAGTGGACCGCCGACCAGATCCGTGCGGGCGTCGAGCTGAGCCGCGAGCTCGGCTTCCAGCTCATCTCCAGCCAGCCGCAGTACTCCATGCTCTGGCGCGTCATCGAGGACGAGGTCGTCCCGGCCTCCCGCGAGCTCGGCGTCTCCCAGATCGTGTGGAGCCCGATCGCGCAGGGCGTGCTGACGGGCAAGTACGTGCCCGGCCAGCCCCTGCCCGAGGGGTCGCGCGCCACCGACGAGAAGGGCGGTGCCGACATGATCAAGCGCTTCATGAACGACGACGTCCTCACCCGGGTCCAGGCGCTCAAGCCGGTCGCCGACGAGGCCGGCCTGACCATGGCCCAGCTCGCCGTCGCCTGGGTGCTGCAGAACGACAACGTCGCCTCCGCGATCGTCGGCGCCTCCCGGCCCGAGCAGGTCGGCGAGAACGTCAAGGCCGCCGGCGTGAAGCTCGACGACGACGCGATGAAGGCGATCGACGACGCCCTCGGCGACGTCGTGGAGCGCGACCCGGCGAAGACCGCCGAGAACGCGCCTCGGACCCGCGTGGTCTGAGCCGTACGACGCACGCCGCGGAGCGCCGTACGGTGCCGGGTCGGCGTCGGGGTCAGTCCTCGACGCCGACCCCGAGCCGGTAGGTGAGGTGCCCGCCCAGGTAGGCGCCCGCGCTCGCCACGGTGATCCCGGCGAGGGCCAACCGCCGCGCCCGGCGGCGGTCGCCGCGCCGGCGACTGACCCAGGCGGTGGCGAACAGGACGAGGGACGCGTCCATCGACGCGGCGTGGACGACGGTCACTCGCGTCGCCGCACCGGTCGTCGTGGCGAGGTCGTGGGCGCCCGTGACGGCGGTGGGGATGGCGGTGGCGCAGCCGGTGGCCAGCAGGGCGTCGACCGCCGCCGCGTGCCTCTCGCCGTCGACGAGGTCGAGCAGCACCGCCATCAGCCAGGCGCCCATCGGCACCTGCACCGCGATGGGGTGCACCCGGTGCCCCAGCCAGGACCCGCCGAGCAGGTCGTCGAGCGCCGGTCGGGCCACGAACATCTCGTGCGCCCAGTCGCGACTGACGTCGGCGAGGGAGTCGAGGGCGTCCGCGTCCTCGATGCGGCGGGCGAGTGACTCGAGCAGGCTCATGCGTCCTCCTGTGCGATGGCGCCGGACGAGCGGCCGGGCTGGTCCCGCCAGTCGACCACGGGTCAGGGTGTGAGGGACAGGGTCGTCACCAGGCGATGTCCTCCTCGCGAGTGACGACCCGTGCTTCGACCGCCTCGACGCCGGTGCCCTCGACGAGGGCCGGGTCCAGCACGACGCCGGTGCGCTCGGTGACCACGGAGAGCGGCACCTGGTAGGTCTCGAGGTCCCCGAGGTCGATCGTCTCCAGCGGGTCGAGGTCCTGGGTGAGCAGGAACGCCCGCGCGGTGAGGGCGCCGTCCTCCTCCCAGGCGATGACCTTCCAGTACTCCCGCGGGACCTGGACGTCGCGGTAGACGAGGTCGTCGTCGCGCAGCACCGGACCGCCGAACACGCTGATCCGGAGCCGGTCGACGGTCGCCGCCTCGTAGAGCGCGTCCTCCAGCCGTCCCCAGACCCCGTTGCGCTTCGCCTGGTTGAACGCGTCGATCTGGGGCGCGATGTTGGTGAAGAAGAACGAGTCGGTGTTGGCCCGCGCCGCCTCGGCGGCCGTCCCCCACGTGAGGTCGGCCCGCCGGGCGAGGTGGCCGCGGTCGAGCCGGTTGTCGGCATAGAGCTCCTCGCCGACCTGCGCGTCGGCCGGCACCCGCGGGTCGAGGCGGAAGTCGTCGCTGCGCTCGAGCCGCCGCATCGAGGTGCCGTCGACGTTCCACGCGACCCACCGGGCCAGCCGCCGCGAGGTGCTCATGGTCAGCGAGAAGTGGGTGTAGGGCACGACGGGGTCACCGTCGACCTCGACCGCGTCGGCGGCCAGGTCGGGGACCAGCGAGGGCACCGCGACGGGCGTGCCGAGGAACTCCTCGTCGTAGCCCGTCCC
Organism: Nocardioides sediminis; assembly: GCF_003047295.1. Classification (GTDB taxonomy): domain Bacteria; phylum Actinomycetota; class Actinomycetes; order Propionibacteriales; family Nocardioidaceae; genus Nocardioides; species Nocardioides sediminis. Next base: position 4,401 of record NZ_PZYZ01000006.1, read on the forward strand.
CGCGGCCGCGGCGGCCGCCTGCGCGGCGGTCTCGGCCGAGAGCGTGATGCCGAGCTTGTCGAAGACCGAGCGCGGCAGGCACGCCAGCGCGTGCTCCTCCGAGGCACGCCCGTCGGTCTCGCCGGCGAAGTGCAGGCCGGCCAGCACCCGGGTCGGGCGGCCGTTGCCCGCCTTGAACAGCCACGCGCTGCCGGAGTCGCCGCCGTCGCTGAGCTCCCCGCCCTCTGGCGGACGCCCGGGGTCGGGGCTGATCTCGAAGCAGCCGATCCGGTGCGAGCCGGCGCTGCCGTAGTCGAGCCGCACGATCACGTCGACCCGCGACACCCGGCCGTGGGTCACCCCCGTGGTCCGACCCGACTTCACCACCGGGTCGCCGAGCTCGGGGTCGCCCAGCTCGGTCGGCGCGACGCCCAGCTCGAGCACGGCCGGGTCGAACCCGCGCTCCTCGATGGTCGCGATCGCGGCGTCGCCGGCGATGCCGAGGTAGGAGCGGGTGACGACGCCGAGCCGGTTGCGGCCCGCGCGGTTGTCGTCGTACGGGCCGGGCTGGACGACCTCGTCGCCGATCGACCCGCCCGGACCCTGCAGGACGTGCCAGTTGCTGAGCACGTGCGGCGCACCCGTGTCGGTGTCCCACACGATGCAGCCGAGCGTGCCCGCGCTCTCGCCCACCCCGGCGACGCTGACACCCGGCACGACGGGGTCGATGCGGGTGCGCCGTGCGTCGGGCGCGGCCTCGGGCACCACGACGTACGACGGGGCGTAGGTGCGCTCGAGGACGTCGGTCGGCACCTCGACGCTCTCGACGACGACCGACCCGGGGATCAGCGCGGACCCCAGCGCCTCGACCTGCTCCGGCGGGACCTTGGCGGCCACGGTGAACTGCACGCACACGACGTCGGTGCGGCGTCCGTCGACGACCTTGTGGCCGATGCCGATCGAGGTGATGTTGGGGTCGGCGAGGAAGTCGGAGCCGTGCCGGCGGACGTAGTCGCGGAGGGCGGCCGGGGTCGCGGTGGTGGGCATGCCCCGACGGTACGGCGCATCGGGGACAGCGGTAGGACAGCGCGCGCGGCGTGCGTGTGGGGCCCGCCCGTAGCGTGGAGGGCACCCCAGGACTGCCCCGAGGAGCGCATGCCCGTGAAGCCGACCGTGTCCCGCACCTTCACCACGACCGCCCCGCCCGGGGCGGTCTTCGACTACCTCGCCGACTTCACCCACGCGGAGGAGTGGGACCCGGGCACGGTGTCCTGCGAGCGCGTGTCGGGGGACGGCGGCGTCGGGACCGTCTACCGCAACGTGTCGTCCTTCATGGGCCGCACCACCGAGATCACCTACACGACGGTCGAGGCCGAGCGCCCCACGCGGATCCACCTCATCGGCCGCAACGAGCAGTTCGAGGGCCACGACGTGCTCGGGATCCGCGCCAGCGGCACCGGTTCGGAGGTCACCTACACCGCCGAGTTCTCCTTCGAGGGCGCCGCCCGCTTCGCGGCGCCGGTGGTCGCGGCGTACCTCCCGGTGCTGGCGCGCAAGACGGTCGGCGAGCTCCGCTCCTGCCTGGACCGGCTCGCATGAGCCGGCCGCTGCCCGTGCGGGCGCTGGACACCGTGCTCGACCGGACGCTGGTGCTGGGCTACACGACGATCGGACTGCGGGTGCGCCGGGCGCTGCCCGGCTGGCCCGCCGACCCCGCACCCGACGCGCTGGCCGGCAAGGACGTGCTGGTGACCGGCGCCAGCTCCGGGCTCGGCGTCGCGACCGCCGAGGGGCTCGCCTCGCTGGGCGCTCGCGTGCACCTGGTGGTGCGGGACGAGGCCAAGGGTGCCTGGGTCCGCGACGAGATCGCCGGCCGGCTCCCGGACGCGTCGCTGCGGCTGTGGCGCTGCGACGTGGGGGACGTGGAGGACGTACGCCGCTTCGCCGCCGACGTCGCCGCCGAGCTGCCCTCGATCCACGCGATCGTCCACAACGCCGGCGTCATGCCGCCCGAGCGCACCGAGTCGGCCCAGGGGCACGAGCTGAGCATGGCGGTGCACGTCGTCGGTCCGGTCGTGATGACCGAGGCGCTGCGGCCGCAGCTGGCCGGGGGCCGGGTGGTGCTGGTGAGCTCCGGCGGGATGTACGGCCAGGCGCTGCGGGCCGACGACCCGGAGTACCGCCGCGGCGACTACTCGCCGACGACGTCCTACGCCCGCTCCAAGCGCATGCAGGTCGAGATGCTGCCTCTGCTCGCCGACCGGTGGTCCCTCCACGGGATCACCGCGGCCGCGATGCACCCGGGCTGGGCCGACACCCCGGGCGTGCAGGAGTCGCTGCCGCGCTTCCGCACGGTGACCCGGCCGGTGCTGCGCGACGACGCCCAGGGCGCCGACACCAGCGTGTGGCTGGTCGGCACCGAGCCGACGCCGCCCACCGGGCGGTTCTGGCACGACCGCGTGGAGCGGCCGGTCAACCTGCTGCCGACCACCCGGGCCGGCGAGGAGGCCCGGGCGACCGCGTGGGCGTGGCTGCGCGTGGCGGCCGGGCTGTCCGACTGACGCGGGCCCGGCCGCTGCGCCTCACGGGCGGAGCAGCACGTTGCCGACCTTGCGGCCGGAGTCGACGCGCTCGTGGGCGGCGACGACCTCGTCGAGCGGCAGCACCCGGTCCAGCACCACCCGGAGCCGTCCCGAGGCGACGAGGTCGAGCAGCTCGCGCATGTCCCCGACCCGCTCGGGCGCCGGCCCGGCCTTGACGTCGCCGCGGGCCCGCAGGGTGTCGCCGAGGGAGGCGACGGCCAGCAGCAGGACACCGCCGTCGGCCAGCAGGGGGCGGCCGGAGGCGGGCGAGAGGGTGCCCACGGTGTCGAACACGACGTCGTACCGCTCGGGGAGCGTCGTGACGTCGGTCGTGGTGTGGTCGACGACGTGGGTGGCGCCGAGGCTGCGGACGAGGTCGGCGTTGGCGCCGCTGCAGACGCCGGTGACGGTGGCGCCCGCGTTGTGGGCGAGCTGGACCGCGTTGGTGCCGACCGCCCCCGATGCGCCGACGACCAGGACCGAGCTGCCCGGCCTGTCCTGCAGATGGGCCTTCTCGCGCAGGTAGAACAGTGCGGTCGTGCCGCCGAAGATCACGCCGGCCGCGTCGTCGTGGCTCACGCCGGCCGGGACCGGGACGACCTTCGTGGCACGTACGACGACCAGCTCGGCGTGGGTGCCCATCCGGGCGCCGGTCGTGCCGGCGACCTCGTCGCCGACGGACACGTCGGTGACCTCGGACCCGACGGCCTCGACCGTGCCGGAGAACGTGAGGCCCAGGACCGACCGCCGCGGCCGGCGGACCCCCAGGGCCAGCCGGGCGAAGGGCGCGAACCCGCGGGGGAAGCGCGCCCCGCGGATGCGGGCGTCGCCCGAGGTGACGGCCGTCGCGCGCACTCGGACGAGGACGTCCTTCGGACCTGGGACGGGATCCGCGACCTCCTCGACCCGCACCACCCCGGGGGGACCGTACTCACGGACGACGGCTGCTCTCATGGTGTCTCCCTCCGGTTTCCTTACACCTGTAAGTCTGCCCAGGACTGTAGCCTTACACCCGTAAGCCTGCAAGGGTCCTCCGACCCCGACCGAGGAGTGCCATGCCCGCCCGCTCGCCCCGACCGGCTCCCAGGTCTCGAGCGCTGAGTCGCGACGGCATCGTCGACGCCGCCGTCGCCGTGGCCGACCGCGGCGGGCTGTCGGCGGTGAGCATGCGCAGCGTCGGCCGCGAGGCGGGCGCGGAGGCCATGTCGCTCTACCACCACCTGCGCGGCAAGGAGGAGCTGCTCGACGCGCTCGCCGACTGGGCCTTCGCCCGGATCGCGCTGCCCGGCGCGGACGAGCCGTGGCGGGCCGCGATGCGCGCCCGCGCCTCCTCGGCGCGCGCCGTGCTGGTCGCGCACCCCTGGGCGCTGGGGCTGCTGGAGTCGCGGCGCCACCCGGGTCCCGCGCTGCTGCGCCACCACGACGCCGTGCTCGGCTGCCTGCGGCGGGCCGGGTTCCCGGTGGTGCTGGCGGCGCACGCCTACTCGGTGCTCGACGCCTACGTCTACGGCTTCGTGCTGACCGAGCTCAACCTGCCGATGGAGGGCGGGGAGGACGCCGAGGAGTTCGCCACCGGACTCGGTCTCGCCGCCGAGGAGCACCCGCACCTGGTCGAGATGATCACCGAGCAGGTGGTGGGCGGCGACTACTCCTACGCCGCGGAGTTCGACTGGGGCCTCGACCTCGTCCTCGACGGGCTCGAGGCGCGGCTGGCCGGGTCGACCGGGCGCGCGCACGGCTAGGGTCGGCGCGTGATCCGCCACACCGTCGCCTTCCGCCTCGTCCACCCGTCCGGCTCCCCCGCGGAGCAGGAGTTCCTCGACGCCGGCGCGGCCCTGGCCGCCATCCCGGGGGTGGAGCGCTTCGAGCAGCTGCGCCAGACCGGCACCAAGAACGACTTCACCCACGGCTTCTCGATGGAGTTCGCCGACCGGGCGGCGTACGACGCCTACAACGAGCACCCCGTGCACGCGGCCTTCGTCGCGCAGCGCTGGGTCCCGGAGGTCGAGGACTTCCTCGAGCTCGACTACCAGCCGCTGGGGTGAGCCTGCGTCGTACGACGCGCGCGTAGGGTCGCCGGCATGGACACCGGCACCCCCAGCAGCCCCGCGCCCGACAGCACCGGCAGCGACTGGCACGACCCCGAGGCGAGCGACGCGGACGGCAGCCCGGCGTCGTCGTTCCCCGGCGCCGGCGAGCGGCGCGACGACGGCGCCGAGGCGCTCGAGGCGGAGCCCGCGGGCAACGCCACCGTCGGTGACACCGTCGACACCGATGCCGTCGACTCCAGCGCCCACGAGGCGGGTCCTGCCTCCGACGAGGTGGCCGACCAGGTGGAGCGCGGCTGACCCGACCGTCGCGACCCGCGTCAGTCGCGCAGCAGGTCCGCGAGCGCGATGGCGTCGAAGGGTGCGTGCACCTTGACGTCGTTGTCGAAGTAGACGAACACGTCGAGCTCGGCGGCGTCCCAGGCCCGCGACCTGTCGGCCCAGCGCGCCAGGGCCTCCGGCCCGTAGCCGCTGGCGTAGAGCTCCTCGTCCCCGTGCAGGCGCACGTAGACGACGTCGGAGGTGACCTCGTCGAACATCGGCCACGTGCCCGCGGAGTCCGACACCACCATCCCGACGTCGTGGGCGCGCAGCAGCTCGCAGAACTCCGGGGTGCGGAACGACTCGTGCCGCACCTCCAGGACGTGCCGCAGCGGCCGGTCGACCGGCACCTCCGTGTCGGCGCCCTCCACCAGCCGGTCGGGCTCGTGGTGGGCCCGGGCGAGCTCGGCCGCCGAGGTCGTACGTCGCGGCAGGGCGTCGAAGAAGGCCGCGAGGCGGTCGGGCCGGAAGGTCACCTGCGGGGGCAGCTGCCACAGCACCGGGCCGAGCCGGTCGCCCAGCGACAGCACGCCGGTGGCGAAGAAGTTGGCGAGCGGCACCTCGGGGTCCGCGAGCTTCTTCATGTGCGTGATGAACCGCGGGCCCTTGACCGAGAAGACGAAGTCCTCGGGCACCGCGGCCGCCCAGGCCCGCCAGCTCGAGGGCCGCTGGAGGGAGTAGAACGAGCCGTTGACCTCGATCGTTGACAGGCGTCCGGCGGCGTGCTCGAGCTCGCGGCGCTGGGGCAGTCCGCGCGGGTAGAACACGCCGCGCCAGCCGGCGTACCGCCAGCCCGAGATGCCGACCCGGATCATCGTCCTGCCTCCTGGGATGGGTGGGCCCTGCTCGTACCCGCCCACGGTCGCAGGATGCGGGCCCTCAGACGACCGCGACCGCCCGCCGGACCGTGCGACGCTGGGGGCATGTCGTTCCCCGCCTATCCGTCCGACGTCTACACCGGCGAGGGTGGGGAGGTGAGCGCGTGGCTGCGTCGCGACGACACCCCGCCCGACATCACCTACCCCAGTGGCGGGACCTGCGAGTACCTCGTCACCGGCGAGCAGTCACGCGGGCTGCTGGGCGTCTACCGCTGGACGTTCGGCGAGGCCGAGACCGGGCCGGACCCGCACTTCCACCGCAGCATCTCCGAGCACTTCTACGTGCTGTCGGGCACCGTGCGACTCTTCGACGGCCGGGAGTGGGTGACGGGCTCGGCGGGCGACTACCTCTACGTGCCGGAGGGCGGCATCCACGGCTTCCGGGGCTCCGACCATGCCCGGATGCTGCTCAGCTTCGCCCCCGGTGGGCCGCGCGAGGACTACTTCGAGACCCTCGCCCGCGGCGGGCGGATGAGCGAGGACGAGCGGGCGGCGTTCATGCTGCGCCACGACACCTTCTGGGTCTGACAGCCGGGTCTGACAGCCGGGTCCGACCCCGGGTCTCCGGGTGCCGGTCGCGACACCCGCGGGTGGCCGACGCTTGCCCCGTCACCACCCACGGGACAAGGTGGAGGCATGAGGCACGAGAGCGAAGGCGACTGGGGCGAGACCCAGCTGGACCCGGCCGAGCAGGCCGAGGCGGAGATCAACCTCGAGGACCCGGAGGCCGGCGACTTCGAGCCGTGGAGCCCCCCGGACCGCCAGCCGCGTGGCGCGGAGTTCATCGAGGGCGACGAGACGATCTCCCAGCGCCTCCGGCAGGAGGAGCCCGACCCCGACGCCGGCTACCACGACCCCGCGGACGTGGACATGGTCGGCGGCGACGACCCGGACGCCGTGCCCGCCGACGAGGACGTGCTCGGTGCCGGCGACGGGATCGAGCCCGGCGGCGACGAGGGCCCCGAGTCGCGGGCGATGCACGTCGAGCCCTGAGGAGGAATACCCCCTGGGGGTAGCGGGTTGTGGTGTCGTCCGACCCACGAGAGGGGAACCCATGACCCGCATCGAGCAGACGCTCCGCACCCTGGCGCCGTACGACGCCTTCCGCTGGGCCGAGGACCTCTTCGAGCAGCGCGACTACTACGCCGCCGCGACCGTGCTGCAGCACCTCGTCGACACCCACCCCGACGAGCGCGACCTCGGCAGCGCCCGCGAGCTGCTCGCGCGCAGCTACTTCCACTCCGCGCAGTCGCGCCGGGCGGCGGAGGCAGCGCGCGACCTGCTCGACCGGGACCCCGGCAACGCGTACGCCGCGCTGCTGCTCGCCCGGTCGCTGCAGCGGAGCGCCGGAGGCGACGCCGCCCGGCGTGACGAGGCCCGCGGCGTGCGGCGGCTCGCGGACGCGATGACCGCTGGCGTCGACGCCGCCTGATCAGGGACGACCGCCTCGTCGGACGTCGAGCGGGACGTCCGACGGAGCGGTCGCCGGGGCAGCCGGGTCGTCGGACGTCCCGGCGGACGTCCGACGGAGAGGCTGCCGGATCGTCGGACGTCAGCCCGCCGCGAGCAGCCGGCGTCCGAGCTCGCGCACGGCGTCGCGCACCTCGTCGCCCGCCACCACGCGGAACGGGACGGGCAGCAGCGCCAGCCCCTCGGCGTACGACGCGGGGTTGCTGGTGCTGCCCGTCAGCCGGGTGGTCCGGTCGTCGACCGCCTCCAGCCTCCCGAGCCGCCGGGGGAGCCAGGCGACCCGGTCGACCGGCGCGTCGATGACGACCTCGACGGGGTGCTCCCAGCCGACCGCGAGGTGCTCCTCGAGCGCCGACACGGGGTCGAGGTCCGCGGGCGGGCGGAACCCCGCGTCGAGCACCCGGACCGAGGTCACCCGGTCGATCCGGTAGGCGCGGGTGGCCTCCGAGTGGTGCGACCAGCAGAGCAGGTACCAGCGGCCGTGGCGGACCACGATCGCCCACGGGTCCACGGTGCTCTCCCACTCGCGCCCGGCCTCGGAGCGGTAGCCCAGCGACACCTGGCGGCTGGTCGACGCCGCCCGGACCAGGGCCGTGATGGCGGCGGGGTCCGGGCGCGCGGCCGACCGGTCGGGGACGGCGGCGGCCGTGCGGCGTACGGCCTCGGCCTGGGCGGCGACCGTGCCGGGGAGCGCGGCGATCAGCTTGCCGAGCGCCGAGCCGACGAGGTCGGTGGGGTCGCTGGCGGGGTGGTGCCCGTCGAGCGCGGCCATCACGAGCCCGAGCGCCTCGGCGGCGCTGAACCGCAGGGGCGGTAGCCGCAGGGCGCGGGCCACCCGGTAGCCGCCGTACTGCCCGCGGCTGCTGTCGATGTCGATGCCGGCGGCGCGCAGGATGCTGACGTAGCGCCGGGCCGCGCGGTCCGAGACGCCGAGCCGCTCGCCGAGCTCGACCGCGCCGATGCCGGGACTGGACTGGATCAGGTCGAGCGCGAGCAGCGCGCGGGCGGTGGGGTTGGTGTCGTCCACCGCCTCAGGATGGCACGCTCAACGGACGCGATCCGTCCGGAACCGGTCGTAGCGTGGCGACCATGACCGAGACCTACACCGCCGGCTGGACGCCGCCGCCCTGGGAGCCCCCCGTCGCGGGTACCGAGACCGAGCACCTGCTGGGTGCGATCACGCGGATGCGGACGACGTTCCGTTGGAAGGCCGGCCACCTCGACGCCGCCGGCCTGTCGACCACCCTCGGCCCGTCGTCGTTGACGCTCGGCGGGCTGCTGCTCCACCTGGCGCTGGTCGAGGACTTCATGTTCACCACCAAGCTGCGCGGCGAGGAGCTCGTCGAGCCGTGGCGCTCGCTGGGCCACGACGGCACCGACGACTGGGAGTTCACCAGCGCGGGCGGCTTCTCGCCCGAGGAGCTCTACCGGCAGTACGACGACGCGGTGGAGCGCGCCGACGCCCGGATCGCCGCTGCGCTCGACGAGGGCGGCCTCGACTTCGTGTGCCACGTCGACGACGGCGACGGCAACCACGCCAGCCTGCGACGGCTGCTGTTCGACCACCTCGAGGAGTACGGCCGCCACACCGGCCACGCCGACATGCTCCGCGAGTCGGTCGACGGGCTCGTCGGGGAGGACCCGCCGGGCGACTGGACCCGCTGAGAGCGAGGCCCTCGGCTTAGTTTGGGACGATCTGGGTGGGAATCTCGCCGGAATCCACCGAGATCGTCCCAAACTACCGGTGGCCGGCGCTGGTGACGGTCGCCCGAATCCCCGGCCCCACGCCGCCCGGTGGGCTCAGGCGCGCTGGGCGGCGCGGACGACGGCGACGGCGTCGTGCGTGACCGGGTCGACCAGGTCGGCGTACTCCTCGTGCCGGCCGAGGTAGCGCTTGACATAGGGACACACCGGTACGACGCGCAGCCCTGCCTCGCGCGTGGCGTCGAGCGCCCCGGAGACGAGCTCGCCGGCCAGCCCCTGGCCCTCGAACTCGTCGCCGACCTCGGTGTGGAAGAAGATCCGCTGCCCGTCGGAGTCGACGAACTGGGTCAGCCCGGCCCGCACGCCGTCCACCGAGATCTCGAAGCGGTCGCCGGCCAGGGTCACGTCGGTGCTCATGGGCCCACCCTAGGAGCGGCCGTTCCTCCACAGGCGCGAAGTCGTCCGTGTCCGGCCGCGTCGTCCCGGGAAGCGTGACCTCACCGACACGAGTGAGGAGCACGAGATGTGGCCCAGCAGTGAGCAGTCCGCCGGCGGGGTGATGCGGGTGGAGTACGACGTGGTCTCGCGCGCCGCGGCCGAGGAGCGCGCCGTGCGCAACGAGCTGATCCGGGTGCAGGACGAGCGGCGCGCGACCGCCCTGCCGCCGGCGGCGCTGGGCAGGATCCTGCCCAGCGAGGACCTCCTCGCCGCGGTGCGCCGGGCGGACGAGGCGACCCGGCGGCGGTTGTGGGACCAGGCCCACCGCTGCCAGGACCTGCACGAGACCCTGCGGGACTTCCGCAACGAGGTCCGGGCGGTCGACGCCGACGTGGCCGACCGCTTCGAGTCGCTGACGAGGGCCGTCTCGTGAGCGGGGTGGCCCTCGCCCCGACCCGCCTCGAGTCGGTGGCCCTGCTCGCCAGCCTGCCGGCCGAGGTGCAGGCGATCATCCGGCCGCTGGTGCAGCCGCTGCTCGAGCAGTGGGACGCCCTGGTCGGCGACCACGACGCCGTGCGGGAGGCCGCCGACCGGTGGCGGGGCGTGGGCGGCCACCTCGAGGACCTCGCCCACCGCCAGCGCCGGGCCGTGGCGGACACCGAGGTCGGGTGGGTGGGGCTGGCCCAGCTCAGCTGGACCGAGGCGGGGAGCGAGGTCGGACAGGGGCTCGAGGGGCTGGCCGAGCGCGCCCGGGACGTCGGCGACTGCCTCGAGCAGGCGGCGACGGCGGTCCACGAGACCGAGCGACTGGTGCGCGACCTCGTGCGCGAGCTGCTGGAGTGGGCCGCGCTGACCCTGGCCGTGTCGGCGGTGACCGGACTGGTCACCCTGGGTGCCTCCACCGTGGCGGGGGCCGCGACGGCCGCGGCCGAGGCGGCCGTGACCGGCTCCCGGATCGCCGCGCTGGTCCGCCGGCTGGCCGCCGTGCTGCGGCGGATCCAGGACCGGGTCGAGGCCTACCGTGACTGGGTGCAGGGCCTCCCGCGGCTGCACCGCCTGGTCGTCGAGCGTGCGGAGAAGCAGGTGGTCTCGACCGTGGTCAAGAAACCGCTGCGCGGGGCGACCTCGGAGGCGACGGGGATGGACGGCCAGGTCCGCGAGCCGCTCGAGGGCCTGTCCGCGACACGTTCCCGTCCCCTCGCGGCGCCGGGCTGAGACGGCTCGGTCGACCCACCCTTGCCGCGGGGTCCGCGCACCCGCAAGGGTGTGGGGGGTGCCACCGGGCACCCAGCAGACTGACGAGCCTGTGGGCGGACCTGCCGCCGGACAGGTGAGATGAGGAGGCACGACGCGATGACGATGACCCCCCCGCCGCTCGGCGACGACGACATGAGCACCGAGGGCACGCCCGACGACGCCGACAACCCGATGCTGGGCGGCGACGCCGACAGCACCGACGCGGACGCCACCGACGGTGACAGCACCGACTCCACGGACGGCGACTCCACCGACGCCGACGGCACCGACGGCGACTCCACGGACGCCGACGCGACCGACGGTGACAGCACCGACTCCACGGACGGCGACTCCACCGACGCCGACGGCACCGACGGGACGGCCCTCTGAGCGCGCTCGACCTGCTGACCGGCGACGCCCAGGCCTTCCGCGAGAAGACCTGGGCGTCGCGGGTCCACGTCCACCACACCGACCCCGCCCGCCTCGTCGGGCTGCTGTCCCTCGACGACGTCGACGGCCTGCTCACGGCGAGCGCCATCCGGACCCCGGCCGTCCGCGTCGCGCGCGACGGCAGCGTGCTGCCGGAGTCGTCGTACACCCGCAGCGGCACGCTGGCCGGCAAGCCGCTCACCGGGCTCGTCGACCCGGTCCGGCTGCTGCGGCTCTTCGACGAGGGCGCGACCGTCGTGCTCCAGGGGCTGCAGCGCTACCACCCCGCGCTGACCGACCTCGTCGCCGAGCTCGAGCTCGAGCTGGGCCACCCCTGCCAGGCCAACGCCTACCTCACCCCGCCCGGCGCCCAGGGCTTCGCCGTGCACTCCGACTCCCACGACGTCTTCGTCCTGCAGACCCACGGGTCCAAGCAGTGGGAGGTCCACGGCGCCGACGGCCCCGGCGACCTGCTGCTCGAGCCGGGCGTGGTGGCCTACCTGCCGACCGGCACGCCGCACGCCGCCCGCGCCCAGGACACCGTGTCGCTGCACGTCACCATCGGCATCAACCAGCTCACCTGGCGCGGCCTGGTCGAGCGGGTGGCCCGCGACGCCGTCGCCCGGGTGCCCGACGAGCACCTCCCGGCGGGCTGGCTCGACGACCCGGCCGACCTGGCCGCGGGGCTGGGTCGGCACCTGCAGGACGTCGCGCGCGAGCTGTCCGGCGTCGATGCCGGTGCGCGGTGGGAGGCGGAGGTACGCCGCTTCCTCACCACCCGCCCGCCCCGGGCGGCGGGCGGCCTCCGCGACCTCGTCGCGCTGGGCGACGGCCTCGCGGCCGACACGCCGCTGCGCCGACGACCCGGCGTGCCCTGCCGGCTCGTGCCCGAGGGCGACGACCGCCTCCGGGTGCTGCTGGGGGACCGGTCGCTGGTCGTCCCGGCGCACGTGCGCCCGGCGCTCGAGGAGGTGGCGCGTCGCGAGTGCCTCACCGCGGACGACCTGGTCCCGCACCTCGACGCGGAGAGCGCGCTCGTGCTCGTCCGCCGGCTGGTGCGCGAGGGGCTGCTGCGCGTTGGCTGACCCGGTCCGGTGCGCCGCGGAGGCGGCCCGGCGGGGCGACGCCCTCGCCGGGAGCGCGTCGACCTTCCCCGCCTTCCTGCTCCTCGAGCACCCCGGTCCGTGGGGGGTCGACGCCCTTCTCGACGCCCGGCTCCCCGACGGGCTCGGTGCGCACCTGACCGCGGCGGCGCGGGGGACCGGCGTCCGGGTGCTGCTGGCCCGGCGCCACGGGAGCCCCCGGCGCTCCGCCGGGGACGGCCATCGCGTGGTCGCCGCGCACGCCCGCGCCGGTTGGTGCGAGGCCATGACCGTGGCCGACCTGGGGGACGTCGCCGCTCTCGACCTCGCCGCCCTCGGCGCCGGGCACCGCCCGGGCTGGACGCCGCTGCCCGGGCCGGTGCTCGCGGTGTGCACCCACGGCCGCCACGACGCCTGCTGTGCCGAGCGGGGGCGTCCGGTGGCCGCGGCGCTCGCCGCCGAGCACCCCGACCTCACCTGGGAGGTGAGCCACGTGGGTGGCGACCGCTTCGCGGCCAACCTGCTGGTGCTGCCGCACGGGCTCTACTACGGAGGGCTCGACCCGGCGTCCGCCCTCCGGGTCGCCGACGCGACGCTGTCGGGCCACGTCGTGCTCGAGCACCTCCGGGGCCGCTCCCGCTGGCCGATGCCGGTGCAGGCCGCCGAGGTCGCCCTGCGCCGGCACCTCGACCAGACGCGGCTCGACGCCGTCGAGCTCGCCGGGCACCGGCGTGACGACGAGCTCGTCACGGCGCGGTTCGCGGTCGCCGGGGCGTCGTACGACGTGACGGTGCGGGTGGGTCGCTCGGCCCCCGCGCGGCTGACCTGTCGCGCGGGCCGCGACTCCGCGGCCTACACCTTCGAGACGGTGTCGGTCGCCGACGTCCCGGCCTGACCGGCAGGGTTCCTACTCCGCCGAGGCGATGTGGACCAGCGCGTCGCCGGAGTTGACGAGCGCCTGCTCGCTGCGGCCGATGACGATGCCGGTGCGGTTGGCGTGCACGAGCCGCAGCGTCTTGCCGAACGCGTCGACCAGCGCGCCGAGGCGCTCGCCCTCGGTGACCTCCTGGCCCAGGGTGGCGTCGAGGTCGAGGATGCCGGTACGCCGCGCGCGCACCCAGCCGCTGGCCCGGCACTCGGTGCTCGCGGGCGGCGGCGCGTCGTCGACCCCGTCGACCATCCCGAGCGCGGCGAGCACCCGGCGGACGCCGAGCACGCCGGCGTCGATGGCGTAGGCGTCCATCCGCAGGTTCTCGCCCGCCTCGTAGAGCAGCACCGTGGCCCCGCGCTCGCGCGCCGCGTGCCGCAGCGACCCGTCCCGGATCCGCGCGTGCAGCATCACCGGCGCGCCGAAGGCCGCGGCCAGGTCGCGGGTGAAGCCGTCGTCGAGGTCCGCGCGGATCTGCGGCAGGTTGGAGCGGCGGTCCGAGCCGGTGTGCAGGTCGAGCCCGACCGAGCACTTGGCGACCACCTCGGTCATCACCAGGTGCGCGATGCGGCTGGCGAGCGACCCCCGCGCCGAGCCCGGGAAGGACCGGTTGAGGTCGCGGCGGTCGGGCAGGTAGCGGTCGCCGTTCATGAAGCCCAGCACGTTGACCATGGGCAGCGCCACGACCGTGCCGCGCACCTGCTTGGGGTCGAGCCCGGCCAGCACCTGGCGGACCACCTCGACCCCGACGACCTCGTCGCCGTGGATGGCGGCGCTGATCCAGATGGTCGGGCCGTCCTCGCGCCCGTGCACGATCCGCACCGGCAGGCTCACGTCGGCGCCGGTCACGAGCCGGGTGATGGGCAGCTCGAGGTTGCGGATCGTGCCCGCGCGCACCCGGACGGTGCCGATCGCGAAGGACTCCCGTGCCATCAGGCGCTCTTCGTCGCGACGCCGCGGTTGCGACGACGTACGGCGCGCAGCGGACGCCCGCCGAGGTAGGAGCGGTGCGCGTCGACCAGGAACCCCTGGCGGAGCGCCTCGCGTCCGACGAGCATCCGGAACCCCATCTCGTCGCGGCTGCTGAGGGTGACCTCGGCCCGCACCGTCCGGCCGACGAGGCTCACGTCCAGCAGCACGACGTACCGCTCCTCGGAGTGTCCCGACGAGCTGCGCACGAGCCGACGGTCGTGGACCGGGCACTCGTGGTGCACCGCGTCCTCCTGCGAGCGCTGCCAGGGGTGGATGGAGAAGCGCACCCACGGCTGCCCGTCGCGCTCGAGCTCCTCGACGTCGAAGGCGTGGATCGAGGAGGACCGTGCCCCGGTGTCGAGCTTGGCCTTGATCCACTCGACCCCGGGCTCGGGGAGGGAGACCCACTCCCGCCATCCGGCGACGATGGTTGGATGGACGGCGGCCACCCCCCCATCCAATCAGGCCCCCATCCGATCCAGGTGGAAGAGTGAAGCTCGCGATCCTGTCCCGCGCCCCCCGGGCGTACAGCACCCAGCGCCTGCGCACCGCGGCCCTCGACCGCGGGCACGAGGTCAAGGTGCTCAACACGCTGCGCTTCGGCATCGACCTCTCGGGCGACGAGCCCGACCTGCAGTTCCGCGGCAAGCAGCTCTCGGACTACGACGCGGTGCTGCCGCGGATCGGCAACTCGATCACCTACTTCGGCACCGCGGTGGTGCGGCAGTTCGAGCAGATGGACGTCTACACGCCCAACACGGCGTACGGCATCTCCAACTCCCGCGACAAGCTGCGGGCGACGCAGATCCTCTCCAAGCACGGCATCGGGATGCCGGCCACCACGTTCGTGCGCGACCGCGCGGACGTGATCCCGGCCATCGAGCGCGTGGGCGGCGCGCCGGTCGTCATCAAGCTGCTCGAGGGCACCCAGGGCATCGGCGTCATCCTGGCGCCGGACATCAAGGTCGCCGAGGCGATCATCGAGACCCTGCAGAGCACCCGGCAGAACGTGCTGATCCAGCGCTTCGTCAAGGAGAGCAAGGGCCGCGACATCCGCGCGCTCGTCGTCGGCGACCGGGTGGTCGCGGCGATGCGCCGCGTGGCGCAGGGCGACGAGTTCCGCTCCAACGTGCACCGCGGCGGCTCCGTCGAGCCGGTCGAGCTCGACCCGGCCTTCGAGGAGGCCGCCGTCCGCTCCGCGCAGATCATGGGCCTCAAGGTCGCCGGCGTGGACATGCTCGAGGGCAACGACGGCCCACAGGTGATGGAGGTCAACTCCTCGCCCGGGCTCGAGGGCATCGAGACCGCCACCAAGCTCGACGTGGCCGGCGCGATCATCGACTACATCGACAACCAGGTCGCGTTCCCGCAGATCGACGTGCGCCAGCGGCTCAGCGTCTCGACGGGGTACGGCGTCGCGGAGCTGCTCGTGCACGGCGACGCCGACATCGTCGGCAAGACCCTCGGCGACTCGGGTCTGCGCGAGCGCGACATCTCGGTGCTGACCCTGCACCGCGGCACCACCGTGATCCCCAACCCGCGCAGCAGCCACGTGCTCGAGCCCGAGGACCGGCTGCTGTGCTTCGGCCGGCTCGAGGAGATGCGCTCGATGATCCCCGCGCGGCGCAAGCGCCGGCAGAAGGTCAAGAAGCTGCCCAAGCACCCCATCCACGACCAGGACTGAGGAACACGATGACGGACCAGCGCCGCGGTCGCGAGCCCGACGAGCAGGCCCGGGACGAGTCCCTGGGCACGGAGATGGCCCGCTGGGGCCGGGAGGGGCTGCGCGACCTCGGGGAGGACCTGAAGATCGCGCTGGTCTTCCTGGCCGTGATCCTCCCCGCCGGCGTCGTCGGCTACCTCGTGGCCGGCGGGGCGGGGGCGTTCTACGGGGCGATCGCCGGGGGCGTCGGGCTCGTCGTCGTGCTGGTGGCGATCCAGGCGTGGCGGACCGCCCGCGGCGCTCGCCGGTGGTGGCGCGGGCGTCGCGGCGCCTGACCCTGCTACCCGGTGTGGTGGCCCGGGATCGCCGGCATCCTGGTGTCGGCGAGCGCGAGGGCGGGGTCCTTGAAGTTGGCGTCCAACCCGGTGATCGCCTTGACGATCGGCGCCTGGACACCGGTCTTCCACAGGATCTTGAAGACCAGCTTCTCGCCCTTGAGCCACGCCTTGTAGGCCTCGATCGCCGCCTTGACCTTCTTGAGCGCGGCCGCCACCTTGCGCAGCAGGTTGGCGATCTTGGCGCCGGTGACCCCGGCCTTCGCGGCAGCGGCCGCGGCACCGGCGGCCGCCGACGCGCCGAGCGTGATCACGGCGCCGGCGGCGCTGATCGCCAGGCTGACCGCGGCCCACTCCACCAGCTCGTAGATCAGGTCCTGGCAGAGGTTCTCGGCCTCCTGCACCTGCTGCGAGGCGCTCTCGAGCAGCCCGCTGACCCCGTCCATCTGGCCGGCGATCTCGTCCATGAAGTCGGCGAGCTCCTGGACCGACTCGCGATAGGCGTCTCCGGAGAGGCCCCGCCAGCCGTCGACCGTCGCGGCCGCCGACTGGCCCTCGAAGGTGCCGACCGAGCGCATCGTCTCGGCCATCCCGCGCCACTTGCCCGCGGTGTCGTGGACGGCCTGCGCGTCGCCGGTGACCTGGTCCCACTTGTCGACCAGGGGGTTCATCAACGGCTTCAGGATGTCGTAGACCATGTCCACGAAGCCGGAGAGCATCTGCTCGGCCTTGGTGTCGTTGGCACTCATCAGGCACCTCCCGCCATGGCGTCGAAGCTCTCCGCGACCGCCGCGTCGACCGCCCGGAAGTACTTCTGCAGCATGTCGACCATGTCGGCCATGGCCTGGCAGGCCTTGATCGTGGCCTCCAGGGTCTCGGCGGTGTCGTTGGTCGCCTCGGTGAAGGCGGACTGGATCGCCTCGGCGTCCACCAGGGTGCCGAGCGACCCCGCCGGGATCGTCGCGCCGGCCCGCACCTGCTCGACGTCGGTGAGGACGTCGGCGGCCTTGCGGTGGTCCTCGGCGGCGGCGTCCATGACGGCGTACTCGACGTAGAGCTCCGACATCACTGCACCTCCGCGCGGAGGGCGTCGAGCTGCTCGCGGACGCTCCTGCGGTCGGCCTCGGTGGTGGTGCCACGCATCATCGCCTCGAGCTCGTCGGGCGGGACCACCTGGCCCACGACGGCCCGCATGCGCTCGGCCGCCTGGGCGGTCGCGTCGGCGATCGCGGCCATGATGTGGCCGGCCAGCTCGTCGGCAGGCAGGTGCGTCGCCTCGGGCTCGAGGTGCAGCCGGGTCGGCATCCCGGCGGGGGTCACCCGGACGGTGACCAGCCCGCGTGCCGCGTCGGCCTCTCCGTGCACCTGCGCCAGCTCGTCCTGCATCCGCTGGATCGACTCCAGCTGGCTGATGCTGTCGTCCCGCAACCGCTGGACCCACTCGTCACTCGACCCGGTCATCCTGAGCTCCTGTTCCCCTCGTCCTTCGCGGGGCACGCTTCCGCACTGGAGCGGTCTTCAAACGTACGGCGCCGGACCAGTCAGTAGCCGCCCTCCGGCGGCACCATCTCGCCGCGGATGCCGAGGAGGCGCACCGGCCGGTCGTCGCCGAGCGCGAGGTAGAGCTCGAGCGCCGTCGCGGCGATGGCCTCCGCGTCGTACGTCGGGGCGGGGAGCTTGCGCACCTTGGTGGAGGTGAAGAAGGGCTTGACCCGCACCTTGAGGTGCACCCGCATCGCCGCGCGCTCCTCGCGACGGAGGTCGGCGGCCACCTGCTCGGCCAGCACCCGCAGCGCGTCGGGCACCTCGGCCGGGTCGAGGTCGCGCTGGTACGTCGTCTCGTGGCCGTGCGCGCGGGCCACCCAGGGGGTGTCGTCGGGCCACGCCCGTCCGCCGCCGCGGCCCAGCCGGCCGACGTGCGCCCCGTGGGCCGGACCGAAGTGCGCGACGAGGACGTCCTCCTCGGTGGCGGCCAGCTCGGCGACGGTGCGGATCCCGAGGTCCGCGAGCCGCGCGGAGATCCGCGGGCCCACGCCCCACAGCGCGGTGGTCGGGCGCTGGCCCATCACCTCCAGCCACGTCTCCCGGGTCAGCCGGAAGACGCCGCGCGGCTTGCCGAGGTCGGTGGCGACCTTGGCCCGGACCAGGGTGTCGCCGATGCCGACCGAGCAGTGCAGCCCGGTGGACGCCAGGACGGCCCGCTGGACCTCGCGCGCGGTCGCCTCGGGGTCGTCGGTGCGGACGCCGACGAACGCCTCGTCCCAACCGAGAACCTCCACGACGGCGCCCGGGACGTCCTTCAGCACCTGCATCACGCGCGCCGAGGCGTCCTCGTAGACCGGCCGGTCCACCGGCAGGAGGACCGCGTCGGGGCACTTGCGCACCGCGAGGCGCAGGGGCATCCCGGACCCGACCCCGTGCTCGCGGGCCTCGTACGACGCGGTCGAGACGACGGCGCGCTCGGTGGGGTCGCCCCGCCCACCGACGATCACCGGCAGGCCGACGAGCTCGGGACGGCGCAGCCGCTCGACGGCCACGAGGAACTCGTCGAGGTCGACGTGCAGCACCCAGCGCCCGTCCGTCGTGGTCACGCCACCATGATGACGTGCACCTTGGGGGTGCGCGCCCCTTGTGCGCGAGCGTCCGCTCTGTTGGTGTGAGGGCCCGACGACCCCGAGGAGACCGGGCGTGAACATCACCGACACCGCCGACCTGTGGTGGAAGAACGCCGTCCTGTACTGCGCGGACGTGCAGACGTTCCTCGACCTCGACGGCGACGGACAGGGCGACCTGCGCGGGATGGTGCACCGCGTCGACTACCTCGCCGACCTGGGCATCACCTGCCTGTGGTTGATGCCGTTCTACCCGACGGCCGACCGCGACGACGGCTACGACATCACCGACTTCTACGGGGTGGACCCGCGGCTGGGGAGCGCCGGGGACTTCGTCGAGCTGGTCCGCACCTGCCACTCCCGCGGGATCCGGGTCATCGTCGACTTCGTCATGAACCACACCTCGGACCGGCACCCGTGGTGGAAGGACGCGATCCGCGGCGAGGACTCGGCGTACCGCGACTGGTACGTGTGGCGCTCCTCGACCCCGCCCGACACGAGCAAGCAGGTCGTCTTCCCCGACCAGGAGGACGCCCTCTGGGAGAAGGACCCGAACTCCGGGCAGTGGTACCTCCACAACTTCTACAAGACGCAGCCCGACCTCAACCTGGCCAACCCGGCCGTGCGCGACGAGATCATGCGCACGATGGGCTACTGGCTGCAGCTCGGCGTCGACGGGTTCCGCATCGACGCGGTCCCCTTCCTCTTCGCCGAGGACCAGCTGCCCAAGCGGGAGCGGCGCTTCCCCCACTTCGACCCGCACGAGTACCTGCGCAAGCTCAAGGCGTACGCCGACCGGCGCCAGGGCGGCACCGCGTTCCTCGGCGAGGTCAACCTGCCCTACCCCGAGATGGCCGAGTTCTTCGGCAGCGGCGACGCCGACGAGCTGTCCATGCAGTTCGACTTCATCGGCATGCAGGCCACCTACCTGTCCCTGGCCCGCGGCGACGTACGGCCGCTGGTCGAGGCGTTGCGGGACCGGCCGCCCATCGACACCGGCAGCCAGTGGGCCAACTTCTTGCGCAACCACGACGAGCTCACCCTCGACAAGCTCAGCCGGTCGGAACGGCAGGAGGTCTTCGACGCCTTCGGCCCGGAGCCGGAGATGCGGCTCTTCGACCGGGGCCTGCGCCGGCGCCTCCCGCCGATGTTCGGCGGCGACGAGCGCCGCCTCCGGATGGCCTACTCGCTGATGTTCTCCCTGCCCGGGACGCCGGTGCTGTTCTACGGCGAGGAGATCGGCATGGGGGAGAACCTCGACGTGCCGGGCCGGCTGGCGGTGCGCACCCCCATGCAGTGGCAGGCCTCCGACAACGGCGGCTTCTCCACCGCGTCCAAGCGGTCGCTGGTACGGCCCGTGACCGAGGGCGCCTACGGGCCCGAGCAGGTCAACGTGGGACAGCAGCGCAACGACCCCGAGTCGCTGTGGTCGTTCATGCAGCGGCTGATCTCCCGCTACCGGCAGTCGCCGGAGATCGGATGGTCCGCGGTCGAGGTGCTCGACCAGCCCGACCGCCGCGTGCTCGCGCACGTGTGCCGCAAGGACGAGTGGGCCCTGGTGGCGCTGCACAACTTCGCCGCCGAGCCGGTCGAGGTCAACGTGGAGGTGCCCGGCGTGGCGCGCGGCACCGGCCTGGTGGACCTGCTCACCCCGGGACCGGCCCAGCGCCGGGAGGCGGGGCCGCGCGGCCGGATCACCCTGACCCTGCCGGCCTACGGCTACTGCTGGTGGCGGGTCGTCCCCGAGGGCGACCGGCGCATCGACCACTGAGCAGTCCGGACCACCGAGCAGTCCGACCAGACCCGCACGACCACCCGAGAGCCCCGAGAGAGAGAACCCCGTGACCCGCATCGGCTTCCACGCCTCCCACGAGCAGATCTCGCCCCGACAGCTGCTCGCCGACGTCCAGCACGCCGAGCGCGCCGGCTTCGAGATGGCGATGTGCTCGGACCACTTCTCCCCGTGGAGCACCCGGCACGGCCACTCCGGCTACGCGTGGTCGTGGCTCGGCGCCGCCCTGGCCACCACCGACCTGGACCTCGGGTGCGTCTCGGCGCCCGGGCAGCGCTACCACCCGGCGGTGCACGCCCAGCGGATCGCCACCCTCGCCCAGATGTTCCCCGGCCGGTTCTGGGTCGCCCTCGGCAGCGGCGAGGCCTCCAACGAGCACATCACCGGCGAGCGCTGGCCCGACAAGGAGCAGCGCACGCGACGGCTCGAGGAGTGCGTCGACGTCATCTCCCGGATGCTCGACGGCGAGGAGGTCACCCATCGCGGTCTGGTCACCGTCGACCGCGCCCGGCTGTGGGAGGTGCCGGAGCAGCGGCCGCTGCTGATCGGACCGGCGGTGTCGGTCGCCTCCGCGGGCCGCGTGGCGGCGTGGGCGGACGGCGTCGCGACCCTCAACCAGCCGGTCGAGGTGCTGCGCGACCTGCTGGCCGCCTACCGCGACGCCGGCGGGCGTGGCCGGGCGGCACTGCAGGTGCACCTGTCGTGGGCGCCGACGGAGCAGGAGGCCGAGGCGATCGCGCACGACCAGTGGCGCACCAACGTGTTCAGCGAGCCGGTCAACTGGGACACCGAGACACCGCAGGCCTTCGACCTGATGGGCGAGCACGTCGGGATCGAGGCGGTGCGCGAGGCCGTCCGGGTCTCCGCCGACCTAGGGCGCCACCGGGAGTGGCTGGCGGAGTACGCCGACCTCGGGTTCGACGACATCTACCTGCACTTCGTCGGGCAGGAGCAGGGGCCGTTCATCGAGGCCTTCGCCGCGGAGGTGCTACCCGCGCTGCGCTCCTGACAGCTCCGCGGCGCGCGGGGGTCCCTCCCACCACGGGTCGGTGATCTCCCGCAGCTCCGTCAGCAGCTCGCGCAGGGTCTCCAGCCGCTCGGGCCCGAGGTGGTCCGCCCACTCCGCCTCCACCCGGCGCTCGACCTCGCGCGCCGCTCGCTGGAGGTCGCGGCCCCGCTCGGTGAAGCAGACCAGGCGGGCCCGTGCGTCGGTCGGATCGGGCCGCCGCTCGACGTAGCCCGCGCGCTCGAGCTGGTCGACGAGGTAGCCGGCGGTCTGCTTCGTCACCTGTGCCGCCTCCGCCAGCTCGGTGGCTCGCGTGCCCTCCTCGCCGATGCGGGCCCCGAGGCGGGCCTGCGCGAGCGTGAGGTCGTCGTACCCGAGGGCGGCGACGGCCTCCATCACCCGCATCTCGACGTGGCGCTGGGCGATGAACATGAGCACGCCGGTGCTCGGTCCGCTCATGGGTGGTTCCTCCCTCGACATGCTCCTTGACACGACGGTCAGCCTATCTGACCATTGTTAGATAGTCAGTGAGACTGACCGATCGCGAGGTGACCGGGGAGGGTCCGCCGTGAAGCGTGACGAGGTCTGGCAGCACACCATCGCCCAACGGGTGGCGCTGCGCGAGGCGCTGCACGAGCTGACGCCCGACGAGTGGGAGCGGCCGTCGCTGTGCGCCGGCTGGCGGGTGCGCGACACCGCGGCGCACGCCATCGCGAGCCCCCAGATGGGCTGGACCGCCACCGCTCGCGCGCTGGGGGGCGCCTGGCGCGGATACAACACGTTGCTCTTTCGCGACGGCCTGCGGCGCGGGCAGGCCCCGGTGGCGGAGATCCTGAGGCAGTACGACGAGTGGGCCGAGGTGCCGAGGGGGCCGGTCACCGTGACGCACGTCGAGCCCCTGATCGACGCCATCGTCCACACCCAGGACTGCCTGCGCCCCCTCGGCCGGACCGTCGAGGTCCCGCCGGAGGCGGCCGCCGTCGCCGCCGACCGGGTGCTCCTCATGACCTTCCTCTTCGGGACGCGTGGTCTCCTCTCCCGGACGCGGATGGTCGCCACGGACACCGACTGGGCGCGGGGGTCCGGGCCGGAGGTGCGGGCCCCGATGATCGACCTGCTGATGATGAGCGCGGGCCGGCCGGGACCGGTGCCCGCGACCCCCTGACGCCGGCTCGCCCGTCGCAGGCCCCCTGACAGACTGGCGCGGTGATCGAACCGCTCCAGACGGCCCTCATCGTGGGCGCGCTCGTCCTCGCCCTCGTCACCGGCGTCTACGTCGCCCTGGACCGCAGCCCCGACCGGGTGCTCATCGCCCTGCTCGGCGTTCTCGAGCTCGGGTTGCTCGTGCAGGCGGTCGCCGGGATCGCCCAGCTCATCGGCGGGAGCAACGACCCCGGCATCACCTTCGTCGGCTACCTGCTGGCCGTCCTGGTCGTGCTGCCGCTCGGGCTGCTGTGGTCGCTGGGGGAGCGCAGCCGGGGCGCCACCGCGGTGCTCATTGTCGCCCTGCTGACCGTCGCGTTCCTCGTCCTGCGGCTGGTCCAGATCCATGCCGCAGCCTGACGTCCGGTCGACGTCGACGGGTCTCGGACGGGTCCTCGTCGCGACGTACGCCGTGTTCGCGCTCGCCGCGACCGCCCGCAGCGCCGTGCAGCTGCTGACCCGCGCCTCCGAGGCCCCGCTGGCCTACTCGCTCTCCGGGGTCGCGGCGGTGGTCTACGTCCTGGCGACCCTCGGGCTCGCGGAGGTCGGACCGCGCCCCCGCACCATGGCGTGGGCGGCCGTCGTCTTCGAGCTGGTCGGGGTGCTCACCGTCGGCACCCTGACCGTGCTCGACCCGGAGCTCTTCCCCGACGCGACGGTCTGGTCGGCCTACGGCCAGGGCTACGGCTACCTGCCGCTCGTGCTGCCGTTCCTCGGCATCGGCTGGCTGGTGCACACCCGCGACCGGGAGTAGCCCGGGTCTCCTCACAGGTGCGGCACAGCGTCGCGGAAGGCGGGCGACAGGTGCGGACGTGAACGTTCCGGTGACACGCACCCGAACCGGAGGAGCCCCGCATGCCCGATCACCTGCTCGCCCTGGCCGACGTGGCCGCCGTCCTCGTCCTGGCCCTGGCCGTCTACTACCCGCGGCACCGCCGCGGCGACCTGGTCACGGCCTTCATCGCCGTCAACGTCGGCGTCCTGGCCGTCACGATGGCCCTGTCGAGCAGCGCGGCGACGGTGGGCCTGGGGCTCGGCCTGTTCGGGGTGCTGTCGATCATCCGGCTGCGCTCCGCCGAGCTGGGGCAGCACGAGATCGCCTACTACTTCGCCTCCCTGGCCCTCGGGCTGCTCGGTGGCCTGGGCACCGCCGACCCCCGCACGGCGGTCGGGCTGATGGTGCTGCTGGTCGCCGTGGTGGCCGCCGCCGACAGCCGGCTGCTCCAGCGCGGTGCCCGCCAGCAGGTCGTCGTGCTCGACTCGGCGATCACCGACGAGGCCGCCCTCGTCGAGCGCCTCGAGCTCGTCCTGGACGCGCGCGTGCACCGGGCCGTCGCGCTGCGCGTCGACCTGGTCGACGACGCCACGACCGTCGACGTCCGCTACTCGCCCTCCTCGCGCCCGGCGATGCCGGCCGTGGAGCGTGTCGACGCGCTGGCGGCCCACTGACATGCACCTCCTCGACACCCTCCCCGCCGTGGGGCTCGACGAGCTCAACGCCACCGCCGGGCTGCTGGTCCGTACCGACCGCAAGTACGTCGTCCCCGTCACCGACCTCGCCGCCGTGCTGGGCGGCGTACCGGACCTGCGCGTCCTCGAGGTGGCCGGCCGGCGCTCCGCGCGCTACGGGTCGACGTACCTCGACACCAACGACCTCGCCAGCTGGGCCGCCTCCGCCCACCCGCGGCGCCGCCGCTGGAAGGTCCGCACCCGTGTCTACGCCGAGTCCGGCGAGTGCTGGCTGGAGGTCAAGAGCCGCGGTGCGCGCGGCGTGACCGTCAAGGACCGCCTGCCGTACGACGCAGCGCTGTGCGCCGAGGTCGGCCCGCAGGCCGTGGGGTGGGTCGCCGAGCGGCTCGCCGCGGCCGGTGCCGCGGGCGTGGACCCGCGGGGACTCGTGGCCACCCTGCACACGGCGTACGACCGGACCACGCTGCTGCTGCCCGGCGGCGGCGGGCGGGCGACCGTCGACGCCCGCCTGGCCTGGACGACGGCCTCCGCCCGCGCCGAGGTCGGCCCGGTGCTGGTCGTGGAGACCAAGTCGCCGCCCGGCGGGGCCGGCCCCCTGGACCGGCGGCTGTGGTCGCTGGGCCACCGCCCGGCGCGGATCTCCAAGTACGGCACCGGCCTGTCCCTGCTCACCCCCGGGCTGCCCGGCAACCGCTGGCACCGGGTCACCACCCGTCACCTGGCCCCCGGCCTGACCCTCTCCGAAGGAGACGCCGCATGAACCCCGACCCCCGTCCGTCCCGCCTGCGGCGCCGCACGGTCGTCATCGCCACCCTGGCCGTCCTCGCCGTCGGCGGCGGCACGGCCGTCGCGGTCACCACCGCCGACCACGGAGTCGCCACCAGCGGCGTCACCACCGCCGCCGTCGACGCGGGTGAGGGCACCGGCATCTGGGACGCCGGCACCGTCCACGACATCTCCCTCGAGGTCGACGACGGCGCGGTCACTTCGATGGTCGAGACCTACCGCGAGAGCGGCGAGAAGGAGTGGATCGAGGCGACGGCGACGATCGACGGCACGACCTACGAGCGCGTCGGCCTGCGGCTCAAGGGCAACAGCTCGCTGAGGAGCGTCTCGGAGGACTCGGACCCGGCCGACCTGCCGTGGCTCCTGCGGCTGGACGAGTACGTCAAGGGCCAGTCGCTGGACGGCTGGACCGACTTCGTCGTCCGGTCCAACAACACCGAGACCGCGCTCAACGAGGCCGTCGCCCTCGACCTGCTCGCCGAGGCCGGGCTGGCCAGCGAGCACGCCGTCGCCACGTCGTTCACCGTCAACGACGGCGACCCGCGGCTGCGGCTCGTCGTGCAGGCGCTGGACGAGGCGTGGGAGGCGGAGAACTTCAGCACACGTGGGCTGCTCTACAAGTCCGAGGCCGAGGGCGACTGGTCCTGGCGGGGCGCCGACCCGGACTCCTACACCGACGTCTTCGACCAGGAGACCGGCGAGGACGACCTCACCCCGCTCATCGACCTGCTCGACTTCCTCAACAACAGCACCGACGCCGAGCTGCAGGAAGGGCTGGCCGACCGCCTCGACCTCGAGGCGTTCGCCCGATACCTGGCCTTCGAGGACCTGGTGGGCAACACCGACGACATCGACGGGCCGGGCAACAACTCCTACCTGCGCTACGACGCGGAGTCCGGCGGGTTCACCGTCGTCGCGTGGGACCACAACCTGGCCTTCGGTGGCTTCGGCGGACCCGGCGGCGGCCCGGGTGGGTTCGGCACGGACGGCGAGCGGCCCGAGGGGATGCCGGAGGGGATGGAGCCGCCGGAGGGGATGTCCGAGGGGATGGAGCCCCCCGGCGGCGAGCGGCCCGACGGCGGCATGCGCGGCGGGTCCAACGTGCTCGTCGAGCGCTTCACCGCCGTGGACGAGTGGGCCGCGATGGTCGACGACGCCCGCGCCGCGCTGGTCGAGGAGCTCTACGCCAGCGGGCTGGCCGACGAGGTGGTCGACCGGTGGGCCGACCTGCTCACCAGCGACGCCGGCGACCTGGTCGACGCCGCCACCGTGGCGGAGGAGGCCGACGCGATCCGCGAGGTGGTCGCGGACGCGTCCTGACCGTCGTACGCCTCAGGCGGCGGGAGCGGAGCCGGTGACCGGCGGGAACTCCGTCAGCGCGTGGTCGGCGATGCGCTTCATCATCCAGGCGTCGATCCCGCCGCCCAGCAGGCCGCCGACGACCGGGACCCCGCGACCGAGCCCGCCGAGGGCCTTGAGCCCGACGCCCCGCATCAGGTTGAAGCCGATCGCCTTGTTGAGGACCATCAGGGCGGCCGGCGGCAGCCCGCGGGTGGCCACGGCCGCGAAGCGGCCGCTCGCGCTGGTCATCCCGGCCTTGCGCAGGACCTCCTCCGACCGAGAGCCGACGAGGGTGAGCATCACGGCCGTCCTGATCCGCTCGTCGGTGAGGTCGTAGCCGTGCAGGGACGCGATGGCGCCCACCATCCGGGTGGCCTGGACGTAGAACTCGAGCAGGTTGGCCGGCAGGGCGACCGGCATCGTGACGAAGCCGCCGACGCCGGTGACGAAACCGCCGACCGCGGCGCCCACGGTGGCGCCCCGCGCGACGGCCCCGACCGCGTCCTCCGCGCTGCTCGTGCCGCGTCGCGCCCTGGCCGCGACCTGCTCCGCCGAGCGGATGGGCCCCCGCCCGTCGAGGCCGGTGTCGAAGAGGATCTCCATCACCCGGTGGATCGCGCCGTCGTCCTTCGTCGCGTCCTGCGCGGCCTCGAGCGCCGAGCGCGTCGTCGCGATGTCGTCGGGGTCGGCGCGGAACAGGTCGAACAGGCCCATGGTCACTCCTTGGTCGTCCACCGGGGGTCGCGGTGATCCTGTCACGGCCCGGAAACACAACGAACACAAGAGTGAGACCCAGGTCACACCGTCCTAGCGTCGGGCCACCGGGTGCATCGGGTGCCCGCCATCCACGGAGGCATGACATGCCGCACCGACCGACCACACGACTCGCCCGCAGCCTGGCTGCCGGCGCCGGCGGCGCCCTGCTGCTCGCCGGCCTGCTCGCTCCCACCGCGCCCGCCGGGGCCGCCGCCGCTCCCGCGCCGGTCGCCTGTCCGCCCGCCGTGGGCGACCTCGCCACGTGCTGGTCCGGGCAGGACGACAACGGCGCGTGGTACACCTTCGCCGTCCCCGACGACTGGAACGGCGACCTCGTCGTGCACGCCCACGGCGGCCCCGGGCTGGACCCGGAGTCCGACCCGGAACGGAGCCCGGAGGACCTCGACCGCTGGTCGGTCATGGTGCGCGAGGGCTACGCGTGGGTGGGCTCGGCCTACCGACGCGGCGGCTACGGCGCCCGGATGGCCGTCGCGGACACCGAGAACGCACGCCTGGTCTTCGAGGAGGCTGTCGGGGTCCCGGGTCGCACCTTCGCCCACGGCCAGTCGTGGGGCGGCGACGTCGCCGCCAAGCTCGTCGAGGTGCACCCCACGTCGTACGACGGCGTCCTGCTGACCAACGGCGTCCTGGCCGGCGGCTCGCGCGGCTACGACTACCGCGTCGACCTGCGCGTGGTCTACCAGTACTACTGCGGCAACCACCCGCGGCCCACGGAGGTGCAGTACCCGCTCTGGATGGGCTTGCGCGAGGATTCGACGATGACGTCCGCCGGGCTGCGCTCGCGGCTCCAGGAGTGCACCGGCTACCAGTCCGACCCCGCCGACCGGACGGCGCTCCAGCAGCGCAACCTCGACGACATCCTGGCGGTGACCAAGATCCCCGAGCGCACCATCGAGTCCCACCTGCGGTTCGCCACCTTCACCTTCCGCGACATCGTGCACCAGCGCCTCGAGGGCCGGAACCCCTTCTCCAACCAGGGCATCCGCTACTCCGGCAGCCACGACGACAAGGCCCTCAACGCCGGCGTCGAGCGCTTCGCCGCCGACCCCACGGCGCGGCGCGACCTCTCCTGGGACAGCGACCCCACCGGCGCCGTGCAGGTGCCGACCGTGACGCTGCACGCCATCGACGACCCGACCGCCTTCGTGGAGCACGAGTCGGCCTACCGCGAGTCGCGCGAGGGAGCCGGCACCGACGACCTCCTGGTGCAGGCCTTCAGCCGCGAGTCCGAGCACAGCTCGCTGAGCGACTCCGGCTACGCCACCGTGATGGCCGCGCTGGCGGACTGGGTGGAGACGGGCGTGCGGCCGACCGCGGAGCAGGTCGCTGCGAGCTGCCCGGCTGCCGACGCCCGCTACGGCACCGGCTGCTTCCTCGACCCGACCTACACGCCCGCCGCGTACGCCGAGCGCGTCGAGGCCCGGCCGGGTGGGCACCGCTGGCCGGTGCTCACGGCAGCGCAGGAGCGGGCCTGGTCCCACCTCCCCGGCATCGGGATCGCGCCATGACGCCGGGGACCTCGGGGGCACGCGCCGGGCATGAGACCGCCCTCACGGACGGGCCTACGATGTCGCCGTGCTGAGACGGGTCGGACGCGAGCGGTCCGTGGCGCGCCAGGTGCTGGTGCTGCAGCTCGTCGCAGTGCTGGTCCTGGTGGTCACGGCGCTCGCGCTCGCGACGTACGACGCCCGGTCCGACATCCGGGCCAGCGCCCGCGACGAGGCGATCTCGGTCGCCCAGGCGGTCGCCCGGGCGCCGGTGCTGCACGAGGCGCTGCGGACCGAGGACCCCTCGGCGCTGATCCAGCCCTTCGCGGAGGCGGTGCGGGTCGACACCGGCGTCGACTTCGTCGTGGTGATGGCCCCGGACCGGACGCGCTACTCCCACCCGAGCGTCGAGCAGCTCGGCAGGGCCTTCATCGGCAACCTGGGCGGTGCCCCCGACGGCGAGGTCTACACCGAGGAGTACGTCGGCACGCTGGGCCCCTCGATCCGGTCCATCGTGCCGGTCCTCGCCCCGTCCACGGCTGCGCCCACCACGGCGCCCGACGACGACGTCGTCGCGCTGGTGTCCGTCGGCATCACGCTGCGGCAGCTCGACGACCTGCTGGTCGACGAGTTCTGGGACATCGTGGTCGCGGCGCTGGCCGTGCTGATCGTCGGCGTCCTCGGCGCGTGGTTCATCAGCAACCGGCTGCGCCGCCAGACCCACGGGCTGGGCGAGCGCGAGATCACCCGGATGTACGAGTACTACCGGGCCGTCCTGCACGCGGTGCGCGAGGGCCTGCTGCTCATCGACCTCGAGGGTCGGGTGCAGCTGGTCAACGACGAGGCCCGTCGGCTGCTGCGGCTGCCCGACGACGTGGTGGGCCGCTCGCTGAGCGAGCTCGGCCTGCCGCCCGCCCTGGTCGAGGCCGCCTCCGGCGAGCGGGGCGCCGACGAGGTCTACGTGACCGGTGACCACGTGCTCGTCGCCAGCACCAGCACCGCGCTGTGGGAGGGCCGCGAGGTCGGCGCCGTGGTGACGCTGCGCGACCACACCGAGCTCCAGGCGCTGACCGGCGAGCTCGACGTCGTCCGCGGTCTCACCGAGTCGCTGCGCGCCCAGACGCACGAGGCCGCCAACCGCCTGCACACCGTGGTGTCGCTGATCGAGATGGGCCGTCCCGAGGAGGCGGTCGAGTTCGTCACCGGTGAGCTCCAGGTCGCCCAGATGCTCACCGACCAGGTGGTCGGCGCCGTCGGCGAGCCCGTGGTCGCGGCCCTGCTGCTCGGCAAGTCCGCCGAGGCCGCCGAGCGCGGCGTCTCGCTGACCGTCGACGGCGAGCTGACCGGGACCCACCCGGAGGTCTCCACCCGCGACCTGGTGACCGTGCTGGGCAACCTGGTCGACAACGCGATGGACGCCGTCGCCGGCAGCCAGGACCGCCGCATCGTCGTGCACCTCGACGGCTCCGACGACCACACCCGTCTGGTCGTCGGCGACAGCGGCCCCGGGCTCGCGCCCGACGAGGCCGCCCACGCGCTCGAGCGCGGCTGGACCACCAAGGCCGACGCCGGCGACGGGCGGGGCCTGGGCCTGGCGCTCGTCTCCCAGGTGGCCCGCCGCCTCGGCGGCAGCGTCACCATCGGCAGCTCGCCCCTCGGTGGCGCCGAGCTCGTCGTCGTCCTGGGGACCCCGCGACTGGAGCGTGTGTCGTGAGCGTCCGGGTCCTCGTCGTGGAGGACGAGCCGCTGGTGGCCGAGGCGCACGCGGAGTACACCCGCCGCGTCGACGGCTTCGAGGTGGTGGGCGTCGCCCACTCGGCCACCGAGGCGTCGCGGCTGCTGGGCGAGCTCCCCGTCGACCTGGTGCTGCTCGACATGTACCTCCCCGACGGCCACGGCCTCGGCCTGCTGCGCAACCTGCGCGCCGCCGGCGACCTGTGCGACGTCATCGCGGTGACGTCCGCGCGCGACGCCGACATGGTGCGCCGGGCGGTGGCGCACGGGGTGGCGCTCTACCTCATCAAGCCCTTCACGTTCCCGATGTTCCGCTCCAAGCTCGAGCAGTACGCCGAGTACCGCCGCCAGCTCGTCGACGCGCCCGCCGAGGTCGTCCAGGACGAGGTGGACCGGATGCTGGGCTCGTTGCGGGTGACCGGCGTCGCCGGGGCGCTGCCCAAGGGGCTGACCGCCGAGCGGCTGCAGGAGACGATGGTCGAGCTGCGGCAGCCGCCCGGGGTCCTGTCGGCCCGTGAGCTGGCCGAGCGGCTGGAGAGCTCGCGGGTCACCGCCCGCCGCTACCTCGAGCACCTCGCGGAGGTCGGCGTCGTGGTGCGCTCGCTGCGCTACGGCGGCGGTGGGCGGCCAGAGGTGGAGTACCGCTGGCAGCACACCGCCGCCGAAGGCGGGGACGAGGTCAGTCGTCCTCGCCGCTGAAGACGACCTCGCGCTTCTTGCGCACGGACGGCAGCAGGGCCGCCACCACGATGATCAGCGCGAGCGCGAGGAGCGTCGCCGAGATCGGCCGGGTGACGAACACCGACGGGTCGCCCCGCGAGATGATCATCGCCCGGCGCAGGTTCTCCTCCAGGAGCGGTCCCAGGACGAAGCCCAGCAGCAGCGGCGCCGCCTCGCACCCCCAGCGGATGAGGAAGTAGCCCAGCACGCCGGCCACCGCGACGGCGAAGACGTCCCAGGCGTTGAGGCCCAGCGAGTAGCAGCCGATCGACGCGAAGGCGATGATCGCCGGGAACAGCACGCTGTAGGGCACGCTCAGCATCCGCACCCACAGGCCGATCAGCGGCAGGTTGAGCATCACCAGGAGCAGGTTGCCGATCCAGAACGACGCGATGAGCCCCCAGAAGAGCTCGGGCTCGTCGTTGATGACGTTGGGACCGGGGGTGATGCCCTGGATGATGAAGGCGCCGACGAGCAGCGCCATCACCGGGTGGGCCGGCAGGCCCAGGGTGAGCAGCGGGATGAACGACGTCTGCGCGGCCGCGTTGTTGGCCGACTCGGGCGACGCCACCCCCTCGATGGCGCCCTTGCCGAACTCCTGGGGCTTCTTGGAGATCCGCTTCTCCAGCGAGTACGACGTGAAGCTCGCCAGGACGTGCCCGCCGCCGGGCAGCACGCCGAGCAGCGAGCCCATCGTCGTGCCCCGCAGGACGGGCAGCCGGATGCGCCGGAAGTCCTCCTTGCTGAGCCACAGGCCCTGGACCTTCCGGGTCACCAGGCTCGGGTTGATCCGGTGCTCGAGGTTGCGGATGATCTCGGCCAGGCCGAAGAGGCCGACCGCCAGCGACACGAAGTCCAGCCCGCCGTAGAGCTCGCGGACACCGAAGGTGAAGCGCGGGACGCCGGTGAACTGGTCCTGCCCGATCGTGCCGAGCAGCAGCCCGAGCACGATCATGGCCAGCGCCTTGATCGCCGACCCGCTCGCCAGCGCGATGGAGGCGAGCAGGCCCAGGACCACGATGGAGAAGTAGTCCGCCGGCCCGAACTCCAGGGCCGCGGAGGCGAGTGGTGGCGCGAAGAGGGCCACCAGCACGGTGGCCACGGTGCCGGCGAAGAAGGAGCCGAGCGCCGCCGTGGCCAGCGCGGGTCCGGCCCGGCCCTGCTTGGCCATCTGGTGGCCGTCGAGGGCCGTCACCACCGCCGACGACTCCCCTGGCAGGTTGAGCAGGATGGCCGTCGTGGAGCCGCCGTACTGCGCTCCGTAGTAGATGCCGGCGAGCATGATCAGCGAGGCGACCGGGTCGAACTCGAAGGTGATCGGCAGCAGCAGCGCGACCGTCGCCGTCGGGCCGATGCCCGGCAGCACCCCCACCGCGGTGCCCAGCGTGACGCCGAGCAGGCAGATGAGGATGTTGGAGGGCTGGAGGGCCGTCTCGAGTCCCAGCAGGATGCCGTCCACGTCAGCCCCCCAACCAGTCGCCGAGGATGGGCAGCCGGAGCTGGAGCAGGCTGACGAAGACCACCAGGCACAGCGCCGTGAGGCCGATCGCGATCACGAGCGCCCGGCCGGGCCGGGTCCCGTGCCCGGCCAGGGCGGCCAGGAAGGTCGTCACCAGCAGGCTGGGGCCGAGCCCCAGCCCGCCCACGGTGAACCCGAAGAACAGGATCGCGCCGACGAGCAGCCCCATGCGCTGCCAGGGGATCGGCCCGCGGTCGGCGTTGGCGACCGTCGGGTCGACCCCGCGGAACGACGCGACCACGATGACCAGCCCCAGCACCGTGAGGATGCCGCCGAGCGCGATCGGGACGTAGCCGGAGCCCATCCGCAGCGCCGTGCCCACGTCGTACTGCGATCCGCCGATGGCGAACGCGAGGCCCAGCACGACGAAGGTGGCACCCGCCATCAGGTCAGGCAGGGACGGCCCGGACCGCCCGCCGAGGCGCCCGGCGTGGTCGCCGGGCGCCGCAGGCGTCGTGCTCATCCGCCGGTGACCCCGGCGTCCTCGATGATCGGCGTCCAGAGGTCGATCTGCTCCTCGAGCTTGGCCGTGTGGGCGTCGGGGGTGGCCTGGTCCTCGGCCACCGGGGTGGTGCCCAGGTCGGCCATCTGGTCGATGACGTTCTGGTCGGCCAGTGCGACCGCCAGCGCGTCGGTGAGCTTCTCGACGATCTCGTCGGGGGTCTCGGCCGGGACGTAGAGCCCGTGCCACACGCTGACCTCGACCTCGGGCAGGCCCGCGTCGGCGGTCGTGGGCAGGTCGGGCAGCGCCTCGACCGGCTCCGGGGTGGTCACGGCGTAGCCCTTGATGTCGCCGGACTGGATCTGGCCCGTGGTGTTGGTGGTCTGGTCGCACATGAAGTCGACCTGGCCGCCGACCAGGTCGGTCAGCGCCGGGCCGGTGCCGTCGTAGGGGACCTCGGTCAGGTCCGTGCCGACGGCCTGCTCGATGAGCAGGCCGCAGAGCTGGGACGCAGCGCCGACGCCGGCGTTGGCCAGGGTCACGGTGTCGGCGTTCTCCTTGACGTAGCTGACCATCTCCTCGAGCGTCTCGGGCTCGAAGTCCTTGCGCGCCACGATCGTCATCGGCACCTCGGTGACCAGGCCGATGGTCTTGAAGTCCTCCAGCGGGCTGTACTCGAGGTCGGGGTAGAGCGCGGGCGCCGTGGACATGCCGATGTGGTGCATCAGCACCTGGTAGCCGTCGGGGTCCTCGCCGGCCACCTGGCCGGCCGCGACGGTGCCGCCCGCGCCCTCGACGTTCTGCACGACGATCTGCTGGCCGAGCTCCTCGGCCATCGGCTCGGCGATCAGCCGGGTGACGGTGTCGGTCGGTCCGCCGGCGGAGAACGGGACGACGAAGGTGATCTCGTCCTCGGGGTAGGCGGCGGGGTCGGCGTCGCCGCCGCCGCAGGCGGCGAGGGACGTCACCGCGAGGACGGCGAGTGTGGCGAGGGGGGTGCGCCTGTTCATGACGGCTCCTTGTCAGGGGTGTGTGGCTCAGGTCACACCTTGGAGTCGTCGCGCGCAGCCGTCGACGTTGTGCACCTTGTGTTCACGGGATGCCGGGACTTGTGTCCACGGCCTCCGGGGCCCGGCGTGTCGCCTCGCCCGGGCGGGGCCCCGTCGCGCCTCAGCGCACGGCGGTCCGGAAGCCGCGCAGCCGCAGACTGTTGGTGACCACGAAGACGCTGGAGAAGGCCATCGCCGCGCCGGCCAGCATCGGGTTGAGCAACCCCGCCGCCGCCACCGGGATGGCCGCCACGTTGTAGGCGAAGGCCCAGAACAGGTTGCCCTTGATGGTGGTCAGGGTGCGCCGGGACAGCCGGATCGCGTCGGCCGCGACCCGCAGGTCGCCGCGCACCAGGGTCAGGTCGCTGGCCTCGATGGCCACGTCGGTGCCGGTTCCCATGGCCAGGCCGAGGTCGGCCTGGGCGAGCGCGGCCGCGTCGTTGACACCGTCGCCCACCATGGCCACGACCCGGCCCTCGTCCTGCAGGCGCTTGACGACGTCGACCTTGTCGGCCGGCAGCACGTCGGCGACGACGTGGTCGATGCCGACCGTGTCCGCGACCGCGCGGGCGGCCGAATCGTGGTCGCCGGTGAGGAGGTACGGCGTGAGGCCGAGGTCGCGGAGCATGGTCACCGCCTCGGCGGAGGTCTCCTTGACGGTGTCGCCGACGACCACGACGCCGCGGGCGCGTCCGTCCCAGCCGACCGCGATCGGCGTACGGCCGGCGTCCTGGGCGTCGCGGACCGCGCGGTCCAGGGCCGGTGGCAGGTGCTGCGACCACTCGGCCAGCAGGCTGGGGCGGCCGACGACCACGGCGTGCCCGTCGACGACGCCCTCGACGCCGAGGCCCGCCCGGTTGGTGAAACCCTCGACCGGGAGCAGGTCGCCGGCCGCGGCGGCGATGGCGCGCGCGATCGGGTGCTCGGAGGCGTGCTCGAGCGAGCCGGCAAGACGGAGCACCTCGGCGGCGTCCTCGCCCTCGGCGGCCACCACGTCGTGGACGGCCATCTCGCCGGTGGTCACGGTGCCGGTCTTGTCGAGCACGACCGTGTCGACCCGGCGGGTGGACTCGAGGACCTCGGGGCCCTTGATGAGGATGCCGAGCTGGGCGCCGCGGCCGGTGCCCACCATCAGGGCGGTCGGCGTGGCCAGGCCGAGGGCGCACGGGCAGGCGATGATCAGCACGGCGACCGCGGCGGTGAACGCCGCCGACGCGCCCGCGCCGGAGCCGAGCCAGAAGCCGAGGGTGGCAACCGCGAGCCCGATGACGATTGGCACGAAGATCCCCGAGATCCGGTCGGCGAGCCGCTGCACCTGGGCCTTGCCGTTCTGGGCGTCCTCGACGAGCCGGGCCATCTGCGCGAGCTGGGTGTCCGACCCGACCCGGGTGGCCCGGACGACGAGTCGCCCGCCGGCATTGACGGTCGCGCCGACGACGGCGTCGCCGGGGCCGACCTCGACGGGCACCGACTCGCCGGTGAGCATGCTGCGGTCCACGGCCGAGCTGCCCTCGACGACCTCGCCGTCGGTGGCGACGGCCTCTCCCGGGCGTACGACGAAGTGGTCGCCGACCGTGAGCTGCTCGATCGGCACCCGGGTCTCGCTGCGCCCACCGGAGCCGTCGTCCCGCAGCACGGCCACGTCCCGGGCGCCGAGCTCCATCAGCGCGCGCAGTGCGGCCCCGGACTGCCGCTTGGCGCGGTGCTCCAGCCAGCGGCCGGCCAGGATGAAGGTCGTCACCCCGGCGGCGGCCTCGAGGTAGATGTTGGACGCGCCGTCGGTGCGGTCCACGGTCAGCTCGAAGGGGTGGGTCATGCCCGGTGTCCCGGCCGTGCCGAGGAAGAGCGCGTAGAGCGACCAGCCGAGCGCGGCGAGCACGCCGACGGAGACGAGGGTGTCCATCGTGGTGGCGCCGTGGCGCAGGTTGGTCCACGCGGCGCGGTGGAAGGGCCAGGCGCCCCAGACCACGACCGGAGCGGCGAGGGTCAGGGAGAGCCACTGCCAGTAGTCGAACTGCCAGGCCGGCACCATCGCCAGCGCAACCACCGGGACGCTCAGCACCGCGCTGACCACCAGCCGGTCGCGCAGCGGGTCCCGCTCGGCGGCCTCGGGTGCGGCGGCGTCGGCGCCGGCCGGCGCGGGCAGCGTGGCGGCGTACCCGGCCTGCTCGACGGTGCGCAGCAGGTCCTCGGTGCTCACCGAGTCCGGGTGGCTGACCTTCGCCTTCTCGGTCGCGTAGTTGACCGTGGCGGTGACGCCGTCGAGCTTGTTGAGCTTGCGCTCGATGCGGTTGGCGCAGGACGCGCAGGTCATGCCCGTGATGGCGAGCTCCACGTCAGTGGCCATGGGACTGCTCCTCCCCGCTGGTGGATCCGGCGGCGCCGGGACCGGTGCGGACCGCGAATTCGGCGGTGCGGACGACGCCGTCGTGCTTGAAGTCGAAGAACAGGCGGTAGCCGCCCGCGCTCGGCACCTCGACGGCGAAAGGCACCTCGGGTCCGGCGTCCCCGTCCTCGGGGTGCACGTGCAGGTAGGCCAGGTCGCCCTCGCGCAGCGCGACCAGGTGGCCGTAGGCGCCGAGGTAGGGCTCGAGGTCGGTGACCGGCTCGCCGTCGCGCCTCACCCGGACGGTGACGGCGCCGTCGTCGAGGTCGCCCTCGAGGTCCACGGTGTAGCCGTCGGCGGTGTCGCTGGTCCGGTGGCCCGGGTGGTCGACCGGCGCGTAGCGGCCGGGGACGTCGAGGTCGGTGCCCAGCGTCAGCGGGGGTCCGCCCGTGGGCTTGAAGTCCGCGTAGACCCGCCAGCTGCCGGGGGTGAGGTCGACGTCGGTCGTCCAGGTCCCGTCGGCGGCCATCGTGGGGTGCACGTGCTGGTAGCCGGAGAAGTCGCGGCGTACGACGATGAGGTGCAGGTCCTTCTCGTGCTCCTCGTCGTACGCCGTCACGGCCTCGCCGTCCGGGCCGGTCACCACGAAGCGCAGGGTCGCGCGCCCCGGTGCGAGCCCGCTCGCGGGCAGCTGCAGCGTGTAGCCGGACTCGCTGACCTGGAGGCCGCCTGGGACGTCGGCGGCGGGGGCGGCGGCGTGGCCGGACCCGCCCTCCGTTGCAGCCTCGGTCTGGTGGCCGCCGGCATCGTCGGTCCCGTGCTCGTCGGTCGCGACCTCGACGGGCCCGACCCGGTCCTCCACGACCCGGCCGACGCCCCAGGCGGCGCCGAAGACGAGCGCGAGCGCGGTGACGAACAGCGCCACGCGCAGCGGGGTGCCCATCAGGCGAGCTGGTAGCCGGCTTCCTCGACGGCGGCGCGGACGGCCTGCTGCTCGAGGGGCTGGCTGCTGGTGACGGTGACGGCACCCGAGTCGAGGACGACGTCCACGGACTCGACGCCGGGGATCTCGCTGATCTCCTCGGTGACGCTGGCGACGCAGTGGCCGCAGGTCATGCCGGTGACGGTGTAGGTCTCGGTCTGCATGGTCATCGGTGTCCTCCTCAGGACTTCACGAGCCGCGCGATGGCCGCGCTGGCTTCCTTGAGCTTGGCCTGCTGCTCGTCGCCCACGGCCTGGACGACGCAGTGCTCCATGTGCTCGTCGAGCAGGGCGAGCGAGAGCGACTGGAGGGCGCGGGTGACGGCGGAGACCTGCGTCAGGATGTCGATGCAGTACTGCTCCTCGTCGACCATCCGGTGCAGCCCGCGGACCTGCCCCTCGATGCGCTTGAGACGCTGGAGGTGCTTGTCCTTGGTGCCGTGCGCGACGTAGCTGTGTTCCATGACGACAGACCATACCCCTAGGGGGTATGGGTTCGCAAGAGGGTAGTCCGTGACGATCGGACCCCCTCGGGAGGGGCTGGTGGGGGTCCGTCCGTCACGAACTACCCCCGGAATATCGGACGAACTCCCACCGTTATGGGTCGTACAATCTTCAACCAATAGGCACCAGGAGGCAGTCGTGCAGTTCGGCATCTTCAGCGTCGGCGACGTCACGCCCGACCCGACCACGGGACGCACCCCGAGCGAGGCCGAGCGCATCGAGTCGATGACCCGCATCGCCCTGGCGGCCGAGGAGGCCGGGCTCGACGTCTTCGCCACCGGCGAGCACCACAACCCGCCCTTCGTGCCGAGCAGCCCCACCACCCACCTCGGCTTCATCGCGGCCAAGACCGAGCGGCTGCTGCTCTCGACGTCCACCACGCTGATCACGACCAACGACCCGGTCAAGATCGCCGAGGACTACGCGATGCTCCAGCACCTGTCCGGCGGCCGCGTCGACCTGATGATGGGCCGCGGCAACACCGGCCCGGTCTACCCCTGGTTCGGCAAGGACATCCGCGACGGCATCAAGCTCGCGATCGAGAACTACCACCTGCTCCGCACGCTGTGGCGCGAGCCGGTCGTCAACTGGCAGGGCCAGTTCCGCACGCCGCTGCAGGGCTACACCAGCACCCCCGCGCCGCTCGACGGGACGCCGCCCTTCGTGTGGCACGGCTCGATCCGCAGCACCGAGATCGCCGAGCAGGCGGCGTACTACGGCGACGGCTTCTTCCACAACCACATCTTCTGGAACAAGGAGCACACCGAGCAGATGGTGCGGCTCTACCGCCGGCGCTTCGAGCACTACGGGCACGGCAGCGCCGACCAGGCGATCGTCGGTCTCGGCGGCCAGGTCTTCATGGGTACGACGGAGGCCGAGGCCAAGCGCCAGTTCCGGCCCTACTTCGACAACGCCCCGGTCTACGGCCACGGCCCGTCGCTGGAGGACTTCTCCACGATGACGCCGCTGACCGTCGGCACGCCGGAGCAGGTCATCGAGCGGACCCTCGGGTTCGCCGACTACGCCGGTGACTACCAGCGCCAGCTGTTCCTCATCGACCACGCGGGCCTGCCGATCGATGTCGTGCTCGAGCAGATCCAGATCCTCGGTACCGAGGTCGTGCCGGTGCTGCGCACCGAGTTCGAGCGCCGCCGCCCGGCGCACGTGCCGAGCGACCCGCCCACCCACTCCTCCCTCGTCGCCGCCGGCCCCGACGCCCCGCACCACCTCGTCGAGCCCGCCCGCGCCACGCTGGAGGCAGCCGCTTCGGAAGGAGCCCGCGCATGACCCGCACCATCGTCGTCGTCACCGCCGGCCTGAGCGTCCCGTCCTCGACGCGGCTGCTCGCCGACCAGCTCGCCGACGCCGTGGCCGCCCAGGTGGGCGCTCGCGGCGAGGCTGCCCGCTTCGAGCACGTCGAGCTGCGCGAGCTCGCCGGCGACCTCGCCACCTTCATGACCAGCGGCGGGATGCCGACCCAGCGGCTCTCCGAGGTCCGCGACCTGGTGTCGGCGGCCGACGGCATGATCGCCGTGACGCCGGTCTTCACCGCGTCCTACAGCGGGCTGTTCAAGATGTTCTTCGACGCGCTCGACACCGACGCGCTGACCGGGATGCCCGTGCTCATCGCGGCGACCGCCGGCACCGCCCGGCACTCGCTTGTCCTCGACCATGCCATGCGGCCGCTGTTCGCCTACCTGCGTGCGGTCGTCGTCCCGACGGGCGTCTTCGCGGCCACCGAGGACTTCGGGGGATCGACCGACCTGACCGCCCGGATCACCCGGGCCGCCGGCGAGCTCGCCGGGCTGGTCGTGTCCACCGACCACGTCGCCGGCTTCGGACCGGACGCGGGCGAGCGTCGTACGCCGCAGCGCAGCGCGGGCACGTCGGTGGGCCCGGTGACCGACTTCGCCGACCTGCTGCGCGGCCACGCCGGCTGAGGCGTCGTACACCCTCAGGGGTCCCCGGACGGTTGTCCGGGGACCCTCGGCACGGCAGGGTCGACGGATGAGCGACGACAAGAAGATCACCGTGGAGCGCACCATCCAGGCCCCGACCGCAGCCGTGTTCGACGTGCTGAGCAACCCGGAGAGGCACGCACAGATCGACGGGTCCGGCTTCGTCAAGGGCGACGTGGGCTCCAACCGCATCCAGCAGGTGGGCGACGTGTTCACCATGGACATGTCCGGCGACCACATGGGCGGTGACTACCGCACCGACAACACGGTCACCGGCTACTCGCCCAACCAGCTGCTGGCCTGGCAGACCGCTCCCGCCGGCCAGGAGCCCCCCGGCTGGCAGTGGGTGTGGGAGCTCGAGGCGGAGGGGTCCGAGGCCACCAAGGTCCGGCACACCTACGACTGGAGCAACGTGACCGACCAGGAGCTGCTGAAGAAGATCAGCTTCCCGCTGGTCTCGGAGTCCGACCTCGAGGCGGCGCTGACGAACCTCGACCAGGCGGTCACGGGCTCGTAGGTTGGTGGGGGTCCGTCCCTCGCACGAGAAGGAGCCCCGCATGGCCACCCTCAACCCCTACGTCAACATCCTCGAGGGCCGCGCCCGCGAGGCGCTGGAGTTCTACCACTCGGTGCTCGGCGGCGAGCTGCGCGTGATGACCTTCGGCGAGATGGGCACCGAGGGCCCGCTCGCCGACCAGGTTATGCACGGGCAGCTCGAGACGCCCGCCGGCTTCACACTGATGGTCGCCGACGCCCCGCCGGAGATGACCCAGGTGACGGTCGGCAACAACATCTCGATCAGCCTCTCCGGCCCCGCTGAGGACGGCGCCGCGCTGCGCGGCTGGTTCGCCGGGCTGGCCGAGGGTGGCCAGGTTGCCCAGCCGCTCGAGGCTGCGCCGTGGGGTGACGAGTTCGGGATGCTCGTCGACAAGTTCGGGATCGGCTGGATGGTCAACATCGCCGGGGCGGGCGCCCAAGGCTGACGCGCGGCCGGCGGGCGTTCCGGCCGCCGGTGTCGAGTTGCATGCGTGACCCCGTCATCCGGGTTGGTCAGCAGGACTCCACGGGCCTCAGCGAGACCACCTTTGTCAGGTCGACGCGGAGCACGGTGTCCTCCACGTCGAGGTCGATCCAGCCGGCGGCGCTGTCGACGATCGGGCCGCACGCGGTACCGCCGTTGGTGCTGACCTGGACGGGCCGGTCGGCACCGGACTCTGGCCACCAGTTGCTGGACGCCGAGAGCGCGGTCAGCCCGACCGCCACGCACGTGAAGGCGACACCCGCTCGGAGCCGGCGGGCGCCGGCCGAGAGGTCCGTCAGTACGCCGGGCGGCCACGCCACAACTGCCACGAGCAGGAGCCCGATGGCAGCGAACCCAAGGGCGAGGAGCGCCAGGACCCCCGCGACCGATTGCAGCCACATCGGGAGCCTGGTGCCGTTGTCGCCAGTGAGCACCCCGCACAGCCCCACGAAAGCCAGCGCCGCGATCTGCAGCTTGTGCCACTCGCGAGCCGAGGCAGTGAGGGCTTCGACCGCGGCACGCTGCTCCGCCCGCTCTCCAGGTGTGTCAGCCACAGCGGATTCACCCCTCACTCGGTTACCTCGACGGTACGCCCATCAGCCCGGAGCGCGCCTTCGATGAGGGCGCCTGGCTCTCCGTCCAGATGGCGCGTCCCGAAGGCGCTGCACGACGCTCAGAATGACGATGGCCAAGCAAGCTCGCTAAGCGGCGGAGTCACGACGCCCGTAGTCGCCCTGTTCTCCGCCGCCCGTCTTCGGTCACCGCTTACTACGAGCGACGCCGAATTACTCGTGCCCGTTGGGGCTCGCGCTCGGGTACATCGCAGATGCAACGGTGCAGCCACAGGCAGCTCACGATCCTCGACGTGTCCGTCGACGGGTCCTTCGCCTGCGTCGTGTGTACGAGCGCGAGCAGTTGTCCTCGCTACCGAAGTCGATAACAGAGGGTCTTCATAGATGCACCCGTCGGCGTGTCAAGCCGATCTCGGTCTTGTCGCCGCCGCGCGTCGGTATGTTCGACTCTCGAGAGCTGGAACTATCTGTGATTATCGCCTTTAAGACACCCACACTGCGGCGACTGTGCGAGGACAACTCTGTCGCCATCGCCGAGTTCGGCGAGCACGTAGGCGCTGGTCTACGCGGTCGCGTGGCCGACCTGCGTGCCGCTGAGACGATCGCCGACCTTGTCGTCGGAAGTCCCCGTACGGGGGGACCGTTCAATTGCGAGCTCACTCTTGATCTGGCACTCGGCGCAAGCACCTTGTGGATCGCGAACCACACCGAGCCGCGCCTCGACCATGCTGGCATGGTCGACTGGTCCCGAACGACGTACATTCAGTTGATGAAGATCGAGGTGATCTAACGTGCACGCTGGAGGACTGACCCCTCGGTGGGCCTCCGCGCCAGGGGAAACGATCGGCGCGGTGATGAACGAGCGGCAACTCGACCTCGACGACCTCGCCCCCTCACTCGGTCTGAGTGCCGGCGACACTCGCAGCCTCTTGGCCGGCGCACTTCCACTGACGCTGTCAATTGCCCGGAACCTCAGTGCATCCGTCGGGGGAACGACCGAGTTCTGGATGACGCGCGAGGCTCAGTACCAGGATGACCTCGCCCGAGTAAGGGCCGACAAGTGGTCTCAAGACCTGCCGGTCGCGCAGATGGTCCGACTCGGGTGGATGCAGAAGCCATCGTCGTGGCTGGACCAGATAGACACCTGTCTGCGCTTCTTTGACGTCCCGGACATCGACACCTGGGAGGAACGTTATGACAGGCAGGTCGAATCCGCGCACTTTCGATCATCATCCGCTTTCGACCTGAAGGCCGGAGCAACCACTGCCTGGTTCCGGGCTGGTGATCTCGTCGCAGAAAGTGGCCCGAAACTCCCAGCTTTCGATTCGCAGAGGCTGACAGCTCTCCTTCCGTGGTTGCGCGATCTCACCCGCGTTCCGCAACCCGAGAAGTTCGTTAGCGAGTTGGTCAGCCTGTGTGCCGGGGCCGGCCTCCACGTCGTGGTTCTTCCGACACCGAAAGGTTGCTCGGCAAGCGGGGTCGCCCGTCGCCTGCACGAGAATCCACTCATCCAACTAAGCGCACGCCACCTCACTGACGATCACTTCTGGTTCACGTTCTTCCACGAGGTCGGCCACGTCCTGCACCACGATCTCGAGATGACGTTCATCGACAACTTGGATGACCGCGATCACCTAGACGTCTTTGAGGATGAGGCGAACGAGTTCGCATCAGAGTTCCTTATGGGTCGGACCTCAATGCGCTGGAATGGCGCCTTGAGTAGGCGAGAAATCGTCCGTATTGCACACGCGAACTCGATCTCGCCAGGGATCGTCGTCGGCCAGTTCCAATATCGGGGCCTGTTGAGGCCCAACCAACATAACGGCCTCAAGCGACGCTACGTCTGGAACGGCGCTACCCTCGAAACGCGACGAAGGACGTAGGACTCTTCTGCCAGTTGCACAGTGCATCCTCGAAGACGTCGTAGCCGATCCCGAGCCTGTCTCGCAGCGGCGCTAGCCGGCGCTCGATCTCGAGGTTGCGAGGCTGACCCCTGAAGTGCCCTGCAAGTAGAAGGCGTGCCCCGTACTGTGGGCCGCTGGCACCGACCAAGTGCAGGCCGTCCGGCTCAACGTCCATCAGGCCGAGCTTCCCCATCATCGACAGGTAATCGAAGCGAGCGATTCTTCCGAACCGCCTCACCTGCGCAGCGGACTCGTACAGTGCGGCGAAGCGCTCCATCGGTGTCGGACCTACAGCGA
Source organism: Nocardioides sediminis (assembly GCF_003047295.1). Lineage (GTDB taxonomy): Bacteria > Actinomycetota > Actinomycetes > Propionibacteriales > Nocardioidaceae > Nocardioides > Nocardioides sediminis. Next base: position 47,967 of record NZ_PZYZ01000006.1, read on the forward strand.
TGCTCGAGAAGTGCGCCTCGTGCGAGGCACCCACCCACTCGATATAGCTGCTTAGGACCGCGCCCGTGCCATTGGCAGAGGACCCGGACAAGCTCTCACGCTTCCGGTGGTTGCCGAATCGGCCACCTCGAGCGCTGATCGTTGTCCGGTTGGCATCCAGCCAATCACGCATGTCGACCACGTTGGCAATCGCGCTCGCCCAGTCCCACCGACCCGGCTGTCCAAGGCGACCATAGAAATCAGACGACAACTGCCAGTCGTTCCTCCGGTGGCGACCGAAGTGGACTGAGAGCAGTACTAGCCAGCAAGCCTCGTCGTACTCGCGGTCTCGCGAGTAGAGAATCGCGGCCTTGAGCGGGTCAAACGAGCCCGATGCCGGGTCGCGTGAAGGCTCGGTCAGGGGAACCTCGGTCAGCAGCCTTCGGATGTACCGGTTACGACGCTGGCTCTCGATAATCTGCGCTACGAACACCTCCCGCGCCGGCGTCGAAGCGACGCCGACGAGCGGTTCGACATCGCGCTCGAACTCGTCCAAGGCCGTGTGAAGTCGGTCCGCCTCGGTTCGATCACCTGGCCGCACCAGCGGTTGCGTTGGCAACGGTTGCTCCTACCCATTCACCGATTCGCTGCATCACCTGCGTGGTGACGCCGAAGCTACTTTGCAGATTGTGGTTGTAGCCGACCACATGGATGAAACGGTCGAGGCTCACCTCGCCGATGGTGTCGATGACGCCTTCGTAGGCAATGCCGCCGACCCCTGTGCCGCTAGAGCGCGGAAGTGTCCAAGCTGCGACGTCTCGAGCAACGAGGGCTGTGCCTGAGAACTGTATGAACTCCGATACGACAGACCGGCCGTTGAGGACGAGCACCTCGATGGCGGAGTCACGGATGAGCTCAGCAATAGTTGCTCGACCACGCCGGACCAGGTCCTCGCGCACATTGCTGGGAAGAACGCCCCACTTTGTCGATGTCGCGTAGGCGACCAGATCGAGGTGACAAGCAGTTGAGTCGTAGTAGGAGGCGCCGCCCACGCAAAGCATCCGATCGAGGACGTCGAACCACTGACGGTAGGGGTTCCTAGCGAAGTATTGGCGGCAGCCGAGAGCGATAGAGCGGATGTCGTCACCGGTCGCGTCGTCCCAGGAGGCCCGACCGAGAGATGACAAGGTTGGTAGGCGCCGGTCCGCTTCGGCCAGCTCAGTTCCGGCCCGGTCGACGAACTCCCGGTTGCTGGGATTGATCCCGACCGTTGCCACCTTCGCCGTCGCGATCTCGCCGAAGAAGGGGACCGGGCACGCCCAGCCGAGGACATCGCACGGGGCCACCTGCGAGCCGAGTTGGTCGACCAAGCGTGAGATCTGTCTGTACACGCCTCTCCCCGGTGGTTGTTACATGAACTCTCTCAGTATCGCGTCTTGCATGTCGCGAGCGATCCGTCGCATCGCCTCGACGTCCTCCGCCTTCCTTGCGACATGGTGAGCGAGGATCCGGGCCAAGTCAGCCCAGTACGGATCTGTCGGCAGACTTACCTGCTCATAGGGAACCCCTGCTCGGATCTGCACCTCGGCCGCAACCAACTCCTCGGCTCGACACCACGGGTCTCCCAGCGGCATGGGCGGCATACCGTCAGTGGTGCTCTGATATCCCTCGCCGAGATACACCTTCATCGATTCCTCGGTGGAGTCATACAAGTGAAGGCTGCCCGCGTTGTGCACGTATCTGCCCGGCTCCGCATTCACTGAGCGAGCGACCATCTCCTGCAACATCGTGAAGGCAAAGACGTCGTGCGGCAGGCCCACGTATGCGTCGTTCGAACGCATGGAAACCACCATGTGCAGTTGTCCGTCACGCAGTAGAAATTGCATGGTGCATGTGCACGGAACGTCCTTGAATCGTGGTACTCGCTGGTCGGACCTGTCGAAGATCTGCACCACGGCTCGGCGGGAGGTGGGACTTTCCTTCAAGAGAGCGATGACATTCCGGACCTGCGCGTCTTGGTCATGCCCAAACAGGCGGGGTCCGTAGCCGCCGTGAACCGTTCCGTCTTCCTCGAGCTCAGCGGCGTACTTCGGCATATAGAAGACGACTAGGTCGCCACGGTTTGAGCCGGACAGATACCAGCAGAGCTCTGCCACACCGCTAACGACACGACGACGAGACTCGCTGCGACTCAGCCGTGCCCGGACATTTGTCAACTCGAGTGTGGCACCCACGATTTCACGAAACCGGCCTCGGTTGGCACTTACCCGCTCGCCATCTTGAACTAATCGTAGGTACGTATCGCGCAGCAGGTCATCCAATGTACCCGCCTGAACGTTGAACGCCATCGGTCTCCCCTCGTACGACCGACTCAGTATTGTCGTCCAACTGACTCCGCGGTGAACGCCGCGCGGCAGTTCCTATCTCCTGCCGCTTCAGACTGTTGCGCGCTCAGTGACGAATGAACCACTCCCAGGTAGTTGAACAACACCAGCGCGTCCATGATGGCCGCGATCGATCCCACGCGCGGAGCTCGGACCTTTTCGAGAGAGAGGCGCGCCTTACCGCCGCGTGCTGGCAGCGCTCCGCGGCTCAACCCGCTTTCGCGACGCCGCTTTGGTATCGCCCCTGTGCGCACGTGGCGCGCATGCCAACCTCACACATAGGATCGCTCTTCATGGAGTCGACTTGGGAGAATCGGGACCTACCTGTACTTGAGTCAATCGTCAGATTGGCGGATCAGAAGCGTTCACCCGTCGGAGCGCAGCAACTGGTCGACGACACCGGGCTGGACATGGACGACGTCCAGCGAGCCATCTTCGCGCTCAAGAACGAAAATCCTCCGTTCATCGAGGTGGGACGTCCATACGCCAATGGGTTCTACCACCTCATCGGAGGGGTCACAGGCCATGCACGTCGGACCGTCGGCGCGTGGCCAACACCAGAAGATTTGACCGATAGATTGGCGGCGGCGTTCGTTGAAGCAGCGGAGGCGGAGACCGAGCCGACCAAGAAGGGAAAGCTGCGCTCGGCCGCGGAATTCTTCGGTGGGGTCGGCAGAGATGTCTCATCCGAGGTCATTGCGAAAGTCATTACTCAAGGCATGTGACCAGCGCAGCTCGACGTACCGGACCCGGTCGCGACGTTGGGTATGCGTTCCGCGGCCGTGCTTGTCGGAGGTGCGTCGCTTCGCCGCGAGTCCGCGCCGGCGTACCTGCCTAAACCCAGTTCTCGCGTGCCACCGATTGCGAATCGCTACGCTTCCTCGTTCAAGCATCAACCGAGGGCGGGAACGGTGTCGGAGAACGATCGACCAAACGCACGGGAGTTCTGGGCGCGAGGCGTAGTGACTCCTTCTCCACTTCCGAGTTACCAACTGGAGCATCAGGCCGAATACTGGCGCGTCGTTGACGACAAACCGACGACGTGGCGAGACGCCACTGAGTACTCAAATGATCCTCTCCTCTCCGACCTCTGGCGCAAGCTGCTCAAGCGCGCGCCAACGCACCTAGCGCAAGCCTTGTCGGGAACCTTCGTGGTGAAGCGCCAATCCTGGGAGTCACAGGCGGCCACCTGGGCGTCACCCCACCACTTCTCCGGCGCCTTCATTGACTTCAATGTGGGCTTCTCCGACGCGACCGCGCAGTTCGCGACCTTCTTCGAGAGAATCCGACGCGCAGACGCGAACGTCGAGCAATTGGCTGACGACGCCCGACGGATGGCATACGTCGCGGACCTCTGGCGGGAGACCGGGGAGGTGTTCGTGGGTGACTACGGGTTCACCGGTGACGAACTCACTCCGACGTCTATCGGGTTATCACTACTCGGTGATGTCTGGTGCCTGGCACACGAGGCTGCCCACCGAGTCCTTGGGCATGTCGAAGGAGTACGGCCTGCCACCGTCGACGAGTTCTCGGCCTCAATAGGCGAGCTAGCGGCAACGTTCGAGGAACCGGGCGGCATGGAGCTCCAAGCGGACGCGTTGGCAACGTACTTGCTGCGCGGAGACGAGCCGTACGATCCTGACAGCCAGGCTGCCTTCGAGGCGTGCTTCGGTTCTCATCTTGCGCTCGGCGTTCTCAAGTTGGGAGACGCAGACCCCGAGAACGGAGATGCGGACCACCCGCCGATCGGTCGCCGGCTCGCCTTCAACGCCGAAGTTCAGGAACGGCTGACGGGTGGCGCTTACTCCCAGCCCGTCCGTGCTGACATCGAATGGTCGACGGCTCTTGTCGAGGCGACCATCGTCGCGGCAACCGCGCGTGAGGCTGATGCCGCCGCTGCTCAGCAGAACCCGTTGCCCGAGAGGTAGATGACCTGGCCCAGCGGGCAGGCCATAGGACGCCGTCGACAAACGGATTCGTCAGGAGCGTCTTTCCGCCGCCAACGTTGGCAAGTCATCAAGGGTGAGAGCGGCGGTGCGGTCAGTAGCAATGACGTAGCGCACCACCGCGACCGGTTCGTACCCGTTCAGGGCGGGACGGAAGATGACGTCGTCGAGAATGAGCAGCGCCCAATAGCCACTTCGGTTCATCATGACCAACACGTCTCCGGGGGTGGTTCGCTCGGCGCGATTAGACATCGGCAGGGCGGCGAGGTCGGCGAGCGTTTCGCGGCGTTCAGCAGCGGCAGCGACCAAGCCGATGTTGCCGATGCCATCCTTGTAGTGGCGGACTCCCTTCGGTGCACTTGGGTGAATCGCACCGCCGTAGGGATAGTCCATGTGCAGCTCAAAGCGGGCCTCGTCGCTGCCAAGGGTGAACTGCCCCGAGTTTTCGTTCAGGTTCACCGCGACCAGCCCGCTCGTTCGGCCATCCCGCCAGCGGGCAGGGTCGTTGCGGATCGTAGCTCGGGCCTGAGCCTCGGTCGTGCCGACGAACGGGTTCGGGCCTAACGGCGGGGCGGCCTCGACCGGGGCCCCGTGCAGCTCGCGCAGCAGTCGCTCGTATGCAGCCTCATGGTCGCTGCGAAAGTCGATCCAGGTTCTGCCCACGAGGTATGTGGGCACAACGGGATCGTCTGCGACCGTGCCGGAGTCTGGGACAACCGGTATGACGCGGTTGCCACCCAGATCGCGGTAGACGGTCGGAGAGACGATGGTCGTCTCGGTCCCGACACCGGAAGACTGCTCGGCGCGGCGGTCGGCCTTGGGGCCATAGTCGTCGGAGAGCACGATCATGACACGGGCCGACGGATCGGCGTACCGCTCCATGAACAGGTTCAGGTCGTGGCCGAGGCGCACGTCCCATCGGTCTAGATGGACGTCGACACCGTTCGCGCGCAATCGACGAGCCAGGTTGGCGACCCACGCGACATGCTGGTCGCCGGCCCAGGAGTATGAAACGAAGGCTACGGGCGGCTCGGGCTGCTCGGGAGGCGGTGAGGTCTGCACGCACATACCTTGCCCGACTCGACGCGTCGGCGTGCGCTCTCCATGGCTCGGCGACGTCCGGATCTGTCGCATCTAGTTCGCTTCGAACCCGCGTCCTACCGCCGCGTGTACATCGTCGAGTTGGTCACGCGGCGCCCAGGCGCTGGCCTTGTCGATCTCGATCTACCGCTGGCTTCGCGTGCGCGCGTCCGTCCTCGCGCCACCCCTACGACAAGAGTTGGTCAGGAAGACGCGTTCATAAGTACCCCGCCCCGGGCGCCTCCGGCGAGCGGCTGACAACAATCGCAAGTGCCAGGGCCATGACTCCGGTCGGCTCGAACTCCACACTGAGGGCAAGTTGCTCCCACAAGTCTTCGTCGCCGCTCAGAAGCGCTTCAGCCAGGCCGGCGGCGGCCGCGTTCACTTGCTCGTTGCGGAGTTCCCTGGAGTACCCCGTGTGGGACGGACACCCATCGCCATGTCGCCACATGCGACCAGCCCCAGGACGCGGACTGTCACCACCACCATGCATGACCTCCCCGCAGAGCGAGCACCTCGTTCGACCCGGCACGAACTTGCGAACCCCTTGATTCGGTCGCGAGATGATCGATGGGTTCCCCTTGAGTTGCCTCGCCATTTGCTCCCCTAAGAGTCTCGAGACTCTCCCTAGAGAAGCCGCGCCCGTCAGACCGGTGAATTGGGACGATCGCCGCATGTGCCGCGACGCGTGACCGAACCGTTCCCCGACGACGACCACCTCTTTCCGCCGCGCTCGAGGGCTGCCGGCACGCGAGAGGTGGAACGCCTCATCCGTACGCCAGCGCAAGCGCGCTCCCGGTGCCACCATGACGTCATGAACACTTGTCCTCAGTGCGCGGCGCCGATCCCGACGGACCTCGACCGATCAGCAGCTGCAATTGAGTACTGCCCGAGATGCGACGCTGCCTTGTCACGCGAAGATCGCACCGGTGCATCTGACCAATGGCTTCCCTGAGGGCCTTGGCGCTTGGCCGGTGAGCTAGCCCCTAATGCGTCAAACCGCCGCCTGTCGGGGCCGGTGCGAACGACCGGATCTGCCGATGATCGAGTGCGTAGGTCAGCGGCGTCCCCGCCGGGCAAGGTAGGTGTCGACGGCATCGCGCATGGCACCGGGCGGTAACGCGAACTCTTGGACGCGGACGTGTACAGAAGCGAGCAAGCCCAGAACCGAGTCAACCTGATTGAAGAGGCTGCCGTTGCGACGGGCGACAAGCGCGGAGCCCGCGGATGTCAGAGCGAAGGTCATGTCCGGTGTCACGACCAGAAGTCCACTGCCGAGCAGTCTGCGAACGGCGCCGTCCACCTCATCGTCGAGAAGGATCGCGTGGTTGAGCCCGTCCGCGGCCGCGACCACTTCGGTCAGCGTGCAGGGTGCCTGCGAGACGGCGATGGACGTCAGCACCCAGGCATCGGCGAACTCCCAGTCGCCTTCATCTTTCACGGACGGATCCTTGCACCGAACGGCCGGACATGCCGCGACCCGTGCAGTCGGCTCATGCGAACGAGCGACTGGCGGTTCCGACAATCGCTACCGCATGCGCACGACGACGGCGCGGCACCCGAACCCATCCTGACCCGGTGCTTCCCACTCCAGGTCAACCACGTCGCCCTGGGTCAGCGCCTTGTACTCAAAGACCTCCCCTCTGTGGCGGCTCTCCACGCGACGAGTCTCAATCACCGAGTAGTGGGTCCAACAGCCGCCCGGTGTCTCGGGACTGTTCAGGACACCCCAGCCGAGGTCCTCATGCCACTCACGTACCTCGGCCCGCACCATGACGCGAGGCTACGCCGATCGAACGTCCGGATCTGCCGCTGATGGTGCGCGGATCTGCCGATGTGCGCGTCAGTCAGATCCAGCCGCCGCGCGAGCCGGACCGGACCTGCGAGCCCGGGCCGCGGTCAAAAGGCGCCTTGATGGCGTCCAGGGTGAGGCCCGCGAGAAGCACCACGACCAAGCCGCCGACCAGGACCGCAAGCACGAGGGGCGAGCTGTGCGTCGTGAGGGCGACGACGGCACAAGAAGCGAAGAGGGCAACGGCGGCACTCGCACCGAAGACCTTCCACGACACGTGTCGGGCGGCCGTCCGGATGTCACCGCTGAGGCTCATGACCTGAGTGTGGCGCACGCCGGCCGCAGATGCACGGGTACCGGTGCAGCCACTGCTGACGGCGTCGGGGTCGCCATCTTGGTCAAGATTCACTGTCCGGATCTGCCGCGATCAGCGCGAAGGCCGTCGACGGATCCGTCGGCACTAGCCTGAGTGGGTGTCTGAGAAGGAAGCGCGTCGACAAGCACGCCAGCAAGTGGCCGCCTATCACGAGGCGCAGCTCGCCGAACTCGTTGCACACGTCGCTGGCGAGATCGATCGGTTCCGCATCGGTGATCTCGACCCGTTCGATATGGATCGTGTGCTGTTCCAATACTCCCGAGCGGCGAAAGAGCTCTGGAAGTACTGCACCCTAGGCAACGTCGAGGTAACCGCACGCTTCGTACGCGAGGAACCGGCGATCGACTGGTGGGAGCGCGGAGCGTTCACGGAGCGGTGACGCGCATGCGTCTTTCCTCCGCCTTGGAGGCCCGGATCTGCCGGCGGGCGCTGGCCCTCCGAGGTGGACCGAGCATGCACGTCAGGATGCGGTGACTCGCGACTGAGCCGAAGCGGCCACAACGATGCCTGTTCCGTTGGGAACGCAAAGGCCGGTGCTGTCGGCGAGGACCAGCGGGACATCGACCGACCTGACCCGCTGTGCGCTCGACGTCCAGAATGCCGTGACACAGGGAGGAGTCTGGGTACAACCCGTGACCCGGTACGGCGTGGCCGCGCCAACCGCGGGCTGCCCGGAGAGCCGGACACGGGCAAGCGGGATGGTTGGCTGCGCCTGGCCGGCGTGGGTGCACAGGACAATCGCGCCCTGGGTCAGGACCTCACCCATCAGGTCACCTCCAGGGCGCCATCGTTCACCGACACCGTGGGGCCGGAGAGCTTGACCGATGCGCCCATACCGTTGCTGAATTCGATCCCTCCCGGCTGCATCAACACCGTGCCCCGCTCCAGCCAGCAACCGGACCAGATCGGGTAGTCAGTGTCGCCTCCCTCGAACTCCACCCAGACACCCGAGCCGACGGGTGGCACCCCGAGGTAGCCAAACGGAACGCATGGCATGGCCCAGACAGTTGCCTGATCGAGCACTGCCGGAACCGTCACCTGGATGCGCATGAGTCCCATCGGGTCGACGACGTTCTCGACCCTTCCGCGGTACTTGCCGTAGTTCGCCATGACACCCACTCTGGCAGCGGAGCGCGCTGCGTGAGACGCGGTCGTCACGTTCGGGCTCACGAAGCCGCACACCCCGGGCGCTGCCAGTACAACGCTCGTTCCCCCGCCGGCCGGCCGCGAGCCCGTCGTCATCGACCGACGACGACGGGCCGCGGGGCGATCAATCTGCGAGGGCCTTCCAGAACACGACCTTGTGGTCGCCCGGTCCGTAGAACTCTCGGATCTGCGCCTCTCGGTCAAAGCCACGGGCCTCGTAGAACCGACGAGTGGCTTCGTACTGGCCGGTGCTCGAGGTCTCAACGATGAGAACCCGTGCCGCAGCCTCACCTCTGTCGCGCAGCAGCTCCTCCAGGTGTGCAAGGAGGGCTGTACCGATCCCTGCTCCGTGCCGGGACGGGTGGACGGCGATGAAGTAAATGTTCCACAGCCGGTCTGCGAATGGCTCAGGAGCCAGGTAGGCCGCTGCGATGACCTCATCATCCTGAGCCGTCACCACGAACCACTGATGGCTGTCGAGCTCTCCGTTGACCGCGCTGATGAACGCGTCAGTGAGCCCGTCGAGCTCATTGACCGCGAACATGTTGTTGATGACAGCCAGGTCGGCGACTGCCGCCTGATCGCGGCTCCCGGCGCGTCGAACTCGTGTCGGGTTCTGCAAGGTACCTCTCCAAGTCGTCGTGGCCGCCTCCAAGGGCGCGTCGATGAGCCGCAGGGCGGCAGATTGACTTGCCTGACGGGGCCGGTCGGCACAGCCAGGCTTACGACCCGAGGGCCGTGACTCACGAGGTACGCACAAAGCTCCTGACGATGAGGTCCTGCGAGGACCATACGGCCGAGTCCGGCTGCCCGATACTGGTTATCGCCTCGCTGTGCTCCGACGCTGGCGCGCCATGGCCTCACACGCCGCTGTCGTAGTCGAGAAGCAGCTCAGGGAGAGGCACTCCGGGGAGCGAAACTCCGTGCACGGCATGGACGAGGTCGCGGAACCACTGGTCGAACGGTGCCGGCGAACCGCCGAGGACGCCGAACGCCGCGTCGAGGTCGTCGGCCTCGAGGTGGACCACGGCGAGGTCGCCCGTCGCGGTGGCCTGGATCCATACGGCCTCGCGAGTGATGCCGGCACGCCGGCGCGCGTCCTCGTACGCCGCGCGCCGGTCACCGCGCCAGCAGGACGCCAGTGCGTCGCGGTCGAGGCCGGTCCGGCCCGGTAGCACCGGGAGCGCGAATCCCACCTGGGGCATGCGCGGATCCTTCCTGAGGGTCGTGCGGGCCGGAGGTCACGACATGCGCGCCACGATCGCCGGTGTCACACGGGCTGGACGAGGGTGGCCTTGAAGGGCGCGGCCAGCAGCTCGAACACCGGTGCCATCGCCTCAGCGGTCGAGGGGTCGTTGATGACGGCCTCCCGGGCGGCTGCCGTCTCCCACTCCGCGATCTCGACCAGGGCGTCGGGGTCGTCGATGACCTCGTAGAAGTCGCTGCCCAGGCAGCCCATCTCGCTGAGGGCCGGCCCCATGCCGGCCAGCATCTCGTGGAGCACCACTGCGAGCTCGTCGCGCCGACCGGGCGCGGCCTTCAGCTCGACGATCACCTTGATGGACATGCGGTTCCTCCTCCGACGGGGTGGACTACTGCTCGACGTAGACGGTGAGTGGTGGCACCACGCCGTGGGACTCCATCTGGGCCAGCACCTCCGGGGGAGGCGCGTCGATCAGTGCCTGCAGGGCAGCCCTGTCGTGGATGGTCGCGCTCACGGCGATGCGACTGCTGCCGTCGGCTGCGACGAAGTCGGTGACGTCGCTGCCGACCGCGCCCAGCGCTGCGGCGCGCTCGTCCTTGCCCTTGAGCCAGCGCTCGATCTCGACGACGTCGTGGGTGATGACCATGCGTGGCATTGCGTGCTCCTTGCGGCAGAGGTGGGTGGGACCGTCCGGGCCGCGAGTGGTGGGCGACGGACGACTGGTGCGACCTCGATGGTGATCCCGGCCGTCGGGGGAGACATCACTCGGTCGCGCGATGTCAGGTCCTCCCACACCTGGGGCACGTGGGTGCGTGGCTCTGGACCGCGACGTCGGCGGGGAGGAGACTCGGTGGGTGGCGGAGTCGGTCGTGGTGCCGTCTGCGGACGGGCTGATCGGGCGCGCGGCCGAGCTCGACCTCGCCCTGGGCGAGCTGGACCGGCTCGGCCAGGGTCCTTCCTCGGTCCTCGTGGTCGAGGGCGAGGCCGGCATCGGGAAGACCCGACTGGTGCAGAGCCTGGTCGGCGAGGCGCGCTCCCGCGACCTGCGGGTGCTCTCGGGTGGCGGCCACCCGTTCGAGCGCACGCGTCCCTTCGGCTTGGCTGCATCCGCGCTGGGCCTGAGCGCCCGGTCGACCGACCCGCGTGCCGCGGCGATCGGCCGACTGCTCGCGGGGCGTGGAGGGGAGGCGTCCGCGACCCCCGGCGACATCCAGTGGCGCGTCGTCGAGGAGATCGTCGACCTGGTGGAGACGCTGTGCGCGGAGCGGCCGGTGCTGCTCGTCACCGAGGACGTGCACTGGGCGGACCCCGCCAGCCTCCTGGCCGTCCTGTCGCTCACGCGACAGCTCTCCCTCGCCCCGCTGCTGACCGTCGTGACCACGCGGTCCTCGCCGCTCCCCGGCAGCGTGGTCCGGCTGCTGGACGACCTCGCAGCCGTCGGGGGACGCAGCCTGTGCCTGGCCCCACTCACCGCAGACGAGGTCACGGCGCTCGCGACCCACGAGCTCGGCGCCCGGCCCGGGCCGCGCCTGACCGCCCTGCTGGCCAAGGCCGGGGGCAACCCGCTGTGGGCCACCGCCATGCTGCGCTCGCTGGCCGCCGACAGCGGGCTCAGCTGGTCCGCCACCGAGGTCGAAGCGACCGTCTCCGAGCTCCCCGCCTCACTGGGCGACCTGGTGGACCGGCGGCTCCGTGACCTCCCCAGCCCGACGCTGGAGCTGCTCCGGATCGCGGCCGTGCTCGGCGACGCGGTGTCGCTGCGCGACGTGGCCGCCGTCGCCCGCCGTTCTGCGGCGGAGGCCGCGGGGCAGCTGGGCGAGGCGTACGACGCCCAGCTTCTCGACCGGGTCGACGAGCGGGTCGTCTTTCGCCACCAGCTCGTGCACGACGCGATCTACCAGCAGGTGCCGGCCCCGGCCCGGCGCGTCCTGCACCGCGAGGCCGCGGTCACGCTGATGGCCGCAGGCGCAGACCCGTTGGCCGTGGCCGACCACCTCGTACGCGGCTCCGAGCGCGGTGACGAGGAGGCGGCCACCTGGCTACGACGCGCCGCCCGCGGAGCGGCGGGGCAGGCGCCGCCGGTCACCCTGGAGCTGGTCAGGCGCGCCGAGGCGTTGCTGCCCGGCGGTCACCGCGACGCCGACGCCGTGTCGGCCGAGGTGGTGCAGGCGCTCCTGCGTGCCGGGGACGTGACCGAGGCGTCGGCCAGGGCCGAGGCGGTCCTGGGGCGGCCGCACGCCGCCGAGGTCGACACCCCCTCCGGGTCGCCCTCGTCTCAGCGCTGGCCCTGCAGAACCGTGCCGACGAGCTCGTCGCCGTGGTGGAGGACAGCCTCGCCTCTCCCGAGCGGGTGGGGCCGGTCGAGCAGGTGGTGATGCTGGCCCAGCAGAGCTGGGCACTCACCTACAGCGGCGCCCCAGCCAAGGGCGAGGCCGTCGCGGCTCGCGCCCTCGCGGTCGCCGACGCGACCGAGGACCCGGCGTCGTCGGTGTGGGCGCTGACGGCTCTGCAGGTGGCGGAGGGACGGCAGGGCCGCTTCGACGCCGCGCTGTCCCACGCCCGGCGGGCAGCGGCCCTCGCTGAGGGGTCGGCCGGGCCACGGGCGTTGCCCTTGCAGCCGCAGCTGATGCTCGGCATGGCGCTGTTCGACTGCGACCTCGTCGGGGAGGCGAGGACGGCGTTCCGGGCGGCGCTGGACGACGAGTTCGGTTCCGCGTGGTGGCTCTCGGCCACACTGATGGCCGACGCCCAGGCGTCGTACGCCCTCGGCGACTGGGACGACGCCGTCCCCGGCCTCGTGGCGGGGGAGCAGGCCGCCCGGGAGAAGGCCAACCCGCTCCTGGAGTGGCAGTCGCTCGCCTATCGCACCGTCATCGCGACAGGCAGGGGCGAGCTCGGGGTCGCTCGTGAGCTGGCCGACCGGTTCTCCGGGACGGTGCAGGGAGAGGAGCTGCCCTACAACGCGGGCATCCTGGCCTTCGCGGCCGCTGCGCTGGAGGCGGCCGAGGGCAACCGGCACGGGGCCTTCGACCTCCTGCTGCGCTGCTGGTGCGTCGACGCCGCTCGGGAGAGCCGCTTCTACCACCGCAGCCTGGCCCCCGATCTCGTGCGACTGGCCGTGGCGCTGGGCCGGCGGGAGGTGGCGGGCGAGGTGGCCGACGCGGTGGAGGCTGGAGCGGATCTGGCACCCGAGGTGCCGACAGTGCGGAGCCTGGCGCTGCGCTGCCGCGGGTTGGTCGACGATGACGCAGCATCGTTGGTGGCTGCGGCCGCGCTCGCCCGCCGCTCGCCGCTCCTGGTGGAACACGCCGGGGCCTGCGAGGACGCGGCGAGCGCGCTCGCGAAGGATGGTCGGCGGGAGGAGGCGGCGACGCTGCTCCGCGAGGCGCTCGCCCGCTACGAGGCCGCCGGCGCCAACGCCTGGGCCGGGCGCGTCCGGGCGGGGTTGAGGTTGGTCGGCGCGCCTCCCGGCGTCAAGGGGAGCCGGCAGCGGCCAGCGACGGGCTGGGAGAGCCTCACCTCCACGGAGCGGACGGTGTCCGTGCTGGTGGCCGAGGGCCTGACGAACGGCGCCGTGGCCCGGCGGATGTACGTCTCGCCGCACACGGTCAACACCCACCTCCGGCACGTCTACGCCAAGCTCGGCGTCTCCAACCGGGTGGGGCTAGCAGCCGTCGTGCATCGCTCGATCGAGTGATGTCGTCCTCCACCGGCTTCGCCAGAGTCGGGTGGTGCGGCCACGAGGACCGCCACAACCAGAGAGGAGATCGCCATGGACCATGGCGCGACGATGCGCAGGACCTATGAGCTGATCAGCGCCGGCGACATCGCAGGGTTCGGCGACCTCGTCGCGGACGGCTTCGTCGAGCACGAGGACACACCGGGCTTCGCGCCCGACAAGGAGGGGACGCTCGACTGGTTCCGAGCCTTGCTGCAGGCCTTCCCGGACCTCAGCATGACCGTCGAGGACCTGATCGCCGAGGGCGACAAGGTCGTGGCCCGGGTCCGGGTCACCGGGACCCACCGAGGCGATTTCCTGGGGATCCCGCCGACCGGAGCCACCGGTGACGTCCAGCTCATCGACATCATGCGGTTCGACTCGGACGGCCGGGTGTGCGAGCACTGGGGTGTCGCGGACATGTTGTCGCTGTTGGAGCAGCTCGGCGTCGTTCCCACGGGGGCGCCGGCCTGACGGCCGGACCCAGCAAGAGACGTGCCGCGTCCTTGCGCCGCGAGCGGGTGCATGTCTGCCGCCAGGAGCTAAGTGCCGTGGCTTCCCCATGGCAGTTCGCTGTCCGTGTCTACGGACGTGAAGGGTTCGGCCAGCCGCCGTACGGAACGGTGAGGATCTCCAGGATGTGACCGTTGGGGTCCAGCCAGTACAGCCCGCGGCCGCCGTCGTTGGTGTTGATCTGCTGCGGTCGCCTCAGCCCGGGATCTGCCCAGTACCTGATGCCGCCGGCGAGGATCCGGCCGTGGATTTGGTCGAAGTCGTCCTCGTCGACCAGGAAGGCGTAGTGCTGCGGGTGCACCGTGCCCTCCTCGAGGAAGTCCAGCGAGACGTCGTTCGCCACCTGGACAACCGAGAACGGTCCGAAGCCCGTCGGGGCGGGCAGCCCCAGGATCTCGGACACGAACAATGCCGAGGCCTGCTTGTCACGGCAATACACAATCGTGTGGTTCAGCCTCACCGGCATCCGAAGCTCCTCACTCGCCGCTGGTTGGCCCTAGCCATTCTTCGGGTGCGAACTCGCTGCCGAAGTCAGCGCATGCCTCGTTCTCGCAGCGCCCCTGTGTCTCGAAGGTGATGCCGGCGTTGCCCGAGGCCACCACCAGGGCGGCGTTGCCAGGTTGAAGGTGATCGCCGTGCCGGAGGGGCTGGCCGCAGGTCGGACAGTGCGGGTCACTCAACTCGGCCGGGTCGGTCATTCAGTAACGCTAGAACTGACCCCGCACCCTCGTCCACGTCCACGTCCACGCGACCAGCGTCGCGGACCGTGCCGCCACCCTGGCCGAGCGAGTGATCCTCGAGGGCGCCGATCACATCGACCCCGTGATGTTCGGGTCCCGAGTGGCCGCGGCGGTCAGCCGGCTGGCACGCGGCTCCACCTAGAGCTCGGCCCACCACCGTGGCAGGTCGGACACCGAGTCGAGGACCGCGTCGGGGCTCACGCCGTCGGTGAGGTCGGACGGTGAGTACTTGCCGGTGCGCACGAGCACGCCGGCCAGGCCCGCCCGCTGGGCACCCTCGATGTCGGTGTGGATGTCGTCCCCGATCATGACGACCCGGTCGGCCGGCACCTGCAGGGCATCGATCGCGGCGCCGTAGAACGCCGGATCGGGCTTCCCGACGACGATCGCAGTCCGGCCCGCGGCGTACTCCAACGCGCGCACGAAGGCGCCCGCGTCGAGGCGAAGGCCGTCCTCGGCGCGCCAGTACCGGGTCATCCCCAGGGCGACCAGAGGTACGGCGGCGTCGCTCATGAGCAGACGAAGGGCGCGGTTGAGGATCGGGAAGGTCCAGCCCTCGCCCAGATCGCCGATGACCACCGCCACAGCGCCGCGCTCGACGCCGTCCGGGACGGGATCCAGCTCGGCAAACTCCGCGGCCGTGGCCTCAGGGACGAACACCGCCGGTCGGTGATGCCGTGTTGCCGGCTCAGCGTGGCTTCGTCGACGGAGGCGCCTCCACGACCCCCACGACAGGCTCGCCATACGTACCGCGGACGCGCGACACTGGTGACCAGACGTGTGGCATCGGAGGGTCGATGGAACCGAACCCGTCCGCACCAGACCAGGCCTTCCTGGAGGAGCTGCGGCAGCGCCGTGCGGAGCTGCGCGAGTCGGTGAGCGCGCTGGAGGGCGCCTTGGCCGCGCCGGCCACCACCGACCTGACGCGTTGGGCCGAACGCGTCCACGTGGCGCTGGTGGAGCTGTCTGGTGACTTTCGTCAGCACATCGAGATCACGGAGGGTCCTGATGGGCTCTATCGCGACCTCCTCGAGACCTCGCCCCGGTTGTCCGAAGCCGTGGCGGGCCTCACTCGCGAACACGTGCTGATCTCTGCCCAGATCGACAGGCTGCTGGCCCGAGTGTCACCACCGGACGTCATCGACGAGGTGGACGGGGCCCGCGACCTGGGCACGGCGCTCCTGGGCCGGCTCGTCCGGCACCGGCAGCGAGGCTCCGACCTGGTGTTCGAGGCCTATGAGTTCGACATCGGCGGCGAGACCTGAGCACTCACCGACGGCGTCACTCCGCTGCCTGTCGGCGCAACCGGAACGCCGGGACAAGGCGGCCACCCGGCGCCTGTGGCTCTGCTCAGGGGCGATGAGGCGTCGCGGGCGTCAAGCATCTCTTTCGACTGCTCCGGCTGCGTCGGGGTCGTAGGTCCCCAGTCCGGCCGTGCATCCGGTGGTGATCGAGCTACCCGCAGTCCGGTTCGACGGCATGGTCCAACCGACATCCCACGCGGTAGCGCCGAGTCAGTGACTGTGAGGGGCCACCACCCGTCCCTCGCTCGCCTGGACGACGACGAACCCCTGACCACTGAACCCGAGCTGGAATGCCTCTCCCGAGCCACGACCGATGAGTGCTCCGGCCCCGGCGGTCCGTCGTACGGCTGTGGTGAGCGACGACGACCACGCGATCGCGGCCTGGATGTCGGCGTACGTGGGCGCGTCGACGTTCAGGACGACGGGACTGCCGTGCGAGGTGATGGCGACGGTGCCCGTGCCGGTGAAGGTGGTGTTGAAGACCCCGCCCGCCATCATCGACGCCCCCTCGACCCGCTTGATGTCCCACGCGAGGGTCGAGTCGAAGGCGAGCACGTTGCTGCCGTTGACCGTCAGGGCGTCGTCCTCGAGGTTGACGAGGTGGACTTCCATGGCGTCGTCAGCGAGGAAGACGTCACCGCGTCCCGAGACCTTCATCAGCGGCATGCCCTCGCCGGTGAACGTCTTCTTCAGGAACTTCCCCATCCCGCCCGCGCCTTGGTAGGCGAAGTCGACCTGGCCCTGGTAGGCGACCATCGAACCCTGGCGCGCCATCACCTCCCCGTCGAGCGCGACCCGGAGCATGCGCGGGTTCTGCAGCGCGAACCGATCGGTGCCGGCGGACTCGAGGCTCGTCCCGAACAGTTCGCTGCGCATGGGTCTCCTTGAGGTGTGATGGGCGTCGGTGTGCCGAAGGCTAGGCACCTGCCTCGACGGTGGCAACGGGCCTCGCGTTCCGGACGGGTCAGCCCTTGACGTACGAGAGCTTCTCGCAGACCAGCCCATCCCGGAATCGGATGACGTCGACTCCTCGGACGTGGCCCGAGTCCGGGCCGTCCCAGGCGTAGCGCCAGCGGACGACCGCGCGGTCGCCCGACACGAAGGACTCCTCCTCGGTGAAGCTCATCCCGGGCGTGCGCATGACCTGGGTCCAGGCCGCCCGGACGGCGTCACGTCCCTGGATGCGCTGCCCGTCGGGCGCCGGTGACGTGGATTCGAAGACGATGTCATCGGTGACCAGGGCGAGCGCGGCGTCGACGTCCCCGTCGCCGAAAGCCGCGTTGAACAGCGCGAGGGTCCGGTGGTGGGGACCCCATCCAGGGTCGCGACCGAAGCGGGCCAGCAGGTCGTGCTGAGCGGCGCCAGCGAGAGGCCGCGGCGCGGCGACGGCACCCGCATGTCGGTAGGCATCCTCGTTGGCGTCGAACCACTGGGCGACCGCGTGCACCAGGTGGGGATCCATGCGTGTGTCGCCCTGGGTGGCCGCGGCCAGGTCCCAGCCGTGGATCAGGTGGTCGGCGGCCAGCTGCATGGCGTACTCCTGCTTCGGCGTCTGTCCGAACGAGAGGTGCACGGTGCCACCGAGGGGGAGCTGGGTCGCCACCGAGGAGATCGCTTTCCGGGCAGCCGCCAAGGCAGCGCCGATCTTGTCCTCGCCGAGCACGTCACCGTCGAACCGGTCTCCGACCTCCTCGATCGTCGCGCCCTCCATGAGCGGCACGGTCCAGAGGTTCTCGTAGGTGACGTGGTTGACGAGGTCACGCACCGTCCACTCGGTGCACGGCGTGGGATCTCCCCACTGGTCGTCCCTCACACCGTTGACCCGGTCGGCGAAGAACTCGACGGTCCGGTGGTAGAGCGTGTTCGTGTCCATCCTCTTGTCCTCTCACATGAGGCCGGTCGCGAGGGCCAGCTCGGCCTGGCGCAGCCACCACGGCAGTCCCGCGTCGTACGCCGGGCCCGCGACCTCACGACCGTCGCCGCTGAGCGGTGAGCGGTCGAGAATGCCCTGCAGAACCTCACGGTCCATGGCCCCATGGTCCTCGCCCGCTCCACGTTCGCCCAGCCCTCAATCTGAGGACCAAGCATCGAGAGCGACGCGCCCGGCCCGGCCGCCCCTCACCAGGGGGAGGGTCGGTAGTCCTTCACGAAGCAGCCGTAGAGGTCCTCGCCGGCCTCGCCGAGCACGACGGGGTCGTAGACCCGCGCGGCGCCGTCGACGAGATCGAGCGGCGCGTGCCAGCCCTCGGCGGCGATGCGGAGCTTGTCGGCGTGCGGGCGCTCGTCGGTGATCCAGCCGGTGTCCACGGCGGTCATCAGGATGCGGTCGGTCTCGAACATCTCGCCCGCCGACGTGCGGGTCAGCATGTTGAGCGCTGCCTTGGCCATGTTGGTGTGCGGGTGTCCGGCGCCCTTGTAGCGGCGGGAGAACTGCCCCTCCATCGCCGAGACGTTGACGACGTACGCCCGACCGGACCGGGCCGCGGAGGCCGCGGCCGCCAGGGCGGGGCGTAGCCGCGAGACCAGCAGGAACGGCGCGATCGAGTTGCACAGCTGCACCTCGAGGAGCTCCAGCGGGTCGACCTCGCCGACGGTCTGGGTCCAGGAGTTGTTGAGCTGGACGTCGGGCAGCAGGCCGCCCGCGTCGACGGCCGTGCCGGCCAGGTGCGCGTCGAGCGAGGCGTGCCCCGCCGAGAGCGCCAGGGCCGTCATGGTCGCGGCGTTGTGAGCGGCCAGTGCCGAGGCGGCCGACTCGCCCTCGTGGTGGGCGACCGCGGTGTCGGTGAGCGCGCCGGCGATCATCGCCGGGTGCGCCTCGCTGATCCGGTCGAAGGTCACCATCTCGGGCAGCACGCGGTCGTCGGGGAGCGGCGCGGACTCGGCGTCGACGAGCGGCGCGTAGGCCCCCGGCGTACGACGCACGGTCTGGCACGCGTTGTTGATCAGGATGTCGAGGGGTCCCGCCGCCGCCACGTCGTCGGCCAGCGAGACGACCTGGGTGGGGTCGCGCAGGTCGATGCCGACGACCTTGAGCCGGTGGATCCACTCGTCGCTGTCGGGCAGGGAGGAGAAGCGGCGGACGGCGTCCTTGGGGAAGCGGGTGGTGATCGTGGTGTGCGCGCCGTCGCGGAGCAGCCGCAGGGCGATGTACATGCCGATCTTGGCGCGGCCGCCGGTGAGCAGCGCGCGCCGGCCGGTGAGGTCGGTGCGCTGGTCGCGCTTGGCGTGGCTCTGGGCGGCGCAGGCGGGGCACAGCCAGTGGTAGAACGCGTCGACGAGCGTGTAGTCCTGCTTGCAGATGTAGCAGCCGCGCGGGTTGAGGAGCTCGCCGGCGAACGCGCCGGGTGCCGTCGAGACGAGCGGGATGCCCGCGGTCTCGTCGTCGATGCGCACCGGCGACCCGGTGGCGGTCAGCTCGGTGACCGCGCGGTCGTGGGCCAGCTCCTCGGCCCGCTTGCGGAGCTTGCGCTCGGCCTTGATCGCCTTGTACATGTGCGAGGCCGCCCGCTTGACCTGCACGTGGTCCGGGTGGTCGCCGGGCAGGTGGTGCAGCTGCTGCAGCACGCGGAGCGTGGTGGCCAGGTCGTCCGGATCGATCCCGCCCTCGGGACCCGGGGTCCCGGGCTCGACGGAGACGGGGTCGGCCTGCTCGATCACCGGGAGATGGTACGGCGGTGCCGACGGCGCCGGCGATTCGCGGACGTCAGGCGGTGCGCTCGGTCTCGTTGTCCTGCGCGGGCGAGCCGGCGACCCGCACGCGGTCGGCCCGCAGGCCGTGCGCCACGCCCCACAGGACCGCCTTGGAGCGGCTGTCGACGTCGATCTTGCGATAGCAGGACCGGATGTAGGACTTGATGGAGTTGACCGACAGCGAGGTGCGGTCGGCGATCTCGAGGTTGCTCAGACCCATGGTGATGAGCGAAAGGACCTCCGCCTCGCGGGCGGTGAGGCCCTCCTCGCGGCCCGGCCAGTCGCCGCCGATCAGCCGGTTGCCCTTGGGGGCCGGCGAGACGATGACCCGGCCGGTGGCGACGGCCTGGAGCGCCTCGACGAGCTGGGAGGCGGTGAGGCTCTTGGAGAGGTAGCCGGAGACGCCCTTCTCCATCGTCTCGCGGGCCAGCCACGGCTGGAAGTTCCAGGTGTAGACGACGACCTTGCCGATGCGCGGGTTGTTGAGCAGCCGTGCGACGCCGGGTCCGTTGCCCTGCCCCATGCCGAAGGTGTCGTAGAGGGCGATGTCGACGTCGGTGACGATGTTGCGCCCGGCGGCCAGCTCGACGACCTCGACCCGGTCGCCGTAGTTGCGCAGCATCGCGTCGAGACCGCGGACGACCACCTCGTCGTCGTTCACGAGGGCAACGCTGATGACCATGGCTGCACTGTACGTCCGCCCCCGGGGGGTATGTTCCAATCCGTCCAAGATCGACCGGGGTCGCTTCCCCGCAGACTCAGCCGCCGACGCAGGGGGAGACCAGGTGCAGGAGCACGCGCTCGCGACGCCGCCGATGGGCGTCGCGTCGCCGCCGGCCGGCGGGCTCGGCGTCCGCTGCGAGGGGGTCGTCCACCTCTACCGCACCTTCGGCGGGCACGACGTGGTCGCACTTCGCGGCGTGGACCTGACCATCGCCCCCGGCGAGCGCGTCGCCTTCCTCGGCCCCAGCGGCTCCGGCAAGTCGACGCTGCTGACCCTGCTCGGCGGCATCCAGAAGCCCAGCGCCGGGCGGATCTTCCTCGGCGACGAGGAGATCTCCCGGATGGGGGAGCGCTACCTCGCGCGCATCCGCTCGCGCAGCGTCAGCACCATGCTCCAGGGGGCCGCCCGCAACCTGCTTCCCTACGCCACCGCCCGCCAGAACATCGCCTTCGCCCGCCTCTCGCTCAGCGGGTCCGAGCGCCGCGACGCCATGATGGACACCGAGCTGCTCGGCCGGGTGGGCCTCGAGCAGCAGGCCGACCAGGTGGTCAACACCATGTCCGGCGGCCAGCGGCAGCGGCTCGCGCTCGCCTGCTCGGTGGCCACCTCGCCGCGGCTGCTGCTCGCCGACGAGCCGACCAGCCAGCTCAGCCACGAGGACCGCGACCACGTCCTGCACCTCATCCACTCCCTCGGCGACGACTTCGGCACCACGATCGTTGTGGTGACCCACCAGCCCGAGGTCGCCGCGACCTTCCCGCGCACGGTCACGATGAAGGGCGGCCGGGTCGGCGCCGAAGGTCGCGAGGGCTCGGAGTACGCCGTCGTCGGCGAGGACGGGGTCCTCCACCTCCCGGCCCACGTGGCCGCCGAGTGGCCCCCCGGCACCCTGGTCCGCTTCGAGGAGGACGAGCAGGGCCGCCTGGTCGTCACCCGCTCCAGCGGCGAAGGAGCAGGCGCGTGACCGACCTCGTCCTCGACGGCGTGACCTTTGTGGCCGGGCGCACCCTGCTCGACGACGTCTCGCTCACCTTCCCCGCCGGCCGCGTCACCGCGCTGTCGGGTCCCAGCGGCTCCGGCAAGACCACGCTGCTCTCCATCGCCGGCGGGCTGCTCGCGCCCACGTCGGGGACGGCGTCGTACGACGGCTCGGCGACGTGGACGGGCACCGGCGACCCGCGTCCCGAGGTCGCCTTCGTCCTGCAGGTCTACGGCCTGGTCCCGATCCTCTCGGCCCGGGAGAACGTCTCGATCGCTCTGCGCGCCCGCGGCGTCGCGCCTGCCGACGCCGACGAGCACGCCGAGGCCGCGCTGGCCCGCTTCGGCATCGCCGACCTCGGCGAGCGCCAGGTCGAGGAGCTCTCGGGCGGCCAGATGCAGCGCGTCGCCTGCGCCCGCGGCTTCGTCGTGGGCGCCGGGATCCTGCTCGCCGACGAGCCGACCTCCGAGCTCGACGAGGGCAACCGGGGCGTCGTCCTGGCCGAGCTGCGCGAGGAGGCCGCCCGCGGCGCCGTCGTCGTGGTCGCCACGCACGACCCCGCCGTCGTCGAGGCCTGTGACCTGCACGTCGCCCTCGACGAGGGTCGCCTGGTGCAGACGGACCTGGTGTGAGCGTTCTGCAGGTGGAGGCGTGACGCGCGCGCTCCGGGGTGCCTGGAGCCGGCGCGGCGCGCTGGCGACCCTCGTGCTGATGACGGCCGTGGTCGTCGGCGGGGCGGTGGGCGTGCTCGGCTTCGCGGCCGCCGCCGGTACGTCGCGCCTGCTCGCGGCGCCGCTGCTGCTCCTCGGGGCCGTCGCGGTGCCCAGCATCGGGGCGGAGCTCGCGGCGGGCCGGCGCGAGGAGATCGGCCTCGCCCGGCTGCGCGGCATCCACGGGATCCGGCTGTGGCGCTTCGTGCTCGTGGAGCCGCTGGGCGCGATCGTCCTCGGCACGGTGGTCGGGCTGGTGTTCGGCGCGGTGACGACCGTGGCCTCGACCTCGGCGTGGCTCGGCGAGGCCGCCGCCCCCCTCGGCCGGGCGGCGGTGCTGACCGCGCTCGGCACGGCGCTGGGCGGCCTGGTGATCGTGGTCGTCTCCTCGCTCGCCGCCCTCCGGGAGCCGTTGGCCGTCCAGGTCGCCTCCCGACGCAGGCCGCGACGCGCCACGACCCTGGTGGTCTTCCTCAGCGTCCTGGTCATCGTCGGCGCTGCCGTGGCGGCGTACCGCTCCCGCACCGCGACCACCGACGCCCCGGACGCCCTCGTCCTCCTCGGTCCCGCCCTCGTCGGGCTGGCGCTGGGGCAGGTCGCCATCTGGCTGCTCCGCCTCGGGGCCCGGGCGGCGACCGGGACGACGAGCGGCGGCGGCATCGCGTCCTTCCTCGCCACCCGCCGCCTGGCCCGCGCCGACGACCTGGTCACTCCCGTCCGGCTCGTGGTGGCGGCGGCGGTCGTCGCGACGCTCGCCGGGACGGGCGCCCTGGCCGTCGGCGACTGGACCGACACCGAGTCGCGCATCGTCGCCGCCGGCCCCACGGTCGTGCCCGTCGAGGGCGGCGCGCGGGCCGCGCTGGCGCTGACCCGCGAGCTCGACCCCGAGGGCGAGCACCTGATGGCCACCGCCGTGGTGCCCAACCTGGACCGGCTCGCCGAGCGGCGCGCCTACGTCGACGCGTCCCGCTTCGAGGCGGTGGTGGGCGACTTCTACGACGGCACCACGGTCGAGGACGCGGCGGACGCCGTCCCCGGGCTGGTCGGCGACCTGCCCGACCTGACCCTGCGCGGCGACCGGCTCACCGTGGCGGCCCGGGTGCTGGAGAAGGGCGCCGGAGCCAGCCGCGGCGTGAGCCTCGAGGTCGTCTACGTCGGCAACGACGACTCGCGGCAGTCCGCGATCCTCGACCTGCCGCTGACCAGCGCGGGTGCCGAGGCGACGCGCACCGTCCGGCTCCGCGGCTGCGCCGACGGGTGCCAGCTCGCGGGGATGTCCCTGCGCAGGCTCTACGGCGAGGGCACCAACGTCTTCAACTTCGGTCCCGAGGACTTCGTGGTGCTCCTCGAGCGGGTCGTCGTCGGGGACCGCGACCTCACCGACCTCACGTGGAAGCCCGACGAGGGATCCATCAGCGCCAACGAGAACAACCGCTTCTTCGACGACCTCGTCGACCCGCTGCGACGGGTCACCGCCAACCGACCCGACGGCCTCGAGGTGTCGCCGCTGCCGGAGGGGCCGACGGGCCTGGTGCTCACCGCGTCAGAGGTCCCGGTGCGCCTGCTGTCGGCGGACGTGGCGGACCCGGTGCCGCTCGACCTGGGCAGCGCGGGGCGCGCAGCCGACCCGCTGGGGGAGCACGCCGCCCTGCCGCTGGTCGGCGGGGTGGGCGTGCTGACCGACATCACGGCGGCGTCGGTCGCCTCGGGCCCCACCGTCCCAAGCGCCGAGGTGCAGGTCGTGGCCGCCGCCGACACCCCCGCCGAGATGCTCGACCGGCTCGAGGACGCCACGGGGTCGACCGCCGTGTCCCTCGACGACCTGCGGGCGGAGATCGGCACCGCCGCGGGGGCCGACCAGGCCCGCGCCCACGCCCTGATGGCGGTCGCCTGCGTGCTCGTCGCACTGCTCGCCCTCGCGGCCGGGGTCGCCCGCCACCTGCGCGGCTACCGGCGCGACGTCGCCGCCCTGCGCGTGATGGGCGTCGGCGTCGACACCGCCCGCCGCGCCGGCCGCACCGAGCTGGCCTCGCTGGCCGCCCTCGTCGTGCTCACCGCGGGGGTCGGTGGGTGGCTGGCCGTCCGCCTCCTGCTCGGCGGGCTCCCGCTGGTCACCCCCAGCGCGGCCGCCCAGGCGCTCGACACCGGTCCGCGGCTGCTGGCGACCCTGGTCCCGGCCCTGCTGGCCGCGGGCGCCGTGCTGGTCGTCGGCGGCCGAGCGCGCGTCGTACGCGAGAGCGCGACGCGACCGGCCCTGCTGCGTGAGGAGGAACGGCGATGATCCAGCTCGTCGGCACCGTCCTGCGCGGGCTCCGCGCCCGCGCGCTGCTCAGCGTCGGCTCGATCGTGCTCACCGCGCTGGCGGTGGGCTCGGCCGTCCTCGGCCCGATCTTCGCCGAGGCCGTCACCAGCTCCTACGTCGTGACGCGACTGCGGGAGGCGCCCGCCGCGGCCACCGGGCTCACCCGCGTGCTGGAGCTCCAGGCGCAGCTCGCCCCCCAGGCCGCCCGCGACCTCGCGGTCGAGGAGTCCCGCAGGCTCGACGCGGGGCCGTGGGGCGAGCCGACGACCACGCTCGTGTCCGAGCGATACAGCGCCCTGCGCGGCGTCGTGACCTTCTGGGCCCGCGAGGACGTGTGCGCGGGCCTCGAGGTGACGGGCCGCTGCCCCAGCGCCCCTGGCGAGGTGCTGCTGCTCAACACCGACGCCGAGAAGACCGGCGCCGTGGTCGGCGAGCCGCTCGAGCTGTCGATCTTCGAGCCCGCCGAGATCGAGGGGCAGTACCCCCGGGCTCCCATCGACGAGGTGGAGGTGGTGGGCACCTACACCACCCCGCAGTCCGACGACGTCTGGCAGCGGCCCACGCTGCTGACCAGCACCAACGAGCAGTCGAGCCTCTCGGGCGGCTACCAGCCCTACCAGGCGGCACCGCTCATCACCACGTCCGACACCGTGTCCGCGCTCGGTGCCGGCGCCTGGTCCGTGCGCGTCGACACGCCCCTGGACGTGCCCGCCGACCTCACCCGCGCCGACCTCGACGAGGCGGCCGCGACGGCCGCGCGACTCGAGGGCAGCACCGAGGTCGAGGGCGGCACCCTGGTCGGGGTGCCGGACGTCAACGACCTCGGCGCCGTGCGCGACGAGGTCCGCGAGCAGCAGGCCACCGCCCGTGCGTCGATCGCGCCGGCCGTCCTCTCGCTGGTGCTGGTGGCCCTCGCCCTCCTCATGCGCCTGCTCATGGCCGCCAGCGAGATCCGGGTGCCCGAGCTGGCCCTCGCCTCGCTGCGCGGCGTCTCCTCGCGCCGGCTGTGGGTGCTGGGGCTCTCCGAGCCACTCGTGGTGCTCGCCCTCTCCGCGCCCGTCGGGGTCGCGCTCGGGCTCGGCATGGGCTGGGGCCTCACCCGCGCGTGGCTGGTCGACGGTCTCCCGATGCCCGTGCCGTGGCTGAGCTGGGCCGCGGCCGCGCTCGTGCTGCTCGCCGCGACCGCCGTCGCGTGCGTGGCGGTGGGACTCGTCGTCCGCGACACGCTCGCCTCCCAGCTCTCCGGCGTACGCCGCCCGCAGGCCTCGCGCCGCTGGGCCGTCGTCGCCCAGCTCGCGCTGGTGGCCCTCGCGCTCGCCGTGCTCGTCTCCAAGCTCGCCTCGGGCACCCAGGGCGACCCGGACGCAACCGACCTGGTGCTGCCGGTGCTGCTCGCGATCGTGGCCGGCCTCGCCGCCACCCGGGCCACGGCGTGGCTGGCGACCTGGTGGACCCGGCGCCGCCAGCACACCCGCTCGCTCGGCAGCTTCGTCTCCGCGCGGGCGATCTCGCGCCGGCAGGAGGGGACGCTGGTGATCCTGCCGGTGACCGCGGCAATCGCGGTCGCGGTCTTCGGGGCCGGCGTCTACGACTCGGCGGCGACGTGGCGGGCCAGTGTGGCCGCGACCGTCTCGCCGGCCGACGTCACCTGGACCTCCCCGCTCTCCCTCCGCGACACCCGCGACCTCACCCGTCGCGTCGATCCCGACGGCGAGTGGGTGATGACCGCGGCCGAGGTGCAGAACCCCGGCGCCAACTTCGCCATCGTCGACGCCGACCGGCTCGCCTCCATCGCCGTCTGGCCGCCCACCTGGACCCCCGACGCCACGGTCGAGGACGTCGCCGCCGACATCGCCACGGCGGGCCGGGTGCCGTCGCTGGTCGGCCGCCGGCTCTCGGTCACCATCGACAACCGGGCCCGTACGTCGCGCCCGCTGGCCGTGGAGGCCCGCTTCGGCTCCGTGGGCGGGACGCCGGAGCGCGTCTACCTCGGACCCTTCCCCCGCGGTGAGCACACGCTCTCGGCGCGGCTGCCCCGGACCTGCGAGACGGCCTGCCCGCTCGAGGGCCTCACCCTCGGCGGCGGCGCCGGCACCACGATGGAGATGGACGGCCGCGCCCGGGTCCTGGAGATCGCCGTCGACGGCCAGCGGGTCGACGAGGCCGTCGAGGGCGCCGGCTGGGTGCCGGCCCCCGACTCGCAGGCTCCGAGCGCCATCGCCGACATCCGCACCGACGACGGCACCATCGACCTCACCCTCGACTCGGGCGGGGGATCGGCGATGGCCCGCCTCACCTCGGGCGACATCGCCCTCGACCGGCCCGCGATCCGCGGGGTCGACGTGTCCGACGAGGCGATCGAGTCGCTCGACGGCTCCGGGGTGATCGGCGTGGAGCCGCAGGGCACGGCCGAGGGCCTGCCCTTCGTCGGCCCGCGCGGGCTGCTGGTCGACTTCGCGTCCTTCATCACCGACCGGCCGGTCTACGACAACCTCTTCGAGACCCGGGTGCTGATGCGCGGCGGGGCGCCGGCGGAGGTCCGCGACGCCCTCGAGCAGGCCGGGCTCACGGTCGAGACCACCCTGGCCACCGAGCAGCGGGTGCTGGACCAGAGCGCCTACGCCCTCGCGCTGCGGCTCTACGCGGTGGTCGCGGTGCTCGTGCTGCTCATGGCGCTGGCCGGCCTGTTCGTCTCCACGGCGGTCCAGCTCCCGGCCCGGCGCCGCGACGCGGCGGCGCTGCGCGTGGTCGGCGTACCGCGGGGCTCGGTCATGTCGGCCGTGGCGCGGGAGTTCCTCGTCGTCCTCGGCGGGGCGGCGGTCGCCGGCATCCTGGCGGGCTCGCTGGCGCAGTACGTCGTGCTGCGGACGATCACGCTCGGCTACGTCGAGGACCTCTCCACGCCCCAGCTCGTCGCCGAGGTCTCGCCGCTGCGGCTCGTCGCGCTGGCGGCCGTCGCCGCGGTGGTGCTGGGTGCGGCGGCCTTCGCGAGCGCCTCCCTCACCGTGCGCGGGGCGCGCGGCTCGACGCTGCGCGAGACCGCCCGCTGACCTGCCGACCGGGCGGTTTCGTGCCGCTGGATCGCGCCGACCGGGCGGTTTCGTGCCGCTGGATCGTGCCGACCGGGCGGTTTCGTGCCGCTGGATCGCGCCGACCGGGCACTTCCTGGCCGCTGGATCGTGCCGACCGGGCGCTTCCGTGCGCAGGGAGGTGCCGACCGGGCAGTTCCTGGCTGGGGGTGCCGACCGGGCACTTACGTTGCGCTGGCGAGCTGATGCCCTGGTCTAGACGCTTGGGTGTGGCTTTGGTGCCACCAGGTGACACCAAAGCCACACCCAACGTGTCGGACCGCCGGGTCAGGCGGTCCCGGCGACCTCCGCCGTCGGAGGCGACCTCGGTCCGCGCCTCGTGGGGCTCGCGATGACCCAGATGGCGGCCGAGCCGGTTCACCGGATGGATCACCGAGACCGCCATCGTGTCCGTGCGTCCGGTCTGGCAGCCCACCGTCGCCCAGCGGCCAAGATGCAGGTCACCGGGTCCCAGCGCGACGGAAGTGCCCGGTCACCGGGTCCGAGCGGCACCGAAGTGCCCGGTCAGCACCACCCAGCGGTCAGGAAGTGCCCGGTCACCGGGTCCCAGCGCGACGGAAGTGCCCGGTCACCGCTGCGTCAGGCGGCGTCGAAGCGGAACCCGACGCCCCGCACGGTGCGGATCCAGCGGGCCTCGCCGTGCATGCGCAGCTTGCGGCGCACGTTGGCGACGTGCACGTCGACGAGGTGGGTGTCGATGGCGTCCTCGGTCTCCCAGACCTCGCGCAGCAGGTCCTGGCGGCGTACGACGACACCCGGCCGGGTCGCGAGTGCCGTGAGCAGGTCGAACTCGGTGCGGGTGAGCTCGACGGGCGTGCCGTTGACCTCCACGTCGCGGGCGTGACGGTCCAGGACGAGGCCACCGCCGCCCTCGATGCGACCCTCGCGGCTGACGTCCGCCGGCCTGGGCGCGCTCGACGAGGAGCGCGGACGCCGGAAGAGCGCGGCCACGCGGGCCTGCAGCTCGCGCGGGGAGAACGGCTTGCCGAGGAAGTCGTCGGCTCCCGCCTCGAGGCCGAGCAGCAGGTCGATCTCGTCCTGCCGCTCGCTGACGAAGACGACGTAGCAGTCGCTCGAGCTGCGGATGCGCCGGCAGACCTCGAGGCCGTCGATGTCGGGGAGGGAGAGGTCGAGGACGACGAGGTCGGGCTGGATCTCGTCGAGGTGCGAGAGCGCCGTGTGTCCGCGCGAGGCGGTCCTGACCTCGAACCCGACCCGGCCGAGGACGCCGCTGACGGTGGCCTTGCTGTCCTCGTCGCCGTCGATGACGAGCGCAGAGCGGTGTTGCATGCTGACTTCCCCCCGGAAGGTGTTCCCGCACCGTGGTCGTGCTGACTGCACCAAGGGTCGGGCGGGTCCGGCTCCCTCACAGGTGAATGACGAACTGGTGGCGGCGTTGTTACGGCGCGGAGCCAGATATGGAGAAACTGTCACCATGGTGACGATTCGTTGACATAGTTCCCCGGATCAGTCAGACGACCAGGTGGGAGCAGCCCATGTCGGCACCTGTCAGCGACGTCCGACCCGCGGGGACCCGGCGTACGCGCGCGGGGAGAACGGGCGTTCCGCGGCGCGCGAGCACGCGGGTGCTGCTCGCCGTGTCGGTGGCGCTCGTCCTGCTCCCCACGCTCTTCACGTGGACCGCGGCCGACGCGGCGCGGGCGCGCGAGCCGCTGCACCGACAGGTGCGCTTCGGAGCCTGGGTGGAGGGGATGACCCTCGACCCGGGCCGGCTCGACGCGCTGGGCCGCAGGTTGCGCACCGACGTCGCGGTCGCGTCGTACTACTGGGGGTACGGCGACGTGTTCCCCGCGGGCCCGGAGCTGGCGCACAGCCGGGGAGGCACCCGCGACGTGCTCCTCTCCTGGGACATGGGCGAGACCCGCTTCGAGGAGTGGGCCCGCGGCGACCACGACGCCTACCTCGACCAGATCGCCGACGCCGCCCTTTCCTACCCGTACGACGTCCACGTCCGCCCGTGGCCGGAGATGAACGGCGACTGGCAGTCCTTCCAGCCGACCCGCGACGGCGGCAAGGCGCACGGCGGCACCCCGGCGGAGTTCGTGAGCGCCTGGCGGCACGTGGTCGACCACCTGCGGGCGGCCGGCGTCGACAACGTCAAGTGGGTGTTCAACCCCACCGTCGACACCTATGCCCAGACCACGCCGGTGGCCGACATCTGGCCGGGCGCCGACTACGTCGACGTGCTCGGGCTGGACGGCTTCAACTGGGGCAATGACGCGTCGTGGGGCAGGTGGCAGCCCTTCACGTCGGTCTTCAAGAAGCAGTACCAGCGCCTCACGCGGTTGCACCCGACCGCCCCGGTGTGGATCTGCGAGGTGGGGTCCAAGGAGCCGCGTCGTCACGACGGCGCGCCCCGGGACCGCGGTCGCAGCAAGGCCCGGTGGATCACCGCGATGATGAAGGCGCGGGCGTTCCCGCGCGTCGACACCGTCGTGTGGTTCAACGAGGCCAAGGAGCGCGATTGGCGTCTCGAGTCGTCCCCCGCGTCGCTGCGGGCGATGCGCCGGGCGCTGCGCTAGCCGCCTGCCCGCGGCCGACCGCGACCGTCGAGCGGCCGTCGACCACGACGTCCTCGAGCTCGGCGACGGCCACGAGCCGCTTGGACGAGCCGTAGCGGGGCCAGCAGGTCGTGAGGGTGAGCTTGCGACCCGGCAGCGGGTCGAGCACGTGGTGGGCGTCTGCGGCGACGATCCACGGCTCCTCGACCACGGTGTAGACCCAGGTCGTGTCGTCCTGGGTGATCTCGACGGCGTCGCCCTCCTGCAACCTGTCGAAGTCGATGAAGGGGTCGCCGTGGCCGGCCCGGTGGGCCGCGATGGCCGCGTTGCCCCGCTCGCCCGGCATGGGGGTCCCCGGGTAGTGCCCCGGCCCGAGGTCGAGGGCGGCCTCGTCGGTGCCCTCCACCACGGCCCACTCCCAGTCGTCGCCGAAGCGCGGGATGCGCATCTCGGCGAAGGGCTCGCCGTACGACGACCGGCTCGCCACCGGCGGTGCGTCCCGGTCGACGACCGGACGTGGTGCCGTGCCCAGGGAGAGCTCCTCGCGGAGCACCGCCTGGGCACGGGCGGTCTGCCACTCGTCGTGGCCGAGGCGCACGGCGACCGTCCCCGCCACCAGGGCGACGAGGACGACCACCGCCAGCAGGGCGCGTCTCATCAGCCGTGGCGCCGGGGCACGATCCGTCCCACGGCCATGGTGGCTGCGATGAGGGCAAAGCCCGCCAGGAACATCCACAGCGCGTCGAACCAGATGGACGCGCCCATCCCCGTCACGGCGAGGGACCCGCCGCCGGCAGCTCCGTTGTTGTACATCTCGATCACCACTTTCTCTCGGTGCCCAGGAGAGCCTGGGCGAATGCGCGGGCCTGGACGGCCTGCAGGAACATGTCGAAGACGAACTCGACGAGGACGGGAGCGGCCAGCGCCATCTGGCGCCAGCCCCGGGACCGCACCGTGACGACCCGTTCGACCGCGAAGACGCCGGTGACGGCGATCCAGAGCGGGTGGAGCGTGAACCCGACGCCCAGCGCGACCGCCAGGCTGGCGAGGTAGAGCAGCGTGGCGAGCACGCCGAGGAGGCTGAGCGCCTGGCGACCCCAGTAGCGCAGGGTGACCCGGGTCCAGCCGTAGTCGACGAGGTTCTCGATGGCGCCGCGCTTCCAGCGCAGGCGTTGCTCGGCGAGGTCGCGCCAGGTCGGCATCACCTCGGTCTCGAGGGTGCAGGCCGCCGGCGCGAGGATGCCGTAGCCGAGGTGGAGCAGCGCGAGCGACAGCTCGTTGTCCTCGGTCAGGACGCGCAGGTCGTAGACAGACCCGGCGCCCGAGCGGTCGGGCAGGCGGCCGTCGCGCCGGGCGGCGACGACGTCACGCAGCACGCTCACCGGGAAGACCGACGCCGTGCCGGTGAGCACGAGCGCCCTGCCCCGGAGCCGTCGTACGTCGCGCTCGTAGCGCGCGTACTCGTTGCGCTGGAAGGTGCCGACGAGCCCACCTCCCGGGCCGCCCCGGAAGGTCCCGCCGACGCCGCCGAGGGCTCCTTCGCGCAGGTTGGCGCGGGCGACGGCCAGGAACTCGGGGTCCAGGGTGCAGTCGGCGTCCATCACCAGGACCTGGGCGTGGTCGCCCAGCGTGGGCAGGAGCAGGTCGAGGACCTGGTTGAGCGCCCCGGCCTTCTTGTGGGCGTTGCCGACGGTCTCGTGGACCTCGACGCCCCGCTCGCGGGCGATCGCCACGGTGCGGTCCGTGCAGTTGTCGGCGACCACGACGATGCGGTCCGGTGGTCGGGTCTGCGCTCGCAGCGAGTCGAGCGCCGCGCCCAGCGTGGCCTCCTCGTCGTGGGCCGGCAGCAGCGCCACCAGTGGGCCCACGGGCCGCACGGTGCGTCGGCAGTCGTGGCTGCTGACGTCGCCGCGGCGCGCGGGCATGCTCGACGTCGTTCCCCCGGTCTTCACATAGGTAGATCGATCCAGAGCGCCTCGATGAAGGCGTTTTGGCCCAATCCGATTGAAGAATTGATCTTGTTGCTGTGGGCTTGAGGGAACGTTGAGGCTGGGGGCCCTGACGGACCTCCGTAGGGGTGGGGGCGGGGACTCAGCCCAGCCGCACCGCCCGGTTGACCCACGTCGCCGTGGGCCGCATCCCGACCTTCTCGTAGAGCCCGAGCGCCCCGGTGCGCGAGTCGGTGCTGAGCTCGGAGACGCCTGCCCCGTGCTCGCGGGCGAGGCGGAAGCTGTCCACGAGCAGCACCTGGGCCAGGCCGCGGCCCCGCTGGTCGCGGCGTACGGCGAGGCGCGCGACGTAGGCGACCCCGGTGTCCGTCAGGTGCACCAGCGCGACGCCGACCACCGCGCCGGTGTGGTCGGTGACGACGCGCAGGTTCCAGGGCTCGAAGCCGGGCCGTCCCTCGAGCGAGGCGCGGAAGTCGTCGAACGGCTCGCGGTCGCGCACCGACCACTCCAGGAACGCGTCCTCGAGGACGTCGTGCGCGGCCCGCAGGTCGGCCTCGGTGGCCGTGCGCACGGCGTACCCCTCCGGCAGCTCGCGCGGGGCGATCTCGGCGCCGGGCGGCAGCTGGAGCACCCAGCTGGTCCAGCGCACCTCGTAGCCGAGCGCGGCCAGCAGCCGGTCGCCCGGGCTGCCCTCGGGCACCGGCATGCCGACGACCGGGGAGCCGAGACGGCGGCCGAGGTCGCGCAACCACCACGCCAGCCAGGTGCCGATGCCCCGGTCGCGATGGGACGGAAGGACGGCCGCGTCGGCGCGGTCGACTCCCGAGAGCTCGGCGTACCCGACCAGGACGTCGCCGTCGAGAACCGCGACCGAGCGGGCCCCCAGGTCGTGGCTGGGCTTGGCCCAGTCGCCCACCAGGTCGGCCTCCTCGATCTCGACCGAGCCGATGTCCGCCTGCTCCTGCGCCGCGATCAGCTCGAAGACGATGCGGGAGTCGCCGCGCTCGAGCGGGCGGGTGGTGAGGCCGGCCGGGAGGGCGGGGGCGGGGTCCAGGGTGGTGTCGGTCGTGCTCGTCATGCGGCTCATCATGGATCGGCCACCCGCCCCGCGTCGCGCCAATATCACGTCGGACGGGCGACGTGACGGACGTCGCCGCGACGACGAATCCCGCGCCCGTTGCGCGAGCCACTACCGTTGACGGGTGGTTGACGACACTTCCCCCGCCCCTGCCGACGTCGAGCAGCAGTCCTTCGCCGACCTCGGCCTCGCGCCCGCGGTGCTCAAGGCGCTGTCGGACGTGGGGTACGAGACGCCGTCGGCCATCCAGGCCCAGACCATCCCGCCGCTCCTCCAGGGCCGCCACGTGGTCGGCCTCGCCCAGACCGGCACCGGCAAGACCGCCGCCTTCGCGCTGCCGATCCTCTCCCAGCTCGAGATGTCCCAGAAGACGCCGCAGGCGCTGGTCCTCGCGCCGACCCGCGAGCTCGCGCTCCAGGTCTCCGAGGCGTTCGAGAAGTACGCCGCCCACATGAAGGGCGTCCACGTGCTGCCGATCTACGGCGGCCAGGGGTACGGCGTGCAGCTCTCGGCCCTGCGGCGCGGCGTGCACGTCGTCGTCGGCACGCCCGGCCGGATCATGGACCACCTCGAGAAGGGCACCCTCGACCTCTCCGAGCTGCGGTTCCTCGTCCTCGACGAGGCCGACGAGATGCTCAAGATGGGCTTCGCCGAGGACGTCGAGACGATCCTGGCCGACACCCCCGAGGACAAGCACGTCGCGCTGTTCTCGGCCACGATGCCGGCCCAGATCCGCCGGATCTCCAAGAAGTACCTCGAGGACCCCGTCGAGATCACGGTCAAGAACAAGACCACGACCTCGGCCAACATCACCCAGCGCTACCTCATCTGCTCCTACCCGCAGAAGGTCGACGCGCTCACCCGCATCCTCGAGGTCGAGAACTTCGAGGGGATGATCGTCTTCGTCCGCACCAAGAACGAGACCGAGCTGCTCGCCGAGAAGCTGCGGGCCCGCGGCTTCTCCGCGATGGCCATCAACGGCGACGTGCCGCAGGTGCAGCGCGAGCGCACGGTCAACCAGCTCAAGGCGGGCAAGCTCGACATCCTGGTCGCCACCGACGTCGCCGCCCGCGGCCTCGACGTCGAGCGGATCAGCCACGTCGTCAACTACGACATCCCCACCGACACCGAGTCCTACGTCCACCGCATCGGCCGCACCGGCCGGGCCGGGCGCAAGGGCGACTCCATCGCCTTCGTGACGCCCCGCGAGCGGCACCTGCTCCGCGCCATCGAGAAGGCCACCCGCCAGCCGCTGACGCAGATGCAGATCCCCACGATCGAGGACATCAACTCGACCCGGCTCTCGCGCTTCGACGACTCGATCACCGAGGCGCTCGGCAGCGACCGGCTCGACTTCTTCCGCGACGTGGTGGCGCACTACGTCAACGAGCACGACGTGCCCGAGGCCGACGTCGCCGCCGCCCTGGCCGCGGTGATGCACAGCGACCAGCCGCTCGTGCTCGACGCCGAGCCGGAGCCGGTGCAGCGCTCCTTCAACTCCCGCGACCAGCGCCCCGAGCGTGGCGGCGGGCGCAAGCCGGAGCGACGGCCGCGCGGGCGCACCGACGTCGACATGGCGTCGTACCGGATCGCGGTGGGCAAGCGGCACAAGGTGGAGCCCCGCCAGATCGTCGGCGCGCTGGCCAACGAGGGCGGCCTCTCCCGTGGGGACTTCGGGCACATCGACATCCGCCCGGACTTCTCGCTGGTCGAGCTGCCGCGCGAGCTGCCCGCCGGCACGCTCGACAAGCTCGCCGGCACCCGGATCTCCGGCAAGCTGATCGAGATCCGGCCCGACTCCGGTCCGCCCTCGCGCCGCGCCGACGCCCGCGGCCCGCGCTCCGCCGACGCCCCCGAGCGCGCGAAGAAGCCCCGCCACAAGAAGTAGCGGGGCGTCCCCGTCGGAGTCACCGCTTCAGCGGTGAATCTGGCGCATGCTGGCCGTTGCATCGGCCAGCAAGCGCAAGGATCGGCCAGCAAGTCAGGCGTCGTACGCCGGGTGGCCGGCGCGCTCGCAATTGACGTCGAGCCGGCGCGTCCGCACGAGGGGGAGGTGCGGATGCGCCGGCTCGAGGAGTCGTGCCGTGTGCCGGGGGTCAGGCGGACTTGATCGCCGAGATGTCGAACTCGAGCTTGATCTTCTCCGAGACGAGGACGCCGCCGGTCTCCAGCGCAGCGTTCCAGGTGAGGCCCCAGTCCTTGCGGTTGATGGTGGTCGCACCCTCGAAGCCCACGCGCACGTTGCCGAAGGGGTCCTGGGCGGAGCCGGTCTGCTCGAAGTCGATGGTGACCGGCTTGGTGACGTCCTTGATGGTCAGGTCGCCGGTGATGGTCCAGTCGTCGCCGTCGCGCTTCACGTCGGTGGAGACGAAGCGGATGGTCGGGTAGGTCTCGGCGTCGAAGAAGTCGCCGGACTTGAGGTGGCCGTCGCGGTCGGCGCTGCGGGTGTCGACGGTGGTGACGTCGATGGTCAGGTCGACCTTCGAGGCGGCCGGGTCGGCGGCGTCGACGTGGGCGGTGCCCTCGAAGCCGGTGAACTGCCCGCGGACCTTGGTCACCATCGCGTGCCGGGCCACGAAGCCGAGGCTGCTGTGCGAGGGGTCGATGGTGTAGTCGCCGGTGATGTCGTCGAGGGCGGTGGTCGAGGCGTCGAACGTGCTGGTCATGGGGGGATCTCCCTGGTCGGTGGTAGTTGATAGATCTTTCAACTACCTAAAGCGTACCGCAGTCCGGTTCATTCCCCAGCGGCCGAAAAATCTCGGGACCTCCCGAAATGACGAGGAGCCACCCACCCCTGGACGGGGTGAGTGGCTCCGCTGCGTCGTTGCGGGGTCAGGCGGCGTGGGTCGCGTGGGTCGCGACCTGGGGGGCGCTCCAGCGCGCCTCCATGTGCCTGCGGCCGGTCTCGTCGGTGACCGCCACCCAGTGGCAGACGAGCCCCGGCTGCGCGCCGGTGGCCTGTGTGGAGACCCCCGTGGTCATCGCGTTGTCCCTCATGTGACACCTCCCGTTCACCTTCTGTTCACCAAGAGTAGACGATCCCCACGGGGACGCCAACGGAACGGCGAAATCGTTCGGTCCGCTCCACCGGGTCGGCGCGTCGACGGGTCGGGGGCCGGTTCGCCCTCCACCGGGCCCGGACGCAGGCGAGCCCCTTGCTGCATGGGGTCAGCAAGGGGCTCGCGGGGAGACTTTCCCACCCCGCGGGGCGGGCTGTCCCGGAGATCGGCGACAAGGGCCGACTGGTCAGGACCGGTGGGACGAGGAAGGGCCTCCCGAGGCGCGGCTGCCCTGTCGGCGCTGTCTGGCACGATGATTTCATGAGCGATCAGCCGGAGTTGTTGTTCATCGACGGGGAGTGGCGAGAGGCCAACGACGGGCGCCGGTTCGAGGTGGAGGACCCGGCCGACGGGTCGGTCCTGGCGCGGGTGGCCGACGCGTCCGAGGTGGACGCCGCCGACGCGCTCGACGCCGCCGTGGCGGCCCAGGCGGGGTGGGCCCGGACGGCACCGCGCGAGCGCGGCGAGCTGCTGCGGGCGGCGTACGAGCTGATCGTGGAGCGCACCGACGACCTGGCGATGACCATGAGCCTCGAGATGGGCAAGCCGCTGGCCGAGGCGGCCGGTGAGGTGGCCTACGGCGCGGAGTTCTTCCGCTGGTTCGCCGAGGAGGCCGTGCGGATCCACGGCCGCTTCATGAGCGCCCCCGACGGGAAGAGCCGGCTGCTCACCGCCAAGCGGCCGGTGGGTCCGTGCCTGTTCGTGACGCCGTGGAACTTCCCGCTGGCGATGGGCAGCCGCAAGATCGGGCCGGCCATCGCCGCCGGCTGCACGATGGTCGTCAAGCCCGCCGAGCAGACCCCGCTGACCATGCTCAAGCTCGCGGCCCTGCTCGACGAGGTGGGGGTCCCCCAGGGCGTGGTCAACGTGGTGCCGACCAGCGACGCGTCGGGGGTGGTGGGCTCCCTGATGGCCGACGACCGGCTGCGCAAGGTGAGCTTCACCGGGTCGACCGAGGTCGGCAAGATCTTGGTCCGGCAGTCCGCCGACCACCTCCAGCGCGTCTCGATGGAGCTGGGCGGCAACGCGCCGTTCGTCGTCTTCGAGGACGCCGACGTCGACGCCGCGGTCGAGGGCGCGATGGTCGCCAAGATGCGCAACATGGGCGAGGCCTGCACGGCTGCCAACCGGTTCCTGGTGCACGCCGACGTCGCCGACCGGTTCGCGGGGGCGCTCGCCGAGCGGATGGGTGCGATGACGGTGGGCCGCGGCCAGGACGACGGCGTGCAGGTGGGCCCGCTCATCGACGCCGACGCCGTCGAGTCGGTCAGCCAGCTCGTGACCGACGCCGTGCACGACGGGGCGCGGGTCGTCACCGGCGGCACCGCCCCCGACGGCCCGGGCCACTTCTATCCGCCAACTGTGCTGCTCGACGTGCCCAGCGGATCGCAGATCAACGAGGTGGAGGTCTTCGGGCCCGTCGCGCCGATCACCACGTTCACCAGCGAGGACGAGGCGATCGCGGCGGCCAACGCCACGCCCTACGGGCTCGTCGCCTATGCCTGGACCCGCGACCTGGCCCGCACCATGCGGCTCCAGGAGTCGCTCGAGGCCGGGATGATCGGGATCAACACCGGCCTCGTCTCCAACCCCGCGGCGCCGTTCGGCGGTGTCAAGGAGAGCGGCTTCGGTCGCGAGGGCGGCTTCGAGGGCATCGAGGAGTACCTCGACACGACGTACGTCGCGCTGCCGCCGGGCTGAGGCAGGACGGGCTACACCGGCAGGCGGGTCGCCAGCTCCAGCGCGCGGCGGGCCAGCGGCTCCGCGACCGCCCGGTCGGCAGGGACCAGCCCGACGCGGGTACGCCGCTCGAGGAGGTCGTCGACGTCGGTCGCGCCCTCGTGGGTCACCCCGAAGAGGAGCTCGGCCAGCGTGACCGGCACCCGGCCCGAGACGGGCGCCAGCAGCTCGTCGTCAGCGAGCCCGGTTCGCCGTGCGGCGTCGAGCACGAGCGCGGCCTCGGTGCCGTAGCGGCGCACGAGTCGTGACGGCAGCTCGAGGCGGGCCAGCTCGTCGCGCGGTGCGGCACCCAGCAGCGCGGTGCTGGCGGTGGTGCACGGACCTGCGGTGAGGCCGCCGTGGGCGACGGCGGCGTCGATCGCGTCCTGCGCCATCCGCCGGTAGGTCGTGAGCTTGCCGCCGACGACCGTCACGAGGCCGTCGGTCCCGGTGAGCACGGCGTGCTCGCGCGACAGGTCGGAGGTGCGGCCCGGGCCGGCGTCCAGCAGCGGCCGCAGCCCCGCGAACGCGCCGACCACGTCGGTGCGGCGGAGCGGCCGGGTGAACGCCGCCCCGACGACGTCGAGCAGGAACCCGATCTCGGCCTCGTTCGGCACCGGCACGTCGGGCAGCGCGCCCTCGACCGGCTCGTCGGTGAGGCCGACGTAGACCGTGCCGTCGGGCTGGGGCAGGACGAGGACGAAGCGGTTGGTCTCGCCCGGCACCGGCGCGGTCACCGCCACCGTCAGCCCGGGCAGCGTCTCCGCGCGCAGCACCAGGTGGGTGCCGCGGCTGGGTCGCAGCGCCAGGTCGGTGGCCAGCTCGCCGGCCCACACGCCGGTGGCGTTGACGACGGCGCCGGCGGTGACCGTCCGGGTCGCGCCGGTCAGCTCGTCGCGCAGCTCGACGCGGGTGCCGGTGGCGGCCGTGACCCGGGCGCGGGTGCGGACGTGGGCGCCGTACGACGCGGCGGTGCGCGCCACGGTGACCACCAGGCGGGCGTCGTCCTCGAGCTGTCCGTCCCACGACAGCAGTCCGCCGCGCAGCCCGTCGCGGCGCAGCGCCGGCGCCAGCCGCAGCGCCTCGGTGGCGGACACCCGGCGTGGCCGGGGCAGGGTCGCCGTGGGGGTGTGCGCGGAGACGCGCAGGGCGTCCCCGGCGCGGAGGCCGAGACCGGTGACGGCGGCCTGGAGGCGGGAGACGCTCGACATCAGGGGGACGAGCATGGGCAGCGGACGGGTCAGGTGCGGCGCGGTGACGTCCATCAGGATGCCGCGCTCGACGGCGCTCTCGCGGGCGACGCCGACCTGTCCGTGGGCGAGGTAGCGCAGGCCACCGTGGACCAGCTTGGAGGACCAGCGGGACGTGCCGAAGGCGAGGTCGTGCGCGTCGACGGCCAGCGTGCTCAGGCCGCGGGTGGCGGCGTCGAGGGCGACCCCGGCGCCGGTGATGCCCAGCCCGACGACGACCACGTCGACGTGGTCGGGGAGCTCGTCGAGGCCCGGGCGGATGCGGGTCACGGGGACAGCACCCTCGCGACGACCTCGCGCGCCTCGTCGTACAGGTCCTCCTCGCTCACCTCGTCGTCGACCATGGTGTGGCCGCTGAGCACGAAGCCGTGGGCGGCGAGCACCAGCGAGCGGGCCATCACCGTCGGGTTGCCCTCGCGGATGCTGCCGTCGCCCTGGCCCTCCCGGATCGCGTCCTCGATGAGCCCGAGGATCAGGTCCTGGGAGCGGCCCCGCCGGTGGAGCAGGTAGGGCAGCAGCAGCTCGGGGTCGAGCTCGACGATCCGCACGAAGAGCTCGTTGTCCCGCAGGGCGCGGACGGTGGCGAGCATCCGGTCGGCGATGTCGGTGTGCGGGTCGCTCGCAGTGACGATCCCCGCCCACTCGCGCGTCATCAGGTCGCCGAGCAGCCGCCCCATGTCGGGCCACGCGCGGTAGATCGTCATCCGCGAGACCCCGGCGCGACGGGCGACCTCGGTGAGCGTCGTACGACGCCAGCCCACGTCGAGGATGCACGCCCGGGCGGCGTCGAGGTAGGCGTCCTGCGCGGCCGTGCCTTCTCGTGAACCGTTGTGACGAAGTGACGTCATATGTCACAGTGTAACGTATGACGACCGAGATGCACCCGCAGCGCTGGGGCGACCCGGCCGCCGCCGTGGCCCTGCCGGAGTCCGCCCGCGGGTTGGTCGAGCTGGCCTTCGGGGACGTGCGGGAGACGCCCGCGACGGATCGCGAGCTGCCCGAGCTGCCGGCGCTGGACGAGTCCCTGCTCGACGCGTTGCGCACGGTCGTCGGCGCGGAGCACGTGCTGACCGACGCCGCGACCCGCGCCCTGCGCACGCGCGGCAAGTCGACGCCCGACCTGCTGCGTGCGCGGGCCGGCGACCTCACCGACGCGCCCGACGTCGTCGTCCGGCCCGCGACGCAGGCGGAGGTCGAGGCGCTGGTGGCGCTCGCGGTCGAGCACCACCTCGCGCTGGTCCCCTTCGGCGGCGGCACGTCGGTCACCGGCGGCCTGGTGGCCCGTCGCGAGGGCTTCGCGGGCGTGGTCAGCCTGGACCTGGTGCGGCTCGACCGCCTCGTGGCCGTCGACACCGAGTCCATGACCGCCACCCTGGAGCCGGGGCTGCGCGGCCCGCAGGCCGAGGCACTGCTCGCCGCGCACGGGCTGACGCTCGGCCACTTCCCGCAGTCCTACCAGCACGCGTCCATCGGCGGGTTCGCCGCCACCCGCTCGAGCGGCCAGTCCAGCGCGGGCTACGGGCGGTTCGACTCGCTGGTCGTCGGGCTCACCGTGGTGACGCCGTCGGGAGTGCTGACCCTCGGGTCGGCCCCCGCGACCGCGGCCGGCCCCGACCTGCGCCAGCTCGTGCTCGGCTCCGAGGGCACGCTCGGGGTCATCACCTCGGTCACCGTGCGGGTGCGCCCCGTGCCCGTCACGCGCGTGTACGACGGGTGGCGCTGGCCGTCGTTCGCCGCCGGGTCCGACGCGATGCGCACCCTCGCCCAGGCCGGCCTGCTGCCCACCGTCATCCGGCTGTCCGACGAGACCGAGACCGCGATCAACCTGGCCGACCCCGAGTCGATCGGTGCGGGCGGCGACGCCGGCTGCCTCATGGTCGTCGGCCACGAGGGGGAGCCGGACGTCGTCGCCGCTCGCCGGGCGGCCGTGGCCGCGGTGCTCACCCGGCTCGGCGGGACCGACCTGGGGGAGGAGCCGGGCCGTGCGTGGGAGCAGGGCCGCTTCCACGCGCCGTACCTCCGCGATGCCCTGCTCGACGTCGGCGTGCTCGTCGAGACCCTCGAGACCGCGACCTTCTGGTCCAACCGGCAGCGCCTCTACGACGCGGTGCGGGCGGCGCTGACGGGCGCGCTGGGCGAGGGTGCGCTGGTGCTCTGCCACGTGTCGCACGTCTACGAGACGGGCTGCTCGCTCTACTTCACCGTCGCCGCCCGGCAGGCCGAGGACCCGCTGGAGCAGTGGGCCGCCGCCAAGGCCGCGGCCAGCGACGCGATCATCGCCGCCGGCGCGACGATCACCCACCACCACGCGATCGGGACCGACCACAAGCCGTGGTTCGCCCGCGAGATCGGTCCCGTCGGCGTGCAGGTGCTGCGCGCGGTCAAGAACTCGCTAGACCCCACCGGCGTGCTCAACCCGGGGGTGCTGGTGCCGTGACGTCGCCGCGTCCCGAGCCCGGTGCCGTCGCTCGGCCCGGAGGGCGTTCCTTCGCCTTCCTGGTCAACCCGGCGTCGGGTGGCGGCGCCGCACCCGGCGCAGTGGTGCCCGTGGCGCGCCGGCTGCGGGACGCGGGCGCGGAGGTCGAGGTGACCTACTCGCCCGGCCCTCGCGCCATGCACGACCTGGTCGCGGCCGCGGTCGCGCGCGGCGACGTCGTCGTCTCGGTGGGCGGCGACGGCATGCTGTCGTCGCTGGCCGGCGAGGTCGCCCGGCTCGGCGGCACGCTCGGGGTGGTCCCCGCCGGGCGGGGCAACGACTTCGCCCGCATGCTCGGCCTGCCGTCGGACCCGCTCGCCCAGGCGGACCTCCTGCTCGGCGGCTCCACCCGGCGCGTCGACCTCCTTTCGTGGGCCTGTCTCGGGCTCTCGCGGGTGGTGGCCGGATCGGTGTACGCCGGCGTGGACGCGCGCGCCGCGGAGATCGTCGACCGCGTGCGGCGCCTCCCCGGCCCGCTGCAGTACCCCTTCGCCGCCGTCCGCGCCCTCGCGACCTACCGACCCGCCCGCTACCGGGTCGTCGTCGACGGCGTGGCCACGGAGCACGACGCCGCCACCGTCGTCGTGGCCAACTCGCGCTACTACGGCCAGGGGATGGCGATCGCGCCGGACGCGCGCCCGGACGACGGGCTGCTCGACGTCGTGGTCGTCGAGGCCGCCACCAAGCGGGCGCTGATCCGCTCGCTGCCGAAGGTGTACGACGGCCGGCACGTCGCGCTGCCCGAGGTCACCGTCCTGCGCGGCGCGCGGGTCGAGATCTCGGCCGACGCGCGGGTGCCCGTGCCGGTCGGGGGTGACGGCGAGCCGCTCGGCGTGCTGCCGGGCCTCTCCTCGCCTCCGGCGGAGGTCGCCGTGCTGCCGGGGGCGTTGACGGTCCTCGCCTGACCTCCCCCGTTCCGTACCGCTGGAACGTGCCGACCGGGCAGTTCCGTGCCGCTGGAACCCGCCGACCGGGCAGTTCCGTGCCGCTGGATCGCACCGACCTCCCCCGTTCCGTGCGCTTCAGTCGTTGGCGCGGAGCCGTTGCGCGGTGCTCTCGAGCGCGTGCCGTTCACCGGGGCGCGGCGTCCACGGCCGGACCAGGTCGTCCCCGTCCCAGCGCGGTACGACGTGCACGTGCAGGTGGAACACGTCCTGCCAACCGGCAGTGCGGTTGGCCTGGAAGGCGGTCATGCCATCCGGAGAGAGCCGCCGGTCGAGGAGCAGCGCAACGGCCCGCGCGGCACGCATCACCGCGGCGGCGGAGTCCGCGTCCGCGTCCAGGAGGTCGTCCGCGTGCACCTTCGGGACCACGAGCGTGTGACCCTCGGTCGCCGGGTTGATGTCGAGGAAGGCCAGGGTCATGTCGTCCTCATGGACGACGTACGCCGGGACCGTCCCGTCCACGATCCCGCAGAACAGACAGGTCTCGGGCCGAGCAGAGGTCATGACTCCTTCGTACGACGCGCGGCGGTCGCGGAGCGAGCGACGCGCCCATCCCGGTCCCAGGCGCACGGAATCGCCCGGTCGGTGGGTTCCAGCGGTACGAAACCGCCCGGTCGGTGGGTTCCAGCGGTACGAAAGTGCCCGGTCGGCCGGGTTCCAGCGGTACGAAACTGCCCGCTCAGGTGAAGGACCAGACGAGCAGGTCGGTGGGCTCGTCCGCCACGGCGACGCCGCCCTCGTCGACCAGCCGCAGCGCGTCGCCCGCCCCGAGTCGCTCGTCACCCGCGCCGAGGCGGTGGTCGCCGACGGACACCGACCCGGTGGCCGCGAAGACGTGCAGCCGGTGCGCGTCCGGAAGCTCGACCGACTCCCCGGGAGCGAGCCGGGCCACGTGCAGGGACGCGCCCGTCGTACCGATCGGCAGGCCGCTGTCTCCGGCCACCGGCACGAGACCGGCACCCGCCAGGTCGACCGCGAGCTCGCGGTGCACGGGCGTGCCGCCCGGCTCGTCGGGCCGCACCCACGCCTGCACGAAGCGCGTCGGCCCGGACGCGGGGGCGGCGATCTCGGCGTGCCGGATGCCCGAGCCGGCGCTCATCGCCTGGACGCTGCCGGCGCCGATCGGCGAGGTGTGGCCGGTCGAGTCGGTGTGCAGCAGCACCCCGGACAGCACCCACGTGACGATCTCGAGGTCACGGTGCGGGTGGTCGGGATAGCCGCCGCCGGGCTGGAGGATCTCGTCGTTGTGGCAGACCAGGGGGCCGAAGCCCAGGTTGGCCGGGTCGTAGTGGGGCCCGAAGGAGAACGAGTGGCGGGTCACCCGGTCCGGCTCGTGGGTGGTGAACCTCGCCGATCCGGCGTACAGCGTTGCTGCCATGCCGATATCTTCACTCACGTGACCACTGAGCCGCCCGGGTCCTTTCCCCAGCTGCCCCCGGGATTCCGGTTCGGGACCAGCACGGCGGCCTACCAGATCGAGGGTGCGGCCACAGAGGACGGCCGCGGACCCAGCATCTGGGACACCTTCTGCGCCGAGCCCGGACGCATCGCCGACGGCTCGAGCGGGGCGGTCGCGTGCGACCACTACCACCGGTACGCCGAGGACGTGGCGCTGATGGAGGCCCTCGGGACCCAGGGCTACCGGCTCTCGATGTCGTGGTCGCGGATCATGCCCGACGGCCGCACCGTCAACGAGGCGGGGCTGGCCTTCTACGACCGGCTCCTCGACGCCCTCGTCGAGCACGGCATCGCCCCGATGGTCACGCTCTACCACTGGGACCTCCCGCAGGCGCTCGAGGACGAGGGCGGGTGGCTCAACCGGGAGACCGTCGACCGCTTCGCGGAGTACGCCGCCCTCGTCGGCGAGCGCTTCGTCGACCGGGTCGAGCACTGGATCCCCGTCAACGAGCCCAACGTGGCGTCGCTGCTGGGCTACGGGCTGGGCCGGCACGCGCCCGGCCGGACCCTGATGTTCGACTCCCTGTGGGCCTCCCACCACCTGCTCCTCGCCCACGGCCGCGCCGCCATCGAG
The DNA here is from genome assembly GCF_003047295.1 of Nocardioides sediminis. GTDB lineage: Bacteria > Actinomycetota > Actinomycetes > Propionibacteriales > Nocardioidaceae > Nocardioides > Nocardioides sediminis. Next base: position 92,672 of record NZ_PZYZ01000006.1, read on the forward strand.
CTGCGCTGGGCCGGGGCGACGAGCATCGGCTGCGCCAACAACCACGCACCGGTGTGGCCGGCCTCCGACGCCGACGCCGACGTGGGCGCGAGCAAGATCTTCGACGGGGTGTGGAACGGCATGTTCCTCGAGCCGATGCTGCTGGGCCGCTACCCCGTGGACCTCGCGCCGCTGCTCGACGGGTTGGCCGAGCCGGGCGACATGGCCACGATCCGCCAGCCGCTCGACTTCTACGGGGTCAACTACTACCACCCGATGAAGGTCGCCGCCGCCCCCGAGGACGCGGACATGCCCTTCGAGATGCGCGACGTCGTGGGCTACCCGACCACGGACTTCGGCTGGCCCGTCGTCCCGGACGCCCTGCGCGAGTGGCTGATCATGTTCCGGGCGCGCTACCGCGCCGCCCTGCCGCCGATCGTGATCACCGAGTCGGGCTGCTCCTACGACATGGGCCCCGACGAGCACGGCGTCGTCGACGACCAGCCCCGGATCGACTACCTCCACGGTCACCTGACCGCGGTCGCCGAGGCGATCGGGCGCGGCGTCGACGTCCGCGGCTACTACTGCTGGTCGCTGCTCGACAACTTCGAGTGGGCCGAGGGCTACACCCAGCGGTTCGGCCTCGTGCACGTCGACTACGAGACCCAGAAGCGCACGCCCAAGCGGTCCTTCCAGTGGTACGCCGACCTGATCGCCGCCCAGCCCGGGAGCGGGTCCGCGCCCCGATAGGGTGCGGGGCATGTCGAGTCGCCGGGTCGTGTTCGTGGTCGGGTCGGGCCGCAGCGGCACCAGCACGATGGCCGGCACCCTCCGGACGCTGGGCCTGCACGTGCCCCAGCCCGAGGTCGCCGCCGACTCCACCAACCCCAAGGGCTTCGGCGAGCCGCAGTGGGTCGTCGACCTGCACACCGAGCTCCTCGCCCGCAGCAACGTCCAGGTCTCCGACGCCCGCCCGCGCGCCTGGCTCGACGCCGGCCGCCTCAGCGGTGACCACGCGACGCGCGAGCGGGTGACCGCCTGGCTGGAGTCGCAGCTCGGCGAGGCCGACGAGCTGGTGGTCAAGGACCCGCGCGCCGCCTGGTTCCTCGGGCTGTGGCGCGCGTGCGCCGACCGCTGCGACGCGACGTCGTCGTACATCACCATGCTGCGTCCGGTCACCGAGGTGGTCGGCAGCAAGAAGAAGTACTACGACCAGCGCCAGGGCGACGTCACCCGCACGGCCGCCTGGGTCAACATGATGCTGCACACCGAGCGCGCCACCCGGGGCGAGCAGCGTCGCTTCGTCCGGTACGCCGACCTGCTCGCCGACTGGACGCAGCCCGTGTTCGCGATCGGCGAGGCCTTCGACCTGCACGCGGTCAAGACGGCGATGGCCAACGACATCGCGCAGGTCCACAAGTTCATCGACCCCTCGCTGCGCCGGGTCACCCTCACCTGGGACGACGTGCAGGTGCCGACCGTCCTCCGCGAGCTCGCGCAGGAGACCTGGACGATGCTCGACGGCCTGGCCGACGAGGGCGGCGACACCGCGCAGGCGCAGCAGGTCAGCGACCAGCTGCGGGTGGCCTACGGCGAGATGTACGCCGACGCCGAGGCCTTCGCGCACTCCACCACCGTCGCGCAGCGCCGGACGGCCGCGGCCGAGGCCCGCCGGCAGGCGGAGGCGGGAGCCGCCGACGCCACCGCACGCCGCGCGGCCGACCGGGTGCCGCACTCCGTCCGCGCCATGGTCCCCGAGAGCGCCCGCCGCGGCCTGCGCAAGGCCCTGCGCCGGGAGCGCTGAGGACGCCCGTGCCGCCCACCACCCCGGACATCCCCTCCCTGGAGGGGCTCGCCGACTACGACGTCACGTGGCCGTGGACCCGCGGGGAGCACTCCACCCCCGGGATCACCTGCGTCTTCCGGGTGCGCAACGAGGCCCGCAACCTGCCCTGGGTGCTGCCGCCGATCCTCTCCGCGGTCCAGCACGTGCTGCTGGTCGACAACGGCTCGACCGACGGCACGCTCGAGGTCGCCGAGCAGATCGCCGCCGACCTCGGCGCACGCGACCGCTTCACGGGCATGACCTACCCGCACGCCGTGGCCCGCGCGGGCGGCGAGCACCTCGCCACCCCGGCCACGTCCGTGCACTCGCTGACGCACTTCTACAACTGGTGCTTCAGCCACGTGCGCACGGCGTACTCCATGAAGTGGGACGGCGACATGGTGCTCACGCCCGAGGGCGCGGGCATCCTGCGCGACCTCTCCTGGCAGCTCGAGACCACCCGGACGATCGTGTCCATGCCGCGCCACCCGCTCACCGTGGTCGACGAGCGGACCGGCTGGCTGGACCTGTCGCTGCGCTTCCTCGAGCCGTGGGTCTATCCCATGGGTCCGGACTTCACGTTCGTGAAGGCCTTCGACTGGGAGCTGCGCGAGTATCCCGCGGACGTCGAGCGCCTCGTCCTCCAGCAGGGCCTGTGCGTGGAGGTCAAGTGGCTCGACGCCGACGAGTACGCCCACTGGCGCACGGACGGCATCGACTTCACCAACACCCGCCTCTACCGCAAGCTGCGCGAGTTCGAGGTCGACGAGGCGATCCGCTCGGGCCGCGCCGAGGAGCTCGGCGGGCTCGTGCGCGTCGACGCACCCGCGGGTGTCCACATCATCGACCACGTCACGCGCACCTGGCTGCGCCAGCAGCCGCGACCGCTGGTCAAGCACAGCCTCCCCGCGTCGCTGCGGGAGCGGACGGTGCGTGACCGACCCGCCGGCGAGCAGGAGGCCCAGCGATGAGCATGTCGTTCTCCGGTCATCCCCTCGATGGCTTCACCTCCCCCGAACCCCTCCTGGTCATCGGTGACGACGCGTCCGCCGCCGACCTGGCACCGGCCGGTGCCACGTTCACGACCCTGGCAGGCACCACCGACATCGGCCGCGGCTGGAAGTCGGTCCTGTGGACGACCGCCGACCGTGCGTCGCTCCGCCGGAACGCGTCCCGGATCAGCCGGGTCGGCCAGACCCGCGTCGTCGCCCTCTGGCTCACCGACGCCACCGAGCCGCTCGTCGTCGTGCCGCGCCCCGAGTGGCCCGCCCTCACCTCGCTCATGGCCCGTGAGGCGGGCCGCGGCGTGCTCACCGTGCTCCGCTTCGCCCAGCCGGTCGGCGCCCACGTGGTCCTCACCGAGCTGGCCCGCCAGGCCGTTCCCGGCGTCGACACCGCCCACGGCGGTGTCGTCGTCGCGTACGCCGGGCGCGAGCCCGCCGCGGGCCTCGACGTGCGCACGCAGCTCCTCTCCGACCCCGCGGAGGCGGCCGACGAGGAGGTCGTGGTGCCGGCCGACGTGGTCGTGACCGACGGAGCCCTGCAGGAGATACCCGTCCACCACGTCATCGACCGCGCACCGACCCTGGTCACCGACCCCGGCCTCGAGCCGGTCGACGAGATGGTGGTCAACCCGCGCGGCTGGCGCAAGGAGTGGACCGAGCCGGTCCGCGACCTCGCACCGGACCAGGCCGTCACCGAGGCCGCGATCGCCGCCCTGCGCGACGTGCAGGGCCTTCGCGTCGACCTCACCACCGCCGACCCGTGCGTCGTCGCCCGGCTCGCCGCGGCCGGCGTACCCCTCCTCACCTCCGGCGCCAGCCCGGTCCTGGGCACGACCCTGCAGCACGCGCTCGAGGCACAGCCGGACCTCGACGACGCCCTCGCCCGCGAGGAGCACAGCGTCACCGTGCGGCGGGCCGCGCTCCTCGAGCACTCCACCGTCGCCTGGCGCGGACGCCTGGCCGCGCGCGCCGGGGTCCGGCACGTCGCCCGCCCTCAGGTCAGCGTCCTGCTCACCACGATGCGTCCCCACCAGCTCGACTTCGCGCTGCGCCAGCTCGCCCGCCAGCGCGACGCCGACTTCGAGCTCGTGCTGGCCACCCACGGCTGGGAGGCCGACGAGGCCCAGGTGCGTGCGGCCCTCCCCGGCCGCGAGGTCGTGCTGGTCCCGCGCGGCACGGACACCTTCTTCGGTTACGTCCTCAACGACGCCTTCGAGGCGGCGTCCGGCGACGTGCTCCTCAAGGTCGACGACGACGACTGGTACGGCCCGCACGCGGTGGTCGACCTGCTCCTCGCCCGTCGCTACAGCGGCGCCGACGTGGTCGGGATGCCGAGCGAGTTCGTGCACCTCGCCGAGCTCGGGATCACCACCCGCCGCAACCACCCGACCGAGATCTTCAACCGGTTCGTCGCCGGCGGCACGATCATGGCCGACCGGGAGGTCGTGCGCAGCGTTGGCGGCTTCCGGCCCGTCCGCAGGTTCGTCGACGCCCAGCTGTTGAGCGGGATCGAGGCCGCGGGCGGCCGCATCTACCGCACCCACGGCCTCGGCTACGTCCTCCGACGCCTCGCGTCCGGCCACCACACGTGGCAGGTCGAGGCCGACTCCTTCCGCAAGGAGGGCATCGTGGACCGCGAGTGGACCGGGTTCCACGCGAGCCGCGAGCTCGAGGCCGACGAGCGGGACCTGCCGTGACCCAGCCCGTGTCCCGGCGCCGCGACCAGCCCGTCGTACGACGCAACGAGTGGGGCGTCCTGTCCCCTCCGGCCGTCGGAGCGTGGACCCCGACCCGGACCGTCACGGTCGTGGTGCCGGCGTACAACTCCGGCCGCACCCTCCCGCACGTGCTCGCCGGCCTGGCCGCGCAGACCTATCCCGCGCACCTGACCGAGGTGGTGGTCTCCGACGACGGCAGCACCCCGCCGGTCGTGCTGCCCGAGGTCGTGCCCGACAACACCCGGGTCGTGCGCGTCGAGCAGGGCTGGGGCTGCGCCGGCGCGTGCGAGGTCGCCGGGCGCGCGAGCGAGGGCGAGCTCCTCTACTTCGTCGACGCCGACATGCTGCTGTGGCCCGACCACCTCGAGGCCCAGCTGCGCTGGCTCCACGAGGTCGACTACGCCGTGGTGGCGGGGACCAAGCGGTTCGTCGACCCCGAGCGGGTGCTCGCCCAGGACCCCGCGACCACCCGCGACCAGGTCGCCACTGGCGAGGTCGGCACCCTGTGGGACTGGGACGAGGCCGAGCCGCACCGGTGGGTCGAGGGCATGTGGCGGCGTACCGACGACCTCACCCAGGCCGGCCCGCGCGCCTTCCGCTCCTTCGTCGGCGCGACGTTCGCGCTCTCCCGCGACCTCCTCGACGCGGCCGGCGGCTGGGACACCTCGCTGCGCCTCGGCGAGGACATGGAGCTCGGTCACCGGCTCGGCGAGGCCGGCGGCCTGCTGATCCCCGAGCACGGGGCGCGGTCCTGGCACCTCGGTCGCTCCCACGTGATGGAGCGGCGCGAGCAGGTCAACCGCTACAACGACGCCTACCTCGCCAACCTCGTCCCGGGCATGCGGCCCAAGCGCAACGCCCACGGCCGCCGCTACGAGGTCCCCTACCTCGAGGTCGTGCTCGCGATGACCGGGGACGCCGACGAGGTCATGGGCTGCGTCGACGCCGTCCTCGACTCCACCCTCGACGACCTGCGCGTCGTGCTGACCGGCGACTGGGCGGACCTCCACGAGGAGCGCATCCACCCGCTCGCCGACCCGCTGCTCGAGACCCGCATCGTGCACCGGACCTACCGCGACGACCAGCGCGTCGCCCTGCTGACCTCCCTGCCCGAGCGTCGTACCCGCTCCAGCCTGCGCCTCACCCTGGACTCGCCCGCCATGGCACCCACGCCCGGCGCGCTCCTCGCGCTGGCCGAGGACCTCGAGCGAACGCACGACGGCGCGCTGGTCATCGACGGCGTCGGTCGCCTCGAGCGCGTCGCCGCGCTCAGCCGGGCGACGTGGCTGGGGCTGGGCACCTCCGACGAGGCGCTGGACCGGGTCTACGGCGTACGCCGCCTCGCCGCCGCCGACGCCGGCTTCGTCCCGACCGCCGAGCGCGAGGTCCCGCGCTACGACGGCAAGCTCAAGAAGCCGGTGCCCTCCGAGCTCGGCGGGTCGGCCGACCAGCAGCCCGAGCACCGCGAGCGCCGCGGGATCTGGGGCCGGCTTCGCTGATCGCGGCCGTCCGGACGCTTGAGGACCTTCAGCACTGACGCACCCGCGAGGCACCTCCTAGCGTGGACGCGATGCCGTCCGGCCGGGACGGCGCTGACGACCTGGGGGTGTCGCCATGGCCAGGGTGCTGGTGGCGTACGGGACGAGCGAGGGCCAGACCGAGCGGATCGCCGAGGTGATCGGGGACGTGCTCCGCGACGCGGGGCACGAGGCGGCGGTCCTGGACGTCAACGACCTGGGTGGCGTGGTGCCCGAGGGGTACGACGCCGTGGTCCTCGGCGCGTCCATCCACATGGGCAAGCACGACAAGCACGTGGTGGCGCTCGCGCGCGACAACCTCGGCACCCTCGAGCGTCTCCCGTCGGCGTTCTTCTCCGTCAGCCTGGCGGCCCAGGGTGACCAGGCGGAGGCCGAGGGCTACGTCCGGCAGTTCGAGGAGGAGACCGGCTGGCACCCCGACCAGCGCGCCCTGTTCGGTGGCGCGCTGCTCTACACCCACTACGGGTTCCTCAAGCGGCGCATGATGCGCAGGATCGTCGCCGGCAAGCCCGGCGACCTCGGGGTCGACACCTCCCGCGACTACGTCTACACCGAGTGGGACGCGGTGCGGGCGTTCGCCGAGCACGTCGCGGCCGGGCTCGAGCCGGGGGCGGGCTGACCTCGACCGCCCGTCGCCTCACGACGGCGGGTTCGAGCCCTGGTGCCGGGCGACCCAGACGGCAGCCCCGACCAGCGCGCCGCCGGTCGCGAGCAGCGTGAGGGCGGCCGAGAGGCGGCCGGGGAACCACGCGTCGGCGGCGCGCGGCATCGTCCAGAGCAGGGTGATCGCGGCGACACCGAGCCAGGGCAGGCTGCGCTCCCACAGCGCCAGGACCGCCGCGGCGACCGCGGTCGCCAGCGCGAGCGCGATGCCCACGTCGGACGCCATCGTGATCGCACCCAGCACGCCACCCAGCACGCCGAAGGCGACCCCGGTGGTGCGCGGCTCGATCCTGCCGGCCCAGGAGAGCGCGGCCCAGCAGACGGCCACGAACCACACGAGGGCGCCGGGCCACGACGAGTCGGTCGAGGTGAGCTCCATGCCGACGCCCATGGCCGAGACCAGCAACGGCGCGAGCAGCGCCAGCTGCTGGAGCCACGTGTGGCGCACCCACCACAGGACGCCCGCGACGACCGCGGTCAGCGGGCCGACGACGACGAGGGCGTGCTCGTCGTACCGGTCCAGCACCTCGGTGGTGAAGACGGCGAAGAACCCGGCGCTGGCCCCCACGCCGAGGGCCCACAGCACCGAGCGCAACCGGCCCGCCGCCTCGCCGAGGCGGTCGGGCACGGCGAAGCCGGCACCGATGAGGGCCGCTGCCGTGGCGCCGATCAGGGCGAGCCGGAGCGGCACAGACAGGTCGGGCCAGAGCATCCCGGCCAGGATCCCCGCGCCGACCAGCATGACGACACCGCCGAGGTAGCCGAGCGCCTCGACGACCAGGGACGGACCGGCCTCCGGCGACCGCTGCACCGCCACCGCGGCGTGCGGTCGGCGCTGCTCCGCCTCGTGCTGCCGGATCGCGCGCGACTGCTCGGGCGTCACGAGTCCCGCCTCCACCCACTCCTCGAGGGCGTCGAGCACCGACGGCGACGGCTGACGTGTGTTCCTCATCGCTGCCTCCCAGGACGTGCGGCACGACGGGTCGTCCCGCACCTCCATGCTCGTCGCGCCGGTCGCCGTACACCATGTCCGAAAGCACCGTCCTCGGAGGACGTTGTCCCCGCATCGACCGCGGCCGTAGGCTCCGTCGCCATGGATCGGGTACGCCGCGGCGCCGCGGCACTGGCCGCGCTGGCGGCCCTGACGACGACGTTCGCGGCGTGCTCCGACGGCGGCGGGGAGGGGTCGGAGGAGACCCCCGAGGACGTGCTCGCCGCGGCCAAGGAGGCGCTCGACGAGACCAGCGGCGTGACCCTGTCGCTGACCACCCAGGAGCTCCCCGACGGCGTCGACGGCGTCCTGGACGCGACCGGGGTCGCCACCCGCGCACCGGCCTTCGAGGGGGACCTGGTCGTCCTGGTCAACGGGCTGGAGGTGGACGTGCCGGTGGTCTCGGTCGACTCCACGGTCTGGGCCAAGCTGCCGTTCACCCGCTCGTTCAGCAAGGTCAACCCGGCGGACTACGGCGCCCCGGACCCGGCGCGGCTGATGGACCCGGACAGCGGCCTGTCGTCCTGGCTCACCGCCGCGACCGGCGTCGAGGAGGGCGACCGGGTCCGCGACGGCGAGGTCGTGCTGAGCTCCTACACCGGGACGCTGCCCGGCCGCGTGGTCGACGCGTCGATCCCGAGCGCGGACGAGGACGCCACGTTCCCCGCCACGTTCCGGATCGACGAGGACGGCCGGCTCCGCGCCGTGGACGTCTCCGGCCCGTTCTACGGCCCGGAGGGCACGGTCGACTACACCGTCGGCGTGGACGACTACGGGACCGACCAGGACATCAGCGCCCCGTGACCGGGCCCGACGCCCCGGACCACGAGGTCGACCGGCGCAGCCGCGTCCTGCTCGGCCTGGCCGCCGTCGCGGTGGGCTTCGCCGCGGCCGACAACTACGTCGTCGTGCTCGCCCTGCCCGACATGATGGGGTCCGCAGGGCTGTCGGCGGAGGACCTGCAGCGGGCCGCCCCGATCATCTCCGGCTTCCTGCTCGGGTACGTCGCGATGCTGCCGCTCATCGGGCGCATCGCCGACGTCCGTGGCCGGTTGCCGGTGCTCGTCGGGTCGCTCGTGGTCTTCGCGCTCGGCTCGCTGGTGACGGCCACGGCCTACGACCTCACCACCGTGGTGGCCGGACGCCTCCTCCAGGGCGTCGGCGCCGGTGGCCTGCTGCCCCCGACCCTCGCGCTGGTGGCCGACCTCTACCCGCCCCGTCGCCGGGGCGTGCCGCTCGGCGTGGTCGGCGCCGTGCAGGAGCTGGGGAACGTGGTGGGGCCGGTGTACGGCGCCGTGGTGCTGGCGTTCGGGAGCTGGCGCACCATCTTCTGGATCAACCTGGCCGTCGGCCTCGTCCTGGCCGCCGCCCTCCGGCAACGAGCCGCCGGCACGACCCTCGAGCCCGTCGAGCGGCGCCGGGTCGACGTGCCGGGCCTGGTCCTGGCCGCCGCGGCCCTCGCCTGCCTGGTGCTGGTGATGGTCCAGCCCGCACGACTGCTGGCGGACGTGACGGCCGGGCTCGCCTTCCTCCCGGTGGCCGGGGACAGCCGGTGGCTCTCGCCCCTCGCGCTGGGTTGCTTCGCGCTGACCCTGCTGCTGGTGATCCGCTGCCTGACGGCCCGCGAGCCGTTGGTCGACGTCCGCTCCTGGCGAGGCACCCTGGCCGAGGTCGACCTCCCGGGTGCGTTCCTGCTCTCGACGGTGCTCGCGACGATCATCCTGGCCTTCGCCACCGCCGACCCCGAGGTGCAGGTGCTCTCGCCGGCCGGCCCGTGGCTGCTGGTGGTGGGCGCGGTGGCCGCCGTGCTCTTCTGGCTGCGCAACCGGTCCGTCCCCAACCCGCTGGTGCCGCCTCGCGCGGTGACCGCGACGCCGGCGTGGGGGGCGCTGGTGGTCAGCTTCTTCATCGGTGCGGCGGTGATCGCCGCCCTGGTGGACATCCCGATCTTCGCCCGCATCACGGTCCACAACGACTCGCAGCTGATGGCCGCGCTGGTGCTGCTGCGGTTCCTCGTCGGGCTCCCGGTGGGCGCGTTCCTGGGTGGGTGGCTGACCCATCGGATGGGCGCCGGGGTGGTGACCGCCCTCGGGATGGCGGTCTCCGCGGCCGGGTTCGGGTGGATGTCGCAGTGGCAGTTCGAGGCTCTGGAGAGCCCGGTGACGACGGTGCCGCTGGTCGCCGCCGGCCTGGGCATCGGCCTGGCGATGGCTCCGGTGAACGCCGCGCTGCTCTCGGCCACCGACCCCGGGGTCCACGGCCTGGCCAGCGCCCTGCTCATCGTGGCGCGCACGGTCGGCAAGCTGGTCGGCATCAGCGTGCTGACCACGATCGGGCTGCGACGCTACTTCGCCGCGCAGGCCGACCTGCCCGAGCCGATGGACGTCTGCGGGCCGGGTGACAGCCGGTGCGCGGAGTTCAGCCGGATCCTCCAGGACGCCGGGCTCGTCCAGCTGCAGACGATCTTCCTGGGTGCCGCCGCCTGCTGCGTCGCGGCCGGGCTGGTCGCGCTCGTCGTGTTCCGGCACGCCGACACCCGCGAGGTGCGGACGTCCCCCGTCGGTTCCGGCATCTGAGAGCGGGAGCCGACGGCGGCTCAGCCGACCCGCTCGGCCTTGCGGTCGCCGGGATCGTGGACGACCAGCACGCTCATCGGGGCGTGCACGGCGACGCGGGAGGAGACGCTGCCCCGCAGGAACCGTCGTACGCCGCCGAGACCGCGGCTGCCCACGACGACGAGGTCGGCGCCCTCCCGCTCGGCCACGTCGATGATCGCCGTGGCGGGGTCGTCACCCACCACGTGCCCCTCGCAGTCCACGCCGCGTCCCTGCAGCCGCAGCAGCGCCACCTGTTGCCGGGCCCTCGCGGCGGCGTCCGGGGCGTAGACGTCGCGGAACTCCTCCGGGAGCTGACGGAGGTGGTCGACGATCTCGGCGGTCGACACGGGGTGGACGGCCGTCACCACGTGGACCCTGCCGTCCGGGCCGACCTGGTCGGCCGCGGCGTCCACGGCGCGCTCGGCATTGCTCGAGCCGTCGTACCCGACGACCACGGTGCGGTATCCCATCAGGGGCTCCTCTCGAACACCCCACACCTACCACGCCCGGAGCAACGTGACCCGGGACGAAGGTCCCGGCCGTCGCCGCCGTCGCGGTCAGCGCCCGCCGGGGTCGGGACCATCTCCTCTGCTCCTCGAGGCGCCCGGCTCCCTAGCGTCGTACACGCAGGGCCGTCCACCCGAGAAGGAAGTGAGAGCAGACATGGCCACCCTGACGCGCAGCATCACCATCGACGCCCCGGTCGACACCGTGTTCGACGTCGCCCTGGACATCAGCCAGCTGTGGCGGGCGAAGGACGTCGCGCTGAGCGAGGTCGAGATCGTGCCCGGAGGCGTCGGCACGTCCGCGCGCCTCTACTCGCACCTGCTGGGGTTCCACCTCGAGGGCGGGGTCGAGTACATCGAGGTCGTCCCGGGCCAGCGCATCGTGGCCCAGGCCCACTGGTTCGCCGAGAAGCCGACGTGGACGTTCGAGTTCGAGCCCGCGGGCGACGGCACCATGGTCACGGCGCAGGGCGAGTGGGAGCTGAAGGTCCCGGTCGTGGGCAAGCCCATCGAGCGGATGATGGTCAAGGAGCACGAGCCCTTCGTCGAGGAGATGCTCGCCAACTTCAAGACGCTGGTCGAGGCTCGGAGCGCCGCCTGACGCCGCTCGGGGGTCGGGGCTCAGTCCGAGCCGAAGAGGTCGCGGGTGTAGACCCGCTCGGCGACGTCCTTGAGCTCCGGCACCATCCGGTTGGCGACGATCACGTCGGCCTGCTCCTTGAAGGCGTCGAGGTCGTCGACGACCTCCGAGCCGAAGAAGCGGCCGTCGGCGTCGAGGTGCTCGGCCCCGATCTCCGGCTCGTAGACGACGACCGGGATGCCCTTGGCCTTGATCCGCTTCATGATCCCCTGCACCGAGGACTCCCTGAAGTTGTCCGAGCCGGCCTTCATCAGCAGCCGGTGCACGCCGACGACCCGGGGCTTGCGGTCGATGATGTCGAAGGCGATGAAGTCCTTGCGCGTCGTGTTGGCGTCGACGATCGCGGAGATGAGGGTCTGCGGGACGTCGGAGTAGTTGGCGAGGAGCTGGCGGGTGTCCTTGGGCAGGCAGTAGCCGCCGTAGCCGAAGGACGGGTTGTTGTAGTGCGTGCCGATCCGCGGGTCGAGCCCGACGCCGTCGATGATCTGCCGCGTCGACAGCCCGTGCGAGAGCGCGAAGGAGTCGAGCTCGTTGAAGAACGCCACCCGCATCGCGAGGTAGGTGTTGGCGAAGAGCTTGATCGCCTCCGCCTCGGTCGGCTCGGTGAAGAGCGTGGGCACGTCGTCCTCGTCGGAGCCCTCGACGAGCAGCGCGGCGAAGCGGCGGGCCCGGTCGCTGTCCTCGCCGACGACGATGCGGGCGGGGTGCAGGTTGTCGTGCAGCGCCCGCCCCTCGCGCAGGAACTCGGGGCTGAAGAGCACGTTGTCGGTGCCCAGCCGGGCGCGGACGTCCTCGACGTAGCCGACCGGGATGGTCGACTTGATGACCATCGTCGCGTCCGGCGCCAGCCGCAGGACGTCGGCGACGACCGCCTCGACCGTGCCGGTGTTGAAGTAGTTGGTGACCGGGTCGTAGTTGGTCGGCGTCGAGATGATCACGAACTCGACGTCGGCGTAGGCCTCGGCGGCGTCCGTCGTGAAGGTCAGCGACAGGTCCTCCTCGGCGAGGAACCGGGAGATGTCCTCGTCGTGGATCGGGCTACGGCCCTCGCGGAGGACGTCGACCCGCTCCTTGTCGAGGTCGAGGCCGACGACGTCGTGGTGCCGGGCGAGGAGCACGGCCATCGACAGGCCGACGTACCCGAGTCCGGCGACGGCGATCCTGGTGCGGGGTTCGGTGGTCACGCGGCGAATCATGCCCGAGTCACGCTCCGAGTGCGGCGGCGATGCGGTGAACGATCTCGGTCAACCGCTCCGGGGACGTGGCGATGTTGAGCCGCACGTGCCCGCCCAGCCCCGGGTGGTAGTCGTGCCCGGGGGCGACCCTGACCCGGCCCTTCTCGAGCAGCACCTCCGCCGGGTCCCACCCCGCCGGGCCCGTGGGCGCATAGGCGCGCAGGTCGAGCCAGGCGAGGTACGTCGCCTCCAGCGGCCGCATCCCGGCCTCCGGCAGGTGGGTGGCCAGCAGCTCGCCGAGCAGCGTGCGCTGCCGGTCGAGCCGCTCGCGCAGCGCCGCCAGCCAGGGGTCGCCGTGCGTGTACGCCGCCACGGCGGCGACGACGCCGAGCGACGACCACGAGTCGTTGCGCGCCATCGGCGCGGCCACCAGCCGGTCGCGGGTCGCGTCGTCGCCGGCGACCACCTGCGCGCACTTGAGCCCGGCAGTGTTGAACGCCTTGGACGAGGCGACCACCGCCACCGCGTGGTCGGCGGCCCCGGGCAGGGACAGGTAGGGGACGTGCTCCCGGCCGGGCAGCACCAGGGGTGCGTGGATCTCATCGCTGATCACCCGCGCCCCGTGGGCCGTCACGACGTCACGGATGCCCTCGAGCTCGGCGCGACCGAAGACCCGACCCCACGGGTTGTGCGGCTGGGTGAGCAACAGCGTCCGGGCGCCGTCGGCGAGCAGCCGGTCGAGCCGGTCGAGGTCGATGACGCAGTGGTCGGCGTCCGGGTCGACGACCAGGTCCCACCGCTCGCGACCGGTGATCTGGGCGATCTCCAGCTGGGGGCTGTAGGCCGGGACCGGCATCACCATCGGGGCCGGGTCTGAGAGCACGTCGAGGGCGAGCCGGACCCCGGCGGTGACGTCGACGACCGGCATCACGTGGTCCGGGTCGACGCGGTGGCCGAAGTGCCGCAACGCCCACCCGGCGTACGCCTCGCCGAGCTCGCCGCCTGCCCCGACGGGCGGGTAGCCGGTCTGGCCGGCGTCGATCGCGGCGTGCAGCGCGTCGGTGACGACGTCCGCCGTGGCGTAGTCCATCTCCGCGACCCAGGCCGGGATCACGTCGGGGTCGACGACGCCCCACTTGAGGATCAGGGCGCGGCGGGCTTCGGCGTCGGTGAGGTCGCGGATCACCCTCCCGACCCTAGGCGCAGCCGGGTCCCGCGAGTCCTTGTGCGCGCGGGACCCACCGCCCTACGGTCGGCGCAGGACTTCGAGCGCAGGGGAGTGGTCGCCATGGACGAGGACGTCATCACCGAGCTGTCGCCCGAGGAGTGCTGGGAGATGCTGCGCGGCGAGGAGTTCGGGCGCCTCGCCTTCCGCATCGTCGACGAGGTCCACATCACCCCGGTCAACTACGCCGTGGACGGCGAGACGCTGCTCTTCCGCACCGCCGAGGGAACCAAGCTGCTCGCCGTCGTCATGGGGTCGCAGGTCGCGCTCGAGATCGACCGGTACGACGAGGAGTCGGCGCGCAGCGTCGTCGTCCGGGGGTCGGCGCGCCTGCTCCCCGAGGACGAGGCGCACCGCTCCGAGAACGTCCCGCTGCGGCCCTGGGTGCCGACGCTGAAGTACAACGTCGTCGAGATCACCCCGCAGGTCGTCTCCGGCCGGGCGTTCTCGCTCGCCCGCCCCTGGCTGCACCTGCGGCCGCACGACTGAGGCGCTTGGCGGGCCCGTTAGGTTCGAGCCATGGGAATGATGAAGAAGGTCGCCGCGCTCGGCATCGCCAAGAAGGTCTACGACGAGGCCCGCAAGCCGCACAACCAGGCCAAGATCAAGCAGGCCGTCCAGCAGCTCCAGGACCGCCGCAGCCAGTCCCGCCCCCGCTGACGCACCCGAGGTCCGTCGCTCAGCAGGCGTCGTCGGGGTCGTAGCAGGCCAGCAGCAGCGCCAGGTCGTCGTCGAGCGCGTGCCCGGCGGCCTCCTGGAGGGAGGACAGCAGGCCGTCCAGCGCGGTCGCGAACTCCGCCTGCCCCACCGTGGCCAGGAACGCCGTGGGGTCGACGAAGGCACCACTGGGTGAGCGCGCCTCGATCATCCCGTCGGTGAAGAGCAGCAGCCGGTCGCAGGGTGCGAGCTTGCCGCGACCGACCACCGGGTCCACGCCGAGCCCGAGCGGCGGCGAGTGGTCGAGCTCGACCGCCTCGACGTGACCCTGCGGGGTCATCAGGAACGGCGCGGGATGGCCGCACGAGACGACCGAGAAGGACCCGTCGTGCTCGATGTCGACGAGCAGGGCGGTGACGAAGTCCTCGGCGTCGAGCAGGTACGGCGGCAGCCGGTGGTCGATCTCGCGAGCCACGTGGGCGACGTCGCCGGGACCGGCGGCCGCTGCGCGGAACTCGCCGAGCACGACGGTCGCCGTACGGACCGCGGAGAGGCCCTTGCCCCGCACGTCGCCGACCAGCAGCCGCACCGTCGACGGACCGCGGACCACCTCGTAGAGGTCGCCGCCGACCTGCGCCTCGACGGCGGCGGAGCGGTAGCGCGCCGACAGCGCGACCGGGCCGGTGCGGGCCGGCGGCGTCGCGAGGATCGCGCGCTGCGCGGCCTCGGCGACCAGGGTGACGTCGGCCAGCCGCTCGGACTGCTGCTCGAACGCCGCCGCCGTGCTCAGCGCGACCGCCACCCGGTCGGCGACGGCCTCGAGGAAGGCGAAGTCCTCCTCGCTGTAGCGGCGGCCGGACTCGGCGTGGATCAGCGACAGCGCGCCGACGACACCCTCGTGCCCGACCAGGGGCACGACGATCGCGCTGGTGAGGCCCAGGCGCCGCAGGATCTCGAGGTGGTCCTCGTTGACGGCCGCGGCCTCGAGGAGCTCCGCGGGGATGAAGGGGAAGATCTCGCTCTGGCCGGTGGCGACGACGTGCGCCGCCCCGTTGGGGGAGTCCATGCGCGTGGGGAAGGCGCCGATGAGGCCGCGCGCCCACTCGGTGGTCGCCTCGTCGCGGTGCTGGACGCCGATGGTCTCGAGCCGGCCGTCACGCACCAGCTGGAGCACGCACCAGTCGGCGAACCGGGGCACGAGCAGCCGGCCCACCTCTGCGACGGTGGTGGCCATGTCGAGGCTGCGCGAGAGGCTCATCGACGCCTCGGCGAGCAGCACGGTGCGCTGCGTCGCGGCGTCGTAGTCCTGCAGCTCGGCGGCCCGCAGGACCGCGCTGGTCAGCGCGCCGGCCAGCGAGTGGAGGAAGCCGTCCTCGTGGACGGTGAAGAGGTCGGCGGGGAAGGTGATGGCCAGCAGCCCGTAGGTCGTGCCGTCCCGGTGCAGCGGGAGCAGGTGCAGGCTGCGGTCGGCCTCGTAGTAGCCGGCCAGGTCGGGGAAGGCGTCCTCGATCTCGCGGGTCGACCGGTAGTGCAGGTCCCTGTTCTCCCGCACCGCCTCCGAGCCCGGCGTGTCCGCCGAGAGCGGCACCTCCTGGTAGTGGTCGGCGGCGTCGCCGCTGCGGCCGTGCCACGTGACGGTCCGCAGCACGTCGTCGGCGTCGAGGGTGAGGACCATCGCCGAGGTGGCGCCCAGATTGCCGATCGCGTGCCCGAGGAAGCCGTCGGCGACCTCCTTGACGGTGCGGGCGCCGGTGAGCTCCACGGCCAGCGCGTCGAGCACGCGCTGCGCGAGGGTCGTCGTACGGGCCAGGCGCTCGCGCCGGCGGGTGTTGGCGGTGGCCGCCAGGAGCGCCAGGCCGCAGATGAGCACGCAGGTGGCGAAGCGGACCGCCCACTCGCGCTCGCCGAGGTTGTCGTTCCACACCCCGGACGCGACTGACGCGGTCAGGGCCAGGCCGGTCACGACCGCCGTACGACGCGGGTCGGCGTTGATCGCGGTGAGGACGGCGGCGCCCGCGTAGACCCCGTTGATCTGTCGGCCGAGCACGACGTCGACCGCGATCATGACGCCGAGCAGCAGCACGCCCGCGAGCAACCACAGGTTCTCGGGGTCGGTTCGCGCTCGGGTCGGTGTGGTCACGGGTCCTCGGCTCTGGGGGGTGCGCCCCCACCGAGGACGGTCGAGGGCGCGAGAGGGTGATGACCGTCAGGGAAAACGATAAGTCGCCGCGACCCCGGCTCGCTGGGCTTCTGCACAACCTGCTAGTGCGGGGTATCCCACAGCCCCGCGGGCGACTCCTCAGGCGCGCCCCGCAGGGGTGGGCGGGCATTGCCATCGCCCCGGACCGGGGGTAGGGCTGGAGGATGACCAGCACCCCGATCGAGCCCGAGTCCGACCCGCAGATCGTGCCGTCAGGCGACCCCGGCATGGACCCGGTCCAGCCGGACGAGCAGCCGGACGCGCCCATCCCGGAGGCCAACCCCTCCGACGGCAGCGCCTGAGCCACGTGTCGCCACGGGTGTCGGAGTCACCGCTTCAGCGGGGAATCTGGCGCATGCAGGCCGATACTTCGGCCAGCAACCGTCGAGGTCCCCGCTTCAGCGGTGATCGCGACAGGTCCGCTCGCGCAGCCACGCGGTGGTGCCGGCCGCCATGCCTCGGGACTTCGGGGTGTGCTCGACCGGACTGACGATCAGCGCGGCGTCGTCGGGCAGCGACCACTTCAGCGCGTGGAAGACGACCGAGAGGGTCTCGTCGCTCTCGAGGAGGAGCAGCCCCGGCGCGATCGCGCGCGCCTCGTGCCACGGCCCGTCGAGGTCCTCCGGCGGCTCGGTGGTCCAGGCGAGGAAGACGCTCACGAGGCGGTCGGCGGGAACACGCAGAACTCGTTGCCCTCCGGGTCGGCCAGCACCGTCCAGTGCGGCTGGTCCCACAGGTGCGTCGCGCCGCGTGCGAGGAGCTCGGGGACCAAGCCCTTGACGTCCCAGTGCACCCGGTTGGGCTCGGTGCGCGGCTCGGGGACCGGCGCGAAGTCGAGCGTCATCCGGTCGTCCACCGCGACGCCGGTGAGCGTCCAGACGTCGTGCTCGGGCTGGTACGCCGGCTCGGCACCGAAGGCCTCGCCCCACCAGCGGGCCTGCGCCTCGGGGTCCCGGCAGTCGATGCCGATCCCGTGGAGGCGGTAGTCGGGCAGCTCGCCGGGGCGGCGTACGAACGCGCAGAACTCGTTGCCCTCCGGGTCGGCCATCACCGTCCACCCGCGGCCGGTCTCCGACGAGGGGGCGAGCACGGTGGCGCCGAGGGCGACCAGGGCCTCCACGGAGGAGCAGTAGACGTCGAGGTGGACGCGGTTCTTGACGCGGTGCGGGCGGTCGACGGGGTTGACCCACAGCGTGTGCCGGGGCGTCGGCCCGTGCAGGCGGGCGGGGGACTCGACGTCCGCGAGCTCCAGGCCGCTGACCGAGGACCAGAATTGCGACTGGGTCTCGACGTCGACCGCATCGATGCACAGGTCCTGCCAGGTCACGAGGCTCACAGGGGCAGTCAATCAGGATGGTGCCGTCGGTCAAGGGGGAGACGACAGCCCGTGACCTCTGGCCCTGTCGGCGGCCGTCGCGGACATCCACGCTGGGGGCATGACGGCTCCGAGCGCGCAGCGGCGGAAGGCGAGGCTCCCGCCCCGGTGGTTCGTCGTGGGCTTCTGGCACGGCCACCGGGCGCTGCTGCGCCTGACCGGCGGCCGGTTCGGGCTCTGGCGGCCCAAGCCCGGCAAGTGGGGGACCCTCAGGCTCACCACGACGGGCCGGCGCAGCGGCGAGCCGAGGCAGGTCGTCGTCGGCTACTACGAGGACGGTCCGAACCTGGTCACGATGGCGATGAACGGCTGGGCGCCCGCCGAGCCGGCCTGGTGGCTCAACCTGCAAGCGCACCCGGACGCCGTCGTCGAGACCCGCGAGGGTCGGCGCGAGGTCCGCGCCCACGCGGCGCAGGGCGAGGAGCGGGCACGGCTCTGGTCGCGGTGGGCCGAGATCGACGAGAACCTCGAGGAGTACGCCGCCCGCAGGCCGACCGAGACCGCCGTCGTCGTCCTCGCGCCGCGGGAGCCCGGAGGCCCGGCTGCGCCGATGGGCTGAGGTACGGCGACCGGCCTATGCTCGAACGATGACCATCCAGCAGACCAACGAGCTCACCCACGCGGCGATGCTGGGCCTCGGCGTCCACCGCCCCGAGCGGGTCGTCACCAACGACGAGATCTGCGAGGTGCTCGACTCCTCCGACGAGTGGATCCAGACCCGCTCGGGCATCCGGACCCGGCGCTTCGCCGGTCCCGACGAGAGCCTCATCGACATGGCGACCGCCGCGGCCGAGCGCGCCCTCGCCGCGGCGGGCGTGAGCGCCGACCAGCTCGGCTGCGTCATCGTGGCCACCTCGACGCACCCGGAGCACACCCCCGCCTCGGCGCCGCAGGTCGCGACGAGGTTGGGCGTGACCACGGCGGCGTTCGACGTCTCGGCCGGGTGTGCGGGCTTCTGCCACGCGCTCAACCTGGCGTCCTCGCTGGTCCGCTCCGGCGCGGAGAGCCACGTGCTGGTCATCGGGGTCGAGCAGCTGAGCCGGTTCATGGACCCGACCGACCGGGGCACGGCGTTCATCTTCGCCGACGGCGCCGGCGCCGTCGTGGTGGGACCGGCGGAGGCGGCCGGCATCGGACCCACGGCCTGGGGGTCGGACGGGTCGCAGGCCAACGTCATCACGCAGACCCCGAGCTGCCTCGGCGGGCACGGCTCGGGTGCCGACCACCCGGTCGTGCAGATGGAGGGCACGGCGGTCTTCCGCTGGGCGCCGTTCGCGATGGCGGAGGTGGCGCACGAGGCGCTCAAGGGCGCGGGGATCTCGGTGGAGGACCTCGACGCCTTCATCCCCCACCAGGCCAACCTGCGCATCACCCAGACGCTGTGCCGCAACATCAAGCTGCCCGAGTCCGTGGCCGTCGCGACCGACGTCGTCGACTCGGGCAACACCTCGGCCGCGTCCGTGCCGCTGGCGATGGACGCGATGCTGCGGTCCGGCGAGGCCAAGGCCGGGGACACCGCGCTGCTCATCGCCTTCGGGGCGGGCCTGTCCTACGCCGGACAGGTCGTCACGCTGCCCCCGCACGAGTAGCCGGACGGGGCCGGTGCGGCCACGCGACCGCGGCCACGCCGAACAGCACGGGCCACAGCGCCAGCCGCTCGAGTGCGCCCGCCGCGACCCCGTCCTCCCCGGAGAGCACGAAGCCGACGGCCGCCGCGGCCGTGACGACGCCGGTGGCTCGCAGGACCCGGGCCAGCCGGGGCCGGTCCTCCCGGACCCGGGCCGAGAGCACGAGCAGCGCGAGCGGCTGGGCGACGAACAGCGGCGTCGCCGCGGCGGCGTGCAGCGCGGCGTCCTGGTCCAGGGGCGCGAGGCCGGTGGCCACCGAGCTCAGCCCGGACACCACGAGCAGGCCCGTCGCCCACGTCCCCAGCGGCCGCGCGAGCAGCAGCGCACCCCCGGCGAGCAGCAGCCCGAAGCCCACGAAGGACCCGTTCATCACCTCGTGCCGCGGGGAGCAGTACGCCGCCGAGCAGCCGACCTCGCCGAGCCTGCTCACCGAGTCCGCGACGAAGCTGTAGCCGCCCGTCGTCGCGGCGGCCGCGACGTACTCCGTCGCGATGTACGCCGGTCGCACGACCAGGGCGAGGGCACCCAGGCCCATGACGGTCCGGGCGCGGGACCCGCCGGCGGTCGGTCGCGTCGTGGCTCGGTGCACCGGGTCACCGTAGGCGGTGGCGCCGCACGACCGCCCGTGGCGCCGGACACAACCCGCCGAACCACCCACGAGGGTGCGTGTTCCGCCGTAGCATTCGGCGCGGGCTGGGGGGTCCACCCGAGACGTCTGACGAGCCGGAACGCGCTGGGCGCCCCGGCTGGAGGAGGAGCACCATGCGCAAGATCCTGGTCCTGATGGCGGGCCTGATGATGGCCGCGACCGTGACCGCACCCCCGGCGGCGGCGATCACCGGCGACTTCGTCGAGGACTTCGAGCACCCCTACGTCGGCCTGGTCGCCCTCTACGACGAGGACGGCGCCTACCTCCAGCGCTGCTCCGGCACCCTGCTGTCCTCCACCGTGTTCCTCACCGCGGGGCACTGCACGTCCGAGGAGACCGGCGCGGCGTCCGCCCGGGTCTACTTCCAGCAGGACGCGGGCGCCAACTACGACCCCGCGCTCGACCTCGACCCGGTGTCGGGCTACCCGGAGTACTGCGCCGAGGGGACGGAAGACGTCTGCGCCACCTCCTCGGGCGAGCTCCACAACCTCGGATGGAGCCGATCCGCGGCCCTCCCGGACAGCGGCGACGCCGGCCTCGTCATCCTGGAGGAGCCGATCCGGCTGGAGGAGTACGGCGCCCTCGCCGCGGCCGGCACGCTCGACGCCCTCTCCACCCGTCGCGGCCAGCAGGACCTGACCTTCACGGTCAGCGGCTACGGCCTGTCCGACAGCAACGCCGTCTCGTCCGTCTCCTACCGGGAGCGGCTGATGGCCGAGTCGCGGCTGACCAACCTGCGCAGCCACATCACCGACGGCTACAACCTCCAGACCAACGGCAACGGGTCCGGCCGCGGCGGCACCTGCTCGGGCGACTCGGGCGGCCCCGTGTTCCAGGGCGGCTTCGAGAGCAACCTGGTCGTCGCCATCACCTCCTTCGGCCAGAACCCCTACTGCGGCGGCGCCGACTTCGGCTACCGCACCGACCGCCAGGAGGTGCTCGACTGGATCCGCGCTACGGTCGGCGAGGACCTCTGGGCGGAGATCGAGGTCATCGGCTGACGACCTGAGGAGGTGCCCGTGCCGCGGTCACGCACCACCACGCAGGCACCCCGGATCGACCCGATCGCCTTCGGCGCCCTCGCCGAGGGCGACCCCGACCGGCTGGAGCGCGACGCCGACCTCGAGTCGGTCCAGTACGCCGACCTGTCGCTCGGCAGCCTCGACCTGCCGGGGGCGCTCGTGTCCTCGTCCCGGTTCGACAACGTCTCCGCGCACGAGACCGACCTCAAGGGCGCCCGTCTGGTCGAGGTCGAGCTCGACCGGGTCAACCTCCCGGTCGTCCGGGCCGCCCGCGGCCAGTGGCGCGACGTCCGGGTCACCGGCCGGCTCGGGTCCCTGGAGGCCTACGAGTCCCAGTGGCGCGGGGTGCACTTCGTCGGCTGCAAGCTCAGCTTCGTCAACCTGCGGGGGGCCGAGCTGCTCGACGTCGCGTTCACCGACTGCCTCATCGAGGAGCTCGACCTCGTCAGCGCCTCCGCCCGGCGGATCCGCGTGGAGGGCTGCCGGGTGGCGCGCCTCAACGTCCAGCACGCCCGGCTGGTCGACGTCGACCTGCGCGGCGCGACGCTCGAGTCGATCGACGGGGTCACGGGCCTCCAGGGGGCGACGATCAGCCCCGAGCAGCTCATGACGGTCGCTCCGCTACTGGCGGAGGGCGTCGGCATCCGGGTGGAGTAGCGCCCACGCGCCGTCCATTGCCCCGGAGGCACCGGGGCGTCACACTCCGGACATGACCACCGCGGGCGCGGACGACCCGGTCATGGACCGGCTGCTCGACGTGGCCGCGGCCTGCGGCCCCCGGTTCCGCCTCGACGTCGTCGCGGAGGTCGTCGCGGACCTCCTCGGGACGGACCAGCGCGAGGGTCTCGCCGCGGTGGACCGTGCGGTCCGGGCCGGCCTCGTGGTGGTCGCCCCCGGCACCGGCGAGGCCTGGTTCGCCGACGAGCGCGCCCACCGGGCGGTCGAGGAGCGGATCACGGTGTCGGGGCGGGCCGACCTCCACCGGCGGATCGCCGCGGCGCTGGGGTCCGACCCCGACGCCGACCACGGCGAGGTCGCACGCCACCTGGCGGCCGCCGTCGCGGCGACCGTGGACCCGGAGGAGCGGGCCCGCCTCCAGGTCCGCCTCGCCTCCGCGGCCCTGCGCGGCGGCGACCTCGCCACCGCCCGGGCCGCAGCGCGGGCGGGGATCGCGGCCGCGCGGCGTACGTCCGCGACCGACCTGCTCGCAGAGGCCGCGACGACCCTGTGGCCGGTGGGCGAGGCCACCTGGGACGGCGACCTCCACCAGTGGTGCACCGAGGCGCTCGCCGTCCCGGGACTCTCGCAGGAGACCCGGGTGCGGCTGCTCGCGCGCCGGACCCAGGCGGCGGCCTACTGCGGACGCTGGGCCGAGGCGCTCGCCGCGAGCGCGGACTGCGTACGCCGCGCCGAGGCGCTCGGGCAGGTCGACCTGCTCGTCGAGGCGCTCACCGCCCGGCAGCTGGCGACGAGCGGTCCCGACGACGTCGAGGAGCTGGGTCGGCTGGCCGACCGGATGATCGACCTCGGCGAGTCCACCGGGCGCGCGGAGGTCGAGATGTGGGGGCGCCTGTGGCGCATCGACGCCCTGTGGTTCGGCGGTGACGTCGCGGGGGTCGCGGCCGAGACCAGCCGGCTCGCGAGCTGCGTCGGTCGGGTCGGCGGGCCCTACGCGGAGTGGCACCTGCTGCTGGCGCGGGCGTCGCTGGCGGCGGCGCGGGCCGAGTACGACGCGGCCGAACGCCTGGCCGAGGAGGCGGTGACGCACTTCGAGGGGATCGGCCATCCGGCGGCACACGGCGCTGCTGTGTCGATGGGGTTGTGGCTGGGCCACTACCGCGGGCCCTCCGACGTCCTCCTCGAGCCCGAGGCGTGGGACTTCGGCCCCGACGTGCGCTGGGCCCTCTTCGCCGTCCTCGCCCGGGCGTTCGTGCTCGTCGACAGCGGCCGGGTCGACGAGGCGGCCGCGCTCTACCAGCGCTGCGGCGCGCCACAGCAGTGGGAGGTGCCTCCGATGGCCCGGCTGCTGGTGCCCGCCCTCAGCGCCCGGGTCGCCGCCGCCGTCGGCGCCACGGACGACGTCCGCTGGCTGCGCGACCGGCTCGAGCCCTACCGAGGCCGGTACGTCGTCGGCGGCGCCGGCGCGTCGAGCTTCTTCGGACCGGTCGAGCTGGCGCTCGGTGCCTGCGCGAGCGCCCTCGGGGACTGGGAGGCGGCCCGCGCGGACCTGGGCCGGGCGAGCGCCCTGTGCCGCGAGATCGGGGCGCCCGGCCTCCGGGTGGAGGCCGACTGCCTGCTCGCCGAGGCCCTGGACCGGTCGGGCGACCCGGCCGCCGCGAGCACCCTCGCCGCGGAGACGGTGGCGCTCGCCCGCACGCTGGGGATGCCGCCGTGGGTGGAGCGGCTCGAGCGCCTGGCCGGCGCCGGCGACCCGCTGAGCCCCCGCGAGCGCGAGATCGCCGGCCTGGTCGCGGACGGGCTGAGCAACCGGGAGATCGCGGCGAGGCTGGTCATCTCCGAGCGCACCGCGGAGAACCACGTCCAGCACGTCCTGCGCAAGCTCGGCCTCGCCAACCGGGCCCAGGTCGCGGCCTGGGTGACGCGGAGCCGGGGCCGTTGAGCAGCCGATGAGTACCGCGATGAGTGGTTCGCACGATGCGGGCGCCGCCCCGCGTCGCGAGGCTGGACGACATGGACACCCACGACACGGACATGAGCGGCCGGGGATCCGACCTGGCGCTGTGGGAGCGCGCGACCACGTCGTACTGGAGGACGGTCAGGGGCACGGCACCGCCGCCGGGCTCGAACCAGCGCACCGAGGCCGCCCGCGCCCGGAACCGGGTCGCGGCGGGCGCCGGCGCGGCCACGGTCGACCTCTTCGTCGACCCGGTCTGCCCCTACACCTGGATCGTCGCGTGCTGGCTGCGCGAGGTCGCCCGGCACCGGGAGGTGGACGTGCGCCACCACCCGATGAGCCTGCACCTCCTCAACGAGGGCGGCGTGCTCGACGGGCGCTACGCCTCGGTGATCGGGCCCTCGCGGGTGGCGACAGCGGTGGCGGTGCAGCACGGCTCCGACGCCCTCCGTGCCTGGCACGAGGCGTTCGGGAGCAGCATCTTCGACCGCTGGCGCCACCCGGAGCCGCGGGAGTACCGAGTCGCCTCGCTCGACGCACTCGTCGCGGCCGGACTGTCGACCGACCTGGTGGAGGCGGCGGAGGGCGACGACCACGACGAGGAGCTGCGCCGCCGGACCGAGGAGGCCGTCCGCCCGGTCGGGTACGACGTCGGCACCCCGATCGTCCACCTCGACGGGGTCGCCTTCTTCGGCCCGATCCTCAACGCCGTACCCCTCGGCAACGCGGCGCTCCGGCTCTTCGACGGGATGCGGCTGGTGGTCGGGAGCCCTGAGTTCTTCGAGCTGAAGCGCACCCGCACGTCACCCCCGGACGTGGTGTACCGACCGGACGGCAAGGAGCGGTCATGAACGACGACGAGTTGTGGGCCGCGATCGACGTCCAGCGGCTGCGCACGGTCGACGTGCTCGAGGCGCTGACGCCACGAGAGTGGGAGCGGCCCTCGTTGTGCGCCGGCTGGACGGTCCGCGACGTGGCCGCCCACCTGACCCTCCAGCAGCTGACGCTCGGCTCGGCCCTCCGCGGCGCCCTGCGGCACCCGGGCAGCGTCAACCACGTCATCAACGCGACCGCCCGCGACCGTGCGAGCCTCCCGACCGACAGGATCGTCGCGGAGATCCGCGGCACGGTGGGCTCGCGCCGGCACAACGTCGGGCTCACGCCCCACGAGACGCTCATCGACATCGTCGTCCACGGGCAGGACATCGCCGTCCCGACGGGCCACCCGCTCGAGGTCCCGCCCGAGGTCGCCGCGACCGCTGCCTCCCGGGTCTGGGCCGACCGCGGCACCCGCAAGGCGAAGGTCTTCACGGCCCTGCCGTCCGATGGGCTCCGGCTCGCCGCGACCGACACCGACTGGTCCGTGGGGGAGGGGCCGGAGGTGCGCGGGCCCGTGCTGGCGCTGCTCCTCCTGCTCACCGGCCGGACGGTCGTGCTGCCGCAGCTCGAGGGCGAGGGGGCGGCCGCGCTCGGCGAGCGGCTCGCGGCCGCCCGGCACTAGCCGGCTCAGACCGGCACGCCGTACGGGTCCCTGCCCACGCTCGAGACCGGCACGATCTCGCGCCCGAGGGGCACGAGCGACAGCGGGATCATCTTCCAACAGGCGACGCCGAACGGGATGCCGATGATCGTGACCATCAGCAGCGCGCCGGTGACCAGGTGCAGGAGGGCCAGCTCCCACCCGAAGAAGATGATCCACACGACGTTGCCGATCACCGACCAGATGCCCGCGTCGCGCCGCCACGTCGTCGTACGACCGAAGGGCCACAGGACGTAGTTCGCCAGCCGGAAGGACGCGATGCCGAAGGGGATCGTGACGATCAGGACGAAGGCGAGCAGGCCGGCCAGGACGTAGCCGATGGCGAGCCACACACCGGCCAGCACGAGCCACAGGATGTTGCCGATCGTCCGCACAGGACCACTCCAGCAGATCGCCCCCGTCTGTCAAGGCACCCGCCGTTGGGCCGAGGCGGGTCGGCGGTCACAGCCCGTCGAGGAAGTCCAGGATCGCGCGGTTGACCTGGGTCGGCTTCTCGCGGATCACCATGTGTCCCGCGCCGGGCACGATGCAGAGCTGCGCGTGGGGGAGGGCGCGTGCGATGTCGACGGTGTGAGGGGTCGGGATGGAGTCGCGGTCCCCGGCCAGCACCAGGGTCGGGGTGCCGACCCGAGCCAGCGCGGCCGGGTCGATCCGCGGCTCCATCGCCCACAGGTCGGTGAGCTTCTGCCGCACGACCCGCCCGTGGGCCGGTCCGTCCGGAGAGAGCCGGGCGTAGGCCAGGTCCTCGTCGTCCGGCGCTGCGTCCTCCTGCGCGGAGGAGTCGTCGAGGTCCAGCACCGAGGGGTCGAGGTTGGCGCTGATGGAGACCAGCGAGCGGAGGCGGGACGGGTGCTGCAGGGCGAGGAGCAGGCCGGTGATCGCGCCGTCGCTGAAGCCCACGACATGCGCGTCGTGGATCCCCGTCGCGTCGAGGTAGGCCACCGTGTGGTCGACCATCGCCTGGAACGTGAACGGGCCCGGGACGTCGGCCGTCCTGCCCTGCCCGGGCCGCTCCGGCGCGTGGACGCGGTAGTGCATCGCCAGCGCCTCGACCTGCGGCCTCCACGTCTCGATCGAGCAGTAGCCGCCGTGGAGCAGCAGCACCGGCTCGCCGCTGCCGTGCTGCTCGTAGTAGGTGGCGCTGCCCGCCAGGTCGACGTACGGCACGACGTCATCCTCACTGCTGGTGGTCTGGTGGTCGGGGCGGCCACGAGCTGTTGGCCACGTCGCGCGTTCGATGTGTGGTGCGGATCGGGTGCAGGCATCCTGCGGGTCCACGCGGACGGCGGAGGTGGGTCGTGGAGGTGAAGCCGTGGCTGTCGGCGCCCTCATGCTGGTCGTGATCGGTCAGTGCGGCAACCAGCTGGTGAGCGCGTCCGACGTCCCTGCCGCGACCGAGTCGGATGCTGTCCACCCACGTCCGTCGCCCAGCGCTCACCGCCCGGACGCTCCCGGGGGCGACGCGGGGTACGGCGAGCACCTGGACGGGGACCGCGACGGCGTCGCGTGCGAGTAGCGCTGACCCCGGATGGGAACGGTGGCCGTCGAGCCGTCGCGGATCTAGAGTGACCAGATGAGCACGGGGTCCGTCGGCCTGCCCGACAGCGGGTGGCTGGACGTCGTGCGGCCGGTCCTGACCATGGCCGGGCCGGGCCACGAGCGCCCGAGGCGGTGGGCATGACGACGGCCACGCACAGCACCCTGTTCTACGACGGCGCCGAGCAGTACGCCGCCGAGGCCGGCGACTTCCTCCGTGACGGGCTCGGGCGCGGGCACCGCGGCCTCGTCATGGCGCCCCCGCGGCGGGTCGACCAGCTGCGCTCGGCGCTCGGCGGGGACGCCGACGAGGTGACCTTCGTCGAGGACACCGTCGCCTACGCGCCGCAGTGGAATGTCTACCGCGTCCTGCTCGACTTCGCGGCCGCGGCGCCGGGCGTCCGGTCGTGCGTGGTCGCGGAGCAGACGCTCGCCGGGCGGGTCCCCGCCGAGGTGGTCGACTACCGCCGCCTCGAGGCGGCCGTCAACGTCGTCTTCGCGTCCGCCGACGTGGACCTGCTCTGCCCCTACGACGCGGGTTCCCTGCCGCCGCACCTGCTCGACATCGGCCGCCGCACCCACGCGGCCGTGCGCGCTGACGGCGACCGGTCCCCCAACGCGCGCTACGACGACCCGTTCGACGTGCTCGCCGGCCTGGCCGCCGTGAGGCACCCGCCCGAGCGTGCCACCACCATCGACTGCTCGTCCCCGGTCGACGTCGCCGAGGCGCGTCGTCTGGTGCGCGCCCGCGGCGCCGATGCCGGGCTCGCGCCCGACGTGGTCGCCGACCTCGCGCTGGCGGTCACCGAGGTGCTGACCAACGCCCTCCTGCATGGCGACTCGTTCGCGCTGCTCCACGTGTACGACGAGGGGGCGACGTGGGTCTGCCACGTGCACGACGGCGGACGCGCACCCCTCGACCCGGTCGCGGGCCTCCTCCCGCCGGCCCAGCCGTCGGACCACGGCTACGGGCTGTGGCTCGCCCGGCAGCTCTGCGCCGCCGTGGACGTCGGCCACGACCGGTCCGGCACCCACGTGCGGCTCCACACCCGCACGGCGCCCCGCTCCGCCTGAGGTCGAGCCCTACCGCCGGCAGCTCAGTCGGTGCACTCGTCGTCCACGGCGGACAACGTCAGCCCGGTGACGCGGCCTCCCTCGAGCGCGAGCCGGTAGTCGGCCGTGGGGGAGGCGCGGACCTGCAGCACGTCCCCGACCCGCGCGCCGTGGTAGTACAGCCTGATGACGTCCTGATGGCTGGACCCCAGGCCGATGCCGTCGGGAGTCGTGACCCCCGCCGGGACGGTGATGCTCACCAGGCCACCGGATGCGGAGAGCAGACCCTGGCCCGCTCCGAGGTCGACGAAGGTGCACTCCCCGTCGTCGTCGACGTCAGCGAGGCCTGTTCCCTCGAGCTCCTCCCGGGACATGCCCAGTCGTAGCGGTCCCCACCCGTCGGGCCGCAGGACGTCGGGGTCGGACCGCCAGGCGCAGCCCTCGTCGGTCATCAGGCACAGCTGGCGGTGCATGAGCCACCCGACCTGCATGCTCGTCCCTCGGGGGAGGGAGTCGGGGGTCACGCCGTGGATCTCACGCTGTCGGAGGACCAGCAGGGCCTCCCCGACGCGGGCGACCTGGATGCCTTCGGCGGGGCTCACGTTGGGGCCGACCGTCTCCACGAACCGTGTCACGACCCAGCCCCGGTCCCCGTGGTCCGTCGGCCGGACCTCGGTGGTCCAGTCACGCCCCGCGTCGTCGGTGAAGCGCGGGCAGCTCTCGAACCGGCCGACGAGCCCCCGAGTCACGGCGGCCGCGGTGTCCGTGTCCGGGTAGACGTACAGGTCGCGGACGTTGAAGTCACCTTGACTGACGTCACCCGCCTTGTCGGTCGCGACCGCGAGCCGCTCCAGCGACGGATCCTCGCCGCAGACCAGCAGCGCCTCCACTGACCCGCTCATGTCCGCGCTCGTGCGCCGGAGCCCGTCGGCCAGGTCGAGCTCCGGCGGGATCACCGACTCGGGAGCCGGCGTCTCGGCCGGGCGCGGTGCCGAGTCGGACGCCCGGTCCCCGAGCACCAGTGCAGTGCCCGCCACGACGAGCGCCGCGGCGACGCCGGCCCCCAGCACGGCGCGACCGGCGCGCCGACGACGCAGCCGGTCGCCCCGACGTCGTACCTCCTCGGCCGGGGGAGGGGACACCGGCTCCGGCTCGCGCAACGGGGCGAACAGATCAGACATGTCCGGCACCCTCCTCCGACAGCAGGGACTGCAGCGTCGCCCGCCCCCTGGAGAGGCGGGCCTTGACGGTGCCGACGGGCGCGCCGACCACGGCGGCGACCTCGGTCACCGGGATGTCGCAGAGGTGGTGCAGCACGAGCGCCCGCCGCTGGTCCGGTGGCAGCCGGTCCAGCGCCCGCATCAGCTCGACCCTCGCCTCGTCGGGAGGCGGCTGGTCGCCGAGTGGCTGCAGCGCCCGATCCGGGTTGCGGCGCGAGCGCACCGCGCGCCGCCAGCGACTCACCGCGAGGCGGTAGGCGGTCGTCCGGACCCAGGCCTCGGGACGGCGGGTGACGTCCAGCCTTCCCCGGTGTGACCAGGCACGCGCGAACGCCTCCTGGACGCAGTCCTGCGCCTCGTCGCGATCCCCGATCAGGGCGTGGACCTGGTTGACGATCCTGCTGAACGAGGTCGTGTAGAAGGCGTCGAACTCCTCGGCGTCCATGAGGGCTCCTCCATTCACCATGTCTACGCCCGGGGAGGCCACTCGGGTTGCAGCCGGCAGCAACTTCCTCGACTCTGGCGCTCCGTCCCGTGCCGGGCCAGAGGCTCTTGTCACAGCCGGACCCCGGCCGGCGTCTTGATGTCGTACCGACTACCCCAGGAGGACGACATGACCGGAACCACCCGCATCCCCGCCGCCGAGATCACCGGCTTCAAGGGCGTGCTGATCAAGCGCTTCGCCCGCATGACCCTGGGCCGGGTGCCCACCTCGATCGGCGTCTACTGGCACAACCAGAAGGTGCTGATGGACCTGGCCTCCGTGGGGGGCAAGGTCAGGAAGTGGGACGCCTGCGACGAGCAGCTCAAGTCCTTCGCGCACATGGCGGTCGCCTCGAGGGTCGGCTGCACATGGTGCCTGGACTTCAACTACTTCGAGGCGCACAACCGGGAGCTCGACCTGGCCAAGGCCCGCGAGATTCCACGCTGGCGGGACTCCGACGTGTTCACGCCGCTGGAACGTGAGGTGCTCGGCTACGCCGAGGCGATGACCGAGACCGAGCCGACGGTCACCGACGAGATGGTCGCCTCGCTCCGCGCGCAGCTCGGCGACGCCGCCCTGGTCGAGCTGACCGCGGTGGTCGCGTTCGCCAACTTCACGACCCGGGGCAACGTCGCCCTGGGCATCGAGTCCGACGGCTTCGCCGCGGCGTGCGGCCTGGAGCCCATGGCCCCACGCGCCGCCGTAGGGTCCTGACCGTGGACGAGGACCCGTTCGTCACCCACCGCGGCCTGCTCTTCACCGTCGCCTACGAGATGCTCGGCTCGGCTGCCGAGGCCGAGGACGTCGTGCAGGAGACGTGGATCCGTTGGGACGCCATCGGCCCGACGGCCCGGTCCGAGGTCAGGGACCCCCGCGCGTTCCTGGTCCGGATGGTGACGCGCAAGGCGCTGGACCGGCTGCGGGCCAACGCGCGGCGGCGCGAGGAGTACGTCGGCGAGTGGCTGCCCGAGCCGCTGCTGACGGCACCGGACGTCGCGGAGGACGTCGAGCTGGCGGAGAGCGTCTCGTTCGCGATGCTCACCGTCCTCGAGACCCTCACCCCGACCGAGCGCGCGGTCTTCGTGCTGCGTGAGGTCTTCGACGTGCCGTACGCCGAGATCGCCCAGGCGGTCGACAAGTCCGCCGGCGCCGTACGCCAGATCGGGCACCGGGCCCGGGAGCACGTCGCCGCCCGGCGACCCCGGGTGCAGGTCAGCCGCGGCGAGCAGGAGGAGGTCGTCGAGCGGTTCCTCGCCGCGGTGGCCGGCGGCGACCTCCAGGGCCTGCTGGACGCGCTCGCCCCGGACGTCATTCTCGTCGCGGACGGCGGCGGGATCGCCCAGGCGATCGTCCACCCCGTCACCGGCGCCAAGAAGGTGGCCAACCTGCTCCGCGCGTTCCCGAAGTTCGGGGCCGGCGCCAGGATCGTGCCGGTGCTGCTCAACGGCGCCCCGGGCGCCAGGATCGTGGGGCTGGAGGACGGCCACGACACCGCCATCGCGTTCGTCGTGGACCACGGGCGGATCAGCAGGATCTACGCCGTCCGCAACCCCGCCAAGCTCGGCATGATCGACGTCGAGACGGCCCTCAGCCGATAGCCGTGGCCCTGGTCCCGATCCGCCCGGACGGGGTGAGGTGGCCGACCGGGTTCGGGGCTAGCCTGCGAGCACGGCTGGCTCGGCAGCGTCTCGTCACCGCTGATCCGGAGGTCCCGTCGTGGCGATCAGAGTCATCATCGAGTTCCAGGCCAAGCCGGGCACGCGGGCGGAGCTGGCCGGTCGCCTCGAGAGCATCATGGAGAGGCTGGGGCCGAACATCCCCGGCTTCCGGGGGAGCGTCCTCCACGAGGCGCTCGACAGCCCGGACGTCCTCGTCGAGATCGCCGACTGGGACTCGGCGGACGCGCAGGCGGCCGCCGTCGAGCAGGCGGTGGACTCGGGGGTGTACGCCCCGGTCTTCGAGCTGGTGGCCGCCCCGCCCCGGGCGGTCCGCGTCCGTCAGCTCGACGACCGCGTGTGACCCCCCTCGGGGAGCACGTGGGTGACCAGGAAGGCCACGGCCACGGCCACCACGACCTGGGGGGTCACCGAGACGCCGTCGGCGCCGAGGAGCAGGGTCGCCAGGAGCGTCGAGGTGAGCGGCAGGCGCAGCATGGCCGCGCACATGGCCCCGATCCCCATGCCGATCGCCGGCGCCAGGTCCATGCCGGGCAACCCCGAGGCGGCGATCCCCAGCACCGCACCGATGAACATCGCCGGGAACACCGGTCCACCCCGGAACGCGCTCAGTGACAGCCCGTAGGCCACGGTCTTGCCGAGGGCGAGCAGGAGCAGGGTGCTGGTCGAGTAGCTCGCGGCGTTGGCCACCAGCTCGGGCAGGTCGTCCTGGCCGGAGAAGAGGACCTGCGTGAAGGAGTTGTCGGTGGCCAGCTGGTAGGCCGTCGCGGACGATCCGACCAGCAGGCCGAGTGCCGAGGTCACCAGCACCCGGCTGCGGTGCACCAGAGGCCGCAGGGCCAGGCTCGCCCAGCGGATCAGCCACCCGAGCAGGGCGGCGCCCACGCCGACCGGCACGGCCCACGCCATCGTGGCCAGGGTCGGACTCTCGGCCGGCGGGACCGAGGTCAGGGCCAGGGAGAAGCTCCCGAGGCCGGTCCAGCTGTCCAGGCCGACGAACACCAGGGCGCCGATGCCGGATGCCAGCAGTCCCGGCAGTGCCACCAGGCTGAGCGTGGCACCCCCGATGCCGGCAGCCTCCATGATGAGGAAGGCGGCCAGCACCGGGGAGCCGAGCAGGGTGCTGATCGCCGCGAAGCTGCCGGCCGACGCCATGATCGTCAGGGCCATCGGCGGCGCGTCCTTGCGGGCCAGGTGCACCGTCAGCGCCGCGAGGCCGCCACCGATGGCGATGAGCGGTGCCTCGGGCCCCAGGACGGCGCCGAGGCTCAGCGTCGTCAGGGCCGCGAGGACGACCCCGGGGAGCTCCCGGCCGCTCGGCGCGCCCCCGCCTGCGTGGAACCCGAGCGCGGGCGAGTGGCCGCCGTTGCCGGGCAGGTACCGGATGGTCAGGCCGGTCAGCAGCCCGGACAGGACCAGCCAGGGGATCGGCCACCACGCGGGCGGTCCCGCGTCGAACACGTCGCCCGGGAGGTCGACGAACAGGAGCTGCTGGACCTCGGTGACGAGCGCCAGGAACCCGTAGGCCACCGCCGAGATGGGGATCCCCAGGACCGCCGCGAGCAGCAGTGCCGTCAGGTAGGGCTTCGAACGAAGGGTCGCCACCACGTCCAGCGCCGGTGGTGCCCCCGACTCCGGAGGGACGGCCTGCTCGTCGGCGTACGACGCGCGCTCGGGGGGTCCGCTCTCGTCGGTCATCGGACGGTCCCTCCTCGGGCATCGCCGGGTCGGTGCTGCTCGCGGCCCGAGGTGGTCAGTACCCGGTGCCGACCTTGGTCTGCAGGCGCTCGGCCGGAGCCGTCCCGCCCTTACCGTCGAGGGTGGTGCAGGCGTCCGCGATGTCCTGGGTGAGCCGCTCGACCTGCTCCCGGCTCATGGTCTCCTTCACCAGCGCCCGCATGATCTTCACGTCCTGCGCGTCGGGCGGGAGCGTGTACGCCGGCACCATCCACCCGCGCTCGGCCGCCAGCTGCCACGCGATGTCGGACTCGTCGTACGGCATGTCACCCGACAGCCGGAAGGCCACCAGCGGCAGCTGCTCGAGGCCCTCGCCGATGACCTCGAACCGGCCGGTCTCGCGCAGGTTGGCGGCCAGGGCGTGGGCGTTCTGCTGCATCTGCCTCATCACGTAGGTGTAGCCGTCGCGCCCGAGGCGCACGAAGTTGTAGTACTGCGCGAGGACCATCGCCGCGCCCGTGGAGAAGTTGAGCGTGAACGTGGCGTCGGTCTTGCCCAGGTAGTTCTCGTAGAAGACCAGGTCCTGGGCGAGGTCGGACGCCTCCCGGAAGACCAGCCACCCGATCCCTGGGTAGACCAGGCCGTACTTGTGTCCCGAGACGTTGATCGACCGGACCTGCTCCAGCCTGAAGTCCCACTCCGAGTCGGGGTGCAGGAAGGGCCAGACGAACGCGCCGCTGGCGCCGTCCACGTGCAACGGGATGTCCAGGCCGCGACGGCTCTTGACGTCGAGGAGCAGCTGGTTGATCCCGGTGATGTCGTCCATGTGCCCGGTGAACGTGGTGCCGAGGACGGCGGCGACCCCGATCGTGTTCTCGTCGAGGTGCGGCTCGACGTCCGCCGGCCCGATCGTGTACTTGTCCCGCGCCAGCGGGACGATGCGTGGCTCGACGTCGAAGTAGCGGCAGAACTTCTCCCACACCACATGGACGTCCCCGCCGAACACCAGGTTCGGCCTGTCCGTCGACCTGTTCTCGCCCTCCCGGCGTTGCCTCCACTTCCACTTCAGGGACAGTGCGCCGAGCATGATGGCCTCCGACGAGCCCTGGGTCCGGCAGCCCGTCGTCTCGCCCGGTGCGTGGAAGAGGTCGGCCAGCATGCGCACGCAGCGCTGCTCGATCTCGGCGGAGATGGGGTACTCCGCGTGGTCGATGAAGTTGCGGTGCAGGTTCTCGGCGATGATCCGTTGCGCCTCGGGCTCCATCCACGTGGTGACGAACGTCGCCAGGTTGCGCTGCGGGTCGCCCTCGAGGTTGAGGTCCTCGGCGACGAGGCGCAGGGCGTCCGTCGGACGCATCCCGTGCTCGGGGAACGACGTCGACGGGACTCGCTCGGTGAGGAACCGGTTGCCGAAGAGGGCCTCTGCTTCACGTGGTGTCGTCATGTGCTGGGTCCACCGTTCTCGGGAGTAGTAGCGGGCGTGTCGAAGGCCTGGATCAGTCCGCCTGCCGCGAAGCAGACCGCCCCGGTGAAGGTCCCCCAGTTGACGAGGCCGGCGTCGACCGCCTGGGAGGTGGTCGGGCGGGTGAACGCGGCGAGACCGGCGAGGAAGAACAGGACCGACCCGAGCTGGTTGACGGCCACCACCCACCACCCCACGACGTCGGGCCGGACCCTGACGCGCCCCCCTCCCACGGCGACCATGGCGAGGTGCCCCGAGACGAGGAAGCAGATGCAGCCGGAGATGTCGGGGAGCCAGATCCACCCGTTGGACTGTCGCGGTGTGAGGCCCGCGGCGAACGCCGCCACGAGGCTGACCGCGAACAGCAGGGTCCCGACGAACAGGATGACCGCGCTTCGCCACTCGAGACGGAGCGGGCGAGCGAGCAGGATCGAGACGTACCCACCGAGGCTGAAGAAGAAGCCCCCGACCAGGTAGGTCACGTTGACCGCGACCAGGCTGGTGACGTCGAGCTGGGCGAGGACGGCGCCCACGGCGAAGAGCGACCCACCGATCACGAACGACACGGCGGCCACCAGGTTCCCACCGCGGGCGCTGACCCGAGGGCGTGCGACGTCGTCGGACGCTGCGGTCGGACGGCTCATGGTGCTCCTCTCGACGTTCCCGCTCACGGTGTCCGAGAACTGCCGCGGGGAACTCACCCGGTCCGGATGAGTTCGTCGTCCAGCGCTCAGAGGACGTGCGGCAGGGGCCAGGTCTGACCGGTGGTGCTGTCGACGATGGCGGCCCGGTCGACCCGGACGGTCATCGGCAGGACGTCGGAGACCATCTTCACGACCGGGGCCAGCCGCGGGCCCGGCGCCCGGGTGGCCACGGAGACGTGCGGCACCCAGTGGCCTGCCTGGTAGTGGCGGTGCAGGTCCGCGCCCGTCGCCTCCAGGGCCGCGACGGTGGCGAGCTGGCGGCGTCCCACGTCGGGGGTGATCGCGGGCGCGAGCGCGGCCCGGCCGCGCGGGAAGGCCAGCGTGCCGTGGAAGGACATCGTGAACGGCTCGGCGGCCGGGAGCGCACAGAGCGCCTCCTGCACCCGCTCGAGGTCCCACTCGCGGAGCACGGCGTACGACAGGTGCGGGTGGTGGCGACGGTGCGTGTGGGTGGCCAGCGTGGGGACCCCCGCGTCCTCCACGCGCGCCCACAGCTCCCGCACCCGGAGGTCCGAGCGGGCGTCGAAGAGCAGGCAGACGGCGAGCGCCACGTACCAAGCATCCTCGTCCGCCGCCTCGGACGGTGAATTTGCATCTAGGCGTGCGCCGACTGGGCGTACTCGTCCAGTGCGGAGGTCCACAGCCGGCAGACGAGCCGTCCCATCGGACCGCTGTGGACCACGTGCAGCAACAGCTTCTGCCAGGACCGGGCGGCGGTGTTGTCCCACTCGACGCGGAGCCTGCTGCCCCCGACCGCGGTGGGCGTGATCCGCAGCGAGCCCTCGCCACCGCCGCCGTAGCTGCTCTCGAGGATCGTCATGCGGATGACGGCGGGGTCCGACCAGTCGTAGCGGGCGACCACCCAGAACGGCGACCCGGGAGTTGCCTCCCGAGCCACCGCCCAGGTGCCCCCGTGCTCGCGGAGCTCGTACCGCTTCGGGTCGAGCGTGCGGTGCCAGGTCTCGAGGCGACGGTCGCTGAAGTCGGTCAACGCCTCCCGGACCTGCTCGGGTGACGCGAGCGTGGTGACCTCGAACTGCACGGGACTCACGCCCCGGCGACCTGGACGCCGTGCCGTCGGGTGACGGCCAGGATCGCCTCCAGGGACTCCTCGACGGGGCGGTCGCGAGGCACCGAGTCCGCCATCTCTGCGAAGAACGGGCCTGCGCCCGTGCCGGACGTGATGCCGATCATCCGGGCCGTCCCCGTCACGACCTCGAAGGTGCCGGGGGTCCCCGCGGGGAACACCACGAGCCCGCCGGGCTCCACGTCGTACGTCGTGCCGTCGAGCATCACCGTGACGCGTCCTTCGACCAGGTACAGCACGGCGGTCCACGGCGAGACGTGTGGAGGCGTCATCGGCGCGGCGGGCGCGACCACCTCGAAGACCTCGAAGGCCCCTTGGCTGTCGTCGACCGCGGCCTTCATGACGTGGTCCCCGTTCATCATCGGGTAGTGGTGGCCCGCTCCCGGCGGGACGTAGGTGGTGGTCATCGCTCTTCCTCTTCCTGGGTTCTCGGGATGTTCATTGACGTGGCTCCTGCCGGTGGTCTGCGGACGAGGCCGACGAGTCCGGCGGCGACCAGCCAGACCCCCGCGAGCCCGGCGACGGGGAACAGCGGGTCGAAGGTGTCGACGAAGGCGATCGTGGCCGTGGCGAGGGCGAACGCGAGTCCGCCGAGCAGGCCGAGCGGCAGGACGATCCGGTTGCCGAGAGCGTGGGTGCGGCCGCCGGTGACCGCAAGGGTGGCGATCATCAGCCCCCATGCGGGGTTGACGATCGTCTCGACCCCCATGAAGGCGGCCACGAGCGGTGTCGTACCGCCGTCCTCGATCTCGGCGGCCTGCGTGGCGGCGAAGAGGTGGACCACGGCACCGAGCGTCGCGACGACCGCGACCGCTGCGCTGACCGGCAACACCCTGCCGAGGTGACGTCGGATCGCGGGGTCCCGCCCGAGCGCGAGGAGCCCGGCGGCGACGCACGCGAAGCCCAGCAGCGCGACGAGGTGGGCGGGGTACCACGCGTGGTCCACGAGCATCGAGTGCAGCTGCTCGGTCTTGTCGCCCTCGTCGCTCCCCGTGGGGTGCATCGGGCCGCCGGCGAAGAACGCGACACCGCCGGCGATCAGGAGCAGCAGGCCGGCCCGGTCCCGGCGCGGTGCGACCGAGGCGGCGGTGCGGGACTGGTTCAGCGTGGTCATGCCCCCACGTTCCACCGGGACGGCGTCGAGCACATGCGGGCGGACCCGGGATTCGGTGCGAGGGTCAACCCTGGTACGACGACTCGCCGGTCGTGCCACCATGGCGAGATGAGCCGGGCGCTCGCCGCCGACGACGCGGGCTACGACGACCCACGCTCGCTCACGTCCGAGGTGGTCGTCGGCAGCCTGGGCGTGCTCGTGCTCGGGCTGGTCGCCTACGGCGCGACGCTGGACTTCCACGTCGGCAACCTCCACAACGGGCTGCTCGGCCTCACGTTCGCCGGCGTCGGCCTCTACGTCATCCGGGCGCGGCCGGGACACCGGCTGGGCCGGCTCTTCGTCGTGCTCGGGCTGGTGTCCGCCCTCATGTACTTCGGACGCCAGGCCGGCCTGCACAGTCCGGCGCTGCCCGGCGGTGCCTGGCTCGCCTGGGTGTCGATCTGGCTGGTGCCGCTCTCGATGGCGGGCGGCGGCGTCGCCATCATGCTCTTCCCGACCGGCGAGCACCTGTCGGGGCGGTGGCGTGCCGCGTCCCGGGTGATGGTCGGGCTCGCGGCGCTGGTCGCGCTGGTGTCAGCGCTGTGGCCGATCGAGGACGACTGGAGCCGCAGCCACCTCGTGTTCCCCTTCGAGCTCGGGGGAGAGGAGACCGTGCGCGCCGTCGCCGTGCCGGCGATGCTCGGCTGCTACTTCGGCTTCCAGGTCCTGTGGGCCGTGGCAGTGGTCACCCGGCTGCGCCGGGCGGGCAGCGACGAGGTGCGGCAGCTGCGGTGGTTCGTGTTCGCCGTGTCGGTCTCGCTGCTGCTCATGCTCACCGGCCAGCTCGTCTGGGACACGCCACTCCCCGGCCTGCTCGCCCTCCCCCTCATCCCGCTCGCGGCGGGGGTCGCGATCGTGCGGTACCGGCTCTACGACATCGACCCGATCATCAACAAGGCCCTCGTCGGTGGCGTGATGGTGCTGCTCGTCTTCGCCGGCTATGTCGGCCTGGTCGTCGGGGCCGGGGCCCTGCTCCCGGTGTCGGACCGGGTGATGGCCCTCGCCGCGACGGCCGCGGTGGCGGTGGTCTTCGAGCCGGTACGACGGCGCGCGCAGGAGCTGGCGGACCGGCTCGTCTACGGCCGTCGCGCGACGCCGTACGAGACCCTGTCGCGCCTCTCCGCCCAGCTGTCCCGCAACGACGACGACCTGCTGGAGGGCCTCGCCGCGACGGTCGCCGGCGGCATCGGTGCCTCCGAGGTCGTGGTCTGGCTCGGTGACGCGGAGCGCATGGAGGCGGTCGCCGCGTGGCCGGACCGACCCCCTGCGGGTCCTCGCCCGCTCGCCGAGCTCGCGAGCCGCCGGGAGCTGGTGCGGCCGGTGACCCGCGACGGCACCGTGCAGGGGGCGCTGGTGCTGACCACGCCACCCGGGGAGCCGCTGACGCCGGAGGCGGACCAGCTCCTCGACGACCTGGTCGCGCAGACCGGCCTGGTCATCGACCACCGTGCCCGCCTCGAGCAGGTGGCCCGCCAGGCGGCCGAGCTGCAGGCGGCCGCGCGACGGATCGTCACCGCCGAGGACTCCGCCCGGCGCCGGATCGAGCGAGACCTCCACGACGGTGCCCAGCAGCGATTGGTGTCGCTCGGCATGGAGCTCGGCGCCCTGGTCGAGCGTGCAGCGGCCACGGGTGACCCCGACCTGGTGCGCACGGCCGAGCACGCCCGGAAGCAGCTTCTGGAGGCGACCGCCGAGCTGCGTGAGATGGCCCGGGGAGTGCACCCGGCCGTGCTCACCCAGGACGGGCTCGAGGCCGCGCTGGCCAACCTCGCCGACCGCTCACCCGTCCCGGTGCGGCTGCGCCTCGCGCTCGACAGCAGGCCGCCGACCGAGGTCGAGGCCACCGCCTACTTCCTGGTCAGCGAGGCGCTCACCAACACCGCACGCCACGCGGGCGCGAGCGTCGTCGAGGTCTGCGTGTCGTCGGACGCGGACAGGCTCACCGTCGAGGTGAGCGACGACGGGACCGGCGGCGCGGAGCTCGAGCCCGGCGGCGGCCTGCAGGGCCTCACCGACCGGTTGTCCATGCTGGGCGCGCGGCTGGAGGTGGACAGCCCGCCGGGCGGAGGGACCACGGTGAGGACGGTGCTGCCGTGCGCGTGATCCTCGCCGACGACGCCGTGCTCCTGCGCGAGGGGCTGGCCCGGATCCTCACCGACTCCGGCTTCGAGGTGGTCGGGCAGGCGGGTGACGCACCGTCGCTCGTCGACCTCGTGCGGCGTGAGACGCCCGACGTCGCCGTGGTCGACCTGCGGATGCCGCCGGGGTTCGCCAGCGAGGGCATCGACGCGGCCGCCGAGATCCGCGCCTTCGCGCCGGCTGTCGGGCTGATGCTGCTCTCCCAGCACGTGGAGGTCCACCACGCGCTGCGCCTGATGACCGACTTCGACGGCGGCGTCGGCTACCTCCTCAAGGACCGGGTCTTCGACCTCACGGCGTTCGCCAACGACGTACGACGCGTGGCCGACGGCGCCGTCGTCCTCGACTCCGAGCTCGTGGCCCGGCTGGTCGCCAGGCGCCGCCGCGACGACCCCCTCGACCGGCTCACGGGACGCGAGCGCGAGGTGCTCGCGCTGATGGCCCAGGGGCTGACCAACGCGGGCCTCTGCGCGGAGCTGCACCTCAGCGCCAAGACCGTGGAGGGGCACGTGCGCAGCATCTTCACCAAGCTCGACCTCGACGCCGACGAGCGCTCGCACCGCCGTGTGCTCGCGGTGCTGAGGTTCCTGCGCGCCTGAGCCGAGACAGTGACAGCGCGCCGGACACGACCGACGCGTTCTCCGGCCGCCACAGGCGAGCGCATGATGGAGAAGTGCGCGGGGCGTTGCTGGACCTCGATGGTGTCGTCTACGTGGGCGACCGGCCGGTGGCGGGCGCTGCGGAGACAGTCGAGTGGCTCGTACGGGAGGGCATTCCGCACTGCTTCCTGACCAACACCACGTCGCGTCCGCGGCAGGCGATCGTCGCCAAGCTGGCCGGCATGGGAATCCCTGCCAGGACGGACGAGATCCTGACGCCGGCCGTGGCGGCGGTGGCATGGCTGCGGCGGCATGGCATCACCCGGCCGGCGCTGTTCGTCCCGGACGCCACCGCTGCGGAGCTCGCCGAGCTGGATCCCCTCCCGCGCGACGTGGAGAGCGGCGCCGGGGCGGTGGTCGTCGGCGACCTGGGCGAGGGCTGGACCTTCTCCACGCTCAACCGCGCCCTTCGCCTGCTCATGAGCGACCCCGCAGCCCCCCTGGTCGCCCTGGGGATGACCCGTTACTGGCGCGCCGAGGACGGCCTCCGGCTCGACGCGGGCGCCTTCGTACGCGCGCTGGAGTACGCCGCGGGCCGGACCGCGATCGTCGTCGGGAAGCCCGACCCGGCGTTCTACGCCTCCGCGGTCGAGGCACTCCACGTGCCGGCCGACGAGGTCGTCATGATCGGGGACGACATCCACACCGACATCGAGGGCGCCCGGCGGGCGGGCCTGACCGGCGTACTCGTGCGCACCGGCAAGTACCAGGCGTCCGACCTCACCGGTGGCGTGCGTCCCGACGCGGTGCTCGACTCGGTGGCCGACCTGCCGCGGTGGTGGTCCGAGCTCTGATCCGCGTGGGTGCGCTCGTCACGCCGTCCGCTCGGCCCGTTCGGCGATGCCGAGAAGCATGCGGCGCATCATCGGGAAGTCCCCGACCTCCATGAGCAGCACGGTCACGGGCAGGAGCGGCCCCGGGTCGTAGCGTGCCTTCAAGCGGGTGACGAGGCGCGTCCCGTCGGCTCCCTCGGCGGTCAGCCGCCACGCCCAGGTCGAGTCCGGCTTGCTCCACACAAGTGAGTGAGGCTCGTCGAGGCTCGCGACCCGAAACGCCGTTCGGTCGTCCGCCTCGGCGGCCATGGGGGCCGCCACGTCACCGATCGACAGGCGTTGGAACTCCTGGAGGAGCTCGTCGGAGCTGTGTCGGCCGAGGTTGTCCAGCAGGTCGTAGGAGTAGAAGCCCGCGCGTCCGTAGCCGACCTGCACGATCCAGGGCCACACCCTGTCCGGAGGAGCGGCGATCGAGATCGCCCGCGTGGCGACGAACCCCGCTCCTTGCAGGAGGTCGTCGCCCGGCATGGGGCCGGCGGCTTCCTCGCTGGTAGCGCCCCACGTCAGGTGCCACGCGCGGTAGCGCGCCACGAGCATGGCCGCACCCCCGAGCGCAGCAAGCGCAAGCAGCGTCGGCGCCGACGCGCCTGGTCTCAGCGTGAACGCCACTGGGCCGTCTGTCGGACGAACTGCTGGAGGATCAGCACATCGAAGCTGTGCCAGAGAAGCCGGTATCCCTTCTCCACCTGGCCGAAGCCGGCTTGCGGTTCGCCGGATCTCAGACGTTCCTTGATGTCAGGCATGGCGCCTCCTCGACTCCGACAGATTCATGCTGGCAGTCGGTACCGAGGTCGGTCCATAGCCTTCGGGGGGTCACAGCCAGCGCCGCACTCGCCGCATGTAGTCGTCGTACTGCCTGCCGAACTGCTGGTGCAGGAACCTCTCCTCGGGACGGATCGCGCCCCAGCGGACGAGCAGGACCGCGGCCGGGAACAGCATCAGGCCCCAGAACGTGGGAGCCAGCAACGCCAGCGCGAGGTAGAGCGCGAGGAGGCCGACGTACAACGGGTTCCGGGAGAACCGGTACGGACCTTGCTCGATCAACGCGTGCGTCGC
Source organism: Nocardioides sediminis (assembly GCF_003047295.1). Classification (GTDB taxonomy): domain Bacteria; phylum Actinomycetota; class Actinomycetes; order Propionibacteriales; family Nocardioidaceae; genus Nocardioides; species Nocardioides sediminis. The sequence continues at coordinate 134,978 of NZ_PZYZ01000006.1, forward strand.
CTGCCCCGGTAGCAGCCCGGTCCCGTGCCGGCCGAACAGCCACAGCGACCAGCCGTTCCACCCGATGAACACCACCAGCAGTGCCAGGCCCAGCGGAACCCGCCACCCGCCGAGCGCGAGCGGGTCGCCCCAGATCAGCGTGATCAGCCATGAGACGAGCAGGGGCCCGCCGATCGCGATCGGCGGCCAGAGCCGAAACGCGACCGTGTCCTGCGAGCCGTGGGCCACGCGGTCATTGTCCCGGGAGCACCTGACCGTGCACCTGGTGGGCCAGCCGCCCGACCTGTCTGCGGACCGCGGTGAGCACGGCATCGAGCGCCGGGCCAGGCGGCCTGTCCCGGGTGAGCATCAGCAGCTGCCTCGTGACCAGCGGGGAGTCGATGACCTCCCGAACGGCGAGCGCCGGGTTGTTCGCGAGGAGAGTCAGTGCGGGCAGCAGCCCGACGGCACCGGTGGACCTGATCAGCGCCAGCTGCACGTCCGCGTCGTTCGAACGGTGTCGTACGTCGGGATCGAAACCTCCCCGGGACCGGCACGCGGCCACGACGAGCTCGTGGTGACCCGTGCCCGACGCAGACGCCACCCACACCTCGTCCCGCAGGGCTGCGATCGACACCGGCTGGTCGTCAGCAGCGAGCGGATGCTCTGCGGGCAGGACGATCTTGAGCGTCTCGTCCATCAGCACCTCGTGGCGCAGACCCGGCGGGCGCGGTCGAGGGTGCCCGCTGTACTCGTCGCTGATCACCAGGTCGAGCGAACCCAGCTTCAGCTCCGGCAGTGCCTGCTCGAGCTCCAGCTCGCTGATCTCGAACCGCACGGCAGGACGCTCGACCTGGATGTCGGCCAGTACCGGGATCAGGACGCGTCGGGTCGCCGACTGGAGGCCTCCTGCCCGCACGGTGCCACGCACGTCTCCGCTCAGTGAATCCAGGTCAGCCTGGGCGGCTTCGGTCGCGGCGATCAGCACCCCGGCGTGATGGGCGAGGAGTCGACCAGCGTCGGTGAGTCGCACCCCCCGCCCCGCCTTTTCCAGAAGGGGGACCCCTGCCTCCTTCTCGAGGACGGCGAGCTGCTGGGAGATCGCGGAGGGGCTGTACCCGAGAGCCGTCGCGACGGCGGCGAGCGTGACGCGCTGCTCCAGCTCGTGCAGGATGCGCAGCCGGCGCAGGTCCCAGCTGTTCATGCAGATCATCTAATCATTGAGGTCCACGATTCATCGCTGGACCTGACGGGTGCGAGATCGCACCCTTGGCATGTGGGTCCCCTCCTCGTGCTCCTCTCCGCGACGTGCTTCGGCGCCATGGCTGTGTTCGGCAAGCTGGCGTACGACGAAGGCGTGTCGCCGCAGTCGTTGGTGCTGATGCGGTTCGTCATGGCTGCGGCACTGCTCATCGCCCTCACAGCCGCGCGATCGATCCGAGCGGGGGAGCGACCGCTCCCGGGGACCCTCGACGGTCGACGTGCCCGACTGGTCATCACGGGCCTGGCGCTCGGTGGCGTCGGCTACGCGGCACAGGCCACCTTCTTCTTCTCGGCCCTCGGCCGCCTCGACGCAGCCCTGGTGGCCCTCGTCCTCTACACGTATCCGGTCCTGGTGACTCTCGCGGCAGTGCTGCTGGGTCGGGACCACCTGACCCTGGGCAAGGTGGTGGCACTCGTGGCCGCGACGCTCGGAACGCTGTTCGTCCTCGTCGGCGCCGGGGCGACCGGCTTCGACGGGACGGGCGTCGCCCTGGCATTCGGCGCCGCTCTCGTCTACACGGTCTACATCCTGGTGTCGGACTCCGCGGTCCGGCAGGTGCCGCCCATGGCGCTCACCACCCTGGTCATGACCGGTGCGGCCGCGACGCTGACGGTGCGCGCGGTGGTCGTCGGCGACACCGACCTCGACCTGACCGCCGGCGGATGGTTCTGGGTCGCCTGCATCGCCGTCGTGTCGACCGTGGTCGCGGCGAGCACCTTCTTCGCCGGCCTCCGTCGGACCGGCCCGTCCACCGCCTCGATCCTCTCCACGTTCGAGCCGGTCGCCACCGCGGCGCTGGCCGCGATCATGCTCGAGGAGCTCCTCACGCCCGTCCAGCTCTTCGGTGGAGGGCTCGTGCTCGCCTCGGTGGTCCTCGTCCAGCTCCGTCGACGGACACCGCGCGAAGCAGTGCTCGCAGCGGTCGTTCCACCCGACAGGTCTCGCGTCGTCGCACGCTGACGGCGAGCTGTGCCACGCATGGTGAGAAACCCCCTCGTGCCACGGCCCGCCCGGGTTGCGTGCGAGCCGGGACAGGCGGAGCCTGCTGGTATGGAGGCTTGGCGAGTCATCCTGCTGCCGGGGATCGTGATGCCTGCCGCCGCCGCCTTCGGCAATCTGCTCACCGAGCTCGACGCTGACGTGGACGCGGTCGCGAAGGACCTGGAGGTGTACGCCACCAGCACTCCGCCGGACGACTACTCCCTCGACATCGAGGTGGCAGGGGTCCTGGAGGCTGCCCAAAAGCGAGGTTGGGATCGGTTCCACCTGGTCGGGTACTCCGGCGGCGCCTCCGTGGCACTGGCTTTCGCCGCCCTGCACGCCGAGCGCCTCAGCAGTCTCGCGCTGCTCGAGCCAGCATGGGCCGGCAACTGGGACGACGCCAACCAGGCCCATCAGGCGCTGTGGCCCGAGTACCGTCGCATCGCGGCCCTGCCGCCGGAGGAGTCGATGCCCGCATTCGTCCGGATACAGGTGCGCCCCGGAGTGGAGCCGACTGCTCCGCCACCGGGACCTCCGCCTCCATGGATGGCCCAACGCCCTCAAGGCATACGAGCGCTCATCGACGCCTTCCGGACCTACGACCTCGATCGAGATGCGCTACGACGATTCGACCGGCCCGTGTACTTCGCTCTCGGAGGGCTGAGCAACCCCGACCAGTTCCGTGAGGAGGCGGAGCGCCTGGCCCGCGTCTTCGACGACTTCTGGCTCGAGGTCTTCCCCCGCCGTCATCACTTCGACCCGCCTCACCGAGCCGAGGCACCGGCGCTGGCCGCGTCGCTCCGCAGCCTGTGGCTGCGTTCTGAGGAGAAGCTCAGCCGTTCGCGCAGCACGTGACGCAACCGAGGGCACGAGAGGGGTCGACAGGATGAGCAATCAAGTCTCACTGCTGATTCTCGGCTTCTTGCTGACCACCGTCCTGGGAGGACTCCTCGGCTATGTGTTCCAGCGCCGGGCATGGTCCCATCAATTCGACATGCAACGCCGGAGCACGGAGCGTGAAGCCGCATCCACGGCGCTGCACGAACTGGCGAACGTGCTGGACAAACGGCGGTACAGGATGCTGTTGGTCTACTGGCGCCTTGATTGGACCAACTCGCGCGAGTTCGAAGATGCGGTAGCGGACTACCGCGCCGTCCTCGAAGAATGGAATGACGGACTCAATCGCCGCCTCGCGCTGGTTGCCACGCACTTCGGAGCCGAATTGAAGCGCGAGCTCGACAATATCTACGAGGATTACCGCGAGGCCGGAAGACTCATCGACCTGGCGATCAGGGACCGACGAGCGGGCAGGAATGTGGAGACGAGAACAGCGCTTGCCGAGCTGCTGGAAGTACTGAACGTCCGCAACTACAACTTCGCAGCGGCGGGCTTGGCCGCGGTCCTTGCCGGACGTGTTGGGAGCAATCTGCCGGTTGATGAGCGGCAGCCGACGCCGGCTCGGCCAGTGCTTGATCTCTAGACCGCGCTCAACCGCGTTCTGCCTCCGACTTGCCTCTGTCATCGAACAAACCTGAGTCGCTCGCGCTCGCTCGAGGGGTCAAAAGACACTGGACGTGCCTGACCGGTCGGCGCCTAATGGCAGTGATCGCAACTAGCCAAAGGGGGACATAGATGTCCAAGGAAAAACCTGTCAAGTGGCCAGGCAAGGCGTATGACCCGGATGGGCCCGATCTCGGCGGCCCATTGCAGCAACTCCTACTTGACCTGCACGTGATCGAAAAGGAAGGAGACGAAGATCACCTCGGTCCCCTGAAGGGGACTCCCTACAGCATTCAAGTCATCACGGCGGGTGCCACGTCCCTCGGAAAGGCGTGGTCCGCCCTCATCGCGCTCCTCGGAGGTGGCGGCGCCATCGCCGCCGGATTACGCGGTCTCGGCTATGCGAACGACGATCCGCTCATGGCCTCGGTGTTCACCGGCTCTGCGGCGGTCCTGCTGGCTGCAGTGTCGATATCCATCGCCGTCATGGTGAAGGCAGATGTGACCGCGCGCGCGGAGGCGTCGGCTGCCCAGTACCGGGCTCGAGCGGAGATCTCGTCCGCACTTCTCGGTAGCGCGCACTACAACGTTCCTCCTCCCGCGACGCCTCAGCGCCCCACTTCCCACTACGTGGTCGAGGCGGGAGGCAAGTGGTTCCCGGTGAAGGAGTTCAGGCAGACGGCGAACGGCGTGGTCGCCGACCTCGTCGGTCGGGACGACCCGATCAGAGTCCAGGATGTGACGGGGATCAGCGCGACGAGCGTGTGGGACGGAGCCTAGGTTCCGAACCTTCCAAGTCAGGCGCCGTCCTCGGTCAGGGTCGCGATCGGCAGCCAGTCGGCCCCGAGGAGCTGGGCGAGGTCGGCGAGGCCGGTGGTGTCGCCGCCGACGGTGTCGGAGGCGGCGGCGATGCGCTCGACCATCACCTTGCCGACCTGCTCCTCGACGGTGCCCTCGGCGTACGCGATGTGCCACGGCGAGACCTGGTGGTCGCGGTGGGTGCGGCCGGTCACCTGCCGTCCGGCGATGCCCGAGAAGCGCGCCTGGTGGAAGACGCCGACCCGGGGCTCCGTGCTCGCGCGGCGGCCGTCGGCGAGGGTCTCGCCGGCGTGCAGGCTGATCGAGGCGACCGTCGTGAAGACGCAGACCTTCGCCTGCCCGGTCTGGAACCGGAGTCGCTCGGCCTCCGGGTCGAACCGGTCGCGGCCGTAGATCGAGGCGACCTCGATGCCCGAGTAACGCAGCCGGTCGGCGATCGGGTCGGCGGCGGTCGCGACGAACTCGACCGAGCACGCGACCTGTCGCTCGGCGTCGACCTGCTGGGCGATCCAGGCGACCGTCGAGTCGACACGGAGGAGCCCGGCCTTCTGCCGGAAGCGCAGGAGCGCGGCCCGACCCTTGGCGACATTGCGGCCGCGCCGGGCGATGTCCATCTCGCGACAGAACTCTCCCCATTCGGCCTCGTACGCCGCCCGCTCCGCCGGCGTGAGCGCCACTGGCATCCCGGAGATCGGCACCGGCCCCCACGGCGCGGCGCGGTGCAGCATCGCCGGAGGCCGCTCTTCGGCGAGCCAGCCGCGCACGAGCTTGAGGTCTGCAGCGCGCCGTGCCGGATCGGCGGTCCACGTCGCGCCGTAGCGTCCCCGTTCCACCCCGACGCCGTGGCGCTCGAGCGCGGTGGCGAACGCGTCCCCGGGTTGCGTCGCCGAGGTCCACTCCCGCATCGACTCGCCGTGCACCTGCGCATAGGCAGGAGCGAGGTAGGGCAGCTCGAGCGGCGTGTGTCCGGGCGTCGCGGTTGTCGCGATGACGAACGGCGCCTGGTCGTGCGGCTTGCCGTGCCCCGAGATCCGCGCCCAAAGCTTCCACCGCTTCGTCGTCGTACGCCGCAGGGCGTGCGCCTCGTCCGCGATGATCACGTCCCACGTGTGGTCCTTGACCTTCTCCAGCCGGTCCCAGGTGATCACGACCCACTCCAGGCCGCCGTCGCCGAGCGCCGTGATCGTGCGGCACCAGTGGCCGATCGTGATCGCGGCGGGCCGGTCGGCCACGACCAGCACCCGTCGCGCACCGCGGAGGTCGCCCACCGCCGTCGCCCCGAGGACCGCGGCGATCGTCTTGCCGACACCGGGCTCGTCGGCGAGCAGGAACTGTCGTCCGCCCGCCGCGGAGCGCGCCGCGATCGCATCGGCTGCCTCGAACTGGATCCTCCGGGGCTCGAGCGCATCGGTCGGCTCGGGGCTGGGCGTCGGATCGTCAGGATTGAGGGTGTTCTCGAGGAACCGACCGAGCGTGTGAGGCCCTGGAGCGTACGCCGCGAGGTGCGCGGGCAGGGCGCACCCGACGTACAGGTGGGTCTTGACGGCCGGGTGCCAGATGGCGCCGTCGACCTGCGTCCCGTACGGGACGTCGAGCACCCACAGCCGCTCGCCGGGCCCGGCGACCGGCAACGGCCGCTGTGGCTTGCGCGCGCTGCTCCGGCGCGGGGACCCGCCGCGTCGACGTACGCCGGATCGTCGGGAGCTGGCCACCCCGGGACGTTAGCCGGGTCTCGCCCGCGACCGGCCCCGGCTCGCCCGTAGGGTGGCGACGCTCGTGGACGTCACCGCGACACATCCTCCGTCAGTGAAGGACACCTATGTGCCGAGTGCTCGCCTACATCGGGCCCGAAGTTCCCCTCGAGAGCCTGCTGCTCCGGCCGGCGAACAGCCTGGTCAACCAGGCGCTCGACCCTGAGCTCTACCCGGACCTCCACCTGGCCGGGTGGGGTTTCGGGGTCTGGAGCGAGCACCTGCTCAAGCCGGAGGACCCCTTCCTGTACCGCCGGCCCATGGCCGCCTTCTACGACGACAACGCCGAGCACATCATCCCGAGCCTGCAGGCGAGCACGATGCTCGGTCACGTTCGAGCCGCCAGCTATGACTCGAAGGCGGTCCTGGTCGACGAGAACTGCCATCCCTTCTCCTTCGACGAGACCCCGTGGATCATCGCCCAGAACGGCTACGTCCCGAACTGGCTGCTGCTGCAGCGAGAGCTGCTGCCGCACTGCAAGGACACCTACCTGAAGCAGATGCGAGGCACGACGGACACGGAGTTCCTCTACGTGCTCCTGCTCTCCCTGCTCGAGGGCGACAGCGACGAGGACGTGCAGCGGGCGGTCGAGGAGGTGCTCCGGCTCGTCGCCCAGGCGATGAAGGACCTCGACCTCCCCGGCCTGACCAAGCTGAAGATGGCCCTGGTGTCGCCGAACCGGATCATCGGGGTCAACGTCGGTCTCGGACACCGGGGCGAGACCAACCCGGCCGGGGACTGGAAGAAGCTGCGCGAGTCCGGCCCGGGCACGGACGACTTCGCCCTCTCGATGCTTCTCGAGCCGATGCACCTGTTCCTGGGTTGCCACGTCCAGGACGGCGACGAGGGCTACGACTTCGAGGCGTGTGACGAGGCGGACGCGACGGTCGCCGTCTTCGCCTCCGAGGCCCTGACGGAGGGCGCCGACGGCTGGTCCTCCCTCGAGTTCGGCGAGATCGCGTTCCTCGAGAGGAAGGGCGGGCGCGTCACCAGGACCGTCAACAGGTTGGCGGTCTAGGCGGGCCGCTCGCGCGCCTCTGGCCCTTGCCCTTGCCCTTGCCCTTGGCCGCCGAGCGGCGCCGTGGCGTTCGATCGCTGGTGGGATCCAGAGCGGCCATGGCGAACAGCATCAGGTAGATGCCGGTGGGGAAACCGAGGACGAGAACGAGGGCTTGCAGCATCGGGGACCTTCCGGCGAGGGAGTTGGTCCTCGCGGTACCCGGGGTGCGGGTGTGCATCCATTTCCGGCTCGCCCGTGACAGTCTGCTCGTCCCCGACGCTGTCATGGGTCGACTTGCCGATCTGGCGGGGGCGCGACGCGCCTCCGCGGCCGGTCGGTCTGTGGGAACGTTCCGGTCATGATCTGGTCGAGAGGTGGTGGGTCCGTCTCGGGTCCGCTGCTGGTCCTGGTGCCGGGGCTCGGTGCCACCGCCGACGTCTTCGCTGGAGTCGAGCGGGTGCTCGCCGACGTGTGGCCCGGCGGCTGGCTCGCGGTCGACCTGCCTGGCCATGGCCGCAGCGCGTGGGACCCGCCGTACACCTTCGGTCGTCATGCCGAGGCGGTCCGATCGTTGCTTCCCGAGGGCCGTGACCTGATCGTCCTCGGCCACTCCATGGGCGGCGTGGTGGCCCTGGAGCTGGCCGGCCGCGCGAGTCCGACGCCGGCTGCGGTGGTGGCGTTCGGGGTGAAGGTCAGCTGGCCCGCGGAGCACGTCTCGGGCGCCGCACGGATGGCGGCGCGTCCGGCGACCCACTACGCCTCGCGTACGGAGGCCGTCGACCGGTACGTGAGGCTGGCCGGGTTGACCGGGCTCGTGGAGGCGTCCGACCCGCTGACGGAGTCGGGGGTGGTCGAGACGCCGCAGGGTTGGCGGGTGTGCCAGGACCCTGCGACGTTCGGGGTCGGCGTGCCCGACATGGTCGGACTGCTTGCTCGGGCCGGGTGTCCCGTGGTCCTGGCGCGCGGAGAGAACGACCCGATGGTGTCGGACGCCGACCTGCGGGCTCTCGTGAGCGAGCCGGTCACGTTGCGCGGGCTCGGCCACAACGCGCACGTGGAGGATCCGGCGGCGGTGGTCGAGCTGGTCCTTCCCTTCGTCTGAGGCAGCGATGGGCTCAGGGGATCCGGACCCACGTGCCGACGCTCGGCGTTCCGTGCTGGTCGAGCGCGAACAGCAGCCACGGCCCGGGAACGGTCGTGCCGCGATCGGCCGGGATGGTCACCCGGTAGGCGTTCTCGCCCGCCGGGACCGACTCCAGGGCCACGCGGCGCTGGTCGGAGTTGATCGAGTGCGTCGCGGTCCCCACCCGGACCAGCGCGAACGAGGCGACCGGCGCGTCCGTGGTGACGGTGAGGGTGGCACCGGCTGACACCTCGGCGGGGACGCCGCCGGTGATCGAGGGCCGGGGGCGGAGGGTGCCGTCGGGCCGGAGGAGGTACGGCGGCGTGAAGATCTCGACGTCGGGATGATTCGTCTGGCAGGTCCAGCACAGGCCCCCGCCACCCGCCAGCACGCGGCCGTCGGCGAGCAGCAGCGAGAACGAGTGGTACGTCCGCGGGATGGACTCCGTGGCCAGCTCGGTGAACAGCCCGGTCTCCGGGTTCCACAGCTCCGCCGCCCGGACCGCGCCGGTGTCCAGGAACAGCTCCGCTCGTTGCATCCCCCCGGTGACGACGACCGAGCCGTCGGGCAGCACGACGCTGTTGGCGAAGGTCCGCGGCGCCGCCATGTCACCGACCCGGCGCACCTGGACCGGTTGGCCGAACCCGGCCGTGATGTCGATCGTGTACGCACGCGAGGTGGCGAGGCGCGCGGTGCCGTCGTAGTGCTCCTGGTAGTTGGGCCCACCGCCGAGGGTGAGGATCTTGCCCGCGTCGTACATCACGGCGTTGCCGCCCATCATCACGGGCGCGTCCGCCCGGTCGCCCGCAGGGACGGTGGTGCCGTCCCCCGAGGTCCCGAACCAGTTCATCCGGGTGCTCGGGCCGGCATGGAAGACGCGGCCGTCCGACACCGGGAAGAGCCAGGGGAGGTTGTCCCGGTGCGACGCCTCCCAGTCGGGAGTGAGGATGGAGTCGACCGGCACCCCGTCGAGTCGGCGCCACGCGGTCCCGGCCGCGTCCATCACCTCTCCGTCCTTGTCGCTCGGGCCGCCGCTCCACGAACCCCCGACGGTGAAGAGCCGACCGTCCGAGAGGGTCACGGAGGTCTGGTAGCCCCGCGGGATCGCCATCTGCGGCCCGGCGCTGAACGTGTCTGTCCGGGGGTCGTAGATGGTCGTGTTGGACGCGCCGGACCCACCGGTGATCACGACCCGGCCGTCGGCCAGGACCGACAGCCCCGTGCAGAACATCTCGTGGCCCGTGTCGGCGACCTCTCGCCGACCGGCGTTGACGCCGCTGCCGACGTCGAGGATCGAGACCTGCGTCTTGCCGCCGTTGGTGGTGTCGAGCGTGAACCCGTCCGCGGCCACCCCCGCGAGCGTGAGCACCTTGTCGTTCGGGAGCAGGATGGCCGTCGTCGGGACGATCGGCAGTCCGATCGGGTCGCTCCACCGTCCCAGCGGTGTCGGCGGCGGCGTCGGTGTCGGCGTCGGAGACGACGACGGTGACGAGGACGGGGACGCCGACGCGGGCGGGGGAGACGGTGGTGGAGGGGGCGGCGGCTCCACCGGCGGCGCCCCGAGCAGGTCGATCTCTGCTGCACCGACGACCACGTCTCGCCTGCTCGCCCCCGACCTGACGCTGAGCCGGATGCGTCGCGCCGGGACGGGCGAGAAGGTCGCGGTCTTGGCGTGCGCCGTGTCCGCCCAGCGGCCGTGGGTCACCCGTTGCCACGTCCGCCCCTCCAGCCGTACGTGGATGGCGTAGCGCCCGATGCGCCCCAGGGGCTTCGGCGCCGGGGTGTAGCGCAACGCCGACACCACGGTCGCGCCGTGGAGGTCGATCGTGAGCTGCTGCAGACGGAGGATCCCGGCCCGGTCAGTGCCGGGGCGCGGCGCTGCAGGGCGCCAGGCCGTCCGCGCACGGCCGTCGAGGGCCTTCATGGCCCGTTTCCGGGCGGCGGCCCTGGCACGCCGGCCCGGCCGGCCCGGCGGCGACATGGCCGTCCACCGCGAGCTGTCGAGGGTCGGCGCGGGGGGCACGGACGCGGCCGCCGGCACCGCCACGAGCGGCATCGACCCGTGACCCTCAGGATGCGTCCCGTCGTGCACGCCCGGGCCGGGGCCACCGGGTGGCGCGTCGTCGCGCTGCACCGCGACCGCGCCGATGCCGGAGACCCCCAGGGCGACCACGACGACGAGGCCTCCCGGCCCCGCAGCCCACCGTCTGAGCGCACTCCACATCGCGGCCCCCCGCCCTGTGTGTGGTTCGAACGATAGACGTGGCGCCGACCGGGGGCATGCCCCATTCACGGGAGATCCGGGTGGTGCTGGCTGCCTCCGCCCGAGCCCTCACCGGCGCAGCAGCAGGTGGCCGTCGGGGTCGAGGTCGATCCGCGACCCGAAGCGCCTGCTGGCGTTGCGAAGTACCCGCTGGAGCCACTCCGCGTCCTGTCGCGTGGCCGGTTGCAGCCGCATCCGGCGCGACTGCAACGGCACCATCCGCAGCTGGTTGAGACCTCCGGCGGGGTCCAGCGATGCGACGTACAGGAGCCTCAGGTCCCCACGGAACCGCTCGTGGCCCCCGATTCCCTCGTAGTCGTTGATCAGGTCGCCGCAGCCGTAGAGGACCAGCCGGTCGTGATAGACCTCGGCCGGACGTGGGTGGTGTGAGGAGTGCCCGTGGACGACGTCGACGCCGTTGTCGACGAGCTGATGGGCTAGACGGACCTGCTCGCGCGGGACCTCGTACCCCCAGTTGGATCCCCAGTGGACAGACACGACCGCGATGTCGCCGGGCCGCTTCGTCCGGCGCACGAGCTCGCTGAGCGCGTCGCCGTCGGCCCGGGAGTCCTCGCTGAGGACGGCGACTCCCGGGTGTCCCGGCGCTGCCGCCCAGCTGCGCGGGACACCGCTGGAGGGCGATCCCACCGACCAGACCAGGACCCGACGGTCCCCGGCGCTGAGCGCGACCGGGCGCCATGCCTGCTGCTCGTCGCGTCCCGCGCCGACGGGTCCCAGACCCGCCTGTGTCAGTACGGCGAGGGTGTCCTCCAGGCCGCGGACGCCGAAGTCCAGCACGTGGTTGTTAGCGAGCGTGCAAGCGTCGAGCCGGGCGGCGGTGAGGCAGGAGACGTTGCCCGGGTGCATCCGGTAGAGCACGGCCTTGTCGGGCTGGATGTCGTCACTCGTGGTGATGCTGGTCTCCAGGTTGGCGATGCGGAGGTCCGGGGCGAGGTCGTCGAGGACCTGCAGCGCATCACCCCATGGCCATGAGAAGTCAGCCGGCCGCGGGATGGGACCGGACGCTGCCTCGGCCAGCGCGACGTACTCCCCGGCACCGGCGACGTAGCGCTCCCACAGGCGGGGATCACCCGCCGCTGGCAAGACCTGATCCACACCCCGCCCGGTCATCACGTCACCGGTCAGGCACAGCACGACCACGCTCCCCATCGTGGCACTCACCGGCCGCGCAAGGGTGGTCACGTGTCGGGCTATCTGCGTCGGTGGAACCTGATGTCGCCGTTGGGGAGGCGGTCGTGGAGGTATCGGTCGTCGTGTGCCCGGTGGTGATGGTGGTTGCAGACGAGCACGGCGTTGTCGAGGTCGGTGCGGCCGCCGGTGGACCAGGGGTCGAGGTGGTGGGCGTCGGACCAGGTGCCGGGATGTCGCATCCGTCGCGCGGCAGGTGGTGTCGCGGATCAGGAGGGCCTTGCGCTGGCCGGGGGAGAACAGCCGGCGCGGTGGATGGCGTGGGCCAGCGCCGCCGCGCCGCCGCGCCGTCGCGCATCGCTGCAGCGAGGACCGGGTGGTCGCGGTCCAGGACGGTGGCCAGGGCCAGGTCGGCCCGGGCGTCGGCGAACCGCGTGCGCGTGGTCTTGGTCAGCCATCCCGCGGCGTCCTTGGTCGCGGTCGCCACGGCGAGGTCGCCTTGCGGCTACTGACGCGCTCATCGCGGCCGACGAGGACGTTCGATCTTGTCTGGCCGCGTTTGATGGACGGAGGGTCACCGGTGGGTGGCGGTGCGGGCGGTCTCGAGGACGAAGCGGTCCCAGGGGCGTCTCGGGTCGCGCCCGGTGAGGGTGACGATTCGTCGCAGCCGGTAGCGCATGGTCTGCGGGTGGAGGTGCAGAGTGGCTGCCCCTTCGGCTGCTGACCCGGTTCGCAGATAGGCGTCGAGCCCCTCGATGAGATGCTCCGAGCCTGGTCTTGTCACCGAGCCGAGCACCGTGGCAGTGACTCTTGCCGGGTCGGCCGTGGGACGTGCGGCGAGCAGCGCGAGGACCTGGGCGTCCCCTTCGAGGAGAACCGCTCGGTCGGTGAAGGCGCGGTCGGGGGCGAGTGCGAGTGCATCGGTCGCGAGGCGGTGTGCCGCCGGAGTCTGGGTGAGGTCTGTCAGCTCAATGAGGCACCCGCGCAACCGCCGCTGCTCCAGCTCCCCATGGACGCGGGCAGTGAGCTCGTGCGGCAGGAGGGCGACGCCGCGGGATCCTCGTAGCGCGGTGAGCACCCTGGGTCTCTCCGCGTCGCAGCCGGGGCCGCCGGGTTCGACCAGCGACATGATGAGGTCCTCGAGGGCGGGCTGGGTGATGGTGCTCATGGGGGCGCCGGCTTCGACGACGAGGATCGCCGGCGGTGAGGGGAGGGTGACTCCGAGGGCCATGGACCGGTCGCCGAGGGCGGCCGCGGTGGCCTGTCGGCCGTCCAGGAGGTCGTCGAGGAAGTCGGCGAGGGCGCGTTGGTGGTCGCCGGTCATGCGTTGAGCGGCTGCGGTGTAACCGGTGTAGAGGGCTTCGGACAGGGCGTCGACGCTGGCCAGCCAGAGACGGGTCAAGGCCATCACGTCGTCGACGGCGAGCTGGTTCTCGCCGCGCTCGACGACCAGGTCGATCGCGCGAGCCGCGGCAACCCGGTATGCGCGCAGCACGACGGGGAGGGGGCGTCCGTCCATGGCCCGGGCGGCTCCGATGCCCTTGAAGCGGTTCAGGTCGGCGGCGTCCAGAGCGGTGCCGCGGACCCAGAGGTCGAGGATGCGGGCGGTGGCCCACCCTGCGATGGCACCGACTTCGTCGAGCTGCTCGGGCGCCAGGGCTCGGTAGGCGGGTATCTCGTCGGTGACCGCTGCGACGAGGGTGTCCACGGTGGTGGGCAGGTCGGCCATGATCCGTTGCTGCACTTGCTGCCGCACGCTCACCCGGGACTCCTTCGGTCCTCGGCATTGTAAGGCGATGACAACAGGCGTGCGCGGTGCCTGCGCAGGCTGCTTGCCCGAGTAGTCAGCGCCGGTGAGGCTGGAGTCACCCATCAACTGGGGCGGTACGTCGTCCCGAGTCAGGAGTGTCATGGACAACGACGCCATCGTCGTAGGAGCCGGTCTCGCGGGACTGGTCGCAGCCGCCGAGCTCGCCGATGCCGGCAAGCACGTCCTGCTCCTGGACCAGGAATCCGAGCAGTCGCTGGGAGGGCAGGCGTTCTGGTCCCTCGGTGGGCTGTTCCTGATCGACAGCCCCGAACAGCGCCGGATGGGCGTCAAGGACTCCCTCGAGCTCGCCACCCAGGACTGGTTCGGTTCCGCGCAGTTCGACCGCCCCGAAGACCACTGGCCCCGCCGGTGGGCCGAGGCATACCTCGACTTCGCCGCCGGGGAGAAGCGGTCCTGGCTGCGGCAGATGGGCCACCGGTTCTTCCCCGTCGTCGGGTGGGCCGAGCGCGGCGATGGTCGCGCCGACGGTCACGGCAACTCCGTGCCGCGCTTCCACCTCACGTGGGGCACCGGCCCCGGGGTCGTCGCGCCGTTCGAGCGGCGCGTCCGCGAGCACGCCGAGGCCGGCCGCATCGTGTTCCGGTTCCGGCACAGGGTCGACGCCCTGGTCACCCAGGACGGGGCGGTCACTGGCGTGCGCGGCGCGGTCCTGGAACCGTCGTCGGTGGACCGCGGAGTGGCCTCGTCCCGCGTCGAGGTCGGTGAATTCGAGTACGCCGCGCAGGCGGTGCTGGTGACCTCCGGCGGGATCGGCGGCAACCACGACCTGGTCCGCAAGGCCTGGCCCGCCCGCCTCGGGGAGCCGCCGAAGCGGATGGTGGCCGGCGTCCCCGCACACGTCGACGGCCGGATGCTGGAGATCACCACCGCCGCGGGCGGCACGATCATCAACCCGGACCGGATGTGGCACTACACCGAGGGCCTGAGGAACTGGGACCCGATCTGGGACAACCACGGCATCCGCATCCTTCCCGGCCCCTCGTCGCTGTGGCTCGACGCGGAAGGGAACCGGCTGCCCGCACCGTACTTTCCCGGCTTCGACACGCTCGGCACCCTCAGGCACCTGATGGGCACGGGCTACGACTACTCCTGGTTCGTGCTGACCCAGAAGATCATCGAGAAGGAGTTCGCCCTGTCGGGCTCCGAGCAGAACCCCGACCTCACCGGCAAGGACCTCAAGCTCCTGCTGTCACGGGTCAAGGCCGGCGCTCCCGGCCCGGTCGAGGCGTTCAAGCAGCACGGTGAAGACTTCGTCGTGGCCGACACCCTCCCCGAACTGGTGGCCGGGATGAACAAGCTCACCGACCAACCCCTCGTCGACGCCGACCGGCTGCAGCGCCTGATGGAGGCCCGGGACCGGGAGATGGACAACGACTTCACCAAGGACGCCCAGGTCACCGCGATCCGGGGGGCACGCAGCTACCGCGGTGACAAGCTCATCCGGGTCGCCACACCCCACAAGCTGCTCGACCCGGCCGCCGGCCCACTGATCGCGGTGCGGCTCAACATCCTGACCCGGAAGACCCTCGGCGGGCTGCACACCGACCTCGACGGCCGGGTGCTGGATGCCGCTGGGGAACCCGTCCCCGGGCTGTACGCCGCGGGAGAGGTCAGCGGCTTCGGCGGCGGGGGGATGCACGGCTACAACGCCCTGGAAGGCACCTTCCTCGGCGGCTGCCTGTTCTCCGGCCGCACCGCAGGGCGCGCCGCCGCCACCCAGGTCGGCTAGCGTCCGCACCATGCGTCTGAGACTCGGCCGCCCCGACCTGGCCCAGTACGCCGACCGGTTCGACGTACCTGCCGCGGACGGCGACTTCTCGGTCACCTTCCTCGGCGTCTCAACACTGCTGATCGACGACGGGGAGTCGGCGGTGATGACCGACGGCTACTTCTCCCGCCCGTCCCTGTTCAAGGTCGGGCTCGGCAGGGTCACCCCGGACCCTGACCGCATCAACGCCGCCCTGGCGCGTACCTCGGTCACCCGGCTCGAGGGCGTGCTGCCGGTCCACACCCACGTCGACCACGCCCTCGACTCCGCCGTCGTGGCCGAGCAGACCGGCGCACTGCTCGTCGGCGGGGAGTCAGCCGCAAACATCGGGCGCGGCGCAGGGCTGACCGAGCAGCGGATCCGCGTCGTGGCCTCCGGCCAGTCGCTGAGGGTCGGCGGGTTCGACCTCACCTGGGTCGAGTCCGACCACTGCCCGCCCGACCGGTTCCCGGGCCACATCACCGAGCCAGTCGTGCCACCGACCAAGGCGAAGAACTACCGGTGCGGCGAGGCCTGGTCGCTGCTGCTCCGCCACAACAGTGGCCGGACCGCACTGATCCAAGGCAGCGCTGGTTACGTCCCGGGTGCTCTCACCGGTCACCGAGCTGACGTGGCCTACCTCGGCGTGGGTCAGCTCGGGTTGCAGGGCGAGGACTACATCCGCGCCTACTGGGCCGAGACCGTGCAGACGGTCGGAGCGAGGAGCGCGGTGCTCATCCACTGGGACGACTTCTTCCGACCGCTCGACGAGCCACTCCGAGCCCTGCCCTACGCCGGCGACGACCTGGACGTGACGATGCGGGTCTTGGGGCGGCTCGCCGCCGACCAAGCCGTCGAACTGCACTTCCCGACCGTCTGGCAGCGGGAAGACCCCTGGGCGTCGCTGCGCTGACCCCACCGCCCCCGTCATCGACAGGGGGACCAGCCAGCGCAACGCGCTAGGTCTCGCCCCTTCGAGACGCCTCGCGCCAGTTCAACCGGAGCAGATGGTGCGGAAGGCCGCGACCACGAGGTCGATGTCGTCCTCGGAGGCGACCAGAGGCGGGGCCAGACGGAGGGTCTGTCCGTGCGCCTCCTTGGCGAGGATGCCGTGCTCGAGCAGCTGCTCGCAGGCGTGCCGGCCGGTGCTCAGCTCGGGGCTGACGTCGACGCCCGCCCAGAGTCCGCGAGCCCGCACCTTGTCGACGCCGTGGCCGACGAGTTCTCCCAGGCCGGCCGCCAGCCGGTCGCCGAGGGTCTCGGCGCGTGTCTGGAACTCACCGGTCTGCAGCATCGCGATCACCTCTCGGCCGATCGCCGCGGCCAGCGGATTTCCGCCGAAGGTCGATCCGTGGGAGCCCGGAGTGATCACCTCGAGCACGTCACCGTCGGCTGCGATCGCGGACACCGGGTAGAGGCCCCCTCCCAGCGCCTTGCCGAGGACGTACACGTCAGGCACGACCTCGTCGTGGTCGCAGGCGAAGGTCCGCCCTGTCCGGGCCAGGCCGGACTGGATCTCGTCGGCCACCATCAGCACGCCGGCCGAGTTGCACAGCGTGCGCACCTGCTGGAGGTAGCCCTCCGGCGGGATGATCACGCCGCTCTCGCCCTGGATGGGCTCGAGCAGGACGGCGACCGTGGAGTCGTCGATGGCGGCCTCGAGGGCGGTGGGATCGCCGTACGGCACGAGTCGGAAACCCGGGGTGTACGGCGCGTAGTGGGCGGTGGCCACCGGGTCCGTCGAGAACGACACGATGGTCGTGGTGCGTCCGTGGAAGTTCCCCTCCATCGCGACGATCGTCGCCTGGTTCTCCGGTACGCCCTTGATCAGGTAGCCCCACTTGCGGGCGACCTTGATCGCGGTCTCGACAGCCTCGGCGCCGGAGTTCATCGGCAGGACCATCTCCTTGCCGGTCAGTTGCGCGAGATCTCGGGCGAACGGGCCCAGCTGGTCGTTGTAGAACGCCCTCGAGGTCAGCGTCAGCCGACCCAGCTGATCCCGCGCCCGAGCCACGAGGCGGGGGTGCGAGTGGCCGAAGTTCAGAGCGCTGTAACCAGCCAGGCAGTCGAGGTACCGACGCCCCTCGACGTCGGTGACCCACGCGCCCTCACCGGTTGACAGCACCACACGCAGAGGGTGGTAGTTGTGCGCGCCGTAGGCCTCGTTGAGCTCGATATGGGCCTCGGTATCGCTCAGTGAAAGCCTGCTGGACCCTGGAGTGCCGGTAGTGCCCGTCATGCCCGTCATCGTCCCACCCCGACCATCGCTGGACCCTCCGCCTGCGATCCTCATGAGTCGCCGCGACGCGGCGCTTGGACGCAGGCACTCTCAGCGTGACCGATCAGGGGCGGACCCGCCTAGCCTGTTGGCATGCCTCTGGCGCCCGCGCACCCCGCGGTGGTGCTGCCCCTCCGAGGGCTCGGTCTTCCGCTGAGCGCCCTGGTGGTCGGCGCGGTGGCGCCGGACCTGCCGGTCTACCTGCCGGTCGGCGTGAGCTACGCGACGACGCACAGCGGGTGGGGGATCCCGGCAGTTGTCGTCATCGGCATGGTCCTGCTGGTCCTGTGGGTCGCCCTGGTGCGCGACGCGGTGGTGGACCTGACGCCGTACCTCCGACGAAGGCTGCCGGCGACGGCGAGACTCGGCCACCGGGCCTGGCTGGTGGCTCCGCTGGCGGTCGCGGTCGGCGCGGGGACGCACGTCCTGTGGGACTCGGCCACCCACGACTGGGGCTTCCTGGTGGAGGAGCTCGCCTTCCTGCGCGAGGAGTACGGCCCGGTCCCGCTGTACCGCTGGCTCCAGCACGTCTCGACCATCGTCGGCACGATCATCGTGGCGTCGTACGGGATGGTGCGGCTCAGGCGGATGCCGGTGCTCGATCGGCCGCCCGCCGTGGGGCGGAGCGGGCTGTGGCTCGTCCCGGTTCCCCTGGCGGCGCTGGCGGTCGGCATCGTCCTCCGGGACCCTGAGGCCGGCGTCGGTGCGGCCCTGGTCGTGCTCCTCGTCGTCGCGGCCGCGTGGCGGTCGGTCCGCTCGCCGCTGCCCACGTCCAGCGCGACCTGAGCCCCGTGCGCACGCGTCGTACGGCGTTCGGCACGTGCCGAGGCCCGGGTGCGGGCATCCTTGGGCCCCAGGCAAGCCGGTCGAGGAGGGTCGTGAAGCTCAAGCACGTGGCGGTCGGCGTCCTCATGCTGGTCCTGGTCGGACAGTGCGACGACAGCGTCGAGGTGGCGCCCGACGTACGAGGCGGGACCGGACAGGCTGCCGTCACCGAAGGGACTGCGTCACCCGAGGGACCGAGGACGAAGCCTCGTCGCTCGCAGGAGCCATCGGCCCCCACGAGCGCTCGGCCAGCGGCCCCCGGGACGGCGCTCGCGGCGCTGGGCCTGCTGGCGGTCAAGGGACGTGCGCCCATGACCGGCTACGACCGTGACCGGTTCGGTCCCGCCTGGCTGGACGCGGACCGGAACGGTTGCGACACCCGGAACGACGTCCTCGGCCAGCACCTGACCGACGTGACGCTCGAGAGCAACGGCTGCGTCGTGGCTGCCGGCGCCTACGTCGACCCCTACACGGGCTCGAGGATCGACTACCGGCAGGGCCACGGGGCCCTCATCGACATCGACCACGTCGTCGCCATGGGCAACGGCTGGGCCACCGGCGCCTTCGCCTGGCCCATCACGAAGCGCGCCGCCTTCGCCAACGATCCCCTCAACCTCCTGCCGGCGGACGCCGGTGCCAACCGGCAGAAGGGGGACGGGGACGCCGCGACGTGGCTGCCGGCGAACAAGTCCTTCCGTTGCAGCTACGTCTCGCGCCAGGTCGCGGTGAAGGGCAAGTACGACCTGTGGGTGACGGCGCCGGAGAAGGCGGCGATCGAGCGCGTGCTGGGCTCCTGTCCGGACGAGCCCCTGCCGGGCGACGTCTGGGGTGCCTCGACGGAGGTGGACCACAACATCTCGGATCCCGGCGACGGGACGGGCAGGGCGAGCTCGCCTGCCGTGCCGGTGCCGTCCTCGCGCGGAGAGTCGACGCCCTTCGCCAACTGTGACGCTGCGCGAGCGGCCGGCGCCGTTCCGGTGCGGTCCGGCGACCCGGGATACGGCGCGCACCTGGATGGAGACGGTGACGGCATCGCGTGCGAGTGAGGAGGGGTGCGTCCCTTTCCCAGAACGCCGGACAGGGCCCGGCGTCCCCGCCTAGCGTCGGACCGCTTGCGTCCCACCGCGGGACACCGTCACCAGGAAGAGTCACCATGCACGCCATCAAGACGTCTGTCTCCGTCGCTGCCGCCGCTGTTGCCGCGGCGACCCTCGCGCTGATCGCGCCGGCCTCGGC
This sequence comes from Nocardioides sediminis, assembly GCF_003047295.1. Classification (GTDB taxonomy): domain Bacteria; phylum Actinomycetota; class Actinomycetes; order Propionibacteriales; family Nocardioidaceae; genus Nocardioides; species Nocardioides sediminis. The sequence goes on from NZ_PZYZ01000006.1 coordinate 154,725, forward strand.
CCACACCACCGGCCTCCACGACAACTGCACCAACCTCAACAAGACGTGGCCCCACGGCGTCGGCCTGGCGAAGGCCAAGGACCGCACGAGCGGCACCCCGGTCACCACCTTCTACCGCAACACCAAGGCCTACCGAGCCGCCGAGGGACACAACGGCACCCTCGACGCCGACAACGACGGCATCGCCTGCGAGAAGCGCTGACCCGTCGCGCTAGAGGTCGTCGGGCCAGACCCGGTCGTCCCACTCGAGCCAGGAGATGGGGCCCTGGGCATGGGCGGCCTGGGTGATGATCTGGTGCGCCATCCACGAGCGCAGCGTCCGGACCTCCGGGGGAGACGCCAGGGCGAGGAGGTGGCCGTCCTCGCAGAGCTGGTCGGCACGTCGTACGGCGTCGCGCAGCTGGGGGATCAGGGCGCTGAACGCGCGCGGCATGGCCATCTCGACGTCGACGTGTGCCTGACCCTCGGCTCGGGCCTGCTCGGCGGCCCGGCGGCCGGTCACCCGCGCGGGCGCGGGGGTGGCGAGCAGGTCACGTAGCTGGTCGGCGACCTCCTGGGACTGCGGGTTGCCGTGGTCCACGGCCATGAGCTGGAGCTCGCGGATCAGTTCGTCGAGGTGCCGGTCCTGGCGCAGGCTCAGCTCCACCGGGCAGTCGGCCAGCCGGACGAGCGCCCAGTCCGGCGGCAGGTCGCTCGCGGGTCCGGCACCAGCCGGGGTGCCGACCCGGGTCGGGTCGCGCACGGCGTGGACGGCGTCGGGGTCCACCAGGTCGGCCCACACGCGCTTGCCCAGCGCGGTGGCCTCCACGCCCCACTCCTTGGAGAGCATCGCGACGATCGCCAGGCCGCGGCCCGTGGCCGCCTGGTCCGACCAGTCGAGGAATCCCTCGGTGGCCGCCATCGTCAGCGGCTGGACCGCCTCGACGCCGACCGCTCCGTCGTCCTCGACCCCGACGCGGATCATCGGCCCGCCGTCGGCGTCGAGGGTGAGGTACATGAAGCGGGCGTCCGCGTGCAGGGCGGCGTTGCTGGTGAGCTCACTGGCGACGAGCTCGGCCTGGTCCGCCAGGTCGACCCGACCCCACGACGTCAGGCCGTCGACCACGAAGCGGCGCGCGCCGGGGACGCTCGCTGCGTCGGCCGCGAACCGCACCGACAACCTCTCGGTCGCCCCACCCATGAAGGCACGCTAGCCGACGCCGGCCCCGACGCGCCCGGGACGGGGCGCCTCCGGGGCCGGCATCGCAGGGCGAGCCGTCACACCGTCGTCGCGAACCGCTCCCACACGCGGTGGGTGCTCATCAGCTCCTGCACTTGGGCGAACACCTCGGCGGGGTCCGCCCCGACGACCACGCCGGCGCCGGCGCAGGCGCTCGCCTCGAGCACGCCGCGGCCGTCGCCCCAGGCGCCGACGGCCTTGGAGTGGCGGAAGCACTCCTGCACCAGGAGCGTCACCCGCGGGTCGGTCGCGCCGGACGGCGTGCCGGCCTTGGTGTCGCGCGCGACGACCGCGTCGGGGGCCGGCGGGGCGGCGCCCGCCACGAGCAGGGCGTCGAACTCCACGGACCGGGCCGTGCCGAAGGTGCGCTGGGCGATCAGCCCGCCGCCCAGGTCGCCGCCGTGCGGGCCGATGACGAGCGGGACCATCCCGGCGGCCAGGACCGCGCGGCGTACGTCGTCGGCCCCTCCGGTGTCACCGTCCGGGTCGACCACGATGCCGACCATCCGGCCGTCGGCGGGCCACTCCTCGCCCACCTGGGAGAGGGCGGGGCTGGCGTCGGGCTCGGCGTACTCCACGGTCCGCTCCGGCGCGGGCAGTCCCAGCCCCTGCGCGACCTTGGCGCACAGCTCGGCGTCGACGTTGGCCAGCGCGAGCAGCTGCCGCTCCTTGACCGCCTGCTCGTAGCACTTGCCGAGCTCGAAGGTGTAGGCGAGCACGATGTGCTCCTGCTCCACCGGCGTCATCGACTTCCAGAACAGGCGCGCCTGGCTGAAGTGGTCGTCGTACGACGCGGGGTTCTCCCGCACCTTGGCCGCCTCGGGCACCCTGACCGGCACGTCGACGAACGCGCCGTCGCCCGCGCCCGCGTGGAAGGGGCAGCCGCCGTCGAGGCTGTTGGGCCTGTACGGCGCGACGCCGGCGTGGTCGCCGTGCTGGTGGAGGCCGTCGCGCAGCATGTCGTTGACCGGGGCGTGCGGCCGGTTGATCGGGATCTGGGAGAAGTTGGGCCCGCCGAGCCGGGTCAGCTGCGTGTCGACGTAGGAGAACAGCCGCGTCTGGAGCAGCGGGTCGTCGGTCACGTCGATGCCGGGCACGAGGTTGCCGACGTGGAAGGCCACCTGCTCGGTCTCGGCGAAGTAGTTGCGGGGGTTGCGGTTGAGGGTCAGCAGCCCGATCGGCTGCACCGGTGCGAGCTCCTCCGGCACGAGCTTGGTCGGGTCGAGCAGGTCGATGCCCTCGAAGACCTGCTCGGGGACGTCGGGGAAGACCTGCACGCCGAGCTCCCACGACGGGTACGCGCCGGACTCGATGGCGTCGGCGAGGTCGCGTCGGTGGAAGTCGGGGTCGAGGCCGCCGAGCAGCTGCGCCTCCTCCCACACCAGGGAGTGCACGCCGAGCCGGGGCTTCCAGTGGAACTTGACCAGCGAGGTGTCGCCCTCGGCGTTGAGGCAGCGGAAGGTGTGGACGCCGAAGCCCTCCATGGTGCGGTAGGACCGGGGGATGCCGCGGTCGGACATGTTCCACATCGTGTGGTGCTGGGCCTCGGTGTGCAGCGACACGAAGTCCCAGAAGGTGTCGTGGGCGCTCTGCGCCTGCGGGATCTCGCGGTCGGGGTGCGGCTTGGCGGCGTGGACCACGTCGGGGAACTTGATGCCGTCCTGGATGAAGAAGACCGGCATGTTGTTGCCGACGAGGTCGAAGGTGCCCTCGTCGGTGTAGAACTTCGTCGCGAAACCGCGGGTGTCGCGGACGGTGTCGGCCGAGCCGCGCGAGCCCAGCACGGTGGAGAAGCGCACGAAGACCGGCGTCTCCTTGCCCTCGGCGAGGAACCCGGCCGTGGTCACGGTGTCGGCGTTGCCGTAGCCGACGAAGACGCCGTGGGCGCCGGCGCCGCGCGCGTGCACCACCCGCTCGGGGATCCGCTCGTGGTCGAAGTGCGTGATCTTCTCGCGCAGGTGGTGGTCCTGCAGCAGGGTGGGGCCACGCGGGCCGGCCTTGAGCGAGTGGTCGGTGTCGCGCAGCCGCGCGCCCTGCGACGTCGTGAGGAACGCGCCCTGCTGGGCACGTGCCGTCGGGTCGGAGGCGACCTTCTCGCCGGTGGCCGTGCGGACCTCGGGGCCGGTCTGGTCGGGTTTGGGGGCCAGCGGCTCGCGCGGCTCGGTGGGCTCCTCCAGGCTGGGCGGCTCGCTCCCGGGCGCACCGGGCGCGGGCTTCTCGAGCGCCGCGGCCGCGCTGTCGGCGATGGCCTCGGCCGCCTCGGCGGTCTTCCGAGCGGCCTTCTTGACGGCGTCGGTCGGCTTCTTCAGGTCCATGTGCAGTCCTCCGGTCGTCGGGTGTCCCGACTCGGGTGCCCCGATGGACCGCATGCATGCGCCCGCCGCGCGCCGTCCCGGCAGCCGGACGGCGCGTCGTACGACGGGTGCCCCTGGCAGCTCGCCAGGCCCGTGCGGAAATAGAAGAACCGCCCACGGTCTCGGGTCCGTGGGCGGTTCTGAGGACGAAGTTACCCGGCGCTCCTCCTCAGGACAACCACGGGGGATCCACGGCCGATCAACAGGACGCCGTCCGCGACCTCACGGGAGGGAACGACCGGGACCTTCGGCCGGGTCGGGTTTGACGGGCCGGCAGTACCCTTGGGAGCACATCCCCGACGGGTTGGTCTCATGGATTCGTACGTCTGGCTGGCAGCCGCAGTGCTCCTCGGCGTGGTGGAGTTCCTCACGCTGACGCTGGCGTTCGGCCTCCTCGCGGGCGCGGCCCTCGTCGCCGCCGTGGCCGCCGGGCTCGGCGCCCCGGTCGTCGTCCAGCTCCTCGCCTTCGCCGTCACCGGTGGCATCGGCCTCGTCGCCGTACGTCCGATCGCCAAGCGCCACCTGGCGCTGCCGCCGGCGTCCCGCGACGGCTGCGACGCCCTCATCGGCCGGTCGGCCGTGGTCACCCGCGAGGTCAGCGCCACCGGCGGCCTGGTGCACCTGTCCGGGGAGGACTGGTCGGCCCGTTCCTACGACGAGGCCCTGGTGATCCCGCCGGGCGTGCGCGTCGATGTCTACGAGATCGAGGGTGCCACCGCCCTGGTGCACCCGTCCGAGCCCCTGCCCGACCCCCGACCCAGAGAGGTGTGAGTGCCATGGAGCTGTGGGTGCCGATCGTCATCCTGGCCGCCCTGGTCGCCTTCGTGGTGGCCTCGTCCATCCGGATCGTGCCGCAGGCCAGGCGGTACAACATCGAGCGGTTCGGCCGCTACCAGCGGACGCTGGAGCCCGGGCTCAACCTGATCATCCCGCTGGTCGACCGGGTCAACACCAAGCTCGACGTCCGCGAGCACGTCTACTCCTCCGAGCCCAAGCCGGTCATCACCGAGGACAACCTGGTGGTCGCGATCGACACCGTCCTCTACTACCAGATCACCGACCCGCGGCTGGCGGCGTACGGCGTCACCAACTACCTCCAGGCCATCGACCAGCTCACCGTCACCACCCTGCGCAACCTGATCGGGTCGATGGACCTCGAGAGCACGCTCACCTCGCGCGAGACCATCAACCTCCGGCTGCGCGACGTGCTCGACGAGGCCACCGGCAAGTGGGGGATCCGGGTCAACCGGGTGGAGATCAAGGCCATCGACCCGCCGCACAGCATCAAGGAGGCGATGGAGAAGCAGATGCGCGCCGAGCGCGACAAGCGCGCGGTGATCCTCCAGGCCGAGGGGCAGCGGCAGTCGCTGATCCTCACCGCGGAGGGCACCCGCAACAAGCTGATCCTCGAGGCGGAGGGCAAGCAGCAGGCGATGGTGCTCGAGGCCGACGGCGAGGCCCGAGCGCTCGAGCGGGTCTTCCAGGCGGTCCACGACAACGACGCCGACCCCAAGGTGCTGGCCTACAAGTACCTCGAGATGCTGCCCCGCCTCGGCGAGCACGGCAACGGGTTCTTCGTGATCCCCGGCGAGCTCAGCGAGGCGCTGCGGACGGTGACCAAGGCGTTCGCGGGCGAGGCCGAGGCGGCGAGCGGGGGTGCGGCGGAGGGTACGACGGCGGGCTCGGCCGCGCCGCCGAAGGCTCCGGCCGCCCCGCCCGTCGTCGCGCCCTCGCCCCCGCCGGCCATCGAGCAGATCCTCGGGCCGTCGCTCGACGCCTCAGTCGACTCCGTGCCGGACACCTCGCTGGACACCTCGCTGGACACCTCGCTGGACGCCGAGCAGGTGAAGCCCCACGGGCTGGGGGCGTGACGCACGGACCTCACCGATCCGCCACGCGGGCTGCCCGCGGATCCCTAGGCTGCCCGCGTGCCCCCGCCCCGAGCGTTGCCCGCTGACGACGTGGCCGGGCTGCTGCGCCAGTGGAGCGATGCGCAGCTGGACGCCTTGGACGCCCTGGACCTCCCGGTCGAGCCAGCCGCTCGCGCCGGCACGGTGCTGCGTCCCCCGGCCGCCGAGGCGCAGGTGGCTGCCGCCGAGCAGCGGCTGGGCGTCCGGTTGCCGCCGTCGTACCGGGACTTCCTGCTGCTCTCCGACGGCGCGTACGCAGACACGATCGGCGCCGTGGTGGCCGCCGGGGTCCGCGAGGGGGACCCGGACGACGCGTGGGGGTTCCTCCCGGTGTCGGAGGTCAGGTGGTTCGTCGACGTCGAGCCCGCGACGGTCGACATCTGGCTGCAGGTGCAGCGCGAGGTCGACGAGATGGGCCTCGACCAGGACCCGGCGCCGCTCTTCGAGGGAGATGAGGTGCGGGACCACCGTCCGCTGCGGGACGCACTACTCATCGCGCGGGGTATCGACGCGAACTGCTCGTTGCTGGTGCCGGTGGGCAGTCCCGCCGCGGGCGACGAGTGGGAGGTCTGGGACCACCACAAGGAAGGCAGCACGCGCTGGTCGTCGTTCCGCGCCTACCTGGCCGACACCGTGGAGCACCACCTGGGCGTGGACGTCGACGAGGCCGACGTGCTGCTGCTCCTCGCCGACGCCGAGCGCGGCGACGCCCGGGCGGCCCGGCGGCTGGCGCGGGTCCGCTCGCCCGGGGCGACGCCGCTGCTGCTGGACGCCGCGCGGCGCGGCGCGGTCCTGCTCGCCGTCACGTCGGCGCTCGCGCGCATCGGTGGCCACGACGTCGTCGCAGCGCTCATCGACCTGCCGCCGGCAGGGCGGCAGCAGGCGTTCGTCAATCGCGCGCTGGCGCTGATCGGCACGCCGGCGGCTCTCGACCACCTCGCCGACGTGGGCGACTTCCACCAGCTGTCCCGGGTCGGGGACCCTCGCGCGGCCGAGATCGCGCTGGCCCACCTGAGGGAGGACGACTCGACGACGAGCGCTGCACGCCTGCTCGCCCGGCTGCCCGACCCGAGGTGGGTGCCTGACCTCCTCGATGCCTACGACCGGCAGTCCGGCGACGAGACCCGGGTCTCGATCCTGGGCGCGATGGCGGAGTGCGGCGCGTTCGAGGAGGTACGACGCCGGGCGCCCGACCTGCTCGACGGGCCGTACGGCTACGTGGCTCGCTCGCTCCTGACCAGGACGGACGGTACGACGGACGGCGCTGCCCCACTCTGATGTGCAGGTCGCCGTGGGCTACAGCCCCGGCACCCTGAGCAGGGCGAGCTGGCCGCCCTCGCGCTTGTAGGTGAAGTCGGGCTGGCCGTCTCCGTTGTTGTCCTCGCCAGGTGCCTGCTCGACCCACAGTGAGTGCGCCTGGACGGTGATGAGGAACGCGCCGGGTCCGAACGCCGCTGACGCGTCGACGATCCCCGACGACTCCCAGGCGCCCCAGTTGCCGGGCGACCGGCCGTCGACGTCGGTCGCGCCGCCGTCGGCGGACTGGTCGACCTTGGCGATGACGTCCGGCGTGCCGGAGAAGGGCGTGAACCACAACCGAGCCGTCGTCGCGCTCGGGTCGGTCGAACCGGCCGGGAACTGCTGGCTGGACCCGGGGTCCTCGGTGATCAGCAAGCCCGTCGGCGTGGACTCGAGGTTGTCGGGCTGGTGCACCTCCGTCGGCGTCTTGACCGGGTTGTCGTCGCCCTCCACCTGCACCGTCAGCGAGGTGACCTTGGTCGGGTCCTCCTTGTCCAGCTCCATGCGCCAGATCCGGCCGTTGGTCGAGCGGAAGGGCGTGTCGAGGGCCTGGTCGGCCCGCCGCCCTCGACCCGAGTCGGCGAGGTAGACGACGTTGTGCATCCCGGGACGCTTGTCGTAGGCGATGTCCTCGATGCGGACGAACTGGAACACGTTGTTGATGTCGCTCCAGTACTCCAGCACCCACTGGGGACCGTCGATCCCGGTCGGCGTCGTGAGCCGCAGGTCCGTCTGCCACGTGCCGTCGTTGGGCGGGGCGGGGTAGCCGAGGTCGGCGGCCGTGATCTCGGTGCCGTCGGGGTTCTTGCCGGTGGCGATGTTCCTGGGGACCTTGATGAAGTGGCCCTGGACGTCGGTCCCCGATCCGGGGAGCACGTCGTAGTAGTCGTTGACGCCGGGGGTGTCGGACACGAACGCCCACAGGTCGCCCCTGTCCTTCATCAGGGACCGCGAGCTCTTCGCGATGTAGGAGTAGACCTGCGACTGTGCGGGCGCGGAACCCACACCGGGGACGGTGAGGGGCCCACTGGTGAACGTGTCGTCGCCCGAGAGCACGACCGGCTTGCCGTAGCCCGGCACGGGAACGGCGTTCTCGTGGTTGTGGCGGCCCATGCCGTAGATCGGCACGCTCCTGCCGCTCTTCACGTCCAGCGCCACGACGAGTCCGCCCTCCTCCTCGTCGGGACTTCCGGGAACCGGCGGCCACGAGTCTTCCTGGCGGTAGACGTAGTCCGGAGTCTCCTCGTTGGTGAGCAGGACGGGCCGGCGGAAGCCCTCGCGCTCGGTGGCGAGGTAGTTGGAGCAGAACCTCTGGTAGCCCTCGCTGCTGTCGATGACCATCTCCCCGCTCAGCGTGGCCGCGCCGCGCCTGCTCACCACCAGGTGGCTCACCTGCGCGTTGTCGAAGTCGTTCTCGCCGTTGGCGGCGGTGGGAGCGGCCGGCACGTAGGGGAAGGGGACCTTGCTCGTCTCGTGGTTGACGTAGACGTCCACCAGGCCGTGGCGGCGGGGCAGGAGCGAGATCCCGTCCGGGATCGCCTCGAAGCGGTACCCGCTGGCGAGCTCGTCACCGACCGTCAGCAGGGGCGTCACCGTGACGCCGGGCCGGACCGCGGTGAGCATGGCCGGCTGCGCCGTGCGGAAGCCATGCCGGTCGTGATGGTGGTGATGGTCGTCGCCCGCGGTCGCGGGGCTGACCCCGCTGAACGCCAGCGCGGCGGCCGCGGCCGCTGCGACGACCGTCGTGGGCCGTCCCGCGCGGCCCACCCGCGTGCGCCGGCGCGTGGCTCCCGATGGCTGTCGGCTGATCCGTGACATGTCTGTCCACCTCTCGGTCCGGGGCGCTCGACCACGCCTGGCTCAGCTGGTCGTCAACAGCATCTCGTCGGGCGGCGGAGCAGCGCATCGTCACAAGTGCCTAACCGTGCGAGCCGGACGCTGCCTACGGTCGGCGACGCACACTGACCGGACCGTGCCGGACGAACCGTCCGAGGCCCGCGGCGACCGAGCGCGGCCGCAGCACCGGCGAGCGGTCGGCTGCCGCGTCGCGCATGCCGGCCAGCGTCTCCTGCAGGACGGACACGGCATCCCGGGTGGGGGACCAGCCGAGCTCGGAGGCGGCCCGGCTCGTGTCCATGAGCGGTACGCCGTAGCCCAGGTCGATCCAGCCGGCGTCCAGCTGCTGGAGCCGCGCGTGCCAGCTCAGGGACACCGCTGCCCTCACGACCGCTGCCGGGACGTGCACGAGGCGGGCGTCCAGCGCCGCCGCGATGTCGGCGGCCGTGACCGGCGGCGCGGCCGCCACGTTGAAGGCACCGGGAGCCTGCGCCTCGAGGACCCGCGCGACGGCGTCGGCGAGGTCGTCGGCGTGCACCATCGGCACGGCCAGGCGCCGGTCCAGGGGCAGCACCGGCACGTGACCGATGACGGACGCAGGGACCAGGGCCGGGACGGCGTACCGCAAAAGGGCGCTGCCCGCGTCGCGCTGGCCGACGATGCCGGGACGCATCCGGGTGACGACCATGTCGGTGCCGTCCGCCTCGAGCGCGTCGAGGAGCCGCTCGGCGGCTGCCTTGTGCCGGCTGTACATCGAGCTCGGCACCCCCTCGGTCGGCCAGCTCTCGTCGACGGGTGCGTCGTCGCGCTTGGGGGAGTAGGCGCCGACCGAGGACATGTGCACCAGCTGCCGCACGCCACCGCGGGTCGCGGCCTCGATGACCCGGCGCGTGCCGCCCACCCCGAGCTCGGCGAGGTGGTCCTCCCGGTGCGTGGGCTGGAACCCCCAGGCCAGGTGCACCACGGCGTCCGCGCCGGCGCAGGCGACCTGGAGGGCGCCCTCGTCCTCGGGCCGGGTCAGGTCGAGCGTCAACCACTCCACCTCGTCGAACGGCGCGGCGTCCTCGGGGCGGCGTCGTACGACCCCGACGAGGTCGTGCTCGTCGGTCCGGGTGAGGCGCCGCAGCAGGGCCGACCCGACGTTGCCGCTGGCTCCGGTGATGACGATGCGCATGGTGCACCGTAGGTCGGAACCGGCCGCACCGACGCGGCTCGCACCCCTAGGGACGGGTCGGCGGGCGTCGTCGCGACGGGCCTACGGCGCCGCGACCGTGGCAGGCTGGAGTCTCCCCTCGAGCCCAGGAGCGACCATGGTGGACGTCGGCGTCGTGTTCCGTCCGCAGCAGCCGCCCGAGGAGCTGGAGGCGGTGGCGCGCGCCGTCGACGCAGCGGGGGTGCCCGAGCTGTGGCTCTGGGAGGACTGCTTCCTCGAGGGCGGGATGACCACCGCGACGGCGGCGCTGGCGTGGTCCACCCGGCTCCGCGTCGGCATCGGGCTGCTGCCGGTGCCGCTGCGCAACCCCGCGCTCGTCGCGATGGAGCTCGCCACCGTCGAGCGGCTGTGGCCGGGACGCCTGGTGCCGACGCTGGGCCACGGCGTCCTGGACTGGATGGGGCAGGTGGGCGCTCGCGTCGACTCGCCGATGACCCTGCTGCGCGAGCACGCCGAGGCGGTGCGCGACCTCCTCGAGGGCCGACGGGTGGACGTGGACGGCCGCTACGTCCGGCTCGACGGGGTCGCCCTGGACTGGCCGCCGGCCGCGCGTCCGCCGCTGCTGGTCGGGGCCCGCGGCGAGCGGACGATCCGGCTGGCCGGGGAGGTCGGCGACGGGGTGCTGCTCGACTCCGTGACCGACCCCGGGACCGTACGCCGCGCCCGAGCGCTCGTGGACGAGGCCCGTGCCGGCACCGGTCGCCCGGGCCGGGCGGTGGTCACGGCCTACACGCAGGTCGACCCGGGCGCCCCGGCCGGCGAGCTGGCGGAGCAGGTGGCGGAGCGGGTGGCGGTGCTCGCCGAGGCCGGGGCGGACACCGTCGTGCTGCAGGGCACCGGCGAGCGGCCCGACCCGCGTCCCGTGGTCGAGGCGCTCGGGGCGGCGGGCCTGGTGCCCGGCCGCGGCTGAGTGGACGCGGCGTACGCCTCAGACGGTCGGCACCGGCGCCGGGTGCCGCCAGGCCCACGGCTGCGCCTCCTCGAGCTGCGCCGCCAGCCTGAGGAGGTCGCCGTCGGCGCCGAGCGGGCCGACGAACTGGACGCCGAGCGGCAGCCCGGTGGCGGTCCAGTGCAGCGGCACGTTGATGGCCGGACGGCCGGTGAGGTTGGCGAGCTGGGTGTAGGGCACCCAGTCGAGGTTGTCCGAGATGATCTCGTCGAGCATCCCGGTCGCGGTCATCACCCGGCCGGCGTGGAGCCGGCTGACGACCCGTGCCGCCTTCTGGAGGCGGTCCGGCGTGCGGGTGGCGAAGACCGGCAGCGGCGGCTTGGCGAGCGTCGGGGTGAGGAACATGTCGTACGTCTCGTGGAAGTCGGCGAGCGCGTGCACGTAGCCGGTGACGTTGTTGAGCGCCTGCATCATCGGCAGCAGGCCGGCGGCGCGACCGAGCTCGGCGCTGGCCAGGGTGTCGGCCTCGAAGTGGCTGTCGGGCGCCTTGAGCCGCAGCCGGGCGTCGCTGACCTGGGCGTAGAGCTGCGCGAACCAGATGGTCAGGAAGTCGCGCGCGAGCGCCTCGTCGTCGTGGGGTGGGGAGACCTCCTCGACCTGGTGCCCGAGCTCGGTGAGCAGCTCGGCGGCGCCCTCGACGGCCGCGATGGCCTCCGGGTCGGGGTGGGCGTTGATCGCCGAGGAGACGGAGTAGCCGATGCGCAGGCGACCGATCGGGTGGCGCAGCTGCTCGGCGAAGGGCACGTCGTGCAGGGCGGCGCGGTAGCCGGCGCGCGGGTCGTGGCCGATGATCGCGTCGAGCAGGGCGGCGCTGTCGCGGACCGTGCGGCTGACCACGCCCTGGGTGACCATGCCGCCGATCCCCTCGCCGGCCTGGGGGCCGTAGGGGCCGATGCCGCGGCTGGTCTTGAGGCCGACCAACCCGTTGCAGGCTGCCGGGATGCGCACGGACCCGCCGCCGTCGTTGGCCCCGGCGGCCGGGACGATGCCGGCAGCGACCGCGGCGCCGGAGCCGCCCGACGAGCCGCCCGGAGTGTGGGCCGTGTTCCACGGGTTGCGCGCCGGCCCCCAGTACTCCGACTCGGTGACGCCCTTCGCGCCGAACTCGGGGGTGTTCGTCTTGCCGAAGACGACCAGCCCGGCGTCGAGGAAGCGCTCGGTGACCAACGCGTGCCGGTCGGCGACGTCGTGGGCCAGCGCACGGGAGCCGTTGGAGGTCGGGAACCCGGCGTACTCCTGGCCGAGGTCCTTGATCAGGAACGGGACTCCGGCGAAGGGCCCGGACAGCGACGGGTCGGCCGCCCGCTCGTCGGCGACCCGGCCGAGGTCGGCGACGACGGCGTTGAGCGCCGGGTCGACCGCGTCGCGGCGGGCGCGGGCCAGGGCCAGCAGCTCGGTGGCGGTGACCTCGCCGCGCGCGACCAGGTCGGCGAGGGCGGTGGCGTCGTGGCTGAGGTACTCCTCCGGCGTCATGGGATCGGAGGCTACCCAGCAGGACCCTTCCCCGTGCGCCGACTGCGTGGAAGAGTCCGGTCGGTGGCCACCATCTCCCGGTCCGAGGACCTCCAGGGTGCCGAGCTCGTCCTCGTCAACCTGCGCGGGGCCCGCTTCGTCGCGGCCGACCTGTCGGGCGCGGTGATGCGCGGCGTGGACGTCCAGGGCGCCGACATCGACGCCCCGTGGCTGTCCGAGGACGGCGCCTCGCTGCGGGTCAACGGGGTCGAGGTCGCCCCGTTGGTCGACGCCGAGCTCAATCGCAGGTTCCCCGGCCGCTCCGAGCGTCGGGCCGAGTCGCCGGAGGGGCTGCGGGCGGCGTGGTCCGCGGTCGAGCGGACCTGGGCGGCCACGCTGGCCCGGGTGGCGGCGATGCCACCCGGCACCGTCGACGCGTCGGTGGGCGGCGAGTGGTCCTTCGCCCAGACACTGCGGCACCTGGTGATGGCGACCGACACGTGGCTGGGGCGGGCCGTCCTCCGGCTCGAGGCGCCGTACCACCCCCTCGGCCAGCCCAACGACGAGTACGCGAGCGACGGCTACGACATGTCCGTCTTCACGACGCGCGTGCCGTCGTACGACGAGGTGCTCGAGGCCCGGGCGGACCGGGTGGCGATGGTGCGCGACTTCCTCGCTGCGGCCACGCCCGAGCTGCTGGAGGAGCCGCGGGCGGCCGCGTGGGACCCCGACCACCGCATGAGCGTGCGCGAGTGCCTGCACGCGATCCTCAACGAGGAGTGGGAGCACCACCGCTTCGCGGTGCGCGACCTAGACGCACTGGCGCGTTGAGCACGTCCACCGTCAACGCACCAGCACGTCGCGGACGTGAGTCACACCGTGCCGATCGCGAGTCAGCCTCCGGCGAGGTCGCGGCTGCGCTGCTCGATGCCGAGCTCGCCGTAGGGGTAGTCGCCGGGTGCGAGGTCACTGGCCTCGTCGAGGGTCTCCCGCTCCTCGGTCGACAGCTCGAGGCCGGCTGCTCGCAGGTTGGCGGCCAGCTGGTCGCTCGTGCGGGCGCCGAGGATGGTGGACACCACGGCTGGCCGGTTGTTGACCCAGGCCAGGGCCACCTCGGCCATGGACACCCCACGGCCCTGCGCGACCCGCTCGACCGCGTCGATGATCCGCCAGGTGCGGCCGCTGCCGCGGCGGTCCCAGGCCTCCATCCCGCGGCCGGGGTCGTCCCCGAGCCGGGTGTCGCCGGTGGGCCGCTGGTCGCGGGTGTACTTGCCCGACAGCCAGCCGCCGCCGAGCGGGCTCCAGGGCAGCAGGCCGATCCCGGCGTCGCGAGCAGCGGGCACGACCTCCCACTCGATCTCGCGGACGATGAGGCTGTACTGCGGCTGGAGCGTCACCGGTTCGCGCAGGCCCAGTGCGCGGGCGGTCAGCACCGCCTTGGTGAGCTGCCACCCGGTGAAGTTGGACAGGCCGTAGTAGTGGATCTTCCCGGCCTGCACGAAGCCGTCGAGCGTGCGGAGGGTCTCCTCCATCGGCGTGTGCGGGTCGAAGGCGTGCGCCTGGTAGAGGTCGACCGCCTCCACCCCGAGCCGGGCGAGGGACGCGTCGAGGGCCCTGGTGAGGTGTCGCGCCGACAGCCCGCTGCCGTTGGGCCCCGCGTCGGTGGCGAACCTGCCCTTCGTCGCGAGCACGACGGACTCGGTGACGTCCGTCGGGCGATCGGACAGCCAACGGCCGATGATCTCCTCGGAGACCCCGGCGGAGTAGACGTCAGCCGTGTCGACGAGCGTGCCGCCTGCCTCGACGAACATGTCGAGCTGCTCGTGGGAGCCTGCCTCGTCGGTCTCGGCGCCGAAGGTCATCGTCCCGAGGCACAGCTCGGAGACCGCGCAGCCGCTCTTGCCCATCAGTCGGTATCGCATGTCTCACCCTAGGCACGGCCGCGGCTCCTGAGGCCCCGGGTCCTAGGGTCGGTCCATGGCCTCCGCTGACATCCGCTTCTACTTCGACCCGGTGTGCCCCTTCTGCTGGCTGACGAGCAAGTGGATCCGGATGGTGCAGGCCGAGCGCGACCTGTCGGTGGACTGGCGGTTCATCTCGCTGCGCCTGATCAACGAGCACATCGACTACGACGCCCACTTCCCGCCGGAGTACGAGGCCGGGCACACCGCCGGGTTGCGCCTGCTCCGCGTGGTCGCCCGCGCGCGGGAGAAGCACGGCGCCGAGGCGGTGGACGCGCTGCAGGCCGCCCTGGGGGCGCACATCTTCGACACGCCGCCCGCCGACACCTCGGACGACCGGGCGGACCGAGAGCGACGCGGCACGCGGGAGTTCCTCGAGCCGATCCTGCGCGAGGTGGACCTGCCCGATGACCTCGCCGACGCCCTCGACGACCCTTCCTGGGACGACGCGATCCGCGCGGACGGCGACGAGGCCCTCGCGCTGACCGGCAAGGACGTCGGCACGCCGATCATCCACTTCGAGCCGCCGGACGGGGTGGCGTTCTTCGGGCCTGTGATGAGCCGACTCCCCGAGCCCGGCCGGGCCGGGGAGGTGTGGGACCACGTGATCGGCCTGGCCCGCTTCCCCGGCTTCGCCGAGCTCAAGCGCAGCCTGCGCGAGAAGCCGCAGCTGGTCGGCTTCGGCGTGGCGCCCGGCACCGTCGGCGCGGAGGAGGACTGGCACGGTGGCAGCCGTCGACAGAGGAGTGAGCGCGGATGACGCAGATGGAGTCACGGACCCACCGGGGCGCGGTCGTCGTCGCCGCCACTCCTGAGGCGGTCTACGACCTCGTCAGCGACGTCACCCGGACCGGCGAGTGGAGCCCCGTCTGCACCTCCTGCTGGTGGGACGACGAGGCCGAGGCGGGTCGCGTCGGGGTGTGGTTCACCGGGCGCAACGAGACCCCCGACCGGACCTGGGAGACCCGGTCCCGGGTGGTCGCGGCCGAGCGCGGCCGCGAGTTCGCCTGGGTCGTGGGCCAGGGGTTCGTGCGGTGGGGCTTCGTCCTCGAGGCGGAGGGGGACGGCACACGGCTGACCGAGACGTGGGAGTTCCTGCCGGCGGGGCTGGCGATGTTCGCCGACAAGTACGGCGACCGCGCTGCGGCCGAGATCGAGGACCGGACCCGGCACGCCCACGCCGGGATCCCCGCCACGCTCGCTGCGATCAAGGGGATCGCGGAGCAGGCCTGAGTCGCCCTGGCCGTGCGGGCCCGTGTGGCGGGCTCGTCCGGGCGCGACCTCGCGCAGCGGCCGGCTCACAGCTAGCGGCGCGACGGCACCCTGACGCGCGAGCGCACGACGGCCGGTCGCACGACATCGGTCCCCGCATAGCGCACGACCACCGGCTTCATGCCGGGACGGACGTCGCGTATGACGGCGCGCGCCCGCCCCTTGACGACCTGGGCCTCGACCGAGCGGCCTCCCACGCTGATCGTCATCGCTCCGTCCGGTCTCGACGCTCCGGGAGCGCGGACACGGACGTCCACCGCGACGCGTCTGCGCGTGGCGTCGGGCCGCACCTTGATCACGGGAAGGGTCGTGACGGGGGCCACGGCGACCGACTCCGTGGTGCTGCGGTAGTGGCGCCGAGACAGCGTGATCTGCACGGACAGGGCGTGGCCGATGTCCCCCTTGCGGACCGTGTAGGTGGGATGGGTGGCCTTGGAGATGGGTCGGCCGTCCCGGAGCCAGGCATAGGTGGCCGACGCGGCAGTGGGCCGGACGCTCCCGACCTGGACGGCGATTCGGCGGCCCACCAGGGGCGTGCCCTGCACTCGGGACGGACTGGTGATGACGACGGGCTTGGCCAGGACGGGGGTGGTCTCCGGCGCGGTCGAGGTCGTCTTCCGGTAGCCGCTCGCGGCCGCGGTGGTGCGTGCGCTGATCCGTCTGTCGATGTGGACCCGGCTCAGGACGAGGGACGCCCCGGTGGCTCCGGGAAGAGCAACCCCGTCGGCGTACCACTGCGTCTTGACCTTCGCGGGTTGCGGCGCCCACGACGACGTCGTGAGGGTCAGCGTCTGGCCGACCTCCGCCACGCCCTGGATCGTCGGCAGCTCCGTGGGCTGGAGTGTTCCGGGGGCGACGGGGGCGGTGGAGAGCACGGCGCGGCCGGGGGTGTAGCCGCTCAGCTCGGCCGTCACCTCGGCGGTGAGGGTCTTGCCCTTCACGTCGGGCGTGGGGACGTAGGTGGCCGCGGTGGCGCCGGGGATGGCGGCACCGTCGGCGAGCCACCGGACGGTGACGCTGGTGGGCGTGGGCGTCCACGCACCGGCCGCCACCTCGAGCGGTGCGCCGACCATCGGGGACCCGACGATGGCGGGGGCGGTCGTCGGCTCGACCACGCGGTCGTTGAAGTGGATGAACCCCGAGGGCCAGCCCCCGCCGGCGGACTTGGTGGCTCGCCGCCAGTGGAAGTCGCCGCCCCAGTAGTCCTCGGAGACGATGATCTCGGTGTCGGAGACGACCTGTTCCACGACGGCGACGTGTCCGCTCGCACCTGCCGGCTTCGCGTTCGACCTGTACCAGGCGATCGATCCGACGGTGGGGGTCTGGTCGGTGATGCTCGCCATCGCCACGCCCCAGTTCGAGGCGTTCCCGCTGCCGTCCCAGGGTCGGACGTTCGGCATCCCGGACTGGATCAGCCGGTAGGCCACGTAGTTGGTGCAGTTGTGCCCGGTGTACATGCGCCAGTAGGACGTGGACGACGCCTGGCGGTAGCCGCCGTTCCCGTATCCGGCCGCCTGACAGCTGGCGTACCCGGTGCACAGGTAGCTCGACGCGACCAGGCTGACCCTGCCGACGGTGGTCGGGACGACGAGCAGGAGGAGTGCAAGCACAGCGGTGACCAGCGTGGCCGCACGCTTGATCCGCCGTACGACACGCGGGAGCGCGTGCAGCGCCGCGACGGGGCGCTGTGACGACTGTGACTCGTGAGGCTGTTGTTGCACGATGAGCGAGCGTACGGTGCCCAAGTCAAGCCCGCCACGCCGATGGGTGAAGATCATCCGTGTAATTCGTTGTGGGCGGCCGCCCACGCCGAGACCCCCGCCACGCGCGCTGCGATCAAGGGGGTCGCGGAGGGCGGCTGGCCATCTGCCTGGCGCACGACGTCACCGCGTGGCCCGGCCAGGCCACTGCTGGACCGCGGCGGCGAGGGCCGGCGGGACCCGCTAGGACGCCAGCGAGCCGGCGAAGATCTGCCAGGCGAGGGCGGACTTCGCGACCAGGCTGAGGACCAGGTAGGCCTTCTCGCCGAACGCGTAGCTGCGCCAGGGTCCGACCTGCCGGTACTGCAGCCACTGGTTGAGCGCGAAGCTGTTGAAGAAGACGAACAGCGACACGAAGATGCCGACCACGAAGCCGGGGACCTCCTCGGCCGCCACCAGGTTGTAGCCGATCGCGATCCACGGTGCGACGCCCGCGACGCAGCCGAACCAGAACGGCTTCATCGTCACCGACGTGCGGCCCGGCGGGTTGGCCGACTCCTGCAACCAGCCGAAGAGGATCATCGCCACGTTGGCGCCGGCGATGCCGATCAGCGCCGAGATGCCGTCGATGCCGGAGTAGAGGGCGATCAGCAGCACCATGATCGTCGCGCTGAACGAGTACTCCACCCACCGGAACCGGTTGATCCCACCGCGGAGGTCGCTCTCGTAAGTGCGCCGCACGGCCGTCGCGGTGAGCAGGTGGTCGAGGCCGGCGAGTGCGAGGAACACCGCGACCGCGACCCCGACCGGGAGGTCGAAGAGGGCCTCGGGCGCCGACGGCGTCGTGCCCGGGGGACCGGTGGGCAGCGAGCGGGTCACCGTCACGGCGAAGTCCGTCGCCAGCACGACCACCACGACCGCCTGTGCGAGGTGCAGGAGTGCGAGGCCGAGGTTCCAGCGCCGCAGGGAGCGCAGGCTCGTGTCGTCGACACCCGTCGCGGTCACGTCGGAGGTGGTCATGCCTCCATGGTGCCGGACAGGGCCACGCCCCGCTCGCGACCGCGCGGCGGGGGACCTCCGGCACTGTCCCGCCGCCCCCGTGGCCGGGGAGGATGGCCGCCGTGACCGAGCACCAGCCGTACGACGTCGTGGAGGAGCACCGTGACTTCGAGCTGCGCCGCTACCCCGCGCACGTCGTCGCGGAGACGCGGGTGACGGGCTCGTTCGAGGGCGCCGGCAACGCGTCGTTCCGACGGTTGGCCGGCTACATCGGCGGCCGCAACACCCAGTCCCGCAAGGTGGCGATGACCGCCCCCGTCCTCCAGGAGGCCGAGGAGGACGCCGGGCGCTACGTCGTCAGCTTCGTGATGCCCGACTCCTTCGACCTCGACGCCGCCCCGGCGCCGACCGACGGGACGGTCCGGCTGCGTGCGATCCCCGCCCACACGGCCGCCGCAGTGAGGTTCTCCGGACGCTGGACGCAGGGCCGCTTCGACGAGCACGCCCAGCGCCTGCTGGCCGCGGTGGAGGCGGCCGGCCTCGAGGTCGACGGCCCGCTGCGCTTCGCGCGCTTCGACCCGCCGTGGACGCCGTGGTTCCTGCGGCACAACGAGGTCGTCGTGCCGGTGGTGTCGCCGTCCTGACGAGCCGCCGTCAGGCCGGGTCGCGGGAGAGCCGATCGGCGACGACCGTCCAGACGTCCGGGTCGACGCCCATGCCGATGTGTGTCGAGGACACCTCGACGTGCTCCACGCCCGGCGTGGAGCGGTCGATGCACGCTTGCCAGGAGACGATCCCGTCCCGCCTGGAGAACACGGCGGTGAGCGGCACGGGGACCGGTGCCGCGGCGTCGAGCCGCCGGGTGACCCGGCCGGTGCCGGAGCCCTGGGCGCGGGCGATCGTGGTGAGGCTCGGTCCGCCGACCACCGGCGTGCCGTAGGTGATGACCCGGCGGACGGCGTCCGGGTGGCGGCGCGCCACCTCGCGGGCGATCACCCCACCCAGGCTCCACCCGACCAGCGACGCGGGCGCGCCCACCTCGTCGACCAGCTCGAGCAGGCGACCGGACAGCCGCTCGACGTCCCGACGAGGGTCGCCCAGGTTGGTGCCGAAGCCCCAGCCGCGCGCGTCGTAGCCCCACGCCCGCAGGTAGGCGCGCAGCGGCGCCCCGGTGACCTCGGGGGCGCGCCACCCGGGGATGTCCACCACCAGGTGACCGTCGCCGCGGGGAGCCGCGGCAAGGCGGGGCAGCGCCCCGACCAGCCGGGCCGCGTCGAGGGCGGAGCCGAGCTCACCCAGGGCCGTCCAGGTGGAGGGCGGACCCGTCGGCGCCGCCAGCTCGGAGAGGTCCGGGTGCTCGCGAGCGCGGGAGCGGACGCCGGTGGCGCCGAGGACCGGTCGGCCCGGGTGCGGGAGGGAGCGCCACATGGCTCGACCGTACGTCGAGGTGCGCAGCGGCTCGCGTCCGACGTACGTCGTGCGGGTTCAGGCCAGCCGGTCCCAGAACCGGCGGATGCGGGCGGCGAGGGCCTGCGGCTGCTCGAGGGGGACCAGCGTCCGAGCGCCCTCGATCGTGACGAGCTCGGCGTCGGGAGCGAGGGCGGCGGCCGCCGCGGCGTCCTGGGGACTCCAGTCCCCTCGGTCGTCGGACGCCACGAACAGGCTCGGCACGGCCAGGTCCGCGAGCGCGGCGTTGACGTCGACCCGGTCGAGGATGAAGGACCGGATGGCCAGGGCCATGCTGCGGCGGGTCGGGCGGGCCAGGGACTCCACGACGATCCGCCGGGTCTCGTCGTCAGCGGCGGAGGCGTCGGTGAGCATGGCCCCGACGATCGCCGAGCGCACGGGACCGACCGGGCCCGCGGTCCGCAGGACGGGCAGGAGCAGGTGCACCTGCCTGCGCAGCGCGGGGGCCAGCGGCTCGGTCGGTGAGCTGATGGCGACCAGGCTGCGGAGCACGCCGGACCGGGTGCCGAGGTCGAGGCCGATGTGCCCCCCGAAGGCGTTGCCGACCCAGTCGACGGGGCCGTCGACGCCGAGCTCGTGGAGCAGGTCGATGGCCGCGTCGGCGGCCTCCGCGATGCTGCTCGTCCGGCGGAGCGGCTCGCTGAGGCCCAGCCCCGGCGGGTCGACCAGCACGTAGCGGCGGTCCGTCGGGAGCAGCGGGACCAGCGGGTCCCAGGTGTGGCTGTCGATGAACATGGACGACCACAGGACGGTCGTCGCGCCGTCCCCGGTGCTCCGCACGTGGAGCCGGCCGAGGCGGGTGGGGATCGAGGTGGTGCCCTCGACCAGGTGGTCGTGCATGGTCTCCTCCTTGACCGCGAATTCGGCGTGAGTCTCACTCACATCAATATTGATGTTAGCCTCGTTGTCATGAAAAGCAACCCCCCTCGGACGTACCGGATGACGGCGCGTGCCGAGGCCGCCGAGCGGACCGGCGAGCGGATCGTCGACGCGATGCTGCGCCGGTACGCCGAGGTCCCCTACGACCGCCTGCGTCTCGAGGACGTCGCCGCCGACGCCGAGGTGACCGTGCAGACCGTGCTCCGCCGCTTCGGCAGCAAGCCCGGGCTGCTGGTCGCGGCCATCGAGCGGGAGTTCGTCCGCCTCGCCGGAGAGCGTGCGGCCGCCCGGGGCGAGAGCCCGCGCAGCACGCTGCACTCGCTGGTCGACTACTACGAGGACCACGGCACCCTGATCCTCAAGATGTACGCCGAGGCCCACCAGGCGCCCGGCGTCCCCGAGCTCGCCGCCCGGGCCCGGGCCTACCACGTGGGCTGGTGCCGCGAGGCGTTCGCCGGGGCGCTGGGCGAAAGCCTGGACGACGTCGTCCGCGCGCGCAGGCTCGCCCAGGTCGTGGCCGTCTGCGACGCCACGACCTGGCGCATCCTGCGCTTCGACGGGGGCCTCTCGCCCGAGGAGACCGAGGAGGCGCTGGCAGAGCTCCTGCTCCCGCTGCTGGCGTCCGGCGCCTGAGCGCGACCGACCCCGCGTGCTGCTCGCCTCAGAGGGCCGCGACGACCTCCGTGCCCTGCTTGATCGCCCGCTTGGCGTCGAGCTCGGCGGCCACGTCGGCGCCGCCGATGAGGTGCACGCTCGGGTGGTCCAGGACGTCGTACAGGTCCCGCACCGACTCCTGGCCGGCGCAGATCACGACGTGGTCGACGTCGAGCACCCGCGGTGAGCCGTCGACGGTGACGTGCAGGCCGGCGTCGTCGATCCGGTCGTACGTCGCGCCGACGACCTGCGTGACCCCCGACTGCTTGAGCACCGCGCGGTGCGCCCAGCCGGACGTCTTGCCGAGCCCGATGCCGATCGGGGTGGCCTTGCGCTGGACGAGCGTGACCTCGCGCTGCGGCGTACGCGGCTTGGGCTCGGTCAGGCCGCCGGGGTGCAGGGTCGGGTCGCCGACGCCCCAGTGGGCGTACCAGTCCTCGACGGTGTCGCTCGGGTCGTGGGCCAGGAAGTGGCTCACGTCCACCCCGATGCCGCCCGCGCCGATCACGGCCACCCGCTTGCCGACGGTCACCGAGCCGTCGAGCACGGCGGCGTAGGACACCGCCTTGGCATGGTCGATGCCGTCGATGACCGGGATGCGCGGGACGACGCCGGTGGCCACGACGACGTGGTCGTACGCCGTGAGGTCGGCCGCCGAGGCCTGCGTCGAGGTCCGCACGTCCACGCCGAGGACCTCGAGGCGACGGGTGAAGTAGCGCAGCGTGTCGGCGAAGTCCTCCTTGCCGGGCACCTGCATGGCCAGCCGGAACTGGCCGCCGATCTCGGGGTTCTTCTCGAAGAGGGTGGTGGTGAAGCCGCGCTCGGCCGCGTTGACGGCCGCGGCCAGTCCGGCGGGACCGGCGCCCACGACGGCGACGGTCTGCTTCCTCATGGTCGGCACGAGGACCAGCTCGGTCTCGTGGCAGGCGCGCGGGTTGACCAGGCAGGAGGCCCTCGTGTTGGTGAAGGTGTGGTCGAGACAGGCCTGGTTGCAGGCGATGCAGGTGTTGATCTCGTCGGCGCGGTCGTCGAGCGCCTTGGCGACGAACGCCGGGTCGGCGAGGAACGGGCGGGCCATCGACACCAGGTCGGCCTGCCCGGAGGCGATGATCTCCTCGGCCAGCTCGGGGGTGTTGATGCGGTTGGAGGCGCAGACCGGGACGTTCGCGACCGCGGAGAGGCGGGCGGTGACGTCGGCCCAGGCGGCCCGCGGGACCTGCGTGATGATCGTGGGGATCCGCGCCTCGTGCCAGCCGATGCCGGTGTTGAAGACGGTGACGCCGGCCTCCTCGAGCTTGCCGGCCAGCTCGACGACCTCGTCCCACGTCTGGCCGCCCTCGACGAGGTCGAGCAGCGAGATCCGGTACATGATCGGGAAGCCGTCGCCGACCGCCTCGCGCGTGCGGCGCACGACCTCGACGGGGAAGCGCATCCGGTTGCGCGCGCTGCCGCCCCACCGGTCGGTGCGGTCGTTGGTGCGGGTGGCGAGGAACTGGTTGATCAGGTATCCCTCGGAGCCCATGATCTCGACCGCGTCGTAGCCGGCCTTCTGCGCCAGGCGGGCGGCGTTGGCGAAGTCGGACGCCGTCCGGTCGACGCCCCTGGTCGACAGCGCCCTCGGCGTGAACGGCGTGATCGGCGACTTGATGCTCGAGGCGCCGACGGACAGCGGGTGGTAGCCGTAGCGGCCCGCGTGCAGGACCTGCAGCGCGATCGCGCCGCCCGCCTCGTGCACCGCGCCGGTCACCCGCTGGTGCCGGATCGCCTGCAGCCGCGTGGTCATCTCCGAGGCGAAGGGCTTGAGCCAGCCGCGCTTGTTGGGGGCGTAGCCGCCGGTCACGATCAGCCCGGCGCCGCCGCGCGCCCGCTCGGCGAAGTAGGCCGCCAGCTTGTCGATGTCCCACGGGTGGTCCTCGAGGCCGGTGTGCATCGAGCCCATGACCACGCGGTTGCGCAGGGTCAGGTCGCCGAGGGTGATCGGCTCGAGGAGGTGCGGGTAGGACGTCATGCGGTGACTCCTTGGTCGTCGGCGTGTTCGCTGTCGTGCGCGGTCAGGTAGTCGGTGAGCCACCCGATCCAGAACTCCTCCAGCCCGATCCCGCCGCGCAGGACGAGGAGCTGGTCGAGCTGGTGGCCGGTGGCGTCGGCCGGCAGGGCGGCCTCGAGCTGGCGGTAGTGCGCGAGCCTCGTCTCGTGGTCCGCCCGGGCTGCCGCGACGTTTCGCAGCAGCGTCGCGCGATCGCCGTACGACGCCCCGCGGAGCTTGACGGCGAGATCGCTGCGGAACGCCTCGACGCCCATCGGCTCGGCGAGCCAGTCGGCGAGCACCCGGCGGCCGGTGGCGGAGACGTCGTACCGCTTCTTGTCCGGGCGGCCGGCCTGGCCCACGGTCTCGACGGTGACCCAGCCGTCGCGCTCCATGCGGGCGAGCACGCGGTAGATCTGCTGGTGGGTGGCGTGCCAGAAGAAGCCGATCGACTTCTCGAAGCGCCGGGCGAGCTCGAGCCCGGCGGCGGGCTGCTCGCGCAGGGCGACGAGGAGCGCGTGTTCGAGGGCCACGAGGACGAGGGTGGCAGACCTATGCAACGAGTTGCAAGGTGGGGTCGGTCACTGATTTGCTGGCCGGTTCCTCCGGTTCCTGGCCGTTGCGTCGGCCAGCAACCGTAGGAATCACCGCTGAAGCGGTGACTCCGACAGGCGGCACGCCCCCTCGCGACCGTGACAGCAGCGGTGTCATGATCGGCACATGACGTATGAGCTCGGGCAGGGGACCGGCCCGCTGCGTGGCGTGAAGGTCGTCGAGATCGCGGGCATCGGCCCGGGGCCGCACGCCTGCATGCTGCTGGCCGACCTGGGCGCCGACGTGATCCGCGTCGAGCGGCCGGGGGGCGACATGCTCGGCGCCGGCCGCCACGACGTGCTCGCCCGCGGTCGACCGAGCGTGGCCCTCGACCTCAAGCACCCCGACGCCGTCGCCACCGTGCTCGACCTGGTGGCGGGGGCCGACGTCCTCGTCGAGGGGATGCGGCCCGGCGTGGCCGAGCGGATGGGCATCGGGCCGGACGCCTGCCACGCCCGCAACCCGCGGCTCGTCTACGGCCGGATGACCGGCTGGGGCCAGGACGGGCCGTGGAGCCAGGCCGCCGGCCACGACATGAACTACGTCGGCATCACCGGTGCCCTGCACGGCCTCGGCCAGGACCCGGCCCGGCCGCACTTCCCGTGCAACCTGCTCGGTGACTTCGGCGGCGGCTCGACCTACCTCGTGGTCGGCGTCCTCGCCGCGCTCCTCGAGGCGCGCACCAGCGGGCGCGGCCAGGTCGTCGACGCCGCCATCGTCGACGGCACCGCCCACCTCAACGCGATGGCCAGCACCTTCGCCGCCCTCGGCCTCGACACCGGCCGCCGCCGGTCGGGACTCCTCGACGGCGGCACCCCCTACTACGACCTCTACGAGACCGCCGACGGCGAGCACATGAGCGTCGGGCCGCTCGAGCCGCAGTTCTACGCCGAGATGGTGCGGCTGCTCGAGCTCGACCTGCCCGACCGCGACGACCCGGCCAACCTGCCGGCGATCCGCGAGGCGCTCACCGCGCGCTTCAAGGAGCGCACCCAGGCGGAGTGGAGCAAGGTCTTCGACGGCACGGACGCCTGCGTCGCCCCCGTCGTACCCCTCGCGGACGCGCCCCACCACCCGCACCTCGCGGCCCGCGGCACGTTCGTCGAGCAGGACGGGGTCACCCAGCCCGCCCCGGCGCCGCGCTTCTCCCGCACGCCCGCGTCCCTCGGCATGCCGCCCGGCGGGCCCGGCGCCCACACCCGCGAGGCCCTGGCCGCCTGGGGCGTCGAGGACGTCGACGCCCTCCTCGAATCCGGCGCCGCCGTCCAGGCCTGATCATGCGCCCCTTCCTCTTCCTCGGCACCCGCGCCGAGGACGACGTCGCCCAGCAGGAGTACGACGCCGTCCTCGCCGGCTCCGGGCTGCAGCCCGACGAGCTCGTCCGGGTCCGGCTGGAGGAGCGCCCCCTCGGCGAGGTCGACCTCGACGACTGGTCCGGGATCATCGTCGGTGGTGGGCCCTTCAACGCCTCCGACCCCGAGGACGCCAAGTCCCCGGTCCAGCACCGGGTCGAGGCCGAGCTCCGCGACCTCGCCCTCCGCGTCATCGAGGCGGACTTCCCCTTCCTCGGCGCCTGCTACGGCGTCGGCGTGCTGGGCACGCTGCAGGGCGGCGTCGTCGACCGGACGTACGGCGAGCCCATCGGCGCGCTGCCCGTGCGGCTGACCGCGGAGGGTGCCGAGGACCCGCTCTTCGGCGCCCTGCCGCTGGTGTTCACCGCCTACCTCGGCCACAAGGAGGCCGTGTCCCGGCTCCCCGACGGCGCCGTGCTGCTCGCCTCCACCGCCACCTGCCCGGTGCACGCCTTCCGGATCGGCCGCAACGTCTACGCCACCCAGTTCCACCCCGAGCTCGACCCGGTCGCCCTCTGCGACCGGATCGACGCCTACAGCGCCCACGGCTACTACGAGCCGCACGAGCGCGAGTCCCTCAAGGCCGCCGCCCGCGAGGCGCTGGTCACCGAGCCCGTCCGGCTGCTCGCCCGCTTCGTCGAGCTGCACGCCCGCCCCTGATGGTTTCGACACGGCGCTGGCGCGCCTGCTCAACCAACGAGAATCTAGGAGACCCATGAGCGACCACGTCGACGTACTCATCATCGGCGCCGGCCTGTCCGGCATCGGTGCGGCCGCGCAGCTCACCCGCGAGCACCCCGGCAAGTCCTACGCGGTGCTCGAGCGGCGCGCGGCCAGCGGCGGCACCTGGGACCTCTTCCGCTACCCCGGCATCCGGTCCGACTCCGACATGTTCACCCTCGGCTACCGGTTCAAGCCGTGGCGTGGCGACAAGGCGCTCGCCGACGGGCCCTCGATCCTGCGCTACGTGCGCGAGACGGCGCGCGAGTACGGCATCGACGAGCACATCCGCTACGGGTACGACGCCCGCGCGGCGTCGTGGGACAGCGAGTCGGCGACGTGGACGGTCACCGTCGAGCACGACGGCGCCTCCCACGAGATCACGTGCAGCTTCCTGTGGGCGACCACCGGCTACTACGACTACGAGCAGGGCTACCGGCCCGAGTTCCCGGGGGAGTCGTCGTACGGCGGCCAGCTCGTCCACCCCCAGCACTGGCCCGAGGACCTCGACCACACCGGCAAGCGGATCGTGGTCATCGGCTCCGGCGCCACCGCGGTGACGCTGGTCCCGGCGCTGGCCGACTCGGGCGCCGCGCACGTGACGATGCTGCAGCGCTCCCCGACGTACATCCTCTCGCTGCCCGCCGAGGACAAGGTCGCGCAGGGCCTGCGCAAGGTGCTGCCCGAGCGGCTCGCCTACGCCGCGACGCGGTGGAAGAACGTCGGGGTCTCGACCGGCCTCTTCCAGCTCAGCCGGCGCCGCCCGGCGACGATGCGCGGCTTCATCCGCAAGGAGAACGCCAAGCGGCTGCCCGAGGGGTACGACGTCGACACCCACTTCCGGCCCGCCTACGACCCGTGGGACCAGCGGCTGTGCCTGGTGCCCGACGGCGACCTGTTCCGGGTGATCCGCGAGGGGACCGCCGAGGTCGTGACGGACACGATCGACACGTTCACCGAGCGCGGGCTGCGGCTCGCGTCCGGGCGCGAGCTCGAGGCCGACATCGTGGTGACCGCCACCGGGCTGACGCTCAAGGCCTTCGGCGGGATGGCCTTCGACGTCGACGGGCGCAAGGTCGAGCTGCCCGAGACGATGGCCTACAAGGCCCTGATGCTCAGCGGGGTGCCCAACTTCGCCTACACCGTCGGCTACACCAACGCGTCGTGGACGCTCAAGGCCGACCTCGTGGCGGATTACGTCTGCCGGCTGCTGTCCCACCTCGACGAGCACGGGCTGCGGTCGGCCGTGCCGGTGCCGGACCCGTCGGTGGGCGAGCAGCCGTTCATGGACTTCGCGGCGGGCTACGTCCTGCGGGCCCTGGACACGCTGCCCAAGCAGGGGGACGTCGAGCCGTGGAAGCTCAAGCAGAACTACTTCCACGACATGCGGACCATCCGGCGCGGGCCGATCGACGACGGGGCGCTGGCGTTCCGCTGAGGCTCGCCAGCCGCCCGGACGTCATGGGGGTGGGCAGCGCCGGAGGGCCTCAGGCCGAGAGCCGCTCGCCCGAGGCGGTGTCGAAGACGTGCACGGCGCCCGGGTCGAGGACGAGGCGCACGCGCTCGCCCTTGGTCAGGTCGGGGCGACCGTCGAGGCGTACGACGGCCTGGCTGATGACGCCGGCGAGCGACGGGTCGTCGGGAACGGCGTAGAGGAAGGCGTCGGCGCCGAGCTCCTCGACGACGGTGACGGTGACCGCGAAGCCGTCGGTCGACGTCGCCGGGCCGATCCGCCACGCGTGCGGCCGGACGCCGAGCGTCACGTCGCCGGTGGCCCGCGCGGCGATGTCGCGGGGGAGCGGCACCCGCAGGTCGCCCACCCAGGCGTCGCCGTCGGACAGCTTGGCGGGCAGCAGGTTCATCGCCGGCGAGCCGATGAAGCCGGCCACGAACAGGTTGGCCGGCCGGTCGTAGAGCGCCAGCGGGGTGTCGACCTGCTGGAGGAGCCCGTCCTTGAGGACGGCGACCCGGTCGCCCATCGTCATCGCCTCGACCTGGTCGTGGGTGACGTAGACGGTGGTGATGCCCAGCCGCTGCTGGAGGGCGGCGATCTGGGTGCGGGTGGAGACCCTCAGCTTGGCGTCGAGGTTGGAGAGCGGCTCGTCCATCAGGAACACCTCGGGCTGCCGCACGATGGCGCGACCCATCGCGACGCGCTGGCGCTGGCCGCCGGAGAGGGCCTTGGGCTTGCGGTGCAGGTAGTCCTCGAGGTCGAGGAGCCGCGCCGCCTCGAGCACCCGCTGGTCCCGCTCCTCCTTGCTGACCTTGGCGACCTTGAGGGCGAAGCCCATGTTGTCGGCGACGCTCATGTGCGGGTAGAGCGCGTAGTTCTGGAAGACCATCGCGATGTCTCGGTCCTTGGGCATGTCGTGGGTGACGTCGCGGTCGCCGATCATGATCGACCCCTCCGTGCACTCCTCGAGCCCGGCGAGCATCCGCAGCGAGGTCGACTTGCCGCAGCCCGAGGGGCCGACCAGCACCATGAACTCGCCGTCCTCGATCTCCAGGTCGAGCGCGTCCACCGCCGGTCGCTCCGCGCCGGGGTAGCGCCGTCCGGCTCCCACGAATCGCACCGATGCCATCGTCGATCCTTCCCTCCACGTCCCGGCGCACGGGCGGCCGGGGCTGGCACACACCGTACGGCGCTCGGCGTACCCCGTCTAGTGGAAGCGCTCTCACAGTTTTCTGAACCGTGATGCCCCGGTCCGTTGACATGCGGTGTGACCGGTGTCATGGTGAACCGCAACCCGGGATGGAAGCGCTTCCACACTTCCGTCCAATGACACAATCCAGCCGGACGCCCGTCCGGCGTCCCCGCAGGACGGCAGGAGAGCAGTGGTGAAGACACGGAACAGTCGGCGAGCGCGACTCGCCACGGGCGCCTTGATGGCGCTCACGCTCACGATGACGGCCGCCGCGTGCGGCGGCGACTCCGAGGGGGCGACGACGGAGGACGGCAAGATCAAGCTGACCGTCGCGACCTTCAACGAGTTCGGCTACGAGGAGCTCATCGAGGAGTACAACGCGATGCAGGACGAGGTCGTGGTCGAGCAGAAGAAGGCCGGCACGGCCAACGAGCACCAGGACAACCTCTACACCAAGCTCGCCGCCGGCTCGGGCCTCTCCGACATCGAGGCGATCGAGGTCGACTGGTGGTCGGCCCTCATGGAGCAGTCCGACGCCTTCGTCGACCTCTCCGACCCCGAGGTCGAGGGCCGCTGGCTGGACTGGAAGACCGAGGCCGCGACGACGCCGGACGGCGCCCTCATCGGCTACGGCACCGACATCGGCCCGGAGGCCATCTGCTACCGGTCCGACCTGTTCAAGAAGGCCGGGATGCCGACCGACCGCGACGAGGTCGCGAAGCTCTTCGGCACCTGGGACGACTACTTCGAGGCCGGCCGCGAGTTCGTGGACAAGGTCCCGGGCACCGCCTGGTACGACTCGTCCGGCGGCACCGCGCAGGCGATGATCAACCAGGTCGAGTACTCCTTCGAGGAGGAGGACAACACCGTCATCGCCGCGGACAACCCGGAGGTGAAGGAGGTCTTCGAGACCGTCACCACCAACGCCGCCGACGGCCTGTCCACCGGCCTCACGCAGTGGAGCGAGGACTGGACCGCGTCCTTCCAGAACGACGGCTTCGCCACGATGGCCTGCCCGGGCTGGATGCTCGGCGTCATCGAGGGCAACGCCGACGGCATCGAGGGCTGGGACATCGCCAACGTCTTCCCCGGCGGCGGCGGCAACTGGGGCGGCTCCTACCTCACCGTGCCCGCCCAGGGCGAGCACACCGAGAAGGCCAAGGAGCTGGCCAAGTGGCTGACCGCTCCCGAGCAGCAGGTCAAGGCGTTCGAGGCCAAGGGCACGTTCCCGAGCCAGGTCGAGGCCCTGGAGGACCCGGCCCTGACGGGGTCGACCAGCGCGTTCTTCAACGACGCGCCGACCGGTGAGATCCTCGCCGACCGCGCCGAGGCCGTGCCCTTCATCGCCCACAAGGGCCCCAAGTTCGCCGACATCAACACGGCGTTCCAGCAGGCCATCCAGCGCGTCGACGAGGGCAAGGAGTCGGCCGACGAGGCCTGGCAGTCCTTCCTCGCCGACGTCGAGCGGCTGGGCTGAGCCCTGCCATGACGCTGGACTCTCCTGCCGTGAGCCCTGTCGGGGACGGCGGTGACCCCGAGCGGGTCACCGCCGCCCCGGCGGGGGCCGGGTCACCGTTGCGGGGCCGCCGGCCGTCCCCGTGGCGGCGCCGGCTGTCGCGGTGGGACGCCCGGCTCTCGCCGTACCTCTACATCTCGCCGTTCTTCCTGCTCTTCCTCCTCGTGGGCATGTTCCCGCTGCTCTACACCGCCTTCGTGTCGGTGCACGAGTGGAGCCTGCTCGGCGGGCAGGGCGACTACGCCGGCCTGGACAACTACCGACGCGTCCTCGAGGACCGCTACTTCTGGAACGCGCTGCGCAACACCGTCAGCATCTTCCTGCTGTCCTCGGTGCCACAGGTGCTCATCGCCCTGGTGCTCGCCGGGCTGCTCGACACCCAGCTCCGCGGCCGGACCCTGTGGCGGATGAGCGTCCTCGTCCCCTTCGTCGTGGCCCCGGCCGCGGTCGCGCTGATCTTCGGCAACGTCTTCGGCGACCGCTACGGCCTGGTCAACGAGGCGCTCCAGGCCATCGGGCTGAGCCCGATCGCCTGGCACGTCGACACCCTGGCCAGCCACGTGGCGATCGCCTCGATGGTCAACTGGCGGTGGACCGGCTACAACGCGCTGATCTTCTTGGCCGCGATGCAGGCCGTCCCGCGCGAGCTCTACGAGTCCGCCAGCCTCGACGGCGCCGGCCGGGTGCGACAGTTCGTCTCGGTCACCCTGCCGATGATCCGCCCGACGCTGCTCTTCGTGATCATCACCTCGACGATCGGCGGCCTGCAGATCTTCGCCGAGCCGCGGCTCTTCGACACCCAGGGCCTCGGCGGCTCGGACCGCCAGTACCAGACCATGACGATGTACCTCTGGGAGCTTGGCTGGCGGGTGCGCGACCTGGGCATGGCCTCCGCCGTGGCGTGGCTGCTGTTCCTCATCATCGTGCTCTTCGCCCTGGTCAACCTGCTCATCAGCCGCCGGGTCGGGACCCTGGGAGGTCGTCGATGAACCGCCGTCCGGGATTCCTCGTCTACGGGCTGCTCACGGCCTTCGTGCTCGGCTCGTGCGCGCCGCTCTACTGGTCCTTCCTCGTCGGCTCGCACAGCCGCGAGGTGCTCACCGAGCGGGTGCCCCCGCTGCTGCCCGGCGGCCACTTCCTCGACAACGCCCAGCGCGCGTTCGACGCCGTACCGTTCTGGAAGGCCCTGGGCAACAGCCTCCTGGTCTCCACCACGGTCGCCACGTCGGTCGTGCTCTTCTCGACGCTGGCCGGCTTCGCCTTCGCCAAGCTCGCGTTCAAGGGGCGTACGCCGCTGCTGGTCTTCGTCGTCGCGACCCTCGCGGTGCCCACCCAGCTCGGCGTCATCCCGCTCTTCATCGTGATGGCCGAGCTCGGCTGGGTCGGCTCGATGTGGGCGCTGATCGTCCCCGGCATGGTCACCGCGTTCGGCGTGTTCTTCATGCGCCAGTACCTCGTCGACGCGGTGCCCGACGAGCTCATCGAGGCCGCCCGCGTCGACGGCTGCTCGATGCTGCGGACCTTCTGGAACGTCGCCGTGCCGGCTGCGCGGCCGGCCGCCGCCATCCTGTGGCTGTTCACCTTCATGGCCACCTGGACCGACTTCTTCTGGCCGCTGATCGTGCTGCCGGCCAGCAACCCCACGGTCCAGATCGCCCTCCAGCAGCTGCAGAGCGGCTACTACGTCGACTACAGCCTGGTCCTCGCCGGCGCGGCGATCTCGACGCTGCCGCTGCTGGCCCTCTTCGTCCTCACCGGCCGCCAGCTGGTCGCCGGCATCATGCAAGGAGCAGTCAAGGGATGACCGTCCAGCACACGCTCGGCACGTCCGAGCGCACCCTCACCACGCCCGAGCCCGCCGTCCGCTTCCCCGAGGGGTTCGTCTGGGGAGCGGCCACGGCGTCGTACCAGATCGAGGGCGCGGTGGCCGAGGACGGGCGCACCGCCTCGATCTGGGACACCTTCTCCCACACCCCGGGTGCGGTGATGAACGCGCACACCGGCGACGTCGCCTGCGACCACTACCACCGGATGCCGGAGGACGTCGCGCTGATGCGCGAGCTCAACATGGCGTCGTACCGCTTCTCGGTCGCGTGGCCCCGCGTGCGCCCGGACGGCGGACCGGTCAACCGGGCCGGCCTGGCGTTCTACGACCGCCTCGTCGACGAGCTGCTGGGCCAGGGCATCGCTCCGTGGCTGACGCTCTACCACTGGGACCTGCCGCAGGCGCTCGAGGACGCGGGCGGCTGGACCAACCGCGACACCGTCCACCGCTTCGTCGAGTACGCCGTCGCGGTGCACGAGGCGCTCGGCGACCGGGTCCCGACGTGGACCACCCTCAACGAGCCGTGGTGCTCGGCCTTTCTCGGCTATGCCGCCGGCCACCACGCGCCGGGACGCCAGGAGGGCGCGGCGGGCCTCGTCGCGGGCCACCACCTGCTGCTGGCGCACGGCCTGGCGACCCAGGAGCTGCGCAGCCGCGGCGCCGACCGCCTCGGGCTCAGCCTCAACCTCACCGTGCCCGACCCGATCGACCCCGGCGACCCGGCCGACGTCGACGCCGCGCGGCGCATCGACGGGCTGCACAACCGGTTCTTCCTCGACCCGATCTTCACCGGCGCCTACCCCGCCGACGTGCTCGATGACACCGCCGACCAGACGTGGCAGGGCGCCCCCTGGCACGACGTCGTGCGCGACGGCGACCTCGCGACCATCGCGACCCCGATCGACGTGCTGGGCGTGAACTACTACCACGGCAACGCCGTCTCCGGGCACCCGCGGACCGACGTGGTGGGCATCGGCAGCGACCAGCCCGAGCGGGTGGCGAAGTCGCCCTTCGTCGGCTCCGAGCACGTCACCTTCCCGAGCCGTGGACTGCCCGTCACCGACATGGGCTGGGAGGTCCAGCCCGAGGGCCTGCACCGGCTGCTGCGCCGCCTGCACGACGACTACCCGTCCCTGCCGATCTACCTCACCGAGACCGGCGCGGCCTACCCCGACGTCCCGGACGCCGACGGGCAGGTGCGCGACGGTGACCGCATCGAGTTCCTCGACGCCTACCTGCGCGCGGTGCACGCCGCGATCGAGGACGGGGTGGACGTCCGCGGCTTCTTCCAGTGGTCCTTCATGGACAACTTCGAGTGGGCCTTCGGCTACGCGAAGCGCTTCGGGCTGGTCCACGTCGACTACGCGACGCAGCGGCGGACGCCCAAGGCGAGCGCCCACTGGTACGCCGCCGTCTCGGCGATGGGAGGGCTGCCCGCGGCGGGGCCGCCGGAACGACTAGCGTGAGCAGGGTGAAGGGGACTCGGGACACGACGTCGGGCTCGCCCACCCTCGACGAGGTCGCCCGGGTGGCGGGGGTCTCGCGCGCCACGGCCTCCCGCGCCATCAACGGCGGCCAGCGGGTCAGCCCCCGCGCGCAGTCGTCGGTCGACGCGGCCGTGCGCTCGCTCGGCTACGTCCCCAACCCGGCGGCGCGCAGCCTGGTGACGCGTCGTACGGACTCGATCGCGGTCGTGGTGCCCGAGCCGGACGACCGGGTCTTCTCCGACCCGTTCTTCGCCGGCACCCTGCGCGGCGTCACCCGCGCCCTCAACGAGCGCGACCTCCAGCTCGTGCTGCTGCTCGCCAAGCCGGGCGAGACCGCGACCCGCACCCTGCGCTACCTCACCAACCGGCACGTCGACGGGGCGCTCGTCGTCTCCCACCACCGCGACGACGGGCTGGCCGAGCAGCTGGCGCGCATCGACCTGCCGTGCGTCTTCGGCGGCCGGCCGTGGACCTCGGGCGAGCAGGTGGCGTACGTCGACGTCGACAACACCGCCGGCGAGCGGATGGCCACCGAGGTGCTCCTCGAGCGCGGCTGCCGCCGCATCGGCACCATCGCCGGGCCGAGCGACATGACCGCCGCCGAGGACCGGCTCGCCGGGTGGCGCCAGGCCATGGCCGCGGCCGGCCGGTCCGACGACGCGGTGGTGCACGGCGACTTCACCGAGGCCGGCGGCGAGCGCGCGGCCGAGGAGCTGCTGGCCACCCACCCCGACCTCGACGGCATCGTCGTCGCCTCCGACCTGATGGCCCTCGGTGCGATGCGCGTGCTCCAGCGGCTCGGCCGCCGGGTTCCCGACGACGTGGCGGTGATCGGCTTCGACGACCTCGGCGTCGCCGAGCGCACCACGCCGCCGCTCACCACCGTGCGCCAGCCGGTCGAGCAGATGGCCGAGCGCGCCACCCGGCTGCTGCTCGAGCAGGTCGACGGGCGCAGCCGCGGTCACGCCATGCGGGTCATCATCCCGCCGCAGCTCGTGCGCCGGCAGAGCGCCTGACGCGTCCGGCGTACGCCACCGATTCACCGGAACACCCGCTGCACCGATAGCGTTGACCCCACGCAGCCCGTCCAGTCTTGCCCCGGGCGCACCGGATCGTGACTCACGCAGTCGATCCGCTCCTCACTTCTGAGGCACGTATGCCGCCCATCCAGGGCCGGCCCACGTTGGCGAGACGCCAACCGAAAGACTTCTCCATGACCTTCGCCGACCTCGGCGTGCCCGCCTCGTTGATCACCATCCTCGAGCAGCAGGGCATCACCACCCCCACCCCGATCCAGGCCGCGACGCTGCCCGACAGCCTCGCCGGCCGCGACGTCCTCGGCCGCGGCCGCACCGGCTCCGGCAAGACCTTCGCGTTCCTGCTGCCGCTGGTGGCCCGCCTCGACGCCGCCAAGCTGCCGGCCATGCCGCGCAAGCCGCGCGCGCTGATCCTCGCCCCGACCCGCGAGCTGGTCGGCCAGATCCACGCCAGCCTCAAGCCGCTGGCCGAGGCCACCGGCCTGTCCACCCTCGTCGTCTACGGCGGCGTCGGCCAGGGCCCGCAGGTCACCGGCCTCAAGAAGGGCGTCGACATCGTCATCGCCTGCCCCGGCCGCCTCGAGGACCTGATGGGCCAGGGCCACTGCGACCTGTCCGCGATCGAGACCACGATCCTCGACGAGGCCGACCACATGGCCGACCTCGGCTTCCTGCCCGGCGTCCGCCGGATCATGGACAAGACGCCCCGCACCGGCCAGCGCCTGCTCTTCTCCGCCACGCTCGACAACGCGATCGACGTGCTGGTCAAGCGCTTCCTGACCAACCCGGTCACCCACGAGGCCGACTCGGCGCAGTCGCCGGTGTCCACGATGTCGCACCACGTGCTGCACGTCTCCCGCGACCAGCGGGTGCCGGTGCTCGTCGACCTCACCAGCGCGCCGGGCCGCACGGTCGTCTTCACGCGCACCAAGTACGGCGCCAAGGCGCTGGCTCGCCAGCTCAACAAGTCCGGCGTCCCGTCGGTCGAGCTGCACGGCAACCTGTCCCAGAACGCCCGCACCCGCAACATGGACGCGTTCCACTCCGGTCGCGCCACCACGCTGGTCGCCACGGACATCGCCGCCCGCGGCATCCACGTCGACGACGTGGCGCTGGTGGTGCACGCCGACCCGCCGGTCGAGCACAAGGCCTACCTGCACCGCTCGGGCCGTACGGCGCGTGCCGGCGCCCAGGGCACCGTCATCACCCTGATGACCGACGACCAGGTCAAGGACGTGCGCCAGCTGACCCGCCTCGCGGGCATCAAGCCGGTCACCACCAAGGTGCACGGCGCCGACCACCCGGTCCTCGTCCAGCTCGCCCCCGGCGAGCGCACCCTGGTCCCCGGCGGCCTCGTCGTCGAGACCCCCACCGGCTCCGGCGCCTCGCAGTCGGGCAACAAGGGCAGCCGCAGCCACGGCGGTCGCGGCCAGAACCGCGACCAGGCCCGTTCCGGCGGCGGCTCGGGCTCCGGCGGCGGTCGCAACCGTCGCCGCCGCAGCGGCGGAGGCGGCGGCCAGGGCGGCCAGTCCGGTGCGGCCGGCCAGGCCGGTCAGGGCAACCGCTCGGGCCAGGCCAAGCAGGGTGGTGGGCAGGGCGGCGGCCAGCGCGCCCCCCGTCGTACCGGCTCCGGCTCGGGCAGCTCGCACAGCGCGTCGGGCTTCAGCTCGGGTCGCTGACCGGATCTTCCCGCCCGCTCTCTAGGCTCGTCGACGTGTACGGCTGGCTGCGACGTTCGCTGTGGGACGTGGTGCCGCGCGACCAGCGCGACACCGCGGCCGCGCTGCGTCGCCGCCAGGTCGTCACCGTCGCCGTCGTCCTCATCGGCGCCGGCGTCCTCGGCTACTCGCTGAGGATCGAGCCGGGCAGCCCCACGTTCTACGTCTCGACGATGGTGCTGGCCGCGGTCTGGGTGGTCGGCGCGTTCGCGTCCGGTCGCCTGCACCTGGGCCGGATCGTCCACGGCGAGGCGCACCTGCGCCCCGTGGTCCAGCCGCTGCTGCTCGGGCTGCTGCTGGTGGGACTCTTCGTCGTGGGCGCGCTCCTGGTGCGGCAGGTCGAGCCGCTGGCCGACTACGTCCGCTCGGTCCTGGAGTACGCCGACCAGGGGTCGGTGCCGGTCCTCGTGGTCATCACGCTCATCAACGGCATCGCCGAGGAGCTCTTCTTCCGCGGGGCGGCCTACGCCGCGATCCCGCGGCACCCGGTGGCGTGGACGACGCTCGCCTACTTCGTGGCGACGCTGGCCACCGGCAACGTGATGCTGGCGTTCGCGGCGATCCTCATCGGCGCCGTGTGCGGCCTCCAGCGCCGGGCGAGCGGCGGGGTGCTGGCGCCGATCATCACCCACGTCACCTGGTCGCTGTCGATGCTGCTGCTGCTACCGCTCCTGTTCGCCTGAGGCCTCGGCACTGCGACGCTCCTCCAGCGCCCGGCGTACGGCCTCGGCGTAGCCCAGCGGCTCGCCCGGCACCACGTCGCGGATCGAGGTGTCGGTGACGACCACCTCGGTCGACATCGAGTCGATGAGGTTGCGCCCGGTCGTGGCGTCCACGTCGGTGACCAGCGCGAGCCAGTAGGAGGAGAGCCGCGGGGTGAGCACGGGGACCGGGACGACGGGGATCCTGCGGCCGTTGATGAGCTCGGCGGCGACCTCCATCATCTCCAGGTAGGTCAGCTGCTCGGGCCCGCCGATCTCGAAGACCCGGCCGAACGCCTCCTCCTTGTCGACGACGCCGGCGAGGTAGCGGATGACGTCGTCGAGCGCGATCGGCTGGGTGCGGGTGCCGACCCACTTGGGGACCACCATCGCGGGCAGGTTCTTGACGAGCTGGCGGGTGATCTCCCAGGAGATGCCGCCGTGGCCGACGACGATCGCCGCCCGCAGGACCGTGACGGGTACGCCGTCCTGGCCGAGGAGGCCCTCGACCTCGCGGCGTGAGCGCAGGTGGGCCGACAGGTCGTCGCCGTCGGCGCCGAGGCCGCCCATGTAGACGATCTGCCGCACGCCGGCCGCGGCGGCCGCCTTGCTGAAGTTGCGGGCCGCCTCGGCGTCCTTGCGCTCGAAGTCGGGGTCGTCGAGGGAGTGCACGAGGTAGATCGCGACGTCGACGCCGTCCAGCGCTGAAGCCAGCGAGT
The DNA here is from genome assembly GCF_003047295.1 of Nocardioides sediminis. GTDB lineage: Bacteria > Actinomycetota > Actinomycetes > Propionibacteriales > Nocardioidaceae > Nocardioides > Nocardioides sediminis. The sequence goes on from NZ_PZYZ01000006.1 coordinate 192,229, forward strand.
CGGGGTCGGACACGTCGCCGCCGACGGGCTCGCCGGGACCGTCGTACGACTCGGGGCGGCGGGTCATCGCGCGCACCGTGTGCCCGTCCTCGATCAGGGCGGGGACGAGGCGACGGCCGATGAAGCCCGTGGCTCCGGTGACGAGGACGGTGCTCATGGGGCAAGCCTCGCACGCGGCGGGGAATGTCCCCGACTCCTAGATGGTTCAATCTTCAACTAGACTGGGAACGACCCCGAGGAGAAACCGTGCCCATCCCCGCAGTCCGGCTCAACCACGCCGTCCTCTTCGTCGCCGACCTCGATCGGTCGGTCGACTTCTGGACATCTGTCTTCGGCATGGAGGTGGCCGCCCGCGAGCCGCGGGCCAACGCCGCGTTCCTGCGCCTTGCCCACGGGGACAACCACCACGACCTCGGCCTCTTCGGCATCGGCGCCGACCAGGTGAAGCGTCCCGGCATCGGGCTCTACCACCTCGCCTGGCAGGTCGACACCATCGAGGAGCTCGAGCAGGCGCGCACGACGCTGGCCGACGCGGACGCCTACACCGGCGAGTCCAGCCACGGCGCCACCAAGAGCGTCTACGGCAAGGACCCCGACGGCAACGAGTTCGAGGTCATGTGGATGCTGCCGCGCGCCGAGTGGGGCCGCTTCGAGCACGAGGCGCCCGTCGAGCGGCTGGACCTCGTGGGCGAGGTGGAGCGCTGGGGCGGCGTCCGCACCGCCGGTCGCGTCGTGGTCGACGGGGCCGCCGGGTGACTGCCTTCGACGCCCCGGTCGTGGCGTGGGCAGCCGGCGCCGACGACCCGACGCGCCCGCTGGTCGTGCTGCTGCACGGCCGCGGCTCGAGCGAGGCCGATGTCATCGGCCTCGCCCCGCACCTGCCGACCGGCCCGTCGTACGCCGCCGTGCGCGCGCCGATCGCCGAGGGCGGCGGGTTCGCGTGGTTCGCCAACCGCGGCATCGGTCGGCCGGTCGCCGAGAGTCTCGCGGCGACGACGGCGTGGTTCCGCGGCTGGCTGGACGGGGTCGCGCCGGCCGGTCGGTCGGTGGTGCTGGTGGGCTTCAGCGGGGGTGCGGCCTTCGCTGGCGGGCTCGTGCTGGGCGACCCCGACCGCTTCGCCGGTACGGCGGTCCTGCACGGCACGCTGCCCTTCGAGGACGCCGGCGTCGACGTCGGCCCCGGCCGCCTGGACGGCCGGCCGGTCCTGGTGGTCCACGGCGACCGCGACCAGGTCATCCCGGCCGAGCTCCAGGCCCGCACCTGGTCGTGGCTGCACGACGGGTCCGGCGCACTGGTCACGTCGCGCCGCGACCCTGGCGGTCACTGGCTGAGTGCCGAGACCGTCGCGGTGCTCGCCGAGTGGGTGGCGGGGCTGGTCAGCTGACCGGCGTGCCGCGGCGCGCGTCGAGGCGGGCCATCGCCGGCGTCGCCGTCACGCCGTGCAGCAGCACCGAGACGATCACCGTGAACGCCACGGTGGACCAGAGCCACGACTCGTCCGGCACGTGCTCGTGGCTGGTGGCGTAGGCCAGGTAGAACAGCGACCCGACGCCGCGGACCCCGAAGAACGCGACGGCCACGCGCTCGCCCGGGTCCAGCCCGCCGTCGCGCTCCGGGTCGCGGGCCAGCACGGACAGGCCGGCGTACCCGGCGAGCGGGCGGACCACCAGCACCAGCGCGAGGGCGACGACGACACCCCGCCAGTCGAGGTGCTCCAGCAGGCCGTGGGTCATCGCCATGCCGAGCGCGAGCAGCACCATCAGCGTCATCAGGCGCTCGAGCCGCTCGACGACGCCGTGCATCGCGCGCTGGTAGGAGTGGTCCCGCTCGGACGCGCGCAGCCGCATGGCGCAGGCGAAGATGGCCAGGAAGCCGTAGCCCCCGACGAGCTCCGCGGCGCCGTACGCCGTCAGCAGCGCCGCGAGGGCGAGCAGGGGCTCGCCGTGCTCGGCCAGCCGCAGGCTGTCGGTGCGGGCGCGGAAGGCCTGCCGGCCGAGCAGCCAGCCCGCGGCCAGGCCGACGCCCACGCCCAGGACGATCTTGCCGAGGACGTACCAGCCGACCCACTCGCCGGCGTCGAGCAGCGTGAACCCGCCCGCCAGGAGCAGCAGGGCCAGGTGCACGAAGGGGAACGCGAGGCCGTCGTTGAGGCCCGCCTCGGCGGTGAGGGAGAACCGGATGTCGTCGTCCTCGAGCGGCCCCCGGTCCTCCTCGTCGTGGTCGATGTCCTCGGTCAGGGGCTCCCCGACCTGGACGTCGGAGGCCAGCACCGGGTCGGTGGGCGCGAGCACGGCGCCGAGCAGCAGGGCGACCGCGGGCGCCAGGCCGGCGACCCACCAACCGAGCAGGGCGACGCCCAGGATGGTCAGCGGCATCGTCACCCCGAGCAGCCGCCACACCGGCGACCAGGTGCGCCACGAGCGCCACGACCGCAGGTCCAGGGTGCGGTCGATGGCCAGCCCCACGCCCATGAGCGAGACCAGGACGGTGAACTCGGTGACGTGCGTGACCAGCGTGCGGTTGGCCTCGGGGTCGAGGCTGACGCCCTCGGGCAGCGGCAGCAGGCCGATCAGCATGCCGAGGGCGACGAGCACCATCGGCGGCGACAGGGCGATGCGCCGGGTGACCTGCGGGAGGACGATCGCCACGAGCAGGCACAGGCCGAGGAGCAGGTAGACCGCGGCCCCGGTCATCGTGTCGACGTCAGGTCAGGCATGGCCCCACCTTCTCAGTCGCGGCCACGGAGTGTCGCTTCGTCGTCACCCCCGCGGGCGGTGGGGCGGCCTGCGGGTCGCTCAGCGGCGACCCTTCCCGTCGTACGACGCGGCGCTGGCGTCCATGGCCTGCTCGTAGGCCGCGACCAGCCCGGCCACGGTGAGCGGCTTGAGCCGGTGGACCATCTCGCGCAGCTGCTCGGCGGTGCCGCCGGCCTCGCGGAACGGCGGCCAGACGAGGGTGCGGACGATCTCGGAGAGCTCGGCGGCGACCTGCCGGCCGTGCTCGGCGTACACCTCGGCGACGGCGGCGGCAGCCTCGGGCGGAACGCCCAGCCCGGCGAGCCCCTCGGCCACGTCGACGTGGCGCTCGCCGGTGACCGGAGCGAGCAGGGAGAGGTGGAGCGCGATGTCGGAGGGGGTGGCGTCGTCGGGGATGCGCTCGACGTACTTCTCGATCGCCGACAGCGTGAAGCCGTGCCCCTGGAGCTCGCGGACGAGCTCGAGCCGGGCGACGTGGTCGGCGGAGTAGTAGCCCGAGCGGCCGCGGCGGATGGGCGGCGGCACGAGCCCGCGCGAGGTGTAGAAGCGGATGTTGCGGACGCTGGTGCCGACCCGCTCGGTGAGCTCCTCGAGCGTCAGGAGCAGGTCGTCGGACACCGCTCCAGGTGCTGTCTCGGTCATCGCCGTCCCTCCTCGCGGGTGTTCCGGGCCACACTGCTTGACCACGATGACAGTAATGGTGTCACAATCGTGGGACGGGTCTCCACACCCTCTCGACTCTTCGAAGGACGGTCATGGCAGAGGCATTCATCTACGACCACATCCGTACGCCGCGCGGCAAGGGCAAGGCGGCCGGGGCGCTGCACGAGGTCAAGCCGGTCGACCTGGTCGTCGGCCTGCTCGACGAGGTGCGCACGCGCAACCCCGGCCTCGACCCGGCCCGCGTGGACGACGTCGTGCTCGGCGTCGTGTCGCCGCTGGGCGACCAGGGCGGCGACATCGCCAAGACCGCGGCGCTGGCGGCGGGCTACCCCGAGACGGTCGCGGGCGTGCAGCTCAACCGCTTCTGCGCCTCCGGGCTGGAGGCCGTCAACCAGGCCGCCGGCCGGGTGCGCGGCGGCTTCGAGGACCTGATCCTCGCCGGCGGCGTCGAGTCGATGAGCCGGGTGCCGATGGGCTCCGACGGCGGCGCCTGGGCGATGGACCCGGCCACCGCGCTCACCACCGGCTTCGTGCCCCAGGGCATCGGCGCCGACCTGATCGCCACCATCGAGGGCTGGACCCGCGACGACGTCGACGCCTTCGCGGCCGAGTCGCACCACCGCGCGGCCAAGGCGTGGGCCAACGGCTACTTCGCCGACGCGGTCATCCCGGTCAAGGACCGCAACGGCCTGACCGTCCTGGACCACGACGAGCTGATCCGCCCCGACACCAGCCCCGAGGGGCTGGCCGGGCTCAAGCCGTCGTTCGCCCAGATCGGCCGCGACGCCGGCTTCGACGACGTGGCGCTGGAGAAGTACCACTGGGTGGAGAAGATCGACCACGTCCACCACGCCGGCAACAGCTCGGGCATCGTCGACGGCGCCGCCATCATGGCCGTCGGCAGCGAGCAGGTCGGCACCGACCTCGGGCTCACCCCGCGCGCCCGGATCGTCGCCACCGCGGTCTCCGGCGCCGACCCGACGATCATGCTCACCGGGCCCGCGCCGGCCGCCCGCAAGGCGCTGGCCAAGGCCGGCCTCGAGGTCTCCGACATCGACCTCTTCGAGATCAACGAGGCCTTCGCGGCCGTGGCGATGCGCTTCATGCGCGACCTGGGCATCGGCCACGACATCACCAACGTCAACGGCGGCGCGATCGCCATGGGCCACCCCCTCGGCGCGACCGGCGCGATGATCCTCGGCACCCTCGTCGACGAGCTGGCCCGCCGCGACCAGAGGCGCGGCCTCGCCACGCTCTGCGTCGGCGGCGGCATGGGCATCGCCACCATCGTCGAGCTCGTCTGAAAGGCAGTCACCCACCCCATGAGCACCACCACCGAGACCCAGACGGCCGTCCGCTACGAGCGCGACGCCGACGGCATCGTCACCCTCACCCTCGACGACCCCACGTCGAGCGCCAACACCATGACCGAGCTCTACCGGCGCTCGATGGACGCGGCCGTCGACCGGCTGTACGACGAGCAGGACGACGTCGTGGGCGTCGTCATCGCCAGCGCCAAGAAGACGTTCTTCGCCGGCGGCAACCTCAAGCTGATGACGCAGGCCACGCCCGACGACGCGCAGCAGATCTTCGAGTCCGGCGAGGCCATCAAGGCCGGCCTGCGCCGCCTCGAGCGGTTCCCCCGCCCGGTGGTCGCCGCGATCAACGGCGCCGCGCTCGGCGGCGGCCTCGAGATCGCGCTGGCCGCCGACCGGCGCATCGCCGTCGACGACCGGTCGGTCAAGATCGGGCTGCCCGAGTCCACCCTCGGCCTGCTCCCCGGCGGCGGCGGCGTCACGCGCGTCGTACGCATGCTCGGGCTCCAGTCCGCGCTGATGGACGTGCTGATGCCCGGCACCCAGTTCGACCCGCGGGGGGCGCAGGCCAAGGGCCTGGTCGACGAGCTGCTGCCCACGCGGGAGGAGCTCGTCCCGGCCGCCAAGGCGTGGATCCTCGAGCACCGCGACGACGAGGAGGCCCGCTCCAAGCCGTGGGACCGCGCGGGCTACAAGATGCCCGGCGGCACCCCGAAGACGCCGGCGCTGGCGCGGTTCCTGCCCGCCTTCCCGGCGCTGCTGCGCAAGCAGACCAAGGGCGCGGTCTACCCGGCGCCGCGCGCCATCCTCTCGGCCGCGGTCGAGGGCGCGCAGGTCGACTTCGACACCGCGTCGCGTATCGAGTCGCGCTACCTCACGAGCCTGATCGTCAACCAGGGCTCCAAGAACATGATCCAGGCGTTCTTCTTCGACCTCCAGGCGATCAACTCCGGGTCGCTGCGGCCCGAGGGCATCGAGCGCTGGAAGGCCACCAAGGTCGGCGTCCTCGGCGCCGGGATGATGGGCGCCGGCATCGCCTACTCCTGTGCCCGCGCCGGCATGCAGGTCGTGCTCAAGGACGTCTCGTCGGAGAACGCCGAGAAGGGCAAGGCCTACACCGCCAAGCTCAACGCCAAGGGGATCGAGCGCGGCAAGCTGACCCAGGACAAGGCCGACGAGCTCCTCGGCCGGATCACCGCGACCGGCGACCCGGCCGACCTGGCGGGCTGCGACCTGGTCATCGAGGCGGTCTTCGAGGACCCGTCCCTGAAGGCGAAGGTCTTCGCCGAGGTCGCGCCGTACGTCGACGACGACGCGATGCTGTGCTCCAACACCTCGACGCTGCCGATCACCGAGCTCGCCGAGGGCGTCGACCGGCCCGCCGACTTCATCGGGCTGCACTTCTTCAGCCCCGTCGACAAGATGCCGCTGGTCGAGATCATCCGCGGCAAGGAGACCTCCGACGTCGCGCTGGCCAGGGCCTACGACGTCGTCCAGCAGATCCGCAAGACGCCGATCGTGGTCAACGACTCGCGTGGGTTCTACACCTCGCGGGTCATCGGCACGCAGATCAACGAGGGCCTGCGGATGCTGGCCGAGGGCGTCCACCCGGTCTCCCTCGAGCGGGCGGCGACCCAGGCCGGCTTCCCGGTCGGGCCGCTGCAGATCAGCGACGAGCTCAACATGGAGCTGATGCTCAAGATCCGCAGGGCCACCGCCGAGGCGGCCGCCCGCGACGGCGTCGAGCTGCCCGAGGACCCGTCGGGTGCCGTGGTGCAGACCATGGTCGACCTCGGCCGCCCGTCACGGCTCAAGGGCGCCGGCTTCTACGAGTACGACGAGTCCGGCCGCCGGGCGGGCATCTGGAAGGGCCTCGCCGAGACCTTCCCGGTCGCCGAGGAGCAGGTGCCGTTCGCCGACGTCAAGGACCGGATGCTGTTCATCGAGGCCATCGAGACCGCGAAGTGCTTCGAGGAGGGCGTCATCACCTCCGCCGCGGCAGCCAACATCGGCTCGATCATGGGCATCGGCTTCCCGGCGATGACCGGTGGCGCCGCGCAGTTCATGACCGGCTACCAGGCCACGGACGAGCGCGGCCGACCCGCCGGCGAGGTCGGGCTCGACGCCTTCCTCGCGCGGGCCGACGAGCTCGCGGACGCCTACGGCGAGCGGTTCCGCCCCACGGCCTACCTCCGCGACCTCGCGGCCAAGGGGGAGTCCTTCCCCGCCTGACCGGGCAGTTCCTGGCCGCCGGAGCCCGCCGACCTCCCTCCTTCCTGACGCGTGAGCGGTCAGGGAGGGGGAGGTCGGTCTCTTCCCGGTGACACGGACTGCCCGGTCGGCTACTCGCGGTCGTGGATCTCGATCGAGTCGATGACCTCGAGCAGTGAGCGCACCTCGTCGCTGGGGGTCTTGCGCGTCCATCCGGCCCACACGACGAGGGGACGACCGTCCAGGTCGATGACCCAGGCCTCGTAGGTGGTGCCGCGTCCCAGGTAGGTGATGCCGGCGTTGACGGCAGCGTGGAACATTGCGTCGTTCAGGCACTTGCCCGTCCCACCCTGCTCCTGGAGCCGGAGGTGGACGGCGGGGCGGCCGAACCGGACGGTGTCCTCGGGGCCGGACGTCACCCGGAGCCGGGGCACCTGCGTGAGGGATCGCACCAGGGTGGCGGTGTCGTCGCCTCTCACGTCGGTCATCGTGCAGGACCGTTGGGCGATCCACTCGACATCCATGAACAGCACGCCCAGGTACCAGTCGGGATCCTGGTCGAGGACCTCGTTGTTGGCGCCGGCGTGGTCGGACACCTCGTCGCCCAGACCCTCGAACCGGTTCGGACCGACCCAGGAGTTCCAGCCGGCGGGGAGGGTGAACTGCACGATCGGCCGCGAGCGGTGCGCGGGCTCCAGCTCGTAGGTGCCCTCAGGCAGCGTCGTCATGCGAGCCCCCGGGTAGGGCGTGACGTCGGCCGTCCCGTCATCGGCCGGTCGCGCGTCGACGCCGTCCCGGTCGGTCGCGGCCAGCAACCCGGTGACCGCCAGCACGCACGCCGCCACGCTCCCCGCCACGGCGTGCCTCCGGCGCCGGCGCGTCCGGCCCGCCGCCTCGATGAGCTCGAACGCCGGCACGGGGGTGGCCAGCTCGGCCTCCTCGCGGAGCGCCTCCAGCAGCCGCTCAGACATGGTCGACTCCTTCCTGGAGGGGGGCGAGGCTCGCGGCGAGGGCGTCGCGGGCCCGGCTCAGGCGGGACTTCACGGTGCCGTCCGGCACGCCGAGCTCCGCGGCGATCGCGTGGACCGGCAGGTCGGCCAGGTAGTGCAGGGCGATCACCTGCCGCTGCTGCTCCGGCAGCTGCCGGAGGGCGGTGATGATCTCGACGTGCTCCTCGAGGGCCTCCGGGTCCCGGGGCGGGAGCATCCGCTGCTGGGCGCGCCGGCCGTTGCGCATCTTGCGCCAGCGGCTGCGGTGGGCGTTGATCGCGGTGGTACGCAGCCAGGCCTCCTTGTTGTCCACACGGAGGAAGCGCCGCCCGCTGGCGGCAGCCCGGACGAACGCCTCCTGGACGAGGTCCTCGGCCTCGTCGAAGTCGCCGGTGATGCCGAAGAGCTGCACCACGAGCTTGCGGTAGCTCGCGTCGAACACGTCGCGGAGGGACACGCGGTCCTCGAGATCCGGCATCCGTCCGAAGGTGATGGAGTCCTGGTCCATGCTGGCCTCCTGGATGGGATGACCACGACGACTCCCCAGCACCGCCCGGGGTTCCGTGTCGGCACGAACCTCTTCGCCGGGCCGGCGGTGCGGGACCGCGCTGCGGAGCCGGCTCATCGCGACTCCCGGTCGTCGAGCTCGAGGGAGTCGAGAAGTCGCGCGAGGGCGCGGCGCTCGACCGTCGTGGGCCCCATCGGCAGCTCCGCCTCGACCACGACGGCCCGGCCGCGGAGCTCGACGACCCAGAAGTCGAGCCTCGCGTGCTCGTTGCCCAGGAGCTCGCCGCCGCGGAGGGTGTCGAAGGTCCACCTCGGGTTGCCGTTGCGGCATGCCGCGTGCGGGACCCGGACGCGCAGGTGGACGGCCGTCGTACCCCACCGCGTCACCGGGTGCGGCCGGACCACCACATCGGCGCGGGGCAGACCGGACAGGGCGTCCGTGACGGCGGTCGGGGCGGTCCCGAAGACGGCTGAGACGTAGGACGACCGGCAGGGACCGTGGACGACGCCGTCGACGACGTACGTCGCGAGGTGCAGCCACGCAGTGCCGTCGCGGATGGCCGAGTAGATGCCGGAGCCGCTCGCGTTCTCCCGCCAGGGGCTGCCCGGGGGGACCTCCACGGACACGCCGACGGGCTCGCCGGGGACCACCGAGGGCAGCGCTGCGCGCCCGGGTGGGATGCGGTCGCCCACCTCCTCGACCTCGGGCAGCCCCGCCCTCAGCGGCACCAGCGTCGCCGAGGGCTCGCGCGCCGAGGGGTCGTCCTCGTCGACCAGGGCGACCGCGCCGACGACGGCCGCGAGCACGTACGCCGTCGCGGCCAGTCGGGTCCGACGCCGCACCCGCCGTCGTGCCCCGTCGCAGACGAGCTCGTCGAAGTCGGGAGGGACGATCCCGGGCAGCGCCTGCTCCCGAGCGATCGGTCCAGGGTGTCGGACGGGGGGCTCTCGCCGGCGGGCCCGGAGCGCGGCCGTGCGCAGCCAGGCCTCGGGGTCGTCGGCGCGACGGAAGCGCCGCTCGGCGGTCGACGCCCGCACGAACGCCCCCTGCACCAGCTCCTCGGCCTCGGCCAGGTCGCCGGTCACGCGGTACAGCTGAGCCACCAGCCTGGGGTAGGCGACGTCGTACACGTGACGGAGGTCGGCTCGGTCCTCGTCGTCGGCCTCACGACCGAAGCTGATCGAGTCCTGGTCCATGGCGTCCTCCAGGCGGGGGCGCACACCACGGCGTGCGGCCGAGCCCGGAGGGCGTGCCGTCCCAACACCCTCCATGGTGCGCCTCGGACCCGGCGGCGGCACTGGCCCGTGCGGACCCACTTCGACCAGCCGACGGCTCGTGGCTGTTGCAGAGGCCACGATGTGCCGGAAACCCCGCCGAGGCGGGTGTTCCCGCAGGAGGATGTCGCCATGAACGAGCCCGTGATCGACGTACGCGGCCTGCACGTGCGCTTCGGCGAGGTGGAGGCCGTGGCCGGCATCGACCTGCAGGCGCAGGCCGGCCACGCGACCGCGCTGCTGGGCCGCAACGGCGCGGGCAAGTCGACCACCATGCGGGTGCTCGCCGGCGTCGTGCCGCCGACCGCCGGGACCGTCCTCGTCCACGGCGTCGACGTCGCCCGCGAGCCGGTCGCGGTCAAGCGGTTGGTCGGCTACTGCCCCGACGTGGGCGGTCTCGTCCCGCGCGCCACCCCGTGGGAGCACCTCCAGCTCGCCGCGCGGCTCCGCCGGCTCGCCGACTGGGAGACCCGCGCCCGCGACCTGCTGGAGCGCTTCGAGCTCGGCGACGTCGCCCACCGCGTGACCAGTGGCTTCAGCCACGGCATGGGCCGTCGGCTGTCCGTGGTCCTCGCCGCCCTCCACGAGCCCGACGTCCTGCTGCTCGACGAGCCCTTCGACGGCGTCGACCCGCTCGGCGTCGAGGCGACGATGGTCGTCATCGAGGACGCCCGCGCCCGGGGCGCCAGCGTGCTCGTCTCGACCCACCTGCGCGACCTGGCGATGCAGGCCTGCAGCACCGCAGTGGTGCTGCGCGGTGGCGCCCAGGTCGCGGCGATGGAGGCCGGGGAGCTCACCGGGGAGGCCGGCGCCGATGCCTACCGCGCGCTCCTCGACTGACGCCGGGCTCGCCGGCTGGGTCCGGGCGTCCGCCGACCTGCAGCACCTGCTGCGCTTCCGCGCCGCCACCGTACGACGCCCGCGTGCCGCGGCCGTCGCGGTTGCGGTGCTGCTCGGGGTCACCCTCGCCGCGGCCGTGGGTCCCGTGCTGGTCGACGGTGCCGGCAGCACGACCGTCCTGGCGGACCACCTCGGCGCCATGCTGGCCGGCTTCCTCGTGCTCGCGGTGGCGGCGGCGATGGCCTCCGGTGGCGGCCGCGAGCTGGTCCCGCGCGAGCAGGCGGCCGTGCACCCGATCGGCCACCGCACCGAGCACCTCGGGGCGCTGGCGCTGGCGCCCCTCAACTTCGCCTGGCTGCTCCAGGCCTGGCTGCTCCTCGGGGTCGCCGCGCGCACCACCGGCACCGACGGCTGGCTCGCGGGCCAGGCCGTCGTCGCCGCGTGGGTCCTCTGCGCGACGGCGCTGGCCCAGGTGGTCGGCTGGCTGGTCGAGACCCTGCGGCGCACCACCCACGGCGTCCTGGTCGTCCGGGTCCTCGCCGTCCTGGTGGCCACGGTCGGGGTCGCGCTCCAGGCCGCCGACCGGCTGGTCCCGCTGCTCGAGGGACTCCCGACGCGGCACCTCGCCGAGGTGGTCGTCGAGGGCGACGGGGCCGTCCCCGCGCTCCTCGCGCTGGCGGCCCTCACGGGCCTGGCGGTCGTCGTCGGTGCCTGGCCCGCCGGCGTCGCGCTGCGGCGTACGCCTCGCGAGGAGCTCAGGGTCGAGTCCGGCAGCCACCCGGCCCGCCCGCTGCCGGCGAGCGACCTCGCCGTGCTGCGCCGCATCGACCGGGCGTCGGTGTGGCGTTCGGTGCCGATGCGTCGCGGGCTCGTCGTCCTCGCGCTGGGGCCGGGGCTGGTCGCCCTGGGTGGTGGGATGGACTGGACCCAGGTGCTGGTCCTGCCGGCGCTGGTGGTGAGCGGCGGTGCGCTGCTCTTCGGGGTCAACGCGTGGTGCCTGGACGGGCGTGGCGCGCTGTGGCGCGAGAGCCTGCCGGTCGGGCCGGGGACGGTGTTCGCCGCCCGGGCGCTGACCCTGGCCGAGTGGCTGGGCGCGGCCGCGCTGGCGACGCTGGCGCTGGCCGCGCTGCGTGCCGGCGTGCCGACGCCGACCGAGCTGACGGCGCTGGTCGTGACGCTCGTGGTCGTGCTGCTCCAGGTGGTGGCCGTGTCCCTGTCGTGGTCGGGACGGCGGCCGTTCCCCGTGCAGCTCTCCTCGGCCCGGGCCACGCCGGCCCCGCCGATCGTGATGGTCGGCTACTCCGCCCGGCTGGCCGTGAGCACCACGCTCACGGCGGTCCTGTTCTCCTCGGCCGCCCAGGTGCCGGTCTGGTGGCTCGTCCCGGCACTGGCCGTGCCGTTCGTGGCCTGGTCGACGGTCCGGCTGCTCCGGGCCCGTCGCCACTGGGTGGACGCGGCCCGCCGGGCGCACGTGGTGGTGACCGTCGCGGCGTGAGCTGCGGAATCACCGGGCGCCCGGTGATTCCGTGGGCTCGGCCACACTGCAGCGTGGCCGAACCCACCGGACTGCCCGGCAAGGCGCGGCCGTGCCTCGACGATCAGCGCGGCTCGAGGAACTCCAGCCGGTTGCCGAACGGGTCGGCGGCGTAGAACCGGTCGTGCCCGGGGAACTCGTCGTCCCACGTGACCTCGACCCCGGCGGCGTCCAGCGTCCCGGCGAGCCCCCGCAGGTCGTCGACCAGGATGCCGGGGTGGGCCTTGCGGGCCGGGGCGAAGTCCTGCTCGACGCCCAGGTGCACCTCGAGGCCGCCGCCGGCGAACCAGCAGCCGCCGCGGGCGGCGAGGACCGGCGGCTTCTCCAGCTCGGTCATCCCGAGCACGCCGCCCCAGAAGGCGCGGCACTCGTCCTCACCCCCGGCGGGGATCGCGAGCTGGACGTGGTGCAACCGGGCGAAGGCGAAGGTCATGCCGCGCATCGTGCCATCGGCCGAGACGGAGGCGGGCCTCAGTCGCGCGGGACCGACAGCACGGAGCACTCCGACTGCGCGACGCTCATCTCGCCCACCGCCGGGTCGTCCCAGCGCGCCATCAGGGTCGAGACCGAGGCGTCGTGGATGGTCGCCTCGTCGAGGCGGCCCTCGAGACAGGTCGCGTAGGCGTCGGCGTCGAGGCGGCCCTTCGTCAGCGCCTCCTGGGCCCGCGTCGACTCCTCGACGAAGTCGGTGCACGACATCTGCGCCGCGGTCCACGCCTCGGCGACCGTCCGGTCCAGGGTGGCGATCTCGGCCCGGGGCTCGTACGACGCGTCGAGCACGCCGCCGTCGCGCAGCTGGGCGGGCGTGACCCGCTCGAGGACGCCGTCGGCGAAGCACTCGGCGTCCCGGTCGTCGCCGGAGTCGTCGCCCGCCGCGTTCGCGGCGTACAGGCTGACCAGCGCCGAGCGGACCTCGGCCCTCGAACCGGCGCCGGCCGGCACGGTCTCGGCCTCCGCCTCGCCCGCGCAGGCGGCGAGACCCGGCAGGGCGGTCGCGACGAGCAGCAGGAACGCTGCTGTGCGTCCGGGTCGCGTGGGCACGCGCATGGGTGGGTTCCCCTCAGGTGGTGACTGCCCCGCGGCCGTCTGGTCCCAGCGTAGTGACGACCGCGGGGACCGGCTCACCCCTTGGGCTGCTGGATGACGCCGGTGTTCATGATCTTGTCGGCGAAGGTCTGCCGCTTGGCGTCCCACAGCGGCCACAGGTAGCCGATGTTGCAGGGGATGCTGTCGAGGATGTGCGCGATCTGCCGCACGAACGACATGCCGGCGCCGACGGGCTGGCCGGTCTCGAGGGAGATCAGCTTGATGCCCATGATCCCCTTGCCGATCGTGTAACCGGTGCGTCCCTGCCTGAAGACGATGTTCCAGAGCGTGAACGCGAGGACGAGGATCGCACCGAGCACGATCAGGACGGTGGCCAGGCCGGTGCCGCCGCTCGCCTCGGAGGTCGTGACGCCGGTGACCGGGTCGGTCGTCGTGTCGACGCTGGACACGAGGATGACGAGCCCGATCACGGCCGGGATGTAGGCGAGCATCGCCAGCAGGTTGTCGATGAGGTAGGCACCGACCCGCTGGAACCAGGACGCGAACGGCGCCGGTGCCTGGCCGCCGTACTGCTGGCCGTGGTCGTAGCCGTAGGCCTGCTGCCCGTAGGGGTGCTGCTGCCCGGCCGGGGCGTCCTGCTGGCCGTAGGGGTCGGACGGCGGGTTGCCGTAGTTGGACATGTGTCATCCCTCTGCTCTGGCCGGCGGTCGTCGCCGCCGGGCGGTCGCGCGGTCCCCGGGAGGGGTCGCCCCCGTGTCCTGCCCAGCGGCCGTCGGTCGAAACGCGCGACGTCCATGTCCCCGGCGTCAGTGGGTGAGCTCCACGTCCGAGGAGACGGCGACGGCCGACAGGTCCTGGGCGACGAGCCCCGTGAGCGTGTCGAGCGCAGCGGCGGCGGCCCGCTGCTCGGACGCCGCGTCGCGGCGGCGGGGACGCCGCGACTGGGGCTGGGGCGCCGGGTCCGGCGCCGGGGAGGCCGTGGGGGAGGCGGTGGGCTCGGTCGGGCCCGGGGCGGGCGCGGAGGTCGGGTCCGGAGCCGGCGGGGCGGCCGGGTCGGGGGGCGGCGCGGCCACCGACGCGCGCACCTGTGCGGCCTGGTCGTCGAACCACGCCCGCAGCTCGGCCAGCGACTCGGCGGAGAGCCGGCGCGCCCGGTCGGCGGCGACGACGACCTGGTAGGCGACCGCGGTCGTGCGGCAGGACGTGCAGCCGGCGTTGAGGGCGAGGGCGCGGTTGTTGGGCACGAGCGCCGGACCTCCGCGCACCACGACGACCTGCACCGACAGTGACGTGGCGGTGCAGCCGGTGCACGCCTGCGTCCACGCCACGGCCGCGTTGTCGAGCCGGGCCGTGCCGGCGCGCTGCACGTAGAGGACCTGGAGGGTCGCGCTCTCGGCCGCGCAGCCGTCGCAGGTCGCCGAGCTCGTGCCCGACGCGTCGGCGTCGACCTCGCGCTCGCGGGTCGCGCCCTCGGCGAAGGCCCGGTCGGACACCGCCGGCCGCGCGGAGGAGGGGTGGGCGCTCGCGGTGAGGTCCAGCACGCGACCGGGCGCGGACTTCCGGGCGGGGCCGGACGTCGTGCCGGCGCCGCCGGCGAGCAGCACGCCGGCGAGGGCGACGTACGCCGCACTGTTGCGGAGCCGGACGTGGCGGCTCACGGCCGGCCGCCCATCCGGGCGAAGTTGTCGGCGACGGCGGCGGCGATGTCCACCAGGCTGTCGCGGGTGCGTCGGTGCAGGGATGACATGTCGGTCAGGGCTCCTTGTTCGAGGGCGTCGTCCCAGGGGACGGTCACCACGCGGGCGCACCTCTTCTCGAAGTGCCGGCGCATGAGGTCGGGGGGCGCCGCCCCTCGCCGCTGGGCGTTGACCACCACCACGGCCTGCGAGACCAGGTCCTCGAACCCGTGCTCGTCCATCCAGTCCAGGGTCAGCGCGCCCGCCCGGCCTCCGTCGAGGCCGGCCCGCACCACGAGGACGACCTGGTCGGCCTCGGCCAGCAGCCCCTGGTTGGCGCTGTCGAGGATGCCCGTGCCGGTGTCGAGCAGGATGAGGTTGTAGAACCGGTCGAGCAGCCCGATGAGCCGGTGGTAGTCGTCGCGGCCCAGCGCCATCCCGATCCCGGGGTCGTCGTCGGAGGCGAGCACCTCGAGCCGCGACTCGAGCGCCTGCGCGGTGTAGGACCGCAGCGCCGCGTAGCTGGTGATCGAGTCCAGGTCGCGCAGCACGTCGGTGATGGTGCGGTCGTGCGGGGGCGCGACCCGGTGCGCCAGGTTGCCGGCGTCGGGGTTGGCGTCGACGGCGACCACACGGTCGCCCCGCAGCATCGCGAAGGTGCTGCCGATGGCCAGCGCGATGGTCGTCTTGCCCACACCGCCCTTGCGGCTCATCACGACCACCCGGCGGGACCCGGCGATGGGGGTGCGCAGCCGCCGCGCCAGCTCGCGGCGGTGCCGCTCGACGGCGCTCGGGCCGGGGTTGAGCAGGCGCCCGCTGGCCCGGTAGACCGCCCGGCGCCAGCCGTGCTCCGGCGTCGGCGGCCGCGGGGGATACATGATCTCGTCGGTGAAGCCGGCGGCCGAGACCACGGGCGGTGGGGGTACGACGGCGTCCCCCTCGAAGGCCGCCTGCTCCTCGCGGCGGGCCGCGCGGTTGCGCGACAGGGTGACCAGCGAGGTGAGCAGCCGCCACAGGACGACGACCATCCCCACCAGCGGCACCAGGATCAGCGCGATGGAGACGACCGCCAGGGCCATCGCCGCCCAGTCGCGGCGGTCCCAGGCCACGTCGAAGACCTGCTGCTGGAGCTGGATGCCGTCGCGGCCGCGCTGCAGCAGCTCGGGCAGGTTCCACACCAGCCACACCACCACGCCCGCCAGCAGCGGGACGATCGTCACGACCCAGGCGGTCACGACCCGGCGCGAGCGCGGACGCAGCTCGGTCACGCGGGGGTCGGCCGGCAGCCCCGGGCGCAGGCTGCGCAGCACCGGCCCGACCCGGGCGAACAGGTCGGGGACGCCGGCCAGGTCGGAGAGCACGTAGTAGCCGTCGAAGCGCACCACCGGGACCAGCTGCTGCAGCATCTGCACCTGCATGATCAAGGCCGTGAGGAGGAGCAGCCCGCTGCCCGTGGCGACGTACGCCGCCGCGAGCGCCAGCACGCAGAGCACGTTGAAGTAGAGGCCGCCGAGGTCGGTGCGCACGCGGCCGCTGCGTCCGAGCCGGTAGGACTCGGTGACGTCGGTGTAGAACGCCGGGAACACGATGTAGATCCCGACCCCGATCTCGCCCGGCTCGGCCCCGCCGTAGCGGCACGCGGCGGCGTGGCCGGTCTCGTGCACGATCGCGCCGGCGATGAGGAGGGCGTACATCACCAGCGCCAGCGTCGGGGTCGTGAACAGCTCGGTCACCGCGAGCCACAGGTCGCCGCGGGTCACGAGCACGACGTCGGCGACGACCAGCCCCGCGAGCACGGCGACGACGACCGGCGGCCAGAACAGCGGAGCCAGCACGCCCGCCACCCGGCTGGTCCAGCGGGCCGGCAGCAGCGTGCCCTTGGCGGTCAGGCTGAGCAGCGGGCGGGCCCGGACCGGACGGATGGGCTCCTCCGCCTCGTCGGCGATCACGAGGCCGAGCGGCTCGAGCCGGGTCGTGACGAGGTGCTCGAGCCCGTCGACGGTGAGGCTGCGCCCGTACGCCGCGCTGACGTCGGCCGCCACCTCCTCGGCCGGGCGCGGCGGGTCGACGTGCGCGACGACCAGGTGGAGCAGCTCGGACAGCTGCACCACCTGGCCGTCGACCCTGCGCACGAGGTAGGAGACGTCCCGCAGCCCCGACCCCTGGACGGGCCCGAGGAGCTCCAGGCCCAGCGCGCGTCGCCACCGCGGCTCGGTGGGCCGTGGCTCGGTGGTCCGCTCCGGTGCGGCGGCGTACGGGTCTGCAGTCGTGGGGTCCATCGCTCTGGTGTGCCCTGCTCTGGGTGCTCTGGAGGTGCTCCGGGTGCTCTGGTGGGTCGGGCTCTGGGACGACGGGTGCGCCAGAGCAACACACCCGCCGCCCGGTCTGGTGGCCCGGCGCCGTCGTCGGTCGGCGGTCGGCGGTCGCCGGGCGAGTCAACCGGTCGGGGTCAGGTCACCTGCGACGAGGCGAGGTACTGCATGGCGAGCGCCTCGGCCTGCGAGCCGATGGTCGCGGCGTTGACGGCGATCGCGAGGTTGACGCCCACGACGTTGGTCACGTTGACGCAGGCGAACTGGCAGCTCAGCGTCTCGCGGCGCGGGAGCGCCACCGCCGCCTCTGCGTCTAGCTCGGACAGCGCGATCTCTGGTCGGTGCAACATCCTTGTCCCTCCTTTCCTGGTCGGCCGTGCGGGGCCTCTCCTGTCGCCTCCCGGCCGACCGGGACGCGTGGTCCCCGGGTGGGGGCCACGCGCCGGTGCCGGCGTTCAGGCTCAGCCCTGCGAGACGGCGATCATCTGGGTCGCGGCGCTGTTGGCCGTGGAGTAGAAGGTCGCGGCGTTGAGGGCCATCGAGGAGTTGGTCGCCGTGATGGCGGCCCAGTTGGTGTTGCCGTAGCCGAAGTTCAGCGTCTCGCGGGTCGGAAGCAGCTCGGTGTGCTCGGCCTCGAGGTCGGCGATGGTCAGTTCCCTGCGCATGGTGTTCACCTCCCCCCTGAGCGCGGTGCGTGAGCGGTCATCGCACCGGGGCCGGCGTGACCCCAGCGTGACACCGCCGGCCGGGCGCGAGGGCGGTCTAGACCGTCGAGCCCAATCGAGGGGATGTGTGGTCCCGGACGTGCGTGACCGGGCTCGGTCTTGTCACTCTGGTGAGGTCGTCCAGACGTTGTCCGGGCATGCCGCCGTCGCGGCCTCGACGACGCTCGACGTGGTGGACCTGGACGCCCGTGGACGACGCAGCGTGGAGACGCAGGGACCAGTGGAGGGCCCGATCGCGGGGCCGGACCTCGGGGGGCGGGATGCCGGAGGGACGTCGAGCAGACGGAGCCAGCACCCGCCTGCGCCTCCTGGGTGGCTGGCGGCTGGTCGTCGACGGCGAGGACGTCCCGCTCCACCACCGCGAGCAACGGCTCGTCGCGCTGCTGGGCCTCGCCGGACGCCGGCCCCGCGCCCACGTTGCCGGCACCCTGTGGCCCGACAGCACCGACGCCCGGGCCCTGGCCAGCCTCCGCCGCGCCGTGCTGCAGACCCAGCAGCAGTGCCCGGGCCTGCTCCGCGCCGACCGCACCGAGGTGGGACTGGACCCCGACGTCGAGGTCGACGTGGACGACGTACGACGGGCCGCGGACCTGACGGAGCTCCCGATGCCGGGGGACGAGGCCGAGGCGCTGCTCGCCGCGCTCGTGGGCGAGCCGCTGCTCCCGGCCTGGTACGACGACTGGGTCCTGCCCGAGCGCGAACGCCTCGAGCAGGTGCGGGTCCGGGCCCTGGAGCGCATCGCCCGCCACGCCTTCGGGATCGGCGACCTGGTGCAGGCGATCGACGCCGCCCGGGCCGCCGTCGACGTCGAGCCGCTCTCGGAGTCGGCCCGGGAGCTCATCATCCGTGCCCACCTGGGGCAGGGGGACCGCGGCGCCGCGGTGCGGGAGTTCCAGCGCTACCGGGACCGGATGCGGGGCGAGCTCGGGGTGCCGCCGTCGGCGCGGATCTCCCGGTTGGTCGAGCCCGTCCTCGACCTCGACGGGGAGCGCAGGCCGCGCGCGAGCGCCGGGCCGTCGAGCGCCGGGTCGGCGGGCCCCGGAGCTGCGCACGTCCTATCGACCACCGTGGGGGACCGTCCGGCCGGGCGCCCCGCCCGCCACGCGGCCGGAACCACGACCCGGGGCCGACGACGACGGCGCCCGCGCGGGGTCCCGTTCTCGCTCACGGGGCCAGACGCGGCGCCCCCGCCGGAGGACCACGATCCGGGCCACCGCGTCCTCGCCGTGCGACTGGTGGTCGCGGCCGCCGTGGTGCTGGTGGCCTCCGCCGCCGTGGCGGGCGGAGGCCTCGGGCGCGACGACGAGCCGGACGAGCGCCGGATCGCCTCGCCGCCGAGCGCGACCGCGCGGGGCCCGGTCGTGGAGGTGCGCGAGCCGCGGGAGGTCCTGGTGCAGCCGGGCGCACCCGCCGTCGGCCGCGCGGCCCTGCACCTGCACGCGACCCGGCGACCGGCCACCGTCCGCGTCGTGGTGCGGGGCCCGGCGGGACTCAGCGTCGTACGCAGCGTGGTGGTGAGGAGCGCGGACGGCCGGCGCCTCGTCATGGAGGGCCTCGACCCGGGCACCTACCGGTGGCAGGTCACCTCGCCCACCGCCGTGCCCGTCTCGGGGCGGGTGCGCGTCTCGGAGCCGCCGGCCCCGGTGACCACCGCGCCCCCGGCGCCCGCCCCGGTTGCCACGACCAGCTCCCCGACACCCGCACCGACAGGGCCCTCACCCACGCCCGACGAGGCTGCGGTCCGGAGCCCGACGGCGCAGCAGCCCGCCTCCCAGCAACCGGCCCCGCAGCCGACCCCTCAGCCGACCCCTCAGCCGACGCAGCAGCCCACCAAGCAGCCGACCCCGCAGCCCGCGCCGGGACCGACCCGCGCACCGCAACCCACCACACAACCCACCCCGAGCCGGGGGCCAGGCCCGACCGGGAGCCCCAGCGATCCCGGCACCGTGGCCCCCACGCCCGTGGGGTGAGGAGGTACCCATGCCCGCCCTCATCGACCGCACCCGCGGCCCCGCAGCACCCCTGGCCTCATCCCTGGCTTCATCCCTGGCCCTGCCGGTCGTCCTCGTCCTGGCCGCCGCCCTCCTGGTGGCCGTGACCCCCCACCCCTCGCCGGGCGCGGCCCCGGCCGAGCGGGCGCAGCGGTGGGTGGGCTACCGGATCCCGCGGACCGGCACCGCGGGGGGCGGGTGGATCGGTGGCTACCGCCTGGGGGAGGCACGGCTCTACGTGACGACGCCGTCCAAGCGCCACAACCGCGCCGGTTACGAGCCGCCCCAGCCCGTGGGCGACCTCCACGAGTCCCGCGGAGCCTCCCGCGGCGAGACCCGGCGGGCCGCCTGGATCCTGTCGAAGTACGGCGGCTATCGCGACGCCACCCAGGCAGCGGCCGTCGACGCCGCGGTCAAGCACCTGCTCGCCGCGAAGCGGTGGCGCATCACCGACGCAGCGGGGTCGCGGCGCATCCGGCAGGCGCGCCGGTCGGCCGACGTACGCCGCTTCGCGCGGATCATGCTGGCCGGGTCCCGGCGCAGCGCCGGGGTCTACCGCGCCCAGGTCACGGCCGCGGGTGCGGACGTCGGCGGCACGATCGAGGTCGCGGTGTCGGTCACCGACGGCCACGGCGCGCCGGCGTCGGGGCTGCCGGTGACGCTGGCCGCCGCGGGGGAGGCGCCCGTCGAGGGAGTCACCGGCGACGACGGCCGCGCCGTGGCCCGCTTCGCCGCCGGCCAGCGCGGGTGGCGGGACGTCGCCGCCACGGTCCACGAGGTCCCCGAGCACCGCCTGCTGCTCCGGGCACCGGTCCGGCGCCGGCAGGCGTCGGCGGCCGAGGGCGGGGTCAAGCGGACGATCGTCGTCGGCGCCGCGGCGCCCGTGCGGGGCCCGCAGTCCCTGTCGCTGGCGCCCTCACCTGCGACGATCACGGTGGGGTCACCGACCCGGGTGCTCGCCACGGTCGCCGGTGACGGCGTGCCCCGGACCGTGACCGGGACGCTGCACGGGCCCTTCGCCTCGGCCGCCGCGGCCGACTGCACGGGTTCGCCCTCGGCGACCGTGACCGCCACCGTCGCCGCCGACGGCCAGCACGCGCTCCCACCGGTCTCGCCAGGAGCGGGCGGCTACCACGCGTGGCGGGTCACCGTCGACGGCACGGCCACCAGCCTGCCGGTGTCGGCGTGCAGTCCTCCGGTCAGGGTGCGGGCCGTCACCCGCACCTCCGTGTGGAGCGACGCGCCGACCATGGCGCTGGGTGAGGTCGGGGCCACCGGCGAGGTCGCCGACCTGCCGTTCCCGGTCCCGGTGACCCTCACCGGGACCCTCTTCGGGCCCTACCCGAGCGAGGGAGCGAGGAGCGCGGACCTCTGTGGGACCTCCGCGGGCTCGGTGTCCCGCACGCGGACAGGTGTCGGCCGGGTCCACTTCACCCTCGAGGCGCTCCAACCCGGCTACTACGCGTGGCGCGCCGAGACGCCGCCCGGCGACCTCTGGCTCGGGTCGAGCTCCCCGTGCCTGGCGGCGGGGTCGCTCCTCCACGTGCCCTGACCGAAGTAAAAGTCAGGCTTGACTGTTTGTTGTTGTCCCGCCACGATGGGTCGCGTGACCCCTCCGTCCGCGCCGGTCGCCCGGGTGCCCCAGCAGGAGCGCACCCGGGCGATGCGGCTGCGCCTGCTGGAGGCGACCGTGGAGTGCCTGGTCGAGCGCGGGTTCGCCGGCACGTCGACGACGCTGGTCTCCGAGCGGGCCGGGGTGAGCCGTGGGGCCCAGCTGCACCACTTCCCGACCAAGAACGACCTCGTCGTCGCCGCCGTCGAGCACCTCACCGAGATCCGGGGCGCGGAGCTGCAGGCCGCCGTCGAGGCGCTGCCGCGCGGCCGGCGGCGTACCCGTGCCGTCCTCGGCATGCTGGGCGACCACTTCAGCTCGCCGGTCTTCGCCGCCGCCCTCGAGCTGTGGGTCGCCGCCCGCACCGACGAGGCGCTGTTCGCCGCGGTGGGGCCGCTCGAGCAGCGCGTCGGTCGCGAGACCCACCGCCTGACCGTCGAGGCGCTCGGCGCCGACGAGTCGCGACCCGGCGTGCGCGAGCTCGTGCAGGCGACCCTCGACCTCGTGCGCGGGCTCGGGCTCGCCAGCACCATCACCGACGACGCCCGCCGGCGTCGCCGGATCCTCGACCAGTGGGCCGACGTGCTCGACCGGGAGCTCGATCCAAGGAGAGCCGCATGACCGCCGTGCTGCACACCGTCCTCGCCGACCTCGCCGCCGAGGGGGACCGGCTCGACGCCCTGGTCGCCGGCCTGGACGAGCAGCGCTGGCGGACGCCCACCCCGGCCGCCGGGTGGGACGTCGCCACCCAGGTCGCGCACCTGGCGTGGACCGACGAGGTCGCGACGCTGGCCGCGCGAGCCGGTACGCCGGACGGCAAGGCCGCGTGGGACGACGTCGTGATCGCGGCGATCGGCGACCCGGACGGGTTCGTCGACGCCAGTGCCGCCGAGGTCGCGCGTGACCCCGACCTCCTGGGCCGCTGGCGGCGGGGCCGCAGGGAGCTCGCCACCGCGCTCACCGAGGTGCCGGCCGGGGAGCGGCTGCCGTGGTTCGGGCCACCGATGTCGCCGACCTCGATGGCGACCGCCCGGTTCATGGAGACCTGGGCGCACGGCCTCGACGTCCGCGAGGCGCTGGGCGTCGAGCTGGAGGAGTCCTCGCGGATCCGGCACGTCGCGCACCTCGGCGTACGCACGCGGGACTTCGCCTTCGCCACCCACGGGCTGGACGCGCCCGCCGAGCCGTTCCGCATCGACCTGGTCGCGCCCGACGGCGACGTGTGGTCGTGGGGCCCCGAGGACGCCGGCCAGGCGGTGACCGGGTCGGCCGTCGACTTCTGCCGGCTCGTGACCCAGCGCGTGCACCGCGCGGACACCGACCTCGTCGCCACCGGGCCGGACGCGGACCGGTGGCTCGACATCGCGCAGGCCTTCGCGGGTCCGCCCGGTGACGGGAGGGCGGCGCGGTGACCGACCCGCTCCGGATCGGCAACTGCTCCGGCTTCTACGGCGACCGGCTGACGGCGATGCGCGAGATGCTCGAGGGCGGCCCGCTCGACGTCCTCACCGGCGACTACCTCGCCGAGCTGACCATGCTCATCCTGGGCAAGGACACGATGAAGGACCCGTCGCTGGGCTACGCGCGGACCTTCGTCCGCCAGGCCGAGGACTGCCTCGGCCTCGCGCTCGAGCGCGGCGTGCGGATCGTGGCCAACGCCGGCGGCCTCAACCCCGCCGGGCTGGCCGACCGGCTCCGCGAGGTGGCCCGCGGCCTCGGCCTCGACCCGGCGGTCGCGCACGTGGAGGGCGACGACCTGCGGCCGCTCGGGCTGTGGGAGGGCGCCCTCACCGCCAACGCCTACCTCGGCGGCCTCGGGATCGCCGCCGCCCTCCGGGGTGGCGCCGACGTGGTGGTCACCGGGCGGGTCACCGACGCCTCGCTGGTCGTCGGGCCCGCGGTGGCGCACCACGGCTGGACCCCGGACCAGCACGACGAGCTCGCCGGGGCGGTCGTCGCCGGGCACGTCCTCGAGTGCGGCACCCAGGCCACCGGCGGCAACTTCAGCGGCTTCCTCACCCTCCCCGGCCGCGACCGGCCGCTCGGCTTCCCGCTCGCCGAGATCGCCGCCGACGGGTCGAGCGTGATCACCAAGCACGACGGCACCGGCGGGGCCGTCACCGTGGACACGGTCACCGCCCAGCTGGTCTACGAGATCCAGTCCACGCGCTACCTCGGCCCCGACGTCACCACCCACCTCGACTCCGTCCGGCTGCACCAGGAGGGCCCCGACCGGGTGGCGATCAGCGGCGTCCGCGGCGAGGCCCCGCCCGCCCGTCTCAAGGTGTGCGTCAACGAGCTCGGCGGCTGGCGCAACTCCGTCGAGCTGGTGCTGACCGGCCTCGACGTCGAGGCCAAGGCCGCCTGGGTGCGCGACCAGCTGACCGCCGCCCTGGCCTCCCGGCCGCCCCGCGAGGTCGCGTGGTCGTCGGTCACGGAGCCACCTCACGACGCGGACACCGAGGAGAGCGCCTCGGTCCTGCTGCGCTGCACCGTCAAGGACCCCGAGGCCGAGCCGGTCGGCCGGCCGTTCACCGCCGCGGCCGTCGAGCTCGCCCTCGCGTCGTACCCCGGCTTCACGCTCACCGCACCGCCGGCGCCCGCCACGCCGTACGGCGTCTACCGCGCGCAGTACGTCGACCGCGTGCAGGTGACCCAGACGGTCGTGCACGCCGACGGCTCCCGCGAGACCGTGGCCGACCCGCCCGTGGGGGACGAGCACCCGCCGGACCTCGGTACCCGCCCCTCGCCGTACCCCGCCCGGTCCGACGTGCTCACCCGGCGGATGCCGCTGGGCACCTTCGTGCACGCCCGGTCCGGCGACAAGGGCGGCGACGCCAACCTCGGGCTGTGGGTGGCCCACGACGGCTCCCCGCTCCGCGACGCGCGGGTCCAGTGGCTCAACAAGCTCATCACGCCGCGGCGGATCCGCGAGCTGGTGCCGGAGGCGGCCGACCTCGACGTCGACGTCTACCTGCTGCCCGACCTGGGCGGCGTCAACGTCGTGATCCGCGGGCTGCTCGGCGACGGGGTGGCCGCGTCGACGCGGTTCGACCCGCAGGCCAAGGGGCTCGGCGAGTGGGTGCGCTCGCGGTACGTGTCGATCGAGGACGGTCTGCTGTGAGTGACGTGAGGGACGCGCTGCGCGCGACGGCGACCGAGCTGGTGCGGCGCGAGGTGGTGCCGCACCTCCAGGACTGGGAGGACGCCGGTTCGGTCCCTCGCGAGCTGCACGCCAGGGCCGGGGAGCTCGGCCTGCTCGGCGTCGCGTTCCCCGAGGAGGTCGGCGGCTCCGGCGGGGACCTGGCGGACAGCGTGGCGATGCAGGAGGCGATGTTCGCCGCCGGCGCGTCCAGCGGCCTGATGGCTGCGCTCTTCACGGCCGGGATCGCGCTGCCGCACATCTCGGCGACGCGCGACCCCTACCTGGTCGACCGGTTCGTCCGCCCGACCCTCGCCGGCGAGCTCATCGGCTCGCTCGCCGTCACCGAGCCGGGCGGCGGGTCCGACGTCGCCGGCCTGCGGACCCGGGGCGTCGTCGACGGCGACGAGCTCGTCGTCAACGGGTCCAAGACCTTCATCACCAGCGGGGTGCGCGCCGACTTCGTGACGACCGCCGTCCGCACCGGCGGGCCCGGCCACGCCGGGATCTCCCTGGTCGTCGTCGAGAAGGGCACGCCCGGCTTCACCGTCGACCGGGCCCTGCGCAAGATGGGGTGGCACTGCAGCGACACCGCGGAGCTGTCGTACGTCGACGTCCGCGTCCCGCTGCGCAACGTGGTCGGCGAGCTCGACTCGGGCTTCTACCAGATCGCCGAGCAGTTCGTCGTCGAGCGGATCGGGCTGGCCGTGCACGCCTACGGCATCGCGGCCCGCTCGCTCGCGCTGGCGGCGGCGTACTGCCGGGAGCGCACGGCGTTCGGCAAGCCGGTCATCGCCAACCAGGTGGTGCGGCACAAGCTGGTCGAGATGCACCGTCAGGTCGAGGTGGCCCGCACCTACACCCACCACGTCGTCGAGCGGCACCTCGCCGGCGAGGACGTCATCGCCGAGGCCGCCCTGGCCAAGCAGACGGCGGTCGAGTGTGCGACGTACGTCTGTCACGAAGCGGTGCAGCTGCACGGCGGCACCGGATACATGCACGGGTCCGAGGTGGAGCGGCACTACCGCGACGCCCGGATCCTGCCCATCGGAGGAGGAACCACCGAAGTGCTCACCGACCTTGCCGCCCGACTGCTCGGGTACGCGTCATGAAGGGCCTGCTGTTCCGCCCGCTCGGGGACGAGGTCACCGTCTGGATGGACGCGCCGCCGTCCGTCGTGTGGGACCTGGTCAGCGACGTCACGCGGATCGGGGAGTTCAGCCCCGAGACCTTCGAGGCGAAGTGGACGCGCGGATCCACCGGCCCGGAGGTGGGCGCCTACTTCGCCGGGCACGTGAAGCGCAACGGCGTCGGCCCGACGTACTGGTCGCCGTGCCGGGTGACGAAGTGCGTGCCCAAGGAGGTCTTCGAGTTCTCGGTGGGCACCGACTCGGTGACGGTCAACAACTGGGGATACCGGCTCGAGGAGCAGGACGGCGGGACGGCCGTGACGGAGTACTTCCGGATGGAGCCGTCGCTGCCCACGCGGCTCTACTGGACGATCCTGGGCCCGCTGCGGTCGCGCACCAACGTGCGCGGGATGCGGACCACCCTGGAGCGGATGAAGGCGGTGGTCGAGTCGTGAGCACCACCGCCTCGACGAACCGCGAGGCGATGCTGGAGAAGATCGCGGACCTCGAGGCCCAGCACGCGGTCGCCGTCGCCGGCGGCGGGGAGCGGTACGTCGAGCGCCACCACGCCCGGGGCAAGCTGCTGGCCCGTGAGCGGATCGAGCTCCTCGTCGACCCCGGCAGCGCGTTCCTCGAGCTCTCCCCGCTGGCCGGCTGGGGGTCCGACTTCACCGTCGGCGCCTCGGTCGTCACGGGCATCGGCGTCATCGAGGGCGTCGAGTGCATGATCACCGCCAACGACCCCACGGTGAAGGGCGGGGCCTCCAACCCGTGGACGGTGAAGAAGATCTTCCGCGCCTCCCAGATCGCGGAGGAGAACGGCCTGCCGACGGTCGCGCTCGTCGAGTCCGGCGGCGCCGACCTGCCGACGCAGAAGGAGATCTTCATCCCCGGCGGCAAGCTCTTCCGCGACATCACCCGCTCGTCGGCGGCGCGGGTGCCGACCGTCGCCCTGGTCTTCGGCAACTCGACCGCCGGCGGGGCCTACGTGCCCGGCATGTCCGACTACACGGTCTTCGTGAAGGGGCAGGCCAAGGTGTTCCTCGGCGGCCCGCCGCTGGTGAAGATGGCCACCGGCGAGGAGTCCGACGACGAGTCCCTCGGCGGCGCCGAGATGCACGCGCGCGTCAGCGGGCTGGCCGACTACCTCGCCGAGGACGAGCACGACGCCATCCGGATCGGCCGGCGGATCGTGGCCCGGCTCAACTGGCGCAAGGTCGGCGCGGGTTCCAGTGGGTTCGCGCACGCTGCAGTGTCGGCGTACCCACGGAATCACCGGGCGCCCGGTGATTCCGCGTCCGACCTCGACTACGCCGAGCCCGAGGCCGACGCCGAGGGCCTCCTCGACCTCGTCCCCACCGACCTCAAGGAACCCTTCGACCCGCGCGAGGTCATCACGCGGATCTGCGACGGGCGCAGCGCCACCAACGGAGCCGTGTTCGACGAGTTCAAGCCCCTCTACGGCACCTCGCTGGTCACCGGCTGGGCCCGCATCCACGGCCACCCGGTCGGCATCCTGGCCAACGCGCAGGGCGTGCTGTTCTCCGAGGAGGCGCAGAAGGCGACGCAGTTCATCCAGCTCGCCAACCAGGTCGACACGCCCCTGCTGTTCCTGCACAACACCACCGGCTACATGGTCGGCAAGGACTACGAGCAGGGCGGGATCATCAAGCACGGCGCCCAGATGATCAACGCCGTCAGCAACAGCACGGTGCCGCACATCAGCGTCCTGATGGGGGCGTCGTACGGCGCCGGCAACTACGGCATGAACGGCCGCGCCTTCGACCCGCGGTTCCTCTTCACGTGGCCCAACGCCAAGAGCGCGGTCATGGGCCCGGCGCAGCTCGCCGGCGTGCTGAGCATCGTGGCCCGCGCCGCCGCCGAGGCCAAGGGACGCGACTACGACGAGGAGGGCGACGCTGGCATGCGGGCGATGGTCGAGCAGATGGTCGAGGAGCAGAGCCTGCCCTACGCGCTGTCGGGGATGCTGTACGACGACGGGGTCATCGACCCGCGGGACACCCGCACGGTCCTGGGCATCTGCCTGTCGGTGATCGCCACAAGACCCGTCGTCGGCACCGAGCGGTTCGGGGTGTTCCGCACATGAGCCAGATCGACCGCCTGCTCGTCGCCAACCGCGGCGAGATCGCCCGCCGCGTCATCGCCACCTGCCGGCGCCTCGGCATCGAGACCGTCGCGGTGCACTCCGACGCCGACGCGGGACTGCCGTACGTCGCCGAGGCCGACGTCGCCGTCCGCCTGCCGGGCGACGCGCCCGCGGACACCTACCTGCGCGCCGAGCTGATCGTCGAGGCGGCGCGGCGCACCGGTGCGGACGCGGTCCACCCGGGCTACGGCTTCCTGTCGGAGAACGCCGCGTTCGCCCGCGCCGTCGAGGCCGCCGGGCTCACCTGGGTCGGTCCGTCGCCGGCGTCGATCGACGCCATGGGGTCCAAGATCGAGGCCAAGCGGCTCATGCGCGAGGCCGGCGTCCCCACCCTGGAGGCTCCCGACGAGCCGACCGAGGCGGACCTGCCGCTGCTGGTGAAGGCCTCCGCCGGCGGCGGCGGCCGCGGCATGCGGGTGGTGCGCCGGCTCGGGGACCTCGACGCCGAGGTCGCGGCCGCGCGCGCCGAGGCCGTCTCCGCCTTCGGCGACGGCACCGTCTTCGTCGAGCCGTACGTCGAGCGCAGCCGCCACGTCGAGGTCCAGGTGGTGGGCGACGGCCGTGGCGGGGTGCTCGTCGTCGGCGAGCGCGACTGCTCGGTCCAGCGCCGCCACCAGAAGGTCGTCGAGGAGGCGCCCGCCCCCGGTCTCGACGACGCCGTCGTCGACGCCCTGCACGCCGCCGCACGGCGCGCCGCCGAGGCGATCGCCTACCGCGGCGCGGGGACGGTCGAGTTCCTCTACGACCCCGACACCGAGCGGTTCTTCTTCCTGGAGATGAACACCCGGCTCCAGGTGGAGCACCCCGTCACCGAGCTGGTCCGGGACGTCGACCTGGTCGAGCTCCAGCTCCACGTGGCCGAGGGGGGCACGCTGGTCGAGGACGTGGCGCTGCTCCCGTCAGCGGGTCGGGTCCCGGCCCGGCACGCGGTCGAGGTGCGGCTCTACGCCGAGGACGCGGCGTACACCCCGCAGAGCGGGCGGCTCCTCGCGCTCGACATCGAGCACGACGCGGCCTTCGGGCCGGCGACCGGGGAGCGCGGGATCCGCGTCGACTCCGGGTTCGCCTCCGGCGACGAGGTCGGGACGCACTACGACGCCATGCTCGCCAAGGTGATCGCGTGGGCGCCGACCCGGGAGGCGGCCGTGCGGCAGCTCGTCGGGGCGCTGCGCCGCGCGCGGATCCACGGCATCACGACCAACCGCGACCAGCTCGTCGAGATCCTGCGGCACCCGGTCTTCGCCTCCGGCGAGATGACCACGACCTGGCTCGAGTCGGCCGACCTGGGCGGGCCTGCGCAGCCCGATCGGGCGACCCTGGTGGCCGCGGCGCTGATGCTGGCCGCCGACGACGCGTCGCGGCGTACGGTCCAGCAGGGCATCCCGGCCGGCTGGCGCAACGTCGTCAGCCAGCCGCACCGGACCGCGTTCGAGGGGCACGAGCCCGTCGAGTGGTGGGGCACCCGGGACGGCGTCGCCGTCGACGGCGTCACCGTCCTCGAGACGTCGCCGACCCACGCGCGCCTCGAGATCGACGGCGTCACCTCCCAGGTCCGCGGCCACGTCTCGGCGGCCCGGCCGGGCGCACCGCGCGAGGTGTGGGTGGACGGGCCGGCCGGGTCCGTGTGCCTGCGCGAGGTGCCGCGGTTCACCGACCCCGCCGACGCGGTCGCGAGCGGCAGCCTGCTCGCCCCGATGCCGGGCACGGTCGTCAAGGTCGCCGTCGACGACGGCCACGACGTCGCGGCCGGGGACGTCGTGCTGGTCCTGGAGGCCATGAAGATGCAGCACTCGGTGATCGCGCCCGCCGCGGGCACCGTCACCGTCAACGTCACCACCGGGCAGCAGGTCGCCGCGGGCGACGTGCTGGCCGTCGTCGCCACCCCCGAAGGAGAGCCCGCATGAGCACGTCCACCGAGTCCGTCTTCACCGAGAGCCCCGAGCGGCAGGAGCTGCGCCGCCAGGTGGCCAAGCTCGCCGGAAAGTACGGCCGCGACTGGTTCACCGAGAAGGCCCGCGCCGGGGAGAAGACCACCGAGCTGTGGCTCGAGATCGGCCGCGCCGGCTACCTCGGCATCAACATCCCTGAGGAGTACGGCGGGGGCGGCGGCGGCATCGGCGACATCGCGGCGGTCTGCGAGGAGCTCGCCGCGCAGGGCTGCCCGCTGCTGCTCATGGTGGTGAGCCCGGCGATCTGCGGCACCATCATCAGCCGCTACGGCACCGACGAGCAGAAGCAGCGCTGGCTGCCCGGCATCGCGGACGGCACCGGCACGATGGCCTTCGCCATCACCGAGCCCGACGCCGGCACCAACTCCCACAACATCACCACCACGGCCCGCCGCGACGGGGACGGCTGGGTGCTGACCGGGCGCAAGATCTGGATCTCCGGCATCGACGAGGCCGACCACGTGCTCGTCGTGGCCCGCACCGAGGACGCGCGCACCGGCAAGCTCAAGCCCTGCCTGTTCGTGGTGCCGACCGACGCCGAGGGCTTCGAGGCGCGGCCGATCCCGATGGAGATCGTCTCCCCCGAGAAGCAGTTCCAGGTGTTCATCGACGATGTCCGGCTGCCCGCCGACGCGCTGGTCGGCGACGAGGACGGCGGGCTCGTCCAGCTCTTCGCCGGGCTCAACCCCGAGCGGATCATGGCGGCCTCCTTCTCCACCGGGCTGGCCCGCTTCGCCCTCGCCAAGGCGGCGGCGTACGCCAAGGAGCGCACCGTCTTCAAGGACCCGATCGGGGCGCACCAGGCCATCGCCCACCCGCTGGCCCAGTCGCACATCGAGATCGAGCTGGCCCGGCTGATGACGCAGAAGGCCGCCGCGCTCTACGACGCCGGCGACGACATGGCGGCGGGCGAGGCCGCCAACATGGCCAAGTACGCCGCCGCCGAGGCCGCGTGCGATGCCGCGGACCGCGCCGTGCAGACCCACGGTGGCAATGGGATCAGCCAGGAGTACGGCATGGCCGGGCTCCTCGTCGCCACCCGCGCGGGCCGGATCGCGCCGGTGAGCCGAGAGATGATCCTCAACTTCGTCGCCATGCACTCGCTGGGGCTGCCGAAGTCCTACTGATCCGGGGTCAGCCGCAGGTGTCGACGCGTGCTGCCGTCCAGCCGGCGGCGCCGTCCTCGACGACCACTCGCGACATCAGCTCGCCGGCCGGGTCGTAGGCGCGGAACGTCACGGTCTCGAACCCCTTCGCGTCGTCCGGCTCCTCGGTCACCCGGTCGGCGTCCGGCAGCAGGTCGCCCAGGGCCTCGTGCGGGGTCCTGTGGCCGGACGATGCTTCACGGAACGCGGTCGAGTGGGGGCCGGGGCAGCCGAGGTCCGGTCCGTCCGACGCGCGGACGGCGAGGACGCCACCGGACACGACGACCACCAGCGTCAGCGCCAGCCACCTCATGCCCGGACCCTAGCCCCGGGGGCGTGCACGACGAAGGCAGTTCGGCGGATGGGCGTCAGCGCCGAGCGTGGCCGGACGGGTCGACGGCGCGAACTGCCTTCGTCGTGTCGGTGGCACGCCCTAGCCTGTGCCCGTGGCCCTCGCCGACCGACCGCTCGTGCCCGAGGAGTGGGTGCTGCGCATCGACGCCGTCCTCGGACGGTTGCCGCAGTGCCGGCAGGAGGCGGCGTGGACGGGCACCCGGTGGCGGGTCGGCGGGGCGACGGTCGCGCACGTCTTCGGTGGTGAGGACCAGCTCTTCCGGATCACCTTCCGCGGCGAGCCCGACGAGGTCGCGGCGTTCGAGCACATGGGACACCCCTACTTCCGCTCCGGCTGGGGTGGCAACGTCATCGGCCTGCTGCTCGACGACGACACCGACTGGGACGAGCTCGGCGAGCTGCTCACCGACTCCTACTGCCTCCAGGCTCCGGCCCGCCTGGCCGGGCAGGTGACCAGGCCCGGGTAGTCGGTTGCCGACGCGCTCGCGGTCCCCGCGCGCCTCGGCGCTGCACCGCTCGGCGGGGCACTGGGGCAGGGACGTCAGGCGCGCGCGGCGTCGTACCGATGCTGGATGACCTCGTTGGGCGCCTCGTTGGGCTGGCTGATCCGGATGTGGTTGCCGAACGGGTCGCGGATGCCGAAGTCGGTGCCGTAGGGCTGCTCGACCGGCTCCTGGGTGATCTCCACGCCGGCGTCGCGGAGGGCGGCGTACGTCGCGTGGACGTCGCTGCTGGTCAGGAACAGGCCGCCGAGCGCGCCCTTGGTGACCAGCTCGCGCACCTGGGCCGCGGTGGCCTCGTCGTGCTGTGGGCCACCGACGAGCTCGAGCAGCAGCTGGACGCCGCCACCGGGCAGGACGACGGTGAGCCAGCGCATGAAGCCGAGGTCGATGTCGTCGTGCACCTGGAAGCCGAGGTGGTTGCAGTAGAAGTCGAGCGCCTCCTCCTGGTCGAGGACCGGGACGCTCTTGATGCGGACTGAGGTGATGTGGTTGGTGGTCATGGGCAGGACGCTAGCCAGCGTCGGGGTCGGCCCGCTTCTCCGAAACGACTGTCCTCGCGCCATCCCGCGGACGCGTCCAGGCGGCGATGAAGCACGACGGCACGTGCACCGGCTCGTGCCGGGCGCGGAACTGCGTCGGTGAGCAGCCGACCACCGTGGCGAAGGTCCGGCTGAAGGTCCCCAGGCTGGCGAAGCCCACGTCCCAGGCGATGTCGGTGACCGGCCGGTCGGTCTGCCGCAGCAGGGTCATCGCCCGCTCGACCCGGCGACGCTGCAGGTAGCGGTGCGGCGTCTCGCCGTACACCTCCTTGAAGACCCGACCGAACTGCGACGGCGAGAGGTGCGCGACCGCGGCGAGGGTGGGTACGTCGAGCGGCTCGGCGTAGCGCCGGTCCATCTCGTCGCGGGCGCGCAGCATGCGCCGGTTGAGGTCCTCCCGCGGGCTCAGCTCCACGGGTCCGACGCTAGCCGTGCCACGTTCACCACTGCTGCACCGACGGCCCCAGCGGCAGCGCCGCGAGCGCGGCGTCGAGGTCGGGCGCGAGGTAGTGCCGGCCGCCGTCGAGCACCGACGCCCCGTGCAGCGGGTGGAGCCCGCCGCAGGCGTCGACGGCCCAGGCGACGACGTCGCCCCACGCGGTCACGCCCTCGATCCACTCGGTGCTCCCCGACGCGCACAGCCGCCGGCTGCGCTCGTCCACCCCCGGCCACAGGTCGGCGTTGACGCGCGCCAGCAGGTCGGGCGTGAGCACGGCCGAGCGCACCGTGCCCGGTCGGGTCATGACGCAGCGGCGGGCCGAGACGACGTCGAGGTCGGCGGCGGCCAGGGCGGTGCGTGGGGTGGGGTTCGGGGCCCTGCAGATCGCCCGTGCCGTCGTGGCGGGGGCCGCCGCCTCCCGCCGCTGGTCCAGCAGGGCCGCGGCGAACTCACGCGCGAGCGCCTCGCCCCCGAGTCGCTGGTCGTCGGCGCCCGTGGTCAGCAGGTGGCAGCCGTAGGAGCCGTGCTGCACCGCCCGCCACTCGTCCTGGGCGTAGCCGAACCAGTAGACGACCTCCGGTCCGCTGTTCGCGGTGCACGAGAGGTCGCTGCCGGCGTCCTCCTGGTCGTTGACGACGCCCACGAGCCGGTCGACGTCGGTCGTGAGCAGGTCGCGGGGCGGCTGGACCGTGGCGGCGAGGACGGCCTCGTCGTCGCCCGTGACCGATGTCGGGCCGGGACAAGCCCGCACGCGCGTCGCGCCGCGCGGCAGGTCGCCGTCGGGGAAGGGGGGAGCGGTGCCCGGGTCCGGGCACCCGCTCTCGAGGCCGGGGGGCGGAGAGGGTGCGGAGGACTGGTCCCCGGTCGCGCCGCAGCCGGTGAGCAGCACCACGGCTGACACGACGGATGACACGACGGATGGAACGACGGCGGGCGCCCGGACCCTCATGGCTCATCGTGGGGACCGGGGAGGACGCATCGCCACCGGCGTGTCCGAGATGCCGCCGAATCGTGACTCCGGGCGAGCCGTTCGTGATCGCGGCGAGACACTGTCGGCAAGACCAGCGAGCCCCGCGGCCGCGAGCTGCCCGGGGCGTGCCCGCCCGGTGCCGAGAGACCCGCCGGTCAGTGCGACCCCGTCAGTGCGACCCGGGCAGGATCCGTCCCCGCACCTCGCGGAGGGCGGCGTGATGGGCGGGATGGGCCACCCGGTCGAGGTCGTCGAGCAGCCCTTCGAGGCGTCGCGGGACCTGCAGCGAGTCTCGGCCGTAGTGCGCGATCTCCTCCATGGCCAGTAGCAGGAGGTCGGCCACGCGATGCGGACGGTGCACCAGCAGGACCGTCCGGTCGCCCACCACGCGCGGCAGGTCGTGCCGGGTGACCAGCTCACGCGACACGCGGTGCAGCTGGTCGAGGACCTGGACGGCGGTGGTGGGGTCGTTGATCCCCGGTGAGAGGGCCCGCTCGGCGATGTCGACGAGCTGGCGGACCCCGAAGGCAGCGTCCTGCTCCAGCGTGCGGGCCCGGTCGATGCGCACCAGCGGCCCTGCCGTCTCGGCCACGGCATCGAGGTCGGCGTCCGTGGCGGTGCCGGCGTTGCGGTGGATCCTGAGCAGTGGCTGACCCTCCACCGCGTAGTCGCCGACGGAGACGAGCGACTCGATGACCACGTCGTGCTCCGAGGCCACGGCGGCGAGACGGTGGTGGTCGAGCGAGGTGACGTGGCCGGTCCGGTCTCCGCTGTCGACCTCCCGCAACGCCCAGCCCGCCCGGGGCTCCCACGCGGCGTCGTGGTCGGCCGTCGGCTCCTCGGGGAAGAGCCGTCGGACCAGCCGGACCGTGTCGTTGCCGAGGTCTCCGACGACGTGTGCCACCTGGATGGACCGGGTGATGTGGTGGATGAACGCGACGAACATCGCCACGCTGGCGGACACCAGCACGAAGGCGACCGTGACCGACAGCTGCGGGACGAACGCTCCGCCGCCCTCGAAGTCGCCCTGCACGGAACGCATCACCGTGAGTGAGTACACGAACGACGCGGTGAAGACACCCAGGGTGACCTGCGTCGTCCGGCTCTGCAGGAACGTGCCCAGGATGCGCGGGGTGAACTGGCTGCTGGCCAGCTGCAGCACGACGATCGTGATCGAGAAGACGAGGCCCGTCACCGAGATCATGGCGCTCGCGATGGTGCTCAGCAAGCTGCGTGCGCCGTCCGGACCGCCCTCGAAGACGAACGGCACGTGCTCGGCGAGCGCGGAGTCCAGCGCCGGGAGGACGAGTCCGAGCACGAAGGCGGCGACGACGATGGCCGTCGGCACCGCCCAGAACGGCTGCCACAGCCGGGCCCAGGCCGTGTCACGGGGGAGGTCGGGGATCGAGGTCAGCGTGCCGGGACGTGACGCGCTGCCGACCGACTCCATCGGCACATCTTGGCACGCGGGCAACCGTTCCCGGCGGCAGTGCCGGAGAGGTCGTACCCGGCTCAGCGCAGCGGCACGAACCGGTAGGCCCCGTGCTCGGTGACCACGGGTCCAGGCATCACCACCAGTGTCATCCGGCCGGCCACCGGGATGACCATCCGGCCGGTGGGTCCGAGCTGGTCGACGAGCTCGGTGGGCAGCTCGCGGGGTTCGGCCGAGACCAGGATCCGGTCGTACGGCGCGTGGTCCGGGTCCCCGAGGATCCCCGGGGCCGACTGTGAGATCCGCGCCCAGGGCTGGCGGGTGGCGCCGAGGTTGGCGCTGCCGAAGGTGACGAGCTCCGGCTCGAGCTCGACCCCGACCACCTCACCGGTCGGACCGACCAGGTGGGCCAGCAGGGCGGTGGTCCAGCCCGACCCGGCCCCGACGTCGAGCACGCGCTGGCCGGGCCGGACGTCGAGGAGGCGGAGCATCGCCTCGACGGTGCGGGGCTGGGAGTTGGTCTGGCCGGCGGGGATGGCGAGCGGGCCGTCGTGGGCGGCGCGCCGTCGTACGGCCACGGGCAGGAACCCCGTTCGCGGGTGGGCGAGGAAGGCCTCCTCGACGGCGTCCATGCCCTCGAGTCTGGCCCGGACAGCACGAGACGGCCACCCCTCGGGGGAAGGGGTGGCCGCCTCGGCTCGGGGGGAGGAGAAAGGTCTAGCGGTTGCCGGCGGTCGCCGGCTTGCCCTTGCCGGCGGGCTTGCCGGCGTCGGTGGGCTTGCCGGCGTCGGTGGGCTTGCCCTTGTCCGCGGGGGACGGGGCGGTGGTGGGCTTGCCGGTCGCGGCCTGGGTGGGCCGGGTGGTCGGCGCGGTGGTGGGCTTGCCGGTCGCGGCCTGGGTCGGCCGGGTGGTCGGCTTGCCGGTGGCGGCCTGCGTGGGCCGGGTCGTCGGCACCGAGGTGGGCTTGCCGGTCGCCTGGGGCTCGCCGACCAGGGTCACGCAGTAGGTCGCGATGCCGTCCTTGCTGCCGGCGGCGGTCGCCAGCGCGGTGAAGGCGGCGCTGTCGAGGGCCTTGCCGTGGGCCGACTTGTCGCTGGCCTGGAAGGCCTTGCAGAGGCCCTCGAGGTTGGGGCTGGGCGCGGCCCCGTCAGTGGGCGAGGCGTCCTCGGTCGTCTCGGTGGCGTCCGCGGACTCGGTCTCGGTGGCCGTCTCCGTGGCGGTGGCCGTCTCCGTGGCGGTGGCGCTCTCGGAGGCGGTGGGCACCTCGGTCGCGGTCTCGCCGGCCGACTCGCTGGGCGTGGTGCGGCTCTTGGCGACGGACTCGGTGGCCGTGTCGGACGCCTGGTCCGGCAGGGTCGGCAGGTGGCCGGTGGCGGCGAGCGCGAAGCCGCCGGAGGTGACGGCGACGACGAGACCCGTGGCGACGACGGCGCGGACGGCAGCGGTGCGGGGCGTGGTGGGGGACATCTCTCTCCTCGTGCGGGGGGCAGGAGCAAGACGAGCGGCGTGGAACGCGGCCACCACGGCGTCCTCGCGGCGCAGCTCGTCGGCGGCGGCCGGGGCGCGCAGCGCCTCCAGGGCCTCGGCGACGGGCCGGCCGGACTCCGCCGGCGCATCGAGGATGCGGTCGGCGTCGCGGCGTGACAGGTGGTGGTTGCTCATCTCAGTCCCTCAGCGTCGAAGGAGGACGAAGTGTCACGGGTCCGCGCGACATTTCTCGTACGGTCGTGCTCGAGCCGTCGGGACAGGGCCCTGAGGCCCCGGTGCGTGGCGCTGCGGACGGCGCCGGGACGCTTGCCGAGGATCTTCGCCGCAGTGGGGGCGTCGAAGCCGAGCACGGTGCGCAGCATGATCGCCTCGGCCTGGTCGGCCGGCAGGTCGGCCACCAGCGCGAGCGCGGCCTCGGTGCCCAGCGCGTCCACCACGTCCGCGGCGACGTCGAGGTCGGCGGGCCGGTCGAGCACCTCGGTCAGCTCGACGTCGGCCAGCGGTTGCCGCTGTCGGCGGCGCAGGTGGTCCAGCGCGCGGTGGCGCCCGATCGTGGTGAGCCACCCACGGAAGCCGTCGCCACCTCCCGAGAAGCGGTCGAGGTCCCGGAACGCCTGGGCCCACGCCTCGCTGGCGACGTCCTCGGCCTCGTCCGGACCGACCAGCACCGTGAGGTAGCGCAGCAGCGGAGGGTGCACCTGCCGGTAGACCGTCCGCAGGGCGTCCTCGTCGCCGGCGAGCATCCGCTCCACGTAGGCGTCGAGCGGATCGGGGTGGTGGGTCATCGGCGTCGGTTCTACCCCATGACCCGTTCCCGCGTCACGGGAACGTCGTGCCCGAGCCGCTCAGGAGCGGCCGCGCCCCAGACCGGGCGGCCGCGGGACGAACAACGGCACCCGGGCGGCGTACTCGTCCCATCCCGGTCGCTTCGACATGGTCTTCTCCAGCAGCCGGGCGCCGGTCACGTTGCGGATGAAGAACGTCATCGCGGCCGGCGCGAACACCGTCGCGAGCCCCGGGACCCAGCCGAGCGAGAGCGCGCCGGCGACCCAGATGCCCCACCACACGCAGGCGTCCCCGAAGTAGTTGGGGTGCCGCGTCCATCCCCACAGGCCCGTGTCCAGCACGGGCGGGCGCTGGTCGCGGGGGCGGGAGCGGTACGCCGCGAGCTGGGCGTCGCCGACGACCTCGAAGAACACGCCGACCGCCCACACGGCCACGCCGAGCCACACCACCGGCCACCAGAGGACGTCGTACGCCGCAGCGACGTGCAGCGGGAAGGAGATCAGCCACGCCACGACGGCCTGGGTGAGGAAGACTCGCACCAGGACCTTGCCCGCGCCGGCGTGCCAGCCGGGTCCGCCGAGCATCTCCTCGTAGCGTGGGTCCTCGCCATGGCCCTTGGAGCGGCGCGCGATGTGCCACGCGAGCCGCCCGCCCCACAGGGTGACCAGCACGGCGAGCAGCCAGGAGTGGGCGTCGGGCCAGGCGAGCGCCAGCACGAGCGCGACGGCGACGAACACCGACCCCCAGGCGACGTCGACGACCGCGACCCGGTCGACCCGCCGGCTGACCGCCGCCGTGACGCCCATGACCGCGAGGGCCACGAGGAGGGCGACGAGGCTCTGCGTGATCATGCGGGTGTCACCACGTGCGGACGGCGGGCAGCGTGTGCGGTGCGCCGGGGCGCACGGCCAGGATCTGGTCGACGCCCATCCGGCCGTCGCGGAAGGCCATGCCGCCCCCGACGAGGTAGAGGCGCCACACGCGGACGACCTCCTCGCCGACGAGCTCGGTCAGGCGTGGGACGTTGGCCTCGAAGCGCTCGAGCCACCCGGCGACGGTCAGGACGTAGTGCTCGCGCATCGCGTGCACGTCGCGCACCTCCAGGCCTCCGGCCTCGATGAGCCCGACGGTCTCGCCGACCGGGCGCATGTGCATGTCGGGGGCGATGAAGGACTCGATGAACGGCCCGCCGCCGGGGTGCTTGCCGCCGCCGCGGCCCTGCCGCGACATCTGCTGCACGAGCACCCGGCCGCCGGGCCGGACCGCGCGCCGCAGCACCTCGACGTACGTCGGGTAGTTGGCCTCGCCGACGTGCTCGCCCATCTCGAGCGACCCGACGGCGTCGAAGTGGTCGCGCTCGGGCACCTCGCGGTAGTCCTGGAGGCGGATCTCGACGCGGTCGCCGAGGCCGCGCTCGGCGATGCGGGCGTCGATGAACCCCTTCTGCGCCGCGGCGATCGTCACGCCGACCACCTGCGCACCGAAGTGCTCGGCGGCGTGCAGGGACAGCGAGCCCCACCCGCACCCGACGTCGAGCAGGCGCATGCCGGGCTCGAGGCCGAGCTTGGTGCACACGAGGTCGAGCTTGGCGCGCTGCGCCTCCTCGAGCGTGGTGCCGGGCGTGACGTGGTAGCCGCAGCTGTAGGCCATCTGCGGCTCGAGGACGAGGGAGTAGAACTCGTTGGAGAGGTCGTAGTGGTGGCTGATCGCCGACCGGTCGCGGCCCAGCGTGTGCAGGCGTCCCTTGATCCGCGCCTGGGAGGCGGGCGGCGCCGGCGGGCGGCCGAGCACGCCGAGGCCGGCGGCGGTGCGCAGCGCGTCGACCATCGCCCGCGGGGAGAGGCGGGGCCCGGACAGGCCACGCTCGGCGCCCACCGCGAACGCGTGGGTGAGGGCGGAGTCGAGGTCCCAGCCGTCCTGCTCTGGGACGTCGAGCTCCCCGGTCACGTAGGCCTGGGCCGCGCCGAGCTCCCCGGGGTGCCAGAGGAGCCGCCGCAGTGCGTCGGGCGAGCGCAGCACGACCAGCGGCGCGTCCTCCGGGCCGGCGACCGAGCCGTCCCACACCTGCAGGCGCACCGGCAGGTCGCCGGCGAGGAAGGGGCGGGCGGCCTCGGCGAGGCGCTGGGCGATGCCGTCGCTGGTCGTCCGCGGGGGCGTGGTGGTCGCGGTCATCAGGCCTCCCGGCCGAAGGTCAGCTGCTGGACGTCGATGTAGCCGCTGGCGAAGCCGGCGCGCGAGTAGGCCAGGTAGAAGTGCCAGATCCGCAGGAAGAGCTCGTCGAAGCCGAGCCCGAGCACCTCCTCGCGCCGGGCGAGGAACGTCTGGTCCCAGCGCCGCAGCGTCTCGGCGTAATGGCTGCCCATGGAGAGCCGCCCGGTCAGCCGCAGGCTCGTCGCCTCGCGGGTGACCTGGTCGATCACCTCGGTGCTGGGCAGGAAGCCGCCGGGGAAGATGTACTTGGTGATCCAGGTGTGCGTGCCACGGGTGGCCAGCATCCGGTCGTGCGGCATGGTGATCGCCTGGATGGAGACCTTCCCGCCGGGGGCGAGCACCCGGTCGATGGTCCGGAAGTAGGTGCCCCAGAACTCGTGGCCGACGGCCTCGATCATCTCGACCGAGAGCACGGCGTCGTACGTCGCGCCGTCCTGCCCGAGGGCGCGGTAGTCGAGGAGCTCGATCCGGACGCGGTCGGTGAGGCCGGCCTCCGCGACCCGCCGCTCGGCCAGCTCGAGCTGCTCCACCGAGAGGGTGATCGAGTGGACCGTCGCGCCCCGACGGGCGGCCCGGATCGCGAGCTCGCCCCAGCCGGTGCCGATCTCGAGGACCCGGGTGCCGTCGGTGACGCCGGCCTCGTCGAGGAGGCGCTCGATCTTGCGGCCCTGGGCCTCGGCGAAGTCGGGCGTGTGGGTGCGGGGGTCGCCGACGTCGACGCCCTCCGGCGGGGCCGCGACCAGGAAGTGGTCGGTGTCGGCGTCGGTGTCGCGGATCTCCACCAGCGAGGTGTCGAAGAGCGCGGAGGAGTAGCTGAGCGTCTCGTCGAGGAAGAGCGCGAAGAGGTCGTTGGACAGGTCGTAGTGGTGCGAGATGTTGGCCTGGCTGTTGTCCTCGGTGCTCACCTGGTGGCTGGGGGTGCGGTGAGTGACCAGCGCGCGGAGCTTCTGCAGGGAGCCGGGGACCAGGGTGGCGATGCGGGCCGCGGGCACGGTGAGGAAGCCGGCCACGTCGTCGGCGTCCCAGGCGCCGGTCAGGTAGGACTCACCGAAGCCGATGAGCCCGTCGCGCCCGAGCCGGGCGTAGAACTCGTCGGGCCGGTGCACCCGCATGACGGGACCACCCCGCCCGAAGGTCAGTCCGCTGGGCTCCTCGACCACGGTGATCGCGAGGCGGCGGACGGCTGCCCGGAAGAGCTTGCGCGCGACCGCGGCCGAGACGGCGGTGCGGGGCCCCTTGCGCAGGGGCTCGAGCGCGGGGAGGCGGTCGGCGACGGCGCGGGCCTGCTCGGCGTCGGTGGGCCTGGAGGTCCCGGGGGCGGGCGAGTGGTCGAGCGTCATCGGACACCTTCCTGGTGGTGGGAGGGACGGGGACGGACGGGGAGGCGGCGCGCCCACAGCCAGGTGCCGTGGAGGCGGATCAGCACGCTGCCCCGCAGGGCCGCGCCGAGCGTCCGGCGGACCGGCACGTCGCTGCGCGTCCCGGTCAGCGAGGCACTGAAGGGCGCAGCGCCCTTGCCGTCGGCGTCGTCGTGGCCACGCAGGGTGACCGCGACGTGCAGCCGGTCGGTGGGCACCGGCACGGCGATGTCGTACCAGCCGTCGACGCCGTGGAAGGGC
Source organism: Nocardioides sediminis (assembly GCF_003047295.1). Classification (GTDB taxonomy): domain Bacteria; phylum Actinomycetota; class Actinomycetes; order Propionibacteriales; family Nocardioidaceae; genus Nocardioides; species Nocardioides sediminis. The sequence continues at coordinate 233,558 of NZ_PZYZ01000006.1, forward strand.
GAGACGTACATCGCCTTGTCGGTGCGCGCGCGGCCCTGCTCGTCGGGGTGGACGAGGTAGGCGTGCCGGTCGCCGTAGGTGTTGTGCACCTCGACCACGACCGCCGCCTGGGCGCCCGAGTCGTCGAAACACCAGAACACGCTGATCGGGTTGAAGCAGTGGCCCAGCGTGCGCGGGTGGGCGGCCATCAGGATCCGGCCCGCCGGCCGGCCGTCACGGCCGGTCCCCAGCGAGACGCCGTTGTCGGCGAGGAACGACTCGACGTTGGCGCGCAGCGTCCTGCCGGGGTCGCCGAGGTGGTCCCGCGCCTCGAACCGGGCGAGCCGACCGTGGTCGGGCAGGTCGTCGAGGTCCACGAGCCAGAAGGTCGAGCGGTGCTCGAAGCTGCGGGTGAAGGGGGTACGGCGGGTGTGCCGGATGGTCGTCTCGAAGCGACCGGGGCGCACGGGCGCAGCCGCGTCGGGTCGCACCCAGGGCAGGCCGAGCCGGGTGGCCGCGGCCAGGCCGGAGCGCGCGCCGTCCTCGTGGAACCCCCAGCCGTGGTAGGCCCCGGCGAACACGACGCGGTCGGTGTCGATCTCGGGCAGACGGGCCTGCGCCGCGACCGACTCGGGGGTGTAGAGCGGGTGCTCGTACTCCATCCGGTCGATGACGGTGGCCGGGTCGACGAGGTGCTCACCGCCGAGCGTCACCAGGTAGTGCGTCTCGGTGGGGAGGCGCTGGAGCCGGGTGAGGTCGTAGGTGACCGTCACCCCGCCGGTGGCGTCCACCGGTCGCTGGAAGTTCCACGACGAGCGGGCCCGGACCGCCTCCGGCAGCAGGGAGGTGTCGGTGTGCAGCAGGGCGGTGTTGGGCGAGTAGGGCATCGCGCCCAGGACCTCGCGCTGCAGCGGGGTCGGCGACTCGAGCATGCTGAGCGCCTGCGAGGGATGCGTGGCGACGACCACCGCGTCGTACGACGTGGTCTCGCCGTTGCCGTCGGTCACCTCGACGCCGTCCGCGGTCTCCAGCACCGAGGTCACCTTGGTGCCCAGCCGGATCTCGGGCAGGTGCTCGGCGACGGCCGCGACGTAGGTCGCCGAGCCGCCGGTCACGGTCCGCCACTGCGGCGAGCCGAAGATACCGAGCATCCCGTGGTGGTCGAGGAAGGTGAACAGGTAGCGCGCCGGGTAGTCCAGGGACATCTCCGGGTCGCACGACCACACCGCGGCCACCAGCGGCTCCATGAAGTGCCGCACGAAGTGGGCGCTGAAGCCGCCCTCGTCGAGGAACGCCCGCAGCGTCTGGTCGTCCCCCGCAGCGCGGTTAGTTTGGGACGAATTGGTGGGCGAGACCGGCAGAATCCGACCATTTCGTCCCAAACTATCCGGGGAAGATGCGGCCAGGAGGGCTCGGGCCCGGCGGTGGAAGCGCGGGATCTCGGCGAGCATCCGCCAGTGCGTGGGCGAGGCCAGCGCGGCCCGGGTCGGGAACAGGCCCGAGGCGCCGAGCGCGCCGGCGTACTCCACCCCGGTGGCCTGGTCGGAGACCGAGAGCGACATCTCCGAGGCCTGGGTGGCGATGCCGAGCTCGGCGAAGAGCCGCAGCAGCGTCGGGTACGTGCGCCGGTTGTGGACGATGAAGCCGGTGTCGATGCGCAGCTCACCGTCGGCGGTCGGCACGACGTGGGTGTCGGCGTGGCCGCCGAGGCGCTCGTCGGCCTCGAAGAGCGTCACGTGCGCGGTGCGGGAGGCGACGTAGGCGGCGGTCAGCCCGGACACGCCGGAGCCGACGACGGCGATGCGTCGCGGGGCGGTGGAGCTCATGCGGCCTGCGAGAAGTCGAAGAGGGCGATCGGGTCGCTGGTGGGCTCGGACGACCCGCCCTCGGGCTCGACCGTGATGCCGACCGCCGTGGCGGCAGCGGCGTCACCCTTCAGCACGACCTGGTTGTCCTCGCCCGGCGGCATCAGCCCGGCGGGGATCATCGCGCCCTGGTCGTCCTGCAGCCACAGCTCGAAGACCTTGCCCGTCGGGGCGGGCGCCATGTCCTCGGTCGTGATGACGGCCTTGCCGACGGACTCCGAGCGGGTCACCGTGGCGCGGCCGGCCTCACCGAGGTCGATCGCGACCGACTGGGCGTCGGGGGCGGTGAGGACGCGCTCGGCGGCGGTCAGCGAGGAGTCCTCCGAGGGAGACCAGGGCTGCCAGATCGCCGCACCGACCCCGAGGATCGCCACCACCGCAGCGGCGACGAGGAGGGGAAACCAGCGACGGTGCACCACCCGGGTGCGCTCGACGACCGGCGGCAGCGGCCGGACCTGGGAGATCCCGGACAGGACGGAGTCGCGCAACGAGGGGGGAGGGGCGACGGCGGACGTCTCGGCGAGCAGGACCGCGGCCTCGCGGAGCGAGGCGACCTCGGCCCGGCAGTCCTCGCACTCGGCGAGGTGCTGCTCGAAGCGGGCCCGCTCGAGGTCGTCGACCGCGTCCAGCGCGTAGGCGCCGGTCAAGTGGTGAATGTCGTTCATGACCCAACTCCCATCGCGTCTCGCAGCCGGATGAGTCCGTCCCGGATGCGCGTCTTGGCCGTGCCGACGGGAACGTCGAGCAAGGTGGCCACTTCTGTGTGTGTGTACCCGCCGAAGAAGGCGAGCTCGACCGCTTCGCGCTGGACGTCGGTCAGGGTGGAGACGGCGCCGCGCACCCGCTGCGCCTCCAGCGAGGCGTGGGCGTTCTCGGCCGTCTCGTCGTGCTCGACCGGCTGGGTCTCACGGTGGTAGGTCGCGTCCCTCTGGGACGCGGCCTCCGCCGAGCGGACCCGGTCGACCGCCTTGCGGTGCACGATCGTCAGCAGCCAGCCCAGCGCGCTCCCGCGGGCGGGATCGAAGCGGCTGCTGCTGCGCCACGCGTCGAGGTAGGCCTCCTGGGCCACCTCCTCCGCGTGCGCGGGATTGCGTACGACGCGGAGCGCCAGGCCGTAGGCGCGCGACGACGTGGCGTCGTACAGCCTGGCGAAGGCCTGCTCGTCCCCACGGCTGCTGCGCTGCAGGAGCTCGGCGAGCTCCGCTGCACTGGTCTCTGAGGGGGAGGCCCCCGACGGGACGCCCGGTGAGGGCGTCCCGTCGGGCACGGCTCTGATGTGGTCCACGTCAGTGATCCTTGCGTGCCGTCGTTGCTGGGACAATCACGGGTGCGTCAGGGCATCATCACGGCGTCGATGACGTACACCGTGGCGTTGGCCGTCTGGATGTTGCCGCAGATGATGTTGGCCTGCTCCTCGGCGTCGGCGGTGAACATCTCGCCCTCGCCCTCGACGACCAGCTCGTCCTTGTTGAGGGTCTCGAAGGTGCCGGCCAGGTTGTCCGGGGTCAGGGTCTCCGGGACGACGTGGTGGGTGAGCACCGCGGTCAGCGCCTCCTTGTCCGCGAGGAGGGCGTTGAGGTCCTTCTTGGGGATCTCGGCGAACGCGTCGTCGGTCGGCGCGAAGACGGTGATGCCCTCGGCGGAGTTGAGGGTGTCGACCAGGCCGGCCTCGCCGACGGCGGTGACCAGCGTCTTGAGGAGCGGGTTGGCGGAGGCGGCGGTCGCGACGGGCTCGGTGGCCATGCCGTCGAAGGAGCCGGCACCGTCGGCCGGGATCGCCGAGCAACCCTCGCCGAAGGTCCCGTCGGCGGCACCCATCGCGTCGGAGGACTCCTCCTCCATCGGGGTCTCCTCCTCCATGGGCTCCTCGGAGGTGGTCTCGGAGGCGGAGCTGCTCTCCTCCGTGGCGGAGTCGGCCTCGTTGCCACAGGCCGCCAGGCCCACGGACATCGTCAGGGCGAGGGCGGCGAGTCCGGACTTGCGAGCGATGCGGTTCATGAGGGGAATGCCTTTCGTGAGGGGCTCCGAGGTGTCCTCCCCGGGTGTGTTTCCGCCTGTGGTTCGGGGCAGTCGCGGAGTCGGATTGGTGGAACCTGAAATCAGTTGCGGGACCCGCGCTCCCCCGAGCCACGGGTCCCGCAACGTCGATCGGGCACGTCAGCCGACGTTGACCGCGATCTCCTGGATGCCGCTCGAGCCCTCCGGGAAGGGCGTCGCGCGGACGGCCGTCTGGACGTCCCCGTCCTTGTTGGTGGCACGGCAGGCCACGAAGTGCTGGCCCGGCTCGGCGTCCCACTCGTAGGACCACTGCCGCCAGTAGTCGTCGCCCGCGTCGGGCCCGAGCTCGGCCGGACGCCAGGGTCCCCCGTCGACGCGCACCTCGACACCCCGGATGCCGACGCCCTGGGCCCAGGCCACCCCGCCCACGACGATCCTCCCGGCCGCGCTGTCCGACAGCGGCCGGGGCGTGTCGATGCGGCTGGAGATCTTGATGGGGGCGTCGATCGCCCAGTCGCGCTCGGTCCAGTAGGCCTGCTGCTCGTCGTAGGTCGTGAGCGTCATCCGCGTCATCCACTTGCAGGCGCTGACGAACCCGTACAGGCCGGGAACGACCATGCGCACCGGGAAGCCGTGCTCGCGGGGCAGCGCCTCGCCGTTCATGCCGATCGCGACCAGCGCGTCGCGCCCGTCGAGAGCCACCTTGAGCGGCACCGAGATGGTCATGCCGTCGACGTCGGTGCACAGGATCTGGTCGGCACCGGTGGAGTCGATGCCGGCCCGGTCGAGCACGTCGCGCAGGGGTACGCCGAGCCACCGCGCCGCGCCGACGTAGGGGCCGCCGACGTCGTTCGACACGCACGTGAGGGTGATGTCGCGCTCGACGAGGCGCATGCCGGCGAGGTCGTCGAAGGACATCTCGACCTCCCGGTCGACGTCGCCGTCGATGGTCAGCGCCCACGAGTCGACGTCGATCGCCGGCACGGTCAGGGCGGTGTCCACGCGGTAGAAGTCGTCGTTGGGGGTGCGGAACGCCGAGATGCCGGGGACCCGCTCCTCGAGGCCGGCCGGCAGCGCGGCGGCCCGGTCGGCGGCCGGGGGAAGGGCGATGTCGGTGCCGCGGAGGCGGACCTGGGAGACCCAGCGTCCCGCACCGGCGACGGCGGCCGCGGCCAGCGCCGCACCGCCGGTGGCGAGGAGGACCGTACGCCGCGACGCGGTTCGAGCGGCCGCCTGCGAGGCCGCGCCCTCCCCTGCCGGGTCCTCGGCGGTGCCGCTCACCCGGAGCAGCAGCCAGAGGGTCAGCGCGCCGACGAGGGCGGCCACGGCGCTCGGGACCAGGTCGAGCGCCCCGGCGCTCGGGCGCAGCAGGGCGAGCACGCCCGCCACCGCCGCGAGGCCGACCAGCACCGAGAGGCCGAGGGCGAGGCGCCGCGCGGCCAGGATGCCGGCCACGCCGGCGAGGACCAGCACGACGGCGAGCACCGAGCCGATGAGGACCGGCTTGTCGGCGGTGCCGAAGGTGCGGATGGCCCACTCCTTGACCGGCGTGGGCGTCAGGTCGATCACCGTCGACCCCGCGGCGAGCACAGGTGAGGCCGCCGGCACGGTGAGCGCGGCGATCAGGTGGGCGGCGGCCATCCCCAGGAGGGTGGCGAGGATGCCGTACAGGGCGGGCAGCAGTCGGGTCAGCACCTCGGTGGTTCGGTGCGGGCGGGGGCGCGGATGGGGTGGGGCCGGGTGCGGCAGGATGTCGGCCATGACCGAGCTGGTGCACTACGCCGTTGCCGATGCCGTCGCGACCATCACCCTGGACTCGCCCCACAACCGCAACGCGCTGAGCCGCCAGCTCGTGACCGAGCTCTTCGGCCACCTCGAGCGGGCCGGGGCCGACGACGAGGTCAAGGTGGTGCTGGTCGAGAGCTCCGGCAAGGTCTTCTGCTCCGGCGCCGACCTCGGCGAGGCGACCACCGAGGGCATGGAGGTGGGGGCCCGACGCATCGTCGACCTCCAGCGCCTCGTGGTGACGCTCGACAAGCCGGTGGTCACCAAGAACCTCGGTGCCGTCCGGGCCGGTGGCATCGGCATCGTCGCCGCCGCGGACATCGCGATCAGCGCCGACGAGGCGACGTTCGCGCTGACCGAGGTCAAGCTCGGCCTCGCCGCGGCCATCATCAGCCTGACCGTGCACCACCGGATGAACCCCCGCGCGGCGGCCCTGACCACCCTCGGCGGCGAGGTGTTCACCGGCGTCGAGGCGGCGGCGTACGGGCTGGTGACGCAGAGCGTGCCGGCGGCCGAGCTCGACGCGCGGGTCGCGGAGGTGTGCGCCAGCCTGGCGACCGGCGCCGCGCAGGGACTGCGCGAGTCCAAGCGGATCCTCAACGCCGACCTCGTGCGCCGCATCGACGAGCGCGGCGCCGACATGGCTGCCCTCAGCGCGACCCTCTTCGCCAGCGACGAGGCGCGCGAGGCGATGACGGCGTTCCTCAACCGGGCGCGCTGAGCCCGCCGCGGGTCGCCCACCGCGGCGCTCCGACGGGCGGATCCCGTCGCTTCGTGGTCCGGCGCCCTCGGCTAGTAGTCTTGAGCGTCTGTCGCCCCCCGGGCGGCGGGAGGGACGCAGGGACGTGCACAGGGGGACGTGGGAGTGACCGAAGATCTCGAGAAGCGTGAGATCGCGGCCGAGCAGGAGTACGTCGACCGCGTCTACGTGCAGCTCGAGGCGAGCGCCCGCAATGCTCAGCAGCTCGCCGCCGAGGGGCACGGCCGCGGACGCCTCGGCCACGAGGGCGGACTGGTCGAGCGCGACGCGATGGTGTTCCAGGCGGCCAAGCGGATCGCCCAGCTCGACGCCGCACACGAGGGGCTGGTCTTCGGCCGGCTCGACCTCGATGCCAGCGTCGACACCGAGCCGCGCTACATCGGCCGCATCGGCCTGCGCGACGCCCAGCGCGACACCCTGCTGATCGACTGGCGCGCACCCGCGGCCGCCGTGTTCTACCAGGCCACCGCCGCCGAGCCGGCGGGCGTCATCCGGCGCCGGGTGCTCCGCTCGGACCACCGCACTGTGGTCGGGGTCGAGGACGAGCTGCTCGACGCCGACGCCGAGACCGACCTCCCCATCGTCGGCGAGGGCGCCCTGATGGCCCAGCTCAGCCGCGCCCGCGACCGGTCCATGCACTCGATCGTGGCCACCATCCAGGCCGAGCAGGACAAGGCGATCCGCGCGCCCGGCAAGGGCGTCGTGTCGATCTCCGGCGGCCCGGGCACCGGCAAGACGGTCGTCGCGCTGCACCGCGCGGCGTACCTCCTCTACTCCGACCGCCGTCGCTACGAGTCCGGCGGCGTGCTCGTCGTCGGCCCCAGCGGCGTCTTCATGCGCTACATCGAGCGGGTGCTGCCCAGCCTCGGCGAGACGGCGGTGGCCCTGCGCAGCCTCGGCGAGGTCGTCGACGGCGTGCGTGCGACCCGCCACGACGAGCCGGCCGTGGCCGACGTCAAGGGCACGGCGCGGATGGCCGAGCTGATGCGTCGCACGGCCCGTCAGCAAGCGCCCGGCAGCCCCACCGAGTTCAGCGTGTTCTGGCGCGACGACCGGATCGTGCTCGACCGCGGCGTCCTGGGTCGCGTACGCCGCCAGCTCATGTCCCAGGGCCGGCGCAACCGGCAGCTGCCCCGGGTGGCGCACGCGCTGCTCGACGCCATGTGGCGCCAGGTCCGCGGCGAGCGCGGTCGCGAGCGCGGTCGCGAGGCCTTCAACGACGACATGCTGACCAACCCGGACTTCGTCGACTTCGCCGCCGCTTGGTGGCCGCCGCTCGACGCGCCCACCGTGCTCGGCTGGCTGGCCGACCCGGAGGTCCTGGCGCGGGTGGGCGAGGGCGTGGTCACGCCGGAGGAGCAGCGCCTGCTCACCAAGTCGTGGGCGGCCGGCGCCGGCCTGTCGGTCGAGGACGTGCCGCTGCTAGACGAGCTGCGCTACGCGCTGGGCGACGTGCCGCTGCGCACCGACGCCGACCACGACCGCAACGACACGCTCACCGCGCTCGAGGGCGGGGTGGACCTCCAGGAGCTCACCACCGCCTCCGAGCGCGAGTACGCCCCCTCGGGGCGGGCCTGGGCGCCGCCGACCCACCGCATCGAGGACGACGGCTTCGCCCACGTGCTGATCGACGAGGCGCAGGACCTCACGCCCATGCAGTGGCGGATGGTCGGCCGTCGCGGCCGCACCGCGAGCTGGACGATCGTGGGCGACCCGGCCCAGTCGTCGTGGCCGGTCCCGGCCGAGAGCGCCGCTGCTCGTGCGGAGGCGCTGGAAGGCAAGCCGCTCCACGAGTTCCACCTCTCGACCAACTACCGCAACTCGGCCGAGATCTACGAGTTCGCCGCGGCCTACGCGGGCCGGGTCGGCCTGGACGCCGACCTGCCCGACGCCGTACGCCGCACCGGCGAGGTCCCGCGCGAGCTGCCGGACACGCCCGACCTCGAGTCCGCCACCCGGGCCGCGGTCGCCGAGGTGGCGGCCAGCGTGCAGGGCACGGTCGGCATCGTGGTGCCGGTCGCTCGGCGCTCGGAGGTCAACGCGTGGCTGGCGTCGTGGCCCGAGCTGGCCGACGACGCCCGTGGCGCCCGCGACGCGGTCGACTCCTCGGTCGCCCCGAGCGGGGAGGACCGGGTCGTCGTGCTGACCGGCCTCGACACCAAGGGCCTGGAGTTCGACGGCATCGTCGTCGTGCGGCCGCAGGAGATCCAGGACGAGTCGGCGACCGGCCGGGCGACGCTCTACGTCGTGCTCACCCGAGCGACGCAGCTCCTGACGACCGTCGGCTGACGCGACGCGCTACCCGCTGCAGACGCTCCAGGTCACTCCGGTCCGATCGAGAGGACGGCGAAGGCGTTGAGGTTCCACGACGGCAGCACTGGTATCGGGAAGTAGTCCACGTCGAGGCGACGACCCGGATCGACCGCAGCTCGTGCCAACGTGATGACTCGACCGAACGGGCTCACGTGCTCGATGGCATTGACCAGCTCGTACACGCCGGCCGGCACACCTCGCTTGCGCGCTGCCGGTCGTGACACGAGTCGGCGGAAGGCCCGCGACACCATGCCGGGATCACACGGGACCAGCATGTCGATCACGCCGTCGGGACGACAGACCCGCTGCCACTCCTTGACGGCTGCCCATGGGTCCGGCAGATGGATCAGGAGACAGCTCGCGACGAGCCGGTCCACGACGGCGTCCCCGAGTGCGAGGTGCATGGCATCTGTCTGGACGAACTCGAGGTCACCGGGGCGGGTTCTGGAACCGATCGCCCGTTGGTGCGAGTGCTGTCCGGGGATGCGTATGTCGGTGGCGATGTAGCGATCCCGCCGATGGCGCACCAGGGGGTAGTGCTCGAAGCGTCCCGCCCCGACCTCCACCGTGACGGGGAAGTAGTCGTCCGGACCCCGGCGGCGCTCGAGACGGCGGTGGAGCAGCGAGGCGGCACCTCCGACACACCCTGAGCCGTGCACCGCCGCATAGTGCGAGGCGTAGTAGTCGTCGACGATCCTCGCGGGATCGCTGATCGGGGACTGGTCATGCACGACCAGCGCTCCAGTCGAGTGTTTCCACATCGACCGCCGGCGGCATGCCGGTGTGGAGTCCCGTGCGGAACATGACCACCAGGAGTCCCAAGGTCATCATCTGCAGGCCGGCGAGGACGCTGAAGATGAGCACCGTCACGACCAGGATCGACCCGACGCCCATGAAGGTGCCGTTGAGGACGGAGGCGATGCCCACGGCCAGGCCGTACGTGCCGAGGAGTGCGATCGTGACCGCGATCGTCAGTGCGAGGCGGGGCAGCATCGCCCAGGGGTTGGCGAGCAGCATCAAGATGGCCTTGTGCCACAGCTGGCCCTTCGTCCAGCGAGTCGACCGCGAGCCGTCGCTGCGTTCCAGGACCGGTGCCGAGAAGGTCTCCACTCGAGTCACGGAGGCTTGGACGAGGGGGACGAGCGGCGTGATCCCGAGCTGGGGGTTGCCCGCAAGGAGTCGCACCGTCCGGTGCGGAAGGACGAGGTACTCCCCGAGCGTGGGGTCGAAACGAACGCCCGTCAGTCCGGCGAACAGGGACAGGCCGAGAGTCCCCAGCATGCTGGTCCGGCGTCTCTGGTAGTCGGTGCGACGGGCTACCTGGGGGAGCTTCGACGCCTCACACGCGTGCAGCGCGGCAGGTAAGGGCGACGGGTCGTGCTGCCCGTCGGAGTCCATGAGCACGACCATCCCGGGCTCGGCTGTCAGGGCGCGGATGCCGATGGCCTGCGCGACGCCCTTGCCCTGGTGATGATCGAGGCGGATGCCGCCCACGCCGACCGCCCAGTCACCCCGGCGCACCCGTTCGATCTCCCGCCACGTGTTGTCGTGGCTGCCGTCATCGATGAAGACGGCGGTGACCCGGAAGCTCTGGTCGCCTGCGAACGTCTGCGAGAGTGCCGCCACCATCGGCTCGATGGACCGCTCCTCGTTGAGGCACGGAAGCAGGATGTGGACCGGCACGGGCTGGGTCATCGATCCTCGCGACTTGTCGGCTCGTCGAGGGAGGCGTTCGCGCGATTCATGGCGGGCATTGTTCCACGCGTTCGATCGACGGAGAGCACGTGAGGTCGGCTCCGCCCTCCCAGCTCGGGACGGCTTGGCCGCTGTCGCCGCGTGACAACTAGGGTTTCGGCCATGACCGACGCCGCCGCTGTCCGCGCCCTCCTGGACGAGATCCAGGGGCACGAGGCGTGGGCGGTGATCCGTCGCAAGGCCGAGCGCACAGCGGGCCTCGTCGCCGGGCGGCGTACGGAGGTCGAGTCCATCCTCGACATCCCCCTCGAGACGGGGGTCCCCGAGCACGGCAAGGTCGCCGACCGGCTGGTCGCGGTCCCGTTCCGGCAGGTCCGCGAGCGCGGCTTCGACGCCATCGACGACGGCACCCCGCTGGTCGTGGTCGACATCGACGTCGAGCACGAGGTCGGCGTCGACGACCTGCTCGCCGCGCTGCCGGCGCACGACATCGAGATCGCCGACAAGGGTGGCTTCGAGACCTCCGACGAGGACTACGCGGCCGTGGTGGAGGCCATCATCCGCGACGAGATCGGCCGGGGCGAGGGGGCGAACCTCGTCATCGGGCGGCACTACCGCGCCGTGGTCGCCGACTGGGACGCCGAGCGCGCGCTGAGCGTGCTGCGCCGGCTGCTCGAGCGCGAGCGGGGCGCGTACTGGACCTTCTGCTTCTTCACCGGTGACCGGTTCCTCATCGGTGCCTCGCCGGAGCGGCACGTCAGCGTCCGCGACCAGGACGTGCGGATGAACCCGATCTCCGGCACCTTCCGCGTCGGCGGCGACCCCGAGACGCTCAAGCCGCGCCTGCTGGACTTCCTCGCCGACGAGAAGGAGGTCTTCGAGCTCTTCATGGTGGTCGACGAGGAGCTGAAGATGATGTGCGACGTCTGCCACGAGGGCGGGCAGGTGCTGGGGCCGTTCCTCAAGCCGATGACGCACCTCGTGCACACCGAGTACCTCCTCGCCGGCCGCAGCGAGCGGGACCCGCGGGAGATCCTGCGCGACACGATGTACGCCGCCACCGTCACCGGTGCGCCGGTGGAGAACGCCTGCCGGCTCATCGCGGAGTACGAGACCGAGGGCCGCGGCTACTACGCCGCCGCGCTGGCGCTGTTCGGCCGCGACGCCTCCGGCCGGCCCACCATGGACAGCCCGATCCTGATCCGCACCGCCGACGTCGGCCCAGACGGCCGGCTCAAGGTGACGGCGGGCGCGACGCTGGTCCGCGACTCCGATGCGGCGTACGAGGTGGCCGAGACGCACGCCAAGGCCGGCGGCATCCTCGGCGCCTTCGGCCTCGTCCCGCAGGCGACGGCGCCGGCCGAGGAGATCGCCGCCCTGGCCCGCGACGAGGACGTGCTCCTGGCGCTCGGGACCCGCAACCAGCGGCTGAGCCGCTTCTGGCTGACAGACCAGGAGGGCGCGCCGCCGGACCCGTCCCTGGCCGGCCGGTCCGCGGTGATCCTGCACGGCGAGGACGACTTCGTGAACATGCTGCGCCACGTCCTCGGCGTCTTCGGGATGACGTCGACGGTGGTGCGGCACGAGGACTACGAGACCGGCGCCTTCGACGGCGCGGACCTCGTGGTGATCGGCCCCGGGCCGGGGGACCCGCGCGACGGCGACCACCCCAAGATCGCGGCGTTCCGCCGGGCGGTCGACGACGTGCTGGCCTCCGGGCAGCCGTTCCTGGCCGTGTGCCTGGGCCACCAGACCCTGTGCGACCGGCTCGGCATCCCGCTCGACTTCAAGGACATCGTCTTCCAGGGCACGCAGTCGCCCATCTCCCTGGACGGGCGCACCGAGAGGGTCGGGTTCTACAACACCTTCGTGGGCCGGGTGGGCCCCGACCACCGGCTGCCCGACGGCGTGACCGTCGACCGCGACGAGGCGACCGGCGACGTGCACCGGGTCGCCGGCCCGCACTTCCGCGGCATCCAGTTCCACGCGGAGTCGATCCTCACCGAGAACGGCTACGACCTGATCCACGAGCTCGTGCGTGGCGTGCTCGCCGATAGTCCATAACTCTGGTAGACATTGCGTCTCTCGGGCGTGGCACGCAACCGATCCACCCCCGCACGCGTCACCATCAGTGACCGACCATGGACGGGGGAGTCCTTGCTGTTCGTACGACGCCGCATCGCCGCAGCCATCTGCCTGGCGACCGCCGCGGCCCTCACCGCCTGCGGGTCGGCCACCGGCCCGACCACCGCAACCGCCGACGCCGCCGGGGCGGCGCTGCCCACCGCGCGCGTGCAGGCCGCCGGGGGCGCGCGGCTCGCGGACCTGCCCGCCGCCAAGCGGGACCAGCGGCCCAACATCGTGGTGGTCCTGCTGGACGACTTCTCGATGGACCTGGTCCAGACGATGCGCTCGATGAGGCAGATGAAGCGCGCCGGGGCGTCGTACTCCCACGCCTTCGTCGTCGACTCGCTGTGCTGCGTCTCGCGCTCGAGCCTGTTCACCGGGCAGTACCCGCACCAGACCGGCGTCCGCACCAACACGTCGGGCCAGCGGGACGCGATGCCCCTCGGCGGCTATCCCGCGTTCGAGGGCTACGGCAACCCCGAGCGCGCGTTCAACGTGTCGCTCCAGGGGGCCGGCTACACCACCGGCTTCGTCGGCAAGTACCTCAACGAGTACGAGTGGGTGAAGGGCCGGGCGCTGCCGCCGATGCCGCCGGGCTGGTCGCAGCTCAACGTGGTCTTCGGCTCGGCGTACGACGGCTGGGACTTCGACAGCACCTACGTCCGGCAGGGGCGGCTGCGCACCCGGCACCATGCGGCCCCGCCGCTGTCGGCGCCGGTCAAGGCGCGCGACCGGGCCTACGCCGGCAGCGTGATCGAGCGCTACGCCAAGAAGTTCATCAAGGCGCACGCCGACGACGACGCCCCCTACTTCCTCGAGGTCGCGCCCTACGCGCCCCACAACCGCACGCAGCCGCAGCCCTACTACCCGGGCGACCCGGTCTTCCCGCCGGCGTTCCGGGACCGGCCGGCGGCCGGGCGCAAGGGCAACTGCGGACCGGTGGCCTGCACCTCGCTGACCACGCGCGACCTGCCCGGCTTCGGCGACGCCCGTCGCGACAACGTGCCGCGCAAGGCCAACGGCACGAAGGCGCGCGCGTGGAACACGCGACCCAACCCGTTCCGCCCCGGGCAGAGCGTCGCCGACCTGCGCAACCGCGCGATGATGGCGCAGTCGGCGGACCGCACCGTGCGGCGGATCCTGCGGCTCGTCGACGACAACACCTACGTCGTGCTCACCTCCGACAACGGCTTCCACCTCGGGCAGAACGGCCTCGCCCGCGGCAAGGGGACGGCCTACGACACCGACGTCCACGTCCCGCTGTACGTCGTGGGGCCGGGCGTCGTGCCCGGCACGCGGGCCGAGCTGACGTCCAACGTCGACCTCGGGCCGACCTTCGAGGAGCTCGCCGGCGTCGCGTCCCCGGCGTACCGCTCGGGGCAGTCGCTCGTGCCGACCTTCGGCGACCCGGCGCTGGTGCGCCGCAACCACGTGTTCATCGAGCACACCGCGCAGGCGTTGACGAAGCTCGACCCGGACTCCGCGCTCAACGGCGACGAGCTGGACCGGATCCCGTCCTACGTCGCGGTCCGCAGCCGGACCGGGCTGCTGATCCGCTACGACATGGACACCTCGGTCAAGCGCAACGCCTGGGCCTACGAGTTCTACAGCTACAAGTCCCGGAAGTGGGAGAAGACGAACGCCTTCGCCCAGCCCCGGCACGCCGGCGAGGTCCAGGCGCTGATGGGCAAGCTGTCGCAGTGGGACCGCTGCGCCACCGCGACCGGGAACCAGCCGGTGCCCCCGGTGTGCCGGACGATCACGCAGTAGCCGAGGGGGGCGGCGCTAGCGTGCTCCCGTGCCCCCACCCGCGGACGTCGTCGTGGTCGACCACCACGACTCCTACACGTGGAACCTCGTCCACCTGGTCGCCTCGGTGACCGGCGTGCTGCCGCGGGTGGTGCAGCACGACGAGGTGAGTGCCGCCGAGGTGCTCTCCCACGCGTACGTCGTGCTGTCGCCCGGCCCCGGGCACCCCGCCGACCCCGTCGACTTCGCGGTCGGGCGTGAGGTGCTGCTGGCCGGGACCCGCCCGGTGCTCGGCGTCTGCCTGGGCATGCAGGGCCTCGTCACGGCGTACGGCGGGACGGTCGAGCGGGTGCCGCCGGCCCACGGCGACGTGGCGACGGTGACCCACGACGGCAAGGGCGTCTTCGCGGGGCTGCCCAACGGCTTCCCGGCGGTGCGCTACCACTCGCTCGCCGCGACCGCCCTCCCCGACGAGCTGGTCGCCACGGCCTGGTCGGCGGACGGCGTGGTGATGGGGGTGCGGCACGTGTCGCTGCCGCTGGAAGGCGTCCAGTTCCACCCCGAGTCGGTGCTGTCCCGGCACGGCGCCGCGATGGTCGCGAGCTGGCTGTCGTGACCGACGACCCGGTCTCCAGCTTCTCGACGGTCGCGGCCGAGCGCCGGCGCTGCTTCTGGCTCGACGGCGGTGGTGCGCGCGAGTGGTCCGGCCGGCGCTCGATCATCGGCTGGCTCGAGGACGACGACGTCTCCCTGACGTACGACGCCGCGCGGCGCGAGGTCCGCCGGCACGCCGCCGGCACCTCGGAGGTCGTCGGCGATGACATCTGGGACGTGCTCGAGGCCTCGATGGCCCCGGGGGACCAGTGGTTCGGCTACCTCGGCGCCGCCTGCCGGCCCGACCTGCCGGCCCGTCCCGACCCGGACCTGCCCGACGCGGTGTGGATGCGGCCGTCCTCGGTGCGCTCGTTCGAGCACGAGGCGCCTGTGTCGGAGTCACCGCTGCAGCGGGGATTCCCTCGGTTGCTGGCCGATGCAACGGCCAGCAACCGTCGAGGTCGGCCAGCCGGTGGGGCCCCTGAGGCGTACGCCGCCGCGTTCGCGCGCGTCCAGGAGCACCTGCACGCCGGCAACTCCTACGAGGTCAACCTGACCTACCGGCTGACCGCCGAGGCCGACCTCGACCCCGTCGCGACCTACCTGCGGCTCCGCGACCTCAACCCCGCGCCGTACGCCGGGTGCCTCCAGCACGACGTCGAGGGCCACCGGGCGTGGCTGCTCAGCTCCAGCCCGGAGCGCTACGCGCTCGTCACCGCCGACCGCACCATCGAGACCAAGCCGATCAAGGGCACCGCCCCTCGCGGGGCGACGCCGGAGGAGGACGAGCGGCTGCGCGACGGCCTGGCGCGGGATCCCAAGAACCGGGCCGAGAACCTGATGATCGTCGACCTGCTCCGCAACGACATCGGCATGGTCAGCGACGTCGGCTCGGTCGAGGTGCCGGTGCTGATGGACGTCGAGTCCTACGAGTCGGTCCACCAGCTCGTCTCCACCGTCCGCGGCCGGCTGCGCGACGAGGTCAGCACGGTCCAGGCGCTGCGCGCGCTCTTCCCGCCCGGCTCGATGACCGGGGCGCCGAAGCGGCGCACGATGGAGGTCATCGAGGAGGTCGAGGAGACGCCGCGGGGCGTGTACGCCGGGGCGTTCGGGTGGATCAGCGGCGACGGCCGGGCGGACCTCGGCGTCGTCATCCGGTCGCTCATGACCGCGGGCGACGGGCGCTGGACGCTCGGCACCGGCGGCGGCATCACGGTCCGCTCCGACCTCGAGGAGGAGTGGCAGGAGTCCCGCTGGAAGGCCGAGCGGCTGCTCCGCGCGCTCGAGCCCTGAGCGGCCAGGAACTGCCCGGTCGGCACGATCCAGCGGTCAGGAATCGCCCGGTCGGCACGATCCAGCGGTCAGGAACTGCCCGGTCGGTCAGACGATGGCCGGCTGCTCGCCGGGTAGCCACAGGGTCAGGCGCGTCCCGCCGCCGGGAGCGTCGGCCACCGCGACCCGGCCACCGTGGCGGTCGACGACCTGGCGGACGATCGCCAGCCCGAGTCCCGAGCCCGGCATCGACCGCGACTCCTCGGAGCGCCAGAAGCGGTCGAAGACGCGCGGCTGGTCCTCCGGCGGGATCCCCGGCCCCTGGTCGTCGATGGTCAGCACGCCGGAGGCCAGGCGCACGGTGATGGTGCCTCCCGGCGGGCTCCACTTCGCCGCGTTGTCGAGCAGGTTGAGGACGGCCCGCTCCAGCCCGGTCGCGTCGCCGGTGACCCGCCAGCGGTCGAGTCGCACGTCGAACTCGATGCCGGGCGCGCGACGGCGTACCCGGGCCAGGGCCCGCTCGGTGACCTCGGCCAGGTCGACCGGCTCGATGATCGCCGCCGGCTGGTCCTCGCGGGCCAGCACGACCAGGTCACCCACCAGCGTGGTGAGCTCCTCGATCTGGGCGCGCACGTCGTCGAGCAGCTCCCGCCGGGCCTCCTCCGGCAGGCCCCCCTCGGACCCGTCGGCCTGCGCCAGGAGGTCGAGGTTGGTGCGCAGGGAGGTGAGGGGGGTACGCAGCTCGTGCCCCGCGTCGGCGACGAGCCGGCGCTGCCGGTCGCGCGAGGCCGCAAGCGACGTCAGCATCTGGTTGAAGGCGGCCGCGAGGCGGGCGATCTCGTCGTCGCCCTCGACCGCGAGCGGCGCCAGGTCCTCGGTGACCGCGATCCGCTCGACCGACCGGGTGAGGCGGCGTACGGGCCGCAGGCCGTTGGCGGCCACGGCCCACCCGGCCAGCGCGGCGGCGAGCACGCCGAGCCCACCGGCGACCAGCATGACGGTGCCGAGCTTGGCGAGGCTGCGGTGCTGGGAGGACAGTGGCTGGGCCAGCACCAGGGCCTGGCCGGAGCCGGCGGGGACGGTGGCGACGCGGTACTCCACGTTGCCGGCGGCCGCGATCGTGCGCACCGAGTCGGGCTGCCGGCCCGCGGCGACGTCGAGCTCGGGGCGGCCCAGGACGATCTCGGGCCCGTCGTCGGCGGTCAGCACGCCCCGCTCGGAGGTGATGAAGATGATGCGCACGTCGGCCGCGCCGAGCATCCACGAGGGCACGTCGCGACGGGTCATCTCCGACAGGGCGGTGAACTTCGCGGCCTTCTCGGCGCGGTCGAGCAGCGACTCGTCGAGGCTGTCCTGCAGCTGCATGCGCATGACCATGAAGGCGCCCAGCGACATCGCCGCGATCGACACGGCGACGGCGAGCGTGGTGAGGACCGCGACCCGGGAGGCGAGCGAGCGCCGGTAGTGCCAGCGGCGGTCGTCCCAGCCGGCGAGGGTGCTCATGCTTCCTTGAGCACGTAGCCCACCCCGCGGACGGTCTGGATCAGCCGCGGCTCGCCCCCGGCCTCGGTCTTGCGGCGCAGGTAGCCGACGTAGACCTCGAGGGAGTTGGCGCTGGTCGGGAAGTCGTAGCCCCACACCTCCTCGAGGATGAACGAGCGCTCCAGCACGCGGCGTGGGCGCCGCATGAACATCTCGAGCAGGGTGAACTCCGTGCGGGTCAGCTCGATCGCCCGGTCGCCGCGGCGGACGTCGCGAGAGCCGACCTCCATGGTCAGGTCGGCGAAGGACAGCGTCTCCTCCGCGGCGTCGTCGGCCGGCACCACGCGGCGGAGCAGCGCTCGCAGCCGCGCCAGCAGCTCCTGCAGCGCGAACGGCTTGGTCAGGTAGTCGTCGGCCCCGGCGTCGAGGCCCTCGACCCGGTCACCGACCGCGTCGCGGGCGGTGAGCACGAGGACCGGTACGTCGTGCCCGGCGGCCCGCAGCGCCCGCGTCGTCTCGATCCCGTCGAGCCGCGGCATCATCACGTCCATCACGACCACGTCCGGGTGGCTGGACCCCAGGACCGCCAGTGCCTCGGCGCCGTCGGCGGCGAGCGCGACGTCGTACCCGTTGAACTCCAGCGAGCGGCGCAGGGACTCCCGCACGGCACGGTCGTCGTCGACGACGAGGACGCGGGGCTTGGGGCTGTCCGGCACACACCTACCTTGCCAGCCCAGCCTGAGGCTGCGCTGAGACCGGCTCGGTGTCGGGCAGGTGGTGTCGCCAGGCGTGGTGGACGAGGAGGGCGGCGATGACCGTGCCGATCCAGCCGGCCAGCAGGTCGCCGAGCGTGTCCGCGTACGCCGTGGGCAGCTCGGTCGAGCGGGTGACGAACGAGACCAGCTCGAAGAGCTCCCAGGCGAGCGCGGCTGTCATGCCGAGCGCGAGCGAGCGCTCCAGCACCGCGAGGGCACTCGAGGTCCGGTGCATCGTCAGCAGCACCAGCGCCGCCGTCACGCAGGCCACGTTGGCCACGTGCATCAGGTCGTCGAACCACAGGATCCGGTCGTAGAGGTCGAGACGGTTGCCGAGGATGTCGCTGAAGGCGGCGACGGTGAGTAGCAGGTCCGCCAGCCACGGGTAGGGGCCGGTCCGGCGCCACAGCTGCCACCAGACGGGCACGGCGAAGGCGAGCATCGGGTAGGTCAGCGCGCGTGCCACGGGCGCCTTGCCCTCCAGGTTGCCCCAGCCCGGGTCGATGAGGACCAGCACGAGGGACGCCATCAGCGCGGCCTTGCCGAGCACGTCCAGCACGACCAGCGCCGCTGACGGGACCGGCGGTCGGGACGCGACGCTCCTCATGCTTCCAGCGTAGGAATGCGTCCTCCCGGTGTACCGGGCCGTAAGTCACCCGCCCGGCTGCCGGCAGGCCCGGGCCGGCCGCAGGTCTGGACCAGCACGCTGCGACCGTGGACGTGCGCAGCCGGCGGCTGCTTCGCTCCATCCAGCGCCATCACCGAACGCTCGGGGGAGTCTTGGGTTCACACGGGTCAGCTCAGTCGTCGGGCTCTCGCCTGCCGCGCTGCGACGTCGAGGCGGTCGGTGTCCGTGGGGATCAGTAGCCGAGCAGGCGTGAGCGCTCGGCTCCGATCGATCCGGGAGCGGGCCGGCGGAGGAGAGGACGTGTACGTCGACTGCGTGCAGGCCCTCGCCCGGGACCTCGACGTGCGGCTCGGGTGCGACTCCCTGCTCGAGGGGCTCCTCCACGTCCGCGACATGGGGCTGCGGGGGATGTTCAGATGACCCGTACGTCGCCGTCCGGCTCGGCCGACGCCGCGTCGTACGTCCTCGAGCTCGTCGGCCTCGCCGTCCCGGGAGCCGCCGAGCACCTGCGGCGGGTCGGCACGGTGCTCGCAGACCATCCCGGTCTGGCACCCACCCGGTACGGCCCGAGCGACCCGCCGAGGGCCCGCCTGACGGACCCCGCGGCCGAGCTCGCGGCAGTCGGCGTGAGGCAGGCGGACCGCCCCCAGGCGGTGGTCCACCTGGCCTGCCCGGAGCGCGGCGAGACCGGGACCGCTGCCTACGTCGCCGCTCCGTTCCGGGACCACCCGCCCGGGTTCGTCCGCCCGAGCAGGCTCGAGCTCGCACTCGTCCCGGAGGGGCCGACGGAGCTGGGCGACCTGCTCGCGGACCTGGCCGGGGCGACGGACGCCTGCTACGGCTTCGTCTCGTCGCGTCCCCACCTGGCCCAGCTGCGGGGGACCTTCGGGGCCGATCGGCGCCGTCAACATGGACCGTCGCCCTCGGGAGGTGCGCCGCCGACCTGGCAGCCGCCGCCGTACCAGGCGCTGGAGATGGCGCTGCCCGATGTCTTCTGGGTGCAGTACCTCGGCCCGGCCTTCGTCGGGCTGTGGGGCGAGGACCGCGTCGCACGCGCCGGCGTCGCCCAGCGACGACTGGGCAACGGCGGGTACGTCGTGTGGGCGTGCGACGAGCCACCGCCCGAGGACGCGGACGTGGAGAGTCCCGAGGCCCATCCATGGAAGGCGTCGGTCTACGACGCGCTCGGTCCCGAGCCCTTCGTGCGCCACGACCGGGCGTGGAACGACTTCGGTGTCCACGTCCCCTTGATGACCCAGCACGCCGCGGCCCGCGGGACCCTCGCACCGTGACCCCCGATCAGCATCCTCGATCCAGTGAGACGGAGCAGCAGATGACCGACGACGAGAACCTCGCCTTCATCGCCGCTGTCATGGCGGCGTCCAAGGAGGCGGCAGGCCTGCCGCCCGACTGGGGCACGACACCTGCCCCGTCGAGCGCCGAGGCGGAGCTCGAGGATGCGCCGCGCCCGCCCCGGCTCCGGGGCGGGATGACCACAGCCGAGCTGCTTCCGTACGGCGAGGTGGTGCTCGGCCCCGGTGGCCAGGAAGCGGTCCTCGAGCGCCTGACCTGCCCGCCCGTGCAAACACCGGGTGGTGGCATCACGGCCTGCGACCCGGTGTCGCTGGAGTGGCAGCGGCCTCTCGAGGTCGACCTGCGTGGTGCGGCGCAGCCGGTCGAGGTCGCGGCGCTGCGATGGACCACGCCGCGCGGGGACCTCCTCCAGGCCGCGGTGGCGGTCATCGGAGACCTGTCCGCGGTGACGAGCTGGATCGAGTTCCCCGTCCCCGGCACCAGGCTCTCCATCGACAAGGGGTGCGGTGCCTTCATCGCGCGCAACCAGGTGGGCGTCGTCGCAGGGCTGGTTGAGGACGTGCTGTCGACGGTCAGCGACGTCGGACTCGTCCCGGTCGAGGCCGGCGGGACCGTGGTCGGTGCGCTGTTCGGCAGCGGGGACGGCCCGGGAGGCTACGAGCTGATGCTGGGGCGCGGAAGCGGAGCCGTGCCGGTCGCCCTGCTCGTGGACCTGCGCGTGCTGCCCCGCGACGGCGTGGCACCGTGACGCTCCGGGCGGCGGACGAGAGGTCGGGCGCGGCGTGAGCGTGGCGACGTACGTGCGAGTCTCGGACGGCTCGTGGCGGTTCGACCCCCAGCAGGTGTTCGACGCCCTGCGCGACCAGTACGCAGGGCGCTCCCTGTGGCAGGGGAGCGACCCACGCCAGCTCATGGCGGAGGGGTATGCGGACGGCTGGGAGGTCACCCTCGGCGAGGATGGACGCACGTTCGTGATCAAGGCGCCCCCGGTGCCGCTGATGGAGCTCGTGTCCTGGGTCCGGGCCTTCGTGCCCGAGGACGTGCCGCTCCAGGTCTTCGACGACCAGCTCTCGTTCGAGGTCGCCCCGCTGCGTCCCGGGATCACCCCGGAGCAGGTCAGGGCGGAGCTTTTCCCCGATGCGTGGCGCGTCGAGGAAATGAGCAGGTCGACGCCCTCGGCCAGGAACCAGCGCAGGGGATCGGCCAAACCGCCCCACCTCCCGTGATGACCGTGAGCGACGTGCAGGGCCGGGGCCGCACGGCGTACCGCTTCCGAGACAGCCACGACCGGTGTCCTAGGATTGCCGACGGTCCAGAAGCGGCCTCTCGATGCTGCGTCGAACACCTCGACGCCGGTGGTGAAAGTTCCCTTCTGATGCCTGATGACGTGCTGGCAGAGGCCCTTGCCCACGCCGCCCGCAGACTCAACGAGGTCTCCTCGCTGGAGGAGACCCTGACCGAGATCGTGCGCACCGCGCGGGTCTCGGTGCCCGGCGCCGACCACGCCGGCGTCACCCTGGCCCACCCCGACGGCCGCCTCGACACGCTCGCGGCGACCGGCGACCGCGTGCACGAGTTCGACGCCATCCAGTACGAGCTCGGCGAGGGGCCGTGCGTCTACGCCATCGAGGCGGACACCATCGTGCACGTGCCCGACGTCCGCGCCGAGCGCCGGTGGCCCTCGTTCATGGCCGAGGCCGGGCGCCGGGGCTTGCGCGCCCAGATCGGCGTGCGCCTGTACGCCGATCGCAGCGGGCAGGCGGGCCTCAACATCTACTCCGAGCAGGAGCACGGCCTCGACGACACGAGCGCGCAGGCGGCCGACATCTTCGCCGCCCACGCCGCGCTCGCCATGGGCAAGGCCAGGGCCATCGACCAGCTGCAGGAGGGGATGCGCACCCGCCAGCGGATCGGGGTGGCGGTCGGCCTGCTCATGCACCGCTACCAGACCACCGAGGATCGCGCCTTCGCCTTCCTCGTCCGGGCCTCCTCGCACGGCAACGTCAAGCTGCGCGACGTCGCCGCCGAGGTGGTCCGGGACTTCGAGGGCGGCCTCGCCGGGGGCGGCGAGGCGATCTAGCAGCGCGACGGCTTCAGGCCGCCGGGGCGGGCCCGGTGAGTCCGGCGCGCAGCTCACCGAGGATGCGCGTCAGGGTGCGGGAGACCTGGGACTGGGTGACGCCGACGGCCTCCGCGATCTCCGCCTGGGTGCGGTCCTCGAAGAAGCGCAGGCGCAGGACGTGGCGGTCACGGGCCGGGAGGGCACGCATCAGCGGGCCGAGCACCAGCCGCGCCTCCACGGCACCGTGCCGGCCACCCGTCACGGGGAGGAGGTCACCGAGGGACGACGTGCCGTCGGCCACCGGGGTGTCCAGCGACGTGGGGGCGAAGCAGCCGTCGGCGGTCATCGCCTCGACCACCGCCTCCCGCGTCTCGCCGAGGCGTTCGGCCAGCTGCACCTGGGTCGGCGTCTCGCCCAGCTCGTGGGTGAGGTCGGACTCGGCGGCGGAGATGCGGGCCTGGAGCTCCTGGACGCGGCGGGGGGGACGGACCGCCCAGCACGCGTCGCGGAAGTGGCGTCGTACCTCGCCACGGATCGTGGGCACGGCGTAGGACAGGAAGTCGTGGCCCTCGGACGCGTCGAAGCGGGCCGCGGCCTTGACGAGGCCGAGGAACGCGACCTGCTCGAGGTCCTCGAGGCTCGCGCCGCGGTTGCGGTAGCGGGCCGCGATCGAGCGCGCGACCGCCAGGTTGGCCTCGACGAGGTCGTCGACGAGGTCGCGACGATCGGTCTCGGTCACGTCGGGCTGGGCAAGCTCGTCGCAGATGGCCGTCGTACGTCGGGCACGGGCGGCGCCGTCGGGGGCGTGGACCGTGCGGGGGTTGGGGATGAGCGGACTGATCGTCACGGGGACGCCTCGATCCGGAGGAGAAGAGTCCTTGCCGTGGTCTCCAGCAGGGGGTTCTCTCGACAGTGCCACCGCCAACCGATCGAGTCAACCGGGACCACCCGAACGAACTAGTCGCGCGTGGTTCGCACGGGTGGCTCAGGCGTACTGGGCGGCCGCGCGAGCGGCGCGGGCGCCATACCCGCCGCCGAACATGCAGGCGTGCACCAGCAGCGGAAAGACCTGGTGGAGCGCCAGCCGGTCCTCCCATCCCTCCGCGAGCGGCGTGACCTCGTCGTAGGCCTGGACGACCCGCTGGAGGTGGGGGAGCCCGAAGAGGTGCAGCATCGCGATGTCCACCTCGCGGTGGCCGCCGTACGCCGCCGGGTCGAGGACGTGCACCGCGTCGGCGCTCCACAGGCAGTTGCCGTTCCACAGGTCGCCGTGCAGGCGCGCCGGCGGCTCGTCGGGGACGAGGGAGGGGAGCCGGCCGACGACCGTCTCGACGGTGGCCGCGTCGTCGGGGGTGATGGCGCCGCGGTCGCGCGCGAGCTTGAGGTAGGGCAGCACCCGCCGCACCGCGTAGAACTCCGGCCAGGTGGGAGCGGGGCGGTTGGGCATCGGCAGCCGGCCGATGAACCCGTCCCGCTCCGCGCCGTACGACGGCGCGCCGGCGGCATGCGTCCGGGCGAGCGCCTGGCCGAAGGCGATCGCGGACTCCAGGGTCTGCCGCGACGAGGGCTCCACCCAGCCGAGGATGAGGCACTCGGGGTCGACGGCGAGGAGGGGCGGCACGGGCACGCCGTCCTCGACCTCGGCCAGCCAGCGCAGCCCGGCCGCCTCCGCCTCGAAGAAGCCGGGCGGGGCGTGCGGCAGCGTCTTGACCAGGGCCGTCGTGCCGTTGGACAGGCGCAGGCGGGTCGCGGTGGAGATGTCTCCCCCCGCGACCGGCGCCGTGGCCACCACGGCGGCACCGAGGAGCTCCTCGGCACGGCGGGCGACCAGGGGCTGGCGGGCCATCAGTCGACGGCGTCCTGCCGGCGCCGGCGCTGCAGGGCGTCCACGATCGCGGCACTCGTCCGCTCCACCATCGACAGCACCTCCCCGAACCCGTCGTCCCCACCGTAGTACGGGTCCGGCACCTCGCCACCCCGTTCGACCGGGTCGAAGTCCCGGAACAGGCCGACCCGCTCGTGGGGGCCGGCGTCGGCGAGGACGTCGGCGAGGTTGGCGTTGTCCATGACCAGCACGACGTCGTGGGCGTCCACGTCGGTGGGGGCGAACTGCCGGGCGCGGTGGACGGAGGGGTCGTAGCCCTCGGCGGCCAGGGCGACCGCGGCGCGCGGGTCCATCGGGCGGCCGACGTGCCAGCCGCCGGTGCCGGAGCTGGTGACCTCGACCTCGCCGGCGAGGCCCGCGCGGTCGAGGTGCTCGGCGAGCACCACGTGGGCCATCGGCGAGCGGCAGATGTTGCCCAGGCACACGAGGGCGATCCGGTAGGGGCCCTCGGTCCGCGGGTCGGGGAGCCGGTCCATCAGTCGTCCAGCACCAGGTCGATCGCCCAGGTGGCGAGGGTGATGACCACCGAGCCCAGCAGCGCGCTCCAGAAGCCGTCGACGGTGAACCCGAGGTCGAAGGCGTCGGCGAGCCAGGCCGTGAGCATCAGCATGAGGGCGTTGATGACCAGCAGGAGCAGGCCCAGCGTGAGGATGATGAAGGGGAGGGACAGCAGCTTGACCACGGGCGAGACGAAGGTCGTCACCAGGCCCAGGATCAGTGACACCCCGAGCAGCGGCAGCACCTTGTCCTGCCAGTCGGCGCCGTCGAAGGAGATGCCGTCCAGGAGCCATGCGGCGACGGCGACGCCCGCCGCGGTGGTCAGCAGCCAGATCACGAACCTCATGCCCGCCAGCGTAGGGGGCCGGGAGCAAGGGGCCGTCCCGCCGTCTCCCGGGGCGTTCAGGCCTGCGTCGGTGCCCAGTTGCCGTGGAAACCGGCGGGAACGCGACCGGGGAGGTGGACGGCGGCGACGTCCTCGAGCGACGCCGCGTCCAGCACGCGCAGGTGCGAGCGCCCGACGCTGCGGTCGAAGACGTAGCCCATCAGCACGCCGTCGTCCTCCGCGGTCCCACCGGGGGTGGGGACGAAGCAGAACTCGCTGGCCTCCAGGTCGGCACCGAGACGTCGTACGTCGGTGCGCCCCGCGTCGAGGTCGTGGCGCAGCACCGCGTCCCCGGTCTGGCCGCCCTCGAACCCCACGGCCCAGCCGTAGCGGTGCCGACGGCCGGTGAGTCGCTCGTCGTGCCGCGGGAACTCCTGCGACCGCTGGTCGACGCCCTCCTCCCGGGCCCGCCCGGTGGCCAGGTCGAGGGTGTAGCGCGACAGGACCGTGGGCCCCTCGTCGGGCCCGTCGAGGACCCGGTCGAACATCCTCGGGTGCTTGACGACGTCCACCACGACGGTGTCCCCGTCGTCGTAGGCGTTGAGGGTGTGGAAGACGTAGCAGGGGTCGATGTCGAACCACCGGACGGCGTCTCCCTCGGCGTCGCGGGGCAGCACGCCGATGCGGGCGGGGTAGTCGGGGTTCCAGCGGTAGGGGAGCGTGGCGGCGCCACCGCCGCCGCGGGCGACCAGGGCGATGAGCGGCTCGGGCACGGGGTTGCGGCCGACGATCCGGCCGAGGACGCCGCGCACCAGGGGCCGCGCGGGGCGGGGCACGTCGGCGGTGGCCATCTCGAGGTCGAAGGTGACCGGCAGGTCGAGGATGACGACGTGGCGCTCGGTGAGGGCGAAGTCGTGCATCATCGGGCTGCCGTGGACGCGGATGTCGACGCTGCGCCGGATGCGGCCGGAGGTGTCGAGGACCGAGTAGTCGACGCGGTTGCCGCGCATCCAGGAGTAGGAGACGGCGTGCAGCTCGCCGGTGTCGGGGTCCTCGTGCGGGTGGGCGGTGTAGCCGGGGCGGCCCGGGAGGCTGGGCAGGGTGCCGTCGAAGTCGCACGGTCCGACGGTCTCGAGGTCGTGGGTGAGCTCGTACGGCGGGGAGCCGGCCTCGACGAGGGCCAGCGTCCGTCCCGCGTGCTCGAGGACGTTGGTGTTGGCGGCGAAGTCGACGCCGCCGGGCTCGCCGCGCACCGGCTCGCCCAGCGCCGTGGCGACGTCCCGGGAGCGCACCCAGCGGTTGCGGTACCACTGCGCGCGTCCGTCGCGGAGGTGGACGCCGTGCACCATCCCCTCGCCCAGGAACCAGTGGAAGTGCGGCCCCTGGTCGTGCATCGGGTTGGGACCGTTGCGCAGGTAGCGGCCGTCGAGGTGGTCGGGGAGCACCCCGGTCACGGTCAGGTCGAGGGCGGTGAGCTCCTCGGTGACGGGAGCGAAGTTGTCCTGGAGGTAGCGGCTGGTGCCGGTGGGGAGGGGGTGCGTGAGGGTCATGGCGGACTCGGATCGGAGAGGTGGATAACACTGTTATCGACCGACGATAACGCCGTTATGGCAGCATGTCCACGGTGAGCAGCGCCTCGGTGTCCGGCCCCGTCGACGTCCGCGCCCGCCTGATCGAGGAAGCGGCGCGCATCCTCGGCGAGGAGGGGCCGTCGGCGCTCTCCGCGCGCCGGCTCGCCGGTGCCGCCGGGACCTCGACGATGGCGGTCTACACGCACTTCGGCTCGATGGCCGGCGTCGCGGACGCGGTGGCCACCGAGGGCTTCCGCCGGCTCATCGACCACGTGGACGAGGTCCGGACCACGGACGACCCGATCGCCGACCTCCGCGCCATGGCGGCGGCGTACCGCGCCAACGCGCTGGAGAACCGGCACCTCTACCTCGTGATGTTCGGGGCCGTGAGCCTCGGCGGGTTCGGCGGTCACGGCGCCGACCGGGAGGTGAGCGCCGAGGCGTTCGGTCAGCTCGTCGCCGGGATCGCTCGGGCCATGGAGGCAGGCCGGCTGCGGGACGGTGACCCTGCGGCGGTCGCCGCCCAGTTCTGGAGCGCGCTGCACGGTTACGTGATGCTCGAGCTGGCCGGGATGGACCAGGTGGTCACCGACCCCGAGCACACGGTGCTGTGGCAGATGCTGGGCAACCTGCTGAGCGCGCTCGCCCCACCGCCTCGCTAGCCTCCTCGGGTGACGATCGGCGGGACGGGCGTGATGCTCCTGGGCTGCCTGGTCGCCCTGGTCGTCTTCGCCGGCGTCGAGCGCCTGCTCCGCCCGCGGCTCGGACCGGTCACGTCGGTGGCGCTCGCCGGCTTCGGGTGGAGCGTGGTGTGCATCGGGATCCTCACCCTCATCCCGGCCCAGTGGGGGATCGGCGTGGTGCCGGCCGACGAGGCGCAGACCACCTGCTCGCTGGACTACGGCGGCCCCGCGCCCGACGGCTTCTGGCTCCTCCCGGGCAGCCAGCGGCTGCTCAACATCGCGGTCTTCGTGCCTGCCGGCGCCCTGTGGGTCCTCGCGGTCGCCCGGTGGCGCACCCGCTGGGTGCTCGGTCCGCTCGGCATCGCCGCGCTCGGGCTCTACTCGATCCTCATCGAGGCGCTGCAGCTCGCCGCCGCCCGGATCGGCCGGGCGTGCGACGTGACCGACATGGTCGACAACGTGGCCGGCGCCGTCATCGGCGGGCTCCTCGGCATCCTGCTGGCGCTGCTGCTGCGGCCGTGGGAGTACCGCCGACCCGCCGCGCCGGCGCGGCGCTAGCCTGCTCGCCATGTCGACCCCGCCCTCCTCGCCCTCGGCCCGCCGCAACGTCGCGGAGATCCCGACGTACGTGCCCGGCAAGCCGCCCACGCCCCGCCCCGGCCTCACGACGTACAAGCTCTCGTCGAACGAGAACCCCTACCCGCCGCTGCCCGGCGTGGTCGAGGCCGCGACCCGCGCCGCGGAGGCGATGAACCGCTACCCCGACATGGGCAACAGCGCGCTGTACGACGCCCTGTCGGCCAAGCTGGGCGTCCCGACGTCCGACCTGGCGGCGGCCACCGGCAGCGTGGCGCTGATCTACCAGCTCCTCAACGCGTTCTGCGACCCCGGCGACGAGGTCGTCTACGCGTGGCGCTCCTTCGAGGCCTACCCGATCGCGGCGACCGTGGCCGACGCGAGGAGCGTCCGCGTGCCGGTGACCGCCGACGGCCGGCACGACCTCGACGCGATGGCGGGGGCGGTCACCGACCGCACCAAGGTCGTCATCGTCTGCACGCCCAACAACCCGACCGGCCCGGCCGTGTCGCAGTCCGAGCTCGACGCGTTCCTGGCCCGCGTCCCCTCCCGCGCCGTGGTCGTCGTGGACGAGGCCTACCTCGAGTTCGTCCGGATGGACGACGCGGTCGACGGCGTCGCGACCTACCGCGCGCACCCCAACGTCATCGTGACGCGCACCTTCTCCAAGGCCTACGGGCTGGCCGGGTTCCGGGTGGGCTACGCGATCGCGCAGGCGCCGCTGGCCGGTGCCCTGCGGGCGGTGTCCCTGCCCTTCGGCGTCTCCTCGGTGGCCCAGGCGGCGGCGATCGCCTCGCTCGAGGCCGAGCCCGAGCTGCTCGAGCGGGTCGACGCGCTGGTCGCCGAGCGCTCGCGGGTGGTCGACGGGATCCGCGCGGCGGGCTGGGAGATCCCGGACGCGCAGGGCAACTTCGTGTGGTTCGGCCTCGGCGAGCGGACCGGCGACTTCGCGGCCGCGGCCGACGAGCTCGGCATCGTGGTGCGGCCCTTCGCGGGCGAGGGGGCGCGCATCACGATCGGGGAGACCGAGGCCAACGACCGGCTGCTCGAGCTCGCGCGCACCTTCCCGCGCTGACGTCCATGCCCTAGGTTGCGGGCATGCGTCTCGGGGGAGCTGCCGTCTGCCTGCTCGTGGTCCTGTCGGCCTGCTCGGGACCGGACGACTCGTCGCCTGAGCCCTCGACCGGGCGAGCATCGACGTCGGCCTCCGTCGACCCGCTCTCGATGGAGGAGCCGGTCAAGCCCGACCTCGGCCGCGAAGGGCCGTTCACGGCGCGTCAGGGGATGGCCGTGGTCGACCACTTCTTCGCGGCCTGGCGCTACTCCGTGGGCACCGGCTTCGAGACGGCGTGGCGTGACGTGG
The DNA here is from genome assembly GCF_003047295.1 of Nocardioides sediminis. Classification (GTDB taxonomy): domain Bacteria; phylum Actinomycetota; class Actinomycetes; order Propionibacteriales; family Nocardioidaceae; genus Nocardioides; species Nocardioides sediminis. Next base: position 262,837 of record NZ_PZYZ01000006.1, read on the forward strand.
GCGGGCGCTGGGCCGTCGGCTGCCTGGACCTCTTCGGCGAGTTCGAGACGCACGTGGCGGACGCCGGTCACCTCGTCGTGGTGGACGAGCCGGAGGTCACGCTGCGTAGGAGGACCGCCGTACGACGCATCCGCGACGACGTGTGGAGCGCGGGCTTCCTGGTCGACGTCCGGATCCCCGAGCGACGGGTGGTGGACGAGGACGGCGCGGAGCTGGAGGTCCTGGAGCCGTGCGAGACGCAGGCCGTGGTCGTGGTGGCGTCCCAGGCCCGGTTCGGTCCGCAGGTGGCGCTGCTGGACGAGCCGCGGCGTACCGCCTGACTTGCTGGCCGATTCCTCCGCTTCTGGGGCGTTGCATCGGCCAGCATGCGCCAGATTCACCGTCTAAGCGGTGACTTTGACCGGCGCCCGGTCCATCGCGCGGAACGACGGCACCCGCGTGGGCGCCATGGTGGTGACGAGGTACGCCGCGCCGGCGAGCAGCAGGGCCGGCGAGACGCCGAGGGCGGTGACGGCCACGCCGCCGAGGATGCCGCCGAGCGGCATCAGCGACCAGCAGATGGCGGTGTTGAGCGACGACACCCGGCCCATGAGGTGCGGCGGGATCCGCTCGAGGATGACCGCGCCGAGGATGGGGTTGAGGAAGCCGGAGGCGGCGCCGGCCACGACGGTCACGGCGAAGACCGCCCACAGCGGCGACTCCAGCGCCATCACCACGAAGCGCGGGGCCCCGGCGACGAGGAACGCCACCACGTAGGTGCGGAACCGCGGCAGCGTCTCTCCCCACCGGGCCGCGGCCAGGGCGCCCAGCACCGAGGCCCCGCTGAACACGGCGAACAGCGCGCCCAGCACCTCCACCCCGGCGCCCGACTCCTTGGCCCACACCGGCGCGAGGACGGCGGCGTAGGCCTGGTCGACCAGGTTGGTCACCGCCACCATCAGGCACACCGCGACCAGCACGGGCTCGGTGCGCAGGAAGTCCCAGCCCTCCCGGAGCTCGCGGAGGTACGACGCCGGGGCGGCGACGTCCCCGGCTCGCGGCTGCGGACGGCCCATCCCGGTGGTCGCCAGGGCGAAGACGGCGAAGGAGGCCAGGAAGGACGCGGCGTCGACGTACAGCGCGTTGGCCGCGCCGACCCACGCCACGAGCAGGCCGGCCAGCGCGGCGCCGGCCATCGAGGAGGTGCGCTCGACCGCGCTCGCCAGTCCGGTCACGCGCTCGAGCGACACCCCGGCGACCCGGGCGATCTCCGGGGTCATCGCCGACTTGCCGGCGTCGCCCGGGCCGCGCAGCGCGCCCGCGAGCGCGACGAGCACCAGCAGCAGCGGGAAGGAGAGCATCCCGAGCTGGTGCAGCAGCGGGATGGTGCCCACCAGGACGGCCGACCCGAGGTCGCAGAGCAGGGTCACCCGGCGCGGGCCGACCCGGTCGAGCAGCGGGCCGCCGAGCGCCTTGAAGACGACCAGCGGGGCGATCTCGACCGCCGCCACGATGCCCGTCTGGGTGGCCGAGCCGGTGGTCGAGAGCACGAACCACGGGATCGCGATCATCGAGATCCGGGTGCCGAGGAAGGAGATGCCCTCGGCGACCAGGCCGCCGACGAGCGGTGCGCGGCGGGGGGCAGTGGAGACGTCGCTCACCCGTCGGTCCCGAGGGCGCCCGGTCGCGGGAAGGCGTTGAGGTTGACGACGAACTGCGCCGCGCCCTCCTCGTCGGTGTCCTCGGTCTCCTCGACGACCTGGGCCAGTGCCTGGACGAGGGCACGGGCCCGGGCGGGCGTCAGAGTGATCTCCCAGTCGCTGAGGGTGCCGACGGTGCGCCACTCCTCGGGGAGGAACCGCATCTCGGCGACGGCGGCGCGCAGCTTGTTGCCGTACATCAGGGCGACGGTCGACAGGTAGGCCTCGACGTCCTCGTCGGTCGACCCCTTCTCGCGGAAGTCGGTGCGCGTGCTGTCGTGCGCCGCCCGCCACCAGCGGTCGCGGCCGCTGCCCCGCTCGGTGTCCTCCTCGATGAAGCCGTGCTGCGCGAGCTGGCGCAGGTGGTACGACGTCGCGCCGGTGTTGAGGTCGAGACGCCGGGCCAGCGACGTGGCCGTCGCCGGGCCCTCGCTGCGCAGCAGGCCGAGCATCCGCAGCCGGACCGGGTGGCTGAGCGCCCGCAGGCCGGCGATGTCGGGGGTGATGGAGGAGGGCACGGCAGGAGGCTACGACTGCAAAGATTCATTTGCAAACAATTCTTTGCGGTTTGGGACCTCCAGCAGCGTGGAAGAATGGTTGAGACGGCAACGATCGGGAGGCGCGGCGTGAGCGAATCGACGTACACCACCGAGGGCAAGCCCTTCGAGCGGGACATGGACTACATCAACGACCGGATCCTGGCGGGCGAGCGCTCCGCCGACCCGGACGACCGGGGACCGCAGGACGTGAAGGTCTGGCCCGTCGAGCCGGGTCGCTACCGCCTCATCGCGGCGAAGGCCTGCCCCTGGGCCAACCGGGCGATCATCGTCCGCAACCTCCTCGGCCTCGAGGGCGTGATCTCGTGGGGCGCTCCCGGGCCGACCCACGACGCGCGCAGCTGGACCTTCGACCTCGACCCGGACGGGCGGGACCCGGTGCTCGGGATGACGCACCTGCAGGAGGCCTACTTCAACCGGGTGCCCGACTACCCCAAGGGCATCACCGTGCCCGCCATCGTCGACGTCGAGTCGCGTGCGGTGGTCACCAACGACTTCCCGCAGATCACCCACGACCTCTTCTTCGAGTGGCGCGAGCACCACCGCCCCGACGCGCCGGACCTGTGGCCGGTCGAGCTCCGCGACGAGATGGAGACCGTGATGAAGCGGGTCTTCACCGAGGTCAACAACGGCGTCTACCGCTGCGGCTTCGCCGGCTCGCAGGAGGCGTACGACGAGGCGTACGACCGCCTCTGGGTCGCCATGGACTGGCTCGAGGACCGGCTGTCCGCCCGGCGCTACCTGATGGGCGACGCGATCACCGAGGCCGACGTCCGGCTTTTCACCACGCTGGCGCGCTTCGACGCGGTCTACCACGGCCACTTCAAGTGCAACCGGGTCAAGCTCACCGAGATGCCGGCGCTGTGGGGCTACGCCCGCGACCTGTTCCAGACGCCGGGCTTCGGCGAGACCATCGACTTCGACCAGATCAAGCAGCACTACTACGTCGTCCACACCGACGTGAACCCCACCGGCATCGTCCCGCAGGGGCCCGACCCGAAGGTCTGGCTGGAGCCGCACGACCGCGCCTGAGTGTGGCCGGCTGGCCCGCCACGCGGATCAGGGGGTGGTCGGGGTCTCCGTGGGCGTCGGGCTCGGCGTCGGTGTCGTCGTCTCGGTCGGTGTCGGTGTCGGTGTCGGCGAGGGTGTCGGCGACTCGGTGGGGGTGGGCGTGGGCGTCGGCGTGGGGGTCGGGGTCTCCGTCACCGGCGGCGGAGGCACGGGGCCCTGGACGAACGCGGCGATCGACGGCCCGTCGCCGGTCCACCTCAGCCGGACGGCGTACAGGGCGCGCTTGCCGACGTCCTCGTAGTCCTTGTGCCCGGAGTAGGACTGGTAGCACGGCAGGTTGGTGCCCTTGCAGACCCAGCCGTGGAAGAACATCCGGTTGGCGAAGGTGTCCGTCGCCGGCACGTAGTCGGCGCCGCCGGGCCCGCACACGCCGGTGTTGCGGCGGTTGAGCAGCGCGTGGCCCCGGGTGCCCTGCCACTCGCGCTTGAGGAAGTGCGACCGCCGCCAGATCGTGCGGTAGCGGCACTCGCCGTAGTCGCCGCGCGAGGTGATCAGGTAGTGCCAGTCGCGGTGCTTGACCATGACCGGGTTCTCCAGGACGCCGCTGTCGCGGATCAGCTCCCGGCTGCGACCGAACGTCGCGGTCCCGGCGCCGTTGAGGCGGATGATCCGGATCGTCGACGGCGTGCCCTGCGTCCGGTAGAGCAGGAAGCGCCGTCCGTCGGGGGCGATGTACGACGAGGGGTCGATGACGCCGCGCCGCGGCAGGCCGACCCGGCCGGGCACCTGGTCGAAGGCCGGCGTCGTGGTGGAGTAGTCGGGGCACACCAGCGGCTTGTTGCCGAGCACGGTGAACGTCGAGCTCAGGTCGGGGGCGGTGGCCACCCCGATGCAGCGGTCCTGCTCGTGCGGGAGCCCGCGGGAGGGCATCGTGAAGTAGGCGACCCAGCCCGTGGGCGTCTGCTCGACCTCCGGGCCCCACACGCCGGCGTACTTGGCCCACGTCGGCCGTCCGTTGAGCACGTCGCCGCCGCGTCCCCAGTAGCCCCAGTCGTAGTCCGAGCGCGACGCCCGGCCGCGGAAGCCGGTGGCTGCGCCGTACCAGCGCGTCCCGTCGCGGACCACGGTCGGGTCACCGAAGTCGCGGTCCCAGATGAGCGGGCGGGGCGCCACGGCGGCCCGTCCGGAGACGCCGGGGTGCGAGTCGGGCCGGTCGGTGGACGCCGTCGACGAGCCCGGTACGACGAGCAGCGCGGGCAGCGCGACGAGTGCGGCCAGCGCGCCGGTCCAGCGCGTCAGATGTCGTGGCATGTGGCGTGTCCCCCTCGGAAGCCGGACCCCTTGATACCCCGGCGCCCCCGGGGCAGGGCAAGCCCCCGCGCCAGAATCACCGCTTCAGCGGGGATCCTGGCGCTTGCTGGCCGATGCAACGGCCAGCAAGCGACAACATCGGCCAGCAAGTCCGCCTCAGCGCCAGGCCGTCACCGTGGGCACGCCATCCGGCCAGGCCAGCTCGGCGGCGTACATCGGGCGCCTCGAGCCCAGCCGGGGGCGCTTCTCGACCAGGTCCACCCCGGCCGGGCACCGCCGCCGCTCGCACGTCCACGCGTGCAGGAACAGCCGCAGCCGCGAGCCGCGCGGCACGGCGCTGACGTCGGCACCGCCGGGCCCGCAGAGGCCGGTCGTCGCGCGGTCGAGGAGCACGCCCGACTCGGCCGCCGACCAGTCGAGCAGCGTGGCCGACCGCCGCCAGACCGTGCGGTAGGAGCAGCGGCCGAAGTCGCCCTGCGACAGCAGCATCACGTAACCCTCGGGGCGCCGGACGACCACCGGGTTCTCCAGCACGCCGTCGTGCCGGAACAGCTCGGCCGACGGGCCCGCCGCCCGGATCCCGGACCGCGAGAGCGGCACGACCCGGATCGAGGAGGGGATGCGGTCGGTCTTGTAGAGCAGGTGCAGCCGCCCGTCCTCGACGAAGAGCGACGGGTCGATCACGCCGGCCCGCGGCAGCGACCGGTCGGGCTGCGGCACGGTGTCGCCGGCCGCGGGGGCCGTGGCGTACGACGGGCAGACCAGCGGGCGGCCGCCCACCGGCACGAACCCGCCCAGCGCCGACCGGGACCGCGCGACCCCGATGCAGCGGCCGTACTCGCCGATCCCGCGCACCGGCGCCGCGAAGTACAGCAGCCACCACCCGTCGACGCGCGCCACGTCGGAGGCCCAGATGTCGCCGTCCTTGTGCGACCACGACGGCAGCCGGACCAGACCGCGCCCGGCGGCCCGCCACGCGCCGCGCGGCCGGTCGGAGACGGCGCGCGGGACGAGGCTGCCGGTCGAGAACCCGACGTACCCGGACCCGAGCACCGCGACCGCAGGGTCGGCGAAGTCGCCCGCCAGCACCGGTCGCGGCCGGTCCGGTGCGGCACCGGCGGGACCCGCGCCCGCGATCACGGGGGTGAGGGCCAGGGCCAGGCCGAGGAGGGCGACGACGGAGCGGAGCACCGGGAGATCCAAGCACGCGACGGCCCTGCCGACGCCCGATTGGCGCGCCGGCTGGCGCGCTGGATACCGTGTGGACACCATGTGGTCGGGGTCACACACGCCCGCGGCCGCACCGAGCCGTCGGCGATCCCGGTGACCCCGCGACGCCGCTAGCCGCACGAAGGAGTGCCATGAGCGACCCCGGAGGATTCGGACCCGACCTGGTGGAGGTCTTCGGACCCAGCCAGCAGGACGGTGGCCCCGAGCTCGTCCAGCTGTTGACGCCGGAGGGCGAGCGCGTCCACCACGACGAGTTCGACCACGACTTCTCGGCCGAGGAGCTGCGCGGCTTCCACCGCGACATGGTGCTCACCCGGCGCATCGACACCGAGGCCACCGCGCTCCAGCGCCACGGCGAGCTCGGCATCTGGGCCCAGCTGCTCGGCCAGGAGGCCGCCCAGATCGGCGCCGGCCGCGCGCTGCGCCCGCAGGACTACGTCTTCCCGACCTACCGCGAGCACGGCGTCGCCTACTGCCGCGGCATCGACCCGCTCGACCTCCTCGGCCTCTTCCGCGGCGTCGACCAAGGCGCGTGGGACCCCAAGGACAACAACTTCGGGCTCTACACGATCGTCATCGGCGCCCAGGTGCTGCACGCCACCGGCTACGCGATGGGCATGCAGCGCGACGGCGTCGTCGGCACCGGTGACCCCGACCGCGACGCGGCCGTCATCGCCCACTTCGGCGACGGCGCGTCCTCGCAGGGCGACGTCAACGAGGGCTTCATCTTCGCGGCGTCCTACAACGCGCCGGTCGTGTTCTTCTGCCAGAACAACCAGTGGGCCATCTCCGAGCCCATCGAGCGCCAGACGCGCATCCCGCTCTACCAGCGCGCGCTCGGCTTCGGGTTCCCCGGCGTCCGGGTCGACGGCAACGACGTCCTCGCGACGTACGCCGTGACGCAGGCTGCGCTGCAGCGCGCCCGCGACGGCCAGGGCCCCACGCTGGTCGAGGCCTACACCTACCGGATGGGCGCGCACACGACCACCGACGACCCGACCCGCTACCGGATGAGCGACGACCTCGAGCACTGGAAGCTCAAGGACCCGATCGCCCGGCTGGAGGTCTACATGCGCCGCAACGGCCTCGTCGACGACCAGTACTTCGCGGACCTCAAGGCCGAGGCCGACGAGCTCGGCCACCACCTGCGGGAGGGCTGCAAGGCGCTGCCCGACCCGCAGCCGATGAGCGTCTTCGACCACGTCTACACCGAGATGACCGACGAGCTCGCCGCCCAGCGCGACGGCTACCGGGCATACCTCGACTCCTTCGAAGGGGCGGGCCACTGATGAGCACGACGCAGAAGATCACCCTCGCCAAGGGCCTCAACATGGGCCTGCGCAAGGCGATGGAGGACGACCCCAAGGTCCTCGTCATGGGCGAGGACGTCGGCAAGCTCGGCGGCGTCTTCCGGATCACCGACGGCCTGCAGAAGGACTTCGGCGAGGACCGCGTCATCGACTCGCCGCTGGCCGAGTCCGGCATCGTCGGCACCGCGGTCGGCATGGCGCTGCGCGGCTACCGTCCGGTGGTCGAGATCCAGTTCGACGGCTTCGTCTACCCGGCCTACGACCAGATCGTGTGCCAGGTCGCCAAGATGACCTTCCGGTCGCAGGGCAAGGCCAAGATGCCGATGGTCATCCGCATCCCGTTCGGCGGCGGCATCGGTGCGGTCGAGCACCACTCGGAGTCCCCGGAGGCGCAGTTCGCGCACACGCCGGGCCTCAAGGTCGTGGCGTGCTCCAACCCGATCGACGGCTACTGGATGATCCAGCAGGCGATCGCCCACGACGACCCGGTGATCTTCCTCGAGCCCAAGCGGCAGTACCACGCCGACAAGGCCGAGCTCGATGAGTCGGCCACGCCCGACCCGCTCTTCGCCTCCCGCACCGTGCGGGCGGGTTCGGACGCGACGCTCCTCGCCTACGGCCCGACCGTGAAGACCGCGCTCAAGGCCGCCGAGGCCGCCGCGACCGAGGGCAAGAACCTCGAGGTCATCGACCTGCGCACCCTCTCGCCGCTCGACATGGCGCCGGTCTTCGAGTCCGTACGCCGCACCGGCCGCGCCGTCGTCGTCCACGAGGCGCACGTCAACCTGGGCATGGGCGCCGAGCTGTCGGCCCGGATCACCGAGGAGTGCTTCTACTCCCTCGAGGCCCCGGTGCTGCGCGTCGGCGGCTTCGACACCCCCTACCCGCCGTCGCGGATCGAGGAGGAGTGGCTGCCGGACCTCGACCGGGTCCTCGACGCCGTCGACCGGAGCATGGAGTTCTGATGAGCGAGTTCAAGCTGCCCGACGTCGGTGAGGGACTCACCGAGGCCGAGATCGTGTCGTGGAAGGTCAAGGCCGGCGACTCGGTCGAGATCAACGACATCATCGTGGAGATCGAGACCGCGAAGTCCATCGTCGAGCTGCCGTCGCCGTTCGCCGGCACGGTGCTCGCCCTGATGGTCGACGAGGGCGAGATGGTGCAGGTCGGCACGCCGATCATCTCCATCGGCTCGGCCGACGAGGCCGCGCCGGCCCCGGCCGCCCCGGCGGCTCCCGCCGCGCCCGCGGTCGACCTCTCCGACATGGACCTCTCCAACCCGGCCGCGTCCGGCGGCGGTGAGGGCGAGTCGCTGGTCGGTCGCAACAAGGCGGAGCGCGGCCCGCAGCGCCGGGCCCGCAAGGGGGCGGCGACGCCCGCCACCGCGGCCGGCGCCCAGACCCAGATGCAGGTCCAGGGCGCGTTCGCCCCGGGCGGCGCGCAGACCGACGAGGTCTCCGCCGTCGACGAGCCCGCCGTCCCGGCCCGGTCCGCCGCTCCGGCACGCGCTGCCGAACCGGCGCCCGCCCTGGTGCCGGCCGCCGCGCAGACCGCGCGCGCCGACGTACGCGCCCTGGCCAAGCCGCCGGTCCGCAAGCTGGCCAAGGACCTCGGCGTCGACCTGACGATGCTGACCGGCTCGGGCTCCGGCGGCGTCATCACCCGCGCGGACGTCGAGTCCGCGGCCGGCTCGTCGACGCCCGCGGGCGCGGCGCACGACGGCGGGCTCACGTCCGCCGCCGTCCGCGACGTCCGGGGCGCCGGTGAGCGGGAGACGCGCGAGCCGGTCAAGGGCGTGCGCAAGATGATGGCGCAGGCGATGAGCCAGTCGGCCTTCACCAGCCCGCACGTGACCGAGTGGATCACCGTCGACGTCACCGCCACGATGCAGCTCGTCGAGCGGCTCAAGGGGCGGCGGGAGCTCAAGGACGTGCGCGTCAGCCCGCTGCTGGTGCTGGCCCGCGCGGTGCTGCTGGCGATGAAGCGCACCCCGGAGATCAACTCCTGGTGGGACGACGCGGCGCAGGAGGTCGTCTACAAGAACTACGTCAACCTCGGCATCGCCGCGGCCACCCCGCGCGGGCTGGTCGTGCCCAACGTCAAGGACGCCGACTCGATGTCGATGGTCGAGCTGGCCGGTGCCCTGTCCGAGCTCACCGCCACGGCGCGCGACGGCAAGACCCAGCCGGCCGAGATGGCCGGCGGGACGTTCACGATCACCAACGTGGGTGTCTTCGGCGTCGACGCCGGCACGCCGATCATCAACCCGGGCGAGTCCGCGATCCTGTGCTTCGGCGCGATCAACAAGCGGCCGTGGGTCTCCGCCGAGGGCGAGATCGTCGTGCGCGACGTGACCACGCTGGCGCTGTCGTTCGACCACCGGCACATCGACGGGGAGAAGGGCTCGCGCTTCCTCGCGGACGTGGCCGGCATCCTCGAGGACCCGGCGAGCGCCCTGCTCTTCTGATCGACCTCCCCCCTTTCGTCGCGCTGAACGGCGCCGACCGGGCGGTTCCTGTGCGTACGCCGCGCGCGGACGCGCCCGGTCGGCGCGCGCCAGCGGGCAGGAACCGCCCGGTCGGCGAGTCCCAGCGGTACAAAAGTGCCCGGTCGCGTTCAGCGGAAGGACCAGGCCGCGAGGACTTCCGCCTCGCGCTCGGGCGTGAGGGCGACGACCGGGCCGCCGAGGGTGTCGCGCGCCGTGTCGCCGATCGGCCGCAGCCGCAGCCCGGCGTCGAGGGCCGGGCCCGGGTCGTGCGACATCATCCCGTCGTGGTCGGGCCGCGGGAGCCACAGCGGAACCGAGCCCTCGCCGGCCCACGGCTGGACGCCCTGCTCCTCGAGGAACGCTGACTCCACCCAGGTGAGCAGGGGCGCGGGTGACCCGACGCCGGTCGCCACCTCGGCGAGCAGGTCGCCGAGGGCCATGGGGCGGCCGACGCCGTCGAAGACCCCGGTCGTCCGGGCGGCGCAGACGTCGAGGATCCACGCCGCCAGGTCGCGCACGTCGATCACCTGCACGACGTCGTCGGGGGTTCCGGGGGCGAGCACCTCGCCGCCGCGGGCCAGTCGTTCCGGCCAGTAGGTGAACCGGCCGGTCGTGTCACCCGGTCCCACGATCAGCCCCGGCCGCACCACCATCGACGAGGCGGCACCCGAGGCCACCAGCGACTCGCAGGCGACCTTCATCCCGCCGTACGCATCCGGGCTCCCCGTCGGGTCGACGTCCTCCTCGATCGGGTCGACCAGCGGCTCCATCGCGGGGGACGTGTTGTCGGCGTAGACGTTGATCGTGGACACGAAGACCCAGTGCGCGTCCGGGACGGCCGCGACCGCCCGGCGCACGTGCGAGGGCAGGCGCGCGACGTCGACGACCGCGTCCCACGTGCCTCCGGAGAGCTCGGGAGGCGCCTCCTCCCCGCGGTCCCACCGCAGGTGCGTCGCACCCTCCGGCACGCTCCCCGACTCGCCCCGGCACGCGCAGGTCACCTCCCAGCCCCGGGCCACCGCCTGGGCCGCGACCTCGCGGGAGAGGAACCGGGTACCGCCGAGCACGAGGAGCTTCATGCCTCCACCCCACCCGTCGGCGGGGCGCCCGGGCAAGGGCGTTCGCCGCGAGCGGAACCGGACGCCCACCCGCGGATAGTTTGGGACGATATGGGTGGAAATGGCGCGGGAATCCACCCAGATCGTCCCCGACTACCCAGCGGAGGGGGCAGGCCGGCCGGGATCCGATCAGCCGCCGAGGAGGCCCTCCGGCGGCGTGGTCGACCCGGTGATCCAGGCGTCGAAGAAGCGCGTCAGCTCCAGCCCGCTCTCGGCCTCCCAGTGGTCGAAGGCCTGCTGCCGGGTCACCGAGGTGTTGTCGTGGGCGGCCAGCCAGGAGCGGGCGATCTCGAAGAACTTCTCGTCGCCGAGCTCGCGCCGCAGCTCGTCCCACATGACCGCCGGCGACCAGTAGATGTTCGACCCGCCGAACTGGCGGGGGTCGTAGTCGCCCGGCGGGCCGTACTCGTCGCGCAGCCGCTGGTCCTCGGCGCGCCACGCGTCGACGATCCGGGCGACGTCGAAGCCGCCGCGGTCGGCCTCGTAGAGCGCCTGCATCAGCATCGTCATGCCCTCGTTGAGCCACACGTCGCTCCAGTCGGCGGGCGAGACCTGGTCGCCGTACCACTGGTGCACGACCTCGTGCAGGATCACCGGCGCCGAGCGCACGTAGTCGTTGTTGCCCAGCGTCACCATCGTCTGGGTCTCCATCGCGCTCTGCGAGTCGGTGAGCACCAGGCCCAGCGAGCTGAACGGGTAGGGCCCGAGTCGCTGCTCGACCCAGTCGACGGTCTTGGCGGCCACCTTGAGGTCGTCGTACGCGCCCGGCAGCCCGCGCGGGATCCAGTAGTCGACCGGCATGCCGCTCGCGGTGCGGTTGGAGCGGTGGGTGTAGTCGCCGATGGCGAGGGTGATCAGGTACGACGACGCCGGCTCGTCGAGCTGCCAGCGCGTGGTGGTCACGTCCCCGCCGTCCTCGGATGACGTCGAGGTCGAGACGAGCCGCCCGTTGGCGACCCCGGACCACGGAGCGGGCACAGTGACGCTGATGTCGTAGAGCGCCTTGTCGGACGGCTGGTCGTTGACCGGATACCACGAGTAGGCGCCGTAGGGCTCCTGCATCGTCCACACCTCGCCGCGGTCGGTGACGGTGAAGCCGACGGTGGAGAAGTCGCGGCGGGTGGTCGGCGCGGGCACGGGGCGCGGGCTGCCGCCATAGGTCACGACGAGCTCGTGCCGGTCGCCCTCGGTGAGCGGGGAGCGGACCACGAGGTCCTTGCCCCGGTGCGCGTACGCCGCGTCCTCGCCGTCGAGCGTCACCTCCGAGACGTCGAGGGCGGGGCCCAGGTCGAGGCGGAAGGTCCGGGTGTCGCGCGCCGCGCGGAAGGTCACGGTCGCGGAGCCGAAGAGGGTGCGGTCGGCGGGGGCCCACGCCAGGTCGAGGTCGTAGTGGAGCGCGTCGACGTCGGGGTGCCCGACGTCGGGGTAGACCGAGTCCTCGACCGGGGTGCTCTCCGCCAGCGCGAGGTCGGGCTCGACGGCCGCGGCGGTGGGCGCGGAGACCGCAGGCTCGACCTCGGGGGAGGGGGACGGCGACGGGGGGGACCCCGTGCACGCGGTGAGGCCGACCAGCCCGGCGACGGCGAGCGCCGCCGTACGGCTGCGCAGGCCCCTCACGCCTCACCCCGCAGCAGCGGCCGGGCGAGCTTGCGGCCGTGGTGGATCTGCGCCTTGACCGTGCCCAGCGGCGCACCCACCTGGGCGGCGATCTCGTCGTAGGGGAGGCCGTAGACGTCGCGCAGCATCAGCGGCTCGACGTACTGCGGGTGGTCGCGCTCGATCGTCTCCATGGCCTCGAGCAGGTCGAGGCGGGTGCCGGCGATGACCGAGGTGGTGCGCGGGTCCGGGCGCTCGTGGTGGTGCATGCCTTCGAAGTCGGTGGGGACGGCCTGATTCTTGAGCCGCCGGTAGGTCGAGCGTGCGCTGTTCAGCGCCACGACGTGCAGCCAGGTGGTGAAACGGCCGCGGCCGTCCCACGAGCCGATCTTGGTGGCGATGTTGAGCAGCGCCTCCTGGCAGGCGTCCTCGGCGTCGCCGGAGTAGGGGAGCACGCCGCGGCACACGTTGAGGGCGCGCGGCCGGACGGCTCCGAGCAGCGCCTCGAGGGCGTCGCGATCCCCGTCGCGGGCGCGCCGAGCGAGGTCGTCGATGTCGTCTGGCGTCACACCTGCAACATAATGCAGTGGTGTCGACTCCCTCGCTCCTCGGTCGCTACCCGGTGCGGCGACGCCTCGGGGCCGGGGCGTTCGCGACCGTGTGGCTCGCGCACGACGACCAGCTCGACTCCCCGGTCGCGATCAAGGTGCTGGCCGACAACTGGACCGAGGACCTGCACGTCCGTCAGCGGTTCCTCGAGGAGGGCCGCTTCCTGCGCCGTGTCGAGTCGCCGCACGTCGTGAGCGTGTACGACGCCGGGGAGCTGCCCGACGGGCGCCCCTTCCTCGTCATGTCGTACGCCGACCAGGGCACCCTCGCGGACCGGCTCGAGCTCGCGCCGCTCACCCGCGCGCAGGCCGTGCACGTGGTGGCGCAGGCCGGGGCCGGACTGCACGCGCTGCACCAGCGCGGGGTCCTGCACCGCGACATCAAGCCCGCCAACGTCCTCTTCCGCACCGTCGAGCTCGACGGCCACAGCCGGGTCACCGCGATGGTCGGCGACCTCGGGCTGGGCAAGGCGATGGACATGTCCTCGCGGTTGACGATGATCGGCGGCACGCCGCAGTTCGTCGCGCCCGAGCAGGCGCGCGGCGAGGCGCTGGACGCGCGGGCCGACCAGTTCTCGCTGGCGGCTGTCACCTACCTGCTGCTCGCCGGCCGCGCGCCGTACGACCACACGTCGCTCATCGCGGCCGCCGAGCCGGCGCCCGCGCCGCCGATGGGCGGCGGGCTGCCGGACGCCGTGGAGGCCGCCGTGCACCGCGGCCTGGCCGTCGACCGGGAGGACCGCTTCCCCGACGTGCCGGCCTTCGTCGCCGCGCTGACCGCCGCCCTCGACGAGACCTTCGACGGGGCGGACGAGCCGCCCACGGCATGGATCCCCACGGACCCGAGCCTGACCCGGGTGGCCGGCCTGCCCGTGCCGTCGGGCGAGGCCCCGGCAGGCGTCGGCAGCTCGGCGAGTGGCCCGGACACGACGGGCGGGACCTCCGGCACCGCCGGTCCCGCCTCGGCGGCCGCCAAGATGCCCATGACGTCGACCGCGCGCCGCCGCTGGGCGCTGGTCGGCGTGGCAGCGCTCGTCATCGGGCTCGGCGGAGGCTTCGCGCTCGAGCGCACGGGCACCGTCGAGCAGAGGCTGGTCGACGCGAACGGGACGATCTCGGTGACGGTCCCGGCGGACTGGACGGCGGCGGTGGACGACGGTGGCTGGACGCCCCCCTACTCATCCCGGGAGTATGCCGCGATCTCCGCCGGCACCGCCGAGGACTGGAACGGTGACGAGGAACCCGGTCACGGGGTCTTCGTCGGACTCATGCGCGGCTACGACCTGCCGACGACGTTGCCGCAGCACCCGGAGTGCGAGGAGACCCGGCCGACGAGCCGCGGCGTGCGCGAGCAGTCGATGACGGTGGTCTCCACCGGGTGCTCCGACGACGGGGTGACGGTGGAACGGGTCGTGCAGGCGACCGCCGACCAGCTGCTCTGGGTGCAGGTGCGCTCGGCCGACCAGGGAACCGCCAACAAGGTGCTGGACTCGGTCGAGCTGTACGGCTTGCTGTGACCCTCGGGCGGGCCGTCAGGCACCGTCCTCGGCGAGGCGCATCCCGGCGGTCACGCGGGAGATGAGCTGCGCCGCCCCGCGGGCGTCCATCTCGCGGCCGGTCACCGCCACCTCGACCTCGGCGACGCCGGTGCCACGCATGTCGAGCCACGCCAGGAACCCGTGCCGCGGGAATCCGTCGGAGACGTAGGTGAACTCGAGGGTGGAGGCGGTGCGCTCCTCGATGGTGAAGCGCTCCTTCTCGTCCTGCAGGTCGCCGATCCGGTCGCTGATGGTCTCGGCGATGGTGTCCTCCCGGGACACGACGTTCTCGACGCGCAGGATGAAGGTGTCGGCCGGGTTGTTGGGCTTCTTCCACTTGGCCTCGTTGTTGCCGTTGCCGAGGCGCGCCCAGCCGACGGGAACGGGGTGCGCCAGTCGCAGCCCGCCGTTGCCGAGGCGGGCGTCGCGCATCGGCAGGTCGGTGCCCAGCGCAGGCACGGAGGGGGAGGCGTTGGCCGAGGGCAGCGGGTCCACCGGGACGCGCGGGTCGCTGGCGACCACGGGCTCGGGTGCCCCGGACGTGGCGGGGACCGGCTCGAACGCCGACGCGGCGGCGTACCCCGCGACGACGCCCGTGACCAGCAGCGCCACGGCTGCGGCCATCCCCCTCCACCTCATGCGGACGAGGGTAGGCGACGCACCCACCTAGGATGACGCCGTGATGGTCTCCCGGGAGCACCGGTTCGTCTTCATCCACGTCCAGAAGACCGGTGGCAGCGCGGTCTCGCGCACGCTGGAGGCCTCGATGCCGGACCTGGCCCCCGTCCCGGGCACCAAGCACATCAAGCTCGGCGCCGCGCTCGAGCGCTTCCCCGAGCTCGCCGGCTTCTTCACCATGGGGTTCGTCCGCAACCCCTGGGAGCGGCTGCACTCCTGGCACTCGATGATCCTGCGGCGCCGTGACGGAGTTGCCGAGGGCACGTACGACGCGGAGCTGTTCGCGCGCAACGAGTTCTGGCAGCGGGTGGTCGCCGACTTCGAGGACTTCGAGTCGTTCGTGCTCGAGGGCACGCGACGGCTGCCCCGGCTGCGGGTGCCGCAGGTCGACTACCTGGTCAGCGACCGCGGGCGGGCGGACTTCGTCGGGCGCACCGAGAACCTCGACGACGACCTGCGGCGCGGGCTGGCGCTCGCGGGCCTGCCGGCGCCGGCCACGGTCGAGCGGACCAACGCCGGACCGAGGTCGGACCACCGCGAGCACTACACGCCCGCGATGCGCGACCGGGTGGCCGAGATCGCGGCGCGGGACATCGCGGAGTTCGGCTACACGTTCTGAGGCTCGCCCCCCGGTGGGTAGTTTGGGACGAACTGGTAGGCGATTCGGCCGTTCCGCCCACGAGATCGTCCCAAACTACCCGGGTCGAGGGTGTGACAGGCGGGCGTCGCGATTGCGCGAAGACGTCACAGCGCGAGACAGTGTCCCCATGACCTCGAGCCCCACCCTGAGCCCCACGCCCAGCAACACCGCCAGCCCGATCCTCAGCCTCGACCGCCACCGCGAGCGCCTCGACGCCGCGGTCGCCGCCAGCGCCGCCCGCACCTACTACTCCGCGTTCGAGGAGTCCCCCTCTCCGCGCGTGTACGGCGAGTCCGCGGCCGCCGAGGGCAAGGCGGCGTTCGAGGCGCTGCTGCACCAGCCGTTCCCGCTGGAGACGCCGGGCAGCGAGGGGACCGTGGCGACCGAGCGGTCGCCGTACGGCATCGACCTGGGCGTGACCTACCCCCGGGCGAAGGACGTCGACACGCTGATGGCCGCCGCGCAGGCGGGGATGAAGGCGTGGCGCGACGCCGGGCCGGACGGGCGCACGGCGGTGTGCCTGGAGGTCCTCGACCGGCTCCACGGGCGGATCTTCGAGCTGGCCAACGCGGTCCAGCACACCAGCGGCCAGGCGTTCGTGATGGCCTTCCAGGCCGGCGGCGCGCACGCGCTCGACCGCGCGCTGGAGGCGATCGCCTACGCCCACACCGAGATGACCCGCACGCCGGCGACGGCGCGCTGGGAGAAGCCGGGCAAGCACCCGCTCGCGATGGAGAAGACCTTCACCGTGGTCCCGCGCGGCGTCGCGTTGGTGATCGGCTGCAACACCTTCCCGACGTGGAACTCCTGGCCCGGCCTGTTCGCCAGCCTGGTCACCGGCAACCCGGTCGTGGTCAAGCCCCACCCCGGCGCCGTCCTCCCGCTCGCCATCACGGTCCAGGTCTGCCAGGAGGTGCTTGCCGAGGCCGGCTTCGACCGCAACCTGGTCACCCTGGCCGCCGAGGAGCCCGACGACCGGCTGGCGGCGACCCTGGCCACGCGGCCCGAGGTGCGGCTCATCGACTTCACCGGCGGCAACGCCTTCGGTGACTGGCTCGAGGCCAACGCGCGGCAGGCCGTCGTCTTCACCGAGAAGGCCGGCGTCAACACCGTCGTCATCAACTCGACCAGCGACTTCCGGGCGATGTGCCAGAACCTCGCGTTCTCCTTCGCGCTCTACACCGGGCAGATGTGCACGGCCCCGCAGAACGTCTACGTCCCCGCGGCCGGCATCGCCACCGACGACGGCGTCAAGACCCCTGCCGAGGTCGGCGCCGGCATCGGCGCGGCCCTCGACAAGCTGCTCGGCGACGACGCGCGCGCCGTGGAGCTGCTCGGCGGCGTGGTCAACGCGGGCGTGCTGGAGCGCCTCGACGCGGCCGCCTCCCGCGGCGAGGTGCTGGTGCCCTCGCGGACCGTCGCCCACCCGTCGTACGCCGACGCGACCGTGCGTACGCCGATGATCGTCGGGCTGACCGCCGCCGACTCCGAGGTCTACGAGGCGGAGTGCTTCGGCCCGGTCGCCTACCTCATCGAGACCGCCGGCACCGACCAGTCGATCGACCTGTTCCGCGACACGGTCCAGCGGCACGGCGCGATGACCGCGTCGGTCTACTCGATGTCCGACGAGGTGGTCGAGAAGATGCGCGACGCCGCCCTCGACGCCGGGGTGGCCCTGAGCGAGAACCTCCTCGGCGGGGTCTTCGTCAACCAGTCCGCCGCCTTCAGCGACTTCCACGGCACGGGCGCCAACCCGGCCGCCAACGCGTCGTACACCGACGGCGCGTACGTCGCCTCGCGCTTCCGGGTGGTGCAGTCGCGGCGCCACGTGTGAGTGGTCACCCGGTGGGGTGACCATCCCCGCCGCCCGTGTCCGGGACGGGCCCGGATGCGTCCTACGGTGTGCGCATGCTGATCCGCAACGCCCGCCTGGTGGCCCTCACCGACCCCGCCCCGAGCGACCTCGTCGACGTGCTCGTCGAGGACGGCGTCGTGACCCGGGTGAGCCCCGCGGGGGCATCGGGGGACGGGCGCGAGCCGTACGACGAGGTGGTCGACGCCGAGGGCGGCTGGCTCCTGCCCGGCCTCTGGGACCAGCACGTGCACCTGGGCCAGTGGACGCTCTCCAGCGCCCGGCTCGACCTCGCCCCGGCGCGCTCGGCCGAGCACGCGGTGGCCCTCGTCCGCGAGCGCCTCGAGGAGTGGCCCGACCTGCCGGTCATCGGCTGGGGGCACCGCCCGACCGCGTGGGACGAGGCCCCGGTGACCGCGCACCTCGATGCCATCGAGACCGAGCAGCCGATCGTGCTGATCGCGGGCGACGGGCACCACGGCTGGCTCAACACCGTCGCCATGCACATGCTCGCCCTGCCGACCCGGCAGAGCGTGGTCGCCGAGGCCGAGTGGTTCATGGCCTACGGCCGGCTCGCCACCGTGCTCGGCACCGACGGCACCGGCCCGGAGGCCTACCGCCGCACCATGGAGAACGCCGCCGCGCTCGGCATCGTCGGCGTCGTGGACCTGGAGTTCAGCGGCGGCGTCGCCGACTGGGCCGAGCGCTGGGCCGGCGGTGCGGACCTCATCCGCGTCCGCCACGCGGCGTACGCCGACGGGCTCGACGACGTCGTCGCGCGCGGCCTGCGCTCGGGCGACCCGCTCGACGGCGACCGCCGGCTGACCATGGGCCCGCTCAAGATCATCAGCGACGGCTCCCTCAACACCCGGACCGCGTGGTGCTGCGACCCCTACGCCGAGAAGGCGGTCCACGGCTTCCCGGTCGGCCAGCCCAACCAGACCCCGGATGAGCTGCGCGACCTGCTCCGCCGGGCCACCGAGCACGGCCTCGACGTCGCCGTGCACGCGATCGGGGACCGGGCGGTCACCGAGGCGCTGGCCGCCTTCGCCGACACGGGTGCCCGCGGCGGCATCGAGCACGTCCAGCTCACGACGCGCGACGACGTACGCCGGATGGCCGAGCTCGGCGTCCGCGCCAGCGTGCAGCCCGCGCACCTCGTCGATGACCGCGACGTGACCGAGCGGCTGTGGCCCGGTCGGGCGGAGCGGTGCTTCCCGCTGCGGTGGATGCTCGACGACGGCGTCGACGTGGTCCTCGGCTCCGACGCGCCGGTCTCGCCGCTCGACCCCTGGCTGGCTGTCGCCGTCGCCGTGCACCGCTCCGGCGACGAGCGCGAGGCCTGGCACCCCGAGCAGTCGATCACCCCACGCGAGGCGCTCGCCGCCTCGACCGACGGCTGGGGGACGGTCGCCGCCGGACACCCCGCGGACCTGGTGCTGCTCGACGCCGATCCGCTCGAGGGGGCCGGCGACCAGGCGCACGCGGCACGGCTGCGTGCCTTCGCCGACCACGTCGTCGCCACCTGGGTCGACGGGCGGGTCGCCCACCAGCGCTGAGACGTCAGGCGAGCGCGAGAGTCACCTCCAGCACGAACTCCGGGTCCTCGAGCCGGTCGCCGTACAGCTCGCGCAGCTGCCCGACGCGGTAGCGCACGGTCTGCGGGTGGATGAAGAGCTCCTCGGCGACGGCGTCGCGGCGGCCCTGGTGCAGCACCCAGGAGCGCAGCGTCTCGGCGAGCTTGTCGGCGGTCGAGGGGCGCTGGTCGGCGAGCGGGGCGAGCACCCTGGCGCGCAGGTCGGCGCGGGTCTCGGGGTCCGCCGCGAGGAGCAGGGCGCCGAGGTGGGCGTCCGTGTCGACCACCCCCTCGAGGCCGAGCGACACCGCGCGCAGCGCCCGGGCGTGCGACCGCGCGGCCTCCAGCCAGGGGACCGTCGGCCCCACGACCGCGGTCGAGCCGCGCAGCGCCCGCACCAGCCCGGTGCGGGCCGTGCGAGACCCCGTCGAGGGCACCAGCAGCAGGGCGAGGCCGTCGGGGATGCCGGGCACGTCCTCGGTGGGGTGCAGCGTCCGGGGGTCCAGGACGGATCGGGCGTGCGAGACCTGCGACTCCGGCAGCAGCACCGCGCTCAGCGAGTGCGGCGGGTCCCAGTCGGCGCGCTCCGCCGCCGCGACCACCGCGTCAGCCGCCGCCCCGGTCACCAGCGCGCGGGCGAGCCGGTCGAGGTTGCGCTGCCGCACCCGACCGCTGCTCTCGAGCTCGTCGGTGTGCCCCGCCGCGCTCGAGGCGGACAGCTCGTCGATGTAGGCGAACACCAGCTCGGCGAACCGTGAGAGCTGCTCGGCTTCGACCCCCGCCTCCACCGCGGTGCGTGAGAGGTCGCGCCACGAGACCCGGGCGCCGATCCGGTACGCCGCGAGGAGCGCCTCCATGCTGCGCCCGCTGCGGGCCTCGCCGCGCCCGAGCTGGTAGGCGCCCTCCAGGGCCGGTGCCATCGGGGTGCCGGCGTCCTCGCGGGTCGCCAGCGTCAGGAACCCGCCGAGGGCGAGCTGCACCGCGGTGCGGATCCGCTCTCCCATCGCGCCGCTGAGCTCGCCGGCATAGCTGGGCACCTCGTCGGTGATGGCCGCCACGGCCCGCTCGGCGACCTCGGCCAGCTCGGCGCGCATGAGGCCCACGACCTCCTCGTCGAGGCGTACGACGGTGGGCGCGGGCACGCTGCGCTCGGGACGCATCTGTGTGGCACGACGCACATGTTGACGCGGCATGGGCCCTCCCGGGCGTGAGTTGTTCGTGTCGAACAATAATCCAGATCCGATTCACGTGCACGGGGCAGGACTTCGCCGCCCTGCGCAGGCACCCTTGGTGACATGACGACGTTCCTGTCTCCCCCCACAGGCCGCCGCGAGCGACCGCTGGCGCGCGAGTGGCGCGACCGGGCGGTCCGCCTCGCCGAGAGCGTGACGACGCCGTACCTCCCCTCGGACTACCTCGACCTCTTCGCCCCGCTGCGCTCCGGCGCGGACCTGCGCGGCCGCATCGAGGAGATCCACCCCGAGACCCCCGACGCCGCCACCATCGTCATCCGGCCCGGCGCCGACTGGGCCGGCCACGAGCCGGGCCAGTACCTCCGGATCGGCATCGACGTCGACGGCGTCCGCCAGTGGCGGGCCTACTCGCTGACCCACGGCCCCCGCGCCGACGGCCGCATCTCGATCACCGTCAAGGCGGTGCCCGACGGCCTCGTCAGCAACCACCTGGTCCGCGAGGCTCGCCCCGGCACGCTGGTCCACCTCGAGCAGGCCGCCGGCGAGTTCGTGCTGCAGAGCGACCACGACAAGCTGCTCTTCGTCACCGCCGGCTCCGGGATCACCCCGGTCATCGGGATGCTGCGCAACCTCTTCCCGAGCACCGACTCCGGCGTGCTGCGCCTGCCGCGCAGCAAGGACCTCGACATCGTCGTCGTCCACGTGGCGCCCAGCAGGCCGCAGTCGATCTTCAGCCGCGACCTGCACGCCCTCGCCGACGCCGGTGCGATCCGCCTCGTCGCGCGGTACGACGACGAGCACGGCGTCCTCGACGTCGCCGACCTCGCCACCCTGGTCCCCGACCTGCACGAGCGCCGCACGCTCGCGTGCGGCCCGGCCGGGCTGCTGGACGCCTTGGGCACCCACCACGAGGCCGCGGGGCTCGAGCTGACCACCGAGCAGTTCCGCACCACCCGCGTGGAGGCGGGTGAGGGCGGCACGGTCGCCTTCTCCTCCGGCACCACCCTCGAGGTCGACGGCGCCACCCCGATCCTCGACGCCGCCGAGGAGGCGGGCGTGCTGATGCCGAGCGGCTGCCGGATGGGCATCTGCATGGGCTGCGTCCTGCCCCTGCGCGAGGGCTCGGTGCGCGACCTGCGCAACGGCGCCATCACCACCGCCGTCCCCGGCGAGTCCGGCGCCATCAAGGTGCAGACCTGCATCAACGCCGCCGCCGGCCCGTGCCAGATCGACCACTGAGCCTTCCCGACCGCTGACGCTCCGTCCCCCCGAAGGAGATCCGACATGACCACGATCCAGAAGAAGACCGCCGCCGGCGGCAACCCGATCGCCCACCTCACCGAGGCCGACATCGAGCAGATCGGCAGCGAGCTCGACGCCATCCGCCAGGACGTCCTCGACACCCGCGGCGCCGACGACGCGGCGTACATCCGCAAGGTCATCGACCGGCAGCGCAAGCTCGAGCTCGGCTCGCGCGCCGTGCTGCTGTTCAGCGCCTTCCCGCCGGCCTGGGTGCTCGGCACCGCCGGCCTGAGCATCGCCAAGATCCTCGACAACATGGAGATCGGCCACAACATCCTCCACGGGCAGTGGGACTGGATGCGCGACCCCAAGATCCACTCCAGCACCTGGGAGTGGGACATGGCCTCGCCGGCCGAGCAGTGGAAGCACAGCCACAACGAGCTGCACCACACCTACACCAACGTCATCGGCAAGGACAACGACCTCGGCTACGGCATCATGCGCGTCGACGAGGAGCAGCGCTGGACCCCGTTCCACCTCGGCCAGCCGGTCTGGTGCTTCATCAACGCCGTGTTCTTCGAGTACGGCATCGCGGCCTACGACCTCGACCTCGGCGCGGTCATCAAGAAGAAGCAGACCAAGGACCCGGACTTCCGCCGTCGCGCCAAGCAGGTCCTCGGCAAGATCCGCAAGCAGGTCACCAAGGACTACGTCGCGCACCCCGTGCTCTCCATCCCGACGGGCTCGTTCGTGCCGACGCTGGCGGCCAACTTCACCGCCAACATCGTGCGCAACCTGTGGTCCAACTCGGTGATCCTCTGCGGCCACTTCCCCGAGGGCGTCGAGACCTTCGAGAAGCGCTCGATCGACGGCGAGTCCAAGGGCGACTGGTACGTCCGCCAGATGCTCGGCTCGGCCAACATCTCCGGCTCGAAGTTCCTGCACCTGATGACCGGCAACCTGTCGCACCAGATCGAGCACCACCTCTTCCCGGACCTGCCGTCCAACCGGTACGCCGAGATCGCGCCCAAGGTGAAGGCCCTCTTCGACAAGTACGACCTCACCTACTGCTCGCGCCCGATGGTGCCGCAGGTCTACTCGGCCTGGCACAAGGTCGTGCGCCTCTCGCTGCCCAACGGCTGGCTGGCCACCACCAACGCCAAGAACGCGCCGCAGCAGCTCAAGCTGCTCTACAAGATGGCCACCGGTGGGCCCAAGATCCGCCGCGCTGCCCAGGCCCGCCTCGAGCAGCAGGCGCGCCGGATGGTCAAGGCCGCCTGAGGGGCCCGTGTCGGAATCACCGCCGAGGCGGTCCCCGGTTTCTGCGTAGGAATCACCGCTGAGGCGGTGATTCCTACGCATACTGGCCGTTGCATCGGCCAGCATGCGTCAACGTCGGCCAGCCGGTGATGCTGGTGAGGCGTACGCCGCCTCGTCCTGGCCGGTTCTCGTCTCGAGCGCCCTGCCTCGCCCAGCGAGGCAGGGCGCTCTGCATTCCCGCCCCGGTTCGGGAACAACGCATACGACCGGTCTGGTCCGCATTTCCACCGCCGCCCCACCGCCTTCCCACGCGACGTCAAGCAGACGTCTTCATGCCCTTCGTCGCCCCTGCCGCGTACCTAATTTCGGGGACGTAGCGGCCCACCCGAGGTGCCGCAGGAGCCAAGGGGGCACCCATGAAGCAGCGTCACAAGGTCGCTGGAGCACTGCTCGCGACGACCGTTGGACTCACGTCCATCACCGCACTCTCGATCCCGGCGCAGGCAGTCGGAGGTCCGCCGGCGCGCATCAAGGGTGTCGTGACGACGCCCGCCGGCGCGCCGCTGGCCGGCATCCACGTCGCGACGCTCAAGTGGAACGACGACCTCGACCTGTGGAGCACGGCCGACTCCGACACCACCGGCGTGGACGGCGCCTACAGCGTCGGCAAGCTGGAGGTCGGCACCTACCGGGTCCGCTACTACGACCCGACGGGCACCTACGCCACGGAGTTCTACAACGACAAGAGCCGCGCGGCCGAGGCCGAGCCGATCGACGTCAGCAAGGGCCACGTGACCCTCGAGCCCGCCCAGCTCGGCGGGGCCGCCCACATGACCGGCCGGGTCACCGGCACCGGCGGGACCGCACTTCCCGGCGCGACCATCACCGCCTACGTGAAGCAGGACGGAGCCTGGATCGAGTTCCAGTCCGTCGTGGCCGGTGCGGACGGCAGCTACGACCTCGGCGGTCTGCCCGGCGGGGAGTACACCCTCGGCTTCCACGACCCGGTGTCGGGCGTGACGGAGTACTGGAACGACCGCGCCGCGCTCGTCGACGCTTCCGCCATCCAGCTGCCCAACTCGGGCTCCAGCACCGGGCTGGACGCCCAGCTGGCGACCCCGGTCACCGAGGAGCCCACGCCCGAGCCCACCCCGACTCCCGAGCCGACCCCGACGACGCCGACGACGCCGACCACCGGCACGACGACTGGTACGACGACCGGCACCACGACGTCGACCGCCACGGGCACGTCGACCACGACCGCCTCGGCCGGCAAGGTCCTCGTCGTGAAGAAGCCGCGGATCAAGGGCTTCGCCAAGGTCGACCAGCGCCTGCGGGTCACCAAGGGTGCCTGGAACCCGACCACGGTCAAGCGCAAGATCCAGTGGCTGGCCAACGGCAAGAAGATCAAGGGCGCGACCAAGATGCGGCTCCGCCTGACCCGCAAGATGGCCGGCAAGAAGATCAGCGTCAAGGTGACCGCCAAGGCCGCCGGCATGACCCCGGTGACGGTCCGCACCAAGTCCACCAAGAAGGTCAAGCGCTGACACGAGGCTGAGCACCCAGACGGGGCAGCAGGTGGGACACCTGCCCGGGGGGAACGCAGGGGTACGGCGACGCGCCAGCGCCGCCGTACCCTTGCGGCATGCCCGCTGAGGACGCCGCCGACACCCTGGTCACCTGCACGATCGAGCGCAACGTCGCCCGGGTGCGGCTGACCCGCCCCGACAAGCTCAACGCGCTCACCCTCGACACGCTCGAGCAGCTCATCGACACCGCCGGGATGCTGCGCCGGGACAAGTCGCTGCGGGCCGTGGTGCTGGACGGCGAGGGAGATGCGTTCTGCGCCGGCCTCGACTTCGGCACCGTGATGCGGCAGCCGGCCCGGGTGGCGACGGCGTTCGTGCCGCGCCCGTGGCGGGGCACCAACACCTTCCAGGAGGCGTGCTGGGCCTGGCGGCGCCTCCCGGTCCCGGTCATCGCGGCCGTGCACGGGCACTGCCTCGGCGGTGGTCTGCAGATCGCGCTGGCCGCCGACTTCCGGATCGCCCACCCCGACTCGCGCTGGTCGGTGCTGGAGGGCAAGTGGGGGATCATCCCCGACATGTCCGGCGTACGCAGCCTGGCCGAGCTGGTCGGCATCGAGACGGCCAAGCGGCTGACGATGACTGCCGAGACCTTCAGCGGCAAGGAGGCCCACGAGATGGGCCTGGTCGGCCGGCTGGACGCCTACCCGGCGGCGGCCGCCCTCGAGCTCGCCGAGGAGCTCAAGAAGCGCTCGCCCGACCAGCTCGCCGCCGCCAAGCGGCTCTTCAACGACACCTGGACGTCCAGCCCGCGGCACACATTCGCCCGCGAGCGGGTCGAGCAGGCTTTCTTGCTCTTCAACCGCAACACCAAGGTCGCCCGCGAGGCGGCCTTCGCCAAGGTCAGCCCCGTCTTCGGGCCCCGCTCGCGCTGAGGCGGATATCGCCCCTGAGGCGACGCCCGAGTCCGTACGACGGGGTGGCGGTCTGGAGGCGTGTGCGACCAGGGCAGTCGCACATCGAGCACCCTCGTCGCTGCGTTGACGCGCGTCGAGCGATTGCGGGTGGCGGGAGGGGCGAGTCGGCGGTGAAGCTCCTAGCGAGCCCTACTACGCCGCTTGCGGGCGCACCCTCGTTCGTACAGAACGGTTGCCGACAGGTGCCCGGTCGAGCCCTCCACAGGGCCCCCCGTCGATCCACTAGCCCGTATCTCGCGGCCGTCGGCAAGCGCACCGACCGCTCGCCCCCTTGGGGACTCCGAGGGAAGCGAGGAAGACCGCATCCAGTTCCGGCAGCTGATGGGTCAAACATGCCACCGGCGACTAGGCGTCCAAGCGAACGCGCTTCGGCGCCCCGCGCCCCGCGCGACCACATCGCTTCATGGCTCGGTCTTCACGTGCGCGAGTCCGCTCCCGCGCAGGACCGAGCCGCGCCCGCATGCTCTGAGGGAAGTGGTCTATGCAGCCCACGACCACCGGTTGTCGCGGACCGAGGCCGCGAGGAGAGTGAGGAAGTTCCCCAACTGCGAAGGAGTGACCATGCCCCCGATGTCCGCTCGACCGAGGAGATCCTCGGTGTTCCTCGCGGTGTTCGCCCTGTTGATTGCCGCCATGCCCACACTGCTGGCAAGCAACGCCCACGCCGCGTCCACTACCAAGGCCAAGACCTGGAACGTCATGGTCGGCGCAGAGTCGAGCTCAGGCGCCGTACAGACGATGGCGTACGGGCCGAAGAAGATCTGGATCAACGCCGGCGACACGGTGCACTGGGTCTCCAACTCGATGGAGCCGCACACCGTCTCGTTCATCAACGACAAGCACCCCGCCGTCGAGTTCGATCTGGCGACCACCTACATGACAGCGCCGACGTCGAAGGGGTCGATCTCCAAGCCGGGGCAGTTCCGCAGCTCCGGGATCATGACCCCCGCGCCCGACGCCCTCTTCCCGGACGCGGTCAAGTCGTACGACTTGAAGTTCAAGAAGCCGGGCAAGTACAAGTACCTGTGCTACGTCCACGGCGAGGCCATGAAAGCGGTCGTCGTGGTCCGCAAGGCCGGCACGCCCTATCCGCACACGCAGTCGGACTACAACGCGATGGCCACCAAGGCATCGAATGCGGACATCGAGCACGGGCTCGACCTGTGGGCCAACGCGCTTGGTGCTGCCGACTCCCACCACGTGTTCGCGGGCGCCGCTGACATGCGCGTGCAGGTCAACCGGTTCATCCCTGGCAACGTCGTGGTGAAGGTCGGCGAGAGCGTGACCTTCGACATGGCGAGGAACGCGTTCCCGGTCCCGCACACGATCACGTTCGGACCGCCGCCTGCCAACCCGTTCGCGCCGACCGGCGATCCGACGAACTTCCAGGGTGGCGCTCTCAGCTCAGGGGTGATCCTGCCTGCGGGGTTCGGGCCGCCGCCGAGCACGTTCACGGTGAAGTTCACCAAGGCCGGCACGTACCCCTACGTCTGCCTCGTCCATGCAGGAATGGGGATGGTCGGACAGGTGGTGGTGCAGTAGCCGTGCCCGAACGGTGAATGCGGTTCCGGCCAGCGGCCGGAACCGGCCTCCCGGGACCGACTGAGGCGCTTTCCCATCTGGACACCGAGCCCCTCGGCCTCCCTCGGCGGCGCGAAGCGCCGAGGGCGCTAGCTCTATGTGCGTTGTGTCAACGCTCGCGATCGTGGAGAACGATCAGACGCCGGCTCGACGGGGGGCTCGCCGGTCGGCGCAGGTCGTCGTCCGGCGTCCGCAGCGGGCCGGGCTAACCTGAGGCATGGTCTTCGCCCCGTTCGCACGCGCCGGGGCAGGTCTCCGAGTCATCGTGGCACGAGGTCCCTCGGACGAGACCGACCACGGGCGTCGCGCTCGGTCTGGGTACAGGGGCGCGTGACCACCGACGCGACCGACGGCTTCGTGCGCGTCCGCGGCGCCAACGAGCACAACCTCCGCAACGTCGACGTCGACATCCCTCGGAACGCCATGGTCGCGTTCACCGGGATCTCCGGCTCGGGGAAGTCGTCGCTGGCATTCGGCACGCTGTACGCCGAGGCGCAGCGTCGCTACTTCGAGTCGGTGGCGCCCTACGCGCGCCGGCTGCTGCAGCAGGTCGGTGCCCCGCATGTCCAGGAGGTCACCGGGCTGCCGCCGGCGGTGGCGCTGCAGCAGCGTCGCGGCGCGGCCACGTCCCGCTCGTCGGTCGGCACCCTCACGACGCTGTCCAACCTGCTGCGGATCCTCTACTCGCGAGCGGGCGACTACCCCGCCGGGGCTGACCACCTCCCGGCCGAGGCGTTCTCGCCCAACACCGCGGCGGGCGCGTGTCCGCGCTGCCACGGTCTGGGTGTCGTGCACGACGTCACCGAGGACCTGCTTGTCCCCGACCCGTCCCTGAGCATCCGCGAGGGCGCGATCGCCGCTTGGCCCGGCGCGTGGCAGGGTGCCAACCTGCGCAGCATCGTCACCGGTCTCGGCATCGACGTCGACAAGCCGTGGCACAAGCTCAGGAAGAGGGACCGAGACTGGCTGCTCTTCACCGACGAGCAGCCGTCGGTGCTCATCAAACCGGAGCGCGACCGCATCGACCACGGCTACTACGGGAAGTTCTGGAGCGCGCGCAAGCACGTCATGCACGTCCTGGCCGACTCCAAGAGCGAGCGGATGCGCGAGCGCGCGCTGCGGTTCGTCGAGGATGCACCCTGCCCGGACTGCCACGGCAGCGGACTGCGGCCGGAAGCACTCGCGGTGACCTTCCTCGGGCACTCGATCGCCGAGGTCAACGCCCTCCCGTTCACGCAGCTGGTCGCGCTGCTGCGACCGGTCGCCGAGCAGCCCGAGGAGACCGACGAGGTCGCGGTGCGGATCTGCGCCGATCTGGTTGCCCGCATCGAGGTGCTGCTCGACCTCGGCCTGGGCTACCTGAGCCTGGGGCGGAGCTCGACGACCCTGTCGCCCGGTGAGGTGCAGCGCCTGCGGATCGCCACCCAGCTGCGTTCCGGGCTGTTCGGGGTCGTCTACGTCCTGGACGAGCCCTCCGCCGGCCTGCACCCGGCCGACGCGGAGCCGCTGCTGGACGTCCTGGACCGCCTGAAGGCGTCCGGCAACTCGCTGTTCGTCGTGGAGCACGACCTCGACGTCGTATGGCGTGCGGACTGGGTCGTCGACATCGGTCCCGGTGCGGGCGAGGCCGGGGGCCGCGTGCTCTACAGCGGCCCGGTGGCGGACCTGGAGGACGTCACCGAGTCGGCCACGAGCTCCTACTTGTTCGGTCGCGCGGAGCGGCTGGTGCACGACGTCCGTGCCCCGCAGGGCTGGCTGCGGCTGGCCGGGGTGCGCCGCCACAACCTGCGCGACCTGTCCGTCGACATCCCGCTCTGTGTGCTGACCGCCGTCACCGGGGTGTCCGGGTCCGGCAAGTCGACCCTGGTCAGCCAGGTGCTCGCCGAGGACCCGACCGCCCTCGAGTCGTTCGACCGACTGGTCCTCGTCGACCAGCGGCCGATCGGCCGGACGCCGCGGTCCAACCTCGCGACGTACACGGGGATGTTCGACGCCGTGCGGAAGCTGTACGCCGCCACGGACGCCGCCCGAGCTCGCGGCTACGGCGCAGGCCGCTTCTCCTTCAACGTCCCCGAGGGTCGCTGCGAGACTTGTCAGGGCGAGGGATTCGTCTCCGTCGAGCTGCTGTTCCTGCCCGGCACCTACGCACCGTGCCCGACGTGCCACGGCGATCGCTACAACGCCGAGACGCTCGAGATCACCTACCGCGACAAGAACATCGCGGAGGTCCTCGCCCTGTCCGTCGACGACGCCGCGACGTTCCTCGCCGACGTGCCGGCCGCCGCACGCAGCCTCCAGACGCTGCGCGAGGTGGGCCTGGGCTACCTGCGACTGGGACAGCCGGCGACCGAGCTCAGCGGCGGCGAGGCGCAACGCATCAAGCTCGCCACCGAGCTCCAGCGGGCACACCGCGGCCACGCGCTCTACCTGCTCGACGAGCCGACCTCGGGACTGCACCCCGCGGACACCGCGCTCCTGCTGCGCCAGTTGCACCGCCTCGTCGACGCCGGCAACACGGTGGTCCTCGTCGAGCACGACCTCGACGCGGTCGCCACCGCCGACTGGGTCATCGACCTCGGCCCCGGCGGAGGAGACGCCGGCGGTCGGGTCGTCGCGACCGGGACGCCGGCCGACATCGCGAAGGCCGAAGGCAGCGTGACCGCGCCGTACCTCGCGCGGCGGCTCGAGCGGACCTGAGCGTTCTGCGAGGCCCTGGGCACGACGCTCGCCGTAGACTCCCCGCCGTGAGTGCAGGGGGGCCGATCTGGCGTCAGCCGGGGATGGCTCCGCTGGTCGCGATGACGTGCGCGGGGTTCTCCGGCTACGCCCTGCTGCTGACTGTCGCCCCGCTGTGGGCGGTCGAGGGCGGGGCGACCACCGCCGGTTCGGGACTCGTCAACGGCGTGCTCCTGCTGTTCACCGTGCTGACCCAGCTGCTCGTCCCGCGCGCCCTGCACAGGTTCGGGTGGGGGCCGGCGCTCGCCGTGGGGCTGGCGCTACTGGGTGTCCCGGGCGTCCTGATGTCGTTGAACAACGCTCTCGGCGCGGTCCTCGCGCTCTCGGCGGTCCGGGGGGTCGGGTTCGGTGTCCTCACCGTCGCCGGCAGCGCGGCCGTCGCCGCGCTGGTGGGTGCGGAGCGCCGCGGGGAGGCGATCGGCGCCTACGGCCTCGCCGTCGCACTGCCCAACCTCGTCCTGCTGCCCGCCGGACCGTGGATCGCCGAGAGCCTCGGCTGGTGGGTGGTGTTCGCGCTCAGCGCCCTGCCGCTGGTCGGCATCCCTGCGGCGTTCCGTCTCTCGTCGGCGCTCCGGCTCAGCGCGCCGGACCTGCACCCCGGGACGACGGTCTCGCCCGACCCCGACGACCCGGAGTTCAAGGCCTACCTACGGTTGATGCGGCCGATGATGCTGCTGCTGGCGGTCACGTTGGCGGGCGGGGCGGTGATCACGTTCACGCCCCAGATGGTCGACAGCCCGTCGGTCGCGGCAGGCGGTCTGTTCCTGATGGGGCTGTCGGCTGCTTTCAGCCGGTGGCGGGTCGGCGCCCTGGCGGACCGGTACGGCCCCCAGCGCTTCGTCGTACCCCTCGTCCCCCTGACCGGGGTAGGGATGGCGCTCGTGGCGTGGTCGGTCGCTAGCTCCGACGGCGTACGCGTCGGATCCTTCCTGGTCGCCATGCTCCTGGTCGGCCTCTGCTACGGGGGCCTGCAGAACCTGACGCTCCTGATCTCCTTCACGGCCGTCTCGCGCCGGCACCACAACCTCGCGAGCGCTGTGTGGAACGTCGGCTTCGACGCGGGTACGGCGCTGGGCTCGGTGGCCGTCGGGGTGATCGCCCAGCTCACCTCCTTCGCGACCGCGTTCCTCGTCGCCGGCGCGATCGCCGTGGCGACGCTCCCGCTCGCACTGCAGGGGCGGACCGGCTCCGCCGCGAGGAGGACGCGTCGTGTAGGCATGGAGCGAGCCGAGCCACCGAGGGAGACCTGATGAGCCTGATCATGTCGCGCCGCGACCTGGAGTTCCTGCTCTTCGAGTGGCTCCACACCGAGACGCTCTTCGAGCGGGAGCGGTTCGCCGAGCACTCCCGCGACGTCGTCGAGGACCTGCTGGGACTCGCCGAGCGGATCGCGACCGACCAGTTCGCCCCGCACAACCGGGCCGCGGACCTGGCGGAACCGCGCTTCGACGGCGAGCGGGTCGAGCTGGTCCCGGAGGTCGAGCCGGCGCTGAAGGCCTTCGCCGAGGCGGGGTTCCTGGCGGCGCCGCTGGGCGAGGAGGCCGGCGGGCTGCAGCTGCCGGCGTCGGTCTTCGGAGCCTGCATGGCGTGGTTCCAGGCGGCCAACGTGGGCACGGCCGGCTACGCGCTGCTCACCATGGCCAACGCCAACCTGCTCACCGTCCACGCCGCCCCGGAGCTGGTGAGCCGCTTCGTGGAGCCCATGACCACCGGCCGGTTCTTCGGCACGATGGCCCTCTCCGAGCCCGACTCGGGCTCCAACCTGGCCGACATCACGACCCGCGCCGAGCCGCAGCCCGACGGCACCTACCGCCTCTTCGGACGCAAGATGTGGATCTCCGGCGGTGACCACGAGATGGGCGACAACATCGTGCACCTCGTGCTCGCCCGCACCCCCGGCGCCCCGCTCGGCACGAAGGGGATCTCGCTGTTCCTGGTGCCGAAGTACCTCGTGGCCGAGGACGGCTCGCTCGGCGAGCGCAACGACGTCGTGCTCGCGGGCATCAACCACAAGATGGGCTTCCGCGGCACGGTCAACACCGCCCCGATCTTCGGTGACGGCGCGTTCACGCCCGGCGGACGTCCGGGCGCCGTCGGCCACCTCGTCGGGACCGAGAACCGCGGCCTGCCAGCCATGTTCACGATGATGAACGAGGCCCGGATCGGCGTCGGCCTGGCGGCCACCGCCCTCGGGTACACCGGCTACCTGAAGTCCCTGGCCTACGCGCGCGAGCGGCTGCAGGGCAGGCCGGTCGGCGCCTCGCCGGAGTCGCCCCAGGTGCCGCTGGTCGAGCACCCCGACGTACGCCGGATGCTGCTGGCCCAGAAGTCGTACGCCGAGGGCGCGCTCGCCCTCGTCCTCTTCTGCTCGCGGCTGGTCGACGACGTCGCGTCCCTCGACGACGCCACCGCCCGGGCCGAGGCGGAGACGCTGCTCGGGATCCTCACCCCCATCGCCAAGAGCTGGCCGTCGCAGTGGTGCCTGGCCGCCAACGACCTGGCGATCCAGGTGCTCGGCGGCGCAGGCTACACGCGGGACCACGACGTCGAGCAGCACTACCGCGACAACCGGCTCAACGCGATCCACGAGGGCACCCACGGCATCCAGGGGCTCGACCTGCTCGGCCGCAAGGTGCTGATGGACGCCGGCGCCGGCCTGACCCTGCTCGTCGGGCGGATGCACGAGACCGCCCGTCGCGCCGCCGGCACCGGGGACGCCGACGGCAAGGGGTACGCCGCACAGCTCACGGCCGCTGCCGTCCGGCTCGTCGAGGTCACCGGTGCCATCGCCGGCCGCGGCGACCAGCAGGCCATGCTCGCCGACGCCACGGCCTACCTCGAGGCGACCGGCCACCTGGTGGTGGCCTGGCTCTGGCTCGAGCAGTGGCTCGCGGCCGACCGCAAGGAGTCCGCGTTCCACGAGGGCAAGCGGGCCGCGACGGCGTACTTCTTCGGGCGCGAGCTGCCGAAGGTGGGGCCGATGCTCGACCTGCTCGCCGCCGGCGACCGCACCACGCTGGACCTCGACCCCGGGGTCCTGTGAGCGGACGCGAGCCACGCCGAACGTAGGCTCGGGCGTGCCACCCACCCGACGCACTCCTCCGAGGAGACCCGTGTCCCGCACGACCACCCGATTCCGCACCGTCCTGCCCACCTCCAGCCGCGCCGCCCTCGGCGCGACCATCGCCGGCGGCGTGCTGACCAGCCTCTCGGCCGCCCCCGAGCGCGTCGGGCGGCTGTTCCGCGGGCGGTTCCCGACGGTCGCCGTGACCGGCATGACCGGGGTCGGCAAGACCGAGATGGCCAACCGTCTCGCGCGGCGCACGTCCGGCGAGGGCGTGGGCGAGGTGGGCTCCGCCGTCATGGAGCGCCGTACCCGCCGCTCGCGCCGGCTGCAGGGCTTCCGGTTCCTCGTCGTGCCGGGGGACAACGCGGCGACGCGGCTCTCGGCCCTCGACGAGGTCTTCCACGACGAGCCGGTCGACGGGATCATCCACGTCGTCGCCAACGGCCACGCCACCCCGCGGCGCGTGGCCGGCACGTCGGGCCACGCCACCGCCACCCGCGAGGAGCTGCTCGCCGCGGAGCTCGAGGACTGGACGATCACCGCGCACCGGATCGCCTCGATGGCCGTACGCCGAGACAGGCCGGTCTGGCTCGTCATCGCCGTCACCAAGGCCGACCTGTACGCCGACGAGCTGGACGAGGTCGTCGAGTACTACTCCCCGGGGAGCGGGTCGCCCTTCGGCAACCGGATCGACGAGCTCCGCGCGCTCGCCGGCGGTGCGAAGCTGTCGGTCGACGTGCTCCCCGTCTCCAGCCGGGGCGGCGACCGTGCCTCGGCCATCCCGCCCAAGAAGGCGAGCGCGATGGTGGACGCCCTCGCGGCCCGGCTCGCCCAGCTCAGCGGTCACGTCTGACGACTACGACGTCAGGGGCCGGAGGCACGTGCGAGGTTCTCCTCCGCCCGACGGCGCAGGACGGCTCGCTCTCCCTCGTTCCGCGTGCGTGCGGCGGCGTCCGTGAACGCAGCGGCGGCCTCGGCGTGCCGACCCGCCAGCTCGAGGAGGTCCCCGCGGACGCTCGGCACCAGGTGTGAGTCGCCCAGCGTCCCCGGGTCCACGGCCTCCAGGACGGCGAGCCCCGCGGACGGCCCGAACGCCCGCCCGTGCGCCACGGCGCGGTTGACCTCGACGACCGGTCCGGGGGCGGCACCGGCCAGGACGTCGTACAGGGCAGCGATCCGCCGCCAGTCGGTGTCCTCGGGTCGCGGGGCGCGGGCGTGCTCGGCGGCGATCGAGGCCTGGAGGAAGTACCTGCCGACGGGTCGCCCCTGCGCCGCGAGCCCGGAGGCGCGCTGCAGGGCGGCCAGTCCGCGGCGGACCATCAGCCGGTCCCAGAGCGTCCGGTCCTGCGACTCCAGCAGCACCGGCAGGCCGTCGGCGTCGAGGCGGGCGGGCGTCCGGGAGCCCTGGAGCTCGAGCAACGCCTGGAGGCCCAGCACCTCGGGCTCGTCGGGCGCGAGGTCGGCGAGCATGCGAGCCAGCCGCGTGGCCTCGGCCGTCAGGTCGGGACGCATCCAGTCCTCGCCGGCGGTGACGGTGTAGCCCTCGTTGAAGATCAGGTAGATCACCGCCATCACGTCGTCGAGACGCCTGGTCCGCTCCTCACCGGTCGGCAGCTCGAGCTCGGCGTGTGCCGTGGACAGCGTCTTCTTGGCGCGGGAGATGCGCTGGCCCATCGTCGACTCGCTGGTCAGGAAGCCGCGGGCGATCTCGGCCGTCGTCAGTCCGCCGACCAGGCGCAGGGTCAGCGCGGCCCGGGACTCGGGCGTGAGGACGGGGTGGCAGGACAGGAAGACGAGGCGCAGGACGTCGTCCTCGATGTGGTCGACCTGGTCGTCGAGGTCGGGCACCTGCGCCTCCTCTCCTCTGCGTGCGCCCTCGAGCTCGGCGACCTTGCGGCGCAGGTTGTCGGCGCGCCGGAAGTGGTCGACGCCGCGGCGCCTCGCCGTGGTCATCAACCAGGCGGTGGGGTTGTCCGGGACGCCGGTCACCGGCCACTGCTCGAGCGCGGCCACGAGCGCGTCCTGCGCGAGGTCCGCGGCGAGCTCCACGTCCCGGGTCATCCGGGTGAGGGCACCGACGAGGCGGGCCGAGTCGGCCCGCCACGCGGAGTGGACGGCCTCGGTCGGGTCGTCCGCACTGGTCCCTGCCGGCACGCGGCCAGCGTAGTGATTCCCGCTCAGGCGCCGGTCTCCTCCGGACCGTCGGAGATCTGGCGCAGCGTCGAGATCACGGTGACGTCGGGCCAGTGCTTGGCGTGCAGCCGGGCGAACTCCTCCTGCTCGGCCACGGCCTGCTCGAGCGTGTCGTACTGCAGGATCGCCCAGCCGCCGACGACCTCCTTGCCCTCGGCGTAGGGCCCGTCGACGCGGGTGACCTCGCCCTGGCGGACGACGAAGTTGACCGCGTCCTCGGTGCCGTAGAGCCCGCCACCGTCGAGGAACACCCCCTTGGCGGCCTGCTCGCCGATGTAGACGTCCATCGCGTCCATCAGCGCCTGCGGGGGCATGCCGATGTTCTCTTCCATCCTGACGAATCCCATGAAACGCGGCATTGTCATCACTCCATCCGGTTGCCGTGTGGTTGCTTCTCGCCCGTACGTCGAACGACCGGTGGAGTCTTCGACATCGACACAGGACTTTCTTCAGACAGTCGCCATCCTCGGCGGTGGCGCCGGCCCCCGGAAGGGGGGTGCGCGACCGGACGACGCTACGGCGCGAGCCGGCCCACCAGCTCGACGAGGGGCAGCAGGTCGGCGTGCACCTCCGCAGCCCCGGCCTGCACGAGCAGGCCGTCCGGGTGCGTCGTGCCGATCCCGTGCACGCGCCGTACGCCTGCGCCCAAGGCCGCGAGGACGCCGGCGGGGGAGTCCTCCACGGCGATCGCCAGCGCGGCGTCCACCCCGAGGCGGTCCGCGGCCAGGGCGTAGCCGGCCGGGTCCGGCTTGCCGTCGACCACGTCGAGGGCGGTCACGACCTCGTCCACGGCGTCCAGGGACAGGCCGAGGGACTCCACGAGCGAGCGCTCGACCCAGGCCGGCCCGGCCGAGGTGACGACCGCCAGGCGCACGCCGGCGGCGCGGGCCGTCAGCAGGAGGTCACGTGCCCCGGGGACGGCGGTCGCGGCCTCGTCGGGCACGTGGGGCAGCACCTCGGCCAGCAGGGCGTCCGGGTCGTGGCCCTGCCACGGGCCGGGCTCGTTGGCGAAGACGTCCTCGGCCCGGCGCCCGGTGAAGACCGACAGGTCCGGCACGCCCCAGCCGCGCGCGTCGAGGAACGACCGGTAGCCGCGCCGGTGCAGCGGCTCGGAGTCGACGAGGGTCCCGTCGAGGTCGAGCAGGAGCGCCGTGGGCCTCATGCGGTGGGCCTCACGCGGTGGTGAAGAGCAGGTCGCCGGCCGCGACGGGCCCGCCGACCGCGTCGCTGGTCACCGAGCCGCGGGGCGCGTCCATGACGACGACGGGCACCATCGTCGAGACGTCCTGACCGTCGACCGACGCCGGGATCGTCGCGGGGTCCCACCGGATCATCGGGTCCCCCGCGGCCACGGCGGTGCCCTGGCTGGTGAGCACCTCGAACCCCTCGCCGTCGAGGCGGACCGTGTTGATCCCGAGGTGGACGAGCACGCCCACCCCGTCGCCGAGCACGACGAACGCGTGCGGGTGCACCTTGAGCACGGTGCCGGTGATCGGGGAGAGCACGACCGTCGGGCCGGGGTCGGGCTCGATGGCCACGCCGGGTCCCACCATCTCCTCCGCGAAGACGGGGTCCGGCACGTCGGCCATGGCGACGACCCGGCCGGGGCAGGGGGAGAGGACCTGCACGGGGGGAGTGGTCACATCAGGTCCTCGATGTCGTCGGCGAGGTTGTCGGCCTCGGGGCCGACGACGACCTGGACGACGGTGCCGTTGGCCATCACGCCGTGCGCGCCGGCGGCCTTGAGGACGGCCTGGTCGACCAGCGAGCCGTCCTTGACCTCGGTGCGCAGGCGGGTGATGCAGGCCTCGATCTCGACGACGTTGTCGGCGCCGCCGAGGCCGGCCAGGATCTGCTCTGCCTTGCTGCTCATCTGCGTGCTCCTCGTGTGAGTGGGTGGGTGTGGGGGCTCAGGGTGCGTCGGTGCGGGTGACCTTGGCCAGCCCCCGGGGGTTGTCGGGGTCCAGCCCGAGGTCGCGGGCGAGGCGCTCGATCGTCAGCTGCGCCGGGACGATCGAGGCGATCGGCGCGACCACCTCCGGCAGGTCCGGTCCCGCCAGGTGCACGTCGCACCGGCCGGCGAAGGCCGTCGTGCCGCCGATCCCGAGGATCCGCGCGCCGCGGGCGCGGAGGTCGTCGGCCAGCTCCTCCATGGGCTGGGCGAGCGGGCCGTCGGCGGCCGCGACGAGGACGGCCAGCACGCCGCCGGTGACCACCGAGATCGGGCCGTGGCGCAGGTCGGCGTAGGAGTAGCCGCGCACCGGCCGCAGGCACGTCTCCTCGAGCTTGAGCGCGGTCTCCAGGGCGGTGCCGAGCAGCAGGCCGCGTCCCGAGACGACGACCTCGTCGGCCGAGGCCAGGGCGCGGGCCGCGTCCGTGACGTCGGAGTCCAGCAGGGACGCGACCGCGTCGGGCACCCGCGCCAGCGCGTCCCCGAGGTCGGCACCCAGGGCGTCGGCCAGGACGGCCAGCGCGAGCACCTGGGTCAGGTAGGTCTTGGTCGCCGGGACGGCCAGCTCGGGCCCGGCCTGCGTCACCAGGGCGACGTCGGCCTCGGCGGCCAGCGCGGACCCGGCCACGTTGGTCACGGCCACCGTCGCCGCCCCGCACCGGCGCGCCCACTGCTGGGTCTCGACGATCTCGGCCGTGGCCCCGGACTGCGACACCGACACCACGAGCGTGTCCGAGAGGTCGAGGTGGGCGCCGTAGTGGGTCGCGACGCTCGGCGCGGCCAGGCCGGCCGGCACGCCGGCGGCGACCTCGAGCAGGTAGCGGCCGTAGATCGCGGCGTTGTCGCTCGAGCCCCGCGCGACCATCAGCACCCGTCGCCGGCCGGCGCCGAGGGACCGCAGCCGCTCGCGCTGGGGCAGCAGGTGGTCGAGCGTCCGGCGCGCGGCAGCCGGCTGCTCGGCGACCTCCCGTGCCATCCGGGTGGCCACCTGGGACGGGGCTGGTGTCGTCATCGGGGTCCTTGACAAGTCCGGGGGCCGAGGCCCATGCTCCCAACTGGTACGGACCAGACCGTACCAATATCCCCGGCCCGCGTCGAGGCCCCGGACGGAGAGGTGGCGATGGCCCGCAGCATCAGTGACGGCCCCCGGCCCAAGCACGTCCAGCTCAGCGACGTGCTGGCCGACCTCGCCGTGACCGAGCTCGGACCCGACGCCGCCATCCCGTCCGAGCGCGACCTGATGGCGACGTACGGCGTCTCGCGGGCCACCGTCCGCAGGGCGATCGAGAGCCTCATCGCCGAGGGCCTGCTGCACCGGATCCAGGGCAAGGGCACGTTCGTCGCCCGTCCCCGCGTGGAGAGCCACCTGCACCTCGCGTCGTTCTCCCAGGACATGCGCAGCCGCGGGCTCGCCCCGTCCACGCGGCTCATGCGCGTCGACGAGGAGCGGCCGCCGACCGAGGTGGCCAAGGCGCTGAGGCTGGGCAGCCGCGGCACGGCGTGGCGCATCGACCGGGTCCGGCTCGCCGACGACCAGCCGATGGCGATCGAGCAGGGGTGGTACCCGTGCTCGCCGCTCCCGGACCTGGACACCCAGGACCTCAGCGGCTCGCTCTACACGCTCTTCGCGACGCGCTACGACCTCGTCATCGACGCCGCCGAGCAGACGCTGTGGGGGGAGAGCGCCGAGGGCGCGACCGCGCGGCGCCTCGAGGCCCCGGTCCACACGCCGCTGCTGGTCTTCCGTCGCGTCTCCAGCGCCGCCGGCCGGCCGCTGGAGTACGTCGTCTCGCGCTACCGCGGCGACCGCTACCAGCTCCACATGACGCTCGCCGGACCCGGCACGACCGGGTCCACCAGCAGGAACAGCCCCTCAGGAAGGAAGAAGACCTCGTGACCACTCAAGACCCCGCCGTGGGCGGGACCACCGGACGCAGGTTCAACCTCGCACCGCTGCAGAAGTTCGGCCGCAGCCTGATGCTGCCCATCGCGGCGCTGCCCGCGGCGGCGCTGCTGCTCCGGCTCGGCCAGCCCGACCTGCTCGGTGCCGACGGGCTCGGCTGGGACCGGGTCGCGTCCGTCATCGGCGCGGCCGGCGACGCGATCTTCGCCCACCTGCCGCTGCTCTTCGCCGTCGGCATCGCCATCGGCATCGCCCGCAAGTCCGACGGCTCCACGGCCCTGGCCGCCGTCGTCGGCTACCTGGTCTTCGAGGGCGTCGGCGACGC
The DNA here is from genome assembly GCF_003047295.1 of Nocardioides sediminis. Lineage (GTDB taxonomy): Bacteria > Actinomycetota > Actinomycetes > Propionibacteriales > Nocardioidaceae > Nocardioides > Nocardioides sediminis. The sequence continues at coordinate 301,983 of NZ_PZYZ01000006.1, forward strand.
GATGTCGCCGATCGTCCTCGGCGCGGCGGCCGAGGGGGAGGAGCAGGAGCTCATCAACTACGGCGTCCTGGGCGGCATCGTCATGGGCCTCGTCTCCGGCTGGCTCTGGCAGCGCTACCACCGCATCTCGCTGCCGCCGTACCTCGCCTTCTTCGGCGGCCGCCGGTTCGTGCCGATCCTCGCGGCGCTCGCCGCCATCGTGATCTCCGTGGCGATGAGCCTGGTCTACACCGTCTTCGACGCCGGCATCACCGGCCTCGGCGAGTGGGTCACCGAGAACACCGTCCTCGGCGGGTTCGTCTATGGCACCCTCAACCGGCTGCTGATCCCGCTCGGCCTGCACCACATCCTCAACAACCCGCCGTGGTTCATCTTCGGCGAGTACACTTCGGCGGGCGGCGAGACCGTCACCGGCGACATCCCGCGCTTCCTGGCCGGAGACCCGACGGCCGGCGCCTTCATGACCGGCTTCTTCCCGATCATGATGTTCGCCCTCCCGGCCGCGGCGTTCGCGATCTGGCACGAGGCCAAGCCGCAGCACAAGAAGGCCGTCGGCGGCATCATGCTCTCGGCCGCCCTGACCGCGTTCCTCACCGGCGTGACCGAGCCGCTCGAGTTCGCGTTCATGTTCGTCGCCTTCCCGCTGTACGTCGTCCACGCGGTCCTGACCGGCACGTCGCTCGCCCTCGTCAACGCGCTCGGGATCAAGGACGGGTTCGGCTTCTCGGCGGGACTCTTCGACTACGTACTCAACTGGAACATCGCCACCAACCCGGGCTGGCTGATCCCCATCGGCCTGGCCTACGCCGCGGTCTACTACGTGCTCTTCCGCCTCGTGATCCGCCGGTGGAACCTGCGCACGCCGGGCCGCGAGGAGGACGACGCGGAGTCGCTCGTCGAGGCCGACACCAGCGCGTGACGGCACCTGGCATGGGCACCATCCTCTCGGCAGCACGGGTCGTCACCCCGGCGCGGGTCCTCGCGCCGGGGTGGGTCCACCTCGAGGGCGACCGGGTCGTCGCGGTGGGCGAGGGCCAGCCACCGTGCGGGGCCCGGGACGCCCTCGACCTCGGCGACGCCACGCTCGTCCCAGGCTTCGTCGACATGCACGTCCACGGCGGCGGGGGCGCGTCGTTCGACGCAGGTACGGCGGACGCCGGCGCGGTCGTCGCCGCCGCCCACCTCGCGCACGGCAGCACGTCGATGGTCGCCAGCCTGGTCACCGACACGCACGAGCGGATGGTGTGCGCGGTCCGCGAGCTGTCCCTGCTGGTGCGCGACGGCCTGCTGGCCGGCGTGCACCTGGAGGGGCCGTGGCTCAGCCCGGACCGGTCGGGCGCCCACCAGCCGGGCTCGCTCGTCGAGCCCCGCCCGGCGGCGGTCGAGTCGCTGCTGGCGGCCGGCGACCCTTCGACAGGCTCAGGACGGCGCGGTGCGGTCCGCATGGTCACGCTCGCGCCCGAGCTGCCCGGCGGGGTCGACGCGGTCCGCCAGCTCGCCGCCTCGGGGGTGGTCGCCGCCATCGGCCACACCGACGCGACGTACGACGTGGCGCGTGCGGCCCTCGACGCCGGCGCCACGGTGGGGACCCACCTCTTCAACGCGATGCGCCCCCTCCACCACCGCGAGCCGGGTCCGGTCGGCGCCCTGCTCGAGTCGGCTGCCGCGGACGTCGAGCTGATCGCCGACGGCGTCCACCTCCACCCGGCCGTGCTGCGCACGGCCTTCGCCGCCAAGCCCGGCCGCTGCGTGCTCGTGACGGACGCGATGGCCGCGGCCGGTGCCGAGGACGGGGACTACCGGCTCGGACCGATGGCGATCGAGGTGCGCGGGGGCGTCGCCCGCCTGGCCGACACCGGGCCGGGACTCGGCGCGATCGCCGGGTCGACGCTCACCATGGACGCCGCCGTGCGGTTCGCGGTCCGGGAGGCGGGCCTTCCGCTGGTGGACGTCGTGCACGCCGCGAGCACGGCCCCCGCGCGGGTGCTCGGCCTGCACGACGTGGGCGCGCTCGAGGCCGGCCGTCGTGCCGACCTGGTCGTGCTGGACGAGGACCTCGAGGTGTCGCGCGTCATGCGCGCGGGTGCCTGGATCGGCTGACCCACGGCCTTAGCCTTGCCGCCATGCTGGCAGGGCGGGTCGGGGTGGTCACCTGGCTGCTGCTCGCCCTGGTGCTGGCGTGGCTGGCCCTCGGGCCGTGGGTGCCCGTCGTGGCGCTCCTCGCGCTGTGCGTCCCGCGGATCCGCTGGTGGGTGCTCGACCGGGTCTGGGTGACGTGGCGGGGTGCCGGCATCGCCGCGGGCGTCGTCGCCCTGCTGGTCGGGGTCGTCGTGCTGGTGCCCGACGGCTGGCTGCCCGTCCCGCCGGCGCCGGGACTGCTGGTCGCGCCGTCGTACGTCGGTCGGCCGGCGCAGGTGCCGCCCGTGCCGGCCGGCGCCGTCCCCCAGAACCCGCACCTGGCCCGGAACGGCGCCGGCACGGCGCGCGGCGACGCGTGGGGCACCGGCACCACGACCTGGGCGGGTCCCACCGGGCTGCAGCCCGAGGTCGACACCGCTTGGTGGGGCCTGGAGCACTGCTCGACCCTCACCCTCGACAGCGCCGACCGGCTCGTGGGGCTCTGCGACGACCGCGAGGGCCGTGCTCTGCACGTCGTCGACCCGGACTCGATGCGGCCGCTGGCGACCAAGTGGCTGCCCGCCCCGGACGAGGGCGACGACGAGTCGTGCGGCGCGCACGCCTACCTCGACGCCACCGACCGGGCGGTGGTGGCGACCTCGGACCGCCGCGTGCTGGCCGTCTCCACTGCCGACGCCGACGACGAGCCCGACCTCACCACCGACCGTGCCTGGGACCTCGGCCCCCACGTCCCGGACGGCGACTGCGTCGTCGCGCTGCTCCCCGACTGGGTCGGCCGCACCTGGTGGGTCAGCCGCGGGGGACTCGTCGGCACCCTGGCCCCCGACTCCGGCGAGGTGCGGGTGCTCGACCTCGGCGAGGAGGTCACCGCGCCGTTCAGCACCGACGAGACCGGCGGCACCTACGTCGTCACCACCCACGCGCTCTACCGCCTGGTCGCCGACGGCTCGGGAGCCCCGGTGGTCGGCTGGCGCACCGAGTACGACCGCGGCACCGAGCGCAAGAGCGGCCAGCCGACCCGCGGCAGCGGCACGTCCCCGACGCTGCTCGACGGCGGGGTCCTCGCCCTCACCGACAACGCCGAGCCCCGGATGCACGTGGTGCTGGTGGAGCGGTCCACCGGCGCCGAGATCTGCCGGGCCGCCGTCTTCGAGGAGGACGCCAGCGCCTCCGGCGCCGCGCTGGCGAGCGTCGGCGGCGGCGTGGTGGTCGCCAACACCCACGGCTACGCCGGCCCGACACGCACGCTGCTCGGCCGCGGCACCTCCGCCGGGCTGGCCCGGGTCGACGTGCCCGCCGACCGGTCGCGCGACGAGTGCCGGGTGCGGTGGACCAGCGACGTCGTCGCCCCGTCCGGCGCCTCGGTGTCGGTGGCCAGCGGCCTGGTCTACGCGTGGACCAAGCGGCCCACGTGGTGGGGCGTCAGCGCGTGGTACCTCACCGGCGTCGACGCCCGCACCGGTCGCGCGGTCTTCAGCGTGCGCACCGGCACCGGGGTGCTGATGAACCCCGACGGCGCCGCACCGACCCTCGCGCCGGACGGCTCGGCGTACGGCGCGACACTGGGCGGGATGGTGCGCGTCCGCGACCGGCAGCCGTCGACCCCGGACTGACCCCCCGTCGGCGACCTGCTCAGGCGCAGGGGTCGACCCCCGGCACCCCCGGCCGCTCGATGCCGCGACGGTCCAGGATCCGCTCGAGCAGCGTGGGCCGCGCGGGCATCAGCCCGTCGACGCAGGCGTCGATCATGGCGTTGTAGGTCGCACCGTCGTCCGGCGCCGTGCCGCTGAACCAGACGTGCACGGCGTAGCCGTCGGCGTGGGCCCGGGCGACGAACTCGCGGGTGACCACGGGGATGCCGGAGTAGGTCACCGGCACCTGGAGGGCGACCGTCCCCTCGATCGGCCGGGCGCCGCCGAGGAAGTAGGTCATCAGCCCCTGCATGCCCGGTGCGAGCGCCGTCTGGGGGGAGCGCGCGTGGAAGTCGGCCACGGCCGCGTCGTTGAAGGACGTCACGATCACGTCGCTGCGGCCCGACTCGTTGACGAGCTCGGCCAGCAGGCGTCCGGTGCGCAGGTAGGAGGCGGTGTCGGAGTCCTTGGTCCCCTTGATCTCGATGTTGATCGGCACCTCGGGGAAGCGCCGGAACACCTGCGCCAGCGTGGGGACCGCGAAGTCGGACCGCTTGTAACCGTCGGGCGCGGGGCGGTCACCGGTGCGCACGCCGCGGAAGCGGTAGCGGCGCTCCGCCGCGTCGTGGGTGGTGCCGCGCCGCGGGACGAACCAGTACGCCGCGTCGAGGCGGCGTACGCGGCGCAGCGGCATCGACTCGACCTTGCCGCTGCCGTCGGTCGTCTCGTCGACGGTGGCGTCGTGCAGCACGACGAGCTTCTTGTCGCGCGTGGACTGGACGTCGAGCTCGATCATGTCGGCGCCGCGCTGCACGGCACGCTTGAAGGCGTACATCGTGTTGGTCGGCGCCTCGAGCTCCCCGCCGGAGTGGGCCATGTTCAGCACGCGCTGCTCGAGCCAGGGATTCGGCTCGACGGCGGCCGCGGCTGCGGCCCCGGCAGGGGGCCCCGTCAGCAGGGTCGCGAGCAGGGCGGGGAGGGCGATGGCGGCGCCGAGGGTCTTCACGCCGCCGACCCTAGGGCCCGGCGATGCCGCCGGACAGGGGAATCAGGGATGCCCGTGACGTCCTGGCTGACCCGGACCGACGTGCGTCACCGCATGCGGGCCGCGCGGGCCTCGGTCTCCTGGTGACGCTTCGTGATCTGCTCGTCGAGCTTGACGTGGCCGAACCACCAGTGCGCGACCAGGCCGATCAGCATGCCGCCCACGGCGAACGCCGACCACGGGAACTCCGGTGCCACGATGACGTTGAGGACGATCAGGCCGGCACTGACGAGAACGGTGACGATGCCGTGGACGGCCAGGCCGGTGTTCGCCTCCTCGTGGGCCATCACCCGTTCTGCCGCCTCGTAGTCGGGCAGTGTGATGTTCGGGGTGCTCATGTGTCTCACCTCCCTCCCGATCGCGTCGTGCTCGAGCGTCGACGGCGCGCCCCCACGAGGACGACGCCGAGGATGCCGAGCACCCACAGCCCCGCGAGCCCTGCCGCCACGTCGGCGTCCCCTCGTTCGGGGTAGTCGGCGGTGACGTGGGGCGGCAACATGTGGGTGGGGCCGCCTTCACTCTGGTGCACGACCGCGGACGCGTGCGCCGTCGTGTGCGTGACGAGTGCGCCCACGGGATTCCCCGTCAGCACGGCGGAGGAGTCCGCCAGCACGGTGCCGATGAGCGGCGAGCGCAGGTCGGCGTCGCGGTACTCCGCGTAGCCGAGGTGGTAGCTGGTCGACATCAGCAGCGACAGCAGCAGCACCAACGCGGCGTACGCCGTCTTGCGCGCGGCGCCCCGTCGGTCGCCACGCAGCAGCAGCCAGGCCACCGCGGCGGGGAACACGAACAGCGTGAGGGCGTCGACGGTGCCGTACACCACCCCACGCCAGCCGATCTCGAACCACCACCGCCAGCCGTCCGGGTGGTCGGTGCCGGCGGAGCCGAACACGATGGCCGCCACGGCGACCCCCGCGAGCGTCCCCACGGCCAGGCTCCAGGCCAGGTTGAGCCGCCACAGGTCCCGCAGCTCGGTGCGGTGGGCCAGGACGAACGCTGCGAACCAGCCCAGGGCGATGGTGAAGTAGCAGAGGTAGTACAGGTCGGGCTGCAGCCCGAGCAGGTCGGTCCCGACGAAGGGGACCAGGAAGAACACCACGAGGCCGCCGACCAGCCACGCCCACGGCTCCCATGGACTGCTACGGGGCGTCGCGCTCGTCCCGGTGTGGACCCGGGCGACGGGTCGGCTCAGGTGCAGGGTGCGCACGGTCGTTCACCTTCTCTCGGTCGGCACCGTCCCGCCGCTCGCCGGACCGGGACGGAGAGCCACGCATGGACGGTTTCTCAGGAACTCCTCCATCGCCGTGTCGGAACGCAGGTCGACCCCGAGCGCCCGCCGGACCAGCCGCACGCGGAATGGGTGCCGGCGCCGGAACTCCCGGCCCACGGAGAAGGCCTCCTCCTGGGAGAGGAACCGGTGCTGGGGCACGAACGAGTCCCGGCCGATCTGGACTCGCAGGGCCGGACGAGCCTGCAGGTTGCGGATCCAGTCCGTGCGGGGGCCCCAGACCGAGCAGATCACCGCCTCGCCCGTGGTCCTGTCCTCGGCGAGGACCATCGCGGCCGTGTCGTGGGGTCGGCCGGTCCGGCGACCCACGTGGGTGACGACGAGGAAGGTGCGGCCCAGGAACAGGTGCCCCCAGCCCGCGCGGTACAGCGGAAGTGGCAGCCGGAAGACCCACAGCGCGAGCCTCCCCGGGCGGGTCCTGAAACCCAGCAGCGGTCTGCGGTCCTCGCCTCGGTGGTCGGCGCGAGCTGTGGATGCCATGTCTGTCACCTCGCACGCCGGAACGGTGTCGACGTCAGGGTTCAGGCCCGGTGCGTTCCGACGTTCCAGCCACCACTGTCTGCCCCGGAGCTCGCGGACGTCAGGTCCAAAGGTCCTCTTGTGCGGGTTCGGATGGACCGCGCTCGACCTGGTCCTCGGGACCTGCCCTCGCCGCACGCCGGCGTCGTGGGATGCCGAGGATCTCTCAGGGGTAGGTGATGCCGGTGACGTCCTGGCTGATCTCCCACAGCCGCCGCTGAGCGTCCCGGTCCAGCGCGAGCCGGCGCGGGGCGACGACGCGCGGCGGGCCGGACATCTCGCCGGGACCGCTCGGACCGACGTACGTCGACCCGGGCAGGTCCGCGGTCGCGGCCATCAGGATGGGCAGCGCGCCCGCCGCCACGGACTGGGAGACCGCCCGCACGGCGGCATCGAGGATGGAGGCGGGTCCACCTGCGGCCCGGCCGAAGCGGCCGTTGGCGACCAGGTGGCTGCCCGCGAAGCCGGGGTGGGCGGCGAGCGCCCTGACGGGCAGCCCGGCGGCCCGGCAGCGCCGGTCGAGCTCGAAGGTGAAGAGCAGGTTGGCCAGCTTGGTCTCGGCGTAGACCCGCCACTTCCGGTAGGGACCCTCCTGGCTGCGTGGATCCCCGAGCGGCGCCTGCCGGGCGGTCTTGTGCATGGTGGAGGACACCGTGACGACCCGGCCGCCGGCGGCGGTGACCTGGGGGAGCAGCAGCCCGGTCAGCAGGAACGGCCCGAAGTGGTTGGTCGCCATGTGCAGCTCCAGCCCGTCCGCGGTCCGCCGCAGCGGCACCGCCATGACGCCGGCGTTGTTGACCAGCACGTCGATCGGCCCGAAGCGGGTCGCCTCGTCCCCGGCGCGGCGCACGGAGCCGAGGTCGGAGAGGTCGACCACCAGCCGCTCGAGGCGGGCGCGCGGGACCTCCCCGGTGATCGCCGCGTCGGTCTGCGCCAGCCGGTCGGGGGTACGACCGGCGAGCACCACCCGCGCGCCGGCGCGCGCGAGCTCGAGGGCGGTGTGGTGGCCGAGCCCGCCGACCGTCGGGCCGGTGACGAGCGCGGTGCGCCCGGTGAGGTCGGGCATGTCGGCCAGGCTCCACGCTTGGCCGCGCCCGGGGCGGGCGGCGCCGGCTGCACCGGCCGGACCGGAGGGATCGCTCACGGCGTGACGGCCAGGCCCGCCAGCACCCGGCGAGCGAGGTCGGCGTCGCCGAAGACCTCGACCCGTCCCGGCTCGGGCTCGCGGCGCCCGCCGGCGAGGAGCACGAAGGACTCGCGGTCGGTGCGCAGGCCGGCCGTCGGCTGCTCGGGGACCTCGTCGAGCAGCCGGCCGCGGCCCTCGGGGGTGATCGTCGCGGCGACCGGCGGGTGTCCCTCGACCTCGAGGACCACGGTGGTTCCGGGCTCGGCACCGACCCGCTTGGCCAGCACGTAGCCCAGGCTCTCGCTGAGGTAGTCGGTCGTGTGGGCCGCGGCGTCGGCACCCATGCCGCCGGGGAGGCCGACCGCGCGGCGTACGTCCTGCTCGTGCATCCACAGGTCGAGGGGACGGTTGCGCAGCAGCGTCAGCGTCGACCAGCCGATGGCGCCGAAGACCCCGGGCGCCGGGGCGTCGGGGTCGGTCGGCGGGTCCGCCAGCAGTGCCGTGTGCCGGGCCGTGGCCGCGGCCCGGATCTCGTTGATGAGCTCGTCGGGGGTGGCGTCACGCCGGGCGACGACGCCCTGCTCGGTGAACTGCCCCATCATCCCGCGGGCGTGCGGGGCGTCGCCGACCTCGACGTCGACGTGCTCGCCGCCGGCGAGGAGGGACTCGAGGTGGGCGGTGTGCGCCGCGACCGCGTGGACGTCCCAGCCCGGCAGGTCGGTCGGGGTCGACCACTGCTCGGCCGGCACCTTCTCGAGCAGGGTGGTGAAGTCGTCGACGGCCTGCCACCACAGGTCGACGTAGCCGGTCAGCGCGGAGTCGCCGCTGCCGTCCGCGGGAGGTGTGGTCATGGGCGGCACCCTAGTGGCATCGGGGACAATGGAGCGCGTGCGTGTCCGTGCCCCTGAGCTCACCGGCCGCGGCTGGCTCAACACCGCCGCCCCGCTGTCCGTCCGCGACCTGCGAGGTCGCTTCGTCCTGCTCGACTTCTGGACGTTCTGCTGCATCAACTGCCTGCACGTCCTCGACGAGCTGCGCCCGGTGGAGGAGCAGTACGCCGAGGAGCTGGTGGTCGTCGGCGTCCACTCGCCCAAGTTCGTCCACGAGGCCGACCCCGACGCGCTGGTCGCCGCCGTGGAGCGCTACGGCGTGCACCACCCCGTGCTGGACGACCCCGAGCTGACGACCTGGTCCGCCTACACGGCGCGCGCGTGGCCGACCCTGGTGCTCATCGACCCCGAGGGCTACGTCGTCGCGCAGTACGCCGGCGAGGGCCACGCCCACGCCATCGGCTCGCTGCTGGCCGACCTGGTCCCCGAGCACCGCTCGCGCGGCACCCTCCAGCCCGGCGACTCGCCGTACGTCCCCCCGGTCGTGGAGCCCAGCGACCTCCGCTTCCCGGCGAAGGCTGTGCCGCTGCCCGTCTCCTCGCACCCGGGCGGCGTGCTCGTCGCGGACGCCGGGCACGACGAGGTCGTGCTGCTCGACGCCGACGGCGCGGTCGCGCGCCGGTTCGGCGGCTTCCGCGAGCCCAACGGCCTGTGCCTGCTGCCCCCGGAGGTCGGCGCGCAGGTGGGGTACGACGTCGTGGTCGCCGACACCGTCGGCCACCGGCTCGCCGGGCTCGACCTGGCGACCGGTGACGTCCGGACGCTGGCCGGCGACGGCACGCAGTGGATGCAGGGCGACGGCACGGACCGGCTCAGCAGCCCGTGGGACGTCGCGTGGTGGCAGGACCGCGTGTGGGTGGCGATGGCCGGCATCCACCAGCTGTGGACCTTCGACCCGCTCACGGGCGAGGTCGAGGTGGCCGCCGGCACCCTCAACGAGGGCCTGCTGGACGGGCCGGCTGCGGACGCGTGGTTCGCGCAGACCAGCGGCCTGGCGGCCGACGGCGACCGGCTCTGGCTGGCCGACTCCGAGACCTCGTCGCTGCGCTGGGTCGACGCGGCCGGCACCGTGCACACCGCCGTCGGCACCGGGCTCTTCGACTTCGGGTTCCGCGACGGTCCGGCCGACCAGGCGCTGCTCCAGCACCCCCTCGGCGTCGCCGTGCTGCCAGACGGGTCGGTCGCGGTGGCCGACACCTACAACGGCGCCGTACGCCGCTTCGCCGACGGCGAGCTCACCACCCTGGCCGTCGACCTGGCCGAGCCGAGCGGGCTGTACCTCGACAAGCACGGCGTCGACGGCGACGGCCTCGTCGTCGTCGAGTCGGCCGCCCACCGGCTGACCCGGGTGCCGCTCGACGCGACGGTCGCGGCCGCGGACTTCAGCCACACCACCCAGCGGCCGGTCACCGACGTCGGGGCGCGGGTGACGCTCGAGATCGCCTTCACCCCGCCGCCCGGGCAGAAGGTCGACGACCGCTTCGGGCCGCCCTCCCAGCTCCTCGTGACGGCGACTCCGCCGGCGCTGCTCCGCGAGGGGGAGGGCCGCGGCACCGACCTGCGGCGCGAGCTCGTCCTCGACCCCGCCGTCGGCGACGGCGTGCTGCACGTCGCCGCGCGCGCGGCGTCCTGCGACGAGGGCGGCGGCGACGGCGCCGCGTGCCACATGCACCAGCAGGACTGGGGCGTCCCGGTGCGGGTCACGGCCGACGGCGGCGCTGTCCTCGCCCTGCCGCTGGGCGGTGCCGCGACCTGAGCCGGCCCGTCGAGTCGCCGGTCGCTGAGTCGCCGGGCCCGGATTTCGGCGGTCTGGGGGCCATCGGCGAGCGCTACGACCTGAGTCACCGGGTGACTCAGCTCGCAGCGCGCGGTCAACCGCTGGCCGGGAGCCGACCTGAGTCACGGGGTGACTCAGGTCGCACTACCCGTGAAGGGGGCCACCGCCCCGCCGGTGCACGGATTCCGGACGCGCGACCCCTACGCTCGACGGGAAGGACGGCGCACCGGCGTCGTCGTACGAAGGAGCTGATCATGGGTATTGGTCTCGGCATCGTCCTGCTCGTCCTGGGCCTCATCCTGCTGACGGGGGCCGTCGACCTGAGCGCGATCGACGAGTTCGTCGCCAGCGAGACCCTGGGCTGGATCCTGGTGGTCGCCGGCGTGCTCGCGCTGGTCCTCGCGCTCGTGATGAACCAGCAGCGCTCGCGCACCACGCACGTCGAGGAGCGCCGCGAAGTCTGACCCGCGAGACCCCGGCCGGGTGTGGCGTGGGGGTCGCGCGCACCAGTAGCGTGCGAACCTCCACCCACACACCCCGGGGGCTGCCATGGACATCGTCATCATCGGCGGGGGCATCGCCGCCGCCAACGCCGCGCGGGAGCTCCGGGACCGGGGCCACGAGGACGGCATCGTGGTGCTGGCAGCGGAGCCGCACGTTCCCTACGAACGACCGCCGCTCTCCAAGGGCATCCTGCTCGGTGACGCCACCCCCGAGTCGGCCCACGTGATGGAGCAGGACTGGTACGACGCCAACGACGTCGACCTGCGCACCGGCACCGAGGCGACGAGCATCGACCTGGACCGCCGGCAGGTGCACGCAGGCGCCGAGTCGGTGCCCTACGACCGGCTGCTGCTCGCCACCGGGGCGACCCCGCGGCACCTCCCCGACCTCGACGACGCCGACGTGCCGGTGACCTACCTGCGCACCGTCGACGACTCGGTCGCCCTCAAGCGCTCGCTCTCGGGCACCGTCCTGGTCGTCGGCGCCGGCTGGATCGGGCTCGAGGTGGCCGCGGCCGCCCGCCTGGCCGGCGCGGACGTCACCGTCGTCGACCCCGCCGAGCAGCCTCTCCTGGCCGCCCTCGGCCCCGAGCTCGGCGCCCGCTTCGCCGACCTGCACCGCGAGCACGGCGTCGACCTGCGGCTCGGGACGAGCGTCGAGTCCGCCGCGGGAGGCACCGTGCGCCTCTCCGACGGCCACGAGGTCACGCCCGACCTGGTGGTCGTGGGCATCGGAGCGGTCCCCGACGACCGGCTCGGCCGCGAGGCGGGCCTGGCCGTGGACAACGGCATCCTGGTCGACTCGACCCTGCGCACCAGCGACCCCTACGTCTTCGCCGTCGGTGACGTCGCCAACCACGACCACCCGGTCCTGGGCCGGCGCATCCGCGTCGAGCACTGGGACACCGCCCAGCACCAGGGCCGGGCCGCGGCGCGGGCGATGCTCGGCGAGGACGAGCCCTACACGCGACTGCCCTACTTCTTCACCGACCAGTACGACATGGGCATGGAGTACGTCGGCAGCGTCGGCCCCGACGGACCCGACGAGGTGGTCGTCAGGGGCAAGGACCTGGTCTCCGGCCTGACCGTGCTCTGGGCCCAGGGCGGCTCCGTCGTCGCGGGCATGCAGGCCAACGACTGGGACGCCACCGACACCATCCGGGCGCTGGTGGGCAAGCCGGTGCCCGCGCGGTTCGGCGACACCGGAGTGCCGCTCGCCGACCTCGTCACCGAGGACTGAGGCCTCACAGCCACCCGCGGGCGTGCGCGATCCGGGCCGCCTCCGCCCGGGTGGCAGCCCCGGTCTTGCCGATGGCCGCGGACAGGTGGTTGCGCACCGTCCCCTGCGAGAGGTGCGCGGCCCGGGCGATGGTCGCGACGGGTGAACCGTCCAGGGCCAGTCGCAGGATCTCGGCCTCCCGGGCGGTGAGGGGTGACGGACCGGCCATCAGCGACTCCGCGGCCAGGGTCGGGTCGACGACGCGCAGGCCGGCGTGCACGCGTCGTACGGCGTCGGCGAGCTCGCGGGCAGGGGTGTCCTTGACGACGAACCCGGCGGCTCCGGCGTCCAGCGCCCGGCGGACGTAGCCGGGCCGCCCGAACGTGGTCACGATCAGGGAGCGCACCGCCGGCAGCTCGGCGCGCAGCCGTTCGGCCACCTCCAGCCCGGTGAGCCCCGGCATCTCGATGTCGAGGAGGCAGACCTCCGCACCCGACTGCCGTGCGGCGTCGAGGACCTCGTCGCCGCGACCCACCTGGGCCACGACCTCGAGGTCCGTCTCGAGGTCGAGGAGGGCGGCGAGCGCACCGCGGACCAGGGCCTGGTCGTCGGCCAGCAGGAGGCGGATCATCCGAGCACCACCTCGACCCGGGTGCCCGGCGCGGCGTCGCGGACGGCCAGGGTGCCGCCCGCGTCCTCGACCCGTTCGCGCATGCCGCGCAGGCCGTTGCCCTCGGGACCGGTCGGGCCGCTGCCGTCGTCGGTGACCGCGATGCCGTGCTGGCCGAGCTCGATGACCACCGAGCGGGCGGCGGCGTGCCGGACCACGTTGGTGACCGCCTCGCGCAGCACCCACGCGAGGAGGGTGCGGTGGCGGGGGTCGGTGTCGGCGACGTCGCCGACGACCCGGGTCTCGATGCCCGCGTCGGCCAGCACCTGCGGGGCCGCTGCCAGCTCGACGTCCAGGTTGCCCGCCCGCAGCCCGCCCACGGTCGCCCGGACCTCGGCCAGCGCCTGCCGAGCCGTCTCCTGGATCGAGGCGAGCTCGGCGCGGGCGCGCTCGGGGTCGACGTCGATGAGCCGGCCGGCCAGCTCGGCCTTGATGCTCAGTGCGGTGAGCGAGTGGCCGAGGACGTCGTGGACGTCGCGGGCCACCCGCTCGCGCTCGGCGACCAGCGCCAGCATCGCCCGGCTCTGGTCGGCGCGGTGCTCGCCCTCGGTGAAGACGCGGAGCAGCACCATGCCGATGATGATCGGCCAGACCATGAGGAAGAAGAACGGCGGGAACCCCTCGTCGGACACCATCGCCAGCAGCGGCACGAGAGCGACGGCGACGGTCGTCCGCGGCCACCACGGCGCCGGCAGCTGCAGGGCGGAGTAGACCCCGAGGTAGGGGGTCAGGCCGATCGCCTCGATCCCGATGATCGGCACGGTGGCGGCCGCCAGGACGAGCATGGTCCCGAAGACCAGCCACGGTCGGTCCGTCAGCCAGCCGAAGCCGAGCATGTAGACGATGCCGAAGCCGGCGATCAGGCCCAGCCCGAGCACGGTCGTGGCGGTCGACCCGGCGGCCTGCAGGGTCTCGATGACCGGGTAGGCCAGGAACACCAGCCAGATGCCGGCGAACACCCAGCTCCAGCGTTCCCAGGGGGAGACCGGGACCGGGGGTGGGCTCGGGGCAGCGCTCACACCCGCTCCTGCCCGCGGCGTACTCCCCACACCGCCAGGGCCGCGAAGATCACCGTCCACGCGAGCACGTTAGCGACCGGCAGCCACAGCGGGTCGTGGGATCCGCTGGCCGTCCACCCGTCCGTCAGCGGGTAGCGCGCCAGCGCGGCGTAGCCGTAGAGCGGGGTGAAGCGGCCGATGTCGAGCATCAGTCCGGACATGGGGGTGAACACGTTGCCCAGGAACGCCATCACGACGACCAGGCCGGAGGCGATGCCGGCGGCGTTCTCACTGCGGAAGACCGAGCACACGGCCACGCCGTAGATCGCGAAGAGCGCCGACCCCAGCCACACCAGCAGCCCCCCGAGCAGCCAGTCCGAGGCGGTGCCGCGGGAGCCCGTGGCGGCGCCGATGGCGAAGATCAGCGCGACCGGGACCGCGGCGACCGTCATCGCGATGACCGCCTTGACGGCCACGAAGGACCCGGCCCCCATCGGGGTCAGCGCGAGCTGCCGACCCCACCCCAACGTGCGCTCGAGGACCGCGCTCCCGGCCACGCTCGTGGTGGCCGAGACCGCGCCGTACGCCGCCATGGAGACCATGACGTACATCGCGACGTTGCCGCTGCCGACGGGGTCCTCCGAGCCCAGCCCGAAGACGACGTACATGAAGGCGGGCAGGCCGACGACGAAGAACATCTCGGCCCGGCTCCGCAGCCGGCGCCGCAGGTCGAGTACGGCGAAGCCGGCGAGGGCGCCGAGCGGCGAGCGGGAGGTGGTCCGTGCCCGGCCGGTCACCGCGGTGGTGGGGAGGGTGGTGCTCATCGGTCGGCTCCTGCGAGGTCGGCGGTGGGGGAGGTGAGGGCCAGGAAGGCGGCCTCGAGGCTGGCGCTGGAGACCTCGACGTCCGTGACGCCCAGGGGCGCGAGGGCCTGCCCGACGCGCGCCAGCCAGGCGGGGTCGACGCCGTCGCGGTGCACGACGTGCGCGGGCGGGCGGAAGGAGATGCTGCGCCCGCCGAAGGCGGCCCGCACGTCCGCGGTCGGGCCGTCGGCGACGATGCGACCGTCCTTCATCAGGACGGTCCGGGCCGCGAACTCGTCGGCCTCGACGAGGTAGTGGGTGGCGAAGACGATGGTCCGCCCGGTCGCCGCGTCGTCGCGCATGGTCTGCCAGAAGGCCTGGCGGGCCGCCACGTCCATGCCGGTGGTGGGCTCGTCGAGGACGACCAGGTCCGGGTCGGGGACGAGGGCCAGCGCGAACTTGAGCCGCTGCTGCTCGCCCCCGGAGCAGGCCTCGACCCGGCGCCGGGCGAGGGGGGCGAGCCCGGCCCGCTCGACGACCTCGTCCACCCGGTCGCGGCGGCCGTGCAGCGCGGCGATCGCCTGCACGGTCTCCAGCACCGTGAAGTCCGGCAGCAGGCCGCCGGTCTGCATCACCGCGCTGACCCGGCCGGCGGCGACCGCGCGGCCCGGCGCCTCGCCGTACACCTCGACGGTCCCGGCGGTGGGGGTGGTCAGCCCGAGGAGCAGGTCGACGGTGGTGGTCTTGCCGGCCCCGTTGGGGCCGAGGAAGGCGACGATCTCGCCGGGGGCGACGGTCAGGTCGACCGCGTCGACGGCGGTCACCGTCGAGCCGTCGCCGACGCGGAACGACTTGGTCAGGCCGGTCGCCCGGATCGCGGGCACGGGGACTGGGGTGCTCATGCCTCCAGCGTGACCGCGACGGGGCCGCCGCCCCCGGCTCGCCTGTCACGACCTGGCCATGACACCTGTCACGGCCCCGACACGACGAGAGCGGTGCGCCACCCACAGTCCCCGGGCCCGGGAACGTGGCTGACGCACCGCTCTGCGGCTCTGCGGTGACCTCAGGTCAGAAGGACGCCTCGTCGAGGTCCATCAGGGAGAGGTCGACGTGCTCGGCGATGGCGCGCTCGGCGGTGAGGCGCGGCAGGTTGGTCTGGGCGAAGAACTGCGCCGCCGCGACCTTGCCCTCGTAGAACGCCGTGTCCTTGCCGGCGTCGCCGGCGAGCTTCTCCAGCGCGACCTCGGCCTGGCGCAGCAGCAGCCACGCGCACACGACGTCGCCGAGCACCATCAGCAGGCGGGTGGTGTTGAGGCCCACCTTGTAGATGTTGCGCAGGTCCCCGCCCTCCGCGGAGGCGTCGGCCGACATCAGGTCGTTGATCATGTGCCCGACGATCGCGTTGGCGTCCTCGAGGGCGGTCGCCAGCAGCTGGCGCTCGACCTTGAGGCGACCGTTGCCGGCCTCGGAGGCGACGAAGGACTCGATCTCCTTGGCCAGGTGGCCCAGGGCGCGGCCCTGGTCCTTGACGATCTTGCGGAAGAAGAAGTCCTGGCCCTGGATCGCGGTCGTGCCCTCGTAGAGGGTGTCGATCTTGGCGTCGCGGACGTACTGCTCGACCGGGTACTCCTGGAGGAAGCCCGACCCGCCGAAGGTCTGCAGGGACTCGGTGCCCAGCAGCACCCACGAGCGCTCGGAGCCGTAGCCCTTGACGATGGGGAGCAGGAGGTCGTTGACCGCGGCGGCCAGCTCGTCCTTCTCGCCCGCGTGCTCGGCGACCATGACCCGGTCCTGCCAGGTGGCGGTGTAGAGCACGAGCGCGCGCATGGCCTCGGCGAACGACTTCTGCGTCATCAGCGAGCGGCGTACGTCGGGGTGGTGGGTGATCGTCACGCGCGGCGCGGTCTTGTCGGCGGCCTGGGTGAGGTCGGCGCCCTGGACGCGCTCCTTGGCGTAGTCGAGGGCGGCGAGGTAGCCGGCCGACAGGGTCGCGATGGCCTTGGTGCCCACCATCATCCGGGCGTTCTCGATGACGTCGAACATCTGCGCGATGCCGTTGTGGACCTCGCCGAGCAGCCAGCCCTTGGCGGGCTCGCCGCCGCCGACCTGCGGGTCGCCGAAGGTGACCTCGCAGGTGTTGGACACCTTGATGCCCATCTTGTGCTCGACGTTGGTGACGTAGACGCCGTTGCGCTCACCGGTCGGCTCGCCGGTCTCGAGGTCGAAGTGCTGCTCGGGCATCCAGAACAGTGAGAGCCCCTTGGTGCCGGGACCGCCGGCGCCCTCGACGCCCTCGGGACGGGCGAGCACGAGGTGCATGATGTTCTCGCTCATGTCGTGCGTCGCGCTGGTGATGAAGCGCTTGACGCCCGTGATGTTCCACGAGCCGTCCTCGTTGGGGGTGGCCTTCGCGCGGCCGGCGCCGACGTCGGAGCCAGCGTCCGGCTCGGTGAGCACCATGGTGCAGCCCCACTGGCGGTCGACCATGTGCTGGGCGACCTTGCGGTCGCGCTCGTTGCCGTTGCGGTGCACGACGTTGGCGAACGCCGGGCCGGCGGCGTACATCCAGACCGGGGCGTTGGCGCCGAGCACCATCTCGCCGATGGCCCAGACGAGGGACGAGGGAGCGGGGGTCCCGCCCATCTCCTCGAAGACCTGGAGGCGCCAGAACTCGGCGTCCATCCAGGCCTGGTAGCTCTTCTTGAACGACTCCGGCACGGGGGCGGTGTGGGTGGCGGGGTCGAAGACGGGCGGGTTGCGGTCGCTGTCCTCGTACGACGCGGCGAGGTCCTCGCGGGAGAGGCGGTCGACCTCGCGCAGGATCTCGCGGGCGCTGTCGCTGTCGATCTCGGAGAACGGCCCGGTGCCGAGCACCTCGTCCCGCCCGAGCACCTCGAAGAGGTTGAACTCGATGTCGCGCAGGTTGGTCTTGTAGTGGCTCACGTTCCACCTATTCCGTTCGGGGCACCGGTCCCGCGGGGGATCCGGTCCAGTGGCGGCCGGCCCCGCGGAGCGGGCCCGGCGGCGAGCAGCCCGTGCTGCTACTCGCCAGTAACAAAATGATGCCTCGCCGAACGCCGCCGCGCAACACGATCGGCCGAAGTGTGACGACGCGGTGAGTCGAGTTGACCGAGTTCTTCACGTATCTCTAGTCTCCAGATAGACATACGCAAGAGAAGGGTCACACCCCATGCGCAAGCTCATCGTGCTCGGCTTTGTCGGGCTCATCGCACAGCTCATCGACGGATCGCTGGGCATGGCCTACGGCGTCACGTCGTCCACCCTGCTGCTCGCCGCCGGTGTCGCCCCGGCCGCGGCATCGGCCGCGGTGCACCTCTCCGAGATCGGCACCTCGCTGGTCTCGGGCGCCTCGCACCACAAGTTCGGCAACGTCGACTGGCGCACCGTGTCGATCCTCGCGGTCCCCGGCTTCGTCGGCGCCTTCCTCGGCGCGACCCTGCTGTCCAACCTGGACGCCGCGGTCGCCAAGCCGGTCGTCGCCGTGATCCTGCTCAGCCTCGGCTTCTACGTCGTCTACCGCTTCCTCCGCCTCGGCGGCGCTCGCCCGACCTTCAAGGGCCACCCGTCGGCGGCCTTCCTCGCACCGATGGGCCTCGTCGCGGGAACGCTCGATGCCGTCGGTGGCGGCGGCTGGGGCCCGGTCGGCACCACGTCGCTGCTCTCGAGCGGTCGGCTCGAGCCCCGCAAGGTGGTCGGCTCGATCGACACCTCCGAGTTCGTCGTCGCCGTCGGCGCCTCGCTCGGCTTCCTCTTCGGTCTCGGGTCCGCGGGGATCAACTGGGGGTACGCCGGCGCGCTGCTCGCCGGTGGTGTGGTCGCAGCCCCGATCGCGGCCTGGCTGGTCCGGCACCTCCCCGCCCGCGTGCTCGGCACCGCGGCCGGCGGCCTGATCATCCTCACCAACTCCAAGACCCTCCTCGAGACCCTGGGGGCGAGCGGCATCGTGGTGGCGCTCGCCGCGGCCGTCATCGTCACCCTCTGGGTCACCGGCATCGCCTGGGCGGTCAAGCAGGAGCGCCTCGCCCGGGTCCTGGCCGACGACGACCGTCCGCTGGAGCCCGCGACCGCCTGAGCGGCGTACGACGTCCGCACCTCCACCGCCGGCGACCGGGACCCCGTGCCCCGGTCGCCGGTGTCGCGCCCACCCCGGCGGGCCAAGTGGAGTGACTTGGCTGACTCGTCTGACAAACTGGCGCCATGCGCGTCTCCGCCAAGGCCGACTACGCCCTTCGGGCGCTGATCGAGATCGCCGTCCGCGCCGACGGCACGGCGGTCAGCGCCGAGCAGCTCGGCAAGGCCCAGGACATCCCCCACGGATTCCTCCAGGCCATCCTCGCCGACCTGCGCCGGGCCGACATCGTGGTGTCCCAGCGTGGCCAGTCGGGCGGCTGGCGCTTCGCGCGCGGACCGGAGACGGTCACGGTCGCCGACGTCATCCGCGCGGTCGACGGCCCGCTGGTCTCGGTCTACGGCCTCCGTCCGGAGGCGGTGGCCTACGGCGAGTCGGCCCAGGTGCTCCAGCACGTGTGGATCGCCGCCCGCAGCTCGCTGCGCGGGGTCTTCGAGCGGGTCTCGATCCAGGACCTCGCGGACGGCACGCTGCCGCCCGAGGTGGCCTCGCTGACCGCCGACGAGGACGCCTGGCAGCCGCACTGAGGGGCCCCGGTCGGAATCACCGCTGCAGCGGTGATTCCTCCGGTTGCTGGCCGGGCGTAGTCGATCGGTCGAAGCAACGCTGATTTTTGAGGAGCGTTGCGGATGCCGAAGTGGATCTCGTTTGAGACCGAGGAGGAGTTCTTCAACCTGGTGTGTAGTGGTGCGCCGATCGCACACGC
>NZ_PZYZ01000007.1 GCF_003047295.1 Nocardioides sediminis
GGGGCTGTACTTCGAAGCCTGCGGCTTCCTCAGGTTGGGCATGTTCCATCCTCCATTCACATCGGAGGTGTGCACCAGACCCGGGGAGGTTCACCCGCGGATCTGCTGCATTTCCACGCAACTGCGCGGAACTGCACACACGCTGCGGTCCCGGTGGCACGCCGGGCGCCGAGGTCCGGTGCACGTCCGACACCTCGGCGGCCGGGTCGTCGGACGTCAGCCGGGACGTCCGGCGCTGCGGTCGTTCGGACAGCCGGGTAGTCGTACGTCCCGGGCGACGTCCGACGTGACGGGCGCGCTGCGGCGACGCGGGCGCCTGATCGTCGTACGGCGCCGGCGGCTCGTGGACGCGCGGACACAAGTGCTCCGTCCGGTCACGACCGAGCGTGGCTCCGCCTCGGCGACCGCGGTTGTGTCCGCGTGTCTCCGCGGACGTCGATGCGCTCGCCGGCGACCGCCGCCGGGCTGCGTCAGTACTTCTGCTCGAGCAGCCCGGTGTCGACGTCGTAGACGAACCCGCCGACCTTGACGGTGTCGGGGATCAGCGGGTGGGAGCGCACCTTCTGCACGTCCTCCTCGAGGGCGGCCACCTGGTCGGCGATCACGTGGAACCGTTGCCACGAGGCGTCGACCCCGGCGGACTCGCCGATGCGCACCCGCAGCTCCGCCTCGGTGGCCGTGGTCATGGCGCACCGGGTGTGCGGCACGACCAGCACCCGCTCGACGCCGAGCAGGTGCACGCCGAGCACCAGGGCCTCGAGCGCCGCGCTGGTGACACGGCCGCCGGGGTTGCGGAAGATCTTGGCGTCGCCGTGCGTGAGGCCGAGCATGCGTAGCGGGTCGATCCGGCTGTCCATGCAGGTCACGATGGCCACCCCGGCACGGGCGACGCCGTCGAAGCCGCCGAGGTCGAAGTCGTCGGCGAAGGTGCGGTTGGCAGAGATCAGGTCGCTGAAGTCGTCCACGACCGCTGAGGGTAGCGGAGTCCGGCGTCAGCCCCGCGCCACGACCGGTGCGCTGGACCCCGCGATCGCCGGCCCCTGCTGGGGAAGGAGCACGGTGACCCGCACCGACGGGACGATGCGGTAGGGCTGGGCCTCGAGCAACGACCCCAGCGTGCGCCGCAGCCGGGACATCTCGGCGCGCACGGTCACCACCCGGCTCGGGTCGGCGAAGAGGTCGTCGGCAAGCTCGGCGGCGGTACGGCCTCCGGGGGAGCGCGCCAGGGCCAGCAGGATCTCCGCGTGCCGCCGGCTGGGTCGGTGCTGCCAGGCGTGGCTGGGGGTGCGCACCCGCAGCTCCGGCAGGTCACGCAGGTCGAGCTCGAGCTCGGTGGCGGTCGGGCGCTCGTCGCCGAGCCGGACCAGCCACCCGCCGGGCAGCGGCTCGACGGTCACGGCGCCGAGGGTCGGCAGCCACGTCGACTCCGCGGAGAGGTCGGCGGGCAGGACGAGGCGGTCGGGGGCGGTGAGGCCGGTGACCGCGGCGATGTGCCCGCTGGGGTCGACCGCGAGGGTGCGGCCACCGACCCGGGCGACGACCGGTGCGGCGTACGCGCGCAGGCGCTCGAGCGCCGCCGCGTGCTCGCTGCGGACCTGGGCCGCGGCCAGCTGCGCCGTCACGCCGACGAGCGCCAGCACCGACCGCTGGACGGCGTACGCCGGGCCGCTGATGTCGACGGCGCCGAGCGTCGCACCGGTCCACGGGTCCAGGACCGGCGAGGCCGCGCAGCTCCAGCGGGTGTGGGACTCCACGTAGTGCTCCGGGCCGTGGATGTGCACCGGCTCGCCGACCACCAGGCAGGTGCCGATGGCGTTGGTGCCCACGTTGGCCTCGGTCCAGGCCGAGCCCCGCACGAAGCCGAGCCGGTCGGCCAGGCGCTGTACGCCGGACCGGCCACGCCGCCACAGCACGCGGCCGTCGGTGTCGGTCACGACCACCAGCAGGCCGTCGTCGACCACGGGGGACAGCGAGGTGGTGATGCTGGGCAGCAGGGGAGCCAGGGCGCTGGAGGCGCGGCGCGCCTCGACCTCGCCCTCGCTGAGGGGCGGCACGGCCGGCTCGGCGCCGGGGGCCAGGCCGCCGGCCCGGACGCGGCGCCAGGACGCGCTGATCTCGGGGCGGGCGGCCTCGGCGGTGCCGGTCCCGGACAGCGCGCGCTCGCGGGTGAGCCGGGCAGCGCGCTCGTGCTGTCCCTCGTCGCGCCCCATCCCGCCTCCCCGCGGTCCCCGGACCATCTGCCGACGGTTGCAACCCCGTGCAACCCTGCCGCCGATGGTACGACCGGGTGTGTCGTGGGTCACGTCGGAAGGAGACGTTCGTGACCCAGACCCTGGATGCACCCGAGACCACCGAGACGCCCGACCCGAGCGCGGTGGCCACCCGATGGCTGGACGACCTCGAGGCGGCTCTCGCCGCACGGGACGTCCCGGCCGCGACCCGGCTGTTCGCCACCGAGTCCTACTGGCGGGACCTGGTGTCCTTCAGCTGGAACATCACGACCGTCGAGGGCCGCGAGGGCGTCGGCGACCTGCTGGAGCACACCCTGGCGGGGACGGACCCCTCCGGCTTCGTGCTCGAGGAGCCGGCGGACGAGGTGGACGGCGTGGTGACCGCGTGGTTCCTCTTCGAGACCGCGATCGGTCGCGGGCGGGGGCTCCTGCGGCTGGTCGAGGAGGACGGCGAACGCCGGGCGTTCACGTTCCTCACCACGCTCTACGAGCTGAAGGGCCACGAGGAGCCGCGCAACGAGCACCGTCCGCGGGGCGCCGAGCACGGCGCGGACAAGCAGCGCAGGACGTGGCTGGAGCGCCGGCAGGAGGAGGCCGAGAGCCTGGGCAGCACCACGCAGCCCTACGTGCTCGTCATCGGCGGCGGACAGGGCGGCATCGCCCTCGGCGCCCGGCTGCGGCAGCTCGGCGTACCGAGCCTCGTCATCGACAAGCACCCCCGGCCCGGTGACCAGTGGCGCAACCGCTACAAGTCGCTGTGCCTGCACGACCCGGTCTGGTACGACCACCTGCCCTACCTCAAGTTCCCCGACAACTGGCCGGTCTTCGCGCCCAAGGACAAGATCGGCGACTGGCTGGAGTCCTACACGAAGATCATGGAGGTCCCCTACTGGTCGAGCACCACGGCGACCAGTGCCTCGTGGTCGGAGGAGACGGGGGAGTGGACGGTCGAGGTCGAGCGGGAGGGTAAGCCGCTGACGCTGCGCCCCACCCAGCTCGTCTTCGCGACCGGGATGTCGGGCAAGCCCAACGTCCCCGACGTGCCTGGCAGCGACGTCTTCGAGGGCGACCTGCACCACTCGTCGGCCCACCCCGGCCCGGACGCCTACCGCGGCAAGAAGGTCGTCGTGATCGGGAGCAACAACTCCGCCTTCGACATCTGCGGGGCGCTGTGGGAGAACGACGTCGACGTGACGATGGTGCAGCGCAGCTCCACCCACATCGTCAAGAGCGACAGCCTCATGGAGATCGGGCTCGGCGACCTCTACTCCGAGCGGGCCGTCGAGGCGGGGGTGACGACCGAGAAGGCCGACCTCATCTTCGCCTCGCTGCCCTACCGGATCATGCACACCTTCCAGATCCCGCTCTACGAGGCGATGGCGGAGAAGGACAAGGGCTTCTACGAGCGGCTCGAGGCAGCCGGCTTCGACCACGACTGGGGCGACGACGGGTCCGGCCTGTTCATGAAGTACCTCCGGCGCGGGTCGGGCTACTACATCGACGTCGGCGCCGCCGACCTGGTGGCCAACGGCGACGTGAAGCTGGTGAAGGGCCAGATCGACCACCTCACCGAGGACGCGGTGGTCCTCGAGGACGGGACCGAGCTGCCGGCGGACCTGGTCGTCTTCGCCACCGGCTACGGGTCGATGAACGGCTGGGTGGCCGACCTCGTCGACCAGGAGACCGCGGACCGCCTCGGCAAGGTGTGGGGGCTGGGCTCCGACACCACCAAGGACCCGGGTCCGTGGGAGGGCGAGCAGCGCAACATGTGGAAGCCCACGCAGGTGCCCAACCTGTGGATGCACGGGGGCAACCTGCACCAGTCGCGCCACTACTCGCTCTACCTCGCGCTCCAGCTCAAGGCGCGCCTCGAGGGCATCGACACGCCCGTCTACCGGCTCCAGGAGGTCCACCACACCGGCTGACCACCCCCCTGCGGGTCACCCCCCTGCGGGTCACCCCCCGCCGGGTCAGTGCGCCGACAACGCGTCGCGTGCGCTGACCCGGTCGGTGCGTGCGCCGGCGAAGACCACCAGCGCCAGGACGCCGGCCACGACGGCGCAGCCGGCGGCGCCCCAGAAGACGGCGTGCTCCTGGGCGATGCCCGCCAGCTTGAGGAGCCGGGTGTACTCATCGCAGCGGCTGGACCCGTCGCAGACCTCGCGCACGGGCGGTACGTCGGCCTGCTCGGCGTAGTAGCGGCGCAGTCCCACCACGGTGAGGGCCGAGATCCCGACGAGCATGCCGACCATCCGGGCCACCACCACGAAGGCGCTGGCCACTCCGTGGACGTCGTCGTCGGTGAACGCGAGCAGCGCGGCGTTGACCGGCGCCAGGGCGAGCCCGAAGCCGAGGCCGCAGGCGACCAGCGCGACGTTGGCCGACCACTCCGACAGGGAGGTGAGGTCCCAGCGCGTCATCAGCACGAACCCCACGGCCGCGCACGCCATGCCCGCCGCCGTCACGACGCCCGGCGGGACGCTGCGGACCAGGTAGCCGCCCAGGACCGCGCCGACCGGCAGCGCGACGAGGAAGCGCACCAGCACCAGGGCCGCCATCAGCTGGGAGTCGGGGTAGACGGTCGTGCGCGCGAAGAGCGGGATGTCGATCAGCGCCGCGATGAGGGCGGCCCCGACGAAGAAGCTGACGAGCAGGGCACCCCAGGCGGGGGTGCGCCGCAGCGCGCCGCGCGGCACCAGGGGTGCCGCCGCCCGGCGGAGGTGGACCACGAAGAGCACCGTGGCGACCGCCGAGCCGAGCAGGAACCACAGGCCCTGGTCGGAGAAGACCTGCACCTTGGGGTCGGCGGTGGCGAAGGCCAGGATCACCCCGCCGAGCGCGACGGCGAGGAGGAGGGCGCCGGTGAGGTCGGCCTCGCGCAGGGCCGCGACCCAGCGGCGTACGTCGAAGAAGGGCGCGGGCGCCAGGGTGCACCAGGCCACCAGCGCGACCGCGGCGCCGACGGCCAGCACCCCGACCGGGGTGAGCCACCGGCCGTCACCGGCGAACGGGATGAACGCCTGGCCCCACGTGAGGTCGCGCAGCAGGGGCGGAGGGCGCAGGAACACCAGGGAGCCCGCCGCCAGCGTGAGCGCCAGCAGGGCGAGCCCGACGAGGTCGGGCCGGCGCCGGTGCGCGTGCGGGCCCGGTGCCGCGCGCCGGATGGCCGCGGCCAGCACCAGCCCGACGGCGAGGTTGATGGCGAAGATGGCACGCCAGTCGGTGAACGCGAGCACGACGGCGCCGAAGAGGGGCCCGACGACCGACCCGATCTCCTGCACTGCGGAGACGACGCCGAGCGGCACGCCACGCCGGTGCGGCGGGTAGAGGTCGGCGACCAGGGCCAGGGTGGCGGGCACCAGGCCGCCGCCGCCGACGCCCTGGAGGAACCGGCCGGCGACCATCGAGGGCATGTCGTAGGCCAGCGCCGTCACCAGCGACCCGAACGCGAAGAGGACCAGGGAGAAGACCAGCACCGGCACCCGGCCGCGCAGGTCCGCCATCCGGCCGATGAGGGGCAGCATCGCGACGTAGCCGAGCAGGAACCCCGAGATGATCGGCGCGGCCCGCTGGAGCTGGTCGATGGGCACGCCCGTCGAGGTCATCATGTCGGGCAGCGCGAGCACCACCACGTAGGTGTCGGCGGCCGCGAACGCCACGGCGACGGCCGCGAGGCCGAGCAGCAGGCGCGCCGAGCGGGCGCCGGACGCGTCCGGTCCGGCCGCCGGGCTCATGGGGCGACGATGTCCTTGGTCGTGCCGTAGTCGGCGAAGTCGACGGTGTAGGTCATCTCGGTGCTGTCCCGGTAGAACACGCCGGTCAGCACCGCCTGGCGCAGCTCGCCGGCGTCGGAGACGAGGTACTCGACGTCGAAGGCGTCACCCGACGAGCTCGGGATGACCTTCTTCATCGCCCGTCCCGGGACGGTCCCGGTGTAGGTCGTCAGGACCTCGGAGTTGTCGGCGCCGCCGCGCACGCTCTCGCCCTCCTCGAGGTCCTCGGTGACGCCGAGCAGCGAGCCGAAGCCGCGGTCCTCGCTCACGAAGGCGGACGGGTCCGGCGCGCCGTAGTCGGCGGGGTCGACGTCCTGGTAGCCGGTGGTGAACGGGAGCTGGGCGTAGACCACGTCGTCGACCGCCACCACCGGCACGTCGACGCTCTGGCCGGCGTAGATGACGGTGATGGAGCCCTCGAAGGCGGGCGCGTTGGTGGCGATCCCGTCGGCCTCGGTGATCCCGGCGATGCCCTCGGGCAGGTCCTGCGTGGAGAGGGTGAGGTCGACACCGCTGGTGCCGGCGAGGGTGGCCGCGGCCGCGGCCAGGACCTCCTCGGGGGTCGGCTCGTCGGCCGCAGCCTCCTCGTCACCGGCGCCGGAGCAGCCCGTCAGGACGAGCGCGCCCACGAGCGCGCCCGCCAGGGTCATGGCGATCGGTCGGGACGGCGTACGCCGGCGGGCCGTGGGGGAGCGCATGCGGTCAGCCTTCCACACCGTCGGTCGCAGCCGCGGTGGCTCCGGACGGACCGGCCACCACGCTCGCCACCGGGCCCGCGACCGCCGCGATCGGCTGGGCGGCCGGGATCCCCGAGCCGTCCCGGCGGCCGGTGGCCTCGGGCAGGTCGACGGGCGCGCCGCTCGCCGCCGCGGCCCGTGCGGGGGCGGCACCGGCCCACGCGGTGAGCAGGGTGTCCTCGCCCTTGAGGAACCGGTGGCACCGGACACCGCCGGTGGCCCGTCCCTTGGCGGGGTACTCCGAGAACGGGGTGACCTTGAGGGCGCCGGCCTCCGTGCCGGGCAGCGCGGTCGAGGCGCCGCTGGCGGTGACCACGACGGCGGCCTCCGGGTCGAGGGCGCCGAAGAACGCGACCCGCTGGCCTGCGGTGAGCCGCACGCCGGCGATGCCGCCACCGGAGCGGCCCTGCGGCCGGACGGCGTCGGCGCCGAAGTGCAGCAGCTGGGCGTCGGTGGTGATGAAGCACAACGTCTCGTCGCCGGTCGCCAGCTCGACGGCTCCGACGACCTCGTCACCCTCCTTGAGCGAGATGACGTCCCACTCGTCGCGGTTGAGAACCTCGGGGTTGACCCGCTTGACGACGCCGTCGCGGGTGCCGAGGGCGAGGCCGGGACCGTCCGCGGCCAGCGAGGTCAGCGCCAGCGCGCGCTCACCGGCCTCGAGGGGCAGCACCTCGGTGAGCGGGAGGCCGCCCTGGAGGTTGGGGTCGTTGGCGGAGTCGGGCAGCTCGGGCATGTCGAGCACGCCGAGCTTGAGCAGCCGACCGCGCGAGGTGAGGACGCCGACCTCGCCGCGGGCCGAGGTGCGCACCGCGGATACGATCACGTCGTGGTTGGCGCGGCCCTCGCCCTGGCCCGGGAGCGAGTCGCTGCTGGAGCGAGCCAGCAGGCCGCTGGAGGAGAGGTAGGCGAAGCACGGGTCGTCGGCCACCTCCAACGGGGTCGCCGCCGCGGCGGTGGCCGGGGAGCCGGCCGAGGCGAGCAGGACCGTACGTCGCGGGGTGCCGTAGGTCTTGGCGACCTCGGCGAGCTCGTCGGAGACGACCTTCCGCAGCATCTTCTCGTCGGCGAGGATCGCGTCGAGCATCTCTATGGTGCGCTCGAGCTCGGCCTTCTCCTTGTCCAGCTCGATCTTGCTGAACTTGGTGAGCCGGCGCAGCGGCATGTCGAGGATGTACTCCGCCTGCACCTGGGACAGCTCGAAGATGTCGATCAACCGCTCCTTGGCCGCCGCGGCGTTGTCGGAGGTCCGAATCACCTGGATGACCTCGTCGATGTCGAGGATCGCGGTGAGCAGGCCGTCGACGAGGTGGAGCCGGTCGGCGGCCTTCTTGCGGCGGAACACCGAGCGGCGTCGTACGACGTCGAAGCGGTGCTGCAGGAAGACCTCCAGCAGCTGCTTGAGGCCCAGGGTGCGGGGCTGGCCGTCGACCAGGGCGACGGTGTTGATGCCGAAGGAGTCCTCCATGGGCGTGAGCTTGTAGAGCTGCTCGAGCAGCGCCTCGGGGACGAAGCCGTTCTTGACCTCGATGACCAGGCGCAGGCCGTTGGTGCGGTCGGTGAGGTCCTTGATGTCGGAGATGCCCTGGAGCTTCTTGGACAGCACCAGCGCCTTGATCCGCTCGATGACCCGCTCGGTGCCGACGCCGTAGGGGAGCTCGGTGACCACGATGCCCTTGCGGCGGGGGGTGACCGCCTCGACGCGGGCGGTGGCACGCATCTTGAAGGTGCCGCGGCCGGTCTCGTAGGCGTCACGGATGCCGTCGAGGCCGACGATCTTGCCGCCCGTGGGCAGGTCGGGGCCCGGGATGAACCGCATCAGGTCGTCGAGGGAGGCCTTCGGGGTGGTGATGAGGTGGCGCAGCGCCTGGACGACCTCGACGAGGTTGTGGGGCGCGATGTTGGTCGCCATGCCGACCGCGATGCCCGTGGTGCCGTTGACGATCAGGTTGGGGATCGCCGAGGGCAGGACGACGGGCTCGGTCTCGCGGGAGTCGTAGTTGGGCTTGAAGTCGACGGTGTCCTCGTCGATCGAGGCGGTCATCGCCGCGGCCGCGGGCGCCATCCGGCACTCGGTGTAGCGCATCGCGGCGGGGGAGTCGTCGGGCGAGCCGAAGTTGCCGTGCCCGTCGACCATCGGCAGCCGCATCGACCAGGACTGCGCCATCCGCACCAGGGCGTCGTAGATCGCTCCGTCGCCGTGCGGGTGCAGCTTGCCCATCACCTCGCCGACGACGCGGGCGCTCTTGACGTGCCCGCGGTCGGGTCGCACGCCCATCTCGTCCATCGTGTAGAGGATGCGCCGCTGGACGGGCTTGAGCCCGTCGCGCGCGTCGGGGAGCGCGCGGGAGTAGATGACCGAGTAGGCGTACTCCAGGAAGGAGGACTGCATCTCGTCGCCGATGTCGGTGTCGAGGATGTGCTCCTCGAAGTCATCGGGCGGGGGTGTCTTCGTCGTACGCCGTGCCATGGCGCCATTGTCCCCGCTGGTCCACGCCGCGCCGCGCGGGGCGCGCCGGGGCCCCGGGCGGGACCGGTAGATTTCGGGTGTGACCGAGACCCAGGCCCAGCAGGCCACCCCTCCGCCGCGGCACTGGGAGGCCGACGTCCTGCTGCGCGACGGCCGCACGGCCCACATCCGGCCGATCCGGCCCGAGGACGCCGAGCTGCTGGTCGAGTTCTACGCCCGGGTCTCCGACGAGTCGAAGTACTACCGCTTCTTCTCCCCGATGCCGCAGCTGTCCGAGCGGGACGTCAAGCGCTTCACCGAGGTCGACTACAGCAGCCGGGTGGCCTTCATCCTCACCGTGGCGGGCGAGATGATCGCGGTGGGGCGCTACGACACCATCGACCCCGGCAAGGCCGAGGTCGCGTTCCTCGTCGAGGACCGGCACCAGGGACGCGGGATCGGCCAGCTCCTGCTCGAGCACCTCGCCCAGGCGGGCCGCGAGCGGGGGATCGAGCGCTTCGTCGCCGAGGTGCTGCCCGACAACCAGGCGATGATCCACACGTTCAAGGACGCCGGCTACCAGGTCAAGAGCGCCTACGACGAGGGCGTCATGGAGCTCGAGTTCCGCATCGACCCGACCGAGACCGCCATCGGCGTCATGGAGCAGCGCGAGCACCGCGCCGAGTCGGCCTCCATCGAGAGCTTCTTCCGGCCCAGGTCGGTGGCGGTGATCGGCGCGAGCCGCCGCCAGGACACCATCGGTCGCGCCCTGGTGCGCAACCTGGTCCTCGGCGACTTCACCGGGCGGGTCCACGTCGTCAACCCCAGTGCCGACGCGGTGGCCGGCATGCCGGCGTACAAGACGGTGGGTGACATCCCGGGCCAGGTCGACGTCGCGATCGTCGCGGTCCCGGCCGAGGCGGTGCAGGACGTGGTGCTCGACTGCGCCGCCAAGGGCGTGCACGGGCTGGTCGTCATCTCCTCGGGCTTCGCCGAGACCGGCGAGGAGGGCCGCCACCGGCAGCGCCGGCTCGTCGGGCTGTCGCGGTCCTACGGCCTGCGGCTGATCGGCCCCAACGCGCTGGGCATCATCAACACCGACCCCGAGGTGTCGCTCAACGCGTCGCTGTCGACGCTGATGCCGCCGCGTGGCCGCGCCGGCTTCTTCTGCCAGTCCGGCGCGCTGGGGTCGGCGATCCTGGAGAAGGTCAACAACCGGGGCCTGGGCCTGTCCACGTTCGTCAGCGCCGGCAACCGCGCCGACGTCTCCGGCAACGACCTGCTCCAGTACTGGGAGGAGGACGACGCCACCGAGGTCGTGCTCCTCTACCTCGAGTCGATCGGCAACCCGCGCAAGTTCTCCCGTATCGCCCGGCGGGTCAGCCGGCGCAAGCCGATCATCGCCGTCCGGTCCGGCCGCAGCACCCAGGGCGTGCCGATGGGCCATGCCGTGCGCAAGATCGCCGCGCCGTCGCAGGCCGTGGACGCGATGTTCCGCCAGGCCGGGGTCATCCAGGTGGACACACTGGAGGAGATGTTCGACGTCGCCCAGCTGCTGGCCCACCAGCCGCTGCCCCGCGGACGGCGGGTCGCGGTGGTCGGCAACTCCGACGCGCTCGGCCTGCTCGCCGCCGACGCCGCCACCAGCGTCGGCCTGGTGGTCAACAAGACGGTCGCGCTCGGTGCCGACGCCGGCGCCGAGGACTTCGAGGACGCCCTCGACGCCGCGATCGACGACCCGGAGGTCGACGCCGTCGCGGCGATCTACATCCCGCCGCTCAACATCTCCGGCGAGGACGTCGCCAACGTCCTGGCCGCGGTCGGCGAGCAGTCCGACAAGCCGATCGTGTCGACCTTCCTCGGCGCCGAGGGCGTGCCCGAGCTGCTGCGGGTGCCCGACGTCGCCGGCTCCAGCGCCGGCCGCGGCTCCGTGCCGTCCTACCCCGCCGTCGAGGCCGCGGTCCGGGCGCTCGCGCGCGTCGTGGAGTACGCCGTGTGGCTGCGGACCCCCGACCGCGCCCACTCCGACGAGGCGCTCGTCGACCGCGCGGCTGCCCGGCGCTTCGTCAACGAGCTGCTCATGCACCACCCCGAGGGCAAGGACCTCTCGTTCACCGAGCTTCGTGACCTGCTCAAGGCCTACGGCATCGACCTGTGGGACACCCGGCCGGTGGCCACCATGGAGGAGGCGCTGGCCGCGGGGGAGGAGCTCGGGTTCGACGTGGTGCTCAAGGCCACCGCCGACCACCTCCGCCACCGTCCCGACCTCGCGCACGTGTGGCGCAACATCGACAACGCCGAGGAGATGCGCGACGCCTGGCAGACCCTGGGCCGCGTCATCGACTCCCCGGAGCGGGCGGGCTTCGTGGTGCAGAAGAACGCACCCCCCGGCGTGCCGGTCGGCATCTCCTCGATGGAGGACCCGCTCTTCGGGCCGGTGCTGTCGTTCGGGATCGGCGGTCCCCTCACCGAGCTGCTGGGGGACCGGTCCTTCCGGATCCCGCCGCTCGCCGAGCACGACGCCCAGGACATGGTCCGCGAGATCAAGGCGTCGCCGATCCTCTTCGGCTACCGGGGCTCGGAGATCGTCGACGTCGCCGAGATCGAGCGGCTCGTACGCCGGGTGGCGCAGCTCCAGAACGACCT
This sequence comes from Nocardioides sediminis, assembly GCF_003047295.1. Lineage (GTDB taxonomy): Bacteria > Actinomycetota > Actinomycetes > Propionibacteriales > Nocardioidaceae > Nocardioides > Nocardioides sediminis. The sequence continues at coordinate 11,837 of NZ_PZYZ01000007.1, forward strand.
GCCCGAGGTCCGCGCCCTGGACCTGCCGCTGGTCCTCGCCGGCGCCACGGGCGCGTCGGTGCTCGGTGGGTCGGCCCGGATCGAGCCGGTCCTGGACCCGCGGTCGGACTGGTTCGTCCGACGGCTGTCCACACCTCCGGGAGACACGCTGCCCGACTGAGCGGGGCGCGTGACAGGATGCCGCCCATGCGCACCACCAGGCGAGACGCGGGAGCGCTCCGCGTCGCCATCGACCACACCGGCTACTACCCCGAGGTGGTGACCGACGGAGTCTTCGCGGCCGTCGCCGGCGAGGACGTGCTGTCGTTCTACGTGCACCACGAGCCGACGTTCGACCGCGACGAGGTGCGCCGCCACCTCACGGTGGTCGTGCTGACGCCCTCGCGGCTGATCCTGGCCCACACCGACGAGCACCCGGGCGACGACCTGCTGCCCGACCCCTACACCTCGACCTCGACCGAGGCGATCTCGCTGGCCTCGGTCCGCTCGGTGGTCGTGACCCGGATGATCGCCAACCCGACCTCGGGCCCCACGCCGCCGGCCGAGGCCGTGCTGACCATCGGCTGGGGCGGGGTCGGTCGGGTCGACCTGGAGCCGGCCTCCTGCTCCGACCCCGACTGCGACGCCGACCACGGCTACACCGGCGTGATCGCCGGTGACGACTTCTCGCTCCGGGTCTCGGCCGTCGCCGAGGGCACCGCCGCCGTCCACGGCCTGCTCGAGTTCGCCGAGGCGCTCTCGTCGCGCACCCACGGCGCGTGACGTCCCCCGGGGCCCCGGAAGGGGCCTTCACCGAGCCGGCGTACGGCGACCGGTCGCTCGGCGACGTCGTCCCGGCCGTGGCGCGCGCCCTGGGCATCGGTCCCGACGTCGTCGGCCCGCCGCCGACGGGCCTGCTCCTCCCCGACGCCGGGTCCTGGGTGATCTTCCTGGTCGACGGGCTCGGGGCCGAGCTGCTGACCCGCTACGCCCACGCCGCGCCGTACCTCTCCTCGCTCGTCGACGGCAGCGCGACCGGCACCGCCGGCGTCCCCTCGACGACCGCGACCAGCCTCACCTCGCTCGGGACCGGCCTCACGCCGGGCACGCACGGGCTGGTGGGGTTCACCGCGCGGGTCCCGGGCACCGACCGGCTTCTCAACCACCTGTGGTGGGACAAGCGGGTCGACCCGATGGAGTGGCAGCCGCACCCGACGGCCTTCGCGCGGCTCGGCGCCGCCGGGGTCGCGGTCACCGTGGTCAACAAGCGCGAGTTCGAGGGGTCCGGGCTGACGGTCGCGGCGCACCGCGGGGCCGGCTACGTGGGCGCCGACCGGGTCGGCGAGCGGATCGCCGGCGTCGTCGCGGCGGCGGGGACGACCCCGTCGCTGACCTACGTCTACGACTCCGACCTCGACTGGACCGGGCACAAGTTCGGGGTCGCCTCGACGCAGTGGCTGCAGCAGCTGGCCATGGTCGACGCCGAGGCCGAGCAGATGCGCGAGGCGCTGCCCGCCTCGACGCGGCTGCTCGTGGTCGCCGACCACGGGATGGTCGACAGCCCCGTCGAGGCGCGGGTCGACGTCGACGAGGTCACCGAGCTCCGGGACGGCGTCGACCTCCTCGGCGGCGAGGCACGCTTCCGGCACCTCTACTGCTCGCGCGGGTCCGTGGACTCCGTGGTCGCCACCTGGCGCGGGGTGCTGGGGGACCGGGCGCTCGTGCTGAGCCGGGACGACGCGGTCGAGCGCGGGTGGTTCGGCGACTCCCGGGCCGGGGTGCTGCCCCGCATCGGCGACGTGGTGGTGGCCTGCCGGGGTGACGCCGCCGTGGTGTCGAGCACCGACTTCTCCTACGAGATGTCGCTGGTCGGCCTGCACGGCTCGCTGACGTCGACGGAGATGCTGATCCCCGTCCTCGTCGGCTGACCCGCCTCAGCCGAAGGGCAGCGGCTCGGGCGCCAGGCTGACGGCCTTGGCCCGCGCCGCGGTGAGGCGGCGCCGGTGGTGCTGGCGGCACAGCACCTCGTAGGCGACCTCGGCCGGCGGCTCGTCGACCGCGTCCACGTCCCCGACGACGACCACCTCGCCCTCCACGACCATCACGCCGTTCTCGGTGCGCGCGTTGTGGGTGGCGCGCTTGCCGCACCAGCACAGCGCCTCGACCTGGAGCACGTTCATCCGGTCGGCCAGCTCCACGAGCCGGGCCGACCCCGGGAAGAGCATCGACCTGAAGTCGGTGAGGATCCCGAAGGCGAAGACGTCGATCTGCAGCTCGTCCACGACCTTGGCGAGCTGGTCGATCTGGGCGGCCGAGTAGAACTGGGCCTCGTCGCAGATGAGGTAGTCGATGCGCCCGCCCGCCGTCAGCGTGCTGACGACGTACTGCCAGAAGTCGAAGTCGGGCGGCACCTCGAGGGCGTCGTGGGTCAGGCCCAGCCGGCTCGAGAGCACCGCCTCGCCCGCACGGTCGTGCGAGGTGAAGATCCGGCCCACCCGTCCGCGCGCCGCGTGGTTGTGGTTGGTCTGGAGCGCCAGCGTCGACTTGCCGGAGTCCATGGTGCCGGTGAAGAAGTGCAGTTCAGCCACGAGGAGCGATCCTGTCACAGCACACCCGGCGCCGAGGGGTGCAGGATGGGTGTCATGACCCACTCTCCGCTGATCTCGGCCGACGCCCTCCGCGACGGACTGGCCGGCCTGACGGTGCTGGACGTCCGCTACCGGCTGGGCGGCCCGCCCGGCGCCCCCGAGCACGCCGCCGGCCACGTGCCGGGAGCGACGTACGTCGACCTCGACACCGACCTGTCTGACCCGCCGGCGGACCCGGTCGACGAGCGGGGACGGCACCCGCTGCCGTCCGCCGCACGCTTCATCGAGGCGATGCAGCGTGCCGGGGTGGGCCTCGAGTCGTCGGTGGTCGTGTACGACGACTGGCAGGGCCGCGCGGCGGCGCGGGCCTGGTGGCTGCTGCGCCACCACGGGCACCCCGACGTGCGCGTGCTCGACGGCGGCTGGGCGGCCTGGGTCGCCGCCGGTGGCGAGGTCGAGACCGGCACCACCGAGCCGCGCCGCGGTGACTTCCACGGCAGCCCGGGCTCGATGCCCGTGGTCGGGGCCGACCACCTCCTCGACGTGCCGGTGGTCATCGACGCCCGGGAGCCGGCGCGCTACCGCGGTGAGAACGAGCCGGTCGACCCGGTGGCCGGACGCGTGCCCGGCGCGGTCAACGTGGACACGGGCCGCAACCTGGACAACCACGGCCACTTCCGCGCCGCCGTGGAGCTCCGATCGGTCTACGGCGGCATGGGGGCGGCAGGCGGCGGCGACGTCGCGGTCTACTGCGGCTCCGGGGTCACCGCGACCCACGACATCCTCGCGATGGAGATCGCGGGACTGCGGGCCTCCCTGTACGCCGGCAGCTGGAGCGGCTGGGTCTCCGACCCGGTCCGCCCGATCGAGCGGGGCTGAGGGCCGCACACCCCGACCCGGACGTCTGACGAACGCCGCAACCTTCGCCCTCGGGCATGCGTGGTCCAGACCGGTCGGACCGGTCTGGACAAGGATTGCCAGAGACGCCACGGCGTGCATCGAGCCGCGCCTACGGTCACGGCACTGACCCGCCGACTCGCGGCCCGGGCAACCCATCTCTGGAGCACTCTGTGACTTCTCGACTGCGTCGGCCTGCCGGCGCGCTTCTCGCCGGCGCCCTGGTCGCCGGTGTCCTCGGCAACTCGCCCCTGGCCCACGCGGCCGGGGACCCCGTCTCCGGCACAGTCACCGCTGTCGGTGGTGAAGCGCTGGCCGACATCCAGGTCGCCGCCATGCAGAACGAGGGCACGATGAGCGAGCCGTACTGGCAGAACATCGACTTCGCGACGACCGACGAGTACGGGCACTACTCGTTCCCCGACCTGCCCGACGGCACGTACCGGCTGGAGTTCGGCGACCGGCTCAACGCCAACCCGTGGGCCTCGGAGTTCTACGACGACCAGCCGACCGTGGCAACGGCTCAGGACATCACCGTGGTCGGCGGCGCGGCGGACGGCCCGTTCGACGCCGAGCTCGCCGCAGAGTCCACCATCAGCGGCACCGTCACCGGCGCCGCGGGCGAGGGTCTCGCGGGCGCTGGCGTGTACGTCTACGAGCGCGCTGGCGGCGCGTGGGCATACCTCGACGAGACGAGGACCGGTGACGACGGCACCTACCTGCTGCGCGCGCTGCCGCAGGGCACCTACCGGGTCGAGTTCCAGTACGAGACCCCGGAGGGCGACTTCCTCGGCGAGACGTGGAACAACGTCCAGTACCTCCCGCAGGGCCAGGACATCGTCGTCGCGGAGGACGGCAAGGACGTCGAGGGAGTCGACGCCGAGCTCGTCGCCGGCGAGTTCGACCCGGTCCCCTTCACCCTGGTGACCGAGCCCGCGATCAGCGGCGTGCAGCAGGTCGGCAACACCCTCACGGTGAGCACCGGCACCTGGAACCCCACCCCGGCGACGACCGAGATCTACTGGTTCCGCGGCGAGGAGTACACCGGCGTCAGCGGGCCGACGTACTCCCTCACCGCCGCCGACGCCGGCCAGGTGCTGACCGTCCTGGTGCAGGTCTACGCACCGGACGGGCAGTACGAGTACGCCAACGCGACCACCGGCGCGATCGCCGCGGCTCCGGTGCCGGCCGTCACCCCGCCGGCCCCGGTCGTGACACCTCCGGCGCCGGTCGTGACTCCGCCCGCCGCGACGATCACGTTCCCGAAGTCCATGGACGTCAAGGGCTCCCTCAAGGTCGGCTCGATGCTCAAGCTCACGAAGTACAAGGCCACCTCCGGCTCCACGGTGTCCTACACGTTCCAGTGGTACGCCGGCAGCAAGAAGATCAAGAAGGCCACCAAGGCCAAGCTCAAGGTGACCAAGGCCCTCAAGGGCAAGAAGATCTCGGTCAAGGTGACGGCCAAGGCCGGGACCACGACCAAGAAGGTGAAGGTCAAGGTCGGCAAGGTCCGCTGACCCGCTGACGCAGGACGGGGGTGGCCACCTGGCCGCCCCCGTTCGTCACGTCCGGACCGTGACCGGGTCGCCGACGCGGACGGTGCCGTCCGACTCCGGCACGAGGCTGATGGCGAACCACGTCTTGTGGTCCCACTGCCGGTGCCTCGACAGCGTGCGGATCGGCTCCTTGCCGGTCGCGAGCGAGCCGAGGTCGATGGTGGTCATCACGCAGCGGTCGGTCGGCTTGGCGATCCGGAAGTCGACGTCACCGATCCGCACACCGGCCCAGGAGTCCTCGGCGAAGGGCTCGTCACCGTCGACGACGAGGTTGGGCCGGAACCGCTCCATGGGCATCGGCTCCGGCGGCTCCTCGCCGCGCTCGAGGGCACCCTCGACGATCCAGTCGTTGAGCCGGCGCAGCGAGGCCTCGCTCGCGAGGGTCACCGGGTAGCCGTCGGCGTACGCCGTGTGGTCGCCGGGCCGGGAGAACTCCGGGTTGAGCCGTCGGCGGGTGGGGTCGTCGCACCACACCAGGCGGACGTCGTCGCGGCCCAGCGCCGTACGCACCCAGGTGTCGGCCTCGTCGCCGGCCGGGACGCCCTGCAGCTCCCGCGAGAACAACCGCACGCGCACCAGGTCGCCGACGGGGTGGTCGAGGTCGAGGTCGGGGAGCCCGTCGGCGCGCAGCCGCAGGTCGCGCCCCACGCCGGCATCGGTGCGAGGGGTGTCCGCGGTGATCGCGAACAGGCCGTGCTCCTCGCGTGCGGTGACGGTGACGCCGTCGGCGTCGACGACGACCCAGGAGCGGTCGTCAGCCAGTCCCCGGGGCGACACGACGGCGCTGGCGAGGGGCCGGATCGCCGTGCTCTTGACGGGATGGGTGGCCAGGCCGGTGATCTGCACGGGTGATGTCTACCAGTGCACTCCCTTGAAGATCCTCGCCACCATGATCTGCTCGGACTCCCGCGCGCCGCCCTCGGGGACCTCGCCCCGGGCCGCCGCCGAGTCCGGGAAGACGTTGTAGGCCATGTTGAGCAGCCGGAAGGTCGCCTTGGGGGCCACGGTGTGCGCGACGGCACCGACGTTGCCGAGCGCCGTGTTGATCTCGTGCGGCCGCTCCACCATCGCCCTGACGAGGATGTCCGCCGCCTGTGCCGGGCTGATCATGGGGAACTTGTCGTAGAGCTTGGTCGGCGCGGTCATCGGCGTGCGCACCAGCGGCATGTGGATGTTGGTGAAGCTGATCCCGTTGCCGACGACCTCGCTGGCCACGACGTTGGACCAGGCGTCCAGGGCGGCCTTGGACGCGACGTACGCCGAGAAGCGGGGCGGGTTGGTCTGCACGCCGATGGAGCTGACGTTGACGACGTGGCCCGACTGCTGGCGCTGCATCACCGGCATCAGTCCGACGACCAGGCGGACGGCACCGAAGTAGTTGAGCTGCATGGTGCGCTCGAAGTCGTGGAACCGGTCCTGGGACAGCCGCAGCGAGCGGCGGATCGAGCGGCCGGCGTTGTTGACGATGAAGTCGACCGACGGAAGGTCGGCGGCCACCTGCTCGCAGAGCCGGTCGATCGCGTCGAGGTCGGAGAGGTCGCAGGGGTAGACGTGCGCCTGGCCGCCGCGCAGCTCGATCAGGGCGCGGGTGTCCTCGAGCTTGTCCTTGCCGCGGGCGACGAGGACCGGGATGCCGCCCGCCTGGGCGACCTTGAGGGCCGTCACCTGGCCGATTCCCGAGGAGGCGCCGGTGATCACCACGTGCTTGCCCTGGAGGGCGGCGCGGGTGGCGCGGTCGCGTCCGGTCGCGTCGTCGAGGTGGTCCTCCCACCAGGCCCACAGGGCGGGGGCGTAGGACTCGAGGTCGGGGACCGCGATCCCGGAGCCGGCCAGCGCCTTCTCCGTACGACGGGAGTCGAAGACCGCGGTGAAGCTCGTGTGGCCGACCACCTCGGCCGGCACCCCGGCACGTCCCAGGGTCTGGTCGAGCAGCAGCCGGCCGGGGGCCGACCGGACGGCGGTGCCGACGAGCGAGGACGGGCGCAGCAGCCGGGGGACCAGGCCTAGCGGTCCCGCTGAGGTCACGTGCCGGTCGATCGGCGTGGCGAAGCGGGGCGCCCCGGCGGCCGCGCAGAAGAGGTTGATGACCTCCACCACGGACTGCGGCTCGGGGTTGACCAGGTGGAACGCCTCGCCGTCGCGGTCGGGGAGGTGCGCCAGGTGGTCCATCGCCGAGGCGACGTAGTCGACGGGCACGACGTTGGTGTCGCCGAGGTCGACGCCCAGCAGCGGCAGCCACGACGGCAGCACGTCACGCAGCATCTTGAGCAGCGGGAAGAAGTAGTAGGGGCCGTCGACCTTGTCCATCGCCCCGGTCTCGGAGTGCCCGACCACGACGGCCGGCCGGTAGACCCGCCACGGGACGGCCGACTGCTCGCGGACGAGACGCTCCGACTCGTGCTTGGTGCGGTGGTACGGCGAGGGGAGGTGCTGGCCCTCGGCGAACATCGTCTCGTCGAACACGCCCCGGTGGTCGCCCGCCGCCGCGACCGAGGACACCTGGTGGAAGCACCCGGCGGCGACCGCCTCGGCCAGGGCCAACGCGTTCCGGGTGCCCTCGACGTTCATCGCGTCGTTGGTCTTGTCGTCGGCCGTCATGTCGTAGACGGCGGCGAGGTGGAACACGTGGTCGATGCGGCCCGCGTGCTCACTGATCCACGTGGGGTCGACGCCCAGCGTCGGCTCCGTGAGGTCGCCGGTCACCGGCACGACCCGGCTGTCGTCCCACTGCCGCAGCAAGGTCTCGAGCCGGCCGCGGGACCCCTCCCGGACCAGGACGAAGACGTCGCCGTCGCGGTGGTCGAGGAGCTCCTCGACGAGGTGGCGGCCGATGAACCCGGTGGCACCGGTCACGAAGTACGACATGCCAGCGGAGACTACTCGGAACCGGCCCGCCCGTCGGCGGGTCGGACCGGCCGATCAGTCGGTCCGGTTCAGTCGGACTTGCCGCCGCCGAACATGATCTCGTCCCAGCTCGGCACCGACGCGCGGCCGCGACCCTTGCGGGCGGGCTTCTTCGCCGGACGCTCGTCGGCTGCGGGCGGCTCCGTCGTGTCACCGTCCGCAGCAGCGGCCGGCTCGGGTCCGGTCGACTGCTGCCCGGGCTGCTTGTCCTCGGACGGCTCGGTCTCGGCGGGCTCGTCTACGTAGGCCTCGATCGGCTGCTCGCCGCCGAGGCCGGCGACCTCGGTCAGGTCCATCGTGGTCTCGGCGTCGCCCGGTGCGTCGGCGGGGGAGGTCTCGGTGTCGTGCACCATCTCGATGGCGTCCTCGCCGAGCGGCAGCTCGTCGGGGCGCACGGAGGACAGCCGACGCTGGCGGGCCTGCTGGAGGTCGTCCCGGCTGGCCGTCGCGGAGGGAGCCGATGCGGCCGGGGGCCGGCTGACCTGCTCGCCGACCAGCCACCGGGCGTGGTCGTCCTCGAGGGTCACGAAGTTGCCGCGCACGTCGAACGCGAAGGTCGCCGTGCCGCTGCGACCGGGCGTCGAGAAGGCGCCGGTCAGGGTCCACCGGCCGTCCTCGCGGCGCCAGGCGTCCCACTCGACGACCGACGGGTCGACATTGACGGAGCGGAGCTGCGCGGCGGCGGCCTCGCCGAGGGTGCGGGCCCCGGTCTCGCCGGAGCGGCGGCGTACGGACGAGAGCTGGGCACGCTGCGCGACGTGGGCTCGCTCGGCGAGCACGGGCGCCGCGAACGGCATGATGCGCTCCACCGTGGTCTGGGCGGCCTGCGCCACTGCCTCGGCTGACTCGCCGGACCTGATGCGCGCCTGGATGTCTCTGGGGCGGAGGGATGAGTCCATGGTGATCTCCAACTGGCCGATGCGGGCGTGCTCGCCGCGAAGGGCGGCCCGAAGAGCGTCGTCGACGTCGAGCGTGTGCTCGGCGCCGTCGTCCTCCACCAAGAGCAGCCGCTTGCCGTCATCGCTCAGTCCCGCGAGCGTGAGGTGGGCCATCGGTGCTGGACTCCTTGAAGCGGTGGTGGTTCTCCGGTCCGTCCGAGCCTACGCCAGCGGTGCCGCGCCGCACCGCTAGGCGGGCGGCGCGCCCACGCCGGGATGGCGCTCGATAGCCTGCGGCGGTGTCCACCGCCGACCCGCCCCTCATCCTGGTGGTCTTCGACCTCGTGGGCATCTTCGTCTTCGCGATCTCCGGTGCGCTGGTGGCCGTGCGCCGGCACTTCGACCTGTTCGGGGTCCTGGTGATGGCGGGTACGACGGGACTCGGCGGCGGCTTCCTGCGCGACGTGCTCATCGACGCGACCCCGCCGGCGGCGCTCATGGACTGGCGCTACCTCGTGGTGCCGGTCCTCGCCGGGCTGCTGACCTTCGCCTTCCACCCCACCGTCGGTCGCCTCGAGCGGCAGGTCGACGTCTTCGACGCCTTCGGGCTGTCGCTGTTCTGCGTCACGGGTGCTCTGAAGGCGGTCGAGTTCGGCCTCGGGCCGATCCCGGCCGCGCTGATGGGCATGGTGACCGGCATCGGCGGGGGGATGGTGCGGGACCTGCTCGCGAGCCGGCCGCCGGTGGTCTTCAGCGGCAACCTCTACGCGACCCCGGCGCTGCTGGGGGCGGCGGTGGCCGTCGGCCTGGACGCCACCGTCCTGCCGCTGGGGGTCGTGGTCCTCACGGCCGCCGGCGCCTGCCTCGTGCTGCGCCTGCTCGCGATGGTGCTCGACTGGCGGGCCCCCCTGCCGTCGGGGCCGGCCAACGTGTGACTCGTCAGCCCAGGATCCGGGCGAGGTGGTCGTTGGTGAACACCCGGTCCGGGTCCAGCCGGTCGCGCAGGGCGATGAACTCGTCCCACCGGGGGTAGACCGGGGCCAGGTCGGCGGCCGACAGGCTGTGCATCTTGCCCCAGTGCGGTCGGCCCCCGGCGGCACGGAGCACGGCCTCGACGCCGTCGAAGTAGGCCCGGTGGTCAGCGCTCGCGTGCACGTGGAAGGCGAGGTAGAGCGACTCGCGCCCCGACGCGGTCGAGAGGGTGATGTCGTCGGCCGGGGCGGTGCGGATCTCGACGGGGAAGCTGACCCGCCAGCTCGAGGCGTCGACCTGGCGGCGCACCTCGCGCAGCACGTCGAGGCCGACGTCGCGCGGGACGGCGTACTCCATCTCCTTGAACCGGACCCGGCGCGGAGTGGTGAAGACGCGGTGCGCGACGTCGGAGTAGCGCCGTTCGGTCTGGAGTCCCGCGCTGAGCCGGTTGAGGCGGGGGATGGCGGTCGGGACGTGGTTGGCCGTGGCCGTGAGGCCGCCGTAGAAGGTGTTGGCCAGCAGCTCGTCGTCGAACCAGCGCCGCCAGCGGGGGAGCGGCTCGGCGGCGTCGAGGTCGGCGAGCCGGTCGTTGGTCTTGGTCATCATCCGGTCGGTGTGCGGGAACCAGTACATGTCCACGTGGTGGTGGGCCTCGACCAGGTCGTCGTACGACGACAGCGCCTCGTCCCAGCTCATCGGGCGCTCGTGGGCCTCGAGGGCGAAGAGCGGCTCGACGCGCAGCGTGACCTCGGTCAGGACCCCGAGGGCACCGAGGCCGACGCGGGCGGCGGCGAACACGTCGGCGTGCTGCTCGGCGCTGACGTGCAGGACCTCGCCGGAGCCGGTCACGAGCTCGAGCGCCTCCACCTGGACGGCGAGGGAGGCGTCCACCCCGCCGGTTCCGTGGGTGCCGGTGGAGATGGCGCCGGCGATCGTCTGGGCGTCGACGTCACCCATGTTGTGCAGCGAGAGCCCCAGGTCCTCGAGGCGGGCGTTGAGCTCGTGCAGGGGAGTCCCGGCCGCCACTGTGACGGTCATCGCTGCGCGGTCGACGGCGAGGACGCCGGTCATCGCGCTCGGGCGGAGCATGCCGTCGGGGGCGACGGCGATGCCGGTGAAGCTGTGTGCGCTGCCGACCATCTTGACCGTGCCCCCGCGTCGTCGGGCGGCCAGGACCTCGCGGACCACTGCCGCCGTGTCGGCCGGCGTGGTGATCCGCGTCGGCGCCGCGGACTCGGTGCGTGCCCAGTTGTGCCACGTCGTCATCGGTCCTCCTCGTCGGCGGGCGCGGGGTGCTGGCCACCCGGCCTCTAGGCTGCTCGGGCGCTCGGAGGTGAGGCTAGACCGTGGTGCCGTCGGCGCCGGCCCGGGTCTTCTGAGCCTTCGCCGTCCACTTCGCCGCACGGTCGCACCCCTAGGAGACATCCGGCCGGGGCAGGACCTTGGTCGCCGTCCGTGCCGCGAGCAGGCCGCCGAGCACCGACGACGCCGGGAACCACACCAGCTCGAGCCACTCCTCGCCCTTGGGCAGATCGGCAGGAACGACCACCGGCCCTCCGGGCAGCACCGAGAGCACGGTGAGCATTGCCAGGGGAGGTAGCAGGACCCCGAGGACGAAGGCGCGGCGCCGTGCCACCGGCGCGGAAAGGTGGCGGCCGACCAGGAAGGTCAGCGGCAGGCCGGCGAGGAGGCCCACGCCCGCGCCGACGGGACCACCGAAGACAACGGCCAACAGCGCGACGGGGACCGCACCGGCCACGACGTCGGTGACCGACGGCGTCGGTCCATCAGCGGTGAGACCGATCATCAGGACCGCGAAGGCCACCAGGGTGCCCGACAGCGCCCCCAGCAGGGGACCCATGAGAATCCATCGCGGCTCCGGACGGAAGACCGGCCTGATGGAGTGCCCGCAGGCGGAGCGGCGCCCGGGAGTCATGCGCGAAACCTACGTGGCCGGGAGTGCGGATGCAGCGAAGCGCGGAGACTCCACCACGACCCCGCAGCATGGTTCGGGGGCCGGTCCCCATCACCGCAGCTGTGTCTCGCGCAGTCGCTCCGCCCCCGCGTCGTTCCCGTGCCGCGCAAGCCTGGACTCCGGCCGGTCATGAGGCATCCGAACGTGCCAACAGCCCCGCCGTGGTGCTGTGGGCGGGGTGTGGGGCGTGGTGGCTACTGGTCGGGCGGGTGCAGGTCGGGGACGTCGTGTTGCCCGTGCTGCTGGTCGCTGTCGTCGGACCCGGGTTCGGGCCAGGCGCGTCCGGTCGATCTGCTGCCGGTGTGGTCGCGGCGGTAGGTCCAGCCCAGCGGGCTGGTCCAGTCGAACACGCCCGGTTCGGTCATCCGGTAGCGCCAGCGGCCCTTGGTCTTGAGGCGATGGTGGCGGCGGCACAGGGCGGCGAGGTTGTCGGTGCTCGTTTGTCCGCCGCGGTCGGGGTGGTCGTGGTCGTAGGGGACGATGTGGTCGATGTCGCCGAGGCGGGCGTTGCGGCCGCACCACGGAAAGACACACGTGCCGTCCCGGACGACCACGTGCTCACGCATCGCCGCGGTCGGGGTATAGCCCTTGGTCTCGAGGCGTTCGCGGAGGTCGATGACGGGCTTGATGACGACTTGGGCGTCTGAGCGACCGCACCACTGGCGGATCTGCTCGGCCGAGAGCAGCCGTTGGCCGGCCTGCTCGACGCGGGCGCACAACGCCTCGCCGGTCGCGTCACCAGTCGGGCCCGCCAGGCCGGTGATGGCATCGGCGGACAGGTGCGCGTAGATGACGATCTGCGTCACCGGCGCGGCCGGTTTCGCGGCTCGCACCCCGACCACCGCCGACACGTGGTCGCCACCGTCGGTGTCCTCGGTCTGGTCGAAGCCGAGGGTCAGCTGCCGGCGCGCCAGGTCACCCAGCGCCGTGGCCCGACGGCCGTCGACGGTGTCGGTGGACCCGAGCCTGGCGAGGTGCTCCGCCCCCGACGCCACCGCCTCGCGCAGGGCGAGGGCGTCGGGGATCTCCAGGTCGGCCTCCAGGTGCATGGTCCCGTCGAAGGAGACCTGCTGGGTGTCGAAGGTGACGTTGCGCTTGTCCGCACTCTTCTCCAACGCCTGCTCCACGGCCTCGGGCATGAACCGCACCCGGGCCTCGTCCACCACCCGCCCCAGCGCCGAGGGCGTGAGCCGGTTGGCGCACCAGAACACCTGCCCGTCCACATACGTCGCCGCCTCGAGAGTGAGGTCCAGGGTGGTCTGCGCGATCACCCGCGCCCGCCACCCCGCCACCAGCCCCGCCTGCACGGCACCCCACAGCTGCGGGAGCCGGTAGGCCACCTCCACGCACTCGGTCAGGAACCGACCCGCACTGTCGTTGGTGCGGCCGAGCATGGTCGCGAACTCCGGCACGCAGAACTCATCGATCGACGGAGACCCCTCGCCCGCGAAGGTCTTCGGGGAGGTGAAGCACGCCTCCGCGTGCTCGGGGTCGGCCAGGTGCAGGTCGGCCCAGTGCACCCCGAGCCGCATCATCTCCACGTCGGCCCGCTCCGCCGTCTGCTTCTGATCTCGCACCGCACGCAACAGCTCGGCCGGGGTGTCCGGCAGAGCGGGAGCGTTGGTGTCGGGCATGCACCTATTCCAGCAGGGACCACCGACAACGGACCCCCGGAAACCGGCCTCCCGACCACACTGTGGACACGACTTTCGACGGGTTTCGAGGCTCGCCCCGCTCGCGCCCCAACCACCGATCGGGGTGGCGAGGTATGACGCGTCAGTCGCGCCCGCTCGGAGCGACGTCCCGCGCCATCACGCAGTTGCCGTGGCCCTGGGCCAGTCGTAGGTGAAGCCCTCCCGCTCTTACATCGCCCGGGTGCCGTACCCGGACGTTCCTCTGCCGCACCCCGCCCGTGTCGTGCGGGTAGCCCTCGACTAGGCGTGCTCATCGTCGTACGCCAGAGCTGCGTGCGCGATCCCCTCGTCCACCCAGCGCTTCCTGAGGACCCTTGTTGCCCTCCGCGGACTGCCCGCGTGCGGCGCCGCCGGGACGGAACCAGATGCTCCCCGTCAGGCCGGTACGACGACCCGCGTGCGGGTCGCCTGCGCACCGAGCACCGCGACGAAGCCGGCGGCGACCGCGACGAGGTAGGCGGCCGAGGCGCCGTGGTGGTCCACGACGAACCCGGCGATGGCGGCCCCGGGCGCGACCCCGGCCATCAGGCCGGTGTGCAGGATCGCCATGCCCTCGGTCAACCGGCCCGGTGGCACGGTCTGCTCGGTCAGCGACATGGTGGCGATCAGCGTCGGCGCGATCGAGCAGCCGCCGACGAGCAGGGCGACGAACATGAGCGGGAAGCCCTCGACGAGCACGGGCGGGACCATCGCGAGCATCATCGCGAAGGACCCCCAGCGCACCCTCGTCGCCGGCCCGCGGCGCCACACGACGGCCCCCGTGACGATGCCGGCGAGCATGCTGCCGACGGCCCACGTGGCGAGCAGCCAGCCGGAGACGGCCCGAGAGCCGGTCTCGTCGGCGAAGGCGACCGTGGTGACCTCCGCCGAGCCGAAGAGCGCGCCGAGGGACAGGCACACCAGCGTCAGCGGCAGCACCGTGCGCCACGGCATCGGGAGCCGCGTGCCGCCCCGTCGGTGCAGGCCGTACGGCGGCTCGGTCGCCCGCTGGGCGGCGAAGGCGTAGGTGCCGACCAGGCCCGCGGTGGCTGCGACCACCAGTCCGGCGACCGGGTGCCACAGGGTGGCGAGGACCGTCGCGAGGACGGGCCCCACGACGAAGACGACCTCGTCGAGGACCGACTCCAGCGCGTAGGCGGTCTGGACCTCCCGCGGGCGGTCCAGCAGGTGCGACCAGCGCGTGCGCACGCACGCGCCCACCTGGGGCTGGAAGGCTCCGGTGAGTGCCGCGAAGAGGTAGACGAGGGCCGAGGGCCAGTCCCGGGTCACCGCCATGACCATCAGCGCCATCGACGTGGCGAAGAGCGACACCGCGACCGGGAGCACCCGACGCTGCCCGAGGGCGTCCACGAGCCGGCCGTGCAGCACCGCACAGGACGCCTGACCGAGCACGACGACCCCGGAGACCGCGCCGGCGAGCCCGTAGGAGCCGGTCTCGCCCTCGACCAGGAGGACCACGCCGAGCGTGACCATGGAGATGGGGAGCCGCGCGACCAGTGCGGCGGAGCTGAAGCGCAGTGCGCCGGGCCGGGACAGCACACGCCGGTAGGAGTCGAGCATCGCGAGGATGCTAGGCCTCACTAGTCTGGCGACATGAATCCCGACGTGTCGCCGTACGACGCCCTCCTGCTGCTCTCGTTCGGCGGCCCGGAGAAGCCCGAGGACGTCGTCCCCTTCCTCGAGAACGTCACCCGTGGCCGGGGCATCCCGCGTGAGCGCCTCGAGGAGGTGGGGGAGCACTACTTCCTCTTCGGCGGCCGCAGCCCGATCAACGACCAGAACCGCGCGCTGCTCGCCGAGATCCGCGAGGACCTCACGGGCAGCGGCATCGACCTGCCGGTCTACTGGGGCAACCGCAACTGGGACCCCTACCTCGCCGACACGCTGCGCCAGATGCGCGACGACGGCATCACGCGGGCGGCGGTGATCACCACCTCGGCCTACTCGTCCTACTCCTCCTGCCGCCAGTACCGCGAGAACCTCGCGGACGCGGTCGCCGAGGTCGAGGGTGCGCCCCGGCTCGACCGGCTGCGGCAGTACTACAACCACCCGGGCTTCGTGGAGCCGGTCGTGGACGCCACCCTCGCGGCCCTGGCCGACCTCCCCGACGCCGTGCGCGAGCAGGCCGAGCTGGTCTTCGTGACCCACTCGATCCCCGCGGCGATGGCCGAGACCAGCGGCCCGCCGCTGGAGGGTGGCAACGCCTACGTGCGCCAGCACCTCGTGGTCGCCGAGGAGATCACCTCGCGGGTGCGCCAGGAGACCGGTCGCCGGCACAAGCACCAGCTCGTCTACTGCTCCCGCTCGGGCTCGCCGCACGTCCCGTGGCTGGAGCCGGACATCAACGACCACCTCGGAGAGCTCGCCCGGCGGGGCGCCACCGCCGTCGTGATGATCCCGGTCGGCTTCGTCTCCGACCACATGGAGGTCATCTACGACCTCGACACCGAGGCCATGGCCACCGCGGAGAAGGTCGGCCTGGAGGCGGTCCGCGCGAGCACCCCGGGCATCGACCCCCGATTCGTCTCGATGGTGCGCGACCTGCTCGTCGAGCGGGCCGCGGTCGAGCGCGGCGAGGAGGTCACCCGCAGCACCGTGGGCGACCTGCCGGCCTGGCGGGAGGTCTGCGCCGCCGGCTGCTGCCCCAACCCTCGTGGCCCCCGACCCGCGCTCTGCGGGGCCGACTCGTGACCCACGACCCCGTCGCCCTGCGCGACGTCGCGTCGGTGGTGGCCCGTGAGGGTGCCGAGCTCGCCCGCAGCATGCGCGACGGCGGGATCGCGGTGGCCGACACCAAGTCCAGCGCCGTCGACGTCGTCACCGAGGCGGACCGCGCGGTCGAGGAGCTCGTCCGGCGCCGGCTCCTCGAGCACCGTCCCGACGACGCGATCCTGGGGGAGGAGGGCGACGACCACCCGGGTACCAGCGGGGTCCGCTGGGTGGTCGACCCGATCGACGGCACCGTCAACTACCTCTACGGGCTGCCCGACTGCGCCGTGTCCATCGCCGCGGAGGTCGGGGAGGAGGTCGTCGCCGGCGTCGTCGTCACGATCCCGACCGGGGTCGAGTACGCCGCCGCGCGCGGCCACGGCGCGACCCGCGACGGCGTACCCATCTCGGTCCGACCGTCGCCCCCGCTCGCCGAGCGGCTCGTCCTCACCGGCTTCGGCTACCTCGCCGAGACCCGGGCCCACCAGGCCGAGTCGGTGGCGGCCCTGCTGCCCGTGGTGCGTGACGTTCGTCGCATGGGCTCCTGCGCGCTCGACCTGTGCCACGTCGCCGACGGCAGTGCCGACGCCTACGTGGAGGAGGGACCGGCGCGCTGGGATTGGGCCGCCGGCTCGCTCGTCGCGAGCGAGGCCGGGGCCGTCTTCGCCCGCCTGCCGGGCCGTCTGAGCGACCACCTGGAGCCCGTGCGCAGCCAGATCGACGCCATGCCCGACTGGCCGGAGCGATCCGTCATCGCCGCGGCGCCGGCCGCCGGCTGGGACGAGTTCGTGGCCGCGCTGCGCACCGCCGGATTCGTCGCCGACTCCCCCTGAGGAGGGCGGGAATACCAGGGGTGCGGGGGGCGTTGCCGCGACACGTTCGGACCGGCGTGGCGCAAGCGCCGCACATGGTGCACAATCCACCCCGCGACGATGAGCATGAACGATCCAATTCTTTGCGCTGACGACGTGGATCGCTCGGCATGGGAGAGAGAGCAATGGCTACTGACTACGACGCGCCACGCAAGACCGAAGAGGACCAGAGCGAAGAGAGCATCGAGGAGCTCAAGGCGCGGCGGCACGACAAGAACTCCGGCAAGGTCGACGAGGACGAGGCCGAGGCGGCCGAGTCCTTCGAGCTGCCCGGTGCCGACCTGTCGCACGAGGAGCTCGCCGTCGAGGTGATGCCCCGGCAGGAGGACGAGTTCACCTGCATGAGCTGCTTCCTGGTCCACCACCGCTCGCAGCTGGCGGACGAGAAGAAGCTGATCTGCAAGGACTGCATCTGACCCGACGCTCGACCAGCACGGCAGCACCCACGTCGAAGGCCGCGGACCCCGAGGGGTCCGCGGCCTTTCGTGTGCCCGTCCCGCGACACGGGGCAGGAGGTGGTCAGGTGGTGGGGGCGGACGCATTGTCGGCGTCCTGGTCGTCCTTCTCCAGGCCGGGCGGCAGGTGCCCGGTGGACTTCGCGTAGTAGTTGGCGGCCCGGCGGGTGGCCAGCATGCGCGCGACGGCGATGAGGGTGCCGCTCACGGCGGCCCACGCGAGGGCCTCCTTGACGTCGACGTCGGGGTCCGCGGGGTTGGCCGGCGGGTTCTTGCCGGTCGTGGCCCGCCACGTCGTGTTCAGGGCCTTCTTGGCCACGGCGGCCGCTCCGAGCGCCGCAGCGAGGGAGAAGACCGACCAGACCTTGCTGTTGTCGGATGCCATGACGGCACCCTACCCAGCGGAGCGGTCGCGCATGAGCGCCGCCGCGAGGCGGTCGGGGTGCCGCGAGCTGATCAGCCAGTAGGGCGCCGGGTCGGCGACGTCGGTGATCTCCACCCGCACGCCCCGCTTGAGGTAGGGACGCAGCAGGAGGAATGCCCGCGCGTCGGCGTCGGGGCCAGCCTGGCGGCGCATGGCGTCCGCGTCCAGAGCGGTGACGGTGCCGACGTGCTCGAGACCGATCCACGCCTTGCCGGCCTGCAGCCGCCCCCCGGACACCGCGACCCGTGCGGACCCGTAGGACACGAACGCCAGCACCAGGCCGGCCATCGCGAGACCCGTGACGGTCCACGCCACGGCGGGCGGGGTCGCCACCACCACGGCCAGCCACAGCGTGGCCACCAGCATGGTCCCCTGCACCCACCAGCGCAGCGGGACGCCCAGTCGTTCCGCGTACTCCACGCCGCAGAGCCTAGGCGGCGCCCCGGCAGGTAGATTCACCGCCCGTGCCCGACCACCTGCCGACCGCCGACACAGCCGCCGAGCCGCCCGCCGACCTGGAGGTGGCGATCGTCCGCCTCGACCCGGACCTGCCGCT
Source organism: Nocardioides sediminis (assembly GCF_003047295.1). Taxonomy (GTDB): domain Bacteria; phylum Actinomycetota; class Actinomycetes; order Propionibacteriales; family Nocardioidaceae; genus Nocardioides; species Nocardioides sediminis. Next base: position 30,296 of record NZ_PZYZ01000007.1, read on the forward strand.
GCCCTCCTACGCGCATCCGGGCGACGCCGGCGCCGACCTGCACACCACCGTCGACGTCTCCCTGGCCCCGGGGGAGCGGGCCCTGGTCCCGACCGGGATCGGTGTCGCCCTGCCCGAGGGGTACGTCGCCCTGGTGCACCCCCGCTCCGGTCTCGCGGCCCGGCACGGCCTCTCCATCGTCAACACCCCCGGCACCGTCGACGCGGGCTACCGCGGCGAGGTCAAGGTCATGCTGATCAACCACGACCCGGTCACCGCCGTGGAGCTGCGGCGCGGCGACCGGATCGCCCAGCTGGTCTTCCAGCGCGTCGAGCGAGCCCGCTTCGTCGAGGTGGGGCAACTCCCCGAGTCGGTACGCGGTCCGGGGGGCTACGGTTCTACTGGAGGCTTCGGTCGGTCCTGACCGCCCGCCACGACCACCAGCCAAACCACCTGTGAACCACCGCTCGAACCACCACTTGAACCACCAGGGCACCGACGACGCCCCCGGCCCTCGGGGGCCGTCATGAAGGAGTGATTGCACGTGAAGTTCCGCCGCAAGGCCGAGCCGACGCAGGAGCCGGCCGCCGCCACGGACGGCGACCCCACGCCGGTCGACGCTCCGACCGAGGGCGGCTCGACCCCTCCGTCCACGCAGACGGGGAGCGGACCCTTCGACGAGTCCGAGGTCGCCGGTGACGGTGTCGAGCGGGTCGACCTCGGGTCGCTGCTCGTGCGCCCGACCCCCGGTCGCGAGCTCCGCCTCCAGGTCGACGAGCCCACCGGCACCGTGCAGGCCGTGATGCTCGCCGGACCGGACGGCGCCCTCGAGTTCCAGGCCTTCGCCGCGCCCCGCAACGGCGACCTCTGGTCGACGGTCCGCCCGCAGATCGCTGCCGACATCGCGCGACGTGGCGGCACCACCACCGAGCGCGAGGGCCGCTTCGGCACCGAGCTGCTCTGCCAGGTCCCGGTGCAGCGGCCCGACGGCACTGCTGCCACGCAGCCGTCGCGGATCATCGGCATCAACGGCGAGCGCTGGATGCTGCGCGCCTCGCTGCTGGGCCGCCCCGCGGTCGAGCCCGACAGCTCCGGCGAGTGGGAGGACGCCCTGGCGCAGGTGGTCGTGCGCCGCGGCTCGGAGGCCATGCCGGTCGGCGAGCCGCTGACGGTCGTCCTGCCCGAGCAGGCACGGCGGGTCAACTGAGCGCCATGCCCGACACCACCGGTCCCGCGTCGCACCGCAGTCGGCTGCGGCGGAGCCTCTCCCGCTGGGCGGACTCCGAGGACCAGCACGCCCGCGACCTCCGCAAGACCCACCAGGCCGACGGCGAGACGACGGTCGCGGGCGCGCCGGACCGGGAGCGGGTCCGGCTACGGGGGACGGTCAAGACGGTCACCCTGCGTCCGCGCGGGGGCGTCCCCGCGCTCGAGGCCGAGCTGGACGACGGCAGCGGCGTGCTCCTGGTCGTGTGGCTGGGCCGCCGGCGCATCGCCGGGGTCGGCCCGGGTCGAGCGATGTACGTCGAGGGGCGGATCGGGTCGGCCGGCGGCCACCGTGTCATGTTCAACCCGCGTTACGAGCTGATCCCATGACCTCCGAGCACCGTCCCGGGCACCCGGACCCCACGGGGCAGCCCGGCCCCACCGAGGCCCCGCGCCACGCGGCCCCCCACCACGCGACTCCGCACCACGCGGCGCCCCACCATGCTGCCCCCCACCCCGTCGCCTCCGTGGAGACCGTCGAGCAGGTGGTGCGCCGGCAGCTGTCCCAGGCCCTCGGCGGCCGGCGCGGGATGGTGGAGGCGGCTGTCCCGACGATCGTGTTCACCGTGCTGTGGCTGACCACCCGCGAGCTCCAGCTGGCGCTCACGGTGAGCGTCGGTGCGGCGCTGGTGCTGCTCGTCGTACGCCTCGTGCAGCGGTCCAGCATCCAGTTCGTGGTCAACGCGCTGTTCGGGATCGGCATCGGCTGGTTCTTCGTCCAGAGGTCGGCCGCCGCGGGCGGCAGCGCCGACGACCAGGCGCTGGCCTACTTCCTGCCCGGGATCCTCTACAACTCCGGCTACACCGTGGTGCTGGCATTCACCTGCCTGATCGGCTGGCCGCTCGTCGGCTTCATGGTCGGCAGCGTCACCGGCGACGCGACCGGTTGGCACTCCAACAAGCAGGTCGTGCGCCTGTGCTCGCTGCTGACCTGGATGCTCGTGCTGCCCTGCGTCGTCCGCGTGGCGCTCCAGGCGCCGGTCTGGCTGGCCGGCACGTCGGGGTCGATGGACGCCGACACCGCCGTCGCCGCCCTCGGCATCATGAAGATCGCCCTCGGCTGGCCGCTCCAGCTCGCCGCCCTGGGCGGCATGGTGTGGCTCCTGGCGCGCAACCACACGCCGATGGAGCCCACGCCCGAGACCTGACGGACAGGGCTCGGGCGGGTCAGCCGCCGTGGTGGTGCGGGGAGAGGAGCCGCTCGAGCCCCTCCTCGACGTCGGCCGGCACGACGAACAGCAGCTCGTCGCCCGCCTCCAGCGGCTGCTCCGCCGAGGGCGTGTAGACCTGGCCGTCGCGCAGGATCGTGACGAGCGCGCAGTTCTCCGGGAACGGCACCAGACCGCTGGGCGTGCCGACGTACGGCGACTCCGGCGGCAGCGTCATCTCGACCAGGTTGGCGTTGCCCTGGCGGAAGGTGAACAGCCGCACCAGGTCGCCGACTGTGACGGCCTCCTCGACCAGCGCGGACATGATCCGGGGGGTGGAGACGTTGACGTCCACGCCCCAGGCCTCGGTGAAGAGCCACTCGTTGTTGGGGTGGTTGACCCGGCCCACGGTGCGGGGCACGCCGAACTCGGTCTTGGCCAGCAGCGACGTGACCAGGTTGGCCTTGTCGTCACCGGTGGCCGCGATGACCACGTCGCACTTGTCGAGCTGCGCCTCCTCGAGGGAGGACATCTCGCAGGAGTCGGCGAGCAGCCACTCGGCGTTGGGGACCCGCTCCGGCCGGATCGCGGCGGGGGACTTGTCGATGAGCAGGACCTGGTGGCCGTTGTCGATCAGCTCGCGAGCGATCGATCGGCCGACGGCGCCGGCCCCGGCGATGGCGACCCGCATCAGTCCTCCTCCGGACCCTTGTCGAGGACGGCGTAGGCGTGGGCCGCCCCGTCCTCGCGGATGACGAGGTGCAGCATGTCGCCCTCCTGGATGACGGTGTCACGGGTGGGCAGCATGCCCTCGCCCAGACGGTCGATCCACGCGATGCGGCTGCGGGACTGCTCCTGGAAGTGGATGGTGCGCTGCCCGACCCAGCGCTCGGGGACCTGGATGTGGTCCACGCGGATCGTGCCCGAGGGGTCGCGGAAGTCGGGCTCGGCGCCGGCCGGCAGGATGCGGCGCAGCACCTGGTCGGCGGTCCACTTGACCGTCGCGACGGTCGTGATGCCGAGCCGCTGGTAGACCTCGGCGCGGCCGGGGTCGTAGATGCGGGCGACGACCTGCTGGATCCCGAAGGTCTCGCGGGCGACACGCGCGGCGATGATGTTGGAGTTGTCGCCGCTCGAGACGGCCGCGAACGCGTCGGCGCGGCGGATGCCGGCCTTCTCCAGGACCGCCTGGTCGAAGCCGTAGCCGGTCACCTTGTCGCCGTTGAACGTGGGGCCGAGGCGCCGGAAGGCGTCGGGATCGCTGTCGATGATGGACACCGTGTGGTTACGGTCCTCGAGGCTGCGGGCCAGCGTGGAGCCGACCCGGCCACATCCCATGATGACGACGTGCACGCAGGCACCGTATCCCAGTCCGGAGGCGGGTCGGGCCGCGATCCCGACGACTCGCCCCGCGGTGGCTAGGCTGTCCGCTCGTGGGTGTCGGCGACGTATCTAAACGGATCCTGCTCGGGCGCAAGCTCCGCAGCAGCCAGCTGGGGGAGACCCTGCTCCCCAAGCGCGTCGCGCTCCCGGTCTTCGCCTCCGACGCGCTCTCCTCGGTGGCCTACGCGCCCGACGAGATCTTCATCATGCTGGCGGTCGCCGGCGCGTCGGCGTACGTCTGGTCCTGGAAGATCGGCCTCGCGGTCGCCCTGGTGATGTTCACCGTCATCGCCTCCTACCGCCAGACCGTCCACGCCTACCCGTCCGGTGGTGGGGACTACGAGGTCGCGAAGGTCAACCTCGGGCGCAACGCGAGCATCACCGTAGCCAGCGCGCTCCTCGTCGACTACGTCCTCACGGTGGCGGTGTCGATCTCTTCCGCCGCGCAGTACGCCGCGGGCGCGATCCCGGCGCTCATCGACCACGAGGCGACGGTCGCGTGCCTCGCCGTGGCCGTGCTGGCCGCGCTCAACCTGCGCGGCGTGCGGGAGTCGGGCACCTTGTTCGCCGTCCCGACCTACCTGTTCATGGTCGCGATCCTGGGCATGTGCGGCTACGGACTGCTGCGCCTCCTGGCGGGCGACCTGCCCGATGCCGAGAGCGCACACCTCCAGATCCAGCCGCAGGAGGGCTGGGACGGGCCGCTCTCGCAAGTGGCGCTGTTCTTCCTCCTCGCGCGCGCCTTCTCCTCGGGCTGTGCCGCGCTCACCGGCGTCGAGGCGGTCTCCAACGGGGTGCCGGCCTTCCGGCGGCCCAAGAGCCGCAATGCCGCGACGACGCTGCTGCTGCTCGCCATGATCGCCATCAGCATGATGATGAGCGTCATCGTGCTCGCCAACCAGATGAGCATCCGGTACGTCGACCCGCACGAGCTCGATCGTCTGCGCACCGCCGCCGGGTCGGCCCTGCCGGCCGACTACGAGCAGCACCCGGTCATCTCCCAGATCGCGGCGGGAGTCTTCGACCACTTCTCGCCGGGCTTCTACTTCGTGGTGACGGTGACCGGCGTGATCCTCGTGCTTGCCGCCAACACGGCCTTCAACGGCTTCCCGGTGCTCGGCTCGATCCTCGCCCAGGACGGGCTGGCCCCGCGGTCGCTGGGGTCGCGCGGCGACCGGCTCGCCTACAGCAACGGCATCGTCTTCCTCGCCGGCGTGTCGGCGCTGCTCATCTGGGTGTTCGACGCCGAGACGACCCGGCTCATCCAGCTCTACATCGTGGGCGTCTTCGTCTCCTTCAACCTCAGCCAGCTCGGCATGATCAAGCACTGGACGCGGCACCTGCGCACCGAGCGGGACCCTGCCGTGCGGCGCCGCATGATGCGGTCGCGGGCCATCAACACCTTCGGCCTCGGCATGACGGCGGTGGTGCTCGTGATCGTGCTGATCACCAAGTTCCTCGCCGGCGCGTGGATCACGATCATCGCGATGACCGTGTTCTTCATGGTCATGCAAGGCATCGCCCGGCACTACGACCGCGTCGAGCTCGAGCTCGCGGCCGACGAGCAGGACAAGGTGATGCCGACCCGCGTGCACGCCATCGTGCTGGTCTCCAAGCTGCACAAGCCGACGCTGCGGGCGCTGGCCTTCGCCAAGGCCACGCGTCCCAACGGCCTGGAGGCGATCTACGTCTCGACCGACGACGCCGCGACGAGCAGGCTGATGGAGGAGTGGGACGAGCGGCACATGGACGTGCCCCTCAAGGTCCTGCACTCGCCCTACCGCGAGGTGACGCGGCCGATCGTCCAGTACGCCCAGGAGATCCGGAAGGCCAACCCGCGCGGGGTGGTGGCGGTCTACATCCCCGAGTACGTCGTCGGGCGCTGGTGGGAGCAGCTGCTGCACAACCAGACCGCATTGCGACTCAAGGGGCGGCTGCTCTTCGCGCCGGGCGTCATGGTGACCTCGGTTCCCTACCAGCTGCGGTCCTCGCGCTACGCCCTCGAGCGCGAGGAGGCCATGGAGGGTCGTGTCCACGCCGGGGACCTGCGCCGCGGCCGGGTCACCCAGGATCCGGGCCAGGTCGACCGGTGAGTCGCCACCCCCGGGCTCGTCGCAGCCGCGGCCGATCCCGCGTCGGCGAGCGGTTCGAGGCCGAGGTCGGTCCGGTCGCCCACGGCGGCCATTGCATCGTCCGGCTCCCCGAGCCGGAGTCCCGGGTCGTCTTCACCCGGCACGCGCTGCCGGGGGAGCGCGTGGTCGTGGAGATCACCGAGGGCAGCGAGGGGGACCGCTTCTGGCGGGGCGACGCCGTGGAGGTGCTGTCGGCCTCCGCGGACCGGGTCGAGGCCCCGTGCCCGGTCGCAGGACCGGGTCTCTGCGGCGGCTGCGACTTCCAGCACGTCGCGCTGCCCGCCCAGCGCGACCTCAAGGCCGCGGTGGTGCGCGAGCAGCTCGTCCGGGTCGGCCGGCTGCCCGCCGACCATCCGCTGGTCTCGGGCCTCGTCGTCGAGGCGGTGCCCGGCGACGACCACGGGCTGCGCTGGCGGACCCGGATGCAGTGGGCGCGCACGCCGGACGGTCGCCGTGGCCTGCGCGCCCACCGGTCCCGCCGCGTCGTACCCGTCGACGACTGCCTCATCGCCCACCCCGATGCCCGGACCCCCGAGCCCGGCCCGCCGATCACCGAGACCGTCTCCGGTCGCGACTTCTCCGTGGAGCCCGACGGCTTCTGGCAGGTGCACCCGGGGGCACCCTCGGTGCTCGTGTCGACGGTCCTGGACATGCTGGCGCCGCAGCCGGGGGAGCGGGTGCTCGACCTGTACGCCGGCGTCGGCCTGTTCGCGCGCTTCCTCGGCGAGGCCACGGGCTCGCGGCTCGTCGCGGTCGAGGCGGACCGGGCCGCCTGCGGCCACGCGCGGACCAACCTCGCCGGGCACGACGGAGCCGTCGTGGAGCGCGGACCGGTCGACCGGGTGCTCGCCGCGTCGTACGACGAGCCGTTCGACCTCGTCGTCCTCGACCCGCCGCGCGAGGGCGCCAAGCGTGTCGTCGTCGAGCAGGTCGTCGACCGGGCGCCGCGGGCGGTCGCCTATGTCGCCTGCGACCCCGCCGCCCTGGCGCGCGACCTGGCGATCTTCGCCGAGCACGGCTACCGCCTCGAGCGGCTGCGGGCCTTCGACCTCTTCCCGATGACGCACCATGTCGAGTGCGTCGCGCTCCTGGTGAGGACCGGCTCCGACCTGCGGCGGAGCGAGGTGCGCTGAGGTCGTCGACCTCCGCAGGATCACCATCGAGCCCTTGCGGGAATCCCTCGACAGGCTCCGCCCGGAATCCGCGGATTCCGGGCGGAAAGCATGAGGTGAATTGATCGCTTGCCCACCGCCGAACGAACGCATTTCGGCCGTCAATAGGCGGATGAGACCATTGCGACCCGACAGGCACGGTCGTATCGTTTTTCTTTACATGGATCAGCAGAGCGATCGGACTGACCTCGGTTTGCGGTCGGCCCTCGGATCTCGGCAACAGACACCGGGATCCTGACCAGGCGGGCGGTGCGCCACGCTTCGGTCCGTCCGTGAGCTCACCACGCTGAGCCGATGAGGGGCGGACACAGGCGGAGGGCCCTGCAGGGACGATCGCCTGCTGTCCAGGCACACATGGCGGCGATCTCGGCGCACAGGTCGCGTCTGCGAACTGACGGGAAACGGCGAAAAGACGGTCGCCGAACCGCTTCTTGGATCCTGGTCGTCGTTGCGTGTGGCAACGCCGCATTCAGGTTACCGCCTGATGCCTGGATCCAGCACGTCAACGAGTGCGTCGACTCAGCGCTGCGCTCGTGGTCGCGCAGGTCCTGCCGTCTGCAGGAGGTTTTCATGGCAACAAGTCGGCGGAAGAAGTCCGATTCGGGACAGGATCCTGAATTTCCGCTCCGGGATGCTGACGGGAAGATCAGCGTCCTGGTCGAGATGGCCGCGGCGCCAGGCGTGTCACCGGTGATGGCGAGCATGTCGTCCCGAGCGATCGACATGACCGGGTTCGCCCACGACGAGGAGTTCGTCCCTGTTCCCCTGACGCCGCCCGGCGCTGCCCGGGCGCCCGGCCCCCTGGGCCTCGGCTTCGGGTCCGCACCGCCGACGTCCTACGTCGTCCGCGGTCGGGTCGACGACGAGGGGGACATCGACTCCTTGCGGAGCCGGCCCGACGTGCTGGGAGTGTGGACCGACACGCCGGTCGCGCCCTTCCCCCAGGGACAGCTCGGCACCGCCGAACCGGTGGACAGCCCGGCAGCGGGAGCCTGTCCGATCGGGACGTGCGACTGCGGACCCGGGACGCCGAAGGGGACCATCGCCGACGTCGCGAACTACCTGGGCGTCTCCAACATCTGGTCGCTCGGCTTCCGGGGGGCGGGCATCGTCGTGGGCGTGGTCGACGGCGGGATCACGGCGCAGGGCCGTCCGGTCAAGACGGGCGAGACGTCGCGGCGGATCCCCCGGGTCATCGGCGGGTGGCCGACGGCCGACTGGGGCACGGAGGCCAGCAAGTGGGGCGAGCACGGCAACATGTGCTCGACCGACGTCCTGGGCATGGCGCCCGACGCCCAGATCTACGACATGCGTATCTCCGGTGCTCCAGACATCCCGGCGACGATCAGCCGGGCGCTCCAGGCCTTCCAGTGGGCGATCAACCAGCACCGGATCGACGGCACGCCGCAGGTGCTGTCCAACAGTTGGGGCATCTTCCAGGAGTCGTGGGACCCGACGTACGCCCGCGACCCGAACCACCCCTTCACCCGCAAGGTCCTCGAGGCGCTGGACGAGGGCATCCTGGTGCTCTTCGCGGCCGGCAACTGCGGTGGCACCTGCCCCGACGGTCGGTGCGGACCGGACAACGGTCCCGGCCGGAGCATCTGGGGAGCCAACAGCCACCGCCGGGTGATGACCGTGGGAGCGGTGAACCGGAACGAGGAGTTCGTCGGTTACTCGAGCCAGGGACCTGGTGCCCTGGAGCCCAACAAGCCCGATTTCTGCGCGGTGACGCACTTCACCGGGTACTTCACCAGCGACAGCGGCACGTCCGCGGCCACGCCGATCCTGGCCGGTTGCGTGGCGCTGCTGAAGCAGGCGTTCCCGGCGAAGACGCAGGACCAGATCAGGTCGGCACTGGCCACCACTGCCAAGGACATCGGTCCGGCGGGCTTCGACCAGCACTCCGGTGCGGGCATCGTCAGGATCAAGGGCGCCTACGACTCGTTGCGCGGGATCGTGGTGCGGCCAACCTTGGCCTGTCCGTCGCGGGTCATCGCGTGCTCCTCGGTCGCCTGTCCCTCCGAGGTGTTCCGGTGCCAGCCGTCGCTCAGCACTCCGTGTGCGTCGTTGACCGTCGTCTGTCGCAGCCTGGCGTGTCCCACCAGCGGGGTCGCGTGCCAGTCGCTCGCCTGCCCCTCCACCGCGATCTCGTGCTCGTCGCGGGTCTGCCCGACGCTGGCGTGCCACGTGGATCCGATCGAGCCAGGGCAGTTCGAGGAGATGTGGTACGACGAGGGCCAGGGCGGGCCGGGCGACCCGACCGCCGGATGGTACGGGGGCTAGGGCTTGGTGGATCTCGACCGCCCCCTGCTGCCGAGACTGCTGTCCATGGGTCTGCTGTCGGAGCGCGACGTCGTCGACGCCGGCGTCGTGACGTCGAACCTGAGCAGCTCCAACCCGGTGGCAGCGGTCTCGGTGGGTGGCGCACCGCGGTTCGTCGCGAAGACCGGCCGCCCGGACGCGGAGCGCTGGGAGCAGGGCGACCCGGCGGCTGAGCGGGTCCTGCTGGGCCGGCTGGCTCGCGAACGCCCGTCATGGCTCCCGGAGGTCGTCGTCTGCGACAGCGACGTCCTCGTGATGGGCTTCGTCGGCGAGGGGCAGTCGCTGCACGGGCAGATGGAGGAAGGTCGTGAGCCGCGGCGGATGGCGACCCACGCGCTCGGCGCGGTGCTGCGGCAGGTGGCCGACTGGTCGACCGCAGACATCGCCCCTGCGCGTGTGCCGTGGATCTTCCGGCTCGCCGAGCGCCCATGGCCCCGCTTCGTCGTCGAGCACCCGCCCGCCGTCGACCTGGCCTCCACCGTCCTGACGCCTGTCGTCGCGCGGCGGCTGGGCTCGACGGCGGAGTCGTGGCGATCGACGCGTCTCATGCACGGGGACGTTCGCTGGGCGAACTGCCTGGTCGACGGCGGGGGTGGCATCGCGCTCGTCGACTGGGAGTACTCCGGCCTCGGCGACCCGGCGTGGGACCTCGGCTGCGCGTTGGCCGAGCACCTCGCCTGGGGACCGCTCGGCCCCGAGACGGGCCCCGACCCGCTTGGTGACCCCGACGGACTCGCCGTCCGCGCGGTGGAGGCCGTCGCCAGCGAGTGGGCGTGGATCCTCGAGGCGTACGCCCGCGATGCGTCGTCCGCGGTCGCCGACACCCTCGATGCCACGCGCTCGCACGTCGGCGCCCGGCTGTTGCAGATCGCCTTGCAGTGGACCTACTGGACGCCCGACGACGCCGTGCGTGCGCGCTTCGTCGCCGCGGTGGCCTGCGCCCTGCTGGCCTCGCCGCCGGCACTCCCGGTGGGGTCAGCACCATGACCGTCTTCGGCGTCCTGCACACCCGGGTCTCGCTGGAGATCCTGGACGGGGTGAAGTGCGCCCTACGCATCCTTGGGAGATCAGAGTCCGCGAGCGTGGACGGGGTGCCGCTCGCAGGTGGGGCGGCTGACCTGCTGTACCTGGACTGGTACCTGAAGGCGGACGGCGAGCCGACGCCCGTCGACGGTCCACCGGCCCCCTGGCAGATCGAGCCGGTGGGCGTGCTGCGCGCGGCGCACTCCGCGGACGGCGAGTACGAGGCCGGCTGGCAGGTGGCGCGCGTCTCCAACCTCGGACGGCTGCACGTGCGACGTCCCGGCCGTCCGGATCGCGTCGTACCGAGGGCCGACGTGCTCCGCCACGACCGGCCGTTCCTTCCCGCTCGTCCTGGTGACGTGGTCGAGGTGTCGCGCCGGCACGACCTGGAGGACCCGTCCGGGTTCTGGTACACCTTCCTCGGCGGCTGGGACCCGGAGAGCCCGCCTGGCGACGTCGTGCGCATCTACTTCGCGGTGAGCCGCTCCGCGGCAGCGGATCTCGTGCACCGCCTGACCGAGCAGCTGCCGCGGGAGCTGGCCTGCTCTCTCAAGGTGGCGGTGGGCGACGACATGCTGGGGCGGCCCGACGCGGCGGTCCTCTACGCGTCGGCCGAGGACCTGCCCGCGGTGCTTCGGGTGGCCCGGGACGTACGCCGTGCCCTCGGGTCCGGCGTTCGCTCCCGCACACCGCCTCTCACCCTCCCCTTGGGTGACGGCCTGGCCCTGGCGGAGGAACCGCCGGGCGGCAAGCAGTCGTTCGGGCAACATCGCTGCGATGCACTTCTTGCTGCGGCCGCCGAGGGTCCCGCGGACGACGGGCGGCTGCTGCGTCGTGCTCGCGAGCAGCTCGTCGAAGCCGGCATCGACCACCGGCACCCGTACCGCAACCTCGGGAGCACCCTGAGCATCGACGCGGACGGCAGGTCATGAGCGGCGCCGGGATCGCGTTCGAACGCGCGGCACACGTTCTCGGTGGTCGGCTGGCGGGCGCGGCAGTCCACCACGAGGGGCGGTGCGCCTGGCTCTCGTTCGACGTGGACGAGTCGAATCCCGCGGGCAGCGTGATCGAGACCTCCACGGGGCCCGACCTGTACGGCGGGACCGCCGGCATCGCGCTCGCACTGTCCTACCTGGCGAGCGGCGGGTCGGACCCGGTCGTGGCGGCCGCGGCCCGCGGGGGCCTGAGGCACGCCCTCGCCAACGTGGGAGACGACGTGTCGCTGCAGATGGGTCGGGCCGGCGTAGCCCTTGCCGCGCTGGTGGCGGGACGTCTCCTGGAGGACGCCGACATCGTGGCCGGCGGAGCGGACCTCGCTCGGGAGGTCGCAGATGTCTCGACGCGCGGCTCCTCGACGGGGGAGTGGGACCTCATCGCTGGCGATGCAGGGATCGCGTTGGCGCTCACGTCGTTCGCGGAGGAGACCGCGGACCCCGACCACCTCGGTGCGGCCGTGCAGACGGCGGACCGCCTTGCCGACGCGGGACTGGACACGTCGTACGGAACCTGCTGGCCGTCTCCATCTGCCGACGCGCCGGGGCTGGTCGGGCTCGGACACGGGACGTCGGGCGCTGCGTTGGCGCTGGCGACGGTCGCCGACCGCGCCGGGAGGGGCGACCTCGCCGCTCGTGCCGCCGACGCCTTGAGGTACGAGCGGGTCTGGTCCCACGCCATGTGGGGCTGGCCCGACCTGCGCGGGGTGACCGGTGCGAGAGCGGGGAGGACATCGCTGCCCTACCCGACGCAGTGGTGCCACGGGTCGGCCGGAGCCGGCATCGCCAGGGCCAGGATGCTTCGCCTGCCTGTCATGACCGGGCTCCTGGGGGAGTCCTGTCTCACCGAGGTCGCGGCGGCGGTGGAGGTCAGCACGACAACCACCCTGCGCCAGCTGGCGACCCCGGACACCGGGCTGCCCAATCTCTCCATCTGCCATGGAGTGGGGTCGGTCGCCGAGCTGCACCTCGAGTGCCACCTGACGTCCGGGGACCAGGAGCACCTGGACCACGCACGGCGGCTGACCCTCGCAGGGCTCGGTGTCCCCGAGGAGCTGCGCGGTGCGTGGCTCGACGGGTCTGTCTCCGAGACGGACCTCGCCGCCCCGCTGGAGCGCATCGCGTGCGGCCTGCCGGGCGGACCGGAGGTGCCGGGCCTGATGCTGGGCCTTGCCGGCGTGGTGGTGCTGCTGCTGCGGCTCGCCGACCCCGCCTCGGTGCCGGCACCAGGACTGGGCGCGGACACCGCCGACGGGTCCCGCACTAGACTTCTCCGGTGAACGCAGGGGCGGAGGCGAGATCTTGACCAGCGCGGACCAGCCCGGCTCCGACCAGCAGCCGATGGCTGTCATGGTCGAGCTGCTCTCGAGACCTGGACCGTCGAAGACCGTCGACGACCTGGCTGCCGACCTCGTCGGCTTCGCGCCCGACCACGAGTTCGAGCCCGTGCCCATGGCCACCGGGCCCACGGGCGAGGGCCCGACCGTGATCATCCGCGGGTCGATCGACACGCCTGATCGCATGGCGCAGCTTGCCGCGCAGCCCGGCGTCGTGCGGGTGTGGCTGGACACACCGACCGCGCCGATCGACCCGAGCGGCCTCGCCATCTGAGCCCCGCAGCTCCATCGATCAGGACTCGATCAATCGGCCCCCCCGGAGGATCGAGGCGACCGCCTGCTCCCGGCGACTGGACGAGCCCGACGGGCGAGGCGTCTCCGGCGGTGTGGCCGGCACGGCGAGCGCCTCGGCCGCGGCGCTGGCCTCGGGGTGGGGCCACGTCAAGGCTTGCTGCTCGCCCCTCGCGGTCGGCCGCCGACGTGGGTAGCGTCGGTCCATGACCGAGACCGGCATCGACCCGTCCGTCCCGCCGAGCGGCCCCGGCTGCCTGGACTGCGAGGGGACGGGCGGATGGTGGTTCCACCTCCGCCGGTGCGCGCAGTGCGGCCACGTCGGCTGCTGCGACTCCTCGCCGAGCCAGCACGCCACCGGCCACTTCCGCGAGACCGGACACCCGGTCGTGCAGAGCTACGAGCCGGGGGAGGACTGGTTCTGGGACTACGCGGAGCAGAAGGGCCGACGTGGTCCCGAGCTCGCGCCCCCGGCCTCCCACCCCGACGACCAGCCCTCGCCGGGGCCGGCCGGCCGGGTGCCCGACGACTGGCGCGACCGCCTTCACGGGTAGTCGGAGGCCAGTTGCCCGGATGCCGAGCGCCGGGCGCCGTGACGTAACTAGGATCGCGGCATGGGGGATCCGCGGGTCGGCTGCGCGCTGCTGGTGCTCGTCCTGAGCGGTTGCTCGGCGGGCGGGGGCGAGGACGTGGTCGGGGCGGCACCCGTCCCGACGTCCACGACCACGGTCACCGCCACGGCGACGGTCACGGTCACCGAGACCGTCGCCGCGACTCCTGACGCCACCCAGGTCCCCTCGGAGTCGGCGGCGGCCGCGCCGCCGCCCCTCGAGCTCGAGGTCTACGAGGACGGGTGCGGCGTGATCCGCTCGGAGGCCGAGCCCGGCGTCTCCTACGACAACCTGACCTGGTCGGTGAAGGACATGGCGGGCTTCCAGGTCCTGGGCCGGGTGGCCGAGAACGAGACCCGGTACCGCTACTTCATGGGGGGCAGGTTCACCGTGGTGCTCGAGGCGTACTGGGGCGGGGCCTACCGGCAGGTGAGCAACGAGGTCACCATCAACTGCTGACCGTTGCCCGGCGGGGTGCGGGCGCGACAGGGTGGGGCCATGGCGGCGTACACGGTCAACGAGGCGGCCGTGGAGCACGCCCGACGCCTGATCGAGGCCCGGCAGTACGTCCTCGACAGCGACTGGGGCGAGGTCCAGCCCCACGCGGCGGCGGAGAACCACTTCCTCGAGCGGCACTCCTGGGACGAGTACGCCGCGTGGCACCTCGGCCTGACCGTCGGCGCGAGGGACGGCACCAAGGCCCGCTACGCCTTCGTGTACGGCGACCTGCGGCGGGTCCACCGCAGCGGGCTCATCGCGTGCGTCTACCGCGCTGCCGAGTGGCGGCACAAGAAGATCGAGCTAGCGGCCCACGACCTGCTCCAGCGGCTCGACGCGCGGGCGGGCATCGCGTGACACCTCTCTCGGCGTCATGTATCTTGACATCGAGATAAACGCCGCACCCCACTTAGGGGTGCCTTGCTTCCCCCGCTTCGGCGCGCGACGGCAAGATGGGCGAAGACCCGACGACTTACAGGAGATGTGGCTGATGGCCAGTCAGGACAGCTTCGGCGCCAAGAGCACCCTGGACGTGGACGGAAAGTCCTACGAGATCTTCCGCCTCGACAAGGTGGTGGGTGAGGGCCTCGACGTCGAGAGCCTGCCCTTCTCGCTCAAGGTGCTGCTCGAGAACCTCCTCCGCACCGAGGACGGCGCCGACATCACCGCCGACGACATCAAGGCGCTCGCCGGCTGGGACGAGACCGCGGAGCCCGACAAGGAGATCCAGTTCACGCCGGCGCGCGTGATCATGCAGGACTTCACCGGTGTCCCGTGCGTCGTCGACCTCGCCACCATGCGCGAGGCGATGGCCGAGCTGGGCGGTGACGCGACCAAGATCAACCCGCTCGCCCCCGCCGAGATGGTCATCGACCACTCCGTCATCGCCGACGTCTTCGGCTCGCCCGAGGCGTTCGAGAAGAACGTCGAGATCGAGTACGAGCGCAACCGCGAGCGCTACCAGTTCCTGCGCTGGGGCCAGGGTGCCTTCGACGACTTCAAGGTCGTCCCGCCCGGCACCGGCATCGTGCACCAGGTCAACATCGAGCACCTCGCCCGCACCGTCTTCACCCGCGAGGTGGACGGCGAGCTGCAGGCCTACCCCGACACCTGCGTGGGCACCGACTCCCACACCACGATGGTCAACGGCATCGGCGTCGTCGGCTGGGGCGTGGGCGGCATCGAGGCCGAGGCCGCGATGCTCGGCCAGCCGGTCAGCATGCTGATCCCGCGCGTCGTGGGCTTCAAGCTCAACGGCGACCTGCCCGAGGGCGCGACCGCGACCGACCTGGTCCTCACGATCACCGAGATGCTGCGCGAGCACGGCGTCGTCGGCAAGTTCGTCGAGTTCTACGGTCCCGGCGTCTCCGCGCTGCCGCTGGCCAACCGCGCCACGATCGGCAACATGAGCCCCGAGTTCGGCTCCACGATCGCGGTCTTCCCGATCGACCAGCAGACGGTCGACTACCTGCGCCTCACGGGTCGCTCCGAGGAGCAGCTCGCCCTCGTCGAGACCTACGCCAAGGAGCAGGGCCTCTGGCACGACCCGGACGCCGAGCCCCGCTACAGCGAGAAGCTCGAGCTCGACGTCTCCACCGTCGTGCCCTCGCTCGCCGGCCCCAAGCGTCCCCAGGACCGCGTCGAGGTCTCCTCGGCCCGCGACTCCTTCCGCAACGCGCTCAAGGACTACGTGTCCGAGGGCGACACCGACCCCGACGACGCGGCCGAGGCGACCGGGTACGACGAGGCGGTCGAGGAGTCCTTCCCGGCCTCCGACTCCCCGTCGCACACCGGGGGCAACGGTGCTCCCAAGCACGCGGACACCCACGCCGCCGCGGGCCGCCCGAGCAAGAAGGTCACGATCTCGATCGACGGCCAGGAGGTCGAGATCGACCACGGCGCGGTGACCATCGCCGCCATCACCTCCTGCACCAACACCTCCAACCCGAGCGTGATGATCGGCGCGGCGCTGCTGGCCAAGAACGCCGTGGACAAGGGTCTGGCCCGCAAGCCGTGGGTCAAGACCACGCTGGCGCCCGGCTCCAAGGTCGTCAGCGACTACTACGAGCGCTCCGGCCTCACGCCGTACCTCGACAAGCTGGGCTTCAACCTCGTCGGCTACGGCTGCACCACCTGCATCGGCAACTCGGGCCCGCTCATCCCCGAGGTCTCGCAGGCCGTGCAGGACAACGACCTCGCGGTCGTCTCCGTCCTCTCGGGCAACCGCAACTTCGAGGGCCGGATCAACCCGGACGTGAAGATGAACTACCTCGCGTCCCCGCCGCTGGTCGTCGCCTACGCGCTGGCCGGCTCCATGGACGTCGACCTGTTCAACGACCCGCTGGGCCAGGACACCGACGGCAACGACGTCTTCCTGCGCGACATCTGGCCGAGCCCCACCGAGGTGGAGGAGACGATCGCCCACGCGATCACCGCCGACATGTTCGGTGAGTCCTACCGGGACGTCTTCGCCGGTGACGAGCGCTGGCAGTCGCTGCCGACGCCCGAGGGCGACACCTTCGAGTGGGACCCGGAGTCGACCTACGTGCGTCGTCCTCCCTACTTCGACGGCATGCCCGACGAGCCCACGCCGGTCGAGGACATCGAGGGTGCGCGCGTCCTGCTCAAGCTGGGTGACTCGGTCACGACCGACCACATCAGCCCCGCCGGCGCGATCAAGAAGGACAGCCCGGCCGGTCGCTACCTGGCCGAGCACGGCGTGGAGCAGCGTGACTTCAACTCCTACGGCTCGCGCCGCGGCAACCACGAGGTCATGATCCGCGGCACCTTCGCCAACATCCGGCTGCGCAACCAGCTGGCTCCCGGCACCGAGGGCGGCGTGACGCGCGACTTCACCAACGGTGGCGAGGTGACCAGCGTCTTCGAGGCCTCCGAGCACTACATCGAGGCGGGCACCCCGCTGGTCGTGCTGGCCGGCAAGGAGTACGGCTCCGGCTCGTCGCGCGACTGGGCGGCCAAGGGCACCTCGCTGCTGGGCGTCAAGGCGGTCATCGCCGAGTCCTACGAGCGCATCCACCGCTCCAACCTGATCGGCATGGGCGTCATCCCGCTGCAGTACCCCCAGGGCGAGAACGCCGAGTCGCTGGGCCTCACCGGTGAGGAGACCTTCTCCATCACCGGCATCACGGCCCTCAACGACGGCAGCACCCCCCGGACCGTCACGGTCAAGGCCGACGACAAGGAGTTCGAGGCCACCGTCCGGATCGACACCCCCGGCGAGGCCAACTACTACCGCAACGGCGGGATCATGCAGTTCGTCCTGCGGAACCTCCTCAAGGGCTGACCCTTGCGGGAGTTCATCGAGCGAGCGCAGGCGGTCGTCGGCGACGACGGCCGCCTGCCGCTCGGCGGCATGGCCGACTGGGAGGTCTTCCCCTTCGAGCGGGAGGGCCTCCGGGTCCGCCCGCTCGACCAGTACGTCGTGCCCGAGCCGGACCGTCGCAAGGCGCCGGAGGACTGCAAGACGTGCACGGCGCTGGGACGCGACGACCTGGTGCTGCACCGCGGCTCGCGGCTGGGCGTGATCCGGCCCGGCGGCTGCAACCTCGTCTTCGTCGCCAACGTCGTCTCGCTCTCGCACGAGATGCTCGACGACCTCGACGACGAGGGGCACGTCGAGCTCGGACGCCTCATCGGTCGCACGTACGCCGCGATGAAGGCGCTCGAGGGCGTCGGCAACGTGCACGTCAACAAGTGGGAGAACGGCACCGGCCACCTCTCCGTCACGCTCCTGGCCCGGCCCGAGGGCGTGCTCCAGCTCCGCGGGTCCAACCTCGCTGCCTGGGCGGACATGCTGCCGCCCACGCCGGCCGACGAGCTCGGCGCCCGCGCCGTGCTCGTGCGGGAGGCCCTGGCGAACGCCGGGTGACCGCACTCCTCGACGCGAGCTGGGTCGGCGTCCCGGTCTGGACGATCGCCCTCATCGGGCTGATCGTGCTCCTGGGCGCCTTCGTGCAGGCCACCGTCGGGCTCGGCCTGGGCCTTCTGGGTGCCCCGCTGATCGCGCTGCTCGAGCCGCAGCTCGTCCCGACGCTGCTCCTGCTGCTCGCCGTGCCGGTCTCGACGACCGTCATGGTGGCGGAGCGCCACCACATCGACTGGCGCGTGGTCGCCTGGGCGCTGCCGGCCCGGGTGCCCGGCACCCTGCTGGGGGTCTGGCTGGTCACGGTCATCGCCGGACGGTGGCTGGTGGTCGCGGTGGCACTGATGGTGCTGGTGGCCGTGGCCCTGGTGCTGCACACCGTCGAGGTGCGCCAGACCCCGGCCACGCTGGTGGGGGCCGGCTTCCTCGCCGGCACGGCCGGGACCGCCGTGGCGGTCGGCGGTCCGCCGATGGCCATCGTGCTGGCGCACCGCCCCTCCCGCGAGGTGCGCGGGACCCTGTCCCTGTTCTTCGTGGTCGGCTCGGTGATGAGCGCCGCCTGGTTCGCCGCCGTCGGCGCCATGCCGCGGTCGTCGGTCGTCCTGGCGCTGGCCTACCTGCCCCTGCTCGCGGTCGCGGTGCCGCTGGGCAGCTGGGCCAACCACCGCCTGCCCCGCGAGCAGTTCCGTACCGCGGTCCTGGGGCTGTGCGCGCTGTCGGCGGTGGTGCTGCTGGTGCGCTCCCTGATGGGCTGAGACCCGGCCCACGACCGTCCCCGTAGCCTGACGCGGTGACCGAGATCGACGACCGGCCCCCGCGGCGGTCCCCGCTCCTGCTCGTGCTGTCCTCCGTCGTCTCCCTGGTCGTGATCGGGGGTGCCCTGACGGCGCCGCTGGTGGCTCGGGTCGCCGGCTACGAGGGGGAGCCGGTCGACCTGTCGGAGGTCCAGGTCTGGGAGATCGAGGACACCCGGCACACCGACAGGGACGTCGACTACCCGCAGGACCCGCCGGCCGGGGGACCCCACGCGCCGGTGTGGCTGGACTGCGGCGTCTACGACGAACCGGTGCGCGAGGAGAACGCCGTGCACGACCTCGAGCACGGCACGGTCTGGATCACCCACGACCCCGCCCTGCCGGAGCGTGACGTCGAGGCACTCGCCGAGGTGCTGCCCGACAACGGCATCATGTCGCCGCGCGAGGGTCTGTCCTCGACCGTGGTCGTCACCGTGTGGGGCGCGCAGCTGGCCCTGGACGGCGCGCGGGACCCGCGGCTGCGGCTCTTCCTCGACGAGTACGGCGACGGGCACACCGCACCCGAGTTCGGGGTGACCTGCCACGGCGGCACCCGCGACCCGGCCGGCGCGGCGCCGGAGCCGGGCCTGGGAGCCTGACACCGGCTGCGTCCTGTTGCGCCGTCAGAGGCCGTGGTCACCGTGCCGCTCGGTCGTGCGAGATCGGGACCATCGCCCATGGGCGTCTCCCAGCGGATCGTGGCCATGAGTGGACGTTTGACGTCTGTGGCGGGTCGTTTGCCTCTGACCTAATCACGGAAGCCGTTGAACGATGAGGAGCGGATGGGGGTGTGTGGACCATGTCTTCCAGGACGTCGTACCGGTCACATGGTGAAGCCGATGCTCGGTCCGGCCGCAGCGTCCGCGAGCACAGGGCTACCGCCACGACCGCGGGAATCCTCTTCATCATCGGAACGGTGGCCGGCATCCTCAGCAAGGCCGTCGCAGCCTTCCCCGTGGGTGACGCAGACGACCCGCTCGCCTACGCAGCGGACCACTCCGGCGCCGTCGCGACGGGAGCACTGCTCGTGCTCGTCATGGGCCTGTCGCTCGCGCTGGTCGCGGTGGTGCTCTTCCCCGTGCTGCGCCAGGTGGATGAAGTGTTGGCCACGGGCTACCTGATCATCCGAGGAGCGGTCGAGACGACGACCTACGTCATCGTCGCCATTGCATTCCTGCTCCTCGCGCCGCTGGCCGAGACCATGGCTGCAGGCCCGGGCACGGCCTCACCAGCCGGCGTGCGTCTGGGCACTCTCGTGATCGACCTGGACGGCGCCAGCATCATCATGTCACTGGTGTTCTGCCTGGGGGCCACCCTCTTCTACGTGCTGCTGTTCCGGTCGCAGATCGTCCCCCGCTGGATCACGGTGTGGGGCCTCGTGGCGATCCCCCTGTACGTCACCGCCTATCTGCTCGCGATGTACGGGGCTGTCGGCACCAACTCCTCCGAGGTGAACCTGCTGTGCGTTCCCTTGGCCGTGCAGGAGATGGTGCTGGCGATCTGGATGATCGCACGCGGTTTCCGTCCGGTGGCCGCCACCAGCACGACCGAGATCTGATGAGGCCCCTGCCACAGCGAACCCGCTCAGCCCACGCCGGCTCCAGCGGGTGGAGCAGCCCTGCCCCTCGGCGCCGCGGCGGGGTTGGCTGCTCGGTCATCGCGGCCTCCCGGACCCGCATGCCACCCGTCGGCTAGCGTGCCGGTCATGCTCGTCGCCTTCTCGATCTCCCCGACGTCCGGCGACCCGAACGGGTCGGTCACCGAGGCGGTCGCCGCCGCCGTCCGCGTGGTCCGCGAGTCCGGGCTGCCGCACGAGACCAACGCGATGTTCACCAACGTCGAGGGGGAGTGGGACGAGGTCATGGCCGTGGTCAAGCGCGCCGTCGACGTCGTCCCGGAGGTCTCGCCACGGGTCGGACTGGTGCTCAAGGCCGACATCCGGCCCGGGTACGACGGCCAGCTCACCGCCAAGGTCGAGCGGATCGAGGAGGCCCTGCGTGGAGAGTGAGGTCCGCTCCTACCGCACCGGCGGGTCCGAGACCGTCCTCGACCTGACCCGCGACGTCGCGTCCTTCGTCGACGGCCGCGGGGACGGGCTGGTGCACGTCTTCGTCCCGCACGCCACCGCGGGCCTCGCGATCCTGGAGACGGGTGCCGGGTCGGACGACGACCTGCTGGCCGCGCTCGGGGACCTCCTGCCCGCCGACGACCGCTGGCGGCACCGGCACGGGTCGCCCGGCCACGGCCGCTCCCACGTCATGCCGGCCCTCGTGCCGCCGTACTGCTCCGTCCCGGTGCTCGACGGTCGCCTCGCGCTCGGGACGTGGCAGAGCATCTGCCTGGTCGACCTCAACGTCGACAACGCGGACCGCGACGTGCGGTTCTCGTTCCTGGCCGGGTGAGCGTGCCGGGACCGGCGGTCGAGCTGCGCGCCGCCACGGCCGACGACGCCCGCGAGGTCGACCGCGTGATCTGCGCGGCCTTCGGCGCGGAGGACCCGGTGGAGGCCGACAAGGTCGCCGGCCTCTGGACCGACGTGCGGGCCAGCGGCCACCTGCTCGCCGAGGTGGTCGCGGTCGACGGCGACCGGGTGGTGGGACACGTGGGCGTGAGCCGGTGCTGGATCGACGCCCGGCGCGCCCTCCTGGACGCGGCCATGCTGAGCCCACTGAGCACGGTGCCCGACGCACAGGGACGTGGCATCGGTACGGCGCTCGTCGCCGCCGCCGTCGGCGCCGCGCGAGAGCTGGGCGGTCCCGCGATCTTCCTGCAGGGGAGCCCGACGTTCTACGGGCGCCGCGGCTTCGACCGCGCGAGCGACCACGGGTTCGAGGCACCGTCGCGACGTACGCCGGACGCGGCCTTCCAGGTGGTGGTCCTCGACGGCTTCGAGGACTGGATGACGGGCCGGGTGGTCTATCCAGAGGTGTGGTGGCGGCACGACGCCGCCGGTCTGCGGGATCCCGACCTCGCGTTCCTCGAGGACCTCTTCGCGCGGGAGCACCCGCCGACCTGAGCGGCCGGTGTCAGGCCCGGACCCTGGCCACGAACGACTCGAGGTTGGCCACGAGCCGGGTCGCGCGCTGCTCCACGGTCAGCGTCTCGTGCATCCCGGGGGTGCCGGTCCGCAGCTTGCCGCGCACGTAGAGCGAGCAGGCGAGGTCGGAGCAGATGTAGGTCCCCACCGAGTTGCCCTGCTGCCCGGCCTTGCCCGCTCGGGGCGCCACCATCAGGGACACGCCGCCGGACTGCACGGTGATGCACAGGGAGCACATGCTGCGTCGTGCCGCGCCGACGCTCGCCTCGTTGATGCGGAGCACCACGCCGTAGGTCGCCCCGTCCACCTCCGTGACCAGGTAGCGCCGCGTCGGCGCCTGCGGGTCCGACCATCCCAGGTAGTCCAGGTCCTCCCACGGCCGGTCGGCCAGGTCCCGGGGGACGTGCAGGCGCTTGGCCTCGCCCTTGGTGCAGTTGACGAAGGACGCGCGGATCTGGGGCTCGGTCAGGGGTCTCACAGGGACGACGGTAGGCTGCCTAAAACTATTAGGCAAAATCATTAAGGAGTTCGCATGGCACGCGCCGGTCTGACGACGGAGCTGGTCGTGCGTGCGGGGGCGGATCTCGCCGACGAGGTCGGCTTCGACGCGGTGACCCCCTCGACGCTGGCGCGCGCGCTGGGGGTGCGGGTGGCGAGCCTCTACTCCCACGTCGCAGGCGCCGACGACCTCCGCCAGCGGATCGCGCTGCTCGCCCTCGACGAGCTCGCCGACCGGGCCTCGGAGGCCCTCGCCGGCCGTGCGGGCCGGGAGGCGCTGGAGGCGTTCGCCGACGCCTACCGCGACTACGGGCGCGAGCACCCGGGCCGGTACGCCGCGATGCAGACGCGGCTCTCGCCCGAGGCCGCCGCCTCGGGCCCCGGGGGCCGGCACGCCGAGCTGGCCCGCGCGGTGCTGCGCGGCTACGGCCTGGGCGAGACCGAGGAGACGCACGCGGTCCGGCTGATCGGCAGTGTGGTGCGCGGTTTCACCGTGCTCGAGCTTGGTGGGGGCTTCGACCACAGCCCGCCACCCCCGGACGCCACCTGGCCGCGGATCCTGGACGGCGTCGACGCCGTGCTCCGCTCCTGGGCACGCTGATCCTTCCCCCGGGCCTGCCTGTCATTCGTCCCGACCGGGCGGTCTGTTGTGCCCTGTGCCGGCGTCGGTCGGCGGACGAGGATCGAGGCGAGGAGGACGCCATGGACGGACGATCGCGCCGCTTCGGCCTGGCGGCCGCGCTCCTCGTCGTCGCCCTGTCGGGCTGTGGCGAGGACTCGACGCCGGGGACCACGACTGCCCCCGAACCCCAGTCGCCAGAGACGCTCGCGTCCGCCTTGGTGGAGCCCGCAGACCTCGGCGCGGCATGGTCCGTGACCCGGATGCCGGACTTCCCGGAGCTCTCGGAGACCGGGGTGGTGAGCGACGAGGCGCAGGACATGCTGCCGCGGATGGAGCCGTGCCAGAAGGCCACCGAGCAGGAGCGAGCGGCCGCGGAGGACCTCGAGTGGGATGCCTTCCGCCAGCTCGAGCTCGCCACCGGCACCCCCACCGGGTCGCCTTCCCCGGGACGGCCGCCGGTGCACCACCTGGTCTTCGCGCAGGAGTTCCTGGGCGAGGGCGCGGTGGACGAGACGAAGACGACGTACGACGCGCTGGTGTCCGGCGGGGACGCGTGCCTGGGCACCGAGAAGACCCGCGACGGCGAGACCGTCCGCACCACGGGCCTGACCGTGCCCGACCTGGGCGACGCCAGTCACGGGTGGAGGAGCATGGTGACCGAGCCCGGGCCGGCCGGCCGCACCGCCACGTGGGACCTGCGCCAGGTGCTCGTCCGTGACGGCGGGGTGCTGCTCATGGCCCAGGTAGCCGAGATCACCACGCCCGGCGTGGACACGGTGCTCGACGACGCGGAGGTCGAGGAGATGGTGCAGACCATGGTCGACAAGCTGCCCTGACGACCTCGTGGCGGCTCGTCACCGACAGCGTCTCGCCGGCGTACCGGCCGCCCGGTGAGGACGGGACGCCCTCATAGGATCGGGGCATGGCCCCCTACCTCGAGCTCCTGCCCGCCGTCGACATCAAGGGCGGACAGGCCGTCCAGCTCGTGCAGGGCGTGGACGGGTCCGAGAAGCGCTTCGGCGACCCCGTCGAGGCCGCTCTCCGCTGGCAGGAGGCCGGCGCGGAGTGGATCCACCTGGTCGACCTGGACGCCGCCTTCGGCCACGGCCACAACCGCGAGCTCCAGGCCCGGATCGTCGGCGCCCTCGACATCCGGGTCGAGATGAGCGGCGGCATCCGTGACGACGAGTCGCTGGAGGCGGCCATGGCCACCGGCTGCCGGCGCGTCAACATCGGAACCGCCGCCCTCGAGCAGCCCGAGTGGTGCGCCCGTGCCATCGCGACGTACGGCGACCGGGTCGCGGTGGGCCTCGACGTGCGCGGCACCACGCTCGCCGCCCGCGGCTGGACCCGCGACGGCGGCGACCTCTACGAGACGCTGGCCCGGCTCGACTCCGAGGGCTGCGCCCGCTACGTCGTCACCGACGTCAACAAGGACGGCATGCTCCAGGGGCCCAACCTCCAGCTGCTCCGCGACGTCTGTGCCGCCACCAGCAGGCCCGTGGTCGCCTCCGGCGGCGTCACCACGCTCGCCGACATCGAGGCGCTCATGGGCCTGGTCGACGAGGGGGTCGAGGGCGCCATCGCGGGCACCGCGCTCTACGAGGGGCGCTTCACCCTCGAGGACGCGCTCGCGCTGACCAAGGGGTCCGCATGACCCTCGCCGTACGCGTCATCCCGTGCCTGGACGTCGACGGGGGCCGGGTGGTCAAGGGGATCAACTTCACCGAGCTGCGCGACGCCGGTGACCCCGTCGAGCTCGCCCGCACCTACGACGCGGAGGGCGCCGACGAGCTGACCTTCCTCGACATCTCGGCCTCCCACCAGGAGCGCGCCACCACGATGGAGGTGGTGTCGCGCTGCGCGGAAGAGGTCTTCATCCCGCTCACCGTCGGCGGTGGGGTGGGCAGCGTCGAGGACGTCGACCGGCTGCTGCGCGCCGGCGCCGACAAGGTGGCGATGAACACCGCGGCCATCCGCCGCCCCGACCTGATCGCCGAGGTCGCGGACCGTTTCGGCAGCCAGGTCCTCGTGCTCTCCGTCGACGCGCGGCGGGCGCCCGGCACCGACTCGGGCTTCGAGGTGACCACCCACGGCGGCCGCACGTCCGCCGGCATCGACGCGGTCGCGTGGGCCGCCCGCGCCGCCGAGCTCGGCGCGGGAGAGATCCTCCTCAACGCGATGGACGCGGACGGCACCCAGGACGGCTTCGACCTCGACCTCATCCGCGCCGTGCGCCGGGAGGTCTCGGTCCCCGTGATCGCCAGTGGCGGCGCGGGGGCGGTCGAGCACTTCCCGCCGGCGGTCGACGCGGGGGCCGACGCGGTGCTGGCGGCCACCGTGTTCCACTTCGGCACCCTCCGGATCAGCGAGGTCAAGGCCGGGCTCGCGGCCGCGGGCCACCCGGTGCGCTGACGGCGGTGACGCTCGTCCCACCGACGCGTCCGTGGAGCGCGGCGGGGTCCGGCGGACTTACGATTTCGCCATGCGCACCCTGACCCGGCCGCTCCTGGCCACCTCGCTCGCCACCGCCGTGCTCCTCACCGCCTGTGGCGCCCCCCGCGACGAGGCGGACACCGCCGACGACGCGAGCACCTCCGAGGAGACGACCGAGGCCGCCTCCTGCGACAAGGAGTCCCTGGAGACCCTCGAGCCCGGCGTACTCACGGTCGGCACCGACTCCCCGGCGTACGAGCCCTGGTTCGTCGACGACGACCCGACCAACGGCGAGGGCTACGAGTCCGCCGTCGCCTACGCGGTCGCGGAGCAGCTCGGCTTCGCCGAGGACGAGGTCACCTGGGTGACCGTGCCCTTCAACGCGGTGGTGAGCCCCGGCGAGAAGAAGTTCGACTTCGACGTCAACCAGGTCTCGATCACCGAGGAGCGCCGCAACGCCGTCGACTTCTCCAGCGGCTACTACGACGTGCGCCAGGCCGTCATCACCAACGCGGGGAGCGCCATCGACGGCGCCACCGCGATCTCCGACCTCGCCGACGCCAGGCTGGGCGCCCAGGTGGGCACCACGAGCTACAACGCCATCACCGAGCAGATCGGCACCTCCGAGCAGGCCGCGGCCTTCGACACCAACGACCAGGCGGTCCAGGCGCTCAAGAACGGCCAGATCGACGGCATCGTGGTCGACCTGCCGACCGCCTACTACATGACCGCCGTCCAGCTCGACGACGGCACGATCGTCGGCCAGCTGCCGCTGCCGGACGGCGAGGTCGAGCAGTTCGGCGCCGTGCTGGACAAGGGCAGCCCGCTCACCGACTGCGTCTCGCAGGCCGTCGACGCGCTGCGCGAGGACGGCACCCTGGACCAGCTCGCCGACGAGTGGCTGGCGCAGCAGGGCGCTCCCGAGCTCTCCTGATGCCGGACCTCGGGGCCGACGCCGAGGCCGCGACCCGGGCCACGGACTGGCACCCCTCGGCGGTCCAGCGCGAGCGCGACGCCTGGCGCCGACGCCAGACGATCCGGAGCGCGGCCGTCGCGGCCACGTCGACGGTCGTCCTGCTCGGCGTGGTGACCGCGCTCGTCGTCACCTCGCCGGGCTGGGAGCGCGTCCAGGAGACCTACTTCGACTGGGACAAGGCCGTGGCCTCGCTGCCGGCGGTGCTCGCGGGGCTCTGGCTCAACATCCGCGTGATGGCCGTCTGCGCGGTCGTGATCGTCGCGCTGAGCCTGACCATCGCGGTGATGCGCACGATCCGGGGCCCGGTGGCGTTCCCGTTGCGGCTGCTCGGGACGGTGTACGTCGACGTGTTCCGCGGCCTTCCTCTGCTGCTGGTGCTGTTCCTCCTCGGCTTCGGCGGGCCGGCCCTGGACCTGACGGGGCTGCCGACGTCCGCGCTGTTCTGGGGCTGCGCGGCGCTGGTGCTGTCCTACTCGGCGTACGTCGCGGAGGTGTTCCGGGCCGGCATCGAGTCCGTCCACCCGTCGCAGCGGCTGGCCGGTCGTGCGCTGGGGCTGTCCTACGCACAGACCCTGCGGCACGTCGTGCTGCCGCAGGCCTGGCGCCGGGTGCTGCCCCCGCTGATGAACGACCTGGTCTCGCTGCAGAAGGACTCCGGGCTCATCGCCGTGCTCGGGGTCATCGACGCCATCCGGGCCGCGCAGATCGAGACGGCCCGCGACTTCAACTACACGCCGTACGTCGTGGCGGGCTTCCTGTTCATCTGCCTCACCATCCCGATGGCGCGGCTGACCGACTGGTTCGCCCGCAAGCAGGGGTTCCACGGCGCGGGAGGGATGCTGTGAGGGACGGAGCCGAGCGAGGCACGAGAGAGCGACCGAGCTCACCGTCGGACGCTGTGAGCGACGGGGCCGATCAGGGCGCCAACGGGCTCGTGCTGGAGATGTCGGGCGTCCGCAAGGCGTTCGGGGACCACGTCGTGCTGCGCGACATCGACCTGTCGGTCGCGCGCGGCCAGTGCGTGGTGCTCATCGGTGCCAGCGGGTCGGGCAAGTCGACGCTGCTGCGCTGCGCCAACCTCCTCGAGGTGGTCGACGACGGCGTCATCACCTTCGAGGGTCGCGACGTGACCGACCCGAGGGTGGACGCCGACGAGGTGCGGGCCCGGATGGGCTTGGTCTTCCAGGCCTACAACCTGTTCCCGCACCTGAGCGTGCTGGGCAACGTGACGCTGGCGCTCCGCAAGGTCCACGGGGTGGCGGTCGACGAGGCCGAGGCCCGGGGGCTGGCCATGCTGGAGCGCGTGGGCCTGGCCGCCAAGGCGCAGGCGCGTCCCGACGACCTGTCCGGAGGACAGCAGCAGCGCGTGGCGATCGCCCGGGCGCTGGTGACCAGCCCCCGCCTCATGCTGCTCGACGAGGTCACCTCGGCGCTCGACCCCGAGCTCGTCGGCGAGGTGCTGGACCTGCTGACCGACCTCAAGTCCGAGGGCGTGACGATGGTCCTCAACACCCACGAGATGGGCTTCGCGCGCGACGTCGCGGACACCGTCTGCTTCCTCCACGACGGGGTCATCCACGAGTCCGGGACGCCCGCGCAGGTGATCGGCGACCCGCAGCAGGAGCGCACCCGCGCGTTCCTCTCGAGGCTGCGACTCGTCTGACCCCGAGGGTGCCCGTCCGATTGGGTCGCCGTCGGTGCCGGGGAATAGCCTGACGCCTCGCGATGGTTGCGACGGGCAACCTGTGCGTGGCGGGTGCTGCGCGGCGGGACAGGGACGACGACGAGGGGCGGGCGACACCGGTGGCAGGCATGGACGCGGGGCTCCGGGGATCGACCACCCGGGAGGGCTTCGCGGTCCTCGGCCACGCGATCCGTCGCGAGCCCGGCATCTTCGTCCTCTCGACGGTGGGGTCGGTGCTGTTCGCCGTGCTGACCGTCGCCGACGCCTGGGTGCTCGGGTGGGCGACCGACCACGTGGTCATCCCCGCCTTCGAGACCGGCGAGATCAGCACCGGCCTGCTCTGGGCCGTGCTGGCGCTCTTCCTCGGCGTGGCCATCCTCCGGGCGGTCGGCATCGTGGCGCGCCGGCTCGGCGCCGGCGTCATGCAGTACCGGATGCAGGCCCACACGCGCCGCGCCGTCACCCGGCAGTACCTCACCCTGCCGATGGAGTGGCACCAGCGGCACCCGACCGGCCAGCTGCTGTCCAACGCCTACTCCGACGTCGAGGCGGCCTGGGCGCCGATCGCGCCCCTCCCGATGGCCCTCGGCACCGTGGTGATGATGGCCATCGCGGTGGTCCAGATGCTGCTGGCCGACGTCGTGCTCGCGATGGTGGGCCTGCTGGTGTTCCCGGCCGTGGTGGTCGCCAACCTGGCCTACCAGCGACTCGCGTCGCCGCTGATGACGCACGCCCAGGCCCTGCGCGCCGAGGTGAGCGAGATCGCCCACGAGTCCTTCGACGGGGCGATGGTGGTCAAGACGCTGGGTCGGGAGACCCAGGAGACCGACCGGTTCCGCGCCAAGGCCCACCAGCTGCGCGACGTCAACATCCGGGCCGGGCGGATCCGGGCCGCGTTCGACCCGACCCTGGCGTCGCTGCCCAACATCGGCGTCCTCGTGGTGCTGGCCGTCGGGACCTCACGGGTGCTGTCCGGGCAGACCGACGCCGGTGACGTGGTGACCGTCGCCTACCTCCTGACCATCGTCTCCTTCCCGATCCGGGCGATCGGCTGGCTGCTGGGCGAGTTCCCGCGCTCCGTCGTGGGCTACCGGCGCACCGCGGCGGTCATCTCGGCCACCGGCTCGATGGTGTACGGCGACGCTGCCCTGCCCTCGTCGGAGCGCGGCGCCGTGCTCGAGGTCGACGGCCTGCACTACGCCTACGACCCCGGCGCCCGGCTCCTCGACGGCGTCACCTTCGACGTCCAGCCGGGACGGACGGTGGCCCTCGTGGGCCAGACGGCCTCCGGCAAGAGCACCCTCACCAACCTGCTCACCCGCCTCGTCGACCCCGACGAGGGCGCGGTGCGCATCGACGGCGTCGACCTGCGCGACCTCGCCCGCGGGCAGCTCGCCGGCGCGGTCGCGCTGGTCCCGCAGACGGCATTCCTCTTCGACGACACCGTGCGGGGCAACGTCACGCTCGGGGCCGACATCCCCGACGAGCAGGTGTGGGCGGCACTGCGCGACGCCCAGGCCGACGGCTTCGTCGCCGCCCTCGACGGCGGGCTCGACGCGCGACTGGGGGAGCGGGGCACCTCGCTGTCCGGCGGGCAGCGCCAGCGCATCTCGCTGGCCCGCGCGCTCGTCCGCCGGCCGCGGCTGCTGATCCTCGACGACGCCACGTCCGCCGTCGACCCCGAGGTCGAGGCCCGCATCCTCGCGACCCTGCGCGACGGCGCCACCGACACGAGCCTCGTGGTGGTGGCCTACCGCAAGGCCACGATCGGGCTCGCCGACGAGGTCGTGCACCTCGACGGCGGGCGGGTCGCCGACCGGGGCACACACCGCGAGCTCCTCGCCCGCAACCCCGACTACGCCCGGCTCGTCAACGCCTACGAGCAGGCGGCCCACGACGAGACGCCCGCCCCCACCAGCGCGGGAGGCGCCCAGTGAGCACCACGACGACCACCCGCACCGCCGCCGGCACCCGCATGGACAGCGGCGAGGACATCGGCGCCATCGAGACCATCCGCCGCGGAATGCGCATCTCGCCCGAGCTCAGCGAGGGCCTCGGCTTCACGCTGTTCCTCGCCATCGTGGCGGCCTGCGGCCAGGTCGTCGTGCCCATCGCGGTCCAGCAGACGCTCGACCGCGGACTCAACGGCCCCGACGGCCCGCAGCTGGGCTACGTCGTGTGGCTGGGCATCGGCTGCGCGGTCGCGATCGCCGTCACCAGCCTCGCGTCGTACACCATGACGAGCCGGCTCTTCGCCACCTCCGAGCGGGGGCTGGCGACGCTGCGGGTCAAGGCGTTCCGGCACGTGCACGACCTCCCGCTGCTCACCCAGAACACCGAGCGCCGTGGCGCCCTGGTCTCCCGGGTCACCAGCGACGTCGACCAGGTGAGCCAGTTCCTGGTGTTCGGCGGCCTGATCTTCGTGGTCAGCGTCGGGCAGATGCTCGTCGCCACCGTGATCATGGTCATCTACAGCTGGCAGCTGGCCCTGGTGGTGTGGCTCTGCTTCGCGCCGCTGTTCGTCTCCATCCGCTACTTCCAGCGCAAGCTGTCCCAGGCCTACGGCGTGGTTCGCCACCAGGTGGGCGTCCTGCTCGGCGCGATCTCCGAGCCCGTCGTCGGTGCCGCCACCGTCCGGTCCTTCGCCGTGGAGGACCGCACCCAGCGCCGCATCGACACCGCGATCGACGAGTTCAGGACGGCGAGCACCCGCGCCCAGAAGTTCACCGTCGTGTCCTTCTCGCTCGGTGGCGTCTCGGCCGGCCTGGCCAACGCCGGCGTGCTGATCGTCGGGGTCCTGCTCGGCTTCACCTCCGACATGACCGCGGGCAAGGTGCTCGCCTTCGCCTTCCTGGTCACCCTGTTCGTCGGGCCCGTGCAGATGGGCACCCAGATCCTCACCGACGCCCAGAACGCCATCGTCAGCTGGCGCCGCGTCATCGGGATCCTCGAGACGCCCGCCGACCTCGTCGACCCCGGCCCGGACGGACTCGTGCTGCCGCGGGGGCCGATCGACGTCACCTTCGACGACGTGACCTTCGCCTACCCCGGCGGCCCGCCGGTGCTCTCCGACGTCTCCCTGCACATCGACGCCGGCACCCGGGTCGCCATCGTGGGGGAGACCGGGTCGGGCAAGTCGACCTTCGCCAAGCTGCTGACCCGGCTGATGGACCCGGTGGAGGGCGCGGTGCTGCTCGACGGCCTCGACGTACGCCGCATCGCCCAGGACTCGCTGCGGCGCAGCGTCGTGCTGGTCCCCCAGGAGGGTTTCCTCTTCGACGACTCGATCGCCGCCAACGTCCGCTACGGCAGGCTCGACGCGACGGACGGCCAGATCCTCGCCTCCGCCGACGAGCTGGGGCTGCGGGACTGGCTCGATGCCCTGCCCGACGGGCTCGCGACCCGGGTGGGCCAGCGCGGCGAGTCGCTGTCGGCGGGGGAGCGCCAGCTCGTGGCGCTGCTGCGTGCCCACCTGGCCGACCCCGACCTCCTCGTCCTCGACGAGGCCACCAGCGCGGTGGATCCCCACCTGGAGATGCGCATCGGGCGTGCCCTCGAGCGACTCATGCAGTCACGGACGTCCGTGACGATCGCCCACCGGCTCTCGACGGCCGAGAACGCCGACGAGGTCGTCGTGGTCGACCGTGGGCGCGTGGTCCAGCGCGGCCCGCACCGCGAGCTGGTGGCGCAGGAGGGCAGCGTCTACGCCGGGCTCCACGCCTCGTGGGTGGCCCAGCACGACGCCCGCTGACGCGGGACGGCGGGACGGCTCAGACTGCGAGCAGCTGGGCGATCATCTGGTCGACGTCGAGGTGCTCGGCCTCGACGCCGGGCGGGCACACGTCCACGGTGCGCGCGATGAAGCGGGTGACGTCCTCGGTGCGCGCCTCGAGCACGAGCTCGCCGTCGGGGCTGGACAGCTCGACCTGCACGATGGCGGCGCCGGACTCGTCCAGGGCGGGCCAGACCCGGACGTCGCCCTCACCGGTGGGGTGGGTGATGCCGCGCATCAAGAGGTCCCGGCCGAAGGTCCAGGTGACCAGCGGGTCGATGTCCCCGAAGGTCATGGTGATGGCGAAGGCGTCCGAGCGTGCGTACCCGAGGACCGTGTCCAGCTCGTAGCGGCGGCCGTCGAGGTCCCGGCAGTACATCGTCACGTCGACGGCGACGTCCGCGGTGGTCTCGCGCATGTCTCTCCACTCTCTCTCGAGGCGCCCGACCGCTCGGACCCTCCCTCGGTGGGTAGGACGGCGGGGGTACCGACCTATGACGTGGGTTCAACGAGCCGATTCTCAGTGGGCTACGCCACACGTGGGAGCGCCCCGTAGGGTCATCTCGTGAGCGCAGCTGATCAGGCAGAACAAGTTTCACCCGCGCGGGCCCGGACGGGGAAATCCTGATGGGCGTCCCGGGGGGTGGCGCGGCGAAGCGGGTGGTCCTGGAGACCCTCGGCTGGGTGCTGCTGCTGGCGGGGGTGGCGGCCATCTTCCTGCCCGGACCCGGCCTGCTCGGCATCTTCGCCGGGCTCGCCCTGCTGTCCCAGCAGTACGACTGGGCCGAGAAGCGCGTCGAGCCGGTGCGCATCCGCGCCCTGCGCGGCGCCGCCGAGGGCGTCGAGACCTGGCCGCGCATCACCGCGTCGCTCCTGGGCGCCGTGATCCTGCTCGCGTGCGGTGTGCTGTGGATCCTCCGGCCGCCGGCGCCCGACTGGTGGCCGTTGGTCGAGTCCTGGTGGCTGCCCGGGGGGCTGTGGACCGGCGTCACCCAGGTCGCCTCGGCGTTCATCGCCGTGGGGCTCATCGTCTACAGCTACCGACGCTTCCACGGGAAGCCCGAGGCGGTCGCCGCGCTTCACCGGGAGGGCGATTCCGACGAGTCGCCGTCGATGCGTTAGAGTTCCCCGGCACCGCAACAGCGGGCGATTGGCGCAGTGGTAGCGCGCTTCGTTCACACCGAAGAGGTCACTGGTTCGAACCCAGTATCGCCCACCGATCCGGACCGCCTCCAGTCTTGCGACAGCAGGACCCGGGGGCGGTCTCGCTTTCTCCACCTCGCCCGTTGAGGGTGAAGGGCAGCCCGGCGGGCCCGGCTAGCGTCGTGGTCACGGGCGCCGCGGCTCGGGCGTCCCGTCAACGGAGGGAGCACACGTGGGCGATCCCGCACAGGTCGGCACCCGGGCGACCGGAGTGCTGGCGGCCACGTGCATCTCGACGCTCGTGGTCAATGCCAACACGTCCGCGGTGAGCATCCTGCTCCCCGCCATCTCCGAGGACACCGGCACCTCGGTCACGACGTTGCAGTGGGCCGTGACGGGGTACTCGCTGGTCGGCGCCGCCGTGATCGTCACCTCCGGATCGCTCGGCGACGTGTTCGGCCGCAAGCGGGTCTTCCAGGTTGGCCTGCTCCTGTTCGTCGTGTCCTGCGTGATGATCGCGCTCGCCGGGTCGGGGGAGATGGTGATCGCGGGACGCGTCATCCAGGGCGCGGCCGGGGCGACCATCCTGGCCTGTGGCCTGAGCCTCCTCACGGTCGCGACCTCTGGCGACCAGCAGCTCAAGTTCGTTTCTCTCTGGGGCGCCGCGGCCGCGGTCGGTGCCGCCGTCGGACCGCTACTCGGTGGTGTGCTGGTCGACGTCACCGGCTGGCAGGGCCTGTTCTGGATCGACGCCGGCGTCGCGGTGGGCTGCATGCTGCTGGCCTACGCCACCATCGCGGAGTCGCGGGACGAGGGCCGGTCGCGTTCGATCGACTACCTCGGGACCATCTTGATCGCGCTGACCCTGGTGCCGTTGATCTACGGCTTCACCGGGAGCGGGGACTGGGGCTGGATCTCTGCCCGCACCTTGGGCTGCTTTGCCGCCTCGGTCGTCGCCGGTCTCCTCTTCGTGCTCACCGAGAAGCGGGTCGCCGTCCCACTCCTCGACCTCGCCCTCCTCCGCAACCGGGTCCTGGTCGGCGCCACGATCTGCATCCTCATCGGGGCCGGCACCATCAACGGCCTGATGTACCTGGTCAGCCTCTACTTCCAGAACCCCGCGGCCCTCGGCTTCAGCCCGCTCCAAGCAGGCATCGCCACGCTGCCCGCCACCGTCGGCCTGGTCGTGGTCGCGCCGTTCGTGCCCCGGTTCGCCAAGAAGCTGGGGGGCCGCCAGGTGATCGGCGTCGGCTTCATCCTGATGGCCGCCGGGTTCGCCGGGATCGGGCTGGTCCAGGCGTCGTGGACCTACACCGCGTTCCTGCTGCCGATCCTCGCGATCGCGGTCGGCATGGGCCTCTCCAACGGCCCGTCGTCCTCCGCCGCGACAGCGTGCGTTCCGCAGGCCCAGGTCGGTGGGGCGTCCGGTGTCTCCAACATGGCGCGCTACGTCGGCGCAGCCGTCGCCACCGCGCTTGCCGCCAGCATCTACGGCAGCGTGCAGGCCAACCAGCTCGACGACGGCGCCAGCGCGTCCGATGCGCTGGCATCGGGCCTCTCCGCGGCCTCGTGGCTGATGGCCGTCATCAGCGCCCTCGGCATCCTGCTCGCAGTCGTCGCGATCCGCCGGCACAAGGCGGCCCAGGGCACCACCCAGGACGCTGCCGCCTCGGCCGCAGCCCACCTCCACACGTTGCCGACCACGGCGACGGCAGCATCCGGGAGCACCTCATGACCCAGGCACAGCCGCGCCCGCCGGCGCCGTTCACCAGCGACGAGTACGCCGCGCGGATGCGACGGGCCCTGGCCGACGCCACCCAGGCCGGCCTGGACGGTCTCATCGTGATGCCGGGTCCGGAGCTGGTGTGGCTCACGGGCTACCGGCCGACAGCGATCACCGAGCGCCTGACCGCCCTCGTCCTCGTGCCCGACCGGGAGCCGACCCTGCTGGTGCCGGTCCTCGAGCGGCCGGACGCGGAGGCAGCCGCCGGGGCGCCCGGCCTCACGATGGTGGACTGGGCCGACGGGGAGGACCCCTGTGCCAGGGCGGGCGCGCTGGTCCATCCTGGGGCGACCATGGGCATCTCGGACTCGGCTTGGGCGATGCACCTGCTGGGCCTGCAGGAGGCCGTTCCCGGCAGCTCCTACCGGTCGCTCACGCACAGCCTGCCCATGCTCCGTGCGGTCAAGGACGAGCGCGAGCTCGCCCGGCTGGCGGCCGCCGGCGCTGCGGCGGATGCGACCTACGAGCAGATCCTGCGTGTGCGGTTCGCCGGGCGCAAGGAGACCGACGTGGCCGCGGACCTGGCTCGGCTGTTGCTGGAGCACGGGCACGAGCAGGTGGACTTCACGGTCGTCGGGTCGGGTCCCAACGGGGCCAACCCGCACCACGAGGCGGGGGACCGCACCATCGAGGTGGGTGACGCCGTCGTGCTCGACTTCGGCGGGCTCATGGACGGCTATGGCTCCGACACCAGCCGTACCGTGTGTGTCGGCGATCCGTCCGCCCGGCTCCGCGAGGTGCACGAGGTCGTCCGGCAGGCGCAGCAGGCAGGGTTCGAGGCGGTCCGTCCCGGCGTCGCCTGCCAGGAGGTCGACCGCGCGGCCCGGAAGGTGATCACGGACGCGGGGTACGGCGAGCGCTTCATCCACCGGACCGGGCACGGCATCGGTACCACGACGCACGAACCGCCGTACATGATCGAGGGGGAGGAGCAGCCGCTCGTGCCCGGGATGTGCTTCTCCGTCGAGCCGGGCATCTACCTCCCCGGGGAGCTCGGGGTCCGGATCGAGGACATCGTCACGGTCGCCGAGGCCGGGGGGCAGCGTCTCAACAACACCGCGCGCGAGCTCCGGGTCGTCGAGTAGGCAACGGAGGCACTCGTGCCCCTCAGATCACCCGTCACGGGTGAACCCCAAGTGTCGGGGAAATCTCCAGACTGCTGGGGACCGAGCACCCGAGCGTGGGAGGGACCGATGCGTACCAACTCGCCCCCGCGGGGGACACCGTGAGCGCCGCTGACGTCCCCGCTGACGGCTCGGCTGTCCCGTCCGCGCGAGCCCGCGTGGCCACGCACCAGTGGATCTCGTGGGTGGCGCTGGCGATGATGACGACCAGCTCGGTGGCCAGCCTCCGCGCCGCGCCGACCATGGCCGTCTACGGCCTGGCGTGCGTGTTCCTGTACCTGTTGCCCGCCATCGTGTTCCTGCTGCCGACGTCACTGGTGTCCGCGGAGCTGGCGTCGGGCTGGGAGGGAGGCATCTACAACTGGGTGTCGGAGGGCATCTCCAAGCCGATGGGCTTCCTGGCGGTGTGGTGCCAGTTCGCGATGACGATCTTCTACTACCCGAGCCTGCTGGGATTCGTGGCCAGCACGCTCGCCTACGTCTTCAATCCCGAGCTCGCCTCCAGCGGCGTGTGGACCGCAGCAGTCATCATCGTCGTCTACTGGTCGGGCGTCTGGGTGTCGTCGCGCGGCACCAAGGGCGTGGCCGGTCTTGCCAGCGGCGGACTGATCATCGGGACCCTGATCCCGGGTGTGGTCCTGGTCGTCCTCGGTGTGGTCTTCCTCGGCCAGGGCAACGAGTCAGCCGCCCCCATGACGTCGGAGAACCTGCTGCCCGCCTGGGCCGGGCTGTCCAGCCTCGTGCTGATCGTCAACAACTTCCTGTCCTACTCCGGCATGGAGATGAACGCCGTGCACGTCGGGTCGCTGAGGAACCCGGGCAAGGAGTTCCCGAAGTCGATGTTCCTGGCCATGGGCCTGGTGCTCGCGATCTTCGTCCTCCCAGCGCTGGCCATCAGCTGGATCGTGCCCGCCGAGGAGCTCTCGCTGACGGCCGGCGTGATGCAGGCCTTCGACGCGGTCTTCGCCAACTTCGGCTGGCAGTGGCTGACTCCGCTCGTCGGGATCATGCTGGTTGCCGCCTCGCTCGGCGGGATGCTCACCTGGCTGGCGGGACCGTCCAAGGGTCTCCTGTTGATCTCCCGGCAGGAGGGCTACCTGCCGCCCTTCCTCCAGCGCCTGAACAAGAACGGCGTCCAGCAGAACATCCTGGTCGTCCAGGGAGCGATCACCACCGTGATCGGCCTCGCCTACGCCCTGATCCCGGACGTTTCCAGCGCCTACTGGATCTTCTCGGTGATCACGACGCAGGTCTACCTGATCATGTACCTCCTGATGTTCGTGGCTGCGGTCCAGCTGCGTCGCAAGCAGCCCGACCATGCTCGCGGCTACCGGGCACCGATGCTCCTCGGCCTGTGCGGCGTGGGCTTCGCCTCGTCCCTGGCCGCCCTGCTCGTCGGGTTCATCCCGCCCTCCCAGTTCGGCTCGGGCAACGCCGGCGTCTACTTCGCGATCGTCGGCGGCGGAGCGCTCGGGCTCGGACTGCTCGTGCCCTACCTCTTCTACCGGTTCCGCAAGCCGTCCTGGCAGCAGCCCGAGCCCGAGGGGGTGACCCCGTCATGACGACGCCGATGGAGAACCAGGCCCCCCGCGAACGGACGTGGATCTACGTCACCGCCTGCGTGCTGCTCGGTGTGCTCGCCCTGATCGCGATCCTCACCTTCAGCTCGGCGAGAGCGTCGCAACGCGCGCAGGAGAAGGCCGACGAGCTGATCGCGGCGCTCGAGGACGCCGGAGTGGAGAACCCGGACAAGGACCGCATCGTGCGCGTCCTCGGGGACGACGGCGGCGCCACCTGCGCCGACCCCAACGACGCACTCAGCAGGGCGACGTTGCTGTCCCTCCTGGCCAACGGCGCCACGGGACCGGGTGCGAGACCCGTCATCGCGGACAGCCGTGCTGTCCAGGGCCAGCTGCTCATCATCGAGATCTACTGCCCCGACGAGCTCGAGGACTTCCAGGAATTCGTGAACGACCTCGAGACCGACGGCGTGGCCGGCTGATGGCTACGAGCGACCTGCGGCGACGCGTAGCCGACCTGATGCCGGTCGTCCGCGACGAGCTCACCGAGCTCGTCGCCCTGCGGTCGGTCGCCGACCCCCGGCAGTTCCCGCCCGAGGAGTGCGAGCGGGCCGCGCAGTGGGTGCTCGAGCGGTTCGCGGACCTGGGGTTCTCCGACGCGCGGCTCGAGGAGACCGCCGACGGCAGCATGGCGGTCGTCGGGTCGCGCGCCTGCTCGGACCCGGCGGCTCCGACCGTGCTGCTGTACGCCCACTACGACGTGCAGCCGCCGCTCGACGAGGACGCCTGGCGTACACCGCCATTCGAGCTGACCGAAGCGGACGGCCGCTGGTACGGCCGGGGGACGGCCGACTGCAAGGGGAACATCGTCATGCACCTGGCGGCCTTGCGCGCCCTCGGCGACAGGTTGCCGGTGAACCTCAAGCTCGTGGTCGAGGGGTCCGAGGAGCAGGGGACCGGCGGGCTCGAGGCGTTCGTCGTGGCGCACCCGGACCTGCTGCGGGCCGACGCGATCCTGGTCTGCGACACCGGCAACGCGGCCGTCGGTCAGCCGGCCGCGACGGTCAGCCTGCGGGGCATGGTCAACCTGGTGGTCCGGGTCGAGTCGGGTGAGTCGGAGATCCACTCGGGGATGTTCGGCGGGGCCGCTCCGGACGCCCTGGCCGCCCTGGTGGCGATGCTGGCCTCGCTGCGGGACGACCGGGGCAACACGACGATCACGGGGCTTGACAACACGCAGCGCTGGTCGGGAGCGCCGTACCCGCCCGAGCAGTTCCGCGACGACGCGGGTGTGCTGGAGGGCGTCTCGCTGCTCGGCGACGGCAGTGTCTCGGACATGCTCTGGGCGCGGCCGGCGGTGACCGTCCTCGGCATCGACTGCCCGCCTGTCGTCGGCTCGGCCGCGGCCGTCGTGCCGCGGGCGGCGGCCCGGCTGAACCTGCGGATCCCTCCCGGGATGTCGCCCGTGGTGGCGCAGCCCGCGCTCGTCGAGCACCTGCGCGCCGCGGCGCCGTGGGGCGTCCACGTCACGGTCGAGGTCGAGGCGACGGGGTCCCCCTTCGAGGCCGCGACCGACGGCCCGGCATACCGAGCCATGGCCTCTGCGATGCAGGAGGCCTACGGACGGCCGATGTCGTTCCTCGGCCAGGGCGGGTCGATCCCCCTGTGCAACGTGTTCGAGGAGACGTTTCCGGACGCCGAGATCATCCTGATGGGCGTCGAGGAGCCGCTGGCCCTGATCCACGCTCCCAACGAGAGCGTGGACCCGCGCGAGATCGAGCAGATGGCGCTGACCGAGGCCATCTTCCTCGAGTCCCTCGCACGCGGGCAGACCTGAGCTCCCCCCTGGTCGCCACCTGCCCGCCCTGCTCCCGATCAGCGGCGGGCAGGTGGGTGCGCACGCAGCGGCACGACCAGCCACAGCGCGACGTACCCCAGGACGGTCGCGAGCGACGCGACGATGCCGGCGGCGCGACCCGCCACGATGCTGAACGCGAGGAACACCACTCCGCACATGGTGAGGGCCGCCAGCACCAGGCCGGCCCGGGCGATGCGGTTGGCGCTCTGGACCAGCCACGGCCGGCGATCCCGGCGGAACAGGATCCGGTGGTGCGCGACGGGCGCCAGGAGCGCCACCGTGGCGCCGACCGAGCAGGCGAGGACGACAAGGTACGCCGTGCGCTCGACGTCGTCGAGGGTGTCGAACCGGTCGGTAAACGGGACCGCGAGCAGGAAGCCGGTGAGCACCTGGACGCCCGTCTGGGTCGACCGCAGCTCCTGGAGCAGCTCGGTCCAGTTGCGGTTGAGCGTGTCCTTGGGGATGCCGTCCGCGGACGGCGCCGGCTCCGGGGTCGTCACACCGTCGACCCTACTGCGCTGGCCGGCCGCGCCGCGCGGCGCGACGCCGCAACGGGCCGACCATGCGTGGTCCGGACAGGCGGGTCTCCCATCGACGTGCCTCGCGCCGCAGGGGCTGGGACAGGTACTGGCCGAGGATGACGCCTGCCGCGAGCGCCAGGGCGGTGGCCAGGGCCGAGGCGAGCTGCAGCACGCCGTCCTCGCCCTCGGCCAGGAGCGCCAGCCCGCGATAGATGTCCAGCCCCGGCAGGAGAGGCACGATGGCCGGCACCACCACGACGAGGGGCGGTACCCGGAAGCGACCCGCCACCAGATGGCAGACGGCGCCGATGGTGACGGCGGCCGTCGCCGACCCCCACGTCCGACCGACCGGCGAGCCGTCGACGGCGAGGAGCACTCCCCGTCCGAGCGCCGCCACCAGCGCCACCGCCACCAGGGAGCGCGGTGCGCAGGCCGCGAGGAACGCGAGCAGGCACACGACCGGCGTGCCTCCCAGGGTCAAGGGCGATCCCGGTCCCCATCGCGCCCCAGCCCAGCGTCACCGCCCACCGCGGGCGGCGGTGGCCGGTGGAGACGATGCTCGCGACCTGGTCGTGTGCCTCGGCCCGGGTGATCTCACCCGCGACGAGGCGGTGCACGGTCTCGTCGACCTCGATCAGGTCGGCGTAGTCGACGCGACGAGGTGTCACCCGCCTCACCCGGATGGCGGCCGGCGCGTCCCGGGTGGGCTGGTGACGCAGAGTCAGGTCGACGAAGGTGACGTCCGCCGTGACGTGGCGCACTCCGCAGGCGTGGGTCGTGGCCAGCATGGTGGCGGTGACGTCCGCCGCACCCGCGCCCGACGACAGGAGGACCTCGCCGATGCGCAGCGCCAGGTCGAGCGCTCGTAGACCTCGTGCCCCGTGGTCACGATGTCCGTCCGGTGGCCGTCCGGTGGCCCGTCCGGTGGGCCGGCCGGGGGCCTCAGGCGAGCGCCTTGGCCTTGAGGGCCTCGAACTCCGCGGCCGAGATGGCGCCGGAGTCGAGCAGGGCCTTGCCGTCGGCGATCTGGTCGGCCGGGCTGCGGCCGCCGCCGGCGACCTCCTTGATGTAGGCGTCCTGGTCAGCCTTCATCCGCTGCGCGGCGGCCATCTGGCGCTCGGTCATGCTCCTGCCACGGGCGATCAGGTAGATCAGGGCTCCGAGCCAGGGGACGAAGACGAGCAGGATGGCCCAGCCGGCCTTGCCCCAGCCGCTCAGCGAGTCGTCGCCGAACAGGTCGAACAGGCAGCGGACCCACACCATGATCGCGGCGATCCAGATGAAGAACCAGAAGCTCCAGAGGAGCACGTCCCAGAAGTCCGTCGTGATCGAGTCCATGGTCCTCTTCCTCTCGGTCGCGCAGTCGCTGCGCCTGGCATTGCAGCGAGCGTGGCAGAGAATCCGAGGCTCTCCCTCACACATTCCGGGTGAGGTCGAGCGGGTTGCGAGACACGAGGGCGTCGTCAGGGTACTCTTGACGCAGGTCGTGGGTTGGGTTGCACGGGGGTGAGCCCAACCCACGACCTCTGTGCGTCCAGGGGTGCGTGCCGCCTTGGGCGTCAGCGGCCGACACTCAGGCGGTGGCGCTGCCCTTGCGGGTCTTGCTCCCCGCGAACCGCTCCCAGGCGGCCTGGCGCGAGACGCCGAGCGCCTGCCCGATCTCGGCCCACGAGAGGTTGCGCTCCCGCGCCATCTGCACCCACTCGCCGAGGAAGCCGTTGACCTGGGTCGCGGTGTCGGCGATGAGCGGGAGCTTGGCCAGGATCTCGGTGTCGGACATCTCGTCCCACGGCGGGCGCGAGATGGTCTGCAGGAGCTCGGGCGTGCTGAACTTGTGGTGGTAGAACTCCAGGCAGTCGACGCACATCATGGCGCCGAGGCCGCCGGCGAACCGCGTCTCGGCCGTCCCCTGCAGTCCGCAGAAGGAGCACGACTTGTTGGCGGAGCTGAAGTCCATCTCCGTGTTCCTTCCCCGTTGACGTCCCGTGGCCCCAGCATGACACAGCGACACCCGTCGCGTGCGTGGTCGCGACCCGGTCGTCACGCCGCGCGCCGGCTCAGGGGCCCGAAGGTCCCAGCGAGGCGTCCAGGAAGGTCACCACCCGCTCCTCCCACTCCTCGGGCTCGGCGGAGAGGCCGCCCGTGTGACCGGCGCCGGGGACGGTCCACGTCTCCACCTGACCGCGCGCCGTACCGCTGACGTAGTCGACCGCGAGGGACTCGTCGGGCACCTCCCCGGCGGCGAGCAGCAGGAAGGCGGTGGGCTCCGTCCGCCCGGTCGCGGTCGCGACCGACTGCCGCAGGGACGACGGTCGGGGAGCGGGGGTCAGGACGCCCACCAGGGCGGTGGTCACCCGGTCGATCGCCTGCTGGACCTCGCCACGGAAGCCGTACGCCGCGAGGTATCCGCGGTCGGCCGCCGTCCGGTTGGTCGCTCCCTCGGCCACGACGGCCGCGACACGCTCGTCCACCCCGGCGGCACCGATCGCCTCCTCGCCGCCCATGGAGAGGCCGACCAGGCCGATGCGCCCGGGGGACACGTCCGGGCGTCGGCTGAGGAAGTCGACCGCCCCGGCGGCGTCGGACTCGCCCCACCACCCGAGGTCCATGCCGCGTCCCTCGCTCTCACCGTGCCCGCGGGCATCGAGCAGCAGCACGCCGTACCCGTGGCCCGCCAGGACGGCCGCGTGGTCCAGCACGGAGGTCCGCGTCGATCCCGCTCCGTGGAGCAGCGCGACGGCGGCCCCGTTGCGCGACTCGACGTACCACCCCGAGAGCTGCACCCCGTCGGCGCTCGGGAGCGTCACCTCCTCGTAGGCCATCGCCAGGTCCGCCGGGGTGCGGGACCCGAGGTCGGGGCGGGGCGGGAAGGCCGCGGCCACCGCCGTGCCCAGGGTCCACAGCGAGAGGTACGTCGCCACGAGCAGGAGGGGGACGGTCAGCACCCACCAGCGGCGGCGGGTCCCGCGGAGCACACGCACGGCGCCCCACAGGACCGCGGCGACGCCGCACGCCGCGAGGACCAGCCCCAGCACTCCGGTCGGGCCGAGGCCCTCGACGGCCAGGTGCCGGGGCCCGAGCCCGACGCCGACCGCGAGGACCAGCAGCCCGGCCCCCAGTGCCAGCACGCCCGTCATGGGCCGGGCGTTGCCCCCGGCGGTGGCCCAGGCGGCGCCGTCCACGGCGGTGCCCCCGGCGTGGTGCCCCTCGAGGCGGCCCGGACCGGGAGGGCGATGAGCAGGACCCCGGCGACCAGGGCGAGACCGGCGAGGACGAGCAGGACCGCGATGACCGTCTCGAGCACGGGCACCTCGGCGCCGGCGCGGACCTCGGCGGCCACGGGGTCGGAGCCGTCGGCGGCCATCACCACGACCGTCCAGTCACCGTCCTCGACCTCCCAGGTGAGCGCGGGCTCCGTCCCGACCGCCTCCGCCGTCCAGAAGGTCTGCTCGCTGGGCGGCGCCTCCGGCGCCCCGCCCTGCGTCGAGCGGTAGATCGTCTCGCCGTCCCGCACCTCGAGCACCGTGTCGTGCCGTACGTCGCCCAGGTAGGCCGCGACGTCGGCCGCCGGCGCGATGCCCACGAAGACCTCCGAACCGATGGTCGACTCGGCCTCGACCCGGACGTCGCCCAGCAGGTCCTCGGGCAGCCACGTCGACGCGCCGTCGGTGTGGACCTGGAGGTCCCCGGAGGTGATGGCGAACCCCTCCGAGGCGTACGTGCGTGAGGGGCTCATCAGGAAGCCGTCGTCGTCGCGCTGGGTCTGCTCCACCAGGGCCAGCGTCCCGCCCGCGCCGGCCAGGCCCAGCCCACTGACCACCAGCAGGGATCCGAGCACGACGCAGAAGACGCGTCCG
Organism: Nocardioides sediminis; assembly: GCF_003047295.1. Classification (GTDB taxonomy): domain Bacteria; phylum Actinomycetota; class Actinomycetes; order Propionibacteriales; family Nocardioidaceae; genus Nocardioides; species Nocardioides sediminis. The sequence continues at coordinate 73,961 of NZ_PZYZ01000007.1, forward strand.
GCCGTCCAGCCACCGCGGTGCGGGGGAGCGGCGGCGGGCAGACCCGCGGGGTGCGCAGGCGTCGGCGCGATCCCGGGAGGCGGATTGGTCGCGACGTCCGGGTCGTGCGGCCCCTGGTCGAGGCTGAAGGGCGGGTAGCGGTCGGTCATCAGGCTGACGTAGCCGGCCACCCGCAGGACCCAGCGGTTGATGCCCAGGACCAGGTCGAAGACGCGCTGGGGGTAGCGGCCGGTGAACAGCAGCACCACCCCGGCCACCAGGACGAGGATGCCGAGGAGGCTGATGGTGAGCACCGGGTCGTCGTCGGCGCCGGTCAGGGCGTACCCGGCGCCGCCGACGAAGAGCGCGAGGACCAGGTAGTGGGGGATGGCCAGCAGCCACCACTTCACCAGGACCAGGCCCCGGGAGAGGTGCTCGGGGTAGTCGACGTGGAGGTGGGCCGGGTAGTCGGGCACCTCGGCGAGGGTGAACGGTGGGTAGCGGTCGGTGCCGAGGGCGCCGTAGGCGTAGAACGCCACTCGCCAGCTCCAGCGCATCACGCCGACGTTGAAGTCGAAGATCGCGCTCGGGTAGCGGCCGGTGAACAGGATGCTGAAGAAGGCGACGACGGTGGTCACCGCGAAGGCGATCCACAAGAACGCCAGGACGACGTAGTGGGGGATCGCCAGGATCCACTTGACGAGCCACAGGCCGCGGCTCAGGCCGGGTTCGAGCTCGGCGTCGACGTGGACCGGGTATGCGATCGGGGTGGTCGAGGTGTTCACGGGGCATCACTCCAGGACGTGCTGGTCGACTACCGTCCAGCGTCCGTCGGCCGGCCTCGGGCCGACAGGGTCGAAGGACACCCGCGAAGGGCCGACCCGCCCCCCTGCCCGGGCAGCGCGGGAACGCCCGTGCGGGGGTGGTCGGGACCAACGACCCGTGCCACGCTGGCTCGCGTGACCGACCGACCAGCACCTGAGCACCGTCGGCCCGAGGGCGTCAGCGACGCCACCGTCGAGGCCCTCGGCAAGCTGTCCGCCGCGCTCGACCACGTCGAGGACGCTCGCGGCCACCTCTACGCCTTCCACCGCCTCATGGGCAGCTCCGAGACCACGCTCGAGGAGGCGACGGCCCTGATCCGGGAGGCCGGGCACGACGACATCGCGGACGCCCTCGACACGGCCGTCCTGGGGCGCAACCCCCTGCCGGGCATGTGGTCCTTCCAGATGGTCGAGGCGTTCGACGACGGCTACTACGCCGAGGCCAAGGCGATCGAGCGGCGCGCCATCGACGAGCTGGTGGACGGTCGACGGCACGTGTTCGAGGCCGAGATGAAGGAGCTGCGGCGCACCCGCGGCCGGGAGGGTCACGAGGCCACGCCGGCGGACGCCGACGGGACGCTCTGAGGCCAGGCGTCCGGACCGGTCAGCCCTCGTTGCGCAGCCGGGGCTCCGTGCGCTTGTCAGGGTGCAGCCCGCGCTTGTCGGCGTAGAAGGCCCGCACCATGTCCATGTCGGCCTTGACGTCGCCGGTGGGGGTGAAGGTGGGGCCGGCCCCGACGGTGCGGGACGGGCCGTCGATGAAGGCCAGCGTGATCGGCAGCCCCGTCTGCTGCGAGAGCCGGTAGAAGCCGGACTTCCAGTGGTCGGAGCGGCTGCGCGTGCCCTCGGCGGCGATGGCGAGCAGGAACTCCTCGGACCCCCCGATGCTGTCGACCAGCGCCCGGATGTCGGCGGCCGGGTGCGACCGGTCGATCGAGACCGCGCCGGTGGCGCGCATGACGGGCGCCAGCGGACCCTTGAAGAACTCCTGCTTGACCATGATCCGGGGATGCCGGCCCTGGCTCCAGGCGAGCAGCAGCGAGAAGACCCAGTCCCAGTTGGAGGTGTGCGGCGCCCCGACGACGATGCCGTGCGAGGGGAGCGTCCCCACGGTCCGCCACCGCACGAGGCGCAGGAGGGTGCGGGCGAGGCGGGGACGGACGACCATGCGGGACATGGGCGCAGGCTACTGGTGGGCGCACGCGAGCCGACGGCGGCCAAACCGGGGTGAGCCCGGGAGGCCGCGGCCGATAGCATCGGCGGAGTCCGCTCGACCCACCCGCTCAACCACCTCGCAAGGAGCACCGCCGTGTCCGAGATCCAGGTCGTCCGCACCCACGCTGGCCAGCGTGAGGAGCAGACCCTGACGACGGGCACCAAGGCCTGGGAGCTCTTCAAGGACGACGCGGACGTCATCGCGGCCCGCGTCGGCGGCGAGCTGCGCGACCTCGCCCACGAGCTGCGGGACGGCGACGAGGTCGAGGGCGTGGAGATCGGCAGCAAGGACGGGCGCGACATCCTGCGGCACTCCACCGCCCACGTGATGGCGCAGGCCGTGCAGCAGATCTGGCCCGAGGCCCGCCTGGGCATCGGCCCGCCGGTGACCGACGGCTTCTACTACGACTTCGACGTCGAGACCCCGTTCGTGCCGGAGGACCTCGCCAAGATCGAGACCGCCATGCGCAAGATCATCAAGGCCAACCAGCGCTTCGAGCGGAGGGTCACCACCGACGCCGACGCGATCAACGAGCTGCAGGACGAGCCCTACAAGCTCGAGCTCATCGGCCTCAAGGGCGGTGCGGGGGCCGACGACACCGAGGGCGCCTCGGTCGAGGTCGGCGGCGCCGAGCTGACCATCTACGACAACATCGGCCGCGACGGGCAGGCCGCCTGGTCCGACCTCTGCCGCGGTCCCCACCTGCCGACCACCAAGCGGATCCCGGCGTTCAAGCTGATGCGCACCGCCGCGGCCTACTGGCGCGGGGACGAGAAGAACAAGCAGCTCCAGCGCATCTACGGCACCGCGTGGGAGTCCAAGGAGGCGCTGGAGGAGCACCTCCACCGCATCGAGGAGGCCGAGCGCCGCGACCACCGCAAGCTCGGCCGCGACCTCGACCTGTTCAGCTTCCCCGACGAGATCGGGTCCGGCCTCGCGGTCTTCCACCCCAAGGGCGGCGTGATCAAGCGGGTCATGGAGGACTACGTCCGCCAGCGCCACATCGAGGAGGGCTTCGACTACGTCGGCACCCCGCACATCAGCAAGGAGGGGCTGTTCCACACCTCCGGGCACCTGCCGTACTACAGGGACACCATGTTCCCGCCGATGGAGTTCGAGGGGTCGGACTACTACCTCAAGGCGATGAACTGCCCGATGCACAACCTGATCTTCCGCTCCCGTGGACGGTCCTACCGCGAGCTCCCGCTGCGGCTCTTCGAGTTCGGCAGCGTCTACCGCTACGAGAAGTCCGGGGTGGTCCACGGCCTCACCCGCGTCCGCGGCCTGACCCAGGACGACTCGCACTCCTACGTCACCCCCGAGCAGGCGCCGGCCGAGGTCAGGCACCTCCTCGAGTTCGTCCTCGGGCTGCTGCGCGACTTCGGCATCGACGACTTCTACCTCGAGCTCTCGACCCGCGACGACTCCAAGCCCGACAAGTTCGTGGGCACCGACGAGGACTGGGCGACCGCCACGAAGGTGCTCGAGGACGTCGCCGTCGCCTCGGGCCTCAAGCTCGTGCCCGACCCGGGCGGGGCGGCGTTCTACGGCCCCAAGATCTCGGTGCAGGCGCGCGACGCCATCGGCCGCACCTGGCAGATGTCGACCATCCAGTACGACTTCAACCAGCCCAAGGGCTTCGAGCTCGAGTTCGCTGCCGCCGACGGCTCGCGCCAGCAGCCGGTCATGATCCACTCCGCCAAGTTCGGCTCGCTGGAGCGGTTCTTCGGCGTGCTGGTCGAGCACTACGCCGGCGCCTTCCCGCCCTGGCTGGCGCCGGTCCAGGTCCAGGCGATCCCGATCGCCGAGCGGCACCACGACTACCTGTACGACGTCGCGCGGCGCATGAAGGTGGCCGGGCTGCGGGTCGAGGTCGACGACTCCGACGACCGGATGCAGAAGAAGATCCGCAACGCGCAGCTGCAGAAGGTGCCGTTCATGATGATCGCCGGCGACGACGACATCGAGCACGGTGCCGTGTCGTTCCGCTACCGCGACGGACGCCAGGACAACGGCGTGCCCGTCGAGGAGGCCATCGAGCGCGTCGCCTCCGCGGTCGCGGCCCGCGAGCAGGTCTGACCCGCGTCGTGGGCGAGGACGGGCTCGAGCGGATCTGGACGCCGCACCGGATGGCCTACGTCCGGACGGCGACCGACGAGCCCGGGTGCCCCTTCTGCGTCATCCCGGCGCAACCGGAGGACGAGTCGCTCGTCGTGGCGCGCGGCGAGACGACGTACGCCGTCCTCAACCTGCACCCCTACAACCCCGGACACCTGATGGTCGTGCCCTACCGGCACGTGGCGGGTCTCGAGGACCTCACGCCCGAGGAGTCCGCCGAGCTGATGACGATGACCCAGCAGGCGATCCGGGTGATCCGCAGCGTCAGCCAGCCGCACGCCTTCAATGTCGGGATCAACCTCGGCGGCCCCGCGGGCGGCTCGCTGGCCGACCACCTGCACCAGCACGTCGTACCGAGGTGGTCCGGCGACGCCAACTTCATCACCGTCATCGGCGGCACCAAGACGCTGCCGCAGCTGCTGGCGGACACCCGCAGGCTGCTCGCCGAGGCCTGGCGCGAGCAGGCCGGTCACTGACCTTCCGCCACCCCTTGCCCCCGGCGGTGGAGGGGAGGAACGTGGGGAGGACCGGTGGCGTCACCGGGGCGCCACCCCTGTGGTGCGGAGGTGCACCGTGATGTATGCACGATCGACGTCGATCACCGGCGATGCCGGTCAGGTCGACGCGTGCGTCGCGTTCGTGCGCGACGAGGTGATGCCGGCGGTCACGGCGATGGACGGCTGCATCGGGCTGTCGTTGCTCGTCGACCGCGAGGGCGGTCGCTGCATTGCCACGACGTCCTGGCTGGGCGAGGAGGAGATGCGGGCCACCGAGGGCCGGGTCGGTCCGCTACGGGCGAGGGGCAGCGAGCTGATGGGCGGTGAGGCCGAGGTCGACAGGTGGGAGATCGCGGTGATGCACCGCGAGCACGAGGCCGAGGAGGGGTCCTGGTGCCGCGTCACCTGGATGCAGTGCGACCCCGCGGAGGTCGAGTCGATGATCGACTTCTTCCGGGACACCGTGCTCCTGCGGCTCGACGGCGAGGACGAGTTCTGCAGCGCCAGCTTCCTGGTCGACCGGGCCGGCGGGCGGTGCTGCGGCACGGCCCGCTTCGAGTCCCGCGCAGGCCTGGAGGCGACCCGCGAGATGGTCGCGAGGATGAGGGAGGAGCGCAGCGCCACGTCGAGCACCCGGTTCACCGACATCCTGGAGTGCGAGCTGGCCATCGCGCACCTGCGGGTGCCCGAGCTGGTCTGACCGGCTGCTCCGCCGCGCGAGGGGCGGCCGCTTCGGGCCCCGCCCCGTCCCTACGCCCGGCTCACCGGATGGGGGTGCTCCGGCGCGCGCCCCTGGAAGGCCAGGATCGCAGGGTTGCGGATGTGTCCGCCCCGGATCTCGATGGCCCGGCTGACCGTCTCGTCCGCGTCCCAGGCACGCGGGCCCGACAGGACCGTCTCCACGAAGGGGAGCAGGGCCTCGCTGTTCTCCCAGGTCGCCGAGCTCCAGAGGTACGACGGGCTGTGGTCCACGGCGTAGTAGTGGACGCGGTCCGCCACCATGAACATCGGCTCGGCGAAGGTCGTGGGGGTGGCCCACGAGAAGCCCATCCCCTCGTCGCACGACACGTCCACGATCAGGCTGCCCTGCCGAAACGCGTCGAGGTCCTCGGTCTGCAGGTAGGTCAGCGGCGCCGAGGTGTCCTGGAACGTGCAGTTGACGACGATGTCGTTCTCCGCGAGGTACGCCGCCAGGGGCTCGCGACCCCGGTCGGTGATCACGTGGCTCAGCCCGACCCGGTGCGGGTCGTGGTCGAACTGGCGGATCCGCACCGAGTGGATCGGCGAGCCGACCGCCGCGACGCCGCGGGTCGTCAGGACGGCCACGTCACCCACGCCGTGCGCCTTGAGCGCGGTGACGGCGCCGCGGGCGGTGGCGCCGAAACCGATCACGACCGCACTGAGCCGCCGGCCGTAGTCGCCGGTGACGCCGATGAGCTGCATCGCGTGCAGCACCGAGCAGTAGCCCGCGAGCTCGTTGTTCTTGTGGAAGACGTGCAGCCCGACGTGACCGTCCGCGGTCCAGTGGTTCATCGCCTCGAACGCGATGACGGTCAGCTCCCGGTCGATGGCCAGCTGCGTCAGCCCGGGATCCTGCACGCAGTGCGGCCAGCCCCAGAGGACCTGCCCGGGGCGCATCGCGGCCACGTCGCCGTGCTGCGGCTTCGGCAGCACCACCACGTCGGACCCGGTGATGATCTCCTCGCGGGTCGCGAAGCCGGCGACGTGCTCGGCGAGCTCGGCGTCGGAGCGTCCGAAGCGGGCGCCGTAGCCGTGCTCGAGGGTGATCCGCCGGGCGACCTCGGGATCGAGCCGCGACAGGTGCTCGGGGTGCAGCGGGAGACGGTGCTCGTTCTCCTTGGTCGAGGTGCCGACGACACCGAGGCCGAGGAGGCTCACTTCTTCTTGGGGGTCAGGCCCTCGACGGCCGTGGTCTTCCCGGCAGCCTTGGCGTGCTTCTCGGCACGCTTCTCCTTGATGGACTTGCCGGACTTCTTGGTCATGCCTTGCCGTGGCGACTTGTCGCTCATCGGGGCTCCCTCGTCGGAAGCCTGGATGGCTCCGTGCTGCCACAGTACGCCGCCCCGGTAGCGTGCGGGGCGTGGATGACGCCCAGCTTGCCTCCGCGCTCGTCCGAGAGGCGGCCGTGCTGGCGGCCACCATGAGGCGCGAGGGCCTTGCCACCGAGCAGAAGACCCACGTCTCCGACATCGTCACGGCCGCCGACCGGGCCGCCGAGCGCCTGGTCGTGGACGGCCTCCGAGCGGCGCGCCCCGACGACGGGGTCGTGGGGGAGGAGGGCGCCGACCACACCGGGACCAGCGGCCGCACCTGGGTGATCGACCCGGTGGACGGCACCTACAACTTCCACCGCGGGCTGGAGTGGTGGTGCTCGGCGCTGGCCCTGGTCGACGGCGACGACGTCGTCCTGGGTGCGGTGCACCACCCGCAGCAGGACGCGACGTACGTCGGGGGGCCCGCGCGCCCGGGCACGCGCAACGGCGTGCCGATGGCGCCGCTCGTGGACCGGCCGCTGTCGGAGTGCTGCGCGACGACCTACCTCCATCCACCGTTCTACGAGGGCGAGGTGGGCGCGGCGTTCGCCCGGGCGGTCGGTGGCGTCGCGACGCTGCGCATGATGGGCTCGGGGACGCTGGACGCGATGGCCATCGCGCAGGGGTCCTGCGACGTGTCGTTCCAGCACTCGGTCCCCGACTGGGACCGACTCCCCGGCGCCGCGATCATCCGCAGCGTGGGCGGGGAGGCCCGTCTCGTCGAGGCCGGCGGCAGGCAGTGGCACGTCGCGGGTGTCCCGAGCGCCGTGTCCGAGGTCTGCGACCGCCTCGCGGGAGGGTAGCCTGCCGCCGTGCTCGACAGGTTCAAGCAGTTCTGGCAGGGCGTCATGCTCGCGCCCTTCGTCAACCTCTTCCTGCGCCTGGGCATCAGCCCCGACGTGGTGACGCTGGTCGGTACGCTGGGCCTGTCCTTCGGCGCCCTCTTCTTCTTCCCGCAGGGGATGGTCTGGCAGGGCGTGCTGTTCATCACCGCCTTCGTGTTCAGCGACCTCGTCGACGGTGCCATGGCGCGCAAGTCGGGCCGCAAGGACGACTTCGGAGCCTTCCTCGACTCCACGCTCGATCGCGTCGCCGACGGCGCTCTCTTCGCCGGGGCGGCGCTCTACTTCGCCTGGGTCGTGGAGGACCGCCTCTACACCGCCCTGTGCCTCGTCATCCTGGTGATGGGGGCCGTGACGTCCTACGCCCGGTCCAAGGCCGACCACCTCGGCTACGACGCCAAGGTGGGCGTCGCGGAGCGCCCCGACCGCCTGGTCGGCTTCCTCGTGCCGGCCTTCTTCGCCGACGTGCTCGACCTGCCCTGGCTGCTCGAGGCGGCCCTGTGGATCCTGGCCGTCGCGGCCACCGCCACGGTCGCCCAGCGCATCTGGACCGTGCGCCGCCAGGCCCTGGCGCGGGCCGCCTCGCAGGCCTGAGCCCCCAGGCCTGTCCCGGGGTGGGGACGCAGGGTCGGCCGCACTACGATTTCCCCATGTCCGACTCCCCGCAGACCCCCACCACCGGCACCTCCCGCGTCAAGCGCGGCATGGCCGAGATGCTGAAGGGCGGCGTCATCATGGACGTCGTCACCGCCGAGCAGGCCAAGATCGCCGAGGACGCCGGCGCGGTCGCCGTGATGGCCCTCGAGCGGGTCCCCGCCGACATCCGCGCCCAGGGTGGCGTGTCCCGCATGAGCGACCCCGACATGATCGACGGCATCATCGAGGCCGTCTCGATCCCGGTGATGGCCAAGGCCCGCATCGGCCACTTCGCCGAGGCGCAGGTCCTGCAGTCTCTCGGGGTCGACTACATCGACGAGTCCGAGGTGCTGACCCCGGCCGACTACGCCAACCACATCGACAAGTGGGCCTTCACGGTCCCCTTCGTGTGCGGGGCCACCAACCTCGGCGAGGCGCTGCGCCGCATCACCGAGGGCGCGGCGATGATCCGCTCCAAGGGCGAGGCCGGCACCGGCGACGTCTCCAACGCCGTCACCCACATGCGCACCATCCGCGCCGAGCTGCGTCGCCTCCACGGCCTGTCCGAGGACGAGCTGTACGTCGCCGCCAAGGAGCTCCAGGCGCCGTACGACCTGGTCAAGGAGGTCGCGGCCGCCGGCAAGCTGCCCGTGGTGCTCTTCACCGCCGGCGGCATCGCCACCCCGGCCGACGCCGCGATGATGATGCAGCTGGGCGCCGAGGGCGTCTTCGTCGGATCGGGCATTTTCAAGTCGGGCAACCCGGCCCAGCGCGCCGAGGCGATCGTCAAGGCCACCACCTTCTACGACGACCCCGACGTCGTCGCCAAGGTCAGCCGCGGGCTCGGCGAGGCGATGGTCGGCATCAACGTCGACGAGATCCCGCAGCCGCACCGGCTCGCCGAGCGGGGCTGGTGACCCGGACGATCGGGGTCCTCGCCCTCCAGGGGGACGTGCGTGAGCACCTGCGTGCGCTCGCGTCCTGCGGCGTCGAGGCGACCGTCGTACGCCGTCCCGCCGAGCTCGCCGCGGTGGACGGGCTCGTGCTGCCCGGCGGCGAGTCGACGACGATGGTCAAGCTGGCCCGGATCTTCGACCTCCTCGAGCCGCTGCGGGCGCGGATCGCCGACGGGCTCCCCGCGCTGGGCACCTGCGCCGGGATGATCCTGCTCGCCGACCGGGTGCTGGACGGAGCGCCCGGCCAGGAGACCATCGGCGGGATGGACGTCACCGTGCGGCGCAACGCCTTCGGCCGGCAGGTCGACTCGTTCGAGGAGGACGTCCCGTTCGCCGGCCTCGACGACCCCGTGCACGCGGTCTACATCCGCGCCCCGTGGGTGGAGGAGGCCGGGCAGGGCGTCGAGACGCTGGCGCGGGTCGCCTCCGGTCCGGCCGCCGGTAGGATCGTCGGCGTTCGCCAGGGTCACCTGATGGCGACCTCCTTCCACCCGGAGGTCGGCGGGGACACGCGGGTCCACCAGATGTTCGTGGACCTGGTGCGCAGGAGCTGACCGCGCGGGCCACGCCGTACTGCACTTGAGAAGAAGAGGGACCCATGTCTGGCCACTCCAAGTGGGCGACCACGAAGCACAAGAAGGCCGCGATCGACGCCAAGCGCGGCAAGCTGTTCGCCAAGCTCATCAAGAACATCGAGGTGGCGGCCAAGCAGGGCGGCGGCGACCCCGCCGGCAACCCGACGCTCTTCGACGCGATCCAGAAGGCCAAGAAGAGCTCGGTCCCCAACGACAACATCGACCGGGCGGTCAAGCGCGGCTCCGGCGCCGAGGCGGGTGGAGCCGACTACCAGACCATCATGTACGAGGTCTACGGCCCGCAGGGCGTCGCGCTCCTCGTCGAGTGCCTCACCGACAACCGCAACCGCGCGGCCATGGAGGTCCGCACCGCGGTCACCCGCAACGGCGGCACGCTGGCCGACCCGGGGTCGGTCTCGCGGCTCTTCACCCGCAAGGGCGTCGTGGTGGTGCCCAAGGCGCAGGAGTCCCGGGAGGTGTCCGAGGACGACGTCCTCGAGGCGACCCTCGACGCCGGCGCCGAGGAGGTCAACGACCTCGACGAGGCCTTCCAGGTGCAGTCGGAGGCCACCGACGTGGTCGAGGTCCGCACCGCCCTCCAGGCGGCCGGCATCGACTACGACTCCGCGGACGTCGAGTTCGTCGCCAGCATGGAGATCCCGGTGGCCGACAGCGACGCGGCCGGCAAGGTCTTCCGGCTCGTGGACGCGCTCGAGGACCTCGACGACGTGCAGAACGTCTTCACCAACGTCGACGTGCCGGACGAGGTGCTCGCCGAGCTCGACGCCTGACCCGGCGTGTCGCGAGCCGTCGCGTGGGCGAAGGACCGTAGCGTGGGCGACCGAACACCTGTTCGTACGGAAGGGTCCCCATGCGCGTGCTCGGCATCGACCCCGGCCTCACCCGGTGCGGGGTCGGCGTGGTCGAGGGATCGCTGGGTCGACCGCTGACCCTGGTGGACGTCAACGTGCTGCGCACCAGCGCGGGCGTCCCCGTCGCCGAGCGCCTCGTGACCATCGAGAAGGGCCTCGACGCCTGGCTCGACGAGTTCCGGCCGGACGCCGTGGCGGTCGAGCGGATCTTCGCCCGCTCCGACGTCAGCACCATCATGGGGACCGCCCAGGCCAGCGGCATCGCGCTCGTGGTCGCCGCCCGGCGCGGGCTGCCCGTCGCCCTGCACACGCCCAGCGAGGTCAAGGCGGCGGTGTCCGGCAGCGGTCGGGCAGGCAAGGCACAGGTCGGGGCCATGGTGACCCGGATCCTGCGGCTGGACGCACCCCCCAAGCCGGCCGACGCCGCCGACGCGCTGGCGCTGGCCATCACCCACATCTGGCGCGGCAGCGCCCAGGCCCGCATCGACGCCGCGCTCGCCGCGGCCGGGAGGAAGCCGTGATCGCATTCGTCCGTGGCGAGGTCGCCGCCGTCACCCTGACCAGCGCCGTCCTCGAGGTCGGCGGGGTCGGGCTCGAGCTGATGTGCACGCCGGGCACGCTGGCGACGCTGCGGGTCGGCCGGGAGGCCACGCTGCCCACCAGCATGGTGGTCCGCGAGGACTCCCTCACGGTGTTCGGCTTCCTGGACGAGGACGAGAAGCAGGTCTTCGAGCTCGTGCAGACCGCCTCCGGGGTCGGTCCCAAGCTCGCCCAGGCCATGCTCGCCGTGCTGTCGCCCGACGACCTGCGGGCCGCCGTGGCCGCCGAGGACGTCAAGACCCTGACCCGGGTCCCCGGCATCGGTCAGAAGGGCGCCCAGCGCATCATCCTCGAGCTCCGCGACCGCATCGGGGCCCCCGTCGGATCCGGCGGTCGTACGACGCCCACGCCGGCCGGCGCGCCCTGGCGCGACCAGGTCCAGCAGGGCCTCGTCGGCCTCGGCTGGTCGGCCAAGGAGGCCGACAAGGCGATCGACGCCGTCGCCGACCAGGCCGGCCCCAGTCCCGACGTGCCCGCCCTGCTGCGTGCTGCGCTCCGCACGCTGAGCAAGGCCTGAGGAGGCCGGACCGATGCCGATCGACTGGGACGACACCGACCTCGACGACGTCGAGCTCTCCGAGGCCGACCTCACGCCTGCGGAGGCGGCCCACTTCCGGCGGCTCACCGACGCCGAGGCCGACGGCGACGAGCGAGCCGTCGAGGCCGCGCTGCGTCCCCGCAGCCTGGACGAGGTCGTCGGGCAGGTGCGGGTTCGTGACCAGCTCGGTCTGGTCCTCGAGGCGGCGCGGCGTCGGGGGAGGGCGCCCGACCACGTGCTGCTCTCGGGACCGCCCGGCCTCGGCAAGACCACGCTGGCGATGATCATCGCGGGGGAGATGTCGGCGCCGCTGCGGCTCACCAGCGGCCCGGCGATCACCCACGCCGGCGACCTGGCCGCGATCCTGTCGGGCCTCAACGAGGGCGACGTGCTCTTCGTCGACGAGATCCACCGGATGTCCCGCCCGGCCGAGGAGATGCTCTACATGGCGATGGAGGACTTCCGGGTCGACGTCGTCATCGGCAAGGGGCCGGGAGCGACCGCGATCCCGCTCGAGATCCCGCCCTTCACCCTGGTCGGCGCCACCACGCGCGCGGGCCTGCTGCCCGGCCCGCTGCGGGACCGCTTCGGCTTCACCGCGCACCTGGAGTTCTACGAGCCCCACGAGCTGGACCTGATCGTGCACCGCTCGGCCGGCCTGCTCGACGTCGAGCTGACCTCCGAGGGCTCGGCCGAGATCGCGTCGCGCTCGCGCGGCACGCCGCGCATCGCCAACCGGCTCCTGCGCCGGGTCCGCGACTTCGCGCAGGTGCGCGCCGACGGCGTGGTGACGCTGCCGGTCTCCCGCGACGCCCTCGAGCTCTACGAGGTGGACGAGTCGGGGCTCGACCGGCTGGACCGCGCGGTGCTCGACGTGCTGTGCCGCCGCTTCGGGGGCGGCCCGGTCGGCGTGGCCACCCTGGCGGTGGCCGTGGGGGAGGAGCGCGAGACCGTCGAGGAGGTCGCCGAGCCCTTCCTGGTGCGGATGGGACTGCTCGCCCGGACCCCGCGCGGACGGGTCGCCACCCGAGCCGCCTGGGACCACCTCGGGCTGTCGGTGCCCAGCGTCGCGGGCATCGACGGCTCCCTGTTCGACGACCTGTGACCGGCCCCCGACCCGGCCACGTACACTCCACCGTTGGTCCCGTCCGAGCGCGTCAGCAGCTCCTCGGGGACCGCCGTCTCACTCCCTGACTCGCGAGGTACACGACCGTGACGGAGCTCGTCTCCTTCCTGCCCCTGGTGGCCATTGCCCTGCTCTTCTGGCTGATGGTGGTGCGCCCCGCCTCGCGCCGCCAGAAGCAGCTCGCCCGCATCCAGTCCGAGGTGCAGCCCGGCCAGCGCGTCATGCTGACCTCCGGCATCTTCGGCACCGTGCGGTCCGTGACCGACGACCGCGTGCGCGTCGAGATCGCGACCGGCGTCGAGGTCGAGGTCGTGCGGCCCGCGATCGGCTCCGTCGAGCCCGCCGGCGGTGACGAGCCCGGCACCGCGCCCGGGACGCACACCGAGGGCTGAGGCACCACGTGACGGACACGCACGCTGACCTCGCGCGCGCCCACCTCGACCGTCTGATCGTGGACGTGGCCGACTATCCCGAGCCCGGGGTGGTCTTCAAGGACATCACGCCGCTCCTGGCCGACCACGTGGCCTTCGGGTCCGTCGTCTCGGCGCTCGCGACCGGCGGTCGTGACGACTCGGGCGGCACGGTCGTGGACAAGGTCGTCGGCATGGAGGCCCGCGGCTTCATCCTGGCCGCGCCCGTCGCCCTCGAGCTCGGCGCCGGCTTCGTGCCGGTCCGCAAGGCGGGCAAGCTCCCGCGGTCCACCCACGCCGTCTCCTACTCCCTGGAGTACGGCGAGGCGACGCTCGAGGTGCACCGCGACGGCATCGCGCCGGGCGACCGCGTGCTGCTGGTCGACGACGTGCTCGCCACCGGTGGCACCGTGGCGGCCACCCGCGAGCTGGTGGAGCGGTGCGGCGGCACCTGCGTGGGGGTGGCCGTGCTCATGGAGCTGAGCTTCCTGCCGGGCCGCCAAGCGGTGGCCGGACTGCCGCTCACCGCGCTCATGACGGTGTGACCTCGGCGGTCCGGCGTACCCCGGCTCGCGCGCGTCACTAGACTGGGTGGATGCCAGAGGAGACCACGACACCGGTGCCGCGCGAGCGGTCCGCTGACGTGCCCGTGTCGCCCCGCAGCATGCGCGCGCGACTGGCCCGGATCGGCGCCAAGGCGCCCTCGGGCAACCCGGTCCTCGAGCCGCTGTTCCGCGCCGTCCGGGCCAACCACCCGAAGGCCGACCTGGCCCTGCTGGAGCGTGCCTACGGCATCGCCGAGCGGATGCACGACACGCAGATGCGCAAGAGCGGCGACCCCTACATCACCCACCCGCTCGCCGTCACCACGATCCTCGCCGACATCGGCATGACCGAGCCGACCCTGGTCGCGGCGCTCCTGCACGACACGGTCGAGGACACGCCGTACACCCTCGACCAGCTGCGCGCCGACTTCGGGGACGAGGTCGCGGCGCTGGTGGACGGCGTCACCAAGCTCGACAAGGTCCAGTACGGCGACTCCGCGCAGGCCGAGACGATCCGCAAGATGATCGTCGCGATGTCGCGCGACATCCGGGTGCTGGTCATCAAGCTCGCCGACCGGCTGCACAACATGCGCACGCTGCGCTACCTCAAGGCCGAGACGCAGGAGCGCAAGGCCCGCGAGACCCTCGACATCTACGCGCCGCTCGCGCACCGCCTGGGCATGAACACCCTCAAGTGGGAGCTCGAGGACCTCGCCTTCGCCACCCTGCACCCCAAGATGTACGACGAGATCGTGCGGCTCGTGGCCGAGCGGGCGCCGTCGCGCGACCAGTTCCTCGCCGAGGTCATCGAGAAGGTCGAGGCCGACCTGCGCGAGGCCAAGATCAAGGCCAAGGTCACCGGACGGCCCAAGCACTACTACTCGATCTACCAGAAGATGATCGTCGGGGGCCGGGAGTTCTCCGACATCTACGACCTGGTCGGCATCCGGATCCTCGTGGAGGAGGACCGGGACTGCTACGCGGTGCTCGGTGTCCTGCACTCGCGGTGGAACCCCGTGCTCGGGCGGTTCAAGGACTACGTCGCGATGCCGAAGTTCAACATGTACCAGTCGCTGCACACGACGGTCATCGGACCGCAGGGCAAGCCGGTCGAGCTCCAGATCCGCACCTTCGCCATGCACCGCCGCGCCGAGTACGGCGTCGCGGCGCACTGGAAGTACAAGGAGGACGGCAAGGCCGGGGTCGACACCGACCGGCCCGGCGACCTCGACGACATGTCGTGGCTGCGCCAGCTCATGGACTGGCAGAGCGAGGTCGAGGACCCGGGGGAGTTCCTGGAGTCGCTGCGCTTCGAGATGAACCGCGCCCAGGTCTACGTCTTCACCCCGCGCGGCGACGTGATGCCGCTGCCCGTCGGCTCGACGCCGGTGGACTTCGCCTACGCCGTGCACACCGAGGTCGGGCACCACACGATCGGCGCCCGGGTCAACGGCCGGCTCGTCCCGCTGGAGTCCTCCCTGGACAACGGCGATGTCGTGGAGGTCTTCACCTCCAAGGCGCCCGGCGCCGGCCCGTCGCGCGACTGGCTCAACTTCGTCAAGTCGCCCCGCGCGCGCTCCAAGATCCGCCAGTGGTTCACCAAGGAGCGGCGCGAGGAGGCGATCGAGCGCGGCAAGGAGCAGATCGGGCGCATGATGCGCAAGGAGGGGCTGCCCCTCAAGCGCCTGATGACGCACGAGTCGCTGATGCTCGTCGCCGAGCACTTCCACCACTCCGACGTCTCCGCGCTGTATGCCGCCGTGGGGGAGGGCAACCTCAGCGCCCAGGCCGTCGTACGCCGCGTCATCGACCTGCACGGGGGCGACGACGGGGCCGCCGAGGACCTGGCCGAGGGCGTCACCATCACCGGTCGGCGCGGCCGTTCCAAGCCGACCTCCAGCGACGCCGGCGTCATCGTCAAGGGCGTCGAGGACCTGTGGGTCAAGCTCGCCAAGTGCTGCACGCCCGTGCCGCCGGACCCGATCCTCGGGTTCGTGACCAAGGGCGGGGGAGTCTCGGTGCACCGCAAGGACTGCACCAACGCCGGCAACCTCGAGAGCCAGCCCGAGCGGCTCCTCGACGTCGAGTGGGCGCCCACCTCGCAGTCGACCTTCCTGGTCAACATCCAGGTCGAGGCCCTCGACCGGGCGCGGCTGCTGTCCGACATCACCATGGTCCTCTCGGACGCGCACGTGAACATCCTCAGCGCCACCCTCTCGACCACCCGTGACCGGGTGGCCAAGAGCCGATTCAGCTTCGAGATGGCCGACGCCTCGCACCTCGACAGCGTCCTGCGTGCCGTCCGCTCGGTCCCCGGCGTCTTCGACGCCTACCGCGTCACCAGCTGACCCCGACCGAGACGTCGGACGTCCAGCGGGACGTCCTACGAAGGGGTCGCCCGGGCCGCCGGGACGTCGGACGTCCCGCCCAGCGTCCGACGGCGCGGTCGCCGGAGCGTCGGACGTACGACGGTGACGCGCGGTCGGCGAGCGTCAGCTGCCGAACTCCGCGGACGCGCGGCGCGCCATGTCGAGGAAGGCCTGCTTGTTGGCCAGCTCGGACTCGAGGTCCTTGGCGCGTTTGGTGTCACCGGCGGCCTGGGCCTTGTCGAGCTTGGCCTGGGTCTCCGCGATGCCGGCCTCGAGCTTGGAGACCATGTCGTCGGCGCGGGCGGACTTCTCGGGGTCGGAGCGGCGCCACTGGTCGTCCTCGACGGAGCGGATCGCCTGCTCGACCTTGCGGATGCGGCCCTCGAGCTCCTTCATCCGGTCGCGCGGGACCTTCCCCGCGGCGTCCCACTTGTCGGCGATGTCGCGGAAGGCCCGCTTGGCGGCGTCCAGGTCGGTCACCGGCAGCAGGGCCTCGGCCTCGACGAGGAGGGCCTCCTTGACCTCGGCGTTGGCGGCGAACTCCTTGTCGAGCTCGGCGTTGGCCGCGTCGCGGGCGCCGAAGAAGCGGTCCTGGGCTCCCCGGAAGCGCTGCCAGAGCTGGTCGTCGACGTCGCGCGGGGCGGGGCCGGCGGCCTTCCACTCGCGCATCAGGTCGCGGTAGCGGCCCGCGGTGGGGCCCCACTCGGTCGAGGTGGACAGGGCCTCGGCCTCGGTGGCGAGGCGCTCCTTGATGACCCGGGCCCCGTCGCGGCGCTCGTGCTCCTCGGCGAAGTGCGCCTTGCGGCGGCGCGTGTAGGTGGTGCGGGCGGAGGAGAACCGGCGCCACAGGGCGTCGTCGGTGGCCCGGTCGAGGCGCGGGAGCGCCTTCCACTGGTCGAGGAGGTCGCGGAGCCGGTTGGCGCCGTTGCGCCAGTCGTTGCTCTCGGCGAGCCTCTCGGCCTCGGTGACGATCTTCTCCTTCTCGGCCTTCGACTCGGCGGTGCGCTGGGCCTTCTCGGCGCGGCGCGCGTCGCGCTGGATCGCGATCAGGGGCGCGGTCGCGTCGAGCCGGCCGGCGAGGGCGTTGAGGTCACCGACGGCGTTGGCCTCGACGACCTGCTCGCGCAGCGCCTTGACGGTGGAGGAGGCCTCCTCCGGGCTCAGCTTGCCGGCCCCGATGCGCTGCTCGAGGAGCTGCACCTCGAAGGCGAGGGCGTCGTACCGGTCGGTGAAGAACTTCAGCGCCTCCTCGGGCGTCCCCTCGGGGTACTGCCCCACGGAGCGTTCTCCATCGGCGGTCCGGACGTATACGGTGCCGTCCTCGGTGACCCGGCCCCAGTCGGAAGCCTGCGAGGACTGCTTGTCGGCGCTCATGGTCGCCCATCGTAGTCATCCCCCGGACGCGTCTCGGTAGGCTGACTCCTCGCCCCACCCCCCGACCCGTTGCTGAGGACTGTTGCCCCGTGCTGATCGCCGGCTTCCCCGCTGGACCCTGGGGCACCAACTGCTACGTCGTGGCCACCGGAGCGGGCTCCGAGTGCGTCGTCGTCGACCCGGGCAAGGACTCCGCGGCCATGGTCGCCGAGGTCGTCCGTGAGCACCGGCTCAAGCCGGTCTCGGTGCTGGTCACCCACGGCCACGTCGACCACATGTGGTGCGTCGCGCCCGTGAGCGGGACCTACGACGCCACCGCCTGGGTCCACCCGGCCGACCGCCACCTGCTCACCGACCCGATGGCCGGCATGAGTCGCGAGACCACGTCCATGCTGCTCGGGGGCAGCTACGAGTGGGCGGAGCCCGACGACGTCCGCGAGCTCTCCGACCTGCAGGAGCTCGAGCTCGCCGGGCTCAGGTTCGTGGTCGACCACACCCCCGGGCACACGGAGGGGTCGGTGACCTTCCGGACCCCGTACGCCGCCACCGACCCGCGCGTCTCGGAGGTCATGTTCTCGGGCGACCTGCTCTTCGCGGGGTCGATCGGGCGCACCGACCTCCCCGGCGGCGACCATCCGACGATGCTGCGCAGCCTCACCGACAAGGTGCTGCCGCTGGCCGACGACGTCGTGGTGCTGCCCGGGCACGGGGAGCAGACGTCCATCGGCCGCGAGCGCGCCACCAACCCCTACCTGCTCGAGCTCCAGCGAGGAGACGAGACGGGTCGAGCCACCCGAGGTCTCTAGACACATGAGCAAGCCCACGCCCCTCAGCGGGTTCCCCGAGCTGCTGCCTGCGCAGCGCGCCGTCGAGCAGCAGGTCATCGACACGCTGCGGCACACCTTCGAGCTGCACGGCTTCGCCGGCATCGAGACCCGTGCCGTGGAGCCGCTGGACCAGCTGCTCCGCAAGGGCGACACGTCCAAGGAGGTCTACCTCCTGCGCCGGCTGCAGGAGGAGTCCGTCGAGGGCCACGCCGGCATCGGCCTGCACTTCGACCTCACCGTCCCGTTCGCCCGCTACGTGCTGGAGAACGCCGGCAAGCTCGACTTCCCGTTCCGGCGCTACCAGATCCAGAAGGCGTGGCGGGGGGAGCGCCCCCAGGAGGGGCGGTTCCGGGAGTTCACCCAGGCCGACATCGACATCGTGGGCCGCGACACGCTGGCCTTCCACCACGACGTCGAGGTCACCCGGGTCATGGTCGACGCGCTCACCCGCCTCGACTTCCTGCCCGGCTTCAGGCTCCAGGTCAACAACCGCAAGCTCATCCAGGGCTTCTACGCCGGCCTCGGCATCCGGACCGGCGACGGCGGGACCGACGAGGTCATGCGCCTCGTCGACAAGCTCGACAAGCTGCCCGTCGACAAGGTCCGCGACCTGCTCCTGCAGGAGGCCGGGTTGTCGGTGGAGAACGCCGATCGCGTCCTGGAGCTGGCGACGATCCGCTCGGACGACGACGGCTTCGTGGCGGCCGTCCGCGCCCTGGGCGTCGAGCACGAGCTGCTCGACGAGGGGCTGGCCGAGCTGGCCGAGCTCGTCCGCGGCTGCGCCGACCTGGTCACGGACCGGGTGCGCGTGACCGCCGACCTCTCCATCGCCCGCGGCCTCGACTACTACACGGGCACCGTCTTCGAGACCCGCCTCGACGGCTACGAGTCGATGGGGTCGATCTGCTCGGGCGGGCGCTACGACGCCCTCGCCAGCGACGGCCGTACGACGTACCCCGGGGTCGGCATCTCGCTCGGCGTCAGCCGGGTCGTCGTACCCCTGCTCGCGCGCACCGGCCTGTCGGCCTCCCGTTCGGTGCCCAGCGCCGTGCTGGTCGCCGTGGTCGACGAGGGCTCCCGCGCCACGAGCAGCGCGGTGGCCGCCGACCTGCGCCGCCGTGACATCCCCTGCGAGGTGGCGCCGGACGCCGCGAAGTTCGGCAAGCAGATCCGGTACGCCGAGCGCCGCGGCATCCCGTTCGTCTGGTTCGTCCAGCCGACCGACGACGGGGGAGTGACCCACCAGGTCAAGGACATCCGCTCCGGGCAGCAGGTCGACGCCGACCCCGCCGCCTGGACCCCGCCGGAGGCAGACCTCCGGCCGACCATCGTCAGCACAGTTGAACATGAGGAGAACCAGTGATCCGCACCCATGACGCCGGCGCCCTGCGCGCCGAGCACGTCGGCCAGACCGTCACCCTCGCCGGGTGGGTGGCCCGCCGGCGGGACCACGGGGGAGTGGCCTTCCTGGACCTCCGCGAGGCCAGCGGCGTCGTGCAGGTCGTCGTCCGCGACGAGGCCGTGGCGCACAGCCTGCGCGCCGAGTACTGCCTCAAGGTCGCCGGCGAGGTCGTGGCCCGCAAGGCCGGCAACGAGAACCCCCACCTCGCCACGGGTGACATCGAGGTGGTCGCCTCCGACATCGAGGTGCTGAGCGCCTCGGCACCGCTGCCCTTCCCGATCGACGACGCCGCCTCGTCCAAGAGCGGCGAGGTCGGCGAGGAGGCCCGCCTCAAGCACCGCTACCTCGACCTGCGCCGCAGCGGGCCCAACAGCGCGCTGCGCCTGCGCAGCAAGGTCAACAAGGCGGCACGCGACGTGCTGGAGCGCCACGACTTCGTCGAGATCGAGACGCCCACGCTGACCCGCAGCACGCCGGAGGGCGCCCGCGACTTCCTGGTGCCCGCCCGGCTGCGGCCGGGCAGCTGGTACGCCCTGCCGCAGAGCCCCCAGCTGTTCAAGCAGCTGCTGATGGTCGCCGGCATGGAGCGCTACTACCAGATCGCGCGCTGCTACCGCGACGAGGACTTCCGCGCCGACCGCCAGCCCGAGTTCACCCAGCTCGACATCGAGATGAGCTTCGTCGACCAGGACGACGTCATCGCCGTCTCCGAGGAGATCCTCGTCGCGCTGTGGAAGCTGATCGGCCACGACGTGCCCACCCCGCTTCCCCGGATGACGTACGCCGAGGCGATGGCCCGGTTCGGCTCGGACAAGCCCGACCTGCGCATGGGCCAGGAGCTCGTGGAGTGCACCGAGTTCTTCTCCGACACGACCTTCCGGGTCTTCCAGGCCGACTACGTCGGCGCGGTCGTCATGCCGGGCGGCGCGAGCCAGCCGCGCAAGCAGCTCGACGCGTGGCAGGAGTGGGCCAAGCAGCGCGGAGCCCGTGGCCTGGCCTACGTGCTCGTGCAGGAGGACGGCGAGCTCGGGGGACCGGTCGCCAAGAACCTCACCGACGCCGAGCGTGCGGGCATCGCGGCCCACGTGGGCGCGGTCCCCGGGGACTGCATCTTCTTCGCCGCCGGCCCCGTCAAGACGAGCCGGGCCCTGCTGGGCGCCGCGCGCCTCGAGATCGGCCGTCGCCTCGACCTGCTCGACGACGACGCCTGGAGCTTCCTGTGGGTCGTCGACGCGCCGCTCTTCGAGCCGACCGCCGACGCGACGGCCTCCGGTGACGTGGCGCTGGGCTACAGCGCCTGGACCGCCGTCCACCACGCCTTCACCTCGCCGCAGGACCTCGAGGGCTTCGACCACGACCCCGCCAACGCCCTCGCCTGGGCCTACGACATCGTCTGCAACGGCAACGAGATCGGCGGCGGCTCCATCCGTATCCACCGCGAGGACGTCCAGAAGCGCGTCTTCGAGGTGATGGGCATCGGCCCGGAGGAGGCGGACGAGAAGTTCGGCTTCCTCCTCGAGGCCTTCAAGTACGGCGCCCCGCCGCACGGCGGCATCGCGTTCGGGTGGGACCGCATCGTTTCTTTACTTTCCGGCAGCGAGTCCATCCGCGACGTGATCGCCTTCCCGAAGTCCGGTGGCGGCTACGACCCGCTGACGGCAGCCCCCGCGCCGATCTCTCCCCAGCAGCGCAAGGAGGCCGGTGTGGACGCCCCACAGGCGGAGGATCTGTCGCCAGAGGCGTGATCGGACGCCGATCGTGGCGGTCCGGGCGGCAAACCTGTCGTGTCCGGATCGTTACGCGTCAGTGATCGCCTGTGCGTCGCCCGTCACATAGAGTCCCGTCTCGGCGTAGCCCAGACCTACCGGTCTGGACCGCCGAAAAGGGTTCCCCCCCCCCGTTCCCCCCCAGGACCAGCATCCCGGCCAGATAGGGAGAGCATGTCGCAGCCGACTGCACCCGAGACCTTGGGCTCGTTGACCGACGAGACCAGCGTTGACCCCAACAGCACGTCCGCCAAGGAGATCGCCGGCAAGTCGCCGATGCAGATCGCCGCAGGGCGCCTGCTGAAGGACAAGATCGCGATGGCGTGCGCGTTCGTCATCCTGTTCTTCGTCCTGATCGCCGTCTTCGCCGGCGTGATCAGCAAGCTGTTCGGCGTCAGCACCGACACGGTCCTGGCCAGCCAGTACCTCGACGTCCTCAACGGCGGCATGCCCAAGCCGGAGTACGGCCCGCCCAACGGCGGCTTCACGATGGACCACCCCTTCGGCATCGCCCCGCGCACCGCGGACGACAACCTGGCCTACTGGCTCTACGGCGCCCGCACCTCGCTGATGATCGCCGGTGGGGCCACGCTCTTCGCCTCCGTCGTCGGCATCGTCGTCGGACTTCTCGCCGGATTCCTCGGCGGCGTCGTCGACAAGGTGCTTTCCTTCTTCGTGGACACGTTCCTCACCGTGCCCTTCATCCTCGCCGCGCTGACGATCGCCCCGATCCTCAACGAGCGGTTCAACTCCAGCGACAACTACCCGATGATCCAGAAGGTCAGCCTCGTGGCGGTGCTCGCGATGTTCGGCTGGATGGGCATGGCGCGACTGATCCGTGGCGAGGTCCTCTCGCTGCGCGAGCGGGAGTTCGTCCACGCGGCCCGGGTTCTCGGGATGCCGACCCGGCGCATCCTGTTCAAGGAGCTCATGCCCAACCTGGCCGCGCCCATCATCATCAGCATCTCGCTGATGCTGCCGGCCTTCGTGGCCGCCGAGGCGGGTCTCGCGTTCCTCGGCATCGGCGTCACCGACGGCGCCTCGTGGGGCCGCACCATCAGCTTCGCGGTGACCTACTTCGAGCAGTACCCCCTCTACCTGTGGGAGCCCCTGATCGGCGTCGTGCTGCTGGTGCTCTCGCTCAACCTCCTCGGTGACGCGATCCGCGACGCCCTGGACCCCAAGACTCGTCGCTGACCATCCCGGTCACCGATGCAGACGCTGCCGACAGCACCTGCCGCCGGCACGATCAAGAGATAAGAAAGGCTGGATGCATGAAGCGGAACAAGCCGCTCGCGCTCGTGGCCGGTGCCGCCCTCCTCACCCTTGCTGCCTGTGGCGGCGGGGGCTCGGAGAGCGAGTCCTCCGGCTCGGGCAGTGACCGAGAGTTCGGTGCGCAGGAAGGCGGGAGCAAGGACGCTGAGCGTCAGGGCCCCGCCGAGGAGATCGAGGGCGCCGCCGCCGGCGGGACCGTCACGGTCTACCTCCCCGGCGACCCCGGCCCCAACTCGCTGGACCCGACCGACGGCTGGTCCGTCACCGGCAACTCGATCCAGCAGGCGCTGACCCACCGCTCGCTCACGCAGTACGTGCGTGACGAGGAGGGCCAGCCGCTCCTGGTCCCCGACCTGGCGACCGACCTGGGCACGCCCAACGAGGACTTCACCGAGTGGACCTTCACGATCCGCGACGACGCCAAGTGGGAGGACGGCAAGCCCGTCACCGCCGAGGAGGTCGCGTGGGGCATCGAGCGCTCGCTGGACTCCGACACCTTCCCGTCCGGTCCCGGCACGGAGTACTCCAAGCACTACTTCCTGGGCGGTGAGGACTACAAGGGTCCTTACACCGACAAGGGCAAGAAGTCCGAGGCGATCTCCGTCGACGGCCAGGACGTCACCATCAAGATGGAGACGCCCTTCCCGGACATGGACTACTGGGGCGCCTTCATGGCGATGGGCCCGGCTCCGCTCGGCAACGCCTCCAAGCCGCCGAACTACGGCCAGGACCCGCTGTCCAACGGTCCCTACATGATCGAGGACTTCCAGCCCAACCAGGAGCTCACCCTCGTCAAGAACGAGCAGTGGGACCCCGCGTCCGACCCGGGCCGGCACCAGTACGTCGACAAGTGGGTCTTCAAGTTCAACCAGGACCAGGCCAAGGTCGACCAGATCATGCTGTCGGACAACACCGACTCGCAGACCGCGATCTCGACCTCGCTGGGCTCGGACAAGTACACCG
This sequence comes from Nocardioides sediminis, assembly GCF_003047295.1. Classification (GTDB taxonomy): domain Bacteria; phylum Actinomycetota; class Actinomycetes; order Propionibacteriales; family Nocardioidaceae; genus Nocardioides; species Nocardioides sediminis. The sequence continues at coordinate 97,725 of NZ_PZYZ01000007.1, forward strand.
AGGCCAACGAGGCCCTGGGTGAGCGTCTCGTGCAGCAGACGTCGCAGTGTGTCTCCACGCTGACGCCTGACTACACCAAGATCACCGACATCAACGTCCGCAAGGCCCTCGCGTACGCCTACCCGTACGAGGACATGTGGTTCGCGACGGGCGAGGTTCCCGGCGTCACCCGCATCCCGGCCAACTCCGTCATGCCCCCCGGCATGGCCGGCAAGAAGGACTTCCAGGTCGACGGTGAGCAGATCACCTACAACCCGGAGAAGGCCAAGGAGCTGCTCGCCGAGGCTGGCGAGGAGGGCTACCAGATCACGATGGTCTACTACGAGGTCGACCCGCTGGCCGTCGCCGGTCAGAAGCAGCTGACCAAGGGCTTCGAGGAGGCCGGCTTCAAGGTCAAGGCCATCCCGGTCCAGGTCTCGCCGTACGACATCTGGCTCGACCCCGACAACAAGACGAACAAGCAGCTCAACCTGCGTGGCGTCAACTGGTGCTCGGACTGGCCCGCCGGCTCGACCATGATCCCGCCGCTCCTCAAGACCGACGCTGTCTACAACACCGCCGGTTTCTCGGAGCCCGCGATCGACGAGAAGATGGACGAGATCGCCACCATGCCTCTCGAGGAGCAGGCTGAGGCCTGGGGCGAGCTGGACGAGGAGATCATGACGGACTACTTCCCGATCATCCCGACCGCGTTCCGCAACGACCTCTTCGTGTTCGGTTCCAAGATCGGCAACCCGTCGGGTGACGGCGCCCTGGGCGCCCCGAACTACAAGGACGTCTACGTGATGCAGTGAGCCCCGCGCTCGCTCATCACCAGATGAACCCTGTGTAGTCGCACGACAGGATTCACAGCAGCAATAGCACCAACTGACGGGTGGGGGTCCCAGACCGGGGCCCCCACTCGGCAGCCCGCACAACTTCCATCACCCCCGGAGAGGTTGCGAATGTTCGCGTATCTCGTCAAGCGGTTGATCTCAGGAGCGCTCGTCGTCACCCTGGTCTCGATCGCGATCTTCCTGCTGTTCTGGTTCGGACCCTCGAGCCCGGCCCAGACCATCTGCGACCGCGAGACCAGCAACCGCTGCGGTGACCGCATCGAGATCTACGAGAAGACCCTCGGCTACAACAACCCCGTCCACGAGGAGTACCTCAAGTGGGCCAAGGGCGTGTTCGTCGGCCGTGACATCCAGATCGCGTCGACCACGTACGAGTGCGACGCCCCCTGCCTCGGCGTCTCCTACCTGACCAAGCAGTCGGTCTCGGAGGAGCTCGCCTCGCGCCTGCCCGCCACCATCTCGGTGGCCGTCGGCGGCGCCTTCCTCTACCTGCTCTTCGGCATCCCGATCGGCGTCGCCGCGGCGCGACGACGAGGGACGGTCGCGGACAAGGCGCTCGTCTCGAGCTTCCTGTTCCTCAGCTCCATCCCCTACTACCTCTTCGCGCTGCTGACGTGGCTCTACCTCACGGTGCTGTGGGAGGCGCCGTTCGTCAGCGACACGGGTTACTTCCCGATCACGGAGAACCCGGCGAAGTGGTTCGGCGGGATGTTCCTGGCCTGGGTGGCCCTGGGCATCTTCGGCTGTACGCAGTACACGCGTTACACGCGTGGCGCGATGGTCGAGGCCCTGAGCGAGGACTACATCCGTACGGCGCGCGCCAAGGGCCTGCGCGAGGGCACCGTGGTCTACAAGCACGGACTCCGGGCGGCGCTGGTGCCGGTCGTGACGATCTTCGGTATCGACTTCGGCATCCTGCTCGCGGGCACCATCTTCACCGAACGTATCTTCGACATCGACGGCATCGGCTTCTGGAGCCTCCAGGCGGTCCAGCAGAAGGACCTGCCGGTGGTGGCTGCCACCGCGCTCTTCAGTGCCGTGCTCCTGATCATCTCCAACCTGATCGTCGACGTGATCTACAGCGTCCTCGACCCGAGGGTGAGGCTCTCGTGACCACCACTCCCGCGCAGACGCGCGCCACCGAGGCGACGTACGCCGAGGGCGAGGGCCCGATCCTCGCCGTCGAGGACCTGTCGGTGACCTTCCCGACCCAGGACGGACCGGTGACGGCCGTCAAGGGCCTCAGCTACACCGTCGAGATGGGCAAGACCCTCGGCATCGTGGGGGAGTCCGGCTCGGGCAAGTCCGTCTCCAGCCTCGCCGTGCTCGGCCTCCACGACGCCAAGTCCAGCAAGATCACCGGTTCCATCCGCGTGGCCGGCACCGAGGTCGTGGGCCTGTCCGAGAGCCGGATGCGAAAGCTCCGCGGCAACGCGATGTCGATGATCTTCCAGGACGCCCTCGCGGCGCTGCACCCGTTCTACAAGATCGGCGACCAGCTCTCCGAGGCCTACCTCGTGCACCACCCCAGCGCCTCCAAGCGCGACGCGCGCCGCAAGGCCGTGGAGATGCTCGACCGCGTCGGGATCCCTCAGCCCGACCGCCGCGTGGACGACTTCCCGCACCAGTTCTCCGGCGGCATGCGGCAGCGCGCCATGATCGCGATGGGCCTCGTCAACGACCCGTCGCTGCTGATCGCCGACGAGCCGACCACCGCCCTGGACGTGACCGTCCAGGCGCAGATCCTCGACCTGCTCCAGGACCTGCAGCGGGAGTTCAACTCCGCGGTCATCATCATCACCCACGACCTCGGCGTCATCGCCGAGATGGCCGACGACGTGCTGGTGATGTACGCCGGCCGCGCGGTCGAGTACGGCACCGCCAAGCAGATCCTCACGACTCCCGAGATGCCCTACACCTGGGGCCTGCTCTCCAGCATCCCGGACGTGACGGCCAGCACGGACGCCCGGTTGATCCCCATCCCGGGCAACCCGCCGAGCCTGCTCTCCCCGCCGTCCGGCTGCTCGTTCCACCCCCGCTGCGCCCACACCGACAAGGTGCCCGGCGACCTGTGCTCCACCCAGCTGCCGGACCTGACCCCGGCCTCGGGCGTCGACCACGTGAAGCGCTGCCACCTTGCCGACCCCGAGATGATCTACCGGACCGAGATCCTCCCGGAGATCGCCCCCGACCTGGTCGAGGAGAACCGATGACCCAGGACCCCAACGTCGAGGCCCAGGTGGCGCCCACCGAGGTGGGCGCCAACGCCGCCGAGGCTGGCGACCGTGCCGTGATGACCGAGCCGCACGACGCCTACAGCGACCACGAGGTCATCACGCCGCACGCCGTGGACGGCCACGTCGCCAGCAGGCTCGACCCCGACGCGCCGGCCGTGCTCGAGGTCGAGGACCTCAAGATGTACTTCCCGGTGAAGTCGTCGGGCCTGGTGCGCCGGACCATCGGTCACGTGCAGGCGGTGGACGGGATCTCCTTCCAGGTGCCCAAGGGCGGCTCGCTCGGCCTGGTGGGGGAGTCGGGTTGCGGCAAGTCCACGACCGGACGCCTCATCACGCGGCTCTACCAGCCCACCGGCGGCTCGATGATGTTCGAGGGCCAGGACCTCGCCAAGCTCTCCAACCGCGAGATGAAGCCGCTGCGCCGCGACGTGCAGATGATCTTCCAGGACCCCTACACCTCGCTCAACCCGCGGCACACCGTGGGCGCGATCGTCGGTGCCCCGCTCGCGGTCCACGGCGTGGTGCCGAAGAACAAGATCCTGTCCCGCGTCCAGGAGCTCCTCGAGGTCGTCGGCCTCAACCCCGAGCACTACAACCGCTACCCCAACGAGTTCTCCGGCGGGCAGCGCCAGCGCATCGGCATCGCCCGCGCCCTCACGCTCAACCCCAAGCTGCTCGTGGCCGACGAGCCGGTCTCGGCGCTCGACGTGTCGATCCAGGCGCAGGTCATCAACCTCCTGCAGGACCTGCAGAAGGAATTCGACATCGCGTTCCTGTTCATCGCCCACGACCTCGCGGTCGTGCGTCACTTCTGCCCCGAGGTGGCGGTGATGTACCTCGGCAAGATCGTGGAGATCGCGGACCGCGAGACGCTCTACTCCAAGCCCTACCACCCCTACACGCAGGCGCTCCTGTCCGCGGTGCCGGACGTCAAGCAGGCCGCCATCGGTGGCCGGCGTGAGCGCATCCGGCTCGAGGGCGACGTGCCCAGCCCGATCAACCCGCCGTCCGGCTGCCGTTTCCGCACCCGGTGCTCGCTGGCGCAAGAGATCTGCGCGAAGGTCGAGCCTCCGCTGCTCCAGATCGGTCCGCGGCACAAGGTGGCGTGCCACTTCGCCGGGGAGCTGGGCCAGCACCCCGTCGCGCCGGTGACCGCCGGGCTGCTCGGCGTGGACGATCACGGCAGCCCGACCTCCTCCGGTCCGGCCGCCACGCCGCTCACGAGCGGTCCGGGGTACGAGAAGGAGTGGTTCGACGTGAAGAGCCGCCAGATGACCTCGGGGGCCGCTGGCTGAGCAAGAGACCTGTCGACCGCACGCCGCCGTCGCGTGGCCGGATCGTTACTCCGGCGTGATCGCCGGTGTGTGATGCGTCACATACTCTCCAAGTGAGGTTCACCCTCTCGGGGTCCGCCCACTCACGCAAGGAGATGGATGATGCGACGCGTCCGAAGGTCCCTCACTCTGGCTTCCGCCCTCCTCGTCGCCTCGGCTGCGCTCGCGGCGTGCGGCGGGGACGACGACGACGGGGGAGGCGGCCAGTCCGAGAGCGGCGAGCAGACGGGCGGCGAGATCACGGTCCGCGGCTGCAACCCCGAGAACCCGCTGGTCCCGGGCAACACGGCGGAGACCTGCGGTGGCAACGTCCTGGACGTGACAACGGCCAAGCTGATCAAGTACGCCACCGAGGACGCGGCGCCGCAGAACGACATCGCGGAGTCCATCGAGACCGAGGACAACCAGAACTTCACGGTCACCCTCAAGGACGACTACATGTTCTCCGACGGCACCCAGGTGACCGCGTCCAGCTTCGTCGACGCGTGGAACTACAACGCCTACGGCCCCAACGGCTACCAGTCCAGCTACTTCTTCGCACCGATCGCCGGGTACGCCGACCTGCAGTGCACGGGTGACGGTGAGGACCCGTGCGCCGGCCAGGGCAGCCAGCCCAAGGCCGAGGAGATGAGTGGACTCGAGGTCGTCGACGACCTGACCTTCACCATCCAGACGACGGAGCAGGTGTCCAACCTCCCTGTCCGGCTGGGCTACACGGCGTTCGCGCCCTACCCGGAGTCCTTCTTCGAGGACCCGGAGGCGTTCGGCACCATGCCGGTCTCGGCCGGCCCCTACATGGTCGAGGAGTTCACCCAGAACGAGCAGATCGTCGTGACCAAGAACCCGGAGTACTCCGGGGAGTTCCCGGGCAACCTCGACCGGATCACGTTCCGCGTCTACAACGACGCGTCGGCGGCGTACGCCGACGTGGTGGCCGGCAACCTGGACGTGACCGACGACATCCCGGTCAACGTGCTCCAGGACGACATCTGGCTCTCCGACCTGCAGGACCGGGGCACCGAGCGCGAACAGGGTGTGATCTCGACCATGGGCATGGACCCGACCGTCGACAAGCGCCTCGACGACCCCGCCCTGCGCACGGCCATCTCGATGGCGATCGACCGGGAGACGATCACGGAGCAGATCTTCGCCGGTGCCGCGGCGCCGGCCGACGGGTGGGTCTCCCCGGTCGTCGACGGCTACGTCGAGGGACAGTGCGGTGACAACTGCACCTACGACCCCGAGGCCGCGAAGGCCATGTGGGAGGAGGCGGGCGGCATCCAGGGTGGGCTGACGCTGACCTACAACGCCGACAGCGACCACGGTCCCTGGACCGAGGCGGTGTGCAACTCGATCCGTCAGGCACTCGACGTGGAGTGCAACCCGCGTCCCGTGGTCGACTTCGCCACCTTCCTGACCCAGCTCGGGGACAAGGAGATCGACGGCCTGTTCCGCCAGGGCTGGCAGATGGACTACCCGTCGATCGAGAACTTCCTGGTCCCGCTCTACTCCAAGGGGGCGTCCTCGAACTACTACAGCTTCGACAACGCGGACTTCGAGCGACTCAACCGGGAGGCCGCGGCGGCTCCGTCGGTCGAAGAGGCCAACCTGCTCTACCAGGAGGCCGAGCGGCTGCTGGCCGAGGACATGCGCATCATCCCGCTGTGGTTCACCACGGGCCAGGTGGGGTGGTCCGACCGGGTCAGCGGGGTCGAGCTCAATGCCTTCGGTGTCCCCGACTACGCCGCCATCAGCCTGAACTGACTCCGGAGGGGGCGGCCACCCCGGTGACCGCCCCCAGCGAGCAGCCACTCCCGGCCCGGCCCGCGGCACGTGGGTCCGGGGACCGTCACAGGGTCCGGAGGACAAGTGTTCAAGTTCACGGTGCGGCGCCTGCTGCAGATGATCCCGGTGATCATCGGCGCCACGTTCCTCATCTACTGGATGGTCTTCTCCCTGCCGGGTGACCCCACCGCGGGCAAGTGCGGCGACCGACCGTGCCCGGACGCCTACGTTGCGCAGTTCGAGGAGGAGTACAACCTCAACGACCCGTTGCTGGTGCAGTACGGCAAGTACATGGCCGGCGTCGTCCAGGGTGACTTCGGGGAGAGCTACTACGGGGTGCCGGTCAGCGAGGAGCTCTCCGAGCGCTTCGTGGTGACAGCCAAGCTCGGACTCATGGCGCTTGGGATCGAGGCCGTCATCGGCATCCTGGCGGGCGTGCTGGCGGCCCTGAAGAAGGGAGGGTTCATCGACAACGTGGTGCTGGTGAGCACGTTGGCGGTGATCGCGCTGCCTCTCTTCGTCACCGCCTCGGTGCTGCAGCTCTACCTCGGTATCAGGTGGGAGCTGTTCCCCGTGACGGTCGGCTCGGACACCTCCTTCTACGCCCTCCTGCTGCCTGCCTTCGTGCTGGCATCCGTGTCGCTGGCCTACCTGGCGCGGCTGATGCGCACGAACCTGTCGGAGAACCTCGGCTCCGACTACGTACGCACCGCGCGCGCCAAGGGTCTGCCGCAGTCCCGGGTGGTGGGGGTGCACACGCTGCGGAACTCGCTGATCCCGGTGGTCACCTTCCTCGGCTACGACCTCGGGGCCCTGATGGGTGGGACCATCGTCATCGAGGGCATCTTCAACATCCCGGGGGTGGGCAACTACATCTACCGCGCCATCAACGACCGCGACGGCGTCGTGGTGGTGGGCGCCGTGACCGCGCTGATCCTGGTGTACCTTTTCGCCAATCTCGTCGTCGACCTCCTCTACGGACTGCTGGACCCGAGGATCTCCCATGACTGACGACCTCAAGGCATTCGAGGTCGTGGACGAGAGGAAGGGGTCCTCCAGGTCCGAGGGCGTTCGCTCCCTGCGCGCCGACGCGTGGCACGACCTGCGCCGCAACCCACTCTTCTGGATCTCCGCCGCGCTGATCGTGTTGTTCGTCGTAATGGCGATCGCGCCGGGACTGTTCACCAACACCTCCCCCCGCGAGACGGTGTTGTCCGAGGCACGCACCCCGCCGAGCAGCGAGAACTGGTTCGGTCGCGACGTCCAGGGCTACGACCTCTACGCGCGCTGCATCTACGGCGCACGGGCTTCGATCCTGGTCGGGGTCTTCGCTGCGGCAGGCACCGCGATCATCGGCACGATCTTCGGCCTCCTGGCCGGCTATGCCTCGGGCGCGACCGACGCGGTCGTCGGCCGGGTCGCCGAGATCTTCTTCGCCCTGCCGCTGATCCTCGGCGCCGTTGTCATCCTGACCGCCCTGCCGCCCTCGGACGAGTACTTCGTCATCGTGTTCAAGGTGGTGCTCGTGTTCTGGATCCTCGGCTGGCCCACCATCTTCCGGCTGATGCGCTCGTCGGTGATGCAGGTCCGGCCGAACGACTACGTCCAGGCTGCCCGCGCGCTCGGTGGCTCACCCTGGCGCATCGTGACCTCCCACATCCTGCCCAACGCGATCGCCCCGGTGATCGTCGTGTCGACCATCAACCTGGGGGTCTACATCTCTGCCGAGGCAACGCTCTCCTTCCTCGGCATCGGCCTCCAGCCGCCGACCATCTCGTGGGGGGTGATGATCTCGGACGCCCTCGTGGCCATGCGCTCGGCACCGCACGTGCTGCTGTTCCCGGCGGCGTTCCTGAGCCTGGCCGTGCTCGCCTTCATCATGCTCGGCGACGCCGTGCGTGACGCCTTCGACCCGAAGTCACGCTGAGGAGGAGAAGACCGTGAGCGACTCGTCCCCCCTCCAGCTGTCCGACCGCCCCCCGGAGGCCGAGGGTCACCTGTTGCAGGTCGAGGACCTGCACGTCGACTTCCACACCCGCGACGGTGTCGCGCACGCGATCAACGGGGTCGACCTGCACCTCGACGCGGGCGAGACCCTTGCCGTCCTCGGGGAGTCGGGGTCCGGCAAGTCCGTCACCGCCCAGGCGATCATGGGCATCCTCGACATGCCGCCCGCCGCCATCCCGACGGGGCGGATCCTCTTCCGCGGCCAAGACCTGCTGACCATGCCGGACGAGGAGCGCCGAGCGGTTCGCGGACCGGGCATCGCCATGATCTTCCAGGACGCGCTGTCCTCGCTGAACCCGGTGTTCCCCGTCGGGTGGCAGATCGGTGAGATGTTCCGGGTGCACCGCGGCCTCAACCGGTCCGACGCCCGATCGGCAGCGGTCCGGCTGATGGAACGGGTCAACATCCCCGCCGCGAAGCAGCGCGTCAACGCCTATCCGCACCAGTTCTCCGGGGGCATGCGGCAGCGCATCATGATCGCGATGGCGATCGCCCTCGAGCCCTCGATCCTGATCGCCGACGAGCCGACGACGGCCCTCGACGTCACCGTCCAGGCTCAGGTCATGGACCTGCTCGGGCAGCTCCGCGAGGAGTCCGGCATGAGCCTGATCCTCATCACGCACGACCTCGGCGTCGTCGCCGACATCGCGGACCGGATCGCGGTCATGTACGCCGGATCTATCGTCGAGAGCGCCGGTGTGCACGACCTGTACCGCCGCCCCGGGCACCCCTACACGGAGGGCCTTCTGCAGTCGATCCCGCGCCTGGACATGAAGGGGGAGGAGCTCTTCGCCATCAAGGGGCTGCCCCCCAACCTCCTGCGGATGCCGGAGGGCTGCCCGTTCCACCCCCGCTGCCACCGGGTGCGCGACGTCTGCCGGGTCGACGAGCCGGCGCTGCGCGAGGTGCGCCCCGGTCGGAGGAGCAAGTGCCACTTCGCGGAGGAGGTGCTGGATGAGTGAGGTGATCCTGCGGGCGGAGGGACTCAAGAAGTACTACCCGATCCGCAGTGGCGTGCTGCGTCGTACGGTCGGGCACGTCAGGGCGGTCGACGGGGTCTCGTTCGAGCTCCGCGCCGGTGAGACGCTGGGCGTGGTCGGCGAGTCGGGGTGCGGGAAGTCCAGCCTGGGCCGGTTGCTCATGCGCCTCGAGGAGCCGACCGAGGGCGTGCTGCACTTCGACGGCGTCAACGTCTACGAGCAGAACCGTCGCGACATGCGCCGGATCCGCCGCGACATCCAGATCGTCTTCCAGGACCCCTACACCTCGCTCAACCCGCGCAAGACGGTCGCCGACATCATCGGCGAGCCGTTCGAGATCCATCCCGACGCCGTGCCCAAGGGCGGGCGGAGCGCACGGGTCCGGGAGCTGATGGAGATGGTCGGGCTCAGCCCCGAGCACGTGAACCGCTACCCCCACCAGTTCTCCGGCGGCCAGCGCCAGCGCATCGGCATCGCCCGGGGCATCGCGCTGAACCCCAAGGTCCTGGTGTGCGACGAGCCGGTCTCGGCGCTCGACGTCTCGGTCCAGGCGCAGGTCATCAACGTGATGGACAAGCTTCAGGACGAGCTGGGCCTCGCCTACGTCTTCATCGCCCACGACCTGTCGGTGGTGCGGCACATCTCCGACCGCGTCGCGGTGATGTACCTCGGCAAGATCGTGGAGGTCGGCACCGACGAGGAGATCTACGAGCGGCCGACCCACCCCTACACGCAGGCGCTGCTCTCGGCAGTCCCGGTGCCGGACCCGAGCCTGCGCGGCAGCCGCGGCCAGATCAAGCTCGAGGGGGACGTACCTTCGCCGGCCGACCCGCCGCCCGGCTGCAACTTCCACACCCGGTGCTGGCTGGCCCAGTCGATCTGCTCCAGGGACGAGCCCGAGCTCATCGAGCGGCCGGACCTCAGCGGCACCCACCCGTCGGCCTGCCACTTCGTGGAGGAGTCGATGATGACCTCGACCCGCACGCACACCGAATAATGGCAGCCGCGGGAGGGGACGCCGGACGGCGCTCGGGGACGGATTAGTGTCTCGGGGGTGGAGGGACTCTTCGACGTACCCGGTGCCGGCGGCCCCGCCCCGGGCACGGGTTCGCTCTCGGCGAACACGCACGCCTCCGCACCGCTGGCGGTGCGGATGCGCCCGCGCACCCTGGACGAGCTGGTCGGCCAGTCGCAGCTGCGAGCGCCCGGCTCGCCGCTGCGGCAGCTGATCGAGGGCGACAGGTCGATGTCGCTGCTGCTCTGGGGCCCGCCCGGCACCGGGAAGACCACGATCGCCTCGATCGTCAGCCAGCAGACGCAGCGTCGCTTCGTCGAGGTCTCGGCGGTCGCGGCCGGGGTCAAGGAGGTGCGGGCGGCCATCGACGCGGCGCGCTCCGAGCTGGCTCGGGGCGGCCAGGAGACGGTGCTGTTCGTCGACGAGGTGCACCGCTTCACCAAGGCCCAGCAGGACGCGCTGCTCCCCGGGGTGGAGAACCGGTGGGTCACGCTCGTGGCGGCCACCACGGAGAACCCCTTCTTCTCCGTCATCTCACCGCTGCTCTCGCGCAGCCTGCTGCTGCGCCTCGAGTCCCTCACCGACGACGACATCGTGGCCGTCGTCGACCACGCCCTGGCGGACGAGCGCGGGCTGGACGGCGCCTACACGCTCGACGACGACGCCCGGGACCACCTCGTGCGGCTCGCCGGCGGTGACGCGCGCCGCGTGCTGACCTACCTCGAGGCGGCCGCCGGCGCCGCGGCGGGGACGCACATCGACCTGCCGACCGCCGAGACCGCGGTCGACCAGGCCGCGGTGCGCTACGACCGGCAGGGCGACCAGCACTACGACGTCATCAGTGCCTTCATCAAGTCGATCCGGGGCTCCGACGCGGACGCCGCCCTGCACTACCTCGCCCGGATGATGGAGGCGGGGGAGGACCCCCGCTTCATCGCCCGACGGCTCGTCATCTCGGCCAGCGAGGACATCGGCCTGGCCGACCCCACGGCGCTGACCACCGCCGTCGCCGCCGCCCAGGCCGTGCAGCTCATCGGCATGCCGGAGGCGCGGCTCAACCTCGCGCAGGCCACGATCGCGCTCGCCGTGGCGCCCAAGTCCAACGCGGTCACCGTGGCGGTGGACGCGGCGAGCGCCGACGTACGGGCGGGGAAGATCGGCCAGGTCCCGCCGCACCTGAGGGACGCGCACTACTCCGGGGCCAAGAAGATCGGCCACGGCTCGACGTACGTCTATCCCCACGACGAGCCCTTCGGCCTCGCGGAGCAGCAGTACGCCCCGGACGTCGTCCAGGACGCCCGCTACTACCGCCCCACCGCGCTGGGCGCGGAGGCCGCGGTCAAGGAGCGGTGGGAGCGCATCCGGCGGCTCGTGCGCGGACGATAGGGTCGGCGGGTGAGCTCCGAGCAGATCTGGCTGGCAGCAGGAGGCGCCGTGGCGCTGCTCCTGCTCCTCACCGTGCTCGTCCTCGCCACCGTCGTACGCCGCTCGTCGCGCTCCCGGGCCGACCTGGCCGAGCGGGTGGCCGCTCTCGAGGCCACGGTCGGTGCCCTGCAGGCGGCCCGCGTGCCGGAGCCCCGCGACGAGCCGGCGTCGTACGTCATCACCGCCGTCGCGGACGACGGGCCGGGGGAGCCCGAGACGTCCCGCGTCGTGGAGGGCCGCATCGACGGCGCGCTGTTCGCGGACATCGTGGCCCGGGAGAGCGTCATCAAGGCGGCGGGCCTGGCCCACGGCCTGCGCCGGGCGCTGGCCCCCGAGGCTCGCAACCGCATCCGGTTCGAGGTGCGTCAGGAGACCAGGCGCTCGCGCAAGCAGCGCCGCGCCGACCTCAAGGCGGCGCTGCGCGACATGCAGGCCCGCGAGCGGGCCCGGACGCAGGCACAGACGGCCGAACGGGGCGACGAGGGGGACGCTGCCTGATGGCCAGGACGTTCTGGTTCGTCGCCGGAGCGGGAGCAGGTGCCTACGCCCTGACCCGCGCCCGCAGGGCGGCCGAGTCCCTCACCGCCGACGGGCTCCGCGACCGGCTCAACGGCCTCGCCGTCGGCGCGCGGATGTTCCGCGACGAGGTCGCCGCCGGGCAGGCCGAGAAGGAGACCGAGCTCCGCCAGCGCCTCGGCCTGGTGCCCCACGGCCTGCCCGAGCTGGCCGGCCCCGCACCCACACCGACCACCGGCCCCCGGGCCGACACCCCCCTGAACGACCCAGAGGAACCCAGCTGATGGACACGTCCCAGATCCGCCGCCGCTTCGTCTCGCACTTCGAGGCCGCCGGTCACACCGCGGTGCCGTCGGCGAGCCTGCTGGCCGACGACCCCAACCTGCTCTTCGTGCCCGCCGGCATGGTGCCGTTCAAGCCCTACTTCCTCGGCCAGGAGACGCCGCCCTACCGCCGGGCGACCAGCGTCCAGAAGTGCGTGCGCACCCCCGACATCGAGGACGTCGGCAAGACCACGCGCCACGGCACCTTCTTCGAGATGTGCGGCAACTTCTCCTTCGGCGACTACTTCAAGGAGGGCGCCATCGAGCTGGCGTGGGACCTGGTGACCAAGTCCCACGCCGACGGTGGGTTCGGGCTGGAGGAGGACCGGCTGTGGCCGAGCATCCTGCAGGGTGACGACGAGGCCCTCGCGCTGTGGATGAAGGTCACCGGCCTCCCCTCCGAGCGCATCGTCAAGCTCGGCCCGCGGGAGAACTACTGGTCGATGGGCGTCCCCGGCCCCGGCGGCCCGTGCTCGGAGATCCTCTACGACCGCGGTGAGAAGTACGGTCCCGACGGCGAGTTCGCGACCACCACCCGGCTGTCGATGCCGGAGAAGCTCGAGGACCGCTACCTCGAGATCTGGAACCTCGTCTTCATGCAGGACGAGCTCTCGGCGGTCCGGTCCAAGGAGGACTTCGACATCGTCGGCTCGCTGCCGAAGAAGAACATCGACACCGGCATGGGCCTCGAGCGCGTCGCGTACCTCCTGCAGGACAAGGAGAACATGTACGAGATCGACGTCATGTTCCCCGTCATCGAGCGCGCCATGGAGCTCAGCGGCAAGCGCTACGGCGCCGACCACGAGGACGACGTCCGGTTCCGGGTCGTCGCCGACCACGTCCGCTCCTCGATGATGCTCATCGGCGACGGGGTGACGCCGGGCAACGAGGGCCGTGGCTACGTACTGCGTCGCCTGCTGCGTCGCGCCGTGCGCTCCATGCGCCTGCTGGGGTACGACGACCCGGCACTGCCCGAGCTGATGCCGGTCAGCCGCGACAAGATGGCCGAGACCTACACCGACCTCACCCGTGACTGGGAGCGCATCGCCCGGGTGGCGTACGGCGAGGAGGAGACGTTCCGCAAGACGCTCCAGGCCGGCACCCAGATCTTCGACCTCGCGGCGACCGAGGTGAAGAAGACCGGTGGCACGAGCCTCTCCGGAGAGCGGGCCTTCTCACTCCACGACACCTACGGCTTCCCGATCGACCTGACCCTGGAGATGGCCGCCGAGCAGGGCCTCACGGTCGACGAGGTGGGCTTCCGTGGCCTCATGGCCGAGCAGCGCGAGCGGGCCAAGGCCGACGCGCGCGCCAAGAAGGGCGCCCACACCGACACCGCCGTCTACCGGGGCATCCTGGACGCGCACGGTCCCACCGACTGGCTGGCCTACGAGACCCTCGAGACCGAGTCGCGGGCCCTGGCCCTGCTCAGCGGTGCCGCCGCCGTGCCGTCCCTCGCCGAGGGCCAGGTCGGCGAGCTCGTGCTCGACCGCACCCCGTTCTACGCCGAGTCCGGCGGACAGGTCGCGGACGCGGGCACCATCGACTTCGAGGGTGGCCGGCTCGAGGTGCTCGACGTCCAGCGGCCGGTGCGTGGCCTGGTGGTCCACCAGGTGCGCGTCGTGGAGGGCGAGCTCGGCCCCGACGCGCTGCTGCACGCGCGGGTCGACCCCGAGTGGCGCACCGGTGCCCGGCAGGCGCACTCGGGCACCCACGTCGTGCACGCGGCCCTGCGCGAGGTGCTCGGCCCCACCGCCCTGCAGTCCGGCTCCTACAACCGGCCCGGCTACCTCCGCCTCGACTTCGGCTGGACGCAGGCGCTGAGCCCCGCACAGGTCCGTGACATCGAGCAGGTCTCCCAGCAGGCGCTGCGTGCCGACCTCCCCGTCGGCTGGCAGTACATGACCCTCGAGGAGGCCAAGGAGTGGGGCGCGATCGCGCTCTTCGGCGAGACCTACGACAACACCAAGGTGCGGGTCGTCGAGATCGGCGGGCCGTGGTCCCGCGAGCTGTGCGGCGGCACCCACGTCGAGCACGCCTCGCAGATCGGCACCGTCGTGGTGACCGGCGAGGCGAGCGTCGGGTCCGGAAACCGCCGGATCGAGGCCCTCACGGGCGTGGAGGGCTTCGCCTACCTCGCTCGCGAGCGCGACGTCGTGGCCCAGCTCACCGGCCTGCTCAAGACGCAGCCCGACGATCTCGTCGGCCGGGTGCAGGACCTCACCGAGCGGCTGCGCACGGCCGAGAAGGAGCTCGAGCGCGTGCGCACCTCCCAGCTCCTCGCCGGTGGCGGACAGCTGGCGGCGCAGGCCGTCGACGTCGCCGGCCTGGCGGTCGTCGTGCACCGTGCCGAGGGCATCGGTGGCGGCGACGTGCGCACCCTGGCCCTCGACGTGCGCAGCAGGCTCGACCGCGCGGGCGCCGTGGTGGTCGCGGGCGTGCAGGACGGCAAGGTGGCCCTCGTCGCCGCCGTCAACGACGCCGGCCGCGAGCGCGGGGTGAGCGCCAACGACCTGGTCCGGACGGTCGGCGAGCTGATCGGCGGGCGTGGTGGCGGCAAGGCTGACGTCGCCCAGGGCGGCGGCTCCGACGCCACCCGGTTGGACGAGGCCCTCGCGCTGGTCCCGGGCGAGGTCGCCCGGATGGCCGGCCAGGGCTGAGCCCGGGGAAGACGGATGCGAAGCGGCGTGAGGATCGGCATCGACCCCGGCGACGCCCGGATCGGCGTCGCGCGCAGCGACCCGTCGGGGTTCCTGGCCACGCCCGTGGAGACGGTCCGCCGCGGGCGCGGCGACCTGTCCCGGCTGCGCCGAATCGTCGCCGAGGAGGAGGCCGTCGAGGTGGTCGTCGGGCTGCCCCGCTCCCTCTCCGGCGGCGAGGGCCCGGCGGCGGCCAAGGTGCGCGACTTCGCGGCCACCCTGGCGCGTCAGATTGATCCTGTGCCGGTGAGGCTGTGTGATGAGCGCTTGACCACGGTGTCCGCGGAGTCCCTGCTCCGCGACCGGGGTCGCAAGGGAGCGGCACGGCGTGCCGTGGTCGACCAGGCGGCTGCCGTCCTGATCCTCCAAAACGCGTTGGACACCGAGCGCGCCAGTGGGAAAGCGCCAGGAGAGATCGTCGAGGTCAGCGATGAGTGACGAGCACCAGCACACCACCGACGAGGTGGTCGAGCGCGACGACGCGTTCGACCGGTCGTCGGACGAGGACACCTACTACGAGGGCGGCCGGCGTCGCAAGAAGCGCGGCGTCTCCGGTTGCCTCGCCGTCCTGGTCGCGGTCGCGGTGCTCGTCGGCGGCTTCTACCTCGCCGTCACCCGCGGCGTCGACTGGGTGTCCGACCAGTTCTCCAGCGCCGAGGACTACCCCGGTCCCGGCCGCGGGTCGGTGACCTTCGAGGTCCAGGAGGGCGACACCACCGCCGAGATGGGCCGCAACCTCAAGGCCGATGGCGTCGTCGCCTCGGTGCAGTCCTTCCTCGACGCCGCCGCCGCGGAGCCCGACGCCGCCGGCATCCAGGTCGGGTTCTACGGGATGAAGAAGGAGATGGCGGCCGAGGACGCCCTCGAGGTGCTGCTCGACCCCGCCAACCAGGTGAAGGCCACCGTCACCGTGCCCGAGGGCATGCGGGTCGAGGACGTCGTCGAGCTGCTGGGCCAGGAGACGGACTTCGGCGCAGCCAAGTGGCGCCGGGCGCTGACGCAGGACATCGGGCTGCCCGACTACGCCGAGGGCAACCCGGAGGGCTACCTGTTCCCCGCGACGTACGAGATCGGTCCGAAGGACAAGCCCAAGGACGTCCTGACTGCCATGGTCGACCGGTGGCGCCAGGCGGCGGAGGACGCGGGCCTCGAGGAGGCGGCCGCCGAGCTGGGCAAGACCCCGGCCGAGCTGATGATCATCGCGTCGCTCATCGAGGCCGAGGGCCGGGGCGACGACATGCCGAAGATCTCCCGGGTCATCTTCAACCGCCTCGACGGTCCTGGGGACAAGGGCGGCACCAATGGGCTCCTCCAGATCGACGCCAGCGTCAACTACGGGCTCGACCAGGAGCTCGGGGTCGCGCTGACCACCGAGCAGCTGCAGCAGGACACGCCGTACAACACCTACACCCGTCCGGGGCTCCCGCCGACGCCGATCGAGGCCCCGGGTGACGCGGCCATCGCGGCGGCGGCCAACCCGGAGGAGGGGGACTGGTACTACTACGTGACGGTCAACCTCAAGACGGGTGAGACCAAGTTCGCGGAGACCTACGACGAGTTCCTCACCTACAAGGACGAGTTCACCGAGTACTGCACCACCTCCGACGCCTGCTGATGGCCTGGTGATGGCGCAGCAGGACCCGACGGCCCGGCTCGAGCGCGGCGCGCGGCGCTGCGGCGTGCTGGGCGACCCGGTCGCGCACTCGCTGTCGCCGACCCTCCACCGCGCCGGGTACGCCGCGCTCGGGCTCGACTGGGTGTACGACGCGCACCGTGTCGGGCCGGGCGGGCTCGCGGACTTCGTCGGCGGGCTGGGTGCGGAGTGGCGCGGGCTGTCGCTCACCATGCCGCTCAAGCGGGAGGCCGTGGGGCTGGTCGACGAGCTGAGCGAACGCGCCCGGCTGGCGGGCGCGGCCAACACGATCGTGCTCGACGATGGTCGGCTGGTGGGGGACAACACCGACGTCCCCGGGGCGATCGCCGCCGTCCGGGAACGCACCGGCGCGCACCTCACCAGCGCGGCCATCCTCGGCGGGGGCGCCACCGCCACCTCCGTCGGCCTCGCGCTGGCGGACCTGGGGGTGCGGTCGTTGAGCCTGCTGGTGCGCGACTCGGCCCGGGCCGCCGAGACCCGGGAGGCCCTGGCCGGGCACCCTGGCAGGCCCGACGTGGTCGTGGGCCGGCTCGACGACCCGTCCCCGCTCGACGTCGACCTGGTGGCCTCGACCATCCCGGCCGACGCCCAGGACCGGCTGCTCGTGGAGCGCTGCCGCCGGGCCGGCGTCGTCTTCGAGGTGCTCTACCACCCGTGGCCGACCCCGCTGGCCGCCTCGGTCGGCGACCGCGTGCTGGTGAGCGGGCTCGACCTGCTCGTCCACCAGGCCGCGATCCAGTTCGAGCTCTTCACCCGGCAGCCCGTCGCGGTCGCGGTGCTGCGTGCGGCGGGGGAGCAGGCACTGGCGGAGCGTGCGCGGGGCGTAGCCCCGTGAGCGACGCGGTGCTCGCCGGACTCGTCGTCGGGGTGCTCTGCGGCATGCTCGGCCTGCTGGTGCCCCGTCTCGTGGCCGCGGTGCCCGAGCCGGCGCCGCGGGAGCCGGCGGCGGACGAACCAGCAGCGCCGGACGCCGGGCCGGAGGGCTCGGTGCCGGAGACCTCGACGCCGGGGATCTCGGTGCGGGAGGAGGTCAAGCCGCTCTACGCCGACCTCGCGGCCCGACCGCACCTGGCAGTCCGGTCAGCGCTGGCGTCGTTCCTGGCCGGAGCGCTCCTCGGCGCCGCGACCGGCTGGGACTGGCCTCTGGTCTGGCTGGTGCCGCTGGTGCCCGTCGCGGTCGCGCTGTCCTTCGTCGACTGGCACACCCGCCTGCTGCCGCGACTGGTGGTGCTGCCGGCCACGCTGGCCACCGCCGTCGCGATGGTCGCCGTCGGGCTGGCGGCCGGCGAGCGCGATGCCCTGGTGCGTGCCCTGGTCGCGATGGTCGCCGTCCGGTCCTTCTTCTGGGTGCTGTGGTTCGTCCGCTCGGCCGGCATGGGGTTCGGCGACGTGCGCCTCGCCGCGCTCGTCGGCCTCGTTCTCGGCTGGGTCGGCTGGGGCACGGTGGCGGTGGGCGTGTGGATCGGCTTCGTGGCCTTCGCCGTGCCGGGGGTGCTGCTCGCCGTCGTACGCCGGGACCGGGCGCTGCTGCGCCAGGCGTTCCCGTTCGGCCCGTTCATGGCCGCCGGTGCCCTGGTCGGGCTGGTGTGGGGGCCCGCGCTGGCCGGGACCCTTTGGGGCTGAGCTCGAGGCCGGCCTCGGACGGTTGATCTCGCCGCCCGAGGAGGGGCGCGGGCGCCGCCGGGCCGCGTGAAAGACTGCCGCCATGCTTCGTTGGCTCACCGCGGGCGAGTCCCACGGCCCCTCCCTGGTCGCCGTCCTCGAGGGTCTGCCCGCCCACGTCCGTGTCACCTCCGACGACATCTCCGACGCGCTCGCGCGGCGCCGCCTCGGCTATGGCCGTGGCGCACGGATGAAGTTCGAGGCCGACGAGGTGACCGTCATCGGCGGCGTGCGCCACGGTGAGACCCAGGGTGGTCCCGTCGCGATCCAGGTCGGCAACACCGAGTGGCCCAAGTGGGAGAAGGTCATGTCCGCCGACCCGGTGGACCCCGTCGAGCTCGACGCGCTGGCCCGCAACGCGGCCCTCACCCGACCCCGTCCCGGCCACGCCGACCTGGTCGGGATGCAGAAGTACGACTTCGACGAGGCCCGCCCGATCCTAGAGCGCGCCTCCGCCCGCGAGACCGCTGCGCGCGTCGCCCTCGGCCGCGTCGCCATGCACTTCCTCTTCCAGTCCGTCGGCGCCGAGATCGTCAGCCACGTCGTCGAGCTCGGGGGCGTGCCCGCGCCCGCCGGCTCGGTCCCGGAGCCCGGCGACGTCGAGCGCCTCGACGCCGACCCGGTCCGCTGCCTCGACCCCGAGGCGAGCGCCGCGATGGTCGCCCGCATCGACGAGGCCCACAAGGACGGCGACACCCTCGGCGGGGTCGTCGAGGTGGTCGTCCACGGCCTGCCGCCGGGCCTGGGCTCGCACGTCCACTGGGACCGCCGCCTCGACGCCCGCCTCGCCGGCGCCCTCATGGGCATCCAGGCCATCAAGGGCGTGGAGGTCGGTGACGGCTTCGACCTGGCCGCGACCCCCGGCTCGCTGGCCCACGACGAGATCGTCTCGACCCCCGATGGGCTCCGGCGCACCTCGGGTCGCTCGGGCGGCACCGAGGGCGGCATGACCACGGGCGAGGTCCTGCGCGTCCGGGCCGCGATGAAGCCGATCGCGACCGTGCCCCGGGCCCTGCGCACGGTGGACGTCGCCACCGGGGAGGAGGCGGTGGCCCACCACCAGCGCTCCGACGTGTGCGCCGTGCCCGCGGCCGGCATCGTCGCGGAGGCGATGGTGGCCCTCGTGCTCGCCGACGCGGTGCTCGAGAAGTTCGGCGGCGACTCCGTGCGCGAGACCCGCCGCAACGCCGAGAGCTACCTGGACACGCTGAGGTTCCGATGACCCACGCACCCACGACCCGCCCCCGGGTCGTGCTCGTCGGCCCGATGGGTGCCGGCAAGTCCACCGTCGCGGCGATCGTCGGCGACGCCTGGGGGCTGCCGGTGCGGGACACCGACACCGACATCGAGGCAGCCGAGGGCCGGACCATCGCGGAGATCTTCGTCGACTCCGGCGAGCAGCACTTCCGCGCCCTCGAGGCGGCGGCCGTCGCCGAGGCGCTGGCCACCCACGAGGGCGTGCTCGCGCTCGGCGGGGGAGCCGTGCTCGACCCCACGACGCGCTCGCTCCTCGACGGGCACCGGGTCGTCTTCCTGCGGGTCGGGCTCAGCGAGGCCGTCAAGCGCGTCGGCCTCGGCGTGGGGCGCCCGCTCCTGCTGGGCAACGTGCGCTCGCGCATCAAGGCGTTGCTCGACGAGCGCACCCCGGTCTACGAGGCCGTGGCCACCCTCGTCGTCGACACCGACGAGCGCACCCCGGACGAGGTCGCCGCACAGGTGATGGAGGAGCTGGCATGAGCGGCGAGACGGTCCTGCACGTCGGCGGCGCGTCGGCGCGCCGTCCTGAGCCCGACGAAGGGTACGACGTGGTGGTCGGGCACGACCTCTCCGGCCGGCTCCCGGACGTCCTCGGCGAGTCCGTGCAGCGCGTCGCCGTGCTGTACGCCGGCCAGCTGGGCCAGCTGGTGCAGCCGGTCGTGGACGCCCTCGTCGACAACTACGACGTGCTCGCGCTCGGCCTGCCCGACGGCGAGGCTGCCAAGACGGCACCGGTGGCCTCCGACTGCTGGGAGGCGCTGGGCGAGGCGGGCTTCACCCGCTCGGACGCCGTGGTGACCGTCGGCGGGGGAGCGACCACCGACCTGGGTGGCTTCGTGGCGGCGACCTGGCTGCGCGGCGTGCGGGTGGTGCACGTGCCGACCACGGTGCTGGGCATGGTCGACGCCGCCGTCGGCGGCAAGACCGGCATCAACACCGGTGCGGGCAAGAACCTCGTCGGCTCCTTCCACGAGCCGGCCGGCGTGCTGTGCGACCTGGACCTGCTCGGCTCGCTCCCGCGCGAGGAGCTCGTCTCCGGGCTCGGCGAGGTCGTCAAGTGCGGCTTCATCGCCGACCCGGTGATCCTCGACCTGGTGGAGGCCACCGATCCCGCCGACCTGACGGCAGGATCGGCGGTGCTCCGTGAGCTCATCGAGCGGGCGATCCGGGTCAAGATCGACGTGGTCGTCGCCGACCTGCGCGAGACCGGCGGCCGCGACGGCCACCCCGGCCGCGAGGTCCTCAACTACGGCCACACGCTGGCGCACGCCATCGAGCGCGCCAGCGGCTACGCCGTCCGGCACGGCGAGGCGGTGGCCATCGGCTCCGTCTACGTCGCCGAGCTGGCCAACCGGGCCGGGAGCCTGGACGCGGCCGTCGTCGAGCGGCACCGGGCCGCGTTCGGGCGGGTGGGGCTCCCGACCGGCTACGCCGGGGCCTCGTTCGAGGAGCTGCACGAGGCGATGAAGGTCGACAAGAAGTCCCGCGGCAACCAGCTGCGTTTCGTCGTGCTCGACGACGTCGCCGTGCCGCGGGTGCTCGCCGGGCCGAGCGAGCACCACCTGCGGGAGGCGTTCGCAGCGATCGGCGGCGACCGCTGAGGACCCTGCTCCGCGCGCGAGCCCGGCAGGGCGGAGCCGGTTCGTGGTTCGGCCGGGGCCTCGATAGACTCCACGGTCGGCGCCGCGGTGCGTCGTACCTCTCTTGACAACAGACCAACCCGATGGCGAAGGCAGGCCGGACCACACCATGGCAACCACCAACGACCTCAAGAACGGCATGGTCCTCAACATCGAGGGCCAGCTCTGGACCGTCATCGAGTTCCAGCACGTGAAGCCCGGCAAGGGCCCGGCCTTCGTGCGCACCAAGCTCAAGAACGTCGAGTCCAACAAGACGGTCGACAAGACCTTCAACGCCGGCACCAAGGTCGAGACGGCCAACGTCGACAAGCGCACGATGCAGTACCTCTACAACGACGGCACGTCGTACGTCTTCATGGACACCTCGACCTACGACCAGCTCGAGGTCGCGCCGGAGATCGTCGGCAGCGCCAAGAACTTCATGCTCGAGAACCAGGAAGCCATCGTGGCGACCAACGAGGGCCGCGTCCTGTTCATCGAGCTTCCCGCCTCGGTCGAGCTCGTGATCTCCGAGACCGAGCCGGGCCTCCAGGGCGACCGCTCCACGGGTGGCACCAAGCCCGCGACGCTGGAGACCGGCCACCAGATCCAGGTGCCGCTCTTCATCACCACCGGCGAGAAGGTCAAGGTCGATACCCGCGACTCGTCCTACCTCGGCCGCGTCAAGGGCTGAGGTCCGTGTCTGCTCGCGGCAAGGCCCGCAAGCGCGCGCTGGACGTCCTGTACGCCGCCGAGATGCGCGGCGAGCAGCCGCTCGAGGCGCTGGAGCGCATCGTCGCGGCCGGCGAGGGGCCGACCAACGAGTACACCTCGGTGCTGGTGCACGGCGTCGCCGAGCACCAGGGACGCATCGACGAGCTGCTGGGGACCTACGCACAGGGCTGGACGCTGGCGCGCATGCCGGCGGTCGACCGCAACGTCCTGCGCCTCGGCGTCTACGAGCTGCTGTACGTCGAGGACGTGCCGGACGGCGTCGCGGTCTCCGAGGCGATGAACCTGGTCCGGGACCTGTCCACCGACGACTCGCCCGCCTTCGTCAACGGTCTCCTGGGCAGCATCGTCCGCGACAAGGCCGACCTGGTCTGACCTGCTCGCGCGTTGCCACCGGCGGGTGAGGCGGCGCGGTCCGCCGAGCCCTAGGGTGTGCCTCATGGGAGAGGTCGCCGACAAGGCACACGGAGCAGGGCAGCAGGCACACCGCAGCGAGTGGCTCGACCACGCGGTCCGGGTGGGGCTGATCGCCTACGGGATCGTCCACCTCATGATCGCCTGGCTCGCCCTCCAGCTGGCGCTGGGCGACCGGTCGGAGAACGCGTCGAACACGGGCGCGCTGCAGGAGCTCGCGCAGCAGCCACTGGGCGGCTTCCTGGTCTGGATGGTCGCCATCGGCATGCTGCTGCTCGTCGTCTGGCGCCTGCTCGAGTTCGCGCTCGGCTACCAGGACGAGTCCGACGACGCGAAGCGGTGGCGCAAGCGGGCTGGGTCCCTCGGCAAGGCCGTCATCTACGGCGCCCTCTCCTGGACAGCCTTCAAGGTGGCCGTCGGCAGCGGGTCCGGGGGCGGCGGGACCGACACGACGACGGCGAAGATCATGCAGCTCCCCGGCGGCCAGCTGATCGTCGGCGCGGTGGGACTCGCGATCATCGGGTACGGCGCCTCGCTGGTCTACCGCGGCTGGACCGAGAAGTTCACCGAGCACCTCGACGCCCAGGGACAGTCGGGCAAGGAGGGGTCGGCTTACGTCATGTTCGGCAAGGTGGGCTACATCGCCAAGGGCATCGCGATCGGGATCATCGGCGGCCTGTTCGGCTACGCGGCGATCACCCACGACGCCAAGGAGTCGGGCGGCCTCGACCAGGCGCTCCAGACGGTCCTCGAGCAGCCGTTCGGTCCGGTCCTCCTGGTCGCCATCGCCCTCGGCATCGCCGCCTACGGGCTGTTCTGCTTCGCCCGCGCCAAGCACCTCTCGCGCTGAGCCGCCGACGTGGGCGAGCGGGTGCGGTGTGAGGTCGTCGTCCTCGGGCTGGGGCCCGGCGGGCAGGGGCTCGCGAGCGGCCTGGCCGAGGCCGGGGTGGACACCGTCGGCGTCGAGATGCACCTCGTCGGTGGTGAGTGCCCCTTCTACGGCTGCACCCCGAGCAAGCTGATGATCCGCGCGGCCGACCACGTCGCGATGGTCCACCGCGCCGACCGGCTCGCCGGCCCGTCGGCCGTGACCCCGGACTGGTCGCGGCCCGCCGGCCGGATCACCGAGGAGGCGACGAAGGGCTGGACCGACGACGCCAACGCCAAGGCGTTGCAGGAGTCCGGGGTGAGGCTGGTCCGCGGCCACGGCCGGCTCGTCGCGCCGGGCGTCGTCGAGGTCGAGGGCGTGGAGTACGAGGCGTCGCGAGGCGTGGTGCTGAACACCGGCACCGAGCCGCTCGTCCTGCCGATCGACGGCCTCGCGGACACGCCGTACTGGACCAACCGCGACGTGGTGCAGGTGACCGAGCTGCCGCGCAGCCTGATCGTCCTCGGCGGCGGCCCCATCGGGTGCGAGCTGGCCCAGGCGATCGCCCGGTTCGGCGTGGAGGTCACGGTCATCGAGGCCGACGACCGCCTGCTCGCCGTCGAGGAGCCGGAGTCGAGCGAGCTCATGACGCGGCTCTTCGAGGCCGAGGGCATCACGGTCCACACCGGTGTCGAGGTCGAGCGGGTGGAGCACGACGGTCGCTTCGTCGTGACGGCCGGGGACCTGCGGGTGGAGGCCGAGCGGCTCCTCGTCGCCGCCGGGCGCAGCAACAACCTGCACGACATCGGTCTGGAGACCGTCGGCCTCGACCCGGACGCCGACTCCGTGCCGACCGACGAGCGGATGCGGGCGGGCGACCGCCTGTGGGCCATCGGCGACATCACCGGGCACGGGCGCTACACCCACGTCTCGCACTACCAGGCGGAGGTGGTCGAGGCGGACATCCTCGGCGAGGACGGGCCGCTGGCCGACTACCGGGCCGTGAGCAGGGTGACGTTCACCGACCCCGAGATCGGCTCGGTCGGGCTGACCGAGGCGCAGGCACGCGAGCAGGGGCTGGACGTGCGAACGGGTTTCGCCGACATCAGCGAGACCTCGCGCGGGTGGCTGGACGGCGTCGGCAGCCAGGGCCACGTCAAGCTCGTCGCCGACGCCGGCACGGGTCTGCTCGTCGGCGCCACCGCCATGGGCCCCACCGGGGGAGACCTCGTCGCGATGCTCGCCCTGGCCATCCACGCCGAGATCCCTCCGGCACTGGTCCGGCGCATGCACTTCGCCTTCCCGACCTACCACGGCGCCGTCATGACCGCCCTGGACGACCTGGTCCCGTGACGTCCTCTGGCCCCTCTGGCCCCTCGGGTCGCTGGGGACCCTCGGTCAGCTGGATCCGGTCGTCGTGCGACGCCTCCCGGTCCTCCTTGGAGTGCACGCGGTCGAGGCCCGCGGCGCGGCGCTCCGGCCAGTCGTCGCCGTACTCGACGGCATCCGTCTGATCCAGCAGCCTGGCGCGATCCAGCTCCCTCTCACGCTGATCGGCGGCCGCGTCCCTGAGGTCGGCCCGGGAGTCCCGCTCATCCGCGACGGCCAGGATCGCCTCGGCGGCCTCCATGCGCTCGGCCAGGGCATGCTCGCGGGCGGTCACCGCTGACTCACGACGCGCGACCTCGGCCTCACGTCGTGCGAGGTCGGCCTCGCGGTCCTCGCTACCGTCCCCCATGCCACGAGTGAACCATCGTGGCGCCTCGCCGGACCCTGCGGTCGGCGATGGTCTGGACCACCTCCCCGCGGGCGACGCCGGTCCCAGTCGGGGTCGGGATGACGTCAAGTCTGTCGCGTCGAGACCGACAGCGCCGTGGCGACGAGGAAGTCGCGGACCTGGTCGGGCGACACCGAGCCGACGGTGGGCATGCCGGGCGCCGACTCGCCGACCAGGATGCCGACGCGGGCGAGCTGCAGCCCGCCGAGCGCACTGGCGTAGAGCTGGTTGGCCAGCAGGTTGGTGTCCTGGACCGTGAAGTCGGCGGTGGCCACGCCGTCGTCGATGACGCCCGACAGCACCGAGAGGCAGGCCGAGATGCTGCGGCCGAGGCGGAAGAGCGCGCTCTCGCTGATCTCGTCGAGCAGCTCGGGACCGGTACGCCGCATGAGCGTCTGCGCGCAGTCGACGAAGGCCGGGTGGGCCAGGCCGTAGTCGACGAACGCGGTGACGATGCCCGTCAGGCGCTCGGCCGGCGTCCCGGGTCGGTCGGACGCCGCAGACAGCGCGTCGCGCAGCTCGTCGAGGTAGCCGGTGAGGGTGAGCGCGAAGAGCTCCTCCTTGCCGGTGAAGTGCCGGTAGACGATCGCCCGGTTGATGCCGACCGCACGGGCGATGTCCTCGATCTGGGCGTCCCGGACGCCGCGCTCGTCGAAGAGCCGGCGTGTGGCGTCGAGGATCTCCGCCTCGCGCTGCCGACGACGGGCCGCGGCGGCCGACCGCCGGCCGTCGACGCGAGGTGGCTGCTCACTGGTCGCCATGGGCAGAAGTGTAGGACGCGTGCAACCCGGAGTTGCACGACTGTGACGCCAAGCGCTCCTCGAGCCGCCTCAACCGGTCTCGGGACGCACGAGCACGGTGAAGTCCCGGGCGTCACGGGCCGCCTCGAAGGTGCCGACGCGCTCGAAGCCGAGGGACTCGACCGCGCGCAGGGCGCGCGCGTTGAACGACGCTACGGTCACGCGGAACGCCGGGGGTGAGAACAGTGCTCGGCCGTGGTCCAGCCCGGCCGAGATGACCGCGGGTCCGAGCCCCTGCCCCGTGAGCTCCGGTCGCAGCCCACCACCGGTGTCGAGGGCGGAGTCGTCGTAGTCCCAGCCGGGCACCCGGCCGTCGGGGCCGAAGGAACGGAACCCGATCAGCCGGTCGTCCGCCAGGACGGCGTGGAAGCCGACCTCGGGTCGGAGCAGCTCGTCCGGGGTGGCGCCGACCATGTCGTAGGTGTCGTAGGGCGCGGCGTACCGCCAGGTCGAGATGTCCTCGGCGTGCTCCCGGCTGAGGGGAGCGAGGCGGATGGATCGCGGGTCGATCGCCGTCGGCATGGGGTCAGGCTCTCACCCCGCGCCGGATCACCGGCACCGACCGGCCCGTCTCGTCAAGCCATGGCCCGCACGGTGTCGATCGTGTCGGCCTCGTGCGCGCCCTTGTCATCGCGGTAGCGGAGCACACGGGCGAACCGCAGCGCGACCCCGCCGGGATAGCGCGTCGACCGCTGAAGGCCGTCGAAGGCGATCTCCACGACCTGCTCGGGACGGACGTGCACGACGTGGCCGTCACGGGAGGTCTCCAGGCCCAGGAAGCGGTCGGTCTGCCAGGCCAGCATCTCGTCCGTCATCCCCTTGAACGTCTTGCCGAGCATCACGAAGCCACCGTCGGCGTCCCGGGCGCCGAGGTGGATGTTGGAGAGCCAGCCCTGGCGGCGTCCGCTGCCCCACTCGACAGCGAGCACGACCAGGTCGAGGGTGTGGACCGGCTTGACCTTGATCCACCCGGCGCCTCGGCGGCCCGCCTCGTAGCGGACGGCGAGGTCCTTGACCACGACCCCCTCGTGGCCGGCGGCGAGCGTGTCGGCCACGAACTGCTCGGCCGTGGCGAGGTCGTCGGTCACCACCCGGCCGACGCGGTGCCGCTGGGGGACCAGCGCGTCGAGGACGGCGAGCCGTTCGTGGCCGGGCTCGTCGAGCAGGTCGCGGTCGTCGAGGTGCAGCACGTCGAAGAAGTAGGGCGCCACGACGCCGCCGCCGGCCTGGGCGGTGCGGGACGAGGTCTCCTGGAACGGGCGGGGTCGGCCGTCCTCGGTGAGCAGCAACGCCTCACCGTCCAGCACGAACCGCTCCGCCGGCAGTGACCGGGCGATCTCGACCACCTCCGGCAGCCGACCGGTGATGTCGTCGAGGCTGCGGGTCACCACGAGGACGTCGTCGCGGTCGCGGTGCACCTGGATGCGGATGCCGTCGAGCTTGGCGTCGATCGCCACGGCGGCGCCGCGCATCTTGTGCAGGGCGGCGCCGACGTCGGGCGCGCTGGAGGCGAGCATCGGCAGCACCGGTCGCCCGACCTCGAGGCCGATGGCCGCCAACGCCTGCTCGCCGCCGTCGAAGGCGGCGACCGCGGCGGCCAGTGTGCTGCCCGCGAGCATGGCGGCGCGGCGTACGGAGGTCAGCGGCACCTCCGCCACCGCGGCGACGGCCTCCTGCACCTGCGCGTCGAGCGCGCCCTGGCGGACCTCGCCGGTGACCAGGCCGCGCAGCCAGGCCTGCTCGTCGGCGGTGGCGCGGCCGAAGAGGTCGACGACCGCGGCCCGGCGCAGCGCCTGCGAGCCGGTGCCGGCGATGGCGCTGATCGCCTCGAAGGCCTCGTGGACCTCGCTGACCCCCAGGGACGGCTCGCCGGCCGGCGGGGGCAGGTCGGTCAGTCCCCGCCAACCGAGGCCCGTCCGTCGCTGGCGCAGCGTGCCGCCGAGGTAGGCCACGACGGTCTCGAGCTCGTCGGCGTCCGCCTGGCGCAGGGCGGACGCCAGCGCCTCGGCCTTGGCCTTGCGCGAGCGGGTGGCGCTGACGGCCTGCGAGGTGGCGACGAGGTCGGCGAGCAGCATGCCGCCATCCTGCCCGGTGCCACCGACACCCGCCTCACCCGGCGGGACACCGCAGGCTCGCCCACCGGGTGGGACGATGCGGGGGTGCCGAGCAGACGGTCCAGGATCCGCGAGCGCTTCACCGGCCGGATCGCGGGGGTGGGCAGCACCTCGGGCGTGCGCGTGGTCGTCGGCCGCTGGGACGACGGCCCGTGGGGGTCCTTCGCCGACCTGATGGTCGAGGACGCCGCCGGCCACCGCGTCCTGGTCGCCCCGGACGAGCAGACCCGCGACTTCGTGTCGGCGACCTACTCCTTCGACGAGGTCGTGATCACCCCGGTCGAGGTCCGTGACACCGCGACCGGCTGGCAGGTGCGGTCCGCGCCGCTGTCGCTCGACCTGGTGCTCGGTGGCCCGACACCGGTCGGTCGGCTGCTCCGGCTCGTCCCCGCGCGCGTGGCCACCGCGCCGGCCTGGTGCGCGCTCACGGACCCGGTCGCGCGGGTGGTGCTGCGCGGTGTCCGGACGCGCGGGACCGCAGGCCGGGACCGGCGGGAGTGGTACGGCGCGACGTCGGCGCGGGCGGTGACCGCCCTGGAGGGTTCGTGGCGGGGCCGACCGCTCGGCAGCCTGACCGACGTCGACCCGCCCTGCCGCTTCGGCTTCTCCTCCACGCCGCGCCGCCCGTCGGTGACCGACGTCGTGACGACCGTCGAGCGGCCCGCGGGCACCCCCGCAGCCTGAGCCGACCCTCGTCACCCGTTCCGGAGGATGTGCCGCACCGGCTGCGCGGCCTGCAATGGGGCGGACCGGGAGGAGGGCGGGATGGCGCGTGGGCACGCAGCGGGCTCGGCGCCCGACAGCGCCGGCGTGGCGGCCGCGGCCTCGGGGGTGGTGCTGCTGACGCTGTCGTCGGCGCAGTTCCTGATGACCCTGGACAGCTCGGTCATGAACGTCTCGATCGCCACCGTCGCCCAGGACGTGGGCACCACCGTGACCGGCATCCAGACCGCCATCACCCTGTACACGCTCGTGATGGCCTCCCTGATGATCACCGGCGGCCGGGTCGGGCAGATCATCGGCCGCAAGCGCGCCTTCGCGATCGGCTGCGTCATCTACGGCGCCGGGTCGTTCACCACGTCCCTGGCGCAGAGCCTGCCGGTGCTCATGTTCGGCTGGTCGCTGCTCGAGGGGATCGGGGCGGCCCTCATCATGCCGGCGATCGTCGCCCTCGTGGCGTCCAACTTCGGCCGGCCGGACCGGCCGCGTGCCTACGGGCTCGTCGCGGCCTCGGGGGCGATCGCCGTGGCGGCGGGACCGCTGATCGGCGGCCTGCTCACGACGTACGCCTCGTGGCGGTGGGTGTTCGCCGGTGAGGTGCTCATCGTGGCAGCCATCCTGGTCCTGATGCGCCGGATGGCCGACACCCCGCCCGAGCCCGCCCGCCTCGACGTCGTCGGCACCGGGCTGTCCGCCCTCGGCCTCGGCCTCGTCGTGCTGGGAATCCTCCGTGGGGGCTCGTGGGGCTTCGTGGTGCCCAAGCCGGACGCACCGTCGTGGCTCGGGCTCTCGGCAGTCGTGTGGCTCGTCCTGGCCGGGGGCGTCGTGCTGCGGATCTTCCTCTGGTGGCAGCGCCACCAGCTGGACGGGGGACGGGCCGCACTCATCGACCCGACGATGCTGGAGAACAAGCTCCTGCGCGGCGGGCTGACCTCGTTCTTCTTCCAGTTCCTCCTCCAGGCCGGCCTCTTCTTCACCGTCCCGCTGTTCCTCTCCGTGGCGCTGGGCCTGTCGGCGGTGGAGACCGGTGTCCGGATCCTTCCGCTCTCGGTGACCCTGCTCCTGGCAGCCGTGGGGGTGCCCCGCTTCTTCCCGGACGTCTCGCCGCGGCGGGTGGTGCGGCTGGGGTTCGTCGCGCTGTTCGCCGGGATCGTGACGCTGATGGCCTCCCTCGAGTTCGGCGCCGGACCCGAGATCGTGACCTGGCCCATGCTCCTGGCCGGGCTCGGCATCGGAGCGCTCGCGTCCCAGCTGGGCAGCGTGACCGTCTCGGCCGTCCCCGACGAGCAGAGCGCCGAGGTCGGCGGCCTGCAGAACACCTTCACCAACCTGGGCGCCTCCATCGGCACCGCCCTCGCGGGGGCGGTGCTCGTCGCCGGGCTCACCTCGTCCTTCCTCTCGGGCATCCAGGACAACCCCGACGTCCCGCAGGAGCTGTCCTCCCAGGCACAGGTGGACCTCGCCGGAGGGATCCCGTTCATCCCGAACGACGCGCTGCGCGACTCCCTCGACGACGCCGGCATCACGGGGGACACCGCGGACGCGATCGTGGAGACCAACGAGCAGTCCCGCATCGACGGGCTGCGCATGTCGCTGGCCGTCCTGGCCCTGCTCGCGCTGCTCGCGCTGTTCATGACCGGCGGCATCCCGACCCGCCAGCCCGGCGCCGAGCCCACCCGCACGGGGTGACCCGCGGCTACTCCCCGATGCGGGTGCGGACCGCGAACAGCTCGGGGAAGAACGTCAGGTCCAGGGCCCGGCGCAGGAAGTCGACGCCGCTGGACCCGCCCGTGCCCACCTTGTGGCCGATGGTCCGCTGGACGACCTGGAGGTGCCGGAAGCGCCACTGCTGGAAGTTGTCCTCGACGTCGACCAGCTCCTCGCACGTCTCGTAGACGCCCCAGTGCTCGGCCGGCGCGGCGTAGACCGTCGCGAAGACATCGACGAGCCCGGGGGAGAGGGCGTGCGGGACGGTGACGTCGCGGTCCAGCAGCTCGGCCGGGACGGCGTAGCCGCGACGGCCGAGGTAGCGCAGGAACTCGTCGTAGAGCGACGGCTCGCGCAGCAGCCCGGACAACGCGTCGTACGCGGCGCGGTCGTGGCCGAAGACCCGCACCATGTCGGCGTCCTTGTTGCCGAGCAGGAACTCGACCTCGCGGTACTGCGCGGACTGGAAGCCCGAGGAGGTGGCCAGGAAGGGGCGGATCTCGGCGTACTCGCTCGGCGTGAGGGTCGCCAGCACGGCCCACTGGTCGGTGAGCACCCGCTGGATGTGCTTGACGCGGGCCAGCCGCTTGAGGGCCGGGGCGAGGTCGTCGGAGGCGAGCAGGTCGCGCGCCGAGCGGAGCTCGTGGACCATCAGCTTGAGCCACAGCTCGCTGGTCTGGTGCTGGACGATGAAGAGCAGCTCGTCGTGCTGGGGCGGGTCGCTCTGCGGCTGCTGGGCCGAGAGGAGCAGGTCGAGGCGCAGGTAGTCGCCGTAGGACATCTGGCTGCTGAAGTCGCGCTCGATCGTCGGCTCGATCTCGCGCCTGGCGGCCGTCCCGCCGGTCTCGGATTCACCCATGGCGGAAAGGTAGTCGGTGCCGTCGTCTACCGTCGCGGTGTGGGTGCTGGGACGCAGGGACGGACGCGCGAGTGGCGGCCCCACTGGCCGTGCGCGCCCGGGGCGGTGCTGGCCCAGCAGCGACGCGGGGCCGGCGACCCCACTCAGCGCACCGACCTCCACGGCCGGGTGTGGCGGGCGATCCGCACCCCCGACGGTCCGGCCACGCTGCGCGTGGAGTCCCGCGCCGCCGACGGCGTCGTGGTCGGTACGGCGTGGGGCGCGGGGGCGTCCTGGGCGCTGGACACGATGCCGTCGCTCCTCGGCGCGGACGACGACCCCGCCGGCTTCGAGCCCCGGCACCCGGCGGTCGCCGAGGGCTGGAGGCGGCAGCCGCACTGGCGCCTGGGGGCCAGCCGCAGGGTCATGGAGTCGCTCGTGCCCTCGATTCTGGAGCAGAAGGTCACCGGCAAGCAGGCCTTCGGGTCGTTCCGCCAGCTCGTGCTGCGGCACGGCGAGCCGGCTCCCGGTCCCGTCGCCGAGCTGCGGCTGCACGTGCAGCCCGAGCCGGCCGTGCTGGCCCGGATCCCGTCGTGGGAGTGGTTGCAGCTGGGCGTCGACCCCGCCCGGTCGCGCACCCTGGTGACCGCCTGCCGGGTCGCGGCGTCGCTGGAGCGGCTCGTCGACGCGCCACCGGAGGAGTTCGACCGGCGGCTCCGGTCCCTGCCGGGGGTCGGCGTGTGGACCAGCGCCGAGGTCCGCCAGCGGGTGCTCGGCGACCCCGACGCGGTGAGCTTCGGGGACTACCACCTCGCCAACTGGGTCGGCTGGGCGCTCTACGGCCACGACATCACCGACGAGGAGATGGCCGAGGCGCTCGAGCCCTACCGGCCCCAGCGCGGGCGGGCGGCCGCGATGGCGTGCGCCGGCGGCCGCACGCGGCCGCGTCGGGGTCCGAGGATGAGCGTGCCCACCCACCTGCCCACGCGCGGGACCACCCGCCGTACGAGCTGAGGGGGACTGCCCCGGGACCACCAGAAATGGGGTCGCTGGCCTCCGCCGGCGCGAGTAGCGTCGAAGGGTGCCGGAGGCGCTGAGGGAGGGGCATGATGGTTGACGCCGACCCCGTGCTGCTGCTGGCCACCTCCGACCCCACGTCCCGCGAGGTGATCGGCTCGGAGCTGCGGCGGCGGTACGGCGGCGACTACGAGGTCGTCGTCTGTGCCGATCACTCGCACGCCCGCGCCGTGCTGGAGGGCCTGCGGCGATGGGGCCGCGACGTGGCGCTGGTGATCGGCTGCTACGGGCCCGGCGACCGGGCGGGTCTGGACTTCCTGCGACGCGCCTACGCCCTGCACCCCTCGGCCAAGCGGGTGGTCGCCGCGATCTGGGGTGACTTCGCCAGCACCTCGACGGTGTTCGCGGCCATCGCGCAGGGGCACGCCGAGCTGGTGGTGCTGCGTCCGGAGCGGCCGCGCGACGAGGAGTTCCACGGCGCGCTGACCGACGCGCTCGACGACTGGCAGCTGGCGCAGGGCATCGGGTTCGCGGCCGTCCGCCTGATCGGCGAGCAGCGCGACGAGCGCACCCACTCGCTGCGCGACACCTTCGGCCGCAACCACATCCCGGTCGCCTTCCACGAGGCCGGCACGGACGCCGCCCACCGGATGCTGGCCGGGCTCGGCCTCGAGGATCCGGCGCTGCCGGTGGTCGTGCTCACCTTCACCTCCCCGCCGACGACCCTGGTCGCGCCGACCGACCTCGAGATCGCCGACGCGTTCGGGCTCACTCGCCCGCCGCCGGCCGGACACGTCTACGACGTCGTGGTCGTGGGGGCGGGTCCCAGCGGGCTCGCCGCGGCCGTCTACGCCTCCTCCGAGGGGCTCTCGACGCTGGTCGTCGAGCAGCAGGCGGTGGGCGGCCAGGCGGGCACCTCCTCCCTCATCCGCAACTACCCTGGCTTCTCCCGGGGGATCAGCGGCGCCCACCTGGCCTGGCGGTCGTTCCAGCAGGCCTGGGCGTTCGGCACCGAGTACTTCTTCATGCGGCGGGTGCAGGGACTGGGGACGGACGGTCCGCTGCACACCGTGGAGCTGTCGGACGGCGACACGGTCCGGAGCAGGAGCGTCGTGATCGCCACCGGGGTCGACTACCGCCGCCTGGACGTGCCCGTCCTCGAGGACCTGGTCGGCCGGGGCGTCTACTACGGCGCCGCGGTCTCCGAGGCGCCGTCGATGGCAGGACAGGAGGTGTACGTCGTCGGCGGCGGGAACTCCGCCGGGCAGGCGGCCCTCCACCTCGCGCGCTACGCCCGGCACGTGACGCTGCTCGTGCGCGGCCCCTCGCTGGCCGCCAGCATGTCCGACTACCTCATCGCCCAGCTGGAGGGCACCCGCAACGTTGCGATCCGCTACCACTCGGTGGTCCTGGGCGGCCGCTCGGCCGACGGCTGCCTCGCGGGACTCACGCTCGGCGACCCGCGTGGCGGCGAGCCCGAGGGCGTGCCGGCCACCGGTCTGTTCGTGCTCATCGGTTCGGTGCCACGGACGGGCTGGCTGCCGCAGGAGGTGATGCGCGACGAGGCCGGGTTCGTGCGCACCGGACCGGACACGGCGACCGCCGCCGAGATGATGCAGGGCCAGGCGCGGCTGCCGCTCGAGACCAGCATGCCGGGCGTCTTCGCGGTCGGCGACGTGCGCTCCGGCTCGGTCAAGCGGGTGGCCACCGCGGTGGGCGACGGCGCGACAGTGATCGCCCTGATCCACGGCTACCTCGCCGAGCAGCGCGCGCGGGAGAACGGCACGACGCCGGCGGGCACGCCGTGACCAGCCGCGACGTGGTCGTGCTCGCCCCGATGCGGGTGATCCTGGTCGCCGCGGCGGTGCTGGTGTTCCTGGCCGGCTTCCAGCTCACGGTCTTCCCGGAGCGGACCGCGGACTGGTTCGCCTGGACGATCGACGTGCCGATGACCGCGGTCTTCCTGGGGGCGGCGTACTGGGCGAGCGCCGTGCTCGAGGTGGCCGGCGCCCGGTCGGCGGGGTGGGGGCGGGCCCGGATCACCGTGTGGACGGTGCTCGTCTTCACCACCCTGACGCTGGTGGTGACGCTGGTCCACCTCGAGAACTTCCACCTCGGTCCCGAGCAGCCCACCTCGGCGCGGCTGGTGACCTGGGGGTGGCTGGCGATCTACGCCGGGGTGCCGGTGGCGATGATGGTCGCGCTGGTGCTGCAGGCACGCTCCCGGGTGCCGGCCCCGGGGCACCGGTCCGCCCTGCGACCGCTGACCACCGGCCTGCGGGTGCTGCTCGTCGTGCTGGCTGCGGTGCTGGGCGTCGGTGGCCTCGCCCTGCTGCTCGCCCCGACCTGGGCGGCCGACGGGTGGCCCTGGCCGCTGACCGAGCTCACCGCGCGTGCCGTCGGGGCCTGGCTGGTCGGCCTGGGGTGGGCGGCCGGGCACGCCTTCGTCATCGACGACGTGGCACGTGTGCAGCCGCTGGGCATGACCGGCGTCGCGTTCGTCGTGCTGGAGCTCGTCGCGCTGGCCCGGTACGGCGACGCGCTGGACTGGTCGGGCGTCCCCGCCGTCGTCTTCCTCCTCGGGCTCGCCGGGATCGCCGTCGTGTCCGCCTGGATCCTGGCCCTGGGCCGGCGGCGTGGGGACGGGACCGTCAGAGCAGGGGACGCAGCGGCGCGAGGACGTACTCGGTGAACTTGCGGTGCAGGTCCCGGGCCTCCCACTCGCCGAGGGTGAGCTCGAGGGTGTTGGCCTCGTCGGTCAGGAAGATCTCCTCCATGAGGGCCGCCATCGACTCGTCGATGACCTCGACGTTGATCTCGTAGTTGCCCTGCAGGCTCAGCCGGTCGACGTTGGCGGTGCCGACGGTCGACCAGTTGCCGTCGATGGTCGAGGTCTTGGCGTGCATCATCGCGTCGCGGAAGCGCAGGATCCGCACCCCCGCGTGCAGCAGCTGGCCGAAGTAGCCGCGCGAGATCCAGTCGGCCACGATGTGGTTGGACTTCAGCGGCAGCAGCAGCCGCACGTCCACGCCCCGTCGGGCCGCGTCCTTGAGCGCGTCGACGAAGTCCTGGTCGGGGATGAAGTAGGCGTGCGTCATCCAGACGTTGCGGGTCGAGCGGTTGATGGCGTCGAGGTACATCGAGCGGATCGGGAAGACCCACAGCCGGGGGACGTTGCGCGCGAAGCGGATCCGCGGCTCCCACACCGACGCGGTCTCCAGGAGCAGCGGACGCTCGCTGTGGCCGATCCGCTTGCGGCGGTTGAGGTTCCAGAAGTCGGCGAACGCGCGCTTGAGGTCCCACACGCCCGGCCCCGTGATCCGGACGTGGGTGTCGCGCCACTCCGTGGCGTAGGCCGTGCCGATGTTGTAGCCGCCGACGAACCCGACCTCCTCGTCGACGACGAGGATCTTGCGGTGGTCCCGGCCGTAGCGGCGTAGGTCCCAGAACCGGAACCCTGCGGCGTACACGGGGTAGCGCAGCACCTTGACGGAGGCCGGGAAGCGGAGGAACCGGGGCGAGACGACGAGGTTGGCGAACCCGTCGTAGATGCAGTAGACCTCGACCCCGCGCTCGGCGGCGGCCACGAGTGCCGCCTTGAACCGCTCGCCGACCTCGTCGCCCTTCCAGATGTAGGTCTCGAAGAGGATCTGCCGGCTCGCCCCCTCGATGGCCGCCAGCATGTCGTCGTAGAGGTCCTGCCCGAAGGTGTACGTCGTGAACGTGCCGTCGCCGACCTCGACGCTCTGCGGTGCGGTGACCGGGAACGGCTTGGGCTTCTTGTTGCGGCGGCGGTAGGAATCGACGACCGAGAGGCCGATCGCGAGTAGGAGCTGGAAGCCGACCACCGACAGCAGCGTCCGGCGTACGACGGTCAGCACACGGGCGGCAGTCACGGGGACAATCTAGCGACGCTGGTGTTGTCGGTGGTCGGTCGTAGGCTCGACGCATGCGTCCCGTCACAGACCTCGAGCGCCGCGTCGCCCCCTTCAGGGTCGTCTCCGACTACCAGCCCTCCGGCGACCAGCCGGCAGCGATCGAGGAGATCTCGCGACGGATCAACGGCGGGGAGCAGGACGTCGTGCTCCTCGGAGCGACCGGCACCGGCAAGACGGCCACGGTGGCGTGGGTGGCCGAGCAGCTGCAGCGGCCGATGCTGGTGCTCCAGCCCAACAAGACACTGGCCGCGCAGTTCGCCAACGAGCTGCGCCAGCTGTTCCCCGACAACGCGGTGGAGTACTTCGTCTCCTACTACGACTACTACCAGCCCGAGGCCTACGTCCCCCAGACCGACACCTACATCGAGAAGGACTCCTCGATCAACGAGGAGGTCGAGCGGCTGCGGCACAGCGCGACCAACAGCCTGCTGACCCGGCGCGACGTCATCGTGGTCAGCACGGTCTCGTGCATCTACGGCCTCGGCACCCCGCAGGAGTACGTCGACCGGATGCTGCGGCTGCGGGTCGGGGAGGAGCACGACCGCGACTCCATCCTGCGTCGGCTCGTGGAGATCCAGTACACGCGCAACGACATGTCCTTCACCCGCGGCACGTTCCGGGTCCGGGGCGACACCCTCGAGATCTTCCCGGTCTACGAGGAGCTCGCGGTCCGCATCGAGTTCTTCGGCGACGAGGTCGAGCGGCTGATGACGCTGCACCCGGTGACCGGCGAGGTGATCACCGAGGACCAGGAGCTCTACGTCTTCCCGGCCACCCACTACGTCGCCGGTCCGGAGCGCATGGAGCGCGCGATCAAGGGCATCGAGCTCGAGCTCGAGGACCAGCTCGCCGTCTTCGAGCGGCAGGGCAAGCTGCTGGAGGCCCAGCGGCTGCGGATGCGCACGACGTACGACGTGGAGATGATGCGGCAGGTCGGGTCCTGCTCGGGCATCGAGAACTACTCGATGCACATCGACGGCCGCCAGCGCGGCAGCGCGCCCAACTGCCTGCTCGACTACTTCCCAGAGGACTACGTCCTCGTGGTGGACGAGTCCCACGTCGCGGTGCCCCAGATCGGCGGGATGTACGAGGGCGACATGTCCCGCAAGCGCAACCTGGTCGACCACGGCTTCCGGCTCCCCAGCGCGATGGACAACCGCCCGCTCAAGTGGGAGGAGTTCCTCGAGCGGATCGGGCAGACCATCTACCTCTCCGCCACGCCCGGCAACTACGAGCTCGACAAGGTCGGCGGGGTGGACAACACCGTCCAGCAGATCATCCGGCCGACCGGGCTGGTCGACCCGGAGGTCGTGGTCAAGCCGACCAAGGGTCAGATCGACGACCTGATCCACGAGATCCGCACCCGCTCGGACAAGGAGGAGCGGGTCCTGGTCACGACGCTGACCAAGAAGATGTCCGAGGACCTCACCGACTACCTGCTCGACGCCGGCATCCGCACCCGTTACCTGCACTCCGAGGTCGACACCCTCAAGCGGATCGAGCTGCTGCGCGACCTGCGGCTGGGGGAGTACGACGTGCTGGTCGGCATCAACCTCTTGCGCGAGGGCCTCGACCTGCCCGAGGTGTCGCTGGTGTCCATCCTGGACGCCGACAAGGAGGGCTTCCTGCGCTCGGACAAGTCGCTGATCCAGACGATCGGTCGCGCGGCCCGCAACGTGTCCGGCCAGGTCCACATGTACGCCGACAAGATCACCCCGTCCATGGAGGCGGCGATCGACGAGACCAACCGTCGTCGCAAGATCCAGGTCGACTACAACACCGCCCACGGCATCGACCCGACGCCGCTGCGCAAGAAGATCGCCGACATCACCGAGATGCTCGCCCGCGAGGACGAGACGACCCAGGAGCTGCTCCAGACCTGGGCCGACGTGGGCCAGAAGGGCCGCGCGGGCGGCGTCAAGGCCAAGTCGCCGACCCCGTCGCTCTCCAAGATCCACTCCGACCTCCCCGACACGGCCGGCATCCCGTCCACCGACCTGGCCGAGCTGATCCAGGGCCTCACCGACCAGATGAAGACCGCGGCCGCCGAGCTGCAGTTCGAGGTGGCGGCCCGGCTGCGCGACGAGATCAGCGAGCTCAAGAAGGAGCTTCGCCAGATGATGGAAGCGACGAAGTGAGGAGTGGTGCGCGCGGGCCGAGGAACGAGGTCCGCGGCGCACCCGACGAGCGAGGAGCCCGGGGAGCGCAGCGAGCCGCAGCGACGAAGTGAACGTCCTGCACGCACGCCGGCGCGCCTGACCCGACGAGTCCCCGCCGATCGGCGGGGCGTCTGCCACCATGCGTGCATGAAGCCCTCCCGCGTCGGTGACGAGACGTGAGCCGACGTCTCAACATCGGGCTGGCGTTCCTGGTCCTCGTGCTGCTGGTGGCGTTCGCCGTGCTCGTCGCGCGCAACGCCGCGGACGGCGACGGGGGCGCCGCCGCACCCGACCGTCCGGCGGGCACGGACCACGCTGCCGCCGTCCGTGCGGCGACCGAGCAGGTCCGGGCGTTCCTCGACGTCGACCACACCGACGTCGACGCGCAGCTCGAGCGGATGCTCACGACGACCACGGAGGACTTTCGCGAGCAGTTCGCCGACCAGCTGGAGACCATCCGGTCCGAGACCCTGCGCCGGCAGTCGTCGGCCGACGTGACGATCCTGCGTGCGGGCCTCGGTGAGTCCACCGCGGCCTCTGCCGTGGTGCTGGTGGCGGCCGACACGGAGGTGACCAGCAGGGTCGGCGGTTCCCGGACCCGGGAGGTGCCGTGGCGCATCCGGGTCGACCTCGTCCGAGACGGGGACCGGTGGCTCACCGACGGCCTCCGGTTCGTGAACTGACGTGGACGCCACGACCCCCGCAGACGCCGGCCGGCCCCCGGAGGAAGCCGCGTCCGAGCGCTCCGCCCTTGCCAGCCCGTGGCTGACCGCGGTGCTGGTCCTCGCCGCCGTCGTGCTGACCGCCCTGGTCGTCCTCCAGGTGGAGGAGGCCGAGCGCGGTGCCGACCAGACCGCTCCGGCAACGGCCCCCCTGGCCGAGAGGGCGGAGCGCGAGCGCGTGCTGTCGGTCGCGTCGAGGACGGCTGCGGCCGTGCTGACCTACCACCACGACTCGTTCGACCAGGACGTCGCGCGGGCGTCCGCGACTCTCGAGCCGGACTTCGCCGCCGAGCACGTCGAGGCGATGGAGCGGGTCCGTCGGGTGACCGTGCGTGAGGAGATCGACCAGGAGGCCTCGGCGGTGGCGTCGGGGGTCGTGTCGGCGAGCGACGGGCGGGCCGAGGTGCTGGTCTTCGTCAACCAGGAGACGACGTCCGGCCGGACCGGGGCACGCCGCTTCCAGCGGGACCGGGTGGTCGTCAGCCTGGTGGGGGAGCAGGGCGCGTGGACCGTGGCAGGGGTCACGTCGCTCGGCTAGGTTGACTGCGTCCTGACGGCGACGAAGGAGTGACCGGGTGCCCGAGGTCGATCTGCTCATCATCGGAGCCGGCCCGACCGGGCTCTACGCCGCCTACTACGCCGGGTTCCGCGGCCTTCGCGTCGGGGTGGTCGACTCCCTGCCCGAGCTCGGCGGCCAGATCACCGCGATGTACCCGGAGAAGGCCATCCTGGACGTCGCCGGCTTCCCGTCCATCAAGGGCCGCGACCTCGTCGAGGGGCTGGTCGCCCAGGCCGCGACCGCCGACCCGCAGTACTTCCTGGACCGCACGGCGCAGACGCTGGAGCACGGTGACGACCACGTCACCGTCGGCCTCGACGACGGCACGTCGATCACCGCCGGCGCGCTGCTGGTCACGGCCGGCATCGGGAAGTTCAGCCCGCGCCCCCTACCGGCGGCCGAGGGCTGGGTCGGGCGGGGCGTGGAGTTCTTCGTGCCCAGCTTCGCGCCGTACGCCGGCAAGGACGTGGTGATCGTCGGCGGCGGGGACAGCGCCTTCGACTGGGCCCAGCACCTCGAGCCGGTCGCCTCCTCGGTGACGCTGGTCCACCGCCGCGACGCGTTCCGGGCGCACGAGCGGACCGTGCAGGCGGTGCGCGACTCCAGCGTCGAGATCATCACCAAGGCGCAGGTCACGGC
The DNA here is from genome assembly GCF_003047295.1 of Nocardioides sediminis. Taxonomy (GTDB): domain Bacteria; phylum Actinomycetota; class Actinomycetes; order Propionibacteriales; family Nocardioidaceae; genus Nocardioides; species Nocardioides sediminis. The sequence goes on from NZ_PZYZ01000007.1 coordinate 138,078, forward strand.
ACTGCGGGGGAGCGGGGGCAACGGGAGCGGGCACGTGGCGGAGGTGGAGGTCACCGTCGACGGGCAGGAGCCGTTCGTCCGACCGGCGCAGGCGGTCGTGGCCGCCCTGGGCTTCGTGGCCGACCTCGGCGCCCTGCAGACATGGGGGCTGGAGACGCTCAAGCGCCACCTCGTGGTCGACAGCGCGATGCGCACCAACATCGAGCGCGTCTTCGCCGCCGGCGACATCACCGAGTACCCCGGCAAGGTGCGGCTCATCGCCGTGGGCTTCGGCGAGGCGGCGACCGCGGTCAACAACGCGGCCGTGGCGATCGACCCGACGGCCCACGTGTTCCCGGGCCACTCCAGCGAGGCCTGATGCCCGAGCGCGTCGCCGTCGTCGGAGCCGGCATCGTCGGTCTCGCCACCGCCTGGTTCCTCCAGGAGCACGGCGTCCACGTCACGGTCCACGACCGCCGACACGTCGCGGCGGGCTCGTCGTGGGGGAACGCCGGGTGGATCACCCCGGCCATGACCGCGCCGCTCCCCGAGCCTTCGGTCCTGCGCTACGGGGTGCGCGCGGTGCTGAGCCCGACCTCGCCGGTCTACGTCCCGGTGCGGCCCGACCCGCGACTGCTGAGGTTCCTGGCCGGCTTCGTCCGGAACAGCACCGTCCGGCGCTGGGGGACCGGGATGCGCGCCTACGCGCCGCTCAACCGGGGCTCTGTGGCCGCGTTCGACGAGCTCGCCGACGCCGGCGTCGACGCCCCGACGTATCCCGCGGACCCGTTCCTGGCGTGCTTCCGCACGCGGGACGAGCGCGCGCCACTTCTGCACGAGCTCGAGGACATCCGTGCCTCCGGCCAGGACGTGGCCTACGACGTCCTGACCGGCGCGGAGGCACGCGCTGCGGAGCCGGCCCTGTCCGCCTCGGTCGGCGCCGCGGTGCGGCTTCACGACCAGCGCTACGTGAACCCGCCGGCGTTCCTCGCGGCCCTGGCCGACTCCGTCCGTGGCCGAGGTGGTCGCATCGTGGAGGCCACCACCGTCACCGGGGTCCAGGAGGACCGGGGTGGGGTCGTCGTCGGCACCGGACCGGGGAACGCTGAGCGGTTCGACGCCGTCGTGCTCGCCCACGGTGCCTGGCTGGGGCCCCTGGCCCGTCGGTTCGGGGTGCGGCAGCCCGTCCACGCCGGTCGCGGCTACTCCTTCAGCGTCGCCGGTGACCGGGTCCCGCACGCGCCGCTGTACTTCCCGGCCCAACGCGTGGCGTGCACCCCCCTGGAGATGAGCGGAGGCGTGCGGCTCCGGGTGGCCGGGATGATGGAGTTCCGCGCCCCCGACGCGGCGCTCGACCCCCGTCGCATCCGGGCGATCGTCGAGTCCGTCCGCCCGCTGCTGCAGGGGGTCGACCTCGACGACCGCCGTGACGAGTGGGTGGGTGCCCGCCCCTGCAGCGCGGACGGGCTGCCGCTCATCGGCCCGACCACCTCACCGCGCGTGTTCGTGGCGGGTGGTCATGCGATGTCGGGGATCTCCCTCGGTCCGGTCACGGGCAAGCTGCTCGCGCAGCGGATCGTGACCGGCAGCACCCCGGCCGAGCTGGTGCCGTTCGACCCGCTGCGCTGACCGTTCCCGGCGGGTCAGCGCAGGACGAGGCGCACGGCCCGCTCCATGTGCGCGGAGGTCTCCTCGGCGCTGCTGCGGCCGTTGACCCAGGCCATGAGCGCGGCGAGCCACACGTCCCCGATGACCCGGGCGATGGCGCGGTCCTCGTCGGACGCCGTCGCGCCCGGACGCATGGCCCGGGTGAGCATGCGGACCAGCAGCTGGCCCACGCCTTGGATCTCCTGGCGGGCGGACCGGTCCGCGAACATGAACGCGCGGGTGAGCGCCTCGGTGAGGTGCTGGTCGTCCTGGAGGCCGCGGGTCAGCCGGTTCAGCACGTGGTTGACGCGGTCGGCCTGGGTGTCACCAGGGACCGGGTTGTCGGCCATGGCCGCGTCGGCGCGCTCGAACTCGCGGCCCAGCGCGCTGACGAGCAGGTGGATCTTGGAGGGGAAGTAGCGGTAGAGGGTGCCCAGCGCGACGTCCGCCTGCTCGGCCACCGTCCGCATCTGGACGGCGTCGAAGCCGCCCTGCGAGGCGAGCGCGATGGTGGCGTCCAGGATGCGGGTACGGCGTTCCCGCTGGACGGGCGAAGTCGGGTCGTCGTTGGCCACGTGCGCCATGATAGGAACACGTTCCACTTCGAGAAAGGTCGCAGGCACGTGCGCATTGCGATGCTGTCCTACCGCAGCAAGCCCCACTGTGGCGGCCAAGGGGTCTACATCCGGCACCTGAGCCGGGAGCTGGTGCGGCTCGGCCACGAGGTGGAGGTGTTCTCCGGGCAGCCCTACCCCGACCTCGACGAGGGCGTGCGGCTGACCAAGGTCCCGAGCCTGGACCTCTACCGCGAGCCCGACCCGTTCCGGACGCCCCGGCCGAGCGAGATCCGCGACCTCATCGACGTCGAGGAGGTCCTCACCATGTGGACCGCCGGGTTCCCCGAGCCCAAGACGTTCTCCCGCCGGGTCGCCCGGGTGCTGCGCGAGCGGGTCGGCGACTTCGACGTCGCCCACGACAACCAGGTCCTCGGCTACGGGATTCTCGACATCGAGAAGATGGGCATCCCGCTGCTGACCACCATCCACCACCCGATCGCGATCGACCGCCGCATCGACCTCGCCGCCGCCCCCACGCTGCGCAAGAAGCTGGCCCTGCGGCGCTGGTACGGCTTCTTGAGGATGCAGGGGAAGGTCGCCCGGCAGGCCCGCGCGATCCTGACGCCGTCCGACAGCTCGGCCCGCGACATCGCTCGCGACTTCGGGGTCGACCCCGGCCGAATGCGCACCGTGCTGCTCGGCGTCGACGACGCCTTCGTGCCGCCCACCACGCCTCGCGTGCCGGGCCGCATCCTGGCCATGGCCAGTGCCGACGCCCCCATGAAGGGCATCGCCACCCTGCTGGAGGCGTTCGCCAAGCTCCGCACCGAGCGCGACGTGTCGCTCGTGCTGGTGACCACCCCCGAGCCGGGCGGCCGGACGGAGCAGCTCATCGACCGGCTGGGCATCACGGAGCACGTCACCTTCGTCAACGGCGTGAGCGATGCCGAGCTCGTCGAGGTGATGGGGTCGGCCGAGGTGGCCTGCGTCCCGTCCCTCTACGAGGGCTTCTCGCTGCCCACAGCCGAGCTGATGGCCTGCGAGACCCCGCTGGTCGCGTCGCGCGCCGGAGCGATCCCCGAGGTCGTCGGCGAGGACGGCGAGTGCGCCGTGCTCGTCGAGCCCGGCGACGTGGGCGAGCTCGAGCAGGCCCTCGCCGCGCTCCTGGACGACCCGGTCCGTCGCGAGCGGCTCGGCCGCGCCGGCCGCCGGCGCGTGCAGGAGCTGTTCAGCTGGCGCGCGGTCGCGGAGGCGACCGCGGCGGCGTACGAGGACACGATCGCCGGCTTCCGTGCCGAGCAGACCGCTGGGTCGACCACCGTGCCGACCACCGCCCCGACCACCGCCCCGACCACCGGGCACCCGACCGAGGAGGACTCCCGTGCTGACCGTTGACTTCGACCGACTCGGGCTCCGGCCGGGTGAGCGCGTGCTCGACATGGGATGCGGCGCCGGACGCCATGCCTTCGAGATGTACAAGCGGGGCGCCGACGTCATCGCCTTCGACCAGGACGCCGACGAGCTGGCCACCGTGCGCGAGTGGTTCGCCGCGATGCGGGACGGGGGCGAGGTCCCCGACGGTGCCGAGGCCGACGTCAAGGAGGGCGACGCGCTGGCCCTGCCCTTCGCGGACGGCGAGTTCGACCGGGTGGTCGCGGCCGAGGTGCTCGAGCACATCCCCGCCGACATCCAGGCGATCCAGGAGCTGGTGCGGGTGCTGCGCCCCGGCGGCACGCTCGCCGTCAGCGTGCCCCGCTGGTTCCCCGAGGTCGTCAACTGGAAGCTGTCCGAGGACTACCACAACACCCCGGGCGGCCACATCCGCATCTACACCGACAAGGAGCTGGTCGACAAGGTCACCAGGGCCGGCATGGACTTCGAGGGCAAGGACTACGCCCACGGCCTCCACTCGCCGTACTGGTGGATCAAGTGCGCGGTCGGAGTCCGCAACGACGACCACCCGCTGGCCCGCGCCTACCACAAGCTGCTGGTGTGGGAGATCGTCAAGGACCCGAAGGCCCTGCGGCTGGCCGGCAAGGTGCTCGACCCGGTGATCGGCAAGAGCATGGTGCTCTACTTCCGCAAGCCCGATGCAGCCTGAGCACGTCGAGCGCGTCCTGACCTGGACCCAGGTCGAGGAGACGGCCGCGTCGATCGCGGCGATGCAGGAGGCCGACGGGGCGATCCCGTGGACGACGGGGGAGCACACTGACGTGTGGAACCACGTCGAGGCGGCCATGGCGCTCGTCGTCGGCGGGCAGACGCAGGCCGCCGAGCACGCCTACGACTGGGTGGTCCGCACCCAACGTCCCGACGGGTCGTGGCCGATGAAGCTCGTCGCCGGCGAGGTCGAGGACCACAGCGGCGAGACCAACATGTCGGCCTACCTCGCGGTGGGCGTGTGGCACCACTGGCTCGTACGACGCGACGAGGCGTTCGTGGGCCGGACGTGGCCGGCCGTGCGGCGGGCCCTCGACTGGGTCGTGGGCCACCAGCTGCCCTTCGGCGGCATCGCGTGGTCCCAGGAGTGGCACGACGGGCGGCCGTCCCGGGTCAACGAAGAGGCCCTGCTCGCCGGGTCGTCGAGCATCTACCAGAGCCTGCGTGCCGGGGTGGCGCTCGCCGACCTGGTCGACGAGCCCCAGCCCGAGTGGGAGCTGGCGGGCGGGCGGCTCGGCCACGCGCTGCGCGGCCACCGGGACCGGTTCCTCGACAAGTCCGAGTTCTCCATGGACTGGTACTACCCGGTGCTGGGCGGCGCCGTGCGCGGTGACGCGGGCCGGGCACTGCTCGGGGAGCGCTGGGACACCTTCGTCGAACCGGGCCTCGGGATCCGCTGCGTCTCCCGCAACCCGTGGGTCACCGGCGCCGAGACCTGCGAGCTGGCCATGGCACTGGACGCCCTCGGCGACCGACGCCGCGCCCTGCAGCTGCTCGCCGACATGCAGCACCTGCGTGCGGAGGGGGGCCGCTACTTCACCGGCTACGTGTTCCCGGACGACGTCAACTGGCCGGTCGAGCACACCACCTACACCGCGGCGGCCGTGGTCCTCGCCGTCGACGCGCTCACCGGCACGACCCCGGGATCGGACATCATGCGCGGCACCTCGCTGGCCCCGCACTTCGCCGAGATCGCGCTCGAGTGCGGCTGTGAGTCAGCGGACCGGGTCGCCGGCGTCTCCTGACGTCCGCCTCAGCACGCGCACCGAGCCGAGGTCCTCGACCTCGGTGAAGTCGCCGCTCCCCAGCGCGCGCACGAAGACGTCGTACGGCGGTCGCCCACCGTCCGCCGGGTCGGGGAAGACGTCGTGGATCACCAGCAGCCCGCCGGGCATCAGCCACCGCGCCCAGCCCGTGTAGTCGTCGTGCGCGTGCTCCTCGGCGTGACCGCCGTCGATGAACAGCATCGACAGCGGGGTGCGCCAGAGCGCGCTGACCGTCGTCGACCGGCCCACCACCGGCACCACGACGTCCTCGAGACCGGCCCGCTCGATGGTGCGACGGAAGACCGGCAACGTGTCCATCAGCCCCGACTCGGCGTCCACGAGGGTCGGGTCGTGGTGCTCCCACCCCGCCTGGTTCTCCTCCGACCCGCGGTGGTGGTCGACGGTGACGACCACGCCGCCCACCTCGCGGGCCGCGGCCCCGAGGTAGATCGCGGACTTGCCGCAGTAGGTGCCGACCTCCAGCACGGGCCCGTGCGGCAGCCGCTCCCGCGCCACCCGGTGGAGGAGCAGGCCCTCCTCCTCGGGCATGAAGCCCTTGGCGGCACGGGCGTGCTCGAGCAGGTCGGCGGGCATCCCACCGAGGTCGGAGGGCTGGCTCCGGGGGGAGGGCGCAGGTGACGTCACGCGGCGAGACACTAGTGCCATGACCCACCCCGTCTCGCTGCCCCCGCCCGCGACGACCGGCGGGAAGGTCGCCGTTGTCTCGCCGTCGTGGTGCGCGCCGGCCCACTTCCCGGCGATCCACGAGCAGGCCCTCGGGCGGCTCCGCAACCTGGGCCTCGAGCCGGTCGAGTACCCCACCACCCGGCGCCAAGGGACGCCGCAGGAGCGCGCCGAGGACCTGATGGCGGCCTTCGAGGACCCGGACGTCTCGGCCGTCATCGCGACCGTCGGCGGCGACGACCAGGTCACCGTGCTCCGGTACCTCGATGCCGATCGCATGACCGCCGCCCCGAAGCGGTTCCTCGGCTACAGCGACAACACCCACCTGGCCAACTACCTGTGGGACCACGGCATCGGCTCGGTCTACGGGGGCTCGACGCAGGTGCACCTCGGCCCCGGGCCCGCGGTGGACCCGATGCACCTCGCCTCGCTGCGGGCCGCCCTCTTCGGCGGCACCCACGAGGTGCGGGTCGTGCCCCGCACCTTCGACGCGGGACTCGGCTGGGACACGCCCGAGGCGCTCACCCGGCCAGCGCCCGACGCCCCCGCGGAGCCGTGGACCTGGTCCGGACCCGAGGTCCGCGTCTCCGGCCGCACCTGGGGCGGCTGCCTGGAGTCGGTGGCCGAGACGCTGCAGGTCGGCCGGTGGATGATGCCGGGGGAGTCGTACGCCGGGGCGGTGCTGCTCCTGGAGCCCTCCGAGGAGCGCCCGGACCCGGAGGTCTGCTTCCGCATCCTCCGCGCGCTGGGCGAGCGCGGGATCCTCGGGGGAGCGTCGGCCCTGCTGTGGGGTCGCCCGCCCGTCGGCGACCGGGAGCACACGCCGTCGCCGGAGCAGGCCTCCGCGCGCCGGGGCGAGTACCGCGAGGCTGTGCTGCGCGCCGTCGCCGACTACGCCCCGGAGGCCGTCGTCGTGATGGACGTCGACTTCGGGCACACCTCGCCGCAGGTGGTGCTGCCGTACGGCGGGGAGGTCACCGTCGACGGGGCGGCGCGCCGGATCACCGCGGACTTCGGCTGAGCCGCCCGACCCGGCCTGTCACGTCCCGGCGTCCTGGCTCGTCAACCACGCGACGAACCACACCAGCACCGGCGACGCCGGTCGGACCCAGGAGGCACCCATGACCGTCAGCTCCATCGTGATCCCCGTCAAGGACGTCGACGCCGCGACGGCGTTCTACCGGCAGGCCTTCGGGGCCGAGCCGCACACCGAGACGCCGTACTACGTCGGATTCAACCTCGACGGGCTCGAGATCGGCCTCAACCCCCACGGCCACGCGTCAGGGATGGTCGGGCCCACGCCCTTCTGCGCCACCGAGGACGTCGAGGCCGGCGTCGCCGCGCTCGTCGACGCGGGCGGCGAGGTGCTCCAGCCGCCGAGCGAGGTCGGCGGGGGCACCACGGTGGCGACCGTCGTCGACGCCGACGGCAACCACATCGGCCTCATCCACCGGTAGCGCTCAGGCGCCGGCATCCACCGCCCGGCCCCGTCGCCACGAGTTCCAGTGCCAGTTGAGGTAGCGCTCGATGGCGCGCACCACGTGCGTGGAGCGGATGGACGGCAGGGTGTCGAACGCGTGCTGGGCGCCGGGCAGCTCGGCGTACACGACGGAGCTCGGCGAGACCTGGCGCAGCCGCTCCACGAACGCGCGCGCCTGGTTGACGTCGACCAGGCTGTCGGTGTCGCCGTGGATGACGAAGAAGTCGGGCTCGTCCCCGTCGACGCGCAGGATGGGGGACGCGGCCTCGAACAGCTCGGGGTCGCGTTCCCAGGTCGTCTGCATCACCCGGGGGGCGATGAACCGGTCCCGCATGCCGACGGCGCTGCGCAGGCCGGTCGACCCGGCGAAGTCGTAGACGCCGTAGTGCGGGACGGCCGCCTGGACCGAGGTGTCGGCGGCCTCGAAGCCCGGCTGCCACTCCGGCTCGTTGGGCGTCACCGCGGCGAGCGCGCACAGGTGCCCGCCGGCCGAGCCGCCGGTGATGACGACGTAGTCCGGGTCTCCGCCGTACTCGGCGATGTGTTCCTTGACCCACGCGATGGCCCGCTTGACGTCGATGACGTGGTCGGGGAACGCCGAGCGCGGCGAGAGCCGGTAGTTGATGGCCACGCAGACCCACCCCTGCTTGGCCATGTGTTGCATCAGCGGGATGGCCTGGTGGTCCTTGCGCCCGGTCATCCAGGCGCCGCCGTGCACCTGGAGGAGCACGGGCGCCTTCGTCGGCTCCGTCTCGGCCGACCGGTAGATGTCGAGCAGGCCGCGCCGCCCGTACGTCGAGTAGGCGATGTCCTTCTCGACCCGCACGGCGGGATCGGTGAGGTCGAACGGGTTGACGATCCGTCGCCACGGCGGCGCCAGGTCCGCGGGGGTGGGGGGTGCGTCCAGCTGCTCGACGTACTGCACGCCCAGCCCCTCGACGAGCGCCTCCTCGAGCCGGTGCCGGACCTGGTGGCTTCGGTGGATCATCGCGGCCAGGCCGGCCGCGCTGAAGGCGGCGAGCGCGAGCCCGGCCCTGCTACGGGGACCGCGTCGCAGTGGGGACACGTGCAGCGCGGCGTCCGCCGCGGTGAAGGCGAGGACGTGGGGGGCGAGCTCGCCCACGATCCAGCCGGCGCCGAAGGAGAGGAACCCGGCACGGCCGGGGAGCGGGCGGAGGGCGTTGGCGGTGAGGGCGGCGATCACGCCCTGACGGCGGAGGAAGCTCACGTGCCGATGGTATCGGGAGGCCTAGAACCTGTTCTCATCGCGGAGTTCCCCAGTTCTGGGGCTTCTTCCGGTGCGATCCCGTGCTGGGTCTCCCCGTGGCTAGCGTCCGAAGTCCCCACGTGATGGTTCTCGGGCGCTCACGGCCGTCGACCCACCGAGGAGAGAACGTGAAGCACAGCAGGACGACCAGGACCCGCCTCGTCGCGATCACCGCGGCGGCAGCGCTGGCGGGCGGATCCACACTCGCAGGCACCGCGCAGGCAGCCGTCACCGTCGACACCGAGGACCTCCGCGAGGCCGTCACCGTCGCCGGTGTCATGAAGCACCTCGATGCCTTCCAGGCCATCGCCGACGCCAACGACGACAACCGGCAGGCCGGCACGAGCGGCCACGACGCCTCCGTCGACTACGTGGAAGCGCTCCTCGACGACGCCGGCTACATCACGACGCGCCAGGAGTTCAGCTACGAGCGCGTCGACTTCACCGGGTCGTCGCTGGTCCGGACGGCACCCGACCCGGACACCACCTACACCCTGGGCATCGACTTCTACCCCATGGACTACTCGGGAGGCGGTACGGCGGCCGCGCCGGTCACCAACGTCGACCTCAACCTGGCCGGTGACCGGGCCTCGACCAGCGGTTGCGAAGCGGCGGACTTCACCGGCTTCCCGGCGGGCAACATCGCCCTGATCCAGCGCGGCACCTGCCCGTTCGCGGTCAAGGCCGACAACGCCGCCGCGGCGGGTGCCAGCGGGGTCATCATCTTCAACCAGGGCAACGTCGTCCCGGGGGATGACCGCCTCTCGCTCTTCGGCGGCACCCTCGACCCGCCGGTGCGCGACATCCCGGTCGTGAGCGCGTCGTACGCACGGGGCGAGGAGTGGGCGAACACGCCGGGCCTGGAGATGAACCTCACGCTGCAGATCACCATCGAGCAGGTGACCACCGAGAACCTGCTCGCCGACACCCCGACGGGACGCACCGACCGCACCGTCGTGGCCGGCGGACACCTCGACTCCGTCGGCGAGGGTCCCGGCATCAACGACAACGGCTCCGGGACCGGGGCGCTCCTCGAGACCGCGCTGCAGATGGCCGAGCTCGGCATCCAACCCGAGAACCGTGTGCGCTTCGCCTTCTGGAGCGGCGAGGAGGACGGCCTCATCGGGTCGGAGTACTACGTCTCCCAGCTCACGAAGCGGGAGATCAAGGGGACTGCGCTGAACCTCAACTTCGACATGGTCGGGTCGCCCAACGCGGTCAACTTCGTCTACGACGGTGACGGGGACGCCCTCGGGGTGTCCGGACCCAACGGCTCCGGCCTCATCGAGGACGTCTTCACCGACTTCTTCACCTCGCAGGGGTCGTCGAGCGAGCCGACGGACTTCGACGGACGCAGCGACTACTTCGCCTTCATCAACGCCGGGATCCCCGCCGGCGGACTCTTCACCGGTGCCGAGGGCATCAAGACCGCGGCTCAGGCGGCGGAGTACGGCGGCACGGCCGGCGTCGCCTACGACCCCTGCTACCACGCGCCCTGCGACGACATCGACAACCTCAGCGAGGATGCGCTGGACATCATGTCGGATGCCATCGCCCACGCCACGCTGATGTTCGCCGAGACGACGTCGGCGGTCAACGGCACCGGCCAGGGCAACGGCACGGGCACGGTCGAGTGGAAGTTCAAGGGCAACAAGGCCCTGCGCTGAGCTGGGATCCAGTTGCCCGCGTCGGGCACCTGTGCCGGGTCACCGGCGCAGGTGCTCGGCGAAGAACGCCAGCACCGCGTCGACGGCCTCCTGCCGCCGGTGCGCGGTCACCGTCGAGTGCCCCTTGCCCTCGAGCTCGACCCGGACGAAGGCGTCGCCGAGCTCGCGGGTGAGGGTGTCGAAGCGGGTCCCGACGGCCGGGTCGCTGCGGAACTTCACGCCCAGCACCTGCTGGCCCGCGGCGCAACGACCCTTGACGACCGCCAGGTCGGCGGGGGAGAGGTTGACGTCGGCGGCCCGCCTGCTGCCGACCGCGGCCGGCGTGCTCGGCTGGCACACGACCGGTGCGGCTACGGCCGGGTCGACGGCCATGGCCAGGGCGAAGCCACCGGTGAAGCACATCCCCAGGGCGCCGACCCCCGGCCCGCCGAGCTCGTCGTGCAGCTCGCGAGCGAGCGATCGCAGCCACCCGGCGACCGGCGTGGTCTCACCGGTGCGCAGCTTGGTGAACTCGCGGCTCACGCAGACGCGTCCGATCGAGGAGGCGATCGTCCGAGGGGTCATCGGGGCGCCGTCGGTGCCGAAGAGGCTGGGCAGGACGACCGTGAAACCGGCGTCGACGACCTCCTCGGCGAAGGCCGCGACCTCGGGCGTGATCCCGGGGACCTCGTGGATCACGATGACGCCCGGCCCCGTCCCCCTGCGGTACGTCGCGTGCGTGACGCCGGCGTACGTGTGCGAGCCGCGGGTCCAGCCGTCCGGGAACGTCATGCGTCCAGTGTGGCCCGGTCACCGGCTCGACGCACCGGGCGTGCCCGCCACCACCACACGGCGCCCGCCACCGCGGCCAGCCCGACGCCCAGGGCCCCGGCGGCGCCGATGACGTCGGCGACCTGCCGGTAGGAGTGCCCGGCGGCGTACCCGAGGAGTGCGACGCCGCCGGCCCACACGACGCCGCCCACGACGTCGTACGCCAGGAACGTGCGCCACCGGACGCCGCTCATCCCGGCGACGGGTGGGGTCATCGCGCGGACCAGCGCGGTCATCCGGCCGGCCAGGATCGCGAGGCCGCCCCGTCGTCGCACCAGGTCCCGCATCTGCTCGACGCGCGCGGCGTGCCGGACCATCGTGCGGCGACCGCGCAGCCACGGCCCGTACCGCCGACCCACCCAGAAGCCCACGGCGTCGCCCACGACCGCCGCCGCGACGACCAGGGGCACGAGCACGGCGAGGTCGAGGCGGCCGACGGAGGCCAGCATCCCGCCCAGCAGGACACTGGCCTCCCCGGGCAGGACGAAGCCGACGAACAGCGCCGACTCGGCCAGCACCAGGAGCGCGATGGCGGCGTAGACCCAGTGCGTCCCCGCTCCGAGGAGCGGGGCGAGGAGATCGGGCACGTCCCGACGCTAGGGCCGGGACGTGAACGGCCGGCGAACCCGCCGCTGCGCCCCGGTGTCAGTCCTCCGGTGTCAGTCCTCCCGTGTCGGTCCTCGGACGTCAGTCCTCGTCGTCGAGGAGCCCCTCACCGCGAGCCTCCTCGACGATCTTCCGCACCTGGGCCTCGCTGCCGCACCCCTGGTCGAGGAGCTCGTTGCGACGCTCGGCGAACGCCGCGCCCAGCTCGGCCCGGACCTGGTCGCCGACCTCCTCGCGGGCCGGGTTGAGGATGGTGAGCTCTTCCTCGGTGAGGTGGTGGTTGATCAGCTCGGCGAGCTTCTCCAGCGCGTCGTCGTAGGCCTGGGTGTCGGTACCGCTGAGCTCGAGCAGGGCCAGGAGCGCCTCGTTGCCCTCGGCGTGCTCCTCGTGCCCGTGCTCCTCCTCGTGCTCGCCGATCGCGCGCTTGCGGCGCAGCTTGGGGTAGACCAGCTCCTCCTCGGCGAGCGCGTGGGCGACGTGCAGCTCGCTGAAGGCGCGCCGGGCGGCGTCGCGGTCGGCGGTGGCGTCGCGCATGGTGCGCATGAGGTCCTCGAAGCGTCGGTGGTCCTCGAGGATCAGCTCGACGACGTCGCCCTGCACGGGCCGGCCCAGGTCAATGGCAGTCATGGGCACATCCCACCGCATGGCGCCGAGGCGCGCACCCCCCACCCTGGTACGACGAGACGTCGCGCCCCGTCGTACCCGCGCGTGGGCCGTGCGCGAGACTGGACCGATGGACCACCACCACGACTTCGAGTGGCGACCCGGCGAGACCCTCGAGGTCGACGGGGATGCCGCGTGGGCGCAGGCCGGGCGCTTCCGCGACGTCCTCGGGCGCTACGCCTCGGGGGTGACGGTGGTGACCACCGCGGTCGACGGGGCGCCAATCGGAATGACCTGCCAGTCGTTCACCAGCGTGTCGCTCGACCCGCCCCTCGTCGCTTTCCTGCCCACCCGCCAGTCGCGCGCCTTCGCGGCCATCCGGCGTACGGGGACGTTCTGCGTCAACCTCCTGGCCGCGGACCAGGCCGACGTGTCGGACCGGATGGCCGGCCCGTCGGACGAGAAGTTCGCGGGCCTGCCGTGGCGGCCGGCACCCGGCACGGGCTCGCCGATGCTCGAGGGGACCGTCGGGTACGTCGACTGCACGGTCGAGGCGATCCACGAGGCCGGCGACCACTTCATCGTCGTCGGCCGGGTCGTGGCCCTCGCGGCGGACGGCGACGGCCGCCCGCTGGTGTATCACCGCGGCGTCTACACGACGACTTCCTGACACACATTTGTCCTCCGGGGACGTAGCCCGACCTGCCCATGCGGCCATAGGTTGTCCGGACTAGTACCCGTCAGGAAGGCGTCACCACCCATGCGCACACGTCTCGTCCGCTCGGCCGCCGTCGCCGGCGTCCTCTCCCTCACCCCCCTCACCCTGGCCGTCACGCCCGTCTTCGCCGCCGTCGCCTCCGACGGAGTCGTGGCCTGCGAGGAGGGCTCGGACCACTCGTCGGCGGCCCGCGTCCGCAAGGACCACCCGCTCGCCAAGGAGCCGGCCCTCTACCCGGCCAAGGACGCCAAGAAGTACGGGGTCATCAAGGACCTGCCCTCGCTCCCGAACGGCTCGGTGCGCATCGAGACCGTCTTCCACGTGATCACCGGGTCCGACGCCACCGACGCGCACCGCACCCGCCTCGGCACCCTGGTCGAGGAGCAGATGGACGTCCTCAACGACTCGTTCGCCGGCACCACGGCCCCGGACGCCGCGGACACGGCGTTCCGCTTCGACCTGGCCAAGGTCAACTACGTCACCAACGACGCCTGGGTCAACGTCGCGCCGGGCAAGACCGAGTACGACATGAAGAAGGCGCTGCGCGTCGGCGACTCCGAGACGCTCAACGTCTACACCGCCGACATCGGTGGCGGGCTCCTCGGCTGGGCCTACTTCCCCAAGGGCTACAACAACGGCCAGGACTACAAGGACGGCGTGGTCATCCTCGACGAGTCGATGCCCGGTGGCACCGCCGAGCCCTACAACGGGGGCGACACGCTGACCCACGAGGTCGGGCACTGGATGATGCTCGAGCACACCTTCGCCGGCGGCTGCTCGGCCAGCGGCGACGGCGTGGCGGACACGCCGCGCGAGGCCTACCCGCAGTTCGGTTGCCCGGAGGGAGCCGACACGTGCGCGGCCCCCGGCCTCGACCCGATCCACAACTTCATGGACTACACCGAGGACAACTGCATGGACATGTTCACTGAGGGCCAGGCGGCCCGGATGAGCGACGCGTGGCTGGCGTTCCGCGCGGGCGGCAACGGCTGACCCGACCCTCCCGCACGTCCCTGGGCGGCGTCGACCGGGCTGCACCGGTCGGCGCCGCTCGTGCGTGGTCTGGAAGGATCGCGCCCCATGATGGCGTTCCCGCGGCACGGATTCGTGCTGCTCGCCATGCCCAAGTGCGCGTCCACGTCGCTGGAGGCCGCGCTCGCGCCGTACGCCGACCTCGTCATCGACCGACCGCCGGGTCTCAAGCACCTCGGCGCCTCGGGCTACGGCCGGCGGATCGCCCCGCGGCTGGCCGCCGACGGCCACGAGCGCGACTCCTACGAGCTGGTCACGATGTTCCGCGACCCGGTGCGGTGGCTCGAGTCGTGGTGGCGCTACCGCGCGCGTCCCGAGTCCGAGCGACACCGCCGCGGCGCGGACAGCTCGGACCTCACCTTCGAGGAGTTCGCCCTGCGCTACGTCGAGGGTGACCCCGACGCGCCGACACCGCGAGGACGGCCCGGCCAGTTCCTCACCGTCGACGACGTCGTGGAGGTCGACCGGGTGCTGGCCGTCGAGCGGCCCGACGCGTGGCAGGGGTGGTTCCGCTCCCGGCTCGGCGACGACGTCACGTTCGAGCGCCGCAACGTGTCGCCGCCGGCCGACCCGCAGCTCAGCGACTCCACGAGGACCGCCCTGGTCGACTTCTTCGCCCCCGAGTACGACGTGTGGTCCCGGCTGCAGGACACCGGCCAGTGGGCCGGTGCCCGTGGCACCCGGCTCGTCGTGCCCCCGCGGCCCCGCTGAGGGTCGACCCGGGCACGGGATGTGGGGTCAGAATCGGTAGCCGAACTCCTCGACGTCCTTGGCGTAGACCTCGGCGACGCGGTCCCGGGTCGCGGGCGTGTAGTAGTCGCGCCACGAGCCGCTGGACCGGGCGTTGCGGTGCGGCACCTCGGTCACGGGCAGGCCGAGCTGCCGCTGGACCGTGGCGGTGTCCTCGGCGAGGTTCTCGGTGCGGCCGATGAAGTCGGCCCGGCGACCGTCCGCGAGGAGGTAGTCGAGCTGCGGCATGGCCAGCCGGTCGTGCTCCTCGGTCCCGCGCAGCACGAACTCCTCGAAGTCGGCGTACCCGGCCACCGCGCGCCACAGCGGGTTGCCGTCGCGGGTGGAGCCCCACTGCCCCTCCTGGGGGCGTCCGGAGGCCGGTCCCCAGCGGTGGTTCCAGGTGTCGATCATCGAGTACCAGGACACCATCCGGGCCCAGGGGTTGCGCACGAAGCCGAACGACCAGTAGTCCGCCAGGGCCGGCTCGTGCCGCAGGATCCGCTGGAGCCGCGCGTGCCGCTGCCGACCGACCGTGCGGGCGTCGGGGCAGGCGTCGCGGAGCAGCTGCTCGACCGAGGACCCACCCGTCTTGGGGATGTGGACGAAGAGCATCCGGCGCTCGTCGGAGATCAGCACCCGTGCAGGCTAGACGACGCCCTGCGTGCCGGCGTCCGTGCGGTGCCGGTGCCGGGAGGGGACGCCGTGCAGCGCCCGCCTACGCTGGCCGGGTGAACCGCTTCCGTGCCCGCAACACCTCCGAGGCCTCCCTGCGCTCCGCGCCGGACGACGTGTGGAAGGTGCTCACCGACCCGACCCTGCTGCCGGAGCTGACGCCGTACCTCACGCGCATCGACGTGGACGGCGACCGGTGGACGTGGAACCTCACGCACATCCCGGTGATGAGCGCGACCATCGCCCCCACGTTCACGGAGGTGATGACCTTCGACCAGCCGCACCGGATCGTCTTCGCCCACGACCCGGAGCGGCCCGACGAGCGCACCGGCGTCGACGGTGAGTACCGCCTGCGTCCCCAGCCCAACCCGGACGGGACCACGGGCACCCACGTCGCCATCGACCTGGAGATCTGGTGCGACCTGCCGCTGCCGCGGCTGTCCCGCATCGCGGTCGAGACCGTCATGCACGGCGTGGTGGCTGCCATGGGCCGGCGTTTCGCCCACAACATGCTGCGCCACCTGGGGGAGTGATGGACGAGACCTCCCGCCGCGTCCTGGTCCTGGGCGCCACCGGCTACATCGGGTCGCGACTGGTCCCCGAGCTGCTCGACCGGGGCTGGCACGTCACCGCCGCCACGTCCCGGCCGCCAACGCCCGACCGCTTCTCGTGGGGCCACCAGGTCGACTGGGTGCGCTGCGACGTGACCGACGCCGCCGACGTCGCCGTGGCCCTGGAGGGGGTCGACGCGGTCTGCTACCTGGTGCACTCGCTGAGCACCCGCGGTTTCTCCGAGATCGACCGGCTGGGCGCCCGGACCGTACGCCGCGGTGTCGACGCGGCGGGCGTCTCGCGCCTGGTCTACCTCTCCGGCCTCGTCCCCCAGGTCCCTCGCCACGAGCTCTCCGAGCACATCACCTCGCGTCTGGAGGTGGAGGAGGAGCTGCTCGCCTCGTCCGCGTCGTCGGTCGCCCTGCGGGCCGGGGTCGTGATCGGCGCGGGCTCCACGTCGTTCGAGGTGATCCGCCAGCTCGGGAGCCTGCTGGTCCTCCAGCCGGTCCCGCTGTGGCTGCGCTCGCGGGTGCAGCCGATCGCGGCCACCGACGCGGTGCGGGCCCTCGTCGAGGCGCTCGAGCCCGACTCGACGCTCCAGGGCGCCGTCGACATCGGCGGACCCGACGTGCTGCGCTACCCGCGGCTGCTCGCGGCGTACTCCCGGGCCGCCCGGCTGCTGCGGGTGCGCGTGCCGGTCGCGATGGTGCCCACGCCGGTCGCGGCCGTCGGCACGGCGGGACTGGTCCAGGCGCCCTTCTGGACGGTCAACGCGCTGGTGGAGTCGCTGCGCCACGACATGGTGTGCCGCCCCGAGGCCACGTGGGTGCCGGCCGATGGCGGTCGCCTGCTCGGCGTGCGCGAGGCCATGCGGCGCGCCGTGCGCGGTGAGCCGGGCACGGCGGAGGCGCCGCTGCCCAGCGACCCCGACTGGACCCGCCAGCGGGCGCCGGTGCTCGACGCGCTGCGGGCGCCCCGCAGCGTGCGGGCCGGCGCCAGCCTCGCCTGGCACCGGCTCCGCCAGCTCAGCGACTGACCCGGTCGCCCGGGCCCGTCCCGCTACTCCGCGCCGATGCGGCGTAGGAGGTGGGCGAGGTCCGGGTCCCCGCCGCGGAAGCGGCGGTAGGTCTCCATCGCGTCGATCGAGCCGCCGCGGCCGAGCAGCTCGCGACGGAAGTGCTCACCGGCCTTCCGGTCCATCCCGCCCTGCTCGCCGAACCAGGCGACCGTGTCGGCGTCCATCACCTCCGACCACAGATAGGAGTAGTAGGCCGCCGAGTAGCCGCCGCCGAAGACGTGGTGGAAGTACGTCGACCGGTAGCGCGGGGGCACGGTCGCGTAGCGCACGCCGGCCCGCTCGAGGGCGGCCAGCTCGAAGGCCTCGACACCCTCGTCGTAGGCGGGCAGCTCGTCGGCCGGGGTCTGGTGCCACGCCTGGTCGAGCAGCATCGCCGCCAGCAGCTCGGCGTACCGGTAGGTCTCCTTGCCGGACCGGCCACGCAGCTGCTCGACCCACTCGGCGGGCATGGGCTCGCCGGTCTCGTGGTGCACGGCGTAGCGCGCCAGCAACGTGGGCTCGTAGGCCCAGATCTCGTTGACCTGGCTGGGGAACTCCACGAAGTCGCGGGGCACCGACGTCCCCGAGCGGGAGGGGAACCGGACGTCGGACAGCAGGCCGTGCAGGTCGTGCCCGAACTCGTGGAAGAGCGTGATGACGTTGTCCCACGACAGCAGGCTGGGCGTCCCGGGAGCCGGGGGCGGGAAGTTGCAGGTGTTGGTGACGACGGGCGCCGCGTCGAGCAGGTGGCTCTGGTCGACGATGCTCGTCATCCAGGCGCCGCCCTGCTTGGTGGGACGGGTGTAGGGGTCGATGACCACGGCACCGAGGTGGCTCCCGTCCTCCTCCCGCACCTCGTAGACGCGAGCGACGTCGGTGTAGCCGACGAGGTCCTCGCGTGGGTGGAAGGTGATGCCGTAGAGGGCGGTGGCGGCGGCGAAGACGCCCTCGACCAGCACCCGGTCGAACTCCAGGTAGGGGCGCAGGCCCGCCGGGTCGAGGACTGCCTCCTGGCGGCGCAGCCGGGCGTCGACGTACGCCCAGTCCCACGGCTCGAGGGAGGCGCCGGGCTCGATGCCCTCGAGGTGGGCCTGGAGCTGCTCGCCGCGCGCGCGGACCAGGCCGTACGCCGCGGGGCCGAGCCGGCCGAGGATCTCGTTGACCGCGTCGGTGCTGCCCGCGCAGCCGACCTCGGCGGCGTACGACGCGTGGTGGGGGTAGCCGAGCAGGTGGGCGCGCTCGTCGCGCAGCCGGGCCATCGTCAGCAGGACCGACCGGGTGTCGGTGTCCGGGTCGCCGCCGAGGCCTCGCTCGGCGCTGGCCCGGAAGACGCGTTCACGGGTGGGCCGGTGCGTGAGGTCGGCGAGCACGGGCTGGCCCGTGGTGTTGGTGATGGTCAGCAGCCAGCCCTCGCGACCGGCCGCCTGCGCGGCCTCGCGCGCGGCGGCCTTCTGGCCGTCGTCGAGGCCGTCGAGCTCGGACTCGTCGGTGACGTGCACGGCGGCGGCGTTGCGTCCCGCGACGAGCATCTGGTCGAACCGGGTGGAGAGGGTCGCGAGCTCGGTGTTGAGCTCGCGCAGTCGGGCCTGCTGTGCCTCGGGCAGGGCGATGCCGCCCCGTCGGAAGGCCTTGAGCCGCTCCTCGAGCAGGTGTGCCTCCTGCTCGTCCAGGGTCACCTCGCCGGCGTCGCGGCGCTCGGCCAGCGCCGTCAGGCGGGCGTAGAGGCGCGCGTCGAGGAGGATCGCGTCCGAGTGCTGCGCCAGTCGGGGCGCCATCTCCTCCTCGATCGCGTCGCGCTCGTCGTTGGTGTCGGCCGACTTGGCCACCCAGAACGCGTTCATCGCACGGTCGAGCAACGCGCCCGACCGCTCCCACGCCTCGAGGACGTTCGCCACGGTCGCGGGGGAGTCGTCGACGGCGATCTCGTCCAGCTCCGCGAGCTGCTCGGCCATGCCCCGGTCGATCGCCTCGCGGTAGTCGGCGTCGGTGAGGTGGGCGTAGTCGGGCAGGCCGAACGGCAGCGTCGAGGGACGCAGGAGGGAGTTGGTCATGCCGTCCATCCAAGCAAAGGGACCGCGCTCACGTGCGGCTTCGCTCGGGGTGCGCCGGCCCGAGGTTGCTCAGGCGTCGATCAGGCGCAGCCGTCGCAGACCTTGGTCGCCGGGAGCGCCATGTTGCAGTCGGGGCAGGTGTCGACGGGGCGGGCCAGGGCGGACGCCTTGCGGGCTCGGGTGCGGGCTGCGCTCACCTTCTCCGTCAGCGTCGGGACGCCGCCGTCGACCGGCAGGTCCGACGCCTCGAAGTGGGTGTGGCACGACAGTCGCTCGCGGGCCGCGTGGTCGTCGGCGTCGCCGATCTCCTCGCCCCGGGTGTCCAGGACGATCGACGCGTACGTCGCCCCCACGCTGCCCTGCGCGTTGACCGCCAGCGCCGCGAGGTTGGGCTCGTCGCGCTCGGAGCAGTCCCGGGCCACGCGGTGCAGCACGTCGGACATCCAGTGGTGCAGGGGCTGGCTGCTCGCGATGCCGGTGCTCTCCTGCACCTCCGCGGCCAGTTCCTTGTAGGTCACGAGGGCGCGGTAGCGCCGGGCCTTCTCGATGAGGACCGGGCGTGCAGCCTCGGCCCAGGCCGCGCGGGTGCTCTCCGTCGGGGGTCCGGTCACGTCCTCCGGCTCGATCTGGTCAGCAGTGCCGAGCTCGAGGTCAGTCATCCTTCGACAGTAGACCCCCGGAGGATCATCGCCCGCTTCGCCGACTCCGCCGCACGCGTGACGCACTCGCTGCAGGTCCGCTCATCGGCTGCTTGCCCCATCGGCCGCCGGCCCGGTGCCTGACGAGGCGCGACCTGGTCGGAAGGGCTCGAAGTGCGCGAGCAGCGTCTCCAGCTCGCGGGCAGTGAACACGGCGCGACCGGTGAAGTAGGTCGCCGGATCCTGGAGGAAGGTCGGGTCCAGCTCCAGCACCTGGGCCATCTCGGCCCAGGCCTGTTCCCGGTAGCCGAGGGCGGCCAGGGCGAGAGCCCGGTACAGCGGACCCCACAGCTGGCCGGGCACGTGGACCAGGCTCGCCTCGGCGAGCGCGCCGGCGTCGTCGCCCGCGACCAGGCAGGCCAGGGCCGTCACCGAGTGCGCGGAGCCCGGATGCACGGGATTGATGCGGAACCCCCGGCGCAACGTCTGCGCCCCACCCGCCCAGTCCCCGGCGACCGCCTGGACCGTGCCGGCCGACATCAGGACCGTCGGGTTCCACGGGGCCAGGTCGACTGCCCGGGTCGCATGTCGGTGTGCGAGCTCCCACTGTCGTCGCTGCCACGCGGTGCCGGCGAGCACGAGGTACGCCGCCGCGCTGTCCGGATCGAGCGCAAGCGCATCCCTGGCCAGCCGCTCGGCGCTGCGCAGCTCGCGGTCTCGCTCCGTCGCGGTCGTTCCCTGGTTGACCTCTGCGTTGTGGATCGCGCCTCTCATCGCGAGCAGCTCGGCTGTCGACTGCAGCCCCAGTGCCCGGTCGAGGGCTGCCGCCGCCGCGGCGACCGACTCGCTCGTCCCCGTCATCAGGTAGTCGGTGTAGGCCAGCCGCGCCGCGTGCACCGCGGAGCCGGCATGCTCCTCGCGGGCGAGAGCGCGCCGGAAGATCACACCGGTGGCGTCGCCGACCTGGCCGGCAACGGCGGCGGCCCACCTGTCGTCGAGCCGCGAACCGTCGAGGTCCGCGGTGGCGACGCACTCAGCGATCCGCCAGGCGACGTCCCCGGACGCCACGTCGCTGAGCCGGGCCTCGAGAGCGACTGCGTCGTCCGAGCTCGTCAACCTGCCTTCGAGGATGAAGCGGGCACCGAGCGGCCGTGGCGCGGCGTCGGTGCCGGCCGGGGCGAGCGTGGAAGGCCCGATGACCGTCAACCCCGGGAAGTCGCGCAAGCGGCGGACGATCGCGTCGCACAACGTGCTGCCGAGCAGCTCGGCGCCCGGCCCGGTGGAGACGAACCGCAGCACCGCGACCGCGACGGCGTCGGGGGACGTCGACGTGTCCGGGCACGGATCGTGTCGGGCGACGACGGGGTCGTAGGTGCCGGGAGGCAGGGAGATCCGGATCGTGGCGCTCGCGCCCTCAGCGTCGTAGTAGCGCTGGAGTGCCGTGCGCAGACGGCTTGCCTGCACCCGAACCGACGAGTTCAGCCGGGAGTCGTACGCGGAACGGCCCAGCGCGTGGCGGGCCACAGCGTGCTCGCCGAGACGGTCACCTCGTCCGGCGAGGTGCTCGGTCACGATGTAGGCGAGGAAGTCCCGTGAGCGCGGAGCAGATCGGAAGGCCTCGCTGTCGAGGATCGCGGTGAGGGCGAGGACCACCGCCTCCGGCGCGATCACATCGACACCGACCGGTGCTTCCTCGACGCTCGAGCCTCGAGAGTCCGGCATGCCGTCCTGCCTCTCCTCGACCTTGGACGTGTGGGCGAGAACTGCCTCGGCGCCCGCCTTGTTCCGCCGCGGTCTGGACCACTGCGAAGCAGCCGTACGACGGAACGTGATGCCAGCGCCCCGGCGGAGGTCGCGTCATACCGGCGCGCACGCACCACGGGGCGGGGCGCGACCGTCGTAACCGTTACAGGGGGCCCAAGGCCCTACCTCACGCTCAGGGGGTGGCCCTAGCGTCGGGCGCACCCAGGACCTCGTGAACCCCGAAGGACCATCATGCGCGTCCAGCCCCGCCCGCTCATCACGGTCGGCCTCGCGGTCGGCTACGTCGCCATCGTGACATTCACGTGGGTCCTCGTCGGCCTCGACTACGACACGGTCGGCGACTCGACCTCGAACATCGTCGAGGGCATCGTCCTCCCCATCGCGCTCGCGTCCGCGTTCACCGCTGGAGTGACCAGCTACCTCGGCTGGTGGGGACCGGCGATCCGCGAGGACCTGGGCGCGCCCCGCTGGCTGTGGGTCGTCCCGGTCCTCATGTTCCTGCCGGGACTCGGCTCGTTGCTCGGTGGCTTCGGGCCCGCGGACAGGTCAGCCTCCTACCTCCTGGCGCTGGGGGTTGGCACCTTGCTGGTCGGGTTCGGCGAGGAGATGCTGACGCGCGGCGCCGGGCTGGTCGGCCTGCGCGGCGGATTCCGGGAGCCGATGGCCTGGTTCTTCAGCTGCCTGCTCTTCGGCCTGCTCCACGCACTGAACCTGTTCTTCGGGCAGTCCCTCGGGTCGACCACGCAGCAGATCGCGCTGGCCTTCGTCGCGGGATCCGTGTTCTACCTCACGCGGCGCCTGGCGGGCACGTTGGTCCTCTGCATGGTGCTGCACGCATGGATCGACTTCACGACGTTCGCGTTCTCGGACGCTGCGAGGGATGCCGAGTCGCTCTTCGCCATCTTCGGCCTCCTCCAGTTCCCGGCCTTCGTCCTGGCCATCGTGGGTGTGGTCGTCGTGCTGCGCCGAGGGAGCGACCAGCGCGACAGCGCGCCGGACGCCCAGCCCGCCGCCTGAGCCGGACGAGGACCGGCGGCGACCACGTCATGCCGCGAGTGAAGGATCCGGCAGAGCGACTTGCCACCAGGGTCACACCGAGCTGCGTCGAGCTTCTCACCCGTGCGCCTCACGTCCGTTTGTGGAAGCGGACGGTGCCGTCGGGCGACAGCAGCATGGGCGCCGGGTCTCCCTGGGTCTCCGGCCCGGCCCGACCCTCCGCTGCGTCCACTCGACGGTAGGTGTCTCCGCTCGCGCTCAGCACCACCGCTTGGGGGAAGTCGAGGAGCTCCACGCCGAAGCCGTGCTGGTAGAGCGCCACCGCGGGCCCGGGCGGCGAGTCGGACACGTTGCCGGTGAGGTGCGAGTAGCCGGCCAGGATTGCCGCCGCCGAGCACACGCCGGCGAGACCAGGCTCACCCACCGCGATGCGCACGGTCGCGAGCCTAGGGGCGGCCCAGGACGCGCATGAGGAGGGGCGCTCCGATCTACCCCGTTCACGGCAGGCGACCCGCGCGGACAACCCGCGACCGTGGACAACTGGAATATACCCCCCTAGGGTATGTGTTCAGCGAGCAGAACCGTCCACGACACCAGCCGGAGGTAGACCGATGGCCAGCACGTCCCACGGGCAGCACCACGAGACCAACCCCACGCACCACGAGAGCCACCAGGGAGCCCAGGACCACCAGGCCCACCAGGGGCACGACATGGGTGGCACGCGCTCCATGGCGCTGAGCGCGACCCTGCACTGCCTGACGGGCTGTGCCATCGGCGAGATCGCCGGACTGATGATCGGCACCGCCATCGGGCTGGCGACCGGGTGGACCATCGTGCTGGCGGTCTCCCTCGCCTTCCTCTTCGGCTACGCACTCTCGACCCTGCCGCTCCTCAAGGCCGGGCTCGGGCTGGGCGCGGCGCTCTCGGTCGTCCTCGCCGCCGACACGCTCTCCATCGCCACCATGGAGGTGGTCGACAACGCGGTCATGGCAGTCATCCCCGGTGCCATGGACGCGGGTCTCGTCAACCCGGTCTTCTGGGTCAGCATGATGATCGCGCTGACCGCCGCCTTCTTCGCGGCCTACCCCGTCAACCGGTTCCTGATGGCGCGGGGGAAGGGCCACGCGCTGACCCACGAGTACCACGGCGCTGAGGCCGCCACTGGTGCCCGGCGGTTCATCCCCTCGCTGGCCACCTCCACGCTCGTAGGGGTCATCGTCGCCTTCATGCTGGGCGGCCTGGTGGTCTCCGTGGCTGCCGAGCTGGGGGAGGACACCGACGACGCCGGGGCCGGTGGCGGGCACGCCCTGTCGTCGACGACCCGGCACGGTTGAGTCGGCGCCCGCCGACACCCGTGCGGCGCGTGACGTCAGCCGGAGGCCGGACCCTGCTCGACCGAGCAGAACCACGTCGTACGGCCGCCGACCGTGGCCCGTTGCATCGGAGCACCGCACCGCGGGCAGTGGCCGCCGGCGACGCGGTGCTCCATCACCTCGCCCGTGTGCACCCCGCCGTTGCGGATCGCGGCCCTCGTGGCCTTCCGCAGCGACCGGTGCAGGGCGGTGAGCGTGTCGTGGTCGAGGGTGTCCACCCTCCGGCGCGGGTCGACCGCGGCCTGCCACAGCGTCTCGTCGGCCAGCAGGTTGCCGACGCCCGCGATCACCGACTGGTCGAGCAGCCGGGCCTTGACCGGAGCCGTGCCGCGACCCACCCGGGAGCGGAACTCCGCCACCCCGACCTCCGCGGCGTCGGGGCCGAGGCGGTCCAGGTCCGGGTCGAGGCGCACCCGTCCGAGCCGGCGCTTGTCGAAGAGCCGCAGCTCCCCGCCGTCGGCGAAGCGGATGGTGAAGCGGTCCCAGGCGAGGTCGCGGTCCGGGGAGGTGGCGGTGAGCCCCCGCACCCGGTCGCCGCCCTCCACGGGGTCGCCGGACGGGTCCGTGACCACGATCCGCCCGCTCATGCCGAGGTGGATCCCGAGGACCGGTCCGTCGGACGAGGTCTCGCACCACATGCTCTTGCCGCGCCGCAGCGCCACCGTCAGCCGGCGCCCCACCAGGGCCGAGCGGATCTCGCCGGTGGCGTGCGGTCGGCACACCCACGTGTCGGTGTCGTCGACGTCCGCGACCTCGCGGTCGAGCGCGCCGGCCTCGATCACGGCGCGCGCGCTCTCCACCTCGGGCAGCTCGGGCACGGCCGTCAGTCCCGGGCCGTGAGCACCAACGGGCCGTCCTCGGTGATCGCCACCGTGTGCTCCATGTGCGCGCCGCGGGAGCCGTCCGCGCTGCGGAGCGTCCACCCGTCCGGGTCGGTGTAGATCTCGTCGGTGGTGTGCAGGAACCACGGCTCGATCGCGATCACCAGGCCGGGCTGGAGCTTGAAGCCGCGCCCCGGGGTGCCGTCGTTGGGGATGTGCGGGTCGCCGTGCATCGTCCGCCCGACACCGTGGCCGCCGAACTGGAGGTTGATGCCCAGGCCGGCGCCGCGCGCCACCGAACCGATCGCGTGGGCGATGTCCCCGATCCGGTTGCCGGGCCGGGCCGCGTCGATGCCGGCGTCGAGGGCCTGACCGGTGACCTCGATCAGGCGCAGGTCCTCCGGGCGCGGCGTACCGACGACGAAGGAGAGCGCCGAGTCGGAGACCCAGCCGTCGACGGCCACCGCGAAGTCGAGCGTCAGCAGGTCGCCGTCCGCGAGGTCGTAGTCGTGGGGGAGGCCGTGAAGCACCGCGTCGTTGACCGAGGTGCAGATGACCTTGCCGAACGGGGAGGCGCCGAACGACGGGTGGTAGTCGATGTAGCAGGACTCGGCCCCCCGACGGCGGATCATGTCGTGCGCGATCTCGTCGATCTCGAGCAGGTTGGTGCCGACGTCGACCACCTTCGACAGGTGCGTCAGCACCTCGGCCACGAAGCGCCCGGCGGGTCGCATCTGCTCGATCTGGGAGGGGCTGCGCATCTCGATCACACCGGCCAGCCTAGGGGCGCGACCGAAGGGGTCGCCCGACGCCCGCCGGAGCACTAGCCTGCCCGGCATGGCTGCCACCCGGTCCTCCTTCACGTCCCCGTCCGACGCGACCGCCCTGGCGACGTACACCTGGGACGACGTCGCCGACCCGGTCGGCGTCGTCCAGGTCGCCCACGGGCTCGCCGAGCACTCCGAGCGGTACGGGCGCCTGGCCGAGGCGCTCAACGCCGCCGGCTACGTCGTCCACGCCCTCGACCACCGCGGCCACGGCGCGTCGATCACCGACCGGGCCGGGGACTTCGGACCGGTCGGCTTCGAGGGGCTGATCGCCGACGTCGCGGCGTACGGCGCCTCGTTGCGGGCCGCGCGCCCGGACCTGCCGTTGTTCCTCGTCGCCCACTCGATGGGCTCCTTCGCCGCCCAGTCGGTGCTGCTCGAGCACTCCGACCTGTACGACGGCGTGGTGCTGTCCGGCTCGACGGCCCTCGACCTGCTCGCCGCCGGGCTCGCGCAGGCAGAGGGCCCGGTCGGCCTCGAGGCCTTCAACGCGGGGTTCGAGCCGCGTACCGGCTACGAGTGGCTCTCCCGCGACGAGACCGAGGTCGACGCCTACGTCGCCGACCCGCTCTGCGGCTTCGACCTGCCCGACGAGACGGTGCCGGCCCTGTTCGGCGCCGCCGCCACGCTGGCCGACCCAGCCAGCCTCGCGCGCATCCGTCCCGACCTGCCGATCCTCGTCGCCTCGGGCGAGGCCGACCCGCTGGCCGGGGGCGGGGAGCTGGTGCAGGTGCTGGCCCAGCGCTACCGCGACGCCGGCGTCCGGGACGTCACGGTCCGGGTGTACGCCGGCGCGCGGCACGAGATCTTCAACGAGACCAACCGCGACGAGGTCACCGAGGACGTCATCGGGTGGCTCGACGCCCACCGGTGAGCGCCGAGCCGGTGCCGACTCGCGGCGTCACCGCTCGAGCGGCCAGCCCCGCTGGGCCCACCCACCGGTGCCGTCGGACACGTTGACCGCGTCGACCCCGTTGGCGTTGAGGTACTCGGTGATGGCCCGGCTGCGGTTGCCGCTCTGGCAGATCACGTGCACCCGGCGGTCCGTGGGGACCTCGGCCAGGCGCTGGGGGACGTCGTTCATCGGGATGTGGACGGCCCCGGGCACGTGCCCCGCGGCGAACTCGTCCTGCTCGCGCACGTCGAGGACGTAGCCGCCGCCGGCGTGCTCGGCCGCGAAGGAGTCCAGGTCGACCTCGCTGGGGTTGGCCTCGGCCTCGGCGATCTGGGCGCGGATCGCGTCCATGTCGAGACCGCGGGCCTGCTCGATCACGCCCTCCAGGGCCTGCGGCGGCAGCGCGCCGGCCTGGTTGAAGAGCAGGATGCCGTCGCGGAAGAGCATCAGCGTCGGGATCGAGGTGATCCCCGCCTCGCCGGCGAGCTGCTGCTCGGCCTCGGTGTCGACCTTGCCGAAGACGATGTCGGGGTGCTTCTCGGACGCCGCCTCGAAGACCGGCCCGAACTGCTTGCACGGCCCGCACCACTCGGCCCAGAAGTCGACGAGGACGATGCCCTCACCCACGACGGTGTCCTCGAAGTTGGCGGCGGTCAGCTCTCGGGTGCTCATGCCTGCCAGCGTAAGAGGTGGGTCCGCACGACCTATGGCTCGACCCCCGAGCCGGACGTAGCGTGGCAGGGGGACCCGTCGGGTCCGGGAAGCGGGGACGTCATGTCAGGCCAGGAGAACATCGAGAAGACCAAGGCGGCGTACGCGGCCTTCTCCGCAGGGGACGTCGAGGCCGCGAGCGCGGACCTCGACGACCAGATCGAGTGGATCGTGGCGGGCAACAGCGCGATCTCGGGCACCTACCGGGGCAAGGAGGAGGTCCTCGGCTTCTGGATGCGGCTCGCCGGCAAGGGCTTCTCGACCCGTCCCGAGCACTTCCTGGCCGACGACGAGCGGGTCGTGGTGCTCACCAACATCACCGTGGACGGCGAGAGCGCCGACCAGGCCGACGTGCTGACCTTCCGCGACGGGAAGGTCGTGAAGTTCCAGTCCGCCGGGGACACCGCGATGCAGGAGCGCGTCTGGGGCAGCAAGTAGTCAGGGCTCGGGCAGGGGCGGCCGGTGGTCGCCCGGGAGCAGGCTCCACAGCTGCGTGTCCGCGCGCACCCCGGGCTTCCAGTACTCAGAGCGCAGCACCCCCTCGAGCCGGTAGCCGCAGCGCTCGGCGACCCGCTGGGACGCGGGGTTGCCGACGGCGATGTGCAGCACGATGCGCTCGGCCCCCAGCTCGAGGGCGCGGTCGGTGAGGAGGGAGAGAGCCCAGGTGGCGACCCCGCGCCCCCGCGCGCCGGGGGAGACGATGTAGCCGATCTCCACCGTGGCCGACGCCCCGTCGATCACCGGGAGCATCCCGGCCCCGAGGAAGGCCCCGGTCCCGTCCACCACGGCGTACGCCTCGCGCTCGCCGGTCTCGCGTCCCGCGGCGAAACGCTCGACCCAGCCGGCGGCGTAGTCGTCCGGCGGAGGCTCGGGGATCCGGGTGAACCGGCGGGTGCCGGCGTCGTCGACGAGCTCGCGCAGGTCGGCGACGTGCTCCGCGGCGAGCGGGACGAGCCGCACGTCGCGGATCGGCTCGTGCCCCGAGCTGCTCCTCACCAGCCCCGGGACCGCCACTCGGCGAGGTGCGGGCGCTCGGCCCCCAGCGTCGCGTCGCCGCCGTGTCCCGGGTAGAACCACGTCTCGTCCGGGAGCCGCTCGAAGACCTTGGTCTCGACGTCGTCGATCAGCTGCCGGAAGGCGTCCGCGTCGCCGAACGTGTTGCCGACGCCGCCCGGGAAGAGCGAGTCGCCGGTGAAGAGGTGGCCGCCCTCGTCGGGCCAGTACAAGCAGATCGAGCCGGGCGTGTGCCCCGCGACGTGGATCACCTCGAGGTCGCAGGTCCCGACCGCCACCCGGTCGCCGTCGCCGACCCGGCGGGTGACCGGTACGCCGGTCTGCTCGGTGATCGCGTCGGCGTCGGCCTCGCCCGCGACGACCGCCGCGCCGGTGGCGGCCACGACCTCGGCGAGGGCGCGGTGGTGGTCCCAGTGCTGGTGCGTGGTGACGACGGTCGTCAGCGACCGGTCGCCGATGAGCTCCAGCAGGCGGGGCGCCTCAGCGGCGGCGTCGACGAGCACCAGCTCGTCGGTCTCCGTGCAGTGCAGCAGGTAGCAGTTGTTGGACATGTCGGGGTCGACCGCCACCTTGGTGACCCTCAGGCACCCGATGGTGCGGACGTCGGGCTCGCCACCGGGCGAGACGTCGCCGGTGTAGCTGTCGTTCACCACGAGGGCACCTCCGGGAGTCGGTCGGCATCGACGGTCAGGTCCGCGCCGTCGCCGCGGCCGGTGAGCCACCAGCCGAGCGCGGCCGCGTCGCCGGTGACGGTGGCGACGGGCTGCCCGTCGCCGAAGTCCCAGGTGCGGGCGAGGTCGCGCGCGAGCACCCGGAACGGCTGGGGGTAGGGCCGCCTGGTCATCGACTCGATCAGCACCGCGTCGAACGCCTCGGGCCAGTCGGCGGCCGAGTAGCCGGCCGCCAGGTCGGCGTGGTGGATCTCCACCTCGCGGAGCCGCATCAGCGGCACGGTGGCGACCGAGAAGGTCGGGCCGCCCGGCGTACGCTCGAAGCGGCGTCGCCAGTGCTCGGCCGGCATGGCCGACGCAGCCCGGGAGAAGCAGTGCGTGGACGCCAGCAGCCGCTCGCGCAGCTCCTCGGCCGGCGCGGACGACAGCTCCTCGATGTCGCGGTCCCGCGTCTCGGGGGAGTCGTACATCGGCCGGCTCTCGCCACGCGCGGCCGCCGACAGCACGGCCTCGAGGGCCTCGCCGTTGAGGGCGAGGTGCGCCACGACGTGGGCCCGCGTCCAGCCGGGGAGCAGCGACGGCTGGCCGACGTCCTCGGCCGGGAGGCCGTCGACGGTGCGCACCAGACGTTGGTCCGCCTCCGCGAGGAGCTCGAGCTGGGTGGGCACCCAGGGTGGTGTCCCGGCCGCCTGGCCCGGGGGAGCGGTGTCGGTCATGACTGTCATTCAACACACACCTGGGGGTGCTGTGCAGCCCCGTAGGATCGAGAACTGACCGCGTGGCGGGTTGCGACCCGGCGCGGCATCACGAACACTTGTTCGAAATGAACGTCCTGCCCGGGCGCACGGCTCGTGGCGGGCACCCCCCGTGCAGTGAAGGACAACTGTGGCCGACCAGCTGATCATCCGCGGCGCCCGCGAGCACAACCTCAAGGACGTCTCGCTCGACCTCCCGCGTGACGCGCTCATCGTGTTCACCGGGTTGTCGGGCTCCGGCAAGTCGAGCCTGGCGTTCGACACGATCTTCGCCGAGGGCCAGCGGCGGTACGTCGAGTCGCTGTCGGCGTACGCCCGCCAGTTCCTCGGTCAGATGGACAAGCCCGACGTCGACTTCATCGAGGGCCTCTCGCCCGCGGTGTCGATCGACCAGAAGTCCACGTCGAAGAACCCCCGCTCGACGGTCGGCACCATCACCGAGGTCTACGACTACCTCCGCCTGCTCTACGCGCGCGCCGGCCGGCCGCACTGCCCCGTGTGCGGGGCTCCGATCGAGCGGCAGACCCCTCAGCAGATCGTCGACAAGGTGCTCGCGCTCGAGGAGGGCGCCCGCTTCCAGGTGCTGGCTCCGGTGATCCGCGGTCGGAAGGGCGAGTACGTCGAGCTGTTCCGCCAGCTGCAGGCCGACGGCTTCAGCCGGGCCCGGGTCAACGGCGAGACCTACCCGCTCGCCGAGCCGCCCAAGCTCGACAAGCAGAAGAAGCACACCATCGAGGTCGTCGTCGACCGCCTGGCCGTCAAGGAGTCGAGCAAGCGCCGGCTGACCGACTCGGTGGAGACGGCGCTGCGCCTGGCCAGCGGACTGGTCGTCCTCGACTTCGTCGACCTCGACGCCAAGGACCCGGGCCGCGAGCTGCGCTTCTCCGAGCGGATGGCCTGCCCCAACGAGCACACGATCGACACCGACGAGCTCGAGCCGCGCTCGTTCTCGTTCAACTCGCCCTTCGGCGCCTGCCCGCAGTGCCACGGCATCGGCACCCGGATGGAGGTCGACCCCGAGCTCGTGGTCCCGGACGCGGGAGCGACCCTGGGCGAGGGCGCGATCCAGCCGTGGAGCAACGCGCACGTCGCCGACTACTTCCTGCGCCTGCTGAACGCACTCGGCGAGGAGCTCGGCTTCGACCTCAACACCCCGTGGGAGCAGCTCACCCAGCGCGCCCGCACCGCCATCCTCGACGGCCACAAGACCAAGGTGCACGTGGTCACCCGCAACCGCTACGGCCGCCAGCGGTCCTACTACGCGGCCTTCGAGGGCGTCCGCCCCTACATCGAGCGGCGCCACCAGGAGGCCGAGTCCGACACCAGCCGGGAGCGCTTCGAGGGCTTCATGCGCGAGGTGCCCTGCCCGACGTGCCGCGGCAGCCGGCTCAAGCCGGTCTCGATGTCGGTCACCCTCGGTGCCCGCGAGGAGGGCGGCAAGAACATCGCCGAGCTCTGCGCCCTCCCCATCAACGAGACCGCCGCGTGGCTGCGCGACCTCGAGCTCTCGCCGCGGGAGAGGCAGATCGCCGAGCGGGTGCTCAAGGAGATCCAGGAGCGCCTCAACTTCCTCCTCGACGTCGGGCTCGACTACCTCTCCCTGGACCGGCCCTCGGGCTCGCTGTCCGGCGGCGAGGCCCAGCGCATCCGGCTCGCGACCCAGATCGGGGCGGGCCTCGTCGGCGTGCTCTACGTCCTCGACGAGCCCTCGATCGGTCTCCACCAGCGCGACAACCAGCGCCTGATCGAGACCTTGGTGCGCCTCAAGGACCTCGGCAACACCCTGATCGTCGTCGAGCACGACGAGGACACCATCCGCACCGCCGACTGGGTCGTCGACATCGGGCCGGGCGCCGGCGAGCACGGCGGCCAGGTGGTCCACAGCGGCAGCGTCAAGGACCTCTACGAGCACCCCGACTCGATGACGGGCCAGTACCTCTCGGGTCGCCGCGAGATCCCGGTCCCGGAGGTACGCCGGCCGCGCACCAAGGGTCGCGAGCTCACCGTCCACGGCGCCAAGGAGAACAACCTGCGCAACGTGGACGTGAGCTTCCCGCTCGGCGTCTTCTGCGCGGTGACGGGCGTCTCCGGCTCGGGCAAGTCGACGCTGGTCAACGACATCCTCTACACCTCGCTGGCCAAGCAGATCTACAACGCCCGCACCGTTCCCGGGCGGCACACCAGGATCACCGGCACCGAGCACGTCGACAAGGTCATCCACGTCGACCAGTCGCCGATCGGCCGCACCCCGCGGTCCAACCCCGCGACGTACACCGGGGTCTTCGACCACGTCCGCAAGCTCTTCGCCTCGACGCCCGAGGCCAAGATGCGCGGCTACCTCCAGGGGCGCTTCTCGTTCAACGTCAAGGGCGGTCGCTGCGAGGCGTGCTCCGGCGACGGCACCATCAAGATCGAGATGAACTTCCTGCCGGACGTCTACGTCCCCTGCGAGGTCTGCCACGGCGCGCGCTACAACCGGGAGACGCTCGAGGTCCACTACAAGGGCAAGAGCATCGCCGAGGTCCTCGACATGCCGATCGAGGAGGCGGCGGAGTTCTTCGCGGCCGTGCCCGCCATCGCACGGCACATGAAGACGCTGTGCGAGGTGGGGCTCGGCTACGTCCGCCTCGGGCAGCCGGCGACCACCCTCTCCGGCGGCGAGGCCCAGCGCGTCAAGCTCTCCAGCGAGCTGCAGAAGCGCTCGACCGGTCGCACGGTCTACGTCCTCGACGAGCCGACCACGGGCCTGCACTTCGAGGACATCCGCAAGCTGCTGCTGGTGCTCGGCAAGCTGGTCGACGCGGGCAACACCGTCCTCGTGATCGAGCACAACCTCGACGTCATCAAGACGGCCGACTGGCTGATCGACATGGGTCCCGAGGGCGGTTCCCGCGGTGGCGTCGTGGTCGCCGAGGGCACCCCCGAGACGGTCGCCGGCCACCCCGAGAGCCACACCGGTCGCTACCTCGTGCCGCTGCTCGAGGGCCGCGCCGCGCAGCAGCCCGCGGGTCGGGTCGCGCCGAAGGAGCTGCCGCCGACCAGGCTGGCGAAGAAGGCCGCGCGCAACGCCGCCGCCAAGGACGCCGCGTCCGGGCGGGCGGTGGCCCAGAAGTCGGTGGCCAAGAAGGCGCCGGCCAAGAAGGCGCCGGCCGAGAAGGCGACCACGAAGAAGGTCGCTGCGAGGAAGGCGTCGACCACGTAGGCGTCACCCGTGGCGCGACGACCGGGTGACGGAGCAGGCTGGGGACACCAGCCTGCTCCCCGCCGGCACTGGGGTCGGTGTCCTACGGTGGTGTGCACCGTCTGCTGACCTGACCGAGAGGCCACCTCATGAGCACCGAGCACCCCTTGACCCGCCGCCGGTTCACCGCGACCGCCACCGCCGGGCTCGCGCTCCCCGTGCTGGCCGCGTGCGGGTCCGACGACGGCGGCACGGCCGCCGACAGCTCCTCCGCCGAGCCGAGCGACGCCTCCTCGAGCCCCGCGGAGGACGGCGCCGGCGGCGCGACGGGCGCCGTGCTCGCGAGCACCTCGGACGTCCCGGTCGGCGGGTGCGCGGTGTTCGAGTCCGAGAAGGTCGTGGTCACCCAGCCGACGGAGGGCGAGTTCAAGGCGTTCAGCTCCACGTGCACCCACCAGGGCTGCGCGGTGAGCTCCTCGAGCGACGGCGAGATCCCCTGCAACTGCCACGGCAGCCGCTTCTCCCTGGAGGACGGCTCGGTCCTCAACGGGCCGGCCACGGCGCCGCTCGACGAGGTCGCGATCACCGTCGAGGGGGACAGCATCACGCTGGCCTGAGCCGGCCCCTCACCACCCCTCGGGCACTGTCCCCGGGGGTCCGTAGGGTTGTCGCGTGGCCACCCCCAGCAGCTATCGACCCGCTCCAGGGTCGATCCCGACCGACCCGGGGGTCTACCGGTTCCGCGACGCCAAGGGCCGGGTGATCTACGTCGGCAAGGCCAAGAGCCTGCGCCCGCGCCTGTCGTCGTACTTCCAGGACATCGCCAACCTGCACCCGCGCACGGCGAGCATGGTGACGACCGGCGCCAGCGTCGAGTGGACCGTCGTCCGCACCGAGGTGGAGGCCCTCCAGCTGGAGTACAGCTGGATCAAGGAGTTCGACCCGCGGTTCAACGTGAAGTACCGCGACGACAAGTCCTACCCGTGGCTCGCGGTGACCCTCGGTGAGGAGTTCCCGCGCGTCATGGTGGGTCGCGGGGCCAAGCGCAGGGGGACGCGCTACTTCGGGCCCTACGGCCACGCCTGGGCGATCCGCGAGACGGTCGACCTGCTGCTGCGGGTCTTCCCGATGCGCTCGTGCAGCAATGGGGTGTTCAAGCGGTCCAGCCAGATCGGCCGGCCGTGCCTGCTCGGCTACATCGACAAGTGCTCGGCGCCGTGCGTCGGCAACGTCACCGCCGAGGAGCACCGCCGCATCGTCGACGACTTCTGCGACTTCATGGCCGGCAACACCAACGCGTTCGTGCGTCGCATCGAGAAGGAGATGTACGCCGCCTCGGAGGCGCTCGACTTCGAGAAGGCCGCCCGCCTCCGCGACGACCTCGGCGCCATGCGCAAGGCCCTGGAGAAGCAGGCAGTGGTGCTGGGCGACGGCACCGACGCCGACGTCATCGCGCTGGCGGAGGACCCTCTCGAGGTGGCCGTCCAGATCTTCTACGTGCGCGGCGGGCGCATCCGCGGCCAGCGCGGCTGGGTGGCCGACCGGGCCGACGACAGCGACACCGCCGGCCTCGTCCAGGAGTTCCTGCTCCAGCTCTACGGCGGCGCGGCCGCCGACGACGACGCCTCGGCGATCCCGCGCGAGGTGCTCGTGCCGGCGCTGCCGCCGGACGCCGCGGTGCTCGAGGAGCTGCTCAGCGACCTGCGGGGGAGCCGGGTGTCTATCCGGGTGCCGCAGCGGGGGGCCAAGCTCACCCTCCAGCAGACGGTGGCGTCCAACGCCGGCCAGGCGCTCGCGCTGCACAAGACCAAGCGGGCCAGCGACCTCACCACCCGCAACCGGGCGCTCGAGGAGATCCAGAAGGCGCTCGGGCTCGACGAGGTGCCGCTGCGCATCGAGTGCTACGACGTGTCCAACCTGCAGGGCACCGAGGTCGTGGCCTCGATGGTGGTCTTCGAGGACGGCCTGCCGCGCAAGGGGGAGTACCGCCGGTTCGTCATCCGGGGCGAGGACGGGGCCGACGGACAGGTCGGGCAGAACGACGTCGCCCACATGCACCAGGTCATCACGCGGCGCTTCCGGAGGCTGCTCGACGAGCAGGCGCGCTCCGAGACGGTCAGCACCGACTCCGGGCCGATGCTGGTCGACCCCGAGACGGGCCGGCCGCGCAAGTTCGCCTACGCGCCGGGGCTCGTGGTGGTCGACGGCGGTCCGCCGCAGGTCGCCGCCGCGCAACAGGCCCTCACCGAGCTCGGCATCGACGACATCCCCGTCTGCGGCCTGGCCAAGCGGCTCGAGGAGGTGTGGCTCCCCGACGAGGAGGACCCGGTGATCATGGCGCGGTCCAGCGAGGGCCTCTACCTCCTGCAGCGGGTGCGGGACGAGGCCCACCGGTTCGCGATCACGCACCACCGGTCCCGACGGTCCAAGACGATGGTCGAGAGCGTCCTCGACGACGTCCCGGGCCTGGGCGAGGTGCGCCGCAGGACGCTGCTCAAGCACTTCGGGTCGCTCAAGAAGCTGCGCGAGGCCGACCAGGCGGAGATCGCCCTGGTCCCGGGCATCGGCCCCCGCACGGCCGCCTCCATCAAGGAGGCTGTCGCCGGGGCCGCCGCGACCCGCCAGACTGGCGCCCCGCGGGTCAACACCGCCACGGGCGAGATCGAGGAGGACTGATGGACGCCACGCCGGCAGAGCTGGTCGTCGTGACCGGCATGACGGGCGCCGGACGCAGCACGGCGGCCAAGGAGCTCGAGGACCTCGGGTTCTTCGTGGTCGACAACCTGCCGCCCACCCTCGTGCGCGACGTCGTACGCCTCGTCGACGACAGCCGTGGGATCAGCCAGCCGATCGCCGTGGTCGTCGACGTCCGGTCGGGCTCGTTCTTCGACTCCCTCCAGGCCAACCGCACCCAGAAGGTCACCGGCCGCCCCACCACGCTGCTGTTCCTCGACGCGACCGACGAGGTCCTCGTGCGCCGCCAGGAGGCCGCCAGGCGCCCGCACCCGCTCCAGGGCAGCGGCCGGCTCCTCCACGGACTGCAGCGCGAGCGCGAGGTGCTGGCCGACCTGCGCAGCGACGCCGACCTGGTCATCGACACCACCAACTTCAACGTCCACCAGCTCACCGACCGGATCGCGGAGCAGTTCGGCACCCCCGAGTCGACGCGGCTCAAGGTGACGGTGACCAGCTTCGGCTTCAAGTACGGCATCCCGGTGGACGCCGACTTCGTGGCCGACATGCGCTTCCTCCCCAACCCGCACTGGGTTCCCGAGCTGCGTCCCCTCAACGGGCGCGACGAGCCCGTGGCCGCCTACGTCAAGGACCGGCCCGGGGCCGTCACGTTCCTCGAGCAGTACGTCCCCGTGCTGGAGACGGCCGCCGAGGGCTACCTGCGCGAGGGCAAGCGGTTCATGACGATCGCGATCGGCTGCACGGGCGGCAAGCACCGCAGCGTGGCGATGACCGAGGAGATCGCGTCGCGCCTGCGCGAGCGCGGGTACGACGTCTCGGCACGGCACCGCGACCTCGGGAGGGAGTGACGATGGCGCGCGACACCGCCCAGGCCGCCGTCGCCCTGGGCGGCGGACACGGCCTGTTCGCCACCCTGAGCGCGCTGCGGCGCCTGGAGGCCGACCTCACGATCGACTCGCTGACCGCGGTCGTCACCGTCGCCGACAACGGCGGCTCCTCCGGACGACTGCGCGGCGAGTTCGGCGTCCTGCCGCCGGGCGACCTGCGGATGGCCCTGGCGGCGCTGTGCCGCGACGACGACTGGGGGCGCACCTGGGCCGACGTGGTCCAGCACCGCTTCGCCGGCGAGGGCGACATGCGCGGCCACGTCATCGGCAACCTGCTGATCGTCGGACTGTGGGAGCTGATGGGTGACCACGTGCGCGCCCTGGACTGGGTCGGACGCCTGCTCGGTGCGCAGGGGCGGGTGCTGCCGATGGCGATCACGCCGATGGACATCACCGCCGAGGTCCGAGGGCTCGACGCCGAGCGTCCCGAGCTCACCAGCACGGTCCGCGGCCAGGTCGAGGTGGCGACCACGGAGGGCGACATCGTCTCGGTGGCCCTCGACCCGCCGTCGCCCGCGGCGTGCCCCGAGTCGGTCGAGGCGATCATGGCCGCCGACTGGGTGTTCCTCGGACCCGGCTCCTGGTACACCTCGGTGATCCCGCACCTCATGGTCCCGCGGCTGCGCGAGGCCCTCGTCGCCACCAGCGCCCGGCTGGTCGTCGTGCTCAACCTCGAGCCCCAGGAGGGGGAGACGCCCGGCTTCGGCCCCGAGGACCTCCTCGCGGCGCTCTTCGAGCACGCACCCGACCTGAAGATCCACACCGTCCTGGCCGACCGGGCCAGCGTCGGCCACCCCGACGTGCTGGAGCGCGTCGTGTCCGATGCCGGAGCCGAGCTCGTGCTGGCCGACGTGGCCGAGGACGGTGCGTCGGACCGCCACGACCACGCCCGGCTGGCGGCCGCCTTCGAAGCCATCGTGTCGCGCCCCTGAGAGGCCCGGGCGACGGTCCGGGTGATTGACGCGCATGGCAGGATCGGGGCCATGGCGATGACGGCACAGGTGAAGGCGGAGCTCGCCAACACCCAGATCACCAAGACCTGCTGCCGCAAGGCCGAAGTGGCCTCCATGCTGCGTTTCGCGGGCGGTCTGCACATCGTCAGCGGCCGGATCGTGGTCGAGGCCGAGCTCGACACGGGGGCGGCTGCGCGCCGCCTCCGCAAGGACATCTCCGAGGTCTACGGCCACCAGTCCGACGTCGTGATGGTGCAGGGCAACGGCATCCGCAAGGGCAGCCGCTACATCGTGCGCGTGGTCAAGGACGGCGAGGCCCTGGCCCGCCAGACCGGCCTCCTCGACCAGCGGGGCCGGCCCGTGCGCGGCCTGCCGCCGGCCGTGGTGTCCGGTGGCGGCTGCGACGCCGTCGCCGCCTGGCGCGGCGCCTTCCTGGCCCACGGCTCGCTCACCGAGCCGGGCCGCTCGTCCTCGCTCGAGATCACCTGTCCCGGCCCCGAGGCCGCGCTGGCCATCGTCGGCGTCGCCCGGCGCCTCGGCATCTCCGCCAAGGCCCGTGAGGTGCGTGGAGTCGACCGGGTGGTCATCCGCGACGGCGACGCCATCGGCGCGCTCCTGACACGGCTCGGCGCCCACGAGTCGCTGATGGCCTGGGAGGAGCGGCGGATGCGGCGCGAGGTGCGCGCCACCGCCAACCGCCTGGCCAACTTCGACGACGCCAACCTGCGCCGCTCCGCCCGCGCCGCCGTGGCCGCCGGTGCCCGCGTCGAGCGGGCCCTGGAGATCCTGGCCGAGGAGGTCCCCGACCACCTCAAGCTGGCGGGTCACCTGCGCCTCGAGCACAAGCAGGCGAGCCTCGAGGAGCTCGGCCAGCTCCACGACCCGGTCCTCACCAAGGACGCCATCGCCGGTCGTATCCGCCGTCTCCTCGCCATGGCCGACAAGCGCGCCGAGGAGCTCGGCATCCCCGACACCGAGGCGTCGCTGACCCCGGAGATGCTGGCCGAGGAGGCCTGAGCGCCCACTCGGCGTACGACCTCCGGGGGACGGTCGTGGGCCTCGCCCTGCCGGAGATGCGGTGCGCGCCGAGTGGGGGTTCTGCGGTTACCCGCACGTACCCCGATATGGCCCCCGACACGTGGCGCGACCGCGCGATAGGGTCGGCGCGAGACGCCGTCGAGCGCGCTTGCGCGTCGTCGTGCCACCTGACCCAGCACGCCAGTTCCCTAGGAGTCCCGCAGTGACTGTTCGCGTAGGTATCAACGGCTTCGGCCGCATCGGCCGCAACTTCTTCCGCGCCGTGCGCGCGTCTGGTGCCGACATCGAGATCGTCGGCGTCAACGACCTGACCGACAACGCCTCGCTCGCGCACCTGCTCAAGTTCGACTCGATCCTGGGCCGCCTCGACACCGACGTGTCCAGCGACGAGAGCTCCATCAAGGTCGGCGACCAGACCATCGCCGCCTTCGCGGAGCGCGACCCGGCCAACCTCAAGTGGGGCGACCTGGGCGTCGACGTCGTCGTCGAGTCGACCGGCTTCTTCACCGACGCGACCAAGGCCCGCGCCCACGTGGACGGCGGCGCCAAGAAGGTCATCATCTCCGCCCCGGCGAAGAACGAGGACCTCACCGTCGTCATGGGCGTCAACCACGAGCTCTACGACGGCGACAAGCACACCGTGATCTCCAACGCCTCGTGCACGACCAACTGCCTCGCCCCGATGGCCAAGGCGCTCCACGAGGAGTTCACGATCGTCAAGGGCCTGATGACGACGGTGCACGCCTACACCGCCGACCAGAACCTGCTCGACAACATCCACAAGGACCCGCGCCGCGCCCGCGCCGCCGCCCTCAACGTGGTGCCGACCTCGACCGGTGCGGCCAAGGCGATCGGCCTGGTCATGCCCGAGCTGAAGGGCAAGCTCGACGGCTACGCGCTGCGCGTCCCCGTCCCGACCGGCTCCGCCACCGACCTCACGTTCGAGGCCGGCCGCGAGACGTCCGTCGAGGAGGTCAACGCCGCGGTCCAGAAGGCCGCCGACGGCCGGTTCCTCAAGTACTCCACCGACCCGATCGTCTCCAGCGACATCGTGACCGACCCGGCGTCGTGCATCTTCGACGCGCCGCTGACCAAGGTCATCGGCAACCAGGTCAAGGTCGTCGGCTGGTACGACAACGAGTGGGGCTACTCCAACCGCCTCGCCGACCTGATCACCCACATCGGCTCGACGCTCTGACGTGTCGGACATCTCCTCCCTGGGTGACCTGACCGGCAAGCGCGTCCTGGTCCGCTCGGACCTCAACGTGCCCCTGGACGGCAGCACGATCACCGACGACGGCCGCATCCGCGCCAGCGTCCCGACCATCAAGCAGCTCTCCGAGGCCGGCGCCCGCGTCGTCGTGACCGCCCACCTGGGCCGTCCCGACGGCGCGCCGGACCCGAAGTACAGCCTCGCCCCGGTGGCGGCACGCCTCGGCGAGCTGCTCGGCCAGGACGTGGCGTTCGCGACCGACACGGTGGGCGAGAGCGCCACCGAGACCGTCGCCGGGCTGCGGGACGGCCAGGTGGCGCTGCTGGAGAACGTCCGCTTCAACGCGGGCGAGACCAGCAAGGACGACGACGTGCGCGGCTCGTTCGCCGGGCAGCTCGCCCAGCTCGCCGACGCCTTCGTCTCCGACGGCTTCGGCGTCGTCCACCGCAAGCAGGCCAGCGTCTACGACGTGGCGCTGCGCCTGCCGTCGGCCATGGGCGGGCTCGTCGCCACCGAGATCGACGTGCTGCGTCGCCTCACCGTCGACCCCGAGCGGCCGTACGTCGTCGTGCTGGGCGGCTCGAAGGTCTCCGACAAGCTGGGCGTCATCGACAACCTGCTGGAGAAGGCCGACAAGCTGCTCATCGGCGGCGGCATGGTCTTCACCTTCCTCAAGGCGCAGGGCCACGAGGTCGGCAAGAGCCTCCTGGAGGAGGACCAGCTCGACACGTGCCGGCGCTACCTCGAGGAGGCCGCCGAGCGGGGGGTGGAGATCGTGCTGCCGACCGACGTGGTCGCCGACACCGCCTTCCCCAGCGGGGACCGCGAGCCGCAGCCGCGGGTCGTGGCCGCCGATGCGATCCCCGCCGACTCCCTCGGCCTGGACATCGGCCCCGAGTCGGGCGCGGCCTTCGCCGACGCCCTGGCCGGCGCCCGCACGGTCTTCTGGAACGGCCCGATGGGTGTCTTCGAGGTCGAGGCGTACGCCGAGGGCACCCGCGCGGTCGCGCAGGCCCTGACCGAGGTCGAGGGCCTGTCCGTGGTCGGCGGGGGCGACTCCGCCGCCG
Source organism: Nocardioides sediminis (assembly GCF_003047295.1). Lineage (GTDB taxonomy): Bacteria > Actinomycetota > Actinomycetes > Propionibacteriales > Nocardioidaceae > Nocardioides > Nocardioides sediminis. Next base: position 178,896 of record NZ_PZYZ01000007.1, read on the forward strand.
CGGTCCGCAAGCTCGGCTTCGACGAGGCCGCCTTCGGCCACATCTCCACCGGTGGCGGCGCCAGCCTCGAGTTCCTCGAGGGCAAGGAGCTGCCCGGCATCGCCGTACTCGAGAGGAACGCAACCCGATGAGCCGCACCCCGATCATGGCGGGCAACTGGAAGAGCAACCTCAACCACCAGGAAGCGGTGGTGCTCGTCCAGAAGCTCGCGTGGACCCTGTCGGACAAGCGTCACGACTACGGCAAGGTCGAGGTGGTCGTCGTACCCCCGTTCACCGACCTGCGGTCCGTCCAAACGATGGTGGACGGGGACCGGCTCTCCATCAAGTACGGCGCCCAGGACGTGTCCACGCACGACGGGGGCGCCTACACCGGCGAGATCTCGGCGGCGATGCTGGCCAAGCTCGGCTGCTCCTACGTGGTGGTCGGGCACAGCGAGCGGCGTGAGTACCACGGCGAGTCCGACGAGACGGTCAACGCCAAGGCCCACCGGGCGCTCGCTGCCGGCATGACCCCGATCGTCTGCGTGGGCGAGGGCCTGGACGTCCGCAAGGCGGGCGAGCAGGTGCCCTACACCCTCGCCCAGGTCGACGGCTCGCTGGCGGGGTTCACCGCCGAGCAGGTCGCCGGCCTCGTGATCGCCTACGAGCCGGTCTGGGCGATCGGCACCGGCGAGGTCGCCACCCCCGACGACGCCCAGGAGGTCTGCGGAGCCATCCGCGAGCGCGTCCGGGAGGTCCACGGGGACGCCGCGGCCGACGGTGTCCGGATCCAGTACGGCGGGTCGGTGAAGGCCGCCAACGTCGCCGGGATCATGGAGAAGCCGGACGTCGACGGGTGCCTCGTCGGGGGCGCGAGCCTGCAGGCCGAGGAGTTCGGGGGAATCTGCCGGTTCTACGAGATGCCGGTCCTCTGATTCGTCGGCCTGTGACGTAGGCTTCCGCACGTGATTCCGCTCTTCACTGTCCTGCTCGTCATCACGAGCCTGATCCTCATCCTGCTGGTGCTGCTCCACAAGGGTCGCGGCGGCGGACTCTCGGACATGTTCGGCGGCGGCGTCTCCAGCACCCTCGGAGGCTCCTCGGTGGCCGAGCGCAACCTCGACCGGTTCACGGTCGGCGTGGGCATCATCTGGTTCGCCTGCATCATCGCGCTGGGCCTGCTGAAGGCGTACAACGGCGCCTGACGTTTCGTTACGGGGATCGTGTCCCGCGGCGAGTCTCTCGCCGGGGTCTTGAACAAGGAGAGAGCACGTGGCTGGTGGCGGTGGTAACGCGATCCGAGGAAGCCGGGTCGGTGCGGGCCCGATGGGCGAGGCCGAGCGTGGTGAGGCGGCTCCGCGTCAGGCGGTGACCTACTTCTGCTCGCACGAGCACCGTTCGGTGGTGACCTTCTCGGTCGAGGCGACGGTCCCCGAGTCCTGGGACTGCCCCAAGTGCGGCCTCCCGGCCAGCCTCGACTCCGAGAACCCGCCGCCGGCGCCCAAGATCGAGCCCTACAAGACGCACCTCGCCTACGTGAAGGAGCGCCGCTCCGACTCCGAGGCGGCGGACATCCTCGACGAGGCGATCCAGCTGCTCCGCAGCCGTCGCAAGTCGGGCGACATCATCTTCTGACCCACCGGGCACTTCCTGATCGCTGGATCGTGCCGACCGGGCGGTTCCTGACCGCTGGATCGTGCCGACCGGGCGCTTCCTGGCGCGCGCCTCCCTGTGGATGACGGCGGACGCCGGATCCGGAACTCGGACACGGTGGTGCCATGAGCGACCGACTCCCGGCCTGGTGCCGCGACGCCGTCCTCCTCGGGGAGGACGCGCCTGTCCCGATCGATCGACCGTTCACGGCGGCGTACGCCGAATCCGTGGGCGTCGGTCCACGGCTGCGACGCGGCCTGGTCGAGCAGGGCTTCCTCAGGCCGATGCTCAGGGGAGTGCTGGTCGCGACCCAGGTCCCCGACTCGCTCCGCCTGCGGGTGGCTGCCGTCCACCTCGTCGTCCCGGAGCACGCCGTCGTCGTGGACCGGCTGGCCGCATGGGTGCACGGGGTCGACGCGCTGCCCCGCAACACCATTCAGGAGATGCCGTCGCTCGACGTCTTCAGTCGCACGGGGAGCCGGATGCGCCGCGACAGCGTCCGCAGCGGCGTACGCGACCTTACGGCGAGCGACGTGTGCACCGTCGACGGGCTGCAGGTGACCACCCCGCTGCGGACGGCGTGCGACCTGGGCCGGCTCCTTTGGAGGTACGACGCCCTGGGTGCCATCGACGGCTTCCTGCGGCTGGGGGTCGCCCAGGACGAGCTGCTTCGCGAGGCCGAGCGCTTCAAGGGCTTCCGGGGCGTCGTCCAGCTGCGCACGTTGGTTCCCCTCGGCGACCCCAAGGCTGAGTCGCAGCCCGAGAGCGCACTGCGCCTGCACTGGCACGAGGCCGGGCTTCCCTGGCCCCAGACCCAGATCTGGGTGCACGACGGCGACGTGCCTCGGTTCCGCATCGACCTGGGGCACGAGGGCACGCGCTACGGAGCCGAGTACTTCGGCGAGGAATGGCACGGCGAAGACCGTCAGGAGCACGACGAGAGCCAGATCCGATGGTTGGAGGACCAGGACTGGATCATCGACGTGTTCCTCAAGCACCACGTCTACGGCCTGGACCCAGCCGGCCTGCGACTGCGACAAGGGTTCCAGCGCGCTCGCAGCCGATGGGGCCTGCGGGGCACGACGTACGTCGACCTCGGGCGCTGAGCGCGCACCGGAACCGCCCGGTCGGTGCGATCCAGCGGTACGAAAGCGCCCGGTCAGCTCACAGGGAGGACGCGGCGGCCTCGTCCAGCAGCCACAGCGTCTCCTGCTCGCCGGACACCCCGCGGGCCGGGATCTCGTGGAGGTCACCGCCGGCGAGGGCGGCCGCGACGGCGTCGGCCTTCCCGTCACCGCTGACCAGGAACCACACGGCCCGGGCGCGGTCGAGCGCCTCGAAGGTCAGGGTGACGCGGTCCGGCGGCGGCTTGGGGGAGTCGTGCACGGCCACGGCGACCGCGTCGGTGGCGTCGAGGGCCTCGTGGCCGGGGAAGAGCGACGCGACGTGGCCGTCGGGACCGACCCCCAGCATCAGCACCTCGAAGAAGCCGGCGCCCTGCGTGCGCATCGCCTCGGAGTACGCCGCGGCGGCGTCCTCCGCGGTGGCCACGGCATCGGCAGCGGGCACCTCGTGCACGTTCCCCTCGGGCACCCCGAGTGCGTCGAGGAAGGCCTCGCGCGCCTGGCGAGCGTTGCGGTCCGGCGAGCCGGCCTCGACGAACCGCTCGTCCCCCCACCAGAACACCACGCGCGACCAGTCGACCGACGAGTCAGCCGCCCGGCGGGCGACCTCGCGGTGCAGGGTGTCGGCGATCGTGCCGCCGGTGAGCCCGACGTGCGGCACCTCGCCGCGCCCCTGTGCCGACTCCAGCCGGTCGAGGAGCATCGAGGCCGTGTCGCCGGCCAGCGTCTGGGCGTCCTCGTGGATCACGACGCGGGGGGAGGCGGTCATCGTCAGGACTCCTTGTCCAGGGCCACGAGCCGCTTGGCCGTGGCGGCGTAGACGTCGTCCTCGTCGAGGCGACGCAGCTCCTCGGTGAGGAGCGCGGGGACCTCGCGCCGCTTGAGCGCCACCGGGCGGTCGGGGCGGCCGGGTGAGGAGAACGTGGCGAGCCGCCCGTCGTCGCGGGCGATCGTGATCGGGCCCTGCTTGGTGTCCATCACCACCTGCGTGATCCCCGGCCCGTCCGACGTGTGCCGCTCGACGGGCACGCGCAGCCGGTCGTTGAGCCACGCCACCAGCAGGTCCGCGCTCGGGCTGATCCGCTCGGCCGCCACCGACGCCCGGGTCACCTTGAGGGGGTGCTGGTCCAGCGCCGCCGCCAGCAGGGCACGCCAGGGCGTGAGGCGGGTCCAGCTCAGGTCGGTGTTGCCCGGCGCGTAGGACTGGCACTGGCGCAGCATCGCCGACGACGCGGAGCGGTTGCTGGCCGCGGAGTCGGTGATCCGCCGACGGGCGAGTGCACCCAGCGGGTCGTCGGCCGGGTCGTCCGGCGACTCCGTGGGCCACCAGATGGCGACGGGGGAGTCGGGCAGCAGGAGCGGGAGCACGACCGACTCGGCGTAGCGCACCACCTCGCCCTTGAGGCGGATCAGGGCGGTCTCACCGACCCAGCCGCCGCCGGTGCCGACGGTCGCGTCGATCCGGGCCTTGCCGCGTCCGTCGCCGAGGATGACGCCGAGCACCCGGGCGGGGTGCTCGCGCGAGGCCCGCTGAGCGGCCTGCATGGCGGCTTCGGCGTCGTCGTCGGGAACGACGATGACCAGCGTCATCACCATGCCCATCGCCGGCGAGCCCGCACGGGTGCGGGCGCGGACGAACTCGGCCGCGATGTTGGACGCGTTGGTGCCTTCCAGCTCGAACATGGTCATGGCCTCCTCCAGGTGCGGCCGTCACGGGCGAGCATCTTGTCGGCCGACTCCGGCCCCCAGGTGCCGGACGCGTAGGGCTCCGGCTTCCCCTTGCGGGCCCAGTGCTCGAGGATCGGGTCGAGGATCTTCCACGAGAGCTCGACCTCCTCGTGCCGGGGGAAGAGCGGGGGGTCACCGAGCAGCACGTCGAGGATGAGCCGTTCGTAGGCCTCCGCGCTCGCCTCGGTGAATGAGCCGCCGTAGGCGAAGTCCATGTTGACGTCGCGGATCTCCATCGCCGTCCCCGGCACCTTGGACCCGAAGCGCATCGTCATGCCCTCGTCCGGCTGGACGCGGATGACGAGCGCGTTCTGGGTGAGCTCCTCGGTCGAGGTCGCGTTGAAGGGCAGGTGCGGCGCCCGCTTGAACACCACGGCCACCTCGGTGACCCGGCGCCCGAGGCGCTTGCCGGTGCGCAGGTAGAACGGCACGCCCGCCCACCGCCGGGTGTCCACGTGCAGCGTGATCGCGGCGTACGTCTCGGTCTTGGAGGTACGCCGGATGCCTTCCTCCTCCAGGAAGCCGATGACCTTCTCCCCGCCCTGCCAGCCGGGCGTGTACTGGCCCCTGGCGGTCGTGGTGTCCAGCCGCGACGGCAGCACGACGGAGGCCAGCACCTTCTGCTTCTCCAGCCGCAGCTGCTCGGCGTCGAAGGAGGTCGGCTCCTCCATCGCGACCAGCGCCATCAGCTGGAGCAGGTGGTTCTGGATGACGTCGCGGGCGGCGCCGATGCCGTCGTAGTAGCCGGCGCGCCCCCCGATGCCGATGTCCTCGGCCATGGTGATCTGCACGTGGTCGACGTAGTTGGCGTTCCAGATCGGCTCGAACATGTTGTTGGCGAAGCGCATCGCCAGGATGTTCTGGACGGTCTCCTTGCCGAGGTAGTGGTCGATGCGGAAGATCGACTCCGACGGGAACACCGAGTCGAGCACGTCGTTGAGCTCGCGCGCCGACCCCAGGTCGTGCCCGAAGGGCTTCTCCACGACCACCCGGCGCCACGAGGGCATGCCGGTGGAGTCCGTGGTCGGCTCGGCGAGCCCGTGCTCCTTGAGCTGGCCGACGACGGTCCCGAAGAACGCCGGGGGGATGGCCAGGTAGAACGCGGTGTTGCCGCCGGTCCCGCGGGCCTCGTCGAGCTCGATCATCGTCCGCTTGAGGGTGGCGAAGGCCTCGTCGTCGTCGAAGTTGCCCGGCACGAACCGGAACCCCTCGGCGAGCTGGCGCCACACCTCTTCCCGGAAGGGCGTGCGGGCGTGCTCCTTGACGGAGTCGTGCACGATCTGCGCGAAGTCCTGGTCGGCCCAGTCGCGCCGGGCGAAGCCCACGAGCGAGAAGCCCGGAGGCAGCAGCCCGCGGTTGGCCAGGTCGTAGATGGCCGGCATGACCTTCTTGCGCGACAGGTCGCCGGTGACGCCGAAGAGGACCAGGCTGGACGGTCCGGCGATCCGGGGGAGCCGGCGGTCCTCGGGATCCCGGAGCGGGTTGGGTCGCATCGAGACGCCTCTCAGTCGCGGTGCGACAGGTAGTAGGTCACCAGGGACCGCGTGGACGCGTCCTGGTCTTCCAGCGCTGCCTCGTCCCCGGCGACCGCGGGGGCGACCTGCTGGGCGAGCTGCTTGCCCAGCTCGACGCCCCACTGGTCGAAGCTGTCGATGCCCCACACGACGCCCTGGGTGAAGGTGATGTGCTCGTAGAGCGCGACGAGCTGGCCCAGCACCGAGGGCGTCAGCGCCGGCGCCATGATCGACGTGGTCGGCCGGTTGCCGGTGAAGACCCGCGCGGGGACGACCTCCTCGGCCGTGCCCTCGGCCCGGACCTCCTCGGCGGTCTTGCCGAACGCCAGGGCCGCCGTCTGCGCGAAGAAGTTGGCGAGGAACAGCTCGTGCACGTCGGACTCGCCGTCCCGCAGCGGGTACGCCGGGGTGGCCACCGCGATGAAGTCGGCCGGCACGAGCCGGGTGCCCTGGTGGATCAGCTGGTAGAACGCGTGCTGGCCGTTGGTGCCGGGCTCGCCCCAGAAGACCTCGCCCGTCCCGGACGTCACGGGGGAGCCGTCCCAGCGGACGCCCTTGCCGTTGGACTCCATCGTCAGCTGCTGGAGGTACGCCGGGAAGCGGTGCAGCAGCTGGCTGTAGGGGAGCACCGCGTGGGTCTCGGCACCGAGGAAGTTGACGTACCAGATGTTGAGCAGGCCCATCAGGACCGGCACGTTGCGCGACAGCGCGGCGGTGCGGAAGTGCTCGTCCATGGCGTGCATGCCCGCGAGCAGCTCGGCGAAGCGCTCCGGCCCGATGGCGACGACCAGCGAGGTCCCGATGGCCGAGTCGAGCGAGTAGCGGCCGCCGACCCAGTCCCAGAAACCGAACGCGTTGTCGGGGTCGATCCCGAAGTCGGCCACCTTGTCGAGCGCGGTGGACACCGCGACGAAGTGGCGGACCACCGCCTCGGCGTCGTCGTCACCGATGGCGCCCGCCTCGCGGAGCCCCTCGAGCAGCCAGGCCTTGCAGAGCCGGGCGTTGGTGAGTGTCTCGAGCGTGCCGAAGGTCTTGCTGGAGACGATGAACAGCGTGGTGGCGGGGTCGAGCCCGGCCAGCGTGGTGGCGGCGTCCGTGGGGTCGATGTTGCTGATGAACCGGCACTCGAGGCCGTCCTGCACGTAGGGTTGCAGGGCCTCGTAGGCCATCACGGGACCGAGGTCGGAGCCCCCGATGCCGATGTTGACGACGGTGGCGATCCGTTGCCCGGTCACCCCGGTCCATGCTCCGGACCGCACCCGCTCGGCGAAGTCGTAGACGCGCTCCAGCACGTCGTGCACGTCGGCGACCACGTCTCGGCCGTCGACCTCCAACGCGGCACCGCGCGGCCGGCGCAGGGCGGTGTGGAGCACGGCGCGGTCCTCGGTGACGTTGATGCGCTCGCCGCGCAGCATCGCGTCGCGCCGCTCGGCCAGGCCCACCTGCTCGGCGAGCGCGAGGAGCGCGGCGAGCACCTCGTCGTCGACCAGGTTCTTGGACAGGTCGACGAAGAGGTCACCGGCGACGTGGGTGTAGCGCTCGACCCGGTCCGGGTCCTGCTCGAACCACGCCCGCAGGTCCGGGGAGGAGCCGGCGGCGAGGTCCGCCAGCTCCGACCACGCCGCCGTCGTGACGGCGTCGACGGGCCCCGAGGTCACGCGGAGGTTCCCTCGCCCGCGGCCTTGAGCTGCCCGGCCACGGTGTCGAGGAGCTCGGCCCACGACGCCTCGAACTTCTCCACGCCCTCCTGCTCGAGGGTCGCGATCACGTCGTCGTAGTCGATGCCGACCCCGGCGAGCCTCTCCATGACCTCCTGGGCCTCGACGTACGTCGTGGTGACCCGGTCGCCCGCGACCTCGCCGTGGTCGGCGAACGCCTCCAGCGTCTTCTCCGGCATGGTGTTGACGGTGCCGGGGACCACGAGGTCGGCGACGTACATCGTGTCGCGGTAGTCGGGGTTCTTGACCCCGGTGGAGGCCCACAGCGGCCGCTGCCGGCGGGCGCCGGCGGCCTCGAGCGCCTCCCAGCGCTCGCCGCTGAAGAACTGCTCGAAGTCGCGGTAGGCCAGCACGGCGTTGGCCACACCGGCCTTCCCGCGCAGCGCCAGGGCCTCGTCGGTGCCGATCGACTCGAGCCGCTTGTCGATCTCGGTGTCCACGCGGGAGACGAAGAACGAGGCCACCGAGTGGATGCGGGACAGGTCGTGGCCGTTGTCGCGGGCCTTCTCGAGCCCGGTCACGTAGGCCTCCATCACGCCCTGGTAGCGCGCGAGCCCGAAGATCAGGGTGACGTTGACGCTGATGCCCTCGCCGAGCACCGTGCTGATCGCGGGGGCGCCCTCGGTGGTGGCCGGGATCTTGATCAACAGGTTGTCGCGGTCGACCTCGTTCCACAGGGCACGCGCCGCGGTGATGGTGGCGTCGGTGTCGAAGGCCAGGGTCGGCGCGACCTCGATCGAGACGCGACCGTCCACGCCCTCGCTGGCGTCGTACGCCGGGCGGAGGATGTCGCAGGCCTGACGGACGTCGGTGGTGGTCAGGGCGAAGACCGTCGTGTCGACGTCGGCGTCCTCGGCCGCCAGCTCGCGCACCTGGGCGTCGTACCGCTCGCCCTCGGCCAGCGCGGCCGCGAAGATCGACGGGTTGGTGGTGACGCCGACGACGGAGCGCTTCTCCATCAGCTCGGCGAGGTTGCCGGTCTCGATGCGCTCGCGCGACAGGTCGTCGAGCCAGATGGACACACCCTCGTCGGCGAGGGCCTTCATGCGGTCACTCATGGTTCCTCCTGGTGTCGCTGTCGGGGTGCCGCCGGAGCGGGCGGGTCAGTCGGTGCAGGCGCGGATGCTGTCGCGGGCCGCGTCGGCGACCGCCTCGCCGGTGATGCCGTACTCCTGGTAGATCCGGGCGAAGTCGGCCGAGGCGCCGTAGCCCTCGATGGACACGATGCGTCCGTGGTCGCCGACCACCTCGCGCCAGCCCATCGCGACGCCGGCCTCCACGGAGACCCGGGCCTTGACGGTGGGCGGGATGACGGTCTCGCGGTAGGCCTCGTCCTGGGCGTCGAACCACTCGCGGCACGGCATGGACACGACCCGTGCACGGATCCCGTCCTCGGCGAGCAGGTCACGGGCCGCGACCGCGACCTGGACCTCCGAGCCGGTGCCGACGAGCACCACGTCGGGCAGGCCGCCCTCGACGTCGAGGAGGACGTAGCCGCCGCGGTGGACCTGGGAGGTGTCGGCCCAGCCGTCGGTCCCGCGCGGGAACACCGGCACGTTCTGCCGGGTCAGGGCGATGCCGGCCGGACGGTCGGTGTTCTGCAGGACGGCGTGCCAGGCGGCCGCCGTCTCGTTGGCGTCCGCCGGGCGGACGACGTCGAGGCCGGGGATGGCACGCAGCGCGGCGAGGTGCTCGACCGGCTGGTGGGTCGGACCGTCCTCACCGAGTCCGATGGAGTCGTGGGTCCACACGTAGGTCACCGGCAGCTGCATGAGCGCGGCGAGCCGGACCGACCCGCGCATGTAGTCGGAGAACGTGAGGAAGGTGCCGCCGAAGACGCGGGTGCCGCCGTGGAGCGTGATGCCGTTGAGGATCGCGCCCATGCCGTGCTCGCGGATGCCGAAGTGCAGCACGCGGCCGGCCTCCGGGTCGCCGGTCCACTCGTCGGTCGACCGGTCCTTGGGGATGAAGGAGGCGGCGTCCTTGATCGTGGTGTTGTTGGACTCCGCCAGGTCGGCCGAGCCTCCCCACAGCTCGGGCATCAGGGCGGCGACCGCGTTGATGACGGCGCCGGACGCCTTGCGGGTGGCCACGCCCTTGGGGTCGGCGTCGAAGGTCGGCAGGGCCTCGGTCAGGCCGTCGGGCAGGGCCCGGGTCTGCATCCGCTCCCACGTCGCCAGCAGCTCGGGGGAGGCGCCGTCGCGCCAGGCGGCCAGCTCGTCCTCCCAGGCGGCCTGCGCCTCCTTGCCGCGCTGCACGAGCTCGCGGGTGCGCTCGATCACGTCGGCCGGCACCTCGAAGTGCTGCTCGGGGTCGAAGCCCAGGATCTCCTTGGTGGCCGCGACCTCCTCGGGGCCGAGGGCCGACCCGTGCGAGGCGCCGGTGCCCTGCGCGTTGGGGGCGGGCCAGGCGATGACCGTGCGGAGCACGATGAGGCTGGGCTGGTCGGTGACCTCGCCCGCCGCGCGGATCGCGTCGTGCAGCTGCGGGACGTCCTCGGTGTAGCCCGTGCCGTCGTGGGTCCAGTCGACGGTCTGCACGTGCCAGCCGTAGGCCTCGTACCGCTTGCCGACGTCCTCGGTGAACGCGACGTCGGTGTCGCCCTCGATGGAGATGCGGTTGGCGTCGTAGATGACCGTCAGGTTGCCCAGTCGCTGGGTGCCGGCGATCGAGGAGGCCTCGGCGCTCACGCCCTCCTGCAGGTCGCCGTCGCTGCAGATGGCGTAGACGTGGTGGTCGAAGGGCGAGGCGCCCTCGGCGGCACCGGGGTCGAGCATCCCGCGCTCGCGACGGGCCGCCATGGCCATGCCGACGGCGTTGCCGACGCCCTGGCCCAGCGGACCGGTGGTCGTCTCGACACCCGCGGTGTGGCCGTGCTCCGGGTGGCCGGGGGTCTTGCTGCCCCAGGTGCGCAGGGCCTTGAGGTCGTCGAGCTCGAGGCCGAAGCCGCCGAGGAAGAGCTGCGTGTAGAGCGTGATCGAGCTGTGGCCGGCCGAGAGCACGAACCGGTCACGACCCGCCCAGCTCGGGTCGGCCGGGTTGTGGCGCATGACCTTCTGGAAGAGCAGGTACGCCGCCGGCGCCAGGCTCATCGCCGTCCCCGGGTGGCCGTTGCCGACCTTCTGGACGGAGTCCATCGCCAGCACGCGCGCGGTGTCGACGGCCTTCGAGTCGAGTTCGTTCCAGTCGAGCGCGGGCACAGTGGAAGGCACAGGGATCCTCTCGGACGATCATGGGCGGGCGCCGCCGAGCCTACTCATGACGCGGGCTAGACTCGACCCCGCATCAGTTCCCCTTCCTCGAGGTTCCATACCGTGTCCCACGCCGGCCGATCGGCCTCCGCTGCCGTGCCGTCGACACCTCACGGGGACAGTGACCCGGGCCACACCCGGGCGTCCGCGCGGGACGTCGTGGCGGCGTACGTCGGTCTCACCAAGCCGCGCGTCATCGAGCTGCTGCTGCTCACCACCGTCCCGGTGATGTTCTTCGCCGCCCGCGGCATCCCGCCGCTGGGCCTCGTGGCCGCCACCGTCGTCGGCGGCGCCCTTTCGGCCGGCTCCGCGTCGGCCTACAACTGCGTCTACGACCGCGACATCGACGAGCAGATGCGACGGACGCGCCGGCGGGCCCTGCCGCGGCACATCGTCTCGCCGGTCTCCGCGCTGGTCTTCGCGACGGTGCTGGCGATCCTGTCCACGGTCGTGCTCGCGCTCTGGGTCAACTGGCTCTCTGCCGGGCTCTCGCTGCTGGCCAACGCGTTCTACGTGCTCGTCTACACGATGGTCCTCAAGCGCCGCACCACCCAGAACATCGTGTGGGGCGGGCTGGCCGGGTGCTTCCCCGCGCTGATCGGCTGGACCGCGGTCACCGGTGAGCTGGCCTGGACGCCGGTGGTGCTCTTCCTCGTCGTCTTCTTCTGGACCCCGCCGCACACCTGGGCGCTGGCCCTGCGCTACCGCGAGGACTACGCCGGCGTGGACGTGCCGATGCTCCCCGTCGTCGCGCCGGCCGCCGAGGTCGGACGGCAGGTGGTCATCTACAGCTGGGTGATGGTGGCGACCTCGTTGCTGCTGTGGCCGGTGGCCGGCACGAGCTGGTTCTACCCGGTGGCGGCGGCCGTCCTGGGTGCGGTCTTCCTCGTGGAGGCGCACCGCATGTGGCGCCGTGCCAAGGCCTCGGACCAGCTCTCCGAGATCGCCCCGATGCGGCTGTTCCACCACTCCAACCTCTACCTCAGCCTGCTGTTCGTCGCGGTCGCGCTCGACCCGCTCATCGGCTGACGGCCGCCCCCGGTCCCGCGCGGGAGCGGTGGCTGAGCCACGTTCTCGACCACGTACGAGGCCGAGCGCGGGCACGCGATCAGGCGCGAGCGCGGGCGGCGAGGACGACCCAGGTGGCGCTGGCCGAGATCACGGCCGCGCCGAGCATGTGGATGCCGACGAGCAGCTCGGGCAGGTCGGTGAAGTACTGCACGAAGCCGACCACGCCCTGGGCGACCTCCAGCACGAGGAGCAGGACGGTGGCGGAGGCCAGCGTCGGCGTGCCCACTCGCCGGGCGGCGACCGCCAGCCCGAGGGTGAGCGCCAGGAGGAGGTAGACCGCCGCCGCGTGGACGTGCGACATGAGCTGGGGGTCCAGGCCGGTACGACGGGAGTCCAGGTCGCCGGAGTGGGGACCGCTGCCGGTCACCACGGTGCCGAGGTAGAGCACGACCCAGGTGACCGCGAAGACCGCCCAGACCAGCGGCACGAGCCGGGTCGAGGCGTCCCGCCGCGGCCCGCGGAGCTCGTCGAGCAGCACCACGCACACCCCGATGATCGCCATCGACACCAGCAGGTGCAGCGACACGATCCACGGGTTGAGGTCGGTGTGCACCGTGACGCCGCCGATGACGGCCTGGGCCGGGATGCCGAGCGCGATCGTCGTGGCCAGCCAGAACGGCCGCCACGCGCGCTCACCGTGCCAGGTGCGGACCAGGCCGACCAGCATCACGACCCACAGGGCCACGGCCAGCGCGACCAGGACGAAGGTGAGCATCCGGTTGCCGAACTCGATGGCGCCGTGGATGCCGAGCTCGCCGTGGGCGACGTAGGAGTCCTCGGTGCAGCGCGGCCACGTCGGGCAACCCAGGCCGGACCCGGTGAGCCGTACCGCGCCGCCGGTGATGACGATGCCGATGTTGGCGACGAGGTTGGCCAGGGCCAGCGGCCACGCCAGCCGCAGCGCCTCGCGCGGGCGCAGGTCGGTGGAGCGGTCAGCCGAGTGGTCGGCGGGACGGTGCAGGCCGGTCATGTCATTCCCAGGTGAAGGTGCGCGCGGTCAGCAGGGTGCCGACGGCACCCCAGGCGAGGAGGACGAGGAGGGCGGTCAGGTCGAGGTGGGCGTCGACGAGCGCGGCGCGCATCGCGTCGCCGAGGGCTGCCGAGGGCAGCCACTGGATCACGGTCGACGCGGCGCCGTACGACGACGTGGGCAGCACGACGCCGCCGGCGGCCATCAGCAGCAGGTAGACGAGGTTGGCCAGCGCCAGGGTCGCCTCGGCGCGCAGGACGCCCGCCACGAAGAGGCCCAGCGACGCGAAGGCCCACGTGCCCGCCGCCACGGCCAGCAGCGTGGCGCCCACGGTCGTCGCGGGGTGCTCGAGGGTCGGGCGCCACCCGAGGGCGAGGCCCACGGCCACCAGCACGACCAGCTGGAGCGCGACCACGTTGAGCAGCGCCAGCACCTTGCCCAGCAGCAGGCCGTGCCGGGGGAGCGGGGAGGCGCCGAGACGCTTGATCACGCCGTAGCGCCGTTCGAAGCCGGTGGCGATGGCGGTGGAGGTGAACGCCGTCGACATGACGGCCAGGGCGAGCACGCCCGGGGTCAGGACGTCGACCGCGCGGTGCCCGTCGAGGTCGAGGCCCAGGCGGTCCGCCCCGGCGACCCCGCCGACGAGCACGATGACCGGGATCACGATGGCGAGCAGGAGCTGCTCGCCGTTGCGCAGCATGAGCCGCGTCTCCATGCGCGCCTGGGCGGCGACCTGCCGCGACAGGGGCGCGGCCCCGGGGCGGGGGGTGAAGGTGCTCGTGCGGTCGTTCATCCGACCAGCTCGTGACCGGTGAGCTCGAGGAACACGTCCTCGAGGGTGCGGCGGCCGAGGGCCAGGGACTCGGGCAGCACGTCGTGGCGCTCGCACCAGGCCGACACCGTGGCCAGCGTGCTGCCGTCGGCCGGCCCGGTGATGAGCATGCTGACGGCGTCGAGCTGGGTGACCTCGGTGTGGGGACCGAGCGCCCGGCGCAGCGACTCGGGGGCACCGTCGGGGAAGGGGCGGGTGACGACGAGCCGGATGGTCGCCGACCGGCCGCCGCTGGTGAGCTCGGTGGGAGAGCCCGACGCGATCAGCCGGCCCCGGTCGATGATGTGGATGGTGTCGGCGAGGTGCTCGGCCTCGTCCATGTGGTGCGTCGTCAGCACCACGGTCACGCCGTCGCGGCGCAGCTCGTCCAGCAGCTCCCAGGTCGCCCGCCGAGCCTGCGGGTCCATGCCGGCGGTGGGCTCGTCCACGAACACGAGCTCGGGACGCCCGACCAGGGCCATGGCCAGGCCGAGGCGCTGCTGCTGGCCGCCGGAGAGACGTCGGTACGGCGTCCGGCCGCAGTCGGCGAGCCCCAGGCGGTCGCTGAGCATGGCGGTGTCGAGGGGGTGCGCGTGCAGGGCGGCCACGTGGTCGAGCATCTCCATCGCGCGCACGCCCGACCAGGCGCCACCGGCCTGGAGCATCACCCCGATCCGGGGGAGCAGCGCCCTCCGGTCGGCGTGGGGGTCGAGCCCGAGCACGCGGACGGAGCCGGACCGGGGGCGTCGGTAGCCCTCGCAGGTCTCCAGCGTCGTGGTCTTGCCGGCCCCGTTGGGCCCCAGCACTGCGGTGACGCTGCCGCGCTCGACGCGCATCGAGAGACCGTCGACGGCCACCTTCTCGCCGTACCTCATCACCAGCCGGTCGATCTCGACGGCTGGGCCGTCGTGGGGGAGTTCGGCTGGCACGTGGCAATTCTAGGAGTGGCCCCGAGGAAAAGCGGACGCGCCCTGTCCCCGGTCGCGACTAGCGTGGCTGTCATGACGACCCATGCGATCGAGGCCGACCACCTGGTCAAGCACTTCGGGGACACGGTGGCCGTGGACGACGTCTCCTTCGTGGTCCCGCAGGGCACGGTGCTCGGCCTGCTCGGACCCAACGGGGCCGGCAAGACCACGACCGTGCGGATGATGACGACCCTGACGCAGCCCTCGGGAGGCACCGCCCGGGTGGCCGGGCACGACGTGCTCGCCGACCCCGCCGCGGTCCGCCGCAGCATGGGCCTCACCGGTCAGGCCGCCACGGTCGACGAGCTCCTGACCGGTCGGGAGAACCTCCGCCTGGTCGGCCAGCTCTACGGACTCGACCGCGGCTACATCAGGCGGGCCAGCGACGACCTGCTCGAGCGGTTCTCCCTCACCGATGCCGGGGACCGGATCGCCAAGACCTACTCGGGCGGCATGCGGCGCAGGCTGGACCTCGCGGTCAGCCTGATCGCGACCCCGCCGGTGCTCTTCCTCGACGAGCCCACGACGGGGCTGGACCCCAGGTCGCGCGTCGAGCTGTGGGACGTGCTGCGCGAGCTCGTGGCGGACGGTACGACGCTGCTGCTGACGACGCAGTACCTCGAGGAGGCCGACCAGCTCGCCGACAACATCGTGGTGATCGACCGCGGCACGGTGATCGCCGAGGGCACGCCCCTCGAGCTCAAGGACCAGTCCGGCGCCGCCGCACTGGTCGTGACCGTCTCGCGGGCCGAGGACCTCGGGCCGGCCGAGGCCTTGATGCGCCCCTACGTCCGCGAGGTGCACGTCGACGCCGGCGCCCGCCAGCTCACCGCACCGGCCGAGGGCCTCGGGCACATGACGAGGGTCGCCGGCGTCTTCGACGACAGCGGGATCGTCCTCGACGACATCGGGCTCAAGCGCCCCAGCCTCGACGACGTCTTCCTCCACCTCACCGGACACCGGGCCGAGGACCGCGAGGCCGGACCGGACGACCCCAGCGAGACCGACGAGACCAGCACCGACACCAGCACCGACACCAGGGAGACCGTCCGATGACGACCCTCGAGCGCCCCGAGATCCGTCCCACCGGCCTGCTCGGCCAGTCCTGGTCGATCGCGCGCCGCAACTTCCTGCACATCCGCCGGATGCCCGAGATGCTCCTGGACGTGACCATCCAGCCGGTCATGTTCGTGCTGCTCTTCGCCTTCGTCTTCGGGTCGTCCATCGCCGTCGACACCGCGGCCGGCTACCGGGCCTTCCTGCTGGCCGGGATCATGGCCCAGACGGTGGCCTTCGCCTCCTTCATCGTCGCGGTGGGCCTGACCGCCGACCTCGAGAAGGGCATCGTCGACCGGATGCGCTCACTGCCCATCAACCCCTCGGCGGTGCTCGTCGGGCGCAGCATCTCCAGCCTCGCCCACTCCTCGATCGGGCTGGTCGTGATGTCGTTCACCGGCCTGCTCATCGGCTGGCGCATCCACACCAGCGTCCCCGAGGCAGCGCTCGGATACCTGCTGCTGCTCGGCTGGGGCTTCGCGATGATCTGGGTGGGCATCTGGGTCGGGTCGGCGATGCGCTCGGTGGAGGCGGTCAACGGCGTCATGTTCGCGACGATGTTCCCCATCACGTTCCTGGCCAACACCTTCGCCCCCACCGACCAGATGCCGACCTGGCTGCGGTTCGTCGCGGAGTGGAACCCCATCTCTTCCCTGACCCAGGCGGTCCGGGTGCTGTGGGGCAACGACCAGCCACTGGCCCCGGGCGCGGCCTTCCCGATGCACCACCCGATCCCGTTCACCATCGGGTGGATCGTCCTGATCACGGCGGTGGTGGCGCCGCTGGCCATCCGGACCTTCCGACGCCGGACCGCCGCCTGAGACCGCTCGCACCCACCCGGGCGAGTGCGAGCAGCCGGCTCAGCTCGCGGCGGAGCGCCGGCGCAGGAGCTCCGCCAGGACCTCGGACTCGTCGCTGATGATGCCGGTGACGCCGACGTCGAGCAGGGCGTCGAGGGAGGCGAGGTCGTTCACCGGCCAGGTCATCACGACCTCCGTGCGCTGCGCCAGCCGTGCGACGACCGCGCGTCCGAGCAGGTTGCGGTGCACGGAGACTCCGTGGACCCCCGGCCCCATCGCGAGCCGGCGCTCGAGCCTGACGAGCTCGTCACGACGCCGGGCGGAGAGCACCGGGAGGACGTGCGGGAGCCGGGCCACGGCCTCGACGGAGGGCCAGTGCCTGCCGCAGACCAGGATGGGCGCGCCGCGATCGCCCTCCCGGAGCAGCCGCACCACCGATCGCGCGGCCGAGGGCCGGCGTCCCTTGAGGTCCAGCATGAACGCCGTGCCGTGCCGGTTGGCCTCGAGCACCTCGGCCAGCCCCAGCCGTGGTGCGGCTGCGGACGCCAGCTCCCAGCGGTCCCAGAGGAAGGGCAGCGGCCCGGCCGTCTTGAGGTGCCTCACCTCGAGGTTGCCGCGGTGCTGGTGGACGTCGCACTCGATGACGTCGACCCCGAGCTCGTTGGCGGCGTGCAGACCGGCGAGCGAGTTTCCGGCGCGGTGCGCGATGGCGAGGACCGGCACCGTCAGGTCTCCTGCGGCGTGCTGTGTCTTCGACGCTCCAGCGCGAGGGCGAGCACGTGGGCGACCAGCACGAGCGACACGCCGGCGACCACGTCGAGGATGTAGTGGTTGGCGGTGAAGACGACCGCGAGCGCCATCAGCATCGGCAGCACGAAGCCGACCGCCCGCAACCACACGGACGACGCCGCCGCGACGATCGCCATGCCGACCAGCAGGTCCCAGCCCGAGTGGAGGCTCGGCATGGCGGCGTACTGGTTGGTGAACATCGGCGGCTGGAGCACCCGGTAGGCCTCGCTGCTGCGGGTGACGGTGTCCACCAGGCCGAGCCCGGCGAGCCTCGGCGGCATCACGGGGTAGAGCGCGAAGATCACCATCCCGATGGCACCGGAGATCATCATCGCGTTGCGGAGCCGCACGAAGATGGTGCGGTGCCTGGCCAGGAGCCAGATGAACGTGGCGATGATGACCGGCCAGTGACCCCACACGTAGACCCAGTTGGCGGCCGCCTCGAGGGTGGCCGAGCCGTTGACGGGGGTCTGCAGCCAGCCCTCGATGTGGATCCCTAGCCGCTGCTCGAGGTCGATCACCTCGTGGGCGTTGTCCAGCGCCACGTCGGGGGAGGCGGCCGTCTGCCCCCGTACGCCGAAGTAGATGACGATCCCGGCCGCCACCACCGCCACCTGTTGCAGCGCCCAGAGCGCGCGCGTCCGCACCGGCTCGGAGACCTGCAGCTGGACCACGACGCCCCCCGGCTCGTGTTGGGACGGACCGCCACCCGGATGGATCTGCGGTCCCTCCCAGCCTGCGGGTCCGGCGGCCGGACCGGAATACCCAGTCCGGACCAATTGCGCTCAGGCAGGGACTAGCCCGGCCTTGTGGCTGCGACGCGTCATGAACAGGCTGGCGCCACCCAGGGTGAGGGCCGGGAGCCAGGCGATGGCCGCCTTGAGGGCGACCGCGGCGACCGCCGCGACCAGCGGGATGCCGAGCGCGGCGAGGGCGACGACCAGGGCGGCGTCGCGCGGGCTGGCGCCGTTGGGCCCGGGGACGGCCCCGGCCAGCTGGCTCGCACCGAACGCGCCCAGGACCGAGAGGGGGTGGAGCCCGTGGCCGGTCGCGGCGATCGTGCCGAGGAGCAGGGCCGCGATGGACAGCTGGTAGCCGGCCGACAGGAGCAGCCCGAGGGCCAGCTGGCGGGGTGCCGGGAGGTGCGGTCGCTCGGGCAGCCACTGGGGCCGGACCTTGCGGACCACGAGCAGCGCCGCCCCGCCGATGACGAGGATGCCCAGCGCGGGGAGGAGCAGGTGGACCGGCAGTGCGGCCCCGGCAAAGCCGACGAACACGGCGAGCCCGATGGCGCCCACGACGCGGTCCATGCCGACGCTGACGAGGGCCGCGCTGCGGTCGAGGCCAGTGCGGGTGAGCCGTCGCAGCCGCCACAGGTCGGCGCCGACGTGGCCCGGGGTGAGGAGGCCGAGCAGCTCGGACTCCGCGTAGGCCCGCATGTGCCACCACCGGCCGAGGTCGCCCTCGGTGAGCGCGCGCCAGCGCAGCGGGCACAGGACGTACTTCCCGACGATCCACGGCACGAGGCCGAGGACGACCGGCCACATCGCCACCTGGGGGAGCGAGGGGAGGGTGAACACCGGGACGGCCAGGGTCACGAGGACCCCGAGCACGAGGACGGTGCGGGAGTGGACGGCGCGGTGCAGGGTGGCGCGAAGACCCATCGATGACCTCTCGGGGGGATGCAGGCTCGTTCGTCGTTCGTACCCCCGGTGTCGAAGACGATGCCACAGTGCTGTAAAGAGGTCCGAATCGCGGACCGGGTTAGGCGACCCTTGCTTGAAGGCGCGGAAGCATTAACGTCACACTTGCGTTGTGCAATTCGTGAGGACGACTTCTACGGCGCCCGACAGGGACGCCCCCACCCGTGAGCGGGTGGCTCGGTCGATCCTCGAGAACGGACCCTCGACGGCCGCGGCTCTCGCCGAGCGGCTCGGCCTCACCCCGGCCGCCGTGCGGCGCCACCTCGAGCACCTGACCGAGAGCGGCACGGTCGAGGGACGCGAGCAGAAGGTCTACGGCAGCCGCGGCCGCGGACGACCCGCCCGGGTCTTCGCCCTCACCGACGCCGGCCGCGACGCGTTCGACCAGCAGTACGACGACCTCGCCGTCGCCGCGCTGCGGTTCCTGGCCGAGACCCAGGGCGAGGACGCGGTCGTGGAGTTCGCCCGCCGCCGCGTGGGGTTCGTCGAGCGCGACTACGCCGCGGTGACGGCCGAGGACCCGACGCTCACGCCGGCCGAGGCGCTGGCCCGGGTCTTCACCGCCGGTGGCTACGCCGCCACCGTGCGCGACCTACCCATCGGCGACCAGCTGTGCCAGCAGCACTGCCCGGTCGCGCACGTGGCCCACGAGTTCCCGCAGCTGTGCGAGGCCGAGACCGAGGCCATCGGCCGGGTGCTCGGCACGCACGTCCAGCGGTTGGCGACGATCGCCCACGGCGACGGCGTCTGCACGACCTGCATCCCCAGCACGGCCAGCAGCACCCAGACGCAGATCCAGAGCACCCCCCCGACGACCAAGGAGAAGGCATGACCTCCATCGAAGAGCTCAACCCCGAGCTCCAGGGCATCGGCCGCTACGAGTTCGGCTGGGCCGACTCCGACGTGGCCGGCGCCTCCGCCACCCGTGGCCTCAACGAGGACGTCGTCCGCGACATCTCCGCCAAGAAGAACGAGCCGCAGTGGATGCTCGACCTGCGCCTGAAGGGGCTCAAGCTCTTCCACCGCAAGCCGATGCCCACGTGGGGCTCCGACCTCAGCGGCATCGACTTCGACAACATCAAGTACTTCGTGCGCTCGAGCGAGAAGCAGGCGACCTCGTGGGAGGACCTCCCCGAGGACATCAAGAACACCTACGACAAGCTCGGCATCCCCGAGGCGGAGAAGCAGCGCCTCGTCGCGGGCGTCGCCGCGCAGTACGAGTCCGAGGTCGTCTACCACTCGATCCGTGAGGACCTCGAGGAGCAGGGCGTCCTGTTCCTCGACACCGACACCGCGCTCAAGGAGCACCCGGAGCTCTTCCAGGAGTACTTCGGCACGGTGATCCCCGTCGGCGACAACAAGTTCGCCGCGCTCAACACCTCGGTGTGGTCGGGCGGCTCGTTCATCTACGTGCCCAAGGGCGTCCACGTGGACATCCCGCTGCAGGCCTACTTCCGGATCAACACCGAGAACATGGGCCAGTTCGAGCGGACGCTGATCATCGTCGACGAGGACGCCTACGTGCACTACGTCGAGGGTTGCACCGCGCCGATCTACTCCAGCGACTCGCTGCACTCCGCGGTCGTGGAGATCATCGTCAAGAAGGGCGGCCGCTGCCGCTACACGACCATCCAGAACTGGTCCAACAACGTCTACAACCTCGTCACCAAGCGCGCGACCTGCGAGGCCGGCGCCACCATGGAGTGGGTCGACGGCAACATCGGCTCCAAGGTGACGATGAAGTACCCCGCCATCTACCTCATGGGCGAGCACGCCAAGGGCGAGACGCTGTCCATCGCCTTCGCCGGCGAGGGCCAGCACCAGGACGCCGGCGCCAAGATGGTGCACGCAGCCCCCCACACGTCGAGCTCGATCCTGAGCAAGTCGGTGGCCCGCGGCGGCGGCCGCACGTCGTACCGCGGCCTCATCCAGGTCAACGAGGGGGCGCACGGCTCGAAGTCCAACGTGCTGTGCGACGCGCTCCTGGTCGACCAGGTCAGCCGCAGCGACACCTACCCCTACGTCGACATCCGTGAGGACGACGTGTCCATGGGCCACGAGGCGAGCGTCTCCAAGGTCTCCGACGACCAGCTCTTCTACCTCATGTCGCGCGGCATGGAGGAGGACGAGGCGATGGCGATGATCGTCCGCGGCTTCGTGGAGCCGATCGCCAAGGAGCTGCCGATGGAGTACGCCCTCGAGCTCAACCGCCTGATCGAGCTGCAGATGGAGGGCGCGGTCGGCTGATCCTCCCCGGATCAGCAGCCCCGCCCGCTTCGCACCAGAAAGAGACGTAGTGACTGTCACGGATTCCGTTCGATCCGCCCTCGAGGTGGACAAGGTCGAGAGCCACCTCCACCCGGAGGGCTCCTTCGACGTCGCCGACCACGCGGTGCCCACCGGCCGCGAGGAGATCTGGCGCTTCACGCCCCTCAAGCGGCTGCGCGGCCTCCACGCCGACGCCGAGTTCGCCCCCAGCGCGACCGCCTGCACCTGGAACACGCCTGCCGGCGTGCGCATCGAGGGTGTGGACGGCGACGAGGCACGCTCGCTGCGCGGCGTGAGCGGCCTCGTGCCCAACACCCGGTTCGCCGCCCGCGTCCTGGCCGAGGTGCCCGCGACCCTGCTCGTGGACGTGCCGGCCGAGGCCGACGTCACCGAGCCGATCGTCGTGGAGCTCACGGGTGAGGACGTCGAGGTGACCGAGGCGGGCCACGTCGTGCTCCGCTTCGGCAACCACTCCCGGGCGACCGTGGTCCTCAACCACACCGGACACGCGTCGATGGCCCAGGTCGTCGAGGTCGTCGTGGGCGACGGTGCGCAGGTCTCGGTGATCTCGCTCCAGGACTGGGCCGACGACGCCGTGCACCTCACGCACCACGAGACGACCGTCGGTCGCGACGCGACCTACAAGCACGTCGCGGTCAGCTTCGGCGGCGACGTCGTGCGGATGGACGCCAACGTGTCGTACGCCGGTCCCGGCGGCTCGGCGGAGCTGCTCGGCCTCTACTTCGCCGACGCGGGCCAGCACATCGAGCACCGGCTCTTCGCCGACCACACGGCCCCCCGCACCAAGAGCCACGCCGTCTACAAGGGTGCGCTGCAGGGCCAGGGCGCCCACACGGTGTGGATCGGCAACGTGCTCATCCGCAAGGTCGCCGAGGGCATCGAGACCTACGAGGAGAACCGCAACCTCGTGCTCAGCGACGGCTGCCAGGCCGACTCGGTCCCCAACCTGGAGATCGAGACGGGCGAGATCGAGGGTGCCGGCCACGCCAGTGCCACGGCCCGCTTCGACGACGAGCAGCTGTTCTACCTCCGGGCGCGAGGCATCGACGACAAGGAGGCGCGCCGCCTGGTCGTGCACGGCTTCTTCAACGACCTGATCCGCAAGATCGGCGTGCCCTCGATCGAGGACCGGCTGATGACGACGGTCGAGGCCGAGCTGGCCAAGAACGTCCTCAAGGACACCCCTTCGACGAGCTCAGGACAGCGCTGATGGGGTTCGTCCGCGCCTGCGCCCTCGACGAGGTCCCGGCCGACCAGGCCCTGGCCGTCACGATCGGCGACCTCGACGTCGCCGTCGCGCGTGACGGCGAGGAGGTCTTCGCGATCCAGGACCTCTGCTCGCACGCCGCGGTGGCGCTCAGCGAGGGCGACGTCGCCGACTGCACGGTCGAGTGCTGGCTGCACGGCTCCCGCTTCGACCTCCGCACCGGCAAGCCCACCGGCCTCCCGGCCACCGAACCCGTAGCAACCTTCCCTGTACAGATCCGTGACGACGAGGGCAGCGCCACTGTCTGGGTCGACACCGACACCACCCTGAACGGAGTTACCCCCGCATGAGCAAGCTCGAGATCAACGACCTCCAGGTCTCCGTGGAGACCGAGGACGGCCCCAAGCAGATCCTCAAGGGCGTCACGCTGACCATCAACGACGGCGAGACCCACGCGATCATGGGCCCCAACGGGTCGGGCAAGTCCACGTTGGCCTACTCCATCGCCGGTCACCCCAAGTACACGATCACCGGCGGCACCGTGACCCTCGACGGCGAGGACGTCCTCGCGATGTCGGTGGACGAGCGGGCCCGCGCCGGCCTGTTCCTGGCCATGCAGTACCCCGTGGAGGTGCCCGGCGTCTCCGTGGCCAACTTCCTGCGCACCGCCAAGACCGCCATCGACGGCGAGGCGCCCAAGCTGCGCACGTGGGTCAAGGACGTCAACACGGCCCTGGAGAACCTCGACCTCGACGCGTCGTTCTCGGGCCGCTCGGTCAACGAGGGCTTCTCCGGCGGCGAGAAGAAGCGCCACGAGATCGCCCAGCTCGAGCTGCTCGACCCCAAGGTCGCCATCCTCGACGAGACCGACTCCGGCCTCGACATCGACGCGCTGCGCATCGTGAGCGAGGGCGTCAACCGCTTCCGCTCGCAGGAGGGCAAGGGTGTCCTGCTGATCACCCACTACACCCGCATCCTGCGCTACATCACCCCCGACCACGTGCACGTCTTCGTCGACGGCCGGATCGCCGAGCAGGGCGGTCCCGAGCTGGCCGACCAGCTCGAGGCCGAGGGCTACGACAAGTACACCAAGACCGCCACGGTCTGACCGGCCGCCCGCACCCCACGACGTACGACGAGAGGAGACCAGCGATGAGCATCCCCGGACTGCTGCCGGAGCTGGAGGTCATCCGCAAGGACTTCCCGATCCTCGAGCGCGTGCTCGCGGGTGGGCACCCGCTGGTCTACCTCGACAGCGCCAACACCTCGCAGAAGCCGCAGGTCGTCATCGACACGATGGTCGACCACCTCGAGCACCACAACGCCAACGTCGCCCGCGCCATGCACCAGCTCGGCGCGGAGTCCTCGGAGGCTTTCGAGGCGGCCCGGGACCGGGTGGCGGCGTTCATCAAGGCGCCCAGCCGCGACGAGGTGATCTTCACCAAGAACGCCTCGGAGGCGCTCAACCTGGTCGCCAACACCCTCGCGTGGCGCGGTGACCTCCAGGTCGGTGAGGGCGACGAGGTCGTCATCACCGAGATGGAGCACCACTCCAACATCGTGCCCTGGCAGCTCCTCACCGAGCGGACCGGGGCGACGCTGCGGTGGTTCGGCCTGACCGACGACGGGCGGCTCGACCTGTCCGACATCGACGAGCTGATCACCGAGCGCACCAAGGTGGTCTCGCTGACCTGGGTGTCCAACATGCTGGGCACGATCAACCCCGTCCGCGAGATCGCCGACCGGGCGCACGCCGTGGGCGCGATCGTCGTCGTGGACGCCTCGCAGGCCGTCCCGCAGCTGCCGGTCGACGTCGTGGCCAGCGGCGCCGACGTGCTGGTCTTCACCGGCCACAAGGTCGTCGGCCCGACCGGCATCGGCGTCCTGTGGGGCCGGCGCGAGGTGCTCGAGCAGCTGCCGCCGTTCCTCGGCGGGGGAGAGATGATCGAGACCGTGCGCATGGAGCGCTCGACGTACGCCGGCATCCCGCACAAGTTCGAGGCCGGTACGCCGCCGATCGTCGAGGCCGTCGGCCTCGGCGCCGCGGTCGACTACCTGGACCACGTGGGCATGGAGGCGGTGCACGCCCACGAGCAGGCCATCACCGGCTACGCGCTCGAGGGCCTGCAGTCCGTGCCCGGCCTGACCGTCATGGGTCCGCTCGACGCCGCCTCGCGCGGTGGCGCGATCTCGTTCGAGCTCGCCGGCGTGCACCCCCACGACGTGGCACAGGTGCTCGACTCGCGTGGCATCGCCGTCCGCGCCGGCCACCACTGCGCCAAGCCCGCCCACGCCCGCTTCGGGGTGCAGAGCTCGACCCGGATGTCGTCCTACCTCTACACGACCCCGGCCGAGATCGACGCACTCGTCGAGGGCCTGCACCACACGCGTTCCTACTTCAAGCTGGGGAGCTGATGGACCTCGACGCCCTCTACCAGGAGATCATCCTGGACCACTACAAGCACCCCCACCACGCGGGCCTGCGGGACCCGTTCGAGGCCGAGGTGCACCACGTCAACCCCACGTGCGGTGACGAGGTGACGCTGCGGGTCCACCTCGACGACGGCGTGGTGCGGGACGTGTCGTACGACGCCGTGGGCTGCTCGATCTCCCAGGCGTCGACGTCGGTGATGACCGACCTCCTCATCGGCAAGGACGTCGACGAGGCCATGACGATCCACCAGGCGTTCCTGGAGCTGATGCAGGGCAAGGGGCAGGTGGAGCCGGACGAGGACGTCCTCGAGGACGGCATCGCGTTCGCCGGCGTCGCCAAGTTCCCCGCCCGCGTCAAGTGCGCCCTCCTGTCCTGGATGGCGTGGAAGGACGCGACCACACAGACCATCGAGAAGGAGAAGGCATGACCGAGAACAGCGCCCCCACCCCCGTGGACCACGGCGACCTGCCCGACGTGCCTGCAGCCGGCGGCACGAGCACCGTCAGCGTCGACGACGTGACCGAGGCGATGAAGGACGTCGTCGACCCCGAGCTCGGCATCAACGTGGTCGACCTCGGCCTCGTCTACGGCGTGCACCTCGACGAGGGCAGCAACGCCGTCATCGACATGACCCTGACCTCCGCGGCCTGCCCGCTGACCGACGTCATCCAGGACCAGACCAACTCCGCCCTCGAGGGCCTGGTCAACGACGTGGCCATCAACTGGGTCTGGATGCCGCCGTGGGGTCCCGACAAGATCACCGACGACGGCCGCGAGCAGCTGCGGGCCCTCGGCTTCAACGTCTGAGCTCGCGGGCCGGGGCGACGGCTAGGCTCCGGTCATGACCGACGCCGACGTGACCGTGACCGAGCCCGACCACCCGGAGGTCCGTGCCTTCTGGGACGTGGCGCGGATGCACGCCAAGCTCAACGCGGCCCCGTCCTACTTCGGGCCGACGCCGCTCGAGTCGGTCCCGCCGCCGGCGTGGTCCTACGGCGACACCCCGGCCGAGGCCGACGACTTCGTCGCGACCGCGCTGACCGACGAGGGGGGCGCGACCAGCGCCCCGCTCGGCGACTACGACGGCATGCTGCCCGAGGAGGGCGTCCTGTCGATCCTGTGCGACGGCGAGGGGCGCCCCCGCGCACTCATCGAGACCACGACCGTCGAGGTCTCCGGGGACGACGTGCGGGAGCACTTCCGGGTCGTCTACCGGGGTGACTGACGTGTCCGAGCGCACGACGTACCTCCTCGTCGACGGCGAGAACATCGACGCCACCCTCGGCAGCTCCATCCTCGGGCGGCGACCCCGGCCCGAGGAGCGCCCGCGCTGGGACCGGCTCCTGGAGTGGACCGAGCGCGCCTTCGACCAGGACGTCACCGGTCTGTTCTTCCTCGCCGCCGGATCCGAGCTGCCGACCACCTTCGTCCAGGCGCTGCTGGCCATCGGCTTCCGGCCCATCCCGCTCAGCGGCCCGGGCAAGGTCGTCGACATCGCCATCCAGCGCACCGCCGACGCCCTCGTCGAGCGACGGGACGCCGACGTGGTGCTCGTCAGCCACGACGGCGACTTCGTCGACCAGGTGTCCCGGCTGTGCGACGGCAGCCGTCAGGTCGGCGTGGTGGGGTTCAACGAGTTCGTCAACGGCGCCTTCCGCGGGCTCCCGGGCCTGCGGATCATCGACCTCGAGCACGACGTCGGCGCCTTCACCGCCCCGCTGCCGCGGGTGCGCGTGATCCCCATCGACGAGTTCGACCCGCTCGACTTCCTCTGACGAGGGGTTGCTTGCCGGGCCCGCTCGTGCATCACGCGCATGTAGCACTCTTGCTACGGGCGTAGCACACGTACTACATTGACGGAGTGCGCGAGAACGAGCACTCCGCCCCGGTCGTCGAGGTCCGGGACCTGCGGATGCGCTACGGCGCCACGGACGTCCTCACCGGGGTCGACTTCACCGTCGGCGCCGGCGAAGTGGTGTGCCTGCTCGGGCCCAACGGTGCCGGTAAGACGACGACCATCGAGATCCTCGAGGGCTTCCGGCAGCGCTCGGCCGGATCGGTGTCGGTGCTGGGGGAGGACCCGAGCAGGGCCACGGAGGGGTGGCGCGCACGGACGGGCGTCGTCCTGCAGTCCTGGCGTGACCACCCTCGCTGGACGCCGCGACGCCTGCTCGACCAGATGGGCGGCTACTACGCGCCGTACGGCACCGCCGAGCGACCCCGACCGACGCCCACCGAGGAGCTGCTCGACGTGGTCGGGCTGACCGACCTCGCCGACCAGAAGATCTCGACGTTCTCCGGCGGCCAGCGGCGCCGCCTGGACGTGGCCATGGGGATCGTCGGCCGGCCCGACCTGCTCTT
This sequence comes from Nocardioides sediminis, assembly GCF_003047295.1. Classification (GTDB taxonomy): domain Bacteria; phylum Actinomycetota; class Actinomycetes; order Propionibacteriales; family Nocardioidaceae; genus Nocardioides; species Nocardioides sediminis. Next base: position 206,324 of record NZ_PZYZ01000007.1, read on the forward strand.
CCTCGACGAGCCGACGGCGGGCTTCGACCCGCAAGCACGCCGCGAGTTCCACCACCTCGTGCACCGCCTCGCCGACCTCGAGGACACCACGATCCTGCTGACCACCCACGACCTCGACGAGGCCGAGAAGCTCGCCGACCGGGTGCTCATCCTGGCGGGAGGTCGCATCGTCGCCGACGACACGGCCGAGCGGCTCGCCCTGCGTGCGGCCATCGAGGTCGAGGTGAAGTGGTCGCGTGATGGTGAGCGCTTCGTGCACGCCACCCAGGACGCCACCGCCTTCGTGCACCGGCTCCTCGACGAGCACGGAGCCGCCGTGGAGGACCTCGAGGTCCGGCGGGCGAGCCTCGAGGACGCCTACCTCGCCCTGGTGCAGCGGCACGAGTCGGGGCAGTCCGACGAGGCGGCCCAGGCCTTCACGGAGGTGATCTGATGGCGAGCCGACAGCCTGCGCCGACCGGGAGTCCGGTGCTCCACGCCGTCCGCCTCGGCCTGGCGCGCGGCTGGGCGGAGTTCGTGCAGAGCCTGCGCAGCTCCCAGGACCAGTGGTTCTACCTCTTCACCGCCTTCCTCGCCGTCGGCTACCTCTACCTGCGGCGCGACACCCCCGTCGAGGGCACCGACCTGATGCTGCCCTCGGTGGCCCTGCCCAGCATCCTGGGCGGGCTGGTCGCCTTCGGACTCGTGATCGGCCCGGCGTACGCCCTCGCGATGGAGAAGGAGGACGGGACCCTGCTGCGCGCCAAGGCGGTGCCGCACGGCCTCGTCGGCTACTTCGCCGGCCAGCTGGTCCTGCACAGCTCGAGCATCGTCCCGCAGACCGTCGCCGTCCTGGTGCCGAGCTTCCTGCTCTTCGATGGCCTGATGGCCGACCCGAGCGGCTGGTTCACCGTGGCCTGGGTGCTGGTGCTCGGCCTGCTCGCGACGCTGCCGATCGGGATGATGATCGGTGCCCTCGTGCCCGGCGTCCAGAAGGTCGGCATGTGGGGGATGCTCCCGGTCATGCTCCTCGCCGGCATCTCGGGCATCTTCTACCCGATCACCGCCCTGTGGGGCTGGGTGCAGGTGGTCGCCCAGCTGTTCCCCATGTACTGGCTGGGCCTCGGCATGCGCTCGGCCTTCCTGCCCGAGTCCGCGGCCGCGATCGAGATCGGCGGGTCGTGGCGCACGGTGGAGACGGTTGCGGTCCTCGGGGCGTGGGCCGTGGCCAGCGCGCTGGTCGTACCGGTCCTGCTGCGTCGGATGGCACGCCGGCAGTCGGGGTCCCAGGTGGCCGCGGCGCGCGAGGCCGCCACCCAGTGGGTGAAGTGAGGTGGCGGAGCACGTGATGGGGTGGATCTGATGAGCGACTCCGTGCACAACCGCATCGCCCTGCTGCGTGCCGAGCAGGGCGTGTCCCGCCGCGACCTGGCCGCAGCCCTCGGGGTCCACTACCAGACCGTGGGCTACCTCGAGCGTGGCGAGAACAGCCCCAGCCTCGACCTCGCGCTGCGGATCGCGGCGTTCTTCGGCGTCCCGGTCGAGGCGGTCTTCTCGCTGGACCCGTTCCCGCGCGTCAGCGACGGCGCGGGGCGCTCCGCCTGAGGGGTTAACGTCTGCGCCGTGCCCGTCGTCCTCGTCCCACCCGCCCGCCTCGCGCGATGGGTCGACAACTTCGTCGTCCGGCACGGTCCGACGACGTACGCCGTGCAGGACGGTGCCCTCTGCGGCGCGGCCGCCGACGGCTCGTCCTTCGCCGCCCGCCTTCCCTTCGGGGCGTCGTACGACGGTGTGCCCGACGTCGGCGGCATGCTCGCCGCCGCCTCGCCGCCCGCCCGCTGGGGCGTGCTGCTCGTGCGCAAGGGCGGGTTCGCGGTGGCCAGGCTCCAGGGGGAGCAGCTCGTCGAGCACAAGATCGGACAGCGGCACGTCCAGGGACGGACCAAGGCCGGCGGGCAGAGCCAGCAGCGCTTCGCCCGTCGACGGGACAACCAGGCCCGGCAGGCCTACGAGGCAGCGGCCGAGCACGCCGCGCGCATCCTGCGTCCCGGACCGCTCGTCACCGGAGGCGACCGGGGCGCCGTAGAGGAGGTGCTGGCCGACCCGCGGCTCTCGGGTGCCGAGGTCGTGGAGCCGTGGCTCGCCGTGCCGGACCCCCGCCGTGTGGTGCTCGACCGGGCGATCGCCGACGCGCAGTCACTGGCCGTGTCGGTCACCAACGCCTGAGGCCGCGCGGTCGGACTGGAGCCGCGCGAGGTGCGCGGTCCAGCGCTCGCCGATGGCGTCGAGCTCGGACCCGACGAAGCGCAGGAACTCCAGCATCACCCACAGCCTGTGGTGCTCGGGACTCCCGGGATCCAACCCGTCGAGCGCCTCCGCCAGGGCGGTGACCATGGGGGCGTAGGTGGCGTCGTGCTGCATCATCGCCCGGTGCCACGCGTCGTCGTCCACGACATAGACGTCTCGCCGCGAGCCACGCTCGCGCTCCCGGTGCAGGAACCCGATCCGGCTGAGCGCGTTGACCGCGCCCGAGACGGCCGCGGGGCTCACGCCCAGGGCCTCGACGAGCTCCGCCGAGGTCATGCGGCCGTCGGGGTCGACGGTGAGGGCGGCGAACACCCGGGACGGCAACCGTGCCAGCCCGGCGCCGGCCAGGGCGGCGCCCATCCTCTCCACGTACTTCTCGGACGCATCCCGCTGCGTGCCCGCGATGTCCTGCATGTCCGAAACATAACACTCTTCAGAAACTGCTGAACCTTCGATATGCTCGCCGACGTGAGCGCCCCCATAGAGATCGCCGGACTCGTCAAGCACTTCGGCACGGTGCACGCCCTCGACGGCCTCGACCTGACGGTCGCCGAGGGCGAGGTGCACGGCTACCTCGGTCCCAACGGGTCCGGGAAGTCCACCACCATCCGGGTGCTGCTGGGCCTGCTGCGGGCCGACGAGGGGAGCGTCCGCTTGCTGGGCGGCGACCCGTGGCGCGAGGCCGCCGACCTGCACCGGCGCCTTGCCTACGTTCCCGGCGACGTGTCGCTGTGGCCCAACCTGACCGGCGGCGAGGTGATCGACCTGCTGGGCCGGCTGCGCGGCGGGCTGGACGAGCGACGGCGGGCGGAGCTCGTGGAGCGCTTCGAGCTCGACCCCACCAAGAAGGGCCGCACCTACTCCAAGGGCAACCGGCAGAAGGTCGCCCTCGTCGCGGCGCTGGCCAGCGACGTCGAGCTCCTGCTGCTGGACGAGCCGACCAGCGGGCTGGACCCGCTGATGGGCGAGGTCTTCGAGCAGTGCGTCGACGAGTTCCGCGAGCAGGGCGGGACGGCGCTGCTCTCCAGCCACGTCCTGGCCGAGGTGGAGCAGCTCTGCGACCGGGTGAGCATCCTGCGGTCCGGGCGCTGCGTGGAGACGGGCACCCTGTCCGAGCTGCGGCACCTGACCCGCACCACCGTGCGTGCCGAGACGGAGCGGCCGCCCGGGGGGCTGGCCAGCCTGCCCGGCGTGCACGACCTGGTCGTCGAGGGTCGGCGTGCAGCCTTCGAGGTCGACACGGCGGAGCTCGACACGGTGCTCGGCGTGCTGCACGCGGCCGGGATCAGGACCATGTCGGCGACCCCGCCGACGCTCGAGGAGCTGTTCCTCCGCCACTACGGCGACGCGGTGCCGACGGCCGCGCCCGTGGACGCGTCATGACCGGGACCTGGCTGCTGGTGCGGCACTACGTGCGCCGCGACCGGTGGATGGTGCTGTGGTGGGCCCTCGGGATCACGCTGCTCTACTGGTCGCAGGCCGTCAGCGTGAAGGGTCTGTACACGACCCAGGCGGAGTTCGACCGCGCGGCGGCGATGATGGAGACCAACACCGCCTTCGTCGCCATGGCGGGGCCGGCCCGCGCCCTCAACACCATCGGCGGCCAGGTGACCTGGCAGGCGACGGCGTTCGGCGCGATCACCGTCGGGCTGATGTCGATGTTCCTCGTGGTCCGCCACACCCGGGCCGAGGAGGAGACCGGGCGCGACGAGCTCCTCCGCGCCGCGGCGGTGGGGCGGCAGGCCACCACGGCCGCGACGCTGGTCGTCGCGCTGCTCGCGAACCTCCTCGTCGGCGCCATGGTCGCGCTGAGCCTGGTGACGTTCCCGCTGGCCGCCGCCGACTCGATCGCCCTCGGCGTCGGCCTCGCCGCCGTGGGCGCCGTCTTCACCGGTACGGCGCTGCTGGCCGCCCAGCTCGGCAGCAGCCCGCGGGCGGCGTACGGACTGACCGGTGCGGTGATGGGTGCGGCCTACGTCCTCCGCGCGATCGGCGACGTCGGGGACGGCACGCTGTCCTGGCTCTCACCGATCGGGTGGTACCAGGGCATGCACGCGTTCTCCGGCCTGCGGTGGTGGCCCGTCCTGCTCCTGCTGGCCGCCGCCGCGGCGACCACGGTGGGCGCCGTCCTGGTCTTCGCGCGGCGTGACTTCGGCGCCGGCGTCCTGGTGGACCGGCCGGGGCCCGACCGCGCCGGCGGCCTCCTGGGGACGCCCGAGGGGCTGGCCTGGCGGCTGCAGCGAGGGTCCGTGATCGGCTGGTCGGCCGGGCTGTTCCTCACCGGTCTCTCCTACGGGTCGCTGGGCGACGACGTGGGGGACCTGATGGGTGACAGCGAGATGTCGCGGGACCTGTTCGCCCAGGCCGGCGGGGCCCTGGTCGACGCGTTCTACGCCACCGCCATCCTCATGCTGGCACTGCTGGCCTGCGGGTACGCGGTCTCCAGCGCCATCCGTCCCCGCCGCGACGAGGACGAGGGCCGGGTCGAGGTGCTCCTGGCGACCGGGCTCTCGCGGCAGCGGTGGCTGCTGGCCCAGGTGCTGCTGACCGTGGCGGGTTCCGCGCTGGTGCTCGGGGCCGGCGGGCTCGGCCTGGGCATCGGCTTCGCCCTGACCTCCGGGGACTCCGGGGCGGTCGGCCGCTACTTCGTCGCCACGCTGCCGTTGCTGGCGCCGGTGCTGGTGCTGAGCGGCCTGGCGCGCCTGCTGTTCGGCGTCGTGCCCCGGTGGACGAGCCTGGCGTGGGCGGGCCTCCTCTTCGCCGTCGTCATCCTGCTCTTCGGTCCGCTCTTCAAGATGCCGGAGTGGCTGCAGGACCTCTCGCCCTTCCACCACCTCGCCCTGGTGCCCGCCGAGCCGTTCCGATGGGCACCGTTCCTCGTCCTGGGCGCCATCGCTGCCGCGCTCAGCGTGGCCGGCCAGGCGGCGTTCCGGCGTCGGGACGTGGAGGTCCGCTAGCCTCCGGGGCATGTGGCAGCCCGAGCCCGGTTGGCAGCGACTCCCGGGCGCCGGCCCGTCGACGTTCGGGGTCTGGTCCGCGGTGGAGGACGGGCGCGAGGTCGTGGTCAAGCGGCTCGCGGCCCCCGAGCCGCCGGACCCGCCGGGGCTGAGCGACCCGCGGGACACCAGCTGGTGGCGGCGCGCCGCCGACGTGGCGCTGTCCGGCGTCGTACGCCGTACGCCCGGGCTGCGCGAGGCACCCGTCGTACGCGTGGAGGAGGACGAGGACGGCGTCAGCGTCGTGCACCAGCGGGTCGTGGGCGAGCCGCCCGGCGGGTTGTTCATCGCCCACAGCCTCGGGCGCTTCGCCGGCGCGGACCTCGGGGGCCACGCCTGGCTCGCCACCGGCCAGCTGCGCACCCGGCTCGCGCTGGTGGAACGACGAGGTGGGTGGGGCACCCTGGCCCGGACGCCGGCCGCCGACGTCGCCGACCACCTGTGGGTCCGGCGCGAGTCCTGGCTGGCGCGCTGTGACGAGCTGCCGGCCGTGGCCCAGCACGGGGACCCGGTCGCCGCCAACGTGCCCGCCCGGGACGGGACGGACGCCGTCGCGATCGACTGGTCCCACCTGGGGCACGGACCCGTCGGCGCCGACCTCGGCTACCTGTCGCTGTCGTCGCGGGAGGGCTTCGGCCCGCTCCTCGACGCCTACCTGGACGGCCTGCCGGCGGGCCTCGCGACCCGGGAGCAGGCCGTGCTGGGCGCTCGCGTCACAGCCGTCTACACCGCGCTCACGAGGGTCGACTGGGCGCTGAGCCGGGTCGCCGACGGGGAGGGCGCGCTCGCCGGCAAGTTCCGCCACCCGGCGGTCGCGCCGTACATCGTCGCGATGCAGCGGCAGGTCACGCAGATCGAGGCCCTCCTCGGCTGACGAGCGGGGTCAGAGCTGGCCGGCCGCGAAGGTGTCGCAGGCCTCGAGGGTGCCCTCGTCGTAGCCGGTCGAGAACCAGCGGGCCCGCTGCTCCGACGAGCCGTGGGTCCAGCCCTCCGGGTCGACCCCCTGGCCGGACTTCTGCTGGATGCGGTCGTCGCCCACGGTCTTGGCCGAGTCGATGGCCTCCTCGATGTCGCCCTGGTCGAGCCCCTGGAGGATGCCGTCGCCGTCGCTGGCGTCCCGGGTCCACATGCCGGCGTAGCAGTCGGCCTGGAGCTCGAGCCGCACCGCGTCGGACTGGGGGCCCTGCTGGGTGCGGACGCGGCCCATGGTGCCCATCAGGTTCTGGATGTGGTGGCCGTACTCGTGGGCGAGGACGTAGGGCTCGACGAAGTCGCCGCCCTGGCCGCCGAGCTGGCCCTCGAGGACGTCGGAGAAGAACGTGGTGTCGAGGTAGATCTGCTGGTCGGCGGGGCAGTAGAACGGGCCGACCTGCGAGGTGGCCTGGCCGCAGCCGGTGCTGACGCCGCCGCTGAAGGTGATGGTCTGGGCCGGCGCGAGCTCGGTCCCGGCCTGCTCGGGGAGGGTCGCGCCCCAGTACTGCTCGAGGGAGAAGAGCACCGCCTTGCGCGCGCAGTCGACGTCCTTGTTGGCGTCGGCGCCGGTCTTGCAGTTGGCGTACCGCTCGCTGTCCTGGTCGAGACCGGCCGGGTTGCCACCCTGGCTGCTGGGGTCCGTGCCGGTGTCGATGCCCCCGCCGCCGCCCACGCACTGCGTCAGGACGAGGAACAGGATGATGACCAGCAGGCCGCCGATGCCGCCACCGGCCCTCGTGCCGCCGGGGAGCGGGATCCGCATCCCACCGCCACCGCCGCCGCCGCGTCCGGCGTCGCCGACACGACCCCCGCTGATGTCAGCCTTCGGGTTGAACCGCATGAGGAGCGCCTTTCGACGTGAGCAGGGTGGACCGAGGGGCAGGTTAGCGCTCCCGGGGCGCTTCGCGGGACACCGCCGATTCCTAGGGGTGGGCCCGCCCTCCGTACACTCGGGACCGATGATCACCGCCCAGCAGCTCGAGGTCCGCGCGGGCGCTCGCCTCCTCATGGAGAACGTCAACTTCCGCATCGCCGCCGGTGACAAGGTCGGGCTCGTCGGGCGCAACGGCGCCGGCAAGACGACCCTCACCAAGATCCTCGCCGGGGAGGCCCAGCCGGCGTCCGGCACGGTGCTGACCAGCGGTGAGGTCGGCTACCTCCCGCAGGACCCGCGCATCGGCAACCCGGAGGTCCTGGCCCGCGAGCGGATCCTCTCCGCGCGCGGTCTCGACGACGTCGTACGACGCCTGCGCGAGGCCGAGGTCGAGATGGCGGACCCGGACCCCGCCGTCCACGAGCGCGGAATGAAGCGCTGGGCCCGCGCCGACGCCGAGCTGCACGCCGGCGGCGGCTACGCCGCGGAGTCCGAGGCCGCGCAGATCGCCAGCAGCCTCGGCATCGAGACGCGGCTGCTCGACCAGCCCCTCAAGACCCTCTCGGGCGGCCAGCGCCGTCGCGTCGAGCTGGCCCGGATCCTGTTCTCCGGCGCCGAGACGCTGCTCCTCGACGAGCCCACCAACCACCTCGACGCCGACTCCATCGTGTGGCTCCGCGGGTTCCTGTCCTCCCACAGGGGCGGGCTGATCGTCATCAGCCACGACAACGCGCTGCTCGAGGCGACCGTCAACAAGGTGATGCACCTCGACGCCAACCGCGGCGTGATCGACGTCTACAACATGGGCTGGAAGAACTACCTCGCGCAGCGCGAGACCGACGAGCGTCGTCGCAAGCGCGAGCGGGCCAACGCCGAGAGCAAGGCCAAGACCCTCACCGACCAGGCCAACAAGATGCGGGCCAAGGCCTCCAAGGCCACGGCTGCGCAGTCGATGCTCAAGCGCGCCGAGAAGATGATGGCGGGCCTGGAGGGGGAGCGCGCGTCCGACAAGGTGGCGCGGATCAAGTTCCCCGCCCCGGCCGCCTGTGGCAAGACCCCGATCACGGCCGAGGAGCTGTCGAAGTCCTACGGCTCGCTCGAGGTCTTCACCGACGTGGACCTGGCCGTCGACCGGGGCTCGCGCGTGGTGATCCTGGGCCTCAACGGCGCGGGCAAGACCACGATGCTGCGGATCCTCGCCGGCGTCGACGAGGCCGACACGGGTCGCGTGCTGCCCGGCCACGGCCTCAAGGTCGGCTACTACGCCCAGGAGCACGAGACGCTCGACACCGGCCGCACGGTGCTGGAGAACATGCAGTCGGCCGCGCCCCAGCTCACCGACAGCGAGGCGCGCAGCGTGCTGGGCTCCTTCCTCTTCTCCGGCGACGACGCGCACAAGTCCGCGGCGGTGCTCTCGGGCGGCGAGAAGACCCGACTGGCCCTGGCCGCGCTCGTGGTCTCCAGCGCCAACGTGCTGCTGCTCGACGAGCCCACCAACAACCTCGACCCCGCCTCGCGGGAAGAAGTGCTGGCGGCGATCCGTTCCTACGAAGGAGCGATCATCCTCGTCACCCACGACGAGGGGGCCGTGCGTGCCCTCGAGCCCGACCGCGTCCTCCTGCTCCCCGACGGGGACGAGGACCTGTGGAACGAGGGCTACCTCGACCTGGTGTCGCTCGCCTGACCAGGTGCTCGCCGGCTTGTCCTCATGTGGACATGAAGTCCTAGCCTCCGGACAGGTGGCAACCGCACGAGCGAGGAGAACTGAATGTCGATGATGGGTGGCGCCGGCCGGGGGGCGATCTTCCGCACCATGCGCACGGACCGGTCCGAGGTGCCGCGCGGCGTGAGCCGCCAGACCGTACGCCGGGTGCTCGCGTTCGCGCGCCCCCACCGCGGCCTGATCGCGGTCTTCCTGCTGCTGACCGTCATCGACGCGTGCCTCGTGGTCGTGAACCCGCTGCTCGTGCAGCGGCTCGTGGACGACGGCATCACCGGCGACGACGGCCGGCTCGTGACGCTGCTGGCCCTGGCGATGGCCGGCGTCGCGGTCGTGAGCGCGGCGCTGGCCGTGGTGGCCGGCTGGTTCTCCTCCCGCATCGGTGAGGGGCTCATCTTCGACCTGCGCACGCAGGTCTTCGCGCACGTGCAGCGGCAGAGCCTGGCGTTCTTCACCCGCACCCAGACCGGCGCCCTCGTCTCGCGGCTCAACAACGACGTCATCGGCGCCCAGCGGGCCTTCACCTCGACGCTGTCGAGCACGGTGTCCAACACGATCTCGGTCGTGGTGGTCGGTATCGCGATGCTCGCGCTGAGCTGGCAAGTCACGCTGCTGTGCCTGCTGCTCTTCCCGATCCTGCTCGTCACCTCGCGCTTCGTCGGCACCAAGCTGGCGGGCCTGACCCGCGACCAGATGGACGGCAACGCCGACCTCGGCAACGCCATGACCGAGCGCTTCAACGTCGGCGGCGCGATGCTGCTCAAGCTCTTCGGCCGCCGTGACGAGGAGGACGTGGTCTTCGCCGGCAAGGCCGGCGTCGTGCGCGACCTCGGCGTGCGGATCGCCCTGATCACCCGCGTCTTCGGGGCCGCGATGATGCTCGTCCCGGCGCTCGCCACGGCGCTGGTCTACGGCGTGGGCGGCCACCTCGCCCTGCGCGAGCAGCTGACCGTCGGCACCCTCATCGCACTCGCCACGCTGCTCCTGCGGCTGCTCGGCCCGCTGCAGGGCCTCTCCAACGTGCGCATCGACGTGATGACGGCCCTGGTCAGCTTCGAGCGCGTCTTCGAGGTGCTCGACCTCCCCTCGCTGGTCGAGGAGAAGCCGGACGCGGTCGTCCTGCCGCGCACCGCCGCGCGGCTGGAGTTCGACGACGTCTCGTTCCGCTACCCGCGCGCCGACGAGGTGTCGCTGGCGTCGCTGGAGAAGGTCGCGCGCCTGGAGTCCCGTGACACCGGCGAGGTGCTCAGCGGCGTGTCCTTCACCGCCGAGCCCGGCCAGATGGTCGCCCTCGTCGGCCCGTCGGGCGCCGGCAAGACGACCGTCACCCACCTCGTCGCGCGCCTGTACGACGCCACGTCGGGGACCGTCCGCGTCGGCGGGCACGACGTCCGCGACGTCACGCTGGAGTCGCTGGAGGCCGCGGTCGGCTACGTCACCCAGGACGCCCACATGTTCCACGACACCATCCGCGCCAACCTCGTCTACGCCCGTCCCGGGGCCACGGACGAGCAGGTGTGGGACGCACTCGAGGCCGCGCAGGTCGGCACGCTGGTGCGCGGGCTGCCCGACGGCCTCGACACCGTCGTCGGCGACCGCGGCTACCGCCTGTCCGGCGGCGAGCGGCAGCGCCTCGCGATCGCCCGGCTGCTGCTCAAGTCGCCGGCGATCGTGGTGCTCGACGAGGCCACCGCCCACCTCGACAGCGAGTCCGAGGCGGCCGTCCAGCGCGCCCTCGACGCGGCGCTGGAGCACCGCACCTCGCTGGTCATCGCGCACCGGCTCTCCACGGTGCGCAACGCCGACCGGATCCTGGTCCTCGACGGCGGCCGGGTCGTCCAGTCCGGCACGCACGCCTCGCTGCTCGCCGAGGGCGGCCTGTACGCCGACCTGCACGCGACTCAGTTCCGCGAGGACGCCGCCGCGGTCTAGCGCCTTCCTGCGCGGCTAGGGTCAGGACATGGACCTGTCGCTCGCGGACCGCGTGTACGTCGTCACCGGGGGAGCGCGTGGCCTGGGCCGCGCCACCGCCGACTGCCTGGTCGCCGAGGGGGCGCGGGTCGTCCTCTCGGGCCGCTCGGCGGACTCCCTGGAGGCGGCGGCCGCCGACCTCGGGGACGCAGTCACCACGGTGGAGGCCGACAACGCCGACGCCGACACCCCGGCCCGGCTGATCGCGGCCGCCCACGAGCGATGGGGGCGTCTCGACGGTGCCCTCGTCTCCGTCGGCGGACCGCCCAAGGGCCCCGTCACCGCGATGACCGACGAGCAGTGGACGACCGCCTTCGCGTCGGTCTTCCTCGGCGCCGTGCGCCTCTCCCGGGAGATCGGTGCCGCGCTGGGTCAGGGTGGCTCCCTGGCGCTGGTGCTGAGCTCCAGCGTGCGCGCGCCGCTGGCCGACATGGCCATCTCCAACGGCCTGCGCCCCGGCCTCGCCATGGTCGCCAAGACCCTGTGTGACGAGCTGGGGCCCCGCGGCGTGCGGGTCAACGGCCTGCTCCCCGGCCGGGTGAGCACCGAGCGGGTCGCCGAGCTCGACGCCCTGTCGGGTGACGCCGACGCGGCCCGGGCGGCCGCCGAGGCGACGATCCCGCTGGGCCGCTACGGGGAGCCGGAGGAGTTCGGCCGGGCGGCGGCCTTCCTGCTGTCGCCGGCCGCGTCGTTCGTCAACGGGGTCATGCTGCCGGTCGACGGCGGGATGCTCCGGGCGCTCTGACCGTCGTCACCTTCCGTCCCGGGCGGGGGAGAGCGGCGCGAGCCCCGCACCGGTCCGCGGCCGCCGCGCGACTCGTCGTACACGAGGTAGGCGAAGCCGAAGAGCGCCAGCGCGCCGAAGAACCACCACTGCAGGCCGTAGAAGAAGTGCGGGCCGCTGTCGAGCTCGGGCAGCTGGGCGGGCGCCAGCGGCTCGGCGGGCTCGGGAGCCTCCGAGCGGAGGTCCACGAAGCCCCGCAGCACCTCGTGGCCGATCGCGGGGCCGATCTCGGCACTGCTGATGGAGCGCGTGGAGCGATCGGTCACCTCCGTGCTGTCGCCGGTCGCGTCGATCCGGACCCAACCCTCGATCTCGACCTCGCCGGGCGGGGGAGCGGGGACGTCCTCGGGCGTGGTCCCACGGTTGTCCGTGGCGAACCAGCCGCGGTCGACGAGCAGGCTCGTGCCGTCGGGAAGGACCAGGGGGACGACCACGTCCACGCCGGAGGCGCCGTCCCGGGTGCGGTAGCGGACCACGACGCTGGAGTCCACGTCGTACGTCCCGGTGGCACTGACCCGGGTCCACTCCTCGTCGGAGGAGAGCGGCTCGTCGACGCCCATCACCTCGGTGACGGGGACGGGTGCCTGCGTCTCGTTGCGCTCGATGACCGCGTTGCGCTCCTGCCGGTCCTCGAGGCGGTGGAACTGCCACTCGCCGAGCCGCCACGCGACCCAGGCGAGCGCGAGGACGGTGAGCAGGAAGAGCACCCACCGTCTGCTGAGCAGGAAGCCGAACCGTCGCACTGCACGAGGCTATCCGGCACCACCGCACGCGGGTCCGCCGACCTCGCCCGTCGGACGCCCCTCCGGGTGGGCGAGTGAGGACCGTCACGCACCCCCACCACCTAGACTGGCTCGGGTGACGACTCGGATGCTCCCGCTCGCAGATGCCTACGGCCGTGTGGCGACCGACCTGCGCGTCTCCCTGACCGACCGGTGCAACCTGCGCTGCTCCTACTGCATGCCGGCCGAGGGGCTCGACTGGCTGCCGGACGAGCAGACCCTCACCGACGACGAGGTGGTGCGGCTGATCACCATCGCCGTACGCCGCCTCGGCGTGCGCGAGGTGCGGTTCACCGGGGGCGAGCCGCTCGTACGCCGCGGGCTCGTCGACATCGTGCGCCGCACCCACGACCTCGGCGGCGTCGAGACGTCCCTGACCACGAATGCCCTGGGCCTGCAGCGCAACGCCCGGGCGCTGCGCGAGGCCGGGCTCGACCGCATCAACGTCAGCCTCGACAGCGTGCGCCGCGAGACCTTCCACGAGGTGACCCGGCGGGACCGCCTCGACGACGTGATCGCCGGGCTCGAGGCGGCCCGGGAGGCGGGGTTGGCTCCGCTCAAGCTCAACGCCGTGCTGCTCCGCGGGATCAACGACGACCAGGCGCCCGAGCTGCTGCGCTGGTCGATCGACCGGGGCTACGACCTGCGCTTCATCGAGCAGATGCCGCTCGACGCCCAGCACGGGTGGAGCCGGGCCGAGATGATCACCGCCGACGAGATCTTCGACGCGCTCAGCGCCGAGTTCGACCTCACCCCGCACGGTGCGCCGCGCGGGAGCGCTCCGGCCGAGCTCTTCGACGTCGACGGGGGACCGGCGACCGTCGGCATCATCGCGTCGGTCACGCGGCCGTTCTGCGGAGACTGCGACCGGGTCCGCCTCACCGCGGACGGCCAGGTCCGCAACTGCCTGTTCGCCCGCGACGAGTCCGACCTGCGCACGGCCATGCGGGCGGGTGCCACGGACGAGGAGCTCGCGCAGCGCTGGGTGGCGGCGATGGCGGGCAAGCTGCCGGGCCACGGGATCGACGACCCGGCCTTCCTCCAGCCCGACCGGCCGATGTCGGCCATCGGCGGCTGACCGGGAGTCAGCGCCTCAGTCGGCCGGGTGGGCGACGACGTCCTTGAGGAAGCCCCGCGCCCCGAGGAAGTCGCCCAGCGTCGAGCGGTGCTCGTCGCACGCGAGCCAGGTCTTGCGGCGTTCGGGGGTGTGCACCTTGGGGTTGTTCCAGAGCAGCGCCCACGTCGCGGGGGCCGTGCACCCCTTGGCGGAGCAGATGTCGGGGAGCGTGTCGCTCAACCTCATGACCTCTTCGACGTCGGCAAATGAAACGGTGCCGGACAGCCACGGGGGAAGCCGTCCGGCACCGCTGACGCCACCTCAGACGGGGGATGCTGGGTGGCGAAGTTGATTCTTGCACGACAGAACAGCAAAAACCAACAACCTCTTACCGGCGAGTGGCGGGCGGCGGAAGCTGCCGAGTGGTCTGCGTACCACGCAGGTCGAAGCTGTCGTCCTTGCGCGTCTCCGGGTTGGCCATGACCACCGCGACGTACGGCAGCAGGAGGGCCGCGGCGACCAGCACCCAGCGGAGCCAGCCGGGGCCCACGGCGACGGCGGCGACGAAGCACACCGTGCGGATGGTCATGGAGATGACGTAGCGGCGCTGCCGGGCGGCGATGTCCTCGTGGTGGCTCGTCGCCGCGGTGGTGATGCGCACGGGAGCACTGCGATCCTCACGGCGGGCCATGGCCACCACTGTACGTCGCAGGGCCCAACGCGCCGTCGGTCGTCGCTAGGCTCGGCAGGGACTGTTCGCACCCACCCCAGGAGGACCCGTGTCCAACCGCACCTACCGCGTCACCGAGATCGTCGGCACCTCCCCGGACGGGGTCGACCAGGCCATCCGCAACGGCATCCAGCGCGCGGGGCAGACGCTGCGCCACATCGACTGGTTCGAGGTCACCCAGATCCGCGGCCACGCCGTGGACGGCGAGGTCGAGCACTTCCAGGTCGGCATGAAGGTCGGCTTCCGCCTCGAGGACGAGTGAGCCCGGCGAGGTCTTTTCGCGTACCGCGGGGTAATCACTAGCGTCGAGCACCATGAGCGACGACAACCGGACCGAGCCCCGATCCGTGCTGGTGACGGGAGGCAACCGCGGCATCGGCCGCGCCATCGCCGAGGCCTTCCTCGCGCAGGGCGACAAGGTCGCGGTGACCACCCGCAGCGGTGGTGCGCCCGACGGCGCGCTCGACGTGCGGTGCGACATCACCGACCCGGCGGCGGTCGAGGCCGCCTTCGCGACCGTGGAGGAGGCGCACGGCCCCGTCGAGGTCCTGGTGGCCAACGCCGGCATCACTGCCGACACGCTGGTGCTGCGGATGTCCGAGGACGACTGGTCCAGCGTCATCGACACCAACCTGACCGGCTCCTTCCGGCTGGCCAAGCGGGCGGCCAAGGGCATGCTGCGCCAGCGCCGCGGGCGGATCATCTTCATCTCCTCGGTCGTCGGGCTGCTCGGGTCGGCCGGGCAGGTCAACTACGCGGCCTCCAAGGCGGGCCTGGTCGGCATGGCCCGCTCGCTTGCCCGCGAGCTCGGCTCCCGGTCGATCACCGCCAACGTGGTCTCGCCGGGATTCGTCGAGACCGACATGACGGACGTGCTCACCGACGAGCAGAAGCAGACCATCAAGACCCAGGTGCCGCTGGGCCGCTACGCCACCCCCGAGGAAGTCGCCGGCGCCGTCACGTGGCTGGCGTCCGACTCGGCGGCGTACGTCACCGGGGCGGTCATCCCGGTCGACGGCGGCCTCGGCATGGGCCACTGACACTCGAAAGGGACTCGACAATGGGACTTCTGGACGGCAAGCGGATCCTCGTGGCCGGCGTGACGATGGACTCCTCCATCGGCTTCGCCACCGCCAAGGTGGCTCAGGAGCAGGGCGCCACCGTGCTCATCTCCAACTTCGGCCGGGCGCTGGGCATCACAAAGCGGATCGCCAAGCGGCTGCCCACCGAGCCGCCGGTGCTCGAGCTCGACGTCACCGACGAGGCGCACCTCGCGGGCCTGGCCGACCAGGTGCGCGAGCACGTGGACGGTCTCGACGGCGTCGTGCACTCCATCGCCTACGGCAACCCCGAGACGCTCCTGGGCGGCAAGTTCATGGAGGGTCCGTGGGAGGACGTCGCCCAGGCCGTGCAGGTGTCGGCCTACTCCCTCAAGTCGCTCGCCGTCGCCACGCGGCCGCTGATGTCGGGGGGCGGGTCCATCGTCGGCCTGACGTTCGACGCGACGACGGCGTGGCCGGCGTACGACTGGATGGGCGTGGCCAAGGCCGCGCTGGAGAACACCTCGCGCTACGTGGCCCGCGACCTGGGGCCCGAGGGCATCCGCTGCAACCTGGTCTCCGCGGGTCCGCTCAAGACGCTGGCCGCGAAGGCGATCCCCGGCTTCGAGGCCCTCGAGTCGTCGTGGAAGGACCGCGCGCCGCTCGGTTGGGACGAGACCGACCACGTCCCGACCGCCAAGGCCGTGTGCGCGCTTCTCAGCGACTTCTTCCCGGCTACCACGGGCGAGATCGTGCACGTCGACGGCGGCTTCCACGCGATGGGGCTCTGACGCACGCTTCTCGGTAGCGTGCGCGCGTGACCTCTCTCGTCGAGCTCCGGGTCCTGGAGGGCCCGAACCTCTACTTCCCGCGCGCCGCCGTCAAGCTGACCCTCGACGTCACCACGATCGTCGAGGCACCGGAGGAGACCGCCCTGCGGCTCGCGCGCCGGATCGGGCTGCGGACCACCCGACCGGGCGCGCCGGGGAGCGGCTTCCGCCAGCGGTTCGCGATGCGTGCGGTGGCACGGCTCCTGCGGGCGATCGCGGGGGAGTCCGGTACGACGCGGCTCGCGGTGCGGGTGCGTCCCACCAGCGACCCGGACCGGCTGGTCGTCGCCTACCCGTGGCGCCACCGGGGCCGGGCGACGGCCCTCGGGCGGGCCGTGGCCGAGGCCCTCGACGCGCTCCCGACCCCCGACCTGGAGGCCGCCGTGAGCGCCGCCGCGGAGACGGTGGCCGCTGCCGAGGCCGGCGACGGTCCCACCACGCTCACTCCCCGCGTGCCGGTCATCGCGGTCACGGGGACCAACGGCAAGACCACGACCAGCCGGATGATCGCGCACATCGCGCGCACCCACGGCCTGCTCGTCGGCTGGTCGAACACCGACGGCATCTACATCGACGGCGAGCTGGTCGAGGCCGGCGACTACTCCGGCCCCAGCGGAGCCGGGCGCGTGCTGGCGCACGACGAGGTGCAGATGGCCGTCACCGAGACCGCCCGCGGCGGCATCCTGCTCAAGGGCATCGGCCTGCGCCACAACGACGTCTCCGTGGTCACCAACGTGACCGCGGACCACCTCGGCCTCCAGGGCATCGACACCGTCGACCAGCTTGCGGAGGTCAAGTCGGTCGTCCCGCAGATCACCCGCAAGGACGGCTGGGCCGTGCTCAACGCCGACGACCCCCGCGTCCTCGCGATGCGTGCCGTGACCAAGGCCAGGCCGTGGGTGTTCTCCCGCGACCCAGACTCGCCGGCGATCCGCGAGGTCCTCGGCAGCGGGGGGCGGGCCACGACCGTCATCGACGGCTGGGTGACGGTCCTCGAGCCCTCGGCCGACCCGTTGCCGCTGGTCGAGCTCGTCGACGTCCCGATGACGCTGGCCGGCCTGTCCCGCTTCAACGTAGAGAACACGCTCGCCGCCGCTTCGGCCGCCCTGGCGGTCGGGTTGCCGGTGGAGGCCGTGGTCGAGGGGCTACGGTCCTTCCTGCCCGACGCGGAGCACAATCCCGGTCGGATGAACTTCTTCACGCTGCCGCTCGACGGGGACGAGATCTCCGTCGTCATGGACCTCGCCCACAACGAGGCGGGACTCGAGGCGCTGCTGGAGATCATGAACGGCGTCCGCCGCTCGGGCGCGCGTCTCCTCCTCGGCGTCGGCGCGGTCGGGGACCGTACCGACGAGCTCATCGACGCGCTCGGCGAGATCGGCGCCAAGGGCAGCGACGTGATCGCGATCGGTCACAAGGAGCGCTACCTGCGCGGCCGCACCATGGATGAGATCTCGGCACTCCTGCGGACCGGGGCCGCCCGCGTCGGGGTCGAGGACGTCCCGGCGTACGGGACCGAGGTGGAGTGCCTGGCCGCACTCGTCGCCGAGGCGAAGCCGGGGGACGTGGTCGGACTGATGTGCCACGCCGAGCGCGAGGAGGCCTACGCCTGGATCGCCGAGCACGGCGGTACGCCGGACACGCCCGCAGCGCTCGCGGCGAAGGTGCGGGCCACCTCGGCCTGACGATCCCACCCGGTTGGCCCGGCCGCCCTCCGTCAGCAGGTCCGCCCGCACTGAGCCAGGGCGGGCAGCAGGAGCCTGTAGGCCAGGCCGCTGAGGTGGAGACCGTCCTTGGCGAAGGCATCAGCGCCGAGGGGCGTCAGCAGCGAGCGGGTGTCGAGCAGTCGTGCGGTGCGCGAGTCCGCCACAGCGGTGGCAGCATCCCGGTAATGGGCCACGACTGCGTTGGTCCGATCGCCGGCACCGAGTCGTGACTCGTCGACGCCCGGGGGCGTCATGATGACCCACGCACCAGCCTGACGGGACCCCACGAATCGACTCAAGGTCCGTTGGAAGTCGGCGACCGGCACCGCGTTCCACGGGGCCGCATCGTTGGTACCCACAGAGACGACCACGAGGTCCGAAGCTGTCAGGCGCACGCCCTCCGCCTGTGCCTCGAGGTGCCGCACCGTGGCTCCGCCTTGTGCTGCATTGAGGACGTTCTCGCCGATGCGCGGTAGCTGCCGCTGGATCCGGGCGAGATGGCTGTCCCCGAGCAGAACGATCCTCACCGGCCGAACCCTAGAACGGCCGGCCTCTCATGCCTCTGTCCTTGCGGCATGGCGTGGCTGACTCGGGTCGATGTGCGGTGGTCACCGGCGGGTGGCCGTCCTACGCAGGTACGACCGTCCTTGACCAGCCTCTGCCAACGGATTGCCAAGGATGACATGTCCCACGACCACCTTTTGCCGTCGCCGTCGACCCGAGACGGGGGGGTCTCAGGGGCGACGGTTGGCGAGGAGAGGGCAAGACGTCCTCACCTGACACATGCACGGGACGACAGGCCACGTCGAGCTTCTGTGCAGCCACGACACGCCTCCGGGAGGGGGACCGGACGGCGTCGACCTGGGCGGCCACGTCACCGCGCATGCCGTCAGAGCCGTCGCGGGTGTCTGTGACCGACGCCTGCGGTGGGCTTGGACATGCCTGTGGCCCCGCCGGTTGTGCTGGTGGCGGGGTGTGGGGCGTGGTGGCTACTGGTCGGGCGGGTGCAGGTCCGGCTTGCCGCGCTGCGGGTCGCCGCTGTCGGCGCCGGGTTCGGGCCAGGCGCGTCCCGTGCATCGACTGCCGGTGTGGTCGCGTCGGTAGGCCCAGCCCAGCGGACTGGTCCACTCGAACACACCCGGCTCGGTCATCCGGTACCGCCAGCGGCCCTTGGTCTTGAGCCGATGGTGCCGGCGGCACAGCGCGGCCAAGTTGTCGGTGCTCGTCTGGCCGCCGCGATCGGGATGCTCGTGGTCGTAGGGGACGATGTGGTCGATGTCGCCGTGCCGGGCGTTGCGGCCGCACCACGGGAAGACGCACGTCCCGTCGCGGACGATCACGTACTCCCGCATCCTCGCGGTGGGCGTGTAGCCCTTGGTCTCCAG
Source organism: Nocardioides sediminis (assembly GCF_003047295.1). Taxonomy (GTDB): domain Bacteria; phylum Actinomycetota; class Actinomycetes; order Propionibacteriales; family Nocardioidaceae; genus Nocardioides; species Nocardioides sediminis. Next base: position 225,457 of record NZ_PZYZ01000007.1, read on the forward strand.
CCGTTCACGGAGGTCGATCACCGGCTTGACGACCACCGCGGCGTCGGGACGGCCGCACCAGGCACGGACCTGCTCCACCGACAGCAGCCGCTGGCCGGCCTGCTCCACGCGGGCGCACAGTGCCTCGCCGGCCACGTCGCCGGTCGGGTCCTGGAGGCCGGTGATGGCATCGGCGGACAGGTGGGCGTAGATCACGATCTGCGTCACCGGCGTGGCCGGAGCCGGCGGCTTCGAGGTCTCGACCGCCGAAGAATCCTCGTCGTCGAAGCCGAGGGTCAGCTGGCGGCGGGCGAGGTCGCCCAGCGCGGTGGCCCGGCGGCCGTCGACGGTGTCGGTCGAGCCGAGCCTGGCGAGGTGCTCGGCCCCCGAGGCGACGGCCTCGCGCAGGGCGAGGGCGTCGGGGATCTCCAGGTCGGCCTCGAGGTGCATGGTGCCGTCGAAGGAGACCTGCTGGGTGTCGAAGGTGACGTTGCGCTTGTCCGCCGACTTCTCCAGCGCCTTCTCCACGGCCTCGGGCATGTGACGCACCCGGGCCTCGTCCACCACCCTGCCCAGCGCGGAGGGAGTGAGCCGGTTGGCGCACCAGAACACCTGCGAGTCCACGTACGTCGCCGCTTCGAGCGTCAGGTCCAGGGTGGTCTGCGCGATCACCCGCGCCCGCCAACCCGCCACCAGCCCCGCCTGGACCGCACCCCACAACTGCGGGAGCCGGTAGGCCACCTCCACGCACTCGGTCAGGAACCGCCCCGCACTGTCGCACGTGCGGCCCAGCATGGTCGCGAACTCCGGGACGCAGAACTCATCGATCGACGGGGACCCCTCACCTGCGAAGGTCTTCGGCGAGGTGAAGCACGCCTCCGCGTGCTCCGGGTCGGCCAGGTGCAGGTCGGCCCAGTGCACGCCCAGCCGCATCATCTCGACGTCCTCCGCGGCGGCCCGATCGCGCGACTCCTTCACCGCACGCAACAGCTCGGCCGGGGTGTCCGGCAGAACGGGAGCGGCGGTGTTGGGCATGTACCCATCCCAGCAGGGACCACCGACAACGCAGCCCCGGAAACCGGCCTCCTGTGGACACGAGGTCGAGGAGATCTCCGAGGTCCGCCCTGCTCACAGCGTCAGGGGCGCGCGGCTCATTGCCTCGAAGCGGTCCTGGACGAAGAGGTCCCGCATCAGGCGAGGGAACGCGCGAGGAGCGAACAGGATCGACTCCCGGTGGGCCGCCTCGACGTCCTCGACGGACCACCAACGCATGTCCAGCACGCCGTCCTCGCGAGGGTGGTCGGCCGCGTCCGCCAGCGAGCCCGCCTCCCTCGTGAACGCGCTCAGCGGCACGACGTAGAAGTGGCCGACCACGCCGGAGTAGCCGTGCGGTTCCATCTCGGGGAACCTGTTCGTCTGCGTCCACACGAGGGATGGCGCCGTCCGGTCCTCAAGCACCAGGCCGGTCTCCTCGGACAGCTCACGCGCGAGGGCCTCGACGAGTGTCTCGCCGTCCTCGACTCCGCCACCCGGTCCCACCCATACGGTCGTCCCCTCGTTGATGCGGTGCCGGGCCAGCAGGACCCGCCCCTCACCGTCGAGCACGAGACCACGACACGAGTGGCGCAGGGGCAGATCCGATTCGTTTCACCGCGTCACCATCCCACGTCGGACCGGCATCCTCCGGCGGGCGCGGCCTACGCTGCGATGCATGAGTCCGGACGAGGTCGGTCGCTACGCCGAGTCGCTGCCGGGGGTCAGACGCAAGGGGACCGCGTCGCGTCCGGCCTGGTACGTCCGGGACCGGCTGGTGGTCCGACTGCACGACCCGGACACCCTGGTGGTCCGCGTCCCCCTGGACAGGCGGGAGGCGCTGCTCGAGAGGTTCCCGGACAGCTTCGGCGTCCCACCTCGCATGGAGGCCCACCACAAGGTCGAGGCCTACCTCGATCGCGCACAGCCGGACGCGGTTCGCGCGGCCATCGACCTCGCCTGGGAGATGCAGCAGCGCTGACTCCCGAGCGGGGTGCAACAGATCAGGTGTCGCCCGGGTCCACCTGCTCGCCGGGTGCGGCGAGGTCGAGGTCGCCCTCCACGATCATCGCCAGCAGCCCGGTGGGCGAGCGGGTCTCGTGCATCTCGCCGGGCTCCCAGACGGCTGCCTCGCCGGGCCCGAGGCGGCGTACGACGCCGTCGTGACCAGACACCTCGGCCTCCCCCGAGAGCACGACGAGCAGCTGCCGCCCCGAGGCCGGGTGGCGCCCGACCACGCCGCCGCGGGCCAGCGAGACCGCGACGAGGTGGGCGTCGGCACTGATGCCGAAGGCGCCCACCGAGAAGCCACGGCTCCCGTGCGCCTCGACCGGCCGGTGCGGCAAGTCCGCCAGGGAGATGACCCGCACTCAGGACTCCGTGGGCGGGGCGTAGTCGGGGTCGGCCGCAGGGGTCTCGGACGAGGCGCCGGCGCCGGCCTGGGCCTGCGAGGACCAGTTCTCCAGCTCGGTCATCACCTCGGCGTGCTTGTCCACGCAGACCACGACGAGGTCGCCGCGGTTGGCGCGGTTGAGCGCGTGGCGCACGGCGGAGATCTCGTCGAGCACCTCCTCGGCCTGCTTGCAGCGGGATCCCTCGGCCATCGCCTGCCGCACGCCCTCCAGCACCAGGCCGGCGACCTCGCCGCGCTCGCGGCCACGCAGGGCCACGTCCTCGCGGACGATGCAGACGTCGAAGTGCTGCGCGGCGATCTGGCCCAGCTCGCGCATGTCCTCGTCGCGCCGGTCGCCCGCGGTGGCGATGATGCCGATCCGCGACGGCCGGGCCAGGTCGTGGGAGGACTCCAGCGAGTCGCCGACCCGGTCGACGAAGTCGCCCAGCATCCGCATGCCCGGGGCGTTGTGGCAGTAGTCGACGATGACGTTGACGCCGTTGACCTCGACCTCGTTGAGCCGGCCGGGGGAGAGGTAGTAGTTGGTCGAGAAGGTGCGCAGGCCCTGGCGGATGTCGTGCAGGGGAGCGCCGGCCGCGAAGGCGGCAGCGGCGGCGGCGAGCGCGTTCTGGACGTTCATCCGGGCCTTGCCCCCGAACGTCGCCGGCAGCAGGTGCGTCCACGCGAGCTGCATGTCGCGCCGCCCGTGCCGTACGACGATCATCTCGCCGCGCTCGGACGGGTCGAGGACCAGCGCCTTGCCACCCCGGCGGCAGTGCGCGTCGATCATGTCCCGGGCCTCGGAGCCGGGCTCCTCCATCGAGAACCACACGACCTGCCCCGAGCACCGCCGGCGCATCTCGCGCACCAGCGGGTCGTCGGCGTTGAGCACGGCGTGGCCGTCGCGCGGCACCGCCTCCACGATGACCGCCTTGACGTCGGCGAGCTGCTCGACGGTGTCGATGCCGCGCAGGCCGAGGTGGTCGGGCTGCACGTTGAGCACCACCGCCACGTCGTTGCGCTCGTAGCCGAGGCCCTCGCGCAGGATGCCGCCACGTGCGACCTCGAAGACGGCGGTGTCCACGCGCGGGTTCTGCAGCACCATCCGGGCCGAGCGCGGACCGGAGGCGTCGGCGCGGATGACGAGGCGCTCGTCGATGACCACCCCGTCGGTGGAGGTCATGCCGACCTTGCGCCCCATGCCCTTGAAGATGTGGCTGATCATCCGGCTGGTGGTCGTCTTGCCGTTGGTGCCGGTGACCGCGATGATCGGGATCCGCGAGGTGGCGCCGGGCGGGAAGAGCATGTCGACCACCGGCTTGGCGATGAACTGCGGCTCGCCGATCGTCGGGTGGGTGTGCATCCGGAAGCCGGGCGCGGCGTTGACCTCGCAGATCGCGCCGCCGGCCTCGCGCACGGGCTCGGTGATGTCCGGGCAGATGAAGTCGATGCCCGCGATGTCGAGGCCGACCATGCGGGCCGCCTCCTCCGCGATCTCGACGTTCTCCGGGTGCGCCTCGAAGGTGCGGTCGATCGAGATGCCGCCGGTGGACATGTTGCCGGTCAGTGCCAGCTTGACCATCTCGCCCTCGGCGGGGACCGAGTCGAGCGAGTGACCCTGGGAGGCCAGCACCTCGAGGGCGGCGGCGTCGACCTTGATGCGGGTCAGCACCTTCTCGTGGCCGACGCCGCGGCGCGGGTCGGCATTGGTGAGGTCGACGAGCTTCTCGACCGTCGAGGTGCCGTCACCGGTGACCGACGCCGGGACGCGCTCGGCGATCGCGACCATCCGTCCGTCGATGATGAGGCACCGGTAGTCCTTGCCGGTCACGAAGGTCTCGACGATCACGATGCCGCGCCGCGACTGCTCGCGCGCGATGTCGAAGGCGGCGCGGACGTCCTCCTCGGACTGCAGGTCCAGGCACACGCCCCGCCCGTGGTTGCCGTCCAGCGGCTTGACCACCACGGGGTAGCCGATGCGACGGGCGGCGGCGACCGCGCCGTCGGCGGAGCGCACCGACTCCTGCTTGGGCACCGGGAGGCCGGCCGCACCGAGGAGCTTGGTGGTGAGGTCCTTGTCCGAGGCGATGTCGACCGCGATGGAGGACGTCTCGGAGGTCATCGTGGCCCGGATGCGCTTGGCGTGGACGCCCTGGCCGAGCTGGACCAGCGAGTACTGGTTGAGCCGGATCCAGGGGATGTCACGGGACACGGCCTCGTCGACGATCGCCTGGGTCGAGGGCCCGAAGGCCGTCCGCTCGGCGCGCCGGATGAACGCGTCGCGCTCGGTCTCCCAGTCGAAGTCCGGGTCGCCCTGCACCAGGTGGTTGACCAGCCGCACCGCGAGCTTGCCGGCCTCGAGGCCCACCTGCTCGTCGACGTACCCGTAGATGATGTTGTAGCGGCCCTTGTGGCCCTTGACCGACCGGGTCTTGCCGCGCCGGATGTCGTGCCCGACGACCTGCTGGAGCGCCAGCGCGACGTGCTCGGCGACGTGGCCCAGCCAGGTGCCCTCCTGGAGCCGCTCGAGGAAGCCGCCGCGTCGGCCGCGCGAGCAGGAGTGCTCCCGCAGGCCCGGGAGCATCGAGACCAGCTCGTCGGTGAACCCCGGGAGCGTGTTGGTCGGGAACTCCTCCAGGGAGCCCAGGTCGACGACCAGGTGGACCGACTTGTCGTAGGACCAGACGTTGGCGCCGCGGTAGACACGGGTCTCGACGATCGTCAGGTCGGGGGTCGGGCGCTCGCTCATGCAGGGTCTCCGTCTCGGTCAGGGGCAGGGAGAGGGGTGGTGGCACCGGGGTCACCGGGTGCACCGGTGCGCGGGACGACGGTCTCGGTCGCCCGGCGCGCGCGGGCCAGCCGGCGACGCAGGTTGCTCGGCGAGACGTCACCCGCCGCGATGTCGCGGGCCAGCTTGCGCAGGTCGCGCCCGGCCTCGGCGATCTCCTCGGCCTCGGTCTCGTCGACGACGGGCGGGAGGGGCACGAGCGTCCGGGTGGTGAGGTCGTACGACGACCCGGCCGGCAGGACGTGCAGCGTGACGCCGCTGGCCAGCAGGGGAGCGGAGCGCCGGGCCTCGTGGGCGTTGGACACCATCCGGGCCGGGTCGAGGATGGTGACCGCGCCGCGACCGGCGACGCGGAGCACCTCGTGGCCGTCGACGACCTCGACGACGGCCGCGGTGTCCTCGTCCACGCCGATGCCGAGCAGCTGCGGGCTCTGCGCCACGATCATCAGCAGCCGGCCGTAGCGGTTGCGCTGGTCGAAGTGCTGGTCGATCACCGTGGAGCCGACCAGCCCGAGGCCGGCTGCGACCTGGGTCATCCGTTGCTTGGGGGTCGCCCCGCCGGACCCGAAGGCCACCATGTGCGAGGACTGGATGCTGGCGCCGGCGGAGGTCCCGGCCACGACGGCGCCGCGCCGGTGGGCCGCAACGATGGCGTCGCCGAACGGCGTGCCGCACACGACGCCGGAGAGCTTGAGCTGGTTGCCGCCGGTCATGAAGATGCCCGTCGCGCCCTCCACGGCCGCCACCAGCTCGGCGTCGTGCGCCTGCTCGCGGCTCTCGGGACGGGCCGCGCGCACGTGGCCCGCACCGAGCTTGCTGAAGAGCGCCTCGTAGACCTCCACGATCTCGGGTCCGAGCGACGAGGCGGTGGGGATCACGAGGATGCGGGCGTCGCGGCCGCCGCTCGCGGCGACGAACTCCTTGAGGATCCCGCGCTTCCCGAGCTTGTCCTCGGCGCCGCCGATGATCATGAGGGGTCCAGAGGGCATGACAGGCAGGCTATCGGCTGCGACAGTGTGCCCGTGCAGGAGATGCGAGCCACCCAGACGACCACCATCCGCAGGCTGGTGGTCATGCGCCACGCCAGGGCCGAGTCGTGGGGGGAGTCCGACCAGGGACGCACCCTGGAGCCTCGTGGTCACGGCGATGCGGCCGCCGCCGGACGCTGGCTCGCCGACCTCGGCTTCGTGCCCGACCACGTGCTCGTCTCCACCGCCGTCCGCACCCGCGAGACCTGGGAGGCCGTCGCTCCCGCCGCGGGCTGGGAGCTCGAGCCCGCCTTCGACACCGGCCTGTACGCCGCCGGCCCGGAGGCCGCCCTCGACCTCATCCGCGAGGTCCCGCCGGACGCGACCTCCGTCCTGGTGATCGGCCACAACCCGACCATCGCCTACCTCGCCCAGCTGCTCGACGACGGGGCGGGTGACTCCGAGGCCGCCGAGCGGATGGCGGCCGGCTTCCCGACCTCGGCGCTCGCGGTGCTCGCCGTCGACGGACCATGGGCCGAGCTGGAGCTCGCGGGCGCGTCGCTGGTCGGCTTCCACGTCGGCCGCGCCGAGTGAGGCGACGCTGACAGCTCCCGCGCCGGCCGACCTCGTCCAGCGGCTGAGGACCGCCGGCTGCGTCTTCGCCGAGGACGAGGCCCGCCTGCTGCTCGGGACCGGCCGCACGGGCGCGGCGCTCGAGGACCTGGTGGCCCGACGGGAGGCCGGGGAACCGCTCGAGACCGTGCTGGGCTGGGTCGAGCTCGCCGGCCGGCGGCTCGCCGTCGCCCCGGGGGTCTTCGTGCCGCGGCGCCGCACCGAGCTGCTCGTCCGGGTGGCGGCGTCGTACGCCGGTCCGGGCAGCATCCTGCTGGAGCTCTGCTGCGGGGTCGCGCCCGTCGCGGCGCTCGTCCCGGCGGGCGAGGTGCACGCCAGCGACGTGGACCCTGCGGCGGTGGCATGCGCGCGACGCAACGTCCCGCACGGCACCCTCCACCTCTCCGACCTGTACGACGACCTCCCGGGCTCCCTGCGCGGGCGCATCGACGTGCTCGCGGCCAACGCGCCGTACGTGCCGACCGACCGCGTCCCGCTGATGCCGCCGGAGGCCCGGGACCACGAGCCGACCACCGCGCTCGACGGCGGCCCGGACGGCGTCGGCCTGCACCGGCGCATCGCCGCGGAGGCACCGGAGTGGCTGGCTCCCGGCGGCGTGCTGGCCGTGGAGACCAGCCAGGTCCAGGCGCGCCTCACCGCCGCGGCCATGCACGACGCCGGCCTGGCCACCCGGGTCGAGAGCGACGACGACCTCGCCGGCTGCGTGGTGGTGGGCCGGCGGCGGGGCGTCAGACCGGGGGAGCGGGCGTGACGATCCCGTCGGCCATGTCGGCGGCCTCGATCTCCTCCCGGGAGATGCCCAGCAGGTAGAGGATCGTGTCGAGGTAGGGCACGTTGACCGACGCGTCCGCGGCGTCGCGCACCACCGGCTTGGCGTTGTAGGCGATCCCGAGACCGGCGGCGTTGAGCATGTCGAGGTCGTTGGCCCCGTCGCCGATGGCGATGGTGGCGTCGACCGGCACGCCGATGTCGGCCGCGAACTCCCGCAGCGCGGTCGCCTTGCCGGCCCGGTCCACGACGTCGCCCAGGACCCGGCCGGTGAGCCGGCCGTCGACGATCTCGAGCTCGTTGGCCCGGGAGTAGTGGATGCCCAGCTCGTCGGCCAGCCGGCTGGTGATCTGGGTGAAGCCGCCGGAGACGATCGCGAAGCGGTAGCCGAGGCGGCGCAGCACCCGCACCATGGTCCGCGCCCCCGGCGCCAGCGCGATGGACTCGTAGACCTCGTCGAGCGCGGCGGCCGGGACACCCTCGAGCAGCGCGACCCGCGCCCGCAGGGACTCCTCGAAGTCGATCTCCCCGCGCATCGCCCGCTCGGTCACGGCCGCGACCTCGGCCTCGCACCCCGCGTGGGCGGCGATCATCTCGATCACCTCCCCCTGGATGAGCGTCGAGTCGACGTCCATCACGATGAGCCGCATCGACCGGCGCAGCAGGCTGGCCGGCTGGACGGCGATGTCGATGCCCTGGTTGGCGGCCTCGGCGGCGAGCAGGGGGCGCAGCACCTCCGGCTCCACCCCCGAGATGGCGAGGTCGATGGCCGTGACCGGGTAGCGCGCCATCCGCTCGATGCGGTCGATGTTGGCGCCACAGTCGGCGATCCGGCCGGCGATCGCGGACATCGCGGACGCCTTGAGCGGCGCGCCGAGGACCGTCACGTGGGACCTGCCCGAGCCCCGCTGCCGGTTGTCGCCGACACCGCGGTCGACGTCGACCTGCATGTCCAGGGAGGCGGCGGTCTCCTCGATCGCGGCCCGCAGCTTCTTCCAGTCCCGCGGCGCGGTGATGAGGACCCCGAGCACGAGCCGGCGCCGCAGCACGATCTGCTCGATGTCGACGACCTCCACGCCGGCGGCCGACAGGGTGGCGAACATGGCTGCCGTGACACCGGGCCGGTCCTTGCCGGTCAGGGTCACGAGGAGGGTCCGGGGCTGCTCGTCGACGTCGCTCATCTCGGGGCCGAGGCTATCCCCGCCGGAGGGGGTGGTCAGGACTCCGGCCACACCTCGGGCGAGCAGGCCGCCACGACGGCGCGCCGGGACGCGCGCTCGAGGGGTGCCAGCGCGTCGCGCCGTCGCGCGACCTCGTACGACGACAGGGCGCCGCCGTCGTCCTCGAGCGCCAGGTCGACGATCGCCCACCCCTGCAGGCCGCGGGACGCCAGGTCGGTGCACCGGTGCGGGACCCCGAGCGGGGCCTCGAGGGACGGACGGTGCCGCAGGTTCATCAGCCGGTCGGCGACCTCGGGCCGCCACCGCGCCACGTCCAGGTCGGCGAGCAGCCCGGCCGCCTCGACGAGCGTGGCGCGCATCCCGCGGTCGGCCTCGCCCACGTCGGGCAGCTGGCGCGGCGCCGACGGCAGCGCCCGCCACCGCACCACCTCGCCCACGACCGACGGCACGAGGGCGAAGGACGCCAGCACCACCGCCTCGCCGGAGTCCAGGGCCGCATCGTTGAGGTCGCGCGGCCCGCCCAGCCCCAGCAGGTCACCCTCGACGGGGAGCGCGAGCCCTGCCCGGTCGGCGCCCGCCCGGCGGGCGGCGAGGAAGACGTCGAGCAGCGTCGTGCCGGACGTCCCGGTGACCTCCTCGAGGCCGTCGACGGCGTGCGCGAGGTCGCCGTGGGTGACGGCGTCCAGGGCGTGGTCGGTGACCTCGTCGCCACGCAGCCAGGCGGTCAGCCACCAGGCCAGGCGAGCGGAGAGGGGGAGCTCGAGTGACACGGCTGTCGAGGATACGTCGGGGTCGTCGGGACGCGGGCGCCCGCTGGATAGGGTGAGTCGCATGAGCGCCGTGATCGAGTGTGCAGGCCTCACGGTGCGCCGTGGCACGGCGACGTTGCTCGACGACGTCGACTGGACCGTCGAGGAGGACGAGCGCTGGGTGCTCATCGGTCCCAACGGCGCCGGCAAGACGACGCTGCTGCAGGTCGCCTCCGCCCAGCTGCACCCGACCGCGGGCGTGGCGGGCATCCTCGGCGAGGTGCTGGGCACCGTCGACGTGTTCGACCTGCGTCCGCGCATCGGCCTGACGAGCGCCGCCCTCGCCGACCGCATCCCGCGCGGCGAGCTGGTGCAGGACGTCGTCGTCTCGGCGTCCTACGGCGTGCTGGGACGCTGGCGCGAGGAGTACGACGGCCTCGACCACGACCGCGCCGCCGCGCTGCTGGCCGAGGTGGGGGCGGCCCACCTCGTCGACCGCACCTTCGGCACCCTCAGCGAGGGCGAGCGCAAGCGCGTGCAGATCGCCCGGGCACTGATGACCGACCCCGAGCTCCTGCTGCTCGACGAGCCCGCCGCCGGCCTCGACCTCGGCGGTCGCGAGGACCTCGTCTCCACGCTCAGCGTGCTCGCGCTCGACCCCGACTCGCCGGCCACCGTGCTGGTCTCCCACCACGTCGAGGAGATCCCGCCCGGGTTCACCCACGCGATGCTGCTGCGCGCAGGACGGGTCGTGGCCCAGGGCCCGCTGGAGCGGGTGGTGACCGAGGAGGCGCTCTCCGAGACCTTCGCGATGCCGCTGCAGCTCAGCGTGGAGGACGGCCGGTACGCCGCCCGGCGACGCACCCGGTCGGCTGCCCTGTGACCCTGCGCACCACCGGATAGGGTCGGCGCATGGACTGGCTGCTGCGACACCTCTGGGAGGCCTGGCTGGGCCTGGCCATCGTGCTGGGCGTCGCCGAGATGTTCAGCCTCGACCTGATCCTGGGAATGCTCGCGATCGGCGCCCTCGTCGGCATGGTGCTGGCCATCGCCGACGTCAACGTCGGCCTGCAGGTCCTCGGTGCGGCCGGTGCCTCGATCGCGATGCTGGCGCTGGTGCGGCCGTCGATGGTCAAGCGGCTGCACTCCGGGCCCGAGCTGATGCTGGGCCACGACAAGCTCGTCGGCACGCAGGGGATCGTCACCAGCGAGATGAGCGGCCTGACCACCGGCCGCATCAAGATCGGCGGGGAGGACTGGTCGGCGCGTCCCTACGACGAGACCATGACCATCCCCGCGGGCGAGACCGTCGAGGTCCTCGCCATCAAGGGCGCGACGGCCTTCGTCTACCCGGTCGCCCGGCTCGAGTCCTGACCGCCCACCAATCATCACCATCCACGGGGGAGACACACATTGCCCACAGCACTCTTCGTCCTGTTCGTGCTGCTCGTCCTGTTCGTCGTCGTCATGCTCGCCAAGACGGTCCGGATCGTGCCGCAGGCGCGGGCCGGGATCGTCGAGCGGTTCGGCAAGTACAAGGGGACCTTGCCCGCAGGCCTCAACATCGTGGTGCCCTTCATCGACAGGGTGCGCTACCTCATCGACCTGCGTGAGCAGGTCGTCAGCTTCCCGCCGCAGCCGGTGATCACCGAGGACAACCTCGTGGTCTCCATCGACACCGTCATCTACTTCCAGGTGACCGACCCGGTCGCGGCGACCTACGAGATCGCCAACTACATCCAGGCCGTCGAGCAGCTCACCATGACCACGCTGCGCAACATCGTCGGTGGCATGGACCTCGAGCAGACGCTGACCTCCCGCGAGGAGATCAACAACGGCCTGCGCGGCGTCCTCGACGAGGCGACCGGCAAGTGGGGCATCCGCGTCAACCGCGTCGAGATCAAGGGCATCGACCCGCCGCCGTCCATCAAGGACGCGATGGAGAAGCAGATGCGTGCCGACCGCGACAAGCGGGCACTCATCCTCTCCGCCGAGGGCCAGCGCCAGTCCGCCATCCTCACGGCCGAGGGCAACAAGCAGTCGCAGATCCTCAACGCCGAGGGTGACCGCGAGTCCCAGATCCTGCGCGCCCAGGCCGAGCGGGAGGCGCAGATCCTGCGTGCCCAGGGTGAGGGGCAGGCCATCCAGACGGTCTTCCAGGCCATCCACGACGGCCAGCCCGACCAGTCGCTGCTGGCCTACCAGTACCTCCAGATGATGCCCAAGATCGCCGAGGGCGACGCCAACAAGGTCTGGGTCATCCCCTCGGAGATCACCAAGGCGCTCGAGGGCCTCGGCTCCTCGATCCACGAGATCGCCGGCATCCCCAAGGACGCCACGCCCCGCACGCGGGTCGACATGGGGCCGTCCGAGCCCCAGCTGCCCGGCGGCTCCCAGGACTCCGAGCTGCGGCACACCAGCCAGGCGGTGCAGGAGGCCATCGCGGCCGCCGAGTCCGCCGCGCGTCCGGCGCGGTCCTCGAGCGGGTCGTCGGCCCCGGCGGGCGGAACGACCCCGCCCGTGTCGTCCGAGCCGACCGACCCCACGGTCGGCGAGGGCCCGGTCGACCCGAGCGCTCCGGGGGCTGCCCCGGCGTGAGTCCTGTCGAAGCCGTGCTGATCGCCCTCGCGGGGGTGGCGGCCGGCACCATCAACACCGTGGTGGGGTCGGGGACGTTGATCACGTTCCCGACCCTCCTGGCGTTCGGCGTACCCCCCGTGACCGCCAACGTCTCCAACTCGATCGGCCTGGTGCCCGGGTCGGTCACCGGCGCCGTGGGCTACCGCCGCGAGCTGCGTGGCCAGCGGTCGCGCCTGCTGCACCTGGCCAGCGCCTCGGGGCTGGGCGGCCTGCTCGGCGGGGCGCTGCTGCTGTGGCAGCCCGGCGCGTTCGAGTTCGTGGTGCCCGCCCTCATCCTGCTCGGCCTGCTCCTGGTGGTCGCCGGCCCGCGCATCTCGCTGTACGTCGCCCGGCGCCACGAGGCCAGCGGGGGACTGCCGCACCGCGGCGCGTGGTGGGTGTGGCCCGGGATGTTCGCCTGCGGGATCTACGGCGGCTACTTCGGCGCCGCGCAGGGCGTGCTGATGATGGCGGTGCTGGGCATCGGCATCGACGACTCCCTGCAACGGCTCAACGGCGCCAAGAACGTCCTGGCCGCGCTGGTCAACGGGATCTCGGGCGTGCTGTTCGTCCTCATCGCCGACGTGGACTGGCAGATCGTCGGCCTCATCGCGGTCGGCGCGGTCATCGGCGGCGTGCTCGGGTCCTCGGTCGGGCGTCGCCTGCCCGCGCCGGTCCTGCGCGCCTTCATCGTCGTGGTGGGCGTGGTCGCGCTGGTGGCGTTCCTCGTCTGAGCAGGGCTGTCACCCGCCCGGCACGTAGGCCTCGAGCCAACGGCCGATCTCGTCGTAGACCTGCGCCCGCACCTCGGGCAGCGACAGCACCACGTCGTGGCGCGCGCCGTCGACGGCGATGCTGGTGACGTGGCGGCCCAGGCTGGAGGCCCAACGACGGATCTGCTCGACGTCGAGGACGACGTCGTTGCGGTGCACGTCGTCGCCCATGGTGGTCGGCCAGGCCGACGTCGACGACGAGAGCACCAGGCACGGTGCCGGCACGTCGAGGCCGCGGTGCAGCTCGGCGTGGCCGCGACGGATCGCGCGCAACCACCCGGCGTACACGGCGAAGGACTCGACCGGCTTCCACTCGAGGTTGAAGTCGAACTCGCCGTGGTGACCGACGTGCAGCGACTGGGTGTAGACGCCGCTCACCTTGCGCGGGATGAGCCGCCGGGGCTGGCGTGCGCCCATCCGGTCGAGGGCCAGCCGGGCGGCCGGGGTCCGCAGCCAGGCCGACCCCTGCAGGTCGAACCACGGCGAGTTGAGGAACACCCCGGCCAGCGCCTCCGGGCGCCGGTGGTGCAGCCACAGCGGCAGGGTGAGCCCGCCCGTGGAGTGCGCGGTCGCCACGACCCGCGAGTGCGTGGCGGCGATCCGCTCCCAGGCGGCGTCGAGGTCGGGGAAGTACTCGCCGATGTCCTCGACGTAGTTGGGCGTCTGGTGGTCCAGGATCGAGCGGCCGTACTTGCGCAGGTCCAGGGCGTAGAAGTCGTAGCCGCGGTCGGTCCACCACTCGGCGTACTCGGTGTGGAAGAAGTAGTCGGCGAAGCCGTGCACGTGCAGGACGGCCCGGTCGCCCGGGGTGTCGGCGGGCCGGTGCACCAGGGTCGCGACGACCGGTCCCTCGCTGTCCTCGCCGAGGTCCAAGACCTCCACGGTGTACGGCCGGCCGAGGACGTCGTACGTCGGGTCGCTCGCCATGGCGCGCACGATACGACGACATCGCGCGATCCGCCGACGAAGGCCTCCACCGCGAACTACCCTCTCGTCGTGTCGACTGCTCTCGGGACCGTGCCGCGCCGTGTCGCGACGCACGTGCACGCCCGGGTGGAGGGCTGGCGCACCGGGTCGCGGGAGAGCCAGGCCTACGTCCTGGGCGTCCTACTCGGCGCCTCGGCGGTCAGCCTCGGGGCGTCCTGGGTGGCCTACGACCTCGTGCCGCCGACCGTGTGGTTCGTCTGGTTGCTGCTCGGCGTCCTGCTGCTGCGCACGCTGCCCTTGGCACTCCTGTCGGTCGTCGTCCTGCTCGCCGCCGGGGCGGCGACCGTCCGCGACGGCCTCGACGGACCCGCCGTGGCGGCGCTGGTCACGCTCGCCCTCTCGGTCGGGCTGGCGGTGTTCCAGTCGAGCCGGCAGCGCTCAGGGCTGCCCGTCGCGCTGAGCGAGCCGATGCTGGCGCAGCTGCGCGACCGCCTGCAGCGGCAGGGCGTCGTACCGGCGCTGCCCGAGCCGTGGCACTCGCAGTCGGCCATGCTGAGCGCACACGGGACCGGCTACGCCGGCGACTTCCTCGTGGCGGACCTGCGCGACGACCGGCACCTGGAGATGGTGCTGGTGGACGTGTGCGGCAAGGGCGCATCGGTCGGCCCGCAGGCACTGCAGTTCGCCGGGGCGCTGGGCGGGCTCCTCGGCGCCCTCCCGCCGGACGCGCTGATGCGCGCCGCCAACGCCTTCCTGCTCCGCCAGGAGTCGGACGAGTCCTTCGCCACGGCCGTCCACGTCCGCGTGGACCTGGACACCGGGGACTACACGATCACCAGCGCCGGACACCCGCCGGTGCTCCACTGGCACCCGGTGCGCGGCGCGTGGGACGTCGACAACGCGCGAGGAACCGCGCTGGGCGTCGTCCCCGACCCCGAGCTGACCGCGAGCGAGGGGCGGCTCGGCCCGGGGGAGGCACTCATGTTCTACACCGACGGGGTCATCGAGACCCGCGGCCGCGACCTCGACGACGGGCTCGCCTGGCTGCGCGGGGTGGCCCGCAGCGCGGTGCTCGCCCACGGGTTCCCCGGCGTCGCCCGCGCGGTGCTGCGCCGCGTGCCACGAGGCAAGGACGACCGGGCGGTGCTGGTCCTCGACCTCCGCGACGACTGACGCCGCGTCACACGGTGCGCGAGTAGAGGTCGCGGATGACCTCCTCGATGTCCGGCTCCTGGATCGACAGGTCGGCCACGTCGTACGACGCCGCGACGGCGGCGACGATCGGGGCGGCACTGGCCTCGGCCGGGAAGGACAGCCACTGGCGCGGCCCCTCCACGCGGCGCACGACCGCTCCGGGCACCTCGATGGCCGGCGCCTCGTCCACCAGGTCGACCACCAGGGTGCGGGTCGAGCCGCCCCGCGCGTGCAGACCGGCCAGCGGGCCGTCGAAGACCGCCGTCCCGTGGTCGATCACGATGACCCGGTCGCACAGCGCCTCGATGTCCTGGAGGTCGTGGGTGGTCAGCAGGAGCGTGGTTCGCCGCTCGGCGTTGAGCGCCCGCAGGAACTCCCGCAGCCTGCCCTTGGAGACGACGTCGAGGCCGATGGTCGGCTCGTCGAGGTAGAGGATCTCCGGGTCGTGGAGCAGGGCGGCGGTGATGTCGCCGCGCATCCGCTGCCCCAGGCTGAGCTGGCGCACAGGGGTGTCGAGCTGCCCGCGCAGGTCGAGCAGCTCGACGAACCGCTCGAGGTTGGCGCGGTAGCGATCGGGCGGGATGCGGTACATCTTCTGGAGCAGCTCGAAGGAGTCCCGCAGCGGCAGGTCCCACCACAGTGTGGTGCGCTGCCCGAAGACGACGCCGATGCGCCGGGCGAGCTCGACCCGGTCGCGGCTCGGGTCGAGCCCGGCGACGCGCAGGTGACCGCTGGTGGGCACGAGGATCCCGGTCAGCATCTTGATCGTGGTCGACTTGCCGGCGCCGTTGGGACCGATGTAGCCGATCATCTCACCCGGCTGCACGCTGAAGCTGAGCTCGCGGACCGCCCGCACCTCGTCGCGCACCCGGCGGCGGCCGCCGTCGACCTTGCGCCGGACCACGAAGGTGCGTTCGAGGTCCTGCACGTCGATCAAGGGGTCGGGCACCGCTGGAGCGTACCCGCTAGACCACCCCCCAACATTTGGGTACGTCGTCGTCGATCTCACCCTCGCCAGTGGTGCGTTCATAGCCTCGTGACGGCCGTCTCGGGTGATCGACCACCGACCGAGGGGTTCCGCCATGAAGACACAGAGCTACGCCGCCGCCCTCGCTGTCACCGGCGTGCTGTCCCTCGCCGGCGCCGTCGCCGCGCCGGTGTGGGCCGACGGGCACGGCAACGGCGGTCAGGACAAGGTGGGCGTCTGCCACCGCACTGCGTCGGAGTCCAACCCGTACGTCCACATCTCGGTGCCCGCCGACGAGGCCAACGGCCACATCACCGGCACCGACAAGCAGCACAACCAGCAGGTGACCTGGAAGACCGACGGCACGTGGCGCGGCGTCCCGCACCAGGCGGGCGACCTGCGGCTCGACTACCTCGCGTCCAGCGCGCACGACTGCGAGGACACCACGCCGACGACCACGCCGACGACGACGCCCACCACCTCGCCTCCGACGACCACGACGACCACCCCGACGACGACGACGCCGACGACGGCCGCGCCCACCACCACGCCGCCCGCCACCGCGGCACCGACCACCGCGGCACCGACCACCGCCGCGCCCTCCGCGACGGTGAGCCCGTCGACCGCGGCGACCACGAGTCCCGGCGGGGGCAACGGAGGAGGCGGCGGGGACGGCGGCGGGGACGGCGGGGGAGCCGTCGAGGTCCTCGGACAGCAGGCCACGACGGGCGTGACCGAGCCACAACCGGTACCGTCCGCGATCAACGCCGGCGCCGGCGCGAGCACCACCTGGGACGAGCTGCTCCTTCCCGTGGGCCTGGCGACGTTCGGTGTCCTGTGTAGCCTCCTCGCCGTCGCCGTACGCCGCCGGGTGTGACCGGTCGGCACCGAGCCTCAACGGGGCTCGCGGGCGGGCGGCACCGGGCCCCGACGGGGCTCGCGGGCGGGCGGCACAGGATCTCGAGAGGACGGGACCACAGGCGCGTCCGCGTGCCCGCGGCCGCCCTGGGCGTGCTGTCGTTCGCCGCGGCCGCCGTCACGTGGCCGGAGGGGCCGCAGGCCGAGGACCGGGACTCGGCGGACCGCGCCTCCGCGGTCGCCGCGGTCCTGGCGAGCAGACCGGCCGGTGACGCGCGGACGGCACGACACCCACCTCCGGCGCCCGCCGCGCTTCCCGGGGCAGGCGTGCCGACCCGCGTGGTCATCGAGGCGCTGGGGGTCGACGCCCCCGTCCTGTCGGTCGCGATGCAGGGAAGGAGCCTGGACCCGCCGCCCGACCCACAGGACCTGGGGTGGTGGGCGGCCGGGGCCCGGCCGGGCGACGCGAGGGGGAGCGCCCTGGTCACCGGGCACACCGTGCACGACGGGGGCGGTGCCCTCGACGACCTCGAGGAGATCGTGCGTGGAACCGAGATCCGCGTCCGCACCTCGGGCGGTACCGTCCGCTACGTCGCCGAACGGATCGCCGTGCTCGACAAGCGGGACGTGGCCCGGAGCGCGCCGCAGCTCTTCAGCCAGGAGACCGGGGGACGGCTCGTGCTCGTCACCTGCGAGGGCTGGGACGGCACGGGCTACCGGAGCAACGTCGTCGTGGTCGCCAGCCCGGTCGCCTGACGCACCCGACGCCGGCGGCGGACGCCTCCGAGCGATCCCGTGCGTATCCCCTGAGATGGGGATGTCCGTGACCAAACCGGGTCTCGGCACCGAGCAGCCGCTTTCACTGTGCCGGTAGTGCCGTCGACATCGGGTCACATGCCTTGGGGGGCAGCCACATGAAGATCACCAACCACCTCGCCGCGCTCTCGGTCGTTGCCGTCCTCGCCGTTGCCGGCACGGCCACGTCGCCGGTGTGGGCCAGCGACGACCACGACGACGAGTGCGTCCCGTCGCTGACCTCGCGGAGCCACGACCCGTACTGCCCGGACGACACCGAGCCGCCGTACCCCACCGACACGCCGACGGAGACGACGACGCCCACGCCGACGCCGACGCCGACGCCCACGCCGACGCCCACGCCGACGCCCACGACGCCGCCTCCGACCACCCCCACCCCCACGACGCCGCCTCCGACGACACCGGTTCCCACGACACCGGTTCCCACGACGCCGGCTCCGACCACGCCCGTCGCCACGACGACACCGACCACGACGGTCAGCCCCTCGACGGCGGCGACCAGCTCCCCGACTCCTGAGGTCGAGACCCCGAGCCCCGAGGTCGAGCTGGAGGAGACGTCCAACGTGCCGGTCGTGCAGAACGAGGCCGTGCCCACCTCGATCAACGCCGGCGCCGCCGAGGAGCCCGACGGCCTGGTGGGGCTGCCGCTGGGACTGGCCACGCTGGGAGTGCTGCTGGGGTTGTTCGCCCTCGTCGTCCGACGCCGGCACTCGTGAGTCGCAGGCCCCGACCCGACAGCCCGGAGCGGTCCGGCCGCAGGCGCCTGTGGGTGCCTGCGGCCGTCCTCTCCGTGATGTCGCTGGCCGGGGCCGCCGTCATCTGGGCCGTCGAGCACCCGCCCGTCGGCACGTCATCGGGGTCCGAGGTCCGGACGGGCTCGCCGGCGGCACCGGTCACCTCGCGCCGGGCCGAGAGCGAGCCGGCGACCTCGGCGAGCCAGGGGCAACGGCACCGGACGGCACGCCCCCGTGCCCTGCCGGCCGCTGGAGTCCCGCGGGCGGTGGTCGTCGAGGCCCTCGCGATCGACGTGCCGGTGCTGCCGATCGAGAGCCAGGGGCGCGCCCTCGAGCCGCCCTCCGACCCCCAGGTGCTGGGCTGGTGGTCCGACGGGGCCAGACCCGGATCCGTCCGGGGCTCCGCCCTGGTGACGGGGCACACGGTGCACGACGGTGGGGGAGCGCTCGACGACCTCGAGACGCTGCGGGCCGGGGCCGTCGTGCGGGTCCGGACCGATCGCGGGTCGATCCGCTACGTCGTCGACTCGGTGAGGGTGCTCGACAAGGACACCATCGCCCGCCAGGCGCCGCAGCTGTTCAGCCAGCAGGTGCACGGACGGCTCGTCCTGGTCACCTGCGAGGGGTGGGACGGCACCGGCTACCGGAGCAACGTCGTGGTCACCGCGACGCCGACGTCCTGAGTCGCTCCGGCGCGCTCGGTCGGACTCAGCCGGGGTCGGTGACGTTGAGCACGCCGACGTACTGGCCGCGACCGTCGCGCGCGAAGGCCACGCCGGCGAGGCGGGCGCGCGGCTTCATCATGATCTCGCGGTGGCCGGGCGAGGCGAGCCACGCGTCGACCGCGCGAGCCGGCGTGAGGCGAGTGCCCTTGACCAGGTTCTCACCGGCCCAGCTCTGGCTGCAGCGCCGGAGCACCTGGTCCTGGTTGCGGTGCTCGAGGACGCCGCGGCTGGCGAGGCGGCCGGCCCACTTCTCGGCCATCTTGTCGACGCAGGAGTCGAGCCGGGCGATCTTGCGCAGCCCGGACTGTGCCCGCACGTCGTTGATCCGGTCGAGCACCCGCAGCTCGAAGGACGCGAAGCTCTTCCGGGGGCTCACGTCGGGGCTCGACGCCGGACGGGGCTCGGGCCCGGCGTGAGCGGGGGCCAGGGGAGCCAGCGAGGTCAGGACGACGGCGACCGCGATCAGGCCGGCGGTCAGGCCGGCTGTGAGGCCGGCGGTCAGGCGGGCAGGCAGGAACGACATGGGGACACACTCCAGTTCACGCATCGGGGGGGCTGCGCGGGACGCGACACTAATGGTGGTAGAGGGGCGCCTCCAAACCATCGGCCGCCCGTGTCGAGTCGACTAGTCCGTTGTGACCACGGCCCCGCCGCCCGCACAGCGGGGGAGTGATGGCCCGCTCGGCGGGGTGGGTCAGCTGCCGGTGGAGGTGTAGTGGCGCACCCCGCCGCGCCACACGAGCAGGGCCGCGCCGACCGTCACCACCGCGGCCACCGGCGAGGCGAGCTGGAGCCACTCCGGCATCCCGAACGGGTCCTCGCGGCCGAGGATGTAGAGCGCTGGGTACCAGTTGGCGAAGGCGACCGGCACGACGACGGTGAGCGCGACGACGACCTCGCGCGTGAAGATGCTCAGCGGGTACTGCGTGACGGTCGCCCCGCCGTAGGTGAAGGCGTTGGCGAACTCCGAGGCGTCCGTGGTCCAGAACTGGATGCAGGAGAAGCCGACGAAGAGCCCGAAGAAGATCGCCGCGCCGCTCAGCACCATGGAGACGGCGACCAGCACCCGCAGCGGGGTCCACTCGACGTACGTGCAGGCCCAGCCGAACACCACCGAGGCCTGGGTGATCCGGCCCAGTCGGCGCAGCGTGAACTGGTCGGCGCAGACCTGCACCAGCAGCGGGACGGGCTTGGTCATCATCTGGTCGAGCCGGCCGGTGCGGACGTAGGTGCCGATGCGCTCGACGCTGCCGATCGCGGTGTCGGCGATGCCGAGCCCGAGCGACCCCGCGCCGTACAGCAGGGCGACCTCGTGGAGCGAGAACCCGGCCAGGTCGTCGAGGTGGGCGAACATGATCCACAACCCCACGAAGTCGAGGGCGGTGATCATGCCGTTGCCGACGGCGA
The DNA here is from genome assembly GCF_003047295.1 of Nocardioides sediminis. Classification (GTDB taxonomy): domain Bacteria; phylum Actinomycetota; class Actinomycetes; order Propionibacteriales; family Nocardioidaceae; genus Nocardioides; species Nocardioides sediminis. The sequence continues at coordinate 245,968 of NZ_PZYZ01000007.1, forward strand.
GCAGCACGAAGGACAGGGGGTACTGCCAGGCGGCGCGGATCCACAGCCAGGCGATCTGGCCGTAGGTGCGCAGGTGGCCCGCAGCGGGAACCGGTGCCGTCGGGCGCGTCCGGACGTCAGCCACCCTGCACCACCACCTTGCGGGTCGCGGCGCGCAGCAGGGCGTGGCAGCACCCGAGCAGCACCACGATCCAGAACACCTGGAAGGCGAGCGCGGCCAGCAGGTCACTGCCGGTGTGCTTGCCCAGCCAGATGTCGGCCGGGACCTGCACGTACGACGCCCAAGGAAGCGCGTTGGCCAGCGTCCCCAGCCAGCCGGGGAACAGCACGAGGGGGAGCATCATCCCGCTGAAGAAGATGGCGAACGCACCGCTCATCACCTTGACCCCGGACTGGTCGAGCAGCCAGAAGGCCGTGCCGGCCACGAGGAATCGGATCGCGAAGCTCACGACGACGGCCAGCACCAGCGACACCGCGAAGCCCAGGGCAGCGGCGGGCCCGGCCGGGAGCCGGATGTCGAAGAGGAGGAAGCCGATCACCGTGGGCCCGATCCCGCGGGTCAGGAAGTGGTACGCCGCCCGGCCCAGGTCCGAGGCGAGGTACCACCCGACCAGCCCCACCGGCCGGTACAGGTCGATGGCCACGTCGCCGGTGCGGATCCGCTCGGCCAGGTCGTCGGTCGTGCCGCCGCCCCACAGGGCGATCGTCATGAGCAGCGCCTGGCCGAGCCAGACGTAGGTCACCGCGTCGACCTGGTCGTAGCCGCCCGCCGTCGGGTTGGCGTCCCACAGCGCCAGGTAGGCGAAGGAGTAGATGACGCCGAAGACCGAGTTGGTGAAGATCCCGGCCAGCGTGGCCGCCCGGTAGGTGGAGTAGCGGCGGAACGCACGCGTCGCGATGGCGACGTACAGCATCCCGGCCTCCCCGGATCGGCGACCGGGATCCTCTCACACGTCAGCGCTCTGGGGAGCCGGGTCCACTCAGTGCTGGTAGGTGCCGTGGATGACCGCGCGTCCCAGCGTCTTGAAGGCCAGGTTGAACGACACGACCGCGTTGGAGGCGTCGGCGTCGACGCCGAGGGTCTCCTCGCGGACGGCGTGCACCACGAAGAAGTAGCGGTGCGGGTGGTCGCCCTGCGGGGGAGCGGCCCCCATGAAGCCTGCCTCGCCACCGTCGTTGCGGACGTGGAAGGCCTTGCCCGGGAGGTCGCCGGACGCGGCACCCGTGTCGAGCGACGTCACGTCGGCGGGGATGTCGACCAGGCACCAGTGCCAGAACCCGCTCGGGGTGGGGGCGTCGGGGTCGAAGCAGGTGACGACGTAGCTCTTGGTGCCCTCCGGGGCACCCTCCCAGCTGAGCTGGGGCGAGGTGTTGCCGTGCGCGGCGACCTGGTCGTCCTTGAGTGGCCGGCCATCGGTGACGTCGGTGCTGGTGACGGTGAAGGACGCGACCTGCGGGAGGTAGTCGTAGGGATTGGGGGCGACGGGGCGCTCGAGGCTCATACCCCGAACCTAGGAGTCGCACGGTGGGCGTTTCAAGGATGGAACGGCCGCGTCGCCGGTCCCGGGGCACGGGAGGATGGCGTCCATGAACGAGCCCACGCCGTACCTCTCGGGACTCATCCTGCGCGACCGCCGGGTCGTGGTGGTGGGCGGCGGCCACGTGGCGCAGCGCCGGGTGCCGGTGCTCATCGCCGCGGGCGCGCGCGTCTCCGTCGTGTCGCCCGAGGTCACGCCGGCGCTGGAAGGGATGTCCGGGGAGATCGACCTGGTCCTCCGCCGCTTCGAGCCCGGCGACCTCGACGGCGCGTGGTACGTCATCGCGGCCACCGACGACCACGCCGCCAACACCCTGGTCTCCGAGGCGGCGGAGGAGCGGCGCATCTTCTGCGTGCGCAGCGACGACGCCACCGCGGCGACGGCCTGGACGCCCGCCGTCGGCCGGCACGGCACGGCGACCATCGGGGTGCTGGGCAACCGTGAGCCGCGCAAGTCGGCGACCCTGCGCGACGACATCCTCACCGCGCTGCGCGACGGGCACCTCACCGCGTCCGATGCGCTGGACCGCTCGCCGGGGGTCGTCCTGGTCGGCGGCGGCCCGGGTGACCCCGAGCTCGTCACCGTGGCCGCCCGGCACGCGCTCGCCTCGGCGGACGTCGTGGTGGCCGACCGGCTCGCGCCGCGCGAGCTGCTCGACGAGCTCGACCCCGGTGTCGAGCTCATCGACGTCGCCAAGCTGCCGCGAGGTCGCTCGGCGCTGCAGGAGCACATCAACGACGTGATCGTGGAGCGGGCCCGGGCCGGCAAGCGGGTGGTGCGCTTCAAGGGCGGGGACAACTTCGTCTTCGGCCGCGGCTACGAGGAGGTCATCGCCTGCGAGGCCGCCGGCGTCCCGGTCACCGTGATCCCGGGCCTGTCGTCCTCGGTCGCCGTCCCGGGCGTGGCGCAGATCCCGGTCACCCACCGGGGCATCACCCACGAGTTCACCGTCGTGTCCGGGCACCTGCCTCCCGGCCACCCCGAGTCCCTGGTCGTGTGGCCGGCCATCGCCGCGCTCCGCGGCACGGTGGTGCTGATGATGGCGGTGGAGAACGCCCCGCACATCGCCGCCGCGCTCGTCGAGGGCGGCCGTCCCGCCGACACGCCGGTCGCCGTCGTGGTCGAGGGGACCATGCCCGAGGAGCGCACCGTGCTGGCCACCCTGGGCACCTTGGCCGAGGAGCTCGACGCCCACCGCGTCCAGCCGCCGGCGATCATCGTGGTCGGTGAGGTCGTGGCGGTCGCGCACCCGGCGCACTACGGGCGAGATGCTGCACCCCGTGGCTGACCTGATCGAGATCACCGACCCCGCCGACCCCCGGCTCGCGGACTACCGCGACCTGCGCGACGTCGAGCTGCGCAAGCACCTCGAGGCAGAGCACGGGCTCTTCCTCGCCGAGGGCGAGAAGGTCGTGCGCCGGGCGGTCGAGGCCGGCTACGCGCCGCGGTCGCTGCTGATGGCGCCGCGCTGGCTCGACGGGCTCGCCGACGTGCTGGCGACGACCGACGCGCCGTGCTTCGTGCTCTCCGAGGCGCTGGCCGAGCAGGTCACCGGGTTCCACGTGCACCGCGGCGCGCTCGCGTCGCTGGAGCGCCGCCCGCTGCCCTCGGTGGCCGAGGTCCTCGACGGTGCCCGGTCGGTGCTGGTCCTCGAGGACCTCGTCGACCACACCAACGTCGGCGCCGTGCTGCGCAGCGGTGCCGCGCTCGGCTTCGACGCGGTGCTCCTCTCGCCCCGCTGCGCGGACCCGCTCTACCGGCGCGCCATCAAGGTCGCCATGGGGGCGGTCTTCACGCTGCCGTGGACCCGCCTGCCCGACTGGTACGACGCCCTCCCGGACCTCTCGGCCGCGGGCTTCACCACCGTCGCGCTCACCCTGGCGCCGGACTCGACCCCGATCGAGGAGGCGGTCGCCGGGCTGGACCGGATGGCACTGGTGCTGGGGTCGGAGGGACACGGGCTCTCGGCGCGCTGGGAGCAGTCGGCAGACCGGCGGGCGATCATCCCGATGCGCGAGGGCATCGACTCCCTCAACGTCGCGGCCGCCAGCGCCGTCGCCTGCTACGTCGCGGCCCACCGCTGACCGGGCGCTTTCGTCGCGCTGGAAGCTGCCGACCGGGCGCTTCCGTCCCGTTCGACGACCGACGAGGTGGTGGCTACGCCGGGGACCGGCGCTGCCGCGACACCTCGTCGAGCACGATCGACCCTGCGACGGCGGCGTTGAGCGAGCTCGCCGAGCCGGCCATCGGGATGGACACCAGCTCGTCGCAGGCCTCGCGCCAGGCCGCGGTCATCCCGGTCGTCTCGTTGCCGACCACGACGAGCACCGGGCCGGTCAGGTCGGCCGCGCGCAGGTCGACCGTGCCCGTCTCGTCGGTGCCCACGACGCGTACGCCGGCCGGTCGCGCCCAGTCCAGCACCTCACGGTGGGAGGGGGCCCGCACCACCGTGAGGGCGAACAGCGAACCGGTGCTGGCCCGCACGGCGCGGGGGTCGTAGGGGTCGGCGGCGTGCCCGGTGACGACGAGGCCGCTCGCCCCGAACGCGTCGGCCGAGCGGGCGAGGGTCCCGATGTTCCCCGGCTGGGTCGGCCGGTCGAAGACCACGGTGACACCCGCCGGGTCGAGGCGGGTGAGGTCGTCGGCGGGCAGGGCGACGATCGCCAGCAGCTCGGCGGGCTCGTCCTTCTCGCTCAGCTCGGCGACCAGCTCGGGCGCCATCACGACCCGCTCGGCGTCGGTGGACCCCCACAGGCCCGCCGCCCACGCCGACATCCGGGGTCGCCCGTCCGAGACCAGCGCGCGGATCGTCCAGCCGTGCTCGACGGCCAGGCTGACCGGCCGCACGCCCTGGACCACCATCTCGCCCAGGCGGTGCCGCTTGGTGCGGTTGTGCAGCAGCGACTCCCACTGCTGGAACCGCGCGTTGCGGGTCGTGATCCGGACGGTCACGACCCGGCCGGCCAGTCCAGCGGGTAGTCGTCGGCGGCCTTGTCGTGCTGCTTCTGCAGCTTCTTGCGCGCCTTGGTGGGCAGCCGGTCGCCGAAGACGGTGCCGAGCGTGTGGTCGGTCTCGTGCTGCAGGCACCGCGCGAGGAGGCCGTTGCCCTCGAAGTGCACCGGCTTGCCGTCCAGGCCGGTGCCGTCGACCGCCGCCCAGTCGGGTCGCGGGCACTCGACGAAGGCGCCGGGGAAGGACAGGCAGCCCTCGTCGCCGTCGTCGAGGCTGCGGTCGCGCCCCTCGGGCATCGTCAGCACCGGGTTGCAGACGACGCCCGCGGTGTGCGCCCCGCTCTCGTCGGGGCAGTCGAAGACGAACATCGCCACGTCCTCGCCGACCTGGCACGCGGCGAGGCCCACGCCGTCGGCGGCATACATGGTGGCGACCATGTCGGCGGCCAGCCCGCGCAACGCGTCGTCGTACTCGGTCACCTGCTGCTGCGGGCGGTGCATGACCGGGGTGCCCCAGCGGGTGATCGGGCGGATGCTCCCGCCGTCGGGGAGCGCACCGTGCGGCGCGTGGACGGGAGGGCCCGAGGGGGCGGCTGGCACGTCGTTCGACATGCCGCAGATCCTAGTGACGTACGCCGCGACGGCCGACACGCCGACGGGTCCGGGAGGACTGTGGCGCATGGTGTAACTCAGAGTTACATTAGGGCTATGTACCTCACCGCAGACTTCCTCAGGCGGAGGCTCCGACCGGGAGGCCGGCACGGCCTGGCCTCCCACGAGCAGCGCGACCCCATCGGACTGGCCGTCGCCGGGCTCAACCGGCTGGCGGCGAGCGAGGTGCTCGACCGCCTCGGACTGCGCAGGCAGACCGAGCAGGCGGTCCTCACCCTGACGCGCAACGGGTTCCGCACGGCGACGGCAGCCGGGCGGCAGTTCACGCGGGCCGGCAGCCGCGGGACGCCGGGCACGCGGCCGGAGTCGGCCAGGACCGACGGCACCTTCGACCTGACGCCGACCGAGGACGAGCAGATGCTCGTCGACGTGGTGGGGGAGTTCGCGGAGGAGGTCCTCCGCCCCGCGGCCCCGGCTGCCGACGAGGCGTGCGCGGCGCCGGACGACCTGCTGCGCGCCAGCCTGGAGATCGGACTGCCCATCCTCGGCCTGCCCGAGGCGCTCGGCGGCGTCTCCGAGGAGCGGTCGGCGATGGCCGGCACGCTGGTCGCCGAGGCCCTCGCCAAGGGAGACATGGGGCTGGCCGTCGCGGCGCTCGCCCCCGGAGCGGTCGCCACCGCCCTGGGGCTGTGGGGCACCGACGCGCAGCAACGGACGTACCTCCCCGCCTTCACCGGTGACGACGTACCGGCGGCCGCGATCGCGCTCACCGAGCCGACGGTGCTCTTCGACCCGCTCAGCCCCGCCACCACGGCACGACGCGACGGCGACGGCTTCGTCCTCGACGGCCTCAAGTCGGCCGTGCCCCGCGGCGCGGAGGCCGAGCTCTTCGTCGTCGGCGCCGAGCTCGAGGGCCGCCCGGTCCTCTTCCTCGTCGAGTCGTCCGCCGAGGGGCTCACCGTCGAGGCCGACCCGTCGATGGGCATCCGCGCCGCGTCCCTGACCCGGCTGGGCCTGACCGGCGTCCGCGTCCCCGCCGACGCCGTCCTCGGCGAGACCGACGGCTCGACGTACGCCGAGTGCGTGCGGCTCTCGCGCCTCGCCTGGTGCGCGCTGGCGGTCGGCACGGGGCAGGCCGTCCTCGACCACGTCACGGCGTACGTCAACGAGCGCGAGGCCTTCGGCGAGCCGATCAGCCACCGGCAGGCCGTCGCGTTCATGGTCGCCGACATGGCGATCGAGCTGCAGGCCATGCGGCTGGTGACCTGGAAGGCCGCGTCGCGCGCCGCCCGGGGCAAGGACTTCGCCCGCGAGGTCGCGCTCGCGCGCTCGCTGTGCGCCGACAAGGGCATGCGGATCGGCCTCGACGGCGTCCAGCTGCTCGGCGGCCACGGCTTCGTCAAGGAGCACCCGGTCGAGCGGTGGTACCGCGACCTGCGTGCCGTCGGCATCATGGAAGGGACGGTTCTGGTCTGATGAACCACCCCATTCGAATGCTCACTTCGTTCCGCTCCGAACGGGGGCCCCGGTCATGATCAACCTCGAGACCCCCAGGAAGCACCGGACGCTGGTCGACCAGGCCCACCAGGTCGCGATGAACATGCTGCGGCCCATCTCGCGCAAGTACGACCGCGAGGAGCACGCCTACCCCAAGGAGCTCGACATGCTCGCGGCGATGATCGACGGGCTCTCCGAGTCCGGGTCGTCGGAGGGCGCGGGTGCGTCCGGCGTACGTCGCGACGAGGACGAGGTGGACGACGGCGGCGTGCGCAACGGGGCCAACCTCGCCTCGGTCATGTCGGTCGCCGAGATGTGCTGGGGCGACACCGGGCTGCTGCTGTCCATGCCGCGGCAGGGCCTCGGCAACTCGGCCATCGCGTCCGTGGCGACGCCGGAGCAGCAGGAGCGGTACGCCGGCACCTGGGCCGCCATGGCCATCACCGAGCCGACCACCGGCTCGGACTCCGCCAGCATCTCCACGACCGCCCGCCTCGACGGCGACGAGTACGTCATCAACGGCGAGAAGATCTACGTCACCTCGGGCGAGCGCGCCGACAGCGTGGTCGTGTGGGCGACGCTGGACAAGTCGCTGGGTCGGGCGGCGATCAAGTCGTTCGTGGTCCGCAAGGACAACCCGGGGATGAAGGTCGAGCGGCTCGAGCACAAGCTCGGCATCCGCGCCTCCGACACGGCGGCCATCACCTTCACCGACTGCCGCGTGCCGGCCGAGGACCTGCTGGGCTCACCCGAGATCGACGTGAAGCAGGGCTTCGCCGGGGCGATGGCCACCTTCGACAACACCCGCCCGCTGGTGGCCGCGATGGCCGTCGGCTGCGCCCGGGCCTCGCTGGACCTCACTCGCGACCTGCTGGAGCAGGCGGGCGTGAGCGTGGACTACGACCGGCCCGCGCAGGTGCAGTCCGCGGCGGCCGCCAGGCTGCTGCAGCTCGAGGCCGACTGGGAGGGCGCCCAGCTGCTGATGATGCAGGCGGCCTGGATGGCCGACAACCGCAAGCCCAACTCGCTCGAGGCGTCGATGGCCAAGGCCAAGGCGGGGCGCGTGGGGTCCGACGTCACGCTGTCCTGCGTGCAGCTGGCCGGGTCGCTGGGCTACAGCGAGGCCGAGCTGCTGGAGAAGTGGGCCCGGGACTCCAAGATCCTCGACATCTTCGAGGGGACCCAGCAGATCCAGCTGCTCATCGTGGCCCGGCGGCTGCTCGGGCTGACCAGCGCCGAGCTGCGCTGAGGGCGCCCGGGTCGGAATCACCGCTGCAGCGGTGATTCCGACGCATGCTGGCCGATGCAGCGGCCAGCATGCGTCAAGGTCGGCCAGCCGGTGGTGCCGATGGTGCGACCCGCGGTCGGCGCCCGGGGCGTCAGGCGGAGCGGTAGGGGTCGTGCTGGGCGAGCGCCTTGTCGAGGCGGGCCTGGTCGAGGCGGTGCATGACGGTGCTGTCGTCCTGCATGTCCCGCACGACCTTGGCCAGGGTGAAGGTCGAGGTGGTGAGGTAGAGCGTCCCCAGGGCGAGGAAGCCCTTGATCCAGGGGTCGGCGTCCATGAAGTAGACGGCGACGAGCATCGCGAAGAGCGACGCCCCGAAGGAGATCGCGGCCTGGGCAGCGAAGGCGGTGGTGTTCTTGGCGGTGGTGCTGACTGGATTCGGCATGGCAGGAGCCTGCTCCTCGCAGCGCGGCCGGGAACCTGTCGCGCTACCCGATCCGGCCTGAGTACGACGGCTCAGCCGCGGGCAGTACCTTCGGGCCATGCCCGAGAGCCCGACGCCCGAGAGCCCGAGACCCGAGAGCTCCCTGCCCGACGACGGCCCCCACATGTCCCCGGAGGAGTTCCGGCGCCACGGGCACGCGGCCATCGACTGGATCGCCGACTACTGGGCCTCGCTCGACGACCTTCCCGTGCTCGCGCAGGTCGCGCCCGGCGACGTACGACGCTCGCTCCCGGACGCCCCGCCCGAGCAGGCCGAGGACTTCGACGCCCTCCTCTCCGACCTCGACGAGATCGTGGTGCCGGGACTCACGCACTGGCAGCACCCGCGCTACTTCGCCTACTTCCCGGCCAACTCCTCGCCCGCGGCGATCCTCGGGGACCTCCTCTCCAGCGGCATCGGCGCGCAGGGGATGATCTGGGCCACCAGCCCCGCTGTCACCGAGGTCGAGCAGGTCGTCGTCGACTGGCTGGCGCAGGCTCTCGGGCTGCCCGAGCAGCTCCGCCACGCCGCTCCCGGCCCGGGCGGCGGCGTCATCCAGGACACCGCGTCGACGGCGACCTTCACCGCCCTGCTGGCCGCCCTGCACGCCGCCAGCGGCGGCCGGGTGCGCGACGCCGGGCTGGGGGACACCCGCTGGACGGTCTACGGCTCGTCGCAGGCGCACTCCTCGCTGGTCAAGGCGGCAATGATGGCCGGCCTCGGCGCCGAGTCGGTCCGGATGGTCGACGTGGACCCGGCCACCCAGGCGATGGACGTGCGCAGCCTCGAGCGGATGCTGGCCGAGGACATCGACGACGGGTGCCGGCCGGTCTTCGTGCAGGCCTGCGTCGGCACCACGTCCACCGGCGCCGTCGACGACGTGCAGGCGATCGCCGAGGCGCTCGACGGCGTCGGCGCCTGGCTGCACGTGGACGCGGCCTGGGCCGGGGTGGCGGCCGTGTGCCCCGAGCACCGCGAGCACCTGACGCGCGGCCTGCACCTGGCGCAGTCGATCGTCACCAACCCGCACAAGTGGCTGCTCACGACCTTCGACTGCAGCGTCCTGTGGGTGCCCGACCGCGGCTCCCTGACCGGCGCCCTGTCGCTGACCCCGGAGTACCTCCGCAACGCCGCGTCCGACTCCGGCGAGGTGGTCGACTACCGCGACTGGCACCCCCAGCTCGGTCGCCGGTTCCGCGCGCTCAAGCTCTGGGCCGTGATGCGGACCTACGGGTTGGAGGGGCTGCGCGAGCACGTGCGCCAGGGCGTCGAGCTGGCCCGCCGGGTCGAGGAGCTCGTGGAGGACGACGACCGCTTCGAGCTCGTCACCCCGCGCAGCCTCAGCCTCGTGGTGTTCCGGGCGGTGGCCGGCGACGACGCCACGATGGCGCTGATGGACGGCGTCAACGCCTCGGGCGTGGCCTACCTCAGCCACACCCGGGTCGAGGGGCGGGCCGCGATCCGGTGGGCCGTCGGCGGCTGGCGCACCACCGCCCCGGACATCGACCGCACCTGGGCGGCCCTCACGGAGGTGGCCGAGCGGGCCGGGTGATGCTCGGATGGGGGCATGAAGCTCTACGCCGACGCCCCCGGACGCCGTACCGCCCAGATCGTCGCCGACCTGCTGGTCGTGGCCTGGATCGTGCTGTGGGCCTGGGCGGGCACGGCCGTCCACGACGGCACCTCGGCCCTGGCCGCCCCCGCCCGACAGACCGACGAGTCGGCGACCGCCATGGCCGGGCAGCTCCGGGACGTCGGCGGCCGGATCGAGGAGGCCCCGCTGATCGGTGACGAGCTGGCGACGCCCTTCGACCGGGCCGCCGACGCCTCGGAGGGCATCGCGGCCGCCGGCCGGTCCTCGGTCGAGGCAGTAGAGCAGCTGGCCGTGGTGCTGGGCCTGACCACGGCGCTCGTCCCGATCCTCGTCGCCCTCGCCGTCCACCTGCCGCGGCGGTGGCGGTTCGCCCGCGAGGCCACGGCGGGCGCGCGCTTCATCGACTCGGCCGACGACCTCGACCTCTTCGCGCTGCGGGCGCTGGCCAACCAGCCGATGCGCGTCCTGGCCGCGGTGAGCGACGACCCGGCGGGGGACTGGCGGCGTCAGGACGCCGCCGTCGTACGCCGTCTCGCCGAGCTCGAGCTGGCGGACGTCGGACTACGCCCGCGCCACCGACTGACGTAGATTCCCGCTCCGTGCGTTTCCTCCACGACGCGGCCCCGCCGCACGACCTGACCTACGACGACGTCTTCATGGTGCCGCGCCACTCGGCCGTGGCCAGCCGGTACGACGTCGACCTCGCCACCCACGACGGGACCGGCGCCACCCTGCCGCTCGTGGTGGCCAACATGACGGCCATCGCCGGCAAGCGGATGGCCGAGACCACCGCGCGTCGCGGTGGCCTCACGGTCATCCCGCAGGACATCCCGCTCCCGGTCGTGGCCGAGGTCGTGCGGTGGGTGAAGCAGCGCCACCACGTCTTCGACACGCCCATCGAGCTCGTCCCCACGCAGACCGTCGCCGAGGCGCTCTCGCTCATCCCGAAGCGGTCGCACCGGGCCGCCGTCGTCGTCGAGGACGGTCGTCCGGTGGGCGTCGTCTCCGAGGCGGACTGCGCCGAGGTCGACCGGTTCGCGCAGGTCGGCGCGGTGATGCGGCGCGAGCTGGTCACCGTCTCCGCCGGCGCTGACCCGCGGGTCGTCTTCGACCGGCTGGACGCCGCCAAGGCGCCGATGGCCGTGGCCGTCGCCGACGACGGGTCGCTGGTCGGGGTCCTCACCCGGCTCGGCGCGCTCCGGGCCACGCTCTACACCCCCGCGGTCGACGCGGACGGCGGCCTGCGCATCGCGGCGGCGGTCGGCGTCAACGGCGACGTCGCGGGCAAGGCCGAGGCGCTCCTGGCGGCGGGGGTCGACTGCCTCGTCGTGGACACCGCGCACGGACACCAGGACCGGATGCTCGAGGCGCTGCGCGCCGTGCGGTCGGTGTCGCCGGACGTGCCGGTGGTGGCGGGCAACGTCGTCTCCGCGGAGGGGACCCGGGCGCTCGTCGAGGCGGGCGCCGACATCGTGAAGGTCGGCGTGGGCCCGGGGGCGATGTGCACGACGCGGATGATGACCGGGGTCGGTCGTCCCCAGTTCAGCGCCGTGCTCGAGTGCGCGGCCGCGGCCCGCGAGCTGGGCCGCCACGTGTGGGCCGACGGGGGAGTGCGGCACCCGCGCGACGTGGCGCTGGCGCTGGCCGCCGGGGCAAGCGCGGTGATGATCGGCTCGTGGTTCGCCGGCACCCACGAGTCGCCGGGTGACCTGATGCACGACGCCGACGGCCACGCCTTCAAGGTGTCGTTCGGGATGGCCTCCTCGCGGGCCGTCGCCAACCGCACGTCGTCGGAGTCGGCGTACGACCGGGCCCGCAAGGGCCTCTACGAGGAGGGCATCTCCTCGTCGCGGATGTACCTCGACCCGGCACGGCCCGGCGTCGAGGACCTCATCGACCAGATCTGCTCGGGCCTGCGGTCCGCCTGCACGTACGCCGGCGCCTCGACGCTCGAGGAGCTGCACGAGCGGGCGGTGGTCGGCCTCCAGTCCGCGGCCGGCTTCCACGAGGGACGGCCGCTGAGCACCTCCTGGTAGGAGGCGCCCAGCGGCCGCCGGGTCACGCGGGTCGGGCCGGGGTCAGGCCCTCGGGGTCGTTCCGTTGCCGGACCCGTTGCTGGAGGTGCTCGCCGGCCTGTCGTCGGCGGCCGGCTCCTGCTCGACCGCGAGCCGGAAGTCGTCACCGTGCTCGGTGACACCGGCGATGACGGCCTCGTGCACGGCCTCGCGGGCCACGCGCGTGCGGACGATCATCGAGTCCTGGCTGAGGTCCTTCACCAGGGACACGCACAGGCCGATCATGACCAGCACGAACGGGACGGCCGCGACGATGGTGATCGTCTTGAGCCCGTCGAGTGCTGTGTCGCCGCCGACGAGCAGCATGACCGCGGCCACGCCACCGGTCGCGACGCCCCAGAAGATGACCGGGGCACGGCTCGGCTCGATCGCGCCGTTCTGGGACAGCGAGCCCATCACGATCGACGCGGCGTCGGCACCGGAGACGAAGAAGATCGCCACGAGGACCATGACCAGGACGCTGGACACCGTCGCCAGCGGGAACTGGTCGAGCATGGTGAACAGCTGGTCCTCGAGCGCACCGGCGCCGTAGATGTCGGTGCCGTCCATCTGCAGCTTGATCGCCGAGCCGCCGAAGATGGCGAACCAGACCAGGCTCACGAGGCTGGGCACCAGGAGCACGCCGGTCACGAACTGCCGGATCGTGCGACCGCGCGAGATGCGCGCGATGAACATGCCGACGAACGGGGTCCACGAGATCCACCAGGCCCAGTAGAAGACCGTGTAGCTGCTGAGCCACGCGGCCGCGGCCTCGCCGTCGGCGTTGGTGCGGCCGGTCATGGTCGGCAGGTCGCCCACGTAGGAGGCGACCGAGGTCGGGATGATGTCGAGGATGAACATCGTCGGGCCGACGACGAACACGAAGACCGCGAGCAGCAGCGCCAGCACCATGTTGATGTTGGAGAGCCACTGGATGCCCTTGGCGACGCCCGAGACGGCGGAGAGCACGAAGCAGACCGTCAGGACGGCGATGATGCCGACGAGCACGGCGTTGCCGACCTCACCGATGCCGGAGACGATGCGCAGCCCGCTGGAGATCTGAATGGCGCCGAGGCCGAGCGAGGCGGCCGAGCCGAACAGCGTCGCGAAGATCGCGAGGATGTCGATGACCTTGCCGGCCGGGCCACGGGCGTGCTTGCCCAGCAGCGGCTCGAACGCCGCGCTGATCAGCTGCAGACGGCCCTTGCGGTAGACGCCGTACGCGATGGCGAGGCCCACGACGGCGTAGATCGCCCACGGGTGCAGGGTCCAGTGGAACAACGTGTGCGCCATGGCGCTCTCGGCGCGCTGCGGGTCGGCCAGGCCCTCGGTGCCGGGAGGCGCGTAGCCGTCGGTGTCGGCGAAGAACGTGAGCGGCTCGTTGACGCCGTAGAACATCAGGCCGATGCCCATGCCCGCGGAGAACATCATCGCCACCCAGGAGGTGGTCGAGAACTCCGGCTCGTCGCCGTCGCGGCCCAGCGGGATGTTGCCGTACTTGCCCAGGGCGAGCCACAGGGCGAAGACGACGAAGCCCGACGCGGCCAGCACGAACAGCCAGCCGAGGTACTTCATGGTGCCGGTCAGGGCGGTCCCGGACGCGCTCGCCAGGGAGGCGGTGTCGAGGAAGCCCCAGAGCAGGAACGCGACGGCGATCACGGCGGTGACACCGAAGACGACCTTGTCGAGGACCTGGGGCCGCTCGGACTCCGCGCGGGGCTCGACGTCCAGGGCCGGGTGGGGGATCACGCTGTCGGTGGGGCTCTTGAAGCTCTGCTGGATCGTGTGGTCGTTCGGTGGAGCCTGGGTCACGAGCTCGTGACACCTCCTGAGGTTGCTCGAGGGTCGAGTGGACAACCGTTCGACCCTAGGGGGAAGACGTCGGCGTCTGCCAACTCCGGACCGGTTAGCGTGACGAGGTGCACACCCTCGTCGTGGCCGCGACCGCGGCCGAAGCCGCCCACGTCCCCGCCGACCTCCCGCTCGTCGTGACCGGTCTCGGCAAGACCGCGGCGGCCGTCGCGACCGCCCGCGCGCTCGCGGCGTACGACGACCTGTCGGGCCTGACGGTCGTCAACATCGGCACCGCGGGGTCGCTGCGCGACGAGCTCACCGGCCTGCACGAGCCGGGGGTGGTGCTCAACCACGACATCAACGCCGACATCGTCCGGTCGCTCGGCTACGACCCCGAGGAGCGGCTGGTGGTGGGGGAGTCCGACGTCGTGCTCGCGACCGGGGACGTGTTCGTCACCGACCCGCTGGTGCGCGACCGGCTGGCGCTGGCCGCGCACCTGGTCGACATGGAGGGGTACGCCGTCGCGTTCGCCGCGCAGTCCTTCGGCGTGCCCGTGCGGCTGGTCAAGCACGTCAGCGACGCGGCCGACGAGTCCGCGATGGACTGGCCGGCCATGGTGGAGGCCAGCGCGCTGGTGCTCGGCGTGTGGCTGGAGGAGTGGCTCAGCGCGAGCTGTTGACCCGGCGCCCGCGCGCGACGCCCACGAAGGCCTGCGTGACGTCGTCGTCGCGGTCACGCAGCCACACCAGCGCGACGGTGGTGGGCTCGAGGTCGACCACCGGTCGGGTCACGACGTCCTTGCGGTGGTGCAGGCGGGCCACGCTCATCGGCACGATCACCACGCCGGTGCCGGACGCCACGGTCTCGATGGCGTCCTTCTCGCTCATCGGCGGCCAGTCGAGCTGGTCGGCGGCGGGCGTCCACCCGCTGGCGTGCGGGCGCACCAGCTGCTCGTCGGCCAGGTCCGCCAGCTCCACCTCGTCGACCGCGCCGACGACGTGCTCGAGGCCGGCCACGACGACCGGGACCTCGTCGTACAACCGGACGCAGTGGAGGCCGTCGGTGTCGATCGGCAGGCGCACCAGGGCCATGTCGAGGCTGCCGTCCCGGACGCCGCGCAGCTGCTCCGCCTCGTCGACGGGGACCAGCTCGAGCGGCTCACGGCGGCGCTCGCGCCAGGCGCGCGCCCACTTGTCGGGGGTCGCGCCGGTCACGAAGCCGACACGCAGGGGGGCGATCACCCGGCGAGCCTAGGGTGAGGCCCGTGATCACGCACGTGCTGCTCGACGCCGACGGCGTCCTCCAGGACCTGCCCGGCGGGTGGTACGCCGCGATGGAGCCCTTCCTCGGCGACCGGGCGCGGGAGTTCCTGCACCGGACGTGGGCCGACGAGCTGCCCACCCTCGCCGGCGACGGCGACTACCTGCCGATGCTCGAGGCGAGCCTGCGCGAGTACGGCGTGACCACCCCCGTCGCCGAGGTCTACGCCGGCGTGTGGCACCGCATCGACGAGGTCGCCGCTTCGTTCGAGGTCGTCGCAGCGCTGCGCCGGGCCGGGTACGGCGTGCACCTCGCCACCAACCAGGAGCGCCACCGGGGCACCTACATGCACGACGTGCTGGGCTACCGGGACCGCTTCGACGTGAGCGCCTACTCGTGGCAGGTCGGCGTGGCCAAGCCGGACCCCGAGTTCTTCCGCCGCGTGGTGTCGCTGATCGGGGTGCCGGCGGGCGAGGTGCTCTTCGTCGACGACAGCGCAGCCAACGTGGAGGGGGCGCGGGCCGCCGGCCTGGTGGCCGAGCACTGGCACTTCGAGCGCGGCCCCGGCTCGCTGGTCGACCTCCTCGCCGCGCACGGGGTCCGGCTCGACACGCCGTGACCCCGGTCCCCGCGTCGTAGTGTCCGACCCATGCTCTGGCTCCTGCTCGGCGCCCTGGTGGTCTTCTTCACGTGGTTCGGCGTGCTCCTGGAGCGCCGTTGGCGCCACGACCCCGACGGGCCCATGACCACCGACGCCCCCGGGGTGCCGGGCCTGGGCGAGGCGCCGGCGGGTGTGCACCACCGGATGGGCCCCTCGGGCCGGCCGCGCCGCGGCAGCTGACCCTGCCCCGTCTCAGAGTCCCGGTCGTGACGACGGCACGGGCGCCCCGTCGCCGGGCGCGGGGTGTCCCTCGCGAGCGGCCGTGGTCTCGTGGCGCAGGAACGTGCCGATCTCCTCGATCGTGCTCATGAGGGGTGAGGGAAAGACGACGGTCGTGTTCTTGTCCACCCCCAGCTCCAGCAGGGTCTGGAGGTTGCGCAGCTGCAGGGCGAGCGGGTGGGCCATGATGATGTCGGAGGCCTCGCCGAGCCGACTGGCCGCGAGGTGCTCACCCTCGGCGTTGATGATCTTGGCCCGCTTCTCCCGCTCGGCCTCCGCCTCGCGCGCCATCGCCCGCTTCATCGTGTCCGGCAGCTGGATGTCCTTGAGCTCGACCAGGGTCACGTCCACGCCCCACTCGGTCGTCGTGCGGTCGAGGATGAGCCGGATGTCCTCGTTGATGCGGTCGGTCTTGGCGAGGCACTCGTCGAGCGTGTGCTGCCCTACGACGTTGCGCAGCGTCGTCTGCGCGATCTGGTTGATGGCGACCTCGACGTTCTCGATCGCGACCACCGACTTCACGGCGTCCACCACCCGGTAGTAGGCGACCGCGGCGATGTCCACGCTCACGTTGTCCTTGGTGATGATCCCCTGGGACTGGATGGGCAGCGTGACGATGCGCAGCGACACCTTGGTCAGCCGGTCGGCCACCGGGACGATCAGGTTGAGCCCCGGCCGGCGCTCCCCGCGCAGCCGCCCGAAGCGGAACAGCACCCCCCGCTCGTACTCCTTGACGATCTTCAGCGCGGCGGCGAGCACGGCCACTGCGACCACCACCACGACGGCGAGGACGAGGAGTCCCGTGGCGCTCATCGCCGCCTCCCTTCGTCCCGTCCGGTACGACGGCGCGCCCACGGGCGCCCGTCCCCTCGAGTCTCGGCGCGTGGGGGCGAGGTGGCACAGGGTCCAAGGACCCGCGGGGGAGGGCCCGGCGGCACCGGCCGGTCGGTCCCGGGACGGCCCCCGAAATGAACAAAAGGCCCCGTGGAGCCGGGGCCTTCTGAGTGTCCGAGGGGGGACTTGAACCCCCACGCCCTAATACGGGCACTAGCACCTCAAGCTAGCGCGTCTGCCAATTCCGCCACCCGGACGAGTGCTGGAGAACCGTAGCAAAACGCCCGGCCAACTCTCGAATCGGGGTGCCCTCGTCGCTGGGGCAGGATGGGGTCATGGCTGACAACGTCTCGGACACCCCTCGCGACCCCGCCCACGACCCGGCCCACGACCCCGCGTCGGAGGTCGTCGACCTGTGTCGCGAGCTGATCCGGTTCGACACCTCCAACTACGGCGAGGAGGAGGGTCCGGGCGAGCGCAAGGCGGCGGAGTACTGCGCCACGCTGCTCGGCGAGGTCGGCATCGAGTCGCGCCTCTACGAGTCCGAGCCGGGGCGCACGTCGCTGGTCGCGCGGTGGGGCGGGGCGTCCGGGTCGGGCAAGCCGCCGCTGCTCGTGCACGGCCACCTCGACGTCGTCCCCGCCGCGGCGGACGACTGGCAGGTCCACCCGTTCTCGGGCGAGGTGCAGGACGGCTTCGTGTGGGGTCGCGGCGCGGTCGACATGAAGGACTTCGACGCGATGCTGCTCAGCGTCGTACGCGCACGGGCCCGGGCCGGGCGGCTGCCCGACCGCGAGCTGGTCATCTGCCTCACCGCCGACGAGGAGGCGGGCGGGCACAAGGGGGCGCAGGTCATCGTCGAGCAGCACCCGGACGAGATCGCCGACTGCACGGAGGCGATCGGCGAGGTCGGCGGCTTCAGCGCCACCGTCCGCGGCCGCCGGGTCTACCTCATCGAGGCCGCCGAGAAGGGGATGGCCTGGATGCGCCTCACCGCCCGCGGCCGGGCCGGGCATGGCTCGATGATCAACACCGACAACGCCGTCACCCGCCTCAGCGGCGCGGTCGCCCGGATCGGCGCGCACGAGTGGCCGGTCCGACTCACGCCGACCATGGAGGTGCTGCTCGCCAGCGTGGCCGACATCGCCGGCACCGAGGCGACGCCGGACAACGCGGCGGAGCTCATCGACGAGTTCGGCAGCGCCGCCCGCATGCTCGGCGCGGTCATCCGCAACACCGCCAACCCCACCATGCTCGGTGCCGGCTACAAGGTCAACGTGATCCCGACCGAGGCGACCGCGCACGTGGACGGCCGCTTCCTGCCTGGTTACGAGGACGAGTTCTTCGACACCCTGCGCGAGCTGTGCGGCGAGGGGATCGACATCGACTTCCTGTCCCACCAGCAGCCGTGGGAGATGCGCTACGAGGGCCACCTGGTCGACGCGATGACGCGCTCGCTCCTGGCGGAGGACCCGGACGCCGTGGTCGCGCCGTACCTCATGAGCGGTGGCACGGACGCCAAGCACTTCACCAAGCTCGGCATGAGGTCCTATGGCTTCGCGCCCCTGCGCCTGCCCGCGGACCTCGACTTCACCGCCCTCTTCCACGGCGTGGACGAGCGGGTGCCCGTCGACGCGCTGGAGTTCGGGGCGCGCGTGTTCGACCGGTTCCTCGACGAGCTCTGAGCACTGGGTGTGGGATCAGTGCCACCAGGTGACACCGATCCCACACTCAGCCGGCCCAGAGGGTGAGCCGCTGGCGGATGATCTTGCGGCGCAGCACCACGCGGCGTACGCCGTCGTTGCCGATCCGCAGGCGGTCGAGCTCCCAGCCGCCGTGCTCGGCCCGGTCCACGAGCAACCGGGTGACGACGCTGCGGGAGAAGTCGCGGGGGAGGGTGAGGGTCTCGAACTCCCACTCCACCCCGTTCCGCGGCGGACGGCGGTGCACGCGGGTCATCAGTCGCCGCTCACGTCGTCGAGTGCCTCCACGATCTCGCGGGGCAGCGTGAGCTCCTCGACGCCGAGGGCGCCCTTCAGCTGGGTGCCCGTGCGGGCACCGACGATCGGGGCGGTCACGCCGGGGCGGTCGCGCACCCAGACGAGGGCCACCTCCAGCGGGCTCCAGCCCAGCCCGTCGGCGGCACGGGCCACGGCCTCGACGATGCCGCGGGCGCGCTCGTCGAGGTAGACGCCGACGAAGCGCCCGAAGTGCTCGGTCGCGGCCCGGGAGTCCGAAGGGGTGCCCGAGCGGTACTTGCCCGTCAGCACGCCCCGGCCGAGCGGGGACCACGGCAGGACGCCCAGCCCGAGGGCCTGCGCTGCGGGGACGACCTCGTGCTCGACGGCGCGGTTGAGCAGGGAGTACTCGACCTGGGTGGAGGCCAGCGTGGCCCGACCCGGCACCGCACGCTGCCAGGTGGCGGCCTGCGCGGTCTGCCAGCCGGAGTAGTTGGACACCCCGACGTACGACGCCCTGCCGGACGTGATCGCCAGGTCCAGGGCGGTCAGGGTCTCCTCGATCGGGGTCTCGTCGGTCCAGACGTGCACCTGCCACAGGTCGACGTGGTCGACGCCGAGCCTCTTCAGCGATGCGTCGAGCGAGGTGAGGAGGTGCCCGCGGGACGTGTCGGTGACCCGCTCACCCGTGCGCCGGGAGATGCCGGCCTTGGTCGCCAGCACGACCTCGTCGCGCGCCACCACGTCACCGATGAGGGTGCCGATCAGCTCCTCGCTGGCGCCGTCGCCGTAGCCGGCCGCCGTGTCGACCAGCGTGCCGCCCGCCTCGGCGAAGGCGATGAGCTGGTCGCGCGCCTCGTGCTCGTCGGTGTCGCGTCCCCAGGTCATCGTGCCGAGACCGAGCCGGGAGACCTTCAGGCCGGTCGAGCCGAGCGAACGCTGCTGCATGCGGCAGAGATTAGTCATGGCCGCCTCGGCGGGGCCTCCGGCTCGCCGCAGGCGGCGCCCCCGTAGGCTCCTGCGCCGTGGATCTCATCAAGGCCGTCGTCCTCGGCACCATCCAGGGACTGACCGAGTTCCTGCCGATCTCCAGCAGTGCGCACCTGCGCATCTTCCCCGATCTCTTCGGCTGGGGCGACCCGGGCGCCGCCTTCACCGCGGTGATCCAGATCGGCACCGAGCTGGCCGTCCTCATCTACTTCCGCAAGGACATCTGGCGCATCGGCCGGGCGTGGGTGCTCTCGCTGTTCAAGCCCGAGTGGCGCGGCCAGTTCGACGCCCGGATGGGGTGGTTCATCATCATCGGCTCGCTGCCGATCGTGGTGCTGGGCGTGCTGCTCAAGGACATCATCGAGGACGACTTCCGCAACCTGTGGATCATCGGCACCACGCTGATCGTGATGGGCATCGTGCTGGGCCTGGCCGACCGCTTCAGCAGCGACGACCGCGAGATCAGGCAGATCACCATCAAGGACGCCGTCCTGATGGGCATGGCGCAGGCGCTGGCGCTCATCCCGGGCGTCTCCCGCTCCGGGGCGACGATCTCGATGGGCCGCGTGCTGGGCTTCCAGCGCGAGGCCGCGACCCGCTACGCCTTCCTGCTCGCCATCCCCGCCGTCGTCGGCGCGGGCCTGTTCGAGCTCAAGGAGATCCCCGGCGGGGACAACGCCTACGGCTGGGGTCCGACGATCGTGGCCACCGTCGTGTCGTTCCTCGTGGGGTACGCCGCGATCGCCTGGCTGCTGCGCTACGTGTCGACCAACTCCTACACGCCGTTCGTGATCTACCGCGTCGCCCTGGGCACCGCGACGCTCCTGCTGGTCAGCGCGGGCGTGCTGACCGCCTGAACGTCCGCACCAGCAGCACCAGGGCAGCGACCTGGCTGACGGCCACGACCACCACCAGCGCGGTGAGCGACCGGTCGTAGAGCCAGCCCGCCCCGGCACCGCCCACGATCGCGAGCAGGCCCTGGATGCCGGCGAACACGCCGTACGCCGTCGCCCGGCGCGGCGCGTCCACGAGGTCGGCGACCGCCGCCTTGACGGTGGAGTCCTGGACGCCGTGGGCGAAGCCCCACACGACGACGCCGGCGACCACGAGGGCCGGCGTGGGGCCGAGGGCGAGGGCCGGCACGAGGGCGACCAGCACGGGCACCACCAGCAGGATGCGGGCGCCGAGCCGGTCGTAGGTCCAGCCGACGAGCAGCGCGGCCACGGCCTCGACCGCCATCGCGCCGGCGTAGACCAGGGGCACGGCCGCGACCGGGACGATCCCGTCGACCGTGAGGTGGTAGCCGATGATGCCGAAGGTCACCAGGGCGCCGGTCGTCAGGGACGCGGCGACCGCGTAGGCGAAGAAGTCGCGCGGCAGGCCGGCCCCGACTGCGTCGGCCCACCACCCCCGGGACGGTCCGGCGGCCGGGGCGGTCCCCTGCGTCGATCCCTGCGTCGATCCCGGCGTGGCGTCGTACACCGACGGGTCCGGGACCTTCAGCCGCAGGGCGAGCAGCAGCGCCATGGCGACGGCGCCCGGGATCGCGAGCACCGCCATCCCGGCCCAGAGCGTCGACGCCGCCACCACGGCGGCCACCAGCAGCGGTCCCGCGAACGCGCCCACCTGGTCCAGCGCCTTGTGCACCCCGAAGCCGCGCCCCCGTCCCACGGCGCCGGCCACGTGGGCGAGCAGCGCCGACTTCGAGGGCGACCGCACCGCCTTGCCGAGACGCTCGAGCAGGATCATGGTGACCGCGAACGCGAGGCCGGCCGCGCCGAGGCGGGGGCTCAGGAAGAGCAGCGGCACGCACACCGCGGTGAGCCCGTAGCCCACGATCGTGAGGGTCCAGTAGCGCCCCGTCCGGTCCGCCACCGGCCCGAAGACCAGCCGCAGCACCAGCGCCATGGCCTCGCCCGCGCCGGTGACCAGGCCCACGACTGCCGCCGAGGCGCCGAGCGCGGCCAGCACCGGCCCGTACATCGACCGGGCGCCCTCGTAGACCATGTCGGCGGCCAGGCTGACGAACCCGAACCACCACACCACCCGCCAGGCGCCGAGCCGGGGCGGCGACGTCTCGCTCAGAGCCATCCCGACTTCTTGAAGAACCACAGCAGCACCGCCGAGACCCCGACCATCAGCGCGAGGGCGAACGGGTAGCCGTAGGTCCAGTCCAGCTCGGGCATGTGCGTGAAGTTCATGCCGTAGATCCCGGCGATCAGGGTGGGTACGACGACCAGTGCGGCGCCGGCGGAGATCTTGCGCATGTCCTCGTTCTGCTGCACCGAGATGCGGGCCAGGTGGGCGTCGAACGCGGTGGACAGCAGGACGTCGAGGTTGTCGATGACCTCCGAGACGCGCTGGAGGTGGTCGGCGACGTCCCGGAAGTAGGTGGCGGTCTCCTCGTCGATGCCGGTGACCTCTGCCGTGGCGAAGCGCCGCATCGGCTCGCGCAGGGGCATGACGGCGCGGCGCACCTCCGCGATCTCGCGCTTGAGGACGTAGATCCGTGAGGAGTCATCGGTGCGGGCGGGGGAGAAGACCGACTCCTCGACCTCGTCGACGTCGATCTCCAGCGACGCCCCGACCTTCTCGTACTCGTCGACCACCCGGTCGCAGATCGCGTACATGACCGCCATCGGACCGTGCTTGAGCACCTTGGCCCGCTGCTCGAGGTCGCGACGCGCGGTGGCCAGGTCGATGCCCGCGCCGTGGCGGACGGTGACCACGAAGTCGGGTCCGACGAAGAGGTTGATCTCGCCGGTCTCGACCGCGTCCTGCTCGTCGACGTACCAGAGCGTCTTGAGCACGAGGAACAGCGTGTTGCCGTAGCGCTCGACCTTGGGACGCTGGTGGGAGTCGCCGGCGTCCTCGACCGCCAGGGGGTGCAGGTCGAAGGTGGCGGCGATCTGCCGCAGCTCCTCGCCGGAGGGGTCGTGGATCCCGACCCACTGGAAGTCGCCGACGCCGCACGGCACGCGGGCGTGCCCCAGGCTGGGGTCCCCGTCCCCGAGCGGGACCCGGACGCCCTCGTGGTAGAGCGCGTTGTCGACGATCACTGCGTCAGGCTAGTGGCAACGGGCCCTCGAGCGAGCGCCACGGCTCCGCCGCCACGCTGCCGCTACTGTCACCGGCATGGCCACCGTCATCCTCGTCCGCCACGGCCGCACGACCGCCAACGCCACCGGCGTGCTCGCCGGTCGGCTGCCCGGCGTCAGGCTGGACGAGCGGGGCACCGAGCAGGCGGCCGCGACGGCCCAGCGGCTCGCCTCCGTGCGGCTCGTGGCGGCGGTCTCCAGCCCGCTCGAGCGGTGCAAGCAGACGACCCGGGCGATCACCGCCGCGCAGGCCGGCGAGCTGGCCGTCACGACCGACCGCCGGATCAGCGAGTGCGACTACGGCGAGTGGCAGGGGCGCGCCCTCAAGGACCTCGCCAAGGAGCCGCTGTGGAAGGTCGTGCAGTCGCACCCGTCCGCGGCGGCCTTCCCCGGCGGCGAGTCCATGCGCGCCATGCAGGACCGCGCGGTGGAGGCCGTGCGCCGGCACGACCGGCTGGTCGAGGAGGAGCACGGCCCGGGCGGCGTGTGGCTGGCGGTCAGCCACGGAGACGTCATCAAGGCGATCCTGGCCGACGCGCTCGGCACCCACCTCGACCTGTTCCAGCGCATCCAGGTCGACCCCGCCTCGGTCTCCATCGTGCGCTACACCGAGTCGCGCCCCTACGTGCTCGGCACCAACACCTCAGCGGGGGACCTCTCGTGGCTCACGCCCCCGGCCAGGAAGCGGTCCTCGAGGCGCCGTCGTACGTCGGACGCACCGGTCGGCGGCGGTGCCGGACCGGACACGTCCCCGGCCGGGTCCTAGGGTGAGTGGCATGCCTCTCGTCCACGCCTTCGACCCGCCCGAGCGCTTCGTCGCCGGGACCGTCGGCGAGCCCGGCCACCGGACCTTCTTCCTGCAGGCCCGCGACGGCGCCCGCCTCACCAGCGTCGCCCTGGAGAAGCAGCAGGTCGAGGCGCTGGCCGAGCGCGTCGACGAGCTGCTCGACGAGGTGATGCAGGCCTCCGGCGGCAGCACCGTCGTGCCGGCGGTGGCTCCCTTCGACCTGGTCGACAACGACCCCCTCGAGCAGCCCATCGAGGAGGAGTTCCGCGCCGGAACCATGACGCTGTCGTGGGACTCCAGCACCGAGCGCATCGTCATCGAGGTGTTCCCCTTCACCGAGGCCGCCGTCGTCTCGCCCGACCAGCTCGACGAGGACCTCGAGGAGCCGGAGCCGGACGAGATCTTCCTGGTCAGGCTCACCGCCGGCGCCGCCCGCGCCTTCGTCGGCCGGGCGCGGACCGTGCTCGGCGCCGGCCGCCCGGACTGCCCGTTCTGCGGCAACCCGGTGGACCCCGAGGGGCACCTGTGCGTGCGGGCCAACGGCTTCAAGCGTCGAGACCCCCAGGCCTGATCCTCCGGTGTCCGAGCCGACCGTGACCGAGCCGACCGGTGAGCCGACCGGTGAGCCGACCGGTGAGGCCGTGCTGGCCGGGGAGATCACGCTGCACGGACGGGTGCTGCCCGCCTCTAACGCCACCTTCGTCGGCGAGGTGAGCGGCGTCCGCTGCGTCTACAAGCCGGTGCGGGGCGAGCGACCGCTGTGGGACTTCCCCGACGGCACCCTGGCGGCGCGCGAGGTGGCGTCGTACGCCGTCTCCGAGGCCTTCGGGTGGGACGTCGTCCCGCTGACCATCCTGCGCGAGGGTCCCCACGGGCCTGGCATGGTCCAGCTGTGGCGGGAGCCCGACCCCGCGCAGGACGCCGTCGACCTAGTGCCCGCCGGTCGGGTGCCCGCGGGGTTCCGGCACGTCTTCGACGGGCTCGACGAGTCCGACCGTCCCATCTCGCTCGTCCACGAGGACACCGACGGGCTGCGCCGGATGGCGGTCTTCGACGTGGTGGTCAACAACGCCGACCGCAAGGGCGGCCACGTGCTCGCGATGCCGGACGGCCACCGCCACGGCGTCGACCACGGCGTCACCTTCCACGTCGAGCACAAGCTGCGCACCGTGCTGTGGGGCTGGGCGGGGGAGCCGCTCACCGAGAAGGAGGTCGCGGGCCTGGAGAAGGTGCTCGACGCGCTCCGCGGCGACCTGGGCCAACGGCTCGAGGAGCTGCTCGACCCCGACGAGGTCGAGGCGACGCGGCGACGGGTCCAGCGCCTGCTGCGCACGGGGACCCTGCCCGACCCGCAGGGGTCCTGGCCGGTCATCCCCTGGCCGCCGTTCTAGGCCGGATAGGCTGCGGGACATGCGCAGCTGGTCCTCTCCCGACGTCCCCGCCCTCCCTGTCGTCGGGCCCGTCGTGCGGGTGCACGACACCGCGACGGGCGAGCTCGTCGAGACGCGTCCCGAGGGCCCGGCCCGCCTCTACGTCTGCGGGATCACGCCGTACGACGCCACGCACATCGGCCACGCCGCGACGTACGTCGCCTTCGACCTGCTCAACCGCGCGTGGCGCAACGCGGGCCACGAGGTCACCTACGTCCAGAACGTCACCGACGTCGACGACCCGCTGCTCGAGCGGGCCACCAAGGTCGGCGTCGACTGGGTCGAGCTGGCCGAGCGCGAGACCGAGCTCTTCCGGCACGACATGGAGGCGCTGCGGGTGCTGCCGCCCGCCGCCTACGTCGGCGCGGTCGAGTCGATCCCGCTGGTCATCGACCTCGTGCAGCGGCTCCAGGAGCTCGGAGCCGTCTACCAGGTCGAGACCGACCTCTACTTCTCCGTGACCGCGGACCCGGCCTTCGGCGACATCTCCGGCTGGGACCGCGAGACCATGCTGCGGGTCTTCCCCGACCGGGGCGGCGACCCGGAGCGGCCGGGCAAGAAGGACCCGCTCGACTGCATCGTGTGGCGCGGCGAGCGCGAGGGCGAGCCGTCCTGGGACAGCCCGTTCGGCCGCGGTCGCCCGGGCTGGCACATCGAGTGCAGCGCCATCGCGATGGAGCACCTCGGCGCCGCCTTCGACGTGCAGGGCGGCGGCAGCGACCTGGTCTTCCCGCACCACGAGATGTCGGCCGGGCACGCCCAGGTCGCGTTGCCGGGGGAGCCGCTGGCCCGCGCCTACGCGCACGCGGGGATGGTGGGCTACGACGGCGAGAAGATGTCGAAGTCCCGCGGCAACCTCGTCTTCGTCTCGGCCCTGCGCAACAGCGACGTCGACCCGATGGCGATCCGCCTGGTGCTCCTGCGCCACCACTACCGCAGCGACTGGGAGTGGACCGACGCCCAGCTCTGGGACGCCGTGGACACCCTCGACTCCTGGCGCAAGGCGTTCAGCCTCGGCGCCGGCGCCCCGGCCGCCCCCGTCGTGGAGGCGGTGCTGGCGGCGCTGGCCGACGACCTCGACGCCCCGACCGCGGTCGCGGCGATCGATGGCTGGGTCGCCTCGACCCTGGGCGACCTCGGCCTCGCCGACACCAGCGACCGCGACGCGGCGATCACGCTGCTGCCGGTGCTCGACGCGGCCCTCGGGATCGTGCTCTGAGGGGTCTCCCTCAGTCCTGGTCGCGGCGCTTGAGGTAGCGCTCGAACTCCCGGGCGATCGCCTCGCCGCTCGCCTCGGGCAGGTCGGCGGTGTCACGGGTCTCCTCGAGCGCGCGGATGTAGTCCGCCACGTCCTCGTCCTCCTCGGCGAGCTCGTCGACCCCGCGCTCCCAGGCCTTGGCGTCCTCCGGCAGGTCCCCGAGCGGGATGCTGCACTCCAGGAGGTCCTCGAGGGCACCGATCAGGGCCAGCGTCGCCTTGGGGCACGGCGGCTGGGCGACGTAGTGGGGCACCGCCGCCCAGTAGGAGGCCGCCGGGATGTCGAGCTGGATGCACGCGTCCTGGAAGACGCCGACGATGCCGGTCGGACCCTCGTACGTCGACTGCTCGAGCTTGAGCCGGTCGACCAGCTCCGGCTCGGTCGCCGTGCCGGTGACGGGGATGGGCCTGGTGTGGGGGGCGTCGGCCAGCAGCGCCCCGAGGGTCACCACGAGCTCGCCGCCCAGGTCGTCGCAGGCCGCGAGCAGCTCGGCGCAGAACTGGCGCCACCGCATGTTGGGCTCGATGCCGCGGACCAGGATGACGTCGCGGTGCAGGCCCGGGGGAGAGGCGATGGCGATCCGCGTCGTGGGCCAGGTGAGCCGGCGATGGCCGTTCTCGTCGGTGCCGACCATGGGGCGGTTGACCTGGAAGTCGTAGAACTCCTCGGGATCGATCGCCCCGATGACCGTCGCGTTCCACACCGTCATCAGGTGGTCGACCACCGACGAGGCTGCGTCGGCGGCGTCGTTCCAGCCCTCGAAGGCCGCGATCACCACGGGGGACACCAGGTCCTGGACGTCGTCGAACTCGATCACGCTTCCAGCGTAGTCCGGGTTCGTGCCCCACGACGGTGCACGACACCGCCGAGCTGCCGGACCCGCGAGCGCCGCCGCCCCCGTCACGGCGGCGATCGCTCCCCCTGGATCCTCGGCGCCGGGTCCGGCGAGACTCGGCACCACCGACGCTAGGCGCCGTGGCCCGGGATGGGGATCACCCGATGGGAGGGAGTTGGACCACCCGTACGGGCCATGGCGCCCTGCCGTCCGACCGGGGTCGGCCCGCGCCGGGATTTCTGGGGCGTACCCAATGAGTGTCACGATCTGGGAATGCTGTCCACACGGTGGAACGCCGTACCTAGGGTGGCAGTGAGCCGAGAGGAGCCGAGAGGCCTGTGAGTCCCGAGTCCGCGATCCAGCACCGTCCCGACGCCACCGAGGAGCTCGCCGCCGCCATGCGCGAGCGGATCCTGGTGATCGACGGCGCCATGGGCACGGCCATCCAGCGGGACCGGCCCGACGAGGCGGGCTACCGCGGAGAGCGCTTCGCCGACTGGGACAGCGACCTGGTCGGCAACAACGACCTGCTCACGCTGACGCAGCCGCACATCATCGAGGGCATCCACCGCGAGTACCTCGAGGCCGGCGCGGACCTCATCGAGACCAACACGTTCAACGCCAACGCGATCTCGTTGTCGGACTACGGCATGGCCGAGCTGGCCTACGAGCTCAACCTCGAGGCCGCGCGCCTGGCGCGCCGGGTCTGCGACGAGGTCACCGCGGCCGACCCCGGCCGGCCCCGCTACGTCGCCGGCGCCCTCGGGCCCACGACGCGCACGGCGTCCATCTCCCCGGACGTCAACGACCCGGGCGCCCGCAACGTGAGCTACGACGAGCTCGTGGCGGCCTACACCGAGGCGACCCGGGGGCTGCTGGACGGCGGCGCCGACCTGGTGATCATCGAGACGATCTTCGACACCCTCAACGCCAAGGCGGCCATCTCGGCGGTCGACCAGGTCTTCACCGACCTGGGACGCCGGTGGCCGGTGGTCGTCAGCGGCACCATCACCGACGCCTCCGGCCGCACCCTGTCGGGCCAGACCACCGAGGCGTTCTGGAACTCCGTCCGCCACGCGCGGCCCCTGCTGATCGGCCTCAACTGCGCCCTCGGCGCCCGCGAGATGCGCCCCTACGTCGCGGAGCTGTCGCGGATCGCCGACACCTTCGTCTCGGCCTACCCCAACGCCGGGCTCCCGAACGCCTTCGGTGAGTACGACGAGGCGGCCGAGGAGACCGCGGCCGTCGTCGCGGAGTTCGCCGAGAGCGGCCTGGTCAACCTCGTCGGCGGCTGCTGCGGCACGACGCCGGCCCACATCCGCGCCATCGCCGGCGCGGTCGAGGGCAAGGCCCCGCGGGTCCCCGCGGAGGTCGAGCCGGCCATGCGCCTGTCCGGCCTCGAGCCGTTCACGATCAACTCCGAGAGCCTGTTCGTCAACGTCGGCGAGCGGACCAACATCACCGGCTCCGCGCGCTTCCGCAAGCTCATCAAGGACGGCGACTACGACACCGCGCTCTCGGTGGCCGCGCAGCAGGTCGAGAACGGCGCCCAGGTCATCGACGTCAACATGGACGAAGGGATGATCGACGGCGTCACGGCCATGGACCGCTTCCTCAAGCTCATCGCCTCCGAGCCCGACATCAGCCGGGTGCCCGTGATGGTCGACTCCTCCAAGTGGGAGGTCATCGAGGCCGGGCTCAAGTGCGTGCAGGGCAAGGCCATCGTCAACTCCATCTCCATGAAGGAGGGGGAGGACAAGTTCCGCGAGCAGGCCCGGCTGTGCCGGCAGTACGGCGCGGCCGCGGTCGTGATGGCCTTCGACGAGGACGGCCAGGCCGACAACCTCGAACGCCGCAAGGCGATCTGCGAGCGGGCCTACCGGATCCTCGTGGACGAGGTGGACTTCCCGCCCGAGGACATCATCTTCGACCCCAACGTCTTCGCGGTGGCGACCGGCATCGAGGAGCACGCGTCCTACGGCCTGGACTTCATCGAGGCGACCCGCTGGATCAAGCAGAACTTGCCCGGCGCCAAGGTCAGCGGCGGCATCTCCAACGTCTCGTTCTCGTTCCGCGGCAACAACCCGGTGCGCGAGGCCATCCACGCCGTCTTCCTCTTCCACGCCATCGACGCGGGGCTGGACATGGGCATCGTCAACGCCGGCGCGCTGACCGTCTACGACGAGGTCGACCCCGAGCTGCGGGAGCGGATCGAGGACGTCGTCCTCAACCGTCGCCCCGACGCCGCGGAGCGGCTGCTGGAGATCGCCGAGGAGCACAACCGCGCCGGCCAGGCGGCCGAGGTGACCGAGGAGGAGTGGCGTGCCCTGCCGATCGGGGAGCGGATCACGCACGCCCTGGTCAAGGGCATCGACGCCCACGTCGAGGCGGACACCGAGATCCTCCGTGCCGAGATCGCCGAGCGCGGCGGCCGACCGATCGAGGTGATCGAGGGTCCGCTGATGGACGGCATGAACGTCGTCGGCGACCTGTTCGGCGCCGGGAAGATGTTCCTCCCGCAGGTGGTCAAGAGCGCCCGGGTGATGAAGAAGGCGGTCGCCTACCTCATCCCGTTCATCGAGCAGGAGAAGCTCGACAACCCCGAGTACGCCACCGCCAAGGACACCAACGGCACGATCGTGATGGCCACGGTCAAGGGCGACGTCCACGACATCGGCAAGAACATCGTCGGCGTCGTGCTGCAGTGCAACAACTACGAGGTCATCGACCTCGGCGTGATGGTGCCGGCGCAGAAGATCCTCGACACCGCCGCCGAGGTCGGCGCCGACATCATCGGCCTCTCGGGCCTGATCACGCCGTCGCTGGACGAGATGGTCATGTTCGCGACCGAGATGCAGCGCCAGGGCCTCGAGATCCCACTCATGGTCGGCGGGGCCACGACCTCGCGCGCCCACACCGCGGTCAAGGTCGACCCGCGCTACGACGGGCCGGTCGTCTGGGTCAAGGACGCGTCCCGCTCGGTGCCGACGGCGGCCGCGCTGCTCGACGCGAAGCAGCGCACCCGGCTGATGGCCGACGTCAAGGCCGACTACGACTCGCTGCGCACCCGCCACGCGGCCAAGCACGACCGGCCGATGGTGACCCTCGAGGAGGCCCGGGCCAACGCGACGCCGATCGACTGGAGCGACCACGAGCCGGTCGCCCCCGCCCGGTCCGGCGTCCACGTGCTCGACGACTACGACCTCGGCGAGCTGCGCGAGTTCATCGACTGGCAGCCCTTCTTCAATGCCTGGGAGATGAAGGGCAGGTTCCCCGACATCCTCAACAACCCCACCACGGGGGAGGTCGCGCGCAAGCTGTACGACGACGCGCAGGCCATGCTGGACCGCGTCGTGGCGGAGGGGTGGCTCACCGCCCGCGGCGTCTACGGGTTCTTCCCGGCCAACGGCGTCGGGGACGACGTGGAGCTCTACACCGACGACTCGCGCACCGAGGTCCGCACGACCCTGCACCACCTGCGCCAGCAGGGCCAGCACCGCTCCGGGGTCCCCAACCGGGCGCTCAGCGACTTCGTGGCGCCCCGGGAGACCGGGCTCGCGGACCACGTCGGCGGGTTCGCCGTCACCGCGGGCCACGGCACCGCCGAGCGGATCACCAAGTTCAAGGCCGAGCACGACGACTACTCCGCGATCCTGCTCGAGTCGCTGGCGGACCGGCTCGCCGAGGCGTTCGCCGAGCGGCTGCACCAGCGGGTGCGGACCGAGTTCTGGGGCCACGCCGCCGACGAGTCCATGTCCAACGACGACCTCATCGCCGAGCGCTACACCGGCATCCGGCCCGCCCCGGGCTACCCCGCGTGCCCGGACCACACCGAGAAGCTCACCCTGTGGGAGCTGCTCGACGTGGAGGCGCGCACCGGGATCGAGCTCACCGAGTCGATGGCCATGTGGCCCGGCGCCGCGGTCTCGGGCTGGTACTTCTCCCACCCACAGTCGCAGTACTTCGTCGTGGGCCGGCTCGGGCGTGACCAGGTCGCCGACTACGCCGAGCGCAAGGGCTGGACCCTGGCCGAGGCCGAGCGGTGGCTCTCGCCCAACCTGGGCTACGACCCGGAGGACTGAGCCCGGTCGGTGGACTCCTCCGCCTCGTCGGGGTCGAGGTCGCCTCCGGTCGGGTCGGGAGCGGACTCGTCGTCGAGCCAGGCGCCGCCGATGGGCTCGCGGTGCCAGGACGCGATCGTCCACCCGTCGTCGGGGTTGCCGTCCAGGGTGATGCAGCCGGTGTTGTGCAGGCCCTCGTGGATCGGGGCGTGGTCGCCGCTGGCCCGGTGCGTGACCCACGTCCGGATGGCGGCGCCGTGGCTCACGACGAGTGTCACGTCGGCCCCGCGCCGGCACACGCGCTCGACCGCGGCGTCGTACCGGGCCAGGAACTCGGTCCCCGTCTCGCCGCCCGGCATCCGGCGGCTCAGGTCACCCTCGAGCCAGGTGCCGATCGTGCCGAGGAAGCCCTCGAGCGCCTCCTGGTCGCTGCGCATCTCGAAGTCGCCCGCGGCGATCTCGCGCAGGCCGTCGTGCCGGACGGGCGTCAGGCCGAGCGTGCGGACGAGCGGGCCGGCCGTCTGTGCGGTGCGGATCGCGGTCGACACCGCGACGAGGCCGATGCCCTCCGTGGCCAGCGCCCGGACGGCCGCGTGCGCCTGCCGGACCCCGAGCTCGGTGAGCTCGTGGCCGGGGGCCGCGGTGTCGAGGGCGGCGGTCGTGTTGGCGACCGTCTGGCCGTGGCGGAGGAGCAGGAGGCGCATGCGGCAAGGCTAGGCGGGCGCCCCTCGTCGGGCGCACCTCACCCGTTCCGGACGATGCGGCGCCGCGGCGACGCCCTCATCGTGGCGGCCATGACGTTGGAGCTCGAGCAGCCGGGCCCAGGGATCGCGCCGGCCCGGCCGGCCGACGAGCTCCCGGTGATGGCGGCCGTCGCGCTCGAGCTCCACGGCAAGTTCCCATCGGTCCCGCTCGAGCAGGTGTCGATCCTCGTCGAGTGCCTGTGGTCGCACTACGACGGCGCCCCGGTCCGCGACTTCGTCGCGCTGCTGGTCCGCAAGCAGGCCTGGGAAGAGCTCTCCGACCACGTCGGTCCGCAGGCGTGATCTGCCGCGCTGCGTCGCCGGCAAGCCCCCTCGAGCCGGCCGGCGACCGTCGACTCACCTCACGGCGCGTGCCCCTGCTCCGCCGCGACGCGGTCGGCCCCGCGGACGCTGTCGAGCACCGTCTGTCCCTGGCGATCCACCAGTCGGGTGAAGAGCTGCTGGGCATACCCGAACACGAGCGCCCACGCCAGGATCTGGGCGGACGTGTCGAGCGCGCTGAGACCTGGCACGAACTGACCGCGCATGAGCAGCAGGCCGAGAAGGGCCGTGATCGCTCCCGTCGGCAGCTTGAGCACGGCCATCGCGACAGGTAGCCCGTAGCGCTCGGAGGAGCCGCGGATGCCACGGATGGCCCCCGCGGCGGCCACCGCTGCGGCCGCCAAGCCAGCGAGCTCGACCACGAACAGGTCGAAGCTCGTCACCGTCTCGGTGACCGCGTCGTCGATGTCCTGCATGACCGCCGCAGAGTCGGCGTCAGCGCCGGCCCGCGCCGAGGGAACGGGGAAGGGGTCGGACTGTGCCGTCGGGCAGACGACCACCGCCTCGTCCCCGCTCTCGGGCGCGAAGCACAAGGGGATGAGCGTCGGACGCCATGCACCGAGGAGCGCCACGGCGATGGCGAGCAGGGTCATGAGGAGAGTCGTCACGACCAGGACGTTGCGGAAGCTGCGTACCCGGATCTGCTCCCGCACCGCCGCCGAGCCCGCCGCCCGGACCGCGGTGGCGATCTTGCCGCGTTCCTCCTCGATCATCTCCAGCTTGCGGGATCGGTCGAGCCGGGTCGACGAGTGGGATCCGGGTCGGAGGCCCGGAGCGACTCCCAGGGCGACGGACAGGCGTTCGAACTCGATACGACGGACGTCGTCGGGGACCAGGTGCCGCTGGACGTGGGCGAGCAGACCCGGGAGCTGGCCCAGGATCATGGCCGGGGGCGCGAAGTTCAGCAGCTGCGACTCCGCGGCGTCGAGGTTGCTCATCGCGCGCTCGCGCAGCGAGCCGCCACGCCACCGCGGGAACCGCTGCCGCGGATCGGACCTGTCCGAGCGAGCCGCGGCCCGGGCGGCATCGAGGTGGGCCTGAAGGGCCATGGCGAAGATGTCGCTCTCCGGGCTCGTGGACTCCCGCACCGCGTAGGCGCACAGCGTGTCGAGCTCGAGCGCCCGGGTGAGCGTCCCCTCACGCCATCCGGCGGACAACGGTCCGCCCACGCGGTACCGCGACACCAAGGGACTTGCCTGGTCCTCGTCCCCGTTCATGCCCGCCCCCTTGCTGCCGCGGCGTCCTGTCGCACGGACGTCAGGTGGTTTGCACGGTCAGCACCACGAGGCGGTGTCCGTGTCGGAGATCCCCGTGGCCGGGGCCCGGCCGTCGGAGCAACAGGGAGATGTCCGATCCCCCCGAACCAGACGCGTCGTAGCTGCCATCGTGTTCGCGTCGCGACGAACGTGTCAAGGAGCAGTTCCGGTCCCGCAGGCCCTGGAGCAGGGTGACTCGAGCATGCCCGGGCGGTGTGTGGCGCTCGCCACGCGCGCGGCGTACCGGCCTCCGGCGATGCGGGAGGCACCCGCCTCCGCGGATACGCTCGACGACCGTGAGCGCACACCCGGCAGCAGTCCTGTGGGACATGGACGGCACCCTCGTCGACACCGAGCCCTACTGGATCGCGACCGAGTACGCGATGGCCGAGAAGTACGGCGGCACCTGGTCCGACGAGCACGCCCTCAACCTCGTCGGCAACGCGCTGATCGACTCGGGCGCCTACATCCGCGAGCACATGGGGATCGACCGCACGCCCGAGCAGATCGTGGACGAGCTGCTCGACGGCGTCGTCGAGCGCGTACGCCGTGAGGTGCCGTGGCGCCCTGGCGGCCGCGAGCTGCTGGAGGACCTCCGCGCCCACGGCGTGCCCTGCGCGCTCGTCACGATGTCGTGGGTGCGGTTCGTCGAGCCGATCCTGGAGCACCTCCCCGAGGGCACGTTCGCCACCGTCGTCACCGGCGACCGGGTCGAGCTCGGCAAGCCCCACCCCGAGCCCTACCTCAAGGCCGCCGCGGACCTCGGCGTCGAGCCGGGGGAGTGCCTGGCCATCGAGGACTCCAACACCGGCGCCACGTCGGCCGAGTCGGCCGGCTGCACGGTCCTGTGCGTGCCCAACCACGTGCCGATCCTCGAGGGGGAGCGGCGGGTCTTCGCCGACACCCTGGTCGGCCTCGGCGCCGCGGACCTGGGGGGCTTCGTCAGCGAGCGGTGACGCCCTCGTCGGTGTCGAGGTCCCCGGAGGGGTCCGGCACCGGCACGCGCTCGGGCAGCGGCGGGGGAGTGCCGCCGTACGACGGGCAGTAGGGCTTGTAGCTGCACCAGTCGCACAGCCGCGAGGGGCTCGGGCGCCAGTCGCCGGTCCGCTCGCACTCCTGGATCGCGCGCCAGACGGCCTCGACCTTGCGCTCGGTGGCGAGCAGGTCGGCCTCGTCGGGCTCGTAGCGCAGGATCTCGCCGTTGCCGAGGTAGACCAGCTGGAGCACGCTCGGCAGGACGCCGCGGGTACGCCACAGCACCAGGGCGTAGAACTTCATCTGGAAGAGCGCCTTGGCCTCGAAGCCGACGGCGGGAGACCTCCCGCTCTTGTAGTCCACCACCCTGACCCTGCCGTCGGGGGCGACGTCGAGGCGGTCGACGAACCCCCGCAGCAGCAGCCTGCTGTCGAGGACCGTCTCGACGTAGAGCTCGCGCTCGGCGGGCTCGAGGCGGCGCGGGTCCTCGAGGGTGAAGTAGCGGTCGAGCACCTGGCGGCACGACGTCAGCCAGGACGCCACGTCCGGACCCTCGTCGCCGAACATCCCGGCGACCTCCGGCGACGCCTCGAGGAGGGCCTCCCATGAGGGGACCAGCATGTCCGCCGCGACGTCGGGCGTGCGGTCGGGCGCGGGCAGGTCGAAGAGGTCCTCCAGCACCTTGTGCACGACGGTGCCGCGGACCGCGT
The DNA here is from genome assembly GCF_003047295.1 of Nocardioides sediminis. Lineage (GTDB taxonomy): Bacteria > Actinomycetota > Actinomycetes > Propionibacteriales > Nocardioidaceae > Nocardioides > Nocardioides sediminis. The sequence continues at coordinate 281,135 of NZ_PZYZ01000007.1, forward strand.
CCGGTGACGGCTCCTCGGGCAGGCGGTCGATGGTGCGGAACCGGTACATCAACGGGCAGGTCATGAAGTCGCCCGCGCGGCTGGGGGAGAGCGCCCCCAGCACCTCGACGCCGTCGACCGCGGTGGAGACGCGATCGGCGGGGGAGGCAGCGGGAGAGCTCATGCGCCGCACCCTAGGGGAGGCCACCGACACCGGGTGCCGCGGCTAGGCTCGTGGAGTGACCGAGACTCCAACGCCGGCGGATCGACACCGGGGGGACCGCCAGCGGGCCCCGGGGACGTTCCGGGTCGGTTCCGTCTCGGGCATCGACGTGCTCGTCACCAGCTCCTGGTTCCTCGTCGCCGCGCTGATCGCCTTCGCGATCGCCCCGCGGATCGAGCAGGCGGAGCCCGGACTCGGCCTGTTCAAGTACGTCGCCGGGCTGATCTTCGCGGTGATGCTCTACCTGGCGGTGCTGCTCCACGAGGCCTCGCACGCCCTGGTGGCGCAGCGCTTCGGGTACGTCGTCAACTCCATCACGCTGCACTTCCTCGGCGGGATGACCGAGATCGACGGGGCCGCTCGCAAGCCCCGACAGGAGTTCTGGATCGCGGTGGTGGGCCCGCTGGCGTCGATCGCCGTCGGGCTGGTGGCCCTCGCCGCGTGGTTCGTGGTCCCGGAGGGACTGGTCCAGGTGACGATCGAGGGCCTCGCCGGCGCCAACCTGCTCATCGGCGTCCTCAACCTCGTCCCCGGCCTGCCGCTGGACGGCGGGCGCGTCCTCAAGGCGTTCGTCTGGGGCGTCTCCGGCAACGAGCACCGCGGCACCCTGGTCGCCGGCTGGGGAGGTCGTCTGACCGCGCTGGCCGTGCTGGCGTGGCCGCTGGTCCAGCGCGAGGCCTTCGACGTCGAGCCGACGCTGTTCGACTACGCCCTGGTCTTCGTGCTCGCCGTGTTCCTGTGGACCGGGGCGACCGCGGCCATGTCACAGGCGCGCATGCGGCGCCGCCTGCCGTACCTCGTGGCGCGGCCGCTCGCGCGACGTACGCTGTCGGTTCCCGAGGACCTGCCGCTCGCCGAGGCCGTGCGCCGGGCCCAGGAGGCCGGAGCCGGGAGCATCGTCACCACCACGAGCTCGGGCCGCGCGACCGGCATCGTCAGCGAGGCAGCTGTGCAGGCGACGCCGGTCGAGCGTCGCCCCTGGATGGCGGTCTCGGCCGTCGCCCGCACCCTCGAGGACGGGCTGTCGCTGCCGGCCACGCTGGCAGGCGAGGACCTGATCCTGGCGATCAGCCGGCGTCCCGCGGAGGAGTACCTGCTGCTGGAGGAGGACGGCCAGATCTGCGGCGTCCTCGTGACCGCCGACGTCGACCGCGCCTTCCGGGAAACCCCCCATTGACGGTGAGGTGCCCGGCGCAGTGCGGGCCTAGCCTCGAGACGTGAGCGAACCGGACCTCCCGGCGTCGCCCGAGGGCGACCCCGGCAAGCGCATGCCTCCGATGCTGGAGCACGAGGCGACCTCTCCCCGGCAGCGGGCCATCCGGATCACCCTCACCCTGCTGCTGCTCTACCTCATCTTCGGTGTCGTGATCCCGAGCTTCGCCTCGTACGAGGACGTCTGGGACGCGCTCACGTCGCTCGACCCCGTCACGCTGCTCCTCCTGACCGCGCTCACGTTCGTGGTGGAGGGGTGCAAGGCCGGCGCCTTCGCCGTCATCATCGAGCGCCTCCGGTTCCCGGACGCCTTCCTCGCACAGGAGGCGGCCGCCGTGGTCTCGAACACCGTGCCGGGACCCTCCGGCACGGCCGCGCGCTACGTGACCTACCGCAAGCTCGGCATCAGCACCGAGGACTTCGCGACGTCGTACGTCGTCAACAGCTCGGTCAGCTACGTGATGCCGCTCCTCCTGCCGTCGATCGGGCTCATCCTCCTCTCCACGCAGTCCGACGTGCCCGGAGCGGTCTGGACGCTCGCCCTCATCGGCCTCGGTGTCTCCGTCGCGCTGCTCGTCCTCGCCTTCCTCATCATGCGCAGCGAGCAGTTCGCGAGGCGCTTCGGCGCGCGGACGGGCCGGTTCCTCGACTGGTTCCGGGGGATGGCCCGCAGGCCCCCGGGCGCGGACCTCGGGGTGATGGTCGTCGAGTGGCGCAGCGACGTGGTCGAGATCTTCCGCCGGTGCGGGCTGGGCCTCGTCGGCCTCTTCGTCCTCCGCGAGGTCGCCACCTACCTGATCCTCCTCGCCTCGCTCCGCGGGCTGGGCGTCGGGAGCAACGTCCTCACCCCCATCGAGGTCTTCGCGGTCTACACGGTGGTGCGGCTGGCGACGCTGGTGGAGATCACGCCGGGCAACGTCGGCATCGCGGAGGCGCTCTACATCAGCGCGCTCAACTGGGCGGCGGGCGGCCGCGACGCCGACGCCATCGTCGCAGCGGTGTTCGTCTTCCGGATGTTCACCTATCTCGGGCCCATCCTCATCGGCGGCGTGTGCACGATGCTGCTCTCGCGGCGGTTCCGGAAGGCGGGGACGGCGTCGGTTCCCTGATGAGCCGACGGTCCGGTGGCTGAGGCGCGAGCGCAGCTCGCCTGGCTCCGTCCGGTGGTTCAGGTGCGAGTGCAGGGAGGCTCGAAACCCGTCGAAAGTCGTGTCCACAGTGTGGTCGGGAGGCCGGTTTCCGGGGGTCCGTTGTCGGTGGTCCCTGATGCAATAGGACCCATGAAGACGCCCGCCGCTCCCGCTCTGGACACTCCGGCCGAGCTGTTGCGCGCGGTGCGTGAGCGCAAGCAGGCGGCCGACCGCAACGACGTGGAGATGATGCGGCTCGGCGTGCACTGGGCCGACCTCCACCTCGCGGACCCGGAGCACGCGGAGGCGTGCTTCACCTCCCCGAAGACCTTCGCCGGTGAGGGGTCCCCGAGCATCGATGAGTTCTGTGTGCCGGAGTTCGCGACCATGCTCGGTCGCACGTGCGACTCCGCGGGGCGGTTCCTGACCGAGTGCGTGGAGGTGGCCTACCGCCTCCCGCAGCTGTGGGGTGCGGTCCAGGCGGGCCTGGTGGCGGGGTGGCGGGCCCGGGTGATCGCGCAGACCACCCTCGACCTCACCCTCGAAGCCGCGACCTACGTCGACTCGCAGGTGTTCTGGTGCGCCAACCGGCTCACCCCCTCCGCCCTGGGGCGGGTGGTGGACGAGGCCCGGGTGCGCCACATGCCCGACGCGCTCGAGAAGGCGCTGGAGAAGTCGGCGGACAAGCGCAACGTCACCTTCGACACCCAGCAGGTCTCCTTCGACGGCACCATGCACCTCGAGGCAGACCTGGAGATCCCCGACGCCCTCGCCCTGCGCGAGGCCGTCGCGTCGGGCGCGGAGCACCTCGCCAGGCTCGGCTCGACCGACACGGTCGACGGACGTCGGGCCACCGCGCTGGGGGACCTGGCCCGCCGCCAGCTGACCATCGGCTTCGACGACGAGTCCTCGACGGTCGAGACCTCGAAGCCCACGACTCCGGCCACGCCCGTGACGCAGATCGTGATCTACGCGCACCTGTCCGCCGATGCCATCACCGGACTGGATGGGACAGGGTCTGGGACCGGGGAGGCACTGTGTGCGCGGGTCGAGTAGGCCGGCCAGCGGCTCCTGTCGGTGGAGCAGGTCCGCGCCTGGTGCGGCCGTCCCGACGCCGCGGTGGTCGTCAAGCCGGTCATCGACCTGCGCGAACGGTTGGAGACCAAGGGCTACACGCCCACCGCCGCCATGCGGGACTACGTGATCGTCCGCGACGGCACGTGCGTCTTCCCGTGGTGCGGCCGCAACGCCCGCCTCGGCGACATCGACCACATCGTCCCCTACGACCACCAGCATCCCGACCGCGGCGGACCCACGAGCACCGACAACCTCGCCGCCCTGTGCCGCCGGCACCATCGGCTCAAGACCAAGGGCCGCTGGCGCTACCGGATGACCGAGCCCGGGGTGTTCGACTGGACCAGCCCGCTGGGCTGGACCTACCGCCGCGACCACACCGGCAGCCGGTGTACCGGCAGAGCCTGGCCCGGGCACGGGCACGCGGCTGGATCAGAGGAGACGGGCGTGCCTGACCTGCACCCGCCCGACCGGTAGCCAGCACGCCCCACACCCCGCCACCAGCACCCCGGCGGGGCCACGGGCATGTCCGGAGCGGGTTGCTCGTGTGTGCCGGTCGGTCTGGGCGAGGTGAGCGATACTTCCGACGGTCGTGGACGCGATCCGCTGGATCGATGCACCGATGCCCCCGGTCGCGAGCACCTCCGTCGTCCATGAATCGCGGAAGGCGGCAGATCCCGACAGGCAGACGACGACTCAGCTGCCGGCGTCACCGCCGGTGACCTCGACGCCACCGCCCTCGAAGCCGCCTCGCATGCGCTGTCTGCCGTGCAGCTGATCGGGCAGCGGCGAGACGACCGAGTACATCAGCGCGGCTGCGATGCCGACCACGATGAAGCCACCCATCAAGACCAGGCCTGCGCTGGTCGTGCCGTTCGACCGGAGCGTCGCGAAGACGCACGCGCCCACGGCAGTTGCGGCGACAGCCCAGAAGATCGACCACGACCGGCGAAGACGCCACGTGGTTCTGCTGGCGAGTGAGCGTACGGGCATGACGTGAGTGTGCCGCAGCGGCGGCCTTGAGGCATCAGGACTGGAAGAAGCGCTCGTCGCCCGGTCGGGTGGCTGGCGTCGCCGCCGTTTCCGCGCTGACATCCGCCCCGCACTAGGGTTCGCGCATGCCCGAGCAGACCGAAACCGCACCCTCCCCAGACGTCCCCCGAGAGGCGTGGTCGGGTGTCCACCGCGGCCCGCTGCGCGAAGGGGAGTGGGTGCGCCTGACGGACCAGAAGGGCCGTCGCCACAACTTCGAGCTCACGGCCGGCAAGCGGTTCTTCTCCAACCGCGGCCACATCGAGCACGACGAGCTGATCGGTCGCGACGAGGGCTTCACGGTGGTGTCCTCCGCGGGCGGGCAGTACCTCGTCTTCCGGCCGCTGCTCACCGAGTTCGTCGTCTCGATGCCCCGCGGTGCCGCCGTCGTCTACCCCAAGGACGCGGCCCAGATCGTGTCGCTCGCCGACATCTTCCCCGGCGCCCGGGTCGTCGAGGCCGGCGCCGGCTCCGGCGCCCTGACCTGCTCGCTCCTGCGCGCCGTCGGCCCCTGGGGACGCGTCACGTCCTTCGAGCTGCGCGAGGAGTTCGCCGACGTGGCCCGTCGCAACGTCGACCAGTTCTTCTCCGCCCCCGAGGGCCAGACGCACCCGGCCTGGGACCTGCGCCTCGGCGACCTCAAGGAGGGCCTGCCGCAGCTCGAGGGGCAGGTCGACCGCGTCATCCTGGACATGCTCGACCCCTGGAACTGCGTCGACGCCGTCGCCGACAAGCTCGTCCCGGGCGGCATCGTCTGCGCCTACGTCGCGACGACCACCCAGCTGTCGCGCGTCGTCGAGACCCTGCGCGCCCACGGCGGCTTCACCGAGCCGCAGCCGTGGGAGTCCCTCGTGCGCGACTGGCACGTGGAGGGCCTCGCGGTCCGTCCCGGCCACAAGATGATCGGGCACACGGCGTTCCTGGTCACGGCCCGCCGCATGGCGCCCGGGGAGAAGCCGCCGCGCAAGACGCGCCGCCCGGCGCCCGGGGCCTACGGACCGGACTACGCCGGACCGCGTCCCGCCGACATCCCCCCGCTGCCGGAGCCCGAGAGCGCCGACGAGGCGTGAGCATCGAGGTCGTCGACTGGTCCCCGGACTGGGCCGCGCAGTTCGACGAGGTCGCCGCCGTGCTCCGGGAGGCCGTCGCCGGCATCCCCGGCGCCCGCGTCGAGCACGTCGGGTCGACGTCGGTGCCGGGACTCGCCGCCAAGCCGGTGCTGGACATCGACGTGATCGTCGACGAGGCCCACCTGCCGTCCGCCGTCGCGGCACTCGAGCGCGTCGGCTACGTCCACCGCGGCGACCTCGGTGTCGCCGGTCGGGAGGCGTTCCGCGCGCCCGAGGACCGGCCGCGGAGGAACGTCTACGCCTGCGCGGCGGGCACGACCAACGTCCGCAACCACATCGCCGTACGCGACGTGCTGCGACGCCGTGATGACCTGCGGGACGCGTACGCCGCGGTCAAGACCGCGCTCGCCGCCGACCCCGACATGGACATCGACACCTACCTGGCGGGCAAGTCGGCGGTCCTCCAGGAGGCGCTCGCCGCCTCGGGGGAGTTCACCGACGCCGAGCTGCGTGCGATCCACCGCCTCAACGATCCCGCGGCCTGACCAGTCGCGGGCCTCCGATGCCGGCCCGCGACGAAATCGTGACCAACACGGTGGGTTATCCACTTCCGTCCCTCCACGACATGGGTAGTGTCCGAAGGACCAAGGAGGTGACGCACATGTCCGAATCGACATCCACGCCCGCCGGAGCAGGTCGCACGCCCGACGAGCTGGTGCAGCAGGTGCGCTTCCTGGAGGCCGAGGTCGGAGACCTGCGTCGCCGGCTCACCGAGGCGCCCGGGCAGTCGCGCGGCCTCGAGCTCCGGCTCGCCGACACCCAGCGATCCCTCGCCGCCGTCACGAGCCAGAACGAGCGGCTCGCCCAGACCCTGCGCGAGGCCCGCGACCAGATCATGAAGCTCAAGGAGGAGGTCGACCGGCTCGCCCAGCCGCCGGCCGGCTTCGGCACGTTCCTCGCCCGCAACGAGGACGACTCGGTCGACGTCTTCACCGGCGGCCGCAAGCTGCGCGTCAACGTCAGCCCCGCCGTGGACCTCGACGAGCTCGTCAAGGGCCAGGAGGTCATGCTCAACGAGGCCCTCAACGTCGTGGCCGCGCTCGACTTCGAGAAGGTCGGCGAGGTCGTGATGTTCAAGGAGCTGCTCGAGGACGGCGAGCGCGGCCTGGTCATCGCCAACGCCGACGAGGAGCGCGTCGTACGCCTCGCCAAGCCCCTCTTCGACGAGCCGCTGCGCGCCGGTGACTCCCTCCTGCTCGACGCACGAGCGGGCTACGCCTACGAGCGGGTGCCCAAGTCCGAGGTCGAGGAGCTCGTCCTCGAGGAGGTCCCCGACATCGACTACAGCCGGATCGGCGGCCTGATCACCCAGATCGACGCCATCCGCGACGCCGTCGAGCTGCCCTACCTGCACCCCGAGCTCTTCAAGGAGCACCAGCTCAAGCCGCCGAAGGGCGTCCTGCTCTACGGTCCGCCCGGCTGCGGCAAGACGCTGATCGCCAAGGCGGTGGCCAACTCGCTGGCCAAGAAGGTCTCGGAGAAGACCGGCGCCTCGGGGAAGTCCTACTTCCTCAACATCAAGGGTCCTGAGCTGCTCAACAAGTACGTCGGCGAGACCGAGCGCCACATCCGGCTCGTCTTCCAGCGCGCCCGCGAGAAGGCCTCGATGGGCACCCCGGTCATCGTCTTCTTCGACGAGATGGACTCGTTGTTCCGCACCCGCGGCTCGGGGGTGTCCTCCGACGTCGAGAACACGATCGTGCCGCAGCTGCTCAGCGAGATCGACGGCGTCGAGCTGCTCGAGAACGTCCTGGTCATCGGCGCCTCCAACCGCGAGGACATGATCGACCCCGCCATCCTGCGACCGGGCCGTCTCGACGTGAAGATCAAGATCGAGCGCCCCGACGCGGAGTCCGCGCGCGACATCTTCAGCAAGTACCTCACCGCGGACCTGCCGCTGCACGGCGACGACCTCGCCGAGTTCGGCGGCGACCGCGAGGCGTGCGTGGCCGGCATGATCCGCGCGACGGTCGAGCGGATGTACTCCGAGTCGGAGGACAACCGCTTCCTCGAGGTCACCTACGCCAACGGCGACAAGGAGGTCCTGTACTTCAAGGACTTCAATTCCGGCGCGATGATCCAGAACATCGTCGACCGCGCCAAGAAGATGGCGATCAAGGACTTCCTCGACCACGAGCAGCGAGGCCTGCGGGTCCAGCACATGCTCCAGGCGTGCGTCGACGAGTTCAAGGAGAACGAGGACCTGCCCAACACCACCAACCCGGACGACTGGGCGCGCATCTCGGGCAAGAAGGGCGAGCGCATCGTCTTCATCCGCACGCTCATCACGGGCAAGCAGGGCACCGAACCCGGCCGCTCCATCGACACCGTCGCCAACACCGGGCAGTACCTGTGACCCCAGCCGACGACGAGCTGGGGCACGGCGACATCGAGGCGGCACTCGCGACACGTCGCGAGCTCGGGGCCCGCTACGACGCGGAGCTCGTCGACGGCTTCGCCGAGCGCATCGAGCGGGCCGTCGACCGCCGCGCCGCCGAGCAGGTCGCCCTCGCGCACCGGCGTACGGCGGCCGTGGCGGGGGCCGGTGCGCGGCAGCTCGCGCTCGGCATCGTCTCGCTGGTGGCCTTCATCCCGATCAGCATCGTGCTGGGCGTCAACGACCAGTTCCTGGCCCTGCTGGTGACGCTCGCTGGGATCGTCGGCGTCAACGTCGCGCACGCCTGGCAGTCCCGTCAGGCCTGAGCCGAGCGACACCCCCCGACGGGGCTACGCACCGACTCGTCGCGGGGCTAGGTTGGGGCCATGAGAACAATCCTGATCATCGCCGTCATCGTCGTCCTCGTCCTCGTCGTCATGGGGATGCTGCGCCGCCGCCGCTGACCGCGGTCACACGGCGGTGACGACACCCATCGTCAAGTAGGTCCACGGCCTTCCGACCGCCGGTCCGGGCAGGTAGTCCTGCTCCGTCCACACCGTCGCCCAGCCCGTGTCCCGCACCATCGCAGGGACGTCCCGGGTGAGGTGGCACCCTCCGAAGACGCGCCCCTGCGCCGGCTCGAGGCGATGCTGCCACCGCCGGACACGCGCCTCCGGCGCCAGGCCGTGCTCGAGGAGGTGCAGGCGGCCCCCCGGGCGCACCACGCGGCGCACCTCCTGCAGCGCCAGCTCGGGGTCCTCGATGGTGCAGAGGCTGAAGGTCACCAGGCCGCCGTCGTGCGAGGCGTCCGGCACCGCGAGGCGCTGTCCGTCCAGCCCCGCGCGCTCGACGGGAATGCCGCTGACGCGCCGCCGCTGCTCCGAGAGCCGCCAAGCGACGTCGGACGGCTCGACGGCGCTCACCGAGGTCACGGTCGTGGGGTAGACGGGCAGGTTGCGGCCGCTGCCGAAGCCGATCTCCAGGACCCGCCCCTCCAGGCCCCGGCACACCCGCTCCCGCAGCCGCGTCACCTCGGCGCTGCGCAGCCCGGCGTCCGTCAGGTGGGGCACGACGCGGTCGTTCCAGACGCCCATCTCGGCCTCCTCGGGTCCGGCCTCGTACGCTCGTCCCATGAGCGTACGGCGGATCATGGGCACCGAGGTGGAGTACGGCATCTCGGTGCAGGGCCAGCCCGCCGCCAACCCGATGGTGGCCTCGTCCCAAGTGGTCAACGCCTACGCCACCTCCACGATCAAGGCGCGCCGGGCACGGTGGGACTTCGAGGAGGAGTCGCCACTGCGCGACGCCCGCGGCTTCGACATGTCACGGCAGGTCGCCGACCCCAGCCAGCTCACCGACGAGGACCTCGGCCTCGCCAACGTGATCCTGACCAACGGAGCGCGCCTCTACGTCGACCACGCGCACCCGGAGTACTCCACGCCCGAGGTCACCACACCGCTCGACGTCGTGCGGTGGGACAAGGCGGGGGAGCAGGTCATGCTGGACGCCTGCCGCGCCGCCGCCCAGGTGCCGGGGGCGACGCCGATCGTCCTCTACAAGAACAACACCGACAACAAGGGCGCGTCGTACGGCGCCCACGAGAACTACCTGATGCGGCGCTCGACCCCCTTCGCCGACATCGTGCGCCACCTGACGCCGTTCTTCGTGTCCCGACAGGTCGTGTGCGGGGCCGGCCGGGTCGGGATCGGCCAGGACGGGCGCGAGCACGGGTTCCAGATCAGCCAGCGCGCCGACTACTTCGAGGTCGAGGTCGGGCTGGAGACCACCCTCAAGCGGCCGATCATCAACACCCGCGACGAGCCGCACGCCGACCCGGAGAAGTACCGCCGGCTCCACGTCATCCTGGGCGACGCCAACCTCGCCGAGGTGTCGACCTACCTCAAGGTCGGCACCACCGCCCTGGTGCTGGCGATGATCGAGGACGGCTTCCTCACCACCGACCTGACCGTGGACCAGCCCGTTGCGTCCCTGCGCGCGGTGTCCCACGACCCGACGCTGCAGCACCGGCTCACGCTCCGCGACGGACGGACGCTGACCGCCGTGCAGCTCCAGCTGGAGTACCTCGACCTGGCCCGCAAGTTCGTCGAGGACCGCCTGGGCAACGACGTCGACGACCAGACGCGCGACGTGCTGGCGCGCTGGGAGTCGGTGCTGACCCGCCTCGAGCAGGACCCGATGCTCTGCGCCGGCGAGCTCGACTGGGTCGCCAAGCTCAAGCTCCTCGCCCAGTACCGCGACCGCGACGGCCTCGACTGGGACGACGCCAAGCTGCACCTGATCGACCTGCAGTACTCCGACATCCGCCCCGAGAAGGGGCTCTACGCCCGCCTCGTCGCCGCGGGGCGCATCGAGCGGCTCCTCGACGACGCGTCGGTCGAGCGCGCGATGCACGACCCGCCCGAGGACACCCGCGCCTACTTCCGCGGCCGGTGCCTGGAGAAGTACGCCGACAACGTCGCCGCGGCGTCGTGGGACTCGGTCATCTTCGACCTCCCGGGCCGCGAGTCGCTGCAGCGGGTGCCCACCATCGACCCGATGCGGGGCAGCCGCGCGCACGTGGGGGAGCTGCTCGACCGGTGCGACACGGCGCAAGAGCTCTTCGCCGCCCTCACCGCCCGCTGACGCTGCTGCCGACCGGCCCGAGGGTCGGACAACGGCGCCGGGACGGGCCCACTCCTTCGTCGTGCTCGGCTAGGGTCGGGACATGGCACAGGAGCAGAAGCAGCCGCGCAAGTCCTCCCAGGACGAGACGACCACCGAGGAGGTCGTCGAGACCGACGTCGCCGAGCGCAAGGAGGTGCTCGACGACGACGTCGACGCCATCCTCGACGAGATCGACGACGTCCTGGAGACCAACGCCGAGGACTTCGTGAAGTCGTTCATCCAGAAGGGCGGCCAGTGAGGGATCCGCGCCTGCCCGCGTCGTACATGTCGCCGGGGACCTCGAGCTTCGCCGACTTCCTGGGCGACCACCAGCCCGACCTGCTGCCCGGCCGCCGCGCCGTGCCGGCCGGCAACGCCGCCGAGCTCGCGCCGCACGGGACCACGATCGTCGCCGCGACCTTCCCCGGCGGCGTCGTGATGGCGGGCGACCGCCGCGCCACGATGGGCAACATCATCGCCCAGCGCGACATCGAGAAGGTCTTCCCCGCCGACGAGTACTCCGTCGTCGGCATCGCGGGCACCGCGGGCCTGGCGGTGGAGATGGTGCGCCTGTTCCAGACCGAGCTCGAGCACTACGAGAAGATCGAGGGCATCACCCTCTCGATGGACGGCAAGTCCAACCGGCTCGCCACCCTGATCCGCGCCAACCTCGGGCTGGCGATGCAGGGCCTGGCCGTGGTGCCGCTCTTCGCCGGCTACGACCTCGACGCCGACCAGGGCCGGATCTTCAGCTACGACGTCACCGGCGGCCGCTACGAGGAGACCGCTTTCCACGCCGTCGGCTCGGGGTCGCTCTTCGCCCGCGGGGCGCTCAAGAAGCTCTACCGCGAGGACCTCGACGCCGAGGGCTGCGTCACCGCGGCCGTCCAGGCGCTGTACGACGCCGCCGACGACGACTCCGCGACCGGCGGGCCCGACCTGGCGCGCCGCATCTTCCCGGTCGTGCACGTCATCACCGCCGACGGTGGTCGCCGGCTCCCCGACGACGAGGTCGCGGCCATCGCGGACCGGATCATCGCGGCCCGCATGCAGCGGCCCGACGGGCCCGCCGCGGCGCTGACCTGATCCCGACCCCGCTCGACACCCGAAAAGAGCCAGCATGAGCACCCCGTTCTACGTGTCCCCGGAACAGCTGATGAAGGACCGGGCCGACTTCGCACGCAAGGGCATCGCCCGTGGTCGCTCGGTCGTGGTCATCCAGTACGCCGACGGCATCCTCTTCGTCTCCGAGAACCCCTCGCAGGCGTTGCACAAGGTCTCGGAGATCTACGACCGCATCGCGTTCGCGGCGGTGGGGCGCTACAACGAGTTCGAGAACCTGCGGATCGCCGGGGTCCGCCTCGCCGACATGCGCGGCTACGCCTACGACCGCCGCGACGTCACCGGCCGTGGCCTCGCCAACGCCTACGCCCAGACCCTCGGCAGCATCTTCTCCTCGGGCGGCGAGAAGCCCTACGAGGTCGAGATCTTCGTCGCCGAGGTGGGGGAGTCGCCCGCCGACGACCAGGTCTACCGCCTGACGTACGACGGCCAGGTCGCCGACGAGCACGGCTTCGCCGTCATGGGTGGTGCCGCCGACGTGGTGGCGCAGTACCTCCGCGAGCACTACGCCGAGGGTGCCGGCCTCCAGGACGCGGTGCGCCTCGCGGTGTCCGCGCTCGGCCACAGCGAGAGCTCCGACCGGGTGATCCCGACGGGTGACCTCGAGGTCGCCGTGCTGGACCGCACCCGCCAGCAGCCGCGCAAGTTCGCCCGGCTGCGCGAGTCCCGCCTCGTCGACCTCCTCGGCGACCGCGGCCCGGAGCAGGGCGACGTCCCGCAGGCCGAGGACACCGGCGGCGCCACGCCGCCCACCGCGCCGGCGATCGACAACCCCGCCGACCCGACCGACCAGGTCAGCGGCGGCACCCCGCCGCTCGAGCATCCGCTGACCGGCGAGCCGACCCAGCCGCCCGTCGCGCCCCCGGTCGCCCCGCCCGTGGCCCCGCCGACGTCACCGCAGCCCCCGCAGCCGACGCCCACGCCGGAGCCGACCGACCCCGCGGCTCCCGGCGAGCCGCGGCCGCCCGCACCGCAGCCGCCCGTCCCGGACCCCTCGCAGCCGCCGGCTCCGGGGACCCCGGACCCAGAGGACCCGCAGCCCTGAGCGCAGCCTGACGGTCCGCCTCAGGCGCGCGGCGCCAACGGCTCGGTGGTCGGCCCCTCGAGCACGGAGCCGTCGGGGGCGAAGCGCGACCCGTGGAGCGGGCAGTCCCAGGACTTCTCGGCGTCGTTCCACGACACGACGCCGTACAGGTGCGGGCACACGGCCGACACGCGGTGGGTGACGCCGTCGACCGTGCAGGTCGCCACCGGACGCCCGGCGTCGTGGCCCACGACTCCCGAGCCCTCGGCGGGACAGGCGTCGGTGCGCGTGTAGGCGCGCAGCCAGCCCTGCGCCATCCGGAGGCCGACGGAGCCGTTGGCCGCCAGCGCCTTGGGCAGGCCGGTGGCCTCCCACGGCGACCAGCTCTCCAGCGCACCGGCGTCGCGCGCACGTCCCGTGACGCGAGCGGTGAGGAGCCCGGCCGCGGCAGGCGCATTGGTGAAGCCCCACTTGTCGAAGCCGGTGGCCACGAGGAGCTGGTCGTCGCCGGGCAGCAACGGCCCGACGTAGGGCAGCTCGGCCGCCGGGCCGTGGTCCTGCGCCGACCACGTGTGGGTGACCTCGGTGCCGCCCAGCTCGGAGCGGGCCCAGTCGAGGAGGTCGGCGAGGTGCTGCGCCTCGGAGGGCACCCGTCCGGTCACGTGCCCGTGGCCGCCGACCAGGAGGAGCGGGCCGTCGGGCCCCGCGGCGCGCCGGATCGATCGCGAGGGCGAGTCCGCCGACAGGTACATCGCGTCCGGCACCCAGCCCGAGCGCAGCGCGGCGGCGTACGAGCGCTGGGGGACCTGGCGGGCGAAGAACGCGCCACGGTCCAGGACCGGCATGCTGGTCGCCACCACGAGGTGCCGGGCCGTCACCGTGCCGGTGCCGGTCTCCGCCCGCACCCCGGAGGACGTGCGGGACACGTCGTGCACGCGGGAGTGCTCGAAGAGCCGTCCGCCGCCGGTCTCCAGGTCGTCGGCCAGGGCGTCGACCAGCTCGACGGGGTGCAGCTGGAACTGGTCCGCGAGCCGCACCGCGCCGCGGACCGCGAACGGCAGGCCGGGGTCGTCCGTCCACTCGGCGGCCAGCCCGACCTGGCGGGCGACCTCGAGCTCGGCGCGGACGCGCAGCTCGCCCACCCGCGTCGTGGCGTAGGTGACGGCCGGCTGCTCCTCGACGAGCACGCCGTGGGAGCGGCAGAAGTCCACGAGCCACTCCTGGCCCCGGCGGTTGGCCTCGACGTAGGACTCGACGAGGGCGAGGGGGTGGGCGCGACGGATGCGACGCAGCTTGGTCCCCTGGAGCAGGCTCACCTTGGCGGTCGTGTTGCCGGTGGTCGCGGCACCCGCCGTACGCCCCTCCAGGACCACGACGGACAGCCCCGCGCCCGCCATCCGCACGGCGGTGGTGAGACCGGTGATCCCGGCGCCCACGACCACGACGTCGCAGGTGGTCTCGCCGTCGAGGGCGGGTCGGACGGGCCGGGCGCGGTCTAGCCACAACGAGGTCATGCCCCTTGTCTACCCACTCCGACCCGCCACCGTGTGGGATGCCCACCCGAATGTGCGGGTCAGTCGACCGGCATCGGCCTAGTGTGTGGTCATGGACCGGCGGATCTTCGGCATCGAGAACGAGTACGGCGTCACGTGCACGTTCAAGGGCCAACGCCGGCTCAGCCCCGACGAGGTCGCCCGCTACCTCTTCCGCAAGGTCGTCAGCTGGGGACGCTCGTCCAACGTGTTCCTGCGCAACGGGGCCCGGCTCTACCTCGACGTGGGCAGCCACCCGGAGTACGCGACCCCCGAGTGCGACGACATCGTCGACCTGGTGACCCACGACAAGGCGGGGGAGCGGGTGCTCGAGGGGCTCCTCCTCGACGCCGAGCAGCGCCTGCACGACGAGGGCATCGCCGGGGACATCTACCTGTTCAAGAACAACACCGACTCCGCCGGCAACTCCTACGGCTGCCACGAGAACTACCTGGTGGGCCGGGCCGGGGAGTTCAGCCGGCTGGCCGACGTGCTGATCCCGTTCCTCGTGACGCGGCAGATCGTCGTGGGGGCCGGCAAGGTGACCCAGACGCCGCGCGGGGCGTCGTACAGCGTCTCCCAGCGCGCCGAGCACATCTGGGAGGGCGTCTCCAGCGCGACCACGCGCAGCCGCCCGATCATCAACACCCGCGACGAGCCGCACGCCGACGCCGAGAAGTACCGCCGCCTGCACGTCATCGTCGGCGACTCCAACATGAGCGAGACCACCACCATGCTCAAGGTGGCCTCGTGCGACCTGGTGCTGCGGATGATCGAGGAGGGCGTGGTGATGCGCGACCTCACGATGGAGAACCCCATCCGCGCCATCCGGGAGATCTCCCACGACATCACCGGCCGTCGCAAGGTCCGCCTGGCCAACGGCCGCGAGGCCAGCGCGCTGGAGATCCAGTCGGAGTACCTCGGCAAGGCCCGCGACTTCGTCGACCGCCGGCAGATCAGCACCCCGCTCATCGAGCAGGCGCTCGACCTGTGGGAGCGGGGCCTCAAGGCCGTGGAGTCCGACGACCTCGGGCTCGTCGACCGCGAGATCGACTGGGTCATCAAGTGGAAGCTCATCGACCGCTACCGCGCCAAGCACGGCCTGCCGCTGGGCCACGCGCGGGTCGCCCAGCTCGACCTCGCCTACCACGACATCCACCGCGGCCGCGGGCTCTACTACCTGCTGGAGAAGCGCGGGGCGGTCGCGCGGGTCACCACCGACCTCAAGATCTTCGAGGCCAAGAGCGTGCCGCCGCAGAACACCCGCGCCCGGCTGCGCGGGGAGTTCATCCGCAAGGCGCAGGAGCGCCGGCGGGACTTCACCGTCGACTGGGTGCACCTCAAGCTCAACGACCAGGCGCAGCGCACCGTGCTGTGCAAGGACCCGTTCAAGGCGTACGACGAGCGGGTGCAGCGCCTCATCGACGGCATGTGAGAGGGCGCGGGTCACCGCCCGGCCGCCTCTCAGCCCTGCCTCAGCCTCCTCTCGGAGTCGCCGGATAGGGTGACCGCGCCGTCCAGCACGGACTCCCGCACCCGATCGAGAAGGTGACCCCGAACGTGTCTCGCCCCCGCAGCACCCGCACCGGTGCCCGTCGTACCCGTCTCGTCGCCCTCGGCGGCGTCCTGCTCCTCTCCACGGCCGGCCTGGCCGCGTGCGGCGAGGACGACGGCAGCGACGCCTCGGCCGCCGGCCTGGAGGCCGTGTCCGTCGAGGGCGACCCGGGCAAGGAGCCGAAGGTCACCTTCGAGGAGCAGGTCTCGCCCGGCGACGTCGAGGCCGAGGTGATCACCGAGGGCGACGGCGAGGAGCTGGCCGAGGGCGACAACGCCTTCGCCCACATCTGGATGGGCAACGGCTTCACGCAGGAGAAGGCGTTCAGCACCTACGACGCCCAGTCGCCCGAGCTGCTCAGCTGGGCCGACCTCGGCGAGCCGTTCCAGGAGGCCATCGCGGGTCACACCGTGGGCTCGCGCGTCGCGGTCGCGGCCAGCGCCGAGGACACCTACGGCGAGGGCGGCAACCCCCAGCTCGGCATCGGCAACAAGGACGGCATCGTCATCGTGGTCGACCTCCTCGGCAAGGTCGGCACCGAGCCGACCGGCGAGGAGCGCGAGCCCGCCAAGTGGGCGCCGACGCTCGTCGAGGACGGCGGCACCATCACCGGCCTCGACTTCAGCGAGGCCAACAAGCCCAGCAAGAACCTGCTGGACACCACGCTCGTCAAGGGCGAGGGCCCGGTCGTGGAGAAGGGCCAGACCATCGCGGTCGACTACCTCGGCCAGGTCTACGACGCCAAGAAGCCGTTCGACGAGTCCTACTCCAAGCAGCCGACCTCGTTCCCGATCGGCACCGGCTCGGTCGTCAAGGGCTGGGACCAGGCCCTGGTCGGCCAGACCGTCGGCTCGCGGGTCATCCTCTCGATCCCGCCGGAGCTCGGCTACGGCGAGGCCGGCAACGAGCAGGCCGGGATCAAGGGCACCGACACGCTGTACTTCGTCGTCGACATCCTCGGCGCGGCCTGAGCCGAGGGGCAGACTGGCTCGGTCGTCCGCAGGGCGGCGGCCGGACCGGAGAGGGGGAGTGACGATGGCCAGCGACAAGGCGGAGCGGCTGCTCAACCTCTACATCATGCTGCTCGCGCAGACCCGGTTCGTCTCCAAGCAGGACATCCGGCGCGCCCACTACGCGGAGTACGCCGACAACGCCCGCGGCGACGAGGCCTTCGAGAAGGCCTTCGAGCGCGACAAGGAGGACCTGCGCGAGCTGGGCGTGGTCATCGAGGTCGGGTCGCTCGACCCGTTCTTCGACGACGAGCCCGGCTACCGCATCTCCACCGACACCTCGGCGCTCCCCGAGATCCGGTTCGAGGCCGACGAGGCGGCGGTGCTCGGCATCGCGGCCCGGGCATGGGAGCAGGCCACCCTCGCGCGGCGCACGACCGAGGCGATGCGCAAGCTCGCCGCCCAGGGCGTCGAGCTCGACGCGGCCCGGCTCGACCTCGTGCCGCCCAGCCTGCGCGCGGAGGAGCCCGCCTTCGACGCCCTCTGGGAGGCCACCCAGAAGAGGCGCGCCGTCACCTTCGACTACAAGCGCCCGGGGGAGGAGCCGCACCGACGTCGGCTCCAGCCGTGGGGGCTCGTCCGCAGCTCGGGCCGCTGGTACGTCGTGGGGTACGACGTCGACCGCGCCGACGAGCGCGTCTTCCGCCTCTCCCGCGTGCAGGGCAGGGTGAGCGCCGTGGGCAAGGCCGGCGCCTACGACGTCCCGCCCGGCACCGACGTCTCGGCCATCGCTGCCGACCTGGCGCGCCGCACGCCCGACGTGGAGGCCACGGTGCTGGTACGCCAGGGCGCCGGCGTCGGCCTGCGTCGCCGGGCCGACCGGGTGGAGGAGGACGTGACCGGGCCCGACGAGGAGAGCGGCTGGGACCGGGTCGTGGTGACCGGCCCCGGGTCCGACCTCGCCTCCGAGGTGCTGACCTACGGCGAGACGGTCGTCGTGGAGGCGCCCGAGGACCTCCGGTCCGAGGTGCTGGCCCGGCTCCGTGGGATCCTGGAGCAGTCGGAGCAGTCGGAGCAGTCCGAGCGGTCGGGGGCGGCCCGGTGAGCGCGGGGCGCCAGGACGCCGACAAGCCGGTCGTGCACGCCGCCCGCGAGCAGGTGGCGCGGCTCCTCGCCCTCGTCCCGTTCCTGCACTCCCGCGGCGAGGTGCGGCTCACCGACGCCGCAGCGGCGCTCGGCGTCGACCCCGAGCAGCTCGACCGGGACCTGCGCGTGCTCTTCATGTGCGGCCTGCCCGGCGGCTACCCCGACGACCTCATCAACGTCGACCTCGACGCCCTCGAGGGCGAGCGCATCATCCGGGTCGCCAACGCCGACTACCTCGCCCGCCCGGTGAGCTTCGCCCCGTCCGAGGCCGCCGCGCTGGTGGTCGCGCTGAAGGCCCTGGCCGAGACCGCCGCGCCCGAGACCCGCGACGTCGTACGCCGCACCCTCGACAAGCTGGCCGCCGCCGGCCAGACCGTGGCCGCCGAGCGGGTCCACGTCGAGGCGACCCCCGAGCCCGGCAGCGAGCTGGTGCCGCTGCTCCAGGGCGCCATCGACCGCGGTCACCAGCTCGAGCTCGACTACCACGTGGCCAGCCGCGACGAGCACTCCACCCGGGTGGTCGAGCCCCGCGCCGTGACGCGGGTCGGCGACGCCACCTACCTCGACGCCTGGTGCCACACCGCCGGCGGCGACCGCGTCTTCCGGCTCGACCGCATCCTGCGGGCGACCGAGCTCGACACGCCGGTCTCCGACCGGGCCGGGCACGCCCGCGACCTCGGCTCCGGGTGGTTCGAGGGTTCGGCCACGACCGTGACGGTGCGCCTGGCGCCGCCCGCGCACTGGGTGACGGAGTACTACCCGGTGACGGCCACCCGCCCGGGCCCGGGCGGCAGCCTCGACGTCGACATGGAGGTCGCGAGCGAGGCGTGGCTGCGCCAGCTGCTCCTCCGGGTGGCCCCGCACGCGACCGTCGTCGTACCCCGAGAGTTCGCCGACTCGTTCACAGCCAGTGCACGGGCAGCGGTCAGGCTCTACACCGATACCGACGTACGATGACATGACCGGCACGATCCCCGACACACCCTGGAGAGTCCCCATGGTCCACCCCCTGATCGGCATGCCCCAGGGCGCGGAGTGGCTGATCATCCTCGCCATCGTGATCCTCGTCTTCGGCGCGGCCAAGCTGCCCGAGCTCGCGCGGGGCACCGGGCAGGCGCTGCGCATCTTCAAGACCGAGACCAAGGGGCTGCGCGACGAGGACGACAAGCCGGCGTCGCCGACGACCACCAGCGAGCTCCCGCCGGCGGGGGACCGCTCCACGGAGGCCCCTCGCACCGAGGGCACCACCGAGCCGCGCTCCGACAAGCACCCCGGCTGATCGCCGCGCCCGTCGTACGTCAGTGAAGGTCCTCGGACTCACCCGCCTCTTCTCCGCCCGTCCCGCACACCCCGTCGGTCCCGACGGCCGGATGGCCCTGTCGGACCACCTCCGTGAGCTGCGCGCCCGGGTGCTGCGCGTCGCCCTCGTCTTCATCCTGGCGATCGGCCTCGCGCTCTACTTCTTCGACCCGCTCTACGACCTGGTGTACGGCCCCTACGAGGCCGCTGCCGAGAGGCTGGCCGAGGGCAGCACGATCGCCACGACCAGCGGCGCCGGCGGCGGTCTGATGCTCTACCTCAAGCTCAGCGGCTTCACCGCCATCGTGGCCACCGCGCCCTACTGGCTCTACCAGATCTGGGCGTTCATCCTCCCCGGCCTGCACGCCCACGAGCGCAAGTGGACGCGGGTCTTCGTGCTCGTGGCGGGCCCGCTCTTCCTGGTCGGCGTGGTCCTCGGCTACGTCACGCTGCCCAAGGGCCTCGAGGTCCTCATCGGGCTCAACCCCGACGGCGTGACCAACCTCGTGGACTTCAACGAGTACCTCCAGTTCTTCACCCGCACCCTGCTGGTCTTCGGCCTGGCCTTCGAGATCCCCGTCTTCGTGGTGATGCTCAACCTCGCCGGCGTGGTCTCGGGCAAGAGCCTGGGCGCGCACCGCCCGTGGATCATCGTCGGGATCTTCGTCTTCGCGGCCGTCGCGACCCCGTCGGCCGACCCCTTCACGATGACGTTCATGGCGGTGCCGATGGTGCTGCTCTACTTCGTCTCCGAGCTCATCGCCCGGGCCCACGACCGCCGCAAGGCACGCAGCAACCCCAACGCCGGCCTCAGCCCCGACGAGCTGTCGACGATCTGAGGTCTGACAGGCTGGGCGCATGGACGCGCAGCCGGTGGTCGACGTCGACCCCTTCGACCTGCCCGACTGGCTGGGGACCGCCCAGGTGGTCTGGCACGCCGACGGCGGCCTGCGGGGCGGGCCGCTCGTGGCCGGTCGGCTCACCTCGGACGGTGAGCCCGACCTGGTCTGCGACCTGCTCGGCGTCGACGAGGCCTACCCCGCCCCGGTGACCGACGACGCCACCCGCCTGCGCGCCCACCAGGCGTGGCGGCACGAGCAGGTGCTGCTGGGGGAGTACGCCGGACGGCTGACGCTGGCGGTCCCCGGCACCCGCTTCGAGGCGGGCCTGGTGCTCGACGCCCTCGGCCGCCTGGCCAAGGCGGTCGGCGCCTCGCCCGACCGCTACGCCGCCCTCCTGCGCATCGGCCAGGACAAGTCGCGCCGGACCCGGTGACCACGTCCGCGTGACCCCGGGCGCCCGGCGCTAGGGTCGCACCATGGAGCCGGGTTCTGGAGGAGTCGTCGGCGCGGGACCCGGGGAGATCGCCCTCCTCACCAACCCCACGGCCGGCGGCGGCCGCGGGGCCCGCTACCGCGACCTCGCGCTGCGCCGCCTGCGCGACAGCGGCCTGGTCGTCCGCAACATCGCCGGGCGCGACGCCGACGAGGCGGAGGACCTGGCGCGGGCCAGCGTGGCCGACGGCGTCGGGGCGCTGGTCGTGTGCGGCGGTGACGGCCTGGTGCACCTCGCGGTGCAGGCGCTGGCCGGCACCGGCGTACCGCTCGGCATCATCCCGGCCGGCACCGGCAACGACGTCGCCCGCTACCTCGACCTGCCGCGCACGGACCCGGTCGCGGCCGCCGACCGCGTGGTCGCGCGGCGTACCCGCACCCTCGACCTGGCCCGGTGCGGCTCGCGGTGGTTCGTGACGGTCCTGGCCGCCGGGTTCGACGCCGTGGTCAACGAGCGCGCCAACGCCATGCGGTGGCCGCGCGGGCAGATGCGCTACAACCTGGCCACCGTGGCCGAGCTGCGGACCTTCCGCCCGCTGTCCTACACGCTCGACCTCGACGGGGCGACCCGTCGCGTCGACGCCATGCTCGTCGCCGTCGGCAACGGGCCGTCGTTCGGGGGCGGCCTGCGGATCACCGAGGGGGCCCTGCTGGACGACGGCTTGCTCGACGTGGTCATCATCAAGGAGATGTCCCGAGCCAAGCTGGTCCGCACCTATCCCAAGCTCTTCTCCGGCACGGTCGCCACCGTGCCCGAGTACGAGCACCACCGCGTGCGCCGCGTGACCGTCGCCGCGCCCGGCATCGTGGCCTACGCCGACGGCGAGCGCTTCGGCGAGCTGCCGCTGACGGTCGAGTCCGCGCCCGCAGCCCTGGAGGTGCTGGCATGAGCGAGCGCAGCGAGCGAGTCATCCAACACAGCGCGACATGTGCCTCATGCGGGCACGGAGCGAAGCGAGTACCCGCATGAGCGACGCCCAGGGCCCGGCCGAGCGCTACGCGGCGTACGCCCGCGACAAGGCGTACCCCGCCTTCCGCGACTTCGCCGGCCACTACGACTTCCCGCTCGACGACTTCCAGGTGCGCGCCTGCAAGGAGATCGAGGACGGTCGCGGCGTGCTCGTCGCGGCGCCGACGGGCTCGGGCAAGACGATCGTGGGGGAGTTCGCGGTCCACCTCGCGCTCGCCACCGGCCGCAAGTGCTTCTACACGACGCCCATCAAGGCGCTCTCCAACCAGAAGTACAACGACCTCGTCGCCCGGCACGGCGCCGCCAACGTCGGCCTGCTCACCGGCGACAACGTCGTCAACGGCGAGGCACCGATCGTGGTGATGACGACCGAGGTCCTCCGCAACATGCTGTACGCCGGCTCGCGCACGCTGCTGGGACTGGGCTACGTCGTGATGGACGAGGTCCACTACCTCGCCGACCGCATGCGCGGCGCGGTCTGGGAGGAGGTGATCATCCACCTGCCCGAGTCGGTGTCGCTGATCTCCCTCTCGGCGACCGTCTCCAACGCCGAGGAGTTCGGCGAGTGGCTCTCCACCGTCCGCGGCGACACCGCGACCATCCTGGAGGAGCGGCGCCCGGTGCCGCTGTTCCAGCACGTGATGGTCGGACGGCGACTGCTCGACCTCTTCGCCTCCTCCGACGTCGACGCGAGCGCCGGGTTCGTCCGCGAGGGGGCGCCGGTCAACGACGAGCTGGTGCGGATCGCCCGGGACGACTGGGCGAGCTCGCGGCTGATGCGCGACCGGCGCTCGCCGCGCAAGGGCAAGCCCGGGTCGTCGAAGAACCCGCGCCAGGTCGGCAACGGCCGCCGCGTGTGGATCCCCAGCCGGGTCGACGTCATCGAGCGCCTCGACCGCGAGGGGCTGCTGCCGGCGATCGTCTTCGTCTTCAGCCGGGTCGGCTGCGACGCGGCGGTCACCCAGTGCCTCTCGGCCAACGTGCGGCTCACGTCGCCGGAGGAGCGCGACGAGATCCACGCCTTCGTCGAGGAGCGGTGCCGGCACCTGCCGGACGACGACCTGCACGTGCTCGGCTACCACGACTTTCTCGACGGACTCACCCGTGGCGTCGCCGCCCACCACGCGGGGATGCTGCCGACCTTCAAGCAGTGCGTCGAGGAGCTCTTCGTCCGCGGGCTGTGCAAGGTGGTCTTCGCGACCGAGACGCTGGCGCTGGGCATCAACATGCCCGCGCGCACGGTGGTCATCGAGAAGCTGTCCAAGTGGAACGGCGAGACGCACGCCGACATCACGCCCGGGGAGTACACCCAGCTGACCGGCCGCGCGGGCCGGCGCGGCCTCGACGTCGAGGGGCACGGTGTCGTGCTGTGGCAGCCGGGGATGAACCCGCGGGAGGTGGCGGGGCTCGCCTCCACGCGCACCTACCCGCTCCGCTCGTCGTTCCGCCCGTCGTACAACATGGCGGTCAACCTCGTGCACCAGTTCGGCCGGGAGCGCTCGCGCGAGCTGCTCGAGCAGTCCTTCGCTCAGTTCCAGGCCGACAAGGCCGTCGTGGGACTGGCCCGCCAGCTGCACAAGGCCGAGGAGGCCCTCGACGGCTACGCCGAGGCGGCCACCTGCCACCTCGGCGACTTCATGGAGTACGCCGCCCTGCGCCGCCGCATCACCGACGTGGAGAAGGGCGCGGCCCGCGAGCGCCGGCTGGACCGTCGCCACGAGGCGATGGACTCGCTCGGCAAGCTGCGGCCCGGTGACGTGATCATGGTGCCGGCCGGCAAGTTCTCCGGGTTCGCCGTGGTGATCGACCCCGGCCTGTCCGGCCACGAGCCGCGTCCCTACGTGCTGACCGCCGACCGGCAGGCCCGCCGGCTCGCGCCGATGGACTTCCCGACGCCCGTCGAGGCGATCACCCGGATGCGCATCCCCAAGTCGTTCAACGGTCGCAACCCCGCGATGCGTCGCGACCTCGCCTCCGCGCTGCGGTCGAAGACCCACGACTTCACGCCGCCGCCCCGGCGGCGGGACCGGGGTGACGCGTTCGCCGACTCGCCGGTCGACCGCGAGATCGCCGAGCTGCGGGACCGGCTCAAGCAGCACCCCTGCCACCAGTGCCCCGACCGCGAGGACCACGCGCGGTGGGCCGAGCGGTGGTTCAAGCTGTCCCGCGACGCGGAGACCCTCAAGCGGCGCGTGGAGCAGCGGACCAACACCGTGGCGCGGACCTTCGACCGGGTGTGCGAGGTGCTCACCGCGCTGGACTACCTCGAGGGCGACACGGTGACCGAGCGGGGGAGCCACCTGCGGCGGCTCTACTCCGACATGGACCTGGTCGCCGCGGAGTCGCTGCGCGAGGGCCTGTGGGACGACCTCACGCCGTCCGAGCTGGCGGCCGTGCTGTCGGCGCTCGTCTTCGAGGCACGCCGCCCCGACGACGCCTCCGCGCCCCGGGTGCCCGGCGCCCGGATCCGCGACGTGCTGGGCGAGATGGTGCGGCTGTGGGGGCAGCTCGACGCGCTCGAGCGCGACCACAAGCTCGACTTCCTCCGCGAGCCCGACCTCGGCTTCGCCTGGGCGGCCTACCGGTGGGCCGAGGGCGACGACCTCGACGACGTGCTGCGGGAGACCGACCTGGCGGCGGGCGACTTCGTGCGCTGGATGAAGCAGCTGCTCGACCTCGCCGGCCAGGTCGCCGACGCCGCCGGCGACTCCCCGCTGCGTGCGACGGCCCGCCAGACCGTCGGGCTCCTCAAGCGCGGGGTGGTGGCCTACTCGGCGCTCAGCGAGTGACGCGGCCGGCGAGCACGGCGGTGAGCCGCTCGACCGGGCTCGAGAGCCCCCAGCGCTCGGCGAGGGCGGCGAGGGCCTCGGCGTCGGCGGGCTCGGCGGGGAGGGTGTAGTCGCCCTTCCCGAGGTCGATGTCGCGCGCGACGGCCACGACGGTCGGAGCCACCTCGAGGTAGTCCGCCGCTGCGACGATCTTGCCCCGCGGGCCGGGTCCGAGGTCCGAGTCCGGGTCGAGCGCGGCGGCGCGGATGCCGTCGAGGTCGCCGTACGTGAGCAGCAGTGACGCGGCCGTCTTGTCGCCGACGCCGGCCACCCCCGGCAGCCCGTCGGAGGTGTCGCCGCGGAGCGTCGCGAAGTCGGCGTACTGCTGGGGGAGAACGGCGTACTTCTCGACGACCGTGTGCGTGGTGACGCGCTCGTGCTTGCCCACGCCGCGGGCGGTGTAGAGCACCCGCACCTCGGCCTCGTCGTCGACGAGCTGGAACAGGTCGCGATCGCCGGTGACGATGTCGACGGGCATCCCGGCCCCCGTGGCGAGCGTGCCGATGACGTCGTCGGCCTCGTAGTGGTCGGCGCCCACGACCGCGATGCCGAACGCGTCGAGCACCTCCTGGATCACCGGCACCTGCACCTGGAGCGGGTCGGGGACCTCCTCGACGTCCGGGGTGTCGCCCGGGCGCACGGCCACGACGCGGTGGGCCTTGTAGGAGGGGATGAGGTCGACGCGCCACTGCGGCCGCCAGTCGTTGTCCCAGCAGCACACCAGGTGGGTCGGCTCGTACTCGTCCACCAGGCGCGAGATGAAGTCGAGCAGGCCGCGGACGGCGTTGACGGGCGTGCCGTCGGGCGCCTGCACCGAGTCGGGGACGCCGAAGAACGCCCGGAAGTAGAGCGAGGCAGTGTCGAGGAGCATGAGTCGCTGTGCGGTCACTGCGCGATCCTCGCACGGTCTTCTCGCTAGCCTGTCGCCCGTGACGATGTCAGAGGTGGAGTCGACCGACCGCAAGATCCTCGCGCTGCTGGCCGAGGACGGCCGGATGTCCTTCACCGACCTCGGCAAGGCCACCGGCCTGTCGACCTCGGCGGTCCACCAGCGTGTCAAGCGGCTGGAGACCAAGGGCCTCATCACCGGGTACGCCGCGCTCGTCGACCACGAGCAGCTCGGCCGCCCCCTGACGGCGTTCATCTCCATCACGCCCATCGACCCCTCGCAGCCCGACGACTACCCCGAGCGGCTGGTCGACATCCCCGAGATCGAGTCGTGCTGGTCGGTGGCGGGGGAGGAGTCCTACATCCTCAAGATCCGGGTCGCCACCCCGCGCGACCTCGAGGACCTGCTCGCCCGGATCCGCTCGGCCGCCAACGTGTCGACGCGGACGACGATCGTGCTCTCGACGGCGTACGAGAACCGCCCCCTGGGCTGAGGCCCGTCGGAATCACCGCTTCAGCGGGGACTCTGGCGGTTGCTGGCCGGGCAAGGTCGTTCGGTCTAAGCAACGGTTCATGCTGCTGCCGGGTTGGCGAGCAGTCTGGCCAGTCTGTCGGCTGGGGTGTCCATGTCCAAGGT
>NZ_PZYZ01000008.1 GCF_003047295.1 Nocardioides sediminis
AACCGCGACACCAAACCAAAATCCAGTGTCAACGGGGCATAACAAACTAATTCGTCGACTATGACACACTGTTGAGTTCTCAAACATCAGACGCACCCAAGTTCGGCCCTTCCGGACCTCGTCTTGGGACAACCTGCAGAAACTTACCGGTCCGACTCCGACTCGTCAATCCGAGCTGGTGTCGCACCCGCCGCGCATGCAAGAACCCGATCGTTCCGACCGGTGAGGCCGGTGAGGGCGGGCCGCTTGCGGCGACAGGTGAAACATTAGACCCCTCGTTCAACCGCTGACAAATCGGGGTGCCGACTTCACTGTTTCCGCAGGTCAGAGGCCTGTGGCCCCGGTCGGTGAGCCGCCGGGCGGTAGGTGGACACCGTCCGCTCCCCCGTCAGCCAGTACCGCCACGGGGTCTCGGGCGCCCCGCGAAGACCCACCCGCGGTCCGCGAGAGACGTTCTCCGGGTCGGGCGTGTCGCCCAGGCGCAGCTCGAGACCGGCGGTCCCCAGCACCTGACCGTCGTTCGTCAGGTCGAGGTCGAGGACCGTGCACAGCCGTGCGGGCCCCCGCGCGAGGTCGCGCTCGGTCGAGGCCGGGCGTCGTACGCGGGCGAGGTCGAGGCCGGAGACCACCTCGCCGGCGCGGAGCAGGACGGCGGCGGCCTCCCCCTCGGGACCGCAGACCACGTTGGCGCAGTGGTGCATCCCGTAGGTGAAGTAGACGTAGAGCCGACCCGCTGGACCGAACATGACCGCGTTGCGCCGGGTCCTTCCCCGGTGCGCGTGGGACCCCGCGTCGTCGGCGGCGCCGTACGCCTCGACCTCCGTCAGCCGGACGCCGACCCCGGCGTGCGAGACGACGGCGCCGAGGAGGAGCGGCGCCACCTCGTGGACCGCTCCCCCGAGCACGTCGCGCAGGTCAGCCGAGGCGCTCACGGTGTGCCGCCACCAGGGCGTCGATCTCGACGAGCTGGTCGCGCACCCGGTCCGGCGCGGTACCGCCTCGACCGGTGCGGGACCCTACCGAGCCCTCGACCGTGAGCACCTCGCGCACGCCGGGCCCGAGGTCGGGCGAGATCGAGGCCAGCTGCTCGTCGGTGAGCTCGTGCAGCTCGACGCCGAGCTCCTCGCAGCGGCGTACGCACGCGCCCGCCACCTCGTGGGCCACCCGGAACGGCACGCCCTCCCGCACCAGCCACTCTGCGACGTCCGTGGCGAGGGAGAAGCCCTGCGGGGCGAGCTCGGCCATCCGGGCGGTGTTGAACTCCAGCGTGGCCACCATCCCCGTGAAGGCAGGCAGCAGCACCTCGAGGGTGTCGACGGAGTCGAAGACCGGCTCCTTGTCCTCCTGGAGGTCCCGGTTGTAGGCCAGCGGCAGCGCCTTGAGCGTCGTCATCAGTCCGGCGAGGTTGCCCACCAGCCGGCCGGCCTTGCCGCGCGCGAGCTCGGCGATGTCCGGGTTCTTCTTCTGCGGCATGATGCTCGACCCCGTCGACCAGGAGTCGTGGAGACGCGCGAAGTCGAACTCGCGGGTGGTCCAGAGGATGACCTCCTCCGCGATGCGGGACACGTCGACCCCGACCATCGCGGTCACGAACGCGAGCTCGGCGACGAAGTCGCGGGCCGCGGTGCCGTCGATGGAGTTGGCGCTGGATCCGGTGAAGCCGAGCTCCGCTGCGACGACCGTGGGATCGAGCCCGAGGGACGAGCCGGCCAGCGCGCCCGAGCCGTACGGCGAGTCGCTCGCGACGCGGGCGTCCCAGTCGGCGAGCCGGGAGACGTCGCGGAGCAGCGGCCAGGCGTGCGCGAGCAGGTGGTGCGAGAGCAGCACCGGCTGGGCGTGCTGCAGGTGGGTGCGTCCCGGCATGACGGTGTCGAGGTGCGCACGGGCCTGGACGACGAGCGCGTCCACGAGGTCGAGGACCTGGCCGGCGACGACCGCCGCGTGGTCACGCAGGAACGCCTTGAAGAGGGTGGCCACCTGGTCGTTGCGGGACCGGCCGGCGCGGAGGCGACCGCCCACGTCGGGCCCGACCTCCTCCAGCAGCAGCCGCTCGAGGGCACCGTGCACGTCCTCGTCGGACGGGTCCGGGTGCAGGGTGCCGGCGGCGTACCGGCTCCTGAGCACCTCGAGCCCGCGGAGCAGCTCGGCGTGGTCGCCGTCGGTGAGCAGGCCCGCCCGGTGCAGGGCGTTGGCGTGGGCCCGCGAGCCCGCGAGGTCGTAGGGCGTCAGGCGCCAGTCGAAGTGCGTCGATCGCGACAGCGCCTCGAGCTCCGGCGAGGGTCCGGACGCGAACCGGCCGCCCCAGAGCTTGCCCTGGTTGGTGGTGCTGGTGCCCTGCTCGGCCATCAGTCGGTCCCGACGTCCATGGCGGCGTGGTCGAGCGCCTCGTCGTCCAGCCCGTCGGACCCGCTGGCGGTCGCGATCCGGTCGGCGCCGCCCGGCTCGATCTCCCCGAACAGGTTGCCGTTCTCGACGAGCACGTGGCCCTGGTCCTGGGGCTGGCTGGCGTACTGCTCGAGCTTGGCGCGCGAGTCGGCGATGTCGAGGTTGCGCATCGTGAGCTGGCCGATGCGGTCCGTGGGACCGAACACCGCGTTGTCGGTGCGCTCCATCGACAGCTTGTCGGGGTGGTAGGAGAACGCCGGGCCGTCGGTGGCCAGGATCGTGTAGTCCTCGCCCCGACGCAGCCGCAGCGTCACCTCGCCGGTCACCAGCGAGGCGATCCAGCGCTGGATCGACTCGCGCACCATCAGGGCCTGGGGGTCGAGCCAGCGGCCCTCGTAGAGCAGCCGGCCGAGGCGCCGACCCTCGTTGTGGTAGTTGGCGACGGTGTCCTCGTTGTGGACGGCGTTGAGCAGCCGCTCGTAGGCGATCCAGAGCAGCGCCATGCCGGGCGCCTCGTAGATGCCCCGCGACTTGGCCTCGATGATGCGGTTCTCGATCTGGTCGGACATGCCCAGACCGTGCCGGCCGCCGATCTCGTTGGCCTTCATCACCAGCCGGACCGGGTCGGCGTACGACGTGCCGTCGATGGCGACGGGGCGGCCCTGGTCGAAGCGGATGGTGACGTCCTCGGTGGGGATCTCGACCGAGGTGTCCCAGAACTTCACGCCCATGATCGGCTCGACGGTCTCGAGGGAGACGTCGAGGTGCTCCAGCGTCTTGGCCTCGTGGGTGGCGCCCCAGATGTTGGCGTCGGTGGAGTAGGCCTTCTCCTTGCTGTCGCGGTAGGGCAGGCCCCGCTCGGTCAGCCACTGGCTCATCTCGGTGCGGCCCCCGAGCTCGTGCACGAAGTCGGCGTCGAGCCAGGGCTTGTAGATGCGCAGCTCGGGGTTGGCCAGCAGGCCGTAGCGGTAGAACCGCTCGATGTCGTTGCCCTTGAAGGTCGAGCCGTCGCCCCAGATGTCGACGTCGTCCTCGTGCATCGCCCGCACCAGCATCATCCCGGTGACGGCCCGGCCGAGCGGCGTGGTGTTGAAGTAGGCGCGCCCGCCGGAGCGGATGTGGAAGGCGCCGCACGCGAGGGCCGCGAGCCCCTCCTCGACCAGCGAGGTGCGGCAGTCGACGGCGCGGGCGATCTCGGCGCCGTACTCCAGGGCACGGCCGGGGACGCCGGAGATGTCCGGCTCGTCGTACTGCCCGATGTCGGCGGTGTAGGTGCAGGGCACGGCGCCCTTGGCGCGCATCCAGGCCACGGCCACCGAGGTGTCGAGGCCGCCGGAGAAGGCGATGCCGACGCGCTCGCCGGCGGGCAGGGAGGTGAGGACCTTGCTCACTGGTGGTCGTCCTTTGCGGGGTGGGGGGATGTCGTGTCGTGGCTGCCGGCCGGGGCCGTGCCGTGGCTCGTGATGCTGGCCGCGTGGTTGGCCAGGGCGAGGAAGCGCCGGGCGAGGGCCTCGCCGCCGGCAGCGTCGCGGCCGATCACCAGGACGGTGTCGTCGCCGGCGATGGTGCCGAGCACGTCGCCGAGGTCGGCCTTGTCGAAGGCGCTGGCCAGGAACTGCGCGGCGCCGGGCGGGGTGCGGAGCACCACCAGGTTGGCGCTGGCGTCGGCGCTGACCAGCAGCTCGCCGCAGAGCCGGGCGAGCCGGTCCACCGCGGCCGCGGTCTCCCGGGTGGCTCCCGGCGTGCGGTCGCCGCCCTCGGCGGGCACGGCGTAGACCAGGGCGCCGGACGCGTTGCGGATCTTGACCGCGTCGAGCTCGACGAGGTCGCGGCTCAGCGTGGCCTGCGTGACGTGGACGCCGCGGGCGGCGAGCAGCTCGGCGAGCTCGGTCTGCGAGCGCACGTCGTGGTGGGTCACGAGGTCGATGATGCGCTGGTGGCGCGCGCTCTTGGTCGTGGGGCTCACGGCGGTCTCGTTCATGCTCGCTCCAGGAGCCAGGCCAGGATCGCCTTCTGCGCGTGCCGCCGGTTCTCCGCCTCGTCCCACACGACGCTCCGGGGGCCGTCGATGACGGCCGCGTCGATCTCGGTGCCGCGGTAGGCCGGCAGGCAGTGCATGACGATCGCACCGGTGTCGGCGTGCGCGAGCAGCTCGCCGGTGAGGGCGTACGGCGTGAAGAGGCGCAGCCGGTCGGCCCGCTGCTCCTCGCGGCCCATCGAGACCCAGGTGTCGGTCACGACCACCGCAGCACCGGTGACGGCGGCGACCGGGTCGCGCTCGAGCGTGACCGAGCCGCCGGTCCGGCCGGCGATCTCACGGGCGCGCGCGACGACGTCGGCGTCGGGCTCGTAGCCGTCGGGGGCGCCGACGACCACGTGCATCCCGGCGGTCGCGCCGGCCAGCACCCAGGAGTTGCCCATGTTGCAGGCGCCGTCGCCGACGAACGCGACGCGGGTGCCGCTCAGGGCGCCGACGTGCTCGCGCACGGTCTGGAGGTCGGCCAGCAGCTGGCAGGGGTGGAACTCGTCGGTGAGCGCATTGACGACCGGGATGCCGGAGTGCTCGGCCATGAGGACGAGGTCGGCCTGATGGGCGGTGCGCCACACGACGGCCGCGGCCTGACGGCCCAGCACCCGGGCAACGTCCTCGACCGACTCCCGCTCCCCCATCCCGGCGAGGCCGCCGTCGACCGTCATCGGGTGGCCGCCGAGCTCGGCGATGCCGGCCGAGAAGGAGACCTGGGTGCGCAGGGTCGGGCGGTCGAAGACCATGGCGACGGTGCGGGGACCCTCCAGCGGGCGGTGGCCGAACGGGTCGGCCTTCATCGCGGCGGCCAGGTCGAGGACCTCGGCCTGCTCGTCGGGGGTCAGGTCGTCGTCGGCGAGGAGGTGGCGCATCACGCGCCTCCCCGGTCCTCGGCCCGGGCGCCGGCGACGATGCCCGGGAGCGCGGCGGTGAAGGCGTCGACGTCGGCCTCGGTGATCACCAGCGGCGGGACGAACCGCAGGGTGGAGGGCCCGGTCGCGTTGAGCAGGTAGCCGGCGTCGCGGGCGGCGGCGACGACGGCCGGGGCGTCCTCGGCGTCGAGGTCGGCGGCCAGCATCAGCCCGTGCCCGCGGACCTCGGTGACGAACGGCTGCTCGGCGAGCGCGTCGGCGAGGCGCTTGCCGACGTGCTCGGCGTGCTCGAGGAGGCCGTCGCGCTCGATGGTGTCCAGCACCGCGAGGGCCGCGGCGCACGCGACCGGGTTGCCGCCGAACGTGGTGCCGTGGCTGCCGGGCTGCAGCAGCCCGCCGGCCTCGCCGAGGGCAACCGTGGCGCCGATCGGCACACCGCCGCCGAGGCCCTTGGCCAGGGTCACGACGTCGGGGGTGACGCCGCCGGCGAAGGGCAGCTGGTGGGCGAACCACGCACCGGTCCGGCCGATGCCGGTCTGCACCTCGTCGAGCCAGAGCAGGGCGCCGTGCCGGGTCGCGGTCTCGCGGGCCGCCGCGAGGTAGCCGTCGGGGGCGACGTGCACGCCGGCCTCCCCCTGGATCGGCTCCAGGAGGACCGCCGCGGTCTCGTCGGTGACGGCGGCCGCGAGGGCGGCCTCGTCGCCGTACTCCACGAAGGTGACGTGCCCGGGCAGCGGCTCGAAGGGCTCCCGGTAGGCCGCCTTGGAGGTCAGCGCGAGGGCGCCCATCGTGCGGCCGTGGAAGCTGCCGGTGGCGGCGACGACGTGGGTGCGGCCGGTGCGCCGCGTCAGCTTGAAGGCCGCCTCGTTGGCCTCGGTCCCGGAGTTGGAGAAGAAGACCCGGCCCGAGGCCCCGAGCAGCGCAAGCAGCCGCTCGGCCAGGGCGAGCTGGGGCTCGGAGGCCATGAAGTTGGAGACGTGGCCCAGGGTCTGCAGCTGCGTGGTGACCGCCTCGACGACGGCCGGGTGGGCGTGGCCGAGCGCGTTGACGGCGATGCCGGCGTAGAGGTCGACGTACTCACGCCCGGCGTCGTCCCAGACCCGGACGCCCTCGCCGCGCTCGAGCTTGAGCGCGGGCGTGCCGAAGGTGTTCATCAGGGCGCCCTCGTAGCGCTGCTGCCAGCTCATCCCTTGACCTCCGGGGTGGTGTGCGCCTTGCGCAGGCGGGTCTCGACGCCCGGCAGCACCTGCGTGCCGACGCCTTCGTCGGTGAAGATCTCGAGGAGCACGGCGTGCTCCTCGCGCCCGTCGACGACGGTGGCACGCGGTACGCCGCCCTGCACGGCTTGGAGGCAGGCGGTCATCTTGGGGACCATCCCGCTGGCCAGCGTGGGCAGCATCTCCTCGAGGGACTCGGGGCTGATCTCCTGGATGACGTCGTCGCTGTCGGGCCAGTCGCGGAACAGGCCCTCGACGTCGGTCAGCACGAGCAGCTTCTCGGCATCCAGCGCGATCGCGAGCGCGGCCGCGGCGGTGTCGGCGTTGACGTTGTGGACCTGTCCGTCCTCGTCGGGGGCGACGCTGGAGATCACCGGGATCCGGCCGGCCTCGACTATGTCGCGCACCGCCTCGGGGCGCACCTTGGCGACCTCGCCCACCAGCCCGAGGTCCACCTCCTCGCCGTCGACGACGGTGTTGGTCGCCTCGGCGGTGAACAGGCCGGCGTCCTCCCCGGACAGGCCCACGGCGAGCGGACCGTGCTCGTTGATGAGGCCGACCAGCTCGCGCTGCACCTGGCCGACGAGGACCATGCGGACGACGTCCATGGCCTCGGGCGTGGTGACCCGCAGGCCGCCCCGGAACTCCGAGGTGATGTCGAGGCGCTTGAGCATGGCCGAGATCTGCGGACCACCACCGTGCACGACGACCGGCTTGAAGCCGGCGAAGCGCAGGAAGGCGATGTCCTCGGCGAACGCCTTCTTGAGGGTGTCGTCGGTCATCGCGTTGCCGCCGTACTTCACCACGATCGTGCGGCCGTGGTAGCGCTTGAGCCACGGCAGCGCGGCGGCGAGCGTGCGCGCCTTGGCGGGGTCGGGACGGTTCTGGGCGTTGGGTGTCTGGGTCATGAGCTGTAGGCGCTGTTCTCGTGGACGTAGGCGTGGGTGAGGTCGTTGGTCCAGACCGTGGCGCGGGCGTCGCCGGCCTTGAGGTCGATGGTGACGCTGACCTCGCGGCCGGTCAGGTCGACGGTCGCGGGGTCCTCGGCCGGCGTCGAGCGCCGGCACACCCAGACGCCGTTCATGGCGACATCGAGGTCGGCGGGGTCGAAGGCGGCCTGCGTGGTGCCGATGCTGGCGAGCACGCGCCCCCAGTTGGGGTCGTTGCCGAAGACGGCGGCCTTGAACAGGTTGGAGCGGGCGACGCTCCGCGCCACCTCGACGGCCTCGTCCTCCGAGGCGGCGTTGAGCGCGGTGATGGCGATCTCGTGGTCGGCGCCCTCGGCGTCCTTGAGCAGCTGCATCGCCAGGTCGGTGCAGGCCTGGGTGAGCGCGTCGGTGAAGTCCGCCGGGGTCGGCGTGATGCCGCTGGCCCCGCTAGCCATCACGGTGACGGTGTCGTTGGTCGACATGCAGCCGTCGGAGTCGAGCCGGTCGAAGGAGACGCGGGTGGCGGCGCGCAGCGCCTCGTCGAGGCCGTCGGCGGGCACGACCGCGTCGGTGGTCAGGACCACGAGCATCGTGGCGAGCTGGGGGGCCAGCATGCCGGCGCCCTTGGCCATCCCGCCGATCGACCAGCCCGCTCCCTCGACGACGACCTGCTTGCTGACCGAGTCGGTGGTCATGATCGCCTCGGCCGCGGCCGGGCCGCCGTCCTCCGACAGCGCGGCGTGCGCGGCGTCGACGCCCGCGAGCACGGCGTCGCGGTCGTTGGCCAGGCCGATGAGCCCCGTCGAGCAGACGACGACGTCGATCGCACCGATGCCCAGGTGCTCCGCGACGCGCTCCGCGACCGCGTGGGTGGTCTGGAAGCCCTCGGGGCCGGTGTAGCAGTTGGCGCCGCCCGAGTTGAGGACGACCGCGCGGACGGTGCCGTCCTTGACGACCTCCTGGCTCCACAGGATCGGGTTGGCCTTGCAGCGGTTGGAGGTGAACACGGTGGCGGAGTCGAACGTGGGGCCGGCGTTGACGACCAGCGCGACGTCCTTGCCGCCGCTCGTCTTGAGGCCGGCCTCGACGCCGGCGGCGGTGAACCCTGCGGGGTGGGTGGTGGTCATTTCCTGCTCTTCCGGGACGGGGTGGCGGGGACGGCGTCGGTCACGGTGTGACCTCGTCGTCGCCAGGCCTCGGCCGCCTTGTCGCCGTCCACGAGGCGCACCATGACCCAGTCGGTGTCGAAGGTGGAGATCGTGTAAACCGGGATCCCGGCCTCGGCCAGCGGGGCCAGCAGCCCGGCCAGGATGCCCACGGCGTCCGGGTCGAGCGGACCACGGACCTGGAAGGCGGTGAGCGGCTTGATGCTCGGTGTCTTGGTCGGCACCGAGCGCGTGGCGCACACGAGGCTGGTCTCGGTCGCGGTCGCAGTCACCGAGAACAGGCTGGCCGACTCGGCCCACTGGGGGATCTCGGCCCCGGGCCCGAGCCGGACGATGGCGAGCTTCTCGGGGTACTTCAGCAGCGTGAGCGTGTGCTGCGCGGGCTGGTCCGTCGGCTGGTCGGTCACGGGGCGAGTCCGATCGTGGAGAGCCCGGTGGTCTCGTCGAGGCCGAGGGCGAGGTTGAGGCACTGCACGGCGGCGCCCGCGGTGCCCTTGGCGAGGTTGTCGACGGCGCCGACGGCGACCACGCGTCGTACGGCGGGGTCGACGGTGACCTGCACGTGGACGGCGTTGGAGCCGAGCACGGACTGGGTCTGCGGCCACTGCCCCTCGGGCAGCACGTGGACGAAGGGCTCGTCGGCGTAGGCGTCGAGGTAGGCGGCGCGCACCTCGTCGGCGTCGGCGTCGCCGGCCAGCGGGGCGGACACGGTGGCCAGGATGCCGCGGGACATCGGCACCAGCAACGGCGTGAAGCTGACCCGGACGTCGCCGTCGTGGACGCGACCGAGGTTCTGGGTGATCTCGGGGGTGTGGCGGTGCACTCCCCCGACGCCGTAGGCGCTCGCGTTGCCCATCACCTCGCTGCCCAGCAGGTGCGGCTTGGCGGCCTTGCCCGCCCCGGACGTCCCGCTCGCGGCGACGACGCTGATGTCGGGCTCCACGAGGCCCGCTGCCAGCGCGGGCGCGATGGTGAGCGTCGAGACGGTGGGGTAGCAGCCGGGCACGGCGATGCGACGGGCGTCGCGCAGCCGGTCCCGCTGGCCCGCGAGCTCGGGCAGGCCGTAGGGCCACGAGCCGGCGTGGGTGCCGCCGTAGAACTGCTCCCAGGCGGCCGGGTCGGTGAGCCGGAAGTCGGCGCCGCAGTCGATGACGACCACGTCGTCGCCGAGCGCCTCGGCGACGGGCGCGGACTGGCCGTGCGGCAGCCCCAGGACGACGACGTCGTGCCCGACGAGGGTCTCCGCGGTGGTGGGCTCGAGGACCCGATCGGCCAGCGGCAGCAGGTGCGGCTGGAGGGACCCGAGGGTCTCCCCGGCGTTGGATCCCGCGGTGAGCGTGCCGATCCGGGCGTCCGGGTGGCCGAGGAGCAGGCGGAGCACCTCGCCACCGGCGTACCCGCTGGCACCGGCGACGGCGACGGAGAAGGTCATGTGCATGACTATACATGCGAATGCATGACCATGCTTCACTAGGGTCTGCGCCGTGGACATCGCCTTCGCCGAGCACCTCGACCTGATGGACCTGCACGGCCGCGCGGCCGTCGCCAGCCTCGGGGTCCTCGGTCCCACCGACACCTTGCCCCCCCACGCCGTGCCCGCGCACGCGGCGACACGCGAGCACTGGGCCACCCTGGAGGTCTGGGCGTGGTCGCTGGAGCACCCCGGGCAGCACTGGAGCGAGCGGGCGGAGCCCGCTCCTCCGGTGGACCACGCCGCGGTGGTGGCGGCCGTCGCCGACGAGCTCACGCGGTTGGAGGAGCTGCTGCTGGCGGTCGGGCCGGACGCGGCGATCGACTACTTCGGTCGTCCGGGGACGACGGCGCAGGTCGCGCGGCTCCTCGCGCACGAGGCGGTCGGCGTCGCCCACGCCGCCAGCCTGGCGGCGGGTCGCGCGGCACCCGCGCTGCACCCGGACGCCGCCGCGGACGGCATCGACCGGGCACTGGACCACTGGGCGGAGCCCGACGCCGACGTGGCCTGGCAACCGCGGCCTGCCGTGCTGCGCACCACCGACGCCGGCCAGGCCTGGGCCGTCGCCTACGGCGTGGACCGGCGCGGCGTCCTGGGCGCCGTCCGTGCCGCCGAGCTCGACGAGCCGGCGATCGTGGTGCAGGGCCCGGCCACGTCACTGCTGTGGTGGCTGCACGACCACGAGGTCGGTGACGAGGTCTCGGTCCTGGGTGACCGGGACCAGGTGCGGTTGCTGCGGCAGTCGCTGGACCACGAGCTCGAGCCGGCATCGCGCCGGCGGGGCTGGTGGCGTGGGTGAATCCGGTGTCGCCACGTCGGCCGTGCCCCTACGTTGGGCGCCATGACACGACTGACGCCCGAGGTCTACCTCGACCACATCCGCGCCGAGTCAGCCCGGTTCCGTGCCGTGCTGGCCGACTGCGAGCCCGCCGCCCGGGTGCCGTCCTGCCCCGACTGGGACGCGGGCGACCTGCTGTGGCACCTGGTGACGGTGCAGTGGTTCTGGTCGAGGGCCGTCTCCGGCCGGCCCGCCGAGGTCGACCTGTCCGCCGAGCCGACGCGGCCGGCGACCCACGACGAGACGCTGGAGGCCTTCGACGTCTGGAGCGCCGCCCTGTCAGGCGCACTGGAGGGCCTCGACGCGGGTGAGCCCGCCTGGACGTGGTCGTCCGACCCGGCCGACCACACCGTCGGGTTCATCCTGCGGCGCCAGGCGCACGAGGCGCTGATCCACCGGCTGGACGCCGAGCAGGCCGCCGGGGTGGCGTCCGAGGTCGATGCGCGACTCGCCGCCGACGGGGTGGCGGAGGTCGTGGGCGTGATGTACGGCGGGTGCCCGCCGTGGGGTTCGTGGGAGCCGCTCCCCCACCACGTCCGCCTGGACTGCACCGACACCGGCGACGAGGTGTGGGCGCAGCTCGGGCTGTTCAACGGGACGCACCCCGAGACCGGCGAGGTGTTCTCCGACGAGGACGACTGCCACCTCGTGGACCCACCCGCCGGCGTCGAGCCCGACGCCGTGATCGACGGTCCGGCCGCCGCCCTCGATGCCTGGCTGTGGCACCGGGGCGACGACTCGGGCCTGTCGGTCGCGGGCGACCGGGACGTCCTGACGCGCTTCCGCGCGATCGTGGCCACTCCGATCGACTGACCGCTCGTCAGCGCTGGACGGCCCCCGTGCGCTCGGCGGCGAGCCGCACGGCGGCGTCGCGCGCGGCGGACGCCTCGCCCTCCTTGAGGGTCCGGTCCGGGGCCCGGAAGCGCAGCGCGAAGGCCAGCGACTTCTTCCCCTCGCCGACCTGCTCGCCGGTGTAGACGTCGAAGAGGCGGATGGACTCCAGGAGCTCGCCGGCGCCCTCGCGCAGCGCAGCCTCGACGTCGGCGGCCGGCACGTGCTCGTCCACGACCAGGGCGACGTCCTCCTTGGCGACCGGGTAGGTCGAGAAGGAGGGGGACGGACGCAGGTGCACCGCGTGCTCGAGCAGGACGTCGAGGTCGACCTCCGCGGCGACGGAGCGCGGCGGGATGCCGAACGCGGAGCACACCCGGGGGTGGAGCTCTCCGGCGTGCCCGACCAGCACGTCGCCGAGCAGCAGGGCGGCGCACCGGCCCGGGTGCCACGGCGCGGTGTCGGCGGGACGGGTGGTCAGCTCCAGGCCGAGCGCCTCGGCCACGACCCGTGCGGCGTCGACGGCGTCGGACCACGCGACCGGCCGGCCGTCGCCCCACCAGCCGGCGGACTCCGCCTCGCCGGTGGCGACCACGCCGAGGTGCAACGGCTGGTCGGGCAGCGCCTTGGTCAGGGCGTCGAGCTCGGCATCGGTGGGCCGCCGGTCCACGGGGAGGATCGGCGCCGGGGCCGTGGCCCGGGGCAGGGTCACCGGCGCCGCCTCGAAGATGGCGACCGACGTCGTCCCGAGCCCGACGTTCCTCGCGGCGGTGCGCAGCAGCGCCGGCAGCAGGGTGGTCGTCATGCCGGGCGTCTCGCTGTTGAGCGGGTTGGACAGGCGCAGGGTGGTGCGGCGCGGGTCGTCCTCGTCGAGGCCGAGGGCGTCGAGGTCGGCCTCGCCGACGAACGGGAAGGTCACCACCTCGACGTACCCGGCGCCGGCCATGGTGCGGCCGATGCGACGGCGGAGCAGCTGGCTGCGCGTCAGCCCGCGCCCCCCGGGCGCCTTGGGCAGCACGGACGGGATCGTGTCGTAGCCGACGAGGCGGACGACCTCCTCCGTGGTGTCCTGGGGGTCGGTGAGGTCGTGGCGCCACGGCGGCGGGACGACGTGGAGGGTGCCCGTGCCGGAGACCTCGCAGCCGACGGCGCGCAGCGCCTCCACCGCGCGCTCCTCGCTGATGTCGAGCCCGGAGACCCGGGCGGCCCGGTCCGCGGCGACGGTGATCACCGGCATGGGTGGCGGCGTGCCCACCACCGTGACGCCGGGCTCGGCCTGTCCTCCGCCGTAGGTCGTGAGCAGCTCGACGACCCGGTCCGCCGCGGCCTCGCAGATGGTCGCGTCGACGCCGCGCTCGTTGCGCTTGCCGGCCTCGGAGGTGATCTTGTGGCGCCGGCCCGTGCGGAACATGGCCGTCGCGTCCCAGTGGGCCGCCTCGACCAGGACGCGCGTGGTGGTGGCCGACATCTCGGTCGTCTCGCCCCCCATGACGCCGCCGAGGCCGATGATGCCCGAGTCGTCGGTGACCACGAGGTCCTCCTCCGACAAGGTGCGCGCGGTGCCGTCCAGGGTGGTGAGGCGCTCACCGGCCCTCGCCCGGCGTACGACGATGGGACCCTGCAGCCGGTCGGCGTCGTAGCCGTGGATCGGCCGCCCGGTCTCGAGCATCACGTAGTTGGTGACGTCGACGGCCAGGGAGATCGGCCGCATCCCTGCCGCCGTGATCCGCTGGGCGATGAACTCCGGGGTCGGTGCTGACGGGTCGAACCCGGTGACGGTGCGTGCCACGAAGACCGGGCAGCCCACCGGGTCCTCGACGACGACCGGGTGACCCTCGTCGTTGGCCTCGGGGGTGTCGCGGATCGCCGGGTCGCGGAAGCCGGTCGCGCCGGGGACCGAGACGAGCACCTCGCGCGCGATGCCGCGCAGGGACAGGGCGTACGCGCGGTCGGGGTTGACCTCGAACTCGATGATCTCCTCGTCGAGGCCCAGCAGGGGCCGCACGTCCTGCCCGGGCTCGCCGGAGCCGGACGGGAGCACGATGATCCCGTCGTGGTCCTCGCCCAGGCCGAGCTCCGCGGCCGAGCAGATCATGCCGGACGAGACGTGCCCGTAGGTCTTGCGTGCGGAGATCTCGAACCCGCCGGGCAGCACTCCCCCGGGGAGCACGACGGCGACCAGGTCACCGGGCGCGAAGTTGTGGGCCCCGCAGACGATGCCCACCCCACGTCCAGCCTCGCCGGTGCCGTGGGCAGCGTTCAGCTCCGGGCCGACGTCGACGGTGCACCAGTTGATGGTCTTGCCGTTCTTCTGGGGCTCGGGCTCCATCGTCAGCACCCGGCCGACGACGAGGGGGCCGGCGATCTCGGCGCCGGGGCTGTGGATGCCCTCCAGCTTGAGGCCGGTCATGGTCAGCCGGGCGGTGAGCTCCTCGGTGGTGACGTGGTCGGGCACGTCGACGTACTCGGTGATCCAGGACAGGGGCGTCTTCATCTCGGATCCTCCCTCTCAGATCTCGGACCCGAAGGCGGACGAGAACCGGACGTCGCCCTCGAAGAGCGGTCGCAGGTCCTCCAGGTCGTGGCGGAACATGAAGCTGCGGTCGATGCCCATGCCGAACGCGAAGCCGGAGTAGGTCTCGGGGTCGACGCCGCAGGCGACCAGCACCCGCGGATTGACCACGCCGCAGCCGCCCCACTCGATCCAGCCCTCGCCGCGGCAGGTGCGGCACGAGGCGCTGTCGAGACCGCGGCACACGAAGCATCGGACGTCGACCTCCGCCGACGGCTCGGTGAAGGGGAAGTACGACGGGCGGAAGCGGGTGTCGATGCCGTCGCCGAACAGCTGTGACGCCAGGTGGTCCAGCGAGCCCTTGAGGTGGGCCATGGTGATGCCCTCGTCGACGACGAGCCCCTCGACCTGGTGGAACATCGGGCTGTGCGTCGCGTCGTACTCGTCGGTGCGGAAGACGCGGCCGGGGCAGGCGACGTAGATGGGCGGCCTGCGCGTCAGCATGGTGCGGGCCTGGACCGGTGACGTCTGGGTGCGCAGCACGACGTGGTGGTCTGCGGGCTCGGTCCAGAAGGTGTCCTGCATGGTGCGGGCGGGGTGGTCGGGGCCGAGGTTGAGGGCGTCGAAGTTGAGCCACTCGGCCTCCACGACGGGTCCCTCGGCGATCTCCCAGCCCATCGCGACGAAGATGTCGGCGATCAGCTCGGACTGCAGCGTGATGGGGTGCCGGCTGCCACGCCGGGCCCGGTTGGTCGGGAGCGTGACGTCGACGGTCTCCTCGACCAGCATCCGCTCCTCGTGCTCGGCCTCGAGCTCCACCTGGCGCTGGGCCAGCGCCTTGTTGACGGCGCCGCGGGCCTGGCCCACGCGCTGGCCGGCGTCCTTGCGGGCCTGCGGAGGCAGGGCGCCGATCTCCCGGTTGGCCAGGGCCAGCGGCGAGCGATCGCCGACGTGCTCGAGGCGGACCACCTTGAGCGACTCCAGGTCGGTGGCGGCGGCGATGGCGGCCACGGCCGCCTCGCGCATCGCCTCGACCTCGTCGGCCTTGAGCGGGGTGACCTCGACAGGGTCGTACTCGGTGTTGGGGCCGGACATGGCTCCCTTTCCTCGCGTCTACGTGGACGCGCTGATTCTAGAAGTGGGTCGGACGGGACGACTCCCCGGACCCGGCGTCGTGCGAGAGCCTGCTGTCGCCTCAGTCGGACGCGCGTGCAGCCCCCGGACCGACGGCCGGTCCGGGGCGCGGAAATCGCTGACGTGGCTGCACGTGTCGATGCTAGCCGACGGTGTCGGTGGGTGGCTCGTCGAACTCCTCGTAGACGGAGGCGCAGGGATCGCCCGACACGTCGTCCCCGGTGGGCAGGTCGACGCCCGCCACCGCGCCCTCCGCACGGTGGCGACCGAGGTTCCAGCCCCACAGGGTGTCGCCCTCCTCCCGCAGCTGGTTGTCGGGGAGGTGCTGCAGGA
Organism: Nocardioides sediminis; assembly: GCF_003047295.1. Taxonomy (GTDB): domain Bacteria; phylum Actinomycetota; class Actinomycetes; order Propionibacteriales; family Nocardioidaceae; genus Nocardioides; species Nocardioides sediminis. The sequence goes on from NZ_PZYZ01000008.1 coordinate 15,715, forward strand.
CGCACGCCGCGACCCGCTCGGGCAGCCGCTCGGCGATCACCGGGGCGGCGTCGGCCGAGAGCGACTGGAGGTAGCGGACATCGAGGCTCCCCGTCTCCTCGTAGCGGTCGATGTTGCGTCCCGCCACCCATGCGTCGGGGTTGAGCGCCGCGAGCCCCAGCGCGGCGACGGCGCCGGTGACCAGCGCGATCCGCGGGACCCAGCGGGCCCGGCCGAGCAGGCCGGCGACCATCACGGTGACCACGACCAGCCCGAGCCAGCCCTCGAACACGTCGACGACCAGCCGCAGGGTCGTGAAGCCGTAGGCCTCCTGGTAGACGTGCATCCGGTAGAGGGCGGAGGCCACCACGACGAGGGTGAGCACGCCCAGCAGCCCCAGCGAGAGGCGCAGCCACCACCGGTCGCGCGGCGTCCCGCCGGCCCGGCGGGCGGCCGCCCACACCACCAGCAGGGTCAGCGCGGTCGCCACCGTCAGCTGCCCGAACCCCTGGTGCACGTAGTCGGCGTAGGTGATGCCGGTCGTCCTCTCGAGGTAGTCGTGCCCCCCGAACACCACCGCGGCCTGGGCGACGAGGAACACCGCGAACACCGCGTCGACGATGAGCACGGGCACCAGCCACTCGAACCGGTTGGGCAACGGGTCGACGGCCCGTCGCGGCCGCTCCACGCGGGCGGGGTTGAGGGCGGCGTACGAGCCGGCCAGGCTGAGCCCGAAGACCGCGACCGCGACGAACATGCGGGTGACGAGGTCTCCGAAGGTCAGGTTGGGGACGACGGCGTCGACCCAGCGTGCGAACAGGGCGTCCGCCGAGGCGAAGAGGGCACCGAAGACGACCAGGCCGAGCAGCGACAGGGCCAGGGTGCGCGCCACCGCAGGACCACGCCCCCCGGTGCCGACCAGCCGCAGGCTGCGGCCGAACAACGGCAGCCCGCGCACCGAGGAGAGCGGCCACGACGCCCCGGCGAGCACGAAGCCGGACAGGGTGACCGCCCGGGTGACCGCGACGAGGAACACGGCGATGGCCGCCAGCACGCAGAGCATCGCGATGCCGGCGTTGTCGAGGAGCGTGAGCGGCGCGACGAGCAGCAGGCCCAGCACGGTCGCGCCCACGACGAAGGGGTCGCGACGGTGCCGCGCCGTGGAGTACGCCGCTCCCCCGGCCGCCGCGAGCACGAGCGTCCAGGCCAGCCCCGGGCCGACGAACGTCATGGTCGCACCGGCGAGGACGCCGACCAGGGCGCTCGCCACGACGACCCGCAACGCCGCGGCACCGGGGACCTCGGGCCAGAAGGCGCCGAAGAGGGTGTCGGTACCGGCCGGTGCCGCGGGAGGCCCGGGCGCGGCCGCCGAAGCCTCCGTGTGGTGGGCGCCGGCCGGCGGGGGTGCGGGCGCGGCGACCTCCTGGGACGGCTCGGGCAGCCGGCACGGGACGTGGAGGCGCAGGCGGGCACCCGTGCGGCCCGGCTCCGGGTCGGTGAACCGCAGGGTGCCGCCGTGGAGCTGGGCCACCCAGCGCGCGACGGCCAGCCCGAGCCCGGTGCCGCCGCCGGTGCTGCTGGTGCCGAAGCGCTGGAAGACGCGCTCGCGGTCCTCGGGGGCCACCCCAGGGCCGTGGTCGGTGACCTCGAGCCACCAGCCGGCCTGCGACGCCCCGGCCGTGACGTCGACACGACCGTCGGGCGGGTTGTGGCGGGCGGCATTGTCGAGGACGTTGACGAGCAGCTGGCGCAGCCGGGCCGGGTCGGCCGTGACGACGAGGGCGGGCTCCACGGCGACGTCGTACGACGTGCTCCGGCCCGCGTGCTCCACCTCGCGCACGCAGTCCTCGACCAGCGCGGCCAGCTCGACGTCCCGCGGCTCGAGCCGGACGACGCCGGCCTCGAGGCGGGACAGGTCGAGCAGGTCGGCCACCAGGTCGCGCAGCCGCTCCGCCTGGGCCAGGGCTCCGGCGACGTGCTCGGCGTCGGCCGGCACGACCCCGTCGGCGAGGTTCTCCAGCACCGCTGTCATGGCGGCCAGCGGGGTGCGCAGCTCGTGCGAGACGGTGGCGATGAGGTCGCGCCGCTCGGCGTCGACCTGCTCGAGGTCGGCCGCCATCTGGTTGAACGCGGCCGCCAGCCGTCCCACCTCGTCGGTCGCCGTGGTGTGGACCCGTCCGGAGTAGTCGCCGCGGGCCATCCGCTGGGCGACGTCGGTCATCTGGCGCAGCGGGGCGACCATCCCGGCGGCGAGCAGCTGGGTGACGCCGAGCGCCAGGGCGACCGCGACCGGCACCGTCAGCAGCGCGGGCACCCCCGCGGCGGACCCCAGGGTGGCGAGCAGCGCCGCCACGACGACGGAGGCGGCGACGAGCGCCCCGAGCTTGGCCTTGATGCTCGTCACCGGGTCCAGCGCGCCGCTCACCGGCCGGGCACCTCGGCCTCGAGGGCGTAGCCGACGCCGTGGACCGTGCGGATCCAGGCGGGGCCCAGCTTGGCGCGCAACGCCTTCACGTGGCTGTCGACGGTGCGGGTGGGGACCCCGGTGAGGCCCACCTCGGCCCAGCCCCAGACCTCGGCGAGCAGGCGCTCCCGGGTCAGCACCTGGCCCGGGTCGCGGGCCAGGCACAGGAGCAGGTCGAACTCGGTGGGCGTCAGGTGCACCTCGCTGCCGTCGCGCACGGTTCGGCGCCGGCCGGGGTCGACGGTGAGCCCGCCCAGCACGAGGGGCGCGCTCCCCGAGGTGGCGACGAGCTCGGCGGCCCGGTCCACGCGTCGTACGAGGGCGGCGACCCGGGCCACGACCTCCCGCATGCGGAACGGCTTGGTGAGGTAGTCGTCGGCGCCGACCCCGAGGCCGACCAGGATGTCGGCCTCGTCGTCGCGGGCGGTCAGCATCAGCACCGGGACGGGCCGCTGCGCCTGGACGCGCCGGCACACCTCGTGGCCGTCGATGCCGGGCAGCATCACGTCGAGGACCACGACGTCGGGCTCGTCCGCCCGCGCCCGCTCGACCGCCGTCAGGCCGTCGTAGGCCTGGGTGACGTCGTAGCCCTCGGTCCGGAGGCGCTCGGCCAGCTGGTCGTTGATGACGCGCTCGTCCTCGACCACCAGCACCCGGCGTCGCGGCGCCGTTGGACCCACCCCTTGGCTCATGGCACGACCCTAGGAGCCCGACGGCGCGGGAGGCGGGGACGACTCGTGAAGGTTGTGTGCAGATGGCCGTCCCGCGACGTCGCGCGACGACCGGCCTCGCGCGGTCCTACGCTGGTCGGGTGCCGACCACCAGCCAGCTGCTCGCCTTCGTGCTCGCCTCGATCCTCTTCATCCAGGTGCCGGGTCCGAGCCTGCTGTTCACCATCGGTCGGGCGCTGACCGTCGGGCGTCGGGAGGCCCTCCTGTCGGTCGTCGGCAACGCCCTGGGCCTGCTGGTGCAGGTGCTGCTGGTCGCCGTCGGCCTGGGCGCGGTCGTGGCCGCGAGCGCGACGGCGTACACGGTCCTCAAGCTCGCCGGCGCAGCGTGGGTCGTGTGGCTCGGCGTCTCCGCCATCCGGCACCGCAAGGACGCCCGCGTGGCCCTCACCACCGGTCGCAGGGCCCCCGAACGCCCCGGAGCAGCGGTGTGGACCGGGATGCTCGTGGGGATGGGCAACCCCAAGACGATCGTGTTCTTCGTGGCGTTCCTGCCGCAGTTCACCAACGCCGCGGCTGGCCACGTCGGGCTGCAGGTGGCGCTGCTGGGCCTGCTGTTCGGAGTCCTGGCCGTGGCGAGCGACTCCGTGTGGGCGATGGCCGCCGGCACGGCCCGGGACTGGTTCGCCCGGCGTCCCGAGCGGCTCGACACGATGGGTGCCGCGGGCGGCGTGATGATGATCGGCCTCGGCGCGACGATGGCCGCCGCGGAGTGACGGCCCTGCCGCCGCTCACTCCGGGCGGCGGTCCTCGCTCGGCCAGTCGACCATCACGCGCGCCCCGCCGCCGTCGGCCTCGGTGATGGTGACGTAGCCGCCATGGGCCCGCGCCAGGCCTCCGACGATGTACATCCCCAGTCCCGAGCCCCCGCTCGAGCCGTGCTTCCAGAACTTGGTGAAGACCCGTCGCCGCATCTCCTCGGGGATGCCCTCGCCCTCGTCGTCCACGCAGATCCGCACCCCCTGCACGTCGCACCCCTCGGGGGTGGGCGTGAGCGAGACCGTGACCCGGCCCTGGCCGTGGCGCACCGCGTTCTCGACGAGGTTGGTGACGACCTGGGTGAGCTTGTCGGGGTCGGCGAAGACCTCCGGCAGCCCGTCCGCGGCCTCGAGCTCGATGACGCGGCTGGTGCCGGCGGCCACGGAGTCCACGACGCGACGGGTCAGCACCACCGCGTCGGCCTCGCGCGGGTAGAGGGAGAGCCGGCCGGTGTCGATGCGCGCCACGTCGAGGAGCTCGGCGATGAGCCGGACCAGCCGGTCGGCGTCGGCGTTGACGGTGGTGAGCATGAGCTTGCGCTGCTCGTCGTTGAGCTTGTCCCACCGGTTGAGCAGGGCCTGGACGAACCCCTTGACGCCGGTCAGGGGCGAGCGGAGCTCGTGGGCGACGGTGGCGACCAGGTCGGAGCGCTCGCGGTCGAGCCGGGCCCGGCCGCGGCCGTCGCGGATGCCGATGGCCACGCCGACCACCGGGGCCAGCGGACGCGCCCGGACGAGGCGCGCGGTGGTGAGCACCTCGGCGCCGCTCCTGTTGAGCCAGGACTGCTCGGGGATGCCGGTGCGGATCGAGATGCTCCGGTCGGGCCGGTTGACGTGCAGCCAGGTGCGGCCGTCCTGGTCCTGCAGGCGCAGCACGTCCTCGAGACGCCCGCCCATCGCCTCGGCCACGGTGGTCCCCAGCAGCCGCGCGGCGTGGTCGTTGATGAAGGTGATCTCGCCGGCGATGGAGGCACCGAGGATGCCGTCCGGGTAGAGGTCGGCCAGCGACTGCAGCCGCGTGGGTCGGGCTTCGACGATGCGGGGCACCGGGTCACCCTAGTCCGCGCGGAGCGGTTTGGGACGCCGCAACCCGGCGCTGCGGACCCGGCTCACGAGCTCGCGACTGGTCACCGGCACGGCGCCGGCGGCGACCATCACGTCGTAGAACTCCGCCGGTACGTCGTAGTGGTCGCCGTCGAAGCCCCGCTCCGGGACGCCGTTGGCCAGGGCGAAGTCGTGCAGCTCGTCGTACGACGTGTCGCTGGCCAGGTGGGACCACGTGCGGCCCCAGCGCGGGACGCTGGGCGGGTCGATGAGGATCACGAGCGCTGCGCCCGCGCGCTGGCGTAGAGGCAGACCGCAGCGGCCGTCGCGAGGTTGAGGCTCTCGGCGCGGCCGTGGATCGGGATGGCCACCCGGCGGTCGGCCAGGTCTGCCAGCTCGGCCGGCAGGCCCCAGGCCTCGTTGCCGAACAGCCAGGCGGTCGGCCCGGAGAGGTCGGTCTCGAAGAGGTCGGCCTCCCCGGATCCGTCGGCGGCCAGCACGGTGTAGCCCGCGGCCTGCGCGGCTGCGACCGCGGCCGCGGCGTCCGGCTCGACCGCGACCGGGAGGTGGAACAGGCTCCCGACGGAGGCCCGGACGGTCTTGGGGTTGTAGGCGTCGACCGAGCTGCCGGCCAGCACCACTCCCCCGGCGCCGGCGGCGTCGGCGGTGCGGACCACCGTGCCGGCGTTGCCCGGGTCGCGGACGTCGGCGCAGATCACCAGGAGCGGGGCGTGCTCGGCGACCAGCGCGGCGACCGGCACGTCGAGGTGGTGGCACACCGCCACCAGGCCGGCGGGGTTGACGGCGTCGGAGAGCGACGCCAGCGCCCGGTCGTCCACGAGCGTGACGACGTCGGCGGCGGCCAGCAGGCCGGCGTACTGCTGCGCGGCCGTGGGGGTGGCGAAGACCTCGACCACGCGGCCGGGCACCAGGAGGGCGCCCTCGACGGCCTTGGGGCCGTCGGCAAGGAAGAGCCGCCGCTCGGTACGCACCGAACGGCGGCTCAGCTTGCGGGCCTCCTTGACGCGGCTGTTCCCCACAGTGAGTGGAGTGCCCGCGGTCAGGGGCGCGCTCATGCTCGGGTCCCGAGAATCAGGCGGAGACCTTGGGCGCGTTGACGTCCTCGGGGAGGGCGGCCTTCGCGGTCTCGACGAGCGCGTTGAACGCGGCCACGTCGTTGACGGCCAGCTCGGCGAGGATCTTGCGGTCGACCTCGACACCGGCGAGGTTGAGGCCCTGGATGAAGCGGTTGTAGGTCATCCCCTGCGCACGAGCGGCGGCGTTGATGCGCTGGATCCACAGCTTGCGGAAGTTGCCCTTGTTCTTGCGGCGGTCGTTGTAGCTGTAGACCAGCGAGTGGGTGACCTGCTCCTTGGCCTTGCGGTAGAGGCGCGAGCGCTGGCCGCGGTAGCCGCTGGCGCGCTCGAGGGTGGTACGACGCTTCTTCTGGGCGTTTACTGCGCGCTTCACGCGTGCCATGTCATTGCTCCTTGGTGCTCAAAACTCGGAAAGTGGTGCGGTGGGCCGCCGGGCGGCCCCGGGGGTCAGCGACCCAGCAGCTTCTTGGCGCGCGCGTTGTCGGCCTTGGAGACCTCGGTCGTGCCCGACATGCGGCGGGTCACCTTCGAGGGCTTCTTCTCCAGGTTGTGGCGCAGGCCGGCCTTCTGGCGGCGGATCTTGCCCGAGCCGGTCACGCGGAAGCGCTTGCTGGCACCGGAGTGCGTCTTGTTCTTCGGCATCTCTCTCTACTTTCTGCTGCTGGATGTCTGGGACGTCCTGGTGGACGACGTGACGGACGTCGTGGTCGACGTCGCTGCGAGGTGACGCAGGCTCACACGTCGATGTCGTCGTCGAGGTTCTCGGAGCGACGACGCTCCTTCTTGGCCGCGACCGGCCCGGCGGCGTGGGCCGCATCGCGCTCGGCCTGCTCCTCGGCCACGGCCGCCTCGCGCTGCGCCATCTTGGCGTCCTTCGCGGCGGCGGCGTCGATCTTGGCGTCGGCCTTCTTCTTGTGCGGGCCGAGCACCATGATCATGTTGCGGCCGTCCTGCTTGGGCGCGGACTCCACGAAGCCGAGCTCGGTGACGTCCTCAGCCAGGCGCTGCAGCAGCCGGAAGCCCAGCTCGGGACGGTGCTGCTCGCGACCACGGAACATGATGGTGATCTTGACCTTGTCGCCGGCCTTGAGGAACCGGACGACGTGGCCCTTCTTGGTCTCGTAGTCGTGCGCGTCGATCTTGGGACGAAGCTTCATCTCCTTGATGATCACGTTCGTCTGGTTGCGACGGGCCTCGCGAGCCTTCTGGGCGTTCTCGTACTTGAACTTGCCGTAGTCCATGAGCTTGCAGACTGGCGGCCGGCCCTGGGGAGCGATCTCGACCAGGTCGAGGTCTGCCTCCTGGGCAAGCTTCAACGCCTGATCGGTCGGCACGATGCCGACCGTCTCGCCATTGGGCCCGACAAGGCGGACCTCGGGTACGCGGATCCGCTCGTTGATGCGCAGCTCGGTGCTGATGTGTCCTCCAGTGACTCAGTGGTTGGGGTGACCCTGGCCGGAGACACGTGCCCTGAAATGAACAATGGCTCCCGCGGTGACCAAGCGGGAGCCAGCGATGACGTACGACGGGCGTACGACTCATCCGGACCGTGACCCGACGACCTGTGGTGCTGGGCGGCCGGTGCGGGTGGGGAACGGTGGTGCTGTTCCCGCTTGGAGGATCGGCCCCGCTCCCGGTGGTGGCGGAGAGGGACTGATCGGTCAACACCGAAGGCTAACGGATCATTCCGCCGCGGGGCCAATCCAGCCGAGCTGCTGGTCCGCACCACTCCGGTCGCCCTGGAGCCGCACCACCCGCCAGCCGGCCGCGAGCCGGGTGAGGTCGTCGCCCTCAACGACCGCGGTGGCGGGGCCGGCGATGTCCACCACGAGCGCGGCGGCACCGTCCTGGACCGCGGACCGGGCGGCCACGCGGGTCGGCACGGGGACCGGCCGCGCCCCGGCGTCCCAGGCGCCCAGGCTGTCGGTCCCGGTGAAGGCCAGCAGCGCGCGCCGCCCGTCCGCCCCGGTCATCAGCACGGCCGCCATGTCGGACGTCTTGTCGTGGGCGAGGCCCTGCTCGTCGACCTCCACCTCGCCGAGGACCGCGACCACCGGGACGAGCAGCCGGGAGTCCTGCAGGGCGAGCAACGCCTCGCCGTACGACGCGGGGTCGCCGGCGCCGCGTGCCAGCGCGCTGCGCAGAGCGGGGTCGGCGGTGCCGTCGTCACCCTGGAAGCCGGGGTCCGGGATCTGTCGTTCCACGCGGCCCATTGTCCCCGAAGGGTTGCGCGCTGTGGAACTCTGGAGGGGTGGACGAGGCAACCTGGGCGGCGCTCGCCGCGACCCTGACCCTGCTGGGACTCGCGTGGACGTGGATCTCCTTCCGCCGCCGCGGGGTCCCGGGGGCCATGCGCGCCCTCGGCTTCACGATGCTGCCCGTGGCCGCGTTCCTCACCGGCACCCTGGAGATGTTCACCGAGATCGCGGGCTCGGTGACCGACTGGGCCTCCGGCCTGGTGCTCAGCCCGGCCACGTGGACCGGGATCGGACTGGCCGGTTTCGGAGTGGTCCTCATCGTGCTGTCGGGCGTGCTGCGCGACCGGCAGCTCGGTCGGGCCGCGGGTGACGCGGGCGCCGCCGCGGTGACCGACAGCCCGCGCTCCTCGAGGCGGCGCGACCTCCCGGAGGCCTCCTCGACCCGTGCTCCCCGCCAGGAGCCGGTCGTGGACGACGAGATGGCCGAGATCGAGGCACTGCTGAAGAAGCGCGGCATCCAGTGAGCCGAGCGCCGGCGGACGGGTTCGTCGAGCGCAACCGGCTCTGGGCCCGACTGGGCGCCGCCGTCGCGGCGCACCCCGAGCCACTGGCGACGCCGATCGCCGTGGTGGACCTGGACGCGTTCGACGCCAACGCCGACGACCTGGCCCGGCGGGCGGCGGGCAAGCCCGTCCGCGTCGCCTCGAAGTCGCTGCGCGTGCCGAACCTGATCGCCCGCGCCCTGGACCACGACGGCTTCTCGGGCGTGCTGGCCTACACCGTCGCCGAGGCGCTCCACCTGCACGAGACCGGCACCAGCGACGACATCGTCGTGGCCTACCCGAGCGTCGACGCCGGGGCGCTGGCGCGGCTGGCGGGCTCCGAGGAGGCCGCCTCCGCGATCACCATCATGGTCGACGACGTCGCCCACCTCGACGCCGTCGACGCGGTCCGCGACTCCCCCGCCGTCCCGGTGCGCGTGGCCGTCGACGTCGATGCCGGGCTGCGCGTGGGCGGCCAGCACGTGGGGCCGAAGCGCTCCCCCCTGTACGACGGGGCGGCAGTGACCGCGCTCGCGCGCGAGGTCGTCGGCCGGCCGGGCTTCGTCCTGGTCGGGGCGATGACCTACGAGGGACAGGTCGCCGGCGTGCCCGACGACGTGCCGGGCCAGCGCGCGAAGTCCCTGCTGGTCCGCCGCCTCAAGCAGGCATCGGTCGCCCAGCTCGAGGACCGTCGGCGCGAGGTCGCCGACGCGCTCGCGTCCCTGGCCGACCTGGAGTTCTGGAACGGCGGCGGCTCCGGGTCCGTGGAGTCGACCGTGGCCGACCCGGTGGTCACCGAGGTGGCCGCGGGATCGGGCCTGCTGGTGCCGGCACTGTTCGACCACTACCAGGCCTTCGCGCCCCGCCCGGCGGCGTACTTCGGCCTGCGGGTGACCCGCAAGCCCTCGCCCGCCATGGCGACGGTGCACGGGGGCGGCCTGATCGCCTCCGGGCCGGTCGGGGACGACCGTGCCCCGCTCCCGTGGGCGCCCCCGGGCCTCCACCTCACCGGCCTCGAGGGCGCCGGCGAGGTGCAGACGCCACTGACGGGCCACCCGGCCGCCATGCTGGGGATCGGCGAGCTGGTGTGGTTCAGGCACGCCAAGTCGGGCGAGCTGTTCGAGCACGTCAACGACGTCCACCTCGTGCGCGGGGACCGGATCGTGGCGACCGTGCCGAGCTACCGCGGCCTGGGCCACGCCTGGTGATCGACCCGCAGGAGGTGCTGGCCCACGCGCTGTCCCGCCGGCCCACGCTCGGCCCCGGTCGGCTGGTGTGCATCGACGGCCTGGCGGGCTCCGGCAAGACGACGCTGGCACTGGGGGTCGCCGCCGCGACCCCGGCCCGGCTGCTGCACACCGACGAGCTGCTCGAGGGGTGGGGCGGGCTGCCGGGCCTGGCCGCGACCCTCGACCGGGTGCTCCGCCCGTTGTCCGAGGGCCGGGCGTCCTCCTGGACGCGGTGGGACTGGCACGCCTCGGCCTGGGCCGAGTCGTACCCCCTCTCCCCCGGCGGCCTCCTGGTCGTGGAGGGGGTCGGCGCCGCCCCCGCGCGCATCGATGACCTCGTCACCACCCGGGTGTGGGTCGAGGCTCCCCGCGACGAGCGACTCCGTCGGGGCCTGGCGCGCGACGGGGAGCAGATGCGGCCGCAGTGGGAGCAGTGGCTGGACGACGAGGAGGCCCTGCACGCCCGGGAGCGCACCCGGGACCGCGCCGACCTCGTCTACGAGACCGGCTCCTCCACCAGCGCGTAGCTGTCCTGCCGGTAGCGCACCCCGTAGCCGGCGCGCTCGTAGATCCCGAGCGCCCCCGTCGGGTTCCGGGTGTCCACGTCCAGGCTCGACCTGTCGAACCCGGCCGCCCGGCACGCCCGCAGGGTGTGCGCCAGCAGGTGGGTGGCGAGGCCCCGGCCGCGGTGGGCGGGCAGCGTGCCGACGTAGGCGACGTACGCCTCGCGCCCGGCCGCGCCGGAGCGCGCGATCTCGTACTCGTGCACGAAGACGTACGCCGCGACCGCGCCGTCCGACCGCGGGTCCCGGAGCACGAACGACTGGTCGTGGCGGGCGTGGGCGGCGTGGACCATGAAGGAGGTCCACGTCTCCTCGTCCACCGCGCTGCCGTTGGGGTAGTCGGCGAAGGCCTCGTTGTGGGCCGTCCGCAGCTCCTCGGCCGTGGCCGGGTCGAAGGCGCCGACGACGAGGTCGTCGGGCAGCGCCGGGACCGGCAGGTCGGTGAGGTCGGAGAACATCAGGAAGTTGTGGCGGTCGACGACCAGCCCGTGGTCGGACAGCAGCCGCGCCTGGTCCTCCCGGCCGGCCAGGGCCCGGGTCTGGAAGCGGGCCCGGGTCGTGCCACCGTGCTCGGCGTGCAGTCGGCGGGCCGCGGCCAGGGCCCGGCCGAACATCTCGGTTCCGAACCCCTTACCCAGGCGGGCCGGATCGACGTCGCCGAACAGCAGGAAGTGCTGGGCGCCGTCGTGCGGGGCCCGGGGCAGGATCGCGGTGTAGGCCACCAGGTCCGCGCCGTCCCAGCCGCCCTCGACGACCACGCCCGGGTAGTCGGCCAGCAGCTCGCGCACCTCGGCCGCGGACAGCTCGAAGCCGGTCGGGTGGTCCGCGGCGACCCGGGCCATCAGGGCAGCGACGTCCTCGGAGTCCTCGGGGGTCACCGGTCGGTGGGCGAGTGCCATGGGCGGCAGCGTAGGGCCCCTGTGAGCGTTGACACACGCCGAAGGGTCGTGTCACAGTAATTTGTACGTACGTGTTGTACGTACGATTGGATCGACCGGAACGGACTGACGATGACGACCACCTCCCCCGAGCGCGAGATCCTCCCGCTCTACCAGATGATGAACCGCATCCCTGGCGGTCTGATGCTGATCCCCCTCGTGATCGGCTCGGTGCTGGGCACCTTCGCACCCGGCTTCCTCGGCCTGGGCTCGTTCACCACTGCCCTGTTCGCCGAGAGCGCCCTGCCCCTGATCGCGCTGCTGATCTTCGCCACCGGCACCCAGGTGACCGTCAAGACGAGCGGACCGGTGCTGGCGACGGCCGGCGTGGTGCTGCTGTGCAAGAGCGTCATCCCGGCCACCCTGGTCATCCTGCTCGGCACGGTGGTCGGGATCGACGGAATCCTCGGCGTCTCGATCCTCGCGCTGCTCGTCGCGGTCGACAACAGCAACGGCGGGTTGTGGCTGGCCTTCACCGGACGGTACGGCGACAAGCGTGACCGTGGCGCCTACATCGCCTCTGCGATCAACGACGGCCCGTTCTTCTCCCTGCTCTTCCTCGGCGCCTCGGGCCTCGCCGAGATCCCGGTCAGCGCCATGGTCGCCGCGGTCATCCCCTTCGTCCTCGGCATGGTGGTCGGCAACCTCAACCCGCACTGGCGCGAGGTGCTCCGCCCGACCCCCGCGATCGTGATCCCGTTCTTCGCCCTGGCGCTCGGCACCGGCATCGACCTCAACGCCATCGTGACCGGCGGTGCCGCCGGCATCGCGGTCGGCATCGTCGTCGCACCCGTCACCGGGCTGCTGACCTACCTCGGCTACCGGTTCCTGCTGCGCCGCGGCTACCGCTCGGGCATCGGATTCGCCGCCGGCACCACCGCGGGCAACGCCATCGCCACGCCCGCGATCGTCGCCCTGGCCGACCCCCGCTTCGAGCCGTACGTCGAGACCGCGACCGCCCAGGTCGCCGCGTCGGTGCTGGTGACCGCGATCATCGCTCCCCTCCTGGCCTCCGCCGCGCTCAAGCGCGAGGGCGGGCTCCTGACCGAGGAGGAGGTCGCGCGCATCGACGACATGGAGCTCGGCATCAAGGAGCCACAGCTGTGAGGGTGCTCGTCCTGGCTGACGACCTCACCGGCGCCTCGGACACCGTGGTCCAGTTCGCCCATTCCGGCTGGTCCTCGCTCCTGTCCCTCTCGGGCGGCTGGCGCGAGGAGCCGACCGAGGACGCGGTCGCGCTCACGCTGGACACCCGTCGCGACCCGCAGGCCGAGCGCATCACCGCCCGGGCGACCGCCGACCTGGCCACCGGTGCGGTCTACCTCAAGATCGACTCCACCGTCCGCGGCCGGGTCGCCGAGCAGGTCCGCGGCGCGCTGACAGGCGTCCGGCGGCGCCGCCCCGCGGCGTACGCGGTCGTCTGCCCGGCCTACCCCGCGCTCGGCCGCACCGTGGTCGACGGCGTCGTCCTGGTGGACGGGACGCCGGTGCACGAGGGCGCCGCCGGACGGGACCCGGTCACGCCCGTGACCGAGTCCGACCTCACCCGGCTGCTGCCCGGGAGCGTGCGGATCCCCGCGACCGACGGCCCGGTGTCCGGACTCGAGGCCGCGTTGCGCGAGGCCGGGACAAGCCACGACGTGGTCGTCGTGGACGCCCGTGACGACGCCGACGTCGAGCGCCTCGCCGCAGCCGTCGCCGCGATCGGGCCCGACGCGCTGCCGGTCGGTTCCGCCGGGCTGGCGGGTGCGCTGGCGCGCGCCTGGAGCGAAGGCACCCACCGGGCCGGCGCACCCACCACACCGCCCGTTCCCACCGGTCGGGCCCTGGTGGTGGTCTCCTCGCTGCACGAGGTGGCCCGCGCCCAGGCCCGTGCGCTGGGCGAGACCGCCGAGGCCGGCACGGTCGACGTGCTGCTCACCCCCGACCGCCCCGAGCACGGGGCGGCCGAGACCCGCGCCCACGACATCGCGGCGCAGGCGTCCGCGATCCTCGACCGGGGCGAGCACGACCTCCTCGTGCTCGTCGGCGGCGACGGGGCCGCCGCCACGCTCAACGTCCTCGGCGCCGCGGGCATCCGCGTCGCCGACGCGCCCGTCGAGGGGGTCCCGCTCGGCACCATCGTCGGCGGGCGCCATGACGGGCTGGCCGTCGCCACCAAGGCGGGCGGCTTCGGCGACCCCACCACCCTGATCCGCCTGTTCACCGCAGTCCGCGCCCTAGGAGCACCCTCATGACCCTTCCCGTCCTCGGCATCACCCTCGGCGACGTCGCCGGCATCGGCCCCGAGATCACCCTGCGCACCCTGCTGGAGCACGACGACCTCCGGCAGGAGTGCGTGCCGGTGGTGCTCGGCGATGTCGGCGCGCTGCGCCGGGCCGCTGCTGCCGTCGGGGTGGACCCCTCCGTCGTGGTGGCCGTCGAGCACCCGTCGCAGGCCACCAACGACCCGCGTCTGGTCGAGGTCGTGCAGGTCGGCGAGCTGATGGCCGACGTCCCGGTCGGCGAGCTCAGCGCTGCAGCGGGCGACGGGTCCTACCGGTTCGTCGTCGCGGCCTGCGACCTGGCCAAGGAGGGCGCCATCGACGGCATCGTGACGGCGCCGCTCAACAAGGCGGCCATGCACGCGGGCGGCCACAAGTACCCCGGCCACACCGAGCTGCTGGCCGAGCAGTTCGGGGTCGAGAACTTCTCCCTCGTGCTCTCCGCCGGAGACCTGTACTTCTTCCACCTGACCACGCACGTCTCGCTCTCCGACGCGATCGCCGGGATCACGCCCGAGCGCACGCGCGACGTGCTGGACCTCGCGCACGCCTTCGCGGACGCCCTCGGCCGCCCCGAGACGCCGATCGGGGTGGCGGGCCTGAATCCTCACGCGGGTGAGGACAGGCTGTTCGGCGACGAGGACGCCGACGTGCTCGCCCCGGCGATCGAGGCCGCCCGCGAGCGCGGCATCGACGCCCGGGGCCCGCTCCCCGCCGACGCCCTCATCCCCCAGGCCGTCCGCGGCAAGTGGGAGCTGGTCGTCGTCTGCTACCACGACCAGGGCCACGCGCCGTTCAAGGCCGTGTACGGCGACGACGGGGTCAACATCACCGTCGGGCTCCCGGTGGTGCGGGTGTCGGTCGACCACGGGACCGCCTTCGACATCGCGGGCCAGGGCGTGGCCCGGGAGGCCAGCCTCGTGCTCGCCACCCGACGCGCCGCTGCCCTCGCTCCCGGCTGGGACGCGGTGTGGAAGACGGCCTCCCAGGTCACCGTGTGAGTGCCCCCTAGGCTGGCACGCGTGACCCAGAACGCGACCTCCCGACGCGTCCCGCTGCACGCCAAGGTCGCCCAGTCGCTGCGCCAGCGGCTCGAGAGCCGGGACCTGCGTCCCGGCGACCTGTTCCCGACCGAGGCCGCGCTCCAGGAGGAGTTCTCCGTCTCGCGCTCGGTGGTGCGGCAGGCGCTGGCGAGCCTGGAGGCCGACGGCCTCATCCGCAAGGTGCAGGGGCGCGGCTCGGTGGTCGCCGACCACAGGGAGGTCCATCGCGACGTCCTCTCGCCCGGGTTGACGCTCCGGCCCGGGCACCACGGGGCGGTGCGGACCCACGTGACGTCGTACGAGCTGGTCCCCCGCCCCGACCACCTGCGCTCCATCACCGGTGAGCAGGTGCTCGAGGTGGGACGGCTCCGGTCGGTGGGCGACGTGGTGCTCAGCTACATCCGCACCTGGCTGCCGGCCGACGTCGCGGACGCCGTCGACGCCGACGCCCTCGAGGACGCCTCGCTCCACCAGCTGCTCGCCGACCGCCTCGACCGGCACGTGTCCGGCGGCCAGAACCAGATCCGCGCCGTGGCGGCCACGTCCCGGCTGGCGGAGCTCCTCGGCGTGGCCGAGGGCTCGCCGCTCCTGCTCCTCGAGGGTCGCAGCGTGGACCGCGACGGTGTCACGCTCGAGGAGTTCTCGACCTGGCACCGCGGCGACCAGGCCGCCTTCGACGTGGAGGCGATGCCGCCCTCGGCCCGCGACGCCGTCCCCACCGACCGGGACAGGATCGACCGGCTGGCCGACACGGTGCAGGCGGTCCTGGCCGAGCTGGAGCGGCTGCGCCGCTGATCCACCTAGGGTGGCGCCATGCCTCCCACACCCCGTGTCGCACCGAGCGGCGACCAGTACGAGATCTCGGCCGCCGGCTACCGCGCGGTGGTCACCGAGAGCGGCGCGGCCCTGCGCGTGCTCGAGCACCACGGCCGCCCCCTGGTGGACGGGTTCGGCGAGGAGGAGATGTCCTCCGGCGGACGCGGTCAGCTGCTGATGCCGTGGCCCAACCGCATCCGCGACGGTCGCTACTCCTTCGGTGGACGCGACCACCAGCTCGCCCTGACCGAGCCCAAGCGCTCCCACGCCTCCCACGGCCTGGCCCGGTGGGCCGCCTGGACCCTCGAGGAGCACACCGCCAACTCGGTGTCGCTCGTCTACCGGGTGATGGCGCAGAGCGGCTACCCCTGGGCGGTGGACCTGCACGTGCTCTACGACCTCAGCGCCGACGGCCTCGCCGTCACCCAGACGGCGACCAACCTCAGCGGGGAGCCCGCGCCGTACGCCTGCGGAGCCCACCCCTACCTGTGCGTCGGCGAGGGCATCGACGACCTCGAGCTCACCCTGCCGGCGGGCACCCTGGCCGTCCCCGACGACCGCCTCATCCCCGTCGAGGTCGTCCCCGTGGACGCGGAGCACGACTTCCGCTCCCCGCGCCGCATCGGGTCGATGGTCTTCGACGAGGCGTACGGCGACCTGTCCCGCACCGACGGCGTCGCGACCACGCTCCTGCGCGACCCCGCCGACGGGCACGGCGTGGCCCTGTGGGTGGACGAGCGGCTCCCGTGGCTGCTGGTCTACAGCGGCGACGACGTCCCCGGCAAGGAGCGGCGCTCGCTGGCGGTCGAGCCGATGACGGCTCCGGCCAACGCCTTCAACTCCGGGACGGACCTCGTCACGCTGGCCCCGGCGGGCGAGCCGGGCGACGAGCTGTCGGTCACGTGGGGCATCCGCGCGACCGCTCCCGAGGACGCCGGCGACTGAGACCGGCGACCCGGTCGCTCAGCGGTCGATCAGCGCCCGCAGCCCGCGCACGGCGTTCCGGGCCCGGTCGCCGTCGGTCTGCTGGATGGCGAGCACGGACACGGTCGTGCCGTCGGCCAGGTCGAGCGTGGCCCAGGGCGCGCCGGTCGGGAGCCGGATCGCCACGACCTGCGCCCAGTCGTAGACGTGCTTCCGGTAACCGTTGACCACGACGAGGCCCGTCTCCCGGGCCACCACCCGGGACCGGGCCAGGGCGTAGCCGACCGCGGCGTAGCACAGTCCGAGCGCGACGATCGTGGACCGCTGGAAGAGGGTGAACCGGGCCCGCACCGACGGGTCGAAGCCGTACCACGCGAACGCGCACACCAGCACCAGCATCCCGCCGAAGAACAGCACGGCCAGCCGGACGCCCAGCGGGCGCCAGGTGTGCGGGAGGCTCACGGTGGCGGGGTCAGATGCGGCAGGCATGGATGTCGGTGAGCAGGATGGCCCTGGCCCCCAGGTCGTAGAGCTCGTCCATCAGCCGTTGCGCGCCCGCGCGCGGGACCATGGCCCGCACGGCGACCCAGCCCTCGCGGCCCAGCGGCGAGATCGTCGGTCCCTCGAGGCCGGGCGTGACGGCCACGGCGCGGTCGAGCTGGTCGCGAGAGATGTCGTAGTCCATCATCACGTAGCTGCGCGCGACCAGGACGCCCTCGATGCGGCGCATGAACACCTCGAAGCCGGGCGGGACGTCGCCGTTGCGCGAGATCAGCACGGCCTGCGAGTCCAGGACGACCTCGCCGAACGTCTCCAGGCCGGCCGCCCGCAGGGTGGAGCCGGTCTCGACGACGTCGGCGATGACGTCGGCGACGCCGAGCTGGATGCTCGTCTCCACGGCGCCGTCGAGGCGGGTCACGGTGGCCGAGATGCCGCGCTCGGCGAGGAAGGACTCCACGATGCCGACGTACGACGTCGCGATGCGTGCCCCCTCGAGCTCCTCCAACGAGGAGAAGCGGCCGCGCGGTCCCGCGAAGTGGAAGCGGCTCCGTCCGAACCCGAGCTCGCGGACCTCCACCGCCGTCGCGCCGGAGTCCCGCAGTAGGTCACGGCCGGTGATGCCGACGTCGAGGGTGCCCTCGCCGACGTACAACGCGATGTCCCGAGGCCGGAGGTAGAAGAACTCGACGCCGTTGTCGGCGTCGACGAGCGCGAGCTCCTTGGAGTCGCTCCGCTGGCGGTAGCCGGACTCCCGCAGGATCTCCGACGCCGCCTGCGACAGGGCGCCCTTGTTGGGGACCGCGACCCGCAGCAGCTCACCGCCCTGCCCGGGGACCTGCTCAGAGATGCTCATAGACGTCCTCCAGCGTGAGGTCGGCGGCGATCATCAGCACCTGCGCGTGGTAGAGCAGCTGGCTGATCTCGAGCGCGGTGGCCTCCTTGCCCTCGTGCTCGGCGGCCATCCAGGACTCGGCCGCCTCCTCGAGGAGCTTCTTGCCGATCGCATGGACCCCGGCGTCGAGCTGTCGCACGGTGCCGGATCCCTCGGGTCGGGTCTGGGCCTTCTCGGTGAGCTCGGCCCACAGCTCCTCGAACGTCTTCACGGGTGGCAAGCCTACGGCGGCCGGTCAGCCGAGCCCGGCGAGGGTCCGCGCCGTGGCGAGCGCGGCCGCGGTCGCCTCCCAGCCCTTGTCCTCGCTGCTGCCCTCGAGGCCGGCGCGGTCGAGCGCCTGCTCCTCGGTGTCGCAGGTGAGGACGCCGAAGCCGACCGGGATGCCGTGGTCCAGCGACACCCGGGTGAGGCCCTCGGTCGCGGCGGAGCAGACGTACTCGAAGTGCGGGGTGCCGCCGCGGATGACGACGCCGAGGGCGACCACGGCGTCGTACTCCTCCGCCAGCGCGTCGGCGACCACCGGGAGCTCGAAGGTCCCCGGGACGCGGACGACCTCGGCGTCGGTGACGCCGTGGGCGTCCAGGGCGCGCCGCGCGCCGGCCAGGAGGCCGTCCATCACCTCGGTGTGCCAGCTCGCCGCGACCACGGCCACGGCGAGGTCGCTGGCGTCGAACGCTTCCTCGGCGGGTGCTCCGGACTTCACGCGGGGTCCCCGAGGCGTTGTTCGACGGAGGAGCGGAGCGGAGGAGACGAAGAACGTCGTGGGGTGGGGATCATTGGTGCAGCTCCTCGGTGGTGGTGACGGGGTCGTTCAGGGCGGTGAGGTCCGGCAGGTCGGGCAGGTGGTGGCCCATGCGGTCGCGCTTGGTCTCGAGGTAGGCGCGGTTGGCCTCGGTGGGGTGCACGGTCAGCGGCACCCGCTCGGCGACCTCGATGCCGAAGTCCTCGAGGCTCGCGGTCTTGGCCGGGTTGTTGGTCAGCAGCCGCACGCGCTCGACCCCGAGGTCGCGCAGCACCTGGGTGGCCGTCCCGTAGTGGCGGGCGTCGGCCGGCAGGCCGAGGTCGAGGTTGGCGTCGACCGTGTCGCGGCCGCCGTCCTGGAGCTCGTAGGCCTGCAGCTTGGCGACCAGTCCGATGCCGCGTCCCTCGTGCCCGCGGAGGTAGACGACGACGCCGCGGCCCTCCTCCACGATGCGGGCCATCGCCTCCTCGAGCTGCGGCCCGCAGTCGCAGCGGTGGCTGCCGAACACGTCGCCGGTGAGGCACTCGGAGTGGACCCGGGTGAGCACGGGCTCCTCACCGGAGATGTCCCCGTGCACCAGCGCGACGTGCTCGCTGTCGTCGATGGTGATCCGATAGCCGTACGCCGTGAAGTCGCCGTGCGTGGTCGGCAGCCGGGTCACCGCGACGCGCTCGACGTGCCGCTCGTGCCGCCGCCGGTAGCGGACCAGGTCCTCGATGGAGATCATCGCCAGGCCGTGCGCGTCGGCGAACTCCCGCAGCTCGGGGGCGCGCTTCATCGTGCCGTCGTCGTTGACCACCTCGACCAGGACGCCGGCGGGCGTGAGCCCCGCGAGACGGGCCAGGTCGACGGCCGCCTCGGTGTGCCCGCGGCGCACGAGCACTCCACCGTCGCGGTAGCGCAGCGGGAAGACGTGCCCGGGGCGCGTCAGGTCGGTCGGCTCGGTCGCCGAGTCCGCGAGCACCCGGGCGGTGTGCGCTCGGTCGGCGGCGCTGATGCCGGTGCTGACGCCGTCCTTGGCGTCGACCGAGATCGTGTAGGCCGTGCGCAGCTTGTCCTTGTTGTGCGGCGTCATCAGCGGGATCTCGAGCCGCTCGAGCATCGGTCCCGGCATCGGCACGCAGATGACCCCGCTCGAGTGGCGGATCGTGAAGGCCATCAGCTCGGGCGTGGCCCGCGCCGCGGCGAAGATGATGTCGCCCTCGTTCTCGCGGTCCTCGTCGTCGACGACGACCACGCAGCGACCGGCCGCGATGTCCTCGATGGCCCGCTCGACGGAGTCCAGGCGCACGCCCATCAGACCGGCACCTCCTCGAGCCGGCGCTCCGCGGGAGCGGTGGTCCGGGCGCTGGCCCGCTTCCACACCACGAAGCCGATGACCACGAAGACGGCGTAGAACAGGTACATGCCCGCGGTCGGGTAGTAGCCCGCGTTGACCAGCGTCGTCACGCCGACGACGTCGACGAGCATCCACACGATCCAGAACTCCACCCAGCCGCGCGCCATGCCGTAGGTCGCGAGCATCGAGCCGGCGAGGATCCAGGCCTCCGTGACCGGCCCCCAGGACCCGATCTGCTGGAGGACGACGTACGCCACGGCGTAGCCGACCGCCCCGAGGGCCACGAGCTGGAGCCGCTCGGCCGCCGTGGCCCAGCGGACCGTGATCGCCCCGCCGTCGGAGGCGCCGCCGGCCCGGCGGGACCGGGACCACCGCACCCAGCCGTAGAGCGCGACCGCGGCGAAGAACACCTGGCGGCCGGCCTGGCCCCACAGGGGCTCGGCGACCACGCCGCTGAGCTCGCCGGAGGCGAAGACGATGAAGAGCAGCGCGTTGCCGACCAGGCCGACCGGCCAGGCCCACACGACGCGCCTCATGCCGAGGATCGCGCTGGCGAGCCCGAAGAGGTTGCCCACGACCTCGGGCACGCTCAGCCCGCCGCCGGCGACGGGGATGCTGCCGTGGACGAGCCACGCGAGGAGGTCCATCAGTCCTGCTTCCTGTCGTGCTGGTGCTCGTCCCGGCCACCGCGCTGCAGCAGCTTCTCGACGTGCTTGGCGATGATGTCGGCCTCGAGGTTGACGCGGTCGCCCACCCCGCGCACGCCCAGGGTCGTGCGGGCGAGCGTCTCGGGGATGAGGCTGACGGTGAAGCTGTCGTCCCGCGCCTCGACGACGGTCAGGCTGACCCCGTCGACGGTGATGGAGCCCTTGTCGACGAGGTACGGCGCGAGGTGGGGCGGGAGGGAGACCTCGACGACCTCCCAGTGCTCGCTCGGCGTACGCCGCAGCACCGTGCCGACGCCGTCGACGTGGCCCTGCACGATGTGGCCGCCCAGCCGAGTCTGCGGGGTGACCGCGCGCTCGAGGTTGACCCGGTCACCGGGCCGGGCGCCGGCCAGGGAGGTCTTGTCGAGCGTCTCGGCCATCACGTCCGCCGTCCAGGTCCCGTCGGCCAGGTCGGTGACGGTGAGGCAGCAGCCGTTGACGGCGATCGAGTCGCCGAGCCTGGTGTCCTCGAGCACGGTGGCCGCGCTGATCGAGAGCCTCAGGGCGTCGCCCTGCTCCTCGATCGCGGCGACGGTGCCGAGCTCCTCGACGATGCCGGTGAACATCAGGGGGTCCTCCCGAGGGTGAGCCGGACGTTGGCGTCGGCACCGGTGCCGATGACGGCGGCCTGCCTGATCCGGAGACGGAGCTGGTCGGAGACGGTGGTGATGCCGAGGTCGCCCACGGCATTGGCGCCGGCGCCCAGGAGGCTGGGGGCGACGTAGGCGACGACCTCGTCGACGAGCCCGGCGGCGAGGAAGGCCGCGGCGAGGGTGGGGCCGCCCTCGAGCCAGACGTGCTGGCGGTCACGCTCGAACAGCTCGCGGAGCGCCTCGGCGGGTTCGCGGGTGCGCAGGTGCACCGTCTCGGCGTGGTTGTTGAGCACCCGGCGGTCGGCTGCGATGTCCCGCAGACCCATCACCGCGCGGAGGGGCTGGTGCCGGACCGGGCGGTCCCAGTCGTCGCGGACGGTGAGCAGCGGGTCGTCGACCTCGACGGTGCCGGTGCCGACGAGCACCACGTCGCACTCGGCCCGGAGTCGGTGGGTGTCCTGGCGCGCGGGCTCGCTGGAGATCCAGCGGCTGGTCCCGTCGGCGGCCGCGCTGCGACCGTCGAGCGTCGTGGCGAACTTCCAGGTCACGAACGGTCGGCCGTGCTCGACGGCGAAGGTCCAGGCGCGGTTGACCTGCGCGGCCTCCTCGGCCAGCACACCGCCCTCGACCTCGATGCCGGCCGCCCGCAGTGCGTCGGCCCCGCCGGCGGCCACGGGGTTGAGGTCGGCCTGGGCGAAGACCACGCGTCGTACGCCGGCGGTCACGAGAGCCTCCACGCAGGGGCCGGTGCGCCCGGTGTGGTTGCACGGCTCGAGGGTCACCACGGCGGTGGTCCCGCGGGCGTCGTCGCCGGCCTCTGTGAGCGCGGCGACCTCGGCGTGCGGGGCACCCGCGCCGCGGTGGAAGCCCTCGGCGACCTCGGAGCCGTCCTCGGCCAGCAGGACGCAGCCCACGCGCGGGTTGGGTCCCAGCGGGACGCCGGGCGTGGCTGCGATCTGCAGCGCGCGCCGCATCGCCGCGGTCTCTGCCGGTGTCGCGCCCATTGCTGGCCCTCTCGTCCGTGGTCTCGGACTCCGGGGGGCGCGGTGCGCGCACCCGTGCGGGACGGGTGCGACGCCTGCGTGCACTTCTCATCCGGACTGTGACCGTCGGTCCAGGAGTTCCACCTGGTCAACCGGCCACTGGCAGTGGTCGGGTCGCGGACTGTGACCGCCGGTGCGGAATTTCACCGCCCCCAGAGCACGCTTGCTCGTGGACGGAACTCTGCCACAGCCCGCGGCATTCCCGTGCGGGTGTCCGACGTGGGATGAGCCACTCCCGGGCTGTGGCGCCAGGCCGTGCTCGCGGGCGCGGCCTCAGTGGGGCGCGGTGCGTGAGCCACATTCACGGTCACCCGTTCCGTGGCTGGGCCACCTCCCGGCGGCGTGTCCGGTGCGACACGCCCTGCGGCGGTGAGGATGCCACCGTCCGTGCGCGGGGATGGTGGCTGGCTCACCGCTCGCGAGGTCACCGGTCAGGGCGCCAGGCCGTGCTCGCGCAGCCAGCCGTCCGCGCGCCGGCGCGAGGCCTGCGACAGCCAGGCGTCCTGCACCAGCTCGACGAGCTCGTCGCGCTCCACCTCGCCGACCCGCGAGGCACGGAGCAGCACCGAGGGGTGCCCGTCGAAGTGCGGGGTGGTGAAGAAGGGCGACGCGTCGTCCTGGACGAGGGCCATCTTGTCGCCGTCGGAGCCGACCCAGAGCACGATGACGTCGTCGTACCGCTCCCCCGTGTCCGGGTCGACCGCGTCGGGCCGGGGCGTCCGGAAGAAGACGAACGCCTTCCCACCCACCCGGTAGACGGGGTTGCGGGTGCCCGGTCGCTCCACGGTCACGTGCGGCATCGCCAGCGCCGCGGCGTGGATGTCGTCGACCGTGGCCCGCCGGGTCACGACGTCGCGGCCTCGGCCCTCGCCCGCAGCTCGCGCACCATCGCATCGGGGTCCTCGGCCGAGTAGACCGCCGACCCGGCCACGAAGACGTCGGCGCCGGCCTCGGCACAGCGCTCGATGGTCTCGAGCGAGACTCCCCCGTCGACCTGCAGCCAGGTCTCGACGCCGTGCTTGCGCATCAGGTCGCGGGCGGTGCGGATCTTGGGCAGGCACAGATCGAGGAACTTCTGGCCGCCGAAGCCGGGCTCCACGGTCATCACGAGCAGCATGTCGAGCTCGGGCAGGAGCGCCTCGTAGGGCTCGATCGGCGTGGCCGGCTTGAGCGCCATGCTCGCCCGGGCGCCCTGGGCGCGGATCTCCCGGGCGAGCCGGATCGGCGCCCTGGTCGCCTCGACGTGGAAGGTCACGCTCGACGCGCCGGCCTCGACGTACGCCGGGGCGTTGCTGTCGCAGTCCTCGATCATGAGGTGGACGTCCAGGGGGAGGTCGGTGGCGCGGGTCAGCGCCTCCACCATCGTCGGGCCGAAGGTCAGGTTGGGCACGAAGTGGTTGTCCATCACGTCGACGTGCACCCAGTCGGCGCTGCCGATGCGGCGTACCTCCTCACCGAGGCGGGAGAAGTCGGCGTTGAGGATGCTCGGCGTGATCTGGATGCCCACGGCCGGTGAGTCTAGGCCCCTTCAGTCGAGCCGGGCGGCCCGGCTGTGCTGCGGGACGACGATGTGCAGCGCGTTGCGGTCGACCTCGAAGGTCGCCGGCGTCATCGCGGCCAGCTCGCCGTCGAGGTTGACGTCCAGCGGCTCGTCGGTGACCACCCGGAGGGTGCGGGTGGTGAGGTGGTGGACGCGCTCGTGCTCGATGAGGTGTCCGCTGCGCAGCAGCCGCGCCACGGACACGTGGTCGCGCAGCCGACCCTTCTCGATCGCGTAGACGTCGAGGAGGTGGTCGTCGATGGAGGCCGAGGGCGACACCGTCAGCCCACCGCCGTAGTGGCGGCCGTTGCCCACCGCGACCTGCATCAGGTCGCCGAGCTCGAGCGTCGAGCCGTCGGCGAGCTCGAGCCGGGCCGCGAAGGGGCGGTGGTGCCGGTACGCCGCGAGCGTGGCGGCGGGGTAGGCCAGCTGGCCGAGGCGGCGCTTGAGCCCCGGCGTGAGCCGCCGGGTGACCTCGACGGAGAGGCCGAGCGAGGCCACGTTGAGGAAGACCGAGCCGTTGACCCGGCCCAGGTCCACGTCCACCACCTTGCCGCTCAGCAGGGTGTCGACGGCCGCCGGCAGCGCCGAGGGGATCTCCAGGGTGCGGGCGAAGTCGTTGGCGGTCCCGAGCGGCAGCACGCCGAGCGTGGCCCGGGTGTGCGCCAGCAAGGCGGCGGCACAGCCGACGGTGCCGTCCCCACCGCCGACGACGACGAGGTCGGGCTCCGCGCCGACCGCCTCCGCGAGCGCGCCGGGCAGCTGCGCCCCGCCGTCGACCCGGTGCACGTCGACCGCCTCCACGCCGGACCGGCGCAGCTCGGCCTCGACCATGCGCAGGGCTGCTGCCCCGGTGCGGGCGGCCGTGTTGATGACGACGGCGACGTGGCGGGTGCGGCTCTCGGCGGGCATGGCCCGACGCTACGAGGGTGGCGTGAGAGGAGCGTGAGGATGACCTGTGCGCTGGCTGTGGATCAGCGCTCGGCGACCGGGACGGGGGCCCGCAGCACCGGGTGGAGCCGTGCCCAGTGCCGCAGCCGCAGCCACAGCGGCCGGTGCAGCGCCAGGACGAGGAGCACGGGCGGGGCGGCGAGCAGCAGCGCCCAACCCGCCGGCGGGCGCAGCACGGCCTGGAGCGCCGCCAGGAGCACCAAGAGGACCACGCCTGCGAGCAGGGAGGCCACGACCGCGAGCATGCGCGAGCGCGCGGCCGATCTCATCCGGCAGGCCTGCGCCGCGTCGTACACGGCCACGGCGTCCTCGAGACGTGCGTGCACCGGCAGGGGCCTCGCGTCCCGGTGCACCTCGGCCACGTGCTCGCGATGGGCGTCCCAGAGCTCGGCCGCACCGCCCCGGACGATGCGCAGCGAGGCGCTCGGCGCCCACCACAGCAGCTGTTCGCGCCGGCTGTCGGTCGTCGCGGCGTAACCCCTGCTCAGCGCGCGGGGCCACGCGGGGTCCACGCCCCAGTCGAGCGCCGTCGTGACCACCCCGCCCCCGGGCAGCACGGTGGACATCTCGGCGTAGCTGCCCGACCAGAACCAGGCCATCCGCACGAAGGCCGACCCGTCCGGGGCGGCCATCACCTGGGCGGGGCGGTCACCGCGGAGGAGCGCCTCGCCGTCGGCCGGTGCGTAGCCGGCCGCGATCGCGGACACCTCCGCGTCCGTCGGCAGCACGCGCACCGCCGCCCCGAGCAGGCGGAACCCCACGGCCTCGAGCCCGGCGCGCAGGTCGGGCTGCGGGTCGACCTCGTCGGGGGGCCACGGCGCGGGGGCTGTCTTGAACCTCACGTCGGCGATGCTAGGAGCGCGCCGCCGTCGTGGCCGGGGAACGCGGGAATCAGTCGTCCGGGTCGACGGGCGCCTCGGCGCCCTGCGCCTCGTCCCGGTCGGCCCACTCCAGCAGCGGCGCGATGTCGAAGACGTGGTCGTCGATGTCGGCGTGCAGGTCGCCGATCTCTGCGAACCGCTCGGGCACGGTGAAGATCGTGAAGTCGTCGGGCTCGCAGACGTCGACCTCGTCCCACCTCACCGGTGCGGAGACGCGCGCCTCCGGGACGCCGCGCACCGAGTAGGCCGCGGCGATCGTGTGGTCGCGGGCGTTCTGGTTGTAGTCGACGAACAGCTGGTCGGGCTCGCGGTCCTTGCGCCACCAGGCCGTCGTCACGTCGCCACCGGACCGGCGCTCGACCTCACGCGCGAACGCCAGTGCTGCGCGGCGTACGTCGCCGAAGCCGTGCGTGGGCGGGATGCGGACGTAGACGTGGAGCCCCGAGCCGCCGCTGGTCTTGGGGTAGCCGACCGCCCCGAGCTCGTCGAGCACCTCGTGGACCGTCGCGGCCGTCCGCTGCACCGTCGCCCAGTCGCAGTCCGGGCCGGGGTCGAGGTCGATGCGCCACTCGTCCGGCTTCTCGGTGTCGGCCCGGCGGCTGTTCCACGGGTGGAACTCGACGGTGGACATCTGCACGGCCCAGATGACGCTGGCCAGCTCGGTGACGCACAGCTCGTCGGCGGTGCGGTTCCAGCGCGGGAAGTGCAGCCTGACCGTCTCCACCCACGGCGGGGCGCCGGCGGGGAGGCGCTTCTGGTGCACCTTGTCCCCCGACAGGCCCTTGGGGAAGCGGTGCAGCATGCACGGGCGCTCGAAGAGGGCGTTGACGATGCCGGGCCCGACGGCCAGGTAGTACTCGACCAGGTCGAG
Organism: Nocardioides sediminis; assembly: GCF_003047295.1. Taxonomy (GTDB): domain Bacteria; phylum Actinomycetota; class Actinomycetes; order Propionibacteriales; family Nocardioidaceae; genus Nocardioides; species Nocardioides sediminis. The sequence goes on from NZ_PZYZ01000008.1 coordinate 42,362, forward strand.
CTTGGTGGCCCCGGAGGCCGGGAAGTAGACCCGGTCCGGGTTGCTCACCCGCACCACCTTGTCGTCCACGTCGATCTCGACGCTGGGACTCTTGCTGGCAGTGCTCTTGCCGGTCGGGGCCATGCGGCCCAACCTAGCCAGCCGGCGTGGACGGCTGCTGCGGCGCGGGTCCGGGATCCGGCGCCTGGGTCTGCTCGGGCGCCTCCTGCTGCTCCGGCGCCTGCTCGGGCGGCTGGGTCTGCTCGGGCGCCGGGGTCTGCTGAGCTGCGGGGATCGCCCGGACCACCACCGACTCGCTCGCGCCGGCGTCGGCGTACTCCCCCTCGGGCCGCAGCCAGCGGAACTCGGTGTCCTCGGTGACCGTGACGGTCCTGCGGGACCAGCCGTCGGGACCGACCAGCGTCAGGTCGGAGACCGTGCGCCACTCCCCCTGCCCGGGCGTGCGGGCCTGGAGGAGCACCGGGTCGCCGGTGACCCGCCCGGCGGCGTTGGTGACGTGGGCGCTGAGGACGACGTCCTGCCCGGCGGTCACCTGCGTCGTCGAGGCGGAGATGGCGGTGGAGAGACTGACCCCTTCGAAGTCCCACGTGCTGCCGCCGCCACGGACGGCGTCGATGTTGAACGCCCGCCCGTCGCAGCCGAAGCCGGTGACCACGTAGCCGGCGCCGTCGCCGTGCTCGGCGACGAACTCGGCGGGCGTCGCCTGCCCGCCCGGGGTCGTCGACCCGGTGACCAGGTCGACGAGCTGCCAGTCGTAGCGGAGCGCGGAGGTCGCGACGGTGTGCCAGCCGCCGGCGGGCACGCTGGTCGCCGCGCGGCCGCGCCAGGCGTGGCCGGCGGGCGCGTCGGCGGCGGTCGTCCAGATGTACGACGCACCGCTGGTGCCGGCGGCGGCGGTCACGGCCACCGAGGCCCCGAGCCCCGCGAGGGAGCCGAAGGGCACGTAGGGACCGGACGCGGTGCCCGGCCCGCCCGGGACGAGCCCGAAGCTGCGGCGACCCAGCGGCGCGGCACCCGGGCCGAGGTTGACGCGGGTGCGCGGCGCGGTCGCGGGGCCGAAGAAGGCGTCGCAGCCCACGTAGGTCAGGAACATGCCGTCGGCCTGGGTGCCGGGGTCGCTGCGCACGGTGACGCCGTCGCCCGAGGCGGAGGGCGAGGGGCCCAGGAGCAGGCTCGCCACAGCGGCCACCGCCACCGCTCCCGCTGTCCGTCGCACCGCGTCGCTCTTTCCGTCCCCCGTCGGCCCGGCGGCCGACGCCACCATCAAACACGACTGGTGGTGCCGAGGGAACAGCCGAGCACCCCGGCTCCCCCCTTTTGGGGGTGTGGGCTCAACCGACGTGCAACGTCGCGATGAACATCGCGTCGGTGCCGTCGCGGTGCGGCCACAGCTGGCGCACCTCCCCGACCCTCGTGTCGTCGCGCGAACCGACGACCGCGTCGACCACCTCGGTGGTCTCGGCGAGGACCGGCGAGCACGTCGCGTAGACGACGACCCCGCCCGGCCGCACCGCGTCCAGGGCGTTGCTCAGCAGGGCACGCTGCAGCGGGACGAGCACCCCGAGGTCGGCCGGGGTCCGGCGCCACCGCGACTCCGGTCGCCGGCGCAGCGCCCCCAGGCCCGAGCACGGCGCGTCCACGAGCACCCGGTCGAAGGTGCCCGGTCGCCACGGCGGGCGGGTGCCGTCCCCCGTGACCACGCCGAGCATCCCGGCCGCGGCGGCCCGGGTGCCCCGCGCGACCAGCGCAGCGCGGTGGTGCTGGAGCTCGTTGGCGAGCAGCCGTGCCCCCCGCTGGGCGGCCACGGCGGCGAGCAGCGCGGACTTGCCGCCCGGCCCGGCACAGACGTCGAGCCAGCGCTCGTCGCGCCCGTCGATCTCCGCATCGGCGAGCGCGAGCGCCACCAGCTGGGAGCCCTCGTCCTGCACCCCGGCCCTCCCCTCGGCCACCGCCGGGATCGCTGCGGGGTCCCCGCCCGCCAGCTCGACGGCGTACGGCGAGAGGGTGCCGGGCGTGCCGCCGGCGGCGACGAGCTCGTCCACGGTGGCCAGCCCCGGCCGGGCGACCAGCATCACGCGCGGCGGCGCGTTGTCGGCGGCGAGGAGGTCCTCGAGCTCGACCGCGGACGCCAGGGCGTCGGCCAGCTCCTCCACGACCCAGCGGGGGTGGGAGTGGGCCACGGCGGCGTGGCCGAAGGGATCGGTCCCACGGTCGGGCGCCACCCGACGGATCCACCCCTCGAGGTCGTGCGTCGCGACCTTGCGCAGCACCGCGTTGACCAGCCCGACGGGGCCGAGCCCCACCCGGGCGCGGGCCAGCTCGACCGTCGCGCTGATCGCCGCGTGGTCGGGCACCCGCATCGACAGCAGCTGGTGCGTCCCGAGACGGAGGACGTCGCGGACCTTGGCCTCGAGCCGCGGCTTGGTGAGGCAGGCGTCGATGACCGCGTCGTAGGTGAGCTGCCGGCGGATCGTGCCCGAGACGAGCTCGGTCACGAAGGCCGCGTCGCGGCCGGTGAGCCCGTGGCGGGCCAGGACCTGCGGCAGCGCCAGGTTGGCGTAGGCGTCGTCGACCCGGACGGCCCTGAGCACCTCCAGGGCGGCCACGCGGGCGGGGTCGACCCGGCGGTCAGCCATCGAGGTGCTCGCGGACCAGTCGTTTCGGGGCCCGGTGCGCCCAGGCGTCGGTGAGCACCTCGACCAGCTCGTCCCGCGTGATCTCCCCGAGGCGGGACTGGCGGACCAGGACGGCGTTGGTCCCGCGGAAGTGGTCGATGGTGAAGAACGGGGTCGACGTGTCCTCGACCAGGGCGACCTTCTCGGCCTCGGACGCGGTCACGATGACGACCACGTCGTCGTACATCTCCCCGGTCTCGGGGTCCACGGCGGTGTGGTGCGGCATGCGGTAGAGGCAGAACCCGCGGCCCTTCGGACCGCGGGGCACCTTCCAGGTCGGGCGGTCGCCCCACGAGATGCCCAGCTCGGTCTCGGGCAGGGCGGCGCAGATCTCGTCGATGTCCTCGGGACGTGCGCGCCTGCTCACGCGAGCGAGCGTAGCCGGGGCGACGACGGTGCTCAGCAGGCCTTCCCGTAGGTGCCGCGGCGGGTGGGAGCCGCGTCGACGGGCAGGTCGTTGGGCGCCTCGAGGCTCCAGTGCCGGATCCAGTCCATCTGCATACGGCTGACGTTCATCTCCTTGCCGCCCTTGGCCTGCATGGTGAAGCGGGGCACGAGCGGCACGTCGGACCAGATCTCGGGCCGACGCTCGGTGTGGACGACGTGGGCGTCGACGAACCAGGAGATGCGGTCGCGGGCGACCTCGACGGCGTAGGTGTGCCAGCGGTCCTTGCCGAGGTCCATGCCGACCTTGGCGCCCTTCCACGCGACGTCGGGGAGCGTGCGGGCGTAGACGTTGGTCCTGCTGGTGCCGATCCGGTAGCTCTGCAGGGCGATGTTCTGCGCGCCGCAGTGCTGGTCGCGGTCGCCCGCCGGCACCAGCTCGGTCATCACCTTGAAGCGGGCCCCGCCGCGGCCGTACTGCCGGCTGCGCAGCCGGGTCTCCCAGCGTCCGACCGTGGCGCCCTCGAAGCCGAGCTTGGCGCTGAGGTCGCCGCGGGTCGTGGTGTTGAGGGTCAGCATGCCGTTCTGGTGCACGACCTCGCCGTTGCCCGAGGCCTGCCACTGCGGGCCGGTGGGGCCGGAGTAGGGCTTCTCGAACTCCTCGCGCCACGCGATGCCCTTGTGCCACCAGCCGTAGGTGTTGCCCGCGTGCACCGGGCCGGGCTCGGCGCCTCCGTGGTCCGCCGACGCGGTCGAGGAGACGAGCACCGGCGCGGTGACCGACGCCAGGACGGCCGCGGCGAGCGCGGCGACGCGGGCGCGCCGGGGACGGGTACGGACAACCAGGGGGGAGGTCATGGCGCACGAACCTACGTCACGACGACCCGGCCGCCGCAAGTCCGCGAGGAGGGTCAGGAGAAGAGCTTGAGGGCGGTGCTGACCGTCTGGAAGACGCCGTAGGCGAGCAGGATGCTCACCACGGCCCACGACAGGACGAGGCGGGCGGTGCTCGTGCCACCCGAGCCGACCGACTCCTCCGCGGCGAGCCCCGCCTCCCGGTCGGCCTCGGCCTGCGCCTTGTGCGCCGAGGTGTCCTCGTGGAACTTCGCCGCGACCGGCCGGACCAGGAGGTTGGCGACGAAGCCGACGCCCAGGATCGCCACCATGGTGAACAGCGCCGGCCGGTAGGAGTCGGCCGTCAGCGTTCCCGCGCCGCCGGCGGAGTCCAGGAAGCCGTTGATGATGAGGGGCCCGGCGACGCCGGCCGCGGACCAGGCGGTGAGCAGCCGGCCGTGGATGGCGCCGACCTGGAAGACGCCGAAGAGGTCGCGGAGGTACGCCGGGACGGTGGCGAAGCCGCCGCCGTAGAAGGAGATGATGATCGCGGCGAGCAGCACGAAGATCGCGGTGGACGTCGAGCCGACGAGCGCCAGTGCGACGTACAGGACGATGCCCACGCCGAGGTAGACCATGTAGATCGGCTTGCGCCCGATGTAGTCCGACGTGCTGGACCACACGAAGCGGCCGGCCATGTTGAACAGCGACAGCAGGCCGACGAAGCCGCCCGCGGCCGCGACGGTCACGCTGGACTCGCCACCCTCGCGGAAGAAGTCCTGGATCATCGGGCTGGCCTGCTCGAGGATGCCGATGCCCGCGGTGACGTTGCAGAACAGCACCGTCCACAGCAGCCAGAACTGCGGGGTGCGGAGGGCGTTGGCGGCGGACACGTCGTTCTCGGTCACCAGCGACTTGCTCGCGACCTCGGAGGGCTCGAACCCGTCGGGCCGCCAGCCCGGCGCGGGGACGCGGATGTTGGCGACGCCGAGCATCATGATCGCGAAGTAGACGATGCCCAGGGTGACGAAGAGGAACGTCAGCGCATGACCGTCAGCGAGCGAGCCCGCGTCGCTGGGGTCGTAGGCCGGGTCGTAGAACGAGAGCAGCTGGCGCGACAGCGGGGCCGCGACCATCGCGCCGCCGCCGAAGCCCATGATGGCCATGCCGGTGGCCAGGCCCGGACGGTCGGGGAACCACTTGATCAGCGTCGAGACCGGCGAGATGTAGCCGATGCCCAGGCCGACGCCACCGATCACGCCGTAGCCGAGGTAGAGCAGCCACAGCTGGCCGGTCGCGATGCCGAGCGAGCCGACCAGGAATCCGGCGCTCCAGCAGCAGGCCGCGGTGAACATCGCCTTGCGGGGGCCGACCTTGTCCACCCAGGTGCCGAAGACCGCGGCGCTGAGGCCGAGCATCACGATGGCGATGGAGAACACGAAGCCGATCGCGGTCTGCGAGGCGTCGAAGTGCTCGATGAGCGAGTTCTTGTAGACGCTGGTGGCGTAGGCCTGGCCGATGCACAGGTGCACGGCCAGGGCGGCCGGCGGGATCAGCCAGCGGTTGTAGGAGTGCGGTGCCACCGTGTGGCGACGATCGAGGACTTCGAGAACAGCCACGGGTGAACCTCCGAGACGATGGACGTGACGCGAAGGCTAGCGGCCGGATCGTTGAAATGTGACACACCCCACCCCTGGGTGTGGGTCACACCAGCCGCGCGCCCTCCGGCACGGTCACCCCGCGGGCCCAGTCGGCCGCGCGCATCTGCTTCTTGCCGAACGCCTTGACCTCGCCGAGCTCGACGGGGTCGCTGGCGGTGCCGACGTACACCGCGTTCTTGGTGACCTCGAGGACCCCGGGCTCCAGGCGGTCGCGTCCGGCGGCGACGGTCACCGGTCCCACCTTGAACCGCTCGCCGTCCCAGGTGGTCCACGCGCCCGGGCCGGGCGTGCACGCCCGGATCCGCCGGTCCACGCCGATCGCAGGCTCGGCCCAGTCGACGCGCGCGTCCTCGACGAGGATCTTGGGGGCGAGGCTGACGCCGTCGGCGGGCTGCTCCCGGGCCTCCAACGAGCCGTCCTCGATCCCGTCGAGGGTGCGCACCAGCAGGGTCGCGCCACCCTCCGCGAGCCGCGCGAGGAGGTCGCCGGCGGTGTCGGTGGGCCGGATCCGCTCGGTCATGACGCCGTACGTCGGCCCGGCGTCGAGCTCCTTGACGATCCGGAACGTCGTGGCGCCGGTGACCTCGTCGCCCGCCCAGATCGAGTGCTGCACCGGCGCGGCGCCGCGCCACGCGGGCAGGACCGAGAAGTGCAGGTTGATCCACCCGTGCGGCGGGATGTCCAGGGCGGACTGCGGCAGCAGGGCCCCGTAGGCCACCACGGGGCAGGCGTCGGGCTCCAGCGCTCGCAGGGCGTCCTGGAAGTCGGCGTCCCGCGGGTGCTCGGGCTTGAGGACCGGCAGGCCGAGCTCCTCGGCACGCAGCGCCACGGGACTGGCGACCAGCCGGCGTCCGCGGCCCGCGGGCGCGTCGGGCCGGGTGACGACGCCCACGACCTCGTGGGAGGAGGTGTGCAGGGCGTCGAGGGCCGGCACGGCGACCTCGGGGGTGCCGGCGAAGACGACGCGCATCAGAAGCCCAGCCCGCCGGTGCTGTGCGGGCTCACCCGGACGACGGGTCGCTCGAGGCCGAACCACTCGGACTCGCGGATCTCCTTCATCGCCGCCTTGCGGGCGGCCGTGTCGAGCTTGTCGATGAAGAGGATGCCGTCGAGGTGGTCGGTCTCGTGCTGCATGGCGCGCGCGAGGTACTCCGACGCCTCGATGCGCACCGGCTCGCCGTACATGTCGAAGCCGGTCGCCACCACGGAGAGGGCGCGCAGGCAGTCGTAGGTCAGCTCGGGCAGGGACAGGCACCCCTCGGCACCGTCCTGGGTCTCGTCGCTCAGCTCGAGGGACGGGTTGACCAGGTGGCCGACCTCGCCCTCGACGTTCCACGTGAAGACCCGCAGGCCGACGCCGATCTGCGGAGCGGCCAGCCCGGCTCCCGGGGCGGCCAGCATGGTGTCGGTGAGGTCCGTGACGAGCTGGCGGACCTCCTTGTCGAAGTCGTCGACCTCGATCGCGCGTCGGCGCAGGATCGGGTCGCCGAAGAGGCGGATGGGCTGGACTGCCATGGACTGCTGGGACTCCTCGGTCTCGGATGCGCGCCCAGTCTAGGGAGGGCTCAGATGGTCGGCGGGTCCACCTGGATGCGGACGGCGTCGAGCTTGCGGGCCGAGCGGACGCGCTGGAGCTCGCCGAGGGCGCGGGACAGGGCGCCGCCCTGGGTCAGGGGCACCCGCACGACCACGCGCTGCTCGTCCTCGGCCACCGGGACCGGGCCGAGCACCTCGGCCGGCTCGGGCAGGTCGAGGAGGGTCACCGCGTCGTCGAGGGCGCCCGGGTCGCCGGTGATGGTGGCGATCCGTGCCGTCGGCGGCAGGTGTGCCTCCCCCCGCTCGACGAGCTCGCGCTCGGCGAACCCCGCCGGGTCCCACCTCACCAGCGCCTGGAGCGCCGGGTGCGCGGGGTCCCCCACGGCGACGACGTGCCCGCCGGGACGGACCAGGCCCGCGGCGCCGAGCCAGCGGCGCAGGGCCTCCTCCTGGACCCGCATGTCGTCGCGGGCCAGCGTCAGCCACGTGTCGAGCAGGACGACCGCGGCGTAGCCGGTCTCCGCGACCGGCTCGGCGCCCACGGTCGCGACCACGAGGTCGGGCCGCTCCCCCACCCGGGCCAGCACCCGGTCGCCACTCGAGCTGCGCACGGTGGTGCCGGGGAAGGTGCGGCCGAGCTCCTCCGCGGTGCGCGCCTCGCCCCGCACCGGTGCGCGGAGGCCGCGGTGGCCGCACTCGCGGCAGGCCCACCGCTCGTCGGCCGTGCCGCACCAGCGGCAGGTCGGCGGGACGGTCGGTCCGCGGAGGACGAGAGGGCCGGCGCAGCGTCCGCACCGGGCGGGGGTGCGGCACCGCTCGCAGGCCAGCGCTGGGGCGTAGCCGGCGCGGGGTGTCTGGACGAGCACCGGGCCGACGGCCAGCCCGCTCCGGATCGCCTCGAACGCCGGCCGCGGCAGCCGGGAGCCGACGGCCCGGTCCTCGGCGGGCGCGACCTCGGTGCGCACCCGCTCGCGGACCACCGCGCGCGACGGGACGAGCTCGCGCGCCCACCCGGACCGCAGCAGCAGGGCGGCCTCGGTCGACCTGGCGAAGCCGCCGAGGAGCATCGCGGTCCCCTCGGCCTCGGCCCGGATCCCCAGCACCTCGCAAACATGGGGGTAGGGCGCCCTCGGCTCGGCATGCAGGTCGTCGCCGTCGTCCCAGATCACCACCAGCCCCAGGTCGCGGACGGGGGCGAAGGCCGCCGACCGGGTGCCGACGACGACCTTGCGGGCCCCGCGGGAGACCGACAGGAACGCCCGGTAGCGCGCTGAAGGACCCAGGTCGGCGGTCAGGACGGCGTGCTGGTCGGGTCCGAGCAAGCCCTCGAGCGCGGCGGAGACCCGCTCGACGTCACGCTGGTCGGGCACGCAGACGATCGCGCCCCGGTCGCCCGCCCGGGCGGCGGCCACCGCGGCCGCGACCATGCCCGGCCAGTCGTCGCCGGGAGCCGCCGACCAGACGGCGCGGGGCGCCGACCCGTCGGTCAGGTGCCGCAGGAACGCCTCACCGTGCGTGACGTGCCGCCACCGGTCCGCGGAGGCCGGCACCGGGTGCGCCGGCGGCACCTCCCAGGCCTCGGCCTCGACCTTGGCGTGCCGGGGAGGCACGGCGAGCCGCAGCACGTCGGCGCGGGCGCCGGCGTACCTCGCCGCGACGGCGGCCGTCAGGTCGGCGACGACGGGGCTCAGGACCGGCTCGGGACTCACCACCCGGCGCAGCGGCTGGAGACGGCCGGGGTGGTCGCTGGTGGCGGCGCGCTCGACGACGTACCCGTCGACGTCCTGGCCCGCGAAGCGGACCTTGACCCGCGCACCCGGAACGGCCGCCTCGGCGTGCGCGACCGGCACGGCGTAGTCGAAGGTGCGGTCGAGGTGGGCCAGCGGCACGTCGACGAGGACGCGCGCGACCGGGTCGACCGCGGCCGGCTCGAACTCGGCCGCCTTGCGCGCCCGGGTCGCCGCCGCCCGCGCCTTGCCGTCGGCCACCGACGCACGGAGGCCGGGCAGCATCTCTGCTGGCCCGGCCTCGTGGTTGGTCATGGTCGGCATTCAACCAATGCGGACCGACAGCGCCACCGACGGTCCCACCGGTCCCGCACTTGCTGGCCGATCCCGACGGTTGCTGGCCGTTGCATCGGCCAGCAAGCGCCAGAGTCACCGCTGAAGCGGTGATTCCTGCAGCGGCGCTCAGGCGCCGGCGGCGGCCCGGAGCTTCTCGGCGCGGTCGGTGTGCTCCCAGGTGAAGTCGGGGAGCTCGCGGCCGAAGTGGCCGTAGGCCGACGTCTGGGCGTAGATCGGCCGCAGCAGGTCGAGGTCGCGGATGATGGCGGCCGGACGCAGGTCGAAGACCTCGAGCACGGCCGCCTGGATCGCCTCGTCGGAGACCACACCGGTGCCGAAGGTCTGGATGAACACACCCACCGGCGCGGCCTTGCCGATCGCGTAGGCCACCTGCGCCTCGCAGCGCCGGGCGAGACCCGCGGCGACGACGTTCTTGGCCACCCAGCGCATGGCGTACGCCGCGGAGCGGTCGACCTTCGAGGGGTCCTTGCCGGAGAACGCGCCGCCCCCGTGGCGGGCCATGCCGCCGTAGGTGTCGACGATGATCTTGCGGCCGGTCAGGCCGGCGTCGCCCATCGGCCCGCCGACGACGAACTTGCCGGTGGGGTTGACCAGCAGCCGGTAGCCCTCGGAGGGGATGTCGAAGGTGGCGAGCACCGCGTCGATGACGTGCTTCTTGATGTCGGCCTCGAGCGTGGCGTGGTCGACGTCCTCGGAGTGCTGGGTGGAGAGCACCACGGTGTCGATGCGGACCGGGCGGTCCTGCGCGTCGTACTCGATGGTGACCTGGGTCTTGCCGTCGGGCCGCAGGTAGGCGAGCGTGCCGTCCTTGCGGACCTCGGTCAGCCGCTGCGCGAGCCGCTGGGCGATCATGATCGGCAGCGGCATCAGCTCGGGGGTGTCGTCGCAGGCGTAGCCGAACATCAGGCCCTGGTCGCCGGCGCCGCGCTTGTCGAGGTCGTCCTCGGAGGCCCCCACGCGGGACTCGTGGCCGCTGTCGACGCCCGCGGCGATGTCGCTCGACTGGGCGCCGATGGCGACCTGGACGCCGCAGGTGGTGCCGTCGAAGCCCTTGTCGGAGGAGTCGTAGCCGATGTCGAGGATCGCCTTGCGGACGAGGTCGGCGACCGGCGCGTAGGCGTGGGTGCGGACCTCCCCGGCGACGACGACCAGCCCGGTGGTCAGCAGGGTCTCGACCGCGACCCGGAGGTTCTCGCGGTCGGAGTCGTGCTCCATGAGGTAGTCCAGGACGGTGTCGCTGATGCGGTCAGCGATCTTGTCCGGGTGACCCTCGGTCACGGACTCGGAGGTGAAGAGGCGTCCAGCCACAGTCTGTGCTCCTGTCGAGGTGGTGAGACCCACGATATCGGGGGGCCACTATGCAAGATGCGCGTCTCAGCGGGCGAATCGCGCGACGACCTGGTCCCAGACCACGTGCGCCAGCGCGCCCTTCGTGCCGTGGGGGACCTCCACGGCCGCGCCGTCGGCGGCCAGGATGACCGCCTCGTTGTCGGGGCTGCCGAACACCGCTCCCCCGCTGACGTCGTTGACCACGAGGAGGTCGCACCCCTTGCGCGCCAGCTTGGCGCGCGCGAGGTCGAGGACGTCGCCGGTGTCGTCGCCGGTCTCGGCGGCGAACCCGACCACCACCGCCCCCGGCCGCTGCCGGTCGTGGGAGATCTCCTTGAGGATGTCGGGGTTCTGCTCGAGCTCGATCGCCGGCGCGGAGCCGTCGTCGGCCTTCTTGATCTTGGCCTCGCTGACCGTGGTGGGCCGGAAGTCGGCGGGCGCCGCGGCCATCACCACCGCGTCGGCCGAGCCGGCCGCCAGCACGACCTCGTCGCGCAGCTGCGCCGTGGTCTCCACGCGCACGACCTTGACCCCGGCCGGGTCCGGCAGCGTGACGTTGGCGCTGACCAGCGTCACCTCGGCCCCGCGGGCAGCGGCCGCACGGGCCAGGGCGTAGCCCTGCAGGCCCGAGGAGCGGTTGCCGAGGAAGCGGACCGGGTCGAGGTACTCCCGGGTGCCGCCCGCGCTCACCACGACCCGCCGACCGGCCAGGTCGGGGACGGCGACCCCGCGGGCCAGCACCTCCATGGCCAGCTCGAAGATCTCGGCCGGCTCGGGGAGCCGGCCCTTGCCGGTGTCCTTGCCGGTCAGCCGGCCCTCAGCCGGCTCGACGACCACCACGCCGCGACCGCACAGGGTCTCGACGTTGGCGGCGGTGGCCGGGTGCTCCCACATCTCGGTGTGCATCGCGGGCGCGAGCACCACCGGGCAGCGGGCGGTCAGCAGGGTGTTGGTGAGCAGGTCGTCGGCCAGCCCGTGGGCGGCCTTGGCGAGCAGGTCGGCCGTGGCCGGCGCGACCACCACGAGGTCGGCGGACTGCCCGATGCGCACGTGCGGCACCTCGTGGACGTCGGTCCACACGTCGGTGGCGACCGGCTTGCCCGACAGCGCGGCCCACGTCGGGGCACCGACGAACTCCAGCGCCGACGCGGTGGGCACCACGGTCACGTCGTGGCCCGACTCGGTGAGCCGACGCAGCAGCTCGCAGGCCTTGTAGGCCGCGATGCCGCCACTGACCCCGAGTACGACACGTGGCCGCTCCCCGGTGCGGGAAACGGCCACGTCGTGGACGGAAGGGTCCTGGGAGGTCACGTCACTCCGTGAAGGTCGACGCCTCGGCGCGCGCGGCCGCGGCGGCAGCCTCCTCGGCGGCGAGCTCGGCGGGGTCGACGTCCTCGCAGGTGAGGAGGTCGTCGTTGATCTCGCGCAGCGCGATGGAGAGCGGCTTCTCCTGGACGACGGTGTCGACGAGCGGGCCGACGTACTCCAGCAGGCCCTCGCCGAGCTGGGAGTAGTAGGCGTTGATCTGCCGGGCGCGCTTGGCGCTGTAGAGGACCAGCTTGTACTTGCTGTCGGTCTTGGTGAGCAGGTCGTCGATCGAGGGGTTGGTCACGCCCTCGGCGGCGATGTTGGGGGCAGACACGCGGAAGGCCTCACAGAAGTCAGTCGGTGGTCGTCTCGCCCCGGGCAGGGGCCGACGCTTGGTCGAACGTCATCAAGGCTACCAACTCGTCGGCGGCAGCGTGAACTTCGTGGTTGACCACGGTGACGTCGAACTCCGACTCGGCGGCCAGCTCCTCGCGCGCGGTCGCGAGCCGGCGCTCGCGCTGCGCCGCGGTCTCGGTGCCGCGGCCGACCAGGCGGCGTACGAGCTCCTCCCACGAGGGCGGCTTGAGGAAGACGAACAACGCCTCGGGCATCGTCCGGCGCACCTGGCGGGCACCCTGCAGGTCGATCTCGAGCATCGCCGGGTGCCCCGACGCGAGGGCGAGCTCGACGGGGCCCCGCGGGGTCCCGTAGCGGTGCGTCCCGTGGACCGTGGCCCACTCCAGGAGGTCGCCGCGCTCGATCATCGCGTCGAAGTCGTCGTCGGAGACGAACCAGTAGTGGACGCCGTTCTCCTCGCCCGGGCGCGGGTCACGCGTCGTGGCGGAGACCGAGAGCCAGACCTCGGGGTGGTGGCGGCGGACCTCGGCGGCGACGGTGCCCTTGCCGACGGCGGTGGGGCCGGCGAGCACGATCAGGCGGGACCTGCGGGGCTCGCTCAAGACTCCTCGCGGGGGCCGAACTCACGCTGGAGCGCGGCGACCTGCTTGATGCCCAGACCCCGCACGCGGCGGCTCTCGGCGATGCCGAGCCGCTCCATCACCTGGCGGGCACGGACCTTGCCGAGCCCGGGCATCGACTGCAGCAGGTCGACGACGCGCATCTTGCCGATGACCTCGTTGTCCTGCCCCTCGTGGACGACGTCCATGATCGAGGCACCCGAGTTCTTGAGGCGGTTCTTGACCTCGGCGCGCTCCCGTCGGGATGCGGCGGCCTTGTCGAGGGCCGCCTGGCGCTGCTCGGGCGTGAGGGGGGGCAAGGCCACGAAACGGGTCCTTCTGGCTCTGGGGCGAGGGCAACGCGGTCAATCTAGTCAGTCCGACGGACGCCCTGCAATGCGGCCCCTACTGGCTGAGCGGCGTCCCGCACACGTCGAGGGCCTGCTGCTCGATCCCGGCCATCGCCTCCACGGTCCGCGCCTCCCCGAGGGCCCGCGCGGCGGCCTCGATCGCCTTCCGGTCCTCGGCCGCCAGCTCGTCGGGCGTGACGCGCGGGTCGTACGACCCGGGGTCGACGCCGGCGTCGTCCAGGGCGTCCTGGAGCCCCTCGAGCCGGGTGACCACCTGGGTCCACTCGTCGCCGATGTCCCGGGGCGCCTCGTCCCGCAGGTCGCGGTAGGCGTCGAGCGCCCCCAGCACCGCCCCGGGCTCCCCGCTCGCGGCGATGTCGCTGAGCTCGGCCCGGTGCTCCTCGACGGCCTCGCAGTAGGTCTCCTGGTCGCTCGCGCACCCGATCGCCAGCACGAGGGCCAGCGCGGGAGCGGCCGCCAGGAGCAGCGTCCTCACGCGTCGCCCAGCGCGGCGACCGCCTCGTTGCCCCGGCGGGCCGCGTCCCGCAGGGCCACGGGGTCGGGGCCGGACGCCAGCACCTCGCGCGACGAGCTCGGCAGCACGCGGCGGGCCACGGGCCCGAAGATGCGGCGCAGGTCGGCCACCGTGCCGCCCTGGGCGCCGAAGCCGGGTGCCAGGACGGGACCGTTGAAGTCCAGGTCCTCGGCGCTGTCGCCGATGGTCGCGCCGATCACCGCGCCGAGGTCGCCGAGCGGCGTGAGCCCGTCGTTGCGCGAGCGCAGGTGGGCCAGGACGCTGCCCGCCACCGTGCCCTCGCCGGTCCGGGCGTGCTGGACCTCGGGGCCCTCCTTGTTGGAGGTCAGGGCGAGCACGAAGAGGCCGGCTCCGTGCCGACGGGCGGTCTCGACCATGGGGTCGAGGGAGCCGAAGCCGAGGTAGGGGCTGACGGTGATGGCGTCGGAGGCCAGCGGCGACGCAGGGTCGAGGTAGGCGTCGGCGTAGGCCTGGCTGGTGGACCCGATGTCGCCACGCTTGACGTCGAGCAGCACCAGCGCGCCCGCGGCCCGCGAGTCGGCGATCACCCGCTCCAGCACCGCGACACCCCGGCTGCCGAAGCGCTCGAAGAACGCGCTCTGCGGCTTGACCACCGAGACCTCGGGCGCGACCGCGTCCACGACGGTGCGGGCGAAGCGCTCCAGGCCGGCCACGTCGTCGTCCAGCCCCCAGTCGCGGAGCAGCGACGCGTGCGGGTCGATGCCCACGCAGAAGCGGCCACGCTCCTCCATGGCGGCGTGCAGGCGGGCGCCGAAGTGGTCGGTCATCACAGGGTCCTCTCGGGGTCGTCCGGTCCCCCGGCCAGGTCGTCGGCCAGGTCGTCGGCCAGGTCGTCGGCCAGGGCGGCGCGCACGCGCGCCACGGTCGTGGGGTCGTGCAGCAGAGCGGCGCCCACCTGGACGCCGACGGCGCCGGCTGCCAGAAAGGCCCGGGCCGTCGCGGGTCCGTCGACGCCACCCGCGCCGACGACCTCGACGTCGGGGAGCAGCGCGGTGACCTCGCGCACGCAGCGCAGGGCCACGGGGGTGATCGCGGGCCCGCAGAGCCCGCCGGGACGGCCGTCGGGCATGGCCGCGGGGACGGCGTCGCCGAGGACCACGCCGCTCGCGCCGGCGTCGTGGACGGCCCGGGCGCCCTCGACGGCGCGCGACAGGTCGGGGCGCAGCTTGGCCAGCACCGGCCGGTCGGCGGGGAACTCGCGACGGACCGCGGCGACGACGCTGGCCGCGTGGTAGGGCTCGCGCACCTCGAAGAGGTCCTCGCCGGCCTGGTCGGGCGACCCGAGGTTGATCTCGAGGCCGGCCACGCCCGGGGCGCGGCTGAGCCGCCGGGCCAGCTCGGCGTACTCGCCGATGGACGCCCCGACGACCGACACGTGCACGCGCACGCCGGCGCGCACCAGCCAGGGCAGCTCGGTGGCGAGGAAGTGCTCGAGGCCGGGGTTCTGGTGCCCCACCGCGTGCACCAGCCCGCTCGGGGTCTCGGCGACCCGGGGGGCCGCACCGCCGGCCCGCGCGTCGAGGGTGATGGAGCGGGTGACGAGGTCGAGGCCGTCGAGGTCGACGTACGGCGCCAGCTCGCGGCCGGTGCCGCCGCAGCCGCTGGCGACCATCACCGTGCCCCGCCTCATCCGAGCCCGTCCCAGTGGACGCGGTCGCCACGGATGACCGGCCCGTCGACGCAGGCGCGGACCCGACGCGTCACGCCGTCCTCGGCGACCACCGGCACGGGGCAGCCCTGGCACAGGCCGGTGCCGCAGGCCATCGGGGTCTCCAGCGCGACCTGGCTCCAGGCGCCCCGTCGCTCGGCGGCTACGGCCACCGCCGCGAGGGTGGCCGTGGTGCCGGCGGCGTAGACGACGTCGGCGTCCGCCCGCTCGAGCACGGCGTCGACCTGGGCGGCGACGTCACCGCGCACGCCCACCGAGCCGTCGCGGGTGACGACGCTGACCGAGCGGGCGCTGCGGCGGGCCTCCAGCGCGGAGAGCAGGTGCGCCTCGTCGTCGGCGGCGAGGACGAGGCTGACCGGGCAGCCGCGCTCGCGCAGCCGCGCGGCGAGGGGGAACAGCGGCGCCGCGGCGTACCCCTCGCCGACCAGCACGCAGGACACCGGCTCGCGGGGCAGCGCGAACGGCCGGCCGAGGGGACCGGTGACGGGCACGTGGGCCCCGACCGGCAGCTCGGCCAGCCAGGTGCTGCCGGGACCCCGCGGCTCGACGACGACGTCGAGGGTGGGTCCGTAGGCCCCCGTCTCCTTGACCCGGTGGATCCACAGCGGACGGCGGGCGAGGCGGCCGTCGCCGACGCTGATGGCGACGAAGTTGCCCGCCCGGAAGCGCTCGGGGACGCCGGGCGCGGCGATGGTCAGGTGCCGGTAGGCGCCGGCCCGCTTGGTCGCGAGCACCTCGCCGACGACGTGCACCGGGGTCGTGCGCGTCATGCGGAGGGGAGCCCCGCGACCAGGGTCCGCGGCCACAGCGCACCCTCGTAGACGAACGCGGTGTAGCCCTGCACGAGGTCCGCGCCGGCCTCGATCCGCTCGCGCGCGTCCTGCGGGGTGGTGATGCCGCCGACCCCGACGAGGGTGAGGTCGTCCCCGACGCGCTCGCGCACCATCCGCAGCACGGCGGTGGCGCGCTCGCGCAGCGGGGCGCCGCTGAGGCCGCCGGCGCCGATCGCCTCGACGGTGGCGGGGTCGGTGCGGAGCCCGTCACGGGTGATGGTCGTGTTGGTGGCGATGACGCCGTCCAGCCCGATCGCCACCGCGAGGTCGGCCACCGCGAGCACGTCCGCGTCGCTGAGGTCGGGCGCGATCTTGACCAGCAGCGGCACCCGGTCGTCGGGGCGGACCTGGTCGGCGCGCCGGCGTACGGCGGTCAGCAGGGGCTCGAGGACCGCCACGGCCTGGAGGTCGCGCAGGCCCGGGGTGTTGGGCGAGCTGACGTTGACCACGAGGTAGTCCGCGTGCGGCGCGAGCAGTCCTGTGGACTTCTCGTAGTCGGCGATCGCGCGCTCGGGCGGGACCACCTTGGTCTTGCCGATGTTGATGCCCAGGACGGGCGCGCCCTCGGGCCGGCCGCGGCGCGCGAGACGCAGGGCCACCGCCTCCGCGCCGTCGTTGTTGAAGCCCATCCGGTTGACGACCGCCCGGTCCTGCGGGAGCCGGAACAGCCGTGGACGCGGGTTGCCGGGCTGCGGCTCGCCGGTCACCGTGCCGATCTCGACGTGCCCGAACCCCAGCGCACCCAGGGCGTCGATGCCGACGCCGTTCTTGTCGAACCCGGCCGCGAGGCCGACCCGGTGCGGGAACGTCAGCCCCATCGCCTCGACCGGCTTGCCGGCCGGCGCGGGCAGCCGCCGCGCGACCGGGCCGGCCGCCCGGATCGCCCGGAACGCGGCGTGGTGCGCGCGCTCCGGGTCGGCCCGGGTCAGCAGGTGGTCGAAGAGCAGGCGGTAGGGGCGACCCATCAGCGAGCGGTCCTCCCCCGCTGCCAGTCCTGCAGGCTGCGCACGCCGATCTCGCCGGCGGTCATGGCCTCGATGCCCTGCACCGCGGCGCCGAGCCCCTGGACGGTGGTGATGCAGGGGATGTCCGCCAGCACGGCGGCCGTGCGGATCTCGTAGCCGTCGAGGCGGGCGGAGCCGCCGGTCGAGTAGGGCGTGTTGATGACGAGGTCGATGTCGCCGTCGTTGATCAGCTGGACGGTCGTCTTCTCGCCGTGCGGGCCCTCCCCCTCGTGGTGCTTGCGCACGACGGTGGTGGTCACCCCGTTGCGGCGCAGCACCTCGGCGGTGCCCTGGGTGGCCAGGATCTCGAAGCCGCGCTCGGCCAGCACCTTGATCGGGAAGACCATGTTGCGCTTGTCGCGGTTGGCCACCGACACGAAGATCCGTCCGGTCGTCGGCAGCGAGCCGTAGGCCGCGGCCTGCGCCTTGGCGAACGCGGTGCCGAAGTCGGCGTCGAAGCCCATCACCTCGCCGGTCGACTTCATCTCCGGGCCGAGCACGGTGTCGACGTTGCGGCCCTCGATGGTCTTGAAGCGGTTGAAGGGCATCACCGCCTCCTTGACCGCGATCGGGGCGTCGGCGGGCAGGTGCCCGCCGTCGACCTCGGGCAGCAGGTCCGACGCGCGCAGGTCGGCGATGGTCTCGCCGAGCATCACCCGGGCGGCCGCCTTGGCCAGCGGCGTCGCCGTCGCCTTGGAGACGAACGGCACGGTCCGGCTGGCCCGCGGGTTGGCCTCCAGGACGTAGAGCACGTCGGAGCTGAGGGCGAACTGGATGTTGATCAGGCCGCGGACCCCGACGCCCCGGGCGATCGCCTCGGTGGCGACCCGGATGCGGTCGACCTCGGTGGCCCCCAGCGTGATCGGCGGCAGCGCGCACGAGGAGTCGCCGCTGTGGATGCCGGCCTCCTCGATGTGCTCCATCACGCCGCCGAGGAACAGCTCGTGGCCGTCGTACAGCGCGTCGACGTCGATCTCGACCGCGTCGTCGATGAACCGGTCGACCAGCACCGGGTGCTCGTCGCTGATCTCGGTGGCGGCCTCGATGTAGGACCGCAGGCGGCCGTCGTCGTAGACGATCTCCATGCCGCGACCGCCCAGGACGTACGACGGTCGCACCAGCACGGGGTAGCCGATGTCGTCGGCGATGCGCTTGGCGTCCTCGAAGGTGACGGCCATGCCGTGCTTGGGGGCGGGCAGGCCGGCCTCGGCCAGCACGCGGCCGAAGGCGCCGCGCTCCTCGGCGAGGTGGATCGCCTCGGGAGTGGTGCCGACGATCTTGACCCCCGCGTCCGCGAGGCCCTGCGCGAGCCCGAGCGGCGTCTGCCCACCGAGCTGGCAGATGACGCCGGCGATCGGGCCGGCCTGCTGCTCGGCGTGCACGATCTCCAGCACGTCCTCCAGCGTGAGCGGCTCGAAGTAGAGCCGGTCCGAGGTGTCGTAGTCGGTGGAGACCGTCTCGGGGTTGCAGTTGACCATGATCGTGTCGTAGCCGGCGTCGCTGAGCGCCAGCGAGGCGTGCACGCACGAGTAGTCGAACTCGATGCCCTGACCGATCCGGTTGGGGCCGCTGCCCAGGATGATGACCGCCTCGCGCTCGCGCGGCTCCACCTCGGTCTCCTCGTCGTAGGAGGAGTAGTGGTAGGGCGTCGTGGCGGCGAACTCGGCCGCGCACGTGTCCACGGTCTTGTAGACCGGTCGGAGCCCGAGGGCCTGGCGCACGCCGCGGACGACGTCCTCGCGCATCCCGCGGATCGCCGCGACCTGGGCGTCGGAGAAGCCGTGCCGCTTGGCCAGGCGCAGGGTCGGGAGGTCGAGCTCGCGAGCGGCGGCCACCTCGTCGGCGACCTCCTTGATGAGGAACAGCTGGTCGACGAACCACGGGTCGATCGCGGTGGCGTCGAAGACCTGCTCGGGCGTCGCGCCCGCGCGGATCGCGTCCATCACGGTCCGCAGCCGGCCGTCGGTCGGCGTGCGGGACTGCTCCAGCAGCGCGGCCGGGTCGCCGACCGGGGCCGCGAAGTCGAAGGTCGCGCCCTTGCTCTCCAGGGACCGCAGCGCCTTCTGCAGCGCCTCGGTGAAGTTGCGGCCGATGGCCATCGCCTCGCCGACGCTCTTCATGTGGGTGGTCAGCGTGGTGTCGGCGCCGGGGAACTTCTCGAAGGCGAACCGGGGCACCTTGACCACGACGTAGTCGAGCGTGGGCTCGAAGGACGCCGGGGTCTCGCGGGTGATGTCGTTGCGGATCTCGTCGAGCGTGTAGCCGATGGCGACCTTGGCGGCGATCTTGGCGATCGGGAAGCCGGTGGCCTTCGATGCCAGCGCGCTGGAGCGCGAGACGCGGGGGTTCATCTCGATGACGATCAGGCGACCGTCCTCGGGGTTGACGGCGTACTGGATGTTGCAGCCGCCGGTGTCGACGCCGACCGAGCGGATGATGCCGATGGCCAGGTCGCGCATCGCCTGGTACTCGCGGTCGGTGAGGGTCATCGCCGGCGCGACGGTGATCGAGTCACCGGTGTGCACGCCCATCGGGTCGAGGTTCTCGATCGAGCAGACGATCACCACGTTGTCCGCGGTGTCGCGCATGACCTCGAGCTCGTACTCCTTCCAGCCGAGGATCGACTCCTCGAGGAGCACCTCGGTGGTCGGGCTGGCCGCGAGGCCGGCGCCGCCGATGCGGCGCAGGTCCTTCTCGTCGTAGGCCATGCCCGAGCCGGTGCCGCCCATGGTGAAGGACGGGCGGACGACCATCGGGTAGCCGAGGTCGTCGGCGGCCGCGAGCAGGTCGTCCATGGAGTGGCAGATGACCGAGCGGGCGCTCTCGCCGCCGAGCTCGGCGACGATCTTCTTGAAGACCTCGCGGTTCTCGCCGCGGTCGATGGCCTCGATGCTCGCGCCGATCAGCTCGACGCCGTACTTCTCCAGCACGCCCTGCTCGGCCAGACCCATCGCGCAGTTGAGCGCGGTCTGGCCGCCGAGGGTCGCCAGCAGCGCGTCGGGGCGCTCCTGGGCGATGACCTTCTCGACGTACTCGGGGGTGATCGGCTCGACGTACGTCGCGTCGGCGAACTCGGGGTCGGTCATGATCGTGGCCGGGTTGGAGTTGACCAGGACGACCCGCAGGCCCTCCTCCTTGAGCACCCGGCACGCCTGGGTGCCGGAGTAGTCGAACTCGCAGGCCTGGCCGATGATGATCGGCCCGGAGCCGATGACCATCACGCTCTTGATGTCGTCACGCTTCGGCACGTCAGGCCTCCTTCCGCTCGGTCATGAGCTGGGCGAACCGTTCGAAGAGGTACGCCGCGTCGTGCGGCCCGGCCGCCGCCTCGGGGTGGTACTGCACCGAGAAGCTCAGCAGCGCGCCGTCCGGCGAGCGCAGCTCGAGCCCCTCGACCACGTCGTCGTTGAGGCAGACGTGGCTCACCGTCGCCTCGCCGTACGGCGTGGTGGTGCTGCCCTCGAGCGGGGCGTCGACCGCGAAGCCGTGGTTGTGCGCGGTGACCTCGACCTTGCCGGTGGTGCGGTCCATCACCGGCTGGTTGATGCCGCGGTGGCCGTAGGTCAGCTTGTAGGTGCCGAAGCCGAGTGCGCGGCCGAAGAGCTGGTTGCCGAAGCAGATGCCGAAGTAGGGCAGCCCGCGCTCCAGCGCGGCCTGCAGCAGCTCGACCTGGGCGGTCGTGGCGGCCGGGTCGCCGGGACCGTTGGAGAAGAACAGGCCGTCGGCACCGGTGGCGAGCACCTCCTCGACCGTGGCGGTCGCGGGCAGGACGTGCACCTCCATGCCCTGCTGGCTCATCATCCGCGGGGTGTTGGCCTTGATGCCGAGGTCGACGGCCGCCACGGTGAAGCGCTTCTCACCGACGGCGGGCACGACGTACGCCTCCTGCGTGGACACCGCCTCGCTGAGGTTGGAGCCGCGCATCTCGGCGGACTCCTGCACCCGCCGCAGCAGCGCGGCCGGGTCGGTCTCGGTGGTGGAGATCCCGACCCGCATGGCTCCGCGCTCGCGCAGGTGGCGCGTCAGCGCACGGGTGTCGACCCCGGAGATGCCGACGACGCCCTGGTCGCGCAGCGAGTCGTCGAGCGTGCGCTGCGAGCGCCAGCTGCTGGGCACCCGGGCGGGGTCGCGGACCACGTAACCGGCGACCCAGATGCGGGTGGACTCGGGGTCCTCGTCGTTCATGCCCGTGTTGCCGACGTGCGGCGCGGTCATGACGACCACCTGGCGGTGGTAGCTGGGGTCGGTGAGGGTCTCCTGGTAACCGGTCATGCCGGTGGAGAACACCGCTTCACCGAAGGTCTCCCCCTCGGCTCCGAAGGCATCGCCTCGGAAGGTACGCCCGTCCTCGAGGACGAGCAGTGCGGGCGCGCGTGCAGGCAACGCCGACCTCCTTCTCCGCCTCACGGGACGGATCGTTAAAGGATGTATCTGCGGGCCAGACCCTATCAGCGGGGGTCGTGTGTCCGAGACCACGCTCCGCGGTGTGGGCGCGTGGGTCGCCGGCACGACATGGTGTACACATGTACCGCTTCTCCGCACCTGCATCCGCCGTCACCGTCGCCCTGCTCCTCGGCGGCGTGATCGCCGCCGTTCCCGCCCACGCCGGCCTGACGGTCCCGGTCAACTGCGCGCTGGAGGGCGAGGACGGCCTCGAGCTGGCGTGGGACGACACGACCTACGTCCTCGAGGGCGTGTGCGGCACGGTGCGGGTCACCGCCGACGACGCCGTGGTCACGATGCCGACCGCGACCCACCTGCACGTGACCGGCGAGCGCAACCGGGTCACCGCCAAGACCCAGGGACTCGTGGTCGTCGCCGGTGCGGACAACCGCGTCGAGGCCACCTCGGCGGAGGAGCTGGTCGTCACCGGCCCCCGGTCCACCGTCTCCTCCCCCGGCCTGGTCGAGCGGCTCGAGGTCACCGGCTCGGGCGCGTCCGTGACGGCCGACCGCGTGCACGAGGTCGTGCTGCGCGGCTCGGGCATCGCCCTCGCGGCGCGCCGGGGCTGGACCACGAAGGTCGTCGGCGACGGCAACACGGTCGCCCACCGGCGGCTCGACCGGCTGCGGGTGCGCGGCGACCGCAACCGGGTGGAGGTCACCCGCGGCCGCCCGCAGGTGCGGGTCCGGGGCGTCGGCAACGTGGTCACCGTCCCCCGTCGGGGCTGAG
The DNA here is from genome assembly GCF_003047295.1 of Nocardioides sediminis. GTDB lineage: Bacteria > Actinomycetota > Actinomycetes > Propionibacteriales > Nocardioidaceae > Nocardioides > Nocardioides sediminis. The sequence continues at coordinate 64,713 of NZ_PZYZ01000008.1, forward strand.
CCCGCTCCCCCTGTCACCTGACGCGGCGTACGCGAACCGGACGCGTCTCGTCCTGACGCCCGATTATCGTCGCCCCGTGCACGAGCTCACCGCCCAGCAGGCCCGTCGGGTCGCGGTCCGCGCCCAGCTCCTCGGCGCCGACCGGCCCACCGACCTGCTGGACGCCGTCAGGCACCTGTCGCTGCTGCAGGTCGAGCCCACCGCGGCCGTCGCCCCGAGCGCGCACGTCGTGGCCTGGTCGCGCCTCGGGGCGTCGTACCGGACGTCCGTGCTCGACGGCCTGGTCGCCGACGGGTCGCTCGTCGAGCTGCACTCGATGCTCCGCCCGGCCGAGGACCTCGCGCTCTACCGCGCCGAGATGGCCGCGTGGCCGGGACCGGGCGAGCTCAAGCCGTGGCAGGTGGACCTGGTGGGCTGGGTCGAGGCCAACGACGACACCCGGCGCGACATCCTGGCCCAGCTGCACGACGAGGGACCGTGCACCGCTCGGGAGCTGCCCGACACGACGCTGGTCCCGTGGCAGTCGAGCGGGTGGAACAACGACCGCAACGTCCGCCGGCTCCTCGACATGATGGTGCAGCGCGGGGAGGTGGCGGTCGCCGGCACCGAGGGACGCGACAAGCTGTGGGACCTGGCCGAGCGGGTCTACCCCGACGTCGTGCCGGTCCCGCTCGAGGAGGCCTTCCGCATCCGGGGCGCGCGCCGGCTGCGCGCCCTCGGCATCGCGCGGCAGCGCGCGACCGTGTCCCCGGGCGAGCCCAACGACGTCGGGCCGGTCGGCGAGGAGGCGAGGGTCGAGGGACTCCGCGGGACCTGGCGCGTCGACCCGTCGTACCTGCACGACCTCGACGACCTCGAGGGGCGTACGGCGCTCCTCTCACCGCTCGACCGGCTGGTCTTCGACCGCAAGCGGATGGCCGAGCTGTTCCGCTTCGACTACCAGCTCGAGATGTACAAGCCGGCCGCGAAGCGCCGCTGGGGCTACTGGGCGCTCCCGGTCCTGCACGGCGACCAGCTGGTGGGCAAGGTCGACGCCTCGGCGGACCGGGACGCGGGCGTGCTGCGGGTGAACGCCGTCCACGAGGACGGCCGGTGGAACCGTTCGCTGCGGTCGGCGGTGGACGACGAGATCGCCTCGCTGGGCCGCTGGTTGGGACTGGTGGTCGAACGGTGAGTGCTCAGGCCGGGCCAGTGACTGCGCCGGTGCGTGACAGCTCGGCCCGCCACCAGGTGCCGCTCTCGATCCGCTCAAGATGGCGGATGACGAGGTCCCCGTCCGCGAACGCCTCGACCTCGGCGCGGGTCAGCGGCCACGGCGGTCCGGTCACCTCGGACCCGTCCTCCCGAGTGGTCGCCAGGACCAGCAGGGTGCCGTGGGGTGCCACGAGCGTCGCGATGCGTCGCGCTGCGAGCGCGTGCTGCGGCGGTGGCATGGACTGCACTGTGAGGCTCTCGACGACCAGGTCGAACCTGCCCTGCCACTCACGGGGCAGGTCGAGGACGTCGGCGACGAGGTAGGTCACCTCGGTGTCCGGATGCTTGCGTCGCGCCACAGCGATCGCCGTCGGCGCGAAGTCGAACGCCGTGGTCCGGAACCCCAGGCGCTGGAGGAGCTCGGCGTCCGCTCCGTAGCCACACCCGACCACCAGCGCCTCGCGGCCGTCTCCCGCCAGCCCCTGCGCCTCGACCCACTCGACGAGCTGTGGACGCGCGGCGCCGTAGTCCCACGGCGGCCGGGCACCGCCGGCCTCCGTGCTCGCATACATCGACTCGAACATCTCCGAGGGCTCGCCCGTCACGACTCGAGCGTACGACCGCCGCCGTTCCGAGGCACCGCGTCCGGCGCCGGTAGAGGGCCACGCCCCAGACGCCGGGGCAGTCACAGATACCACAGGGCCGTCGCCGCAAGGGGCGCGACAACGAGTGCCAAGGCGGCGGGTCTACGTCGGGCGGCCCTCACCGCGGGATCGCGGCCGACGACCAGCATCACGACGACACCGGTGACCAGCCCCACCATCCCGCCGTACGTGGCGCCGCTGATCGCCAGCAGGACGACCCACATGAGCGCCACCAGCCAGCTGCTGTCCAGCGTCGGCGTCTCACCGCCGGACAGCATGACGAGGAGGAACGGGACGGTCGCGGTCCCGACGCCGAGGAGCGCTCCCCACGCCAGCCCGGCAAGCAGCCAGCCGTACTCGAACCGCCGCTGCGCACACGGCTCGGTCCCCGGCATGCGGCGGAGCGTAGTCGAGATCATCCGAGCTTCTTCGCCATCCGATGTGTCCCCGGCACCGAATGCGCAGCATGGGTCGCTCTCTTCGACACACCCTGGACGAGGTCCAGCAGGCACCGTTCGTGGTGGACGTGCTGCGCAGCGGGGACCGGCTCGCGGCCGCCGCCGGCGCCGAGACCGGACCGGAACCGGTGCGGCTGCTCGCCGCGGTGATCGACGAGAGCGACGAGCTGACCGCGGTCGCCGCCGTGCACGCCCTCGCCCAGGTGTTCGACGACGGGGCCGACGCCGTCCTGTCCGAGCTCCTGTCGCACCCCCGGCCGTTCCTGCGCGAGCACGCGAGCTGGGCGCTCGGGGCCCGGCTGCCCCGCCTCGACGCCATCGGCAGGCTGGTCGGCGTCGTCGTGGGCGGCGGGTTCTCCGGTGTCCTCGCCCAGCGCACGCTCGCCCGATGGGCCGCCTCCGCGCCGGGGCAGGTCGCGCTCGCCGTCGAGGGCGCGCTCGCCGGGGCGGCCGGTCCGGCGGTCCGCAGCAGGATCGTCGAGACCCTCGGCCTGGTGCCCGGTCCGATAGCCGGCCGCGCGCTGCTCCGGCTCGCCGTCTCTCCCGGCGAGCACCTGGCGGTACGGCTGACCGCTGTCGCCGCCCTCGGGGACCGCCCGGCCGACGCCGCCGCGGTGGCGGTGGTCCGTGACCTCAGCAGGGCCGATGACGACCTGGGAACCGTCGCCCGTCTTGCCGCCATCGATCTCGGCATCGACGCGGCCGAGCGTGGCGAGGCCGGGTCCGGTCTGGCCGTCGCCCAGCTCTTCCTGCACGCCGACATCGACCGTGACCTCAGCCGGGCGGGCGCCGGTGACAACGGCGGCATCGCCACGCTGCTGGTCCGTCTGGGTGATGCGCTGGCCACCGGGCCCGGTGTCGACCGGGTCCTGACCCTCTCGCGCGGCACCGCCCGCGCCGCCCTGGACGCGCTGACGCCGGCGGACGGGCACCTGCTGACCCCGGTGCCCCTGCTCACCGAGGCCGCCTCCGCCGCGCAGGCCTGGCCGTCGCGGGTCGCGGCGGAACGCGGGATCCGCCGAGTGCTGAGGGCTCACCGCGTCGACGTGCTGCACCTCCGGATGGCGGAGGTGGGCAGCCTGGCCGCGGCTGAGGTGGCCCGCGAGCTGGGCATCCCGACGGTGTTCACCCTCGCGCCCGACCCGCACGCCGTCATCCATGCCCTCGACATGACCGGGGGCCTGCACCGAGGCAACTTCGGCACCCAGGACGAACGAGAGCACTACTGGTTCCGTGCCCGCCTGGTGCAGCGGCTGGCCGATGACTCGGCCCATGTCGTCCTCTTCCCCCGCCCCGAGCTGCAGCACGACATGCGCGAGCTGCTCGGCCTCGACGTGGCCGGGCAGCCCAGCCGGTTCACCGTGGTGCCGGAGGGCGTCGACCTGAGCGTCAGTGCCGCAGCCGCCGCCGAGCTGGAGCGGTCCGGGACCTCCGGCCCGGCGCTGGAGGAGCTCGACGCGCTCGTCGCCGCTCTGCCCGAGCACCGCAGGGGGCTCCCGCTGGTGATCAGCGTGGGGCGCCTGCACCGGGTCAAGGGAATGGCGACCCTGGTCGAGGCGTGGGCCGGAGATGCGGAGCTGGCCGAGCGGTCCAACCTGCTGATCGTCGGCGGCGACCTGGCCGATCCCTCCCCGGACGAACGCGAGCAGCTCGACCTGATCGCCGAGGTCCTGACGCGGTTCCCCACGGCGGCCCCGGGCCTGCTGATGCCAGGTCACCGACCCAACGACGTGGTCGCGGTCTGGCTGGCGGCCGCGCGGGCGGGTACGGCGGGCGGCATCGGCCCGGGCGGGGTGTACGTGTGCAGCAGCCTCAAGGAGGAGTTCGGCCTGGCGCTCCTGGAGGCCCTGGCCTCCGGGCTGGTGGTGGTGGGTCCGTCAGCAGGCGGTCCGGCCACCTACATCGACGACGGGATGACCGGCGTGCTCGTCGACACGCGCCGGCCGGACGAGGTGGCCCGTGCGACGCGTGTCGCGTTCGACCTCGCCACCGCACCGGGTCAGGCCGAGCGGATGGACCGTGCCCTGGAACGCATCAGGGCCGACTTCACCGTGCAGGCCATGGCCGACCGGTTGAGCGCCATCTACTCCGGTGCCGCCCGTACGGCGCGCCGCTCGTGACACGGTTGCCCGCATGACCCTGCTGGTGATCAGCCCGGACTACGCCTCGCACCTGCTGCCGTTGGCGACCCTCGCGACGGCTTGGCGGGACGCCGGCGAGTCGGTCGTCGTCGCCACCGGCCCGGCGACCGCCGGCATCGTCGCCGGGTTCGGCTTCGACCGTGCTGATCTGGTGCTGGGCCGGGGTTCGAATCCCGGTGTCATCCGGGCCGAGCAGCAGCCACCCGGCGAGGACGCCGCGCTGCGTGGCTTCTTCGCCGCCACCCGGCACGGCATGGTGGCGACGCTGCGCTACCAGGCCGAGGCGCGGCGCAACGATCTGCTGTGGGATCCGGTGGACCGGGCCCGCGCCGTGCTGGACGTCGTCGACAAAGTGGGGCCAGACCAGGTGATCGTCGACCACCTGGCGTTCAGCGCCCGCCTCGCGCTGGGCGTGGCGGGCGTCCCGTACGCCGATGTCGTGCTCGGCCACCCGTCCGCGCTGCCGGTCGGCGACGAGGTCTACGGCTACCCGCCCGTCTGGCCGGCCGCGTTCAGCGCGCCGGAGTCCGACCTCGACGAGCTGCACCGGCTGTGCCGCGACGTCCGGGACGCCTTCACCGCGGAGTGGAACGCCGCCCTGCGGGTGCTGGCACCCGGTGCCGCATCGTCGGCGGACGCGTTCGCCGAGCACGGTGACCTGCTGATGCTGAACTACCCGTCGGCGCTGCACGACCCGGCTCGTACGGCGTTGCTGCCGCCGCACGCGTTCCTCGGCTCGGCCGTGCGGGCCGAGCCGGCGGCCGACGACGTCCGGGACTGGCTCGCGGCCGACGACCGGCCGGTGGCCTACGTCAGCTTCGGCAGCTTCCTGTCGGCCCGCGGGGACGTGCTGGCGACGGTGCTGGACGCACTGCGTCCGCTCGGCCTCCGGGTCGCGGTGGCGACCGGCTCCGCCACCGGACTGCCGGAGGTCCCGCCGGACTGGCTGATGCGTCCCTTCCTCCCGCAGGTCGCCGTGTTGGACCGGGCGGCGGTGCTGGTCACCCACGGCGGCAACAACAGCGTGACCGAGGCGCTCACCGCCGGCGTGCCGATGGTGGTGCTGCCGTTCTCCACCGACCAGTTCGCGGGGGCGGCGGCGATCGAGGCCGCGGGGCTGGGGGTTGCGCTCGACCCGAACGTGGTCACGTCCGCGGACCTGGGCACCGCCGTGCGCGCCCTCCTCGACGGCCCTGCCCCGCACCTGGCCCGCGCGATGGGCGAGGAGCTGCGCCGGGCACCGGGCCGCGACGTGGCACGCGCGGCCCTGCTCGGCTGACCCCCTAGCGCCAGACGCCGCGACGGCCGGCTCGGATGTCCGACGCGATGTCCTCGTGCTGCTGGTTGACCAGATGAGGGAAACGCCCGAGGTCGTGGAACTGCAGTCCGATCGTCTCGTCCCCGTCGATCGCGAGTGCTCCGCCCACGATGCGCGCTCGGAAGACAACGGCAACGGTCTGCGCCACATCTCCGTTGAGATACCGGTCCTCGTACCTGGTGTACACGCCGACGAGCTCGGTGACCGCCACGTCGAGCCCCGTTTCCTCGCGCACCTCGCGCACGGCAGCGTCTTCGGCTGACTCGCCCAGCTCCAGGGCACCACCCGGGAAACTCCACACAGCTCTCTCGCGGTCGCCTCGCAGCTGGAGCAGCACGCGTCCGTGCTCGTCGGAGACGACACAGCAGGCGAAGTTCAAGAAGATCCGGTCATGGCCCACACGGTCACGGATCCAGCGGATGTAGTCAGGCATCGCAGGACCCTTCGACTCGGATGACCGTCCTCGACGCCAGGCACAGTGAGCTCGCCGACCTCGCCACGGTCATGCGGGGCTGCCCAGTCGCCGCCGCACCACACGTCGGCGCAAGGTGGGTGAGGCCACCACCTCGTAGCCGGCTTCGAGGAAGACCTGCACCAGCCCGACCGAGGCCTCGTCCCAGATCACGGACCTGCCCGGCGGTGGCTCGATCGGGTACCCCTCCAGGACGCGGGCTCCGACCTGCTCGCCGTACTCGACGGTGGCGGCGGCGAGCTCGTAGGTCAGCCCCGACCGGCGCCAGCCCTTGCGCACGACGAAGCACGTGACCGACCAGACGCCCTCCAGCTCGGGGTCCATCCTCATCCACCCCTGCTTCCGGCTCCACAGCCTGGGGTAGTTCTCCCGCGGCTCGACCGCGACCCAGCCGGCCGCCTCGCCGTCGACGTACCCGATCAGCCCGGACGTCGGTCCGGGGGTGCCGCAGGCGGTCTGCTCCAGCAGCGAGACATCCCTCTGCCCCTGGGTGGTGTCGCGCCAGATCCAGCCGGGCACCTTCAGCGCCTGGCAACGGCACTTGCGGGCACCCCCGGTGGCGAAGACCGCCTCGACGTCCGCTGCCGCTGCCTGGTTGGCCGGGCGCCATGTGAAGTCGGGCATGCGGCGACCCTAGTCGCCTGGAGCTGCGAGGCTGCCGCTGTGCGGAGACCGGCTGGTCGGCATGAAGCCCGGCCACCCGGATGTCCGGGGGCGGCGAGCGACTCGACTTGCCGGTCACCGATCATGAGACCCATGGAGGACCAGCAGGCGACCGAGGGGACTGTCATCACGCTCTGCGGATCGACCAGGTTCGAGGCTGAGTTCGCGGAGGTCAACCAGCGGCTCACGATGGAGGGCTGCGTCGTGATCAGCCTCGGGATGTTCAGCCTCCCCGACCTGCCGGACTACGACTGGGCAGCCGACAGCTCGGACCTGAAGGGGCGGCTCGGCCGCGTGCACCTCCAGAAGATCCGCATGGCTGACGAGGTGTACATCGTCGATCCGGACGGCTACACAGGTGAGTCGACCCGACGGGAGATCGCCTACGCGGAGTCGCTCGGCAAGCCGGTTCGGTTCCTGAGCCGCGAGCGCCTGTCTCGGACGGGGGACCGCCCCGGCGGGTGATCCCCAGCGAGCACACGTCGAGCTTGCCTCAGGACCAGCGGCCTCGCATCACGTCGTACCGGCCGCCCGGGCTCCCCTCGCCGGCCGGCACGCCGTTGCGCATCACCAGTGCCAGGTCGCCGTCGACGACCCCGACCTCGATCTCCCAGGTCCAGCCCGGGGCGTACTCGTAGCCGACCGTGGCACCGGCGGCCGATCCGGTTCCGGTCAGGAGCACGACGTCGCGCTGGTGCCAGCTGTCCACCCACGCTGCGGTCACCACGCCGTCCTCGCCGGGGACGCCCAGCACGAGTGTGCCCTCCTGCGGACCGTCCTCGGCGTGCTCCCAGGTGTAGGCCACCAGCACCGCGCGTCCGCGGGCGGTGTCGGTCACGGTGACGCTCGACGCTCCCCCGTGGAAGTCGTCGGTGGGCATCATCCGGAACTCGTAGGTCCCGGTCCCCTCACCGGTCGGGACGTCGTACGGCGTGGTCATGGCGCCTCCTCAGGCGACGAAGATGCAGAACGGGTGGCCCTCCGGGTCGGCGAGCACCCACAACGGCTCGTCCGCGTCGTCGGTGCGGTCGAGCAGGACCGTGGCGCCCAGGGCGAGCGCCCGGTCGTGCTGCTCGGCGAGCTGGTCGTCGTCGGGGACCGTCAGGTCGAGGTGGAGCTGCATCGGCACCTCCTGGCTGGGCCACGTGGTCCGCGCCTGCTCGGTGACCTGCTGGAAGGCCAGCGCCCGACGACCGTCCGGGTGGGTCAGGACGAGCCAGTCGAGGTCGTCGGTGGCACCCTCGGGCACCTCGTCGCCGGGGCGGTAGACCAGGCCCAGCAGCTCGCGCCAGAACTCGGCCTCGCGGCGAACGTCCACGGCGTCCAGGACGGTGTGGAGCAGCTGGGGGTGGGCCATCAGTAGAGCCTGGCGTCGTAGTTCTCGGGCCGGTAGTAGTCGTCGAGGTCGGCGAGCGACTGGCCGGCCACCGGCTCGAGCTCGGCGGCGATCACGGCTCGACGGGGGACGTTCTCCGTCGGCGCCCACGTGGTCGGGTCCCACAGCCGGGAGCGGGAGAACGCCTTGGCGCAGTGGAAGAAGATCGTCTCGATGTCGACGACCAGGCCCAGGAGCGGGCGGCGGCCCGTGACGGCCAGGTCGTCGAAGAAGGGCGCGTCGTCGACCAGCCGGGCCCGGCCGTTGATCCGCAGCGTGTCCCCGCGGCCGGGGATGAGGAAGTCGAGCCCGACCCACGGGTTGGCCAGCACGTTGCGGTAGCCGTCGACGCGCCGGTTGCCCGGACGCTCGGCCAGCGCGATGGTCCGGTCGTCGATGACGTGCACGAGCCGGCCGGGCGGGTCGCCCTTGGGGCTCGCGTCGCAGCGGCCGTCGGCGTCCGCGGTGGCCAGCACGCAGAACGGCGTCGCTGCGAGCCAGGCCCGGTCGATCTCGGTCAGCACCGAGCGCTCCTTGGTGCGCGCCCGCTCGGCAGGCTCCCCGACGACGGCCTCGAGCTGCTCGACGCTGGTGATCTCCATGGCGCGAGCCTAGGTCGTCCCGTCAGACCAGGACACCGTCGCGGACGGTGGGGCGCCCGCCGTACACGGTGTGCACGACCCGCGAGACCAGCTTGCGCCCGTGCCAGGGGTTGTTGCGCGACAGCGAGACCGACGCCGCGCGGTCGACGGTGACCGAGGCGGCCGGGTCGACGAGGGTGACGTGGGCCGGGCTGCCGAGCGCCAGCGAGCCGTGGTCGGCGAGTCCTGCGATCCGCGCCGGCGTGGTCGACATGACCTGCGCGACCCGCGCCCAGGACAGGTCGGGCAGCGCGGTGCGCACCACGCCCAGCGCGGTCTCGAGCCCGAGCATCCCGAAGGCCGCGTCGACGAACGCGTGCTCCTTGTCGTGCCGGGCGTGCGGCGCGTGGTCGGTCGCGACCGCGTCGATGGTGCCGTCCGCGAGCGCCTCGCGGAGCGCGTCGACGTCCTCCTGCGGGCGCAGCGGCGGATTCACCTTGTACGTCGGGTCGTAGCCGGTGAGCAGGTCGGTGGTGAGCAGCAGGTGGTGCGGCGTGACCTCGGCGGTGACGTCGATGCCCTGGGCCTTGGCCCAGCGGATCACCTCCACCGACCCGGCGGTCGAGACGTGCGCGACGTGCACGCGGGAGCCGGTGTGGCGGGCCAGCATGACGTCGCGCGCGACGATGACCTCCTCGGCGATGCCCGGCCAGCCCGGCAGCCCGAGGCGGCCGGACAGCTCGCCCTCGTGGCAGCAGGAGGTGGGGCCGGCCAGCGTGGGGTCCTGGGCGTGCTGGGAGACGACGCCGCCGAAGGCCTTGACGTACTCCAGCGCCCGGCGCATCACCCGCGCGTCGTGGACGCACTTCCCGTCGTCGGAGAAGACCCGGACCCGGGCGCGCGACCGCGCCATCAGGCCGAGCTCGGCGAGCTCCTCGCCGGCCAGCCCGCGGGTGACCGCACCCACCGGCTGCACGTCGACCAGCCCGGCCTCGCGCCCGAGGTCGAGGACCCGGAGGGCCGCCTCGGCGGTGTCGGTCACCGGCGAGGTGTTGGCCATGGCCAGCACGGCGGTGTAGCCGCCGACGGCGGCCGCGCGCGACCCGGTGAGGATCGTCTCGGCGTCCTCCCGGCCCGGCTCGCGCAGGTGGGTGTGCAGGTCGACGAGCCCGGGCAGGGCCACGAGGCCGTCGGCGTCGAGGACCTCGGCCCCGGCGGGCGCCTCGTCGACGAGCCGGCCCGCGTCGTCGACGTACAGGTCCCCGGTCTTCTCCCCCAGCAGCGAGGCGCCGGTGATCACCAGACCCATCAGGACTCCTCTCCGGCAAGCAGGTGGTAGAGCACGGACATGCGCACGGCCAGGCCGCTGGAGACCTGCTCCAGGACGACCGACTGCGCGGCGTCCGCGGCGTCTGCGGCGATCTCGAGGCCGCGGTTCATCGGGCCGGGGTGGCAGATGGGCGCGTCCGGCTTGAGGGTGGCGAGCCGGTCGCGGGTGAGCCCGTAGCCGACGGTGTACTCCCGCGCGCTGGGGAAGTAGCCGCCCGACATGCGCTCGCGCTGCACGCGCAGCATCATCACGGCGTCGGCGTGCGGCAGCACGGCGTCGAGGTCGTAGGACGTCTCGAAGCCCGCGGCCGCGGACCACGCCGCGATTCCCGCCGGCATCAGGGTGGGTGGCGCCACCACGGTGACCCGCGCCCCGAGCTTGGTCAGGCACAGCACGTTGGAGCGGAAGACCCGGCTGTGGGTCAGGTCCCCGACCAGCACCACGTGGCGGCCCTCGAGCGAGCCGAGCCGGCGCTGGAGGGTGTAGGCGTCGAGGAGCGCCTGGGTCGGGTGCTCGTGCATCCCGTCGCCGGCGTTGACGACGACCGCGTCGACCCACTGGCTGACCTGCTGGGCCGCCCCGGACGCCGGGTGGCGGATGACCAGCCCGTCGACGCCCATCGCGCAGACCGTCAGCACGGTGTCCCGCAGGCTCTCGCCCTTGGACGCGCTGGAGCCCTTGGCCGAGATGTTGATGACGTCGGCCGAGAGCCACTTGCCCGCGATCTCGAAGCTCGACCGGGTGCGGGTGGAGTCCTCGAAGAACATGTTGATGACCGTCCGGCCGCGCAGGGCGGGCAGCTTCTTGACCTCGCGGCGCTGCACGTCGTGCATGTCGGCGGCGGTCTCGAAGATCTCCGCGATCGCGTCGACGGAGAGGTCGTCGATGGAGAGCAGGTGCCTCACGCGATCGTCACCTCGTCGAGGTCGTCGACCTCCGCCAGCCGGACGCTGACCCGCTCGCTGCGGGCGCTGGGGAGGTTCTTGCCGACGTGGTCGGCGCGGATGGGCAGCTCGCGGTGGCCCCGGTCCACCAGCACCGCGAGGCGTACGGCGGAGGGTCGCCCGAGGTCGGCGAGCGCGTCGAGGGCGGCCCGGATGGTGCGCCCGGAGAACAGCACGTCGTCGACCAGCACCACGACCTTGTCGTCGATGCCGCCGGCGGGGATCTCGGTCTTGTGGGAGCGTCGGGTCGGCTGCTTGCGCAGGTCGTCGCGGTACATCGTCACGTCGAGCTCGCCCACGGCGACGCCGACCCCCTCGACGCTGGCGATGCGCTCGCCGATGCGGCGGGCGAGCGGGACCCCACGGGTGTGGAGGCCGAGGAGGACGAGGTCGGCGGCGCCCTTGTTGCGCTCGAGGATCTCGTGGGAGATGCGTGTCAACGCCCGGGCGATGTCACCGGAGTCGAGCACGATGCGAGGGTCGGCCATGCGGCCCTGACCTCCTTCTCCGCCTCACGGGACGGATCGTTAAAGGATGTCTCTGCTGGATGGAGCGCCGCCGACCCTACCAGCCGGCCCACCCGCCGGCTCAGCGCTCCAGGATGGCCACGACGCCCTGGCCACCCGCGGCGCAGATGGAGATCAGGCCGCGCCCCGAGCCCCTCTCCTCGAGCAGGTGGGCCAGGGTGTTGACGATCCGGCCACCGGTGGCGGCGAAGGGGTGCGCGGCGGCCAGCGAGGAGCCGGTGACGTTGAGCTTGTCGCGGTCGATGGAGCCCAGCGGCTCGTCGAGGCCGAGACGTTCCTTGCAGAACACCGGGTCCTCCCAGGCCGCCAGCGTCGAGAGCACCTGCGAGGCGAACGCCTCGTGGATCTCGTAGAAGTCGAAGTCCTGCAGGGACAGGCCGTTGCGCGCGAGCATCCGCGGGACGGCGTACGCCGGGGCCATCAGCAGGCCCTCGTGGCCGTTGACGTGGTCGACCGCGGCGGTCTCGTGGTCGACGAACCAGGCCAGCACCGGCAGGTCGTGCTCCTTCGCCCACTCCTCCGAGGCGAGCAGCACCGCCGAGGCGCCGTCGCTGAGCGGCGTGCTGTTGCCGGCCGTCATGCTCGCCGCCTCACCCTTGCCGAAGACCGGCTTGAGCGTGGCGAGCTTCTCCACGGTGGAGTCCGGGCGCAGGTTGTTGTCCCGCTCGACGCCGCGGAAGGGCATGACCTGGTCGTCGAAGAAGCCGCGCTCGTACGCCGCCGCCATCTTGTGGTGGGACGCGGCGGCGAGCTCGTCCTGGGCCTCCCGGGAGACCCGCCACTCGAGTGCGGTGAGCGCGGCGTGCTCGCCCATCGAGAGCCGGGTCCGCGGCTCGCCGTTCTGCGGGACCTCCAGGCCGATGTCGCCGGGTCGGATCGCGCCGAGCGCCTTGACCTTGCCGGCGGTGTCGCGGGCCGCGTTGACCCGCATCAGCTTCTTGCGCAGCTTGTCGCTGACCGCCACCGGCGCGTCGGAGGTGGTGTCGGTGCCCCCGGCGATGCCCACGTCGATCTGCCCGAGCGCGATCTTGCCGGCGACCTGGATCGCGGCCTGGAGCCCGGTGGCGCACGCCTGCTGGATGTCGGTCGCGGGCGTCTCGGGGGCCAGTCGGGAGCCGAGCACGGACTCGCGGGTGAGGTTGAAGTCGCGCGCGTGCTTGAGCACCGCGCCGGCCACCACCTCGCCGAGCCGCTCGCCCTCGAGGCCGTAGCGGGTGACGAGCCCATCGATCGCCGCGGTGAGCATCTCCTGGTTGGAGACGTCGGCGTAGACGGTGTTGGACCGGGCGAACGGGATGCGGTTGCCACCGAGGACGGCGACGCGGCGGGTCGAGGAGCTCATGTCCCTACTCTAGGGTAGACACGCAGTTACACCAGTCGTTACACGTCACCGGAGGACCTCCCCGCCATGAGCGATCGCTACCAGGGCTTCGTCTCCTCGCCGATCGGCAAGCCGCTCGCCAAGTTCGTCGGGCTGCCCAACCCCACCCGCCTGGAGCGCTGGACGGAGGGCTCCCCGCTCGTGACGGGCACCGTGCTCACCGGTGGTGTCGGCCGCCTGGCCCACGACCTCCCGGCCACGCTCGGCGAGCTCGGCATCGGGTCGGCGACCACCCCGGTCGACGGCGAGACCTACAAGGCGCTGGTCTTCGACGCGACCGGCATCACCGAGTCCTCCGGCCTGGTGGCGCTGCAGGAGTTCTTCACCCCGCTCATGCGTCGCCTCGACCGGTGCCCCCGGGTCGTCGTGCTCGGCACGACCCCGGAGTCGGTGGCGGGGAGCGAGCGCGTCGCGCAGCGGGCCCTCGAGGGGTTCACCCGGTCGCTGGGCAAGGAGATCGGCCGCGGCGGCACCGTCCAGCTCGTGCACGTCTCCCCCGGCGCCGAGGGCGCGATCGCGTCCACGCTGGCCTTCCTCCTCTCGCCCAAGTCCGCCTACGTGTCCGGGCAGGTGGTGCGCATCGGCGCGACCGGCACGACCACCGCCGAGCCGGTCGCCGACTGGGGCCGTCCCCTGGAGGGCAAGGTCGCCCTGGTGACCGGCGCCAGCCGCGGAATCGGCGAGCAGATCGCCCGTGTGCTGCACCGCGACGGGGCCACCGTCGTCGGTCTCGACGTCCCGCAGGCCGCGAGCGAGCTGCAGGCGCTGGCCCGCGAGCTCGACGGTGACCACCTGGTCCTGGACATCACCGCCAAGGACGCCCCGCAGCGGATCGCCCACCACCTGCGCACCGAGCACGGCGGCGTCGACGTCGTCGTGCACAACGCCGGCATCACCCGGGACAAGAAGCTGGCCAACATGGGCACCGACCGCTGGGAGAGCGTGATCGCGGTCAACCTCACCGCACCGGAGCGGATCACCCGCACGCTGCTCGACGAGGGGGTCGTCCACGCCAACGGCCGCATCGTCGGCGTCGCGTCCATCGCGGGCATCGCCGGCAACCTCGGGCAGACCAACTACGCCACCTCCAAGGCCGGCGTGATCGGGCTGGTGGACAGCCTGGCCGACGAGGTGGGCGACGGCATCACGGTCAACGCCGTGGCACCGGGGTTCATCATCACCGACATGACCGCAGCCGTCCCCTTCGCGACCCGCGAGGTCGGGCAGCGCCTCAACGCGATGAGCCAGGGTGGGCTCCCGGTCGACGTGGCGGAGACGATCGCCTGGTACGCCAACCCCGCCTCCACCGCCGTCAACGGCAACGTGGTCCGCGTCTGCGGCCAGATGATGCTGGGCGCCTGACGTGGTCGAGCCCACCGTTCTCAGCGGCGAGCCCGGCGGGTTCCGCACCCTCGCGCGCGCCGCACTGCCCGCCGTACCGGTCCTCAACCTGCTGCCCGGGGTGCGCAAGCAACCGGCCTCCGCGTTCGAGGGACTGGCCTACGCCCGCCAGGCGGTCGGGGTCCGGCGAGCCGACGTCGAGGCGTACGCCGCGGTGTGCGGCTTCCCGCGCAAGGACACCGTCCCCCTCCCCTACCCGCACCTCCTCGCGTTCCCGCTGCACATGGCCGTGATGAGCGACCCGGCGTTCCCGTGGCCCGCCATCGGGACCGTGCACCTCGAGAACACCATCACCGCGCACCGCCCCGTCGGTGTCGGGGAGACGCTGAACCTGACGACGTCGGTCGGTGCGCCCCGGGCCCACGCCAAGGGCACCCTGCTCGACTTCGTCACCGTCGTCACGTCCGGTGACGAGACCGTCTGGGAGTCGACGTCGACCTACCTGCGCCGCGGCCGCGGCGAGGCCGGCGCCTCGGGCGGGCTGGCGATCGAGGGCGCCCCGGCGGGAGGGATCGAGTGGCGGCTGCCGGCCGACCTGGGCCGCCGCTACGCGGCCGTCTCCGGCGACCACAACCCGATCCACCTCTACCCGTGGACGGCCCGGGCACTGGGCTTCCGCCGCCAGATCGCGCACGGCATGTGGACGTTGGCGCGGTCGGTGGCGGCGATCGAGAACCGCCTGCCCGGGGCGGTGACCGTCGAGGTCGCCTTCAAGCGGCCGGCGTTCCTGCCGGGCACCGTGGCCTTCGCGGACGTCGTCGACGCAGGTGTCCACACGTTCGCCCTGACGGCCCCGCGTGACGGCTCGCCGCACGTGGTCGGTCGCGCCACCCCCGTCTGAGCGGGCTCAGCGACACCTCAGCGACGCGGGCGGCCGAACCGGATCGTCGTCAGCGATGCTCCGGAGCTCACTGGGTGCGGAGGCGGATCAGCCCCTCCTGCGCGACGGTGGCCACCAGGGTCCCGTCCTCGGTGAAGACGCGCGCCGTGGCCAGCCCCCGGCCCCCGACCGCGGTCGGCGAGACCTGGTCGTAGAGCCACCACCGGTCGGCGCGGAAGGGACGGTGGAACCACACGGTGTGGTCGAGCGACGCCATCTGCATGCCGGGGGTGCCGAAGTGCACGCCGTGCGGCACCAGGGACGCGCCGAGCAGGGTGAGGTCGCTGGCGTAGGTGAAGGCCGCCTGGTGGGTGAGGGGGTCGTCGTCGAGCTCGCCGGCGATCCGGATCCACAGCTGCGCCCGCGCGGGGTGGTCGTCGTCCTCGGGGAGACCCATCGCGGAGGTGCCGAGGTAGCGGACGTCGAGCGCCGACCACTCGCGCTCCCACTCCCGGGCCGCCTCCGGTCCGCGCTGGCTGGCCAGGCTGGCCATCGGGACACCCCGGTCGGGCCCGACCACCTGCGGCATCCGGTCCTGGTGCTCGAACCCGTCCTCGGGCTTCTGGAAGTTGGCGGTCAGGTAGTAGATCGGCCGCCCGTGCTGGCGTGCCATCACGCGGCGGGTGGCGAAGGAGCGCCCGTCCCGGATGCGCTCCACGTCGTAGACGATCGGCACGGCCGGGTCGCCGGGGCGCAGGAAGTAGGAGTGCAGCGAGTGCATCACGAAGACGTCCTCCACGCTGCGGTTCGCGGCCACCACCGACTGGGCGGCCACCTGGCCGCCGAACACCCGCTGGCGGGCCGTGTCGGGCTGCTTGCCCCGGAACAGGTCGACGTCGAGCTGCTCGAGGACGAGCAGGGACACGAGCTCCTCGGCAGAGCCGGCCATCAGCGGTCGCCGTCCTCGTCGAGGCCGGCCAGGAACTGCTCGAACTGCTGACCGATCTCCTCGCCGGTGGGCAGCGGCTGGTCCGAGGCGAGCAGCGAGCTGCCGGACTCCTCGGCCTCGCGGAACGCGTCGTACTGGCGCTCGAGACCGTGCACGACCTCGCTGACCTCGTCGTGGGAGGAGAGGTAGCGCTCGATCTCGGTCTCGGTGATCTCCGCGGCCTCGCGAAGGTCGGTGAGGTCGAAGGCGAGGTGACCGCCGAGCTCGAGCTGCTCGAGCAGGACGGTCGCGGCCTGCGGGTACTCCATCTGCGCGAGGTAGTGCGGGATGTGCACGACGTAGCCCAGCGCGTCGTGGCCCCACTCGCCGAGCCGGATCTCCAGCAGCGACTGGGCGCTGGAGGGCACGCGCAGCTCGCCGCGCCACGGGCTCTCGCCGGTCAGCAGCTCGGCGCGGTTGGCGTGCGGGGTGACCGCGATGGGGCGGGTGTGCGGGACGGCCATCGGGACGGCGCCCAGGCTGACCACGCGGCGTACGTCGAAGCGCTCGACCACCTCGCGCACGGCGCGCGCGAAGGCCTCCCACCGGATGTCGGGCTCGGGGCCGGTGAGCAGCACGTAGGGCGTCCCGCCGGCGTCGGTCAGGGCGCGGACGACCAGGCGCGGGGCCTCGTACCCCTCGTAGTGGTCGCGCACGAAGGCGACCGGGGGCCGGCGGGCGCGGTAGTCGTGCAGGGCGTCGACGTCGAAGGTGGCCACCACCCGGCCCTCGGAGAGCGACTGCAGGTGACGAGCCGCGACCTCCGCGGACTGGCCCGCGTCGAGGAAGCCGGTCAGGACGACGACCATCGTGAGTCCGCCGGGGTCCTCGACCCCCGCGACGTCGTCGACGATGTGCACCAGCCGGGAGGGTTCTGACATGCCCCCAGCCTAGTGAGCGGCGCGGCGTGAGCGGGCACACACCGGTGAACCTGACACGATCTTGTTACCGGAGGGTAACGTGAGGCCGTCCGCACCCCCGCCCCACAGGAGTACCCGTGCCCCGTCAGCTGCGAGAGGTCGTCTTCGTCGACGGCGTGCGCACCCCGTTCGGCAAGGCCAAGGGCCAGTACGCCGAGACGCGCGCCGACGACCTCGTCATCAAGTGCATCCGCGAGCTCATGCGCCGCAACCCGTCCCTCCCGCCCGAGCGGGTCGACGAGGTCGCCGTGGCCGCCACCACCCAGATCGGCGACCAGGGCCTGACCATCGGCCGCACCGCCGCCCTGCTGTCCGGCCTGCCGCAGAGCGTCCCCGGCTTCGCGATCGACCGCATGTGCGCCGGCGCCATGACCGCGGTGACCACGACCGCCTCGGGCATCGCCTTCGGCTCCTACGACGTCGCCATCGCCGGCGGCGTCGAGCACATGGGCCGCCACCCCATGGGCGAGGGCGTGGACCCCAACCCGCGCATCCTCTCCGAGCGGATCGTCGACCCCGACGCCCTCGTGATGGGCAAGACCGCGGAGAACCTGCACGACCGCTACCCCACGATCACCAAGGAGCGCGTGGACACCTACGCCGTGCGCTCGCAGCAGAAGACCAAGGCGGCGTACGACGCGGGGTCGCTGCAGCGCGACCTCGTCCCGGTCGCCACCCGCTCCGCCGAGGACGGCTGGGGCCTGGCCACCACCGACGAGCCGATGCGCCCCGAGACGACCCTCGCGACCCTGGCCGGCCTCAAGACGCCCTTCCGCGCCCACGGCAAGGTGACCGCCGGCAACGCGGCGGGCATCAACGACGGCGCCACCGCCGCGCTGCTGGCCGACGAGGAGACCGCCCGCGAGCTCGGCCTCCCGGTGCGCATGCGGCTGGTGTCCTACTCCTTCGTCGGCGTCGAGCCCGAGGTCATGGGCGCCGGGCCGATCCCGGCCACCGAGAAGGCGCTCTCCCAGGCCGGCCTGACCATCGAGGACATCGACGCGTTCGAGGTCAACGAGGCCTTCGCCGTCCAGGTGCTCGCCTTCCTCGAGCACTTCGGCATCGCCGACGACGACGAGCGCGTCAACCCCTACGGCGGTGCCATCGCCATGGGCCACCCGCTGGCCTCGTCGGGCGTGCGGCTGATGACCCAGCTCGCCCGGCAGTTCGAGGAGCGCCCCGAGGTCCGCTACGGCCTCACGACCATGTGCATCGGCATCGGCATGGGCGGCACCGTCATCTGGGAGAACCCCCACTGGACCGGAGAGGCGGCCTGACATGACCGACATCGCACCCCTGCTCGCCCGCGCCGAGGAGATCTCGTCCGACGCCGAGCGCGTCACCCGGGCCCACCTGCGCAAGGTCGCCCTGCCGGGCGCGACCTTCGGCCTGATCACCCTCGACAACGGCGAGGACCACACGAAGCCCAACACCTTCGGTCCGCGCTCGCTGCTCGCGCTCAACACCGCGATCGACGCGGCGCTGGCCGACGACTCGATCGACGCGATCGCGGTCACCGGCAAGCCGTTCATCCTGGCCGCCGGCGCCGACCTCACCTCGATCTCCGGTGGCGGCCCCGACGCCGTGCGTGTGGTGGCCGAGCTCGGCCACGCGGTCTTCCGCAAGCTGGGCGAGGGCGGCAAGCCGTCCTTCGGGTTCATCAACGGCCTCGCCCTCGGCGGCGGCCTCGAGGTCGCCCTGCACTGCACCTACCGCACCGTGATGGACTCCGCGCCGGCCCTGGGCCTGCCCGAGGTCATGCTCGGTCTGGTCCCCGGCTGGGGTGGCGCCTACCTCGTCCCGCAGCTGGTCGGCGCGGACAAGGCCGTCACCCTGGTCCTGGAGAACCCGCTCAACAACGGGAAGACCCTGGGCGGGCAGGCGGCGTACGACTTCGGCCTGGCCGACGCGGTCTTCGGCGGCGCCGACTTCCTGGAGCAGTCGCTGCTCTGGGCGGCCTCGGTGCTGCGCGGCGAGACGGTCGTGGAGCGTCCCGAGGTCGACCGCGACGCGTGGGACGCGGCGATCGCCCGCGCCGAGGGCATCGTGCAGTCCAAGACCGGTGGCGCCTCCCCCGCCGCGAGGAAGGCCGTCGAGCTCATCGCCGGTGCCCGCGACGCGGACCGGGACGCCGGCTTCGCGGCCGAGGACGACGCCCTCGAGGAGATGTCGCGCACGCCCGAGCTCATCGCCAGCCTCTACGCCTTCGACCTGGTGCAGAAGCGGGCCAAGCGGCCCGCCGGCGCCCCCGACAAGGCACTGGCCCGCCCGGTCACCAAGGTCGGCATCGTGGGTGCCGGCCTGATGGCCAGCCAGCTGGCGCTGCTGTTCGTACGCCGCCTCGAGGTGCCGGTGGTCCTCACCGACCTCGACCAGGAGCGCGCCGACAAGGGCGTGGCCTACGTGCACGCCGAGATCGACAAGCTGCTCGCCAAGGGCCGGGGCTACAACCAGGACAAGGCCAACCGCCACAAGGCGCTGGTCACCGGGGCCACCGACAAGCAGGTCGCCTTCGGGGACGCCGACTTCGTCATCGAGGCGGTCTTCGAGGAGATGTCGGTCAAGAAGTCGGTCTTCGCCGACGTGGAGAAGGTCGTCTCGCCCGAGTGCGTGCTGGCGACCAACACCTCGTCGCTGTCGATCACCGAGATGGCCGCCGACCTCGAGCACCCGGAGCGGGTCGTGGGGTTCCACTTCTTCAACCCGGTCGCGGTGATGCCGCTGCTCGAGATCGTCAAGGGCGAGCAGACCGACGACGCCACGCTGGCCACGGCCTTCGCCACCGGCAAGGCGCTGAAGAAGACCACGATCCTGGTCAAGGACAGCCCGTCGTTCATCGTCAACCGCCTCCTCGGCCGCTTCATGGGCGAGGTCGGCCGGATCGTCGACGAGGGCACCCCGATCACCGTGGCGGACGGCGCGTTCGCCGGCGTGGCCCCGATGCCGCCCTTCATGCTGCTCTCGCTGGTGGGTCCGGCGATCGCGCTGCACAACAGCGAGACGCTGCACGGGGCGTTCCCCGACCGGTTCTACGTCTCCCCCGCGCTCGAGCGCGTGGTGGCGGCGAAGAAGTCGTCCTACTACGCCCCCGACCTCTCCATCGACCCCGAGGTCCTCGAGCTGCTCGAGAAGCCGGAGTCCCCGGTCGTGCTGACCGGACCGGAGGTGCGCGAGAAGGTCCTCGCCGGCCTGGCCGAGGAGGCCCGACTCATGCTGGACGAGGGCGTCGTCGCGGCTCCGGAGGACCTCGACCTCGCGATGATCACCGGCGCCGGGTTCTCCTTCTGGAACGGCGGCCTGACGATGCTGCTCGACATCTCGGGCATCTCGGAGAAGGTCAACGGCAAGCGCTTCCACTGAGCCGCCGCAACCGGTGACCGGAGTCCGGCCCGCCCCACACCTCGGGCGGGCCGGACTCTGGCATGCTGAGAGCCACGTTGTCGTCGGCAGGAGGCGTCCATGAGCTCAGCCATCGAGCACTCCGATAAGCATCGGGGGGCGTTCAGCTCCCGCAGGGTCTTCATCCTGGCCGCCATCGGCTCGGCCGTCGGGCTGGGCAACATCTGGCGCTTCCCGTACGTCGCCTACGAGAACGGCGGCGGCGCCTTCATCATCCCCTACCTCGTGGCCCTCCTGACGGCCGGACTGCCGTTCCTCCTGCTCGACTACGGCCTCGGCCACCGCTACCGGGGCTCCGCGCCGCTGTCCTTCCGTCGGGCCCACCGAGCGGCCGAGGGACTCGGCTGGTGGCAGGTCGGGATCTGCTTCGTGATCGCGGTCTACTACGCCGCCGTCATCGCCTGGGCCGCCCGGTACGCGTTCTTCTCCGTCGACAAGGCCTGGGGCGACGACCCGGAGGCGTTCCTCTTCGGTGACTACCTCCAGGCGGGCGACCCCGGCATCGGGCTCGACTTCGTCACCGGCGTGACCGTGCCACTGGTCCTGGTGTGGGTGGCGGTACTGGTCATCATGGCGCTGGGCGTGCAGAAGGGCATCGGCGCAGTGTCCATGTTCTTCATCCCGGTCCTCTTCGTCGCCTTCATCGCGCTCGTCGTGGTCGCGCTGACGCTCGACGGCGCCTCGGTCGGCCTCGACGCGCTGTTCACCCCCGACTGGGGCGCGCTGGGCGAGACCAGCGTGTGGATCGCGGCCTTCGGGCAGATCTTCTTCTCCCTGTCCGTGGGCTTCGGCATCATGATCACCTACGCGTCGTACGTCGGTCGGCGCAGCGACATGACCGGGTCCGGACTGGTCGTCGGTTTCGCCAACTCGGGCTTCGAGCTGCTGGCCGGCATCGGTGTCTTCGCCGCCCTCGGATTCATGGCCACGGCCGCCGGCACCGGCGTCGACGAGGTGGCGACCGACGGTCTGGGCCTGGCCTTCATCGCCTTCCCCGCGATCATCAACGAGGCTCCGCTCGGTGCGCTGATCGGCGTCCTGTTCTTCGGATCGCTCGTGGTGGCCGGCGTGACGTCGCTGGTCAGCGTGATCGAGGTGGTCATCTCTGGTGTGCGGGACAAGTTCGAGATGACGCGGACCGGTGCCTCGATGGCGGTCGGCGTCCCGGCCGCCCTCATCAGCACCGTCCTGCTGGGCACCACCACCGGGGTCTACGTCCTCGACATCATCGACCACTTCATCAACCGGTTCGGCATCCTCCTCGTGGCCGTGGTGAGCATGCTCGCGCTGTCCTGGGCCTTCCGGAAGACCGGCCTGCTGCGCGAGCACCTCAACCGCGACGGGTCCGTGCAGGTCGGCACCTGGTGGCAGTGGTTGATCGGCATCTTCGCCCCCGCGGCCCTGACCTTCATCCTCGGCAACGAGCTCATCAACAACCTCCAGGAGCCCTACGAGGGCTACCCGACCTGGATGCTCAACACCCTCGGCTGGGGCCTGGCGATCGCGGTGGCGGTCCTGGGCTTCGTCGCCGCCCGGGTGCCGTGGCGCGACGCCACCTTCCTCGGCGATCCCGAGATCCAGGCCCAGCAGGACGAGAGGAGAGCGTGATGTCCGCCGCCGCCATCACCATGATGCTGGTCGCCATGATTGTCCTGTGGGGAGGACTGGCCCTCGCCATCTGGAACATCAGCCGCTTCAAGGGCGAGGAGCCGGAGTCCGTCCAGCGCGACCTCTGATCAGGAGTACGTCGCCAGGATCCGCCGGGCCGCCTCGCGGGCCAGCCGGCCCGCGCTCATCCCGAGGACCTGCTCGAGCTCGTCGACCCGGTCCGCGGGGCTCGTGGCGGCGAGCCGGTCCAGGAGGCGCCACAGCGGGCGCTCGCCGCGGAGGTCGACGATCGCCTGGCAGGCCCACCAGCTCAGCCCGTAGTGCGCGCCCTGGTCGGGTCCGTGGAAGCCGTCGTCGGGAGGCAGCGAATCGGGTCCCGCCGCGGCTGCCTCGACCGCGGCGCGCGGCAGGAGCCGGTCCTCGGGCGCCATGGGCTGCACCGAGACCCACTCGGCGATCCCCTCGGCCAGCCAGGTCCAGACCTCGTCGTCCCGCTCGCCGACAGCGACGTGGGTGAGCTCGTGCCGGACCAGGCGGGCGAGCCGGTCGGGCGCGGCGGACAGCATCCGGGGGTGCAGCACGAACCGGTTGCCGGCCACCCGTTCGCTGCCCGGCCGCGTCGCCACCGAGAACGTGACGGCGTCGAGGTCGTCAGGGTCCTCCCCCGGCAGTCCCTCGACGCCCTCGAGCACGCCGGTGTCGGACAGCGCGTAGAGGACCACGCGGCCCGACCACTCGTGGGGCACGACGGCGCCGACCGCACCGATCCCCGTCTCGACCTCCCGCAGGACCTGCTCCGCGCTCGCCACGCTCGCGTCGTCGAAGACACCAGGTACGCCGTCACCCTCCCGGACCACGATGCTGCCGGTGTCCCAGGGCTGGCTGGTGACCTCGTGGCGGCGCTCCCACCCCCGGTCCCGGTCCCCGACGACGACCAGCCCGTCGCCGTCCGGGTCCTCGGCGAAGCTGAACCGCGCCGGCCGTACGACGGGTGCCTCGTCGTAGCCCTCGAGCTGCATCCCGATCTCGACCTCCGCCTTCCAGCGGCCGTCGTCCCCGGCGATGGTGGCCGGGTCGACGCGGTAGGACAGCCGGGAGACGGGCAGCTGCGCGAGGTTGTCGGCGTACGTCCGCTCACGTGCGACGAAGCGGACCGACCGCCGGCCCACCGTCGTCATGAAGGCACCCTCGTCACCCGTCCGCAGCGCCGTGGCCCGCCGGTCGAGCACCTCCTCCATCCGGTCCGCCAACTGCTGCGCGGCCTCCCCCTGCGGTGCTTCCTCGCGGTCCCCGTCCAGGGCACACCCGACCACCGCGAGCAGCAGCGCTGCCGCGGTCAGGAGCCTCGTGGCCGCGCGGTCAGCTCGGGTGGGAGGCATCCAGGGGCAGACGACCGTCGTCGTGGGCCGTCACGTCCTCGACGATGCCGCGTGCGATGGTCTGGGCGTCGAGGCCGATGCGCGCCAGGATCACGTCGCGCTTGGCGTGGTCGAGGAACTCCTGCGGGATGCCGTGGAGGCGGAACGGCGTCGTCACGCCGGCGTCGTTGAGGGTCTGCAGCAGCGTGGCGCCGCAGCCGCCGACCCGGCCGTTGTCCTCGACGCTGACCACCAGCCGGTGCCGGCGTGCCAGCTCGACGATGGCGGGGTCCACGGGCTTGACCCAGCGGGGGTCGACGACGGTGACGCCGATGCCCTGGGCGGTGAGCCGCTCGGCCACGTCGACCGCGACGGTGGCCATCGAGCCGACGGCGACGACGAGGACGTCCTGCTCGCCGGTGTGGACGAGCACGTCGGCACCGCCCGCCTTGGACAGCGTCGGGATGTCCTCGGGCGGCGGGCCCTTGGGGAAGCGCACGACGGTGGGGGCGTCGGAGACCTCCACGGCCTCGTCGAGCAGCTCGCGAAGCCGGGTGACGTCGCGCGGCGCGGCCAGCCGCAGCCCGGGGACGACCTGGAGGATGGACATGTCCCACATGCCGTTGTGGCTGGCGCCGTCGTCGCCGGTGACGCCCGAGCGGTCGAGGACGAAGGTCACCCCGCACCTGTGCAGGGCGCAGTCCATGAGGACCTGGTCGAAGGCCCGGTTGAGGAACGTCGCGTAGACCGCGAAGACCGGGTGCATGCCGCCCATCGCGAGGCCGGCGGCCGACGTGGCCGCGTGCTGCTCGGCGATGCCGACGTCGAAGGTGCGCTCGGGGAACCTTGCCGCGAACGCGTCGAGCCCGACCGGGTGCATCATCGCCGCGGTGATGGCCACCACGTCCTTGCGGCGCTCGCCGACCTCGACGATCGCGTCGGAGAAGTGGTCGGTCCAGATGCGGCCCTTCGGCTTCTCCGCGCCCGTCTGGACGTCGAAGGGACCGGGCGCGTGGAACTGGTCGGCCTCGTGGCGCTCGGCGGGGTCGTAGCCGTAGCCCTTGCGGGTGATGGCGTGCACGATGACCGGGCCACCGAAGCGCTTGGCCTTCGTCAGTGCGCCCTCCATCGCCGCGCGGTCGTGGCCGTCGATGGGGCCGACGTACTTGAGGCCGAGGTCCTCGAAGAGGCCCTGCGGGGCGAGGGCGTCCTTCATGCCCTTCTTCACCGCGTGCAGGGCGTCGTACGCCGCGTGCCCGATGCCGGGGACGGCATTGAGGCGGCGCTTGACGACCTCGAGGACCCGCTCGTACTGCGGGTCGGTGCGCAGCGTGGTGAGCGCGGTGGCGAGTCCGCCGATGGTCGGCGTGTAGGAGCGGCCGTTGTCGTTGACGACGATCACCAGCCGGCTCTGCGGGTTGATCGCGATGTTGTTGAGGGCCTCCCAGGCCATGCCGCCGGTCAGGGCGCCGTCGCCGATGACCGCGACCACGTGACGGTCCTCACCCCGGATGGCGTAGGCCTTGGCCAGCCCGTCGGCGTAGGACAGCGCGGTCGAGGCGTGGGAGTTCTCCACGATGTCGTGCTCGGACTCGGCCTGGCTCGGGTAGCCGCTGACGCCACCCTCCTTGCGCAGGGTGCCGAACTCGGCATGGCGACCCGTGACCAGCTTGTGCACGTAGGACTGGTGCCCGGTGTCGAGGACGACGCGGTCGCGCGGGCTGTCGAAGACCCGGTGGATGGCCAGCGTCAGCTCGACGACGCCGAGGTTGGGGCCGAGGTGGCCCGAGTTGGTGGCCACGGTCCGGATCATCAGGTCCCGGATCTCGGCCGCCAGTGCGTCCAGCTGGTCGTCGGTGAGCCCGCGCAGGTCCTGCGGGGACGTGATCGACTGGAGATGACCCATGCCGGGGAGTCTATGCGGCGAGCTCTCTCAAGGCAGATCGTGGACGGCCACCGCCGGCTCGTGCAGGCTGCCCATCCAGACCCGCCCCGCGTGCTCACGGACACCGGTGACCATGTGGTAGCCCGGCTCGTCGAGGTCGACGTCGTGCACCAGCGTGCCGTCGTCGTCGTAGGCCTGCACCCGGATCGTCTGCGCGGGCGCGGGCTGGAAGCGCTGGGGGATCCTCGTGACGGCCCTGCGGAGCAGCAACGGCGCCCTCTGCAGCCGCTCCACGACCGGGTCGGTCGGGCTGCCGATGGTGACCCAGATCAGGCCGTCGCTCCCTCGGGAGATGTTGTCGGGGTAGCCCGGCAGGTCGCCGACCAGCAGGTCCCGCTCCCCCGCCCGCGGCCCCTGGAGCCAGCGTCGTACGACGGTGCGCGCCCCGCTCTCGGCGACCGCGACGAAGCGCTCGTCGAGGCTCAGGGCGACGCCGTTGGCGAAGGCGAGGCCGTCGAGGACGACGGTCACGGCGCCGTCGGGGTCGCGGCGCAGCAGCCGACCGGTGCGCGTGTCCTGGACGAAGTCGTCCTTCCACTGGTCGATCCCGTAGCGGGTGGATGAGTCGCTGAACCAGATGGTGCCGTCGGCGGCGATCGCCGCGTTGTTGCAGAAGCGTATCGGCACCCCGTCGACGCTGGCCGCCAGCGTCTCGACCGAGGCGTCGCCTTCCGGGTCGTGGACCACCAGCAGCCCGCGGCGGGCGTCGCAGACCAGGAGGTCGCCGTCCTCGAAGAGCTCGAGGCCCAGCGGTCGGCCGCCGGTGTGGGCGACGCGGCGGATCTCCTGGCCGTCGGGGCTCAGGCGGAAGATCGAGCCGTCCTCAGTGCCGGTGTAGACGTGGCCGTCGGGCGTGACGACGACGTCCTCGGCGCCCGGGCCGGGGACGGGGTGGACGGTGAAGGTCATGGCGCCATGCTGGCGTACACGTCACTGCGGAGGAAGGCAGGGACGATGGCCGTCGCTCCCTTGGTGAGCGGCAGGTCGCCGACCGTGGCGGGGTCCACGAACACGATCTGGCGGCCCTCCCGGCAGTCGATGTCCGCGTCGCCCAGGTCGGCCTCGGCGGCGTACACCCACATCCGGTCCCAGGTGCCGTAGGCCTCCCGGTGGTCGTTGGCGAAGGTCCCGACCTCGCGCAGGTCCTCCCGGGAGAGGGCCACTCCGGTCTCCTCCTCGAGCTCGCGCAGGGCACCCTCCGCGGGCGACTCCCCCGGCTCCAGATGGCCGCCGGAGAGCCCCCAGGTCTCGGGGTCGATGCGGGGGTGCTCGTCGCGCTCCTGCATCAGGATCCAGCCCCGGCGGTCGACGAGGATCACTCCCGCGAAGGCTCGGGCGTCCTCCGGTGGGACGGGTGTGTGCTCGGCTGCCCAGGCGCGGACCGCGCCCAGCGCCGCCAGGGTGGACGACACCACCGGCCTCTCCTCGACGGTGGCGGGGTCGACGAAGACGATCTGCCGCCCCTCCCGGCAGTCCACGTCGGCGTCGCCGAGCTCGGTCGGCGCGACGAAGACGTGGTAGCGGAACCGGCCGATCGGCGACTCCTGCTCGAGCTCACCGAGGTCGTCGACCAGGTCGGGATCGACGACGATGCCGGTCTCCTCGGCCAGCTCGCGCAGGGCGCCGTCCCTCGGCGACTCCCCCGGCGCGAGGCCGCCCCCGGGGAAGCACCACGCGTCGGGCCAGACCGGTGCGTGCTCGTCGCGCTCCTGCATCAGGAGCCAGCCCCGCGGGTCGACGAGCGTCATGCAGACGAAGTCCGTGCGCACCTCGGGCTGTGTCGTGTCCGGTCCCATGGCGGGCAACCTACTCGGCGGCGCCCGGCAGGGGCATGACAGGCGCGTGGGGCTGGGGCACGATGAGGCATGGCTGCGCGGGGGGTGTGGGCGATCCGGGCCGGACGGGGGTCCGTTGCGGCGACGCTGTTGGCGGGCGCGACGGCGATCGCGCTGGGGACGGCGGTGGCACTGCTCGGCTTCGTCTGGCCGGACGTCGGGAGCGACACCACCGACGTGAGCGAACCCTGCACCGATCCTCCGTGCGCTCCCGAGTCCCTCCCTTCGGGGGTCGAGCTCGTGGAGGCGTCGCCGACCGTGCTGCCCGTGGCCCTCGTCGCCGTCGCCGTCCTGCTCGCCCTGGCGGCAGCGGTCGCGATCCTGCGCGCCGACCGCGGCCGTGCGGTGCTGGCGCGGTGCGCCCTGCTGGTGGCGGGGCCGGTGGTGGTGCTGGTCGGCGCCGAGGTGGTGCCGCACGTGGCGAGCCCGTGCTGGGCCGGTGAGATCCCGGACGTCTGCGAGGCCACGCCGGAGCACGGCTACGACTACGCCGGCGCCGCCCACCCGTTCGGGCACGCCCTCCTGGGCTGGGTCCCGCTGGCGCTGCTGCACACCTGGGCCGTCCGGCGCTGGTGGCCGGAGATGGTGCCGCGGTGGGTCCCGGGCGCCCAGCGGCGCTCAGAGGCGCAGGCACGCGGATAGGCCACCGCCTCGACCTTCAGGTCGGCCGCCACCTTCGCGAGGACCACGAGGTCGAACCCGTCGCTGTGGCGGTCCTTGTCGGCGAACCGTTGAGCCGCGGTGGGAAGGGTGGAGGCTGGCAAGACACCCACCCCGGCGGCATGGACCGAGCGCCGTCCGTGGTGCTGCAATGACGGCATGCGGTTCGAGGTGACGACCAAGGCGTCCCCGGGGCAGGTGCTGGACGCGTTCACCGACTTCTCCGACCGCCGACTGGAGACGTGGAAGCGCACCCCGAAGCTCTACGACTGGTCGGACCCGACGGTGGTCCGGTGGACGGTCGTGGAGAGCAGCTACGGGGGCGGCGGCGCGAGCGAGATCCGGCTGGTGCCGCGGGATGGTGGCACGCGCCTGTACGTCGAGTACGACAACACCGACCCTCGGCCCGCCCAGAAGCCTCTGATGTTCCTGCTGCACCGTGGCCCCATGGGCCGCATGATCGCCCGCATGTGGACGTCCACGCTGCACCGGTACGCCGGGTCGGCGGACCGGTAGGGATGCCGACCCCCGCGGAGATCACCCGGCACCACGCCGAGGCCGACGTGGTGTACGTCGGCGCCCACCGGACCGGCTACACCGTGCGGATCGAGGAGCCCGATCCCACCTGGTCCGAGCGGTACCGCCGCCTCGAGGCCGAGGTCCGCGCCGTCCTCGGCGATCGCGTGCTCGGCATCCAGCACATCGGCTCAACCTCCGTGCCCGGGCTGCCGGCCAAGCCCGTCATCGACATCGACCTCACGGTGGCCGACCCCATCGACGAGGCGTCGTACGTCCCCCCTCTCGAGCGACTCGGGTTCGTGCACTGGCTCACAGAGCCGGACTGGCACGAGCACCGCCTCCTCAAGCAGCTCGACGAGCCGCGCACGCACCTCCACGTCTTCGGCCCCGACTGCCCCGAGGTGGTCCGGCACCGGATGTTCCGGGACTGGCTGGTCGCCCACCCCGAGGACCGCGAGCGGTACGCCGCCGCCAAGCGTGCGGCGGCCGCCGAGATGGCTGCCACCGGCGACGACAACGGCGTCCTCGGCTTCGGCATGCGCTACAACCGGGTCAAGGAGCCGGTCGTCCGCGAGATCTACGACCGGATGTTCCGTGCCGCCGGTCTGCTCGACTGATGGTTCTGTGATCTGATCGCCGGATGGCCGAGCACCCGACACTGGTCGTGATCCGCGGGAACTCGGCCGCCGGCAAGTCGAGCGTCGCTCGCGAGCTGCAGCTGGCCATGGGCCGAGGAACGGCCAACATCGGACAGGACCACTTCCGACGCGTCGTCCTCCGCGAGCACGACGTACCTGGCGGCGACAACATCGAGCTGATCGCCAGCACTGCCCGACACTGCCTGGCCATCGACTACCACGTGATCCTCGAGGGGATCTTCTTCTCCGGCCACTACGGACCGATGCTCCGCTCGCTGGTGGCGCAGCACCGGGGACCAGCGCACGTGTTCTACCTCGACGTCACCCTGGAGGAGTCGCTCCGGCGGCACAGCGGGCGGGCTCTCGCGCTCGAGGTTCCGGCCTCGAGGGTGCGTGGGTGGTACGTGCCCACCGACACGCTCGGCATCGACGGCGAGGTCGTCGTCGATGCCGATGTCTCGATGGACGCGGTGCTCCGCGTCATGCGCGACCACGTCGGCGACGTACCTCCTCGGCACGCGCCCGACCCCGCACGGTTCCTCTGACCGGGGCACGCGGTCAGAGCTGGCGTTCCACCACCAGCTCGTCGTCGTCCCACTCCCCGGTCTCGACGAACCCGAGCGAGCCGAAGAGCGCCCGGCTCGCCGTGTTGTCCGGGTGGCACGAGGCCCGCACGAGACGGCGGTCGGCGCGCCACCCGTCGAGCAGTGCCTCGACGGTCGCCCGACCGATCCCGCGTCCCTGCTGGTGAGCATCGACGAGGAGCCCGCCGATCCAGTGGGAGCCGTCGTCGTCGACGCCCCACATCACGTGTGCGACGGCAGTGCCGCCCTCGAAGACGCCAAGGTTGTGCCAGGTCTCGCCGTAGACGCCCAGCAGCAGGTACCGCGCTCCGAGGGCGGCGACGAACCGCCGCTGCTCGTCGTGGGGCGCGAGGTCCGCCACATCGCGCCAGTTGTCAGCCGTCACAGGGGCGAGCGTCAGGTCCACGCCGCGCATCCTAGGGACGGTCAGAGCCGGGCGACGTACCGCCGTCCCCGTAGTGCCTCCTCGACGAGCCCGACGGCGCGGCGTGTCGACTGCAGCCGCGCCTCGTCGAGCTGGAAGGTCTGGACGGCGGCCTCCACGACGTCCAGCGTGACGACGTCCTTAAGGTCGGACCTGATCTCGCTGAGTCCGCGACGGGAAGCGGCCTGCTGCGCCTCGACGTGCAGGACCGCGAAGCGGGCGAGCACGACGACGTGGCGACGTAGGCCGGGATAGCGGCGGTACTCCGCGGGGCACAGGTCCAGCAGCCAGCTCACTGCGGTCGCCTCCCAGTCGGGTGCGTCGGGAGGGCGCACCTCCCGCGGCCAGCCGGGGGGCGCGACGAGGCTCATGGCCAGTAGATCTCGACGCCGTCAGGTGCGGTGAGCATGACCTCGGCCTGTTCGGGGGTGAGGGTGCGGGTGCCGGTGTGGTCCACGAGGTAGCAGAGCCCGTGGGGGGTCTGCCACAGGTGTCGTCCGGGGTCTGCCTGGCGGCAGCGGTAGCCGCCGTAGGTCTTCCAGCGGTGGTGCCGGCGTCGGAGTGGGCCGGAGTTGTGGGCGCCGGTCTGTCCCGGGGGTCCGCCCCGGTCGGGGGGCACGTAGGGAGTGGGATGGTCGAAGTCGACCCGGTCGCGGCTCGCGGTCCGCGGCGAGAAGGGGAACACGTCACCGCCGGTCTGGGTCCACACGTGGTCCTTGACCCGGTCGGGGTGCTCGTAGGCGTCGACCCGGCGTCGTTGGGCCAGGTCCAGGACCGGCTTGATGGTCACGTCCGCGTGGCCGAGCAGCTCGGCCAGGGACTGCACGAGCAGCGGGCCCAGGCCCTCGACCCGCGCGATGCCGGCCTGCCGGGTCAGCGACTGCTCGGTGACGTGCACGAACACCGTGCCCCGCCCGTGCATCGCGGCCAGCTGCCGCGGCGACATGCCGGCCAGCCGCTCGACCGTCCCGGCCAGGTGCTCCGGCGCCCACAGCGGACGCACGGACTCACTGGGCTCGTCGGACTCGTCGGACTCGTCGGAGTCGGCGGGCTCGTCGGAGTCGCCGGCGGAGTGGTCGGTGTGGTCCAGCAGCAGCCGGAGCAGGTCAGCCGGCCGGGCCAGCCAGCCCAGGGCGTCGGCGCGCAGCTCGCCGCGGTTGTGGTCGTGCCCGTGCTCGAGGGCGAGGATGTCGGCGACCCGGTCCACCAGGGCGTCCAGCCACACCGCGTCGCCC
This sequence comes from Nocardioides sediminis, assembly GCF_003047295.1. Taxonomy (GTDB): domain Bacteria; phylum Actinomycetota; class Actinomycetes; order Propionibacteriales; family Nocardioidaceae; genus Nocardioides; species Nocardioides sediminis. The sequence continues at coordinate 96,075 of NZ_PZYZ01000008.1, forward strand.
GACCGCACCCGGGCGATCACGTGGCGGAACCCGAACTCGTCGGCCCGCGACAGCGTCACGTAGCGCTCGTGGCGGGACCGCTCCCGCTCCATCGCGTGCCCCTCGGGGTCGGCCTCGACGACCTTGGCCCGCGCGATCTCCAGCACCGTGGCGGGCGCATGCCCGGCGATCGCGGCGGCGACCGCGCGGTCCACCACCCCCACGTCGGCGGCCGGCACCCGCCGGGAGAGGACCGCGACCTTGCGCGCCACCCACGGCTCGCACGCCCCGTCTCGTACCTTCGCCCACGTCAACGGCAGGCGGTGCACCAGGTCCAGCCCGTCGGCCACCAGCGCCCGCGTCGTCGCCGGGTGCGTCTCCCGCGCCATCGCCAGCTCGGGCACGGCGTACTCCCGCAGGGACGGCGTCCCCTCTCCTCCCGGGGACACCATCGGGTCGCGCTCGTCGCGCGGCTGGCCGTGCAGGACCGCCCACTGCACCGCCAGCTCGAGCTCGGCCACCTCGGCAGCACGGCGTACCGCCAACGCCCGGGTGGCCTCGACCAGGAGCCCGGCCGCCGAGAGCTCGTCGACGCACACCGGCGTCTGAGGCGTCTCGGCGGGGGTCAGGGCCATGCCACCCATTCTCTATCGAACATGTGTTCGAGTCAAGGGCATCTTCCCAGGTTGTCTCGGTGTCATCTCTCAAGAGATCGGTGACAGTTCTGAAACGTCACACGACAACCTTGATGCGCCACACTTCCAGTCGTGCCTCTCGACATCGTCGTTGTCACCGGACCCCTGCTGGACGACTGGCGGTCGATCCACAACGCGGTCATCCCGACCGCCCCACTGTCTGCCGCGGAGGTGACGGAACGAGCCCCGCGCAACCGGCTGACGGTTGCCCGCCTGTCAGGGGAGCTCGTGGGGAACGCCACCGTGCGACCGCCCCACGACGGCGCCACCGCCACCGTGATCGTGCGCATCCTGCCCGAGCACCGCTGCAGGGGCCACGGCGCCGCCTACCTCGAGGCGGAGCTCGCACAGGCGCGATCCATGGGTGCCCGGCGCATCGAGACCGTGGTGCTGGAGTCGAACGCCGACGGCCTGCGGTTCGCCCTGGCGCACGGGTTCGTCGAGCACGACCGCTACCTCCGCGACGGGGACACCGTGCCGTTCATCGACCTGCACCTGCCGGGCTGACGGTCACGACGCTCCGGCCTCGGGAAGCCCCCGGAGCCGCACCGAGAGGCAGGTGACGCACCCCTCCATCTTCTCGAACTCGGAGATGTCCACGGTCACGACGTCGAGCCCCCGGTCGCGGAACAGCTCGGCGGATCGCGGCGCCGAGGCAGCCATCAGCACGGTCCCGCCGTCGAGGAGGACGACGTGCGCACCCGACTCCTCCGGGACCTCGTGGAAGTGACCGGCCCACACGTCGGGGTCGTCGACCAGCGGGCGGTGCCCGATGACGGTGCCGTCGGGCAGCGCGGTCACGGCGGTCTTGAGGTGGAGGACCTTGTGCACGGGGACCTCGATCACCTCGGCACCGAACGGGGCCAGGTGCTCCCTCAGCTGCGCGGCGCCCTCGTGGTTGGTGCGCCCCCCGGTGCCCACCCACACGCGGCCGTCGAACTTGAGCACGTCACCCCCGTCGAGCGTGCCCGGCGCCTCGATGCGGGCGACGCGGTAGCCGAGCCCCGCCACCGCCTCCTCGGCGGCCGCGGTCTCGCCGCGGCGCTCCTCCGCGCCCGGGTGGCTGATGACGGCGAGGTCGCCGTACACGACCATCGTGTCCTCGACGAACACCGAGTCCGCGAGGTCGTCGGCGGCCTCGACCTCGTGCGTGGTCCAGCCGGCCCGGTGCAGGGCGTCGACGTAGGACTCCCACTGGTGCCGGGCGAGGTCGACGTCGACGTGGTCGCTGCGCGAGATGTGGGTGACGAGGCCCTCGCCCATCCTCGAGGACGGACGACGGACGAGCGCGTGGCGTGACTCCATGGCAGGACGCTACTGGGTTCCCGCCCGCCAGGTCGGCGCCACCTCGCGCCGATAGCGGCGGCCGAACAGCGCGGTGATCACGGCGAGGACCGGACCCGGGATGGCCGCCTTCAGCCCGTCCCGCTCGCGCGCACCCGCGCCGTCCTGCATCCAGGCCAGCGAGCGGCCCGTGTCGGCCATCGTCCCCGGCCGGAGCTTCTTGGCGGCGGCCTTCCACTCGGGATCGTCCTCGTGCTCGGCCAGGAGCGGCTCGACGTCCTGCTCCTCGTGCTCGAGGTGCGCGTCGATGACCGTCCTGGACCGGGCGAGGACGTCGGCCGCCTGCTCCGCGAGGTCGGACGTCGGGTCGGCGACCACGGAGTCGATGGCGCGGGTCGACTCGGTCAGCGCCTCCTTCATCGCGGCGTGCTCCCCCTCCATCGCGGCCATCAGGTCCGGGTCGGCGCCGCGCGAGAGCAGGAACGGCCAGATGACGGCGTCCTCCGCCTCGTGGTGGTGGGTCAGCTCCCTCACGAGGTTCTGCCAGGCCCGCTGCACCTGCCGGGCCCGCGCCCGGTCACCGTCGGGCAGCGCGCGCAGGGCTCGCTCGGTGCGCGTGACGTCGCGTCGTACGGCGGCATGGATGACTTGGTTCACGCTCATCGTGGCCATGACCGCGACGCTACGACGGGACGCCCGGCGGGGCGACCCGCATTTCGATCAAACACAGCGGGCAAGACCTACAGGGTCTGCACCCAGTTGCGCAGCAGCGCGGCGCCGGCGTCGCCGGACTTCTCCGGGTGGAACTGCGTGGCCCACAGCGGGCCGTTCTCCACGGCCGAGACGAACCGCTCGTCACCGTGCGTCGTCCACGTGACCAGCGGCGCGCGGGTGCGGTCGTTGGTGACCAGCTCCCAGCGGCGGGCGCCGTAGGAGTGCACGAAGTAGAAGCGCTCGTCCTCGATGCCGGCGAACATCCGGGTGCCCTCGGGGGCCTCGACGGTGTTCCAGCCCATGTGGGGTACGACGGGGGCGTGCAGCCGCTCGACCGTGCCGGGCCACTCGTCGCAGCCCTCGGTCTCCACGCCGTGCTCCACGCCGCGGGCGAAGAGCACCTGCATCCCCACGCAGATCCCGAGCACGGGGCGACCGCCGGCGAGGCGACGACCGATGATCCGCTCGCCCTTGATGGCCCGCAGCCCCGCCATGCACGCGGCGTAGGCCCCGACACCCGGCACGACGAGCCCGTCGGCCTCCAGCGCGGCGGTGAAGTCGCTCGACAGGGTCACCTCGGCGCCGGTGCGCTCCGCGGCCCGCACGACCGAGCGCAGGTTGCCCGAGCCGTAGTCGAGGACGACGACCTGCTTGGCCGCCCCGCTCAAGAAGCGCCCCCGAGCGTGCCCTTGGTCGAGGGCACGCCCGTCTCGCGCGGGTCGATGGCGATCGCGTCGCGGAACGCGCGGGCGAACGCCTTGAACTGCGCCTCCACCAGGTGGTGGGGGTCGCGGCAGGACAGCACGCGCACGTGCAGTGCGATCTGGGCGTGGAACGACAACGACTCGAAGACGTGGCGCGTCAGCGACCCCGGGTAGGCCGCGCCGCCGAGGCCGCCGATCTGGACGTAGACCTGCCCATCGGGCTCGCCGGTGTGCACGCAGAAGGGACGCCCGGACACGTCGACCACGGCCTGCACGAGCGCCTCGTCCAGCGGGACGGTCGCGTCACCGAAGCGGCGGATACCGCGCTTGTCACCCAGCGCCTCGCGGAGCGCCTGGCCGAGCACGATCGCGGTGTCCTCGACGGTGTGGTGCGCGTCGATGTGGGTGTCACCGTTGGCGTGCACGCGCAGGTCGACCAGCGCGTGCCGGGCGAACGCGGTCAGCATGTGGTCGAAGAAGCCCACCTGCGTGGAGATGTCGGCGCGGCCGGTGCCGTCGAGGTCGAGCTCGAGGACGATCTGCGTCTCCTTGGTCTGGCGCTCGAGCTTGGCGGTACGGGTGCTCATCTCTTGTCCTCCATGACGTCGGTCAGTGCGTCCTTGAATGCGTCCATCTCGGCGCCGGTCCCGATGGAGACCCGCAGCCAGCCGTCCGGCCCGGTCTCGCGGATCAGCACGCCACGGTCGACCAGGCCCTGCCACACGGCATGGCGGTCGGCGAAGGTGCCGAACAGCACGAAGTTGGCGTCGCTGTCGGCGACGGCGAGGCCGCGTCCGCGCAGCCAGTCGACCGTCGCGTCCCGCTCGGCGCGGAGCTCGTCGACCCGGCCGAGCAGCTCGGGGGCGTGCCGCAGCGCCGCGAGCGCGGTCGCCTGGGTCACTGCCGAGAGGTGGTAGGGCAGCCGCACGACCCGGATCGCGTCGCAGATCTCCGGTGCCGCGGCCAGGTAGCCCACCCGGGCGCCGGCCAGCGCGAACGCCTTGCTCATCGTCCGCGTGACCACGAGGTTGCGGTGGTCGTCCAGCATCTCCAGGGCGCTCGGCGTCCCGGTGCGGCGGAACTCGCCGTACGCCTCGTCGACGACCACCAGGCCGTCCCCTGCTGCCTTGCAGAGCATCGAGACCGCCTCGGGCGGAAGGGCCGTGCCCGTCGGGTTGTTCGGCGACGGGAGCAGCACGACGCTGGGCCGCCGCTCCTCGACCATCGCGCGGGCGGCGTCGAGGTCGAGGGAGAAGTCCTCCTCGCGCCGGCCGGCCACCCACTCGGTGACCGTGTCGCGGGCGTACTCGGGATACATCGAGTACGTCGGGGCGAAGCTGAGCGCCACCCGTCCCGGCCCGCCGAAGGCCTGCAGGAGCTGGAGCATGATCTCGTTGGAGCCGTTGGCCGCCCACACCCGGTCGGCGGTGATGCCGCTGCCGCCGGAGGTGTTGAGGTACGCCGCCAGCGCCTCGCGCAGCTCCACGAACTCACGGTCGGGGTAGCGGTTGAGGGTGGCCGCCGCCCGGCCCACCGCGGCCGCGATGTCCGCCGCGGCCTCCGGGGAGGGGCCGTAGGGGTTCTCGTTGACGTTGAGCTGGACCGGCACGTCGAGCTGGGGCGCGCCGTACGGCTCGATGCCGCGCAGCTCCTCCCGCAGGGGCGGCCATCCCGACTCCGAGGCCCACTCCTGCTCGGACGGGGCGCTCACCGCTCGAACCGCACGGACACCGCGGTGCCGTGGCCGGGCAGGTCCTCGGCCTCCGCCAGGGTCACGACGTGGTCGGCGACCTCGGCGAGCGCCTCGCGAGAGTAGTCGACGACGTGCATCGACTTGAGGAACGCGCGCACGCTGAGCCCGCTGGAGTGGCAGGCGCAGCCCGCCGTCGGCAGGACGTGGTTGGAGCCGGCGCAGTAGTCACCCAGCGACACCGGGGCGTAGGCGCCGACGAACACGGCACCCGCGTTGGTGATCCGCGCTGCGTGCTCGGACGCGTCGCGGGTCTGGATCTCGAGGTGCTCGGCGGCGTAGGCGTTGACCACGTCGACGCCCTGGTCCATGTCGTCGACCAGGACGATGCCGGACTGCTGGCCGGTCAGCGCCTGCTGGATGCGGCCGGTGTGGCGGGTGGCGAAGACCTGCTTGTCGAGCTCGGCGGTCACGTCGTCGGCCAGGACGGTCGAGTCGGTGACGAGCACCGACGCGGCGAGCGGGTCGTGCTCGGCCTGGCTGATCAGGTCGGCGGCGACGTGGGCCGGGTCGGCCGAGTCGTCGGCCAGGATCGCGATCTCGGTGGGCCCGGCCTCCGAGTCGATGGCCACCGTGCCGCGGACGAGCCGCTTGGCGGCCACGACGTAGATCGAGCCCGGCCCGGTGATCAGGTTGACCGGCCGGCACGGACCGGCGCCGTAGGCGAACATGCCGACCGCCTGGGCCCCACCCACGGAGTAGACCTCGTGCACGCCGAGCAGCTCGCAGGCGGCCATGATCGTGGGCTCGGGCAGGCCGCCGGTGTTCTTCTGGGGCGGGCTGCTGAGCGCGATGCTGCGCACGCCGGCGACCTGCGCGGGGACGACGTTCATCACCACGCTGCTCACCAGCGGGGCGAGGCCGCCGGGCACGTAGAGGCCGACGCGGTCGATCGGCACCTTGCGGTGGGTGACGACGGCGCCCTCACCGAGTCGGGTCACGACGTCGTGCTCGAGCTCGGCCTCGCAGGTGGCGCGCAGGCGGCGGATCGACTCCTCGAGCGCCTCGCGGACCTTCGGGTCGAGCTCCTCGAGGGCGCGCACCATGGCCTCGCGGGGCACGGCGATGTCGTCGATCTCGATCCGGTCGAACTCCGCGGAGTACTCCAGGATCGCGTCGACGCCCCTGGCCTTGACCGCGTGCAGGACCGGTGAGACCAGATGCGTCGCGGCCTCCACGTCGAACTCCGCGCGCGGCACGGCGGCGCGGTAGTCGACCGTGGCGCGGTCTGCTCCCCTGAGGTCGATGCGGCGGATCATGGGCCCAAGTCTAGGGACCGCGCCACGCCGCGGCCGAACTCGTGCCGCCTCTGGACAGCGCTAGGGTCGGAGCGTGAACGCTCCTCTGCCGATGTTCCCCCTCAGCACGGTGGTGTTCCCCGGGGTTTCCCTGCCGCTGCACGTGTTCGAGGACCGCTACCGCGCCCTGGTCGCGCACCTGCTCGAGGTCGACGACCCGGCCGAGCGCGTGTTCGGCACCGTGGCCATCCGGGAGGGCTACGAGGTGGGCGACCACGGATCCCAGTCCCTCTACCGCGTCGGCGTCCGGCTCCAGCTGACCGACGTCGAGGCCAACGACGACGGCACCTTCGAGATCGAGGCCGTCGCCCGGGAGCGCATCGTGCTGCACGGGCTCGACGCGTCCGGCGACTTCGCGGTCGGTGACGTCGCCGACCACCCCGACGTCGAGGGTCCTGTGCCCGACGAGCTGCTCAACCGCGCCCGGGCCACTTTCACCGCCTACCGCGCGGCGATCAGCGAGCTCCAGGGCGCCACGTTCTCCGGCACGCTGCCGCGCGACCCCGGCTACCTGTCCTGGACGCTCGCGGCCCTGGCCCCGCTGCCCATGGCCGAGCGGCAGTCCCTGCTGGAGGCCGACTCGCCCCTCGAGCGGCTCGAGCTGGTCACCTCCCTGCTCCGCGAGGAGCTCCGCGCCATCAACGTGATCCCGTCCCTGCCGGCCACCGAGGTGGCCCGCACGGCCTGGTCGCCCAACTGAGCCCGCCGGTCGGCATGGCCAGGAGATCCGGTGGCGGTACGCCGGCGACCGTCGCCCTGGCGGCGGCGGGCATCGAGTTCACGCTGCACCCCTACGAGCACGACCCCCGCGCCGCGTCGTACGGGCTCGAGGCGGCGGGGGCGCTGGGCGTCGAGCCGGAGCGCGTGCTCAAGACCCTGATGGCCTCGCTCGGCGGCACCCTGGTGGTCGGTGTCGTCCCGGTCGTCGGCCAGCTCGACCTCAAGGCGCTGGCCCGCGCCCTGGGCGGCGGCAAGGCGGCGATGGCCGACGTCGCCGCGGCCGAGCGGGCCACGGGGTACGTCGCCGGCGGCATCTCGCCGGTCGGCCAGCGGCGCGCCCACCCCACGGTCGTCGACGAGTCGGCCCTCGCCTGGCCGACGGTCTTCGTCTCGGGCGGACGACGCGGTCTGGACGTGGAGCTGTCACCGGCCGACCTGGTCGCGGTCACGCGAGCGACCACGGCCCCGATCGGCCGGTGAGCGTCCTTCAGTCGGTCGTCAGCCTGACGACGGAGTGGGACACGCCGTCCTCGAGCCAGCCGGTGACGCCGAACGCCGAGAGCGGCTCGATGTTCTCCGCCACCTCCGGGTCCTCGTCCCCGGCCAGGCGCGCGAGCCAGTTGTCGTCGGCGTCGAAGTCGACGAAGAGCACTGCCGCCGCGCCGTCGGTGTCGTCGACGACCTCGTCGAACGCCTCGGAGTCACCCAACGAGCCACCGCCGGCCAGGCTGGCGCGGTAGTCGGCGTTGGGGCTGATCGCGACCCTGTCGCCATCGGTCTCGGTCTCGAGCATGTCGGCGTCCGGGCCCAGCTGTGGCTTGATCTTGTCGAGGACGCCCTGGATCTCGTCGGGCTCGCCCTGGATGGTCAGCCCCACCGGGAGCTCGCCGGGACCGCCGTTGAAGAACGCCTCCAGGTCCAGGCCCGAGCCGACCGACAAGGCCATCGCGTCGCCCGCGAGCGTCTCGGCGTCGGCGGGCAGGTCGAGGCCGGACTGCTCCGACAGCTGCGACATCAGCTCGTCGACCGACACGTCGGCGCCGCCGAGGGTCGACATGTTGTCCACCATCGCGGTGAACCAGCCCTCGGAGAACCCGAGGCCGAAGGCCGCGACGGTGTCGTCGGGCAGGCCGGCCACCAGGTCGGCGCCGCCCGCGTCCAGTCCGGAGAGCGCGGTCATCGACTGGCTCGAGTCGAGGGCCGTCTCGACCTCCAGCGCACCGTCGTCGAACCGGACGGTGGCCGCGGCGCCGCCGAAGTCGGCCAGCGACTCCTCCATCTCCGGGGTCAGGCCGTTGTCCGCCTCCGGGTCGAGCCCGTCCATGCCCGCCATGCCGTCCATCTCGTCCATGCCACCGACCGAGCCGAGCATGGCGTCCTGGGCGTCCATCAGCTGGCCGACGTACTTCCCGGCGGCCGGGGCGGCGTACATGGTGATGACCCCGGGATCCCCGGCCTCCTCGGTCCAGCGCTGGAAGTCGGCGTCGTCGGCGAGGGTGCCCTCGCCGGCGTCGGCCACCACGCCCTCGGCGATCTCGGCCGTCTCGCCGATGACCGCCCAGTCGCCCTCCACGGCCCACCCGGCGGTCGCTGAGTCGACCTCGTCGCCGCCGCAGGTCTCCTGCAGCGTCGTTAGCCCCTCCTCGGCGCCGTCGGCGTCGGTCACCTGGACCACCATCACCGGGGACGGCGACTCGGCGCCGGTGTCGACGGCCGCGACGGCCACCCGGTCACCGAGCCACGGCTCGACGTCGGCGGCGTAGTCGAGCCCGTCGCACTCCCCCGACTCGGTGAGCTCGGTGAAGAGGCGCTCGCGCAGGTCGTCCTCGGTGTCGAGGTCGACCTTGTCGGCGAAGGCGGGGAACTTGCGCAGCGTGCGGATGGCCTCGATCTTCTGCTCGCCGCTCGGGTCGAGGTCGACGCTGACGTAGCCGATGGTGCCGGCGGGCAGGGCCTGCGCCGGCTGGTCCCCCGTGCTGAGGAAGCTCGAGGCGGCCCAGGCGGCGCCACCCCCGACGGCGACGAGGCCGAGGAGGCCGCCGAGGACGATGACCCGCTTGCGGCTGTCGCTCGGGCGCGACCCGCCGGGGACGGGACTGCCCGCCGACGACTCGAGGTACTCGGGACCCGAGGGACCCTGCGGTGTGGTGGACATGTGGAACCCCCGTGTGCGGCGTGATCAGACGGCGGCAGCCTACCCAGCGGAGGCGTGCCCGACCCCGCGAACGCGGCGACCTCGCGTGGTGAACCAGACCACGGTCAGCCCCACCACGGTCCCCACCGGGAAGGCCAGAAAGGCGCTCGACGTGAGCGACCACGACGCCTCGTCGGGGTCGGGGTCCTGCACGGCGACGCGCAGGTCGCTGGGCAGCCGCTCGAGGTCGTCCATGGCGGCGGCCAGGGGGCGCGGGTCCGGCGGTCCCAGGCTGTGCCCGACGGTGAACATGAGCCACCCCGCCAGCACCGATCCCACCGCTGCGGCCACCAGGGTGGTCAGCTCGCGCCCCACCAGGAGCCAGCCGAGCGCGGCGGCGGTGAGCAGGCCGGCGACGAGGGCGATGACGACGTACCAGCCCGTGCCGGAGAACTCGTAGTCGGGACCGGACGGCTCCAGGATCCACTCGCCACGGAAGACGATCCCCACCGGCGGGGTCCACAGCCACTCCCACACGACCCCGGCGATGGCGCCGACGACCGCGAAGGTGCCCAGGACCACGGCCGACCGGGTCGCGACCGCGCTCACCCGGCCAGGCACCCCGGGCCCAGCAGCTGCTTGAGGTCGGCGAAGAGGGCTGGGCTCGGCGTGACGCGGTGGTGGTCACCCACCTTGAGCACGATCGTCCGGTCCCGCATCCGCACGTGGAGGATGACCTCGGTGACGCCGGGGTGGGTGGCCAGGACGTCCTTGAGGCTGTCCACGGTGCCGGGGTTGACCCGGGTGTGCGGCAGGTTGACCGCCACCGGGCCGCTGGGACCGTCGGAGATGTCGGGGACCGAGACCTCCTGGGCGCGCAGCTCGGGCTGGTCCTTGTCGCGGGACAGCTGGCCCTTGATCCGCAGGATCGCGTCCTCGACCAGGTGGTTGGAGGCCAGCTGGTAGGCACTGGGGAACAGCAGCACCTCGATGGCGCCGTCGAGGTCCTCCAGCGTGACCGTGGCCCAGGCGTCGCCCTTCTTGGTGATCTTGCGCTGGACGCTGGTCACCAGCCCGCTGATGGTCAGCGTGCTGCCGTGGGCGCGCTCCTCGTCGAGCATCAGCTGGCCGATGGTGCAGTCGGTGCCGTTGGAGAGCACGTGCTCGAGGCCGAGCAACGGATGGTCGGAGACGTAGAGGCCGAGCATCTCCCGCTCGTGGCCCAGCAGCGTCATCTTGTCCCAGTCGTCGATCTCCGGGATGGCGATGCTGGTGCCGAAGCCACCCTCGGACTCGTCGAGCCCGCCGAAGAGGGAGTCCTGGCCGATGGCCTCGTTCTTCTTGATGTCGATGTACTGGTCGACCGCGGTCTCGTGGATGGTCACCAGCGCCCGACGCTTGTGCTTCATCTCGTCGAACGCGCCGGCCTTGATGAGCGACTCGACCACGCGCTTGTTGCACACGTGGGCGGGGACCTTCTCCATGAAGTCGTTGAAGTCGACGTACCGGCCCTTCTCCTCGCGGGCGGCGACGATCCCGTCGACGACGTTGGCGCCGACGTTGCGCACGGCGGTGAGGCCGAAGCGGACGTCGTGCCCGACCGGGGTGAAGTTGGCGTGGGACTCGTTGACGTCGGGCGGGAGCACCTGGATCTTCATCCGGCGGCACTCGTTGAGGTAGATCGCCGACTTGTCCTTGTCGTCCTTGGTGCTGGTCAGCAGGGCCGCCATGTACTCGGCCGGGTAGTTGGCCTTGAGGTAGGCGGTCCAGTAGGAGACCAGGCCGTAGGCCGCGGAGTGGGCCTTGTTGAACGCGTAGTCGGAGAACGGGAGCAGAATGTCCCACAGGGTCTGCACGGCCTTCATGGAGTAGCCGCGCTCGACCATGCCGCCGGAGAAGATCTCGAACTGCTTGTCGAGCTCCTCCTTCTTCTTCTTGCCCATCGCGCGACGCAGCAGGTCGGCCTGTCCGAGCGTGTAGCCGGCGAGCTTCTGCGCGATCGCCATGACCTGCTCCTGGTAGACGATCAGGCCGTAGGTCTCGCCCAGGATCTCCTCGAGCGGCTCGGCCAGCTCGGGGTGGATGGCCTCCACGGGCTCGCGCCCGGTCTTGCGTCGCGCGTACTTGTTGTGGGAGTCGGCACCCATCGGACCCGGCCGGTAGAGGGCACCGACGGCCGAGATGTCCTCGAACTTGTCGGGACGCATCGAGCGCAGCAGCGACCGCATCGGGCCACCGTCGAGCTGGAACACGCCGAGGGTGTCGCCGCGCTGGAGCAGCTGGTAGGTGGCCGGGTCGTCGAGGGTGAGGTCCTCCAGGACGACGTCCTCGTCGCGGTTGACCTTGATGTTCTTGACGGCGTCGTCGAGGACCGTGAGGTTGCGCAGCCCCAGGAAGTCCATCTTGATCAGGCCGAGCGACTCGCACGTCGGGTAGTCGAACTGCGTGATCATCGCGCCGTCGGCGGGCCGCTTGAGCAGCGGGATGACGTCGATGAGCGGCTCGCTGGACATGATCACGCCGGCCGCGTGCACGCCCCACTGCCGCTTGAGGCCCTCGATCCCGATGGCGGTGTCGACGACCCGCTTGACGTCGTTGTCCTGCTCGTAGAGGCCGCGGAACTCCCCGCCCTCGCCGTAGCGCTTGTGGCCCGCGTCGAAGATGTCCTTGAGCGGGACGTCCTTGCCCATCACCGCGGCCGGCATCGCCTTGGTGATCCGGTCGCCCATGGCGAAGGGGTAGCCGAGGATGCGGCTGGAGTCCTTGACGGCCTGCTTGGCCTTGATGGTGCCGTAGGTGACGATGTAGGAGACCCGGTCGTCGCCGTACTTGTCGGTGACGTACTTGATGACCTCGCCGCGCCGGCGCTCGTCGAAGTCGATGTCGAAGTCGGGCATCGAGACGCGGTCGGGGTTGAGGAACCGCTCGAAGATCAGGCCGTGCTCGAGGGGGTCGAGGTCGGTGATCCGCATCGCGTAGGCGACCATCGAGCCCGCGCCGGAGCCGCGGCCGGGGCCGACGCGGATGCCGTTGTCCTTGGCCCAGTTGATGAAGTCGGCGACCACGAGGAAGTAGCCCGGGAAGCCCATCTGTGTGATGACGCCGAGCTCGAACTCGGCCTGCTTGCGGACCGCGTCGGGCACGCCGCCCGGGTAGCGGAAGGCGAGGCCGGCCTCGACCTCCTTGACCAGCCAGGAGTCCTCGTTCTCTCCCGGCGGGCAGGGGAACCGGGGCATGTAGGTGCCGTTGCCCTCGGTGAACTTCACGTCGCAGCGCTCGGCGATCCACAGCGTGTTGTCGCAGGCCTCGCGCAGGTCGTACTTGTCGACCCACAGCGAGCGCATCTCGGCCGCGGACTTGACGTAGTAGCCGTCGCCGGAGAACGCGAAGCGCTGACCCGGACCGTCGCCGGCGGGGATGTCCATCGTCGAGCCGGAGTTGATGCAGAGCAGGTGCTCCTGGCTCTTGGCGTCGGCCTGGTGGACGTAGTGCGAGTCGTTGGTCGCCAGGAGCGGGATCCGGAGGTCCTTGGCGAGCCGCAGCAGGCCGTCGCGGACCCGGCGCTCGATGTCGAGCCCGTGGTCCATCAGCTCGAGGAAGTAGTTGTCGCGGCCGAGGATCTCCTGGTAGTCCGCTGCGGTCTGGCGGGCGGCCTCGTAGTTGTTGTGCCGGAGGTGGACCTGGACCTCGCCGGAGGGGCAGCCGGTGGTGCCGATGATCCCGGCGCTGTGCTGCGACAGCAGCTCGCGGTCGGCGCGCGGGTGCTGGAAGAACCCGTCGCGCCACGCACCGGTCGAGAGCCGGAACAGGTTGTGCATGCCCTCGGTCGTCTCGGACAGCAGCGTCATGTGCGTGTAGGCACCGCGGCTGGAGACGTCGTCGGGACCGCCCTTGTAGAAGTTGACGCGCTTGCGCTCGAAGCGGCTGATGTTGGGGGTGAAGTAGGCCTCCATGCCGATGATCGGCTTGACCCCGGCGGCGGTGGCCTTCTTGTAGAACTCGTAGGCGCCGAACACGTTGCCGTGGTCGGTCATCGCGATGGCCGGCATGCCGAGCTCGGCGGTGTGGTTGGCCAGGTCGCCGAGGCGGGCGGCGCCGTCGAGCATGGAGTATTCAGTGTGGACGTGCAGGTGCACGAAGCTGTCGTTGGAGCCGGCCGACATCGGGGTCTTCCACACCTTCTTCTCAGGTCGCAGGAACGGTCGCGAACTGACGACCCAGCAGCCTCGCTGGGGTGACTCGCGGATCACGTGGAGGGGAAGGGACGTCAGCCTACGTCAGTCTGACAGGGGGTTCCGACACCGCTCCCGGCGTGCCGCCCGGGGCCCGGGTCAGGGTGCTGCGAGCCACTCCAAGGAGTGCCCGTGGCCGTGCGCGAACGCCACCGGGACACCGTCCAGCGCGAGCACGAACCGTCCCGGGCCCGGGACGTGCGCGCCGGTGACCCGCGGCAGGACGCGTGGTGCCTCGTTGCTGATCCAGCGGCACTCCCCCGCCGCCACCCGGGCCGTCATCGCGTCGTGGAAGCGCTCCCGGCCGGCGTCGTCGAGGTAGGCGACGACGGCACTGTGCAGGACGACCGGCGTGCCGTGCCGGCCCGCCTCATCGAGCAGGGACGGCAGGTGGTCGAGCAGGTCGCCGCGGACGAGGTACGGCGGCTCGCGGCGGGTCACGGCCACGGCTGCGCGCAGGCGCTCCCGACGCTCGTCCTGCTCGGGCCAGACCAGGTTCTCGAGCCACGCCGTGGCGTCGTCGTCGGTCACGTCGAGGGGATTGAGGTCGACCCCGGCGCGCCAGGCGACGTCGGGGTGACGGTCCGGGACCGGCACCGGGCCCGTCGCCTCCGCCAGCAGCGTCGGCCCGCCGCTGCCGGTGAGCGCGCCGGCACCGGGCCAGTCGTAGTCGTAGCGGTCAGGGAAGAGGCACAGCCCGGCGCTGGCGCCCACCTCGACGAGCGCGAGCGGCCCCTCGATCGTGCCCAGCACGGGCGCGATGGTCGCGAGCCGGCCGACCTCGTTGGTCTGGGTCGCGCGCGCCCGGATGGTGGCCTTGACCTCCTGCTCCCGGTCGAGCAGGACCTCCTTGAGACCGGCGTACTCCCCCGGCGCCGCCGCACCGTGCCAGCGGGCTGCCGCGAAGACGAGGTTGGGCTGCTGCTTGGGCTCGGGGAGGTCGGCGAGCCAGGCGTGCAACTCGGGGTCCTCGGCGACCCCGAGCGCCCACGCCTCGAACGTCGGGCTGTCGCCCGCGGCGTACGTCGCGAAGTCGCGGTAGCGGTCGGCGATCGGTCCGCTCAGCTGCATGCGTGCACGCTAGACGCAGGTCAGGACGTGAACGCCTCCGGTCCCCGCCCGGCGTTGCGCATCCGGATGGCGGAGAAGTCCCAGCCGTCCGCCCGGACCCGCTCGAAGTGCTCCTCCAGGCGGGGCAGGACCAGCAGCTCGATGCCGTGCGCCTCGTGGAGGCCCGCCACGTCACCGACCGGCTCGGGCGGGCCCAGGGGCACCACGCGGCGCGTCGCCACGAACGCGTGCGGCCGTTCCCCGAAGGGCTCAAAGGGGGCGGCGGAGAAGCGGTAGGCGTACAGCTCCACGTCGGACACCGCCGGACGCCATGCCTCCTCGACGGCGTGCACCCTTGCCCCGTCCGGCGCCCAGGCGCAGACGCGGGGGCACTGCCGCGGGAACCAGTAGCAGGGCGCGTTGAGCGCATCCACGGTCCAGACGTAGGCCTCCGGCTGGAGCGCCGTCGCCGCGACGTGCGGCACGAACTCGGTGATCCCGGGGTCCTCGCTGAAGTGGAGCAGCTCTCCCGGTCGCGGCAGCACGGCCCGAGCGTACCTACAGGGTCGTCGTCCGGAGGGCCTCGTCGAGCAACGCGCGCGCGACGTCGTACCCCTCGGGCCACTCCGAGGCGCGTGGCCCGGCGACGTCGAGGACGCAGGGCACCCGGAGCGCCTCGATCCACTCCACGACCCGCGCGACCGGGCCGGTCGTCACCAGGCAGGGCCGGTCCAGGCGGCCGGCCTCGTCGACGGTGAGCAACGTGCCGCCGGCGACGAGGTGGATCGGTGCGACCACGAGCACGGCGGTGCTGTCCCGGACGTTGAGCCGGGTGCGCCCCGCTGGGTCGTCGGAGTCGGTGGGCCGCAGGTGCGGGTACGCCGTGAGGAGGCCCCCGTCGGGCAGGTCCTCGGCGGTCCCGCCGGCCGGGCACCACCCGCCGTACGGCACGCCGGCGGCGACGGCGGCGTCCAGGGCGGCTCGGTCCACGCCGGTCTGCCCTCCGGAGAGGATCCTCGCCGGACGCGCGCTCACTGGCCGGTGCGGGCGGCGTCGAGTGACTCGGAGATCACCGCGTGCATGATCCGGCCGACCCGGTCCTCACCCAGCTCGGGGGCGAGCTCGGCGACCCGGGCCACGATGTCGCGCTCGCGGTCGGCGTCGCGCGCGGGGTCGGCCACCTCCGAGACCTCGCGCTTGTGCTCCTGCACCACCCGGGTCAGCGCGACCCGGCGGGCGAGGGCGTCACCGATCAACAGGTCGACCTCGTCGATCATCGTGCGGAAGAACCCGAGCGGGTCGGTGCCCGGCCAGGCCATCCGCACGTCCGGGCGTCGCTCCTCGTTGGCCGAGCCGTCGGTGCGCTCGAGCTCGACGAGGCCGTGGCGGGCGTAGAAGGCACGGGCCGGGACGTTGGACTCGAAGACCCACAGGCAGAAGCCGTCGGGGTGCCGGGCCTTGACGAGGTCGATGAGGGCGGCGCCGACGCCGGCGCGCTGGTGGTCGGGGTGGACGTAGAGGTCGTCGAGCCACGTGGGCGTGCTGCGGGCGTAGCCGACGGGCTGCCCGTCCGCGCAGGCCAGCCACACGTCGTACGCCGAGAGGTCCCAGCCGCGCACCCAGGCGCGGACCTCGTCGGGCGGGTGGACGGCGGGCGGCATGGAGGGCTCGGCGGCGCCACGCGCGAGCAGGTGCAGGTCGGCCACCGACGGCAGGTCGTCGGCCGTGGCCGGGCGGAGCGTCAGCTCAGTGGGCGTCACGGATGACCTCGAGCGCGTGCGCCAGGTCTTCGGGGTAGGTGGACTCGTACTCGACGTAGTCGCCCGTGTCGGGGTGCTCGAACCCGAGCTTGACGGCGTGCAGCCACTGCCGCTCCAGGCCGACGCGGGCGGCAAGCCGGGGGTCGGCGCCGTAGGTGAGGTCTCCCACGCACGGGTGCTTGAGAGCGGCCATGTGCACGCGGATCTGGTGGGTGCGCCCGGTCTCGAGGTGCACCTCGAGCAGGGAGGCGAAGCGATGGGCCTCGAGCGTCTCGTAGTGGGTGACCGACTGCCGTCCGTCCGCCATCACCGCGAACTTGTAGTCGAACTTGGGGTGGCGGCCGATCGGCGCGTCGATGGTCCCCTGCCACGGGTCGGGGTGCCCCTGCACCAGCGCGTGGTAGGTCTTGTCGACGGTGCGGTGCCGGAACGCGTTCTTGAGCACCGAGTAGGCGTGCTCGGACTTGGTGATGACCATGACGCCGGAGGTCCCGACGTCGAGGCGTTGGACGATGCCCTGCCGCTCGCTGGCGCCGCTGGTGGAGATGCGGAAGCCGGCGCCGGCCAGGTGGCCAACCACCGTCGGACCCGACCAGCCCGGCGAGGGGTGCACGGCCACGCCGACCGGCTTGTCGATGACCACGATGGACTCGTCGTCGTGGATGATCTTGATCCCCTCGACCAGCTCGGGGACGACCTCGAGCGGGTCGGCCTCGGCGGGGATCGAGACCTCCAGCATCGAGCCGGCGTGCAGCCGGTCGCTCTTGCCGACGTCGCCGCCGTCCACCTGGACGTGCCCGGCCGCGATGAGGTCAGCCGCGCGGGTGCGGGAGAAGCCGAACATCCGGGCCATCGCGGCGTCGACGCGCTCGCCCGCAAGCCCCTCGGGCACGAGCACGGTCCGCTGGTCGACGAACCCGCTCACGCCTCGTCCTTCTCCGCCCGAGCGCCCGAGAGCGTGACGCCCCGGAACGACTGCAGGATGATGACGCCCGCCGCGACGTTGATGCAGATGTCGGCGACGTTGAAGACCGGCCAGTTGGGCAGCATCAGGAAGTCGACGACGTGGCCGTGCATGACGCCCGGGTCGCGGACGATGCGGTCCGTCAGGTTGCCCGCCACACCGCCGAGGAGCATGCCGAGGCCGAGCGCCCACAGCGGGCTGCCGAGGCGCCGGCTCAGCCACAGCACGACGCACACGGCGACGATGGCCAGGCACGTGAAGACGATCGTGAACTCGGTGCCGGTGCTGAAGGCCGCGCCCGGGTTGAAGGTCAGGTGCAGGACCAGCCAGTCACCGAGGACCGGGATGTCCCCGTCCTCGAGGTTGGCCAGGGCCCACTGCTTGGTCCCGAGGTCCAGCGCGTACGCCGCCAGGGCGACGAGGGCGAAGATGCCCCACGTCCTCCTGCGGGGTCGCGCCGACGTCTCGTGGGTGTCCGGGTCGCTGGAGGTCAGCGACGCTCCTCGCGCTGCTTGCATGTCATGCACAGTGTGGCACGCGGGAAGGCCATGAGACGCATCTTGCCGATGGGCTGGCCGCAGGACTCGCACACCCCGTAGCTGCCATCGTGGATGTGCCCGAGGGCGCGGTCGATCTGGGCGAGCATCTCGCGCTCGTTGTTGAGGACCGTCAGCTCGTGGTCGCGCTCAAAGCTCGTCGCGCCCATGTCGGCCTGGTCGTGCCCGGCGCCGTCACCGGCGTCGCGCATCAGCCCCGCCAGGTCGTGCTCGGCCTCGTCGAGGACATGGACCAGCTTGTCGCGCTGCGTGTGCAGCTCGGAGAGCACCTCGTCGAGCTCGGCCTTGGTCCAGTCGCCCTCGCCCTCCTTGACGACGAGCGCGGACATGGGGGCCTTCTTGGCGGTCTTCTTGGCCGGGGCCTTGGCGGGGGCGGTCTTCTTCACGGCGGCCTTCTTGGTCGTGGAGGTCTTGGCGGTGGTCTTCTGGGCGCTGGTCGTCTGCGCGCTGGTCCTGGTGGCGGGCGCCGTGGTGGCCGTCTTCTTCGCCGTGGTCTTCTTCGGAGTGGTCTTCGTCGCGGGCGCCTTCGTGGCGGGCGCCTTCGTGGTCGCCTTCTTGGTGGCGGTCTTCTTCGCCGCAGGTGCCGTGGCGGCCGCGGTCTTCTTCACTGCGGTCTTCTTCGCGGGCGCCTTCTTCGCGGGCGCCTTCTTCGCCGCTGCCTTCTTCGCCGGCGCCTTCTTCGCGGTGGTCCGCGCGGCCGGCTTCTCCGCCGGCGCAGCGGCGCCGTCGGAGCGCGTCTTGGCGGCCGAACGCCGGCCGATCACCGTCTTGGCCGCAGCTGCAGCACTGCCGGCGAGGGACTTGCGGGTGCTGCTGGCCATGGGCGGGCCTCCTGGGCCGGGCGCGGCGGTGTCTGCCACGCGGTGGCAGGGAGGGTAGCCCCTGCCCGGGGGCCCGACAAACAGCCACGCCCACAGGGGTGGAGAAAGGCCGGCCCCGTCAGGGACCGGCCTTTCTCGAGGTCGTACGACGGGCGCTGGCGCCCGGTGGGTCAGTTGCCCTCGTCCTCGCCCAGGATCGAGCGCAGGCGCTTGGGCGCCGGAGCACCCTCGGCCGGCATGTCGGCGACGGAGGGAGAGCCCTGCAGGGCCTCGAGCTGCTGGGTGAAGTAGCTCTTGAGGCGGGAGCGGTACTCGCGCTCGAACGAGCGGAGGGTCTCCACCTCGCTGCTGAGCTTGTCGCGCTCCTTCTCCAGGTCGCCGAACATCTGCTGGCGGCGCTCGGCGGTCTCGGAGTCGAGCATCTGCGAACGCTGGCGGGCGTCCGCCTCGAGCCGGTCGGCCTTGGTCTTGGACTCCGCCTCGAGCCGCTCGGCCTTGGTCCGGGCGGCGCCGACGATCTTGTCGGCCTCGTTCTTGGCCTCGTCGACGAGCTCGTCGGCGTTGCGGGTCGCCAGCTCGAGCAGGCGGGCGGCGGCGTTGGAGGCCTCGGGCACGGTCTCGACGCGGATGGTCTCGACACCGGTCGGGGCGGCGGCGGGCACCGGCGTGGGCGCCGGGGCCGGCTTCTCCTCCACCTTGGCCGGCTCGGGCTCGGGAGCGCGGACCGGTGCAGGAGCGCTGCCGGTCTGGGCCGCGGAGAGCTTGGACCGCAGGTCGTCGTTCTCCTTGGTGAGCCTGGCGAGCTCCGCCTCCACCTCGTCGAGGAACTGGTCGACCTCGCCCATGTCGTACCCCTCGCGGAGGCGCACGGGCGTAAAGCGCTTGTTGCTCACGTCCTCAGGCGTCAGCGGCATGACGTCACCCAAACTTTCACGTTGATGGCAAACCGGGTTTGTTCCCGGACACACTAGCGCCACGGTGTGGCGCCTGTTCACCTCACCCGTCAGTGACGAATGTGGCTGCTGTTCACAGCAGGGTCGAGCGGATCACGACGAGCAGCAGGTAGGCGCCGAGCATCACCAGCAGGAAGCTCAGGTCGAGCATGATCGACCCGAGGCGCAGCGGTGGGATCACCTTGCGCAGCGCCTTGATGGGCGGGTCGGTGATCGTGTAGACGACCTCGAGCACGACCAGCAGGATGCCCGAAGGCGACCAGCGGCGCGCGAACACCTGGACCCAGTCCACGACGAAGCGGACCCACAGCAGGGCGATGAAGGCCCAGACGAGTCCGTAGAGGATCCCGCCGACAAGTTCCACGACAGCTCAGCTCTGGTTGAAGAAACCGTTCTCCGCGATCCGCTCCTTGTCCTCGGTGGAGACCGAGACGTTGGGCGGGGAGAGCAGGAAGACCTTGTTGGTCACACGCTCGATGCTGCCACGCGTGGCAAAGATCAGGCCCGCGGCGAAGTCGACGAGGCGCTTGGCGTCGTTGTCGTCCATCTCGGAGAGGTTCATGATGACCGGCGTGCCGTCGCGGTAGTTCTCGCCGACGAGGCGGGCCTCGTTGTAGTTGCGGGGGTGCAAGGTGGTGATGCGGCTCAACTCGGCGACCACTCCAGGAGAGACCGAGGCCGGACGACGGCGCTCGGAGATGTCGGACACAGGGGCGGGACGACGGTCCCGGGACTCGCGAGCAGGCTGCTCGTCGACCACGTCGTGCTTGGTGGTCTCGTCGTCGAACTCGTCGTACTGGCCGGTGTCCTCGAGCAGGCCGAGGTACTCGCCGATCTTGCGCATCGCGCCGCTCATAGTTGAGATCCTCCGGTAGAACGGGCGCCCGGGTCCGGGCGCCACTCGACAGTTGTTGACATTACTTGACCGCAGGCCTCGGACCGAGGACCGCGGAGCCGACACGCACGTGTGTCGCGCCGTGGGCGATGGCGTGCTCCAGGTCGCCGCTCATCCCGGCGGAGAGCACGGTGGCCGAGGGGTGCGCCGCCACGAAGGCCTCGCGCACCTCGGCGAGGCGGGCGAAGGCCTCGTCGGGCGTGAGCCCGCCCGGGGACGGCAACGGTGCCACCGCCATCAGGCCGCGCAGCCGCAGGTGCTCAGCGGACACGACGGCGTCGGCGAGGTCGCCGAGGGTCGCCGGGTCGGCGCCGGCGCGGTTGCCCGAGCCGGGGGCGTCGAGGCTCACCTGGAGGAGCACGTCGAGCACCCGCTCGCCGGCGCCGCGGTCGAGCGGGCCGACCAGCTTGGCGCGGTCCACGGACTCGACGACGTCGGCGTACGCCGCCACGGCCGCGGCCTTGTTGCTCTGGAGCGCACCGATGAAGTGCCACCGCAGGCCGAGGTCGGCGCACTCGGCGGCCTTCTCGGCGGCCTCCTGGTGGCGGTTCTCACCCACGTCGGTGACCCCGAGGTCGGCCAGCAGCCGCACGTCGGAGGCGGGGAAGAACTTGGTGACGACGACGAGGGAGACGTCGTCGGCGGGCCGGCCGGCCGCTTCGCACGCGTCGGCGATGCGTCGGCGTACGGCGGCGAGGCCGGCCGCGACCTGCTCGGCGCGGCTCACGAGATCCACACCAGACCGGCGAACCTGCCGGCGGCGGCGCCGTCGCGGCGGTAGGAGTGGAGACCGGCCTCCTCGCGGGTGCAGCCCGCCACGTCGGTGGCCGACACGCCCGCCCGGGCGAGCTGCGCCCGCACACCGGCCCCGATGTCGAGCGCGGGCGTGCCCCACGAGGTCTCCGCGAAGGCCTCGGGGACCACGGCGCTGACCTCGGCGCGCATCTCCTCGGGCACCTCGTAGCACGCGCCGCACACGTGGGGACCGATCCAGGCGCTGATGTCGGAGGCCCCCCGCTCGCGCATCACCTCGACCGTGCGGGTGGCGATGTCGAGGACCAGGCCGGGACGGCCCGAGTGGACGGCGGCGATGACGCCGGCCTCGGCGTCGGCCAGCACGAGCGGCACGCAGTCGGCGACCCGGACCATGAGGCCGAGCCCCCGCCGGGTGGTGACGAGGGCGTCACCATCGGGCACCTCGCCGAGCGGCATGGGGGCGTCCACCACGACCACCTCGTCGCCGTGCACCTGGGTGAGCCGGGCGAGGGGGACGCCCACGACGTCCTCCACCCGGGCCAGCATCTCGGGGAAGTCCTCGCGGAGCCCCTGGAGGTCCAGGGATGAATCGGTGAAGGCGACGTCCACCCGGAGCCGGGAGACGTCGCCCTCACGGAAGTCGCGGAAAGCGAACACGTGCTACTTCAGGAAGTCCGGGACGTCGAGGTCGTCGTCGTCGAACTGCACGGGACGGCTCGGCCGCGACGGCTCCTGCCGGGCGGGCGCGGCCTGCTGGGGCTGGGCCGGCCGCTGGGCCTGGGTGGGCTGGGACTGCTGCGCGGGCTGGGCGGCGGGACGCGAGGGCTCGAAGGTCTGGCTCGCGGCCGTGGTGGCGGGACGCTGGGAGGCGACCTGCTGGGCGGCGGCGCGGGTCTCGGCCTGGGACTGCACCGGCGTGGTGGGACGCAGGACGTTGCCCTCCTGGCGCCGCTTGGGCATGCCGCCGTCGAAGCCGGCCGCGATGACCGTGACCCGGACCTCGTCGCCGAGGGCGTCGTCGATGGTCGCGCCGAAGATGATGTTGGCCTCGGCGTGCGCGGCCTGGGAGACCAGTGCCGCGGCCTCGTTGATCTCGAAGAGCCCGAGGTCGGAGCCACCCGCGATGGACAGCAGCACGCCGTGCGCGCCCTCGATGCTCGCCTCGAGCAGCGGGGAGGAGACCGCCATCTCCGCCGCCTGGACCGCGCGGTCGTCGCCGCGGGCCGAGCCGATGCCCATGAGGGCCGAGCCGGCGTTGGCCATCACGGACTTCACGTCGGCGAAGTCGAGGTTGATCAGGCCGGGGGTGGTGATGAGGTCGGTGATGCCCGAGACGCCCTGGAGCAGCACCTGGTCGGCCTGCTTGAACGCGTCGAGCACCGAGACGCTGCGGTCGCTGATCGACAGGAGCCGGTCGTTGGGGATCACGATGAGGGTGTCGACCTCTTCGCGGAGCTGGCTGATGCCCTCCTCCGCGGAGTTGGCGCGCCGGCGGCCCTCAAAGGCGAACGGGCGGGTCACGACACCGATGGTCAGCGCGCCCAGCGAGCGCGCGATGCGCGCCACCACGGGGGCTCCGCCGGTGCCGGTGCCGCCACCCTCGCCGGCCGTCACGAAGACCATGTCGGCCCCCTTGATGACCTCTTCGATCTCGTCGGCGTGGTCCTCGGCGGCCTTGGCGCCCACCTCGGGGTTGGCGCCGGCACCGAGGCCGCGGGTGAGCTCGCGGCCGATGTCGAGCTTGACGTCGGCGTCGCTCATCAGGAGGGCCTGGGCGTCGGTGTTGATGGCGATGAACTCGACGCCCTTGAGGCCGACCTCGATCATCCGGTTGACGGCGTTGACGCCGCCTCCACCGATACCCACGACCTTGATGATCGCCAGGTAGTTCTGTGCTGCTGCCACGGCTGCAGGCCTCTCTCGGGTACTGGTCCGGCTCGTGCCGGATGGGTCTGGTCGTCGGACGCTCGGTGGACGGTCACTCCCTCGGGGCCCCGGAACTCTAACCGTGAACCTGAGGGTTATAGTTATGTCAACCTCGCGTTGCAGATGACAGTAGGGATGCCGGGCCGACGGATGTCGCCGACACGCCCGTGTCGCCGACATTTCCGAAGTTCTCGAGAGTTCGCACAGCGCGTCGGTCGTCCGGCGACCCGCGGCCCGGTGGGCGGTGGGTGAGCCACCTTCTCGATGGCCGCGACCGTGGCTGGCTCACCGCCACTCGGCGGGTCGGCGGGGACACGCCGGGAGCGTCGACGTACGACGGTGAGCGTCAGCTGGGACGGGTGATGGGGCTCTCCGGCACGCTCACGTCGTAGACCTGCGCGCGCTGCGCGGCCAGGAGCTCGGGCAGCACGCGCGCCTTGAGCTCCGACTGCTCCGCGCTCCCCCACAGCACCTGGCGTCCGTCGCGCAGGACGAGGGTGATCTGGTCGATGGTCTGCACCTCGACGTGATCGACCCGGGCGGCAAGGTCGGCGGGCAGGACCGCGACGACGCCGGCCGCCTCGGCGAGCGCGTCGGCGCCCGTGGACGTGGTGGGGCGCACGCGCGGCATCCCGCGCGGGGCGTTGCGGTAGTCGCGGAAGACCACGCCCGTCGCGTCGAGCCCGCGCAGCCGCCCGCCGAGCTCGACGACCGCGACCGCGGTGCGCTCGGTCACGTCGATGCGCACGCCGTCGGGCCAGGACCGGGTGACGTCCACGTCCTCGACCTCGGCCAGGACGGCGACGCGGCGGGAGATGGCCTCGAGGTCGACGGTGGCCAGCTGCTCCCCCATCGGGACCTGCGCGACGGCGAGCACGCGGTCGGGGCCCAGCAGCCGGTTGCCGTCCACCGTCACCTTGGTGACGGAGAGGACGGCGGAGAAGAACACCAGCCAGACGGCAGTGGCCACGAGCGCGACGAGCGCCAGCGCGGCCACGACGATGCGCCACCGCATCCACCGGCGGGCCCACTGGCGCCGGGCGAACCGTCGGCGGTCCCGCTGCTCGCGGCGCTGCTCCTCGGTGAGCCGGGTGTCGGTCGCGCTAGCCACGGGCGTCCCGCAGGAGCTCGAGCACCCGGGGCCCGAGCGCGGTCACGCTGCCCGCGCCGAGCGTGAGCACGAGGTCGCCGGGACGGGCGCGGGTGACGAGAGCGCGGGGCACCGCGTCCATGTCGGGCTCGAACAGCACGTGCTCGGCGGCCAGCGGCACGGCATCGGCGACCAGCGCCCCGGTGACGGCGGGGTCCGGGTCCTCGCGGGCGAGGTAGACGTCCAGCACGACGACCTCGTCGGCGGCGCCCAGCGCGACGCCCATCTGCTCGCCGAAGATCCTCGTGCGGGAGACCAGGTGCGGCTGGTAGGCCACGACGAGGCGCCCGTCGCCCACCACGGCGCGCGCGGCCTGAAGGTCGCCGGCGATCTCCACCGGGTGGTGGGCGTAGGAGTCGTAGACCCGGACGCCGCCGGCCTCGCCCTTGAGCTCCATGCGACGGCCGGTGCCGGTGAAGCCCCCGAGGCCCTCCAGGAGGGCCGACGCGTCGTACCCCAGCCGCAGGCCGACGGCCAGCGCGGCCAGGGCGTCGAGCAGGTAGTGACGGCCGGGGATGCGCAGGACCAGGTCGCCGACCGCCTCGCCCCCACGGAGCACACGTCCGCGCGAGGTCGTGCCCTCGAAGGCGACGTCCTCCAGGCGCAGGTCGCAGTCCCTGCCCTCGCCCACGGTGATGACCTCGAGTCCGTCGCGCCGGGCGTGCGCGGCGAGGTCGGCGGCCCCGGCGTCGTCACCGACCACGACGAGGAACCCGTCGGGGTCGATCGTGCCGGCGAACTCCTCGAAGGCGGCGTGGTAGGCCTCCTCGGTCCCCCAGTTGTCGAGGTGGTCGGCCTCGACGTTGGTGACGATGGCCGCGTGCGGGCGGTAGACGAGGAAGGCGCCGTCGCTCTCGTCGGCCTCGGCCACGAACAGGTCGTCGCTGCCGGCGTCGGCGTTGCGACCGGTCGCGGTGAGCACCCCGCCCACGGCGTACGTCGGGTCGGCGCCCGCGGCGAGCAGCGCGCTGGTGAGCAGGCCGGTGGTGGTGGTCTTGCCGTGCGTGCCGGCGACCGCCAGCACCCGTCGGCCGGCCATCACCGCGGCCAGCCCCGCCGAGCGGGGCAGCACCCGCAGGCCGCGCCGCCCGGCCTCGAGGACCTCCGGGTTGTCCTCGCGGGCGGCGGTCGTGACGACCACGGTGTCCGCGTCACCGAGGTGGGCGGCGTCGTAGCCGAGGTGGCAGGTCACGCCGAGCTCGCGCAGCGCCGGCAGGAAGGGGGTGTCCTGGTCGTCGCTGCCGCTCACGGGCACGCCCTGGGCGGCCATGATCCGCGCGATCGCGGACAGGCCGGCGCCGCCGATGCCGATGAAGTGCACCCTCCCCAGCCGGTCGGCCGGGAGCAGCACGTCGGGGACGGGCACCCTCACGGTGTCCTCACCCGGGCGACCTCCAGCACGATGCGGGCCAGCTTCTCGTCGGCGTCGCGCGGCACCAGCGCAGCGGCGGCCGCGCCCATCCGCGCGAGCCGCTCGGAGTCGTTGGCCAGGCCCGGGATGGTCGCGGCCACCCACTCGGGGGTGAGCGCGTCGTTGCCCACCAGCAGCGCTCCCCCGGCGTCGACGACGCTGCGGGCGTTGAGCGCCTGCTCGCCGTTGCCGATCGGGAGCGGGACGAAGACCGCCGGCAGTCCGACCGCGGCCGCCTCGGTGAGGCTGGAGGCGCCGGAGCGGCAGATCACCAGGTCGGCGGCGGCGTAGGCCAGGTCCATCCGGTCGACGAACCCGAGCACCTTGTAGGGCACGCCCGTGGGGACCGGGTGCGCCTCGCCCTTGGGCCCGACCACGTGCAGGACCTGGACCCCCGCCGCGGCGAGTGCCTCGGCGGCGGCGGAGACGGACTGGTTGAGCTGGCGGGCGCCCTGGGACCCGCCCGTGACGAGCAGGGTGGGCCGGTCGGCGTCCAGGCCGAAGAACCGGCGGGCGCCGTCGCGGGCGGCGGCGCGGTCCAGCGTCGAGATCATCCGGCGGATCGGCAGGCCGACGTGCTCGGCCCGCGGCAGCGGGGTGCCCGGGAAGCTCACGGCCACCCGGTCGGCGACCCGGGCACCGACCTTGTTGGCCAGGCCGGGCAGCGCGTTCTGCTCGTGGACGACGAGCGGCAGCCTGCGACGTCGCGCGGCGAGGTAGGCCGGCATGGAGACGTAGCCGCCGTAGCCGACGACGACGTCGGGCCGGACGGTGTCGACGACCTCGAGCGTGCGGCGTACGGCGTCGCGCAGGCGCAGCGGGACCCGCAGCAGCTCACCGGACGGCTTGCGCGGCAGCGGCACCGGCGGCACGAGGTGCAGCGGGTAGCCGGCCTGCGGGACCACGGTGTTCTCCAGCCCGCGGGGCGTGCCGAGGCAGTGGATCTCGACGGTCGGGTCGAGCCGCCGCAGGGCGTCGGCGGTGGCGATCAGGGGCGAGGTGTGGCCGGCGGTGCCGCCGCCGGCGAGGAGTACGCGCATCAGGAGAAACCTATCGGGGCGGGGAGGCTCAGCGTGCGCCCGGCGCGGACAGGCCCACCGAGCGGTTGCGGCGTCGCGCCGCCAGGGCCGCGGCGGCCTCGGGCTCGCGCCGGGCGAAGCCCACGAGCAGGCCCAGCGCGACCAGGGAGGGCAGGAGCGCCGAGCCGCCGTAGGAGACGAGCGGCAGCGGGATGCCGATGACGGGCAGCACCGTGAGCACCATGCCCACGTTGATCATCATCTGCCCCAGCAGCCAGACCACGATGCCGAAGGACATGTAGCGCACGAACGGCTCGGCCGTCCGCGAGGCGATCCGGATCGCGGCGAACGCGATGGTGAAGAACAGGCCGATCACGAGCAGGGTGCCGACGAGGCCGAGCTCCTCGCCGAGGACGGCGAAGATGAAGTCGTTGTGGGCCTCGGGGAGGCCGCCCCACTTCTGCGTGGAGGCGCCGATGCCCTGGCCGAACCACCCGCCCGTGGAGAGGGCGTAGAGACCGTGGGCGGGCTGCCAGCCGGTGTCGAGGTAGTCCTTGAACGGGTCGGAGAAGTTGGTGATGCGCTGGAGCCGCTCGGCGTCCATGGCCGCGAGGAAGATGACCGCGACGCCGATGATGGAGATGCTCAGCACGAAGAACCGTGGCGGCGCGCCGACCACCCAGAGCATGCCGAGCAGGATCGCGAACAGCACCAGCGCGGTGCCCAGGTCGCGGCCGACGATGACCAGGCCGGTGGCCATCAGCAGGCCGGGGACCACCGGGATCATGATCTCGTGGACGCGGCCCAGCCGGCGTTCCTTGCGGGCGTAGATGTTGGCGGCCCACAGGACCAGGCCGAGCTTGGCGATCTCGGAGGGCTGGATGGCGAGCGGACCGACGGCCAGCCAGTTCTGGTTGCCGTTGCGCTCGACCCCGAGGAACGCGGTCAGCAGCAGCAGGACCAGCGACAGGATGTAGGCCGGCCACGCCATCCGGCGGATCCAGGCGTGCGACATCCGCGAGGCGATGAACGCGCACGGGAGGCCGAGCAGCACCCACATCAGCTGGCGCTTGACGATCGCGTAGGAGTCGCCGGTGGTCTTGTAGGCGTCCACGCTGGAGGAGCTCAGCACCATCATCAGCCCGATGGTCAGCAGCATCGTCGAGGCGCCGAGGAGCAGGTAGTAGGACGACAACGGCCGGTCGAGCGCGTCGCCCAGGGCCCGCAGACCCTTGAGGCGGCGCAGGCCCGGCCGCGCCGAGATCCGGGGAAGCACGCGGGTCGGGGTGCCGACCTCGCTCGCCTCGGGATCGGCGCCCGGTGACAGGGTGGTCATCGCGGTCGCTCCTCCCTCCCGGCTCAGCTGCCGGTTCCCTCGATCCGGCGGTGGACCGCGGCGGCGAAGGCGTCGCCACGGGCGCCGTAGTTGGCGAACATGTCCATGGACGCGCACCCCGGCGCGAGCAGCACGGTGTCGCCCTCGCGAGCCAGCCGCGCAGCCGCGTCGACGACGCGCTCCATCGGGTCCCCAGTCTCCCCGTCGCCGATCTCGATGACCGGCACATCGGGGGCGTGTCGCGAAAGGGCGTCGGCCACGACGTGGCGGTCCGCCCCGAGCAGCACGACACCGCGGAGCCGGCCCCGGACTGCCTGCACGAGGTCGTCGAAGCGGGCGCCCTTGGCCAGGCCGCCGGCGATCCAGACGACCGGGTCGTAGGCCTGGAGCGACGACTGGGCGGCGTGCGGGTTGGTGGCCTTGGAGTCGTCCACCCAGGTGACTCCCCCGCTCTCGGCCACGTGCGCGATGCGGTGGCCGTCGGGGCGGAAGGCGCGCAGCCCGTCCCGGACCGCGGCCTGCGGGACGCCGTGGGACCGCGCCAGCGCGGCGGCCGCCAGGGCGTTGGCCACGAAGTGCGGGGCCGGGGACGCCAGGTCCGCGATGGTGCACAGCTCGGCGGCGCTGGTCGCCCGCTCCTCGATGAACGCCCGGTCCGCGAGGATGTCCTCCACCACGCCGACCATGCCGATCGAGGGCATGCCGAGGGTGAACCCGATCGCCCGGGCCCCCTCCACCACGTCGGCCTCGGCCACCAGCCGCTCGGTGGCCGGGTCGGCGACGTTGTAGACGCACGCCCGGCTGACCCGCTCGTAGATGCGGCCCTTGTCGGCGGCGTAGTCGCCCATGCCGCCCGGGTACCAGTCGAGGTGGTCGGGCGCGAGGTTGAGCACGGCCGCCGACTCCGCCGCCATGGAGTGCGTGTAGTGGAGCTGGAAGCTGGACAGCTCGACGGCCAGGACGTCGTACGGCTCGGGGTCCATGACGGCCTCGACGATCGGGCGCCCCACGTTGCCGACGCACGCGCTGCGCAGCCCGGCGGCGCGCAGGATCGAGTCGAGCATCTGCACGGTCGTGGTCTTGCCGTTGGTGCCGGTGACGGCCAGCCACGGCGACGCGTGCTCGGGGTCACGGAGGCGCCAGGCGAGCTCGACCTCGCCCCACACCGGTACGCCGCGGGCGGCGGCCTGCGCGAGCAGCGGCGCGTCGGGGCGCCAGCCCGGCGAGGTGACGAGCACGTCGACGTCGTCGGGGAGCGTCGCCGTGGCGCCCGGCTCGAGGCGGACGCGCGCGCCGAGGCTCTCCAGGAGAGTGGCCTTCTCCGCCTTCTCGTCGCTGGTGGCCTCGTCGAGCGCCGTCACGTCGGCCCCGAGGAAGAGCAGGTTGTCGGCCGCGGCGAAGCCCGAGACGCCGAAGCCGGCGACGACGGCGCGCACGCCGTCCCACGGGCCGTGGCGGCCGAGCCGGTCGAGGTCTGGGGTGGTCATCCGACGCCGGCCACCCATTCGGCGTAGAAGACCCCGACCCCGGCGGCGACGCACAGGCCGGTGATGATCCAGAAGCGGATCACGATGGTGACCTGCTCCCAGCCGAGCATCTCGAAGTGGTGGTGCAGGGGCGTCATCCGGAACACCCGGTGGCCCGGCTGGACCCGGAAGACCGACCGGAAGAGCCCGCTGGCGCGGCTGACCTTGAAGACCGACACCTGGATCATCACCGAGAGGGTGACGGCCACGAACAGCCCGCCGATGATGACGAGCAGCAGCTCGGTGCGCGTCATGATCGCGAAGCCGGCCATCGCGCCGCCGAGCGCGAGCGACCCGGTGTCGCCCATGAAGATCTGGGCGGGCGAGGCGTTCCACCACAGGAAGCCGAAGCACGCCCCGGTGATCGCGGCGGCGATCACGGCGAGGTCGAGCGGGTCGCGCACCTCGTAGCACTTGGGCCCGGCCTCGAGGGCGCACGACTGGCTGTTCTGCCAGATGTTGACCAGCGTGTACGCCGCGAAGACCAGGATGCTGCACCCGGTGGCGAGGCCGTCGAGGCCGTCGGTGAGGTTGACGGCGTTGCTGAAGCCGGTCACGAAGAACCAGATGAGGATGATCACGATGACCGTCGGCAGCGCGAACGCCTCGTAGTCGCGGATGAAGGAGATGTGCTGGGAGGCCGGCGTCTGGCCGCGGTCGTCCTCCAGCCAGGGAGAGAGCGCCAGGAACCCGAACACCACCGCGATGACGGTCTGCCCGATCATCTTGGCGCGGCTGCGCAGCCCGAGGTTGCGCTGCCGGCTGATCTTGATGAAGTCGTCGAGGAACCCGACGACGCCGAGCCCGACGAAGAGGAACAGCAGCAGCATCGCGGAGGCCGACGGCATCTGCAGGGTGATGAGCTTGGCCGCGAAGTAGCCGACCACCGTCGCCAGGATGATGACGAGGCCGCCCATCGTCGGGGTGCCGCGCTTGGTGTGGTGGGTCGTCGGACCGTCGTCGCGGATCTCCTGGCCGTAGCCGCGGTGCGCCAGCACCTTGATCGCGTAACGGGTGCCGATCAACGAGATCAGCAGCGAGAGCCCGCCACCCAGCAGGATCGCTCTCATCCGCTGCTCCCTTCGGGACCGCCCTCGGGGGCGGCCAACAGTCCTTCGACGACGACTTCCAGCGCCGCCCCCCGCGATGCCTTCACGAGGACGACATCGGCAGCCGAGACATTCTCGCGCAACCACGTCAGTGCCTCGTCACGCCCCGCCGTGATGATCGCCTCACCGGCTCCGAACCCCTCGGCCACGTGGGCGGCCATCTCGCCGACCGTGACCAGCACCTCGACGCCGGCGTCGGCGGCGTACCGGCCGACCCGCTGGTGGGCCTGGACGGCATCGGGCCCGAGCTCGAGCATCTCCCCCAGGACCGCGACGGTACGCCGCCCCGATCGCTGGCCGATGAGCTGCAGGGACTCCAGGGCGGCCTCCATCGACTCCGGGTTGGCGTTGTAGGCGTCGTTGACGACCACCGCACCGTCGGCCCTCTCGCGGACCTCCATCCGCCAGCGGCTGGCCTCCCGGGCGTCGGCGAGCGCGTCGGCGACCGTGTCGAGGTCGACGCCGGCGGCCAGCGCCATCGCGGCGGCCGCCGCGGCGTTGCGCCACTGGAAGGCGCCGACCTGGGCGAGGTGG
Organism: Nocardioides sediminis; assembly: GCF_003047295.1. GTDB lineage: Bacteria > Actinomycetota > Actinomycetes > Propionibacteriales > Nocardioidaceae > Nocardioides > Nocardioides sediminis. The sequence continues at coordinate 127,352 of NZ_PZYZ01000008.1, forward strand.
ACGGTGGCGCCCGAGCCGCGGTGCACGAGGTCGAAGGACTGGCGGCCGAGCTCGTCGCTGGTCAGGTCTCTGACCGCGACGTCCGCCGGCGGCCTGCCGAAGGTCGTGACTCGGGCGACCGTGCGCTCCGCCATGGCGGCGACGAGCGGGTCCTCGGAGTTGAGGACGGCCGTGCCGTCGGCCGGGAGGGCCTCGACGATCTCGCCCTTGGCCAGCGCGATGGCCTCGCGACTGCCGAACTCCCCGATGTGCGCCGTGCCGACGTTGAGCACGGCAGCCACCGTGGGCGGGGCGATCGTGCACAGGTAGCCGACGTGACCGACGCCGCGGGCGCCCATCTCCACGACGAGGTAGCGGGTCGCCTCGGTGGCCCGGAGGACCGTGAGCGGGACCCCGATCTCGTTGTTGAAGTTGCCCCGGGTGGCGATCGTCGGCCCGGCCGCCGCGAGCACGTGCGCCAGGTAGTCCTTGGTGCCGGTCTTGCCCTGGCTGCCGGTGAGCGCCAGCACGGTCAGGTCGGGGAGCCGGTCGACCACGTGGCGCGCCAGCACGCCGAGCGCCCGGACCACGTCGTCGACCACCACGGTCGGGGCGTCCGTGGCACGGCTGCCCAGGACGGCGGCGGCGCCGGCCTCGATCGCCGTGCGGGCGTAGTCGTGGCCGTCCACCCGGTCGCCGACCACGGCGACGAACAGTCCGTGCGGCTCGGGCGTGCGGGTGTCGACGAAGGCACCACCGGTCACGGTGGCCCCGCCGTGCGCCACGCCACCCACCACGTCGGCGATCTCGGCCAGGGTCATCTCGATCATCGGCGGACCTGCGCGATCTCCTCGGCGGCGACGGTGCGGTCGTCGAACGGGTGCACCTCGCCGTGCACCTCCTGCCCGGTCTCGTGCCCCTTGCCGGCGACGAGCACGACGTCGCCGGGCCGGGCGCGGCGGACGGCGTCGCGGATGGCCGCGCGCCGGTCGCCGATCTCGACGACCTCGGCGGTGCCCCCCTGCGCGCCGGCGACCACGGCCGCCCGGATGGCGGCCGGGTCCTCGGTGCGCGGGTTGTCGTCGGTGACGACCACGACGTCGGCGAGCCGGGCGGCGATCTCGCCCATCATCGGCCGCTTGCCCGGGTCGCGGTCGCCGCCGGCGCCCAGGACGACGACGACCCGGCCCTCGGTGAGGGGGCGCAAGGTGGCCAGGACGGCCTCGAGCGCGTCGGGCTTGTGGGCGTAGTCGACGACGACCGTGAAGTCCTGGCCGGCGTCGACGCGCTCGAGCCGGCCCGGCACTCCCCCGCCGGCGGCGATGCCGCGGGCGACCTGGTGGGGGTCGAGGCCCGCGAGGGCGGCCGAGGCGATGGCCGCCAGGGCGTTGGACACGTTGAAGGCGCCGGGCACCGGGCAGCCCGCGGCGACGCGCAGGCCGTCAGGGCCCTCGACGGCGAACCGGGCGCCGTCCCGGGACAGCTCGACGTCCACGGCCCGCCAGTCGGCGTCGCGCCCTTCCGCCGAGAAGGTCTGCATCGGGATGCCGGCCCGCTCCAGGAGGACGCGGCCGTGCTCGTCGTCCACGTTGGTCAGCCCCCGGCGGGCGCGCTCGGGGGTGAAGAGGGACGCCTTGGCGGCGAAGTAGTCGTCGACTCCTTCGTGGAAGTCGAGGTGGTCGCGACCGAGGTTGAGGAAGGTCGCCACGTCGAAGACCACGCCGTCGACCCGGCCGAGCACCAGCGCGTGGCTGGAGACCTCCATCGCGCACGCCACGACGCCCTGCTCGCGCATCACCGCGAACAGCCCGTGCAGGTCCGGCGCCTCGGGGGTGGTCAGCGACGTCTTGACGTCGGCGCCGTGGATGCGGGTGCCGACCGTGCCGACGACCGCAGCGGGTACGCCGGCCTGCTCGAGGCCGGCCTCCAGGAGCCGCGTCGTCGTGGTCTTGCCCTGGGTGCCGGTGACGCCGAGGACCGTGAGGTCGGCGGCGGGCTCGCCGTAGACGTGCGCGGCCACCCGGCCGAGCACGGCGCGCGGCTGCTCGACCACGAGCACCGGGGTCCCGCCGGGGAGGCGGCGGGCGCCGTCCTCGTCGGTGAGCACGGCGACCGCTCCGGCGGCGATGGCCTGCTCGGCGAAGTCGGCGCCGTGCGCGCGGGCGCCCGGGAGGGCGGCGTACAGGTCGCCGGGGAGGATGCGTTGGGTGCTGAGGGAGATCCCGGAGACGGCGACGTCGAGGTCGCCGTCCGTGCGGAGGGTGCCGAGCCAGTCGGCCAGGTCGGCCAGTCGGGTCACGACGGGCGAGGCTGGCCGGGTGCCGGTCTGGGGGTTGCCGATCACGGTGGGGAGACTAGCCGCGACCGGTCACCACTCGACCGGCAGGCGCGAGGGCTTGCCGTCGGTGGGCGGGACGCCGTAGCGGCCCAGCGCGTAGCCGAGGATCCGGGAGAAGGCGGGACCGGCGATCGTGGCGCCACCACCGTCGACCTGGGGGGCGTGGACGGCGACGTAGACGGTGAACCGGGGGTCGTCGGCCGGTGCGAAGCCCCCGAAGGAGACGGTGGTGGAGCCGTCGTAGCAGCCGCACTCGTCGTCGACCCGCTGCGCGGTGCCGGTCTTGCCCGCGGTGAGGTAGCCCGGGACGGCGGCCATCGGCGCGACGCCGGCGCCCTCGTGGGTGACGCGCTCCATCATCCGCGCGGTCTGGCGTGCGGCCTGCTCGCTGACCACCCGCGTGGCCTCGGCGTTGTCGGTGCCGACCTCGACGCCCTCGTCGGTCGTGGCACTGCCCTGGATCAGGCTGGGCGCGATCCGGACGCCGCCGTTGGCGATGGTGTTGACGGCGGCGGTCATCTGGACGGCGTTGACCGACAGCGACTGGCCGAACGCGACGCGGTCCTTGGTCTGGGAGGTCATCACGTCGCCGTCGGTGAGGATGCCGGGCGACTCGCCGCGGACGCCGACGTCGGTGCGCGAGCCGAGCCCGAAGGCCCGGAGGTAGGTCGTGAGGTCCTGCGGCGTGAACGCGTCGGCCGCGAGCACGGTGCCGATGTTGGACGACTTGGCCAGGATCCCGGTCATCGTCAGCTTGATGTTGCCGTGGTCGAACCAGTCGCCGATCGGCCGGTCCTGGCGGTGCAGCAGCGCCGGCACCCGGAACTTCTGGCGCGGCGTCACCTTGCCGGCGTCGATGAGGGAGGCGACGGTGAGCACCTTCTCCACCGAGCCGGGCTCGTAGGCGTCGTTGAGCGCTCGGGAGCCGAGATCCTCCTTGTCGGCCTCCAGCGGCTCGTTGGCGTCGAAGGTCGGGGCGTCGGCCAGCGCGAGGATCTCGCCGGTGCGGGTGTCCATCACCAGGGCGACGCCGCTGGCGGCCCGGTACTTCTGCAGCGTCTGGCCCAGCACCCGCTGGGTGAACCACTGGAGGTCGAGGTCGAGGGTGGTGCGCAGCGCCTCCCCGTTGCTGGCGGGCACCACGCTGTTCTCGCCGAGCGGCACCCGGTTGCCGCCGCCCACGGTGTAGCGGGCCGTGCCGTCCTGGCCCGCCAGCTGCGCGTCGAAGGTGCGCTCGAAGCCGCCGAGCGGCTCGTCGGTCCCCATGAAGCCGAGCAGGTTGGCGGCCACGTCGTCGGCCGGGTAGTCCCGGATCGGGTCGTCCTCGAGGGTGATCCCCTTGAAGCCGGCCTCGCTCAGCTGGTCCAGCACGTCGCTGGCCAGGGTGCTCGGGACCCGTCGGGCGACGTACTCGTAGCGGCTGCCCTCCTCGCGTCCGCGCAGCGCGCGCAGGGTGCGGAAGTAGTCGACCTGGAGGCCGGTCGAGAGGATCTGTGCGATGGCCGGGGCGTCGTCGGCCGTCATGACCGGGTCGGCGATGACCATCTTGCCCTGGATCGAGTCGGCCAGCGGTACGCCGTTGCGGTCCAGGATGTCGCCGCGCTCGGCCGGGAGGACGACCTGCTGCACACCCTCGGCGGCGGCCATCGCGGCGTACGACTTGGGGTCGATGCCCTGGAGCTGCACGAGCCGGGCGCCGAAGAAGGACAGCACCATCGCGATGAGGATCAGGCCCACCCGCAGGCGCAGCTGCGGCGACCCACGACGTGCGGTGGTCCGGCTGGCGGTCCGGTTGGCGGCGGGCACTCCGTCTCCGTCCTGGCTGGCTGTGGGCTGGCGGGGGTCTGGCTGGGGCTGGTGGGGCCGCTCCAAGTTCTACCCGGAGCGGGGGGTCGGGGCCGTCAGGCCGCGCCGTCAGCGACCGTTGCGGTTCTGCTTCTTCGCCGGCTCCGGAGCCGCCTCGGCGGGCACCTCGGTGGCGGGGACCTCGACGATCGTCGGGGCCGGGGCGAGCACCTCGGGCTTGACCGGGGCCGGGGGGTTGAGGTTGAGGCGGTCCTCTGCGGTGGCCGGCGTCTTCACGCCCTCGACCGACCCGCCGCCCAGGGTGATGAAGGTGGGGGCCGACGGCACGACCATGCCCATCTGCTGCGCCTCCGTCGCGACGCGCTGCGGGTTGCGGAGCTCGTCGAGCTCCATCTGCAGGGTCTGCTGCCGCGCGGCGAGGTCGGTCGCCTCCTTCTCCAGCGCGGTCGCGGCGAAGGACGCCTGCTGCATGGAGGTGTTGAAGAGCAGCAGCCCGACGATGCCACCGACGAGCAGCAGGCTCACCAGGGTCACGAACGGGACCTTGGGGGCGCGGGTGCGGGTGCGCGGGACGACCGAGAGGCGGGCCCGCTCGACGGCCTCCTGCGCGATGCGAGGGACGCGGTGGCGGATCTGGACGGCAGGGCTGCTCATCGGACGGCTCCTCGGTGGGGCTCTCGGGGAAGTACTCGCTCGAGTGCGCGCAGGCGCACCGAGGCGGCTCGGGGGTTCTCCTCGACCTCGTGCTCGTCGGCCTGCTCGGCACCGCGGGTGACGAGGCGGAAGGCCGGCTCGCTCCCCTCGGGCACGAACGGCAGGTCGGGCGGCACGTCGAGGCGGGTGGCGGCGGTGAAGGCCCGCTTGACCAGCCGGTCCTCGAGGGAGTGGTAGGACTCGACGACGACACGGCCGCCGAGGTCGATCGCCTCGATTGCGGCGGGGATGGCGCGGCGGAGCACGGCGAGCTCGTCGTTGACCTCCATGCGCAGGGCCTGGAAGGTGCGCTTGGCGGGGTGTCCCCCGGTACGCCGCGCGGGCGCCGGGATCTCGGCGTACAGCAGCTCGACGAGCCGGGCGCTGGTGGCGAACGGCTCCCGCTCGCGCTCGCGGACCACGGCGTGGGCGATCTTGCGGGCGAACTTCTCCTCGCCGTACTCCTTGAGGACCCGGGTCAGGTCGGCGGCGGAGTAGGTGTTGAGCACCTCGGCGGCCGTGATGCCCGTCGTGCTGTCCATCCGCATGTCCAGCGGCGCGTCCTCGGCGTAGGCGAAGCCGCGCTCGCGCAGGTCGAGCTGCATGGAGGAGACACCGAGGTCGAAGAACACCGCGTCCACCGCGTCGAGGCCCTGGGCGGCGAGGACATCGAGGATCTCGTCGTAGACCGCGTGCACGCCGGTGAACCGGTCCCCGAAGGGTGCGAGGCGTCGTCCGGCCAGCTCGAGCGCGGCCGGGTCGCGGTCGATGCCGATGACACGGGCCCGGGGGCAGTGCTCGAGCACGGCCTCGCTGTGCCCGCCGAGGCCGAGGGTGCAGTCGACCAGGACGGCCCCGTCGCGGTCCAGGGCAGGGCGGAGGAGAGCGACGACCCGGTCGACCAGCACCGGGGCGTGGCTGGGGGTGGTCATCGAGTCAGCCCTGCCGGCCCAGGTGCGAGAGCAGCACGAGCGCGGCGGCGAGCGTGCCCGAGGCCGCGGCGGAGAACGCCATCACCGTGACGGCGTCGCGCGCCTGGTCCCGCACGCGCGGCGGACGACCGGCGATGGAGTGCCCCCTCACGGGTGCGCTCAGGCTCCTGGTGCTCATGGACTCGACCCCACTGACGACTGATGGTGCTGCTGGACGGTGTTGCTGCGGCTGCTCCGGTGCCACCTCGCCAGGTCCCTGCCCGCTCCCTCGAGGGGAAGGCCGTCTGGTGCCGGGGAAGTTGCCCCAGAAGGCGACGGGAGAGCGGGCACGAGACCTGGTGCTGTGGTGCCGGATCAGCTGTTGAGTTGGCGGTGCTGGGTGGTGCCGGGTGGATCAGATACCGGGGAAGACCTCGTCGCTCAGCTCGGAGAACTTCTGCTCCTGCTCCTCCGAGTAGGCGGTCCACGCGGTCGGGTCCCAGATCTCGATGCGGTTCATCGAGCCGATGACCACGACGTCCTTGGTGAGCGACGCGTACTCCCGGAGAGGTCCCGGGATGGAGATGCGGCCCTGCTTGTCAGGGACCTCCTGCGACGCCGCCGCGAACAACATGCGGACGTAGTCACGAGTGCCCTTGTTGGTGACCGGCGCCTCGCGGAGCCGGTCGGTCAGTCGGGAGAAGTCCTCCATCGACCAGACGGTCAGACAGCGCTCCTGCCCCCTGGTCACCACGAGTCCCTCCGTCAGCTGGTCCCTGAACTTCGCGGGGAGGAAGAGCCGGCCCTTCTCGTCCAGCTTGGGCGTGTAGGTGCCGAAGAACATCCGGCACCTCCCACTTCCCTGGCCCTGTGCCCCACTTTCCCCCACTCTACTCCACATCGCTCCACCGTCAACCATTCCACGCGTGTTTCCCCCACCAGTTCGGCCAGTTCCCCACCGGGGTGCACCCCACGACCGGAACCGGGCCACCGAGATCGGCCGAGCGGCGTACGACGGCGAAACCGCAGGTCAGCGGGCCGCGACACGCGTCGGGACGGGCGTCCTGCCGGCCAGGTGGAGTGCCGGTGGGGAGGAATCTCCGCGTCCGGGGGGCTGGCGGTGGAGGAAAGTGGGGCGGATCGTGGGGAAAGGACGGCTGGACCGCCCTCCCCCGTCTGCGACGCGGGTATGTTGCGCGCACGTCATACGGTGGGATGGAGCGTGGGGTCGGCGTGGTGCTGGCCCCTTCTCAGCCAGGGAGTGGGGACAGCACGTGAGCACGTCGATCCAGGACGCGGCGGACGGTGGGGCAGACCTCGAGACGCTGGCGCGCGTCGTCGGCAGGGTCCGGGCCAACATCGAGCACGTCATCGAGGGCAAGCCCGACGTCGTCAACGCCGCACTGGTCGTGCTGCTCGCCGAGGGGCACCTGCTCATCGAGGACGTGCCGGGCGTGGGCAAGACCCAGCTGAGCAAGGCACTGGCCCGCAGCATCGACTCGACCGTGCGGCGCATCCAGTTCACCCCGGACCTGCTGCCCTCGGACGTCACCGGCGTCTCGGTGTTCAACCAGGACACCCGCGAGTTCGAGTTCCGGCCCGGCGGTGTCTTCGCCAACATCGTCGTCGGCGACGAGATCAACCGCGCCTCGCCCAAGACGCAGTCGGCGCTGCTGGAGTGCATGGAGGAGCGCCAGGTCACCGTCGACAACTCGACGTACCTGCTGGAGAAGCCGTTCATGGTGATCGCCACGCAGAACCCCATCGAGATGGAGGGCACCTACGCGCTCCCCGAGGCGCAGCGTGACCGCTTCATGGCCCGCGTGTCGGTGGGCTACCCGGTCGAGGCCGCCGAGCTCGCCATGCTCGGCGCGCACACCACGAACAACCCGCTCGAGGACCTCGAGGCGGTCACCGACGCCGGTGAGATCCGCAAGCTCATCGAGATCGTCGGTCGGGTGCACGTGGCGCCGCCGGTGCAGCGGTACGCCGTGGCGCTCGCCACCGCGACGCGCACCTCTCCCGACCTGCACCTCGGCGCCTCGCCGCGCGCGACCCTCCACCTGGTGCGAGCGGCCAAGGCCGTCGCGGCGATGCACGGGCGCGACTACGTGCTGCCGGACGACGTGCACGGGCTCGCCCGGCCGGTCCTGGCCCACCGGTTGCTGCCGAGCGTCGAGGCGGCCATGGGCGGCCGGTCCAGCGCCTCGATCCTGGACGGCATCGTCACCGGCGTCCCCGTCCCCGAGCCGGGCCGTGCGTGAGGCCCTCGCCGGCCTGACCGTCCGCGGACGGGCGTTCCTGGCTGCGGGCGTCACCACCGTCGTCTGCTCGATGATCGTCGGACAGACGGCGCTGGTCAGGGTCGGCGTGCTCGTCACCGCGCTCCCGCTGGTCACCGCGCTGTGGATCGGGCGGTCCCGCTACCGCCTCGCCCTGGTCCGCACCGTCTCCCCGCAGCTGGTCGCCGCCGGCCAGTCGGCCCGCGTCCAGCTCACCCTGACCAACGAGGCCCGCACGCCCACGGGGGTCCTGCTGCTCGAGGACCACCTCCCCTACGTGCTGGGCCCCCGACCGCGGTTCGTGCTGGAGGGCATCGGCCACGGGTGGCGCCGGCACGTGAGCTATGCCGTGCGCTCGGACGTGCGCGGGCACTTCGACGTCGGCCCGATGACGGTCCGGGTCACCGACCCCTTCGGCCTGATCGAGCTCGGCCGGGCCTTCCACACCACCGCGTCGCTCACCGTCACCCCGCGCACCGTGCCGCTGCCCGCCATCCCCCTCGGCGGGGCCTGGACCGGCTCGGGCGACAACCGGCCCCGCTCGTTCGCCACCGGCAGCGCGGAGGACGTCACCGTGCGCGAGTACCGCCGCGGCGACGACCTGCGCCGGGTGCACTGGCGCAGCTCGGCCCGGGTGGGCGAGCTGATGGTCCGCCGTGAGGAGCAGCCCTGGCAGTCGCGCGCCACGGTCTTCCTGGACAACCGCCTCATCGCCCACCGTGGCCAGGGGGTCGCCTCGTCGCTCGAGGCGGCGGTCTCCGCCGCCGCGTCGGTGGCGGTGCACCTCGCGCAGCGCGGGTACGCCGTACGCCTCGTGACTGCCGCGGGCGAGGAGCCCGGGACCGCGTGGCACGAGCGCAGCGCGGCGGTCAACACCGCTCCCCTCCTCGAGGCCCTGGCCGTCGTGCAGATCGACCACTCCCCCCGGCTGGACACCAGCTGGCTGGCCGAGGCCGGCCAGGGCGGGCTCCTCGTGGCGGTGCTGGGCCACGTCACCGACGGCGACGCGCCGTTCCTCAAGCGCCTGCAGCACCACGCGGGCACGACCGCCGCGATCGCGCTCGACGTCGACCGGTGGGCTCCTCACCTGCCGCCGTCGGCGACCGGCAGCACGGCCTCGGCCCTGGCGGCCCAGGGTTGGCGAGCGGTCACCCTCACCCCCCAGGACCACCTCGAGGTGGTCTGGCGCGAGCTCGGTCGGCTCGGCAAGCGGGAGCGGGTGGGCGCATGAGCCACCACGCGAGGCTCGGACCCGCGATGCTGCTGGCGGTCCTCACCGCCGGGACCACCTGGCTGACGCTGCTCTCCTGGCGGATCCTGACCTCCGACGCCGCCTCGGTGACGATGCCGCTCCTGCTCCTGGCGGCCGCCATCGCCGTGGGCGGCGCGACTGCCCGCTGGATCCGCGTCCCGCTCCCGGTGGTCGTGCTGGGCCAGGTGGTCGTCTCGGCCCTGTGGCTGCTCTTCGTGGTAACCGGGTCGGTGCTGCCTACCGGCGCTGCGATCGGCGCCTTCAGCGACGCCTTCAGCGCCGGGCTCGAGTCGGCACGCCTGTACGAGGCGCCCGTGCCACCGTCGGTGCCACCGGTGCACGCGTTGCTGCTCGTCGGCGGCGCGCTGACGCTGCTGGCCACGGACCTGCTGGCCTGCACCCTGCGTCGCGTGCCGCTCGCCGGGCTGGTGCTGCTCACGGCCTACTCCGTCCCGGTCTCGGTCACCGGCCAGGGTCCCTCGTGGGTGACCTTCGTGCTCATCACGGCCGGCTTCCTGGGCATGCTCTTCATCGCCCACGAGGAGCAGGTCACCCGCTGGGGCCGCGAGACGGGCGACGAGGACGCCGACCCCACCGGCTTCGGGGTGCGCACCGGCGCGGTCCGGACCTCCGCCGTCGCCATCGGCGCCACCGCCACCGCGACGGCCCTGGCCCTGCCGATCCTCATCCCCACGCTGGACCTGGCCCTGCTCGACGGCCCCGGCCCCGGCACCCGGGAGATCCAGGTCGCCGACCCGATGGTCGACCTGCGTCGCGACCTGGCGCGAGGCCAGGACATCCCGCTCGTCTACGTGAGCACCCCTCGCGAGCGGCCGACGTACCTCCGGCTCTCCGTCCTCACCCGCTTCAACGGCGACACGTGGACGCCGGGTGACCGCGACATCCCCGAGACCCAGGTCTCCCGTGGCGAGATGCCCCCGCTGGACGGCGTGGGCTCCGCAGTGACGCGCGTCGAGGCGCCCTACCGCGTGCGGGTCACCCAGGACTTCGAGTCGACCTGGCTGCCGACCACGGCCCACGTCGCGGACATGCAGGCCGCGGGCGACTGGCGCTACGACACCTCGACGATGGACTTCATCAGCGCGGACGAGGACGTGACGACGGCCGGGAAGGTCTACGAGTTCACCGGCGTCTCGCTCGAGCTCGACGCCACCGACCTGGACCGGGCCGTCTCCGGCGCCGCCGACGTGCGCTCGGCCTACCTCGAGGTGCCGTCGTCGGTGTCGAGCGACGTGCGGACGCTCGCCGCCGCGGTCACCGGGGACGCCGCCACCCGCTTCCGCAAGGCGCGGGCGCTGCAGCAGTGGTTCCGCCAGGACGGTGGCTTCCGGTACGACGACACCGCCATCGAGGACTCCGACGCCGGCGACCTCGACGGCTTCCTCGACGAGTCCGGGCGCGTCGGCTACTGCGAGCAGTTCGCGGCCTCGATGGCGATCATGGCGCGCATCATCGGCATCCCGGCCCGGGTGGCGGTGGGCTTCCTGGAGCCGCGGCCGGCGGGCCCCGGCACGTGGGAGTTCTCCTCCCACGACCTGCACGCCTGGCCCGAGCTGTTCTTCCCCGGGTCCGGTTGGGTGCGCTTCGAGCCCACCCCCGGCCAGCGCGCCGAGAACGTGCCTTCCTACACGCGCGGCGAGCTCGCGGAGATCGAGGAGCCGTCGGTCTCCCCCGGAGCGACCCGGACGTCCGAGGCGTTGCCGCAGCGCGGTCAGGAGACCCAGCCGGAGGCCACCTCGGCCCAGGACGACGAGGGTCTCCCGATCCCGTGGTGGCCGGTGGCGCTGGTCCTCGGCGTGGTCCTGCTGGCGGTGCTGGTCCTCGTGGTCCCCGGCGTCGTCCGGCGGCGGCGTCGCGAGCGACGGCTCGCCGGTGGCGTCGAGGAGGCGTGGGAGGAGCTGCGTGACCTGGCCGTCGACCTCGGGCACGGTTGGCCGGGCGGCCGCTCGCCCCGCACCATCGGCGGCTGGCTGGGCGACCGGTTCGGCGCCCCGGGCGCGGAGGCCGAGCGCTCCGACCGTCCCCGCCGGGGCCGGGAGCTCACCCCCGAGGCCGCCTCCGCCCTCGACCGCCTGGTCCACGAGCTGGAGCAGGCCCGCTACGCGCGCACGTCGACACCCAGCGACTCCCACGTCCGGGCGGCCGACGTCGCGGCCGTCGAGGCCGCGCTCGTCGCGGGGGTGTCGCCCCGGGTCGCCCGTCGGGCGCGCCGGTGGCCGCGTTCGCTGCGGCCCGCGCCGCACCGTCCCGCCACCGAGGTCGTCGCTCGCGCGCCCGCCGAGGAGCGGGAGCTCGTCGGCTGAGACCGTTCGTCGTACGCGGTCGGACGTCACGCGGGACAGGGCCTCTGGGTCGCCAGGCGCGTGACGTCCGACGAGGTGGCGGTCGGGGCTACCGCGGTGTCGGACGTCCGGGGCGGCTTCGGCGGGACGTCCGACGAGGTAGGCGCTCCAGGTCGACCGGCGCATGACGTCTGCGGCGGCGTCGTACGAGGCGGGGGCTACACGTCAACCGACGTATGACGTCCGGGCCGGTGTACGACGCGCGAGGGTACGGCGGCCCGGCGGGCGGGTGGCCTGTGTCAGAAGGGGCCGTTGTCGCGGCGGCGGCGCCAGCGCTCGTCCATGCGCTCCATGAAGGAGCCGGAGGCCTTGGGGCGGCGGGCCCTCTGGAAGCGCTGCGACTTGCCGGCCTTGCCGCCGTCGACCACGCCGAAGCCGGTGTGGCGGGTGTCGCGCATGTGCGGCCCGGAGGCGGCGGGGTGTCGCAGGGCGGTCACGGCGACGGCCGCCGCGGCCAGCATCACGAGGAAGCCGACGATGCCCAGCGGGGTCAGGTGGAAGATCACACCGCCGGTGAGCATGGCCATGCCGGCGACGAACACGACGCCGGACGCGATCGCACGGCGACGGGCCGCTCGCTGCATCGCGGTGCCACGCAGCGTGGAGGCCAGCTTGGGGTCCTCCGCAACCAGCGCGCGCTCCATCTGCTCGAGCATCCGCAGCTCTTCCTCAGACAGCCCTGGCATCGTGACCTCCTCCACCAACACCTGGTGTGCCAGCCGTGTGACAAGTCTAGGCACGCCATGGGCAACCGGGTAGCCGCCCGCCGAAATTGACCCCCTTGGGATGGGATCACATCAGGCTCGCTGGCCGGACGGCCGCCTTCCCGAACCTCCGCGTGGCCCGGTCGACCGCCCGGTCGGCCTCGGACCACCCGTGCTCGGGCTCCCCCAGCACCAGCTGGCGGTGGACCGAGCCGCGCGGCACCAACCCCTCGACCCGGACCCCGACCAGCCGCAGGCGCGCACGCTGGAGGCCCAGCGCGTCGTAGAGACGGGTGGCGGCGCGGTAGACCTCGACCGTGACGTCGGTGGCCTCCGGGAGGGTGCGCGATCGGGTGATCGTGGTGAAGTCGGCGAACCTGACCCGGATCGTCACCGTGCGGCCGGCCACGCCGGCGGTGCGCATCCGCCCGGTCACCCGGTGGGAGAGGCGCAACAGCTCCCGGACGATCACCTCCCGGTCGTCGGTGTCTCGGGCGAAGGTCTCGTCGGCCCCCATCGAGCGGTCCGGCTCGAAGGGTCCCGACCGAGGGGTGAGGGTCCGGCGGTCGGTCCCCCAGGCCAGGTCGTGGAGCTGGCCGCCCAGGTGGTGGCCGACCGCCCGCTGGAGGGTCCGCAGCGGCGTGTGGGCGACGTCGCCGACCGTCACGAGCCCGAGCCGGTGGAGCATCTCGCGGGTCTTGTCGCCCACGCCCCACAGCTCGCCGACGTCGAGGGGGTGCAGGAAGGAGGTGACGCGCTCGGGCGGCACGACCACCACGCCGTCGGGCTTGGCGCGTCGGCTCGCCAGCTTGGCCACCGACACCGACGCCGCCACGCCCACCGAGCAGGTGATGCCCTGCTCGTCGTGGATGGTGGCGCGCAGCAGCGCCGCGATGTCACCGGGCGAGCCGAGCCGTCGCGTCGACCCGCGGACGTCGAGGAACGCCTCGTCGAGCGAGACCACCTCCACCAGCGGGGTGGTCCGGCGGAAGTTCTCCATCACCGAGGACGACACGGCGGCGAAGGTCTCGAAGTCGGGGGCGATCACCACGGCGTCCGGGCACAGCCGCCGCGCCCGGGTCATCGGCAGCGCCGAGCGGACGCCGTACTGCCGGGCGAGGTAGTTGGCCGAGAGCACCACCCCTCGGCTGCCGCCGCCGACGATCACCGGCACGTCGGCCAGGTCGGGGCGGTCGCGGGTCGCCACCGAGGCGTAGAACGCGTCCATGTCGACGTGCAGCAGCGGCGCCCGCCAGGACGGGTCCGATCCGGGCCGTGTGGCGGTCACGGCGACCGCCCGGGATCAGGCGCGGGCGAGGAGGTGGAGCTGCGTGGCGAGCGGGAAGTACTCGGACCGGGTCGACACCGCCTGCTCGAGGGCGACCAGTGCGGCGGTGGCACCCGGCTCGAGGTCGAGCAGGGAGCCGGGGACGAGGTCGGCGAACACACGGACGGCGTGCACCGAGGTGGTCTCGAGGCCGGCACCGTCGAGCAGCGGCTCGAGCTCCTCGAGGGTGAAGCGGTGCCCGGCGCGACCGTGCTGGCCGGAGGCACCGGAAGCCCCCGTGTCGAGGAGGTCGCGGGCGGCCTGGAAGTGGCCGGCCATCGCCCGCGCGACCACGGCTGCGTGGCGCTGGGCGACCAGCAGGCTGAGGTGCCCGCCCGGGCGCAGCACCCCGGCGATGGCCGCCAGCGCGGCGGCGGGGTCGTCGACGACCTCGAGCACGCCGTGGCACAGGACCAGGTCGACGCTGTCGGCCTCGACGAGGCCGGGGAGGTCACCGAGGTCGCCCTGCTGACCGGTGACGCGATCCGCGACGCCGCTCTCCCGGGCCCGTCGGTCCAGGGCGGCCAGGGCGTCAGGGCTGGGGTCGATGACCCGGACGTGGTGCCCCAGCTCGGCCAGGGGGACGGCGAACCCGCCGGTGCCGCCACCGATGTCGACGATCCGGGACCGGGGTGCGCGGTCGGCCTCGGTGTCGGTGTCGGTGAGGGAGGCCTCCAGCACCTCGCGGACCGCTGACCACACCACACCGGTGCGGACGGACTGACGGCGCTCGCTGGCTGACATGGGGGCAACCCTAGTGGGGTCGCCGGCACGACCAGCGGCACGTCCGGCGTCATCCCGGGCTCCCGGGACTGCGGTGCCACAGCGTGCGGGCGACCTCCGCGGTCAGGCCTCCGGGCGTCCGACGCCCGTCCCCACCGGCCGGCCGGACGTCGGCGTAGGGCGACATCCGGAAGCCGCTGGAGTGGACCAGGACCCGCCTGGGCTCGGGGTCGTCGGGGTCGCGCCAGCCCACGGGGACCCGGTCGATCTCGGCACGGACCGCCGCGAGGGCGGCGTCCCGGCGGCGCTCGCGCTGCCACAGCGCGTGCAGGTCGGGCAGGGCCCAGGCGCCGGTGGCCCGCAGGGAGACCCCACGCCGCCCGGTGCGTCGCAGCTCACCGCGGACCACGAGTAGCCACGAGTGGAAGACGGTGGCGGCGTAGGGCCCCTGGACGTCCTCGAAGAACGTGGCGTCCACCGGGCCGGTGCCGTCGTCGAGGGTGAGGAAGACGACCCGACGCCCCGACCGGATCGGCGGGGTCTGGGTGGCGACCTTGACGCCGGCGACGAGCAGCTCGGCGCGGCTGCGCCGGCGCAGCAGGTCGCGGCTGCGGGTGGTGCCGAGGGCGTCGAGGAAGTCGGCGTACGGCGCGATCGCGTGCTGGCTGACGTCGAGGCCCAGGATCTCCAGCTCGGCGCGCATCCGCTCGTCGGTGGTCATCTCGGGCAGGCCGGTGACGGGCTCGGCCGCACCCGGCTCGTCACCGAGCCGGAGCGTCAGCTGGACCGACTCGGCCGCGCGGACGGGTCGTGCCGCCTCGGACTGGGCGGCCGCCCGCACGGCCGGGTCGGAGCTGGTGCGCCGGGCCGCGTCCAGCACGGTCTGCTCGGGCCGCACCGGGGCGGAGACCCGGCGCGCCGCCAGGCCGCGGCCGCGGGACGTGCGGTCGAGCATCCGGGCGTGCCGGTCGAGCTCGGCGACCTGGAGCAGCAGGTCGCGCCGCGTCAGCCGCCCCCGCGGCCGGACCTCGTGGTCCCCCGCGGTGATCCGGTAGAGCTCGTCGAAGGCGCCGGCCAGCACGAGCCGCTCGAGCACCGGACGGGAGACCCGGGCCCGGGCGTGGAAGTCGCTGAGCGAGACGTAGGGCGTCGTGCACCCGGCCCCGGTGCCGCCCCGGGCGGAGACGATCCGGGACACCTCGGCCTCGCTGACGCCCTTGACCTCGGCGAGCGCGAGCCGGATCGCGTAGGTGTCGCCCTCGACGTGCTCGACGACGTAGGGCGCCTCGGAGGCGTTGACGTCGAGGCCGCGCACGACGACCCCGAACTGGCGGGCGTCGTCGAGGATCAACCGCTTGGGGTACATCCCCGGGTCGTGGGTCAGCACACCGGCCAGGAAGTGCGCCGGCCAGTGGGCCTTGAGCCACGCCGACTGGTAGGTGGGCAGCGCGAATGCCGCCGCGTGCGCCTTGCAGAAGCCGAACGAGGCGAACGCCGCGACGACGTCCCACAGGCGGGACACCAGCGGGAGGTCGTAGCCGCGGGCGAGCGCGCGGGGGAAGAACCAGACCTTGGTCTCGGCCATCCCCTCGACGTCACCGAGCGCGCGGCGCTTCTCGTCGGCCTCGGCGTAGGAGACCCCGGCGAGGAGCGCGATGATCTCGATGACCTGCTCGTGGAAGACCACGACGCCCTGGGTCTGCTCGAGGATCGGGCGCAGGTCGTCGTGGATGTAGTGCACGGTCTTCCAGCCCTGCTTGGCCTCGAGGTAGGGAGTGATCATGTCGCTCTTGACCGGCCCGGGCCGGAAGAGCGAGATGTCGGTGATGATGTCGCCGAACGACTCGATGCCCGACTTGCCCACCAGCTCGCGCTGGCCCGGCGACTCGATCTGGAAGACGCCCAGGGTGCGCGCCGAGCTGATCATCGAGAAGGTCGTGCCGTCGTCGAAGGGCACCTGGACCTCGTCGTCGAGGTCGATCTCGACCCCGTCGACGCGCGAGATCTCCGCGACCGCGTGCGCCATCGCCGACTGCATGCGGATGCCGAGCACGTCGAGCTTGAGCAGCCCGAGCGCCTCCACGTCGTCCTTGTCGAACTGGCTCATCGGGAACCCGGCGTACGACGCCTCCACCGGCGTGCGGGAGAGCAGGGTGTCGTCGGAGAGGAGCACCCCGCACGGGTGGACGGCGACGTGCCGCGGCAACCCGTCGAGCCGCTCGACCAGCCGGAACATCAGGTCGAGGCGCTCGCCAGCCAGGCCGCTGGCCCGCAGCTCGGGCAGCTCGCGCAACGCCGTGCGGGCGTCGCGCGCCCGGATGTGCGGGAACGCCTTGGCGATCGCGTCGACCTCGCCGGGCGGCATGCCGAGGGCCGCGCCGACGTCGCGGACGGCGTGCCGGACACGGTAGGTGTCCATCATCGACACGCACACGCAGCGCTCGCCGCCGTAGCGCTGCAGGATCGCCTCGTAGACCTCGAGCCGACGGGCGGACTCCACGTCGATGTCGATGTCGGGCAGCGAGGCCCGCAGCGGGGAGAGGAACCGCTCCATCAGCAGCCCGTGCCGGATCGGGTCGACCCCGGAGACGCCGAGGAGGTAGTTGACCAGGCTGCCGGCGCCCGACCCGCGCGCGGCCCGGCGCACGCCCATCTCGCCGATGAGGTCTGTGATGTCGGCGACGGTGAGGAAGTAGGAGGCGTAGCCGAGCCCGCGGATGAGCTCGAGCTCGTCGTCGAGGCGCTTCCAGATGCGCTGGCGGGGAGCCTGGCCGTAGCGCCACCCGACGGCGGCCTCGCAGCGGGACCGCAGCATGGCGTGCGCCGACTCCGCCGACGTGCCGAGGTCCGGGAAGTGCACCTCGCCCAGCCCGAGGTCGGCGCGCGGGTCGAGCGCGCACCGGTCGGCCACCGCCCGGGTGCGCGCGAGCAGCCGACGCGCCTCGGTGCCGGTGTCGTGGGCGAGCCCGGCCATCCGGCACACCTCCTCGGCGACCTCCTGCATCTGCTTGCCGGACTTGAGGAAGCCCTCGGCGTTGGCTCGGTCGACGTGGCGGCGGTCGAGGGCGACAAGGCGCCTCGCCGCGTCGAGGACGTCGACGGTGGGGGCGTCGAGCCGGTCGGCGTACCGCACCGCGTTGGTCAGGACGGTGGCCAGCCCCGCGCGACGGGCGACGCCGACCATCCGGGCGGCGTGTGGGGACGTGCCCGGACCCCAGCCACCTGCGCCGCTCCCGCCACCGGGGAGCCGGTGGGAGACGAGCTCGACGACGAGGTTGTCGCGGGGCACCACCTCGCGCCACGGCGCCAGCGCCGCCAGCGCGAGGTCGTCGCGGCGGCGGGTCGCGGCGACGCCGACCTCCGAGCCGGGGCCGAGCAGCACCACGACGTCGCCGCCGCCCAGGTGCGGGGCCAGGACCTCGATCGTGGCCACGGGCCGGCCGCGCTCGCCGGAGAGGTGGGTCTCGGAGACCATCCGGCAGATCGCCGCCCAGCCGGCCCGGCCGCTGGCCAGGAACGTCACCCGCGGCAGGCCGCCCCGGTGGGCCGGCAGGTCGCGGTGGGCCCCGCCGCGCACCGGGGTGCGCGCCGGGACACCGCGACCGGCGGTCCCCACAGCGCCGGCGGGAGCGACCGCCAGGTCGACGCCGAGCACCGGCCGGATCCCGGCCTGCTGGCAGGCCTGGACGAACTTCACCGCACCGTAGGTGCCGTCGCGGTCGGTGAGGGCGAGCGCGTCCATCTCGTGCTCCACGGCGCGCTCGACGAGGACGTGCGGGTGGGACGCGCCGTACTGCAGGGAGTAGCCGGAGGCCACGTGGAGATGGACGAAGGGGTCAGGCGACACCGCTCTGCCCGGACACGTGGCTCGCGACCGCGGGCGCGTGCGGCACGAGCCCCAGCGACTGCTCGACCACGGCGAGGAACCGGTCGGCGTCCCGCACCAGGTCGTCGGCCTCCCGCTCGGTCACCGCACGGGTCGAGCCGGCCTCGGCCGCGGCCCGCTTGCTCGCGCCCGCGGCGAAGAACCGGGCCCACTCCTCGAGCTCGGGGGCGACCTCGGCCAGCAGGACCCATGCGTTCTTCTGGCGACGGGCGCGGGGGGCCGGGTGCGCGCGGGCGGCCAGCAGGGCCGCGGTCGCACGCAGGGCGGCCACGTGGGCGCAGGCGTAGCGGCTCGGCACGTCCCGGGCCGCGATCGACTCCTGCAGCGACTCGGCCGCGCGGGCGAGGTAGGCGTGGGTGGTCGCCGGCAGGAGGTGGGGGTTGAGGGTCTGGGGACCGGTCCGGGTCCAGGTCGTGGTCATCGCACCCACCTCAGTCCGCGCAGCCGACGAGCTGCCAGCTGCCGTCGGCCCAGGAGAAGGACAGGTCGAACACGCCCGCGCGCTCGGCGCCGGTCGCGCCGGAGCCGCGGCCGGCCTCGACCCGCCACAGCTCGCGCTCGACGAGCAGGTCGGTCGCCGGACCGGCGTCCGCCAGCGTCGGCCCGGCACCCGCGTCGGAGCCGATCACGGCCCGGGCCCCGGCGGACTGCCACCACGGGGCGGTCTCCACCCAGTGGGCCAGCACCGAGCGGACCTTCCACAGTCGTCCGTGCCAGAGGAACTGGTCGGGCCCCTCGGTCTCTCCCCGTCGCACCTCGACGGGGTCGTCGTACAGCCTCATGCGTGCCTCCTCACCGCTCGTCGACCCCGCCGCCGGCCCCGGAGGCGATGGGGGTCGAGGTCACCGCCACCGGGGCCAGGTCCGAACACGTGTTCGAACAAGACCAAAGGTACACGCCCCCACCGACAGTGGGTCAAGAGGCGGCGCGGAGATGTGGAGGAGGCAGGCGGAGGAACCTCAGACGGCGCGGAGGTAGGCGCTGGTGTCGCGGCGCCAGAGGAAGAACACCAGGGCGACGTTGAGCAGCATCGAGACCACCGACAGCACCACGAACAGCGTCGGCAGGTGGTTGAGCAGGCCGAGCGCGGAGACGAGGAGGCCGAAGAACGCCATCGCCGTCAGTCCCATGCGGGACCAGCCGTGCCCGTCGACCAGGAACGCCGCGAGCACCACGGCCAGCAGCAGGAAGACCACGAACGAGACCACCGCCAGCGGCACGAACTTGGGCACGATCGCCGCCGCCCGCAGCTCGTCGAGCCCCCCGGATGCCAGGAGCTCCTGGGCCGAGGAGTTGCCGCGGGCCCACGAGAGGATCACCTCGTCCTGCTGCACCCACGTGAGCAGCGCGGTCAGGGCGCTGACCCCCACGATGGCGACGAGCACGAGCAGGGCGTTGCGGACGGAGGTGGGCACCTGGCGACGCATCAAGGCTTTTCCCCTCAGGAGGCCGACGGTGACTAGGCTCCCGGCATGGCGAGCGAGCATCCGTCGGTCATCGGATTTCGAGACGAGCTGACCCGGCGCGGTGGCACCGGCGACGTGGTCATCCTGCCCGATGCCGTCCACACCGCCGCACTCGCGGCGCAGGCGCTGGGCTGCGAGGTCGGCGCGATCGCCAACAGCCTGCTCTTCGACGCCGCCGGCGTGCCGGTCCTGGTCCTCACGTCCGGCGCGCACCGGGTCGACACCGCCCGGACGGCGGCCGCGATCGGCGTACCGTCCCTGGACCGCGCCGGCGCCGACTTCGTCCGGCGGCACACCGGGCAGGTGATCGGCGGTGTCTCCCCCTTCGACCACCCCGCCCCCATCGCCACCTGGATCGACACCGACCTGCGTGCGTACGACGTGGTCTGGGCCGCCGCGGGCCATCCCGCCGCGGTCTTCTCCACGACCTTCGACGAGCTCGTCGAGATGACCGGGGCCACCGAGATCGAGGTCGCCTGATGGAGTCCCTCTCCCTCGCGTTCACCGGTGGCTGGGCCAGCGGCGTCAACGCCTACCTGGTCGTGCTGGTGCTCGGCATCACCGACCGGGTGAACGACGTGGAGGGCATCCCCGACGTCCTCGGCCGCTGGGACGTGCTGGCGGCGGCCGGCCTGATGTTCGCCATCGAGTTCGTCGCCGACAAGGTCCCCTACGTCGACTCCACGTGGGACGCGATCTCCACCGCCATCCGGCCGACCGTCGGTGCCGTGATCGGCGTCCTGCTGGCCGGCGACGCCTCCTCCCTCGACCAGGCGGTCCTCGGGGTCGTCGGCGGCGGCACCGCCCTGCTCTCGCACCTGGTCAAGGCAGGCGGGCGCCTCGCCATCAACGGCTCCCCCGAGCCGGTCTCCAACACCGTCGCCAGCGTGACCGAGGACGTCACCGTCCTCGGCGTCGTGTGGCTCGCCGTCGAGCACCCGCAGGCGGCGGCCGTGGTCGCCGCGCTGCTGCTGGCGGGAGGACTCGTCATGCTCCTGGTCCTCGCCCGCCTCGTGCGGCGGGGCTGGCGGAGGTGGAAGCGGCGCGCGAGCCGTCCCCGACCGCGACCTAGAGTGCTCGCCATGTCACGGGTCGTGGTGGTCGGCGGGGGCTTCGGGGGACTCGCGTCGGCGGCCAGGCTGGCCAAGCTCGGCCACGAGGTGACGCTCGTCGAGCGGTCCCCGACGCTCGGGGGTGCCCTGTCGACGGTCTCGGCGGACGGCTTCTCCTGGGACGCGGGTCCGACCACGACGCTCCTGCCCGCCGTCGTGCGCGACCTGTTCCGCAAGACCGGGCGTCCGCTGGAGCGCGAGCCCGGTGACGTCGACCTCGTCGCCCGCGACCTCGTCCGCGAGCACCGCTTCGAGGACGGGTCCGTGCTGCGGCTGCCCGGCGGCTCGCGCGCGGCGCAGCTCGCGGCCTTCGAGGACCTGGCCCCCGGCCTGGGCGAGCAGTGGGTCACCCACGTCGCGTCGTACTCCGACACCTGGGACCTGCTGCGCCGCGACTACCTCGAGCGGCCGTGGGATCCCGCCCTGGCCCCCCGGGCCCTCGACGACCTGCTCACCGGCCGCGAGATGATGCACAAGCGGCTGCGCCGGACCTTCCGGGACCAGCGGTTGCGCCTGGTCGCCGGGCACCCGTTCGTGGCCGACGGCCACGACCTGCGCGACGTGCCGTCGTGGATGGGCGTGCTCGCCTACGTGGAGCAGCGGTTCGGCGCCTGGACGGTGCCCGGCGGCCTCGCCACAGTGGGCCGGGTGCTCGCCGACCGGCTGGGCACCCGCGGCGTCACCGTGCTCACCGGGACGACGGCGCGCGACCTGGTGCTCCGCGAGGGCCGGGTGGTCGCGGTGGACACCTCCGCGGGGGCGCTCGACGCCGACCTGGTCGTCTGCGCGGTGGATCCGCGACGCCTCTCCGCCCTGGCCCGCCACGTCGAGCGCACCACGCCGGCCATCCCACCGGTGGTGTGCCACCTGGGGCTCTCCGACGCGCACGCCCTGCCGGACCTCCCGCACGAGGTGGTGCTGCACGGTGACCCGATGCTCGTCGTGCGCACGGGCGGCCAGGCCCCGGAGGGCGGAGCCGCATGGACCGTCCACGGTCGCGGACGGCTGGCCGAGGACGTCCTCCGCGCGCTGGCGCGGCACCGGGTCGACGTCCGCGACCGGGTCGTCGTACGCGTCGACCGGTCACCGCGGGACCTCGTCGAGGAGTGGGGCGGCTCGCCCCTCGGCGTGCTGTGGCAGGGCCGCGCCACGGTGCGCCGGCGGCTGGGGCCGGCGACGCCCGTCCCGGGGGTGTACGCCGCCGGGGCGCACGCGACGCCCGGTGCCGGGCTCCCGTTCGTGGGGCTCTCGGCCGCGTTGGTCGCCCAGGCGATCGGTCCCGGCTGACCGTGGGCGGGGCCCGTCGGCCGGCGGCTGCGTGTCGTTCGGCTCTGGAGCCCCTGGCCCGCGCCCGCCAAGGTGGGCTGGGACGGCAGTCCTGGTGAGGCTGGGAGAGCGCAGATGCTCGAGTTCGACAGCGCGACGAAGCGGTTCGGACCGCTGACCGCCCTCGACGCCTGCACCTTCACCGCCCGCCCGGGGCGGCTCACCGGCTTCGTCGGGCCGAACGGTGCCGGCAAGACCACCGCGATGCGCGCGGTGTTCGGTCTCGTCGAGCTCGACAGCGGGTCGGTGCTGTGGAAGGGAGCGCCGATCGGACCGGAGGTCCGCGCCCGGTTCGGCTACATGCCCGAGGAGCGCGGGCTCTATCCGAGGATGCGGGTCCGGGACCAGCTCGTCCACCTGGGTCGACTCTGCGGCGGGACGACCGCGACGGTCGTGCGCAGCGTCGACGGCTGGCTGGACCGGCTCGGCCTGGCAGACCGGGCCCAGGACCGGCTGGACACGCTCTCGCACGGCAACCAGCAGCGCGTGCAGCTGATCGCTGCGCTGGTCGACGCCCCCGACCTGCTGGTGCTCGACGAGCCGCTCGCCGGGCTGGACCCGCTGGCCATCGCCGCCATGTCCGACCTGCTCGAGGAGCTGGCCGCCGGGGGTGCCACGGTGCTGTTCTCCAGCCACCAGCTCGACCTGGTGGAGGACATCTGCGAGGACGTCGTCATCATCCACGCCGGACGGGTGGTCCGTGCCGGCGACCTCGCCGACCTGCGCGCCCGGGCGACGCAGCGGTTCGTCCGCGTCCGCTACCTGGGCGCCGCGCCGGACTGGTCCGGCCTGCGCTCGGTGGAGGTCACCGAGGAGACCGACGGCGAGGCCCTGCTGCGCGTCGACCAGGATGTCGACCTCGGCGCGCTGATCGACGCGGTACGGCGCCGCGCCGACCTGGTCTCGTTCGTCTACCAACCGCCCACGCTGTCCGAGCTGTTCCGATCGGCGGTCGCGGCGTGACCGGCCCGGGCCAGGCCTGGCTGGTCGCCGTCCGCGAGCTGCGGGAGCGCGGTCGCTCGCGCGTCTTCCTGTTCTCGGTCCTGCTGATGCTCGTCGGGACGGCGGGCGCCATCGTCCTGCCCGCCCTGCTCGACACCGGCCCGGCGCCCAGGGACGTCGGCCTGACCGGTGCGGCGCCGGCCGGGCTGGTCCCTGCGCTCCGCGCTCAGGGGGAGGCCGTCGGCACCACGATCAGGGTCCACCGCTACGACACGCCGGCCGACGGCGAGGCCGCGGTCCGTGACGGCGACGCCGACGTCCTGGTCGTCGATGCGCGAGAGCTGGAGTGGCCCAAGCGCGCCGACGAGCAGCTCCAGGCGCTGGTCACCGGGGCGATACAGCTCGTCACCGTCCGCGAGCGGGCCGCCGAGGCCGGCATCGATCCCGACCGGATCCTGACGGTGCTGGCGCCGCCGCCCGTCAGCAACGTGGAGCTCGGCCAGGCGGCCGGACGCAGTCCCGGCGACGAGAACGCCGCCTTCGTCATGACCCTGGTGCTCTTCGGGGCGATCAGCACGTTCGGGGCGATGGTCCTGAGCGGCGTGGTCGAGGAGAAGTCCAGCCGCACGGTCGAGGTGCTCCTGGCGCGGATGCCCGCTCGCAGTCTCCTGGCCGGCAAGATCGTGGGAATCGGGCTGCTCGGGCTCGCGCAGGTCGTCGCCCTCGGGCTCGTCGCGCTCGCCGCCGGCGCGCTGGTCGACTCCGTGGACATCCCCGCCGTCCGCCCTGCCGTGGTCGCCTGGGCCGTCGTGTGGTTCGTGCTCGGCTACGCCCTGTATGCCACCGTCTACGGCGCCCTCGGCGCCCTCGCGACCCGGACCGAGGACGCATCGAGCGTCGCCGGTCCGGTGACCATCGTCCTGGTGCTGGGCTTCATGGCCGCCTTCGCCACCTTCGGCAGCATCGACACGACGTGGGCGCGGCTGGTGTCGTGGATCCCGGTCACCGCGCCCCTGGCCATGCCGTTCCGGGTGGCGATGGGCGCGGCGACCTGGTGGGACCTGGCGATCGCCGTCGTCCTCACCCTCGCCTCGATCGCAGGCCTCGTCGTGCTCGGCGGACGCATCTACACCCGAGCCATCCTCCACACGGGCGCGAGCCTGACCCTCCGGGACGCGTGGCGGGAGGTCAGGCCAGGGTCCAGGTGACCGTCACCGAGGAGTGCACCACCGTCTCCCCCGGCTCCAGCGCGGCGCCGCGCCCGGACGCGGCGAGTGCGACCGGCGCGGGTCCCCCCGCGGTGGCCGTGTCCGCCAGGGCCAGCACCTCGCCCAGGGTCGCGCCGGCCAGTGCGGCGAGGTGGGCCGCGTGCGCCCGGGCGTCGTCGTACGCCGCCTCGGTCGCCGCGGTCCGGGCGTCCGACGGGTCGCGCACGTCGAGGGACACGCCCTCCAGGACGAGGGCGTCCCCCACCCCCTCGGCCAACGCGGACAGCAGCGACCCGGCCTCCTCGACGCTGTCGCATCGGACGGCCAGCGAGTGCCGGGCCTCGAAGCCGCTGGCCTTGCCCTGGTGGTCGTGCCAGGGCCACACGTTGATGCCGGTCGACCCGGCCACCAGGTCGCAGTCGCGGGCGATCCCGACCACCTGCTCCGCGGCGGCCGAGACGCCCGCGAGCGCATCGGCCACGCCCCCGGCACGGTGCACGACGGCCACCCGGACCGCCGCGGAGTCGGGGACGACGGTGCCGGTGCCGTGGCCGGTGACGGTGACCGTGCGGGGGTCGCTCATGGGAGGAAAGATAGCGACGGGCGCCCTCAGACCGTGATGCGCAGCGCGGAGAAGATCTCGCGCGTCGCCCGCGACCGGTTGAGGGTGTAGAAGTGCAGGCCCGGGGCGCCTTCGTCGAGCAGCGCCTCGCAGAGCTCCGCGGCCATCGCGATGCCCTCGGCACGGAGCGCGGCCGGGTCGTGCTCGTAGGGCGCGAGCCGCGCGCGCACGGCGTCGGGCACCGGGTGTCCCGACAGCTCGGCCATGCGGGAGACCTGTCGGAGGTTGAGGATCGGCATGATGCCCGGCAGCAGCGGGATGTCGACGCCGACCGCGCTCGAGCGCTCGAGCAGCCCCGCGTAGTCGTCCGGCGAGAACACCATGTCGGTGATGGCGAACTCGGCGCCGGCCCGCTGCTTGGCCAGCAGCACCCGGGCGTCGTGCTCCAGCGACTCCGCGGACGGATGGCCCAGGGAGAAGGCGGCCACCGCGACCGAGAAGTCGCCCCGGCGGCTGGCCAGCTCGACGAGCTCGCTGGCGTAGGTCAGGCCGCCCTCGGTCGGCACCCAGTCGGCCCGCGGCCCGTCCTCCGGGTCACCCCGCAGCGCCAGCACGTGGCCGACGCCGGCCTCGGCATAGCTGTCGAGGATCGATTCGAGCTCGGCGCGCGTGTGACCCACGCAGGTCAGGTGGCCGACCGGCACGAGCGAGGTCTCGCGGGCGATGCGCCCGGTGATGCGGACCGTCGTGTCGCGCGAGCTGCCGCCCGCGCCGTAGGTCACCGAGACGAAGGTCGGCCGGTAGGGCTCGAGCTCGGTGATGGCCCGCCAGAGCTGCTCCTCGCCCTCGGCGTCCTTGGGCGGGAAGAACTCGAAGGAGAACGATCGCTCGCCGCCCTCGATGCGTTCGCGCATGCTGCGTCCACGTCCCTGGATCATGGGGTCAACCCTAGGGACGGAGCACACCGACCACCGCACCTGTCCACCGATCTGCCCCCAAGGCTGGGTAGACAGCGGGTTCCGGACCGCGCCCGGCCACTGGTTAGGCTCCCGGAGTGACCAGCCCGGAGAGCATGCAGTGGGACCCTGCCGACTTCCGACAGCGGATCCAGACGGTGCTCGACTCCTTCCTGGACGAGCAGGCCGCTCGCCTCGCTCCACTCGGTCCCGACGCCGCCCGTCTGGTCGCGGAGGCACGCACCAGCGTCGCCGGCGGCAAGCGCTTCCGGGCCGCCTTCTGCTACTGGGGCTACCGCGCGATCCGGCCCGACGTGCCCGACGAGGAGGCCCTGCACCGCGCCTGCGCCGCCCTCGAGCTGCTGCACGCCAGCGCCCTGGTGCACGACGACTACATGGACGCCTCCGACACCCGGCGCGGCCGTCCCGCCACGCACCGGGCCTTCGGGGACGAGCACGCGGCCGCCGGCTGGCGCGGGCGTCCCGACCAGTACGGCGCCTCGGCGGCCATCCTGCTGGGTGACCTCCTGCTGAGCTGGTCCGAGGAGCTGCTGCGCCGGTGCGGACTGCCGGTCGCCTCCGTCGTACCGGCCCTGGAGGTCTTCGACCTGTGCCGCACGGAGGTGATCGCCGGGCAGTTCCTCGACGTGTCGGTGCAGGCGCGCGGCCACGCGGACGTCGACACCGCGATGACCGTGCTGCGCTACAAGTCGGCCAAGTACTCGATCGAGCGGCCGCTGCACGTCGGGGCCGCCCTGGCCGGCGCGACGCCCGAGCAGCTCGCCGAGCTGACGCGCTTCGGCCTGCCGCTGGGCGAGGCGTTCCAGCTGCGCGACGACCTGCTCGGGGTGTACGGCGACCCGGCGACGACCGGGAAGCCGGCCGGCGACGACCTGGTCGAGGGCAAGCGGACGGTGCTCGTGGCCCTGGCCCTGGACGGCACCGACCGGGAGGCGGCGCGGCGGCTCGACGACGCGCTCGGCAGTCCGCTCGACGAGGCCGAGGTCGGGGCGCTCCGCGACATCATCGACCGGTCCGGGGCGCACGCGCAGGTCGAGGAGGTCATCGAGGCGCTGGCCGAGCGCGCGGTGGCCGCGCTGGAGACCCCGACGGTGGACGACGCCGCCCGCGGCGTGCTCCGCGAGCTGGCCGCGGCCGCCACCCAGCGCACCGTCTGACCCGGGGTCAGTCCAGGCTGGGCAGGCCGGGCACCTCGGGACCCTCGCCGCGCAGCAGCACGGCGAACGGCACGCCCTTGTCGGCCGCGACGCGCGACCCGAAGACGCTGAGGGCGATGCTGAACGACTTCTCGTCGGCGCGGGCGAGCGTCGCCCAACCGTCCCAGAGGAGCACCACGCCGTCGACGCCGGAGCCGATGTCGTGCAGGCAGTCGGCGAGGGCGTCGAAGTTCTGGCCGTACCAGTCGGGGAAGCCCAGCGCCTCCCCCACCGCGGCGAGGAAGTCGGCCTTGCCCCCCTCGACCCAGCCGTCGACGTGGCCGAAGCCCCAGCCGGCGTGCTCGACGGCGTGCCGCACGTCCTCGACGTCGAACGCGCCGTGCCACAGGTAGGTGCCGGGCTCGACCCGGCCGGCCAGCAGTGCCGCGAGTCCGCTCATCGGATGATCCTCTCGAAGGACCGGTAAGTGGTCCCCGGTCCAGTAGAGCTCGCCCTCGTCGCCGGCCACGATGCGCCGTGCACCGCGGTCGTCGGACCCGGGCGTGGGGACGGTGTACTCAGCGTAGTAGCCGCGCGGCTCGTCGGGGAGCAGCTCTTCGCGGTTCTCGAACGTGCCCCCGTCCTCGTCCTCGGGGAACGGGCCGTCGGCGTCGATCAGGTCCACCGTGTCGGCAGCCTCGGGCGGCAGCTGCGCCAGCGCGACGAGGGGCAGTCCGCTGCCCGGGTCGGTGCCCGTCGGCTGCTGGCTCGGCTCCGTGGTCGGGGTGTTGGTCTGGGTGTAGTCGTGCGTCGGGGAGGCGCTGGGCCGGGCGCTCGGCGACGCCGTCGGGGAGTCCTGGGCCGAGGGGGCGGGGGCGGGCGTGCTGCCGTCGCCCTGGGTCCACCACACGAGCGCGGCGGTCACCAGAGCCACCACCAGACCGACGATGCTGCGCTGCCGCGTCCCCATGGCCGGTCAGGCTAGCCGAGTCAGAACCCCAGGACCTGCGCCCGACGCTTGACCTCGGACCCGCGGTTCTCGCGGAGCGCGTCGATCGGACGGCCGGGGAGGTTGTCGTCGGTGAAGATCCAGGCGATGCACTCGCGGTCGGTGAACTCGTTGTCGTGCAGCACGGTCAGCAGGCCGGGGAGGCCCTTGACCACGAGCCCGTCCTGGATGAAGTCCGCCGGCACCTTCGGGCCGCCCCCGGGTCGCGGGACCGCCGCAGCCAGCTCGTGGTCCTTGATCATCGTGCGCACCTTGGCCGGTGTGACGCCGAGGGCCTCGGCGGTCTCGTCCCAGTCCAGCCAGGCGGGGACGAGGGCGTCGAGGTCGACCTCGGACAGGGGTACGTCGCTCATGGGACGCAGTTTTCCACGCGCGGCTTCCGCGAGCCGACTCGCTCCCCCCGCGGCGACACGCCGGGGAACCGCCCGACTGGTCTGGACCGGTCCGTGGTGCGTACCGTCGATCGCTCGCCGCGACGCCTTCCCCTCGGCCTCCCCGTGAGTCCGGGCGCCGCGACGAGGAGCAGGAGACCCGAGTGCGACGACCCCTGACCGGCACCACCGTGGCCCTGACCGCCCTCGCGGTGGGCCTCGCCCTCGCCCCGACGAGCCCCGCGGCCGCCGACCACGAGCGCCTCCCCCAGGGCCGGCACCTCAAGGACTACACCGTCCGGTCCGGCGACACCGTCACCGGCCTCGCCGTGCGCTTCCACGCCTGGACGGCCGAGATCGTCTCCCACAACCACCTCGGCGCCGACGGCGGTCTGAGGGTCGGAGACCGGATCGAGATCCCGGTCGTCACCAAGGCGCGGGACGAGGACCGGGACAAGGACGGGGACAAGGACAAGGGGGGCGCCTCCACGTCCCCCTCCCCCGGCACGCCCTCCCGCGACCGCGTACGACGCACGATCACCCGCGCGGCCAACCACCGCGACGTGGACCCGCAGCTCGCGCTGGCCATCGCCTGGCAGGAGTCGGGCTGGCAGATGCACCACGTCTCCAGCGCCGGCGCCATCGGGGCGATGCAGGTGCTCCCCGGCACCGGCCGCTGGATGGAGCACTACGCCGGCCGGGACCTGCGGCTGAGGAACCTCAAGGACAACGCCACTGCCGGGGTCCTGCTGCTCGGCGTGCTGGACGACAACACCCGCAAGCGGCGGCACCAGGTGGGGGCCTACTACCAGGGCCTCGGCGCGCTGCAGGAGCACGGGCTCTACGGGGAGACCAAGGCCTACGTGGCGAACGTGCTGGCCATCAAG
Organism: Nocardioides sediminis; assembly: GCF_003047295.1. Lineage (GTDB taxonomy): Bacteria > Actinomycetota > Actinomycetes > Propionibacteriales > Nocardioidaceae > Nocardioides > Nocardioides sediminis. The sequence goes on from NZ_PZYZ01000008.1 coordinate 156,612, forward strand.
GAGCGCCTCGAGGACGGGCGCCCGCCGGCCTGAGGGGCGTACGGGCGCGGCAGGACGCCACGCCGGGGCGGGCCGCGGGACCGCGGCACGCCCGGACGATTCGTACGATGGGGGCCACCGGATCCTTCCCCGTCCGGCGATGGAGGTCGAGCTGTGGTGCCACCCGAGAGGCCGAGCGCTGCCGACGCACTGGTCGGACGCCTGCTCGACGGCCGCTACCGCGTCGGCGGGCGCATCGCCCGCGGGGGGATGGCCAGCGTCCACGAGGCCACCGACATCCGGCTCGACCGCACCGTCGCGGTCAAGGTGATGCACCCCGGTCTGGGGGACGATGACGACTTCGCCCAGCGCTTCGTGCGCGAGGCCCGGGCCGCGGCGCGGCTCAACCACCCCCACGTGGTGGCCGTCTACGACCAGGGCGACGACGACGGCACCGTGTTCCTGGCGATGGAGTACGTCCCCGGGCACACGCTGCGCGACGTGATCCGCAAGGAGTCGCCGATGTCGCCGCTGCGCGCGCTGGACCTCCTCGAGCCGGTCGTCTCGGCCCTGGCCGCCGCGCACCGCGCCGGGCTGATCCACCGCGACGTCAAGCCGGAGAACGTCCTGATCGGCGACGAGGCGCACGGCGGCGCCATCAAGGTCGCCGACTTCGGGCTGGCCAAGGCGGTCAGCGCCGACACCCAGCACACCGCCACCGGCGGCGTCCTCATCGGCACGGTGTCCTACCTGGCCCCCGAGCTGGTCGTGGACGGCCGGGCCGACGCCCGCGCCGACGTCTACGCCGCCGGCGTCGTCCTCTACGAGCTGCTCACCGGGCGCAAGCCGCACGAGGGCGAGAGCCCCATCCAGGTCGCCTACCGCCACGTCCACGAGGACGTGCCCGCACCCTCCGCGCTCCAGCCCGGCCTCCCGGCGTACGTCGACGCCCTGGTCGCGCGCGCCACCAGCCGCGACCGGACCCAGCGCCCCGCCGACGCGGGGGTGCTGCTGCACCAGGTCCACCGGGTCACCCAGGCGCTGCGCGAGGGCGTGGCCGACGACCCCGAGCTCGCCGCCGACCTGCTGCCCGTGGCCCTGGTGGATCCGCACGTCCCCGACGAGGAGGAGTCCGAGGACACCACCCCCGAGCCCTTCGACGCCGTCGAGATGGCCACCCTGAGCGCGCGCCTGCAGCCCCCGCCGGGCGACCCGCGGGCGGGGATCGTGGACGCCGCCCACCACACCACCGCCTTCGACCGCACCGCCGTACGGACGGAGCCCCCCGCCGGTCCACCCGCGGTCCGCCGGCCCTCGACCCCGGCCCCGGTGGTCACCACGCCGCGCCGGCGCTCGGTCCGCGGTCCCCTCGCACTCGTGCTCGCCGTGCTGCTCGTGGCCGGGCTGGGCGGAGGCGCCTGGTGGTTCGGCTGGGAGCGCTGGACGGTCACGCCCGGCGTCCTCGGGGTCGACCAGGCGACTGCCGCGGCCCAGCTCGGCGAGGCCGGGCTGGACGCGGAGGAGGGCGACCCGCGCTTCTCCGAGACCGTCGCGGCCGGCCTGGTGCTGGGCACCGAGCCCGAGCCGGGTGACCGCGTCCTCGACGGTGGGACCGTCACCCTGATCATGTCGCTGGGCCCCGAGCGCTACGAGGTGCCGGCCCTCAAGGGCATGACCGAGGACCAGGCCCAGGACGCCCTCGAGCAGGGCAACCTGGCGTTCGGCGAGAGCGTCGAGAAGTTCTCCGAGAAGGTGCCGGCCGGCCAGGTCATGAGGACCGTCCCGAAGCCCGGCGAGGTGCTCAAGCCCGACGCACCGGTCGACCTGGTGCTCAGCAAGGGGCGCCGCCCCATCGAGATCCGCGACTGGACCGGCGAGGACGCCGGTGAGGCGACGACCGCGCTGGAGAGGCGCGAGCTGGTCGTCGAGGTGACCGGCGAGGAGCACAGCGACACCGTCGCCGAGGGCGACGTGATCTCGCAGGACCCCACCGCCGGTCCGCTCTACAAGGGCGACACCGTGCAGCTCGTCGTCTCGAAGGGACCCGAGCTGGTCGAGGTGCCCGAGGTCAAGAGCATGGGGGTCGAGGCCGCCACCGAGCAGCTGGAGGCACTCGGCTTCGAGGTCGTCGAGGAGCGGGCCGACCTCTACCTCGGTCTCGGCTTCGTCGCCAGCTCCGACCCCTCCGCCGGGTCGATGGCGCCCAAGGGTTCGACGATCACGCTCTACCTGGTCTGACCCCCTACCCTCCTCGGGTGACACCCGAGCTCCGCAACCCGATCGGCACGCACGTCACCGTCGGCAAGGGGCTGGTCGCGGGCGCGCTGGCGAGCGTCGCCGAGGTGGGCTACGAGGCCCTCCAGGTCTTCACCGGCAACCCGCGCGGGTGGGCGCTGACCCCGGGGAAGCCGGCCGAGGACGAGCGCTTCCGGGAGGAGTGCGCCCGCCGCGGCCTGCGCGCGTTCATTCACGCGCCGTACCTCGTCAACCCCGGCTCCCCCACCCCGCTGACCTGGGACCGCTCGGTGGCGACCGTCGCCCACAACCTGCGCCGCGCCGCCGAGATCGGTGCCGAGGGGGTCGTCGTGCACACCGGCTCGTACGTCGACCCGACCGGCTCGCACGACCAGCGCGAGGCCGCGCTGCGCCGGGTCCGCGAGGGGCTGCTGCCGGTGCTGGAGGCCCTCGGGGACGACGCCGCCCCGTGGCTGCTCCTGGAGCCGACCGCCGGACAGGGCCAGTCGCTGTGCGCCGGCGTGGACGACCTCGAGCCCTACCTCGCGGCCCTGGACCTGCACCCGCGGGCGGGCATCTGCCTCGACACATGCCACGTGTTCGCCGCCGGGGCCCCGCTCGACGAGCCCGGCGGCGCGACCGCGACGGTCGACCGGGTCGTGGAGATCGGCGGGCCGGGCCGGCTGCGGCTCGTCCACGCCAACGACTCGATGGACGTGCGCGGGGCCTTCAAGGACCGCCACGAGCGGATCGGCGAGGGCCACATCGGCGTCGACGCGTTCCGCGAGCTGTTCGCCCACCCGGCCACCGAGGGCGTGCCGTTCATCCTGGAGACCCCGGGCTCGCGCGACGTCGGCAACCCGGACCGCGAGATCCTGCGGCGGCTGCGGGCGGAGGCGGCGGCGTGACCGAGCGGCGTACGTCACTGCTCGCGACCTTGGCGCTGCTCGCGATGACGGCGGCGTGGGGGTCGACGTTCTTCCTCATCAAGGACCTGCTCGACCGGGTGCCGACCCTGGACTTCCTGGCGGTCCGGTTCGCGATCGCCAGCGCCGCGATGCTGCTGGTCGCGCCGCGGGCGGTCGCCCGCCTCTCGCCGGCGGTCCGACGCCACGCGATCGTCCTCGGCCTGCTGTACGGCGTCGCGCAGATCCTCCAGACGGCCGGGCTCGCGCACACCCCGGCGAGCGTGAGCGGCTTCATCACCGGGATGTACGTCGTCCTCACGCCGGTGCTCGCCGCGCTGATCCTGCGCACACGCATCACCGCCGTCACGTGGGCGGCCGTGGCGCTGGCGACCGTCGGGCTGGGCGTGCTGACGCTGAGCGGGTTCAGCCTCGGGTACGGCGAGGCGATCACGCTCGTCTCCGCGGTGCTCTACGCCCTGCACATCGTCGGGCTGGGCGCGTGGTCGACCCCGCGGGACGCCGTGGGCATGTCGATCCTCCAGATCATCGTCATCACCGTCGTGTGCTTCGTGGCGACCGTCCCCGACGGGATCGTGCTCCCCTCGACCGGCCGCGACTGGCTCTCGATCGTCTACATGGCGCTCGTCGCCGGGGCGCTCGCGATGCTCGGCCAGACCTGGGCGCAGGCGCACCTCCCGCCCACCCGGACGGCGATCATCATGAGCATGGAGCCGGTCTTCGCCGCGTCCTTCGCCGTGTGGCTCGGGGGCGAGGGCGTCACCGTCCGGCTGCTCGTGGGCGGGCTGATGGTGCTCACCGCCATGCTCGTCGTCGAGCTGGTCCCGCGCCGCAAGGTCGAGGCCGAGGTCTCCCACATCGCCGTGTGACGCTCGCCGAGGTGGCCTACCATCTCGCCCATGAGCACCTGTGCACGGTGCGGTCACGAGCTCGGAGTGGGCCGCTTCTGCACCAACTGCGGGCACCCGATCGGCGAGCCCGTCCCCGAGTCCGAGGTGCTGCCCCGCCTCGACGACGCGCCCCTGCCCACGCAGGCCGACGACCGGCCGACGTGGCTGCTGCCGGTGGTCGGTGCCACCCTGGCCCTGCTCCTGGTGGCCGCGCTGCTGGCCTGGCTGGGCCGCGACGACGACCCCGGCACCACCGGGGGCCGGGCCACGGGCCGCGCCTCCTCGGCTCCCGAGCGCGCCCAGGAGCGCAGGCCGGTCAACGTCGCGCCCACCGCGCGGGTCGAGGCTCCCGCGGCCGCCGAGGCGACCACCGACCTCGACGGCACCCTCGTCGGCTACGCCGCCTCGCAGCTGGTCGACGGGACGCCCGAGACCTGCTGGCGGGTCGGCGGGGACGGCTCCGGCAGCACCATCACCTTCGCCCTGCGACGGCCCACCACGCTGTCCCGCGTCGGGCTGGTCAACGGCTACGCCAAGCGCGTCCCCAATGGGACCACGCTCGTCGACTGGTACCCCCTCAACCGACGGGTCACGTCCGTCGAGTGGGTCTTCGACGACGGCACCACCGTCGCCCAGGACCTGCGGGAGGTGCGTCGCATGCAGGTCCTCCGGGTGGACCCGGTCACGACCCGGACCGTGCAGCTGCGGATCCTCGGCGTCACCGCCCCGGGCACGGGCCCCCTGGGCCGCGACTACACGGCGATCAGCGAGGTCCTGCTCACCGGCACCCGGGCCTGAGCACGCCAACGGCCGGGCCCCGTGGGGCCCGGCCGTCGCGGCGTACGCCTGGATCAATCCGCGGCTCGCCTCACTTGACCTCGGACCGCATCACCAGGGCGAGGCCCACGGCGAGCGGCGCGACCAGCCACACGAGGCCGCTGGTGCCGAGCTGTGCCCAGTACTCCCCCGTCATCGTCTGGTCGTAGAGCCGCGAGGAGGCCAGGTTGAAGTCCACCCACGGCTGGAGGTCGGCGAACCACGACTGGACGCCGGCGAGCAGCATCAGCAGGCCGGGCAGGACCAGCGAGTAGACGAAGTAGGCCACGATCGCCGCCGCCGAGCTGCGCAGCAGCACGCCCAGCATGAAGCCGATCGTCATGCCGAGCACCTGCGCCAGCACGATCTGGGAGAACTCGGTGACCGAGATGTTCCAGTCGGTGGGCACGCCCACGATGCTCGAGCCGAGCAGGTTGCCCAGGGCGCCGATGCCGAGGGCCACGAACATCGAGGCCACGCCGACCAGGACCGCGGCGATGGCCTTGGCCGCGATGGTGCGACCGCGACGCGGCACCATCGTGTACGTCGTGAGGCCGGTGCGCTGCGAGTACTCACCGGTGACCGAGAGGATCGCGATCATCGGCAGGACCACCGACATCGGCACCCCGATCGCGCTGGCGAAGAGCTCGAAGTCGATGTCGGCGTCGGGAGCCCACAAGATGGCCGCCCCGGTCGCGAGGACGGACAGGATCGCGATGCTCATCAGCATCCAGAACCCCGCCCGGGTGTCGAACATCTTGCGCAGCTCGACCGACACGACCCGGCCCAGCCCGATCGGGGGGACGGACCGGCGCTCGCGCGGCACGGCCGTGGTGGGGGTGCTGGTCGTGCGGGGCTGGACGGTGGTGGCGGTCATGCCGCTGCTCCTTCTCGCTGGGTGTCGGCGGTGAGCTCGAGGAACATGTCCTCCAGGCCGGCGCCGTCGCCGGACCTCAGCTCGGTGAGGGGGACGCCCGCGCCGAGGGCGACGCGGCCGACCAGGTCGGGGGTGGCGTCGGTGCGCAGGCCGCCGTCGACGGCGCTGCACGAGACGCCCTGCGCGGCCAGCGCCCGGCCGAGCACCTCCGCGTCGGGGGTGCGGACGAGCGTGCCCGCTCCGGCGAGCAGCTCGGCCTTGGTGCCCTGCGCGACGATCCGCCCCTGGCCGATGACCACGATGTCGTCGGCGATCACCTCGATCTCGTGCAACAGGTGCGAGGAGAGCAGCACCGTGCCGCCGCGGCGGGCGAAGTCGCGCAGCAGGTCACGCATCCAGCGGATCCCGGCGGGGTCGAGCCCGTTGGCGGGCTCGTCGAGGATGAGGACCCGCGGGTCGCCGATGAGGGCGGCCGCGATGCCGAGGCGCTGCCGCATGCCCAGGGAGTAGTTGCGGACCCGGCGGCCCGCCTCCTGCGGCGTGAGGCTGACCAGGTCCAGCATCTCCTCGACCCGGCCCTTGGGCAGGCCCATGGTCCGCTGGGCGATGGTGAGGATCTCGCGACCGGTGCGGCCGGCGTGCTGCGCCGAGGCGTCGAGGAGCACGCCGACCTCGTGGCCGGGGTTGGTCAGGTCGACGAAGCGGGCGCCGTCGATGAGGGCGGTGCCGGACGTGGCCGGGGTGAGGCCGACCATGATCCGCATCGTGGTGGACTTGCCGGCGCCGTTGGGGCCGAGGAAGCCGGTGACCCGGCCGGGCCGGGCGGTGAAGGTGACGTCGTCGACGGCCGTGAAGCCGCCGTACTTCCGGGTGAGTGACTCGACTGTGATCATGGGCCCCACGCTCTCCCGGCGGGCGGGCCCCGCACATCGGGGACAACGCTGGGAACGACCACGGCCCCACCCTGAGGGCTCCTCGGGGTCGCCCCCGAGGATGCGGCTCCTACGCTGGCAGCGTGCCCCGCACCGTGATCACCGCCATCACCGAGCCCGGCCAGCTCGCGGCAGCGGTCGACGTGTGGGCGGCGGCGCGTGCCGCCGGCGGCCGGCCCCCGACACCCGGACGTCGCGCGCGGGTCGAGGCGAGCATCGAGGCCAGGGTCCGCGACGGCGACGTGGCCCTGCTGGCGACGTACGGCGAGAAGCCGGCCGGGATGGCCCTCGCGGAGCCGTACGCCGAGGGCGGGGTCGTCGATCCCGCCTGCGGGCACGTGGCGATGGTGTTCGTCTCGCCGGGCTACTGGGGCAGCGGCATCGGCGGCCGGCTGCTGCGCGCCCTGCAGTCACCGCCCGCCGGCACGGCGTGGACGCGGCTGAGCGTGTGGACGCGCACCACCAACCGCCGGGCGCTGCGGCTCTACGACTCGAGCGGGTTCCTCGACACCGGCGACCGGTCGACCCTGCACGAGGGCGAGGAGATCACCCGGCTGGAGTGGCGGCGACCCGGCGGAGCACCGCCGCCGCCCGGCGCGCGTCCTCGGCGCTGACGTCGAGGTGGGTGACGAGGCGTACGGCGCGGGGCCCGACCGGGGCGACCCGCACGCCCTCCTCGGCGGCCGCGGCGACGAAGCGCCCGGCGTCGTCGCGCTCGACGACGACGATGTTGGTGTCGACGGTGTCGGGATCCACCCCGCAGGCCTCGGCGAGCAGCCGGGCGTGCTCGTGGTCCTCGGCCAGCCGCTCGACGTGGTGGTCGAGGGCGTGCAGCCCGGCCGCCGCCAGGATGCCGACCTGCCGCATCCCGCCCCCGAGGCGCTTGCGCCACACGCGGGCCTCGGCGATCGCGTCGCGGCCGCCGATCATGAGCGAGCCGACGGGAGCGCCGAGCCCCTTGGACAGGCAGACGGCCATCACGTCGGCGATCGCGCCGTACTCCGTCAGCGGCGTGCCGGTGGCGACGTGGGCGTTCCAGATGCGGGCGCCGTCCATGTGGAGGCGGGTGCCGACCCCGTCCGCCCACGCGCGGAGGCTCGTCAGGTCATCGATCGGCAGCACGGCTCCGCCGGCGAAGTTGTGGGTGCACTCGACCGAGACGGCCGCGGTGGCGACGAAGAACGGACCCATGTCGGGAGCGAAGAGGTGCTCGATCGCGGCGAGGTCGACCTGGCCTCGCGGGTGGGTCCAGGTGCGCATCGTCAGGCCGGTGATCGCACCGTGCGCGCCGAGCTCGGCGCGGGCGATGTGAGCGCTGGACTCGCACAGCACCTCCTGCCCGGCGCCGACCAGGCTGCGCACCGCGAGCACGTTGGCCAGTGACCCGGTCGGGGTGAACAGCGCCGCCTCGTGGCCGAAGAGCTCCGCGACCCGGTCCTCGAGCGCGTTGACCGTCGGGTCCTCGGCGTAGACGTCGTCACCCACCTCGGCGCTCGCCATCGCGGCGCGCATCGCCTCGGTCGGCCGGGTCAGGGTGTCGGAGCGCAGGTCGATCACGCGCTCATCCCATCACGACCCGCTGTGCCGCGGCGGCGAGCGGTGTACGACGAGGCGCTCAGGCCGTGCGGGCCCGCAGCATCTCGGCGACGAGGAACGCCAGCTCGAGGGACTGGACCCGGTTGAGGCGCGGGTCGACGACCGACTCGTAGCGGTGCGCGAGCCCGTGCTCGTCGATCTCCTCGCCCCCGCCGACGATCTCGGTGACGTCGTCGCCGGTCATCTCCACCATCATGCCGCCGGGCACGGTGCCCAGCGCCCGGTGGACGTCGAAGAAGCCCTGGATCTCGTCGAGCACGTCGTCGAAGCGACGGGTCTTGTAGCCGGTCGACGCCTCGAAGGTGTTGCCGTGCATCGGGTCGCTCACCCAGGCGACCTGGACGCCCTCGGCGGTGACCTTCTCCACCAGCGGCGGCAGGCCGTCGCGGATCCGGCCCGCGCCGAACCGGGTGATGAAGGTGAGCCGGCCGGGCTCGTTCTGCGGGTTGAGGCGGGCGGCCAGCGCGAGCGCCTCGTCGGCGGTCGCGGTCGGGCCGAGCTTGACGCCGATGGGATTGCGGATGTGGCGGAAGTACTCCACGTGGGCGCCGTCGAGCTGGCGGGTGCGCTCGCCGATCCAGACCATGTGGCCCGACACGTTGTAGGGCTTCTCGGTGCGCGAGTCGATGCGGGTCATCGCGTGCTCGTACTCCAGCAGCAGCGCCTCGTGGCTGGAGTGGAAGTCGACGCGGTGGAACTCGTCGGGGTCGGCGCCGATCGCCTTCATGAAGGTCAGCGCCCGCTCGATCTCGCTCGCCATCACCTCGTAGCGCTGGGCGTAGGGCGACTCGCGGACGAAGTCGTTGTTCCAGGTGTGCACCTGGCGCAGGTCGGCGTAGCCGCCGGTGACGAAGGCGCGGACGAGGTTGAGCGTGGCCGCCGAGGCGTTGTAGACCTCGACGAGCCGCTGCGGGTCGGGGATGCGCGACTCGGGCGTGAACTCGAAGCCGTTGACGGCGTCGCCGCGGTAGGCCGGGAGGGTGATCCCGTCCCGCGTCTCCATGTCGCTCGAGCGGGGCTTGGCGTACTGACCCGCCAGCCGACCGAGCTTCACGACCGGGACCGACGCGGCGTAGGTCAGCACGACGGCCATCTGCAGCAGCACCCGCAGCTTGTTGCGGACGTTGTCGGCGGTGACGCCGTCGAAGGTCTCGGCGCAGTCACCGCCCGCGAGCAGGAACGCCTCGCCGCGGCTGACGGCGGCGATCTTGTCCTTGAGCTCGTCGCACTCCCCCGCAAAGACGAGCGGCGGAGCGGTCCGCAGGCGCTCGACGGCCTTGTCGACGGCCGCGTGGTCGGGGTAGGTGGGCTGCTGGGCAGCGCCGAGGGCGTGGAGCTGCTCGAGGGTGGGGATGGTGCTCACCCGTCAAGGGTACGGCGGCAGGGTGCCGTCGACCGACTCGTGACCGGTGGGCGGGCCGCCGGCCACGAAAGGCCGGAGCGTCAGCGGACCTACTCCTCCATGTGCTCGATGTCGCGGAAGCCGGTCCGCTTCGCGCGGACACCCCGGTTGGTCATCCAGGTGATCGCCCACAGCACGACGCCGATCCCGATGAGGGCGAGGGCGATCTGGTACTCGAGGATGTCGCGGTCGGAGATCTGCGGGACGATCAGGAAGATGCACAGTGCCCCCGCCACCGCCGGCGTGATGCCGGGCGAGCGGAAGAAGCCCTCCGTGGTGGTGTCCCGACGCAGCAGCAGGCAGGCGACGTTGACCACCGCGAAGACGGCGAGCAGCAGCAGCGACGTCGTCCCGGAGAGGGACCCGACGATCGAGGAGTCCGACTGCGTGGCGACGTACCAGATGAGGCCCAGGGCCAGCAGCGTGGAGAACATGATCCCGACGTACGGCGCGCGGCTGTTGGGTGACACCTTGCCCAGCGACCGCGGGAGGACGTCCTGGCGGGCCAGGCCGTAGAGCAGGCGGCTCGCCATCAGCATGTTGATCAGGGCGGTGTTGGCGACCGCGAAGACCGCCAGGAACGGGAAGATCTTGTCCATCGGCAGGTCGGGCGCGCCCTTGGCCACGACCTCCAGGAGCGCGCGGCCCTCGGCCTCGTTGATCTCGGCGAGCTCGTCCGGCGTCAGGACGGTGACCACGGCCACGGCGACGAGCATGTAGATGATGACCGCGACGCCGAGGCCGGTGAGCATGGTGCGTGGGAAGATCCGCTGCGGCTCCTGCACCTCCTCGACCATGTTGACCGAGTCCTCGAACCCGACCATGGCGAAGAACGCGACCGACGTGGCGGCCGTGACCGCCAGGAACAGGCCCTTGTCGTCGGCGCCCTCGAAGGTCGTGACCTGGCTGATGTCGCCCTCGCCCTGGGCCATCGCGTAGAAGCCGATCAGGATGACGATCGACAGCGCGGTCATCTCGACCAGGGTGAGGACCACGTTGAACTTCACCGACTCGCCCACGCCGCGCAGGTTGATCAGGGCGAGGAGCACCATGAAGGCCATGGCGATCGCCGTGACCACGCCCGTGCTGGGCAGCTCGTCCATCCAGCCGTTGGCGACGAAGCCGCCGGTGAGGTTCTGGGCCAGCACGTTGGCAGACGTGGACGCGCTCGTGATGCCCGAGCAGATCACCGCGAACGCCACCAGGAACGTCACGAAGTGGATGCCGAACGCCTTGTGCGTGTAGAGCGCAGCCCCGGCGGCCTGGGGGTACTTGGTGACCAGCTCGAGGTAGGACAGCGCGGTCAGCGTCGCCACGATGAAGGCCACGAGGAACGGCAGCCAGACGACACCGCCGACGATGCCGGCCATCTGGCCGGTCACGGCGTAGACGCCCGCGCCGAGGATGTCACCGATGATGAACAGCAGCAGCAGCTTCGGGCCCATCACCCGCTTGAGCTCGGGCTGTGGTCCGTTGACGTCGGGCTCGGCGGTGCGGCTGCTCATGGCCACGTTCCCCTCGGAGTCGTGTTGGGTCTCCCTCACTCTGGACTCGCGTGGGGGTGAGTGCAAGCACCGCCGGGCCGACTGATCCGAGGACAGCGCCGCCGCCGAGCACCTACGGTCCCGCCATGGGACTGTTCCGCAGACCGCCTCGCACGGCGCGCCGTCCGCCGTCCTCGCCCGATCCCGTCGCCGACGCCGTGCGCGACCTCGCAGGCGTGCGCCTGCACCGTCGGTACGAGGACGTCGAACCCGTGCTGGCTGAGCTGCCCGACTACATCGAGGTCGAGGACCGCTCCGACGTCGACGGGTTCGACACCGTCGTGGGGTTGTTCGACGAGGTCCACGCCTACGTCGATCCCTTCGACTCGGGACTCGGCTCCGTCCTCGCCGACCAGCCCGGGATAGACAAGGTGATGCACGAGGACCGGGAGGTGTTCCACGTCCGCAGCCGACTGGCGCTGGAGGACGTGCGGGCGGCCGTGGTGCGCGCCGTGGTCGAGGCCAACCTCCGTCCACGCCCACCGGTCCCCGACGCGGACGAGATCACCGACGAGCGGGTGGATGCGCTGGCCGACGTCGCGGCACCGCTGCTCGTCGCCGCCGGTTTCGTGCGCCGCGACGGCGACGCCCGCCAGCGACGCTACTTCGCCCGGGCCGGAGGCGACGGGTTCGCGCAGAGCGCCGCGATCCTGCCCGGGCTCGGAGTCTCGGCCGACGGCAGGCAGATGAACCGGCTGGTCCACGTCATCGTCGGGGTGTACGTCCCCGAGGCCGCCCACCCCGGCTCCCGGCGGCCGGCGCGGCCGGAGAGCATCGCCCCCGGAGACTGCACGTCGTGGCTCCAGGAATGGGTCGAGCCCGTGGACGGGCAGGTGGCGGCGTACGTCGAGGGCGTTGCGCTGCCCTGGCTGGCAGCCACCCGCGACCGTGCCGCGCTCGCAGCGTGGGCGACCGCCGATCCCGGAGGGATCGATCCCCCGGCGGAACGGGCGCTGCACGCGCGCCTGTGTGCAGAGTGGGGGTACCTCGACTCCGCCGCCGCGCTCGTGCGTCACATCGACGCGGAGCGGCGGTCGTTGAGGTCTGACCGGAACTACCTGGCAGCCCGAGCCCTGCTCGACGCCCGCCGGTGAACGTCCCTCGCCTCCTCAGCCGAAAAAGACCTGCGCCTCGGCGTACTCCTCGTCGCTGACCAGCTTGAGCTCGCCGGTGCCCTCGATGAGCGGCAGCCGCTCGATCCGGGTGCCCTTGAGCGCCATCATCGTGCCGAAGTCGCCGTCGGCGACGGCGTCGATGGCCTGGAGGCCGAACCGGGTGGCCAACCACCGGTCGAAGGCGGTCGGGGTGCCACCGCGCTGGATGTGGCCGAGGACGACGGCGCGGGCCTCCGCGCCGGTGCGCTGCTCGATCTCCCCGGCGAGCCGGTCGCCGATGCCGCCCAGGCGCACGTGGCCGAACGCGTCCTTCTCGCCGCTCACCAACGTCATGTCACCGCCCTCAAGCGGGACCGCGCCCTCGGAGACGACGATGATCGGGGCGTACCTGCTCTCGAAGCGGGTCGTGACCCGCGCGCACACGTCCTCGATGTCGAAGGGCTGCTCCGGGATGAGGACCATGCTCGCGCCTCCGGCGATGCCGGAGTGCAGGGCGATCCAGCCGGCGTGACGGCCCATCACCTCGACCACGAGCACCCGGTGGTGCGACTCGGCGGTGGTGTGCAGCCGGTCGATGGCCTCGGTGGCGATGTTGACCGCGGTGTCGAAGCCGAACGTGAAGTCGGTGCCGGAGAGGTCGTTGTCGATCGTCTTGGGCACGCCCACCACGTCCACGCCGAGATCGGCGAGCTTGGTGGCGACCCCGAGGGTGTCCTCGCCGCCGATCGCCACCAGCGCGTCGACCCCGTCGCGCTCGAGGTTGGCCTTGATCTGCTCGACGCCGCCGTCGACCTTGAACGGATTGGTCCGGCTCGAGCCGAGGATCGTGCCGCCACGGGGCAGGATGCCGCGGCACTGCTCGATCCCGAGCTCCATCGTCAGGCCCTCGAGCGGCCCCTTCCACCCGTCGCGGTAGCCCACGAACTCGAACCCGTGGCCGCGCACGCCCTTGCGGACGACGGCCCGGATGACGGCGTTGAGGCCGGGGCAGTCCCCACCTCCGGTGAGCACTCCGACGCGCATGGTGGTCTCCTCAGGTTGGATCGATCAAAGACGCAGTGAGCGTAGTCACTCCACGGTGGGCGGCGCCACCATCGCGACGAGGTCGGCGACCGAGTCCACCACCTGGCTGGGCCGGTAGGGGAACGTCTCGACCTGGTCCGGTCGGGTCGACCCGGTCGTGACCAGGATGGTGCGCAGGCCGGCCTCGAGCCCCGACACGATGTCGGTGTCCATCCGGTCGCCCACCATCACCGTGGTCTCGGAGTGGGCGTCGATGCGGTTGAGCGCGTTGCGCATCATCAGCGGGTTGGGCTTGCCGACGTAGTAGGGCGCCCGCCCCGTCGCCGTGCTGATCAGGGCCGCGACCGACCCCGTCGCCGGCAGCGTGCCCTGCTGGCTGGGTCCGCTGACGTCGGGGTTGGTGGCGATGAAGCGGGCGCCGGCCTCGATGAGGCGGATCGCCCGGGTGATCGCCTCGAACGAGTAGGTACGGGTCTCCCCCAGCACCACGTAGTCGGGGTCCCGGTCGGTCATCACGTAGCCGATGTCGTGCATCGCGGTCGTCAGGCCCGCCTCCCCCACGACGTACGCCGTACCCTCCGGTCGCTGGTCGGCGAGGAACTGCGCGGTGGCCAGGGCGGAGGTCCAGATCGCGTCCTCGGGGACGTCGATCCCGCTGCCGAGCAGCCGGGCGCGCAGGTCGCGCGGGGTGAAGATCGAGTTGTTGGTGAGCACCAGGAAGCGGCGTCCCGAGGCCTTGAGCGCGTCCACGAAGTCGGCGGCGCCGGGGATCGCGTGCTCCTCGTGGACCAGGACGCCGTCCATGTCGGTCAGCCAGGTCTCGACGGGGCGGTCCTCGATCGGCGCGTGGGTCGTCATGGCGCCATTGTGTCGTCCGGTCGTCGCGCTCCGTCGCCCCACTAGGGTCGGGCCCATGACCTTCTCGATCGTGGCCCGCTCCGACGACGGCGAGTCGTGGGGCGTGGCCGTCGCCTCCAAGTTCCTCGCGGTCGGCTCGGCCGTCCCCGCCGCGGTCGCCCGGGTGGGCGCCATCGCGACCCAGGCCGAGGCCAACGTGGCGTGGAAGTTCCTCGCGCTCGCCCACCTCGACGACGGCGCCACCGCCGAGGTCGCCATGACGCGGCTGGTCGAGGAGGACGACAAGCGCGAGCACCGCCAGGCGGGCATCGTCGACTCGGAGGGTGGCTCCGCCACCTACACCGGGAGGGAGTGCTTCGACTGGGCCGGTGGCGTGTCGGGTCCCGGCTACGCCATCCAGGGCAACATCCTCACCGGTCCCGAGGTCGTCGAGGCGATGGAGCTGTCCTGGCAGGGGTCGGCCGGGCAGCCCCTCGAGCGGCGGCTCCTCGACGCCTTGCGGGCCGGCGACGAGGCCGGCGGGGACAAGCGCGGGCGGCAGGCAGCGGCGCTCCTCGTGGTCCGTGAGGACGCGGGGTACGGCGCGGGCGACGACGTCGCCGTCGACCTACGGGTCGACGACCACCAGGCTCCCGTCGAGGAGCTGGCCCGGCTGCTCGACCTCAACGACCTCTACCTGACGGCGTCGACCGAGGACGAGAAGGTCGCCATGACCCCCGAGCTCGAGGAGGAGGTCGCGCGACTGGTGCAGCAGCAGGGCCACCCCGACCTGCGCTCGTGGGTCGGCAGCGAGAACTACGAGATGCGGGTCGCCGACGACGGGTCGTGGATCGACCGGCGCGTGCTGGCGATCCTGCGCGACTCCTGAGGTCCGGGCCCGTTACTCGGCCCGGCCACCCACCCCACCCAGGCGCCTCTGGACGTGCAGCAGTCCCTGCCAGTACGGGAGGATCACGTCCTGGTAGCGCCCCTCGTCCGTCACGAACCTCCGGACGCCCCGGAGCGGGAGCCGCAACGCACGGTGGGGCAGCGACATGAGTCCCGAGAGCCTCGCCACGTCGGCCTCGTCGGGCAGCACCGCTGTCGGTCGACCCTCGGTCGTCCCGGCTCGGACGCCCGCGAAGTAGAGGTCGAAGGACGTCGGGTTGCGCCAGAAGCGGTGGGCCGAGAAGTCGCCGGCGAGGTCGAGGTCGGCGAAGTCCGCCTCGGTCAGGTTGCGGTAGTAGTCCAGCCCCTCGAACTGGGTCCCCGGGCTGTCGGCCACCCGCGTACGCCGGGTGCCGTGCTCGGGGCGACCGCTGGAGGCGCACGTGAAGGCCACCAGCCCGCCCGGGCGGGTCAGGCGCACCATGTTGGCGAAGGTCTGGCGCCAGTGCGGGTCGTGCTCGAAGCACTCGCCGGACGTGGCGACGTCGTACGAACCGTCCTCGTGGTCGATCTCGTGGCCGAAGCCGACGACGTCGACACCCGGTCCTTCGACGAGGTCGACCCCGACGTAGTCGGCGGCCGTGGAGAAGTAGCTGCGCATCGTCCCGTTGACCGCGTACGCCCCGATCTCGATCACGCGGCTGCCCGCGACCACGTCTCGGTTCGCGCTGGCGACGGCCGAGAAGAAGCCGAGCTGCTCGGGATGGCTCATGGAGGTTCCTTCGTCGAGGCGGAAGTTGCAGGGATGCTACTCAGACGCGGTAGCGCCGGCGCGCACTAGGTTGGGCTCCTCGCCCTCCGCCGCACCCTCGAGGAAGCCGATGTCCGTCCTTGCCATCGACGCCGGCACGACCGGTGTCACCGCCGTGGTCGTGAGCCCCCGGGGCCGGATCGTCGCCTCGGCCAGCCAGGAGTTCGCCCAGCACTTCCCGCGAGCCGGCTGGGTCGAGCACGCGCCGGAGGAGATCTGGCAGGCGACCCTCGAGGCCACCCGGGCGGTGCTGGCCAAGGTCGACGCCGCCGAGCTCACCGCCGTCGGCATCACCAACCAGCGCGAGACCGTCGTGCTGTGGGACCGCGAGACCCTCGGATCCCCGCGCCGCGCGATCGTGTGGCAGGACCGGCGCACGGCCGAGGTGTGCGAGCGGCTGCGGGCCGCCGGCCACGAGGACCGGGTGGCCGAGCTGACCGGCCTGCGCCTCGACCCCTACTTCTCCGGCACCAAGCTGGCGTGGCTCGCCGAGAACGAGCCGCACACGTGGGCGCTGGTCGAGTCCGGCCGGTACGCCGTCGGCACCGTCGACTCCTACCTGGTCGCCCGGATGACGCGCGGCACCTGGCACGTCACCGACGTGTCCAACGCCAGCCGCACCCTGCTGATGGACCTCGGGACGGGCGAGTGGTCCGACGAGCTGTGCGGCCTCTTCGGCGTGCCGCGGGAGGCGCTGCCCGACCTGGTCCCCAGCTGGGGCGAGGTCGCCCCGACCGACCCCCGGTCCTTCCTCGGCCTGGAGCTGCCCATCGCCGGCATCGCCGGGGACCAGCAGTCGGCGCTCTTCGGCCAGACCTGCTTCGAGGTCGGCGACTCCAAGTGCACCTACGGGACCGGGTCGTTCATCCTGGCCAACACCGGCACCACGCTGGAGCGGTCGGACGCCGGCCTGCTGTCCACGGCCGCGTGGCGCTCCCCCGAGGGCGAGCTCACCTACGCCCTCGAGGGCGCCATCTTCGTGACCGGCGCGGCCGTGCAGTGGCTGCGCGACGGGTTGCAGATCGTCGGGTCGGCCGCCGAGACCGCCGCCATCGCGGCCACCGTCGACGACACCGACGGCGTCGTCTTCGTGCCGGCGCTCACCGGCCTCGGCGCCCCGGACTGGGACCCCCGTGCCCGAGGACTGCTGATCGGCATGACCCGGGGCACCACGCGCGCCCACGTCGTGCGGGCGACGCTGGAGGCGATCGCCTTCGAGGTCCGCGACGTGCTCGAGACGATGCCGCAGGTCGCGTCGCTGCGCGTCGACGGCGGCGCCGCGGCCAACGACCTGCTGTGCCAGCTGCAGGCCGACCAGGTGGGGCTGCCCGTCGAACGTCCGGAGATCGTGGAGACGACGGCGCTGGGCGCGGCCTTCCTCGCCGGCCTCGGGACCGGGGTGTGGGGGTCCACCGACGACCTGCGGGAGACCTGGGCCCTGGACCGCCGGTTCGAGCCGACCGCCGACCGGACGGCTTCCGACGCGGCCCACGCCCGGTGGCGCGACGCCGTCGAACGCTGCAAGGGCTGGGCTACCGACTGAGGCGCTCGACCTCGGCCTCCGCCTCGGCGAGCGCCCGCGTGGTCGCTGCCGCCGCATCGTCCGCCTCGGCCCGCACGTCCTCGGCGTCGGCGAGCTCGTCGTCGTTCTCCTCCATGTCCGCCTCGAGCTGCGCGATCCGGCCGCGCAGCTCGTCGACCTCGGACTGCAGCTGGAGGGAGCGCGCCTGCAGCTGCTCCACCTCGGCGGCCGACGCGGCGGCGGCCTCCCGGGCGGCCTCGTGCTCCCGGCGCGCGGTCGCCAGCCGCTCCTCGGCGGCCCGCAGGGCCTTGGTGTCGGCCTCCGGGTCCGGTACGACGCGCAGCTCGGGCCGCGGGGCCGGCTGCGCCTCGCGCGGCGCGGCCTCGAAGCCCAGCGCCTCGGGCACCGCGAGGGCGGGGGCGACGTCGACCTCGCCGACGCCGGTGGCCACCAGCGCGGCGACGAGCAGGCCGCTGCGCACGGCCCGGGCCGCACCCTCGTCGACCATCGCGGCGGTCAGCGTCGCCTCGACCTGGTCGGCGACGGCGGGGGTGACCTTGACGCCCTCCTCGCGGGCCAGCCCCCGCGCCTGCGTGGTGACGGCGGCGGTCAGCTGGCGACGCTGGCGGGTCAGCGCGCGCAGCTCCTCGCCGTCGAGGTTGGCCTGGGCCTCGCGGAGGGCGGTGCCCACCTGCAGGACCTGGTCCACCTGCGCCGCGTCGCGGCGTACGAGCAGGTTGACGACCCAGGCGGCCAGGGACGGCTTCCGCAGCGTCTTGATGCGCGACGCCAGCTCCTTGTCGGCCTTGTGCTCCTTGACCAGCGCGTCCCGCGCCGGGGTGAAGTCGCCCAACGGCAGCGCGTAGAGCCCGTCGGCGAGCTCGAGGAGCGGGTCGGTCACACCCGCGATCCTAGGAGCGCGTACTCCAGCTCCGTCGGGTGCGGCACCCACGGACACTCCTGCTCGACGCCGGTCGCCCGCCAGCCGAGCGTCTCGTAGAGGCGACGGGCCCGGTGGTTGTCGTCGAGCACCCACAGCCGGTGGGCGCCGTGCGCCACGGCCCGGGCGACGCCGGCCCGGGCGAGCCCGGTCCCCCACGCGTCGGGGTGGACGGCGAGGTGGCGCAGGCTGTCGCGGTCGTACGCCGCGAAGGCGAGCAGCCCGCCGTCCCCGTCGACGACCTCGACCACCACCTCCGGGTCGTCGAGCACCAGGGTCCAGCGGGCCAGCACGGCATCGTCGGGGAACGGGAACCTCTCGGCCGGGAACACGTGGGCGAGGCCGACGAGGTTGGCCGCCCGCTCCAGGTCGCGCAGCGGCCCCGCGTCGCCCGGGCCGGCCGCGCGCCAGGCCCGGTCAGTCGTCGTCGTCATCGTCGAGCCCGTGCGCGATGGCCCAGCGGGTCAGCTGGACGCGGTTGTTCATCTGCAGCTTGCGCAGCGTGTTGTGCACGTGGTTCTGCACCGTGCGGTGGGAGATGACGAGGCGTTCGGCGATCTGCTTGTAGGACATCCCCTTGGCGACCATCTTGAGGATCTCGGTCTCCCGCTCGGTCAGCTCGCTGCGCGGGTCGTCGTCCGGCGGGCCCTCGGCCATCCGGCGGAACTCTCCGAGGACCAGGCCCGCCAGGCCGGGCGTGAAGACGGTGTCGCCGGCGGCCACACGGCGTACGGCGTCGAGCAGCTCCTCGCGCGACGCGCTCTTGACGAGGTAGCCGGTGGCGCCGGCCTTGACCGCCTCCAGCACGTCGGACTGCTCGCCCGAGGCCGAGAGGATGAGCACCCGCGCCGACGGGTCGTGCTGCAGGACCTGGGCGGTGACCTCCACCCCGTGGGGGCCGGGGATCTGCAGGTCGAGCACCACCACCTCGGGACGGGCGGCGGGGAACCGGGCCAGGGCCTGGTGACCGTCCGCGGCGACCGCCACCACCTCGAACCCGGCCGCCACCAGGTCCCGCTCCACCGCGTCGCGCCACATCGGGTGGTCGTCGACCACCATCACCCTCGTCATGGGCGCGAACCTACCGCCGCCCGGGGGTCGCCGTTTACCTCATCGTGGGGTTGCCGGGCCGCAGGGGCGGTGGTGTCGTGTGGGCCGGGGCTCGGGACGCGGGCCGTCACCTGCCGGGGGCTCTGTGATGAGACGTGCACTGTCGTTTGTCCTGGCCGCCTCGTCGGCCGCGCTCGTCCTCTCGCTCGGTCCGCCCGGTGGCGCGGTGACCGCACCGGCCGCACCTGCGCAGGTGATGGTCATCCAGGCGGTGCCGGGTGCGACGGTCGACGTCGCCGTTGACGGCCGCTCCGTGGCCACGGGAGCCGCGGTCGGCGACGTCCTCGGCCCGTTCGACCTGGCCCCCGGCAGCCACGAGGTGACGTTCAGCGGCGACGGCACGGACGTCGCCTCCACGCTCGAGGTGGAGTCGGGGACCAGCACCGACGTGGTGCTGCACCTGCCGGCCGCCGTCGGCGGCGACCCCGTCGTCCACTCGTACGACGCCCCGACCGAGCCGATCGGCCCGGGCAAGGCCCGCGTGGTGCTCGCCCACACCGCCACCGTGGCGCCGGCCGACGTGCGGGTCGACGGGCAGACGGTCTTCACCAACATCGCCAACGGGGAGTTCGCCGAGGCGGACGTCCCCGCCGGCACCCACCGGGTGGCGCTGCTCCCGACCGGACGCACGTCCGACCCGATCCTCGGACCGCTCGACGTGCCGCTCGAGGCCCGGACGCTGTCGATGATCTACGCCTACGGAAACCCCCGCGACGGCTCGATGAACGTCATCGCGCACACCGCTCCCCTGGCGGCGGACGGGTCCGTGCAGCCGACGACCATCCGGACGGGCTCGGCGGGGCTGGCGGGGGCGCTCCCCGTCACCCCGTTCCTGCTGCACGACCCAACAGGCAGATGAGGGGGCGGGCGGTCGTGGTGGTCGCGCTGCTCGTGCTGACCGGCTGCTCGGCCCCGCACGAGCAGGGCCGGGACCCGGACCGACCGACCGTCGTGACCACGGCCACCCCGTCCCCCGCGGCGCCCGCCCGACGGGCGTCCTCGGTGGTCCGGCCCCAGCGGCCGGTGGCGGTGCGGCTGCCGAGCGGCGCCGTCGTACCGGTCCGGCGGGCCGGGACGACCCGCACCGGCCTGCTCGACGTCCCCGCCGACACCCGCGCCGCCGGGTGGTGGACCGGCGGGTCGCGTGTCGGTGACCCCTTCGGGTCCACCCTCCTCGCCGCGCACGTGGACTCGCGCGCGCAGGGGCTCGGCCCGTTCGCCGAGCTGCTCGGGCTGCGTGGCGGTGAGCGGCTGCGGCTCGACTCCGCCGGGCTGACCCAGGACTTCGAGGTGCGCTCGTTGCGGCTGGTGCCGCAAGGCCCGCTGACCCGGCGCACCGGCCTCTTCGCCGCTGCGGGTCCCCGCCGCCTCGTGCTGGTGACGTGCGCGCCGCCCTACGTCGCGGATCGCGGTGGCTACCAGAACCTCGCGGTCGTCACGGCACGACCGGTCATCGCTCCCACGCGGTCGGTCACCCGATGATCGACCGGCACGGCACCTGGGCCTCACGGGTAGGGCTCGTCGGCCTCGCCCTGCTGCTCGGCGTCGCCGTGGCGCTCGTCCTGCTGGGGCTACGGTCCGAGCCCGACGACACGACGTCGGCGTCGCTCGCGGGCTCGGTCGCGATGGAACCGCCCCCGGAGCCGCTGGAGGACGACGCGACGTACGTCCGGACCACCGTGCTGCCGTCGGGCGAGCTGGAGGTGACGCACTGGATCGAGGCCTCCTCCGTGCTGCTCACCCTCGACCTCTCCGTGCCCGCCGGCCCCGACGGGGTCGTGGCCCGCGACGTGCGGGTCGTCGCCGACGGCCACGAGGCGATCGGACCCGAGCGGATCACCGACGGGCGGGGCACCTACTCCTTCCTCGCCGCCGACTCGGTCCTGGTCACCTACCGGCTCGGGGGCGCGCTCGTGCGTAGCACGTCGGCCCCCGGGCGCGCGCTGGTCTCCATGTCGTCGCTGGAGGTCTCCTCGCGCGCCGCGGCGGAGCGCGCCACGCACGAGGTCTCTGCTCCCGAGGTGCTGTCCCTGGCCTGCGCCACGCCCGATGAGCCGGCCGAACCCCAACCGTGTGGAGCGCCCGACGCGGACGGGGGCTGGAGCGTCGACCTGGAGGACGGGAGCGTGCGCGACCGGGTCCTCGCGCAGGTCACCGTCGGGTGAGGCGTCGAGTGACTCAGTCCGGGGTCGGACGCACGTAGCGCCCCCGGCGGTGCACCAGCGGCTCGTCGTCGCTGCCGACGACCACCTCGTCGAGGGAGCAGACGACCTCCAGGGACCAGCCCAGCAGCCGGACGTCGGTGACGGTGCAGGCCGCCCAGGTGCCCGCCGAGGCGAGCCGGGGTCCCGCGTCGGTCTGCTCCCACGTCGCGGCGGAGAAGGCCCCGCCGGGCGCGGGCATCAGGCCGGCGAACTGCTCGGCGAGGTCGCGGTGCTCCCACTCCAGCAGGTGCACGACGACCCGGTCACCGACGTCGAGCGCCTCGCCGAGCGAGGAGTCGGGGTCGAGCATGCCGACGACGAGCGGCGGCTCCCCGCCGACGACGAGCATGGAGGAGACGGTCAGCCCGGCGCGCTCGCGGCCGGCGCCGGTGGTCCAGAGCCCCACGCGGGCCGACAGCCGGGCACGCAACCGGCGGAAGGCGTCGCGCGCTCCCTCGGGGTCGGCGAAGGGGTGGTCGGAGTGGATGGTCACGTCTCCCCCATCGGCACGGTCAGCTCCCACTCGGTACCCCAGGAGCCGGTCTCGACCCGGGCGCTGCCGCCGAGGTCGGCGAGCCTGCCCCGGATGGACTGCTCCACGCCGAGCCGCCCATCCCCCGCCGCCTCCTCGAGCCGGCCCGCCGGGATGCCCGGCCCGTCGTCGCGCACCGAGACGACCACGGCTCCTGGCACCGCGTCGAGCAGGACCCAGGCCGGGGCCTCGTCGGCGACGTGGGCGCGCACGTTGTCCAGGCAGGCCGACACGGCGGCCACGACCTCCCGGGCCACGTGCTCCGGCACCGGCACCGGGGTCCCCGGGGTGGCGACGTCGACGCGGCCGGCGTGCGAGGTCCCGAGGCGCTCGAGCTCGCCGGCGAGGTCCAGCGTCGAGCCGGCCGGCGCGGTCACCGTGTCCTGCTGGCGGATCAGCGACCTCAGGCTGCGCTCCTGCTCGCCGGCGAGCCGACCGAGCTCGGCGAGGTCACCGCCGGCCTCACCCGCGCGCCGCTGCACGAGCGAGAGGACCTGCAGCACGCCGTCGTGGACCGCCCGCGCCAGGCGGGTGCGCTCCTCGGCCGCGGCGGCCGCCCGCTGGGCGGCGTCGCGCTCGACCGCCATCCGCTGGAGCGACTCGCACATGTAGCCGACGATCGGACCGCCGATCATCAGCAGGAAGACGTTGCCGTAGTTGCCCTGGTCGATCGTCTGGTCGACGGAGAGCCGGATGCCCAGGTCCGCCGCGGAGACCAGCACCGCCGCGGCGAGCCCGCCCTTCCAGTGCCAGTGGATCGCCCAGGCCAGCAGCGCCCCCATCACCCAGAAGCCGGGAATGGTGGCGTTGAAGTCCGGGCCCTTGGCGAGCGGCGTGAGGGCGATGGCGCCCACCGCGATGGCCAGGTCGACGCCCAGCAGCAGCGGCGTACGACGTCGCGCGTCGGCGTACGCCCAGAGCGCGATGCCCGTCCACACGACCGCCACGCCCACGACCGCGGCGCCGAGCGCCGGGTCGTCGTAGTTGTCGCGCCGCCACAGGTTGAGGACGACCATGTTGACCGTCACCACGACGCGCACCAGCGCGAGCGCCCGGTGCAGCTGGTCCTCGACGGCGACCGCGGCCCGTCCGTCGTCGGGCGTCGTGCTGGCGGTCAGGACGCCTGCCTGTGGGCGGTGTCCTTGGCGGCGTCGTTGGCAGCGTCCTTGGCGGCCAGCTCGCGAGCGGCGGCCTTGGCCTCGTCCTTGGCCTGCTCCTTGGCGAGCTCCTTGGCCTTGCTGGCGTACATGTCGACGTACTCCTGCTCGGAGAGCCGCATGATCTCGTACATGATCTCGTCGGTGATCGAGCGCAGGATGTAGCGGTCGTTCTCCATGCCCTCGTAGCGCGAGAAGTCGAGGGGCGGGCCGAAGCGCACGACCGGCCGGGTCCACTGGCCGAAGACCTTGCCGGTGGGGGCGACCACGTCGGTGCCGACGACCGCGCACGGGACCACGGGGGCGCCGGTCTCGAGGGCGAGGCGGGCGACGCCCGTCTTGCCGCGGTAGAGCTTGCCGTCGTGGGAGCGGGTGCCCTCGGGGTAGATGCCGAACAGCTCGCCCTGGTCGAGGATCTTCTTCGCGGACTTCATCGCCCCCTCGGCGGCGTTGGCGCCCGAGCGGTCGATGGGCACCTGGCCGGCGCCGGAGAAGAACTTCTTCTGGAACCAGCCCTTGATGCCCGGGGTGGTGAAGTACTCCGCCTTGGCCACGAAGGTGACGCGCCGGCTCAGCGTCAACGGCATGAAGAGCCAGTCGGCGTAGGAGAGGTGGTTGCTCGCCAGGATCGCGGCGCCCTCCGCGGGCACGTTGTCCACGCCGTAGGCCTTGGGGCGGAACACCACGCGGAGGATCGGACCGAGCGCGATCGACTTCAGGAACCAATACAGCACGGGGTGAGCCTAGCCCCGAAAGTCCCTCCTCGGGGTCCCCCTCGTGGGGCACACTTCCCCCCGTGAGGAATCCCCTGAACCGAGGCGGCGACGCCGCACCCGTCGAGCCCGTCGACCCCGAGGTGGCCCGGCCGCTGTCGGTCCCGGCCCGACCCGAGCTCACCGGCGGACGGCGCGTCGGCGTGCTGCTCCAGCACGGCTTCACCGGCTCGCCCTACTCCATGAAGCCGTGGGGCCGCGCGCTCGCGGAGCGGGGGTACGCCGTCGAGGTTCCGCTGCTCCCCGGCCACGGCACGTCGTGGGAGGACTGCAACACCGTCGGCTGGCAGGACTGGTACGCCGCGACGTCGGGGGCGTTCGCGAAGCTGCGGACCGAGAACGATGCGGTCGTCGTGTGCGGGCTGTCGATGGGTGGCTCCCTGGTGCTGCGCCTCGCGGCCGACCATCCGGACGCCGTGGCCGGCATCGTCCTGGTCAACCCGGCCGTCAACAGCACCCGGCTGGACGTGAAGGCGCTGCCCGTCCTCAAGCGCGTGGTCCCCTCGGTGCCCGGCATCGCCAACGACATCAAGAAGCCCGGCGTCGAGGAGCTCGGCTACTCCCGCACGCCGCTCAGGGCGGCCGACTCGATGATGCGCGAGGGATGGAAGCCCCTGCGCGGCCACCTGCCGCGCATCACCGCACCCCTGCTGCTCTTCAAGTCCACCGTCGACCGGGTGGTGGACCCCTCCTCGCTGGAGATCATCCGCAGTAACGTCTCCTCGCGGGACTTCACCGAGCGGATGCTCACCGAGAGCTACCACGTGGCCACCCTCGACAACGACGCCGAGACGATCTTCGAGGAGTCCGCGGAGTTCATCGCAAGGGTTACCGTGGCTCCGTGAGCGCAGGCGGTGACGACGAGCGGCGGACCCGCGAGGACGCGGCCTGGCGCGACATCGTCGACAACTACGGCGACCGTCCCGAGCTGGACGAGCCGCCGGCCGCCGTGGTCGAGGGGCCCATCGAGCGGCCGACCGAGTGGCGGGACGAGGAGCCCGAGCCCCGGGTCGTCGAGCCCGTGGACGAGGAGCGCTTCGTGCCGCCCCCGCCTCCCCCGCTGCCCCGCCCGGCACCTCGTCGCGCCCTCGCGTGGGCCGGCGTGTTCGGCGTACCGATCGTGATCCTGGTGTCCCTCGTCGCGTCCCTCGACCTGCCCTCCCTGCTCGACTACCTGCTGCTCGCGTGGTTCGTCGGCGGCTTCCTCTACCTCGTCGCGACGATGCCTCGGCACCCCCGCGAACCGTGGGACGACGGCTCGCGGATCTGAGCCACAGGGCGGGCGCTATCGTCGCCCGCGTGAGTGTCACCGAGAACGTCGAAGTCACCGGCCACCTGATGGACAGCGGCATCCTGTCGCGCGTCCTGGACGACATCCGCCAGTACGGCGGCGACTGGGTCATCAAGCACATCGACGTGGGCCACGAGGCGTCGGACACGAGCCGCGCGACCATCACCGTGACCGCCGAGGACGACGACGCGCTCCAGCGCCTGCTCATGCGCCTGCAGACGCGCGGCGTCAACCAGACCGACCCCGGCGAGGCGACGCTGGCCGAGGCCGACATGGACGGCGTCTTCCCCGATGGCTTCTACTCCACCACCAACCTCGCGACGCGCGTGCGGATCGCGGGGCGCTGGTACGACGTGGAGAACCCGGAGATGGACTGCGGCCTGGTCGTGGACGGGGAGCGCGTCTACACGCTGCCGATGTCGGACGTGAGGGTCGGCATGCAGGTCGTCATCGGTGCCTCCGGCATCCGGGTCACCGCGCCCGACGTGGAGAAGAGCGGCGACAGCTTCGGGTTCATGGAGTCCGACGTCTCCTCGGAGAAGCCCCAGGCGGTGCTCGTCCGGCAGGTCGCCGACGGCATGCGCGACGCCAAGGCGGCCGGCAAGAAGGTGCTGTGGGTCGGCGGACCGGGCGTCGTCCACACGGGTGCCGCGCCGGCCATGGTGGCCATGGTCAACGCCGGCTTCGTCGACGTGCTGTTCGCCGGCAACGCGCTCGCCACCCACGACATCGAGTCGTCGCTCTACGGCACCAGCCTCGGCGTGGACCTGTCCATGGGCCACGGCGTCGAGCACGGCCACGAGCACCACATCCGGGCGCTCAACACGATCCGCAAGGAGGGCTCCATCCGCGCCGCGGTGGAGTCCGGCGTGCTGACCGGCGGGATCATGCACGCGCTCGTCAAGCACGAGAAGAGGTTCGTCCTCGTCGGGTCGGTGCGCGACGACGGCCCGCTGCCCGACGTGCACACCGACGTCATCGAGGGCCAGCGGGCGATGCGGGCCGAGCTCACCGACGTCGGCTTCTGCCTGATGGTGGCGACCATGCTGCACTCGGTGGCGACCGGCAACATCCTCCCCGCGTCCATCCCGCTGGTGTGCGTCGACATCAACCCGGCCACCGTGACCAAGCTGGCCGACCGCGGGTCGAGCCAGGCCAAGGGCATCGTCACCGACGTCGGGCTCTTCCTCGAGCAGCTCGCGATCGAGCTGGTCCCGGACTACCGCCGCGCCTGACGGCGGGCCAGCTCGGCCGCTCCGACCAAGCCGGCCTCGGGCCCGAGCTGCGCGGCCACGAGGGCCGGGACCTCGCGGTGGGCCGCGCCCACCAGAGAGCGCACCAGCGCGGTGCGGGCCGGCTCGAGCAGCCGGTCGCCGGCGGCGGAGACGCCGCCGCCGATGACGACGACCTCGGGGTCGAAGGCCGCCACCAGGTTGGCCACGCCGACGCCGAGCCAGTCGCCGACGGTCGCGAAGGCCTGGCGTGCCACCAGGTCGCCGTCCTCGGCGGCCGCGGTGACCATCGGACCGGTGAGCGCGTCCGGGTTGCCGCCGGTGACCTCCTCCAGCACGCTGGGCTGCTCGCCCATCCGCGCGCGGGCGAAGCGGACCAGCGCGTTGCCGGACGAGTACTGCTCCCAGCACCCCCGCCCGCCGCACTCGCACGGCTGGCCGCCGGGGACGACCTGCATGTGGCCGAACTCCCCCGCCATCCCGTTGGCGCCCCGGACGAGGTGGTCGTCGATGATGATCCCGCCACCGATGCCGGTGCCCATGGTCACGACGATCGCCGACCGCGTGCCGCGCGCCGCGCCGTACGTCCACTCGGCGACGGCGGCACCGTTGGCGTCGTTGTCGAGGGTCACCGGCACGCCCCACCGCTTGGCGAGCCGGTCGCGGACGTCCTCGCCCTGCCAGGGCAGGTGCGGGGCGAACATGACGCGCCCTCCCTCGGAGTCGACGAACCCCGCGGCGGCGACGCCCACTCCGGCGATCGGCGCGCCTGCCGCCACCTCGATCACCGCGGCAACCAGGGCGTCCTCGACGTGGATGGCGTCCAACCGGCGGCCGGGGGTCGCGCGTCGAGCCGTGCGTACGACGTGGCCGTGGTCGTCGACCACCCCGGCCAGCACCTTGGTGCCACCGACGTCGACGCCGATCCAGACGGGCTCCACAGCAGTTGTCACCCCCCGATCCTGTCGTATGCGTGGTGTCCAGACCTCTCGGCCCCGCGCCATGGCCCGATGTGACTAGTTGCCGTGGCCACCCGGGTCATTTCGGACGAGGACCCTGCCCGGAGGCACCGACGCTCCCTACGCTCGGTCTGATCTTGGCCGGGACATGGCTATCGAGGGGTTGGGATGAAGAAGCTCGTACGGCGCCGCGCGGGGCGCGAAGAACGCGGGGCGGCGGCAGTCGAGCTCGCTCTCGTCATGCCGGTCCTCATCCTGATCCTGTTCGGGATCATCAACTTCGGCGCTCTGTTCGCGCAACAGATCTCGATCTCCAACATCGCACGGGAAGCCGCGCGCAACGCTGTCGTCGATGGACCGAATTCGGCTTGTGCCGACATCGAGGCAGATGCGGAGGAAGGCGCTGCAACTCTCGGAATGGCAGCAGACGTCCCCACCGTCGTGATCGACCCGGCCTGTCCCAGTGGTCCCACGCCCTGTGCTGGATCCGATCCGGACCAGGACGTGACCGTCACGGTCGAGAGGACCGGTGAGTGGCTGGTGCCGTTCCCCTTCTTCGCGGCTCCCGCGCCCACCCTCAGAGCCGAAGGAGTGATGAGGTGCGAGTTCTCATGATGCACCGTGCGACAGTGAGGGATGAGAGGGGCGCCGTCGCGATCATCGTGGCATTCCTGGCGCTCTTCCTTGTCGGCTTGTCCGTGTTTGCCGTGGACTTCGGCATGGCGTACGCCAACAAGCGCCAGGCACAGACAGCAGCCGACGCCGCAGCTCTCGGCGCGGCGGTCGTCTACACCCAACAGCCGACGAGCGGCCTCGGCTGCGAGGGGTTGCGGACCGCTGGTCAAGCTGCCGCTGACGCTGAGGCCCTGCTCAAGGCCGAGGTCCAGAACGACACCACGATGACCGGTGAGGGCACCTTGGTGGGAGGACGGGTCGAAACCGAGTGCACGGACAACGGACTGGAGGTCCGAGCGGAGGTGAGCACCACCAGCCCGAACCTGTTCGGTGGTGCCGCCTCGGGCGGGGACACGACTGAGGACTACGAGGTATCGCGCGAAGCCACCGCAGTGGTGGACGCGGCCGGCGCGGTCGGCGGAGGCCTGCGCCCGCTCGCTCTCTGCTCACGAGACCTGCTCACCCTCACGTCTTTCCCGACACCGGTGATGAAGTTCGAAGGGCCGGCCGGAGGTGGTCCCGACAAGGGCACCAAGAGCGACTGCCCGGACACCCACAATCCCGGCAACTGGTGGACCTTGGACTGCCCCGGGCAAAACGGCCCCATCGCTGACGAGATCAGCAACGGGTGCGAGAATCCAGTCTCGATCGTGCCCGACCAACCGGACCCGAGCGACCCCAATATCCGCTCTCACCTCCTGGGCCACTGCCCCACCACCGCAGCCGACCCCGCGTCCTGTCTGGGAGCTGATACAGGCAACCTCCGCGACGACGGCTCTCTGGATGCGCTGAAGGCTCTTGTTGACAGCGAGGAGCAGTTCTTCCTCCCGGTCTTCTGCGGTACACCTACCTGTAACCCCGGCGCGGTCAGCCCAGACCCTGGCGGGAACACCATCTACCCGGTCTTTCGGATCATCTCCGTTCGCCTGTGCGGCTACCACCTAGGCAATGGAGCTAAGGGCAGTCATTCCAAGATGACCGGCGACTGCGCCAACAACCCGAGCGGTTTCAACGCCACTTCGGGTGGCGCCCACCGCAACTACTTGCTGGTCACGGTGCTGCAGACCAACGTCTCGGGCAGCACCCGAGATGTGTGCGACATCGGCGACCCGTGCGACACCGGCCTCCGTCAGGTGCGGATGACGGGCTGAGGACCTCCTCAGCGGCGGGCGAGGTCCGCCGCCCCGATGAGCCCGGCCTTGTTGCCCAGCTCGGCCAGCACGATGTCCGCCACCGGCCGGTGTCCCCGGCCGGTGAGCTGACGCTTGAAGGCGGCCCGGATGGGCTCGATCAGCAGGTCACCCGCTTCACTGACGCCGCCGCCGATGGCGACCTTCGCGGGGTCGAGCACGGCCGCGAGCGATGCGATGCCCTCGCCGAGCCAGGTGCCGAGGTCGGCGAGCTGGTCGATCGCAAAGGGGTCGCCGTCCTGGGCGGCAGCCGTGATGAGCGGGCCGTCGATCGCGGCGGGGTCTCCCCCGGCCCGATCAATGAGGTCGCGAGCCAGCAGCGAGCGCCCCTCCGCCGCCTCGCGAGTGGCGCGCACCAGCGCCGTACCGGAGCCGTAGGACTCCAGGCAGCCACGGTTGCCGCAGCCGCACATGACGCCCCCGGGGACCACGCGCATGTGGCCGATCTCCGCCGCGACACCGAAGGCGCCCCGGTGCAGCTTGCCGTCGAGGACGATGCCGCCCCCGACGCCCGTGCCTACGGTGACCAGCAGGAAGTCGTCGACGTCCTTGCCGGCGCCGAAGGTGAACTCGCCCCACGCCGCGGCGTTGGCGTCGTTCTCGATCACGACCGGGAGGTCGATGTGCTGCTCGAGCTCGGCCTTGAGGTCGATGTCGCGCCAGGCCAGGTTGGGCGCGAAGTAGACGGTGGACCGCGAGCTGGAGACATAGCCGGCCGCGCCGACGCCCACGCACGTGACGTCGTGGCGGGAGCTCAGCTCGTTGACCAGCCCGGCGATGGCCCGCTCGATGGCCTCCACGTCCTCGGCCGGGGACTCGACCTTGAGCTCCTCCAGGATCTTGCCCTCGGTGTCGACGACACCTCCGGCGATCTTGGTGCCGCCCACATCGATGCCGCAGGCCAGTCCGTTGGTGCTCACGAGTCCTCCTCGGGCCAGTCCTCGTCGAGGACGATCTTCTCCACAGGTTCGGTACGACGCCCGGTGCCGCCCTGCTTCCCGGCGGGACGGTCGGTGTCGGTGTCGGGCACGACCGTCGCCAGGACCCCGGCGGCGGCCTGCACCAGCGAGGACGCTGCCACGGCGAGGTGCGCCCTGACCTCCGGGCTCAGCTGGCGGACGGTGTGCACGGTCCGGCAGATCGGGCACACCGTGCACTCGGCCGAGCCGGTCGCGAGGTGCTCGTCGAGCTGATGGGCAGCCGCGGACACCTGGTCCACGAGGTGGTCGGCGAGCCCGCTGGCTCCGTGGCCGGCCTCGGCACCGTGCTCGCGGGCCCACCCGGACAGCGCACCGAGCAGCTTGGCGGTCTCCTCGGCGAGCGAGCCCACCTCGGGCCCACCCGAGTCTCCGCCCGAGCGGTCTCCGTCCTGCCCTGTCACGCCGTCTCCTCCTCGAACCTCACCTGCAGCACACCGTCCTGCACGCGGGCGCCGGCGACCCGGTGCCGGGCCAGTCCCGGCGGCAGGGTCAGGAGCCGACGATACGACCCGACCGAGACGACCAGCTCGTCGCCGTGTCGGGCGAGGTCGACCTCGTCGCGCGTCACGTGCGGCAGGGTCAGTCCGAGGAGCGGACCGGTGGACGTGCGACTGACCGAGAACGGCCCCTTGCCGGACGGTACGGCGAGCGGGTCGCTCTCGTCGTACACCTCGGCTGCGAGGCTGCGCAGGGCGTCGACCCCGACGGGCTCGACGCCCCTGTAGAGCGAGCGCCACAGCGGCATCCCTGCGAAGGACTCGGCCACCTCGTCGAGTACGGCTGCCTGGGCGCGGACCCACCCGGCACGCCACTCGTCGGCGTCAGCATCGGGGAAGATCCGGTTGACGACGACGCCGTCCACCCGGTAGCCGAAGAGCGACAGCATCGTCAGCGACCGGCGCGCTTCCGCGAGCACGACCGACTCGGGGGTGAGCACCACCCGGACGCTCGACTCCGGGCCGGTGAGCAACGCGTGCACCTCGTCGAGCTCGTCGTGGAGCCGCTGGAGCGCGTCGAAGATGGTGTCCCGGGGCATCGGGGCCCCGGCCGCGCGGGTCAGGACCGGTCGCAGCGCCTTGACGATGCGGCGCTGGACGGGGAAGACCCGCTCCATGTACCAGCCCAGCGCTTCCGGCAGCGCCAGCAGCCGCAGCGTCTCGGCAGTCGGTGCGCAGTCGACGACGATGACGTCCCACTCCCCCGACAGCGCGTGCAGTCGCAGCTCGAGCAGGGCGAGGACCTCCTCGGCGCCAGGGATGACGGCTAGCTCCTCGGCGGCCACCGGGTCGACGCCGGCGACGTCGAGGACGCTGAGGAGGTAGCCCTGGATCTCCGCCCACGACTGCTCGAAGCGCAGCTGCGCATCGACCTGCTGCACGTGGAGGCCGGGGGCGACCTGCGTCGGCTCGGCGCCGATCCGGACCCCGAAGGCGTCGGCGAGCGAGTGGGCCGCGTCGGTGGACAGCACGAGGGTCCGCTGGCCGGTTGCGGCGGCGAGGGCCGCCGTACCGGCCGCGACCGTGGACTTGCCGACGCCGCCCTTGCCGGTGAAGAGGAGGATGCGCACCGTGGTGGTTCGAGGCGGAGGCGCGCTCAGCGCGTCTCGACGCGCTTCTTCAGCCCCTTGAGGGCCGTGTCGATGAGGATCTTCTCGCCCTTGCGCTTCAGCATGCCGATCAGCGGGATCGACACGTCCAGCGCGAGGCGGTAGGTCACCTCGGTCGAGCCGTTGCCGAGGTCGCGGAGCTCGTAGGCGCCGTCGAGCGCCTTGAGCATCTTGCCCTCGACCAGGGTCCAGGTGACCTCGCGGTCGCCGTCCCAGTCGTAGGCGAGGGTGTACTCGTCCTTGATCGGCGAGACGTCGAGCTCGAAGTAGACCTGCTCGGCCCGGTCACCGCCGAGCGGGTCGGGCTCGACCACGCTCGCGGTCCTCACGCCCTTGGCCCACGACGGGTAGGACTCGAAGTCGGCGATCACCGCCATCACGTTCGCCGGAGGGGCATCGACGACGATCGACGAAGTGGTCTGCTCGGCCATGCCGCGACCCTATCGGATCGGCGCTCCGCCGGGACCGCGCCGACCCGTCCCGAGGGCCAGCGATAACCTGCCCGCACGACCGCGCTTGAGGAGGCCGACGTGCGTGAGTTCTCCACGCCCCTGAACACCGAGATCCCCGCCACGGGCAACCTGACCGACGACGTCGTCGCCAACGCCCGCGAGGCCGGCGACACCGTGGTGTTCAGCCGCAAGGTCGACGACGTGTGGACCGACGTCACGGCTGCGGAGTTCCTCACCGAGGTCAGCGCCGTGGCCAAGGGCCTGATGGCCGCCGGCATCGAGTCAGGTGACCGGGTCGCGCTCATCTCCAAGACCCGCTACGAGTGGACGCTGTTCGACTACGCCATCTGGTTCGCGGGTGCGGTGACGGTTCCGGTTTACGAGACCTCCTCGGCCGAGCAGGTCCGCTGGATCCTGGCCGACTCGGGCGCGCGAGCGGTCGTCGCCGAGGGCAAGGAGCACCTCGCCCGGATCGCCGAAGCGCGGCAGGCCGGCGCGGGCGACGACCTCAACCACGTCTGGTCGATCAACGACAACGCCGTGGACGTGCTGCGACGTCTGGGGCAGGACATCTCCGACAAAGCCCTCGAGGAGCGGCGCACGTCGGCCACCCCCCTCGACCTGGCCACCCTGATCTACACCAGCGGTACGACCGGCCGCCCCAAGGGCTGCATGCTCACCCACGGCAACTTCATGTTCGAGCTCGGTGTCGCGGTCGAGGAGCTCGACCGGCTGTTCGAGACCGAGGGCGCCTCGACCCTGCTGTTCCTCCCGCTCGCGCACGTCTTCGCGCGGATCATCCAGGTCGGCGCGATCAAGAAGCGGGTCCGCCTCGGCCACAGCGCGGACATCAAGAACCTGCTGGCCGATCTCGACGTCTTCCAGCCGACGTTCATCCTGGCCGTCCCGCGGGTCTTCGAGAAGGTGTTCAACACCGCCTCCCAGCGCGCCACCGCCGACGGTCGCGGCCGGATCTTCGACCACGCAGCGGAGACCGCCATCGCGTGGTCGCGCGCGCAGGACGCCGGCCGGGTGCCGTTGCGCGTCAAGGCCCAGCACGCCCTCTTCGACCGGCTCGTCTACGGCAAGCTGCGCACCGCCCTCGGCGGTCACTGCCAGTACGCCGTCTCCGGCGGCGCCCCGCTCGGCGACCGGCTAGGCCACTTCTACCGCGGCATCGGGGTGACCGTCCTCGAGGGTTACGGCCTGACCGAGACGACCGCGGCCGTCACCGTCAACCTGCCGGACGCGCAGAAGGTCGGCACCGTCGGTCGTCCCATCCCGGGCACGTCGGTGCGGGTGGCCGACGACGGCGAGCTGCTCTTCCGCGGCGGGCAGGTCTTCGCGGGCTACTGGCACAACGAGGAGGCCACCGCCGAGGCGCTCACCCGCGACGGCTGGTTCCACACCGGCGACGTCGGCGAGGTCGACGACGAGGGCTTCGTGCGCATCACCGGGCGCAAGAAGGAGATCCTGGTGACGGCCGGCGGCAAGAACGTCGCGCCCGCGGTCCTGGAGGACCGACTCCGAGCGCACCTCCTCATCGACCAGTGCATGGTCGTCGGCGACGGCCAGCCGTTCATCGCCGCCCTCGTCACCATCGACCGGGAGTCCTTCCCCGCCTGGGCCGAGACCCACGGCAAGTCCGGCAGCCTCGAGCAGCTCGTCGACGACCCCGACCTCAACGCGGCGATCGAGGCGGCGGTCGAGGACGCCAACAAGGCGGTCTCCAAGGCCGAGGCCATCCGCAAGTTCACGATCCTCACGGATGAGTGGACCGAGGAGGGCGGGCACCTGACCCCGAGCCTCAAGCTCAAGCGCAACGTCGTGATGAGGGAGTTCCGCGAGGACGTCGAAGCCCTCTACCTCTCCTGAGACGGGTCCTCCATACAGCTGCTCCATACCACGTGCATGGATCAGATTCGCAGGGACTACTCGACACGGCCACGGAGTAGTCACATCGGGTGGTGTCCGGGCCACCTCTGGGCGGTTTGTTCGGTTTAGCCCACGCCCCGGTCGCCCTGTGCCTAGATTCGCGCATCGGGACGGGATCTGGGCCTTTCCCACAGGGCACCACACCTGAGCACTCCCAGAACTCCCGGTCACTGCTCTGCGAAGGATCGCCTCATGGCCCGTCGTTCACTGCTCCTCATCGTCGCCGTCCTCATCGCCCTGGTCGGCACCTCGCTCATTGTCCTCTACGTCCAGGGCATCGACGCCCGGGCGACGGCGGACCAGGAGCTCGTCGAGGTGCTCCAGGCCACCGACGTCATCGACGCCGGCGAGGACGTCGCTGCAGCCCAGGAAGCAGGCAAGTTCGCGAAGACCGAGGTCCGCCGCGCGGACCTCGTCGAGGGCGCCCTCTCCTCCACGAGCTCCATCTCCGACCTGGTGGCGATCGGCACGATCTACCCCGGCGAGCAGATCCTGGCCAAGAAGTTCGGCAACCTCGGCGACGCCGGCACCCTCGTCATCCCCGACGACAAGCTGGCCGTCTCGGTCGAGCTGACCGACCCCGAGCGGGTGGCCGGCTTCGTCAACCCGGGGTCCGAGGTGGCGATCTTCGTCTCCGCCGACCCGGTGCTCTACAGGCCGGACGGTAAGGAGCAGAAGCTCCCGCAGTACACGGGGCTCCTCCTGCCCAAGGTGGAGGTCGTGGGGGTCGGCACCACCAGCATCGCCGCCAAGACGACCAAGAGCGAGGACGGCGAAGAGACCGAGCAGGTCGCGCGCACCATTCTCACCGTCGCCGTGGACCAGAAGCAGGCGGAGAAGCTCATCTTCGCCTCGCG
Source organism: Nocardioides sediminis (assembly GCF_003047295.1). Lineage (GTDB taxonomy): Bacteria > Actinomycetota > Actinomycetes > Propionibacteriales > Nocardioidaceae > Nocardioides > Nocardioides sediminis. The sequence goes on from NZ_PZYZ01000008.1 coordinate 191,898, forward strand.
CAACGGCGACATCTCGTTCGCCCTCCTCAATGGCGACTCGCAGGTGGCCGACGGCGCCGGCGTTCGGGCCGCCGACATCATGCCCGGAGCCTTCAAGGGCATCCAGTGACCACCATCCTGGAGCCCGACGTCGGGCAGCTGGGCATCATGAACGCGATGCTGCACGGCTCCACGGCCACGACCAGCATGGACGAGCTGAAGTCCCACCTCGACAGCAGCCCGCACGAGTTCGCGGTCGTGCTCGGTCCCTCCGTCCCCATCGAAGAGGCGACGCAGTTCGCCCAAGGAGCCCGGAGCAGCCGGCCCGACCTCGGTGTCATCCTCCTGCGCCATGGTGTGGACAGCGAAACGCTCTCCGTCGCGCTGCGCAGCGGGATGCGGGAGGTCGTCGAGGCCCGTGACCTCGCCGGTCTGACGACGGCCGTCCACCGGGCCCGCAGCGTGGCCAAGGAGATCTCGCAGACGCTCGAGGACGAGGCCCGGGCGGCCGCCGAGGCCGCCAAGGCCGAGGTCGCGGCGGCGCAAGCCGCCGCGCAAGCCGCTGCCGATGCTCCGCAGGGCAAGGTGATCACCGTCTTCTCCACCAAGGGCGGAGTCGGCAAGAGTCTCGTGGCCACCAACCTCGGCGTCGCACTGAGCGACCTCGGCCACCGCGTCTGCCTGGTCGACCTCGACGTCAACAGCGGCGACGTGGCGATCATGCTCCAGCTCAGCCCCACCCGCACCATCAACGACCTCGTCGCCTTCGGCGGCCAGATCGATGCGGAGGCCCTGTCCACCATCCTGACGAAGGCCTCGGAGCGGCTGTCGCTGATGGCCGCACCCGTCCGGCTCGACTCGCCGGACCACGCCGCCGCCACCGATGTCGGCCTCATGATCGAGACCCTCAAGGGGATGTTCGACTTCGTCGTGGTGGACACCTCCGGGGTCTTCGACGACAACGCCCTCACCGCGCTAGACCGGACCGACTCCATCGTCCTGGTCGGCACGTTGGACATCCCGGCCCTCAAGGCACTTAAGCTGGCGACCGGGACACTGGACCTGCTCAACTTCGGCCGGGGCAGCTGGAAGTTCGTGCTCAACCGGGCCGACGGCAAGGTCGGCCTGACCGTGGGCGAGTTCGAGTCCACCCTCGGTCTCAAGGCCGACGCGACCCTGGTGTCGAGCCGCGAGGTGCTCGCCGCCGTCAACCGCGGCGAGGCGCTTGTCAAGGCCTACCCCGGTCACCCCAACAGCAAGGCCATCGTCGACTTCGCCACCACGTTCGCTCCAGCCGAATCTGCATCGGGCCGCAAAGGCGCCCGACGTCGCCTGAGGAGGGCATGACATGAGTCTCGCCGACCGTCTCGCAGCTGTGCAGCGATCCCGCGTCGGAGGCCTCGAGGACCTGCCCTCGGCCCCGTCCAACACCCCCGCTATTCCGGAAGCTCCGGGGGCCTCCGAGTCGCCGGAGACTCCGAAGAGCCCCGCGGGTGGGGGTCCGGGCGGCACCTCCCTGACCGCTCGCACCTCCGCAGGGACCGGCAAGCGGGTCGCGGGCCGCGACCCGTTCGGTGACGTGAAGCGCATCGTCCACGCACGACTCGTGGAGACGCTGGGCCCCAAGCTCTACGACGCCCACATGACCCAGTCCGAGCTCGAGCAGCAGGTGCACTTCGCCCTGCAGACCGCGTTGGCCGAGACCGACCAGCCGATGTCGAGTGCCGACCGAGCCCGCGTCTCGCAGGAGATCGCCGACGACATCCTGGGTTACGGCCCGCTGGAGCCACTCCTGCGCGACCCGGAGCTGTCCGAGGTCATGGTCAACGCCTTCGACAGCATCTACATCGAGCAGAGCGGCAAGCTGGTCAAGACCGATGCGGCGTTCGCCGACGAGGCGCACCTGAGGCGCACGATCGACAAGATCGTGAGCAAGATCGGCCGTCGCGTCGACGAGACGAGCCCGATGGTGGATGCGCGGCTCCCCGACGGCAGCCGCGTCAACGCGATCATCCCGCCGCTCGCACTGGACGGCTCCAAGCTCACCATCCGCAAGTTCTCCGAGGATCCCTACACCGTCGAAGACCTGATCGGCTTCAACACCCTCACCCGTCCGTCGGCCAACCTGCTCGAGGCGTGCGTCCGGGGACGACTCAACATCCTGGTCTCCGGCGGCACCGGTGCCGGCAAGACGACGACCCTCAACGTGCTGTCGTCGTTCATCCCCCACGACGAGCGCATCGTGACCATCGAGGACGCCGCGGAGCTCCGGCTGCACCAGGATCACGTCCTCCGGCTCGAGTCGCGTCCCGCCAACATCGAGGGCAAGGGCGCCGTCACGATCCGCGACCTCGTCAAGAACTCGCTGCGCATGCGGCCCGACCGGATCGTCGTCGGCGAGATCCGTGACGCCGCCGCGCTTGACATGCTCCAGGCGATGAACACGGGCCACGACGGGTCCATCTCGACCCTGCACGCCAACACGCCGCGCGACGCCCTGGCTCGCCTCGAGACCATGGTGCTGATGGCGGGCATGGACCTGCCCGTTCGCGCCATCCGCGAGCAGGTGTCGAGCGCCGTCGACCTGATCATCCAGCAGACCCGTCTCAAGGACGGTACCCGCCGGATCACCGCGATCACCGAGATCGTCGGCATGGAGGGCGACATCATCACCACGCAGGATGTCTTCCTCTTCGACTACGCCGCGGGGATGGACGAGAACGGCAAGTTCAAGGGCGGGCTCAAGTCGATGGGACTGCGGCCACGCTTCCTCGAGCGTCTCAACGACCACGGCGTCCACGTCGACCCTGCGATCTTCGCCACCGGAGGCTCGCTGCGATGAAGGCCTACCACTCCGCGCGACGGCGCGCCCGGGTCGTCGCGGCCGGTCTCGTCGTCTGTGCCGCTCTCGTGTCGAGCGGTTCGCCGGCGCACGCCGCCGACGAGATCAGCATCGACCACGTGGAGAGCGCCGATGGCAGCGTGTCGGTGGTCCTCTCGGTGGACGGCATCCCGAACAGCGGGACCGTTGATCCTGAGCGGGTGTCCGTCGAGGTCGACGGCAGGGACGTCGACGCCGAGGTCACGTCGGCCGACAGCGGCCGGGTCGAGCGGACGAGCGTCATCGTCCTGGACGCCAGCCTCAGCATGGGCAAGGACGGCAAGTTCGACGCGGCCACCCAGGCGTTCCGGACCTACCTGGACACCGCCCCCGACGACGTGTCCATCGGCCTCGTGACCTTCGCGCAGAACGTCGTCCAGATCATCGATCCCACCACCGACCACGAGTCGCTGGCAACGGCCCTCGACGCAGTCGAGCTTCGACGCGGTACCAGCGTCTACGATGCTGTTCGAGCAGGCGTGAAGCTGGTCGGGGACGAGGGATCACGGTCCCTGCTGGTCCTCTCCGACGGTGCGGACACCAGCAGCGACACCACTCTCAACGTGGCCATCAACGACGCTCTCCAGGACGGCGTGATCGTCGACACCGTTTCGCTCGGGACGGCTCGGGAGGCAGCGGTTCTCGGGCGTCTGTCCGAGGACACGGGCGGTACGGTCATCCCGGCCGACCCCGCCGCACTCTCCTCGGTCTTCACCGCTCAGGCCGACGCCCTGAGCCGGCAGCTGCTCCTGACGTTCCCGTCCCCTGCCGACGTCACGGGCGAGGCGACCATCACCGTCAACGCACAGGGCGACGATGCGTCGTACGTCGACTCCGCGTTTGTCACCTTGGAGTCCGGCGGCACGTCCCTCCCGCAGGTCGTGGACCACGGCACCGCTCTGGTGAGCAGGCCGATGATGCTCGCCGGAGCGCTCTCCCTCTTCTTGGGCCTTCTCGGCCTGCTGGTCACCGTACTGTCGCGGCCCGGCCGAAAGTCGGCGGCAGAGCGGCGCCTCGACGCCTACTTCGACAGCGCCCCCGGCGGCGGCGGAACCCGGCGCGCAGCCAGGTCCGGCTCGACGGACCTCAAGGAGTCAGCGGTCGCGATCACGTCCAAGGTGGTCAACGAGGACTTGGAGACCAGGATCTCCCAGCGCTTGAACGGGGCCGGCTCGGCACTCACGGCCTCGGAGTGGATCCTGCTGCACGCGGCGATTGCCGTTGGTTCCACAGCGGTGGGTTTCGTCATGAGCGGGCCACCGATGGCTGTCATGCTGCTTCTCCTCGGAGCGCTGTTGCCCTGGTTGTACCTGAAGTGGCGGCACCGGCGTCGTCTCAATGCGTTCAATGCACAGCTCGCACAGACCTTGGGTCTCATGGCGGGTGGTCTCCAGGCGGGTCTGTCCCTCCCCCAGGCAGTCGACAGCGTTGTGCGTGAAGGACACGAGCCGATGGCCGGTGAGCTGCGCCGTGCCCTCGTCGAGCAGCGACTGGGGATCGATATCACGGATGCCCTCGAGGGAGTGGGGCACCGGATGGACAGCGAAGACTTCGGTTGGGTCGTCATGGCGATACGAATCCAGCGTGAGGTCGGCGGCAACCTAGCTGAGATCCTCAACACCGTGGCCGAGACGCTGCGCGAACGTGAGTACCTGCGTCGCCAGGTGAAGGCGCTCAGCGCCGAAGGTCGTCTCTCCGGCTACATCCTCACAGGTCTTCCACCACTGATCCTGTTGTACATGTACTTCGTCAACCGCGATTACGTCCGGGTCCTCTACACCACCGTGCTCGGATACATACTTCTCGCGGCGGCCTGTGTTCTTCTCGCGATCGGCGGCTTCGCGATGTCCCGACTGGCGAAGGTGAAGGTGTGACGATGTCAAGCACAACACTCCTCTTGCTCGGTGCCGCGCTTCTATTCACGGCAATCACGTTGTCCCTTTCCCTTATCGGCGTGGCGACCAGTGAGCGCCGTGGCGTGGCCCGGTCAGTGGCGGCCATCAAGGCTCTGGACTCGGCACCCAGCAGCTTGAAGGACGAACTGGAGCGACCGTTCGCCGAGCGCATCCTTGGGCCGCTCGGCGACAGGCTCGTCAACACCGGGCGTCGGCTGGCGCGCGCCGACACGGCTCAGAAGCTTCAGTACCGGCTCGACATCGCCGGCAACCCGCCAGCCTGGGACGTCAATCGCCTCATCGGGCTCAAAGTCCTCGGCCTAGCCGTGCTTGGATTACTTGGCTTCCTCTACCTCCTCGGCTTCGGGTGGCCCCTCTATCGCGTCGTGGTAGCCACCGCGCTGCTGTCGGCGTTCGGTTACGTGTTACCCAACATCCTGCTCTACAACGCCGGGCAGAAGCGCGAGACGATCATGCGGAACGCCCTTCCGGACGCCATCGACCTGCTCACCGTCTCGGTCGAGGCAGGTCTGGGCTTCGACGCGGCGGTGGCACGGGTCGCTCGCAACACGAGTGGCCCGCTTGCCCAGGAGTTTGCGCGTCTGCTCCAGGAGATGCAGATCGGGGTGGGACGCCCCGAGGCGATGCGAGCCGTGGCGGAGAGAACGTCTCTGGCAGACCTCAAGTCCTTCTGTCTCGCGATGGTGCAAGCGGACGCCCTCGGCATTCCCATCGGACGTGTACTGCGGATCCAGAGCCACGAGATGCGCACCAAGCGACGGCAGCGCGCTGAGGAGAAGGCGCAGCAGGTGCCCGTGAGGATGATGATCCCGCTGGTGCTCTTCATTCTTCCCTCCCTCTTCCTCGTAATCCTGGGGCCCGCAGGCATCCAGATCGTCGAGATGTTCAGCAAGACGTGATGCGCTCGCGGGCGCACGCGGAGGGAGGTGCTAAAGCTCCCTCGCTCACCCCCTGGCGGGTCACGACGGCGGCTCGTGCCTTCGCGCTGGCCCTCGTCGTCGGCACGCTGCTCGGCGAGGAGTCCGCTACCGAATCCGCGCCGTTGTTGGCCGCGCTCGTCGTAATCGCAGCGGTGTCCTCGGCGCTGGAGTGGAACGCTCCCGCACACAGTCGTCCGTGGATCCCGGTCGGCGAGGCGTTCCTCGTCGCCGTCCTGCTGGCCAGCGGGCCTCTCCAGCCGAGCTTGCTCCTCTACGTGGCCATTCCGCCGATCGTCGCTGGCGTTCGGCACGGGTGGGTAACCACGGTCAATGCCGGCTTCGTCACCGGTGTCACCACGATATGCACGTTGACTGTGATGCCTGACAGCGGCGCAACGCGCGAGCGCATCCTGGAAGCGGCACCGTGGATCGTCACTGGGATCGGCGTCGGACTGTTGGCCAGCTGGCAGTCCCGCTCGATGCGTGATCTGGAGACACGCCAAGCACCGTTTGCCGCTGCGAACCAGCTCGTTTCGCAGCTACATGGCATGGCGAGCCGCGGCACGGTCGGCTTGGACAGCGCGCAGCTGGCCGCCGAGCTCGAGACTGCTCTCCGCACCGAGACCGGGGCAACTCGCTCAGCCGTCTTCATCCACGGTCCCAGCCCTCAACCAGAGCTGTTGTCGTCGCACGCGGGCGACGACTTGATGCCCACGGCACCGGGTTCGCATGCCTCTCCCGATCCGGCCGTGCTGACAGTCTGGTTGCACGGGGGCGCGCACCGTCTAGGCTCCGCCGTCTTGGTGCGGGACGCCGGCTGGACCGACGAGCTCCGCGCCCGTGCCCGAACTGTGGCTGACGAATTCGTCCTGCGACTGGACACGGCCTTGCTGTTCGACGACGTCCGCCTGATGGCAACAGCAGAGGAGCGCAACCGGATCGCGCGCGAGATGCACGACGGCGTGGCACAGGAGGTCGTCGCACTGGGCTACATCGTCGACGAGATCGAATCGGCTTCCGACCAGCCAGAGACCCGCGAGTTGGCCGCCACGTTGCGAGCGGAGATCAGTCGGGTGGTGACCGAGCTGCGGTTCTCCATCTTTGACCTGCGCCACCAGGTGACCGATCACCGGCTGTCGGGGGCCCTCGCCGAGTACGTGCGCGAGGTGTCGCACGGCACCGACCTCCGGGTGCACCTCCTGCTGGACGAGTCCGGACCCGTCCTTTCGTCGCGCATGGAGTCCGAGCTCCTGCGCGTCGCACAGGAGGGCATCAACAACGTCCGTCGCCACGCACGCGCCCGCAACCTCTGGGTCACCCTGGTGTCAGACGGATCATGCGTCCGGCTCGAGATCGAGGACGACGGCATCGGCAACGCGCTCCCCAAAGACCGGCACTGGGGCCTCCAGACGATGAGGGAGCGAGCGGACGCCATCGGCGCCGACCTCGACATCTCGCCCCGTGACGACGGAGGCACCGTCGTCAGGCTCCAAACCCGGCAGCCCACTCTGACCGAAGGGAAGCGCTCACATGAGCACCACAGTCCTGCTCGTTGACGACCACGAGCTGATCCGGCAAGGGCTGGCTCGGGCATTCGAACGCGACCAGGACATGGAGGTCGTCGGCCAGGCCGGCAACGTGGCCGAGGCCGTCGAGGCGTACGGCGAGCTGGCGCCCGACGTCGTCGTCACCGACCTCCAGCTCCCCGACGGGCATGGCCTCGACATCGTGCGGTCGGTCCGCCAAATCAGCGACACCGCGGGCGTCGTCGTCCTCACGATGCACGCGGGCGACGACCAGATCTTCGCCGCCATGGAGGCCGGTGCCTCGGGCTTCGTCGGCAAGGACAGCAGGGCCGCCGAGGTCATCAGCGCCGCCAAGCACGCCGCAGTGGCTCCCCGGACGTTCCTGTGCGCCGGCCTCAGCGCCGCCATGATGCGGCGTGCCACCGCACCCGCGACCCCACGGCTTTCTGGTCGCGAGGAGGAGGTCCTCAGCCTCTTGGCCGATGGCCTCGGCACCGGCGAGATCGCTGGACGGCTCTACATGAGCGAGTCCACGGCCAAGACCCACATCACCCACATCTATCAGAAGCTGGGCGCCGCCAACCGGGCACAAGCCCTGGTGACCGCCATGCGGATGGGCCTGCTCGACCACCTTGCCCCGCAACGCTTCTGACGTTCCCCGTCACCCGCGCGGCCGACGTCCGGCCCTCACTGGGGGCCGGACGTTCGATCGTTTCAGCGCTCAATGGCTCAAGGGGAGGTCTGCCTTCCTGCCGGGCCATCCGGGGCGGGCGAGGGGGTGGTGGGCATCTAGTCACAAGGAACTAACCACCTAAGGCCGATCACCCGATCCGTCCAGGCGCCGATCCGACGAAGATTCTTCATGACGGGTCCACATGGGGCTCGACACAATCGGACCCAACTTCTTCGAACCAGGGGTAAACATCATGATCCAGTTCCTCACCCTCATGCTCTCCGCTCGTCGCGACGAGGAGAAGGGCGCCACCGCCGTCGAGTACGGCCTGATGGTCGCGCTGATCGCCGTCGCCATCATCGTTACCGTGGGCGCCCTCGGCACCGGCCTTGACGGCATGTTCCAGGGAGTCGTCGACGCTCTTCCGTGATCCGCGATCACCAGGGGCCGGCGTCGCGATCTGCGGCGCCGGCCTTCGCGTTCTACTTCAACGACGGAGACGAGACCTCGATGCGAGCTTCAAGGGAAGAGGCCGGCGCAACCTCGACCGAGTACGCCATCATGTGCACGATGATCGCCGGCTTCATCGCCGGGTCCGTTGCCATCTTCGGCAACGAGGTGGCAGCACTCTTCGCTCCAGCGATGGCCGGGCTCTGAACCCGGCCAGCGCCACGCGCTCGAGCATCGTCGGATGACTCCCCTACCACCGTCGTGACCACGCCGGTGGAGTGGGATCCGCAATCGATCGCAGCGCCACGTGCACTGCACCTCCACGAAGGCCACCGGGTCCCCGGTGGCCTTCAGCGCGTCCACGTACGCCCGCGACTCGATCTGCTGGCTGATCCCGGACTGCGCCAAGCTCGACAGCAAGGTTCCGAAGGTCAGGACCGCCAGCACGATCGTGAGGACCACGAAGGCCAGACCCGCCGAGGCGGCGACCGTCGCGGCCGTACGTCGCTCCCTCCAGCCCGTCACGACGCCAACGACGCCAGCCGATCCCGCCACCACTTGACCAACGCGTCGACCGTGACGTCGTGGCGCTTCAGAGCGGCTGCCACCGGGGTCCCGTCCGAAGCTCGCCGGTAGACGTCGACCAGCGCCCGCTCACCGATCTCGTTGGCCAGCGTGTCGCAGGCCAGCCACGCGAGCTCATAGGCGGCCTCGAGGTCGGCGGCACGGGTGTCGAACTCCGTAGTCCCCGGCAATCGGCGCGGCACACCGTCGCGCCGGACAAGGTCGATGGCCCGTCCGGCGGTGGTCGTCAGCGGTAGCCGCACGTCGCGCAGGGCCACGTAGTCGGCGAAGCCCTCCAGCAGCCACAGGTCGACGACGCCGGTCGCGGCGTCCGTCGCGACGTGCACCAGCTCGTGGCTCATCACCACCTGGGCCCCGGCGCCCCGGAGTCCGCGCGTGACGTCCGGGTTGACGAAGACGTGCACGGGCGCGTCCGGCGATTCCGTCCCGTCGGCAGTTGTGGTCACGGCCGCGATGCCGCCGTACGTCCCCTCGACGGCACCGAGGCTCGCATCGAGCGCTGCCGCCGACGCGGGCACCTCGACGACCGCCGACGGACGCCAGCCAGGGAGCACCCTGCGCACGACGTCGGCGCCGCGAGCAACGCGGCGCGCGTAGGTCGCGACCTCGCGATCCGCAGCCGGCCTCGATGCCGACACCATCACGAGCGCCTGCTCCGTGCGTCGTACCTCCAGCGGCCCCTGCAGCCACAACGGCTCGAGGCCGTCGGCCCCACCGAACCGTCGAATAGCAGTGTCGTCGCCGTCAGCGACGAAGGTCACCGCTACCTCCGTGCTCGCCGGCTCCCGGTCGAAGCCCGCGAAGCCCCAGGTCATCGCCACCTCCGCGGTCCAGGAGCCGTCCGGCGCGACGGCGCCCGTCTCGTCGACGTAGCGCGCCGAGAATTCGACGACGTCGAGGGCCTCGGCGTTGCCCGCCACCGCGCCGAGCAGGTCGACCGCGACCGGGTCGTCCGCCGGCGCAAGGGCCCGCGCCGCGTCGGCGTCGCGCGACTCGACGGCCTCCTCCAGCAGGTGGAGCGTCGCGGCCGCAGCCCCCGGGCGAGGGCCACCGGCGGCTGGTGCGCCGGGAGTGGCACGGTGCGTCTCATCGCCCGAGCCCACGACCAGCGCGAGGACGACCACCAGCCCCACGAACGACGAAAGACCGGCCACCCACCAACGTGGGCGACCGGTCCTCAAGGTCGGGCGATCAGCCAGGGCGGACCGCGCCGACGTACGGCATCGAGTAGAGGCCGGTCACCTGGACGCCGGTGCTCGGGTTGGCCGCGTGCACGATCATCCCGTTGCCGATGTACATGCCGACGTGGCTGATCGGGCTGTAGTAGAAGACGAGGTCGCCGGGCTGCAGGGCGCTCGCGGCGACGCGGGCGCCCGAGCCGTACTGGGCGCTCGACGAGTGCGGGAGGCCAACGCCGGCCGCACCCCACGCGCGCATGGTGAGGCCGGAGCAGTCGAAGGCGTTGTCGCCGGTCGCGCCGTAGACGTAGGCGTCGCCGACCTGCGCCATGGCATAGCTCACGGCGGCGGCGGCGCGGCCCGAGGCGGGGACGGAGGCCGGCATGCGGGTGGTGGTCGAGCGGGACGTCGCCGAACGGGAGGCGGACTCGAGGCGCTCGCGCTCCTCCTCCTCGAGGCTGGCGAGGAGGTCCTTGGCCTCGGCGAGCTTGGACTCGACGGCCTCCTTCTCCTCGGCGAGCTGCTCCGTCGTCTCGGCGATCTCCGCGGCGCGCTCGGCGGTGGCCTCCTCACGCAAGGTGAGGGCCTCGACCTCGGTCGAGTAGTCGGCGAAGAGGGTGTCCTGCAGCTGGCTGAAGGACGACATCGTGGTCAGCTGGCCGAGGAACGCGGCCGGGTCGTCGGCGACGACGACCTGCCCGACGGTGGAGATGCTCTCCCCCTCGTACTGGCGGCGGACCGAGTCGGTGACCTGCTCGCGCACGGCCTCGAGACGGACGTCCTGACGACGCTCGTCGGCGCGCAGGGACTTGAGCTCGTCACGCAGTGCCGTGAGGTCGAGCTTGGCGTCGTTGTAGCGCTCCTGCGCCTGCTCGGCCTCGTGGTAGAGACGGTCGACGCGCTCCTCGACATCGGAGATGTCGGGATCGGCGTTGGCCGGGGAGGCGGGGACGAATCCGATGGCGGCGATCGCCGTGATTCCGAGCAGGGCGCTGCCGAGTCGCTTCCGGTCGTGCGTCACGAGGCGGGGGTCCTCCGTTGTCGTCACGTCTACCGGGTGAGCTGACGGGTTCGGGCAACGACATGCCCTACGACCCCTCCACAGCCGTGGCTGCCTCGAGGCCGATTCACCCCAGGTGGGGAAGTGGTTCCCCGGCTCCTGCCACCCCCGGCTCGCACCGGCGGTGTGTGGATTCGACGCGGTGTGCGCATGAACCCGAGTGGTCCACTGCCACGCACACCAGCGGACACTCTAGACCCGGCCACCAGCGTCGACCAATCCCTGGTCCACAGAGATGAAACGTGTCGCGGGAGTGACGCCGGTCACACCTCAGGCCGACTCGACCACCGGTCCCGGCACGGGCTCGACCAGGCGCAACGGCGGCACCAGGCCGCTCTGGGCGAGCACGTCGAGGGCCTCGCGCTCGTCGTCGTCCAGCGTCAGCTCGGGAGGGGGACCCAGCAGCACGGTCACCACGCAGTCGTGGCAGGCCAGGCCGCGGACCACACAGGAGTCACAGTCGATGCGTGTCGTCATGGCGCGCACGCTGACAGGCGCCACCGACAACGCGGTCCGACGGCGAGTCGGACCGCGTGTCGCGCGTGCTCATCAGCCGTGCTGGTGCGGGTCCACGCCGGCCTCGTTGCGGGCCACGACCTCGATCGCGTCGTCTCGTCCGCACCAGCGACACGACACGGACTCGACGTCCTCGCCGCGCACGGTCTCCTCCTCCACCACGTGGTCGCCGGCGAGGTCGAAGTGCCAGAACTCCGTCGTACGCCGGGTGCGGGTGACGTCGAAGCGCGTCAGGTTGCCGCAGCCCCCGCATCGCCAGCGGTGCGTAGCGTCGGGAATCTGTGCGGGCACGGTGCCTCCATCGGGTCGGACGGTCGAGATCGGTCCGCAGCAGCGTAGTGACCGACGCGCGGGGCGCGTCCTCCCGTCCGTTGTCGGTGCCGCGATCTAGCGTCCGCACCATGAGCAGTGCCGCCACGACCACCCCTCGATGGGAGGCCCAGCGCAGCTTCGACGAGCTGGGACGGCCGCTGCGCGACGTCACGTTCTGCGTCGTCGACCTCGAGACCACCGGCGGGTCCGCTGCCGCCGGGTCGATGATCACCGAGATCGGTGCGGTCAAGGTCCGCGGTGGTGAGGTTCTCGGCGAGTTCCAGACCCTGGTCAACCCGCGCTCGGAGATCCCGCCGTTCATCGCCGTGCTCACCGGCATCACCAACTCGATGGTGAGCGATGCCCCGTCGATCGAGTCCGCCCTGCCGGCCTTCCTGGAGTTCGCCGCCGGATGTGTGCTCGTCGCGCACAACGCGCCCTTCGACGTCGGCTTCCTCAAGCACTTCGCGAGCGAGCACGGTCACCCCTGGCCCGGGTTCGAGGTCCTCGACACGGCCAAGCTGGCCCGCCGTGTGGTGACCCGCGACGACGCGCCCAACTGCAAGCTCTCCTCCCTCGCCCAGCTCTTCAACGCCTCGACCACGCCCAACCACCGCGCGCTGTCCGACGCCAGGGCGACCGTCGACGTCCTCCACGGGCTCATGGAGCGCCTGGGCGGGCAGGGCGTGCACACCCTCGAGGAGCTCGCCACCTTCACCTCCCGGGTGTCGCAGACCCAGCGCCGCAAGCGTCACCTCGCCGAGAATCTCCCCCACCTCCCGGGGGTCTACCTCTTCAAGGACGAGCGCAAGCGGGTGCTCTACGTCGGCACGTCCAAGGACCTTCGCAGCCGCGTCCGCTCCTACTTCACCGCCTCGGAGACCCGCACCCGCATCGGCGAGATGGTCGGACTGGCGGAGTCGGTCACCGGCATCCCCTGCGCGACACCGCTGGAGGCCGAGGTCCGCGAGCTTCGGCTGATCGCCGAGCACAAGCCGAAGTACAACCGACGCTCCCGCTTCCCGGAGAAGGTCCACTTCGTCAAGCTCACCCGCGAGGCGTGGCCGCGCCTCTCCCTCGTGCGGCGGGTGCTCGACGACGAGGCCGACTACCTGGGCCCGTTCTCGTCGAAGAAGACGGCCGAGAAATGCCTGGCCGCGCTCCACGAGACCTTCCCCGTCCGGCAGTGCTCCGACAAGCTCGCGCGCGAGCCCTCCCGGTCGCCGTGCGTGCTCGCCGAGATGGGCCGGTGCCTGTCCCCGTGCGACGGCAGCGTCGACGCCACGACGTACGCCGCCGTCGTCCGGCAGCTGCGCGACACCCTGCTGCACCGTCCCGACGAGGTTGTCGAGGTGATCAACCGGCGCATGTCCTCCCTCGCCGAGCTCGAGCGCTTCGAGGAGGCCGGTGTCCATCGCGACCGGCTCGCCACCTTCGTGCGAGCCGCGGCCCGCACGCAACGACTCTCGGCACTGACCCGCTGCCCTGAGGTGGTCGCCGCCCGACGCGAGGACGACGGCCGCTGGAGCGTGCACATCGTCCGGCACGGCCGGCTCGCTGCAGCCGGGGTGATCCCCCCGGGCGCGGACGCGCACCGCTACGTCGACGAGCTGCGCGCCAGCGCCGAGACCGTCCGCAACGCGCCAGGACCCGTGCCGGCCGCGACCGCCGAGGAGACCGAGAAGGTGCTCCGCTGGCTCGAGTCGCCCGGGATCCGGCTCGTCGACGTCGACGGCGAGTGGATCTGCCCGGTGGGCGGAGCCACCCGACACCTTTCGCTCTACGACGCGGTCAACCAGTCACGCCTCTCGCTCGTGCCGTTCGACGAGCAGCGCCTGCCCTCGACGGTGCACCGACCCGCTCGCTGAGCCCGTCAGTCGAGCCCGAGCGAGAAGGCGGACTCGAGGTCGTGCCGGGAGAACGTGCGGAAGGCGATGTGGGTCTCGGTCGCGGTCACACCGTCGACCTTGTTGAGCGAGTCGGCCACTACGGCGGCCACGTCCTCGTGCTTGCTGACGCGCACCAGGGCGATCAGGTCGATCTGACCGGTGACGGAGTAGACCTCGCTGACGCCCTCGAGGGCGGCGATCGCTTCGCCCACCTCAGGGATGCGAGCGACGTCGGCCTTCACGAACACGATGGCGGTGATCATGTGCACACCGTAGCGCCGGCCACCGGTCTGACCGATCGGTCACACCTGACTAGTCATTTCGGGTCACGTATTGCGATTCCTGCCCCACCCACGACCCGCATACCTAGCGTGACCGCTGTCTGTGTAGCGCCGTACGAGGGGGAAAGCCCGGATGATTCGCAGTCTTGGATGGTCGGACGCTCGGAACCGAGCGGGGATCGTGGTGGCCCTCGGTCTGCTTACGACGATGACCGCCACCGTCCCCTTCGCCTCGGCCGCTCCTCCCGAGAGCCCGGCCGGCCTGTCCGTCGCCCAGCCCAACGACGCAACGACCTTGATGTCGTGGGTGCACGTGCCCACGGCGACCAAGTACGAGGTCCAGGTCGATGACGACCTCGCGTTCATGAGTCCCGAGGTGAACGCCACGACGGTCAACAGCACCTACGTGCCGACCGTCAACCTCAAGAACGGGACCACCCACTGGCGGGTGCGGTCCGTCAACTCCGACAACGAGCGATCGGCCTGGTCCACCAGCACCTTCGGCACCGCCGCGGTGTCGGTCCCGGTCCCTGTCGCACCGACCAACGGCGCGACCCTCGCCCAGCCGCAGAACCCGCCTCTCCTGTCCTGGACGGCGTCCCCGGGCGCGGTCTCCTACACCGTCGAGGTCGATGGCGATGACGACTTCGTGGGCGCCTTCTCCTACAGCACGCAGACCACCTCCCTCGTCGTCCCGGACCCGCTGGGGGACGGCGACTGGTTCTGGCGAGTCACGGCGAGCAAGGGCGGCGGACTGACGTCCCTCCCGAGCGCGACCTCGTCCTTCATCATCAAGCCCATTGACACGCCGACCCGGATCTCGCCGCGGGACGACGCGAACCTCGAGCTGCAGGACGTCGTCCTCGACTGGGCCCCCGTGCCCGGCGCGAAGACCTACGACGTGCAGGTCGCGACCAACACCGACTTCACCGTGGGCGGCTCCCTGGTCGAGGACAAGCGCGGCATCCTGGGCACCCGATACTCACCGACAGTCACCTACAACAACAACCAGTACTTCTGGCGGGTACGCGCCGTCGACCAGGCGGGCCAGGCGACCCCGTGGACCGCGGCCCGGTCGAGCTTCAACCGCACGTGGCCCAACGTCCCGACCCCGGTGTTCCCGGCCGAGGCCGGCATCGAGACGGTCCCCGCGCCGCTCTACTTCCAGTGGGAATCCGTTCGCCATGCCTCCGAGTACGAGGTCCAGGTCGGCACCCAGGAGAACTTCTCCGTCGGCACGTTCGAGTCGTGCCGGACGGCCGGGACGACGTACACGCCCGGGATGTTCGCCATCAACACGACCGGACAGCTTTCCACCACCCGCCAGAACGAGGACTGCGAGCCGGTGGCGGGCGAGATCAACTACTGGCGCGTGCGAGCGCTGGACCGCCCCTTCACCAAGAGCGGCGACATCCCGGGCATCCAGGGCATCTTCACGGAGGCCCAGGCCTTCTTCTACCAACCGGTCAGCATCACCAGCATGACGCCCACCGGCGGAGCCACCGTCGACGTGCCGACCCTGAAGTGGGCCCCTGTAACGGGTGCCGAGACCTACGACATCAAGATCCTGCGGGCCAACGGGACGACTGCCGACTCGGCCAAGACCTCGTCGACGTCCTACACCCCCGACGGCACCACCCGGCTCGACCCCGCCAACAACCCTCACCGCTGGCAGATCACGGCCAACACGACCGAGGGCGGCCGGTCGGTCACCTACACGAACAGCTTCAACGTCAGCGGCAACATCCCGTCGAGCGGCCAACCGGCCCTCACCCCGCTGACGCCCACGGCGTCGACACCCGGCATCCAGGACGCCCCGTCGCTGACGTGGGCACCGATGCCCGGGGCCGACCACTACACCGTCCACATCGGACCGGCCATGGAGGATGGCCAGGTGTGGTTCGGCCACGGCTCCGGCGACCTGTTCGGCCAGCCCGTGCCCTACCCGGCCATGACCGAGACGTCCAAGAAGATCCTCCTTCCCGGGCAGTACGACTGGCGCGTCACCGCCTACGACGAGGACAACCTGCCGATCGGCACCGGCCCCGAGGGGCGCTTCACGGTCCAGCCGCTCGTCGCGTCGAGCGGCCAGGCCCTGGCCATCGACGGACGCGAGCTGGACGCGAACTTCGCCGGGACGAAGACGCCGTGCGCGCCCGGCGACGAGTGCGTCGTGCCGACAACCCCGGTCCTGAAGTGGAAGGCCGACCCGCGCGCCGCCTTCTACATGGTGTACGTGAGCGAGGACTCCAGCTTCACCAACCTCCTGGAGCCCAGCAACGCCATCCCTGCGACCACGAACAGCATGTACGCCCCGGCGCTCGACAATCGGGCCCACACCTACGCGGACAACCAGGCCGGACAGGCCTATCACTGGTACGTCCGGCCGTGCCGCACCGTGCTCAACTGTGGTCCCGACCCGGTGTCGACGACAGGTCAGGCCCAGCAGAGCTTCGTCAAGCAGTCTCCCGCCGTCACCGGGCTCCAGTCCACCGATCCCGCCGGCACGGAGCTCACCTTCAGCTGGGACGACTACTGGTACACCAACCGGCAGGCGACGTGGCCCAAGACCCTGGAGCTCCGCCCCCAGGCGGCCAAGCAGTACCGCATCCAGGTAGACGACGACCTCTCGTTCGCCGGCACGCTGATCGACGACCGTCTGGTCGACCAGACGACCTACACGGCGTTCGACCGCCTCTACCCCGAGGGCACCCTTCACTGGCGCGTGCAGGCGGTGGACTCCGACGACAACGGCCTCACGTGGTCGGAGGTGAAGACCTTCACCAAGCAGAGTCCCCAGGTGACGCTGACGTTGCCCGTCGACCAGCAGGTCGTCACCGGTACGACGCCGTTCCGGTGGCAGGCGCAGGCCTTCGCCAGCTCCTACGACATCGAGGTGTACAAGAACAACGACGCCACCATGTCCACCGCCAACCGGGTCATCTCGAAGACCGGGGTGAAGACCCCGGCGTACGCCCACAACACCCCGCTTCCCGCCAGCTCGCAGCCCTACGTCTGGCGGGTGCGTCGCACGGACGCCGACGGGAACAAGGGCCCCTGGTCCTCGCCGGGTCGCTTCGTCGTAGGCACTGGCGGGGTCGAGCTCATCGCTCCGGGTGACGGTGGGTCCCAGGCCCCGAACGCACCGGTCCTCCAGTGGAACCCGAAGCAGGGTGCGACCACGTACGACCTCACCGTCCGTTCAGCCAGCGGCTCGGGCACCAGCATCAACGCCACGACACCTGCCTCCGCCTACGCGGCCATGGTCAACGTGGCTACCGGCACCTACGTGTGGACCGTCACCGCGAAGGACTCCGGGAACAACGTGATCGGGGCCAGCTCAGCGACCTTCTCCGTTGATGCTGGGCTCAGCGCGATCCAAGCCCCGGTCATCCAGGCCCTGGGCGGCACGGGCGTCGGTCAGACGCTGACCAGCGTCGCGCCTGCCTGGAACCAAGCCGGCGTCACCGAGACGTATCAGTGGCTTCGCGACGGGAGCACGATCTCCGGCGCCACCCAGCCCACCTACGTGCTGACCACGGCGGACTACCAGAAGCCGATCTCGCTGCGTGTGACCGCCAAGAAGCCCGGCTTCAGCGACGGCGTCACTATCAGCAACATCATCGGCGCGACCGCCGGCGGCGCCCTGCAAGCGGTGACGCAGCCCGCGATCACCGGGACTCCGGCTGTCGGGAGCACGCTTCGTGCCTCCGTCGGAACCTGGTCGCAACCGTCGCCGTCCTTGGCCTACCAGTGGCTCAGGACCGGGGCTCCGATCCCTGGCGCCACAGGTACCAGCTACCGGCTCACCCCGGAGGACGCCGGCAAGAACGTGGCCGTGACCGTGCTCGCGTCGAAGGCGGGCTTCACCGACGGCTCGGCCTCGGCACCGGCGGTGAGTGTTCCCAAGATGAAGTCCACGACAGCAGCAACGCTCTCCAAGACCCGGGTCAAGGTGGGCAAGCGCGTCAAGATCGGCATCACGGTCGCCGTGCCGGGAGTCAAGGGACCCACCGGCAGCATCAAGATCTTCGACGGTGCCAAGAAGCTCAAGACTCTGACCCTGGTGAGCACGCGGGACGGCAAGATCGGATGGAAGCTGCCCAAGCTCAAGAAGGGCAAGCACAAGATCAAGGCCGTCTACCTCGGGAACGGGTCCACGGCGGGCTCCAAGTCCAAGCGGATCAAGCTGTACGTCGTCCGCTGAGGCGGTGAATCCCCGGTCGCCCGCGGCGAGCAGTAACCTCCGCGGGTGACCTGGCTCGAAGACCACTGGCTCGACATCCTCGGCTGGGGCGGCAGTGCACTCCTCGTGTACTCGCTGCTCCAGTCGAGGGTGCTGCGCTTCCGGGTGCTCAACCTCGCGGCGTGCATCATCCTGGTCGCCTTCAACGCCTTTGTCGGCGTCTGGCCGATGGTCGGCATGAACATCGTGCTCTGTGCGATCAACATCTGGTTCATCGTGCGGCTTCTCGGCGACCGCCACGACGTGGCGGCCTTCGAGGTGCTCGAGGTCCGACCGGACGACGAGTACTTCCGGCACGTCCTGCGCGTCCACGGCGCGGACATCCTGCGGTACAACCCCGAGTTCGTGCACGATCCGTCGGCTCCGGACCAGGACGCCTTCCTGGTCCAGAAGGGCGACGAGACCGTCGGCGTGGTCCTGCTGCACGCAGACGGCGACACCGCCCACGTCCTGCTCGACTACGTCACGCCGCGCTTCCGTGACTTCTCCCCCGGCGAGTTCGTCTGGCGCCGGAGCGGGATGCTGGCCGACCACGGCTACCGCCGCGTCGTCACCTCGCCCACCATGGTGAACCCCTACTACGACCGCGTCGGGTTCACGCCGTCCGGGGACGCCTGGGTGCTCGCGCTGTAGTTCCCCAACGTGCGGGATTCGACGCTCCCGGGCAGGCCGCCATCCTGACCTCCAGGAGGTGCGGCCCGTGTTCCGGATCAAGTGGCTCAACGACAACCGCTGGATCGCGTCGATCTTCGCCGTGCTGATCGTGGTCAACGCCTACGCCATCGCAGGCGGCCTCTACCGCTGACTCAGTGCGAGGACGCCTCCACCCAGCGGTCCAGGGCGGCCTGCGCATCGCCCGAGTCGATCGCGGCGGCGGCCCGCTCGATCCCGGCGCCCAGCGCCTCGCCCACCGGCAACCCCGGGGCGTCGTACACCGCGAGCGCTGCGCCGGCGTTGAGCAGCACCGCGTCCCGCACGGGTCCCTTGTCCCCCGCCAGCAACCTCCGCGCGACCTCGGCGTTGTGGGCCGCGTCGCCGCCGCGCAGGTCCTCTGTCGTCGCCGGCGCCAGCCCGTACGACGCCGGGTCCACGGTCGAGACAGAGACCTGGCCACCGTGGACGGCCCACAGCGTGGACGTCGTCGTCGTGGTGAGCTCGTCGAGCCCGTCGTCACCCCGGAAGACCCACGCGTCGACCCCGCGGCCGGCGAGAACGCCGGCCATGACCGGGGCCATCCGGGCGTCGGCGCAGCCGATGGCCTGGGCGTCGGGTCGGGCCGGGTTGGTGAGCGGACCGAGGATGTTGAAGGTCGTGGCGATCCCGAGCTCGCGGCGCGGGACGGCGGCGTGCCTCATGGCCGGGTGGAAGGCCGCCGAGAACAGAAAGGTGATGCCCGCCTCGCTCGCGATCTCCGCCACCCTGGCGACCGGAAGGTCGAGCCGGATGCCCAGCGCCTCGAGCACGTCGGCGGAGCCGGACTTGGAGGACGCCGACCGGTTGCCGTGCTTGACCACCGTCGCGCCAGCGCCCGCGGCGACGATCGCCGACATCGTGGAGATGTTGACCGACATCGAGCGGTCTCCCCCGGTGCCGACGATGTCGAGCAGCCGTCCCGGCACCGAGATCGGGTTGGCGGCGGCCAGCATGGCGTCGGCGATGCCCGAGACCTCCTCGACCGTCTCGCCCTTGGCGCGCAGCGCGACGACGAAGCCAGCGACCTGCGCGGGGGTCGCCTCGCCGGCGAAGACCTGGTCCATCGCCCAGCGCGCCTGCTCGACCGTCAGGTCGGTGCCCGCCACCAGGGTGGTCAGGACGTCGGGCCAGGTGAGCGGCTCAGCAGAGGACACGGACATGCCCACCATGATGGTGGCGTCAGCTCGTGGCGGGCACGCGGGGGCGCAGCAGTGAGACGACCGCCTCGGCGAGCTGCACCGGGTCGATCGGGTGCGGCACGGCCGCCTCGGCGCGCGACCACGTGGCCAGCCACGCGTCCTGCGGGCGACCGATCAGCACCAGCACCGGCGGGCAGTTGTAGATCTCGTCCTTGAGCTGCTTGGCGATCCCCATGCCTCCGGCCGGGACGGCTTCGCCGTCGAGGATCGCCAGGGCGATGCCGCCGGCGTCCATGTTCTGGATGACGACCGGCTCGGTCGCGACCTCGACGTACTCCAGCTCGGGCAGGTCGGGGTGCGGGCGGCGGCCCAGCGCGAGGATGACCTGCTGCCGGGTGTCGACGTCGTCGCTGTAGACGAGGACCTTGAGCGGCTTGCGCTCTGACGTGGTCTGGCTCACGTGCCGGATGCTACCCGGGCCGTTCGGACGACGCGGCACTGCGGGCGGCGCGCGCCTCCATGAGGTCGAGCCGCCGGTCCTCCCGGGCGGCCTCCTTCATCGACGACCGGACCCACTGGACGAACAGCACCCCGAAGAACACCAGCCCGATGAGGTCACCGGAGGCCCACAGGATGCCGCCGGCGACGTGCTGGTCGTCGATCGCCGGCGGCAGCCACGCGCCCATCGGCCCCTCACGCAGCGCGAGGTAGTGCGACTCCCCGATCAACGTCGTCTGCCCCATGATCGTGACGCCGAGGAAGGCGTGGAACGGCAGCGTCAGCACGGTGAGCAGCACCCGGAACGGGTAGCCCACCCGGCCCGGCAGCGGGTCGATCCCCATCAGGGGCCAGAAGAAGAGAGCACCGACGGCCACGAGGTGGATGTGCATCATCTCGTGCACGTACGTCGAGGACAGCGACGCGTCGTACCAGGACGTGTAGTAGAGCGCCCACGGCGAGACGACGTACAGCGCGAACGTCAGCGGCGGGAAGGACAGCACCCGGGCGACCCGGGAGTGCAGGACGACCAGCAGCCAGCGGCGTGGACCGGCCGGCAGCGTCCGCAGGGCCAGCGTGATCGGCGCCCCCAGCGCGAGCGACAGCGGCACCACCATCGACAGCACCATGTGCTGGACCATGTGCACGCTCAGCAGGGTCGTGTCGTAGCGCGCCAGTCCGGAGGCGGTGGCGAAGACGAACGACCCCATGCCCAGCACCACGAACGACACCGTCCGGCCGACCGGCCAACGGTCCCCGCGCCGCCTCAGCAGGGCCACGCCGACCAGGTAGGCGCCCGCCACCCAGACGGCCAGGATGAACGGGACGGGATCGATCCCCCAGTCGGTGAAGACCCTCCCGATGGTGAATCTCGGGAGGACCTCATCGGTCGTCCAGGCCGTCGTTGTCACGATGTGAACAATATGACGGCGATAGTGAGGGGGTCGGGGTGCCCTCGGCGCCGGCTACCGACATAATGGCGCCCGTGGCGACAGCAACAGCGATTCCGGCATCCCGGCTGCACGGGCACCACGACCGTCCGAGCATGGTCAGCGTGGGCACGATCATCTGGCTCTCCAGCGAGCTGATGTTCTTCGCGGCACTCTTCGCGGCCTACTTCACGATCCGCGCGGTGAGCCCGGAGCTGTGGGCCCAGGAGACCGCGCTCCTCAACGTCCCGTTCGCGACGGTCAACACCGTGATCCTGGTGCTCTCCTCGCTCACCTGCCAGCTGGGCGTCTTCGCCGCCGAGCGCGGCCAGGTCGGCCGCAGCGGGTCGGTGTTCAAGGTCAGCGGCTGGGGCCTGCGCGAGTGGTTCATCCTGACCTACGTCATGGGCGCGATCTTCATCGGCGGCCAGGCGCTGGAGTACGCCGAGCTGATCCACGAGGGCGTGACCATCCCGTCCTCGGCCTACGGCACGATGTTCTACCTCACCACCGGCTTCCACGGCATCCACGTCACCGGCGGCCTCATCGCGTTCCTCCTCGTCCTCGGTCGCACCTACATCGCGCGCCGGTTCACCCACGAGCAGGCCGTGAGCGCCATCGTCGTGTCCTACTACTGGCACTTCGTCGATGTCGTCTGGATCGGGCTGTTCGCCACGATCTACCTCATCAAGTAAGCCCCCCGACCCGGACAGCTAGGACTCACTGTGCGCTTGTTGAACCGCTCCGCAGGTCGGATCTCCCGGCACCGCCGCGGCCCCCTCGCCGGACTCGTCGTGCTCCTCCTCGGCCTCGTGCTCACCGGCGGCCTCTACACCGCCTTCTCGCCCGCCCAGGCCGAGAGCACCAGCGACGAGGAGCTCATCGCCCAGGGCCGCGAGCTCTTCCTCGTGGGCTGCTCGTTCTGCCACGGCCAGAACGGCGAGGGCATCTCGACCGCCCGCGACGGCTACCAGGTCGGCCCGTCGCTCGTCGGCGTCGGCGCCGCCGCCGTCGACTTCCAGGTCGGCACCGGCCGCATGCCGATGGCCAACCCGGGCCAGCAGGCCCCGCGCAAGAAGCCGGTCTACAACGAGGAGGAGATCGCTGCGCTCGCGGCGTACGTCGCCTCGCTGGCCCCCGGCCCCGCCATCCCCAGCCCCGAGGACTACTCGATCGACGGGCTGTCGGAGGAGGAGCGCGAGGAGGCCATCTCCCGCGGCGGCCAGATCTTCCTCACCAACTGCACGGCCTGCCACAACTTCAACGGTGCCGGCGGCGCCATGCCGCGCGGTGGCTATGCCCCCACCCTGCACGGCGTCGAGCCCAAGTACATCTACGAGGCCATGCTCACCGGCCCGCAGACCATGCCGACCTTCAGCAACGGCAACCTCTCCCCCGAGGAGAAGCGCGACGTCATTGCCTACCTGGGTAGTCTCGAGGAGACCCCTGAGTACGGCGGCTTCGGCCTCGGCGGCCTGGGCCCTGTCTCGGAGGGCCTGTTCGCCTGGATCGTCGGAATCGGCGGCCTGGTCGGCTTCGCCGTCTGGATCGCTGCCCACAGCACGCGCAGCTCGAAGATCAAGGAAGGGGCCGAGGCGTGAGCGACTCGCACCACAACACTCCGGCCGTGGTGGAGGAGCCCATTCCCAACCCCGGCCTGCCCGCCCACCACTGGCGTCCCACGGACGTCGACGAGCGTGCGGAGAAGCGTGCCGAGCGCCAGGTCGCCGCGTTCTTCGGGCTCTCGATGGTGTGCGCGGTCCTCTTCGTGGTCGCCTACTTCACCTTGGAGATCGGTGACAACTTCGACACCTTCGCAGGGCTCGGCGCCTCCACGGTCGCGCTCGGACTCAGCCTCGGCGGCGCCCTGCTCCTGATCGGCCTCGGCATCATCCAGTGGGCGCGCAAGCTCATGGGTGACCACGAGATCATCGAGATGCGCCACCCCGCCGCGTCCAGCGACGAGGACCGCGCGGCCACGCTCGAGGCGCTCTCGATCGGCACCGAGGAGTCCGGCATCGGCCGTCGCCCGCTGGTGCGCAACACGCTGCTCGGCGCCGTGGCGATGACGGGCCTGCCGGCCGTCGTGCTGCTGCGCGACCTCGGCCCCACCAACGCCGAGATCGCCAACGCCGAGGAGGGCCTGGGCCTCCAGCACACCATCTGGAAGCAGGGCATGCGCCTGGTTCGCGACGTCGTCGGTACCCCGATCAGGGCCTCCGAGCTCGAGATCGGCGACCTGGTCAACGCAGCCCCCGAGGCGCTCTTCCCGACCGAGGAGAACGGCTACCCCGAGATCGAGGGCATTCCGCTCCAGGTCCAGAAGGCCAAGGGCGCGATCATCGTCGTCAAGATGGAGCCCCAGGACATCACCCCCGGCGAGGGCCGGGAGAACTGGTCGGTCAACGGGATCCTCTGCTACTCCAAGATCTGCACCCACGTGGGCTGCCCGATCTCGCTGTACGAGCGGACCACGCACCACGTGCTCTGCCCGTGCCACCAGTCCACGTTCGACCTGGCCGACTCGGCCAAGGTCGTCTTCGGACCCGCTCACCGTCCCCTCCCCCAGCTGCCCCTGGCAGTCGACGAGGAGGGCTACCTGATCGCACAGAGCGACTTCACTGAGCCCATCGGGGCCAGCTACTGGGAGCGTGAGAAGCAATGAGCCTCGACACAAGCAAGGTCGCCAGCACCAACGGCACGACCGCTGCCACTGCGAGCAAGCCGTCGAAGATCGGCGGGGTCGCCACGTGGGCCGACGACCGCCTGGGCCTGGCCGGGGCGATGCGCAAGAACCTGCGCAAGGTCTTCCCCGATCACTGGTCCTTCATGCTGGGCGAGATCGCGCTGTGGAGCTTCGTGGTCCTGCTCCTCACCGGCGTCTTCCTGACCCTGTGGTTCAACCCGAGCATGGGCGAGATCCACTACGAGGGCTCCTACGACCAGCTCCGCGGCATCACCATGTCCGAGGCGATGGCGTCGACGCTCAACATCTCCTTCGACGTCCGCGGCGGCCTCCTGATGCGCCAGATGCACCACTGGGCGGCGATGCTCTTCATCGCCTCGATGATGGTGCACCTGCTCCGCGTCGCCTTCACCGGCGCCTACCGGAAGCCGCGCGAGCTCAACTGGGTCATCGGCTGCCTGCTGCTGCTCCTGGGCACGCTCGAGGGCTTCACCGGCTACTCGCTCCCCGACGACCTGCTCTCGGGCACCGGCGTCCGGGCCGCCGACGGCTTCCTCAAGGCCACCCCGGTCGTGGGCAGCTACATGTCGTTCTTCCTCTTCGGCGGCGAGTTCCCCGGGGACTCGATCATCCCGCGGCTCTACATCGTCCACGTGCTGCTGATCCCCGGCCTGCTCCTCGGCCTCATCGCCGCGCACATGCTGCTGCTCGTCTACCACAAGCACACGCAGTGGCCCGGCCCCGGCCGCACCAACGACAACGTGGTCGGCTTCCCGATGCTCCCCGTGTACGCCGCCAAGGCCGGCGGGTTCTTCTTCATCGTCTTCGGCGTCACCGCCATCATGGGTGGCCTCCTGACGATCAACCCGGTGTGGAAGTTCGGCCCCTACGACCCGACCAAGGTCACGGCCGGGTCGCAGCCCGACTGGTACATGGGCTGGCCCGACGGCCTGCTGCGCATCATGCCCGGCTGGGAGTCGGTGATCTTCGGCTACACGATCTCGTGGAACGTCATGATCCCGATCCTCATCGTGCCGCCGCTGATGCTCGTCATCCTGATGCTGCTGCCCTTCATCGAGGGCTGGATCACCGGCGACAAGCGTGACCACCACTTGCTCCAGCGTCCGCGCAACGCGCCGACCCGCACGGCGGTCATGGTCTCCCTGATGACCTTCTACGGCCTCGCCTGGGCGGCCGGCGGCAACGACCTGATCGCGATCAAGCTCGACCTGAGCATCAACCAGATCACCTACTTCATGCGGGTGATGATCTTCCTGGGCCCGCTCATCGCGTTCATCGTCACCCGTCGCTGGTGCATCTCGCTGCAGCGTCACGACAACGAGAAGCTGCTGCACGGCTACGAGACCGGCGTCATCATGCGGTCTCCCGACGGCGGCTACTCCGAGCGCCACCTGCCGATCAGCGACACCGCGGCGTACACCCTCACCGCCCGGGACCGCGACGAGATCTACACGGTCGACGGGGACACCGACAGCAACGGCGTCACGGCGCCGGGCTCCCGGGTCCAGGCGCTGCGCGCCAAGCTCTCGGCGAAGATGTACGAGCACAACGTGCAGAAGCCCACCGCGGCCGAGATCGAGGAGGCGCACCACCACGCCGAGCACGAGCACGCGCTCGAGGCGGGGCTCGACCACCCGGCCGACGGCCACCAGTTCGACGGCCACAGCGACCACACGGTCGAGGAGGCCCCGCTCCGCGGCGGCCACTGACGCACCACGACAGGTGCCCCGGACCCGACTGGGTCCGGGGCACTCGTCATTTCGGGGGGCGCAGCACCCACCAGGACCCGAACCCCGCAACCACTCCGACCAGCACGCTCAGGATGTACCAGGCACCCTCGTACGGGTAGTCCTCGGGGCGGTAGAACACGACCCCGACGACGTCGGCCTGGACGCCGAAGAGCAGTGTCGTGACTCCGCAGAGCACTCCCGCGACGCTCCCGAGGACGGCGGCGCCGACCTCGCGTACCGGCCGTGGGGCAGCGCACTTGCCAATGCCGGGAGAAGGATCCGAGGGCGTGGTCGACGTCATGCTCCCAGGGTGTCCGGAGCCTGTCGTTCCCGACATGGAGGCGCGTACTCAGTTGCGGACAGCCACCTCGACGAGGTTCCCGCCCTACAGCGCGGAGCCGGCCTTGTAGTCGGCGAAGGAGGCGTTCCAGTCGCCGTACCCGTTGGTGAGGGTCATCCAGCGGTCGGTGCCGGTGTACTCCACGACGTCGCCACGACGCGTCATGGCGTAGAGCCACCCGGCGTCGGCGGTGGAGAGGCCGGTGCAGCCGTGCGAGACGTTGGCGCTGCCCTGGGAGCCGACCGACCACGGCGCGGCGTGGATGAACTCGCCGGAGTGCGTGAGCCGCATGGCCCACTGCACGTCGTCGATGTCGTAGGCCTCCGGGTCGTCGCTGGCGATGCCGACGGTCTCGGAGTTCATCCGCTTCTCCGCGAACTTCTCCATGATGACCTTGGTGCCCGACCGGGTGGTGAAGCCGGGCTTGCCCGTCGTCACCGGGATGGTCCGCAGCAGCGTGCCGTTGGAGAAGACCTGCATCTGGTGCGTGGCCGCGTTGACCTTGTAGACGTGCGCGTCACCGACCTGGAAGTCGACGGTGCGGCTCTCCTGGCCGTAGATGCCGTTGCCGGCGGGGATCGAGTTGACGTCGATGTCCACCGACACCTCGGTGCCGGCCTGCCAGTAGGTGCGCGGGCGGAAGTGCACCTCGGTGTCACTGATCCAGTGCCACGAGCCGGGCTGGGCGGGCGTGCTGGTGACCTTCATGTGCCGCTCGAAGGCGGCCTTGTCGGTCACGGGCAGGTCGAAGCTCACCACGACCGGCATGCCCACCCCGACGGTCTCGCCCGCGAGCGGGGCGACGGAGGCGTAGGTCTGCTCGTCCAGGGTCAGGTCCTGGGTGTGGAAGCGCACGGACCGGTTGACGGTCTCGCCGTCGGACCGGGTGGCGCGGGCACGAGCGACGTAGTCGGTGCCCGGCTCCAGCCGCCCCGTGGACTGCCACGAGCCGCCCTTGACCCGGCCCTCGAGCCGGGTGCCGTCGGCGGCCGCGACCACCACGTCCTCGAGGTCGCCGTCCTCGACCGTCAGCTCCACGGGCTCACCGATGGGGACCGAGGAGCGGTCGCGGGCGTCGAGGTCGAAGCGCACCGGGACGGCCTTCTCGGCCACCGTGGTGGACCGCTCCCCCGGCGCCGCCTCGGGCTCGCCGGAAGTGGCGCTGCAGGCCGCCAGGGACCCGCTCAGCAGCACCGCGGACAGCGCGGTGCCGAGGCGACGTACGGACGGCGTGGTGGATCGGGCCTGAGCAGGCATGCGCGTGCTTTCCCCCAGAGACGTGGTGCCAGGTCTTCTCCAGAGTAACCGCGCCCGCCCGGACGGGGAGAATCAGTGAGCGTGCTCGCCGCGGTAGTACTCGAAGACGAAGCCGCACAGGGTGATGGCTCCCGCCGCCCCGCCGATGATGAAGAGCCACCAGGCGCCCATCGCGATGCCGTAGACACAGACCGCCAGGGTCAGCGCGGTCCACAGCGGCCACCACGAGTAGGGCGGGAAGAAGCCCAGCTCGCCGGCGCCGTCGGCGATCTCGCCGTCCTTGCGGTCCTCGGGACGCGGGTCCATCCGGGCCGCGTGGAAGCCGAGGTAGAGGGCGACCATCAGCGTCAGCAGCGTGGTCATCGTCAGCGCGGACGTGCCCGTCCAGTCACCGGTGATGAACCAGTAGGCCGGCGTCACCAGCACGAAGAAGATCGTGGTGATGATGAAGATCCAGGACTCAGCCTTCACCGGGCGTCTCCTTCGGTGGTGTCGTCGTCGCTGACGCGCTGGCGCAGCATCTCCTCGCGGCCGTCCACCTCGGGGGCGTCCGCCGGCTCACCGCGGCGCTCGGCCTCGTTCTCGGCGAGCTCGAGCATCGCGATCTCGGGGTGGTGCAGGTCGAAGGCCGGGGACTCCGAGCGGATCCGCGGGAGGGTGTGGAAGTTGTGGCGCGGCGGCGGGCTGCTGGTGGCCCACTCGAGCGAGCGGCCCCAGCCCCACGGGTCGTCCACCTCGACCTTCGGCCCGCGGGCCGAGACGTAGACGTTGTAGAGGAACGGCAGCGTCGAGGCACCCAGCAGGAAGGCGCCGATGGTCGACACCTGGTTGAGGGTGGTGAAGCCGTCCTCGGGGAGGTAGTCGGCGTAGCGGCGCGGCATGCCCTCGACACCCAGCCAGTGCTGGACGAGGAAGGTGGTGTGGAAGCCGACGAACAGCAGCCAGAAGTGCGCCTTGCCGAGCCGCTCGTCGAGCATCCGGCCGGTCATCTTGGGCCACCAGAAGTAGAAGCCGGCGAACATCGCGAACACCACGGTGCCGAAGACCACGTAGTGGAAGTGCGCCACCACGAAGTAGGAGTCGGACACGTGGAAGTCCAGCGGCGGGCTGGCCAGGATGACGCCCGTGAGGCCACCGAAGAGGAAGGTGGTGAGGAAGCCGATCGACCACAGCATCGGGGTGTCGAAGGACAGGGATCCGCCCCACATCGTGCCGATCCAGTTGAAGAACTTCACTCCGGTGGGCACCGCGATCAGGAAGGTCATGCCGGAGAAGAACGGCAGGTCCACCGCGCCGGTGACGAACATGTGGTGCGCCCAGACGGCGACCGAGAGGATCGCGATGCCGAGCGTGGCGCCGACCAGGCCGACGTAGCCGAACAGCGGCTTGCGGCTGAAGACCGGCAGGATCTCCGACACGATGCCGAAGAACGGCAGCGCGATGATGTAGACCTCCGGGTGGCCGAAGAACCAGAACAGGTGCTGCCACAGGATCGGTCCGCCGTGGGACGGGTCGAACACGTGCGCCCCGAGGAGGCGGTCGGCCTCGAGCGAGAGCAGCGCACCGGCCAGGATCGGGAAGGCGATCAGCACGAGCAGCGACGTGATCAGGGCGTTCCACACGAAGATGGGCATCCGGAACATCGTCATGCCGGGGGCGCGCATGCAGATGATGGTGGTGATGAAGTTGACCGCACCGAGGATGGTGCCGAGACCGGCCATCCACAGGCCCATGATCCACAGGTCGCCACCGACGCCCGGCGAGCGGACGCCGTCGGAGAGCGGCGTGTAGGCGAACCAGCCGAAGCTCGCGGCACCCGACGGGGTCAGGAAGCCGGAGGCGGCGATCAGGCCGCCGAAGAGGAACAGCCAGTAGCTGAACATGTTGAGGCGCGGGAACGCCACGTCGGGCGCACCGATCTGCAGCGGCATGATCACGTTGGCGAAGCCGAAGAACAGCGGCGTCGCGAACAGCAGCAGCATGATCGTGCCGTGCATCGTGAAGAGCTGGTTGTAGAGCTCGTCGTTGACGACCTGCTGGCCCGGGAACGCGAGCTCCGAGCGGATCAGCATGGCCATCAGGCCGCCGATCATGAACCACGCGAACGAGGTGATCAGGTACATCTTGCCGATCAGCTTGTGATCGGTCGTGGTCATGATCCGGACCAGCTGCTGGCCGAGTGTCCGCTTGGGGCCGGGCGTGGTGGTGGCGGTGCCGGGGGTCGCGGTGGCGGTCACTCCTGGCTCCCTTCCTGGTCGTCGTCCTCGTCGAGGCCGGCCTGCGTGGTGGCGTCCGAACCGCCCAGGAGGGGCTCGTCGGCGACCCAGCCCTGGTCGGCCAGGTCGGCAAGGTAGGCGTCGTAGTCGGCCTGGCTGACCACCTTGACGTTGAAGAGCATCCGCGAGTGGTAGGTGCCGCAGAGCTCGAAGCACTTGCCCATGTAGTCACCCTCGGTGGTCGGGGTGACCTGGAACTTGTTGACCCGGCCCGGGATGACGTCCATCTTCATCAGGAACGCGGGGACGCCGAAGTTGTGGATCACGTCCGGCGAGTGGAGGTTGAACTGGACCGACCGGTCGACGGGGAGCACCAGCGTGGGGATCTGGGACGCGGTGCCGGAGGTGTACGGCGTCGCGCCGCCCTCGCCCTGCTCGGTGTAGTTGAAGGTCCACGACCACTGCTGGCCGACCACGTCGATGACGGTGTCGGGCTCGGGCTCGAGCGCGATCGCCTCGTCCTGCACCTTGACGGTCCAGTAGAAGAAGACGATCACCATCATGATCGGGGCGATCGTGTAGAAGATCTCGAGCGGCAGGTTGTAGCGCGTCTGCACGGGGATCTCGTCGTCGTTGCGGCGGCGGTAGCGCACGACCACCCAGAGGATGAGGCCCCAGACGATGACGCCGGTGACCATGGCGGCGAGCCACGACCAGCGCCAGAGGTCGTAGGTCGCGGTGCCGGTCTCGGTGATCGGCTCCGGCATCGCCAGCCGGGCGATCTGGTCGGCGTCGGCGGCGTCGCCGCCGCACGCGCTGAGGAACATCAGCGTGGCGACCACGAGCACACCGGACGCGACCCGACGCACGGGCACGGCTGCACGCTTGGGAAGTTGCAGACCCACGAACGAGCCTCTCTTTCGGTCAGTCTCGACTGGACGAACCCTATCGCCAATCCGTGCACATGGGTGGGGCGGGTGGGGTGTCGACGCGCACACCTGCCCCTCCGTCGCCATGGTCTAGGTTCGGTGCGTGAGCAACGCGTCCACCGCCGGCCCCGGTGGGCCGGCCGGCGACCGGCCCGTCGACCTCGACGCGGCGTCCTCCACCACGCTGCACCCGGCTGCGCGCGAGGTGCTCCTGGCGGCCCTGGACCGGGGGTACGCCGACCCGCGGCGGCTGCACGGCAACGCGCGCAACGCCCGCCTGCTCCTCGACAACGCCCGCGAGGCCACGGCCGCCGCCCTCGGCGTACGCCCCGACGAGGTCACCTTCACCTCCAGCGGCACCGACGCGGTCCACCGCGGCCTCCTGGGCCTGGTGCGCGGCTCCCGCCGCGGCGACCTGGTGGTGCACTCCGCCGTCGAGCACTCGGCGGTGCTGCACGCCGTCGAGTGGGGAGCCCGAGGGCTGTCCGTCCCGGTCGACGGCCAGGGACGGGCCGACGCCCACGACGTCGTCGGGGCCGCGACGGGCCACGACGTCGCCGTCGTCGCGCTCCAGACCGCCAACCACGAGGTCGGCACGCTGCAGGACGTCGGCGCCCTCGAGCTGTCGGACGGCGTACCCCTGTTCACCGACGCCTGCGCCTCGATGGGCAGGCTCCCCCTCCCCGACGGGTGGGCGGTGGCGGCCGGCTCGGCCCACAAGTGGGGCGGCCCGGCGGGGGTCGGCGTGCTGCTGGTCCGCAAGGGCGCCCGCTGGCGCAACCCCTTCCCCGGCGACGACCGGGTCGACGAGCGCACCGCCGGCTTCGAGAACGTGCCCGCGGCGCTGGCCGCCGCCGCGGCCCTGCAGGCGGTGGTGGCCGAGCGCGACGAGGTCAACCCGCGCCACCACGCGCTCGTCGACGTCGTACGCCGCAGGGTCGCCGCCGAGGTCCCGGACGTGGAGGTGGTCGGCGACCCCGACGTCCGGCTCCCCCACCTCGTGACCTTCTCCTGCCTCTACCTCGACGGCGAGGCGCTCGTGCACGAGCTCGACCGTCGCGGCTTCGGGATCGCCAGCGGGTCGGCCTGCACCTCCTCCACGCTGGCGCCGAGCCACGTGCTGGAGGCCATGGGCGTGCTCACCCACGGCAACGTGCGGCTCTCCCTGCAGCGGGACGCCACGCGTGCCCAGGTCGACGCCTTCTGCGACGCACTCCCGGACGTGGTGCGGGAGCTCCGGGCCCGGGTGGGCCTGTGAGCGGCCGCGGGACCTCGGTGGACCTGGAGCTCGACTGCCGCGACCTGCGCTGCCCGATGCCGATCATCGAGCTGGCCCGGCACCTGGCCGACGTCGAGCCGGGCCGGGTGATCGGCGTCGTCGCCCACGACCCGGCCGCGCGCGCCGACGTACCGGCGTGGTGCCGGATGCGGGAGCAGGAGTACGTGGGCGAGGACGTCGCCGACGACGGCGCGCCGCGCTATCTCGTGAGGCGCGTCAGGGGTGCAGCGTCTTGAGGTGGGGCTCGACGTCGGCGACGGCGTCGGGGCCGTAGGTCGCCTCCAGGCGCCGCAGGAACCCGGCGCGCGACAGCGTGTACTCCTGCGTGCCGACCTGCTCGACGACGTGGACCGCGAGCAGGCAGCCGAGCTGGGCGGCGCGCTCCAGCGAGAGGCCCCAGTCGAGCGCGGCCAGGAAGCCGGCGCGGAAGGCGTCGCCCACGCCGGTGGGCTCGACCTTCTTGATCTCCGGGACGGCGGCGACGGTGATCGACTCCTCGCCCGCGCGGTCGATCCGGACCCCCTCGGAGCCCAGCGTGACGACCCAGGTGCCGACGCGGTCGAGGACCTCCTGCGGCGACCAGCCGGTCTTCTGGGTGATCAGGCTGGCCTCGTACTCGTTGGAGAACAGGATCTCGGCGCCGTCGATCAGCGGCCGGATCAGCTCGCCGTCGCCGAACGCGAGCTGCTGGGACGGGTCGGCGACGAACTTGTAGCCGCGCTGGCGGCACTCGTCGGTGTGGCGGAGCATCCCCTGCGGGTCGTCCGGGCCGATGAGGACGTAGTCGGGGGTGCCGACGCGGTCGACGATCGGCTTGAGCTCGATCTCGCGGGCCTCGCTCATCGCACCGGCGTAGAAGGAGGCGATCTGCGCGTGGGCGGCGTCGTTGGTGCACACGAAGCGCGCCGTGTGCCGGGTCTCGGAGGTGTGGACCGCGGTGCAGTCGACGTTGTGCCGCTCCAGCCAGGAGCGGTACTCGGCGAAGTCCTCGCCGACCGCGCCCACCAGCACGGGCCGCAGGCCCAGGTTGCCGAGGCCGAAGCAGATGTTGGCCGCGCACCCTCCGCGGCGTACCTCCAGCTCCTCGACCAGGAAGGACACCGAGAGCTTGTCGAGCTGGTCGACGACGAGGCTGTCGGAGAACTTCCCCGGGAAGGACATCAGATGGTCGGTCGCGATGGATCCGGCGATCAGCAGAGGCACGCGGGAACACTACCTCCCGGTACTGCTGGGGATACCCCGCGGTAGCCCCTAGCGTCGGTGACATGACATCAACCGATGGCGCCTCCCGCCTCACGCACGCCGAGCTCGCGAGCACCGCCGAGATGGCCGACGACTGCCGTGCCACCAGCCACAACCTGCGTCTCGAGCGGGCCGCCCGGGCGGCCGTGCAGGGTCCGCCCAGCATCCGCTACGAGGACTACCCCGCCGAGGTCGCCAAGCGCGACATCCGGGTCAGCGAGGCCGCCGCCCGGCTGGCCGAGGCGCTCTACGGGAAGTAGCCGCACGCACGACGAAGGGCCCCTGCCGGTCGGCAGGGGCCCTTCGTGCTGCTCGAGGCGGCGCGGCCTCGATCAGTGGAACGAGTCGCCGCAGGCGCAGGAGCCGGTGGCGTTGGGGTTGTCGATCGTGAAGCCCTGCTTCTCGATGCTGTCCACGAAGTCGATCATCGCGCCGTTGAGGTAGGGGACGCTCATCCGGTCGACGACCACGGTCACGCCGTCGAAGTCGGTGGTGACGTCGCCGTCGAGGGTGCGCTCGTCGAAGAAGAGCTGGTAGCGCAGGCCCGAGCAGCCACCGGGCTGGACGGAGATGCGCAGGGCGAGGTCGTCGCGACCCTCCTGCTCGAGGAGGCTCTTGACCTTGGCGGCGGCGACATCGCTCAGGTTGATCTGGTCGGTGCGGCGGTCAGTGGTCGTGTCGACCTGCTCGGTCATCTGCTGCTCCATCGTCTGTCGAGGGTGGTACCGGTCCAATGGTCGCACATGCCGGGTTATTCCACCCGCCCGACGGCCGTCAGCGGGACCAGGTGCGCGCGACCCGCGCGGCGAGGTCGCTCAGCGCGCCCGACGGGTCGCCGAAGGCCCGCTCCTCCCCCACCAGGTCGACCAGCGAGTAGGCCGACTCGATGCCCAGCGCGCGCATCTCCCGGGCGCCGACGAGCACCTGCCCGGCCAGCGCCACGCACGGACGCAGCGCGTCCGCGGCGACCTCCGCCACGCCGTACGGCACCTTGCCGGAGCGGCTGGAGAAGTCGAAGGCGCCCTCGCCGGTGATGACCAGGTCGGCCTTGCGGGCGCGCTCGGCGAGCCGGACGTGCTCGGCGACGAGGGCGATGCCGGGCTGCCGGGTGGCGCCGAGGGCCAGCAGCGCGTAGCCGATGCCGCCGGCGGCCCCGGCGCCCTTGTCCAGCGACGTACGCCGGTCGGTGGCGGCCGCGAACGCCTCCAGCCAGCCGTCGACCTCGGCCACCTGCTCCTCGGGGATCCCCTTCTGGGCGCCGAAGGACTTGGTGGTGCCGAAGAGCCCGGTCAGCGGGATGTCGATGTCGGTGGCGGCGACCAGCGTGACGCCGGCGAGCCGCTCGCGTGCGGGGGCGAGGTCGACGGTGGTCACGGTGTCCAGGGCGATGGCGCCGCTGTCGAGGATCCCGTCGGAGCGCGCACCGAGGGCGGCCAGCACGCCGGCGCCGCCGTCGTTGGTGCCGGAGCCACCGAGGCCGACCACGACCGTGGTGGCGCCCGCCTCCACGGCGGCGAGCACGAGCTCGCCGACGCCGTTGCTGCTGGCGAACTCCACGCCGCCCTCGACCAGGTGCAGGCCGACGGCCTGCGCGCTCTCGACGTAGGCCACGTCGTCGACGGCCAGGATGGTCGCCGGGACGCGCTCTCCGTGCGGTGCCTCGACCGTCACGGCGAGCAGCTCGCCGCCCAGGGCCGCGTGCAGCACGTCGACGAACCCGGGGCCGCCGTCGGCCATCGGGGCCAGGTCGAGCACGTCGTCGGGCGCCTGCCGGGCCCAGCCGGTCGCGATGGCCTCCGCGGCCTCGACCGCGGTCAGGGTGCCGGAGAACTTGTCCGGCGCGATCAGCACGCGCATGGCGCCATCCTGACGCATCCCGCCGACACCTGAGCACCGCCTCGGCGTCCGGTGCCGGCGGAACGTCCTGCTCGGGTCAGCCCAGGTCGACGATCGCGGCCACCGGGCCGCCGCCGTCGGGACCCTGGTGGGCCGCGGAGACGGACACGAAGACCGCCGGGTCGCCCGTCACGGCGGCGGTCACGCCGCCGACGCACGCCTTGATCTGCCGGTGCCAGTGGACGTCGGAGTCGTCCAGCATCGCGTTGCGCCGACCCCGCACCTCGCCGTCCTGGGACGCCTCGCACTTGAGGAAGAGGTTGACCAGGCGGCCGTCGAGGTCGGTGTGGTGGGGCCGCTCGGGCAGCTCGAGGCCGGCGTCGCGGATGGCCTCCCAGAGCCCGTCCTGGTCGAGGGCGTCCTTCATCACCGAGTGGCCGATCCGGTAGCGGCCGCCCACGCCGGTCGCGTTGCCGACCACGACGACCTGCGCCTGGTCGAGCTCGACGCCCGAGGAGCAGGAGGCCACCGAGGAGAAGAGCGACCGGTCGTGCATGACGTCCTCGTCGGTCGGCATCTCGATCTCGCCCAGCGCCACGGCGATGCCCAGCGCGGTGCAGCCGTTGGAGAGGTCCATCGACTCGTGGGTGTGCTCGGTCCACACCGTCTTGCCGCGCGACTTGGCGTCGCGGATGGTGTGGATCGTGAGCAGCGGGGTCTTGGTCTGCACGTAGTGCACGTCGGCGGGGTCGGAGATCCCGGCCCGCTCCATCGCCACCCTCACCGCGTCGGCGACCTTGGTGACCATCGCGGTCCGGCCGATGTCCTCGGGGGCGAGCACCTCGCTCATCGCGAACCCGACGGTCAGGCGCGGCTCGTCGGTCGGCTCGGCGTCGGTGGTGGCGAAGATCGTGGCGTGCGGGCTGATGACCCCGTCGGTGCCGCCGGACCACACGATGGGGACCTGCTTCACCGCGTCGGGGTCGGCCCCCTTCTCGACCAGGACCTCGCGGAAGGCCCGGTCGGCGATGATGCGGGTGTAGTCGTTGACACCGCCGTTGCCCTCGGTCTTGCCGATGATGGCGATCACGCGGTCGGCGGCCATCACCCCGTCGTCGATGAGCCTCGCGAGCTCGGAGGCGTCGGCGACGGAGTGGATGGGGACCTTGCGGACTTCGATGGCGCTGGGCATGGGCGTTCCTTTCAGGTGGGTACGACGACGGTGCCCGCACCGCCGTGGACGGCGGCGACGATGCTGGTGAGGTCGGTGATGACGGACGTGCGGCCGGTGGCCTCGACGAACCGGCAGGCGGCATCGACCTTGGGCCCCATGGAGCCGGAGGCGAACTCCCCCCGCTCGCCGTACGCGCGCAGCTGCCCGACGGTGACCCTGCCGATCGGCTCGGCCTCCGGGGTGCCGAAGGCCAGGACCGCCTGCGGCACGTCGGTGGCGATGACGAGCACGTCGGCGTCGAGCGCGCGGGCGAGCAGGGCGGCGCCGAGGTCCTTGTCGATGACGGCCTCGACGCCGCGCAGGGTGCCGTCGGCCTCGCGGACGGTGGGGATGCCGCCGCCGCCGTTGGCGACGACCACGTAGCCGGCCGCGAGGAGGGCCTGGGCGGCCGGCGCGTCGAGGACCTCGAGCGGCTCCGGGGAGGCGACCACCCGCCGCCAGCCCCGCTCGCCGCGGTCCTCCCAGGTCTCGCCGTGCTCGATCATCGGCGTCGCCTCGTCGGCGCTGACGTAGCGGCCGATGGGCTTGGTGGGGCGCGCGAAGCCGGGGTCGTCCGCGTCGACCAGGGTGCGGGTCACGACGGTGGCGCAGGGACGCGTGATGCCACGCCGGGACAGGGCCGCGTCGAGGGCGTTCATCAGGACGAATCCGAGCGTGCCCTGGGTCTGCGCGCCGCACCAGTCGAGCGGGACCGGCGGGACGACCGCGGCGGCCAGCTCGTTCTTGACCAGGAGGTTGCCGACCTGGGGGCCGTTGCCGTGGGTGATGACCACGTCCGCGCCGCTGGCGACCAGCTCGGCGACAGCCTCCATCGCCACCTCGGCGGCCGCGATCTGGTCCTCGGGACGCGCCCGCCCCTCGGCGTTGGTCATGGCGTTGCCGCCCAGTGCGAGGAGGACCAACATGTCGACGAACCTAGTCGCGCGCGCGGCGGTCGGGCACCACCAACAACGGTCAACCAACGGCGTCCCGGATGGCACTTGTTGCCAAAGCACATCACCCGTGCCGGAGCGTGTCAGCCGTCCCGGCGCGGCACGCCCCACCACGTGTCGAGCCGCGCCACCGCGGGCGCCGCGCGTCCGTCGCGCAGCACCCGCGCCGTTCGGAACAGGTGGGCGGCGATGCCCGCCGCACCCTGCATCCAGCCCACCCCGGGCGGCAGGAGCGGGTCCTCCCGCCGGTGCTCGACGAAGCGCCAGCACGCACCGGGACCGTCCGGGACCGCCCGGGCCACCAGGGCGTCGGCGAGCCGCACCGCGAACGCCAGGTCGTCGTCGCGGCCGTCGCGCTGCCAGGCGTCGAGGAACACCTCACCCACGCCGGCGGTGCCGCAGCAGCGGCCGTCGTTGTCCCAGAAGCCGGGGCGGAGGCGGTCGGGCACCCCGGAGGTGCGCACGCTGTGCAGGCAGCGCCGGTGCCACTGCGACGGCGTCTCCCCCGCGACCTCGTCGACGCCGGCGTGCTCCAGAGCGGTGAAGAGCCCCGCCGTGCCGGTCGGCCCGTGGCACCAGGTGAAGGTCACCTCGTCGTAGCCGGGCACGGGCGGGACGCCGCGCGGCACCACGAACCCGCCGCCGCTGGTGTCGCCGAGGGTCACGAGGTGCTCGGCCCCGCTGCGGGCCGCCTCGACGAGGTCGGGCCGGTCCAGCTCGCTGCCCGCGACCGCGAGGGCCGCGGCGATCCCGGCCAGCCCGTGCGACCAGTTGGGCATCTCCCGCCGCCGCTCGGCCGGGACGGCGTCGAGGAAGCGACGGGGCACGAAGCGCCAGGTGGTGCCTCCACCCGTCGGCTCGGCCTCGGCCAGGAGGACGTCCGCCGCCCGGTGCGCGAGGTCCCGCGCGCCGGGCACCCCGTGCCGCCCGGCCCACAGGGCTCCGAGCAGGTTGCCCGCCGTGCCCAGGGTGGCGTCGTTGATGCGGCTGTGGGGGGCGAAGGGCGGCACGTCGAGGAGCCCCTGCTCCCACCCGTCATCCGCGCAGAGCTCGGCGAGCCGCGCCACGGCGACGTCGGCGCCTCCGGCGCCCAGGGCGGTCAGCACACCGATGTCGCTGACCAGCCCGTCGAAGTAGGAGTACTCCGTGGTCGTGCCGAGACCGCCCGCGACGCGGGTCGCGACGGCAGCGGCCAGCTCGGTCTCCTCGGGGCTCCACTCCCGGGCGAGCCGCACCTCGGCGAGCACGTGGGCGAGCCCGCCGATGCCGCTGTGCATGCCGTCGCGCTCGTCCGGCGGCCCGCCGTCGTCCGGCACGGTCTCGGGGATCCAGGGACCGTCGTCCCAGCGGACCTGGTCCAGGACCCAGCGCCACGCGGCGTCGGCGAGGTCGGCGTACGTCGTCGGGTCACTCACCCGCCGCATGATCGCAGGCCCTCAGGCCAGCGTGTCGACCTCGGCGTGCGTGGCCCCGCCGGCCAGCGCGGCGTAGCCCGCGCCGCGGTCGAAGAAGGCGTCGTCACCGCTCCAGGGGGCCCGGCCTGCCCGCTCGGCGGCGGTCGCGTCGGCGTCGTACGACAGGTCGTCGGCGTCCAGGGATCCGGTCAGCACCACGCCGTACGACGCCAGTGCGGCCTCGGCGGAGACCTTGCGCCAGACGACGTCGCGGACCACCAGGGCGGGGTCGCGACGCAGCGGGTCGCCCCAGCCGCCACCACCCGTCGTACGGATCCGGATGACCTCGCCGGCCTTCACCGGCTCGGCGTCGGCGAGCGCGTCGACCTCGCGCTCGTGGGGCCCGCCGGGGTCGACGGTCACCTGGAACGGCGCCCCGGCCTTGCCGCCGCGCACGCCCCAGCAGGACAGGATCGACCGGTCGGCGATGGACATGAAGTGGGCGTCCTTGAGCATCCGGACGTGCTTCTCGTAGCCCAGCCCGCCCCGGAACTCCCCCGCACCGCCGGAGTCGACGGCCAGCGACAGGGACTCGACGAGGAACGGGAAGCGGGACTCGGTGAACTCGCTCGGCAGGTTCCTCGAGTCCGGGACGACGTGGATGGTGTCCTC
This sequence comes from Nocardioides sediminis, assembly GCF_003047295.1. Lineage (GTDB taxonomy): Bacteria > Actinomycetota > Actinomycetes > Propionibacteriales > Nocardioidaceae > Nocardioides > Nocardioides sediminis. Next base: position 231,337 of record NZ_PZYZ01000008.1, read on the forward strand.
GCCGTCGGCGTAGTAGCGACCGCCCGAGCCACCGCCCAGCACCTCGCGCATCAGGTAGGGCCGGCCCTCGCGGTCCTCGCCGTAGACGCCGGTGTAGCGGATAGTCTCCTGGTCGGCCGGCATCCTGCCGTCGACGGCCTTGGCGACCACGCCGGCCAGCACGCCGAGCAGCCGCAGGATGACGAAGGTGCGGGCGTTGGTCGGCGCCGGGAAGACCGGCGTGAGCAGCGTGCCGGGCTCGGGGAACCGCATCTCGATGAGCGGCACGATCCCCTCGTTGACGTCGAGCTCGGCCATCCGCTCGGGGGTGTCCGCGAGGTTGCGCAGGATCGGGGCGAGCCACTTCTTGAGGAAGACGCCGTCGCTGTAGTCGCCGCAGTGGTTGATCGGGCCCTTGGCCTGTGGACCCGTGCCGTCGAAGTCGAGCACCAGCCGCTCGCCCTCGGGGTCGTCCGCCGGCGTGCGGGTGAGCGTGATCCGCTGGGTGTGGAGCATCGGCTCGTCGACCCCGTCGTGCTCGGCGTAGTCCTCCCAGGTCCACGAGCCGATGGGGATCTTGGCGAGGATCTCGCGGCGGTACGTCGCGGTGGTGCGCTCGAGGATCGCGTCGAAGCAGCGCTCGACGGTCTCCACGCCGTAGCGGTCGAAGAGCTCACCGAGCCGTCGCGCGCCCATCAGGCACGCCGAGCACTCGGCGTCGAGGTCGGCGGCCAGCGACTCGGGCATCCGGGAGTTGCGGGTCATGATCGACAGGGCCGCCCGGTTGGGGACGCCGGCGTCCCACAGCCGGATCGGCGGGACCATCAGTCCCTCCTCGAAGACGCTCGTCGCGGCGCTGGGCATCGAGCCGGGCACGGCGCCACCGATGTCGTCGTGGTGGCCGAAGGCCTGGACGAACGCGACGACCTTGCCCCCGCTGAACACCGGCACCGTCACGCACAGGTCCGGCAGGTGCCCGATCCCACCCTCGGAGCGGTAGACGTCGTTGTGGAAGAAGACGTCGCCCTCCCGCATCTCCTCGATCGGGAAGTCGCGGGCGACGGGGTGGACGAGCGCGGAGTAGGAGCGCCCGGTGAGCTTGCGCAGCAGCCGGTCGTGGATGCCGGCCCGGAAGTCGTGGGCGTCGCGGATCATCGGGCTCCGGCTGGTGCGGCCGATGGCGGTCTCGACCTCCATCTCGACGCTGGCCAGGGAGCCCTGGACGATCTCCACCAGCACCGGGTCGGCGGACGCGCCGCGGTCGTCGGTGAGGAAGCCGTAGGGGAACTGGGTGGGCGCGCGGCGGCTCATGCCGGGCCTCCCTTCGTCACGATGATGTTGGCGAACTCGTCGACGCGGGCGGTGAACCCGGGGTGCAGCGGCACGGTGGAGCCGAACTCCTCGATGATCGCCGGACCCTCGACGACCGTGCCGGCGGCGAGGTCGGTGCGCCACAGCAGCGGTGTCTCGACGAACCCGTCGTCGGGGGCGAAGCAGACCGGGCGAGTGCCGCGGGACGCGCCGGCCACGTCGCCGCCGCCGGTGTGCCGGCGGATCTCCGGCCGCTGGATCGGCCCGATGCCCGACACCCGGAGGTTGACCCACTCGACCTGCTGGGTGGGGTCCCCGGAGAAGTCGTAGCCGTAGAGGGCCCGGTGCTCGGCGTGGAAGTGCTCCGCCACCCGATCGAGTGCGGCCGCGTCGAGGTCGCCCTCCGGCACCGGCACCCGGACCTCGAAGGCCTGGCCGAAGTAGCGCAGGTCGGCGGTCCGTGCGAACACGTGCTGGTCCTCGGTGAAGCCCTCGGTGGACAGCGCCTTGGCCGCCTGCGTCGTCAGGGCGTCGTACACCTCCGAGACGCGCGGGGCGTCGAGCTGCTCGTGGAGCGCGACGTGGGTCTGCACGTAGTCGTTCTTCACGTCCACGGTGAGCAGGCCGTACGCCGAGACGTTGCCGGGGTTGGGCGGGACCAGGACGGTCGGGACGCCGAGGACGTCCATCAGGCGGCACAGCAGCAGCGAGCCGGAGCCGCCGAACGTGGTCAGGGTGAAGTCCCGGACGTCGAGGCCGCGCTTGACGGTCACCTGGCGCAGCGCATTGGCCTGGTTCCAGGCGGAGATCTCCAGGACGCCGACGGCGCAGGCCTCGGGGCTCAGGCCCAGCCGGGCGGCGAGCTCCTCGACGCCGGCACGCGCGGCGGCCACGTCGAGCGGGATCTCGCCACCGAGCAGGTGGGGCGGGATCCGGCCGAGCACGACGTGGGCGTCGGTGATGGTGACGTCGGTGCCGCCCTTGGCGTAGCAGAGCGGGCCCGGGTCGGCGCCGGCCGACTGGGGACCCACCTTGAGGGTGCCCTCGGGCGAGAGGTGCGCGATCGAGCCGCCGCCCGCGCCGACGGTGACGACGTCGATCATCGGGATCTTGCTCGGGTAGACGCCGACGCTGCCCTCGGTGGTGAGGGTGGGCTCGCCGTCGATGACGACGCTGACGTCGGTGGAGGTGCCGCCGCCGTCGCTGGTGAGCACCCGGTCGAAGCCGGCGACCTGGGCGATCAGCGCCGCGCCGAGCGCGCCGGCCGCCGGGCCGGAGAGCACCGTGGTGATCGGCTGGTGCACGACCTCGTCGGCGGACAGCACCCCGCCGTTGGACTTCATCACGTAGAACGGCACCGACCGGCCGGCGCCCGACTCCAGGCGGGTCTTGATGTTGGTGACGTAGCGGGACAGCCGCGGCTTGACGGCCGCGTCGACCAGGGTGGTCATCGCGCGCTCGTACTCGCGGTACTCGCGCAGCACCTCGCTGCTCACGCTGACGACCGCGTCCGGGTGCTCCTCGGCGAGGACCGCGCGCATCCGCTCCTCGTGGTCGGGGTTGGCGTAGGCGTGCAGGAAGCAGACGCCGATCGTGTCGATGCCCCGCTCGCGGAACCAGCGGGCCGCCGCGCGGGCGCCCTCCTCGTCGAAGGGCCGCACCTCGGCGCCGGTGAAGTCGAGCCGTCCGCCGACGCCGCGGACCAGGTGCCGCGGCACGATGCGGTCGGGCTTGACCCAGAAGTAGGAGTTGCCGTAGCCGTCGGGGACGCTCTGCCGGGCGATCTCGAGCATCGCCTCGTAGCCCTCGGTGGTGATGTAGCCGAGCGCGTCGACCTTGCCCTCGAGGAGCTGGTTGGTCGCGACGGTGGTGCCGTGCGACACGGCCGCCACGTCGTCGTACGACGTCCCCTCGAGGAGGCCGAGCACCTTGTCGATGCCGGCGAGGAAACCGTCGGCCGGGTTGCCGGGCGTGGACGGGGTCTTGGTGGTGACCGTGCGGCCGCTCGAGGAGTCGAAGGCGACCACGTCGGTGAACGTGCCTCCGGTGTCGATGCCGATCCGGATGCGCCGGGTCGCGGGGTGCGCCATGGGACGATTCAACGGTGTCCGAGTCGGGTCGACCACGGCACAACCTGCCGACGGGAGGCATTCACGCTGGCAGGAGTTGACACCCTCAGCCCGCCACCTGCTCGAAGGCCGCGGCGACCTCCAGCAGCCGCCGGTCGGCGCCGTGCGGGGCGACGACCTGGATGCCCACCGGCAGGCCCTCGGGCGTGTGCCCGGCCGGCAGCGAGATCGCGGGGCAGCCGGTGACGGTGATGAAGTAGGCCGAGCGCATCCAGTCGAGGTAGGTCTCCATCGGCCGGCCGTTGATCTCGGCGGGGAACTCCTGGTCCGCCGGGAACGGCGGCACCTGGGAGACCGGCAGGACCAGGACGTCGTGGTCGGCGAAGAAGAGCCGCATCGTCTCGGCCAGCGCGGTGCGCTGGGTGTAGCCGCGGGCGACGTCGGCGCCGGTCAGGCCCTCGCCGAGCCGGATGTTGTCGGCGAGCGACGCCTTGAAGTCGTCGGGGTGCGCGCGCAGGAGGTCGCCGAGCTTGGCCTGGAAGTGCCAGGCGCGCAGGGTGCGGAAGGTGTCGTCGGCCAGGCCCAGGTCGGGGTGCGCGGCCGTCACGCGCGCGCCGTGGTGGGCGAGCGTGCCGCCCGCCGCCTCCACCACGGCGGCCACCCGGTGGTCGACCTCGAAGGCCCCGCCGAGGTCGGTGCTCAGCGCCACGCGGAGGCCGTCGAGGGTCCCGGACACCGGTGGGGCGAAGGCGGGGCCGGGGTCGCCGAGGGCGAGCGGGGCGCGTGAATCGGGACCGGCGAGCACGGACAGCAGCAGCGCGACGTCCCCGACGTCGCGGCCCATCGGGCCGGCGACCGAGGTCGACTCCCACTGGTTGTAGAGCGGCCACTCCGGGACCCGTCCGAGCGAGGGACGCATGCCCACGACCCCGCAGAACGACGCGGGGTTGCGCAGGGAGCCCCCCATGTCGGACCCCTCCGCCAGCGGCACCATCCCGGTGGCCAGCGCGCAGGCCGCTCCCCCGCTGGAGCCGCCCGCGGAGTACCGCGGGTCGACGGGGTTGAGCGTCGTGCCGAAGACGCGGTTGAACGTGTGCGAGCCGGCGGCGAACTCCGGCACGTTGGTCTTGCCGATCGTCACCACGCCCGCGCGGCGTACGCGCTCGACGACGAGCTCGTCCTGCTCGGGCACGTGGTCGGCGAACAGCGGGGAGCCGTAGGTCGTGCGCCAGCCCGCGACCGCGTGGGTGTCCTTGAAGGCGAACGGGAGACCGTGCAGCGGGCCCACCTCGGCGCCGGAGACCAGCGCCTCGTCGGCCGCCGCGGCGCCTGCCCGGGCCCGTTCCTCGTCGAGGGAGACGATGGCGTTGAGGTCGGGGTTGCGCTCGGCGATCCGGGCGAGGTGCAGCTCGAGCAGCTCGCGGGCCGAGACCTCGCGACGGCGTACGGCGTCGGCCTGGTCCCTCGCCGTGGAGTCGACCGTCAGGTCGGTCATCGGCGACGACCGATGAGCACGCCGATGGCGACCAGCCCGGCCCCCACCGCGACGCCGAGCAGGAAGTCCTGCCGGGAGGGGGCCGCGGCGACAGCCGGCGGCGGGGCGGTGAAGACCTGGCCGACGGTCGGCGCACCCGGGGCGCCGGCCTCCCCCGCGAGCACCGCCGCGACGGCGGCCGGCGGCGCCTCCGCCGCCCCGGCCAGCACCGCGTCGACGTTGCCGAAGAACTCGCCGGCCATCCGGCGGGACACGGAGGTGAGCATGCGCTGGCCGACGCCGCCGATCATGCCGCCGACGATGGCGTCGGCGTCGTAGGAGACGGTGGTGGTGCCGTCGCCGGCGTCGGTGAACCGGACGTCGACCGTCGCGCCAATGGTGCCGGGGGCGCCGGCGCCGTCGAGCTTCATCACCAGCGACTCGCGCTCCCGCAGCTCGGCGAGCACGCACGAGCCGGCGTAGGTGCCCTTGATGGAGGCGACGCCGGCGGTGACGGTCATGGCGTAGGCGTTGTCGCCGGTGGCCTCCAGCCGCTCGCAGCCGGGGATGGTCCGCACGAGCACGCCGGGGTCGAGCAGCGCGTCCCACGCCCGGTCGACGGGCGCGTGGAGGATGTTCTGGCCGGTGAACTTCATGGGGTCTCCTCGGAGGCTGGGGAGGCCGCGTGCGCGCGGCGCAGGTCGAACAGCTCGGACGGCGAGATCGGCATCGCGGTGATGGGGATCCTCTCCGCGTCCTCGATGGCGGCCGCGAACACCGCCGCGGACGGGATCACCCCGGCCTCGCCGGCACCCTTGATGCCGAGCGGGTTGAGGGGCGAGGGGGTCTCGAGGTGGTCGATGTCGATGCTCGCCGGCACCTCGGTGACGTAGGGCATCAGGAAGTCCATGAACGAGGCGTTGAGCAGCTGGCCGGACTCGTCGTAGGCCATCCGCTCGTAGAGCGCTCCCCCGACGCCCTGGGCGACGCCGCCGTGGATCTGGCCCTCCACGATCATCGGGTTGATGAGGTGGCCGCAGTCGTGGACGACGGCGTACTTGAGGATCCTGACCTCGGCGGTGTCGGGGTCGGTCTCGACGATGACGGCGTGCATGCCGGAGGCGAAGGTCGCGCGCTCGGGCGAGTAGAAGTCGCGCCCCTCCAGGCCGGGCTCGTCGTCCTCGGCGACCGGCGGCTTGCCGGGGTCGCCCACGGAGAACTGCGTGGCCGCCTTGGACGCCTCGTCGAAGGCGTAGCGCAGCGGGTTGGAGAGCACCGAGATCGTGCCGAGGTCGATCGAGGCGTCGGTGCCCCTGACCGACACGACGCCGTCGGCTATCTCGAGGTCGGCCTCGTTGGCCTCCAGCGCCTCGGCGGCGATCCGCAGCGCCTTCTCCTTGGCTCGCAGCGCGGCGAGGTGGACGGCCGACCCGCTCATCACGGCGGCGCGCGAGGCGAAGGTGCCCACGGCGTACGGCATCCTGCGGGTGTCGCCGGTGGTGACCTCGACGTCCTCGAAACGTACGCCGAGCGTGTCGGCGACGATCTGGGCGAAGGCGGTCTGGTGGCCCTGCCCCTGGGTGGTGAGGCCGGTGGCGACCTTGACCTTGCCGGAGGTCTCGACGTGGACGTGGGCCCCCTCGTAGGGACCGACGCCGGTGCCCTCGACGTAGCAGGCCAGGCCGATCCCGACCCGGCGTCCCTCCGCGGCCATCTCCGCGCGGAACGCCTCGAACTCGTCCCAGCCGACGAGCTCCTTGAGCTTGGCCAGCGACGCCGGGTAGTCGCCGGAGTCGTACTCCAGCTCGCGACCGTCCTGGAAGACCAGGCCGTGGTCGTAGGGGAACTCGTCGGGCTGGATGAAGTTGACGCTGCGGACCTCGGCGCGGTCCTTGCCGAGGTAGGCCGCGATCGCGTCCATCGTCCGCTCCATCACGAAGCAGCCCTGCGGACGGCCGGCGCCGCGGTAGGGCGTCACCATCACGGTGTTGGTGTAGAGCGACTCGAACACCACGCGGTAGCTCTGCGGCTTGTAGGGGCCGAGGAGCTGGGTGGAGGTGATGATCGGGACGATCAGCCCGTACGGCGTGTAGGCGCCGTGGTCGTGCCAGAACTCCACGTCCAGCCCGAGCAGGCGGCCGTCGTCGTCGAAGCCGACCTCGACGTGGTGCTCCTGGGCGCGCTCGTGCGCGGAGGAGATGAAGTGCTCGCGGCGGTCCTCGGTGAACTTCACCGGCCGGCCCAGCGTCCTCGCCGCCAGCGGGACCAGCAGCTCCTCGGGCCACGGGTGGTTGATCTTGACGCCGAACCCGCCACCGACGTCGGGGGTGATCACGTCGACCTTCGCGAGGTCGAGGCCGAGCTTGGCGGCGACGCAGCCGCGGACGCCGGTCGAGGTCTGCGTCGACGACCAGACCGTCAGGCGGCCGGTGTCGGGGTCCCAGCGCGCGACGGTGCCGCGCCCCTCCATCGGTGTGCAGGCGGACCGCTCGATCCGGAGGTCGAGGCTGAGGGTGTGGGGCGCGGCCGCGATCGCGGCGCGGGCGTCGCCGTTCTCCTGCTCCAGCCGGGCGCCGACATTGCCAGGGACGTCGGGGTGGACCAGCCGCTCCGCGGCCCGGGCCGCGGGGATGCCGACGACCGGCTCGAGGAACTCGTAGGACACCCGGATCAGCGCCACGGCGTCCTCGGCGACGTAGCGGTCGGTGGCGACCACGAACGCGATGGCCTCGCCGACGTGGTTGACCTCGTCCTTGGCCAGGGCGTACTGCGTGCGGCCGTGGGTGAGGGCGGGGTGCGGGATGAGCAGCGGCAGCGGCTCGGCCATCGGCCCGGCCAGGTCGTCGTACGTCCAGACGGCGACGACGCCCTCGACGTCGAGCACGTCGGAGACGTCGATGTCGGTGATCCGGGCGTGGGCGTGGGGCGAGCGGAGCACGGCGGCGTGCAGCAGGCGAGGGTCGTCGTGGAGCAGGTCGTCGACGTAGCGCCCCTGCCCGCGCAGGAAGCGCTGGTCCTCGACGCGGGCGACCTTGCTGCCGAAGAGCTTGGTGGTCATGAGCCGGCCTTGATCTCGGCCGCCCGGAGCACGGCCTTGACGATGTTCTGGTAGCCGGTGCAGCGGCACAGGTTGCCGGCGACCATCTCGCGGGCCTCGTCCTCGGAGGGGTCGGGGTTGTCCTCCAGCCCGGCCGCGATGGTGGTGAGGAAGCCGGGCGTGCAGAAGCCGCACTGGAGGCCGTGGCAGTCGGAGAACGCCTGCTGGACCGGCGACAGGGACCCGTCGGGCTCGGTCAGTCCCTCGACGGTGGTGACCTCCGCGTCGACCGCCGAGACCGCGAGCATCAGGCACGAACGCGTCGGCCTGCCGTCCACCAGGACCGTGCAGGCGCCGCACACCCCGTGCTCGCAGCCGACGTGGGTGCCGGTGAGCCCGCAGTCGTGGCGCAGGGCGTCGGAGAGCAGGCGCCGCGCGGGCACCCGCACCTCGTGCACCGAGCCGTTGACCCGGAGGCGTACGTCGTGCTGCTGCTCGCTCATGCGTTGCTCCTGGCGTGCTCGATGGCCGCCGCCAGCACCCGCGGGGCGAGCACCCGCACCAGGTGGGCGCGGTAGTCGGCGGTGGCGTGGATGTCGTCGCCGGGCTCGAGGTCGGCGAGCGCCCTCCCGGCCGGGTCGTCGAGGGCGTCGGTGACGTCGACGACGACGGGAACGTCGCTGACCGAGACGAACCCGAGGCGGGCGCTGGTGACGGTGTCGCCGTCGCACACGGCGTGGGCGGCGACGCCGACGAGCGCGTAGTCGCCGTGCCGGCGGGCCACCTCCTCGAAGGCCACGCCCGCGCGCGGCGCGAGCGCGGGGAAGAACGCCTCGAGGGCGATCTCGTCGTGGGCGAGCGTGGATTCGAGCGGTCCGGCGAAGAGCTCGGCCGCCGGGACCGTACGCCGCCCGCGGACCGACGCGACCTCGACGTGCCCGTCCAGGAGCCGCAGGACCATCGGCATCTCGGCCGCCGCGTCGGCGTGGACCAGCGACCCGACCGTGGTGCCCCGGTTGCGGATGGTCGCGTGGGCCACGTGGGAGAGGGCCATCGCGAGGAGCGGCTGGCTCTCCCGGGCCGCGGCGTCCGCCAGCACGTCGGCGTGGCGGGCCAGGGCCCCGACCCGCACCCCGTCCTCGGCCACGCGGACGTGGCCGAGGTCGGGCAGCGCGTTGATGTCCACCAGGGCGGTCGGTGACGCGAGACGCATGGAGAGCAGCGGCACCAGGCTCTGCCCGCCCGCCAGCACCTTCCCCCCCGGGTCCGCGGCCAACGCCGCGAGGGCGTCGTCCAGGGTGCTCGGGCGCACGAAGGCGAAGGGGGCCGGCTTCATCGCTTGTGCGAGCCTCCCGAGGCCGCGTCGTCGACGCCGCCGTCGTAGTCGGGGTGGCTCAGGTTGCGGGTCACGGACGCCTGGTCGCCGGGTCCGCCGCGGCCCTTGACCATGTGGAAGTAGGCGATCACCAGGATCGTGCCCAGCGCGATGCCGCCGAGCTCGAAGTCGTCGCCGAACGTCAGGGTGACGCCGCCGATGCCGGCGATGAGGCCGGCGGCCAGGCCGACCATGTTGACCGGGTTGCCGAAGTCGACGTGGTTCTCCACCCAGATCTTGGCCCCGACCAGGCCGATCATGCCGTAGAGGACGACGGTGATCCCGCCCAGGACGCCGCCGGGGGTGGCGTTGACGACCGCTCCGAACTTGGGGCAGAGACCGAGCAGGATCGCCACGAACGCGGCCACGTAGTAGGCGGCAGTGGAGTAGACGCGGGTCGCACCCATCACGCCGATGTTCTCGGCGTACGTCGTGGTGGGCGAGCCGCCGAACGCGCTCGCGAACGCCGTGGCGACGCCGTCCGCGCCGATCGCCCGGCCCATGTAGGGGTCGAGGTCCTTGCCGGTCATCTCGGCGACGGCCTTGACGTGGCCGGTGTTCTCCGCGACCAGCGCGATGACGCCCGGCAGCACCAGGAGGATCGCGGTCAGCGAGAAGGACGGTCCGTGGACGACGCTCACGCCGTCGGCGAGGTCACCGCTCGGGAGGCCGATCCAGTCGGCCGCCTTGACTCCGGCCCAGGACACCCGGTCGTGCTCGGTGGCCTCGGTGGCGCCGCCGAGGACCGAGGTGATCGGCCCGAAGACGATGTCGGCGAGGAAGGACAGGAGGTAGCCGAAGATGAGGGCGAGGAAGACCGCGATGCGCGACCAGAAGCCCGGCAGCATCACCGCGGCGGCGACCATGAACGTCGCGGTCGCCAGCGCGATCCACTGGTCCTGCGGCCAGTAGATGCCGGCCACCACGGGGGCGAGGTTGAACCCGATGAGCATGACCACGGCGCCGGTCACCGCCGGCGGCAGGATCCGGTGGATGATGCCACCCCCGGCGAAGTGGATCAGCACGCCGATCGCGGCGAGCACGAGGCCGCCGACCAGGATCGCGCCGGTGACGTACGACGAGTCGTTGCCCTCGTCGAGCGCCCGGATGGCCGCGACGCTGGCGACGAAGGAGGCCGAGGTGCCCAGGTAGCTCGGCACCTTGTTGTTGACGATCAGCAGGAACAGGATCGTGCAGAGGCCCGAGAACATGATGGCGAGGTTGGGGTCCAGGCCCATCACCAGCGGGAACACGAACGTCGCGCCGAACATGGCGACGACGTGCTGCGCACCGAGCCCGATCGTCTTGCCCCACGGCAGACGCTGCTCCGGCATCACCGCCTGGCCCGGGGCGGGATCCACGACTTCCCACTTGAACATCGACATTGCCTGGTCCTCCAGATCTCACGGGGATGCGAACCGCTGTGCCCCGAGAAGCCACAAGGTAGTGCGCCACATCACACACCCTCACTGGCGACTCCTGCCGAAGGAACGCCGAATGCGCTGGCAACTAGTTGTGCGCGGCGGTCCGGGGCGGCCGCGTCGGGGAACGCTGGTCACGTCCTTCCCCGCTCGCGTGTCCTGCGGAGGTCTAGGTTCACCGGCATGGATGCCCGGACAGCACCGACGGGGGCCGTACGTCGTGGCTGACCCCTACGAAGGCGTGTCGCCGGACGGGACGATCCGGACCGGCGCGCGTCGCGATCGCGTGCCGGACATCTTCGAACCGGTCCTCCACGACGCCATGGAGCTGCTCGACGACAGCGGGGCCTCGCTCTACGTCTACGGATCAGTGGCCACGGGTGACGCACGCCCAGGGTCGTCGGACGTCGATCTGCTGTCCATCGACCTGCCGGGCGCGGCGCGGACAGGCGAACAGCTCTCCGCCACCTACGCCGACAGGTGTCGAGGCGTCGAGGTCGCCGACACCGCTGCCGCCGACTACCTGGGCGAGACCGACGCGGCGTACGGCAACCGGGTGTTCCTCCGCCACTACTGCGTGCACCTCGCCGGGCCGGATCCATCCGTCGCGCTCCCGTCGTTCCCGGCGGACGCACGTGCCGCTCGCGGCTTCAACGGCGACCTGGATCGTCACCACGAGCGATGGCGACGGGAGCTCGCGACGGGGGCTGCGTCGTCGCACGACCTCGCTGTGCGCGCCGCTCGCAAGACACTCCTGGCCACTGCCGGACTGGTCAGCGTCCACGACCACACGTGGACGACCGATCGAGCGCGAGCCTCGCGGCGTTGGGGCGAGATCGAGCCCCATCTCGCAGTCCCGCTCGGGCTTCTGCAGTCGTGGTCGGACGGCTGGCGGACGCCCGCGCGAGGAGAGCTCGAGGAGGTTCTCGGTCCCGACGGAGTCGTCGCCACGGTGGTCGCGTGCTTCGCCGGCATCATCGGGCTCTGGGCCGAGCAGCCGTGAGCGCACGGCGTGGCCCGGGTCCGCGTCCGGCGGGAGCCGATACTGCTGTCGTGAGGAGATCCAGCGAGGACGCCGTCCTACCCGCCGCCACGCTCGTCGTCCTGTCGGGCCGACCCGGGACGGGCAAGACGACCATCGCGCGCGAGGTGTCCAGGAGGGTCGGTGCCTGCTACCTGCGCGTCGACGCGGCCGAGACAGCTCTCGCGAGGGCCGGCGTCCAGGTCGGGATCGGCGGGTACGCCGTCGTCCACGAGCTGGCCGTGTCGAACCTGCTGCTCGGCAGCACCGTCGTCGTCGACGCCGTCAACCCGGTGCCCGAAGCCCGTACGTCGTGGCGGGACGCGGCCGGGCGGGCCGGGGCGCGGCTGGTCAGCGTCGAGACGGTCGTGCCTGACGTGGACGAGCACCGACGAAGGGTCGAGGCGCGCGTGGCCGACATCCCGGGCCACGTGCTGCCGACCTGGGACGAGGTCCAGGGCGGCGAGTGGACTGCCTGGGACGACGCGCGCGACGGTCGTCGGCTGCGGGTCGACTCCTCGGACACGGCTGCGGCCGTGGCCCGCGTCCTCGATGCGATCCGCGACACCGCCGGCTAGGCGTGTTCCCTCATGACGTTGTTGTCGCCGTCGGCGCGCTCAACGCGGCGGATCCGCGCATCGCTCCTGCGTAGAGTGACGATCCGCGGCCGTCCCGGCAGGTAAGAGGGAGAGACGGGTTCCACCGGAGGGTGGAAGAAGTGCTGGGAAGTAGACCCCGCCTCCACGCCGCACTCATCGCGACATGTGCGGACGTTCGATTCGATGCAGGCGCCCAGCTGTCCCCTGACAGTCACGGCTCCTGCTCGGGGTCGGCCGTGCGATCGGCGTACCAAACGGCTGCCGTCGGCAT
>NZ_PZYZ01000009.1 GCF_003047295.1 Nocardioides sediminis
GCAACCGAGAGGCTGTGGGAGAGTAGGACGCCGCCGGACATACATTGGGAGAGGGGCCGCCACCAGGCGGCCCCTCTTTCCCATTTCCCCACCTGTGGCCCGTGATCGTGGACCACGTCGCGTCCACAGGGGTCGTGTGGGGGATTGGCCTCCACAACAGGCGGCCGCGTTCCGCCGTTTGTCGGTGGCTCCCTCCAGCCTGAGTGCTGGAGGTGATGTGCATGTCAGCACGTGCAGTGGCCGACCCCGATCCGGGTCGAGGGGACGACGTCAACGTCGTCCGGTTGGTGGGTCGCCTGTCGGCAGCGCCCATGGAGGTCGAGATGCCGAGCGGGGACGTGCTGTGCACGTTCCGGGTGGTGGTCGGACGTCCTGCTGGACACAGGTCGGCACAGCTGGTGGACGCGCTGGAGTGCTCGACGGCGTCGGCCCGCGTGCGACGCTCGGCGTCGTCGTGGCAGCCTGGCGACGTCGTCGAGGTGGAGGGCGCGATGCGGCGGCGCTTCTTCCGGACGCCCGCCGGAGCCGCGTCCCGGGTGGAGGTGGAGGTCAGCTCCGCTCGGCGGGTGCGGCGTGCAGCGACCGCATGAGCACGCCGAGACTGGGCTTGGGCTGGAACGAGGTGGCCTTCTCGGGGAGCAGCCGCCCTGCGTTCACCACCCGCACCACCTCGTCGAAGTCCGGGGCGGGCAGCAGCACCGCGCAGCTGGTCGGGTCGGCCAGGGTGAGCGCCTCCTCCACGCTGTGGTGGAAGGCGACCTGCGCGCTCTCCAGCACGGGCAGGAGCTCACGGTGCAACCACTCGACCGGCAACGATCCGTGGTCCGGGACGTCGATGGCCGCCCAGGAAGCCCCGTCGGTCGCCGTCAGGGTGCCGGGGGAGAGGGCGCCGAGTGCGGCCTCCGGCCCCAGCGCACGAGTGGGGGCGCCGGCCTCGCGTGCGGCGACCAGCAGGGCGTCCAGCGGCACGGTGCGCAGCGTCCGGTGGATCGCGCCGAGGAAGAGACCCGTGTCGCCCTGGTCCACCAGCATCGCGAGCCCGGTGTCCCACGCCGTGCCGGGATGCTCCTGCTGGAGCCGGAGGTAGGCGGCGTAGCGATGGTGCCCGTCGGCGATCAGCGCCGAGGAGCCGGCCAGGTGGTCGTCGATCATGTCGACGTGACCGGCGTCGGCGATCCGCCACAGTCGGTGCTGCTGCCCGGCCCGGTCGGTGAACTCACGGTCGGGTGGGGTGGTGGCGAGGCGGCGTACGAACGTCCGGACCGGTGCCGGGCCGTCGTGGACCAGGAGGATCGGCGCGGGGTTCATCGCCATCTCGAGCATCCGGTCCGCCAGCTCGTCGACCTGCACGGGGTGGATTCCCTCGTGCGGCCACACCGCGCGGTCCTCGAGGCCGGTCGCGCGGTGGGACAGGTCGAGGGCCCCGACGATGCCGCGGACGGTGAGGCCGCCGGCGGTGTACTCGTGGAGGTACAGGGCAGGTGTCTCGTCGGTCTCCACGTGCCCACGCCGCTGCCACTCGCGAAGACGACCCGCGACCGAGCGATAGGGTCGCGCGAAGGCTCGCGCCGAGGCCGGGTCGCCGACCCGTGCCGGGGAGAGCGTCATCCCGCAGAAGGGGACGAGCCTCAGCGGCTTCGCGGCATACGGCGGCGTGACCACAGTGGCGGCGAAGTCCATCGAAGCATCGTAGGGGCCGAGGACGATCGGCCGGTGGGAGGGTGAGAGTGCTCAAGGCGTGTCCGGGACCCCTGCTGGGGTCATACGACCTGGCGATGTTCGACCTCGACGGGGTGGTCTACGTCAGCGGTGCCGCCATCGACGGCGTCGCCGACCGGCTCCGGAGGGTGCGAGCGGCCGGTGTCCACCTCGCCTTCGTCACCAACAACGCGTCCCGCACGCCCGAGAAGGTCGCCGCCAACCTCGTCCGGTTGGGCATCGACGCCGACGCGGCCGACGTCGTGACCTCGGCGCAGGCCGCCGCCCGGGTGGTGCGCGAGCGCTTCGGGCCCGGTGCCCACGTGCTGCTCCTGGGCGGGCCGGGGCTCGAGTCGGCTCTCGCCGAGGAGGACCTGGTGGCCGTGCTCGAGCCCACGGCCGACGTGGTCGCGGTGGTGAGCGGCTACGGCCCCGACGTCCTGTGGAAGGACATCATGCGCGCGGCCACGCTCGTCCGCGACGGCCTTCCCTACATCGCGAGCAACGGCGACCTGACCATCCCGACCGACTACGGGCTGGCGCCCGGCCACGGGATGCTGGTGAAGGCGATCACCGACTTCGCGGGGGTCGAGCCGGTGGTGGCCGGGAAGCCGGAGCGGCCGCTCCTCGACGAGACCGTCCGCCGCATCGGAGGTGAGCGTCCGCTGATGGTGGGCGACCGCCTCGACACCGACATCGAGGGCGCGAACGCCGTCGGCATGGACTCGCTCCTCGTGATGACCGGGGTCACCCACCTGCGCGAGCTCGTCGCGGCGCCACCCGACCTCCGGCCGACCTTCGTCGCCGCCGACACCGAGGGGCTGTTCGAGGCCCACGAGGTCCCGGGGACGAGCGACGGCACCGTGTCCCTGGGCGGATGGAGCGGACGCGTCGTCGATGGTCGCCTGGCGGTGGAGGGCGCGGGGGAGGCCTCCGACTTCTGGCGGGTGGTGGCGGTCACCGGCTGGACCCACCTCGACCAGACCGGGCTACCGGTCTCGACCGAGGGCGTGTCGGTGCCGGACGCCCACCGCGCCGGCCGGCACGGGTAGCGTGCGCGGCATGGACCAGCAACACTCCGACGAGCCCGGATCGGCAGACCCCGGGCGTCACGACCTGGAGGGTCAGGACCTCGATCGCAGCGACCTCGAGGGCACCGAGGCCGAGGGCGGTCCGGACGAGGTGGCGACCGGGGTGGGCGAGGTCGACGCCGTGCTCGCCACGTTGGACCGCCTCGCCGACCGACCCGTCGCCGAGCACGTCGAGGTCTTCGAGAAGGCCCACGAGCGACTCCGGCGTGCCCTCGACACGCCGGCGGACTAGAGGACGATGCCTCCCCGTCGACTTCGGCTCGACGCCGAGCTCGTCCGACGCGGCCTCGCGCGCTCGCGCGAGCATGCCAGCGAGCTCGTCGCCGAGCGCCGTGTCACCGTCAGCGGCGTGGTCGCGACCAAGCCGGCGACCGGCGTCACCACCGACGTCGCCATCGTCGTGCGCGAGGACCCCGACCGGCCGGAGTACGTGTCGCGTGGCGGGCACAAGCTGGCGGGTGCGCTGGCGGCCTTCGCCGAGCACGGCCTCGTCGTCGAGGGAGCACGCTGTCTCGACGCCGGAGCGTCGACCGGCGGCTTCACCGACGTCCTGCTCCGCAACGGCGCCCGCGAGGTGGTGGCCGTCGACGTCGGGTACGGCCAGCTGGCCTGGTCGTTGCAGAGCGACGACCGCGTCGTCGTGCACGACCGCACGAACATCCGTGAGCTGACGCCCGAGCTCGTGGGCGAGCCCGTCGATCTGGTGGTGGGCGACCTCTCGTTCATCAGCCTCGAGCTCGTGCTGGACCCGTTGATCGGTGTGACCGCGCCCGACGGCGCCCTGGCGTTGATGGTCAAGCCCCAGTTCGAGGTCGGCAAGGAGCGGGTCGGCAAGGGTGGAGTGGTGCGCGACCTCGGACTGCGCGCCGAGGCCGTCACGTCGGTCGCCGCGGCGTCCGAGCGCCGGGGGTGGGGAGCGGTCGCGGTGACGACCAGTCCGCTGCCGGGTCCCTCGGGCAACGTCGAGTTCTTCCTCCTGCTGCGCCGGGGGCCGGCCGCTATCGGAGCAGCGGAGATCGAGGCCGAGGTCCGGCGCTCCGGGTCGCTGGGGGTGCCTGGTGAGAGGGTGGACCCGTGACCGAGCCGACTCCCCCCGACCCGACCCCGGACGGCGTGCGCCGTGTCCTGGTGCTGGCCCACACCGGTCGTGAGGATGCCCGCGAGGTCGCCCGCGCCTGCGCCCGCGCCCTGACCGACCACGGCATCGTGGTGCGGCTGCTCGCCGAGGAGGCGGAGGACCTCGAGCTGTCCACGGGCTCCTTCGATCCGGCCATCGAGCTCGCGGACGCCGCCGACCACGCCGGCCGCGGGTGCGAGCTGGCCCTGGTGATCGGCGGCGACGGGTCGATCCTGCGTGCCGCCGAGACCACGCACGCGAGCGGCACCCCGCTCCTGGGGGTCAACCTCGGGCACGTCGGGTTCCTGGCCGAGGCCGAGCAGGACGACGTCGAGTCCACGATCGAGGCGATCGTGGCCCGGCGCTACGTCACCGAGGAGCGGCTCACGCTCGACGTGAGCGTCTACCGCGACAAGGAGCTCGTCGCCGAGACCTTCGCCCTCAACGAGGCCAGTGTGGAGAAGGCGGCCCGGGAGCGGATGCTCGAGGTCGTCGTGGAGATCGACGGTCGCCCCCTGTCCCGGTGGGGCTGCGACGGCGTGGTGTGCGCGACCCCGACGGGCTCCACGGCCTACAACTTCAGCGCCGGCGGACCGGTCGTCTGGCCGGACGTCGAGGCGCTGCTCATGGTGCCGATCAGCGCCCACGCGCTCTTCGCCCGCCCGATGGTCGTCTCGCCCACGAGCCTCCTGGCCATCGAGGTGCTGGCCAACACCGAGGGCTCCGGCGTGCTCTGGTGCGACGGGCGCCGCACCGTCGACCTGCCACCCGGCGCCCGCATCGAGGTCCGGCGCGGGGCGCGGCCGGTGCGCCTCGTGCGACTGCACGAGGCGCCCTTCACCGGTCGTCTGGTGGCCAAGTTCGACCTGCCCGTCGAGGGCTGGCGCGGCGCCTCCGAGCGCCGTCGCCGGGAGGTGCCCCCGCTCGAGGAGGTGGGCAGCGATGCTTGAGGAGATCCGGATCAGCTCGCTGGGGGTCATCGAGTCCTCCACCCTCGAGCTCGGGCCTGGCCTGACCGTCATCACCGGTGAGACCGGTGCGGGCAAGACGATGGTCGTCACCGCCCTGGGCCTCCTCCTCGGCGGCCGTGCCGACACCGGCGCCGTCCGCTCGGGTTCCCCCCGCGCCCGGGTGGAGGGGGTCGTCGACGCGCGATCGCTCGTGCCGTTCCGCGAGGCCGTCGACGAGCTCGGGGGCGACACCGAGGACGGCCAGGTGGTCATCGCCCGCAACATCGCGGCCGAGGGACGGTCACGGTCATGGGTCGGCGGGGCCGCCGTGCCCGTGTCCCGGTTGGCCGAGGTGACCGGCTCGCTCGTCGCGGTGCACGGCCAGTCCGACCAGCACCGGCTGCTGCAGGCGGGTGCCCAGCGCGAGGCCCTGGACCGGTTCGCCGCCGGCGCGGTCGACGACCTGCTCGCCGAGTGGCAGCGGCTGCACGCCGAGCTGGTCGCGGTCGAGCGAGAGCTCGACGACGTGGTCGGCCACGCACGGGAGCGGGCCCAAGAGGCCGACCTGCTCCGCTTCGGCCTCGAGGAGATCGAGGCCGTCTCCCCGGAGCCGGGGGAGGACACCGCCCTCGCGGCCGAGGAGTCCCGCCTGGGCTACGCCGACACGCTGCGCACCGCGGCCGAGCAGGCCCGCGAGGCGCTCTCCAGCGACCAGGACGCGCCCGACGCGCTGGGCACCACGGCCGCGGCCCGCACCCTGCTCGAGGGCGTCCGCGACCACGACCCCGAGGCGGGCGAGCTGGCCGACCGGCTGGCCGAGCTGACCTACCTGCTGTCCGACCTCGCCGCCGACGTGGCGTCGTACGCCTCGCGCCTGGACACCGACCCCGCCCGGCTCGCCGCCGTCAGCGAGCGGCGGGCGGCGCTTACCGCGCTGACCCGCAAGTACGGCGACACCGTCGAGGACGTGCTGGCCTGGGCCGAGCTGGGATCGCGACGCCTGCTCGACCTCGACGACACCGACGGCCGCATCGAGCAGCTGCGCACCGAGCAGGCACGGGTCCGCGGCGAGCTGGCCGACGTCGGGCTCCGGCTGTCCGCGGCCCGGCAGGCGGCGGCCACCGAGCTGGGGAGCCGTGTGGGCGAGGAGCTCGGCCAGCTCGCCATGCCGCACGCCGTGGTCACCGTCTCGGTGACCCAGCACGAGGTGGCCGAGCCGGCACATCCCACGCCGGGCGTGCTCCGCGTGGCTGACCGCTGGCTGCGGGCGACCTCGAGCGGCCTCGACGAGGTCGAGCTGCTCCTGGCCGCCAACACCGGCAGCGACCCCCGGCCGCTCCACAAGGGCGCGTCCGGCGGCGAGCTCTCCCGGGTCATGCTGGCGATCGAGGTGAGCCTGGCCGACACCAACCCGGTGCCCACGTTCGTCTTCGACGAGGTCGACGCCGGGGTCGGTGGCAAGGCGGCGATCGAGATCGGCCGCCGACTTGCGCAGCTCGCCCACCGGGCGCAGGTGCTGGTGGTCACCCACCTCCCGCAGGTGGCGGCCTTCGCGGACCGCCACGTCGTGGTGCACAAGGAGAGCGACGGCTCGGTCACCACCTCTGGTCTCGTGGTGCTCGACGACGCGGCACGGGAGAGGGAGCTCTCCCGGATGCTGGCCGGTGTGGAGGAGTCCGACGCCGCCCGGGCCCACGCCCGCGAGCTGCTCGAGACCGCCGCGCCGGCGCGGGCAGGTCGCTGACCGACGCCGTCACGGCGGCGCCCGCGCGAACCCGCCCGCGCGGGCCGGCGGCGGCTGACACGCCGCGCCCGGCGTCCCGCGAGCGGCCCCGTCCGGCTGACACCATGAGTCGGTCATGAGGATCTCCACGCGCCAGCGCCCCGCGCCAGCCCTGCCGGGCCTGACCGGCACCGCCCGCGTCGACCGCCGTACCGTCCACCTCCTCTCCCGCGTGCGCCCGGGTGACATCGCGGTCGTGGACCACCAGGACATGGACCGCTCGACCGCGCAGGCGCTCGTCGACGCGGGGGTCGGGGCCGTCCTCAACGTGTCGCCGATGATCTCGGGCCGCTATCCCAACCTCGGTCCGGAGGTGCTCGTCTCCGCCGGGGTCGTCGTGGTCGACATGTGCGGCCCCGAGGCGCTGGCCGCGGTCAAGGACGGCAGCACCGTCCGCCTGCACGAGGGGACCCTCCACGTCGACGACCGCCAGGTCGCCGCGGGACGCGAGGTCGACGCCGCGCTCGTCGAGCAGGAGATGGAGTCGGCCCGGCTGGGGCTGCGCGCCCAGCTGGAGAGCTTCACCCACAACAGCACCGAGTTCCTCCGGCGCGAGCAGGACCTGCTCCTGCACGGCCGGGGCGTCCCGCGCACCGCCACCGACCTCACCGACCGACCGGTCGTCGTGGTCGTGCGCGGTCACGACTGGGAACGCGAGCTGGCCGGCATCAAGCCGTTCATCAAGGAGCAGGGACCGGTCCTCGTCGGTGTCGACGGAGGTGCCGACGCGCTCCGCGAGGCCGGCCACCACCCCGACATCGTGGTGGTCCATGCCGCTGCCGACGAGCTGCCCTCCCTGGCGGTCCTGCGCCGCGCCACCGACGTCGTCGCCCTGGTCGAGCGCGGCGCCACCCGCGCCGCGACCGAGCGGCTCGACCGCTCGGGCATCCGGCCGGTGCGCTTCGAGACGGGCGCCACCGCCGAGGACGCCGCCCTGGTGCTGGCCGACGCCGGCCGCGCCAGCCTGATCGTCGGGGTGGGGATGCACGCCACGCTCGACGAGTTCCTCGACCGGCGGCGCACGGGCCTGGCCAGCACCTACCTGACCCGCCTCAAGGTGGGCCCGCGCCTCGTCGACGCGGCCGCCGTGCCGCAGCTCTACGACGGCGCCGTTCGCCCCCGTCACCTCCTCGCCCTCGCCGTGGCCGGTCTCGTGGCCCTCGGAGCGGCGATCGGGGTGACCCCCGTGGGCCAGGAGTGGGCCGACTCGCTGGCCGCCACCGTGGGGCCCACCACGACCGACCTGATCGACACCCTGCAAGGACTGTTCCGTTGATGACGTTCCGCCAGCACCTGACGACCCTCGTCGCCGTCTTCGTCGCCCTCGCCGTGGGCATCGTCCTCGGCGGCGGGCTGCTCTCCGACGTGACCGACGCCGCGCCCGCCGAGGTGGACGCCGCGGCCGAGGAGGCCGCGCCGCAGGCGGCGTACACCGACAGCTTCACGGGTGCCGTGGCGCCCACGCTGGTCTCCGGCAAGCTCGCCGAGCGATCGGTGGCGCTGGTGACCGCACCGGGAGCGGACGAGCAGGTGGTGACCGCCCTGACCGAGCGGGTCACCGCGGCGGGCGGCGGGGTGACCGCGCGCTACGACCTGACCGAGACGATGGTCGGCCCCGACCAGAAGGCGCTGGTCGACACCCTGGGCAGCCAGCTGATGACCCAGCAGGGCGACGCGATCGCCGCCGAGGCGACGACGTACGACCGGATCGGGCAGCTCCTCGGCCTCGCCGTCGCCACCACCACGCCCGAAGGTGAGGGCACCAACGGCAAGGGCCGGGCGATCCTGGAGAGCCTCTCGGGGGCCGACCTGGTGAGCGCCCCGGCAGGGGTCGAGCGGCGCGCCCCTCTGGTCCTCGTCGTGCTCGGCGACGAGCCGGCCGCCGAGGGCGGCGACGCGATCCTGGCGGGCCTCGTCACGGGGCTGGCGCGTGCCGCCGCGGGCGTCGTGGTCACCGGCGACACGGCCGACGGCGGCGAGGGGCAGCTCGGGCGGCTGCGCGCCGAGCCCGTCTCCGCCGAGGTCGCCACGGTCGACGGGGTGGAGTCCACCGCCGGCCAGGTGACGTCGGTGCTGGCGCTGGCCCGGGCGCTGACGACCAAGGGCGGCGCGTTCGGTGCGTCGGGTGCCGACGGTCCGGTCCCTCTCGGGTAGGCTAGAACCCCGTGAAGAACCCGACGCCGACCAAGCACGTATTCGTCACCGGAGGCGTCGCCTCCTCGCTCGGCAAGGGGCTCACCGCCTCCAGCCTCGGAGCGCTGCTGAAGTCCCGCGGGCTGCGGGTGACCATGCAGAAGCTGGATCCCTACCTGAACGTGGACCCGGGGACGATGAACCCCTTCCAGCACGGCGAGGTCTTCGTGACCGACGACGGCGCGGAGACCGACCTGGACATCGGCCACTACGAGCGCTTCCTGGACACCAACCTCAACCAGATCGCCAACGTGACGACCGGTCAGGTCTACTCGACCGTGATCGCCAAGGAGCGTCGCGGCGACTACCTCGGGGACACCGTCCAGGTGATCCCGCACATCACCAACGAGATCAAGGACCGCATCCTCGCGATGGGCGGCCCGGACATCGACGTGGTGATCACCGAGGTCGGGGGCACGGTCGGTGACATCGAGTCCCTGCCGTTCCTCGAGGCGGCCCGCCAGACCCGGCACGAGATCGGTCGGGACAACTGCTTCTTCATCCACGTCTCGCTGGTGCCCTACATCGGCCCGTCGGGCGAGCTGAAGACCAAGCCCACCCAGCACTCGGTCGCCGCGCTGCGCTCGATCGGCATCCAGCCCGACGCCATCGTGTGCCGCGCCGACCGCGAGCTGCCCGAGGGCATCAAGCGCAAGATCGCTCTCATGTGCGACGTCGACGACGAGGCCGTCGTCACCGCCGCCGACGCCCCCTCCATCTACGACATCCCCAAGGTCCTGCACCGCGAGGGCCTGGACGCCTACGTCGTACGACGCCTCGACCTGCCCTTCCGCGACGTCGACTGGACCGTGTGGGACGACCTGCTCCGCCGCGTGCACCACCCGAAGGAGGAGGTGACGATCGCGCTGGTCGGCAAGTACATCGACCTCCCCGACGCCTACCTCTCAGTCGGC
This sequence comes from Nocardioides sediminis, assembly GCF_003047295.1. GTDB lineage: Bacteria > Actinomycetota > Actinomycetes > Propionibacteriales > Nocardioidaceae > Nocardioides > Nocardioides sediminis. Next base: position 9,747 of record NZ_PZYZ01000009.1, read on the forward strand.
GAGGCCCTGCGGGCGGGCGGCTTCGCCCACGAGGCCAAGGTGCACATCCGCTGGATCGCCTCGGACGAGTGCCAGACCCACGAGGGCGCCCACAAGCACCTGCACGACGTCGACGCCGTCTGCGTGCCCGGCGGCTTCGGCATCCGGGGCCTCGAGGGCAAGCTCGGCGCGCTGACCTACGCCCGCACCAACGGCATCCCGACCCTGGGGCTGTGCCTGGGCCTGCAGTCCATGGTCATCGAGTACGCCCGCAACGTCGCCGGCATCGAGGGCGCCGGGTCGACGGAGTTCGAGCCCGACGCCGCCGCGCCGGTGATCTCCACCATCGAGGAGCAGAAGCAGTACGTCGAGGGCGCCGGCGACCTGGGCGGCACCATGCGCCTGGGCCTCCAGCCCGCCGTGCTGACGCCCGGCAGCGTCGTCGCCGCGACGTACGGCGCCGAACGGGTCGAGGAGCGCCACCGCCACCGCTACGAGTTCAACGGGGCCTACCGCGAGCAGCTCGAGGACGCCGGGCTGGTGTTCTCCGGGACCAACCCCGACAACGGCCTGGTGGAGTTTGTCGAGCTGCCCGCCGCCGTGCACCCCTACTACGTCGCCACGCAGGCGCACCCCGAGCTGCGCTCGCGGCCGACCCGCCCGCACCCGCTCTTCGCGGGGCTGGTCGGGGCGGCCATCGAGCGGCAGAAGGAGCTGCGGTTCCCCATCGACGAGGAGCTGCGCCGGATCGACGCCGACGACGAGGTCGTCGCCACCTCCTAGAGGCCGACTCCTAGAGGCGGCGGGCCTGCAGGATCCGGGCCTGGACGTACGAGTTGGACGCCAGCTGGTTGCGGGCGTAGGCGCTCAGCGACTCGTCGGCGGCCGCCTCCCGCGCGGCGGCGAGGAAGGTCTCGTCGCCGACGCCGAGGGGGTACATCGCGCGGATGACCAACCCCTGGTTGAGCAGGCCGCCCTTGAGGGTGCGCAGCTCCTCGAGGTAGCGCATCGCGAACGGTGCCAGGAGCTCGCTCTGCCCGGGGCGCCAGAAGGTCGAGCCCAGCACCAGCGTCTCGCGGCTGGCCGGGACGCTGTAGTCGACGAAGAACGCGTCCCAGACCTCCTGCTTGGACGCCAGGTCGGGTCGCGCGGCGAGCACGGCGAGCCGACGCGTGTGGGCGTCGGGGTCGGGGTCGGAGTCGAGGAGGCGCTGCACGGCCGCGGCGTCGTACTCGCCGAGCTGGGCGCGGCGGGTGGCGATGCGCCAGGCGAGGTCGGTGTCGGCGGCCTCGGACGCCGCCTGCTCGAGCACCCGCCAGTGCGCGTCGGTCGACGCGGTCGCGGCCAGCGCACGCAGCGCGGGCTGGCGGTGCTCGCCCGCTCCGGCCAGCTCCATCGCGGCGTCGGCGAACGCCTCCTGGAGCGCGGGCGCCTCGTCCTGGGGGGCCCACCGGTCGGCGAACTGCATGCCCATGGCCAGCAGCGCCTCGACCAGCGCCGGGCTGGTCTCGGTCGCCAGCGCCCGCGTCACCGCGCCGGCGGCCTCCCGCGGCGCGAGCTCGCCGAGCAGCAGGAGCTGGGAGGCGGTGCCGACCACGAGGGCCCGGGACAGCGGGTCCGGGAGCTCGGCGATGTGCTCGAACATGAGGCGGCGCGACTGCTCGTCGGGCCGCACCGCGGCGAACGTCAGGTCGCCCGCGTTGACCAGCCGCAGGTCGCCCTCCGGCAGGTCGAGGGCGGTCTCGGAGCCCGTGAGCAGGACCGGGGTGGTGCCGGTCGACTTCAGGCCACCGCCGACCACGGCGTACGACGCCACGTCGACCCGGTGGGGCCGCGGCGGCTCGGCGTCCGGCGACGCCGCCGCCAGGACGCCGTCGCCGAGGGTGAGCACGTCGGTGCCGGCCCGGTCGAGCCAGGCCCGCGTCCAGTCGTCGAGGTCGCGGCCGGCGGCCTCGCCGAAGGCCGTCATCAGGTCGGTGAGCACGGTGTTGCCCCACGAGTGGCGCGAGAAGTAGGTCTGCAGCCCGGCGACGAACGCGTCCTCGCCGATGAAGGCCACCAGCTGGTGGAGCACGCTCTGGCCCTTGATGTAGGTGATGGCGTCGAAGTTGGCCATCGCCTGGGACACGTCGTGGACCTCGCCGCGGATCGGGTGGGAGGCGGGCCCCATGTCCATCTCGTAGGCGGTGCGCTTGAACAGCGCCAGGAAGCTCGCCCAGATCTCGGTGAACTCGCTGGCGTTGGCCAGCCCCCAGTTGGCCGCCCACGAGGCGAAGGCCTCGTTGAGCCACAGGTCGTCCCACCAGCGCATCGTCACCAGGTCGCCGAACCACATGTGCGCCATCTCGTGGAAGACGAACTCCGCGCGCACCTGGCGCTGCTGGTGGGTCGGTGGCGTGCGGAAGAGCTGCGCGTCGCCGTAGGTGACGCAGCCCCAGTTCTCCATCGCGCCGCCGAGGTTGGGCACGAACACCTGGTCGTAGCGCTCCTGCGGGAACGGCACGCCGAACTTCTCGCCGAAGAAGGCGAGCCCCTGACGGGTGAGGGTGACCAGCTCGTCGAGGTCGCGCTCGAGGTGGGGGCGCAGCGACTGGCGGCAGTAGAAGCCGAGGTCGTAGCCGTCGTGCTGCTGCCGGACCTCGTGGAACGGGCCGGCGTTGACGACCACGACGTAGGTCGACAGCGGGGGAGTGTCGGGGAAGCGCCAGACCCGCACGTCGTCCTGCTCGGTCGCCTCGACGGCGTCGGGGCCGGAGTTGGACGTCACGGTCCAGGCGGCCGGGGCGAGGACGGTGAACCGGTGCGGGGCCTTGAGGTCGGGCTGGTCGAAGCAGGCCCAGAGACGGCGGGCCTCGTCGGTCTCCAGGCTGGTCCAGACGTAGACGAGCTTGTCGGTGGGGTCGACCGTGCGCAGGATGCCCTCGCCCGCGGCCGTGTTGGTCGTCTCCGCCTCGACTACGAGCACGTTGTGCCCGGCCAGGTCCGGCAGCGGGAGGCGCCCACCGGCGGCGGCGGTCACGTCGAGGTCGACCCCGTTGAGGGTCGCCGAGAGGACGTCGGCGGCGATGTCGACGAAGGTCGAGGATCCCGGCGTCGTGCAGGTGAAGGTCACGGTGCTCGTGGAGGCGAACCGGTCGCCCTCCAGCAGGCCGGTCATGTCGACGTCGATGTCGTAGCGCTCGACGGAGATCAGCGCGGACCGGGTCGCGGCCTCGTCGCGGGTCAGGCTCAGCAGGGTCATGGACGCGACCGTATAGCGTCGTGGCATGACCTCGGACGAAGCACCGGTCCCCGCGCCCGAGCCGCCGCTCGCCGACCGTCCTGCCTCGTGGCCGGTCCACGAGTCCCGCGACCTGCACCGCGACGAGTGGATCGTGGCGCTGCGCGAGGACGTCGTCGGACGGCCGGGCCGGCCCGACGACCGGTTCCGCAGGCTCTCCCTGGAGCACCCGGGCGCGGTGGTCGTGCTGGCGGTCGACGAGGACGAGCGAGTGCTGTGCCTGCGCCAGTACCGCCACGCCAACCAGCAGGACTTCGTCGAGCTCCCCGCCGGGCTGCGCGACGCCGACGACGAGCCGTCCGTGGAGACCGCCAAGCGCGAGCTGCGCGAGGAGGCCGAGCTCGCCGCGACGTCGTGGCAACGGCTGCTGGCGACGTACGCGAGCGCCGGCATCACCGAGGAGGTCCACGAGATCTTCCTGGCGCGCGGGCTGTCCGAGGCCTCCCGCGGCGACTTCGAGATGCACGCCGAGGAGGCCGAGATGGAGGTTTTCTGGGTGCCGATGGCCGACCTGCTCGACGCCGTCCTCGACGGTCGTGTGCGGCAGGGACCGCTGGTGCAGGCGGTGCTGGCCTACGACGTGCTCAAGCGGCGCGGGGGGTTGGAGGCGTTGTGACCGGGACGGGCGATATCGTTCGTCCGCTGTCACGAACTGTGACCCGCATCACCGTGTGCAGAACCCTGCAGAGACTGGTCGAGGAGTTGTGACGTGAAGGTCGGCGTACCCAAGGAAGTCAAGAACCACGAGTACCGGGTGGCGCTCACGCCGGTCGGCGCCCACGAGCTGGTGGAGCACGGCCACGAGGTCTTCGTCGAGGCCGGTGCCGGCCTCGGGTCCAACATCCCCGACGAGGAGTACGTCGCCGCCGGCGCGCGCATGCTCGACGCCGCGGACGACGTGTGGGGCACCGCCGAGATGGTGCTCAAGGTCAAGGAGCCCGTCGCCGAGGAGTACCACCGCCTCCGTGACGACCTGACCCTGTTCACCTACCTCCACCTCGCCGCCGACAAGCCGCTCACCGACGAGCTGCTGGCGCGCGGCACCACCGCCATCGCCTACGAGACCGTCCAGCTGCCCTCGGGCGGCCTGCCGCTGCTCTACCCGATGTCCGAGGTCGCGGGCTGCCTGGCGCCCCAGGTGGGCGCCCACTCGCTGATGCGCGCCCAGGGCGGACGCGGCGTCCTCATGGGTGGCGTCGGCGGGGTCGCCAACGCCAAGGTCGTCATCATCGGCGCCGGCGTCTCGGGCCAGAACGCCGCCAACATCGCCCTGGGCATGGGCGCCGACGTCACGCTGCTCGACACCGACCTGGACAAGCTGCGGATGTCGTTCTGGCGCTACAACAACCGTGTCCACGGACTCGCGTCGTCGGCGCTCGCGATCCGCCAGCAGGTCATGGAGGCCGACATGGTGATCGGCGCCGTGCTGATCCCCGGCGCCGCCGCCCCCAAGCTCGTCAGCAACGAGCTCGTCTCGCAGATGAAGCCCGGCTCGGTGCTCGTCGACATCGCCGTCGACCAGGGCGGCTGCTTCGAGGACACCCGCCCCACCACCCACGCCGACCCGACGTACACCGTCCACGAGTCGGTCTTCTACTGCGTGGCCAACATGCCCGGCGCCGTCCCCAACACCTCGACCTACGCGCTGACCAACGCGACGATGCCCTACGCCGTGGCGCTGGCCGACAAGGGCTGGGCGCAGGCCTGCCGCGACGACGCCAGCCTGCTCAAGGGCCTCAACACCCACGCCGGCACCCTGACCAACGTGCCGGTCGGTCAGGCCGTCGGGGTCGAGGCCGTCGAGCCGGAGTCGGTGCTGCCCTGAACGCATCCCGGCCCGGCGCGCCCGGGGGGGTGACCCGGGCGATGCGCACCTACCTCGACCACCTCTCGGTCGAGCGAGGGCTGGCCGCCAACACCCTCTCGTCGTACCGGCGCGACCTGCGGCGCTACGCCGCCCACCTGGCGGAGCAGGGCATCGACGACCTCGACCAGGTGAGCGAGGCGACGGTGTCGGGATTCCTCGTCCGGCTGCGGGAGGGTGACGCCGAGCACGCGCCGCTGAGCTCGACCTCGGCGGCGCGCACGGTGGTGGCCGTCCGCGGCTTCCACAAGTTCGCGGTGAGCGACGGGCTCGCGACCGCCGACCCGGCGAGCGCCGTCAAGCCGCCCACCCCGGCCAAGAGGCTGCCCAAGGCGCTGCCGCTCTCGGACGTCGAGGCGATCCTCGAGTCCGCCGGGTCCGCGGGCACGCCGCTGGCCCTGCGCGACCGGGCCCTGCTGGAGGTCCTCTACGGCACCGGGGCGCGGATCTCCGAGGCGGTCGGGCTCGACGTCGACGACCTCGACACGGTGGACGGGACGGTGCTGCTGCGTGGCAAGGGCTCCAAGGAGCGCCTCGTGCCGGTCGGCGGGTACGCCCTCGAGGCGGTGGCCGCCTACCTGACCCGGGCCCGGCCCGAGCTGGTCGCCGCCCGGACCCCCGGCGGCGCGCTCTTCCTCAACTCCCGGGGTGGACGGCTGTCGCGGCAGAGCGCGTGGGCGGTGCTCGTGAAGGCGGCCGACCGCGCCGGCGTGACCCGTGACGTGTCCCCGCACACCCTGCGGCACTCCTTCGCCACGCACCTGCTCGACGGCGGCGCCGACGTGCGGGTCGTGCAGGAGCTGCTGGGGCACGCCTCGGTGACGACCACGCAGGTCTACACGCTGGTCACGGTCGACAACCTCCGCGAGGTCTTCGCCACGGCGCACCCCCGGGCCCGTGACTGACGCGGCACCGGCGTGATGGTTTGATCGGGGCATGCGCCTCGACACCCGCGTGCCGACCGGCGCCGACCCCGACAGCGTGTACGACGCGTTCGCCGGGTGGGTGGGGGAGCAGGGCCTCGAGCTCTACCCCCACCAGGACGAGGCCGTCATCGAGCTGCTGGGCGGCAACCACGTCATCCTGGCCACCCCGACCGGGTCCGGGAAGTCCATGGTCGCCCTCGGCGCCCACGTCGCGGCGCTGGCCCGGGACCAGGTCAGCTTCTACACGGCGCCCATCAAGGCGCTGGTGAGCGAGAAGTTCTTCGCACTCATCGAGGTCTTCGGCGCCGACAACGTCGGGATGCTGACCGGTGACGCGGCGGTCAACCCGGACGCGCCGATCATCTGCTGCACCGCCGAGGTGCTGGCCAACATCGCGCTGCGCGAGGGCCGCACCGCCGACGTCGGCCTGGTGGTGATGGACGAGTTCCACTTCTACGCCGAGCCCGACCGCGGCTGGGCGTGGCAGGTGCCGCTGCTCGAGCTCGTCGACGCCCAGTTCCTGCTGATGTCGGCGACCCTCGGCGACGTCTCCTTCTTCGTCGACGACCTCACGCGTCGTACGGGTCGCGACGTCGCCGTCGTCGACGACGCCGAGCGCCCGGTCCCGCTGCACTTCTCCTGGTCGATGGAGCACCTCGACGAGACGCTGAAGGAGCTGGTCGAGACGGGCCAGGCACCGGTCTACGTCGTGCACTTCACCCAGGCGGCCGCGGTCGAGCACGCCACGTCCCTCCTGAAGGGCACCAAGGTCACGGTCGACAAGGAGGCGATCGCGGCGCGCATCGGGGCGTTCCGCTTCGGCGCCGGGTTCGGCAAGACGCTCTCGAGGCTGGTCCGCAACGGGATCGGCGTCCACCACGCGGGGATGCTGCCCAAGTACCGCCGCCTCGTCGAGCAGCTCGCCCAGTCGGGGCTGCTCACCGTCATCTGCGGCACCGACACCCTCGGGGTCGGCATCAACGTGCCGATCCGCACCGTGCTCTTCACCGGCCTCGCGAAGTTCGACGGCAACCGGCAGCGGGTGCTGCGGACGCGAGAGTTCCAGCAGATCGCCGGGCGCGCCGGACGGGCGGGCTACGACACCGCCGGGTACGTCGTCGTGCAGGCCCCCGAGCACGTCATCGACAACGAGCGCGCCAAGAAGAAGGCGGAGGCCAAGAACGCCGCCCCGGGCGCCAACGCCAAGCGCAAGTCCAAGGCGCAGCTCAAGAAGCCGCCCGAGGGCACCGTGGTGTGGACCGAGCAGACCTACGACAAGCTCGTGGCCGGCGTCCCCGAGCAGCTGTCGTCGCGGATGAAGGTCGACAACGCCATGCTCATCAACGTGGCCTCCCGCGAGGAGGACGCCTTCGCGGTCATGCGGCGGTTGCTCACCGACAACCACGAGGACCGCCGCCAGCAGCTGCGGCTGTGCCGACGGGCCCTGCGCCTGGCCCGCTCCCTGGTCCGCACCGGCGTCCTCACCCGGCTCGACGAGGTCGACGAGCACGGCCGGCGCTACGTGCTCACCGTCGACCTGCCCGCCGACTTCGCCCTCAACCAGCCGCTCGCGCACTTCGCGCTGGCCGCCCTCGACGTGCTCGACCCGGAGTCGGACACCTACACCCTCGACATCGTCTCCGTCGTGGAGTCGGTGCTCGAGGCGCCCCGCCAGATCCTGATGGCCCAGCAGTTCACCGCCCGCGGCGAGGCCGTGGCGGAGATGAAGGCCGACGGCATCGAGTACGAGGAGCGGATGGCGCTCCTGGACGAGGTCACGTGGCCCCAGCCGCTGGCCGAGCTGCTCGGGGCGCTCTACGAGACCTACCGCGAGCGGCACCCGTGGCTCCCCGAGGACGCCCTGGGGCCCAAGGCCGTCGTGCGTGAGCTGTGGGAGCAGGGGATGGGGTTCACCGACTTCGTGGGCCGATACCAGCTGGCGCGCTCCGAGGGTCTGGTGCTGCGCTACCTCACCGACGCCTACCGGACCCTGCGGCAAACCGTCCCGGACGTGCACCGGACGCCCGAGCTGGACGATCTCGTGGAGTGGCTCGGCGAGACCATCCGCCAGACCGACTCCTCGCTGCTCGACGAGTGGGAGGCACTGGCCGACCCCGCGCACGTGCCGGGCCGCGTCGCGGCGCACGAGCCGCCGCCCCCGCCGCGCCCGGTCAGCAAGCAGGCCCGCGCGTTCACCGTGATGGTCCGCAACGCCATGTGGGCCCGCGTCGACCTGGTCTCCCGCGACGACCTGGACGGGCTGGTGCGCCTCGAGCGCGCGGCCGCCGACCGGCTCGACCCGCCGCGCCAGGTGGTGGTCGGCCGCTCCGTGTGGGACGCCGCGATCGAGGCCTACTACGCCGACCACGACTCCGTGGTCGTCGACGCCGACGCCCGGGGGCCCGACCTGCTGGTCATCGGCGACGAGCGCACGGGCGAGCCCGTCGGCGCGGAGGAGGGCACGAGCGCCCGGCTGCGCGACGTACGGCAGACGATCCACGACCCCGCCGGCGACCACGACTGGGTGATCGACGCCGTCGTGGACTGCGACGCCTCGGACGAGGCCGGCGAGCTGGTGCTCGCCACCGTGGCGATGCACCGGCTCTGACCGGCCGGACCGGCTAGGAGCCCCGGACGCCCGACTCCGCGGCACGCACCACCGCGTCCAGTGGCTGGGAGACGTCCACCACGGTGCCGAGCTCGTCCGCACCGAGGGGCTCGAGGGCGTCGAACTGGGACTGGAGCAGCGAGGCGGGCATGAAGTGCTCGCGCGACTCCATGCGCCCGCGCAGCACCTCGAACGGCGCGTCCAGGTGGACGAAGTAGACGGACCCCTCCGGCACGCCGCGACGCAGCACGTCGCGGTAGCGCCGCCTGAGCGCCGAGCAGGTGAGCACCGTCGAGACGCCGTCGGCGTGGTGGAAGGCCTGCAGGGACGCCAGGGCCTCCAGCCACGGACGCCGGTCGTCGTCGTCGAGGGGGATGCCGGCCGACATCTTCTCGATGTTGGCCGGGGGGTGGAGGCTGTCGCCCTCGATGAAGGTCCAGCCGAGGCGGTCGGCCAGCTCGGCGGCCACGGTCGTCTTGCCGGTGCCGGAGACGCCCATCACCACGAGGTGACGAGGGCCTGGCCCGTCACCCGCGGGTCGCCCGGCCTCGCGGCTAGTCTGCTGCTCGTGTCGACCGCCCACAGCTCCGTCCTGGCCGAGGTCGGCCCCCGGATCGTGCGGGGTGACCTGCCCGTGGGCTCCGTCATCACGCTGGAGTGGCTCGGGGAGACGTACGGCGTCTCGCGCACCGTCGCCCGCGAGGTGGTCCAGGTGCTCGTCTCGATGGGCCTCGTGGAGAGTCGTCGCCGGACGGGCATCCGGATCCTGGCCCGCGACCGGTGGGACGACTTCGACCCCGCGGTGATCAGGTGGCGGCTGGAGGGTGAGGACCGGGTCCTGCACCTGCACCAGCTCGCCGAGCTCCGCGCCGCCATCGAGCCGGCGTCCGCCGCCCTCGCGGCCGGTCACGCCGACGACGCCCAGCGCGCGGAGATCGTCCGGATCGCCGAGCAGATGGATGCCTCGGGGGCCGCGGGCGACCTGCGGACCTTCCTCGAGCAGGACGTCGCGTTCCACCGGCTGCTGCTGCGCGCGTCGGGCAACGTCATGTTCGCCGGTCTCGGCGACGTCGTGGAGGAGGTCCTGCGCGGCCGGACCGACCACGACCTGATGCCGCCCGAGCCCAAGCCGGAGGCCCGCCGGCTGCACCAGGTCGTCGCCGAGGCGGTCGCCGGGGGAGAGGCCGAGGTGGCCCGGTTCGCCATGACGGCGATCTGCGCCGAGGTGGTCTCCGACCTCGGCCACCCGCACTGACCCGGGCCCCGCCGGGCCCGGCCCCGCCGACCGCCACGGGGTCACAGCAGTCCCGCCACCGGCCAGAGCAGGACGGCGACCAGGAAGGCACTGACGCCCAGGGTGGTCTCCATGACCGTCCACGTCTTCAGTGTCGTCTTCTCGTCCATCCCGAAGAAGCGGCTCACCAGCCAGAAGCCGGAGTCGTTGACGTGGGAGAGCACGGTGGCCCCGGCCGCGATGGCGACCACGAGGAGGGCGATGCTGAAGTCGTCCAGGCCCGCGGCCTGCGAGGCGATCAGGCCGGCGGTCGTGGTCAGCGCGACGGTGGCCGAGCCCTGGGCGACGCGCAGCGCGGTGGCGATGAGGAAGGCCTGCAGGAGGAGCGGCAGCCCCAGGTCGGAGAGCGAGGAGGTGAGCGCCTCGCCGATGCCGCTGATGCGCAGGACGCCGCCGAACATGCCGCCGGCACCGGTGATGAGGATGATCGAGCAGATCGGGCCGAGGGACTGGTCGAGGATCTGCATGGTCCGCTCGAACGACCCGGTGCGGCGACCGAGGACCAGGATGGCGGCCAGCAGGCTGACCAGCAGGGCCACCGGGGTGTTGCCGAGGAGCTGGAGGAGCTCGACCCAGGTCTGTCCCTCCTCGAGGGTGCCGTTGGTGACCAGCGTGGTGAGCACGGTGTTGAACGAGATGAGCACCAGGGGGATGAGGAGCAGGCCGAGCACGGTGCCGAAGGCCGGGGGAGCGAGGTCGGGACGGTCGTCCCCGCCGTTGACCTCGCCGAAGAGCAGGTCGGGGACCGGGACGTCGAAGCGCTTGCCGAGGACCTTGGAGACGAGGTAGACGCCGACGTACCAGGACACGATGGCGACGGGCAGGCCCACGAGGAGGATCACGCCGATGTCGCCGCCCAGCGCCGTCCCGGCAGCGACCGGACCCGGGTGCGGGGGCACCAGGGCGTGCATCGCCGCGAAGGCACCGGCCGCCGGAAGCGCGTAGAGGAGCACCGAGCCGCCGAAGCGGCGGGCGACGGTGAGGATGATCGGCAGGAAGACGACCAGGCCGGCATCGAAGAAGATCGGGAAGCCGAAGATCAGCGCGGCGATGCCGAGGGCGAGGGGAGCCCGCTTCTCACCGAAGCGGTTGATGAGGCTGTCGGCGAGCACCTGCGCGCCACCGGTCACCTCCAGCAACCGGCCCAGCATCACGCCGAAGCCGACGAGCAGGGCCACCGACCCGAGCGTGGCGCCGAAGCCGGTGAGCAGCGCCGCGGGCACGTCGGCCAGTGGGATGCCGGCCGCGATCGCGGTGAGCAGGCTGACCAGCACCAGCGCGATGAACGCGTGCAGCCGCACCTTGATGATGAGGAAGAGGAGGAGCGCGACCGCGCCGGCCGCGATGAGCAGCAGGACGGACGTGCCGTACGCCGGTTCGAGATTTTCCATGGGGGAGAGCTCCGTTGTGAGGGCGGTCACAGGACGCCGAGCATGGTGCCCGAAAGGTAGTACCTTTGCAACTTGCGATGTGCACAGGTTCGTCCACAGCGCCCGGCGACCTGTGCACGTGACCGGGCGGTCGTGCACAGATTCCGCCCGGGGCTGGGGGTTTACCGACCACGTGTTGTCGTGGCTCCCCGCCGGTCCTAGAGTCGCCCGGAACTCTCGGGGGGATGTCGCCGTGTCGACAAAGTCCGCGGGGGTGCGGCGTGGTCCAATCGAGGTGAGTCGACAAGAGGAGATGTCCAGTGAGTGGTGGCGGTTTCGCAGGTCTCCCCGGCCAGGCCGGCAGCAGTGCGTCCGAGATGCCACCCCTCGTGCGACCTCCCGTTCCAGCACCACACACCGAGGACAGTCATCCCGTGAGCGACCCCCTCCCGTTCGAGCGTCCCGCGTCCCCGCAGGCCGCCCCCCAGACGGCCGCCACCGGCGTCCTCGACCAGGAGCCGCCGGTCGAGCTCGGCCCCACCGGCCGGCCGATGCCGGTGATCCCGGAGCCCCGACCCGTCAGCGGCACCACCCGCGCGCGGGTGGTGTCGATGTGCAACCAGAAGGGCGGCGTCGGCAAGACCACGACGACCATCAACCTGGGGGCCTCGCTCGCGGAGTACGGCCGCAAGGTGCTCCTCGTCGACTTCGACCCGCAGGGGTCGCTCTCGGTCGGCCTGGGCCTCAACCCGCACGAGATGGACCTGAGCATCTACAACCTGCTCATGCAGCGCGACGTCACCCTCGACGAGGTCGTGGTGCCCTCGGGCGTGCCGGGCATGGACCTGCTGCCTTCCAACATCGACCTGTCGGCCGCCGAGGTGCAGCTGGTGCACGAGGTCGCCCGGGAGCAGACCCTGCAGCGGGTGCTGGCGCCGGCCCTCGACCAGTACGACGTCATCCTCATCGACTGCCAGCCCTCGCTGGGCCTGCTCACGGTCAACGCGCTGACCGCCTCCGACGGCGTCATCGTGCCGCTGGAGTGCGAGTACTTCGCGCTGCGCGGCGTGGCCCTGCTCAAGCAGACCATCGACAAGGTCCGTGAGCGGCTCAACCCCAAGCTCGAGGTCGACGGCGTGCTGGGCACGATGTTCGACGGCCGCACCCTCCACAGCCGCGAGGTGATGGAGCGCCTGGTGCAGGCCTGGGGCGACACGGTCTTCCACACCGTGATCCGTCGTACGGTCAAGTTCTCCGACTCGACCGTGGCCGGCGAGCCGATCACGTCCTACGCGTCGTCCTCGGCCGGGGCCGGGTCCTACCGCCAGCTCGCCAAGGAGGTGCTCAGCCGGTGGCCCGCCGAGTGAGCCTCCCGGCCGCCGACGACCTGTTCCGCCCCACCTCGGCGGACGGCGGCCAGGCTGCCGAGCCACAGCAGCGCGCGGTGCGCGCCGTCAGCGACACCCCCGAGCCGGCCGAGGCGCGTCAGGACGCGGGACCCCGCAAGCCGAGCGGTCGGGTGCGTCACGACGAGAAGATGACGGTCTACGTCACCTCCGACGAGCTGCTGGACATCGAGCACGCCCGGCTGATGCTCCGGCGCGGCCACGGCCTGGCGGTGGACCGCGGCCGCGTGGTCCGCGAGGCCGTTGCCCTGGTGCTCGCCGACTTCGAGGCCCACGGGCCCGACAGCGCGCTCGTGCGACGGCTGAGCGAGGAGTGAGCGGGACCGCCGCGAACCCCGAGGTCACCGGTGGCGAGGCGTCGCCGGCGTTCGCGGTCCGGCTCGAGAACTTCGAGGGACCGTTCGACCTCCTGCTGTCCCTGATCGCCAAGCACAAGCTCGACATCACCGAGGTGGCCCTGTCCCGGGTCACCGACGAGTTCATCGCGCACGTGAAGGCCGGCGGCAAGGTCTGGGACCTCGAGCAGACGACGTCGTTCCTGCTGGTCGCCTCCACCCTGCTCGACCTCAAGGCCGCCCGGCTGCTGCCGCAGGGCGACGTGGAGGACGAGGAGGACCTCGCCCTCCTCGAGGCGCGGGACCTGCTCTTCGCCCGACTGGTGCAGTACCGCGCGTTCAAGCAGGTGGCGGGCGTCCTCGAGCAGCGGCTGGCCGCCGAGTCGACGCGCCACCCCCGCCAGGTGGGCCTCGAGGAGCGCTTCGCCACGCTGCTGCCCGAGGTGCTCATCGGCATCGGCCTCGAGCAGTTCGCCCGGCTCGCGGCCCGGGCGCTGGAGCCCAAGCCGGTGCTCGAGGTGTCCCTCCAGCACATCCACGCAGCCAAGGTCAGCGTCCGCGAGCAGGCCGCTCTGGTGGTCGACCGGTTGCGCCGCAGTGGGACGATGACCTTCCGTGCACTGTGCGGTGACTCTCCCGACAAGATCACCACGGTGGCCCGGTTCCTCTCGCTGCTGGAGCTGTTCCGCGAGGGCGCCGTCGGCTTCGACCAGGTGACCCCGCTGGGGGAGCTCACCATCCGGTGGACGGGAGCCGAGGACGGCGAGGTGGAGATCACCGACGAGTTCGACGGCACCGCGCCCGAGGTGGCCGACGTCGGCACCACCGACACCAGCGAGACCAGCGACACCGACTCCGATACCGACGCCAGCGACCAGAACGACCCGCAGGAGACCCCGTGACCGACACCGACCCGTCCCAGGAGGCGCTGGACGTCCCGGTGGCGGCGCTGCACCCGTCGCTCGAGGCGATCCTGATGGTGGCCGACCAGCCGCTGGACACGGTGCAGCTCGCCTCCGTCGTGGGCCACCCCGTCGCCGACGTCGAGGCCGCCCTCGGCGAGCTCGCGGCGTCGTACACCGAGCAGGGCCGCGGCTTCGAGCTGCGCAACGTGGCGGGCGGGTGGCGCTACTACACGCGCGAGGAGTACGCGCCGGTCGTCGAGGGCTTCGTCCTCGAGGGCCAGCAGGCGCGCTTGACGCAGGCCGCGCTCGAGACCCTCGCCGTGGTCGCCTACAAGCAGCCGGTGTCGCGCGCCCGCGTCTCGGCCGTCCGCGGCGTCAACGTCGACGGGGTCATGCGGACACTGCTCACGCGCGGGCTCGTGGAGGAGGCCGGCCAGGACGGGGAGACCGGGGCCAACCTCTACCGGACCACCTCCTACTTCCTGGAGCGGATCGGCATCGGCTCCCTGGACGAGCTGCCCGAGCTCGCGCCGTTCCTGCCCGACATGGAGGACCTCGAGGACGAGCTGGCGAGCGTGGCCGGCACGTCGCGCGAGCCCGAGCCCGAGCCCGAGCCCGCCCCTGAACCTGCCGCGCCGGCGCCCGCACCTGCTCGCCACCACTCACCGCACAGCGGTGACGGCACCGAGCCCGACGGGGGGACCGAGCCCGCATGAAGCCGCACGACGAGAAGGACACCCACCCCGCCTCCCAACGGCCGGAGACCGACGAGGACGGGCTGATCAGGCTGCAGAAGCTGCTCGCCCAGTCGGGCGTGGCCAGCCGCCGCAAGTGCGAGGAGCTGATGCTCGAGGGCGCGGTGGAGGTCGACGGCGAGGTCGTCACCCGGCTGGGCACCAAGGTGGACCCGCGCACCGCCGTGATCCGGGTGGAGGGACGCCGGCTGCCGCCGATCTCGCCCCACGTCCACCTCGTCCTCAACAAGCCGCGCGGCGTGGTGTCGACCATGTCGGACCCCGAGGGTCGGCGCTGCCTGGGCGACCTGGTCGCGGACCGGCCCGAGCGGCTCTTCCACGTCGGCCGGCTCGACACCGACACGTCCGGCCTGATCATCCTCACCAACGACGGCGACTTCGCCCAGCGCCTCGCGCACCCGTCGTACGAGATCGAGAAGACCTACGTCGCGGAGGTCGAGGGCCAGCTGCACCGGGGGATCATCAAGCAGCTCCTGGCCGGCGTGACGCTCGACGACGGTCCCGTCGCCGTGTCGCGGGCCCGCATCGTCGAGGGCAGCCACGGGCGCACCTCCCGCGACCGCACGATCGTGGAGCTGGTCATCCACGAGGGGCGCAACCGCATCGTCCGGCGCCTCCTCGAGCACGTCGGGCATCCGGTGACCCGCCTGACCCGGACGTCGATCGGACCGGTGCAGCTCGGCACCCTGGGCTCGGGCCAGATGCGCGAGCTCAGCGTCTCCGAGCTCGGCGAGCTGATGGACAGCGCGCAGCTGTAGGGATTCCCGGCGAGTCAATCTTGACTCGCTCCAGATCAGTGGCAGACTCGGGACATGCCCGTCGACCACGACCTCACCGCGCTCCTGCGCGGGGCCCGGCTGCGGGTCACCCGACCCCGGCTCGCGGTCCTCGAGGCCGTGCACACCCACCCGCACGCCGACACCGACGCGATCATCCGCGCCGCACGCGGCGCCCTGCCGGACGTCTCGCACCAAGCGGTGTACGACGTCCTGCGGGCGCTGACCGACGCCGGGATCGTGCGGCGCATCCAGCCCGCCGGCTCGGTGGCGAGGTACGAGGCGCGGGTGGGGGACAACCACCACCACGTCGTCTGCCGCTCGTGCGGCGCGATCGCCGACGTGGACTGCGCCGTCGGGCACGCTCCCTGCCTCACCGCCTCGCACGACCACGGCTTCACCGTCGACGAGGCAGAGGTCGTCTACTGGGGCACCTGCCCCGGCTGCGCGACCGCACGCATCCAGTGACCACCACCTCGGAAGGAAACCGATGAGCGACAACCAGGACAACGCACCCACGAGCCCACAGGGCGTGGACGAGAAGGCGGCCGCCGGCTGCCCTGTCGCGCACGACTCGGTCACGGCGGAGGGCAGCGAGAGCGAGAACCCGGCGATCGACTCGCCGACCCCCAAGACGGGTGGCCGTCCGCGCACCCTCAAGGACTGGTGGCCCAACTCGCTGGACCTCTCTGTGCTGCACACGCACTCCTCCAAGGGCAACCCGCTGGGCGACGACTTCCGCTACGACCGTGCCCTCGCCGGCCTCGACGTCGAGGCCCTCAAGCGGGACATCGTCGAGGTGCTGCACACCTCGCAGGACTGGTGGCCGGCCGACTTCGGCCACTACGGCGGCCTGATGATCCGGATGAGCTGGCACTCCGCGGGCACCTACCGCATCTACGACGGCCGTGGCGGTGCCGGCGACGGCGGGCAGCGGTTCGCGCCCCTCAACAGCTGGCCCGACAACGCCAACCTCGACAAGGCCCGGCGCCTGCTGTGGCCGGTCAAGCAGAAGTACGGTCAGGCCATCTCCTGGGCCGACCTGCTCGTCCTGGCGGGCAACGTGGCGCTCGAGGACATGGGCTTCGAGACGTTCGGCTTCGGGTTCGGCCGCGAGGACGTCTGGGAGCCGGAGGAGATCTTCTGGGGTCCGGAGGACACCTGGCTGGGTGACGAGCGGTACGCCGGGGAGCGCGAGCTCCACGAGTCGCTCGGTGCGGTCCAGATGGGGCTCATCTACGTCAACCCCGAGGGCCCCAACGGCAACCCCGACCCGCTGGCCTCGGCGCGCGACATCCGCGAGACCTTCGCCCGGATGGCGATGAACGACGAGGAGACCGTCGCGCTGATCGCCGGCGGCCACACGTTCGGCAAGACCCACGGCGCGGGCGACGCCGCCCTCGTGGGCCCCGAGCCCGAGGCCGCCCCGCTGGAGGAGCAGGGTCTGGGCTGGAAGAGCTCCTTCGGCTCCGGCAAGGGGGCCGACACCATCACCAGCGGGCTCGAGGTCACCTGGACCGACAAGCCCACCCAGTGGAGCAACCGCTACTTCGAGATCCTGTTCGGCTACGAGTGGGAGCTCAGCGAGAGTCCCGCCGGGGCCAAGCAGTGGGTCGCCAAGGACGCCGAGGACATCATTCCCGGCCCGACCGCCGACTCGCCGAAGCGCAAGCCGACCATGCTCACCAGCGACCTCGCGCTGCGCGTCGACCCGGCGTACGAGAAGATCTCGCGCCGTTTCCTGGAGAACCCCGAGGAGTTCCGCCTCGCCTTCGCCAAGGCCTGGTACAAGCTGCTGCACCGCGACATGGGCCCGGTCAGCCGGTTCCTCGGACCGTGGGTCGCCGAGCCGCAGCTGTGGCAGGACCCGGTGCCGGCCGTCGACCACGAGCTCGTCTCGGACGACGATGTCGCCGCCCTCAAGGCCACCGTCCTCGAGTCCGGGCTCACCACCGCACAGCTGGTGTCGACCGCCTGGGCGTCGGCGGCGACCTACCGCCACACCGACAAGCGCGGCGGGGCCAACGGCGCCCGCATCCGCCTGGAGCCCCAGCGTGGGTGGGAGGTCAACCAGCCCGAGCAGCTCGCGACCGTCCTGGAGACCCTCGAGGGCATCCAGCGCGACTTCAACGCCCGGGGCGGGGCGCAGGTCTCGCTGGCCGACCTGATCGTGCTGGCCGGCTCGGCCGCGGTGGAGAAGGCGGCGCGGGACGCCGGCGTCGACGTCACGGTGCCGTTCCACGCCGGTCGCACCGACGCCAGCCAGGAGCAGACCGACACCGACTCGTTCCGGGTCCTCGAGCCCCGGGCCGACGGCTTCCGCAACTACCTGCGCCCCGGCGAGAAGACCCAGCCCGAGGTCCTGCTGGTCGACCGCGCCTACATGCTCAACCTGACGGCGCCGGAGATGACCGTGCTCGTCGGCGGCCTGCGGTCCCTGGGCGCCAACGTCGGCGGGGCTCAGCACGGCGTGCTTACCGACCGCCCCGGCGTGCTCAGCAACGACTTCTTCGCCAACCTGCTGTCGCCGGGCAGCCGGTGGAAGGCGGCGGACGCGGAGCACGTCTACGAGATCCGCGACCTGGCCACCGACGAGGTGAGGTGGACCGCCACGGCGGTCGACCTCATCTTCGGGTCCAACTCCCAGCTGCGCGCCCTCGCCGAGGTCTACGCCAGCAGCGACGCGGTGGAGAAGTTCGTGCAGGACTTCGTCGCGGCCTGGGTGAAGGTCATGGAGCTGGACCGCTTCGACCTGCGCTGACGCTCTCGGCCCTCGACGGCCCCCGCACCGGTGAGACACGGTGCGGGGGCCGTCGCGCGTCTCGCTAGCCTTGCCGGGTCGAGGCGGACGAGGAAGGGCAGGGACATGGCCGTGCGAGCGGTGCGAGGGGCGACCCAGCTCGAGGAGGACTCCCGGGAGCACATGCTCGAGCGGGTGGCCGAGATGGTGCTGGACGTGATGGCCGCCAACGAGCTGGAGGTCGACGACTTCATCTCGGTCATCTTCACCGCCACCAGCGACCTGGTGAGCGAGTTCCCGGCGTACGCCGCCCGCCGGCTCGGCTTCGGCGACGTCCCGCTCATCTGCGCCCGCGAGCTCGAGATCGCGGGCTCCATGCCGCGGGTGGTGCGGATGATGGCGCACGTGGAGACCGACCTCGCCAAGAGCGAGGTCACGCACGTCTACCTGCACGGCGCGGCCAACCTGCGCCGTGACCTCACCAACGCCCGCGCCGTCCCCGATGAGCGGTGAGCTGACCGGCCCGGTCGAGGTCGTCGGCACCGGGCTGCTCGGCACCTCGATCGCCCTGGCCTGCCGGCGGGCCGGGATCGAGGTGCTCCTCACCGACGTCGCGCCCGAGCACGTGCGCACCGCGTCGGGCCTGGGGGCCGGACGCGCGCGGCGGCCCGACGACCGTCCCCAGCTGGTCGTGGTCGCCGTGCCGCCCGACCACCTCGCCGTCGCGATCGTGGCGGCCCTCACCGCGGGTGACGCGGTGGTCACCGACGTCGGGTCCGTCAAGGCGGCCCCGCTGGCCGACGTCGCCCCGCGGGTCGACACGGCGACGTTGTCGCGGTACGTCGGGTCGCACCCGATGGCGGGCAGCGAGCGGTCCGGTCCGCTCGCGGCCTCCGCGGCCCTCTTCGACGGCCGGCCGTGGGCGGTGACCCCGCACGCGGGCGCCGACCCGCGTGCCGTGGCCCTCGTCGCCGACCTCGTGCGGGTGTGCGGGGGAGTGGAGGCGCGACTGGCCCCCGAGGAGCACGACCGCGCCGTCGCCCGCACCTCCCACCTGCCCCACCTGGCGGCCGTGCTGGTCGCCGCCAGGCTCGGCGGCGCCCCGCCCGAGCACCTTGCACTGTCGGGTCAGGGGGTCCGGGACGTGACCCGCGTCGCCGGCAGCGACCCCGCCCTGTGGCAGCAGATCCTGCGGGCCAACGCCGGCGCCGTCACGGACCTGCTCGGCGAGGTGCGCGACCAGCTCGACGTGCTCATCGCCGCGGTGCGCGACGGCGACCGCGAGGCGCTCGACGCGATCCTCGGTGCCGGCGTCGCCGGCACCCGGGCCATCCCCGGCAAGCACGGTGGCCCGGTGCGCCCGATGCGCTCGGTGTTCGTCTCGGTCCCCGACCACCCGGGCGAGCTGGCCCGCCTGTTCGGCGACGCCGGAAAGATCGGCGTCAACATCGAGGACGTCCACATCGACCACGACCCGGGCCGTCCGGTCGGCCTCACCGAGCTCCTCGTCCTCGAGGACGAGGCCGAGCACCTCCTGGGTGCTCTGGAATCTCGCGGCTGGACCACCCACCGGTAGTCTCAGCGCTCGTGAGCCACCTGCCTTCGAGTCCGCTGGTCGTCGCCATCGACGGACCGTCCGGCTCCGGCAAGTCCAGCACCTCCCGTGGCGTCGCCGCCCGGCTCGGGCTGGCCTACCTGGACACCGGCGCCATGTTCCGCGCGATCACCTGGTGGATGCTCCGCGAGGGCGTCGACGTGCACGACCCGGCGGCCGTCGCCGCGCGGGTGCACGAGCCGGTGATCCGGTCGGGCACCGACCCCCTGGGTCCCACTATCACGGTCGACGACGTGGACGTCGCGGTGGGCATCCGCTCGGACGAGGTCAACGCCGCGGTCAGCCCCGTCAGCGCCGTCCCCGAGGTGCGCGCCCGCCTCCTCGACCTCCAGCGTCGGATCATCGCGGACGCAGGCTCGCACGGAGGCATCGTGGTCGAGGGCCGCGACATCGGGTCGGTCGTCGCGCCCGACGCACCCGTCAAGGTCTACCTGTCCGCCGACCCCGAGGCCCGGGCCGCCCGTCGGGCTGCCGAGGCCGGCGGCGACGTCACCGCCACCCAGCAGTCGCTGCTCGCCCGCGACCGCATCGACTCCGGCCGTGCCACCGCGCCGCTGGTGATGGCGGACGGCGCCGCCCACATCGACACCACGCCGTACACCCTGGACGAGGTCGTCTCGCAGGTCGTGGCGCTGGTGGAGGCGGTCGAGGCGGACGCGTGACCGCCCTTCCCCCACCCAGCGAGGAGCATCCCCGCCGGGCCATGCTCCACGGACTCCGCCCGGTGTTCCGCGCCGGCGTCGGCCTCTGGTGGGACCTGCACGTGCACGGCGCGGACCGCGCGCCGGCCGACGGGCCGGTCGTCTTCGCCTCCAACCACATCGGCTGGCTCGACGGGCCGCTCCTGGCCATCTGCGCGCCGCGGCCGGTGCACGCGCTGACCAAGACCGAGATGTTCGCCGGCCGGATGGGCGCCTTCCTGCGTGGCGCCGGGCAGATCCCGCTCGACCGCTTCGGCGCCGACCCGAGCGCCCTGAAGTCCTGCGTGCGGGTGCTCGGCGACGGGGGAGCGGTCGGCATCTTCCCCGAGGGCACCCGCGGGCCCGGGACCCATGACGTCTTCCACCACGGCGCGACGTACCTCGCGATGGTCTCCGGCGCCCCCGTCGTGCCCGTGACCATGATCGGCACCCGTGTGCCCGGCGGCGGCACCAGCTCGCTGCCACCACGGGGCAGCCGCATCGACGTCGTCGTCGGTGAGGCGTGGCGAACCACACAGACCCCGTGGCCCCGCACGCGGGAACACACCCTGGCGACGTCCGCGTTGCTCTGGCAGCACCTGCGCGACGAGCTGTCGCGCGCGCTCTCCCTCACCGGGCGAGCCCTCCCCGGCCCCCTGCCGGCCGGAGACGTCGAGGACGACCCCGACACCGGGTTCGTCGAGCAGCACCGAGGAGCATCATGACCGAGTACGACGACGCCAGCGTCCCCGACGAGCAGGTGACCGGCCCGACGCCGGTCCTGGCCGTGGTGGGGCGTCCCAACGTCGGCAAGTCGACGCTGGTCAACCGCATCATCGGCCGCCGCGAGGCCGTCGTGGAGGACCGTCCGGGCGTGACCCGCGACCGCGTCTCCTACGACGCCACGTGGAACGGCCGCGCCTTCACCGTGGTCGACACGGGTGGGTGGGACCCCGACGCCCGGGGCCTGGCCGAGCGCATCGCTGCCCAGGCGGAGGTGGCCGTCTCGCTGGCCGACGCGGTGCTCTTCGTCGTCGACGCCACGGTCGGCATCACCGACGCCGACGAGGCCGTGGTCAGGATCCTGCGCAAGAGCGGCAAGCCCGTGGTGCTGGCCGCCAACAAGACCGACGACCAGCGCACCGAGGCGGAGGCCTACGGCCTGTGGAACCTCGGGCTGGGCGAGCCCTACCCGGTCTCCGCGCTCCACGGCCGCGGCTCGGGCGACATGCTCGACGCGATCCTCGAGGCGCTGCCGGAGTCCCCGGAGGAGTCCTTCGGGGAGGTCGGCGGGCCGCGGCGCATCGCCATCGTGGGCAAGCCCAACGTCGGCAAGTCGTCGCTGCTCAACAAGCTGGCCGGCGAGGACCGCGTGGTCGTCGACAACGTCGCCGGCACCACCGTCGACCCCGTCGACGAGCTGATCGAGCTCGGCGGGCGCACCTGGCGGTTCATCGACACCGCGGGCATCCGCAAGCGCGTCAAGGAGGCCTCGGGCCACGAGTACTACGCGTCCCTGCGCACCTCGACCGCCATCGACCGGGCCGAGGTCGCGGTGCTGGTGCTCGACGCCGAGCAGACGATCTCCGAGCAGGACATGCGCATCATCCAGACCGTCCGCGACGCCGGCCGGGCGATGATCATCGCCTTCAACAAGTGGGACCTGGTCGACGAGGAGCGCCGCTACTACCTCGAGCGCGAGATCGAGCGCGACCTCGTGCAGGTGCAGTGGGCGCCGCGGATCAACATCACCGCCCGCACCGGCTGGCACGTCGACCGCCTCGTCCCGGCGCTGGACAAGGCGCTCGAGGGGTGGGAGACGCGGGTGCCCACCGGTGCCCTCAACACCTTCCTCGGGCGGCTCGTGGGCGAGCACCCGCACCCGGTGCGCAGCGGCAAGCAGCCCAAGATCCTCTTCGCCACCCAGCCGTC
Source organism: Nocardioides sediminis (assembly GCF_003047295.1). Taxonomy (GTDB): domain Bacteria; phylum Actinomycetota; class Actinomycetes; order Propionibacteriales; family Nocardioidaceae; genus Nocardioides; species Nocardioides sediminis. The sequence continues at coordinate 32,212 of NZ_PZYZ01000009.1, forward strand.
GATCGCGCCGCCGACCTTCATCCTGTTCACGAGCGGCAAGCTGGACGCGTCCTACGAGCGGTTCGTCGAGCGCCGGCTGCGCGAGCAGTTCGGGTTCGTGGGCACGCCGATCGTGATCCAGCAGCGGCCGCGGGAGAAGCGGAAGCGCTGAGCCGTCGGGCGGGAGCGGAGATCATCACGGGGTCATCCCCGCCGACGACAGCCATGCCGCCGGGTCGGTGGCGCCGCCACCGGCCGGGTGGACCTCGAGGTGGAGGTGCGGGCCGGTGCTGTTGCCGGTCGAACCGACGAGCCCGACGACCTCGCCGATCTCCACGGCCTCGCCGGGGGACACGAGCGACACCAGCTGGTGGCAGTACCAGACGTCGGTGCCGTCCTCGAGGGTCAGGATCGTGCGCAGGCCGTAAGGTCCGGCGTCCGCGACCTCCGACACGGTCGCGTCCGCGACGGCGACCAGGTCGGTGCCCGAGGGCGCGCTGAAGTCGAGGCCCGTGTGGGTGCTCTCCCACAACGGGCCGGCCAGGCCGAACCCGGCCGAGAGGCGGTAGCCCCGCAGCGGCAGGATCGTCTCGAGAGCCGTCAGGTCGCCGGTGTAGCCCAGCGCCCGCAGCCGGTCCGAGCGGACCTGCTCGATGCGGGCGTGCCGCTCGGCGACGGCGAACATCGCCGACAGCGCGCGCTCGCGGCGCTCCACGCTCCGCTCGACGCGTCGCTCCGCGGCGGTCAGCCGTGAGGTCCGACCGGACTGCTCCTGGGCGGACGTCGTGGTGCTCGCCAGCTCGGTCGCGCTCTCGGGAACAGCATGGGCCGGAGCAGCCGTCAGCGGTCCGAGGACGGACAGCAGCACCCCGACGAGCAGGCTTGCACCTGCTGCGGGGCGCGCGACAGCGACGTACGACATGAGAGATCCCCCCGGACCCTGGACGAGCGTCCATGGTGCGCGGGAGGGGCCCTGCCCCTCAGGGAAACGGGCAGATCAGGAGCCGCTGGTCTGGACCTCGGCGGCCCCCGGTCGTCTACTCGGAGGGCTCGGGGACGTCCACGTCGACGTCCTCGCAGTCGACCTCGGGGTTGACGCCCATGTAGTTGAGGGGACCGGCCACGATGGTGAGCGCGATGCTGCCCGCCTCCGCGCAGTTGGTCTCGGTGTCGGCGAAGTAGTCGCGCTGGTAGGCGGCGAGCGCCCCGATGACGAGCCACACGACGACGAGCAGCGACAGGATCCTGGACATCCCCGGAACCTAGGGGGCGGCGGTCCCCACTGTCCAGACCCTCCGGGGTGGGGAGGGACGTGCCCTACGCCCGAACCGGGCGGGACCATCGGCCCTGCACCGGTCGCACGTCGGGGCTGACAGTGGGGGCATGAGCGACCGAACCATCCTGGTGGCGTACGACGCCTCGCCCGACGCCGAGCGAGCCCTGCGGTGGGCGGTGGACGAGGCCGTCCGCGACGACATGCGACTGGTGGTGGCGACGATCGACGACGCGTCGACGTCGCTGTGGGGCGGCGACATCTGGCTGCGCGACCCCGAGCAGGTGACGCACGCGGAGAGGCTCCTCGGCGAGCTCGGCGTGGAGGCGACCATCGAGCGTCGCTCGGGCAACGTCACGGGCACCCTGCTCGAGCTCGCCGAGTCGGCCTCCATGGTCGTGGTCGGCAGCCGGGGCCACAGTGGGGTCGCCGAGGCGGCGATCGGATCGGTGAGCCAGCACGTGGCGCGCCACGCGCCCTGCACGGTGGTCGTGGTGCGGGCTCCGAAGAGGCGCGACGCCGGCCGGATCGTCGTGGGGCTCGACGGCTCGCCGACGAGCGCGGCCGCGCTCGATTTCGCCTGCCTGCGGGCGGAGCGGACCGGTGAGCTGGTGGTCGGGGTGCACGGCTGGCGGGTGCACACTCCCTCGACCGACGTGTGGCGCGGCGAGGCGCGCGAGATCAGCACCGCGGTCGAGGACAAGGAGGTGCTGGTCGCCGAGAGCGTCGCCGGCGTGCGCGAGGCGCACCCCGACGTGGTCCTGGTGACCGAGGCGATCCCGGTGCCCCCGGGTGACGTCCTGGTCGACGCCTCCGCCGGTGCCTCGCTCGTCGTGGTCGGCTCGCGAGGACGCGGCTTCTTCACGGGCATGCTGCTGGGCTCGGTGAGCCAGGACGTGCTGCGCCGCGCGCAGTGTCCGGTCGCCGTCGTGCGGTGACGCCGTTGCGGTCGCTCGAGTCCTAGTCGAGCTGCACCGGCGAGCCCGGTCCCCAGGGGATCTCCAGGAGGTACCACCCGGTGAAGAGGAGCGTCCAGGACACGAGCACGACCGCGGTGTAGGGGATCATCATCGAGATGACGGTCCCCATCCCGGCCGAGGCGCGGTAGCGCTGGCAGACCAGGATGATGAGGGGCAGGTAGACCATCAGCGGCGTGATGACGTTGACCGGCCCGTCACCCACGCGGTACGCCGCGAGATGAGACGACGCCGATCCCGAGCAGCCCCGGGTCGGCGGTGGCCAGGGCGGGGCAGACCGCGGAGAGGGAGCCGCCGCGAACCTCGCGGAAGCGCTCGTGGGCCTCCTCGACCCGCGCCCTGACCGTGGGCGTGGCGGGCAGCCGGCCGGCCGACACGAACCTCTCGCTGTACGTCATGCGCCGGCTCCGTCGGTCATGGGCGGAGAGTCACCGAGGGGGCCCGCGACGGGCACCCCTGAAACGGGTGAGCGAGCCGACGCGATCCCCTCAGACGAGCCGCAGATGTCCGGGGCGGAGATACCGGAGGACGAGCGTGAGCGCGTGCGGTGCGTGCTCGACCGACACCGCGACGCCTTCCCGGTCGGCGCGGACTGCGAAGTCGACCAGTGCCCGGACGCAGCCCAGGTCGATGAACGTGAGCCCGGAGGCGTCGATGCGGACATCGGTGACCACGTGGAGGTCGATCGCCTCGAGGGCTGTCTCCAGGTTCTCCAGGACGGCGAGGTCGGCCTCACCCTCGAGGTGGAGGCGGTACTGCCGGCCGGAGACGGCGGCACGATGCTGGAGCACGGTGGTGGATGACATGTGAACCCGGTCTCGGGAGCAGAGGACCCGGTCTGCTCCGTTCGTCGTTCGCCGGGAACGACAACACCTCGACTGGCACCGTACGGAAAGCTCTCGGTCCCTCCACGGTACGCCGCGGTACCCCGGTGCGCCAGACCCGTGGCAGTGCCGGCCGTCGCGGTCCGACGAGGCCCTATGTCGCGAGGACGATGACTGGCACAATCGAGTGGGGGGACTCCCGAGGTTCCCCCGGCCAGCGGAGTTCGGGGTTGGTGCACGGGTGGAGTGGCAGGACGAACAGACGTGGGTGTTGCCGCGGGAGACCGCGTCCGCGGGCCTGGCGCGACGGCACGTCGAGGCGACCTGTCCCGACCTGTCGCCCGAGCAGCTGGACACCGCCCGCCTCCTGGTCACCGAGCTGGTCTCCAACGCCCTGCGTCACGGCGAGGGATCGGTGGTGCTCGTCGTCTCCCGCGCGGACGACGTCGTCCGCATCGGCGTCGAGGACGACGGACCGAGCATGCCCGCGGTCACGCACCATCCCGTCCTCGCCCAGCAGGGCCGGGGACTCCAGCTCGTGGCGGGCCTGGCCGGCACGTGGGGCGTGGTCCGGAGGGTCGACGGCCAGCCCGGCAAGCAGGTCTGGTTCGACCTGGGCTGATCGTCCAGCGGATCGGACGACGTCCCGCGTGGGGAGCGGGTGGCCGAGCCCGCGCGGTGACGGGTCGCTGGGCCTCCCGGCACCGGGGCGAAGTGCCCTAGCGAGCCGCGGAGCAGGGCTGGATGCTGGGCGACGGGACGTCAGGTGACGCCACCTGCAAGGAGGAGGGTCAGGGGTGCGTGACGAGGTGCGGCTGGGCACCGTCGCCGGCTTTCCGGTGGCGCTCAACTGGAGCGTCCTGGTGATCGTCCTCCTCCTGGCCTGGGGGCTGGCCGAGGGCGTGCTGCCCGAGACGGCCGCCGGGCACGCGGCTGCGACCTACTGGGCGGCCGGCGTGGTCGGAGCCCTGCTCCTCATCTGCTCCCTGCTCGCCCACGAGCTCGCGCACGCGATCGTCGCCCGACGCGCGGGAGTGGAGGTCGAGGGGCTCACCCTGTGGGTCTTCGGCGGGGTGGCCAGGTTGCGCGGGGAGCCGCCGACACCTCGCGCGGACTTCATGATCGCCGTGGTCGGGCCGGCCACGAGCCTGGTGCTGGCCCTGGTGTTCGGGACGGCGAGCCTGCTGGCGGCGGTCGCCGGGCTGCCGGACCTCCTGATCGGTGTCGCCGCCTGGCTGGCCTACGTCAACGTCGTCCTGGCCGTGTTCAACCTCGTCCCCGGTGCCCCCCTCGACGGTGGGCGCATCCTGCGGGCTGCGTTGTGGAGACGCTCGGGGGACCGTGACAAGGCGGGTGCCACAGCGACGTCGGTCGGGCAGGCGGTGGCCTACGGCCTGGTGATGCTCGGGCTGATGGCCTTCCTCCTCGGCGACGCCGTCGGTGGGCTGTGGCTGATCTTCATCGGGTGGTTCCTGCTGACCGCCGCGCGCGCCGAGCACGCCGTCAGCACCGCCGAGCACGTCCTGCGAGGGATATCGGTGGCCGAGGTCATGAGCACGCCGGTGCAGGTGGGGGACGCGGACCTGCGCGTCACCGACTTCATCGACCGGCACGTGCTCTCCGGTCGCCACTCCGCCTACCCGGTGGTCGACGCCGGCGGTGCGGTGGTCGGCCTGGTGACCCTCGCCCGGCTGCGCACGCTCGCGCCGGCGCAACGCGGCACGACCCGGGCCCGAGACGTCGCGCTGCCGCTCGAGCACCTGGTGACGGCCAGCCCCGGCGAGCCGCTGGCGGGCGTGCTGGCTCGCCTCGACCGCGAGTCCGGCGGCCGCGCCCTCGTGTTCGACCAGGGGCGCCTCGTCGGCATCGTCACTCCCGTCGACGTGGCGAGGGCGCTGGAGACCAGGGCGCTGGTCGCCCAGGACGGCGGGTAGCCGGGACGAGGGTCAGTGCGGCCGAGTGAGGAACGCGATGCTGGTCGCCATCGAGACCAGGTCGGGGTAGTCGGACTCGTCGATCCGCGCGCCGGGCGCCGTGCTGAGCAGCTCGACGAAGGTGAGGAAGTCGAGCGAGTCGAGCTCCAGCTCCGACCGGAACGTCGCGTCGTCGCCGAGGCTGTCGAAGTCGGCGTCCGGGACGATCTTCCTGATCGCCCCTTGCACCGCGGCACGGGCCTCGTCAGGGGACAGGGTGGTGTGGTCGGTCATAGCTCCTCCGGTTGCTGCAGCCGTTGATCGATGGCGGCCAGGAAGCGTGATCCGGTGAATCCGTCCGTGGCCCGGTGGTCCCCGGCCAACGTCACCGACGTGACCGGTCGAACGCCGATGAGCCCGTCGACGGCCCACGGGCGTTCCACGACGCGACCGAAGCCGACCAGGGCCACCTGGGGCGGGTAGATCACGCCGTGCACGACCTCGACGCCCTGCTCGCCGAGGTTCGTCACGGTGAGGGTGGGGTCGCTGAGCTCGGATCCACGCAGCCGACCGTTGCGCGACCGGGTCACCAGGTCGCGCATCTGCGCCATCAGGTCGGCGACGCTCAGGTTGGCGGCGTCGTGGAGAGCAGGGGCCACCAGGCCGCCGCCACGCAGGGAGATCGCGATCCCGAGATGCACCTCCTTGGACGGCACGAACGAACCGTCGATCCAGAGACCGTTCAGGGTGGGGTTGGCCTGGGCGGCGAGCGCGGTCGCCTTGAGCAGCAGCGCCGCCGGCACGAGCCGCTCGGTCACCGGGAGCGTGCGGTTGCGGTCGTGCATCCAGTCCAGTGCTCGGGTGAGGTCGACGGTGGTGGCCAGGTAGTAGTGCGGGATCTCCCGCTTGGAGCGCGTCATCAGGGCGGCGATCGCCGCGCGCATGGCGTCGGGTCGGAACACGTGCGCCACCTCGGGCTCGGGCGTGGGCGGGACGGCCGCGGCCCCCGACGCGGCAGTCCGCACGTCCTCGGCCCGGATCGGCTCACCGTCCGAGCGGACGAGCGTCGCGAGATCCACGCCGAGCTCCTCGGCCAGCCGTCGTGCGTACGGCGTGGCGCTGATCCGGGTCGGTCGCGCGACCGGCCGTGGGTGGGTGGGCAGTGCGGAGGCCGCCTCGGCGGCCCGCGTCACGTCATCCCGGGTGATGGTGCCGCCGGGGCCGGTTCCGACGACCTGGGCCAGGTCGACCCCGCGCCGCTCTGCCTCTCGGCGTACCAGGGGAGAGTGCACCGGCGGGGCCGGGTGCCGCTCGACCGGCACCACAGCCGGAGCGGGCGCGCCGCCCGGGGCCGGGCCGGTCTCCCCGAACGTGGCCATCACCTCCCCGACGGGCACGGTGGTGCCCGGTTCGACCAGGAGGTGCTGGACGACCCCCTCGACGAACGACTCGACCTCGACCGCGGCCTTCGCGGTGTCGACGACGGCGACGATGTCACCTTTGTGGACGGCGTCGCCTGGCTTGACCAACCACTCGAGCAGGGTGCCTTCGTCCATGTCGGCGCCGAGAGACGGCATCGTGAAGTCCGCCATGACCTACCCCAGCGTCCGGAGAGCAGCGGCGGCGATGCCCGGCGGCTGCGGCAGTGCGGCCTCCTCGAGGTGCTTGGCGTAGGGGAGGGGCACCTCGGCGGTGCAGACGCGCTCCACCGGGGCGTCGAGGTCGTAGAGGGCCTCCTCCATGATCCTGGCGCTGATCTCGGCGGAGATGCCGCCGCTGCGCCAGCCCTCGTCCACGATGACCGCGTGATGGGTGCGTCGTACGGACTCCACGATCGCGGTGTCGTCGAGCGGGCGCAGGGTGCGCAGGTCGATCACGTCGGCGGAGACCCCGTCCTGGTCCAGCAGGGCGGCAGCCGCCAGGGCCTTGCCGAGCGACCCGCCGTAGGTGATCAGGGAGACGTCGGTCCCCGGCCGGCGCACGGCTGCGTGGTCGATGTCGACCGCGCCGGCATCCGTGGCCAGGGTTCCCTTCATCGGGTAGAGCGAGCCGTGCTCGAACATCAGCACCGGGTCCGGGTCGCGGAGCGCCGTGGCGAGCATGCCGCGCGCGTCCTCGAGCGTTGCGGGGGTCACGACCCGCAGGCCCGGGATGTGGGCGTACCAGCCCTCCAGGCTGTGTGAGTGCTGGGCCGCCAGCTGTCGGCCGGCGCCTGTGGTCATCCTGATCACCAGCGGCACGTTGAACTGACCGCCCGACATGTGCAGCAGGGATGCGGCGTTGTTCATGATCTGGTCCAGGGCCAGCAGGCTGAAGTTGACGGTCATGATCTCGACGATCGGGCGCATACCGCCGATGGCGGCACCGATGTCGGCACCGACGAACGCGGACTCGGACAGCGGGGTGTCGCGGACGCGTTCGGGGCCGAACTCCTCGAGCAGGCCCAGGCTGACCGCGAAGCAGCCGCCGTAGTCGCCCACGTCCTCGCCCATCAGGAAGACGCGGTCGTCGGCCCGCATCGCCTCGCGGATCGCGTCCCGGAGGGCGTCGCGGTAGGTCGTCTCGAGCGTCTCGCTCATGCCTCGACCTCCTCGGAGCAGACGAACCGGGTCAGGTCCTCGACCGGCTCCAGCGGTGCGGCCTCGGCGGCGGCGACGGCACGAGCGATCTGCTCCCCGATGTCGCTCTCGAGATGGGCCAGGGACTCCTCGGTCAGGTGGCCCTCGGCACGGAGCGCCGTGACCAGCGCGTCGATCGGGTCGCGCTCCTTCCATGTGCTGATCTCGGCCTTGTTCCGGTAGCGGTCGGAGTCGTACATCGAGTGCGCCCGGAACCGATAGGTGTCCAGCTCCAGGAACCGCGGACCACCGCCCGCACGAATTCCCCTGACGGCCTCGCGGGCCGCCTCCTCGACCGCGAGGACGTCCATGCCGTCGACCGCCGCCGACTCGATCCCGTACGACGAGGCGCGCGCCGCCAGGTTCGTCCGGGCGTGCTCCTTGGCGATCGCCGTACCCATCGCGTAGAGGTTGTTCTCGCAGCAGAAGAGCACCGGGAGCCGCCAGAGGCTGGCCAGGTTCAGCGACTCGTGGAACTCGCCCTCGGCTGCCGCGCCGTCGCCGAAGAAGCACGCGGTGACGCGGCCGCGGTCCTGCATCCGGTCGGCCAGGGCCAGCCCGACGGCCAGCGGGATGCCGCCGCCGACGATCGCGTTGCCCCCGATGAGTCCGACCGACTTGTCGAAGAGGTGCATCGACCCGCCGCGACCCCGGCTGCAGCCGGTCTGCTTGCCGAACATCTCGGCCATCACCGCGTCCATCGGCACTCCTCGGGCCAGCGCGTGGCCGTGCTCGCGGTACGTCGACACCACCGCGTCGTCCGGGCCCAGCGCCGCGAGCACGCCGGTGGCCACGGCCTCCTCCCCGACGTACAGGTGCAGGAAGCCGCGGATCCTGGTCGCGCTGTAGAGCTCCACGCACGCCTCCTCGAAGCGCCGGATCGTCGTCATCGTCCGGAGCAGGCCGAGCCGGTGCTCCTCGCGAGTGGCGCGGCGCTTGTGCGCGGCTGGCTTCGTGGTCATGACTGTCCCTCCAGGGTGGACAGGTCTCCCTCGGGCAGCCCGAGCTCGCGTGCCTTGAGCAGGCGGCGCATCACCTTGCCGCTGCTGGTGTGCGGGAGGTGCTGGTCGAAGGTGATCTCTCTCGGGGCGAGTCCACCGAGGCGGCGACGGCCGAAGGCCAGCAGCTCCAGGCGCAGCTCCTCGGTCGCGTCGAACCCGGGCTTGAGCGTCACGAACGCCTTGACGGTCTCCCCGGCCACCGGATCAGGCTTGCCGATGACCCCCGCCTCCAGGACCGACGGGTGCTCCATCAACGTGGTCTCGACCTCGAAGGGTCCGATGAGGTGCCCGGCGGACTTGATCACGTCGTCTGCACGGCCGACGAACCAGAAGTAGCCGTCGGCGTCGACCCGGGCCAGGTCCCCGGTGAGGTACCACCCGCCCTTGAAGCACGCGTGATAGCGCTCCTCGTCGCCGAGGTAGCCCCGGAACATCGACGGCCAACCGGGGCGGAGGGCGATCTCTCCGACCTCGTCGGTGGCCGCGGGCTGGGCGGGTCCGTGGTCGAAGCCGGCACGACCGTCCTCGCCGCGCACCAGGACCCCCGCGTCGATGCCGGGCATCGGCCGTCCCATCGATCCGGGACGGACCTCCATGTCCGGGTAGTTGCTGATCATGATCGCGCCGGTCTCGGTCTGCCACCAGTTGTCGTGGATGGTCAGGCCGTAGGCCTCCCGACCCCACAGCACCACCTCCGGGTTGAGGGCCTCGCCCACGCTCGCGATGTGGCGCAGCGCCGACAGGTCGTACCCCCGGGGCAGGTCTGTGCCGTACTTGACGAGCATCCGGAGTGCGGTCGGTGCGGTGTACCAGACATTGACGCGCTGCTCGGCGAGCAGTCGGTACCACGCTTCGGCGTCGAACTCGCCGGCGTAGCTGATCAGCGTCGCCCCGTGGGTCAGCGGCGCGATGATGCCGTACGACGTCCCGGTGACCCAGCCGGGGTCGGCGGTGCACCAGAGATGTCGTCCTGGTGCAGGTCGAGGGCGAACGCCGACGTCGCGTGATGCGCGACGACCGCCTCGTGAACGTGCACCGCGCCCTTCGGCTTGCCGGTCGTTCCGCTGGTGAAGTGGAGCAGCGCCATGTCCTGCGGGTCGGTGACCGGGATGGTGTACGCCGGCGACGCGGCCGCCAGCTCGGCGCCGAGGTCGAGGGTCCCGGGCGTCGGTGAACCTCCTACGACCAGCACGTGCTGCAAGGCGGGGAGGTCAGGGAGCAGCTGGGCCACCTTCCGGGTGTAGAGCCGCGGCGTGGTGACCAGGACCCGAGCGCCGCTGAGCAGGAGCCTCTCGCGGATCGGCTCCGGACCGAAGGACGAGAACAACGGCGAGAACACCGCAGTGCGCTTGAGCGTCCCGAGCGCCGCGACGTACTGCTCCGGCTGCCGGCCGAGCAGCGACACGACCCGATCGCCCTTCCCGACGCCCAGCCCGGCGAGCACGTTGGCGAAACGGTTGGTCATGATCGCCAGGTCGGCGTACGACGTGTCGGTGACCGTCCCGTTCTCGTCGATGCACCGCAGGGCGACGGAGGCCCCGCGCCCCTCTGCCACGTGGTGGTCGACAGCGACGTGGGCGATGTTGAACCCACGGCCTCCGGGGACCTCGGGCAGCGTGGCCCGCGCCGCATCCCAGGAGAACTCGCGTCGAGCGCGCTCGTAGTCCTCGAAGAGCGGCGTACCGACGTGTGCGGATGCCTGCATGTCCGGGCCTCCTCACGACGAGCCGGCTTCCTGCGCTGACAACTCTCGCGCCCGCGGGTCGGGTGCGGCAGGGCCCAACGGGGCAGGAGCCGGGGACCTTCGACCGGGCCGAACGACCGCTGGCTACGCGACTCCCACGACCGGGTCCGGCGCGACATCGTCGACCGCCGAGGACGGCCAGCCCCGCAAATGACAAGAGCCCGAACCCACATCCGTGGGTTCGGGCCTTGCAGATGTCCTGAGACATCACACGGTCGGGCTGACAGGATTTGAACCTGCGACCCCCTGACCCCCAGTCAGGTGCGCTACCAAGCTGCGCTACAGCCCGAACACCCATCACCTGCGTGATGGGCGAGCGAAACCTTACCCCAGCACTCGCGGCGATCGACAATCAGGTCTGACCCGGTCGACGGCGCCGGCAGGTGAGGCGTCAGCCCGGCTCCGGCAGGGCGCCGAAGGTCTGGTTGCAGGCCCACCCGCGGCAGGTGATCAGCTGGCCGCGCCGCTCCTCGAGGGCCGCTCGCACGGCGGCGTACGCGGGGTCGTCGATGCGGTTGACCAGCTGGTGCGGGTCGAGCTCGTCGTCATAGAGGAACGCGTCCGCGCCGTTGACGCCGTAGAGGTAGCGGTCGGTGCGCACCCCTCGGTAGGCCCAGCCGTCCCCGCCGTCGTCGCCGGTCTGGACGAGGGTGGTGTCGCGGAACGGCTGGTCCAGCCCGCGGAGCGTCGGGACGACCGAGGCGCCGTCGACCGTCCAGCCGGGCGTGGCGCCGGAGATCGCGGCGAAGGTGGCGGGCAGGTCGACCAGCGTGACGGACAGGTCCGACGACGAGCCGGGCGCGATGCCGGGTCCGCGCACGAGCAGTGGCACCTGCAGGACCGGGTCGGTGAGCACGTTCTTGCCGAGGAACCGGTGCTCGCCGAGGGAGTAGCCGTTGTCGGAGGTGAACACGATGACGGTGCGCTCGAGCTCGCCGGTCTCGCGCAAGGTGTCCACGAGGGAGGCCACGGCCCGGTCGACCGACTGCAGCGCGCGCAGCCGGGCCCGGTGCTCGCGGACGACGACCTGGGGGTCGGCGTCGCGACGGTTGCGGAACGGTCGCGGCTGGTCGAGCACGGTCCGCTCGTTGAAGGAGGGGTCGTCGAAGGAGGGCGGCACCGCGTCGGCGAACTTGTCCGCGTCGCGCGGCGCGCTCGGCGGCGGCACGGGGCGTCCGTCGTCGAGCCGGTAGTGCGGCGCGAGGTGCCACGAGAAGAGGAGGAACGGCTCGTCGTGCCGGGCGAAGCGACGCACGGTGTCGTTGGTGCGCTCGGCGATCACGTCGGTCACGTAGCTGTTGCGGTACTTCGCGGGGCTCTCGTCGTCGTCGGCGAGGGCGAAGTCGAGGTAGTCGTAGACGCCGGCCACCAGCGGGTCCCAGTGTGTCCAGCCCGACGGACGGACGTCCTCGGCGGTGTAGCCGTTGAGGAACTTGCCCACGAAGCCGGTCCGGTAGCCGGCGCGCGAGAACCACGAGCTGATCTCGTGCGTCGGGTCGAGCGCCTGGAAGCCGCCGAAGGGGCCGGCGTTGTGCTGGACGCCGTTGTTCTGGGCGTACTGCCCGGTGACCAGCTCGGCCCGGGCCGGGCAGCAGAGGGGGTGGGGCGAGGTCGCGTCGGTGAAGTCCAGGCCCCGGTCGGCGATCAGGCGGCGGGTGAGGGGCATCGCCCTCAGGTCGTCGGCGCGCATGTCGTCGGTCATCACGAGGACCACGTTGGGCCGAGCGTCACGGTTGCCGGCGCGGGAGACGGGGGAGTCGTCCGTCGGGACGGGCAGCCGGTCGGTCCCGGACGCGACGGGTACGACGGACGGTGCCGGCTCGGAGCTCCCGGCCAGGCCCGCCGCGGCCGAGCAGACCACCAGTGCGGCGGCCGCCACGGCCGTCCCCCTACGCATCCACGCCTGCATGGTGTCCCTCGGTCGCCCCGGATCGAGTGGCCAAGGCTAGGGGGCGACCGGCACCTCGCCCAAAGCGACGCGGCGTTCTGGCCACACGTCCCTTACGCTTGACGACGAACATCTCAGCACCCGAGTGGAAGGGCCTTCGCAGACCCCCATGGACGGCTATCAAAGTCGCCGCACGACCGTTTCCCTGATCGATCGAGGAGGCGTGTCGTGACCCCGTGGCTCCTCCTGCTCGTCGCGCTCGCGCTCATCGCGATCTGTGGTCTCTTCGTCGCCGCCGAGTTCTCCTTCGTCACCGTCGACCGGGCCACCGTCGAACGCGCGGCCAGCGGCGGCGACGCCGCCGCCGAAGGCGTCCAGCGAGCGCTCAAGACGCTCTCCACCCAGCTGTCCGGCGCCCAGGTGGGCATCACGGTGACCAACCTGGCCGTCGGGTTCCTCGCCGAGCCGGCCATCGCCACCCTGGTGCGGGACCCGCTCACGGCGGCGGGCCTCCCGGACGGCGCGGTCTCACCGGTCTCGGTGGCGATCGGCCTGACGCTCGGCACGATCCTGACGATGCTCTTCGGGGAGATGGTCCCCAAGAACCTCGCCCTGGCCAAGCCCCTCGAGACCGCTCGCGCCACGCAGGGCTTCATGCGCGGCTTCACCGCCGCGACCCGCTGGCCGATCCGCGTCCTCAACAACTCCGCCAACACCCTGGTGCGCCGGATGGGAATCGAGCCCCAGGAGGAGCTGCGCTCCGCACGCAGCTCCGAGGAGCTCGCCTCCCTCGTGCAGCGCTCGGCCGACCAGGGCACCCTCGACCCCGAGACCGCCGAGCTGATGGAGCGCAGCGTGGAGTTCGGTACCCGGACCGCGGGGGAGATCATGACGCCGCGGGTGCGCACCACCACCGTGGAGGAGGGCGACCGCGCCAGCACCGTCATCGAGCTGGCCCGGCAGACCGGCCTCTCGCGCTTCCCCGTGCTGGACTCGGAGGACTCGGTCGTGGGCACCGTGCACGTCAAGCACGCAGTGGCCCTCCCCGTCCACGAGCGCGGCACGACGCGCATCAAGCACATCATGGTCAAGCCGACCGTGGTCCCCGACAGCCTCCGGCTCGACCCCCTCCTGGCCCTGCTGCGCGGCGACGGCTTCCAGATGGCCATCGTCCTGGACGAGTACGGCGGCCACGCGGGCATCGTGACGCTCGAGGACGTCGTCGAGGAGATCGTCGGCGACATCTCCGACGAGCACGACCGCCTCGGCTCCCGCGCCCGCCAACGTCGTGACGGCGCGTGGAGCCTCTCCGGGCTGCTGCGCCCCGACGAGGTCGAGGACGTGACCGGCATCGAGCTGCCCGACCACGAGGACTACGACACGATCGGCGGCCTCGTCATGCAGCGCCTGGGCAAGATCCCGGTGTCCGGCGACCGGGTGGAGGTCCCGGTGCCCGACCGGTCCGACCCGGACGAGCCGCGCGAGGACCTCGCGACCCTCACCGTGGAGCGCATGGACGGCCTCCGCATCGACCGCATCGAGCTGCGCGTGGTCACCCTGGACGAGGCGCCCGGCGACGGTGCCCCGACCGGCGGGGTGCCCGCGGAGCAGGCTGCCCCCCACGGAGGCGCCCCGGCGGCGCCGTCCCCGGCCGGGACGGAGGTGACCCGCCGTGGGTGACGTCACCGCTGTCGTGGTCGCGGTCGTGCTGCTGGCCTTCAACGCCTTCTTCGTGGGCGCGGAGTTCGCCCTCCTGTCCGCCCGCCGCAGCCAGGTCGAGCCCTTGGCGCAGGCCGGCTCCCGCGCCGCCCGCACCGCGCTGCGCGCGATGGAGCAGGTGTCCCTGGTGATGGCCGGCGCCCAGCTGGGCATCACGGTCTGCTCGCTGGGACTCGGTGCCGTCGGCGAGCCGGCCGTGGCGCACCTGCTCGAGCCGGTGTTCCACGCCATGCGCGTCCCCGACGCGGCACTGCACCCGGTGTCCTTCGTCGTCGCGATGTCGATCGTGGTCTACCTGCACGTCGTGCTCGGCGAGATGGTCCCCAAGAACATCGCGCTGGCCGGCCCCACGCGCTCCGCGCTCCTGCTCGGCCCGCCGATGATGATCATCGTCACCGTGCTACGCCCCGTGATCATGCTGCTCAACCTGGCCGCCAACGGCATCCTGCGGCTCATGCGCATCGAGCCCAAGGACGAGGTCAGCTCGAGCTACACGCGCGAGGAGGTCGCGGCCCTGGTCGAGGAGTCCCGCGGCGAGGGCATGATCGAGGCCGACGAGTACGACCGCCTCGCCGGCGCCCTGGGCTTCACCGAGAAGACGGTCTCGACCGTCCTGATGCCCGTCGACGGCCTCGCCACCGTGCTGCGCGGCTCGACCGCCGCGGACGTGGAGACCCTGTGCGCCAGCACCGGCTTCAGCCGCTTCCCGGTCGCGGAGGCCGACGGCACGCTCGTCGGCTACCTGCACATCAAGGACGTCCTGGAGAGCGACGAGGAGCGGCGCCAGCGTCCCGTCGACGACAAGTGGGTGCGCCCGTTCGCGACCGTCGGACCCGACGACCTGCTCCACGAGGCGCTGGAGAGCCTGCAGCTGCGGGGCGCGCACATGGCACGCGTCGTACGCCGCGACGGCGAGGTGCTCGGCCTGGTGACCCTCGAGGACGTGCTGGAGGAGCTCGTGGGGGAGATCCGCGACGGATCCCACCACGAGGTCGGCGCGGGCACTGCCGTCGAGTCGTGACCTGCGTTGCTCCACCCCTCTATAGGGTGATCGTCAGTTGATCCCGACTCATCCGATGGCAGGCGATTCAGTGCAGGAGCAGACCCACCGCTCGCGCGTGTGGACGATCCCCAACCTGCTCAGCATGGTCCGGCTGGCCGGCGTGCCCGTCTTCCTGTGGCTCGTCCTCGGCCCGGAGGCCGACGCGCTGGCCCTGGTCCTGCTGATGCTGATGGGGCTCACCGACTGGCTCGACGGCTACCTCGCCCGACGGCTGGACCAGTACTCCGCCCTGGGGGAGATCCTCGACCCCGTGGCCGACCGGCTCTACATCCTCGCGGTCGTGGTCGGACTGGCGCTGCGCGACATCATCCCGTGGTGGGTGGCCATCATCCTGCCGTTGCGGGACCTCCTCCTGTGGGGGCTGGTGCCGTTCCTGCGCACCCGCGGCTACAGCGCGCTGCCGGTCCACTTCCTCGGCAAGGCGGCTACCTTCAACCTGCTCTACGCCTTCCCGCTGCTCCTGCTGGGCGAGGGCGAGGGCGCCGTGCCGATGCTGGCGCAGGTCTTCGGCTGGGCCTTCGCGTTCTGGGGGATCGGGCTCTACTGGTGGGCCGGCGTCCTCTACGCGTGGCAGGTCCGCAAGCTGCTGCGGGACACCGAGCGCCGACCACCGCGGGTGCGTCGCGATGGCTGAGCCTGCCACCCCCGAGCGTCCGCGTGAGCTGCCCGAGCACGTCACGACGCCGCTGCTGGCGCTGATCACCACCCGTTCGCTCGACGAGGACTACGCCCACGTCGCCCGCCGCAAGGCCGAGCGGGGGGAGCCCGTCCGGTCCCCGCGGCGGGGCTGGACCACCGCGGTCGTCGTCGGCGCCTTCGGCTTGCTCGTCGCCGTCGCCGGTGTCCAGACCTCCCAGGACGCCGACGTGGAGGAGCTCGGACGGGCGACCCTCATCTCGCAGATCGACGCGGGCCGTGCCGAGGTGGCCGGCCTCCAGCGCGAGATCAGCAGCCTCAGCGACGCCCGCAACACCGCCGAGGACCGCAACGAGATCCTCGACGCGCAGGTCGGCGACCTGGAGTCCCGCGTACGCCGCCTCGAGGTCCGCACCGGCTACGTCCCGGTCCGCGGCGAGGGCGTCCGCATCACCGTCACCAACCCGCAGAGCGACGACCCCAACGACGAGGTGCGCGACGAGGACCTCGCCACGCTGGTCGACGGGCTCTGGCACGCCGGCGCCGAGGCCATCGCCATCAACGGGATCCGGCTCACCGCGCTGAGCGGCATCCGCAACACCGGGCGCGCCATCCTGGTCAACAGCCGCCCCCTCACCCCGCCGTACGTCGTGGAGGCCATCGGGGACAACGCCACCCTGCAGGCACGACTCCTCGAGAGCAGCCAGGGACAGGAGTGGTTCAGCCTCGTCAACGGCCTCGGCTTCGGCTACACGGCGGAGAATGTCAGCATGGTCCGACTCCCGGCCAGCACGCTGCGTACCCTGCGTGACGTCACCGAGGGGACGTCAGGCAACCCGAGCAAGACGGAGGAGGAGGTCACGCCGTGATCGCAGCGATCGGACTCCTCCTCGGCGTGCTCGCCGGACTCGTCTTCGCCCCCGACGTCCCGCTCGGCCTCGAGCGCTACCTCCCCATCGCCGTGGTCGCCGCGCTCGACGCGGTCTTCGGCGGCCTGCGCGCCTTCCTCGACGGCATCTTCGACGACAAGGTCTTCGTCGTGTCGTTCATCAGCAACGTGGTGATCGCGGCCGCGATCGTCTACCTCGGCGACAAGCTCGGGGTCGGCAGCCAGCTGTCCACCGGGGTGGTCGTCGTGCTCGGCATCCGTATCTTCTCCAACGCCGCCGCGATCCGGCGCCACCTGTTCCATGCCTGAGCCCCAGCCCCGCCACGCCGACCACACCGACGCCGACGAGGACGCCGGCCGCCAGCGGCTGGCCTCGACCCTGCGGCACGGCTCGCGCGCGCAGGTCGTGGTCGCGGTGCTGCTGGCGGTGCTCGGTTTCGCCACCGTCGTGCAGGTCCGCGACACCGAGCAGGACAACACCTACGCCGGGCTCCGCGAGCAGGACCTCATCGAGATCCTCAACGCGCTGACGGGCACCGCCGAGCGCGCCCGGCGCGAGCGTGACCGGCTCGAGCAGGCCCGTGACGAGCTGCGGTCGGAGAACACCAGCCGCGAGGCCGCGCTGGCGCAGACCCAGGAGCGGGCCCGCACCCTCAACATCCTCGCCGGCCTCGTGCCCGTCACCGGGCCAGGCATCCGGATCACCATCCAGGAGGGCCCCGGGCCCGTGAGCGTGGGCTCGCTGCTCGACATCGTCCAGGAGATGCGCACCGCCGACGCCGAGGCCATCGAGTTCAACGACGAGGTCCGGGTGGTCGCCGAGAGCTCGTTCGAGTCCGGCGTGGGCGGGCTCGAGCTCGACGGCACGCTGCTCGAGCCGCCGTACGTCATCGAGGTCATCGGCGACCCGCACTCCCTGTCCGGGGGCCTCACCTTCGCGAGCGGGCCGATCGAGACGCTCGAGCAGTACGACGGCGCGACCGTCACCGTCGAGGAGCTGGAGGCGGTCGACATCGAGAGCGTCCGCGAGTCCGTCCGACCCGTCCAGGCCGAACCGGACCTCGACCAGTAACCTGCCCGTGCACCGACCACCTGACGAGGAGACGCCGTGTATCCCGAGGACCTGAAGTACACCAGCGAGCACGAGTGGGTGCGCATCCCCGGCGAGGCCGAGGGGTCGGTGCGCATCGGCATCACCCACTTCGCCCAGGACGCGCTCGGCGACATCGTCTACGTGTCGCTCCCCGAGGTGGGGGAGCAGGTGACCGGCGGCGAGACCTGCGGCGAGCTGGAGTCGACCAAGTCGGTCAGCGACATCTACGCCCCGCTCACCGGTGAGGTCGTGGCCCGCAACGACGCCCTCGACGCCACCCCGGAGCTGGTCAACAACGACCCGTACGCCGCCGGCTGGCTGTTCGAGGTCGTGCCCGCCGACGAGTCCCAGGTCGAGGGGCTCCTCGACGCCGCGACCTACCAGGCCGGCCTCGAGGGCTGACCGTCCGCCCGTCCGGGCCGGTCGCCGCGATCCGCCGTTGCGGCCACCGGCACGACTGGTAGGTTCGTCACAACCGTCAACCTCAGGCCCTGCCTGAGGGTTAGCGGCCCAGCACGTCCCAGACCATCGCGCTCCACACTTCCGAGCACGTTCCCGACGAGGAGGGGTTCCATGCCGTTCTGCACAGCCTGTGGCAAGCAGAACCCGGACGACGCGCGCTTCTGCGCGCAGTGCGGCACCCGCCTGGTGTCCGCCGAGGAGCCCGCCGCCACGCCTGCGGGCGACTCGACGGCGACCATCACCTTCGGCGTGCCCACCGCCGAGTCGTCGGACCGCCAGCTCAGCCCGGTCGACGCCGCCGCCGTGGACGCCTTGCCCGAGGGCCACGCCCTCCTCGTCGTGCAGCGCGGACCGAGCGCCGGCAGCCGGTTCCTGCTCGACACCGACCTGGTCGGTGCCGGGCGGCACCCCGACAGCGAGATCTTCCTCGACGACGTGACCGTGTCCCGCCGGCACGCGGAGTTCCGACGCAGCGGCACGGGCTACACCGTGAGCGACGTCGGCAGCCTCAACGGCACCTACGTCAACCGCGACCGCATCGACTCGGTGCAGCTCACCGACGGCGACGAGGTGCAGATCGGCAAGTACCGGCTGGTGTTCTTCTCCGGCGCCTCGGGCAGCTGATCGGTGTCCGTGCCCTCCACGCCGGCGTCCTCGGGCCCAGCGTCCGGGTCGGTCCAGCGTGCCCGGATGAACATCGGGCAGGTGCTCGAGCAGCTGCGCGGTGACTTCCCCGGCGTCACGATCCCCAAGATCCGGTTCCTCGAGGACAAGGGACTCATCAAGCCCGAGCGGACCCCGGCGGGCTACCGCAAGTTCTCCGCCGACGACGTCGAGCGGCTGCGCTACGTGCTGCGGATGCAGCGCGACCACTACCTCCCGCTGAAGGTCATCGGCGAGCACCTCGACGCCATCGACCGCGGCCTTGAGCCGCCGCCCATCGAGGGCGTGGTGCCCACCGTGCCCCAGGTCGCCCTGGCCGCCGACGGGATGCCCTCGCCGGAGTCGTTCTCCCGCACGAGCGACGTGCGGCTCTCCCGCATGGAGCTGCTCAAGATCGCCGAGGTGTCCGACGAGCTGCTGACCCAGCTGGAGCAGTTCGGCCTCATCGCTCCCCGCACCGGCACCCGGCACTACGACACCGACGCGCTGGTGGTGGCCCAGACCGCCCGCGAGCTCGCCGACTTCGGTTTCGAGCCCCGGCACCTGCGCGCCTTCAAGACCGCCGCGGACCGCGAGGTCGGCCTCGTCGAGCAGGTCGTGGCACCGCTCGAGCGCGGCCGCGACGCGGCGGCCCGGGGACGCGCGGCGGACGCCGTCAGCGAGATCGCGTCGCTCTCGGTGCGTCTGCACGCGACGCTCGTCAAGACCGGGCTGCGGCGTCGCTGACTGCCCGGCTCCGCGGGTCTTGCACCGGGAGTAGGCTGGCTGCGTGCGCGAAGTAGACGTCATCGGAGTCCGGGTGGAGATGCCCTCCAACCAGCCCATCGTGCTGCTCCGGGAAGCCTCCGGGGAGCGCTACCTGCCGATCTGGATCGGCGCGGTGGAGGCGACCGCGATCGCCTTCGCACAGCAGGGCGTGGTGCCGCCGCGCCCGCTCACCCACGACCTGATGAAGGACGTGCTGGAGGCCACCGGCCAGTCGCTGACCGAGGTCCGGGTCACCGACGTCAAGGACGGGGTGTTCTACGCCGAGCTGGTCTTCGCCAGCGGCCAGGTCGTCAGCGCCCGGCCGTCGGACTCCATCGCCCTCGCGCTGCGCACGGGGGCCCGGATCGTCTGCGCCGAGGGCGTCCTCGACGAGGCGGGCCTGGCCGTTCCCGCCGAGCAGGAGGACGAGGTGGAGGCCTTCCGCGAGTTCCTCGACCACGTGTCCCCGGAGGACTTCGAGGCGCCGTGAGCCTCACCCTCAACCTGAGGTTGAGGGTTTCGACACGCCGCGGGGACGTTTGACCACCCCGCGGCTCAGGCATACGGTGAAGGTCTCCGCTGTAACTCCACCCGTGTGGTTGCCCTTCCCCGCATCCGCCTTCCCCCGGAGCTACGCCCAGCGGTGATGAGACCGTGGAGGGTCGCCGTGGCTGTGAACGAGAACGAGCAGGACCGCGTGGGTGCCGAGGCAGCCCAGGCCGCAGACGAGCAGGGCCTGCTCTTCACCGACGACGTCTCGCCGCTCCCGAGCGACACCGGCTATCGCGGCCCGACGGCCTGCAACGCGGCCGGCATCACCTACCGCCAGCTCGACTACTGGGCCCGCACCGGACTCGTGGAGCCCACGGTCCGTGGAGCCTCCGGCTCCGGGTCGCAGCGGCTCTACTCCTTCCGGGACATCCTGATCCTCAAGGTCGTCAAGCGCCTCCTCGACGCCGGCATCTCCCTCCAGCAGATCCGCACGGCGGTCGCGCACCTGCGCGAGCGGGGCACCGACGACCTGACCCGCGTCACGCTGATGAGCGACGGCGCCAGCGTCTACGAGTGCACCAGCAACGACGAGGTCATCGACCTCCTCCAGGGCGGCCAGGGCGTCTTCGGCATCGCCATCGGGGGAGTGTGGCGCGAGATCGAGGGCACCCTCGCCGAGCTCCCCAGCGAGCGCACGGCCGAGGAGGCGCCCGCGCCGGGCGACGAGCTCGCCGCCCGTCGGGCCGCGCGCCAGACCGGCTGACGGCACCACCCACCCCACGCCTCGACGGGCCCGGAGCGACGCTCCGGGCCCGTCGTCCGTCTCGGGGCGCCGACGAGTCGGCGGCCACCTCGTCGGACGTCCGACGGGACGTCCGACGGACTGGCGGCCCGAGCAGCCACCTCGTCGGACGTGCCGGACGCCGTCCGACGACCCGGCTGCTGGTCGGTCGCGGGGCCCCGCCCTCCCGGAGACGCCCTTGTCGTACGCCGCCAGCTGCGGTGAGCGCTCAGGCCGGCGCGAGACCGGGGGAGCACAGGCACTCGGCCGCCTGCCGGTGGCCGGCCTCCATCGCCCCCGCCAGGCCGTGCCCGGCGTACGTCGCGAGCAGGAACCCGGACACGAAGGCGTCGCCGGCACCGTTGGTGTCGACCACGTCGTGCACGGGTGCCACCGGGACGTGCAGCTCCGCGGTCGCCGTGACGGCGGTGGCCCCGCGAGCGCCCCGGGTGCAGACGACGACCGTCGTACCGGCCGCGACCCTGCTCCGCATGAAGGGCAGCGGGTCCTCCATCCCGTCGTCGTTGAGGAAGAGCACGTCCGCCGCCTCGACCCAGTCGCGGTGGAACCTCGCGGTGCCGTCGTAGTCGTGCACGTCGCACCACACCGGCTTGCCGGCCGCGCGCGCCTGCGGGAGCAGCGGTCGGGTCCAGTCGGCGAGGTCGACGACCGCGACGTCGGCGCCGGCCAGGGCCTCGGTGAGCTCCCGGTCGTGGGGGTTGCTGGACGGTGGCTCGGGCAGCCGCAGGTAGATCGACACCCGGCCACCGCGGTCGTCCATCAGGTTGAGGTGCTGCTCGGTGCCGACGGGAGACGACCCCGCGAGGAGGGTGATGCCGTCCCGCGCCAGCGCCGTCCGGGCGAGGTCGCCCTCGCGGTCGCCGCCGAGCAGCGTGGCCAGGACGACCTCGGCACCGGCAGCAGCCAGGTTGAGCGCCTTGCCGGCCGAGGTGCCGCCGACCGTGTCCACGTGGTCCCGGGCGAAGACCGTGTGCGGACGTGGGGCGGGCAGGTCCTCGAGGTGGACGATGCGGTTCCAGGACACGGGGCCGGCGACCAGCACGCGGGGGGACGTCACTCGGCCATCATGGCCGCTCGGCACCGGGATCTGACGGTGGACGGCGCGGTCGACCGCGCGGTGCCACACGTGCGCTGGTAGATTCGACGGTGCTGGCGATCCCGCGCGGGAGAGTCTTGGTCCGGTCGCAGGCCGGGCAAGCGCCGAAGGGGCAATTCCTCCCCGGAACCTCTCAGGCACCCGGACCGCGCGGACCAGGCAGCTCTGGAGCCCCCGTCGCGGGACGACAGAGGGGGAGGCCCGCTGACTCATCGACCCGTTCGACCAGGGAGCCTCCATGACGGACCAGTCCGACCTCACGACCGCGCCGTTCGTCGAGCGCCACATCGGGCTGCGCGAGCCCGACATCGAGGCGATGCTCAAGCAGCTCGGCTTCGAGAGCCTCGACGCGCTGATGGAGGCCGCGGTCCCGGGCGGCATCCGCGTGGAGGCCGAGCTCGACCTGCCGCCGGCGCTCACCGAGGACGTCGCCGCGCGAGAGCTGCGGCGGATCGCGTCGCTCAACCGGCCGGCCGAGGCGATGATCGGGCTCGGCTACCACGGCACCATCACCCCGCCGGTGATCCGCCGCAACGTGCTGGAGGACCCCAGCTGGTACACCGCCTACACGCCGTACCAGCCGGAGATCTCCCAGGGCCGCCTCGAGGCCCTCATCAACTTCCAGACCGTCGTCGGGGACCTCACCGGTCTGCCGACCGCCAACGCGTCGCTGCTCGACGAGGGCACCGCGGCCGCCGAGGCGATGACGCTGGTGCGACGCGGCAACCGCAAGGCCAGCGGCCCGTTCGTCGTCGACGCCGACGCGCTCCCGCAGACGATCGACGTGGTCCGGACGCGTGCCGAGGCCATGGGCATCGAGGTCGTCGTCGCGGACCTCGCCGAGGGGCTGCCCGACGGCGAGCTGTCCGGCGTGCTGGTGCAGTACCCCGGCGCCTCGGGCCGCGTCCTGGACCCCCGTCCGGTCATCGAGGCCGCGCACGAGCGCAACGCGCTGGCCGTCGTCGCCGCCGACCTGCTCGCGCTCACCGTCCTCGAGGCCCCCGGCGAGATGGGGGCCGACGTCGTCGTCGGGTCGTCCCAGCGCTTCGGCGTCCCGCTCTTCTACGGCGGTCCGCACGCGGGCTACATGTCCGTCGCGGCCGGGCTGGAGCGGCACCTGCCGGGTCGCCTCGTGGGCGTCTCGGTCGACGCCGAGGGCCGTCCGGCCTACCGGCTGGCCCTCCAGACCCGCGAGCAGCACATCCGCCGCGACAAGGCGACCTCCAACATCTGCACCGCCCAGGTGCTGCTCGCCGTCGTCGCCTCGATGTACGCCGTCTACCACGGCCCCGAGGGCCTGCGGGAGATCGCCCAGCGGACCCACCGCTTCGCCGGCCGCATCGCCGCGGCCCTGCGGGCCGGGGGAGTGGAGCTGGAGAACGACACCTTCTTCGACACCCTCACCGCCGTCGTCCCCGGACGCGCCGCCGACGTGGTCGCCGGGGCCCGCAGCCTGGGCCTGCACCTGCGCCTCGTCGACGCCGACCGGGTCGGGATCAGCACCTCGGAGTGCACCACGCCGGCCACGGTGGCGAGCGTGCTGCGGGCCTTCGGCGTGGCCGCGCCCGAGGTCGGGCTGGAGTCCGCCGAGGGCCTGCCGGCCGACCTGCGCCGCGCGACGCCGTACCTCACCCACGAGGTCTTCCGGACCCACCACAGCGAGACGCAGATGCTGCGCTACCTGCGCCGTCTCTCGGCCCGCGACTACGCACTCGACCGCGGCATGATCCCGCTCGGGTCCTGCACGATGAAGCTCAACGCCACCACGGAGATGGAGCCGATCAGCCTGCCCGGCTTCGCCGACCTGCACCCCTTCGCGCCGGCCGAGGACGCGGCCGGCTACCGGCAGCTCGTCGACGAGCTGGAGGGCTGGCTGGCCGAGGTCACCGGCTACGACCGGGTCTCGATCCAGCCCAACGCCGGGTCGCAGGGCGAGCTGGCCGGCCTGCTGGCGATCCGCGGCTACCACCGGGGACGGGGCGACGAGGGTCGCAACGTCTGTCTGATCCCGTCGTCGGC
The DNA here is from genome assembly GCF_003047295.1 of Nocardioides sediminis. Classification (GTDB taxonomy): domain Bacteria; phylum Actinomycetota; class Actinomycetes; order Propionibacteriales; family Nocardioidaceae; genus Nocardioides; species Nocardioides sediminis. The sequence goes on from NZ_PZYZ01000009.1 coordinate 56,110, forward strand.
CCACGGCACCAACGCCGCCTCGGCCGTGATGGCCGGGATGAAGGTGGTGGTCGTCAAGGCCGCCGACGACGGCACCGTCGACCTCGACGACCTGCGCGCGCAGTGCGACGCGCACGCCGATGACCTGGCCGCGATCATGGTCACCTACCCGTCGACGCACGGCGCCTACGAGGACACCATCAGCGAGCTCTGCGAGATCGTGCACGGCCACGGGGGCCAGGTCTACGTCGACGGCGCCAACCTCAACGCGCTGCTCGGCCACGCCAAGCCGGGGGAGTTCGGCGGCGACGTCTCGCACCTCAACCTGCACAAGACCTTCTGCATCCCCCACGGTGGTGGCGGCCCGGGCGTCGGGCCAGTGGCCGTGCGCGAGCACCTCGCGCCGTACCTCCCCTCCCACCCGATGCACCCGGAGGAGGCCAAGCGGTCCGGGATCGGCGCGATCAGCGCGGCGCCCTACGGCTCCGCCGGGATCCTGCCGATCTCGTGGGCCTACATCCGGCTCATGGGCGGCCCCGGCCTCACCCGCGCGACGGCCGCCGCGGTGCTCAGCGCCAACTACGTCGCGCACCGCCTCGGCGAGCACTACCCGGTGCTCTACCGCGGCCACGGCGGGCTGGTCGCCCACGAGTGCATCCTCGACGTGCGCGGGCTGACCAAGGAGTCGGGCGTGAGCGTCGACGACGTCGCCAAGCGTCTCGTCGACCACGGGTTCCACGCCCCGACGATGTCGTTCCCGGTGGCCGGCACCCTGATGGTCGAGCCGACCGAGTCCGAGGACCTCGCCGAGATCGACCGGTTCTGTGACGCGATGATCGCCATCCGCGAGGAGATCGCGCAGGTGGAGGCCGGCACCTGGAGCCCGGAGGACTCGCCGCTGCGGCACGCCCCGCACACCGCGCGCGCCCTCGTCGGCGACTGGGACCGCGCCTACTCCCGCGAGGTCGGGGTCTTCCCGGCCGGGGTCGACCCGGACAAGTACTGGCCGCCGGTGGCACGGATCGACCAGGCCTACGGCGACCGCAACCTGGTCTGCGCGTGCCCGCCGCCCGAGGCGTTCGCCGAATGAGCGCACCCGTCGACCGGGTCACCGACCACACCGCCCGGCGACTTCGCTGGCGGCTGGCCACGGCCCAGGCCGATGGGCAGGTGCCCTCGCTCGTCGCCGGCATCGTGCGCGACGGCGGCCTGGCCTGGGCGGACGGCATCGGCGACGTCCCCGGGTCGGTGACCGACACGCAGTACAAGGTCGGCTCGATCACCAAGACCTTCACCGCGGTGCTGGTCCTCCAGCTCGTCGAGGAGGGCCTGCTGTCGCTGGACGCACCGGCCTCCGAGGTGCTGGGGGACGTCGGGTACGCCGACCGGTCGGTGCGGCAGCTGCTCGCGCACACCGGCGGTCTCCAGGCGGAGCCGGCCGGGTCGTGGTGGGAGCGCACCGAGGGCGGGAGCTTCGACGAGCTGGTCGCGGCCAACGACGGGTCGACCCCCGCGTTCGACCCCGACCGGCGGTTCCACTACTCCAACCTCGCCTACGGTCTGCTCGGCGAGGTCGTCGCGCGGCTGCGCGGGCAGACGTGGTGGGAGGCGGTGGAGCAGCGGATCCTGGTCCCGCTCGGGATGACCCGCACGTCCTACCAGGCGTCCGGCACGCACGCGCTCGGCTGGTCGGTGCACCCCTACGCGCAGACGCTCATCCCCGAGCCGCTGCCCGACACGGCTGCCATGGCCCCGGCCGGCCAGGTGTGGAGCACGGTCGCCGACCTCGCGACCTACTGCTCCTTCCTGCTCGAGGGGCACGAGGACGTGCTGACCGCTGACGTGCTCGCGCGGGCCTTCACGCCGCAGTCGGGGGAGGAGGCAACCGGGCTGCGGTACGCCCACGGCCTCGGTTTCCAGGTGTTCCCCGGTGGCGCCGGCACGCTGGTCGGGCACAGCGGCTCGATGCCCGGCTTCCACGCGATCTGCCTGGTCGACCGCACCCGGCGCACCGGCGTCGTGGGCCTCGTCAACGCCACGGCGGGCATCGCCGTCGCGGCGCTCGGGGCGACCCTGCTCGACGAGCTCGAGGCGTGCGAGCCGACGCTGCCACGGGTGTGGCGGCCCAACGACGCGGTCCCGGACGCGTTCGTCGACGTGCTCGGGGTCTGGCACTGGGGGGCGACGCCCTACGTCCTGGCCTGCGAGGCCGGCGACCTGGTGGCGCGGCGGCGGGGCGTGGAGATGTGGCGCTTCACGGCCGACGACTGGCGCATCATCGGCACGAAGGGATACCACGCGGGGGAGGAGCTGCACGTCGTACGCCGTGACGACGGCTCGGTCTCGCACCTCGACGTGGGCACGTTCGTCCTCACGCGTGAACCCTACGAGCCAGGGGCGCCGATCCCCGGCGGGCACCCGACCGCCTGACCGGCCTCAGTCCTCGAGGGCGCGCAAGCGGAGTCCGTTGGCCTGCCGGAGGGGCGCGAGGCGCGCCGCGAGGTCCGTGACGTCGGCGTCGCTGTTGCTCTCGAGCTGGTGCGGGTCGGTCACGAGGTCGTAGAGCTCCCACTCGCCCGCCTCGTGGTGCTCGATGTAGGCCGTGGAGCCCTCGCGGAGCATCGACCACCCCAGGTTGGTGTTCTCGACGAGCAGCCGGCGGCGCCAGCCCGACCAGTCCCCGGTGCGCAGCGGCCGGAGCATCGAGCGCCCGGACAGCTCGCGGCCCGCGTCGGGGTCCCGGCCGGCGATGTTGAGGGTCGTGGGCATCAGGTCGACCTGGGACACCAGGGCGTCGGAGGTGCCGGGCTCGACCCCGGGACCGCGCACCACGAACGGGATCCCGGCCGACTCCTCGTAGGGCTGCTCCTTGCGCACCAGCCGGTGCTCGCCGAGGAGGTAGCCGTTGTCGGAGACGAAGAAGATCCAGGTCCGGTCGAGCTGCCCGGTCCGCCACAGCACGGTGAGCAGCCGGCCCACCTGGTCGTCGAGGTCCTGCAGCTCCTCCAGCTTGCCCTCGTACGCCGCCCGCATCCGGGCCCGGTCCTGGCGCGGCAGGTCACGCAGCCAGGTGGGCTTGTCGGACATGTCGGCCTCGTTGAACGCCGGGGGGTCCCACTCGACGCCGTCGAAGTCGTGCCGGTGCCGGTCGCTGGGACGGTAGGGGTCGTGCGGGATCGACGGCGACCACACCGCGAACCACGCGGTGTCCCGCTGCTGCTCGACGAACCTGCGCAGGCGCTCCGCCGCCGCACCGTCACCGGCCGCCTGGCCCTCGAGCTGGCGCAGGGTGCCGTCGACGTTGACCTGACCGCGCTTGCCGACGGTGGTGACCCACCGTCCCCAGCCGGGCGCGACGTACGTCGGGTCGCTGGCAAGGCCGTTCATGTACTTGCCGAAGTAGCCGGTGTCGTAGCCGGCGTCCCGCATGCGGGTCGCCACGGTGTCCTGGTCGTGCCCCTGGGCGACGAAGGGCGGGTGCGTCATGTTGGTGTGGCAGCCGTGGTCGTGGGGGTACCTGCTGGTCAGCATGGAGGCCCGGGCGGGGCCGCACCACGGCATCGCCGCGTAGCCGCGGCGGAAGCGCAGGCCCTTGCGCACCAGGCGCTCCCACGTCCGGTCCATCGACCGGAGCGTGGAGCGCATCTGGTCGTCGGTGATGATCCACAGGACGTTGTCGGCCATGGCTCAGAGCGCCTGCGAGACGCTCGACATGTTGAAGTCGGGGATGCGCAGGGCCGGGGTGGCGGTGCGGGAGAAGTAGTCGTCGCCCCACTCCCGGCTGAAGCTCGGCACCGTCGTGCTGGCCGCGGTGAAGCGGTTGAGCAGGTCCACGGGGCTCTCGTTCCAGCGGAAGTTGTTGACGGCGCCGGTGATCTCGCCGCCCTCGACGAGGTAGACGCCGTCGCGGGTCAGGCCGGTGAGCAGCATGGTCTGCGGGTCGACCTCGCGGATGTACCACAGGCACGTGACGAGGAGGCCGCGCTCGGTGCCGGCGACGAGGTCCTCGATCGATCCGCGGGCGTCGTCGACCTCGAGCACGAGGTTGTCGATCATCGGGGTCACGGGCTGGCCGGTCATGGCCGCCGAGTGCCGGGTCTGGATCAGCGACGTCAGCTCGCCGTCGCGGATCCAGTCGGTGCGGCCGAGCGGCAACCCGTTGTCGAAGACCGACTCGGTGTTGTCCGACGCGCTGGCGACGTTGAACGGCGCGCAGGCCAGGGCGGCGTACGCGGGGTCGGAGTAGAGGCCGACCCCCGGGCGGGCGATCCGCTCGCCGATCCGGGTGCCGCCGCCACGACGGCTGTAGACGGACTCGCCCTCGTGGGCGACGCGGGCGCCCGCGCCCCAGTAGGCGTCGACCATCAGGTCGGCGACCGAGCTGGGCGGCAGGATCGTGTCGTAGCGGCCGGCCGGGAGGTCGGTACGCCGTCGGGCCCAGCCGAGGCGGGTGGCGACCTGGTCGGCCATGGCCAGGGCGTCGACGTCGGTGAAGTCGCGGGTGGCGCCACCGACCCAGGCGCTGCTGCGCAGGTCGGCGGTCTTGGCGGTGCAGGCGTAGTGCCCGGTGGGCTGGGTGTGCCGCAGTCGCAGGCCGCGTGACGACCCGAGGTAGGTGGTGACCACCTCGTGGTCGACGAAGCCGTAGAGCACCCGCCCGGCCGCGGTGGCCTGGCCGAAGGCCTCACCGAGGGCGGGCGCGAACGCGTCGTACACATGGATGTCGGTCGGCTGGGGAGCCTCGTCCCAGTCGGGGCTGGTGCGCCCGGCGACCAGGTCGGCGGCGTCCTCGGCCGGCCCGGCGGCGCGGGCCGCGGCGTCGGCCGCCTCGACGAGCGCGGTCACCTGCTCGGTCGTGCTGGCCGAGCCCGACACGGAGCCGGTGGCGACGCCGTCGCCACGCCCGACGAAGGAGACGACGACCACCTCGCTGGAGACCATGACCCCGTTGGTGGTCAGGGTGTTGTTGGCCCAGCGGAGGTTGGCGCTGCTGGAGGCCCGGACGATGACGACGCAGTCGTCGGCGGTCGAGGTGGCGAGCGCGTGCTCGACGAGCTGCTGGGGCGTCACGGTGGTCGACATCAGTGGCCTGCCTCGTCGGTCGTGTTGAGGATCCGCACGTCGCGGAAGAGGGCGGTCGGGCAGCCGTGGCTCACCGCGGCGACCTGACCGGGCTGGGCCTTGCCACAGTTGAAGGCCCCTCCCAGCACCCAGGTCTCCGGGCCGCCGACGGCCTCCATGGAGCCCCAGAAGTCGGTGGTGGTCGCTTGGTAGGCCACGTCACGGAGCTGGCCGCCCAGCCGGCCGTCGCGGATCTCGTAGAAGCGCTGTCCGGTGAACTGGAAGTTGAACCGCTGCATGTCGATGGACCAGGACCGGTCGCCGACGACGTAGATGCCGCGCTCCACGCGCCCGATGAGCTCATCGGTGCTCGGGCCATCGGGGTCCGGTCGGAGCGAGACGTTGGCCATCCGCTGGATGGGGATGTGGCCGGGGGAGTCGGCGTAGGCGCAGCCGTTGGACCTGCCGTCGTTGAGCTCCGGCTTCATGTGGCCCATCGACCGGTCGAGCTGGTAGCCCACGAGCACGCCGTCGCGCACGATGTCCCACGACTGGGCCTGCACACCCTCGTCGTCGTAGCCGACGGTCGCCAGTCCGTGCTCGATGGTGCGGTCGCCGGTGACGTTCATGACCGTCGACCCGTACTGCAGGGTGCCGAGCTGGTCGTAGGTGGCGAACGAGGTGCCGGCGTAGTTGGCCTCGTAGCCCAGCGCCCGGTCGAGCTCGGTGGCGTGGCCGATGGACTCGTGGATCGTCAGCCAGAGGTTGGAGGGGTGGATCACCAGGTCGTAGGTGCCGGCCTCCACGCTGGGTGCGGCCAGCTTGGCGGCGAGCAGCTCGGGGACCTCGGCCAGCTCGGCGTCCCAGTCCCAGCCGTCGCCGGCGACGTACTCCCATCCCCGCCCGACCGGTGGTGCCAGGGAGGCCATGGAGTCGAAGACGCCGGTCCGTTCGTCGGAGCCCATCGCCTCGAACGCGGGCTGGACCCGCACGCGCTGCTGCGTGGTCCGGGTGCCCGACAGGTCGGCGTAGTACTTGTTCTCCTGGACCTGCTGGAGCGACGACGTGGCGTGCGCGACGCTGGCGTGGGAGCGCAGCCGGTTGGTCCAGTCGACCAGCACGGCCGCCTTGTCGGCGGTGGGCACCTCGAGCGGGTTGACGTCGTACGCCGAGATCCAGGTGACGTCGTCGTGCACGGGCTCCGGTGCCAGCTCGACCGGCGTCGTGGTCATGCCGGCCGCCACCTCGGCGACCGCGATCGCGGTCTCGGCGATCCGCCGCGCCTCCTCGGGCGTCAGCACCACGCCGGAGGCGAAGCCCCAGGCACCGCGGTGGACCACCCGGACCGCGAAGCCGAGGTCCTCGGTGTCCATCGCGGTCTGCAGCACGCCGTCGCGGGCCCCGAGGTACTGGTAGCGGACCCGCTCGAGGCGGAAGTCGGCGTGGGTCGCCCCGAGCTCGCGCGCGCGTCCCAGCGCGACGTCACCGAGGTCGCGGAAGGGCAGGGCGGCGAAGGTCGGGTCGAGGGCGGGAGCACTCATGGGGGCGAACCTAGCGGAGCCGTTAGGGTGCTCGGCATGACGACACCGGCGTGGCTCGGGATCGGTGCCCAGCGGTCGGGGACGACGTGGTTCACCGACCTGCTGACCCAGCACCCCGAGGTCGGTCTCGGCACCAACGACAAGAAGGAGCAGCACCTGCTCCACAAGGTCGGCGACGGCCTCGTCCCCGCGTCGGACTACCTCGGCCTCTTCCCCGACGACGGCGTACGACGGGGGGAGTGGACCCCGCAGTACCTCCGGCACGCGTCGGCGCCGGCCACCGCGGCGCGGCTGCTCGGGCCGGACGTCCCGGTCCTGGTGCTGCTGCGGGACCCCGTCGAGCGCTTCCTCTCCGCCATGCGGCTCGCTGCCACGCGCGCGAAGTCCCCGTGGCCCTACCCGGTACCCATCACCGTGCAGGGCTTCAGCGGCTTCTACGCCGACCAGCTGGCGATGTGGGCCCACCACGTGGGACGCGAGCGGATGGTGGTGATGGTCTATGAGTCCGTACGCCGCACGCCCCAGGCCGCCGTCGACGCCGTGTGGGCCCGGCTCGGTCTGGACCCGGTCCCCCTGACCGACGTCGACCGTCCCTCGCGCTCGAGCAGCCACGCGGCGTGGGAGCCGCCCGAGGGCCTCGTCGAGTCCCTCCGGGTGCTCTACCGCCCGCAGGTCGGCCGGCTCGCCGACGACTGGGGCCTCGACCTCTCGGGTTGGTCGCTGGACCGCTGACTCAGGCGAGCACCGACTCCACGCTGGAGCCGCGGGTGCGGTGCTTGTGCACCCTCAGCTGGGTAGGGATGCGGTCACGCATCTCGGCGACGTGGCTGACCACTCCCACGACCCGGCCGCCGTCGCGAAGTCCGTCGAGGGTGTCCATGACGTCGTCGAGGGTCTCGGCGTCCAGCGAGCCGAACCCCTCGTCGACGAAGAGGGTGTCGAGGTCGGCTCCGCCGGCCTCCTGGGTGATGACGTCGGCGAGCCCGAGGGCGAGCGCGAGGGAGACCACGAACGTCTCACCGCCCGACAGGGTGGCCGGGTCGCGGGCCTCGCCCGACCAGTCGTCGCGCACCCGCAGGCTCAGGCCGCCGCGGGTCTCGCCCGCACCGCGCAGCCCGGTGTGCTCCAGGGAGTAGCGCTGGTCACTCATCGTGACGAGGCGCTCGTTGGCGGCCGCGACGACCTGGCTGAGCCGGTGGGCCAGCACGTAGGCGGAGAGCCGCATCTGGAGGGTGTTGTCGGCGGCCTTGCCCTCGACGAACGCGGACAGGTGCGTCGCCAGCTCGAGGTCGCTGCGCACCGGCTCCCAGGCGTCGAGCGCGGCCGTCAGGTCCACGGCGAGGTCGTCGACCCGGGCGACGCGCCGCGTGGCCACGGCCAGCTGCGCGTGGGCGGCCCGCGCGCTGGTCTCGGTCGCCTCACGGTCGGCCCGCGCGACGGCGAGGTCCGGCACCGGCCGACGGGCTGCTTCCTCGTGGACGGGGTCCTGCAGGACCCCGCGGGCACGCGTCACGCGTGCCTCGGCGGCGTCGAGCCCCGCGGCGACGCGGTGTGCCTCGTCGGGGTCGAGGAGGGCGCCGCGGTAGTCGTCGAGATCGGTGAAGCCGCTCCGCGCCGCCGCCTGGTGCAGCGCCTGCCGGGCGGCGTCGAGGTCGCGCTCGGCAGCGCGCCGACGCTCGTCCGCCGCGCAGGCGCGGGCGAGCAGCTCGTGGGAGCGGGACCAGTGCGAGACGAGCGCCGCGAGGGTCGCGTGGCCGGTGCCGTCGAGGACCGCGTCGAGCCGTGTCCCGAGGCGGTCGCGCTCGGCTGTGTGCAGCTCGAGTCGCGAGGCCAGCCCAGCCAACCGCTGCTCGTGGCCTTCCAGCTCGGCGCGCAGGGCGTGGGCCTGCTCCTCGGCCGTGGCGACCCGGTCACGGAGGTCGTCGGCGCGGGCGGCGGACGCCGTCACCTCGGCGTGCCTGTCGACCGCCTCGGCGAGCTCCTCGTCGAGGGAGCACGTCCGGTCGGTGCCGGCGAGCGCCACCAGGGCCGAGTGCTGTGTCTCGAGATGACGCGCCTGGTCGTCGAGGGCCACCACGACGGTCTCGGAGTCGTCGACGGCCTTGCGCGCGGCGCGCTCGGCGGGGGCGTCGGGCGCACCGTGGGTGGCGACGGCGAGGGCGGGGTGCTCGCAGGACCCGCACACCGGGCAGCTCGCGCCCACGGCGACCTGCCCGGCCAGCTCCGCGGCCATGCCATCGAGACGGGCCTCGCGGATCTCGAGCCAGGTCTCCTTGAGCGCGGTGAGCTCGGCCCGGGCGGCGTCGCGGTCGGCCACCGCGCGTCCCAGGGCGGGAGCGACCACGTCGCGGTCGCGTGCGGCGTCGCGCCGGGCGCGGAGCTGGTCGACCTGCGTCGTGATCCCGGGGACCAGGGCCACTGCCTCCTCGGCGGCGCGGAGCTTGGTGCGCAGCGCGGTCAGCCGCTCGGGGAGGGCTGCGACGGCCAGTGTCGCAGCGGCCCGGTCGGCCTCGGCCTGCTCGATGTCGGACAGCACCTCGTCGCGGAGGCGGCCCACCTCGACCAGCCGGTCGGCGTCGGGGCGCAGCGCCTCGGCGGCCTGGAGCGAGGCGGCCGACTCGGCCAGGACCCGCGGCAGGTCCACGTCGTCGAGGCGACGCGTGCTGCCGGGGCCGGCCACGGCCGCCCATCCGGCCAGGGTGCTGGCGGCCTCGCGATGCGCGGACGCGCACACGGCCTCGCGGTCGTCGAGGGCGGCATCGAGGCCGGTCAGCGCCGTGGCGCGCTCGGCACGCGCGAGGCGCAGGCGCGCCGCCCGGTGGGCCTCGTCGTCGTGGTCGGCCACGACGGCGGCGGCCTCCGCGTGGGTGCTCTGCAGGCCCAGGATCCGCTCGGCCTCGGCGAGGCCCCGGACCGCGCGCGCGCTCGCGTCGTCGGCGGCGGCCGCGGAGGACGCGGTCACGTGGGCCCGGGCCCGGGAGTCGGCACGGACCAGGTCGAGCCAGGTCCGCAGGCCGTCGGGCGGGGTGCCCTCGTCGGGGACGGGGCGGTCGGAGGTCTCGGAGATGCGGCTGACCAGCGTGGACACCGTCGCCGCGTGCTGGTCGGCCACGCGGCGCACGGACGTGCGGTGGTCGCGCAGCCACCGCTCCACCTGGTCGAAGCGGCCGGTCCGGAACACCTGCTGCAGCAGGGCGTGGCGCTCCTCGGAGCGAGCGCGCAGGAAGGCCTGGAAGCGACCCTGGGGGAGGAGGGCGACCTGGCAGAACTGGGGGAGGTTCATCCCCGCGAGGCGGGTCATCAGGTGCCCGGCCTCGTCGAGCCGGGTGGATCGCGTCACCCAGGCGCCGTCGACGCGCTCGGCGAGGTGGACCGAGGCCTGCTCGGTGGTGATGCCGGTGCCGCGCTTCTTGGGCCGCTGCCACGCCGGGGACCGCTCGATGCGCCAGCGGCGCCCGGACAGCGTGACCTCCAGGGTGACCGCGGGCGCCACTCCCGGCGCGGCCTGGTCGCAGCGCAGGCGCTTGGCGACCGATCGGTCGCCGGGGACGTCGCCGTAGAGCCCGAAGCACACGGCGTCGAGGATGCTGGACTTGCCGGCCCCGGTGGCCCCGCTGAGCAGGAAGAGCCCGGACGCCGACAGGACGTCGAAGTCGATCGAGACCGTGTCGGCGAACGGGCCGAACGCGGTGGCCCGGAGGGAGTGCAGGCGCATCAGGCCTCACCCACGAGCACGTCGAGGTCGGTGTCCTCGCAGCAGGCGTCCACGGCGTCGCGGAGCAGCGCGGACTCGGCCGGGGTCGCGGGAGCCCCTCGCAGGGCGCTGACGAAGTCGAGGGTCACCTCGTGGTCGGAGCGCCCGGCGGTGCGGGCCGCCGGCGTCGTGGCCCTGTCGCCGCCGACGGGCTGGAACGAGAGCACCAGGGTGTGCGGGAACCGGGCGCGGAGCCGGTCCATCGCGTGGAGCGGGCGGACGCGATCGGTCAGCGTCGCCTGCACCCACGCATCCTCGTGGACCGCGAGGCGGGGGTCGGTCAGCAGCGTCTCGATCTCCCCGGTGATCCGGGCTAGCCGCCGGGGGACCGGAGCGGGGACGTGCTCGGCGCGGGCCAGCCCGGGGGCGTCGAGGTCGACCAGCCACGAGCCCTTCTGGTGGTCGGCCTCGGAGAAGGAGTAGGCCAGCGGCGAGCCGCTGTAGCGGATCGACCCGGTGAGCGTGTGCTGCCCGTGCAGGTGGCCGAGGGCCACGTAGTCGATGCCGTCGAAGGAGGACGTGGCCACCCGGGAGACGCCGCCGACGCTGATGTCACGCTCGGAGTCCGACGGCTCGGCGCCGGCGACGAACGCGTGCGCCATGACGACGGACCGCGTGCGGGCGCTGCGACCCGCGAGGTCGGCCCGCACCCGCGACATGGCAGCGTCCATCACTGCCTGGTGGGACCGGGCCGGCAGCTGCCAGGGCTCGACGAGCGAGCGGGGGTCGAGGTAGGGCAGGCCGTGCACGGCCACCGGACCGTGGTCGTCCTCGAGGAGGACGGGGGTGCCCACGCTCGCGGCCGACGTCCGGATGAAGACTCCCGCGGCGTCGATCAGGCGCGAGCCGAAGCCGAGGCGCTGCGCCGAGTCGTGGTTGCCGCTGGTGACCACCACGCGGGCTCGCGACGCGGCGAGCCTGGCGAACGCCTCGTCGGCCAGGTGCACCGCGTCGACGTGGGGGAGTGCCCGGTCGTAGACGTCACCGGAGACGAGCACGACGTCGACGCGCTCGGTGTCGACCACCTCGAGCAGGTGGTCGACGAACGCACCCTGGTGGCCGAGCAGGTCCTCCCGGTGGAAGGACCTCCCCAGGTGCCAGTCGGAGGTGTGCAGGATGCGCATGGGACGAACCTAATTTCGACCACCGACAGCGGCCGGCATCCCACGCCGTCGTGCGTCGGTCGAGGCGTGGTTCAGGCGTACTGGACGCAGCGGCCCGGCGAGGTGAACCCGTGCAGCGTCAGGCCCGCCTGCCGGGCCAGGTCGACCGACAGGCTGGTCGGTGCACCCACGGCGACGAGACTCCCGATGCCCGCCGTGACGGCCTTCTGGACGAGCTCGAAGCCGGCCCGGCCGCTGACCACCAGGCAGGCGGCGCCGGAGGACTCGCCGGCGAGCACGCGCGCGCCGATCACCTTGTCGACGGCGTTGTGCCGACCCACGTCTTCGCGCACCAGCTCGATCTCTCCGTCGGCGGAGGCCAGGGCCGCCGCGTGCACGCCCCCCGTGCGCTCGAAGATGCGTTGGCCGGTGCGCAACCGTTCGGGGAGGAGGCGGACGACCGCGGGGGGAGGGACGTCGCCGGTCCACGCGGAGCCGCGCACGACGTCGAGCACCTCCAGCACGCTGTCCTTGCCGCACACCCCGCAGGCCGACGACCCCGCGCTGCGCACCTCGTGCCGGTGCACGGCGTCGATGTCGGTGCCCGCTGCGAGGGTGATCGTCACGACGTTGAACTCCTCCTCCGGGAGGAGGTCGGCGTCGGTGCAGTAGGCCACCTGCCGGATCGCCGAAGGGGGGAAGAGTGACTCGCTCACCGCGAAGCCCGCCGCCAGCTCGAAGTCGTGCCCCGGGGTGCGCATCGTCACCCACACCCGGCGCGCGGGCTGCCCCGGCGCGGCGAGCCGGATCTCGAGGGGTTCCTCGGTCACCAGCCGGTCCTCGTGCGTGCGGGTCCCCTCGGCGAGGTGCTCGGTCACGCGGGTGCGGACCGAGGGACCGGGCCGGCGGGGGCGGGCGCTGGTGGTCATGCCGGCACCGAGCGTGCGTCGAGGCGTCGCCGGAGCTCGTCGGACATCACGCGCAGCTGACGGCGCAGGGACAGGTCCAGGGTCTCGTCGCCGGCGAGCCGGTCGGCCAGGCGCACGGTCGCGGGGTCGGTCGAGGTGATGGGGAAGAACCAGCACGCAGCGTCGGCGAGCACCCAGCCCGACCGGTGGGTCGTGGTCGCCGGCAGCTCGGCGAAGAACCTCTCGACGTACGGCGCGGTGAGGTGCTCCTGGCCCGGGAGCCACATCCCCTGGCCGGTCGCCTGGAGCTCGTAGTTGGGGACGTCCTCGGCCCCGGTGAAGCGGCCCCACGCCCACGCCTTCGCTGCGTCGTCCGGCAGCGAGGCGACGGCGCGCGCGTGGTCGACGCGCGAGGTCGCGGTGGGCTCGTCGGCGAGGAACCGGTCCAGGGTGGCGCGGTCGGTGCCCCCCAGCGCGGCCAGCTGCACGAGCAACCGCCAGCGCAGGCCGAGGTCGACGTCGACCCCGGCCGGGACATCGCCGTCCAACCACCGCGACACCTCGTCGGTGCTGCTGCAGGACGCGATCGCGCCCTGGAAGGCCGCGAGCTGGACGGTGCTCCCCGGCTCCGCGGTGGTCGCCCGGGCCAGGCACGCCTGGTGCAGGGCCTCCAGCGCGGCACGCGGGTCCTCGGCCAGGGGTGCCACCTTGGTGAGCAGCCACTCCATCAGCAGCATCTTGCTCGGCGAGGAGGCCCAGCCGTTGAAGGCCAGCGGCTCGTCGCTGGTCTCGTCGGGGATGGCCACGACGGCGACGGCTAGCACGTCCTCGGGGGTGGCGGCGCCGAGCTCGAAGGCGCTGCGGAGGTTGTTCCACACGGCCGACCGCTCCATCAGGTCGGTGCTGGTCCGCATCACCGAGGGCAGCAGCGAGAGCGTGGTGGCGTCCGGGCGGGCCAGCAGCCACGACGTCTCGTCGACGTCGATGACGACGGCGTCGTCCGCGCCCACGTCCAGGGGAGTGGCGTCGGCGTCCAGGACGACCGGCACCCGCCGGGTGGTGCCGTCGGCGGGGGTGACGGCCAGGGTGAGGCTGTGCGTGCGCTCGACCGGGTCGACGGCCGGGGGAGTGCGCAGCAGCGCGCCGGCCTCGCGGTCGTGGGCGACGGTGTCGACGCCGCGGGTGCGCAGCCAGCCGTCGGTGACGTCGGAGAGGTCGCCCGCGCCGGCCCGCTCCCAGCTGGCGAAGAGGTCGTGCATGGTGGCATTGCCGAAGCGATGGGTCTCGAAGTGGTCGACGACGCCCCGGAAGAACACGTCGTCGCCGAGGCGCCCGTTGAGCTGCTTGAGCACCGTGGAGCCCTTGACGTAGGAGATGCCGTCGAAGTCCTGGAGGGCGGCGGTGGCGTCCGCGGCGCCGTTGCCTGCGACGGGGTGGGTGGCCGGGCCGGCGTCGGCGACCAGCCCCCACTGGCGGCGCAGGTAGGAGTTGTGCACCCACGCGTCGTCGTACTGAGTGACGTCGGCGGTGACCCGGTTGCCCATGTACTCGGCGAAGGACTCGTTGAGCCAGAGGTCGTCCCACCAGGCCGGGGTCGTGAGGTTGCCGAACCACTGGTGCGCCATCTCGTGCATCACCGTCGTGGCGCGCACGATGCGGGCGCCGCGCGTGACCTTGGTGGTGAAGACCAGCGGGTCGCGGAAGGTGACGCAGCCGGGGTTCTCCATGGCGCCGGCGTTGAACTCGGGGACGAAGGCCTGGTGGTAGCTGCCGAAGGGGTAGCGGATGCCGAAGAGGCGGTGCATCTCGTCGAAGCCCTGCCGGGTGAGCGTGAACAGCTCGTCCGCGTCCGCGTCGAGCTCGCGGGCCAGGCTCGCGCGGGCCGAGAGGCCCAGCGGGATGCCGTCGTGCTCGTCGGTGACCAGGTGGTAGGGGCCGGCGACCAGGGTGACGAAGTAGGTGGACAGCGGCGGGGTCTCCTCGAAGACCCAGGAGCCGGGCTCGACCTGGCTGCCCGGCCCGTTGGCGACCACGACCCAGTCCTCCGGAGCACGGACGGCCAGCCGGTAGGGCGCCTTGAGGTCGGGCTGGTCGAAGCAGGCGAAGATGCTGGGGGCGGCGTCCATGAAGGACATCCCGTAGACGTAGTGCCGGCCGTCGGCGGGGTCGGTGCTGCGGTGCAGGCCCTCGCCGTCGTTGCGGAACCGCATGACGGCGTCGACCACGAGCTCGTTGTCGCCCGCAGCGGTGTCGAGCGGGACCCGCCCCTGGCGGAGCAGGTCGGGGTCGATCCGGTCTCCGTTGAGCGTGATCGACCGCACCGAGACGGGCTTGAGGTCCACGAACGTCGGCCCGCCCCGGCTCCGGAACCGGATCGTGGTGTGCGACGCGAAGGTCGCCTCGTCCGAGGCGAGGTCCAGCGACACGTCGTACGACGTGATGTCGAGCAGCTCGCGGCGCTCGACGGCCTCGGTGCGCTGCAGGCTCAGGAAGGGGGATCCGCTCACTACGTCACCCTAGCCACCGACGTGTGCGCGAGTTCCTAGGCTGGGCCCATGACAGACACCACGCAGGGCCAGGCAGCCACGCCCCCACCGGGTCCGGACACGCTGCGCAGCATCGGACTGACCAAGATCGGCCCGCACCGCTTCAAGGCCACCAACGCCCGGGGCGGCGAGACGTTCATGGGCCGCGGGGGAGACGACCCCGACTTCACGCCCGTCGAGCTGCTGCTCGCGGCGATCGCCGGCTGCAGCGCCATCGACGTCGACATGATCACCGGCAAGCGGGCGCACGCCACGGGGTTCGAGCTGACCGCGGAGGGCCACAAGGTGCGCGACGAGCAAGGCAACCACCTGACCGGGCTGCGCCTGAGCTTCGACGTGCAGTTCGCCGAGGGCCCCGAGGGCGACGCCGCCCGCGAGGTCCTGCCGCGGGCCATCGCCCAGTCCCGCGACCGGCTCTGCACGGTCAGCCGGACCGTGCAGCTCGGCGAGGAGATCACCTACGAGCAGGCCTGACGCCTGACCCGGCGCCCGGTGGTCAGTCCAGGGTGACGCCGGAGATGGAGACGGTCTCCTTGGGGGCGCCGTCAGGGCCGCCCTCGGCGGTGCCCTTGGCGGCGACCTCCTCGAGCAGCTTGACGCCGGCCTCGTCGATGGTGCCGAACTCGGTGTAGACGGGGTCGAGCACCCCGGAGTCGGCGTACACCAGGAAGAACTGGGAGCCGCCCGAGTCGGGCATGCTCGTCTTGGCCATCGCCAGCACGCCCGGCCCGTACTTCTCCGAGCCGTCGACCTCGTCGGGGATGGTGTAGCCGGGACCGCCCATGCCGGAGGCGGTCGGGTCGCCGCACTGGAGCACGTAGATGCCCTCGGTCGTCAGGCGGTGGCACTCGGTGTCGTCGAAGTAGCCCTGCTCGGCGAGGGAGACGAAGTTGTTGACGTTGCACGGGGCGCCGTCGGCGTCGAGCTCGACGGCGATGTCGCCGACGTTGGTGCTGATGGTGGCGTCGACGGTGCCCGACACGGTGGCCTCGGCCGGGGGAGGCTCGACCTCCTTGGCCGGCTCGGAGCCGTCCTCGGGGTAGTCGCACGTCGTCCCGCCGGCAGCGGGCTCCTCGCCTGCGGCCTCGGACTCGCTCGACGCGCCGGTCGAGGGGTCGACGGCCTCGTCGTTGTCGGCCTCGTTGCCGCAGGCGGCGAGCAGGGACAGCGTCAGGAGGGCTGCGGTGGCGGGCAGGAGTCGCTTCAGCATGCGGGGGATCCTACGCAGGCGCTGGTCGGTCGGAGCCTGCGCCTAGGATGGCCGCCGTGAACCGGGAAAGGATCTTCGAGGCTGACAACGCCGCCGTGCTGGTCACCGTCGGGACGTTCCTGCTGCTCCTCGCGTGCCTGCCGCTGGCCATGGGGATGGACGAGCGGATCGATCGGGACCGCCCCATGTACGTCGACCTGTCCCGGATGGAGGCCCTCCAGACCGCCAGCGTGGCCACCACGGGGGCGATCGTGCCCCTCGAGCTCACGGGTGGCGAGTCGGCGGAGGTCGCCGGCCAGGAGTTCGTCGCCTCCGAGGGGGTCAGCGTCGTCGTGCGCGACGGGGAGGGCGACGAGACCTACTGCATCTCGGTCAGCAACCAGCACGACGCAGAGGCCGAGCACTGCGGCTGAGCGATCACCCGCCGATCATCTCGGCGAACATCTCGGCGTACTGGATGAGATGACGGTCGCCGAGGAACCGGTCCAGCACCCGTTCGTGAGCGGCGTGGCCGAGCCGCCGGGCCCTCTCGGGGTCCCGCAGCAGCGAGTCGACGGCGATCGCGAAGGCCTCGAGGTCGAGCGGGTCGGGGAGGAGCAGCCCGCTGACCCCGTCCTCGACCTGGTCCAGGATGCCGCCGACCGCGGAGGCGACGACGGGCCGAGACTTCCACATCGGCTCGGTGACCGTGAGGCCGAAGCCCTCCACCAGGCTCTTCTGGACGACGACCGAGGCGTGGCGCTGGAGCGCGTTCACGAGGTGGGCGTTCTCGTCGACGTCGTCCATCGGCAGGGCCGTGAGGTGGACCCGCTCCCGCATCCGGTCGGGCAGCGCCGCCCGGAGGTCGCGGCACTGGGCGAGGACCGCGGCGCCCTCGGGGTCGTCGGCCACGCCGGCGACGTCGGGTCCGGCCAGCACCAGGTGCGCGTCCTCGGGCAGCCGGCCCAGGTGGTCGGTGAAGCCGCGGAGCACGCCGGGCATGTCCTTGAGCCGGTCCCACCTGCTGACCTGGAGCACCACCCGTGCGCCCTCGGGCACGGGCGGGCCGTCCAGCATCAGGCTGGCGCGGGGGCGCACCCGTCCCGGCTCGCCCCGGCGACGCTCGAACGCCGGGCCAGCTCCGTCGGAGCCGTCGGCCATGAGCCCGGCGACCAGGAGGGAGGACCGCACGTCGCGGCCGCTGATCTCGGCGTTCTTGGCGCTGAACGGGTCGAGGGACGGGGGCACCACGCGGAGCCGCTCGGGCGGGACCCACGCCGGTGCGTACTGGCGCCGGGAGAAGACGAACTCCTGGGCGCCCTCGACGTACGGGCGCAGGAAGCTCCAGCCGATCTCGGACAGCTCGTGCGGCTCGTCACGGCCGATGTGGCACCGCCACGCGACGAGGGCGCCGTGGGCGGTGAGGCCGTCCACGAGGCCTGCGGCCTGCGGGTCGTGGAGCAGCACGATGTCCCCGGGACGCACGCGGTCGAGCGCGTCGCGCAGGTTGTGGGCGAGCACCTCCTCGTAGTGGGCCCGGGCCTCGGCGTCCAGGTCCCCGCCGTCGCCGAAGGAGCCGTGGAGGAAGTTGTGCAGGCGCTTGGTGACGGTGAAGAACCCGGGGTCGCCGTCGAGGACGAGCCAGCGGGTGTCGACGCCCGCCCCGCGTCCGTAGGCCAGCAACACCTGCAGCAGCTCGGCCACCCCGCCGCCCTGTGCCGTCGCGTTGATGTTCCACACCACACGGCCGCTCAGCTGCTGGGCCGCCTCGACCGCGCGGCAGCGGAGCGCCTCGGCGCGGTCGGGAGGGAGGATCCCGGCCAGCCGCTCGAGGTCCAGGGCGTCGATCCGTACCTCGTGCACGTCAGATCTTCTCCGGGACCATGGAGATGGCCCCCGACGGGCACTCGGCCACGCAGAGGCCGCATCCCTTGCAGTAGTCCAGGTCGATCAGGTAGGCGGCCCGTCCGGGCCGGTCCAGCTTGATGACCGCGTTGTCGGGGCAGACGCCGTAGCAGTTGTCGCAGCCGAAGCAGCTGCCGCACGACATGCACCGCCGAGCCTCCAGGAGGGCCGTCGACTCGTCGTGCCCGAGCACCACCTCGTCGAACGTGGACTCCCGCCTGGCCCGCTCGAGCAGCGGCCGGTGGGCGCGCGGGGCGTCCGAGTAGTACCAGGTGTTGAGCGTGTCGAACGTCGCGAGCTCCGGTCGTACGACGGGTTCGGGGGCCGCGCCCGACAGCCAGGCGTCGATGTGGCGCGCCGCCCGCTTGCCGTGCCCGATCGCCACGGTGACCGACCGTTCGTGGGGGACCATGTCGCCGCCGGCGAAGACTCCGGGGCAGCCGGTCATCAGGTCCGGACCGACCGCGACCACGCCGTCCTCGACGACCAGGCCGGGCACCCCGTCGAGCAGCGACAGGTCGGTGTCCTGGCCGAGCGCCAGCACGAGGGAGTCCGCCTCGAGCTCGTCGAGCTCGCCGGTGGGTCGGGGGAAGCCGTCGTCGTCGAGCTCCATCCGCTCCACGACCAGGCGCCCGGAGTCGACCTGCTTGATGGTGGTGAGCCAGCTGAACAGCACGCCCTCGTCCTCGGCCTCCGCGACCTCGGAGGGGTGTGCAGGCATCCGGTCGCGAGTGCGGCGGTAGACCACGACGGCCTCGGAGGCGCCCAGCCGTCGCGCGCTGCGGGCCGCGTCCATCGCGGTGTTGCCCCCGCCGTAGACCGCGACCCGCCGGCCGAGCAGCGGCTTCTCCCCGGCCTCGAGGTCGCGGAGCATCTCGACCGCGTCGAGCACGTGGGCCGCCGAGCCGGCAGGGATGTAGGCCCGCTTGCCCAGCTGGGCGCCGACGGCGAGGAAGACCGCGTCGTAATCGCCCCGCACGGCGTCGAGGTCGGTGACCTTGGTGTCGAGCTCGAGGGTGACGCCGAGGTCGAGGATGCGCTGGACCTCGGCGTCGAGGACGTCGCGGGGGAGGCGGTAGCGGGGGATGCCGAAGCGCATCATGCCGCCGGCCATCGGGCCGGCCTCCTTGATGGTGACCGCGTGGCCGCGGAGCGCGAGGTGGTAGGCCGCGGAGAGCCCCGAGGGCCCGGCACCGACGACCAGCACCCGCGTGCCGGAGGACGGCACGGGCACCGACACCTGCCAGCCGCGGCGGATGGCCTCGTCGCCGACGAACCGCTCGACCGAGTTGATGCCGACCGCCTCGTCGAGCTGGGCGCGGTTGCACGCGGTCTCGCACGGGTGGTAGCAGACGCGGCCCATGACGGCGGGGAACGGGTTGTCCTCCATGATCCTGCGCCACGCCCGCTCGTAGCCATCGCCGCCCTCCTCGGCCTCGTAGAGCCAGCCCTGGACGTCCTCCCCGGCCGGGCAGCCGTCGCTGCAGGGGGACAGGCGGTCGATGTAGACGGCCCGCTCGGTGCGCCACGACCCGGTCTTGTTGGCGCGGCTCGAGCCGACGTCCAGGGTGATCGCGAAGGGCTTGTCCATCACGCGTCTCCTTCCGGGAGCAGCCCGAAGCGGGCGATGTTGCGGTCAGCCCCCGCCTGGATCCGGGCGACGACGTCCGGCCGGGGGTTGTCCCCGAAGAGGTGGGCGTACCTGCGCTGGGGGCGCAGGTAGTCCTCGACCGGCACCTGCCGCCGGATCCGTGACACCTCGGTCACCTGCCCGCCCTCGGCCTCGAACACCGGGAAGATCCCGGTCTCCTTGGCCAGCCTGGCGAGCTTGATCGTGTCCGCCGACGCCGCCCCCCAACCCAGCGGACAGGGCACGAAGACGTGCAGGTAACGGGCTCCGCGGAAAGTCATCGCCTTCTCGACCTTGTGCTCGAGGTCGCGCAGCTCCGCGACGGTCGCGGTGGCGACGTACGGGATCTCGTGCGCCATGGCGATGAGCGGCACGGACTTGCCCTGCCCGAAGGCGTTGCCGGGATGGTGCCCCAGCACCTTGGTGGTGTTGGTGGCGGCCCCCGGTGGCGTCGCCCCGGAGCGCTGGACGCCGGTGTTCATGTAGCCCTCGTTGTCGTAGCAGACGAAGAGCACGTCGTCGTTGCGCTCGAACATCCCCGACAGCGTGCCGAAGCCGATGTCCACCGTGCCGCCGTCGCCGGCCTGCCCGATGACGCGGATGTCGTCGCGGCCGCTCGCCCGCAGCGCCGCGGCGACCCCGGACGCGACCGCCGGGCCGTTGCCGAACAGCGAGTGCAGCCAGGGGAGCTGCCACGACGACTCGGGGTAGGGGGTGGAGAAGACCTCGAGGCAGCCCGTCGAGTTGACTGCGACCAGCCGGCCGTCGGTGGCCCGCATGGCGGCGTCGAGCACGTAGCGGGCCCCGAGCGCCTCCCCGCAGCCCTGGCAGGCGCGGTGCCCCGACGTCAACGAGTTGGACCGGCCAGTGCGGGCCTGCACCGAGCGCTGCTGGGGGTCCAGCAGCCGGTTGCCGACGACGAACGTGCCGGTCTGGTAGAGCTTGATCTCCTGGAAGGTCACGTCGGGCTCCTAGTCGTATGCGCCGGAGGCCACGGTGCCGATCTCCCGCAGCATGCTCTCGGCGTGCGGCCCGGGCCTCCGGCCGCCGCGCGCGCGGGTCAGCTCGCGCTCGACCAGCGCGATGTCGAGGTCGAGGAAGTGGAGGCGTGCCGGGTCCAGCCGGTCGGCGACCACGTCCTCGAGCAGGCGGTGCAGCGAGGCCCGGGTGACGGCACGTCCGCCGAGGCCGGCCACCACGTCGTGCACGACGAGGGGGAGTCCCCGGGTGGCGTCGCGGACGTTCTGCCCCACGATGCCGCCGGCACCCACGGCGAACGCGCGCTCCACCACCACGACGCGGGCCGCCCGGTGCAGGGCGTCTCGGACCTCCGCAGCCGGCCAGGGGCGGAAGCAGGTGATGCCGAGGGCCCCGATGGCCACCCCGAGCTCGCGCATCTCGTCGACCACGTCCTCGATCGTGCCGAGCACCGAGCCCAGGGCCACCACGACGGTCTCGGCGTCCTCGAGGCGGTAGGGCCGCACGAGGCCCCCGGAGTCCCGCCCGAACCGGCTGCGGAACTCGGCCGCGATCACGGGGATCTCGTCCAGCGCGGCCAGCTGCTTGGCGTGCATCAGGTACTTGACCTCGGTGAACGCCTCGGGGCCGACCATCGCGCCGATGGTCACCGGCTCCTCCGGGTCGAGCTGCTGCTGGGGGAGGAAGCGGGGGAGGAACGCGTCGACCTCGTCCTGCGTGGGGAGGTCGACCTCCTCGACGGCGTGCGTGAGCACGAAGCCGTCCATGCAGACCATGACGGGCACGGACAGGGACTCGGCGAGCCGGAAGGCCTGGAGGTGCAGGTCGACCGCGCGCTGGTTGGACTCGGCGAAGAGCTGGACCCAGCCGCAGTCGCGCATCGCCATGGTGTCGGAGTGGTCGTTCCAGATGTTGATCGGTGCCCCGATCGCCCGGTTGGCGACGGTCATCACAACCGGCAGTCCCAGTCCGGAGGCGTTGAACAGCGCCTCGGCCATGAACAGCAGCCCCTGGCTGGACGTGGCCGTGTAGGAGCGGACGCCCGCGGCGGACGCACCGATGCAGGCGGACATCGCGCCGAACTCGGACTCGACGAGGAGGTACTCGCAGTCGGCCAGCTCGCCGGTGCGGACGCGGTCGGAGAGGGACTCCACGATGTGGGTCTGCGGGGAGATCGGGTACGCCGCGACGACCTGCGGGCGGCACAGGGTCACCGCCCGGGCGACGGCCTGCGAGCCCTCGACCTGGCTACGCATCGGTCAGCCTCCGCATCGTGGTCAGGACGTGCTCGTACGCCGCCTCGGCGGCGTGGGCGTTGCCCTCGCCGACCTGGCCCGGGAACCGGTCCCGGATGGCGTCGGTGACCGAGGACAACGACACCTGGCCGGTCAGCGCCGCGAGGGCGCCGAGCAGGGGAGCGTTGGGCAGGGGCCGACCGAGGTGCTCGCGGGCGATGTCGGTCGCAGGCACGGCCACGACGTGCTCGGGGGTGAGCGTCTCCACGAGCTCGGCGAGGCCCAGCTGGTCGAGGGTGGCTGAGGTGTTGACCACCAGGAAGCCGTCGGGCTTCAGGCCGGCGAAGACGTCGACCTGGTGCAGCAGGGTCGGGTCCTGCACGACCAGCGCATCGGGCTCGGCGACCGGCTCGTGCGAGCGGATGGGCCGCGTGTCGATGCGGCAGAAGGACACGACCGGCGCTCCGGTGCGCTCGGAGCCGAACGTGGGGAAGGCCTGCGCGTGGAGGCCCTCGTCGAAGGCGGCCACGGACAACAGCTCGGCCGCGGTGACCGCTCCCTGGCCGCCCCGGCCGTGGATGCGTACGGCGAACACGGCGCTCCTTCCCCTCAGCGCGCCAGTGCCTGGAAGGCCTCGTAGACCATCCAGGCGGGCCAGAAGAGTCCCTGCACGATCGAGAGCGCGTGCTCCCAGAAGCCGTCGGCCTCCTGCCAGAACCAGACCAGCGCTCCGAAGATGCCCAGGCCGTAGATCGCGCCGCCGCCGGCGGCGGCCCCCGCGTTGTTGTCAGCCATCTGGTCCCTCCCCGTCCGCCTCTGGGCTCCAGCGTCGTCCCGCCGCGCGTCGGCGCGCACGGGGCGAAGGTCCCGAGATGTGGGACGGGGGACCGCCTCGCCGCCGGTCAGCCGGCGCGACGCAGCAGCAGCTCGGCGACGCGGCGTTCTGCGGGGGAGACGCTCTCGGCGGCGTGGGGCTGGTCGGGTGCGCGGGAGTGGTGCACCTGACCGGTGGGGGTGGTGACGACGATGTCGGTGACCGCGAGCGGGTCCGGGACTGGCTCGTGCCGCCAGCCGGGGGACTCCTTGGCGTAGTTGCAGGCCTTGCAGAGCCCCTGCGCATTGGCGAGGGTGGTGCTGCCTCCGGCGGCGCGGGCGGTGACGTGGTCGCGGTGGCGGATCCGGGCGTTGCAGTAGGGCGTGCGGCAGCGGCGGTCGCGGAGGTCGATGATGTCGGCCAGCCCGTTGCGGAAGTGGCTGGAGGTGGTCTCGGTGGCGAGGAGCGCTCCGGAACCGGGCATCGCGAACAGGCGCTGCACGGTGGAGCGCAGGTGCTCTGCGCCGGCGGCGACCAGGCGACGAGCGACGGAGGCGGGCACGTAGCCGGCGCCGGCGACGTAGCCCGGGTCGTCGTTGCATCCGAGCAGCGTCCCGGCGCCCAGCACGACCTTCAGGGCGACCGGCGTCGGGGCGGTCGCGCTCGGGCCGCCGAGGCGCTGGACGAGGACGTCGGCGACGACCTGCGCGCGGGTGCGGTCGTCACCGGCGGTCCGGGCCTTGTCGGCGGTGGCGTCCAGGGCGGTCATGATCGCGGAGACGTCGGTCGCGGGCAGGACTGCCGTGAGCTGCCCCATGCCGTCGCCGAGGACGCGGCCACTGACGCGACGTCTGGCGCGGGCACGAGCCTGGCGGGCGAGCCAGTCCTCCTCGTCCCGGCGCAGCACCTCGCGTCGTACGACGTCGCGGAGGTCGGCGTCCCCGAGGCCGTCCACCAAGGGCGCGACGGTGGCGTCGACTCCGCGGCGCTGGTCGCGCGTGAGGTCGGAGGTCTCGGCGGCGATGATCTCCGCGCGGCGCTCGTTGAGGTCGCCCCGCTCGAGCGCCGCCATGGTGTGGGGGAGGTCGGTCAACAGGGCTCGGGCGAGGCGGAGCTTGAGACGTCCCTGATGGGGGGACTCGCGGCGGGCGAGCGCGATCTCGGTGCCCACGCCGGCGTCCGGGTTGGGACGTCGTCGCTGCGGGTCGAGGAGACGGCGGGCCTCCGCCTGTGCCCGCCGGTGCTGGTCGAGGTCGTGGGCGAGGCGCGCCTGTGCCGCGCAGACGGCGGACTTCAACCGCTCGAGCTCGTCCATCTGCTCGATGCCGCCCCGAGGGTCGCCGGCCAGGGGGAGGGCCGCCAGCTGGTCGCGCACGGCGCGGACGGCCCCTCCAGGAGCCGTGGAGGCATCCGGGTGTTGTGGCGACGACGGTGGTTCGAACATGTGTTCGAGTGTACTTGTCGCAGCGGCCCGCGGCAAGGGGGAGTGGGAAGTCCTGTGGAAGGCCGCGCGGGTGTCAGGGGACTGGCTGCTGATCGAGACTTCTGGGTGGCACGGGGAGGATGGGTGAGTGTTCCATCGCCATCCCTTCCTGAGCCTGCTCACCTTCGCCTACCTGGGTTTCGTGGCACTGGTGACGCTGACCCCGGCGTCGACGCAACCTGACTACTCGGCGCTGGCCGAACGGGTGCTGGCGCGGCTGGAGAGGTACCCCGACCTCGAGCCGGTCACGGCACGGCTGAGCGTGGAGCGGGTGGAGTTCCTGGCGAACATCGGGCTGTTCGTGCCGGTGGGTGTGTTCGTGCTCCTGCTGTTCGGCTCCGGGCTGTGGTGGCTGGCGGTCGCGGGTGGTGTCGCCCTCACGTCGGTCATCGAGACCGCCCAGCAGTCGATCCCGGGACGGGTCTCGGACCCGCGCGACGTCGTCGCCAACTCGGTCGGCGCCGTCATCGGCGTCGCGCTCGCGCTGGTCCTGACCCTGCCGGGCACGCTGCGCCGGCGGCGCCGGCGCCGGGCTCGGTCGACGTACTGACGTCACTGTCCCGACCGCGGGCGGCCATTGTGGACGCCCTACTGCGGCGCGTGCAGGTCGGCGCCGAAGACCAGGGCAGGGCCGCCGTTCTTGTGGACCTCACGCTCGAGCGCCAGGCCGATCCGCCTCGCCACCCCCTGGGACGCGAGGTTCGTCGGCCGGATGATGGCGATCAGGTGCTCGACGCCAGCGGTGGCGGCCGCGCGCCGGACCGACTCGGCCGCCTCCGCGGCGTACCCCTGACGACGAAGGTCGGGGCGCACGTGCCAGCCGGCCTCGACGAACCACTCGCCCTCGACCTCCTGCATGGTCAGGCCGCAGTCGCCGACGAACTCGCCCGCGTGCGTCTCGACCACCCACAGCCCGAAGCCGTGCTCCTCGTAGTTGCGGAGTGTCCAGTCGATCCAACCGGCGGGGCCGCGGGAGCCACCGATGTCCAGTGTCTCGATGTGGGCGAGGTCGGCCTCGGTCATCTCGCGGAACCGGAGCCGGGTCGTCGCGGCTGGGAGCATCGGCACACCCTAGGGCGAGTACGCCGCCGCGATGGCTCGATGGCTCCGCCGGTGCGCCACCGACCGGACGCGGTGTGCCGGCAGTACGTTGACCGTCGGGCGGATCATCAGATGCCGACCAGCTGTTCACCAGGGGGACTCGGGAGTGACCACCGACTACGACACCTTTGCGGAGGCCTACTCGCGCCAGAACGAGTCCAGCCTCCTCAACGCCCACTACGAGCGACCGGCGATGATCGGCCTGGCCGGGGACGTCGACGGTCGACGGGTGCTGGACGCCGGCTGCGGCTCGGGTCCGCTGAGCGCGGCGCTGCGCGACAGGGGAGCGGTGGTGACGGGGTTCGACGTGAGCGCGGGGATGGTCCACCTGGCCCGGCAGCGGCTGGGGGCCGACGCGGACCTGCGCGTCGCCGACCTCGGTGGACCTCTGCCGTACGACGGCGCTTCCTTCGACGTCGTCGTCGCGTCGCTGTGCCTGCACTACCTGGAGGACTGGGCGGGACCCCTGGCGGAGCTGCGTCGGGTGCTGCGACCCGGCGGACGACTCGTCCTGTCGGTGCCGCACCCGAGTGCCTACCTGGTCAACTACCCGGACAGCGACTACTTCGCCGTGACGCGGTACTCGGAGACCTTCACGTTCTCGGGGCAGGAAGGGACGCTGACCTACTGGCACCGGCCGCTGCACGCGATGACCGACGCGTTCACCGGCGCGGGGTTCGAGATCCGCCAGGTCAGCGAGCCGCCGTACGCCGCCGACACGCCACCCGAGCTGCTGCCGGCCGGCATCGGCGACCGGACGGCATTCGTGTGCTTCCTCTTCTTCGTCCTCGAGGCGCCTGGGGCGGGGTAGAGGAGCCAGCCCGGAACTACACCGGTGTCATGCGCCGGATGTGCGCATATTGACATAATGTCAGTTATCGGCGAACTGTGGTGAGGTGCGCCGGCCTTGGTAGAGGCCCTCCTCAGCCCGTGAGGTCGGCACCGAAGACCAGCGCAGGCCCGCCGTTCTTGTGCACCTCGGTACGGCAGGCGCAGGGAGTCGATGCCCGATCTCGGGACGAACCGCGGGGGACGTCGGGCCCATCGGCCGTGGCGACGCCGCGCCCTCGCCAGCACCATCGGACCAGGACCGGGCGTCGGGTCCGGCGCGCACAAGGAGGAACGATGACGATCTCACCACCGAGCCTGCACGAGCTCCTGGACCTGCGTGGCCGGACGGCCATCGTCACCGGCGGAGCCATGGGCATCGGCCGCGGCGTGGTCGAGCGGCTCGCCGAGGCGGGTGCGTCGGTCGTCGTCGCCGACGCCGACCTCGAGGCCGCCGAGGCCACCTGCGCGGAGCTCACCGAGCACGGTCGCTCGGTGATGGCGATGTACGCCGACGTCGGTGACCCTGATGACGTCCACCGGCTGGTGGCCGACACCGTCGGGTGGCGCGGCGGTGTCGACGTCCTCGTCAACAACGCAGGCATCTTCCCCAACGTGCCCGTCCTCGAGATGGGGCCCGACGACTTCGACCGGGTGCTCCGGGTCAACCTGCGCGGCGTCTTCCTGTGCTGCCGCGAGGTGGCGCTGCGGATGCGCGACCGCGGTGCCGGAGGCCGCATCGTCAACATCACCTCGGTCGACGCGCTGCACCCGTCCGGGATCGGGCTGGCGCACTACGACGCCTCCAAGCACGGCGTCTGGGGGTTCACCAAGAACCTGGCCCTCGAGCTCGCTCCGCACCACATCTGGGTCAACGCCGTCGCCCCCGGGGCCATCGCGACGCCGGGGGTGGCGGCCACGATGCACAGCGACGAGCCCGGCCATGACGACGGCGGCATGCTCGAGCAGTTTCTCGCCCAGGTGCCGATGGCACGCATCGGCGCGCCCGACGACATCGCCCGGGTGGTGCTGTTCCTGGCCAGCGACCTGGCCAGCTACGTCACCGGCACCCAGGTCGTCGTGGACGGAGGGCGACTCCTCCGCTGAGGGGACCCGACGTCGCGGGTCGCACTCCCCTCTGTTCCAACGTATAGCCGAGCCGGGGGCTTGCCGCAAGGCCCCGGTGGTGCCGCAGAATCCCGGCTCCCAGCCGTCCGCGCGCCACCCCGGAGCCTCCTTGTCAGTGACCGTCCCCTCCTCCGACGCCTTCCTCCTCACCGACCACCCGGCCAAGGCCGACCCCGCCCTGATCGCGACCGACCAGCGACACTTCACCGCCATGGCCTCCGGCCTCGAGCACTCGGTCGCCGAGCTGACCCGCCGCCTCGACGAGGCACGCCGCTCGCCGGGCGGGACCGGCCAGGCGGCGATGGACCGCGACCTCGAGGTCCATCGGTTGACCTCGCGCCTGCGCCTGCTGCGGCGGTTCAGCCTCGACCTGTGCCTGGGCCGGATGGTGCCCGCCGACGGCGGCGAGCCGGTGTACGTCGGACGCCTCGGCCTCTCCGACCCTTCCGGGCGCCGGCTGCTCGTCGACTGGCGCTCCCCCGCGGCCGAGCCGTTCTTCGCCGCCACCCATGCCCGTCCGCTCGGTCTGGCCAGCCGCCGGCGCTACCGCTGGAACCGCGGCCGCATCACGGACTTCTGGGACGAGGTCTTCACGCCCGAGGGGCTCGAGGGGCACGCAGCGCTCGATGACCAGTCGGCCTTCGTCGCCAGCCTGGGCGGCAGCCGGTCACCCCGGATGCGTGACGTCCTGGGCACGATCCAGGCCGACCAGGACGCCATCATCCGGGCTTCGTCCCGTGGCGCCCTCGTCGTGGACGGAGGCCCGGGCACTGGCAAGACGGTCGTGGCGTTGCACCGCGCGGCGTACCTCCTGCACGCCGACCCACGGCTGGGCACCGGACGCGGCGGCGTCCTGTTCGTGGGTCCCCACCAGCCGTACCTCGCCTACGTCGCGGACGTCCTGCCCAGCCTGGGCGAGGACGGCGTGCGAACCTGCACGGTGCGCGACCTCGTCCCCGAGGGTGCCGCCGCCGGTGAGGAGCCCGACCCCGAGGTGGCGAGGCTCAAGGCAACCGCCGGGATGGTCGCGGCGATCGAGCCCGCCGTGCGGCTGTACGAGGAGCCGCCCACCGAGGGCGTGGAGGTCGAGACCCCGTGGGCGGACATCTGGGTCAGCGCCTCGGACTGGGCCGAGGCGTTCGGGTCCCCCGACCCCGGTACGCCGCACAACGAGGCGCGCGACCGGGTCTGGGAGACGCTCGTGGAGATCCTCCTCGACAAGGTCGATGACAGTGAGGTGTCCGAGCCCGAGCTGCGGCGGGCACTCGCGCAGCACGAGGAGCTCACCGACACCTTCCACCGCGCCTGGCCGCTCATCGACCCGGCCGACCTGGTGGGCGACCTGTGGTCGGTGCCCGCCTACCTGCGCATGTGCGCCCCGTGGCTGGAGCCCGACCAGGTGCGGCGCCTGCGACGGGACGACCCCCAGGCATGGACCGTGTCGGACCTGCCGCTCCTCGACGCGGCGCGACTCCGGCTCGGGGACCCGCAGGAGTCGCGCCGCCGGCGACGCCGGGAGGCGGCGGTCGCGGCCGAGCGCGCGCGGATGGCGGACGTGGTGGATCACCTGGTGGCCACCGACGGCTCGGAGATGCAGGTGATGTCGATGCTGCGGGTCTCCGACGCACAGAGCGTGATCGTGGACGAGGCCGCGCACGCCGGGCCCGACCCCGACTCGCTCGCCGGTCCGTTCGCCCACGTCGTGGTCGACGAGGCCCAGGAGCTGACGGACGCGGAGTGGCAGATGCTGCTGCGCCGGTGTCCTTCGCGCAGCCTCACCGTGGTCGGCGACCGCGCGCAGGCCCGGCACGGGTTCGCCGAGGCCTGGGAGGAGCGGCTGCGACGCATCGGGCTCCGTGATGCCCGGGTGGCCACGCTGACGGTCAACTACCGCACGCCGCGGGAGGTGATGGTCGAGGCCGAGCCGGTCATCCGCGCGGCGCTGCCCGACGCCAACGTGCCGGCCTCCGTCCGCGACAGCGGCGTGCCCGTCGCCCACGGGTCCGTGTCGGACCTGCCGCAGATCCTGGACCGGTGGCTCGCCGAGCACGCCGAGGGGCTCGCGTGCGTCATCGGCCTCCCGTCGTACGAGCCGGGACCGCGGGTGCGCTCCCTGTCCCCCGCGCTCGCCAAGGGTCTGGAGTTCGACCTCGTCGTGCTGGTGGAGCCGGATTCGTTCGGCACCGGCGTCGAGGGCGCGGTCGACCGGTACGTCGCGATGACCCGCGCGACGCAGCAGCTGGTCGTGCTCACGTCCTGATGCCCGGCTGGTCCTTGGTCAGGTGCAGCAACCACTGGTCGCCGCCGGTGTGGATCAGTGCGTACCGGCGCGGTCCCCGGCGGCCGTGCAGGGAGAAGAGCAGGCGTCGCTCGGTGCGGTCGTGCTCCTCCCACGTGCCGTCGTCGGCGATCGACTTGTGCTCGTCCTCGACGTCGACGTGGTCGAGGTCGTGGTCCTCGACCGCGACGGCGAGGCGGTCGTGCGCCGGGTCGTCGGGCAGGCCCCTGGGGACAGCCCAGCTGCGCAGCACGCCGTCCTCCTCGAGACGCAGGTCGAAGTGCGGGCGCGGCTTGCGGTGGTCGTGGAGCACGAACCGCCTCTCCCCCGTCATGCCCTCACCCTCGCACGGGCAGGATGGAGTGCGTGCCCGAGGGAGACAGCGTCTGGAAGCTCGCCCGCCGGCTGGACCGCCAGCTGACCGGCCGCACCGTCGTGCGCTCCGACTTCCGTGTGCCGCGGCTCGCCGCGCGCGACGTCGCCGGCCGGGTGGTGGTGGGGCACGACACCCACGGGAAGCACCTGCTGACCAGGCTGACCGCCCTGGACGACTCCCCCGCCGTCACCCTGCACAGCCACCTGCGCATGGACGGGTCGTGGACCACCACCGCCCCGGGGAAGCGGGTGCCGGCGCGCGTCATGCCCGACGTCCGGCTGGTGCTGGCCATCGACGACGGACGGACCGCGCACGGCATCAAGCTGCACGACCTCGACCTGGTGCCCACCGACGACGAGCACCGCCTCGTCGGGCACCTCGGACCGGACCCCCTCCGGGACGACTGGGACGCCGAGGAGGCCGTACGCCGGCTGTCCGCCGACCCCACCCTCCCCCTCGTCACCGCGCTCCTCGACCAGCGACTCATGGCGGGCCTGGGCAACCTGTGGGCCAACGAGCTCGCCTTCCTCACCGGCGTCAGCCCATGGACCCCGGTGGGCGAGGTCGAGGTCGAGCGACTGGTCGGGCGCGCCGCGACGATGCTGCACCACTCGGCGACCGTGCCGCAGGCCTACCAGGTCACCACGGGCTCGATGTGGCCCGGCACCGACCACTGGGTCACCGGCCGCCAGCGCCGTGGCTGCCTGCGGTGCGGTACCGCGGTGAGGGTGGCCGCCGAGGTCCCGGGCGACGCCGGCAACCGGCGGACGTGGTGGTGCCCACGCTGCCAGCCCGGTCCCGGCCCCGAGGCTCGACGGGTCGCCGGCCGCGTCGCGTGACCGATGTCAGGCGAACTTTCCGTACTTCTTGTGCATCGCCTGCTTGCTGACTCCCAGCATCGTCCCGATCTCGGCCCAGCTGAAACCGTGGAGGCGCGCACGGCGCACCGCCTCGGCCTCCGCGTCCGCCAGCTCGTGCTTGGCACGCGCGATGCGCATGAGCTCCTCCAGCGGGCTCTCCTCCCCCGGTTCGTCGGTGTCGACTGCGGTCCTCATGCCGTCAACTCTGGTTGACAAACCCGGCGTTCGTCAACCCGT
The DNA here is from genome assembly GCF_003047295.1 of Nocardioides sediminis. Taxonomy (GTDB): domain Bacteria; phylum Actinomycetota; class Actinomycetes; order Propionibacteriales; family Nocardioidaceae; genus Nocardioides; species Nocardioides sediminis. The sequence continues at coordinate 87,044 of NZ_PZYZ01000009.1, forward strand.
GTTGACGAAACCGTTCAGCGGGCGACGTACTCCGCGAGGTGCTTGCCGGTCAGCGTCGAGGCCTCGGCGACCAGGTCGGCCGGCGTGCCCTCGAAGACGACCCGGCCCCCGTCGTGGCCGGCCCCCGGACCGAGGTCGATGATCCAGTCGGCATGCGCCATCACGGCCTGGTGGTGCTCGATCACGATGACCGAGCGCCCCGACTCGACGAGCCGGTCGAGCAGCCCGAGGAGGTTGGCCACGTCGGCGAGGTGCAGGCCGGTGGTGGGCTCGTCGAGGACGTAGACGTCGCCCTTCTCGGCCATCTGGGCCGCCAGCTTGAGCCGCTGCCGTTCGCCGCCGGACAGGGTGGTCAGCGGCTGCCCGAGACTGAGGTAGCCCAGTCCGACGTCGCGGAGCCGGTCGAGGACCTTGTGGGCGGCCGGGGTCCTCGCCTCGCCGGCGGAGAAGAACTCCTCGGCCTCGGTGACCGACATGGCCAGCACCTCGGCGATGTTCTTCCCTCCGAGGGTGTGCTCCAGGACGGCGGCCTGGAAACGGCGGCCCTCGCACTCCTCGCACGGTGACTCGACCGTCGCCATCACGCCGAGCTCGGTGAAGATCACGCCCGCGCCGTTGCAGGTGGGGCAGGCGCCCTCGGAGTTGGAGCTGAAGAGCGCCGGCTTGACGCCGTTGGCCTTGGCGAAGGCCTTGCGGATCGGCTCGAGGAGGCCGGTGTAGGTCGCGGGGTTGCTGCGCCGCGATCCCTTGATGGCGCCCTGGTCGACCACGACGACGCCGTCGCGGCCCGCGACCGAGCCGTGGATCAGCGACGACTTGCCCGAGCCGGCGACCCCGGTGACGACGCAGAGCACCCCGAGGGGGATGTCGACGCTGACGTCCTGGAGGTTGTGCGTCGACGCCCCCTCGACGGACAGCTGGCCGGTGGGCAAGCGGTGCTCGTCCTTGAGGGTCGCCCGGTCGTCGAGGTGGTGGCCGGTGACGGTGTCGCTCGCCCGCAGCCCCTCGACCGGCCCCTCGAAGCAGATGGTGCCGCCGCTGCTCCCCGCCCCCGGACCCAGGTCGACGACGTGGTCGGCGATGGCGATCGACTCCGGCTTGTGCTCGACCACGAGCACGGTGTTGCCCTTGTCGCGCAGCTGGAGGAGCAGCTGGTTCATCCGCTCGATGTCGTGCGGGTGCAGGCCGATCGTGGGCTCGTCGAAGACGTAGGTGACGTCGGTGAGCGACGACCCGAGGTGGCGGATCATCTTGGTGCGCTGGGCCTCTCCCCCGGAGAGCGTGCCGGCGGGGCGGTCGAGCGAGAGGTAGCCGAGCCCGATCTCGGTGAACGAGTCGAGCAGGTGCTGCAGGCCCTTGAGCAGCGGCGCCACCGACGGCTCGTCGAGCGCCCGCACCCACTCGGCGAGGTCGCTGATCTGCATCTGGCACAGCTCTGCGATGTTCTTGCCCTCGACCTTCGACGAGAGGGCCTCGCGGGTCAGCCGGGTCCCGTCGCACTCGGGGCACCGCTGGAAGGTCACCGCGCGCTCGACGAAGCGGCGTACGTGCGGCTGCATCGCCTCGGGGTCCTTGGACAGCATCGACTTCTGGATCTTGGGGATGATGCCCTCGAAGGTCAGGTTGACCCCCTCCACCTTGATCTTGGTGGGCTCGGCGAAGAGCATCGTGTCGAGCTGCTTGGCGGTGAACGTCTCGATAGGCTTGTCCATGGGCAGGCCGACGCCCTCGAAGAGCCGGCCGTACCACCCGTCCATCGAGTAGCCGGGCACGGTCAGGGCGCCGTCGGCGAGCGACTTGCTCGCGTCGTACAGCGCGGTGCGGTCGATGTCGCTGACGTTGCCCATGCCCTCGCAGCGTGGGCACATGCCGCCGAGGTAGACCGCGTCCTTGACCACGCTCTTCGCGACGTGGCCGCCCTTGTCGGTCGACATCACGCCACTGGCCTTGCGGGTGGGGACGTTGAAGGAGTACGCCGTCGGCGGACCGACGTGGGGCGTCCCCAGGCGGCTGAACAGGATGCGCAGCATCGCGTTGGCGTCGGTGGCGGTGCCGACGGTCGAGCGCGGGTTGGCCCCCATGCGCTCCTGGTCGACGATGATCGCCGTGGTGAGCCCCTCGAGGAAGTCGACCTCGGGTCGCGCGAGGCTCGGCATGAAGCCCTGCACGAAGGCGCTGTAGGTCTCGTTGATCATCCGCTGGGACTCCGCCGCAATGGTGGCGAAGACCAGCGAGCTCTTGCCGGAGCCCGAGACGCCGGTGAAGACCGTGAGCCGGCGCTTGGGCAGCTCGACGCTGACGTCCTTGAGGTTGTTCTCCCGCGCGCCCTGCACGCGGATCAGGTCGTGGCGGTCGGCCGCGTGCACCTCGGTGGATCCCATCTCGTCCCTCGTCCCCTCACCGGCGACCGTCCCCCCGGTCACCCCTGCGTGTGGGTCCGATCCAACCAGAAACCGCGGACAGCCGCTGTCCTCGACGAGCGAGCGGCGGGCGAGCAGACCGGGACCGGGTCAGCGCCAGCCCAGCCCCGGCGCCACGTGCTGCAGGACCGACTCGAGGAGGTGGGCGTTGTAGTCCACCCCGAGCTGGTTGGGCACCGTCAGCAGGATCGTGTCCGCGGTCGCGACCGCCTCGTCCTGCGCGAGCTGCTCCACCAGCACGTCCGGCTCGGCGGCGTACGTGCGACCGAAGATCGCCCGCATCTGCGGCTCGATCTGGCCGACCTGGTCGGTGCTCTCGCCCTGGTGGCCGAAGTAGGCCCGGTCCGTGTCGGTGGTGATGGGCATGATCGAGCGGCTGACCGAGACGCGCGGCTGACCCGGGTGGCCGGCCTCCGCCCACGCGTCGCGGAACGCCTCGACCTGCTTGCGCTGCTGCACGTGGAACGGCTCGCCGGTCTCGTCCTGCTTGAGCGTCGAGCTCATCAGGTGCATGCCCATCCGTCCCGCCCACCGGGCGGTCGAGTCCGAGCCCGCGCCCCACCAGATGCGGTCGCGCAGCCCCTCGGAGTACGGCTCCAGGGGCAGCAGGCCGGGCGGGTTGGGAAACATCGGACGAGGGTTGGGCCGGGCGAAGCCCGCGCCCGAGAGCACCCGCAGGAAGACCTCGGTGTGCCGTCGTGCCATGTCGGCGTCGGTCTCGCCCTCCAGGGGCTCGTAGCCGAAGAGGCGCCATCCGTCGATCACCTGCTCGGGTGACCCACGGCTGATCCCCAGCTGGAGCCGGCCGCCGGAGATCAGGTCCGCGGCGCCCGCGTCCTCAGCCATGTACATCGGGTTCTCGTAGCGCATGTCGATGACCCCGGTGCCGATCTCGATCCGGCTGGTCCGCGCCCCGACGGCCGCCAGCAGCGGGAACGGGCTGGCCAGCTGGCGGGCGAAGTGGTGCACCCGGAAGTAGGCGCCGTCGACCCCGAGCTCCTCCGCGGCGACGGCGAGGTCGATGGACTGCAGCAGGGTGTCGGCGGCGGTGCGCACCTGCGAGTGCGGCGTCTCGGACCAGTGCCCGAAGTTCAGGAACCCGATCTTCTTCATGCTGGGTCGAACAAGATCACGCCGGGGTTGTTCCCGGCACCCGGACCGGCGCGCCCCGGAGAGGCGCCGAGCCCTAGCCTCGGCGTCCATGAGCAGGTCCACGACCGGTACGACGACCGCGAGCGGCACGTCGCACGCCGTCGTCGCCGGCGTCGTGACCGCCCTCGTCGGCTTCACCTCGTCGTTCGCGGTGGTGCTCACCGGCCTCACCGCCGTGGGGGCGACTCCGCAGCAGGCGGCCTCGGGGCTCGCCGTCGTCTCGGTGACCATGGGGCTGGGGTGCGTGCTGCTCTCGCTGCGCCACCGGGTCCCGGTCACCATGGCCTGGTCGACCCCCGGCGCGGCGCTCCTCGCGGGGGCCGCCGTACCCGCCGCCGGGTGGGCCGCGGCCGTCGGTGCGTTCGGCGTCGCCGGGCTCCTCTACCTCCTCACCGCGGTCGTGAGGCCGCTCGCCACGTGGGTCAGCCGGATCCCGGTCGCGGTCGCGAGCGGGATGCTCGCGGGAGTGCTGCTGACCCTGTGCGTGGCACCCTTCCGCGCGCTCGCCGAGGCCCCGGCGGCGATCGGCCCGGTGCTCCTGACCTGGCTGGTGCTCCTGCGCGTGGCCCGCCGCTGGGCCGTGCCCGGGGCACTCGTGGCGGCAGGCGTCGTGATCGCCGTCGCGGGGCAGCCGCTGCCCGACGACTCGCTCCTCCCGGCCCTCACCTGGACGGCGCCGGTCCTCGACTGGGGCGCGGTGGTCGCGCTCGGGGTGCCGCTCTACCTCGTCACGATGACCGGCCAGAACATCCCGGGTGTGGCCGTGCTTGAGTCCTTCGGCTACCGCGCTCCCCTGCGTCCCGCTCTGGGCTGGGCCGGGGTCGCCACGGTGGCGACGGCCCCGGCCGGCGGCTACAGCATCAACCTGGCGGCGATCTCGGCCGCGCTGGCCGCCGGCCCGGAGGCCGGACCCGACCGCGACCAACGCTGGGTCGCGGGCGTGACGTGCGGGGCGTCGTACGTCTGCCTCGCTCCCCTGTCGGTGCTCGTCACCTCGCTGGCGGCGGCCGCCCCGGCGGGCATCCTGGCGGCGGTCGCGGGGGTAGCACTGATCGGGACCTTCGCCTCCTCGGCGACCGCCGCGCTCGCCGAGCCGCAGCACCGCGAGGCCGGTGCCGTGACCTTCCTGGTCGCCGCCTCGGGGCTCTCCTTCGCCGGCGTCAGCCCGGCGTTCTGGGCGCTGGTCGCCGGGGGTGCGGTGCTGCTGGTGACCGGACGCGCCGTACGACGCCCCGGCATCGCTGCCTCGCAGGGGTGAGGCGGCGCACCCACCCCGCTGGCAGGGTCGGGACATGACCCACGACCAGCACGCGGACCACACCGACCAGCTCGAGACCGTCACCGAGATCATGCGCGAGACCCGGATCGCCGTCCTGACCTATCACTCGGCGGAGGGACAGCTCGTCTCGACGCCGATGGGCACGCAGGACTTCGAGACCCCCTCCACGGTCTGGTTCATCACCGAGAAGGACACCGACAAGGTCCGCGCCATCGCCGCCGACCCGCGCGTCAACGTCGCCTACTCCAGCAAGGCCGGGTGGGTGTCCCTGTCCGGCACCGCGCGGCTCAACGAGGACCGCGCCAAGCTCGCGGAGCTGTGGGACGCCTCGGCCGGCACCTTCATGTCCGGCGGCCCGGAGGACGACGAGAACGCCCTGATCGAGGTGTCCGGCCTGACCGCGGAGTACTGGGAGTCGCCCGGCAAGGTCACCGCCGCGATCCAGATGGCCAAGGGACTGGTGAGCGACGCCGAGCCCGACCTCGGCGACAACGACACGGTCGCCCTGTGACGCGCTGACCCGGCCCGCGCGGGGGTGGGCTAGCACCGGGATGACCAGGGCGGCATGGCCCGAACGGGTCATTTCCGTACCGCATACGGCGTGTTTGCGGCGGTAACGCGTCAGGACCCCGGAGGTCGCGTGTCACCGTGGTGTCAGCCCAGCAACGACGCTCAGGAGCAGGACCATGTGGGACACCGTGGACACCAACGGAACGCACCTCTCGCACGACATGCCGTGTCCCGGCTGCGGCCACGCGACGCACAGCTACCTGCCCTGCTCCGACTCGTGCTCCTGCGTCCGCGGACGCGTGCTGACCGGCGCCACCCGCTGAGCGGAGGGGGCGCCGTCAGCGCGTCCGGTCGCCGAGCTCGTAGTCGGCGACCTTGGTCAGCCGGGGCGCGTCGTGGTCGCCGCCGACGACCTTGCCGCTGACCCACCACATCCGCAGGGACCCGGGCGCCAGCTCCAGGAACGCCAGGTTGTTGTCGAACCACGGACCCTTGGCGTACTTCCAGGTGATCGGGCTGGTGGGCACCTTCGTCGACTTCGACGCGAGTCGCCCCAGCGGCCCCGCCACGCCGTAGCTGAGCACGGCGGTCGCGAAGCGCATGTTGCGCGAGAGCGGGTTGCGGATGGGCGAGCAGACGGCCTGGATGAGCCGGCTCTGCATCACCTCGCCGCTGCGCGTCGTACGCCGTGACAGTCGCGCCTCGCTGACGTAGCTGTGGTGGACGTCCCCGGAGAGGAACGTGACGCTGACCGGCGCGCGACCCCGGCGTCCCTCCGCGACCGCGATGGCCATGTCGGCGACCTTGGCGAAGCTGTCCTGGAAGGCCGCCCAGTGCTCGAGGTCGACGAGCTGGCGCGCCCACTCCCCCACGCGTGCCCCGCGCCTGCCCCAGGCGCCGCCGGCCATCGCCTCACCGGCGGCCTCGAGGTGGTGCAGGCCGCGGGCCAGCATGAAGGGCAGCGAGGTGCCGATGAGCAGGTGGTCGACGTCGCCGCGCATGTGCTCGTCGAGCCAGGTGAGCTCGTCGGGGTCGAGCAGCGCGCGGTGGTCGGGGTCGAGGACCCGCGCCGCCCGCGAGTCGACCACCACGAGGCGCGCCTGGTCGTCGAACTCCCGCGCATAGCTCCACCGGTAGGTCTGCGGCTCCTGGTCGACCCGCTCGGCGAACGCGTCGAGCACCTCGGTGAGGTCGGGCTCGTCGTCGCCCTCGTGCTCCAGCACCCGCCGCCAGATCTCGTCCTCGCGGCGCTCGGCCGGGGAGAGGTTGCCCAGGTGCTGGTAGACCCAGTAGGACGCGAGCCCGGCCACGATCCGGCCGTGCCACCAGGAGGTGGCCTCCATCTCCTCCCGCCAGGACTGGGAGGTGTTCCAGTCGTCGCGGATGTCGTGGTCGTCGAAGATCATCGCGCTCGGCAGGGTGGAGAGCAGCCAGCGGTTGGTCTCCTCCGTCCAGGCCAGGGAGTAGAGGTGGGCGTACTCCTGGTAGTCCTTCAGCTCGTTCCACGGGGGCTGCTCGATGTCGCGCCGGGCGCTGATGAACGCCCGCATCTGCTCGGTCGTCTCGTCGGCGTAGACCTGGTCGCCGAGGAACAGCACCAGGTCGGGCCAGCCGGGCTCGAGCAGGTCGCGGTCGCCGTCGGCGTCGTAGGCGTCGGCGCGTCCCGCCATCCGCAGGGCGTAGGTCCGCAGGGCGTCGACGCCGTGGGTCTTGTTGCCCTCCTCGTCGTGGGAGACCGAGGTGCGGCAGGAGCCGAAGGCCAGCCGCAGGGGCTTGCCCGGCACGAGCGTGGCGATGACGGGCTCGGGCAGCCGGGAGTCCTCGGGCGGCCACACGACGTGGTCGTCGACGGCCACGGTGTACGGCGCCCGTGACCCCGGCTCGAGGCCGTCGACCTCGACGAGGGCGTAGTGGTGACCGTGCACGACGAAGGTGCCGGCCGACCAGGAGCGGCCCTCCCGGGTCACGGTCACGCGTGCCTTGTCGCGGGTCTCCACCCAGACGGAGGCGGAGGTCTCGTCGACGTACCGCAGCAGGGGGCCGACGAGCAGGTCGGGGACGGAGGCCATCTCAGGGCTCCAGCAGGACCTTGGTCGCGCGACGCTCGTCCATCGCGCGGTAGCCCTCCGGGGACTGCTCCAACGGCAGGGTCAGGTCGAAGACCAGGCCCGGGTCGATGGCGCCGCTCAGCGTGAGCTCGAGGAGCTCGGGGAGGTACTTGCGCACCGGCGCCATGCCACCCGCGAGGCCGATGTTGCGCTGGAACATCCGGCGGACCGGCAGCTCGACGCCGTGGGGCACGCCGACGAAGCCGACGGTCGAGCCCGGCCGGGCGATGGCGAAGGCCTGCTTGATCGACTCGTCGGTGCCCACGCACTCCAGGACGGCGTCCGCGCCGACGCCGCCGGTCAGCTCGGCGATCCTCTCGGCGCCCTCCTTGCCGCGCTCGGCGACGACGTCGGTCGCGCCGAAGCGCTTGGCGATCGCCTGGCGGGACTCGTGGCGCGACATGGCGACCACGCGGTCGGCGCCGAGCTGCGCCGCCGCGAGCACCCCGCACAGGCCCACGGCGCCGTCGCCCACGACGACCGCGGTGCTGCCCTTGGTCACCCCGGCCGACACCGCCGCGTGCCAGCCGGTGGCCATCACGTCGGACAGGGTCAGCAGCGAGGGGTAGAGCGACCGGTCGGGCATCCCGTCGGTCTTCACCAGGGAGCCGTCGGCCTGGGTGACGCGGGCGTACTCCGCCTGGCCGCTCGAGGTGAAGCCGAGGTTGACGCACCCGGAGTGGGCGCCCGCCCTGCAGTGGACGCACGTGTTGTCGCAGTGGTCGAACGGCACGATGACGAAGTCGCCGGGCGAGAACGCGGACACCTCGCCGCCGACCTCCTCCACGACACCGATGCACTCGTGGCCGATGGTGTCGCCCGGCGTGATGTCGTTGTGGCCGCGGTAGGGCCACAGGTCGGAGCCGCAGATGCAGCCGGCGGCCACCTTGACGATGGCGTCGGTGGGGGCCTCGATGGTCGGGTCGGGGACGTCCTCGACGCGGATGTCACCGGGGGCGTGGATGGTCGTTGCGCGCATGTCGGCGATCCTCGCACGGCGTCGATGGCGCCGCGCGACACGGCGGCCGGGGAATATTGTCCTATCTCATATCTGAGATAGCGTGATCGGCATGCAGACCGACTACAAGGGCCGCATCGGCAACCTCATCCGGGACGCTCGCAAGCACCGTGGGCTCACCCAGCACCAGCTCGCCGAGCTGCTGGCCACCAGTCAGAGTGCCATCAACCGCATCGAGAAGGGCCACCAGAACCTGTCGCTCGAGATGCTGGCGCGCATCGGCGCCGCCCTCGACTCCGAGATCGTCGCCCTCGGTGCTGGTCCCACCCACCTGCGTGTCGTCGGCCCGACCACCCTGTCGGGCTCGATCGAGGTCAAGACCTCCAAGAACGCCGGCGTCGCGCTGCTCTGCGCCTCGCTGCTCAACCGGGGCCGTACGACGCTGCGCAAGGTCGCCCGGATCGAGGAGGTCAACCGCCTCCTCGAGGTGCTCGGGTCGCTGGGCGTGCAGACCCGCTGGCTCAACGACCAGAACGACCTCGAGATCATCCCGCCGGCCGAGCTCGACCTCGCCCACATCGACGAGGACGCCGCGCGGCGTACCCGCTCGGTCATCATGTTCCTCGGTCCCCTGCTGCACCGCGCGGACACCTTCGACCTCCCCTACGCCGGTGGCTGCAACCTCGGCACGCGCACCGTCGAGCCGCACATGTCGGCACTGCGGCCGTTCGGCCTCGAGGTCAAGGCGACCGACGGCTCCTACCACGCCACGGTCAACCGTGCGGTCGAGCCCGAGCGTGCGATCGTGCTGACCGAGCGGGGCGACTCGGTGACCGAGAACGCCCTGATGGCGGCCGCGCTGAACCCCGGCACGACGGTGATCCGCAACGCCTCGTCCAACTACATGGTCCAGGACCTCTGCTTCTACCTGCAGAAGCTGGGTGTGCAGGTCGAGGGCGTCGGCAGCACCACGCTGCGTGTCACCGGTTGCGAGCAGATCGACGTCGACGTCGACTACTCCCCCTCCGAGGACCCCATCGAGGCGATGTCGCTGCTGGCGGCCGCCATCGTGACCCGCTCCGAGATCACCATCAAGCGCGTCCCGATCGAGTTCCTCGAGCTCGAGCTCGCGATCCTCGAGGGGATGGGCTTCCGCTACTCGCGCACCGAGGAGTACGTCGCCGCCAACGGCGCCACCCGGCTGATCGACATCACCACCTACCCCAGCGACCTCGTCGCGCCGCTGGACAAGATCCACCCGATGCCGTTCCCGGGCCTCAACATCGACAACCTGCCGTTCTTCGCGGTCATCGCGGCCGTGGCCGAGGGGCAGACCCTGCTGCACGACTGGGTCTACGAGAACCGCGCGATCTACCTCACCGAGCTCAACAAGCTCGGCGCCCAGGTCAAGCTGCTCGACCCGCACCGCGTGCTGGTGGAGGGTCCGACCCACTGGTCGGGCGCGGAGATCGTGTGCCCGCCGGCCCTGCGCCCGGCGGTGGTGATCCTGCTGGCCATGCTGGCGTCCAAGGGCACCTCGGTGCTGCGGTCGACCTACGTCATCCACCGCGGCTACGAGGACCTCGCCGAGCGCCTCAACCTGCTCGGCGCCAACATCGAGACCTTCCGCGACATTTGAGCCGCGTCGGCCCGCTCAGCCGAACAACGTCTCCACCCACGCCCTCGACCGCTTCGCCGCGGCCGGGGGCGCGGTCATGTCAGGTGTGATGCGCGGCAGCGGGGCGGTACGGGTGCCCGAGCCGGCGTGCCAGTCGTTCTCGGCCTCGATGAGCGTGCCGAGCTCGGCACGGTCGAGGAAGACGCCGTGCCCCTCGGGGCACTGGCTGACGGTGGCGACGCCCAGCGAGCGCTCGCGCATCTCGGTCCCGCAACGCGGGCAGGTGAGGGGCTCCATTTCCCAGACGGTACTCCCGGTGGGGCCCATACTGCTCGCGTGACACGGCCCGACTCGCCCGACCGGCCCACGGTGCTGGCCTTCGCGCACCGCGGCGGCGCCTACCACCCGGAGATCGAGGGCCTCGAGAACACCATGGCGGCGTTCCGGCACGCCGTGTCGCTCGGCTACCGCCACCTCGAGACCGACGTCCACGTCACCCGCGACGGCGTCCTGCTCGCCTTCCACGACACCGTGCTGGACCGCGTCACCGACCGTGTCGGCCCGATCGCGGAGACGTCGTACGCCGAGGTGCAGCAGGCCCTGATCGGCGGCCGCGAGCGGGTGCCCACCCTCGCCGAGCTCTTCGACGCCTTCCCCGCCGCGCGCTTCAACATCGACCTCAAGTCCCACGGCGCCGTGGAGGCGCTGGCCGGCTTCCTCGACGAGCGCGCGGCCTGGGACCGCGTCGTCGTGGGGTCGTTCTCGGTCCGTCGGATGCGTGCCTTCCGCGCGCGCACGGCCGGTCGGGTCGCCACGTCCGCGCACCCGCTCGAGGTGGCGGCGTACGTCGTCCTGCCGAGCGCGCGCCTCGCCCGGCGCCTGACCCGCGACCGGCCGCGGGTCCTGCAGGTGCCGCACCGGCGCGGGCGCCTGGTCGTCGCCTCGTCCGGGCTGGTGCGCCGCGCGCACGCCAACGGCCTCGACGTCCACGTGTGGACCATCGACGACCCCGACGAGATGCACCTGCTGCTCGACCGTGGTGTCGACGGCCTGATGACCGACCGCACCGACATACTCAGGGACGTGCTGCGCAGCCGTGGCCTGTGGGAGGAACCATCGTGAAGGACGCTGACGTGCCCGCCGGGGTCGCCGACCTGACCCCGCTCGCGCAGGCCCGGGAGCAGAAGGCCTGGTACTGGTACGACTGGGCCAACAGCGCCTACGTCACCACGATCGCCACGGTCCTGCTGGCGCCCTACCTGATCGCGATCGCCGAGGAGGCCGCGGTCGACGACCGCGTCAGCGTGCTCGGGCTCTCGGTCGCCCCCGGCTCGCTGCCGTCCTACCTCGTCACGTTCTCCACCATCCTCTCCGCCCTGGTGCTGCCCCCGCTCGGGGCGATGATGGACCGCACGGAGAAGAAGAAGCAGTGGCTGGCCGGCTTCGCGTGGACCGGTGCGGCCTTCGCGTCGCTGCTGTGGTTCTGCCGGGGGGACAACTGGGAGATCGGCGCGGTGGCGGTGATCGGGGCCAACCTGTGCCTCGCGGCCTCGATGGTCGTCAACGACTCGATCCTGCCGCTCATCTCCGACGAGGCCAACCGGGACCGCGTCTCCTCGCGCGGCTGGGCGTGGGGCTACCTCGGCGGCGGCATGCTCCTGGCCGTCAACCTCGCGGTCGTCACGATCCTGCCGTTCGGGCTCTCCACCGGCGAGGCCGCCCGCATCTGCATGCTGTCGGCGGCGATCTGGTGGGCGGGCTTCACGATCATCCCGTTCGTGCGGCTCCGCAACCACCCGCCGGTCGACGTGGAGCCCGCCGAGGGCAACGCGGTGGCGCGCAGCTTCGGCCAGCTCGCGGCGACCCTCAAGGACATGCGCAACTACCCGATGGCGCTGACGTTCCTGGTCGCCTACCTGTTCTTCAACGACGGCATCCAGACCGTCATCGCCAGCTCCTCGACGTACGGCTCCGAGCAGCTCGGCCACGGCCAGTCGGTGCTCATCGGCACCATCCTGCTGGTGCAGTTCGTCGCGTTCTTCGGCGCGCTCCTCTTCGGCCGGCTCGCCGCGCGCCAGGGCGCCAAGCGGACCATCCTGATGGGCCTGGCGATCTGGATGGCGATCGTCACCGCGGCGCTGTTCCTGCCCGCCGGCAACGTGGCGCTGTTCATGGCGTTCGGGGTGGCGGTCGGCATCGTGCTCGGCGGCACCCAGGCGCTGGCCCGGTCCTACTTCTCGCTGCTCATCCCCCGCGGCAAGGAGGCGGAGTACTTCAGCTTCTACCACGCGATGGACCGCGGAACCTCGTGGTTCGGCACCCTGGTCTTCGGCCTCGTCTACCAGTTCACCGGCTCCTACCGACCGGCGATCTTCGCGCTGATCGCGTTCTTCGTCATCGGCGGGCTCCTGCTCTCCCGCGTCGACACCGAGCGCGGGATCCGGGACGCCGGCAACGCGCTGCCCGTCGTGGTCTGAGGTCCTCCGGGGCCGGCCCGGTCCTCCGGCGGGACCTACCACCCGATGGGGTGGCTTGTGTCCACGGGATTGGTTGAACCTTGGCGCTCCCCGCTACCTTGGAGGGAGCACCAGGACGAGAGACGCCCCAGGAACGGCGTCACGGACTCATGTTCCGATCGTCCCTCTCCCGACTCACTCGGGGTCAGCACACATCATCTGGAGGTGGCTCAATGGCGGAGCGCACGCTACGTGGCGCAAGGCTCGGCGGCCAGAGTTTCGAGGACGAGCGCGGGATCGAGTTCGCGGCCCGACAGCAGGTCGGCTACCGCTGCGAGCACGGTCACGAGTTCGAGATCACCATGTCGGTCGAGGCGGAGATCCCCGCCATCTGGGAGTGCCCGCGTTGTGGGGCGCAGGCACTCAGCACCGCGGGCATCAAGCCCGAGGAGAAGGCCGAGAAGCCCGCCCGCACGCACTGGGACATGCTCCTGGAGCGTCGCTCGGAGAAGGAGCTCGAGGACATCCTCAAGGAGCGTCTCGAGCTGCTCCGCGGCGGTGAGATCGGTCCGGCGCACCTGCACCGGGCCAACGCCAAGAAGCGCAAGGCCACTGCCTGACGGCAGCCGAGCCGACGACTCACTCGTCGTCGACTACCTCGCCCCGGACCACCGGCCCCTCAGGGTCGGGTCCGGGGCGTCGTGCGTCCCGGGGACCCTGCGGGCCACTGCCGAACGGACCACCGAACGACCCGCCGAGCGGACCGGCGGCGGGCCCGACCAGCCGGGCGGCCACCAGCCTGGTGAGCAGGCGTCGGGCCACGGGGCGGGTGACGGGCAGGATGAGCAGGATCCCCACGACGTCGCTGACGAAGCCGGGCGTGAGCATCAGCGTGCCGCCGATCAGGATCAGCCCCGCGTCCGCGAGCTCCCGGGCCGGCATCCGTCCGGTCTCCAGCGCCTCGCGGAGCGCGGCCCACGCGCGCGAGCCCTCGCGCTTGACGAGCCAGGCGCCCAGGGCGCTGGCCGCGATCAGCAGCAGGATCGTCCACCACGCGCCGATCACCTGGCCCACCTGGACGAGCACGAAGATCTCGACCAGCGGCACCACGACGAAGGCGACCAGCAGCAGCCACCCGGGGATCCTCAGGACCTTCATCGCGTCCGCCGTCCCCGCCGTGCCTGGGCGAGCTGGACGCGACGCTCCCGCAGTCCCCACGTCGTGATGCGCCGCAGCGACTCACCGGCCACCGCACCGCTCATCTTGGAGTCCCCGCGCACCCGCTCGACGAACTCGATCGGCACCTCGACGACCCGCAGCCCGGCCTGCACGGCGCGGTAGGCCAGGTCGGTCTGGAAGACGTAGCCGGTGCTCTGCACGCCGGCGAGGTCGATCTTCTCCAGCGCCTCGCGACGGAAGAGCCGGAAGCCCGCGGTCGCGTCCCGGACGTGGATCCCGAGCAGCAGCCGGACGTAGAGGTTGCCGCCGCGCGAGAGGAGCAGGCGGGTGAGCGGCCAGTTGACCACCGCTCCGCCGGGCACGTAGCGCGAGCCGATGACGAGGTCGGCCGTGGCCAGCGCCGTGAGCAGCCGGTGCAGCTGCTCGGGCTGGTGCGACCCGTCGGCGTCCATCTCGCCGATCACGTCGTACCCGCGCTCGAGGGCGACGGCGAAGCCGTGCAGGTACGCCGCGCCGAGCCCGGCCTTCTCGGTCCGGTGCACGACGGTGACCTGCGGGTCGGCCGCGGCCAGCCGGTCGGCGACCGCACCCGTGCCGTCGGGCGAGTCGTCGTCGACGACGAGGAGGTCGACGGTGGGCTCGGCAGCGCGCATCCGGCCGACGATCCACTCCAGGTTGTCGACCTCGTTGTAGGTGGGCACGACCATCACGACCCGTCCGAGTCCCTCGGTGCCCGTCCCGAGTCCCTCGGTGCTCATGCGGAGACCCGCGCCATCGTCCGTGCCCTCCCGGTCGGTCCACCGCGGTCGCGGTGTGCAGGACGACGATACGGAACCAGGATGAACGCCAGGCACAGAATCGTGATCGCCACGCTGGCGCGTCCTGGCCAGGCGCCCATCCACACGCCCGGGGTCAGTCCGTCGACGAGCGAGACCTCCGCCAGCAGGACGTCCTGGGTGCGCGGCGCGGCACTGTCGACGACGGAGCCGTCGGGGGCGACGACACCGGAGACGCCGTTGATGGCGGCCACCACGACGTACCGCCCGGTCTCGACGGCGCGCAGCCGGCTGATCTCGAACTGCTGGTCGATCTGGGCGGTGTTGATGAACATCGCGTTGCTCGTCTGGACCGTGACGAGCTCGCCCCCGCGGGCCACCTGGCCGTGGACCACGTCGTCGTAGGCGACGTCGAAGCAGATGGCGTCGGCCACCCGTGCCTCCCCCACCCGCAGCGGCTCCAGGCTGGTCCCGCGGGCCATGTCGCGCGGGATGAGGGCGAGCTGGCCGTAGGTGTCGGGCAGGATCGAGCCGCGGAACGGGATGTACTCGCCGTAGGGCACGGGGTGGCGCTTGGTGTAGCGGTCTCCCCCGCCCAGCCCGGGCTGCCAGACGATGCCCTGGTTGAGCACCTCGTCGGTGCGTGGCGAGTCGACCATGCCGCCGACCAGGATGGGCACGCCGATGGCGTCCGACGCGGCGACGACGCCGGCGTTGACCTCGGTGTCGGTGAAGGGGTCGACGGCGGTGGAGTTCTCGGGCCACACGACGAGGTCGGGACGCGGCACCTCGCCGGCCTCGACGTCGGCGGCGAGGTCCTGGGTGAGTGCCACGTGGTTGGCCGTGATCTCGCGGTGGACGGCGGGGACGTCGGTGCCGTCACCGGGGACGTCGCCCTGCACGGCCGCGACGGTGAGCTCGCCGGCCGCGTCGACGCCGGGGACGGCGTCGTACGACCCGGCGAGCGGGAGCAGCGTGACGACGGCGAGACCGCCGGCCGCCGCGAGCGCGGCGGCCCGACGTCGCAGCCGGCTGGTGACCAGCCAGGCGAGGAAGGTGCCGGTGAGGGCGACCACGAGGCTGACGCCGGTCATGCCCAGCCACGGGATCGCGGGCTGCCACCACGTGTCGGCGGTCGCGTAGGCGAGCCGTCCCCACGGCAGCCCGCCGAAGGGCCACGCGCCCCGCCAGGTCTCGACCGCGACCCACGCGCAGGCGGCCCAGACCGGCCAGGCACGCAGCCGGGTCACCAGCGCCAGGGCCATGCCCAGCGGGCCGAAGTAGAGGGCTTGGAACAGCGAGAGCGCGAGCCAGGCGTCGGTGCCGACCGCTCGCATCCACCACAGCAGGGTCGTCGTGAAGCCGATGCCGAAGAGCCATCCGACTACGGCTCCCCAGCGGACCGGCAGGCCGCGCACCGCGAGCACCAGCACGGCCAGGGCCACCGGCATCAGCACGGCGAGCCCGACCGGCTCGAAGGCCAGGGAGAGCACGACGCCGCCCAGCAGGGCGGCGAGGCAGCGGAGCATCACGACGCCACGCTATCCGGCCGGGCCACGACTCGTGGCTGCAGCGGGAACGGGGGGCGCGCTGACCCTTCGGACCAACCCGAGACCGACCGGCTGCCGAACAGCGGGAAGTTGTCTACGGAGCCACCGGGCCCCCCGTATCCACCCTCGTGGTGCGAGACCGACCTCCGCGGACAAGTCGGCTCAGATGCTGGCTTCACACCTTCCGACCGGCCACTCGGACGTCGGTCCGCTGGCCACGATCTGCACAGGCGGACCGTGGAACCCTGTCTCGCCCGGCGGTGGGTGTCAACCTGGTCCTGACCAGCACAAACGCGCGAATCCGCAGGTCATCGAGGGGGCACTTACCCAGAATCGAGGAGGAATTTTGCGAAGGCCCCGGCGTGTCGCGTGGGGACACGCCGAGGATCAGCCTCGGGACGGTGGTACGACGACGGTCCCGGTCGCTGTGGTGGCCACCACCGGGGGGTCGAGGAGCGCCGCGGCGCCGGGTGCGTCCTCGGTGGCGGCGCCCCGGGCGACGACCATCACCACGAAGTCCATGACCCTGCTGCGGGTGCCCTCACGGGCCAGGGTCGCGGTCACCTCGAGCACGTCGCCGGCGCGCACCGGAGCCACGAACTGCACGTCGGAGTACGACGCGAAGAGGCCCTCGTCACCGTCGAGCAGGATGCACATCTCGGTCGCCACGTCGCCGAAGAGGCCCAGGGAGTAGGCCCCGTCGACGAGGTTGCCGGCGTAGTGCGCGTGGCTGTAGGGCACGTAGCGGCGGTGGGTGACGGTGGTCCCCACCCGGTCGTGGCCCTGCTGGTCGTGCTGGTCGGTCATGACGCCTTCCGGGTCGTGAGGCGGTGGACGAGGTAGGAGGCGACCTCCCCGGGCGTCGTACCCCGGCTGAAGACGCGGTCGACGCCGAGCTCCTCGGCCATGGTCTCGTCGAAGCGCGGGCCCCCGACGACCAGGAGCGGCCGCTTGGCCGGCGGGTAGGACTCCCGGAACGCCGCGGACATCTCGCGGGTGTTGAGCAGGTGCGCGTCTCGCTGGGTGACGACCTGGGAGACCAGCACCGCGTCGGCCTTCTCGGCGATGGCGGCCTCGACGAGCTGCGGGACCCCGACCTGGGCGCCGAGGTTGACCACCTTGACCTCGCGGTAGTACTCCAGCCCCTTCTCCCCCGCGAACCCCTTGATGTTGAGGATCGCGTCGATCCCCACCGTGTGGGCGTCGGTGCCGATGCACCCACCGACCACGACCATCCGCCGGCGCAGGGAGCGCTTGATGGCGGCGTTGGCCTCCTTGGGGGTGAGCAGCGGGTAGTCCCGCTCGACGACCTCGACCTGGTCGGTGTCGACGAGGTGGTTGACCCGGCCGTAGACGACGAAGAACGTGAAGTCGTCGCCCATCGGCTTGGCGTGCACCACCAGGGCGGGGTCCATGCCCATCTTGTTGGCGAGCTGCGCGGCCGCACCCTCGGCGACCTTGGAGTGCTTGATCGGCAGGGTGAAGGACAGCTGCACCATGCCGTCGCCGGTGGTGTCGCCGTAGGGGCGGACGATCGTCACTTGTCGCCCTCCAGGATCTCGGTGGCGGGGTTGTAGTGGTCGGGCGCCTTGCGGGCCACGCCGTCGAGGCCGCGGCCCTTGTCGGCGGGGCGCTTCATCAGGCCGAAGGTGCCGTCGGCGATCGCGTCGAGGAGGCCCGCGCCGTAGTTGGTGCCCGGGTGCGCCTTGATGTCCTCCAGCAGCTGGATGGACTCCCCCAGCACCTGCTTGGCGCGGGTGTTGATGAAGCCGTCGGGCGTGGGGTGGAAGTCCTCGTGCAGGTTGCCGGCGGCGTCCATGACGTAGCGGACGTTCTGCAGGGCCAGGTCGCGGTCGGAGAGCCACGGGGTGACGACGGCCTCGGTCATCATGCCCACGAGCAGGATGCCCTGGTCGGTGAGCGCGCCGACCAGGTTGAAGAAGCCGTCCAGCAGGTAGCCGCGGAACACGTCGCCGGTCATGTGCCGGGTCGGCGGCATCCACTTGAGCGGCGCCTTGGGGAACAGCTCGCGGGCCAGCAGCGCGTGCGCGAGCTCCATGCGGAACGAGTCGGGGACCGCTGGGTCGATCTCGAAGGCGTGCCCGAGGCCGAGCTGCCAGTCCTCGAGGCCGGCCTCCTTGGCGAAGTACTCGTTGAGCAGCTGGCTGGTGGTCACCGTGTGTGCGGCCTCGACCGCGTCGGCCGTGGTGAGGTAGTTGTCCTCGCCGGTGTTGATGATGATCCCCGCGCGGGCGTGGACCTGGCGGCTGAACCGCTGGTCGACGAAGGTGCGGATCGGGTTGATGTCGCGGAAGAGGATCCCGTACATCGAGTCGTTGAGCATCATGTCGAGCCGCTCGAGGCCCGCCAGCGCCGCGATCTCGGGCATGCACAGCCCCGACGCGTAGTTGGTCAGCCGGACGTAGCGCCCGAGCTCCCTGCTGGTCTCGTCGAGCGCGGCCCGCATCAGCCGGAAGTTCTCCTGCGTGGCGTAGGTGCCGGCGAAGCCCTCGCGCGTGGCCCCCTCCGGCACGAAGTCCAGCAGCGACTGGCCCGTGCTGCGGATGACCGCGATGACGTCGGCGCCCTCGCGGGCCGCCGCCTGCGCCTGGGGGATGTCCTCGTGGATGTCGCCGGTGGCGACGATGAGGTAGATCCACGGCTTGCGGGGGGCGTCGCCCACCTTGGCGATGATCCGCTCGCGCTCGACGCGCCGGCGGTCGATCTGCTTGATGCCCGCCCCGACGGCCTTGCGGGAGGCGGTGCGTGCCCTCGTCAGGTCGCGTCCCTCGGGGATGCGGAAGGTGACCGACCCGGCGCCGGCCTTCTGGGCGAGCACGAGCAGGTCCTCGGCCTCCCCGCGGAGCAGGGCGTCCCACACGGGCAGCGCGACTCCGTGCTCGAGGCCCACGTCCGCGCGCACCGCGTCCGCCAGCCGGTTGACCCAGGGGGTCCCCTCGGCGTCCGCGCCGCCGAGGCCGGCCAGGCGCAGCGTCGCGCGCTCGACGCTCACGGTCGTGTGCTGCTGGGCGGTCTTCACGATGGGGCGGCCGACCTGGCGCGCGAGGGTGCGCGCGCGTCGTACGTCGGCGGCGTCGAGGGTGAGCTTGCCCATCAGAGCCTCCGCTCGAAGAGGCCGCGCACGCCGGCGTGGCCGCGCAGCAGGTCCAGGGCGTACGCCGCGTGGCCGGGGACGTAGCCGTTGCCGACGAGCATGCGGACGTCGGCGGCGAGCCCCTCCGCACCCAGCGCGGCGGCGCTGAAGGAGGTGGCCATCGAGAAGAAGATCACCGTGCCGCCGTCGGCGGTGGCCAGGACGGCGCCGCCCTCGCAGCCGGGCACGTCGACGCACACGACGGTGACGTCGGCCGGACCCCCCGCCGCGGTGACCGCGTCACGCAGGGCGATCGGGTCGCGGGCGTCGGCGACGGCCACGGCGTCGGCCAGGTCGGCGCCGCGCAGCAGGTCGGCCTCGGCCTCGTGGGGCACGACCCCGATCGTGCGGGTGGCGCCGGCGTCGCGGGCGGCGGCGAGACTCAGGGAGCCGGACTTGCCCGCTCCCCCGACCACGGCGACGGTCACCCCGCGGCCGCGGGCGGCGTGCTCCTCCACCACGCGGCGGGTGAGCGCGGGTGCCCCGCACACGTCCATGACGCTGAGGCTGAGCTCGGGGGCGAGGTCGTCGGGGAGCACCGCCGCGATGGAGCGGCCGAAGAGGATCGCGTAGCCGTCGCACGGCACCTGCTCGCTCGTGCCGTCCCAGTCCGCGAGGCCGTCCTCGATGACGAGCGGGGTGAGCGTGAGGCTGACCAGCGTGGCCACCCGGTCGCCGACGGCGAGGCCGAGGGGCGACTCGGGGCCGACCTCCTCCACGGTGCCCACGAGCATCCCGCCGGACCCGGTCTCGGGGTTCTGCATCTTGCCGCGTCCGGCGACGATCTCCAGCACCGCGCGGCGTACGCCGTCGCCGTCCCCGTGGGTGCGCTCGAGCTGGCGGAACGACGCGGCGTCGAGGTTGAGCCGCTCCACCCGGATGCGCACCTCGTCGGGCCACAGCTCGCGCCGGGTGTCGAGGCGCTCGGCGGCCTGCGGCAGCACCGTCCGCTCGTCGAGGACCCGGTGGAGACCCGTGGGATCGCTGGTGGAGATGGTCGGCGAGGTCGACATGACCGCTTGGTTCCTTCGCTGCTGACTGCGTATGACGGGAAATATTGCGGCGCGTCATTGGACTCGCCGAAGGATCTCCGCCTACTCTGGCAGACGAGTCGCGCGTCACACAACCGACGCGCCGTTGCCGCCTGCCGGCCCCTCGCAGGGCCTGCCCGCACCCCAGGAGCACCCACGCCATGAGCATCGAGACCGCGATCGGCCTGACCACCGGGCAGCCGTACCCGTACGAGCGCGTCGAGCTCGTCGAGCCGGACTGGACGCGCTTCCCCGGGTGGGCGTCGGTGACCGCCGAGGAGTGGGCCTCGGTCCAGTGGCAGCGGGCGCACTGCATCAAGAACGTGAAGCAGCTGCGCGAGCTGATGGGCGACCTGCTCGACGAACGCTTCTACGCCGACCTCGAGCGCGACCAGGCCGAGCGGGCGACCATGTCCATGCTCGTGCCGCCGCAGATGATGAACACGATGGTGCCGACCTTCTCCCCCGGTGCCGCCGGCTCGATGACCGAGGCGTTCTACGCCGACCCGGTCCGCCACTACATGATCCCGGTCTTCAGCGACCGGCGCACCGACTGGTCCTCGCACCCGCACGCCACCCGCGACTCGCTGCACGAGCACGACATGTGGGTCGCGGAGGGCCTGACCCACCGCTACCCCACCAAGGTGCTGGCCGAGCTGCTGCCCACCTGCCCGCAGTACTGCGGCCACTGCACCCGCATGGACCTCGTCGGCAACTCGACCCCGGTGATCGACAAGCTGAAGTTCACCGGCAAGCCCGCGGACCGGCTCGGCGACATGATGGACTACCTGCGTCGTACGCCCCAGGTGCGCGACGTCGTCGTCTCCGGCGGCGACGTGGCCAACATGCCGTGGCCCCGGCTCGAGGCGTTCCTGATGTCGCTGCTCGAGATCGAGAACATCCGCGACATCCGACTGGCCACCAAGGCGCTCATCGGCCTCCCCCAGCACTGGCTGCAGCCCGACGTCGTCGACGGCGTCGGCCGGGTCGCCTCGGTCGCCCGCTCGCGCGGGGTCTCGCTGGCGATGCACACGCACGCCAACCACGCGAACTCGATCACCCCGCTCGTGGCCGAGGCGGCGGGCGCGATGCTCGATGCCGGCCTGCGCGACGTACGCAACCAGGGCGTGCTCCTCAACGGCGTCAACGCCGACCCGCACGCGCTGCTCGACCTGTGCTTCCGCCTCCTCGACGGCGCGCGGATCATGCCCTACTACTTCTACATGTGCGACATGATCCCGTTCTCGGAGCACTGGCGGGTCTCGGTCGCCGACGCGCAGAAGCTGCAGCACCACATCATGGGCTACCTGCCCGGCTTCGCGACCCCGCGCATCGTGTGCGACGTGCCGTTCGTGGGCAAGCGCTGGGTGCACCAGCTCGCCGACTACGACACCGAGCGCGGCATCTCCTACTGGACCAAGAACTACCGCACCTCCATCGAGGCCACCTCCGAGGACGCGCTCTCGCGCACCTACGAGTACTACGACCCGATCCACACGCTCCCCGAGTCCGGCCAGCAGTGGTGGGCCGAGCACGGCGGCCTCGAGGAGTCGGCGCTCAAGGCGGCCGAGGTCGCCGAGGCCTCGCGTCGTACGGCTGCCCTCCAGGCCTGGTGAGGCGCGGTCGGATTCACCGCTGAGGCGGTGATTCCTACGGTTGCTGGCCGTTGAATCGGGGCGTAGTCGATCGGTCGAAGCAACGCTGATTTTTGAGGAGCGTTGCGGATGCCGAAGTGGATCTCGTTTGAGACCGAGGAGGAGTTCTTCAACCTGGTGTGTAGTGGTGCGCCGATCGCACACGC